>CAWDUC010000020.1:0-1780259 GCA_963805405.1 uncultured Alphaproteobacteria bacterium | reverse complement strand
GTGCTGAACCCGCACTCGCCTATGTCGCGCATGTAACGAGGACCCACCGCGCGCTGGCGAAGCCGAAGTAGGCGGGCGGCCCTGCGCTCAATTCAATTCCCGAACAGGGCCCTCCAGGAAAGTCTTCGCCCACAACTTGTGGTGGGTTGTTCAAAATACTGAAATCACACGACAATACCGTTCCACAGCCGACCGCCCGGACATTCATCAGGGGTTCAGGCAAGGGGCTTTATGACGGGCATAGGCAAGGGCGTGACCATGAGTAGCCGGTATGTGCACATAGCCGCTTTGGCGGCGATGATGCTGGGTGCTATCCCGGCTGCCGCGCCCGTTATTGCCGATGAGCAGCCCGCCGGGCAGCAGGGAAAACCATCGAAAAAGAAGATTACGCCATCCGCCGCCGCGGTTCGTGCACAGCAGATGCATCCGGCCGCACCGTCCTTGAAGTTAAGGATGCCGGCAATAAGTATATGGTCACTCTCAAGACCCCGTGATCAAGCGGGTTGCGATCCCGTATCGCCTTGACGGAACGCCACTCCCCATCCTACCCGCTGTCACGATCGAGGAGCTCTCAGCCATGCGACTGCTTGTCGTCGAAGACGATCCCGACCTGAACCGGCAGTTCGTCACCGCGCCTGACCGACGCGGGCTATGCGGTCGACAAGGCCACGGATGGCGAGGAGGGCCATTCCTCGGCGACACCGAGCCTTATGACGCGGTGGTGCTCGATCTCGGCCTGCCGGTGCTCGATGGCGTGAGCGTTCTTGAAAATGGCGCCGCGCCGACGCAAGATGCCGGTGCTGATCCTCACCGCCCGCGACCGCTGGAGCGACAAGGTGGCGGGCTTCGATGCCGGTGCCGATGATTATGTCGCCAAGCCCTTCCATATGGAGGAGGTGCTGGCGCGCATCCGCGCGCTGGTGCGCCGTAGTGCCGGCCATGCCTCGAGCGAAATCACCTGCGGACCTCTGATGCTCGACACCGCGGGCGCTCGCGTGACAGTCGACGGCCGCGCCATCAAGCTCACCTCGCTCGAATTCCGGCTGCTCTCCTATCTCATGCATCACAAGGGCAAGGTGGTCTCGCGCACCGAACTCGTCGAGCATCTCTACGACCAGGATTTCGATCGCAATTCGAACACGATCGAGGTCTTTGTCGGGCGGTTGCGCAAGAAGCTCGGCGTCGATGTGCTGCATACCGTACGCGGCATGGGCTATTGCGTGTCCGGAGCCGGACGAGGCGGGGAAGGGCTGATCCTGTCAAGCGGCACGTGGCCAGTCCATTGGTCGGTGACGACGGCGCTTCTCGGGCACGGTCGCCTCAACGCACTTTGGGTTCGCCTCGTCGGCGCCGCCGCCGTCCTCTGCTCGTTCTTCTCGTCAGCGCCGGCATCCTTCTCGACCAGCTCTTCCAGGCCGCGCTCGAGAGAAATTTCGAAGCGCGGCTACGGGCGGTCCTCGATGGCTTGCTGGCCACAGTCGAGGTGGCTGAAGACGGCTCGCCGATCATCCAGAGCGAGCTCGCCGATACGCGCTTCACCTTGCCCTTGTCCGGCTGGTACTGGCAGGTGACGCCGCCGCCCGGGAAAAATCTATAGCGATCTCGCTTCGCCATCGCTGCTCGAACAGCGATTGAGCCCGACCTTGCCGGATTTCGCGAACCGGGCGAGGACGGCATTGCGCATTTCTATCTGACCGACACGAACGGCGCGCGGCTCAGGGCGATCGAGCAGGGTTTCAAGCTCTTCGGGCAACGACGAATTTTCTTTTCTGGTCGCCGGCAACTTCGACGAGCTGAAGGCCGAAGCCGACGCGTTTGGCAGACACTGGCCATCATCCTCGGCCTTCTTGGGCTCGGTCTGGTGCTCGCGATTCTCGTCCAGGTGCATTTCGGCTTGCGGCCGCTGCGGACACTGCGGCGGCGCCTGACGTCGATCCGCGAAGGAAAGGCCGAGCGACTGGGAGGGATATTCCCCGCCGAAATCCAGCCGGTGGCGGACGAACTCAACCTTCGATCCAATCCAATGGCGAGATCGTCGATCGCGCCCGCACCCAGGTCGGCAATCTCGCCCATGCGCTGAAGACGCCGCTGTGGTTCTCGGCAATGAGGCGAGACGCAATCCGGACCGTTGGCCGACAAGGTGATCGAGCAGATGCGCACCATGCGCGACCAGATGAGCCTCTATCTCGACCGCGCGCGCACGCGCCGCGCGGGCCGACCCTGGGTGCCGTCACCGAAGTCGAGCCGGTGCTCGCGGGCCTGGCGCGCACCTTGAGCGCATCCATCAGGACAGGGCATTACGATCACCTTCGATTGCCGCGCCGGCCTCAAGTTCCGGGGCGAGCAGCAGGATCTGAGGAAATGGCCGGCAATCTCCTCGACAATGCCTGCAAATGGGCGCGCAAGAATATCGCAGTCGAAGTGACATCGCTGAAGCCCGACGCGGCTGACGGCCGCACGTGGATTGAGATCGCTGTTGGCGACGATGGTCCGGGCCTGCCCGAGGACAAGCGCGCCGAAGCGATGAAGCGCGGACGCAGGCTTGACGAGACCAAGCCCGGTTCGGGCCTCGGCCTCTCGATCGTCACCGAGACGGCGCAGATGTACGGCGGAACATTGCGGCTTGGCGCCGCCAAGCTCGGTGGTCTCGCGGCGATCATGAAGCTGCCGGCTGTGACGTGATCTCAGTCGTTGTTTTGTGATGAAAGTAAAGGCAGATTGCCCGCGACGAAAATCTTGGGGATGCACAGTGAAATACATAAAATTTGCCGTTTGTTTTGCCTTCGCCCTTATGCTCGCAGGTATCGCGGCGCGAGCCCAGGAAGAGAAGAAGGACCTCTCCTTTTACGAAGTCAGCGCCGCCGACCTCGCCGGCAAGCCCGGCACTTTGATCCGCTACGAACCCTTGCATCTCTTCTCGGTCTATCGTGCCAAGGCCTATCGCATCCTCTATCGCACCTCCGACATGCACGGCCGCACCATCGCCTCGTCCGGCATGGTGGTTGTTTCCGATTTCGGCCCCGCGAAGAAAGCGATCGTCGCCTGGGCGCATCCAACCACCGGTGTCACGCGCCATTGCGCGCCGAGCCTGCGCGAAAGCCCGATCGACGATATCGCCGGAATCACCGATCTGATTGTCGAGGGCGTGACGGTCGTGGCCACTGATTATCCAGGCCTGGGACCGCTGGCGTGACGCCCTACTGTCCGGCATCGGTGAAGCCCATGCGGTGCTCGATTCCGTGAGGGCTATCGCTGATGTCGACGTCTTCCAAGCCGGCCATCACTTCGCGCTTTATGGCTATTCGCAAGGCGGACATGCAGCGCTCTTTGCAGCGGCTCTTGCCAAGCGCTATGCGCCGGAACACGCTCTGGTCGGCGTTGCGGTCGCTGCGCCCGCTACCGAACTCGGTGTGCTCCTCGACGATGATGTTTCCACGACCGACGGCAAGATTCTTGGCGCGATGGCACTCTTCTCCTGGTCGAGGCTCTATGGCGTCCCCCTCGACCTTGGTTACACCGCATGTCGCCAAGATCATGGCACTCATCGACGCTCATTGCGTCGACAAGGTCGGTAGCGCCATCAAGGCGCTCGAGGCAGAACAGCCCATGGGCGCGAAATTCCTGAATTTCGATCCTAATGACCGCGAACCCTGGAAGGGCCTGCTCGCCGCCAATTCCGTCGATCCCAAGAGCATCCGCATGCCGGTCTTCATCGCGCAAGGCCTGGACGACCAGATCGTCATCACCAAGGTCACCGAAAGATTCGCTGCAGCCCTTTCGCGGAAGGCGATCCCGTGGTTCTCGACCTGATCAAGGACGCCGATCACGGCATGGCGGCCAAGAAGAGCTTTCATGAGGCCGTACGCTGGATCGGCGAACGGCTGGATGGAAAGCCGGCGCCGAGCACCTGTGGAAAATAGCGCGTGCAGCTTGGCCGTGGCGCGGCCTGCGCGCTTGCCCTAGGATCGAGGAGATTGGTAGCAGGGGGTGCGCTGCAGGTCTGTGCAAGGCTTTGCGGCGCAGCGGTCCGGAATGAACAATCTCGTTAGCCTGGTTGTCGTGCTTCTGATCTTCGCGGTCGTCGTCGGCTGCGCGGTCTATTTCACGAGCTTCGAGAAAACGTCTGATCTTCCGACGCGGCGTCCATTCTACATTTTCTTCGGACTTCTACTCGTCGTCGCCGTGGCGCTCTTCCTGCTCTACGAATTCGGCATCGTCGATCTTGGGATGAGCTGATGGCACGGGCCGAGCCCGCTCGCGGGCAGGAAGTATGGATCGCGATCATCGCGATCATCATGATCGGTGCCGCACTATTCCTCGCAAGCAGCGTCATCGCGCCATTCGCATTGGCGCTGTTCATCATCGCCATGGCTTGGCCGGCGCAGCGCACGCTCGAAAAGGTGATGCCGAAGCTTCTGGCATTGGCGATAACAGTCTTCGCCACTATCGCGGTGTGCCTGTTCTTTGCCTATCTAGTCGGCTGGGGTTTTGGCCGGGTCGGGCGCTCGCTGATTGCCGACGCCGCGCGCTACCAGGCGATCTATGACAGCTTTGTCGTCTGGCTCGACGGGCATGGGATTTCGGTTTCTGGCGTCTGGGCAGAAAATTTCAGCGTCTCCTGGATGCTGCGCACCGTCCAGCATGTGACAGGCCGCCTCAACACGACGGTCATGTTCTGGGTCATCGCCTTTGTTTACGTCATGCTCGGCCTGCTCGAGGTCGACGACATGAACCGCAAGGTGAAGGCGATCAAGAATCGCGAAGCCTCGCGTATCATCACCCAGGGCTGCATTTCGGTTGCTTCTAAGATCAGGCGCTACATGTGGGTGCGCACCCAGATGAGCCTGATGACCGGGCTTCTGACCTGGCTTTTTGCTTGGGCGATCGGCCTAGATTTCGCCGCCGAATGGGGTGTCATTGCATTCGCGCTCAACTACATCCCCTTCATCGGCCCATTCATCGCGACATTTTTCCCGAGCGCGCTTGCGATCATCCAGTTCGGGACATGGCAGGCGGCGGCTGGTGTTTTTATCTGCCTCAACATCATCCAATTCGTCATCGGCAGCTATCTAGAGCCGCGCATCGCAGGCAATGCATTGTCATTGTCGCCGACGCTGGTCTTGTTTGCGGTGTTCCTTGGCGCCTTTATCTGGGGCTTGTTCGGTGCTTTCATCGGCGTGCCGATCGCCATCGCCATCGTCGCATTCTGCGAGCAGCATGCATCGACACGCTGGCTCGCGGAAATGCTCGGCGCGCCGCCCGAGGCCTAGGTCTCCACACTCAGATCAACCCGCTGCGGCTGACCGAGCAGGAGCCGGCCATCGGCCGATGTCGCGAGCGTATGGACATAGAAATGCGTGGGATCGTCCCTATGCCCCATGACGGGCGAGGGCGCGGAAATGATACGCAACGGTCCGCAGGCGCCGATCCAGTCGACATGGCGATGACCGTGCATCACGACCGCACGATGGGCGATCGGCGCCAGTTTGCGGACGAACCAGCTGCCATTGACGAGGGCTGTCCCGATGCGCTCGGAGAAAGCCTTGACGCGTGTCGGATATTCGACGACGTGATGGTGGATCGCGACGATCCACGACGCCTTTGGATACATACGGATGAGATCGCGCAGACGGCGCGCCTGGTCCATCGGAATGAAGCCAAGTGCATTCGTGAAGGAGAAATGCGTCTCCGCATTGGAGTTGAGGATGACGACTCCGAGCCCGTCTTCCATTTCCGGCGGCAGCATCATCGGATGAAGCTCGTCCCACAGCTTGCCGACCTCGAAGGAAAGCTTGAAGCCGCCCTTATCGGAGAAGCGCTCTGCATCGCCACTGTGCTGGCGGAGGACGGTGTTGAGCTTGTGGGTTTTGCCTTTGCCGTCGATTACGGTGACGCGCTCGCCCTGCAGGTTGGCCATCGCCGCCATTGTCCGCCATTGGCGCAGGCGCTTGGTCTGGCTGAAGGGCAGATCGAGACGCGCCGGATTGGCCCGATCGACGATGTTCACGTCATGATTGCCGGGCAGGAGATAAATGCGCTCCTTGAGTTTGGGATGGCGCGCGAGCACATCGTCGAAGGCGGCCCATTCGATCGATAGCCCAGCATCGGTCATGTCGCCGGTGATCAATATGAGGTCAATCGGATCTTCGGCATCGATCTCCGCGAGGCGATCCATGGCAAGCTCGAAGCGATCATTGCCGCGCGGGCCGACGCGACCGCTTTCGATGCGGAAGCCATAGCGCTCGCCGACCACATGGACATCCGAGAGATGCGCAACTCGCCACCGCCGTGCATCGGCGGGAATGGTATCGAAAGCCGAAAGATCGAGCGGCTGATCCATCGTGGCATCAGCGATGCCCCAGATCAAAGCCGCACCGGCCAGATAGGCCAAGACGATGACGACAGCGTTGGCGATCGCCGGCATGATGAAGCGCTGCAAGGTCACGAGATCGGCTGGCGTGCCGGCCCAGCGTGTCGCCGGCCATATGAGATATATGACGAGGAGCGCGATGGCGCAGAGGAGAATGCCCGCTGCCGCAGCACTCGCGGCACGCATTTTGGCGCGCGCTTTCTCGCCCCAGCGCCGCCCTATGAACTGTTCGGTAAGATGGCGGATCGCCTCGCGAAAGAAGGCATAGCCGGGCTGCACGGCAAGCGCGTTGAGCGACCAGAAATTGGTTTCCGCCATGCGCAGCAGGGGCCGCCAGCCGAACCAACCGACCGCGGCGCTGACGATGAGGAGGATGACGGCGCCGACGCCGGTAAAGCTCGCAATCTCATCGGTGAGCGTTGCCGCCCAGGCGGTCGCGGCAAGGGGAGCCAGGCCCAGGAGAATTGCCGGAAGCGCGATCGACCAGACCCAGGCGAAGAGCAGCTTCGGAAAGCTGATCTCGGTGAGCATGCCGCCGGCGATCGAAAACAACGAGCGCTGCTTGGTGCTCGAGGCGTCGTCCTCGAAATCGCCGAGCCGCGGATCGCCAAAGCCTTTATTGGAACGGTCTTCGCTCATCATGCGTCCGCGAAAATATCAGCCTTGATTGGCTGATCGAAGGCGAGGCGCCCGTCTTCGGTCTTGAAGGCAGCGCGACGGACCTCCGCAAGCACTGTATCACGTTGTGCATCGACCACGGACTGGCGCGCCGGATCGACGGCTACGATCCGCGCGATGAACTGCTCGGCGGTGTCGTAGGTCTCGCGCCGCACGTAGCTGAGCGTGCGGTGCGTGGCGAAGTGAGGTTCGGCAAGGACCAGTGCCAGCTGCGCTTGACGGCAAATCTCCGTTTCGTCTTCGATCCTCCGCATCGCGTCGAAGAAGTTTCCGAAGGCGAGCGGCTCTATGATGATCAGGGTGCCGTCTCGGCTAAGTATGCGTCGGGCTTCGCGCAGTGCGGCGGGCATGTTCGCGACAGGGACATGGTGCAGGGAGTTGATCATGACAGCGAGATCGAAAGCATGATCGTCGAAAGGCAGTGCCTCCGCGGTAGCGATCTCGAACCGCGCTTCGGGAACTTTCATCCGCGCCTTGGTAACGGCCTGAGTGAACGGATCGATGCCGGTGACGCGTGCACCCTCCGCCGCAAGCTGCTGCGCCAAGCCACCCTCACCACAGCCAATATCGAGGACGCGCAGGTCATGAAGCCGCGCCACCGCCGAACGGATCACCGCGAGCGGACTATCGACGCCTCTTGCCATTCAGTTTCTAGGCGCGTTCGGCGGTGAGCACCGGAATGCCCCGCTCGCGATAGGGCGTGCGGCCGTAAAAGGCGCGGTAGCATTTCGAAAAATGTGACGGGCTGGAAAAGCCGCAGGCCAGCGCCACATTGATCACCGACATGTCGGTCTGCAGCAGGAGCGATCGCGCCTTCTTGAGCCGCAGTTCGAGATAATAGCGCTTGGGACTGCGATCGAGATAGCGGCGGAACAGGCGCTCGAGCTGGCGGGTCGAGAGGCCGGCTTGCCTGGCGAGTATGCTTGGCGACAAAGGCTCTTCGAGATTGCCTTCCATCTCTTCGATAATCGAGACAAGCTTCGGATGCCGCGCGCCAATGCGGGCCGGGAGCGACATCCGCTGATGTTCGCTGTGGTGGCGGATCGGTGAATGGACGATCGCTTCCGCCACCGCCGAGGCGAGATCGGCGCCATGCTGGCTGGCGATCAAGGTCAGCATCATGTCGAGTGCCGTGGTGCCGCCCGCCGAGCTGAACCGGTCGCGATCGATCTCGAACAAGCCGCCGGTGGCATCGATCTCAGGGAAGGCTTCCGAAAAGCCGGGGAGGTTTTCCCAATGGATGGTGCATTTATAGCCGTCGAGCAATCCGGCTTCGGCGAGAATGTGGGCGCCGGTGCATAGCGCGCCGATATCATGGCCGCGCCGGTCGGCCTTGCGCAGCCACGACATCAGCCGCCTGTCGGCATAGCGCTGCACGTTGAGCCCGCCGCAAACGACGATGGTTGAATGTTCAGGGATGGCTTCGAGATCGCCATTGACCATGGCGAGGATGCCGTTCGAGGCGGCCACCGGCTTGCCGTCCTGGGAATGCATGGTCCATTTGTAGAGCGTCTTTTCGGAAAGCCGGTTGGCGATACGCAAGGGCTCGATGGCCGAGGTCACCGGCATCATGGTGAATTCCGGCACCATGATGAATGCAAAATCCTGCGGGAGCTCCTGGGGTTTTTCGCCGAACATGAAAAGACGCCTTGACCGTGCTGGCGGAGCTATAGAACCGAAAATGGTCCTTTGTCTATCTGCGTCATTTCGCGGCCCAAATGCGACCTGAATGGAAGGTCGCAGGTCGCATCTGCGATAGGCTGGTCGCAAAAATCACACAAGATTCGGGCGTTCATTTGCATGGTGTTGGACAGGTTTTTGACAGGCTGGAGCAGCTTCCGTGAACGCGCCACTGAACATGGAACTCTTGATGAAAGACACCGTTCGCCGTTTCCTCGAAGGTGCTTCCGTGGAGATCACCCCGAAGCAGGCCGAAAAAATCCCGCTTCTCCAGGCGGGACTGCCGGCCAAGACCAAGGTCTATATCGCCCTGATCGACCCGGCTGACGTCGCCGCCCAACTCGATGCGGCAGTAAAGCTGCGCGCCGCGGGCTTCGAGCCGGTGCCGCATGTGCCGGCGCGATTTGTGCGCGACCGTGACGACCTTGCCCGCCGGCTTGGCGATCTTGCGGCGAAGGCCGAGGTCAAGCAGATGCTGGTCTTAGGCGGCGGTGCGCCGCACCCGATCGGTCAGTACGACGCAGCGATCCAATTGCTCGAGACCGGCCTTTTCGAGTTGAATGGTGTTACGCGCATCGGAATGGCCGGCCATCCCGAAGGCAATCCCGACATCACGAAAGCGAAGGGCGAGCCGGCGCTCCTCGAGGCGCTGAAGCTGAAGCAGGCCTATCTCGCGGGTCGCGGGCTTCAGGGCTATATCGCCACGCAGTTCCTGTTCGAGGCGGCACCCGTCGCTTATTGGGCCGCCGGGCTCAACGATGCCGGCGTCAAGCTGCCGATCCATGTCGGCGTGCCGGGCCCGGCGACCATCAAGACGCTCGTCAAATATGCCGCCATGTGCGGGGTAGGTAATTCGGCGCGCTTCATCCGGAAGCAGGCGCTCAACGTCACCAAGCTGCTCTCCGTTTCAACGCCCGATGATTTCGTCGAGAAACTGGCAACCCTGAATGTCGAGCGGCCGGAACTGCACATCGCAGCGCCGCATCTCTATCCGTTCGGCGGATTCGACAAGTTGCTCGATTGGCTGAAGCCAAAGCTTGCCGGCTGATCAGCCGGCGTGAACGCCGGCCGCGGCGAGCAATCGCTTGGCCGACCCGTGTGCTTCCGCGACCCAAGCCGACATGCCGTCAGGGTCGGGAGGAAATTCCAATTCGATTGAGACCGCACCCGTGAAGCCTGCTTCGCGGATTGCTGCGAGATAGTCGCCGAACGGCGTGTTACCGCGGCCCGGCGGCATGTCGCCGTGATTGATGCCGTCGCAATCCGACATGTGCACATGCGCGATGCGCCCATTGAGACGGCGCAGTTCGGCCGGTGGAATCCGCATCAGCCAGAAATGTGAAATGTCGACGCAAGCCTTGACGTTGTCGAGGTCGACCTCATCGAGAAAGTGCTCCATCGTATCGAGGGAGTTTATGAAGCAGAACTCGAAGGGCAGAAGTTCAATTGCGAGTTCGATCCCGCGCGATGCCGCATGACGCCCGACCTGCTGTGTCGCATCGACCACGAGATCCCATTCGCCTTTCGGCGGAATGAGCTTCTTCTGGAACATGTATTCGCCGGGAACGAAGCAAAGATTGCGCACCGTCGGGAACGACTTCGCGAGGTCAACCACGTTCTTGGCGCGCTCGATGTGATAATCGCGGATGGCCTGGTTGAAGTCGCTCAAGCCGAGGCACGTGCAAACCAGAGAAACGATAGGCAAGCCGGCGCTCTGGTTCAGCGCGACATAGGCATCGCGTTCCGCCTTCGAGATTTTTCCTGGATCGAAGCCGACGAAGAGGTCGAGGCTCTCGAAGCCGATACGCCGCGCTTCCTCAAGACCCGGCTTGCCTTCGAATTTGGATCCGAACCAGGCGGAATTGATCAGGCCCAAAGTCCAGTTTCCGGGGGTTTTCATGATGCGGGCATCCTCATTCAACGGAAATCTAGAATTGCCCGCAATGACAGTCTTGGCAACGTCCGTCTTCCCTAAGACGCCGTTCAGCGGCTAAGACCGGCAAAACAAGGCTTGGTGGAGGAATTTCGATGGTGAACTCGCAGACACGGCGGCGCTTCCTGCTCGGCGCGAGCGGCACGGTGCTTGGTCTTTCAGTCTGGCACGTTGGTTCGGGCTTGAGCCTTGCGCAAATGGTCGAAGAAATCAGCGAAATGAAGCCCGGCCAATTCACCTGGCATCCGGAGCGTTCACCTGACGGCCCAGTTGCCATTATCGTCTCGCTGCCCGATCAACTGGTGCATGTTTATCGCAATGGCATCCGCATTGCGGTATCGACCTGCTCGACTGGCAAGGCCGGTCATACGACGCCCGCCGGTGTCTTCACGATCCTGCAGAAAGATCGCAATCACCACTCGTCGACATACAACAATGCGCCGATGCCGAACATGAACCGATTGACGTGGTCGGGCGTGGCGCTGCACGCCGGGCAGTTGCCGGGATATCCCGCATCGCATGGTTGCGTGCGCCTGCCATTGGAGTTCTCGAAGCTTCTTTTCACGGTTACCCATGTCGGAACGCCGGTGATCATCGCCAATGCCCATACGCAGCCGACGCAAGTAACCCATCCCGGGCTGGTGCTTGCGCAGGACGCTGAAACCGAATTCGATTCGGCTGAGACGAAGCTTGGCGCAAATACGCTGCCGCATCCCGATGATGCCGCGGCCAAAGCTGTTTCGGTCATTGTCAGTAGCGCCGACCAGACCATCACGATCCTCGAGAATGGCGAGACGGTTGCCTCGGGCAAGGCCTACATCAAGGATCCGACGCAGCCACTCGGTTCGCATGTATTCATCCTCACCGGGCCGCATGACGCGACCCAGGGTTTGGCGTGGCATGCCATCGGCTATGCGCCGGATAGCGATGATGTGCTGGCGGCGCCCGATGCGACACTGATCAAGAGAATCTCCGGCGACCCGTCCGTCATCGAGCCCATGAAGTCGAGGATGCACCAGGGACTCGTTCTCGTATTGACCGATCTCCCCGCCCATCCCGATACGCGCACGGGAAAGGACTTCGTGATCCTCAATACCGAGGAGAGCTAAACTGCTGGCGCGTTCTGTTCGCCGAAGAGCTTCACTTGCGCAGCAGCGCGCGCCGTTACGGTGAGGAAATCCCAAGCGTAGAACGCATATGAGCGGAAGACATAGAGCTCGATCGTCTGCGCGTCGATCACCTGGATGAGTGCCGCGATTTCGGCAAAACGCACACGCCGCACCGTTCCTGGCTCATAGCCCTCGCCGAGAAGGTCAAGCGAACAGCCCTTCATCAGCACTTCGCGCACGCCTTCGCCTTCCAACCGGATGACTGCACGCATGTCGCTCACATCGGTGATAGCGATATGCTGGCCCTGCACCGCAGTCTCAAGGGCGTCGATCAGCTCGACCAAGCGGCCGCGCGGGCAGATGATCAGCCATTGATCGATCGACAACCATAGGATCTTGATCTCGCCCCAGGCTGCCGAAGTTCGAGGGGTCAATGGCAGGTCGACGCCTGTCGCCTGCTTCACCCCGGCGCGGAAGGCTTCATTGCCGGCATCGCCGCGCAGGTCGATCATGCGCGCGGCGGCATTTCCCAGATGCGAAGCGCAAGGCCGGCAGGTTCGCCGGCGCCATGCAACGCGGAGCGATAGTCGGGTTCAGCCATTCTGACGGCCTCCCTCTTTGTCGTAGAAGACCGGATCGACGATCTTGGCGGAGACGGTCTTGCCCTCAAGCGGGAACTGCAGGCTCTCGCCCATGCGCGTACGCCCATTTTCGATGAGCGCCATGGCGATCGATCGATTGAGCGTCGGCGAGAAATAGGTCGAGGTCACATGGCCGATGGTCTGCATCGGCGGCTTGGTCTTGACCTCTTTCACGGCATGCGCGCCATCCGGCAGCACGACGTTCGGGTCTTCGGTAAAGAGCCCGACCAGTTGCTTGCGCCCCGATTGCTTGAGATAGGATTGTTCGAGCGAACGCTTGCCGAGGAAGTCTGCCTTCTTTTTGGAGACGAGGCCGGAAAGGCCAACATCCTCCGGCGTCGTCGTGCCGTCGGTTTCATCGCCGACGACGATATAGCCCTTCTCAGCGCGCAGGACGTGCAACGCTTCCGTGCCATAGACCTCGATGCCGAACTCCGCGCCAGCGTCTAGAATTGCGTCCCACAAGCCGCGCCCTAGATTCGCGGGCACCGCGACTTCGTAGGACTGCTCGCCCGAGAATGAGATGCGGAACACGCGTGCCGGGTAGGCACCAAGCTTGCCCTGTTTCATGGAGAGATGCGGAAAGACTTCATTCGAAATATCGAAATCGGGCGCTAGTTTCGCGAGCACATCGCGCGCCTTGGGTCCGGCAATCGCGAACTGCGCCCACTGTTCGGTCACCGGCGTGACATAGACCTTGTACTGCGTCCACTCGGTCTGAAGCCACTCTTCGAGCCAGGCCGCGATCCGGTCGGCACCGCCCGACGTCGTGTGCATCAGGAAGTGATTGTCGCCGAGCCTGACCGTCACGCCGTCATCGATCAGAAAACCGAGTTCGTTCAGCATCAGACCGTAGCGGCAACGGCCGATCTTGAGGGTCGAGAAAGTGTTGGTATAAACACGATCGAGGAACTCAGCCGCATCTGGACCGCGAATCTCGATCTTGCCGAGCGTCGAGGCGTCGAGAAGGCCGACCTTGTTCCGCACGCCGAGTATTTCGCGGCGGATCGCGGCGTGCTTGTCTTCGGGCCCCTTCGGATAGGTATAGGCGCGGCGCCACTGGCCGACCGGCTCGAAGACGGCGCCATGCTCGGCATGCCAATCGAAGACCGGCGTGCGCCGTATGGGGAGGAAGCGACTGCCGGTCAGGGAGCCCGCAATCGCGCCGAAGGAAAACGGCGTATAGGGCGGGCGGAAGGTTGTTGTGCCGATCTGGGGGATCGACTTGCCGGTCGATTCGGATAGAACGCCGAGACCCATGATACCCGATGTCTTGCCCTGGTCGGTCGCCATGCCGAAGGTCGTGTAGCGCTTGGTATGCTCGACCGATTCATAGCCCTCGCGCTGGGCGAGTTCGAGATCGGCGGCAGTCACGTCGTTCTGGAAATCGACGAAGTGTTTGTTGCCCTCATTGTACTTGCCCGTGGCAGGCGAGAACCAGATGGGCACCATCGGCTTGCTTTCGCACTGCCTCGCATTTGGCGGAGCGAGACGCGTCGCCTTGCTGCCAGGAATCGCGGCTTCCGCCGCCGCGCTGCCGGCATCATAGGCTTCGTGCAGAATGTCTTGAAGCGCGAATGTTCCATTCGCCGCACCGATCGCGCGGATCGGATCGGTGTGGCGATCGGGCTTGAAGCTCTGCAAGGCCTCGTCGAACTTAAGCTTCCCGCCATTATGACACCACAGATGCACGGCCGGATTCCAGCCGCCGGACATCGCGACGAAATCACAGGCAACCTTGCCTTCATTGACGACACGCCCGCGACCGGCGCGATACTCGGCGATCTTGACGCCGGTAATCTCGATTCCGCCAATGCCGGTCTCGACGCCGGAAACGGCTGAACCTAGATTGATATCGATGCCGGCGCTGCGCACTTCATCGGCCAACGCGCCACCACCATCGGATCGCGCATCGACCACCCGCACATTGATGCCGTTGCGCCTGAGCGCCAGGGCAGTGCGATAGGCATCGTCATTATTAGTGAAGATCACACCAGAACTCCCCGGCGCCACGCCATAGCGCTCGACGAGCCCTCTGGCCGCGATCGACAACATCACGCCCGGCCGGTCATTGTTGGCGAAAGCGATTGGCCGCTCGATCGCGCCCGTCGCAAGAATCACCTGATGCGCGCGGACCTTCCACAAACGATGCCGCGGTGCGCCAGATGCGCGATGCGCAGGGTCTTCATCGCCACGCTCGAACAGCATGACGTAATTATCGAACCAATGGCCGATCGCGGTAGTGCGGGAAAGCACATGGACATTGCCGGATTTGGCCAGGGCTGCGGTCTTGTCGCGTACCCAGTCGAGTGGATCGGATTCCTCGATCAAGCCACCCGAAAGATCGGTGAGGCCGCCAAAACGCGGGTTCTCGTCGACGAGGATTACCTTTGCGCCCGATGCGGCGGCAGCTTCAGCCGCGGCGAGCCCCGCGATGCCTGCGCCAATGACGAGCACATCGCAATGAACATGCAAATGCTCGTAAGTGTCGGGATCGCGGCCCTGGGGCGCAATGCCCAGCCCGGCCGCGCGCCGGATCATCGGCTCGTAGACGTCCTTCCAGAACTTCGGAGGCCACATGAAGGTCTTGTAGTAGAAGCCGCCGGGGAGCAGGCGCGAGAACTTGCCGTTGATCTGGCCGATATCGAGAGCGAGCGACGGCCAGCGATTTTGGCTCACCGCAGTCAATCCGTCGTAGAGCTCGACTTGCGTGGCGCGCAGATTGGGTTCGTGGCGCGAACCTTCGCCGACGCCGACCAGCGCGTTCATCTCTTCCGATCCGAGACCGACGACGCCGCGCGGGCGATGATACTTGAAGCTGCGGCCGAATAATCGTTGGCCTTGCGCAATGACGGCCGATGCGAGCGTGTCGCCTGAATAGCCGGTCATCGACTTGCCGTCGAAGGTGAACCGCACTGTGCGATTACGGTCGATCAAACGGCCGGCGCCGGCGGGCAGTCGGTAGGGGGATGCGCTCATGATTGGCTTTCACCCTTGGCGAGTTTTTCCTTGAAGAATGCACGCCACTCGCCCGTGGCCTGTTCCATCAATTCGCGCGGCGGCAGTTCTGTGACGCCATAGAAAGCTTTGAAGCGCAGCGAGACCGTATCGCGCGCCGCATGAAACCACTTTCCGCAGCCGCGGTCGCAGCGCCAGCGCTCGAAATGAAGCCCCTTGGGATTCTTGCGCATGAAAAGATAGTCGCGCTGTGCGGCATCGGTAATATTGGTGGGATCGCTGGTCGCAGGACGCGAGATATGCGCTTCGCCACCGGCATGAAAATCGGTCTCGTCGCCTTCGGCGCCGCAGACGGGACAAGTGATCAGCAGCATGCGTAGAATCCCCGCTTGATATCGCTCATCAATGCGCCACCGCCGCTGCGACGCTTTCATCGACGAGGCGGCCTTCAGTGAAGCGATGCAGTCCGAAAGGCTCGGCGATGGGATGCGGCCGGCCATTGGCGATCGTATCGGCAAAGACGATAGCCGGAACCAGGGATCGCCTTGAAGCCGCCGGTACCCCATCCGGCATTCACATAAAGTCCCTCGACCGGCGTGAGGCCGATGATTGGCGAGCGATCGCCGGTCATGTCGACAATGCCACCCCACATGCGCAGCATCCGCAGCCGCGAAATAATCGGGAAGGTCTCGACCAATGCCGTCACAGTGTGTTCGAGCGCCGGGAAGGATCCGCGCTGCGAGTAATTGTTGTAAGAGTCGGCACCACCCCCGATGACCAACTCGCCCTTGTCCGATTGGCTGATATAGCCATGGACCGTATTGGCCATCACCACGCAGTCGAGCACGGGCTTGATCGGCTCCGACACAAGCGCCTGCAGGCACACACTTTCGATCGGCAGGCGAACGCCCGCCATCTGGCAGACGGTCGAGACATGGCCGGCGGTCACGACGCCGATCTTCTTGGTCTTAAGCGATTCCCCGCGTCGTCTCGAGTCCAGTGACACGATCGCCATCACGCAGAATGCCAGTGACTTCGCAATTCTGGATGATGTCGACGCCCATCGCGTCGGCGCCGCGCGCATAGCCCCAGGCAACCGCATCGTGGCGCGCCGTGCCGCCGCGCGGCTGGTAATAGGCGCCAAGGATCGGATAGCGGCAGGCGGGATCGTCATTGACGATCGGGACGAGCTTCTTCACTTCCTCAGGGGTGATCATCCGGCACTCCAGACCGGCGAGCCGATTGGCATGCGACGTACGCTTGAGCGCTCGGAATTCATGTTCGGTCTGGCACAGCATGAGAAGGCCGCGCGGGCTGAACATCACGTTGAAGTTCAGTTCTTGCGACAGGCCTTCATAGAGCGAGCGGGCGAGTTCATAGATGGCGATCGAGGCGTCTTGCAGGTAGTTGGACCGGATGATTGTCGTGTTGCGGCCGGTATTGCCGCCGCCCAGCCAGCCTTTTTCGACGACCGCGATATTGGTGAGCTTGTGGTTCTTGGCGAGATAATAGGCGGTGGCGAGGCCATGGCCGCCGGCGCCAACGATCACCGCGTCATATTCGGCTTTGGGCTCGGGGATCGCCAGGCCCGCTCCCAATCCTTATGGTAATTGAGCGCATTGCGGGCCAGCGAAAAGATCGAATAGCGGGACTTCATTCAGGGGTCCTCAGGCATGTCCGCGAGAGGCGGGCAGCCACGCCCCGCCGGGCGGGGCCTGTTTATCAAAAGGGAGGGGGGTTCACCACCGGTTTCCGACGCCCAAATGCCGCCATGCGACAATGCGACGGGCTTGTTGGAATTGCATTCGGATCGCTTCGCGAACAAGTAGACGGCAATGATCTTGTGGCTGGCCATGGCAGGGCTGACGGCAGCGGTAATGGCCGCGCTGATCTGGCCAATGATGCGGCGGGCGCCTCAGGCGGCCTCGCGGGCGCAATTCGATGCCGCAGTGTACCGCGATCAACTGGCCGAACTGGAGCGCGATGCGGCCCGCGGGATCATTGGGCCTGCCGAAGCCGATGCCGCGCGCAACGAAGTGTCGCGGCGTATCCTCGGGACGTTCGGCGGCGCGCAACCAGCCGAAGCTGATCTAGGGAGGTCACCCGGCCGATCCGCTCTATGGGCGGCCTTGCTTGTGCCGCTTGTCGCTATCCCAATTTATCTTTGGGCTGGCTCGCCGCGCTTGCCCGACCTGCCGCTTCAGGCGCGGCTCGACAATGCGGTCGAAGCCAACGACCTGGACGCTCTTGTCGCGCGTGTCGAATCGCATCTTGCGAAGAATCCTGGCGATGTCTCGGGCTGGCAGGTCGTGGCCCCGGTCTATCGCCGCATGGAGCGCTTTGGCGATGCCGCCAACGCGTATGCGCGCATTCTCTCGCTTGGCCCCCCGAGCGCAGAGCTTTTCGCCGATTATGCCGAGATGCGCGTCTATGCCAATCAAGGTCTTGTAACGACCGCCGCCGTCGAGCCGTTGCGCGAGGCGCTGAAGCTCGATCCGAAGAATCCCAAGGCGCGGTTCTTCATGGCTCTCGCGGACAAGCAGGAAGGCAAGACCGCCGAAGCGCTCGCCGGCTGGAGGGCGCTGCTGGCCGATTCGCCTCCCGATGCGAGCTGGCGTGCTCTGGTCCAAAACGAAATCGCAGCGATGGAGAAACCGGCACCTGGGCCCACGCAAGAACAAGTGGCGGAGGCAGATCAGATGTCGGCGGCCGATCGCGAGACGATGATCCGCGGCATGGTCGATGGACTCGAACAGCGGCTCAAGGCCGACAGCAAGGATCTCGATGGCTGGCGTCGCCTCATCAATGCGCGCATGGTGCTTGGCGAACGCGACAAGGCGAAGGCAAGTCTCGATGAAGCTCGCATCGCCATGAAAGAAACGCCTGGCGCTTTGACGCAGCTCGACGATCTCGCCAAGCAATTGGGAATGCAATGACGCGCAAGCACAAACGCATGGCGACGATTCTCGGCGGCCTGGCGGTGCTGGGTCTCGCAGCCGGGATAGCGCTCTATGCCTTGTCGGATGCGATCGTGTTTTTCTACACGCCAAGCGAAGTCGCGACGAAGCAGGTGCAGCCGGGTCAAAGAATCAGGCTGGGGGGCCTTGTAGAGAAGGGAAGCCTGGTGCGTGGCGCCGATGCTAATGTTTCCTTCGTCGTTACCGACATGACAAAGACGCTGGCCGTGACTTATCGTGGACAATTGCCTGATTTGTTTCGTGAAGGGCAGGGCGTTGTGGCCGAAGGGAGTCTCGATGCGACCGGCATTTTTCAGGCTGATAACGTGCTCGCCAAACACGATGAAACTTACATGCCGAAAGATGTCGCCGATCGGCTAAAAGAGCAGGGCGTGTGGCGCGAGGGTAAAGGCCAATGATTATCGAGCTTGGTCACTTTGCATTGATACTCGCGCTTGCGGTCGCCCTTCTTCAATGCACGGTCCCGCTCTATGGCGCACAGCGCGGCAACCAAGCGCTGGCCGCGATGTCTGTGCCCGCCGCGCTCACCGGGCTGATCCTTGTCGCCTTTTCCTTTGCCGCTCTCACCCATGCTTATGTGATCTCCGATTTCTCGGTCCGCAACGTCGCCGAGAATTCGCATTCGGCAAAACCGCTTCTCTACAAGCTCAGCGGCGTATGGGGAAATCATGAGGGCTCGATGCTGCTTTGGGTTTTCATCCTCAATCTCTTCGGCGGGGCGGTGGCGCTCTTCGGTCGCCACCTGCCGCTTGAACTCAAAGCCCGCGTGTTGGCGGTTCAGGGATCGGTCGCGCTGGCATTCCTGCTCTTCATCGTTTCAACTTCCAATCCGTTTGCGCGCCTCGATCCTGCGCCGGTCGAGGGAAATGGCCTCAACCCGATTCTTCAAGACCCTGCACTCGCCTTCCACCCGCCCTTCCTCTATGCCGGCTATGTTGGCCTCTCGGTCGCTTTCTCCTTTGCGATCGCCGCGCTGATCGAAGGCCGGGTCGATGCCGCATGGGCGCGATGGGTCAGGCCGTGGACGCTTGCCGCCTGGATGTTTCTGACCATCGGCATCGCCATGGGATCCTGGTGGGCTTATTATGAACTGGGGTGGGGCGGTTTCTGGTTCTGGGACCCGGTCGAGAACGCCTCCTTCATGCCGTGGCTCGTCGCCTGTGCCTTGTTGCATTCCGCGGTGGTCGTCGAGAAGCGCAACGCGCTTAAAGTATGGACAATCCTGCTGGCCATTCTCGCCTTCTCGCTGTCATTGGTCGGAACCTTCCTGGTGCGCTCTGGCGTATTGACATCGGTTCACGCCTTCGCGGTCGACCCGGCACGCGGCGTCTTCATCCTTGGAATACTCGCAGTCTTCATTGGCGGTGCGCTGACGCTCTTTGCCTGGCGCGCACCACTGCTGAAGGCCGGCGGCTTGTTCGCGCCGATCAGCCGCGAAGGCGGACTTGTAGTCAATAATCTCCTCCTATGCGCGGCAACAGCAGCCGTCTTTCTCGGCACGCTTTATCCTCTCGGTCTTGAAACACTGACCGGCGATAAAATCTCGGTCGGTCCACCATACTTCAATTTCACTTTTGGTATTCTCATCCTGCCTTTGCTCCTCCTGGTTCCGGTCGGTCCCTTCCTCTCCTGGAAACGCGCCGACCTTGCGGCTGCGCTGGCGCGGCTCTGGCTCGCCGCCGTAATCGCCCTCGTCGTTGCCCTCACCGCCTACGCGTGGTCGCGACCGGGTCCGTGGCTTGCGCCTTTGGGCATAGGCCTTGGCCTCTGGCTCGTCATCGGGAGTCTTGTCGAACTGGCGCAGCGCATCGGCCTTCGTGACCGATCCCCGGCACTCGCGTGGTCGCGCTTTAAGGGGTTGCCGCGCGCAAGCTTTGGCATGACGCTCGCTCATGGCGGCCTCGGTATCGCGGTTATTGGCATCGTGGCGATCACAGCGTGGCGCTCGGAGGCGATCGTCGCACTCAAGCCAGGCGAACATGTCGGCGTTGCCGGCTATGAAGTGACTTATTTGGGCGATTCGCCTTTGACGGGCGCGAACTACACGGGCGATGCCGGGCAATTTCGCATCACGCGCGACGGAAACGATGTCGCGAAGGTCGTCTCCGAAAAGCGCCAATTCCAGCCCAGCGGCATGCAGACGACGGAAGTCGGATTGCATCAGATGCTCTCCGGCGACCTTTATGTCGTAATGGGAGATCGCGCCGGGGCCGAGGGCCGCACCGTTCGCGTCTATTTCAACCCACTCGTCTCGCTGATCTGGATCGGCGCCCTCATCATGTTTCTGGGCGGCGCTGTATCCCTTACGGATCGGCGCTACCGTGTCGGCGCTCCAAAGCCGGCGCGACGCCAGGCGCTGGCACCAGCGGAATAGCATGTCGCGCCTTGTCGCAAGCATACTCCTGGCGATCCTGCTGATCTCGCCGTTCACTGCGGCATTCGCACTGGATCCGAGCGAGATGCTCAAAGATCCAGCCCTTGAGGCGCGCGCGCGTTCGCTTTCGGCCGAACTGCGCTGCTTAGTTTGCCAGAACCAATCGATCGACGAATCGGAAGCACCGCTCGCCAAGGATCTGCGGGTATTGATCCGCGAAAGGTTAACGGCAGGCGATAGCGATGCCGCGGCCATGGATTTCGTCGTCGCGCGCTACGGCGAATTCGTTCTCCTCAGGCCGCGTTTCTCGGCTTCGACTGCGCTTTTATGGCTGGGGCCATTCATTATCCTTGCCGCCGCCGCCGCATACTTATTGCTGAGGCGCGGAAAAGCTCCGAAAAGCGAAGCAGAACAGGCGCTTAGCCTCGAAGAGAAAGCCCGGCTCGAAAGTCTGCCGCCCTCCGCCTAGTTTTCGCCCCAAGCCTTACAAATGTTTCATGACGCCGAAAGGTCGCCGTAAGCGGACCTCTCCTACCTTCTCATCATTGCAACGGATCGGGATGAAGGAGATTTCGCAGATGACCGTATCCACCACCAAAAAGTCTCGTGTTCTTGGCCTTTTGGCCGCGGGTCTTTTGAGCGCCACCGCGCTCACGACCGCCTCGCTGGTTGCTCCGACGCTTCCGGTCTACGCAGAAACCCAGCCTATCGTCGCGACCAGCACCCAGGGCTATGCCGATCTCGTCGAGAGGATCATGCCGGCCGTGATCTCGGTCGAGGTGAAATTCGCCAATGTCGCCAGCAATGAGCAGGGCGACATGAACGATGACGACGACAACGGCCAGCAGAACAATATGCCGAACTTGCCGGAGGACAGCCCGTTCCGGGACTTCTTCAAGCAGTTTCCGCAGTTCAAGAACGGCATGCCGAACAAGATGCCGAACCAAGAGCAGAAGCCGCGTGGCGGCATGGCCCAGGGTTCGGGCTTCATCATCACCGCTGACGGCTATGCGGTGACCAACAATCACGTCGTGCAGGACGCCGACGAGGTTTCGGTCAAGCTGAATGACGGTACTGAGCATAAAGCCAAGGTGATCGGCACCGATCCCAAGACCGATCTCGCCTTGATCAAGATCGACTCGGACAAGCCCTTCGAGTTCGTGAAGTTCGCGAACAAGGAGCCGCGCGTTGGTGACGTCGTCATCGCCGTTGGCAATCCCTTCGGTCTCGGCGGCACTGTGACCTCGGGCATCATCTCCGCCCGCGGCCGCGACATCGGCTCCGGGCCCTATGACGATTTCCTGCAGATCGACGCATCGATCAACCGCGGCAACTCCGGTGGCCCGGCCTTCGATCTCGATGGCAACGTTGTCGGCATCAATACGGCGATCTTCTCGCCGTCGGGCGGCAGCGTCGGCATCGGCTTCGCCATCCCGGCCTCTACGGCGCAGGATGTTGTCGGCAGCCTGAAGAACAACGGCAGCGTGACCCGCGGCTGGCTTGGCGTGCAGATCCAGTCGGTGACCGAAGACATTGCCGAGAGCATGGGCCTTGACGTCCAGAAGGGCGCGATCGTTGCCGATGTGACGGATGGCTCGCCCGCGCTCGCGGCAGGCATCAAGACTGGCGACACGATCACCAAGGTCAATGGTCAGGAAATCTCTGATCCGCGTGATCTTGCCAAGAAGGTGGCCCGTCTCTCGCCCGACAAGCCGGCGAAGGTCGAACTGATCCGCAACGGCAAGACGATGGAGATCAATGTTGAGATCGGCAAGATGCCTGGCGACAAGCAGGCGTCTGCCGGCGACACACCGGCCAGCCATACGAGCCTTGCTGATCTCGGCCTCAAACTTGCTCCCGGCAACGACGGCGACGGCGTGTCTGTCGTCGAAGTAAAGCCCGGTAGCGCCGCTGAGGAGAAGGGCCTCAAGGCAGGCGACGTCATTCTCGAAGTCGCCGGCAAGGAAGTCCACGATCCGTCCGATGTCACGGCCGCGGTCGGTGCCCTTAAGGACGGCAAGCAGAAGCGCGTGCTGATGCTGGTTCGTTCCGGTGACGCGCAGCGCTTCGTCGCGATGCCTGTCGCCAAGGGTTAACCAGTAGCGTCCTGTACGTGACGCTAGGGCTCCAAGCGCTTCCCCCCGCTCGCGCTTAAGCCCTTGCGCGGAGGTCGGCAACTCGCATCCCCTGAGTTTAGCCGGCCTCCGCGCCCCCTTTTTAAACGGGGGTCTGTTCAGGAGCACTAAGTCATGCAAGCTATAAGAGCAATTCCGAATAAATCTCCGTTGCAGGACACGTTGCGGGACACTATGCGAGTTCTGGTTATTGAAGACGACCGTGACGCGGCTTCCTGGCTGGTCAAGGGACTGACCGAAAGTGGACATGTCGCCGATCACGCCGCGGACGGCGATGAGGGCCTCGTGCTTGCACGCGAAGGCGTCCACGACGTGTTGATCGTCGACCGCATGCTGCCCAAGCGCGATGGTCTGTCAATCATCCGCACCATCCGCAATGAAGGCATCGCCACGCCGGTGCTCATCCTCTCGGCACTGAGCGATGTAGATGAGCGTGTGAAAGGTCTGCGGGCGGGTGGCGATGACTATCTCGCCAAGCCCTACGCCTTCTCTGAATTGCTTGCGCGTGTCGAAGGTCTTGGCCGCCGCAAGGCACAGGAAACGACGCAGACCAAGCTCAAGGCGGGCGAACTCGAGATGGATCTCCTGACCCGCACGGTGACACGCGCCGGTCAGTCAATTCTATTGCAGCCGCGCGAATTCAAGCTGCTGGAATATCTGATGCGCAACGCCGGGCACATCGTTACTCGCACGATGCTGCTCGAGAATGTCTGGGATTATCACTTCGATCCGCAAACCAACGTAATCGACGTGCACGTCTCGCGCTTGCGAGGCAAGATCGACAAGGGTTTCGACGAGCCGATGTTGCAGACAGTGCGCGGGGCCGGATATATGATCCGTGCCGCCTAATCTGGCACATCTGAAATCTTCGACTTTTCGGCTTTCTGCGATCTATCTCTTTCTATTCGCGCTCTCGGTGGGAGCGATCCTTGGCTATGTCTATTGGAGCACGGCCGGTCTTCTCGAGCGTCAAAGCGACGAGACGATTAGGGCCGACGTACAGGCGCTTGCCGATCAATATCGAATGCGGGGACTTGTCGGCATAGCCGACACCATTCGCCGCCGGCTCCAGGACGAAGATGAATCGACTTATCTCCTGGTAACGCCGGATGGGCGCCCGATTGTCGGCAATCTCGACCTGTGGCCCTCGCAAGCCGAGGGCGAGCACGGCTGGATAGAATTCACCACCAACAGCAAGTCCAAGACCGGCGTGAAGCTTCACAATTCACGTGCCTATTACACGGAACTTGCCGGCGGTTATCACCTGTTGGCTGGCCGCGATGTCAACGGTATCCGCCAGCTCGGCGAGATCTTCCAGCGCACCATCCTGGGCGCGATCGTCATCACTCTGGCTTTGGGCCTCATCGGTGGACTGTGGATGAGTCGCAATTTTCTGCGCCGTGTCGACTCGATCACCGATGCCAGCCGGTCGATCATGGCGGGCGATTTGTCCGGTCGGATGCCGGTTTCGGGAACCGGCGATGAACTCGATCGTCTCGGGCATGCCTTGAATCAGATGCTCGACCAGATCGAGCGGTTGATGGCCGGCATGAAGGAAGTGTCGAGCAATATCGCCCATGATCTCCGCTCGCCCCTGTCGCGCATGAAATCGCGGGTCGAATCGGCATTGCGCTCCGAGGAATGTGCGCAATATCGCGAAGCGCTGGTGAGTGCTCTCGATGAGTCCGACCGCTTGCTTCAGACCTTCAACGCGCTCCTATCCATCGCACGAACCGAATCCGGCCAGACCCGCGAGGGCTTGCAGCGGACAGACGCATCCCAGGTTCTTGAGGACGTTGCCGAGCTTTATGGCCCAATCGTCGAGGACGAAGGCGGCTCGCTCGATACCGACATTGCTCCCGACCTCATCGTGCGAGCAGATCGGCAATTGCTCGCACAAGCCGTCAGCAATCTTGTCGACAATGCCGCCAAGCACGGTATCGCGGTGGGCGCCGAGGGTGCCGCGATCAAGCTGACCGCGGCGATGGAGGGCGATTCCGTCGTCAATCTCGGTCGAGGATCATGGGCCTGGCATCCCGGCCGATCAGCATGAGCGCGTCGTGGAGCGCTTCGTGCGCCTCGATCAGAGCCGTACCAAACCGGGCAATGGTCTGGGCTTGAGCCTTGTTGCCGGCGTCATGAAGCTGCATAGCGGGCAACTGCTCTTTGACGACAATGCGCCCGGCCTGCGCGTCAAGCTGGTGCTTCCCCGCTACAGCGGCGAACGATAACATCGTCTCATGACGGGGGCTCTCATAGACCGGCTGCAGCCGGTCACAGCGCACGATGAATCCAGATCCGCGGCGCTCGCTTGGGAGCGCATGCGGACGGATGACGGAGCTGCATCGCAGTCGCTTGGAAGCGTTCCTCGCCGCCAATCTCGAGGCGCGACGGCTTGTCGGCGCGATCTTTGCTGCTTCGCCCTTCCTCACCGAAATTATCCTGCGTGATCCCGACGAGGCACTTGCCTGCTTGCGCGAGAGCCCGGAGAGCCGCACCGAAACGCTCCTTGCTGAAATCGCCCAGGCGCTAGCGCTGGAAGGCGAAGCCGAGTTCAAACGGGCGCTCCGGCGGGTCAAGGCCAAGTCGGCACTGCTCATCGCACTTGCCGACATTGCCGGGGCGTGGCCGGTCGAAACGGTCGTCGAAGTTCTGACTCGCTTTGCCGATGCCGCATTGAATGCATCGGTGAACTGGCTCTTGCGCGATGCGGCGCGACTCGGGCGTGTCACACTCGCCAACGCGGATCGCCCGGGCGAAGACTGCGGCTATGTTGTGCTCGCCATGGGTAAGCAAGGCGCGGGCGAACTTAATTATTCCAGCGACATCGACCTCATCGTGCTCTTCGATCCTGAAACTGCAAAGCTTGCGCCGGGCGTCGAGCCGTCAACGTTCTTCGTGCGACTCACCAAGCGCCTTGCTGGATTGCTTCAGGATGTCACCGAAGACGGCTATGCCTATCGCGTCGATCTGCGCTTAAGGCCTGATCCCCGCGCCACGCAGGTCGCCATCGCACTCGAGGCCGCGGCAATCTACTACGAGAATCTCGGCCAGAACTGGGAACGCGCGGCAATGATCAAGGCGCGCCCGGTTGCCGGCGATATAGCGCTCGGCGAAGAGTTCCTTGCGCGGCTGCGCCCCTATATCTGGCGCAAATATCTGGATTTCGCGGCGATTGCCGACATTCACTCCCTCAAGCGCCAAATCCACGCGGTCAAGGGGCATGACGCGATTGCAGCACTTGGCCACAACATCAAGCTCGGTCGCGGCGGCATTCGCGAGATCGAGTTCTTCGTCCAGACCCAGCAATTGATTGCAGGGGGGCGCAATTCGGCACTGCGAGGCAGGCGCACGCTCGAGATGCTCGATGCGCTCGCCGATGCACTTTGGATCACGCCTGCGGTCGCCGATCGCCTGAAGCGGGCCTATCGCTTCCTGCGCTTTGTCGAGCACCGCTTGCAGATGCTCAATGACGAGCAAACGCAGACACTGCCAGACGATCCGCGGGAATTCGAGATCTTCGCGCGCTTTTGTGGCTATGGAAGCGGCGCCGAGTTTGAAGCTCGCCTTACCAATATTCTCTCTGCCGTGCAGCGCCACTATGCGGCTCTCTTCGAGGACGCGCCGGAACTCGGTACCGCATCTGGAAGCCTCGTCTTCACCGGCGGTGAGGATGATCCTGAAACCATCATGACGCTCACTGCGATGGGCTATCGACAGCCAAGTGAGGTGGCGGCAACGGTGCGCGGTTGGCATTTCGGCCGCTATACGGCAACGCGCAGTGCTCGTTCGCGCGAACTACTGACCGAACTCATGCCGGCCTTGCTGGCAAGCCTCGCGCGGGCCGGCGATGCCGACCAGGCCTTCATTGCGTTCGATCGTTTTCTTGCAGGCCTACCGGCCGGTGTGCAGCTGTTTTCGCTTCTCAAGGCCAATCCGCGCCTGTTGGCCCTCATCGCCACCATCCTGGGTGCGGCTCCGCGCCTTGCTGAACAGTTGAGCCGCCGGCCGAAAGTGCTCGACGCCGTGCTTGATCGCCGTTTCTTCGGCCCCTTGCCACGAAAGGAAGAAATCTGGGCATTGGCCGAAACGTCAATCCCGGAAGGCACGCCACTTGATGAAGGCCTCGATCGCGCCCGTGTTCTCGCCCATGAGCAGTCCTTTAGGTTTGGCGTTCGCATTCTCTCTGAAACAGTCAGCGCCGGCGAAGCGGGCCTCGCCTTCTCGGCCCTCGCAGAGGTCATGCTGCGGATTATGCTTCGCCTGGTCGAGGAAGATATCAAAGCGCGCCACGGCGTGGTCCCCGGCAGCCGCGTCGCCATCCTCGCCATGGGAAAGTTAGGCGGGCGCGAGATGACGGCCGCATCGGATCTCGATCTCATCCTCATCTATGACGTGCCTGAGGGTGTCGAACTCTCGGACGGCATGCGCCCCTTGAGCGCCAATCAGTACTTCACGCGCCTCACGCAACGTCTGATCTCAGCGATCACTGCGCCCACGGCGGAAGGTGTGCTCTACGAAGTCGATATGCGCTTGCGCCCCTCTGGCAACAAGGGACCGGTGGCGACAAGCCTTGCGTCCTTCGATGTTTATCATCGCGAGTTCCGCCTGGACCTGGGAACGCATGGCCCTCACACGGGCGAGGGTGGTGGCCGGTGACGCGGCTTTTTGCGAAACACTCGGGCAGCACATTTGCGACAAGCTGTGCCGCCCTGCAGATCAAGCCGTGTTGCGCCGTGACGTGCTGGATATGCGCCGGCTTATGCTGGGCGAGCTTGGCAACGCCGAGCCCTGGGACGTCAAGCGTGCACCGGGGGGCCTCATCGATATCGAATTCATCGCACAGTATCTCCAGCTTGCGCATGCCCATGAGCATCCGGAAATTCTCGATCAGAACAGCGCTGCGGCTCTTTCCAAGCTGGCGGCAGCCGGTATCCTTGGAGACGTCCAGGCCCAGCTTCTCAAATCGGCGCTCGCACTCTATCAGCGGCTCACACAGGTTCTGCGACTTTGCGTTGCATCCGAGTTCAGTGCCGACAACGCTCCAGCCGGTCTCTCCCGGCTCCTCGCCAATGCCAGCGGCGTGCCCGATCTTGCTCGCGCCGAAAGCCTGCTCCTCGAGACCCGCACCACGGTCAGCGAAGTCTTCGAGGCGCTGGTCGGCCCTTACAAATCTTAAAAGCTCCGCGACGGAAACCGTACCCCTCCCGCGTCTTGATGTTTAGAAGGCGCGGGGCCTTCACATTGCGGGAGGAAATAATGGTGACGGGACGACGACTGCTGACTTCTGCTGCGGTATTGCTCGGTTTGGGCGTGTCTGGTGTAGCCGTGGCGAACGAGCCCTCGATACCAACGACGGCGCGGGCCTTCAAATCCCTGGATGAAAATGCCGACGGGAAGATCGAATTGACCGAAATCCAGCCGCGCGCCGTCAAGCGCTTCCAGCGCTTCGACGGCGATGGCAATGGTGACGTCACGGCTGCGGAAATCTCCGAAAATCTTCAGAAACAAGCCGAACGACGTAAGGCTGGGATTATGTCACGGATGGATGGTGACAGCGACGGAACGGTCACTCGGAGTGAACTGGACAAGTACATTGAAACCCTGTTCAACCAGGCCGATGCCGATCAGGATGGCGGGTTGACACCGGAGGAAACGAAGGCCTATCGCAGCGCCGCGCGGCGCAATCAGAAAGTATCAAGCCAGACTAGCCAGTAATCCGGCCTCGGGAACGCAATACGGAAGGAGTTGATGCAGGCGCTTGCGGGCAGTGTAGTCGCCGGACCTGGGGATGATCTGGCCGCAAGTGCCGACGCCGCATTGTTGGAGCGCGTCGGCAAGGCGGACAGGGCCGCCTTTTCTGCTCTGGTGAGCCGGCATTACGATGCCGCCTATCGCGTTGCCTATCGCATGATGGGTCGCGCTGCCGATTGCGAGGACATTGCCCAGGACGCCTTCATAAAGCTGTGGACCAATCCCGCCCAGATCCGCCAGGGGCAGGCGCTCAGGGCTTGGCTGATGCGGGTGGTTTCCAACCTGGCGATCGATCGTTTGCGGCGAAAGCCTATGCTTAACGCCGATGACGTACCGGAGCCGGTGAGCGACAAGGCCGGCCCCGATCACGCTGCGTTGCGAAATTCAGTTTCATCCGAAATCGATAGGGCCATTGCTGCGCTTCCTGAGCGACAGCGAATGGCCCTGATATTCGTCTATTATGAGGGCCTGTCGAACCGTGACGCGGCAGCGGCGCTGGAATTGAGCGTCGATGCGCTCGAATCGCTCTTGGCACGGGCCCGCCGCAGCCTGAAAAAGGCTTTGGCTGGGCAATGGCAGGATTTGTTGGCCGATATCGATCGGCTGGACTGACAAAGGAAACGTGACGATGGATTCGAAACAGCGCGCGCGCCTGGCGGAACTGGCGGAGGCCTTTGGGGCCGATCCTGCGCGTTGGCCTCCAGGGGACCGCGGATTGGCCGCACTTGCAGATCCGGCGGACCTCGCCGATGCGCGGGAAATCGACGCCGTTCTGGCCCATGCCCGAATGCCGTCGATCGATCCGGCGGCGAGGATGGCGGCGATGTCGCGCATCATGACCGCGGCACCGGGCGGGAGGGCGTCTCCTTCGCCCCGATCAGCACGCATCTGGGGTGCCTGGGCACCGGCTGCGACCGCGCTCGCCGCTTCTTTTGCCCTCGGCATCTATCTCGGATCGGCCGGGCTGGTCGATGATTTGATCCCTTCGCTGACGAGCCAGGATACCGCCATGATCCAAGACGTCGACGTGACCGGCGTTTCCGATCTCTCCGACCTTATCGAGGGCGAGTCTTCATGAGCGATGTGACGGCAACTATGAATCCGGCGGCACAGCCACGCCGCGCGCGTCTTTGGTGGATTGTCCTGATCGTCTCTCTGGCGCTCAACCTGGTCGCTTTTGGCACCGTGATCGCGCACCTCATCATTGGTCCGCCGCCACCCGAGCGTATCGAAGGATATTCGAGCCTGCAGATCCTGCCGCGCGGCTTCGTCTCCGACCTCAAGGGCGAGCGTCGCGATCTGGTTCTCGGCATTTTGCGCAAGTTCCGCGGCGAGTTCCGCTCTCGTCGTGCCGAGATGCGCGGCAATACCGAGAAGATCGCTGCGGCGCTTGAGGCCGAACCTTACGATCCGGAAGCGGTAACTCATGCGATCGATCAGTTTTCCGCAACCGGACGCCTGATGATAGACGGCGGCGTATTGACGGTAAAATCCGTGATTGAAGTGTTGACGCTTGAAGAGCGCAAGCTTCTCGCCAAAAGCATTCGCGAGCGCGATGAGCGTCGCCGCAAGACCCGCAAGGAACGGCCGAATACTTCAGATAATAATTAGCGCTTTCTTCTCCAGAGTGAAAGCGCAGCGGCTGCAACCGCCATGAGCGCCAAAACCACAAGGCTGCTCTCTATGGCGCCGAGCGTGCGGTGTCCGGCAAAGGGGATCCATGTCTGATGCAATCCCGTCGCACTTTCAAGACGCCACGACAGTGTCGAGGAGGCGGCTGCTATCCCGAAGCTCGTGCCGAGGGCTCGCATCAGATTGAGCATCGAACCCGCTTCGCCGGATAGGTTGGCGGGCGCTGCCTTTAATGTCGCGTGGTTATTGGGGGCAATGAAGATACCGAGCCCTGCGCCGAAGATCACGAAAGCCACGGTTGAGATCAATCGCGCCGTATCCGGATTTGCTTCGGCATAGGCGAGCGTGAAGAGGGCGAGGAGACAAAGTCCCATGCCGGTGGCGCTCAGGAGACCGTCTCCCATTTTATCGCCCAACGTGCCGCTCAGGGGTGCGACAAGTCCCAGTGCGACGGGAATGACGGCAAGGCGCAGGCCGGCGGCAAGCGGCGTGTCGCCATAGCCATGTTCGAGCGCGAATGACATCAGAAAGAACATGCCATAGAGCAGGGCGTATCCAAGGACGACCGCGATGATCCCCCGTGTAAATGCATCGCTTGTGAAGAGGCGCAGATCGACAAGTGGTGACGTGGAGTTGCGCTCCTTGCGGATGAGCAGCCAGATCAGCCCGGCCGCGGCGATGATGAGACCTATAGTGAAGGGCGAGGTTGCACCCCAGGCTGTCACCTGGTTGAGCGCCAGCACAGCCATCACGATAGCAGGCCCCAGCAAGAATGCGCCGTCCCAGTCGAATCGCTTGCGCAAATCCATGGCCTTGGTCTGCGGAAGGATCAGCCAACCGAGGATGGCCCCTGCAAGTCCGAAGGGCACCGAGACCCAGAATACCCAGTGCCAGCCGAGCAGACCCAAGACGAGACCTCCGACCGCCGGCCCAGCGCACATGCCCACAGCTTGCGCGGCAGCAAAATAGCCGAGCGCCCGCCCACGGCGCTCCGGGTCGATGGCCGCGACCAGGATTGCGATGCTGTTGGCGCCGAGCATCGACCCGCCAATGCCTTGCAGCACGCGAAACGCGATCAGCCAACCGAGACCGGAAGCGACTCCGCATAGCAGGCTCGCACTGATAAAGATTATGTAGCCGATGATGTAGAGACTCTTGCGGCCATGGATCTCGCATAGCCGCCCGAAGATCGGCAGGAACGAGGCGAAGGCGACGAGATAGGCCAGCGAAACCCAGCTCACCGCCTCAAGCGTCGCGCTGAAAGTCTTGCCCAAAGTCGGTAGTGCAAGCTGCATAATGGTGGCATCGAGCTGGCCTATGAAAGCGCCGATCGAGACCAGTCCGACAATCAGCCAGGGATAGGACGTCTGCTTTTCGAAGAATGCGAGTGGCCGCGGTTCAGCCGTCAAAACTCCGACCAGCATGCCGCGCCACGTCATTGCCGCCCCCGCGCGTTCGGTGCCGTGTGTTACTTCACTAGAAACACGTCCTGTTTCGGGAATTTCTCGAACACCGACGGATCCTGGCTGAAATTGGTCGCGAGGATATTGGCCGGATTGCCGGCTATCCATTGCGACAGGTCGATTGTCTGGTAGTGGCCGCTATTGAAGACGATGAGGATGCGCGCCTTTTCTTTGCCGACATTCTCGATCGAATGGCCGAAGCCTTGCGGGATATAGCCGACATCGCCCTGTTTCCAACGTCTCCTGCGCCAGCGTCCCTTGGAGCCGAACATGCGTCACGTTGAACGTGCCTGAAAGGATGTACTGCCACTCGGCGGCATTTGGGTGCCAGTGAAGTTCACGCAACGCTCCTGGTTCCATCTCCAGCACGACGCCTGTCATCGTCGTCGAAATGGCGAATTGCGAGCCATCGACTCGCCACTCAAGTCCGCCATTGAACGTGTCGAAGGGACGCTGCGACAGCAAGCGGTACTTGTGGGTGAGCGGCGGCGGCCGCCATCCCTCCAGAGGCGGCGTGGCAATCTCGGGCGGAATCCTGCCCTTGGCGAAATAGACTTCCTCTTTCGGGAATTTGTCGAAGGTGGCAGCCGGCACACCGAAATTCTTGGCGAGAAGCTGCTTCGGTGCATGGCCGATCCAGTCGCTGATGCTGAATGTGCCGAACTCGGAGAAATAGCCATTGTCGAAGACGAGGATGAATGCACACGGCGTATTGCCGAGTGTCTCGATCACATGCCCGTGCCCGCGCGGGAAATACCAGACATCGCCGGCTTCGAAATCATTTGTCTCCGAACAGCCTTGCGGATCGATAACCGTCGTGCGTACTCGGCCTTCTGTCACAAAGGCCCATTCCGCAGCGGTCGCATGCCAGTGCAATTCCCGCATGACGCCGGGCTCCATGCGCATCGATACGCCGGCGATCGCCTTGGAGATCGGCAATTGCGAGACGGTCGCCTCCTTGCCGAAGCTCCCGCCATCGACCCGCCCTTGTGATTTCTCGAGCGCGAATTTGAAGGTAGGCAACTCCGCGCCTGACGTGATTGGGTCGGGAACATTGTTCTGGAAGCTGGTATGGCCGCCTTCGGAACTGATCGGGATCGTGGACGTGAACACGTCGGTCTCCATTGTCTGGTTACGGCGCAGGAAAACGCCTGGTAGCGCAACTGGGTTTTGTCCTTCTCATCCTTTTCTGCGACTGACAAGGCGCCGAGACCATTGAAGGGTCTCGCCTGCGGCTTGCTTTCGCTTGGACCACAGATAAGGTGGCGCGTGCGCGGCACATGGGGGACGGTCGCTTGCTGCTCACATCTTTCTCGGTACTTCTGCCAGTATTGTTCGTCATCCTGCTGGGCTACTGGGCGGGCAGGTCGCATCGATTCGATACCGATCAGGTCAAGGGCATCAATGCTTTGGTGCTGGACTTTGCCTTTCCCGCCTTGATGTTCGTCGGAATCTCCTCGACGACGCGACGCGAAATGCTTGCCGAGGTGCCATTCCTTCTGTCGCTCTTCATTGGCTTTGCCGGCTTTTATGTCGCCGCCTTGCTGGTAGGTCGGCGGCTGCTGGGCCACAGCCTTGGTGCCGCAGCGCTGCTCGCCTGTTCCGTCAGCTTTCCATCGGTTGCCTTCATGGGCATCCCCATCTTTGAGGACCTGTTTGGCAATGGGAGCCTCCTGTCGGTCAGCGCTGCCAATGCCTTAGGCATACTCATTGTTGTACCGGCAACGGTCGTATTGCTTGAGATCGATGAGCATCGCGCCAAGCTCGCCGGCACATCTGCCGCGCCGCCGGGCGATGACGGGGTCATAAAATCAGCCTTGATGAGCAGCTTCCAGAAACCTGTGGTCTGGGCGCCGATCCTCGCCTTCTTGCTTGTCCTTGTCGATCTGCGCGTCCCGGTCGAATTGGAATCCATGTTCAAGCTGATCGGGGCGACGACTTCGGGCGTGGCGCTCTTTGCCTCGGGTCTGGTGAGTGCCGCCTTCAAGATCAAGATTGATCTTGAGATTGTCGGCAACGTCGTTGCGAAGATGATCCTGCAGCCTCTTTGCACAGCGGCGATCGTTTTGATCGTCGGCGTATCGGCGCCGCTATCCCACGAGGCGATCTTGATTTGCGCGATCCCGACCGCCGTATTTCCTTCACTCCTCGCGCCGCGCTACGATGTCTATGTCAGCGAATGTGCCTCAACCCTCATCCTGACGACGCTTGTCATGGTCGCGACCTTCCCACTGGCGCTCATGCTGCTTGGCGGGTAGATCCCCTCAACTTGCGCTGAGCGGCAATCTCACCGTCACGATCGTGCCGGCACCCACCCGGCTCGCAATGTCGATGCGCCCGCTATGCAACTCTATCAGTGATCGAGAGATCGCAAGTCCGAGGCCCGAGCCGCCCTTGCTCTTGGTGAATTGGTTTTCGACCTGCTCGAACGGGCGTCCGATCTTTTCAATATCCTTTGCGGGAATCCCGATCCCGGTATCGCTGATCGTAATCTTGGCGAATTTCGGTTCCGTCTCGATAGCGACCGTGACGCGACCGCCATCCGGCGTGAACTTCACTGCATTGGCGAAAAGATTGATCAGCACCTGCTTGAGTGCGCGCTTGTCGGCCGCCACCAAGATTTCGCGCAGCGACGGCTGGACGATTGAGACACCGCCTTCGGCTGCGCGCGGCTGGATGAGCCGTAGGACCTCCTCAATCGCCGTCGACAGCGAAACGGGCCGCAGCTCGAGCTGCACACGCCCGGCCTCGATCTTCGACATGTCGAGAATGTCGCTGATCACATCGAGCAGGAACTGGCCGCTTTTGTGGATGTCGCGCGCATATTCGAGATAGCGCGGCGTGGCGATCGGCCCCAGCATTTGCGTTTCGATGACTTCGCTGAAACCGATGATCGCATTGAGCGGTGTCCGCAATTCATGGCTCATATTGGCCAGGAATTCCGACTTCGAGCGGTTTGCCGTTTCGGCGCGGGTTTTTTCGCGGGCATACTTGTCGGCAAGGTCGGCGAGCCGTTGTGATTGTTGTTCGGCGAGTATGCGCTCCTTCTGCAGATCGCGCACCGTCATCATCAATTCGCGTTCGGATAGCACAAGGCGCTCTTCATGCTTCTTCAGTGCTGTGATGTCGGTGCCGACAGAAACGAAGCCTCCATCTTTGGTGCGGCGCTCGTTGATATGGAGCCATCGGCTGTCGCCGAGCTGCACTTCGAAGGTGTTGCCCTCCGACGGGTCCTGGCTTTGCAAGGGCATGCGCTGGCGTATCGCCGGTTCCTTCGCCGTCCGTGCCACAACTTCATAGGGCGTGCCGGGTACGCACACGCTTGCCGGCAGTGAGTGGAACTGTTGATACTTCGAATTACACAGGACCAGTTCGTTATTGGGGTTCCAGAGAACGAAGGCCTCGGAGATGTTTTCGATCGCATCCTTGAGCCGCAGTTCTGCCTCCTGATTGAGACGGTCGGCATTCTTTTGTGCGGTGACATCGATGGCGATGCCGATGAGGTGCGGCGCGGCTTCGCCGGGTGCCCGCGACAGGGCGGCGCGGATGCGCAGCCACACCCAATGCCCGTCGGTGTGGCGGATGCGGAACTCCTGGTCGAGCGAATTGCGCTCGCCTCGCAGAAGCTCCTCGACGACCCCTTCAAGCGGGGCGTCGTCGGGATGTATGCGCCCGGCTACTTCGCCAAAGCTCAGGAACTCGCCCTTCTCCTCGGTCCCGACGATCGCATACATCGATTTGGACCAGAAGATCTTGCCGTGCGCGACGTCCCAGTCCCACAACCCGCAATGACCGCGGTCGAGCGCCATGTCGAGGCGCTCGGTCGCCGTGTTCAATGTCGTGTCGGCTTCTGCTGCCTTCGCTGCCTGCCAGTGGAAGGCGGCGCCAAGCAGCATGAGCACCAGGAAGGTTACCGCGAAAAGGAGCGCGACCTGCTCGACACTGTCGCGCCAGGCGCGCATCACATCGGCGCGCTTCTGAATGACGAGCAGGCTTCCCTGGAAACGGCACAAGATCATGCAGCGACACGTAAGCTTCCTCGCCCGAGACCATGGCGAGCCGCGTCATCTGCGTGTCATTGATACGCATATCCGTGATGAACCGCGGGCTTAGCACATCGAGAATCGAGTGCCCGGCAATCTCCGTATCCGCAGGCAGGCTAAGCGCAATCTGGCCGTCCGTGTTGACGATCGCGAAGAGACGGCCTTCCTCAAGCGCGCCGGGCACAAGCGCCTTGCGAAAATCCTCTTCCGAAAGACTTCCAGGCGTATAACCCGAGCGTATCTGGTCAAGATAAGACTGCCGGATATTAGCCGCTGCCGCGCTTGCGTGCAGGATCGTCTCGCGGTTCTGCTGTGCCATGTGACTGCTGCGGCTGTAGGTGAGCTGCAGGATCAGGGCGAACCCAAGCGTGATCAGGAAGAGCGAGATCAGCGTGGTTATGAGAAGGCGAAGTGCGCGTTCGGTGATGGTGATCTGGCGCAAGAACGGCAAAGGCAAGCTGAAGCGGAGCGCGCGCTCTCTAAAGAACAGCTCCCCCAATTGCGCTTTGCCCAAAACTTGTCCCCCGTCCCACGCCGCCCCGACGAGTTCAGAAAGTCAGGTTACTTTTTACCGAGATCGCCGCCCAAGCGAATCAACCCTATTGATTCGAAGTTGGGGTGATTTGGCAAGGGCAGGCCCAGGCCGAATCGCGCGCTGCTTCTGGGTGAGATTCTAGCCTGTTTCAGTCGCCGATTTCGCCTTGTCCGAGCGATTTCGACGCGATCTCGAAAGTGTCGCGAGAAAGCCTGGGCTGGGCGAGGATTGTCCCAAGCGTTTTGGCCGCAAGCGCGCGCCTTTTCGGCTCGAAAATGCGCCAGCTCCGGAAGTTTGTCGTAAGGCGCGCGGCCACCTGCGGATTAAGCGGATCAAGCGCCAGGATCGTGTCGGCGAGAATGTCGTACCCGCCGCCATCGATGGCATGGAACCCGGTCTGGTTGGCCATGGCGAAGACACCGATCAGCGACCGCAGCCGGTTCGGCGCGGTTAGCTTGAAGTCGGGATGCCGCATCAATTCACGGACCCGCGCCACCGCGCCAGGCCCGGGAATCTGCGCATTGAGCGAGAACCACTTGTCGACCAGGAGGTGGTCGCCGCGATGGCGCTCGTAGAACTGATCGAGTGCGGCGTCGCGTTCGGGCCGGTCGACCATGAGGAGCGCCCCTAAGGCGCCGATCTCCGCGGTCATGCTCGCCGGGTCTGCAAGCTCGCCAGTCGCCAGCCTTGCCCCCTCGTCCGGATCGGCCGCCGCGATGAGCTGCAGACAGGCTTGGCGCAAGGCACCGCCGTCCCGTGCTGGCGGTGTCGGGCTGGTAGGGACCGTTCTCGCTGGTTGCCTTCCAGATTTCCTCAAGCGGGCCTTTCAGCGCTCGTCCGATCGTCGCGGCGATCTTGCGCCGTGCCTTGTATATGGCGTCCGGGATCGACATCCGTGCCAATCGCCGAGGCGATGTCGCTCTCGCTTGGCAAAGTGAGCATCTGGGCCTTGAAGGCGGCATCGAGCTTGGCGTCGGAGAGAACGCGGCCGATTGCCGAGGTGAGTCCTTCTGTCGCAGGCTTGCCGGATTCTGCCGCCATCATGTCCCGAATTAGCCTGGTGCCAGCCCGCTGTGCTGCTTCCCAGCGGTTGAACGGGTCGCGATCATGGCCGAGCAGAAACAATGTGTCGGCGAGCGATTCCTGCGCGGTTAGCTTCACAGGCGCCGAGAAATCTCGATTGAGTGACAGGACAGGACGCGAGGCGACATTGCGGAACCGGAAGGTCGTCTTGCGATCTTTGAGTTCGATGACCGGCTCATTGAGCGCGCCAATGCCTTCGAGATCGAGCGGCATGTCCTCGCCCTTTTCATTCACCAGGCCGAGCCGCAACGGCATGTGCATTGGCTCCTTCACGCGCTGTCCGGGCGTCGGCTTCAAATGCTGTTCGATGGTGAGGTCGAAGGTCTTGGTGGCGCGATCGTATTTCGTGTCGACGACGAGTTCAGGCGTTCCCGCCTGTTCATACCAGCGAAAGAATTGCGACAGATCGCGCCCCGAGGCGTCGGCAAAGCACTGGACGAATTCTTCGACCGTTGCGGCTTCACCATCATGGCGCTCGAAATAAAGATCCATGCCGCGCCCAAAGGCTGCATCGCCTATCAAAGTCTTCAGCATGCGGCAGACTTCGGCGCCTTTCTCATAGACGGTCGCGGTATAGAAGTTATTGATCTCGATATAGGCCGAAGGTCGCGGCGGATGGGCGAGGGGGCCTGAATCTTCCGGAAACTGGTCGCTGCGCAACCGCTTCACATCCGCGATGCGCTTGACCGCGCGCGATCGCATGTCGGCGGTGAACTCTTGGTCGCGGAAAACGGTCAGTCCCTCTTTAAGGCAAAGCTGGAACCAGTCGCGGCAGGTGATGCGATTGCCCGTCCAATTATGGAAGTATTCATGCGCGATGATCGCCTCGACATTGATGAAGTCGGCATCCGTCGCGGTCTGGGGCAAGGCGAGAATGTACTTGTCGTTGAAGACATTCAGTCCCTTGTTCTCCATGGCGCCCATGTTGAAATCGGGAACCGCGACGATCATGAACACGTCGAGGTCATATTCGCACCCGAACTTCTCCTCGTCCCAGCGCATCGAGTCCTTCAGCGCCTGCATCGCGAAGGCGCAGCGATCTTCCTTGCCCTTCTCGACATAGATCCTGAGCTCCACGTTGCGCCCCGACTGTGTCACGAAATGATCGGCGACCAGCGCAAGATCGCCGGCGACGAGTGCAAAGAGATAGGCAGGCTTGGGATGCGGATCGTCCCAGATCGCGTAATGCCGATCCGTGCCGGCGATATCGCCTGCTTCGATCGGATTGCCGTTTGAGAGGAGCACGGGACAGGCGGCTTTCGGCGCTTCGATCCGCACCTTGAATTTCGCCATTACGTCGGGGCGGTCAAGATACCAGGTGATGCGGCGGAATCCTTCCGCCTCGCATTGCGTGCAGAGGATGCCTGACGACATATAGAGGCCGGAGAGCTGCGTATTCGCCTTGGGATCGCAGGTGCCGACGATCTCCAGGATGAAAGGCCGCTGCGGCGGATTGTTGACGGTGAGGGATATGGGGCCAAGCACGTAGTCCTTCGCAGCGAGCGGCTTGCCGTCGATCACGATTGAGATCAGCGATAATTCTTCCCCGTCGAGCACCAATGGCGCAGCGGTAGCCGCGCTCTTCGGGTTGGGCCTCATCGAAAGCCGCGTTATGACCCGGGTTTTCTCGGGCGCCAGGGCAAAATCGAGCGACACAGTGTCGATCAGGTAGGGCGCAGGCTGGTAATCGGCGAGGCGGATTTGCGGCGGCTCGATAGCTTCCATTGGCATGGCCTTGGTCCATTTGGCGGTATAGTCTTCTCGCCATGAGCCGTGCTTTTGTCAAAGACCAAGATGATCTTGTTAGTGATGCTGGCGAACGTCCGGTCAGCCCGCACCCCAATCTTGTGACCCAGCGCGGGCTCGCGCTCATCGACGAGGAATTGGAGCGTTTGCGCAAGGACCTGGCGCACGCCAGGCACGAAGCCGATCGTGGGGCAATCTCAAGCCTGTCGCGAGACCTGCGTTATTGGACGCAGCGCCGAACCACTGCTCAGCTTGTGCCAGCTACGGAGGACCTATCCAAAGTCGCCTTCGGTCATCGCGTCACAATATTGCGTGATGACGGCCGCCGCCAGATTTTCACGATCGTCGGCGAGGACGAAGCTGATCCCGCCAAGGGCTTCGTGGCTTATGTGACGCCTGTCGCCCGGGCCATTCTCGGCCATAGTGTTGGCGATGAAATCGATCTCCCTGGCGGCACCGCCGAGATCGAGAAGATCGAGTAACTCTTAGAACCTCTCCACCCGGAACGGCGCGAGATCGATATTGCTCTTCCGGCCGCTCATCAGCTCACTGAGCAATCGCCCGCTCGACGGCCCCCATGTGAGGCCCATATGGCCATGACCGAAGCCGTACCAAACATTTCTCATGCGCGAGGCCTTGGAAATCACCGGCAGCGAATCGGGCGTGCCCGGCCTGTGTCCCATCCAGCGCGTCGCATCCGGACCGGGCTCGCTCATGGCAGGCAGCAGCTTCTTGAATATACGCCAGAGATTTTCGGCACGCTGCCAATTGGGCGCTGCCGTCAACCCGCCGAACTCGTCGGTGCCGGCCAAGCGCAAGCCCATTTCCATGGGCGTCGCGGCACCGGGCGTCGATGCGTAGGTGAGTGAGCGCGTAAGCGTGACGCCAGGTTTGGGCAACACCATGTGATAGCCGCGCTCTGCCTCGAGCAGGACCTTGTCGCCGAACTCGCGCGCCAGGAGGTGCGACCAGGCGCCGGCGCAGATCACCAGTTGATCGAGCTTCCGTCGCGCGCCGCTCTTGAGCACAATCTTGCTTGCACGTCCGCTGTCTTGCACGATCGATGCAACCTCGTCGGTGATGATCTCGCCGCCATTGCGGGCGACCGTCGCGGCGATGCTCTTGACCACCCGCTCGGGGTTCTTGACGAAATACCAGCCGCCGTGAAAGGCGCCGCAGGGAATATGCTTCGACAGCGCCGGCTCGATCTCGCGGCACTCGTCTCCCGATAGCCGCTTAGCGTCATAGCCATGCGCCTTCTTGACTGCGTGCTCATGAGCCTCGGCGTGATACTGCGCCTCGCTGTCATAGAGTCTGAGCGTATCGGTCTTGACGAGAAGATCGCTCGCGCCCGCCTCGCCAAGCAGACTTTCGAGATCGCTCACCGCCCGCAACGCCAGGTCGGCCCGCGCCTCGGTGATCGCCTTGACGCGGTCGGGCATGGCATTGCGCCCGGCCGCCAGGAACCAAGGCAGTGCTTTCGGCAGATAACTCCATCTGATTGTCAATGGCCCCAGCGGGTCCAAAAGCCAGCCTGGCACTTTCATCAGGATGCGCGGATGGATCGTCGGCACGATCTCGCAGAAGGCAATGCCGCCGGCATTGCCGAATGAGCAGCCTTCTCCGGGCGGCACGCGGTCGATGACCGTGACCTTATAGCCGGCGCGTTGCAGGAAGGCGGCGGTCGACATGCCGATGATGCCGGCGCCGATGATCGTCGCGTGAGGTGAATTGGCTTGTGTCATGGAGATTTCGAACCAGGGCGGGCGAAGAACTTCTCACAATATTGGGCAAACGTCGAGACGAGCTTGGTCGGCCGCGCGGCTTTGAGACTGGCGAGCGAAATGATGCCAAGTTCGGTTGCTTCGGCGATCGGCCGGATCGCCAGGGACTCGCCGTCATAAGTGTGGTCGCCATGGGGTCGCGTGATCAGCAATGAATATCCGAGCCCTTGCCCGACCATGCCGCGCACGAGTTCGAGCGAAGGCGAAGAGACGGAGACCTTCGGCGTGATGCCGTGTTGGTCGAAGAGGCGCAGGAAATAGGTGCGGCTCGGCGCGATATCGAGGAGGATCAGTGGTTCCAGCGCTAATTGGCGCAGCGACACCTTGCGCTTGCGGGCGAGGGGATGCGAGGCCGGAAGCAGCACATAAGGCTCCATCGTCGCAAGATCGGTGACGTTGAGTTCCTCCGGCATGTCGAGCCGGTAGAGCAGGGCGAGGTCGAAGCGTCCGCCGCGCAAACCGGCGATGAGGTCATCCTGGATACCCTCCTTCAGCGTGAGTTCGGCCTGCGGATAGAGCTTGCGGAACCCGGCGAAGAGCTTTGGGATGAAGACCGGTGCGAAGGTGACGAAACAGCCGAGTGTCAATTGCCCCGCGACTTCCGTTCCCGCCGATTCCGCCTCGCGCTGGAAATCCTGCGCCTGGGCAAGGAGGCTGCGCGCTGCCGCAAGGAAGCGCAGGCCCGCCGTCGTCGGCGTCACGCCTTGCGCGTGATGGCGAATGAAAATCTGCAGGCCCAGTTGGTCTTCGAGCTTCATCAGCGCCGCCGAGACCGAAGGTTGCGCCAGCCGTAACCGCTCGGCCGCTCCCGCCACCGATCCGCAATCGGCAATGGCAAGCGCATATTCGAGTTGGCGCAGTGTGTAGAGCAGCATAGAATAAACCTATTCAATCACCAGTATTTATCTATTTTTCCTAGCTTTCGTCCAGTGGCAAGCTCGCCCTATCGATCGGGAGGGAGTGCCGCCGTGCTTCGGGAGACCTTCGAGCTTGAATCAGCCGAACGCTTCATCGCGGCCATGGGCATGGCGGCAACCTCGGTGAGCGTCGTGACGACCAATGGCAAGGCCGGTCGCTTTGGCCTGACGGTCAGCGCCTTTTCGTCGGTCTCTGCGGAGCCGCCGATGGTTCTGATTTGCGTCAATCGCAAGAGCCCGGCATCGGCGGCGATCGAGTTCGAACGGCTTGTTCGCCGTCAATGTTCTGGCCGCCGAAGCGCGCCCGGTTGCCGAAACCTTTTCGGGACGCCCGAAGGCTGGCAAGCCCTTCGATTTTGCCGAGCATGACTGGCATGATGGCCGTCACGGCCAGCCTGTACTTGCGGAAGCGACTGCCGTCTTCGAATGCGCGCTCGAAAACGCGTTCGACGCCGGCACGCATCGCATCTTTGTCGGCAGGGTCGGTAGTGCGCGTCGCGGCGAGGCTTCCCCGCTCGTCTATTGCAACAGGGACTTCCGGCGCATCGCCGCCTATTGAGGAGACCGCATCGATGATCAGAACCGGCAAGGATTATCGCAACTCGATCCGCGACGGCCGCGAAGTCCACATGAATGGCGAGCGTATCCGCGATGTCGCCACCCATCCCGCCTTCAAGCCCATCATCGATATTCGCGCCCGCATCTACGACATGGCGCATGAGCCGAAGCTGCAGGGCCTGATGACCTTGAGGAGAATGGCGAGCGCTTCGCCCATCGGCCTCAAGCTACCCTTCACGCCGAAGGACTGGGAGGACAAGCGCAAGGCCGTCGATGCGGTCATGTGGGACATTGGCGGCATCGTTACCCGCGTCGGCGATGAGACGATCGGTGAGATGTGGTCGCTGTGGGACGGCAAGGACATCCTCAACGAGATCGATCCACGCTTTGCCGCAAAACATCGAGAAACACATTCACCGCGCCATCAAGCTCGATCCCTTCCATGTGTCCGCCAATACCGATCCCAAGGGCGACCGCTCCAAGCGCCCGCAGGATCAGGACCCCGACATGCTGGTCCATGTCGTGAAGGAAACCGATGCCGGCATCATTATCCGCGGCGCCAAGTATGAAACGGCCGCCGCCTATTCCAACCAGGCATTCCTCAAGCCGACCATCGCCAATTGGGGCGATGCAAAGCTCTCCGAATATGCATTGGGCTGCATCGTCAGGATGGATGCGCCGGGCGTGAAGCATATCTGCCGCACCGGCTTCACCGGCCGGGCGCCGGAGCGGGACTATCCGCTCTCCAATCGCTTCGACGAGGTCGACACGCTTGATGATCCTCGACAACGTGCTGATTCCTTGGGAGGACATCCTCTTCTATCAGCACACGCGCGCTGCCGCCTTCATCCGCCAGACCTTGCACCGCTACTCGGCCTTCCCCTTCGTGCAGCGGACATTGTCCTTCGCCGATCTGATGATCGGCGCCGCCCTGTGGAATACGCGCCAAACCGGTCTCGAAAAACAGCAGGCCGTTCAGGAAAAGCTCGCTGAGCTTGCAGTCTGGCGAGAAGGCATCAATGCGCATTTGACCGCCGCGATCGCCACCGGCGAGAAGAGCCCCAACGGCTTGCTCATGCCCAACCAGTCATTGCTGATGACCGGCCGCGTTCATGCGCTCTCGAACCTGCCGCGCATGATCCACCTCGCGCGTGAATTATGCGGCGGCCAGATCTGCGTGACGCCCGATGCCGCGGCCTTCGAGAATCCAGAAACTGCCAAGTGGCTGCAGAAGTATCTACACGATCAACGACGAATGGATCGCCGAGGACCGCCGCAAACTCATGGCTTTCGCCCGCGATCTCCTCAATTCGGATTATGCCGGCCACCGCCTGACCTTCCAACTTTTTGCCCAGGCGCCCCCGTTCGCGCATTTGGCGGCTGTCTATCGCACCTTCGATTGGAACGGCCCGCTCGAATTCGCGCAGAAATCAGCGGGTCTCTCGGATCGCATCTGGGGCGCCCACAAGCACGCGGCAGAGTAGATGTCGCGCTGCCTTCTGGCATGACGTAAGCTATGTTTGCACGCATCAACGCGACCAAGGACTCCCATGACCGCCCATAAGCGCATCCGTCCCTTCAACACCAAAGAAACCTATCCCGAGCAGAAGCTCGACAATGACCTTTGCCAGGCCGTCGTCGCCAAAGGCACGATGGTCTTCCTGCGCGGCCAGGTCGCGCAGGATCTCGACTCGCGCGAATCGCTGCATGTCGGCGATGCCGACGCCCAGACGGCGAAGACCATGGCCAATATCAAGATGCTGATGGAGGAATCGGGCGGCTCGCTCGACCACATCTGCCGCATCGTCGTCTATCTCACCGACATCCGCTATCGCGAGGCCGTCTATCAGGAGATGGGCAAGTGGCTGAAGGGCGTCTTTCCCGTGTTCCACCGGTCTTGTCATATCCGCGCTTGCACGGCCCGAATGGATTGTTGAGATTGAAGCCACCGCCGTCATTCCGGATTGAAGATCCTCGCACCCCAAGCGCGGAGAGAGGGTGAGGGTATTCGGCCCGAATTGGAGAAACGCCATGGACAGCAGTGCCGATTCCCTTCTCGCCGGGCTTCGCGACGTCGCACGTTCGCCGCTGGAGGAAGCCTTCACCATACCGCCGGCAATTTATTCATCGCCGGAGATCCATGCCCTCGAGGCCCAGCGCATCTTCGCAACCGATTGGCTCTGTCCGGGTCTCGCCGACGACATCCCCAAGCCGGGCGACTACATCACTTATAAGATCAACGACCAGCCGATCTTTGTCATCCGCGGCAAGGATGGCGGCATCCGCTCATTCTCGAATGTCTGCCTGCATCGGATGATGACGCTGCTCGAAGACACCGGCAATTGCGGCCGCATCACCTGTCCCTATCACGGCTGGACGTACGACACCGAGGGCCGCGTCATCGGCGCGGGCTACATGGGCCATCGCGATCCCGAATTCGACAAGAAGGGATATCGCCTGCCGGAACTCAAGACCGAGATCTGGCATGGCTGGATCTATGTGACGCTCAACAAGGATGCGCCTCCGGTTGCCAAGCTCCTGGCCGAACTCGATCCGCATGTCGCGCGCTATGGTCTAGCAGATTACGTGTCCGTCGCGCGCCAGGATCACGTCTGGAAAACCAACTGGAAGCTCCTCACTGAGAATTTCATGGAGGGCTATCATCTTCCCGTCGCGCACAAGGCGACGGTCGGCGCCTGGATGCCGATTGATTCAGTTGGCTTCCCGCAGAAGGTGCATGACGCCTTCACGTGGCAGACCTTCGTCAAGGACGAGAACGCCAAATACGGCCGCGCTCATCCCAACAACACGCGGCTTGAAGGCGAATGGCGTTCACACGACCGTCATGCCGACGGTCTTCCCCTCGCACATGTATGTATTGGCGCCCGATCACATGTGGTACCTGAGCCTGCGCCCGAAGAGCGTCGAGGAAGTCCATATCCGCTTCGGCTTGGCGCTGGCGCCGGAGGTCAATGCAGCGCTTGGCGATACGCGTCCGCAATGGCTCGATGAAGTCATTACGTTTTTCGACAAGGTCAATGCCGAGGACAAATTCGTAGTCGAAGGCATCGCGGTTGGCTCGCGCGCGCCGCTCGCCCGGCCTGGCCCCTTGAGTTGGCTCGAGCGCGAGGTGCATGATTTCGCCCGTTATCTTGACCGCCGACTCAATGGCCCGGAATCGGGCCTCATCAGGGAAGCCGCTGAATGACGTTTTCAATTGCCGGCCGTTGCGCCCGTACGGGCATGTTCGGCGTCGCCATCACCACGTCCTCGATCTGCGTTGGCGCGCGCTGCCCGCATGCGCGGTCCGGCGTTGGCGCGGTTTCGACGCAGAATGTCACCGAGCCCGATCTCGCCCGCCTCGTTCTTAACGAGATGGAAGCCGGCCATTCGGCCCGCGATGCGATCGAGCGCGTCACCGAGGATCGCCCCAATATCAATTACCGCCAACTCATCGCGGTTGATTCCAACGGCTCGGTCGGAAGCTGGACCGGTACGCATATCCTCGGCACCAACGGCGTCTCCGAAGGTGAAGACTGCATCGCCGCTGGAAACCTTCTCAAGACGGCGGGCGTGCCGATCGCCATGACCGATGCTTTCGCGGCGAATGCCAATCGCCATTTGGCCGAGCGTCTTTTGCGCTCGCTGGAAGCCGGCGTTGCGGCGGGCGGCGAGGCTGGGCCGATCCATTCCGCGGCACTGCTTGTTCATCACGAGCAGCGCTTCGCACTTGTCGATCTGCGCTGCGACTGGGCGGATCATGATCCGGTCAAGGTGTTGCGAAAATTGTGGATCGACTACGAACCGCAGATGGAAGCCTATCTCATGCGCGCTCTCGATCCATCGAAAGCTCCAAGCTACGGCGTCAAAGGCGATCCATGAAAATTCCTCCCCTTTGTGGGCAGGTTGCGGATTACGGACTCGGGGCCACGAACGGATTTGTCTCGACCGCCTTGATGTTCGTCTCATAGCAACTATCGAGGCGCGACAGGGCTGCGGCACTCTTATCCAGCGAGACCTTTATCGTCGATCCCGCACCGCGCACCTCCAGAAGGTCCGCAGTCCTTAACGCGTCATTGAATTTTTGATCCGTAAGCCCGACCTGCACCGCGTGCGCCATTGCAGTAACATCCGACTTCCAACCCACGGAACCGGCCGCGAACTGGACCTCGTATTTCTTACCCTTGTCCAGTGTCCATCGCGGCGAATTCATGGACAGCGTCAGGCCGTCCTTGTCGCGCGAAATACGAGTCTCTATTCCATCTTCGGTGGTACGGCTCATCACGCAGCGGTCGAACTTGTCGCTTTGCGTGAAACTCGCTTCGATCTGCCAGGGACCGATGGTGATCGCCTTCTCGGACTCGGCATGCGCGATAGCCGTCATCGCAGTCAAAGCACCCGCCAGCGTAATTACCCGCATCTCCACCTCCTGCAAAGGACAGTCCGCCACCCTCGGAAAGCCTCAATGCTGAAGCCCGGATTTCGTTCCCGATCTAAGAAAAGTCGCGGTTCATTTCAGGACGATGTCGACGGTCTTCTCCTCGCCGATCGCCAGATCGATTGTCGCCTCGCCATGCTTTCCATCCGAATCATCAGCGGTGATCTTCCACCGGCCGCCGGGGAGGATGGTTGAAATTTCCTCGTTTGAACCTGCCTCGAAGGCGGGGTCCGCCGTCGGATTGCCGCTCTGGTCGACGGCCACTGCGCTGAATACGATGTTTGCGGGCTGTGCGGCATCCTCGCGGTGCGCGCGCATCGTCGCCCGTCCGGCGGCGAGGTTGACGACAAGCTTGGTATCGGAACCGGGCGATACGGAAATCTCTTTCTCGGAGACCGCCGCTCCGCTCTTCAGCAAGATTTGCCAGCGTCCGATCGGCAGCGTCATGGATGGCGCGGCTGTCTGGAATTCGAGCGGCGTACCGCCCGCAAAACCCTCGATCGGCGTCACCGTCCAGGTCGTGTCACGCCAGTCTTCCAAGGGCGGTGACTGCGGACCAAGCTGAGCCGAGAGCACAAGCGTGCCGCCCTTCACGGGAACGGAAATGACTTTTTCATCGCCGCCCCGCACTTCGGCATTCGCCGAGATCGTGAAACCGGCGATCGAAAGTTCGACGGAGTAATTGCCTTCCGGAAGCGTCAATCGCGGCCGCGCCTCGCCGTCGATGGCGCTCGCCGTCGCGCCGCTACTGAGGCGCCAGCGGACCATTGAGGCGTCGGTCAATGGCTCGCTTGTGCCTTCCAGCATTGCCTCCAGCACGACCGTACCGAGCTTTAGATCGAGTGTAATGGAGCTTGCGGCGCCAGCGTCGATTGTTACATCCGAGCTGGCCACCAAACCCTGGAGCGCGGCGGTCACGCGATAAGCGCCGGGAGCGAGAAGGAGAACGGGCCGGGCAAGTGGGGGAACAGTCACGCCGCCTTGCCCGTCTTTCGGCTCGATGGTCCAGGCAATCCCGCTCGTCTCCTGGTCGGTATAAGCTGCAGCAGTCTTGTTGGACGCGAGCGAGAGGTCGAGCCGCCCGGCCTTGAGGTCAATCTTGAATGTTTGGCCCTGGCCTTCCTTCACCTCGATTCGCGAATCATTGCGTGCATTCGCTGCCAGCGTGGAGACGGCATAGCTTCCAGGCATGAGATCGAGCACAAGCGCGCGGCTTTCACCATCATAGACCTCGCCGCCCTTGTCGTCGCGCACCTGCCAATGAACCGGCGTGTCGGTGATTTCTCCCAGCGCGCCCGCGATTGCGACGAGTTCGGTCCGAACCACGCGCGGTAGCTCGGCCTTGGGGGCAGGCGGCGGAGGCGGCGTCGACTCCGCAAGTTTGGGTGGGGTTGGTTCTTCAATGGGCTGCGGCGGTGGCGGCTTTGCAACTTCGTTCGACACGGTCGCCAGCGCTGCGGTCAGCTGCTTGGTATCCTGCGCGTCGAAGACTCTTCCGCCGGCATTGTCTGCGATGCATTTAAGTTGATCGAGCTCGCTTTTTTGCAAACCGAAGCCGACGATATGGATGATGAGCGAAGCTTGCGCTTCCTTCAATGCGCGTGCCACTTCGCAAGGGTCATGCTCGCAGGTTTCGATCCCGTCGCTGACGAGGACGATCGTCCCGCCCTTGGGCAATTGCTGCGCCGCCTGGATCAGCGATTGCGAGAGCGGCGTCTTTCCGCGGCCTTGCAATTTCTTGAGTGTCCTGGCGATCGACTTGGGCTCGAGGGGCCCGAGGGGAACGACGGTTTCAATATCGGCGCAATCGGATTTGCGGCGGTGCCCATAGGCCACGACCGCCACTTCTCCGCCCTTCGGCCAGGATTCAAGCGTCGTGGCAATGACGTCGCGCGCTGCGTCGAGCTTGATTTGCCCGTCCGGCAGGCGCGCCGTCATGCTTCCCGATGAATCGAGTATCAGCACCGCCGGCGCAGGCGGATCGGCGAAACTGGGATGTAGGCCGGAAAGCAGCGCCACCAGGCCGACCAGGGCCGCAACAAGCGCGGCCGCGCGCGCGGATATGCCTCTAGACAAGTCTCACTCCGGTGGTGTGAAGGTGAAACGGGAATCCGGAAGCTCCGGATTGGCTTGCGGGTCGAGGAGAAACGTCTTCTCATCGATGAGCTTGGGATCGCTGCCGGCATCGGGGCCGACCAGGACCTTGCGAATGAGCAGCGTTTCATCGTCGACCCACACTGTCGATGGTCGATGTTCGCGCGTCTGCGTGCCGCTCACGCGCTCGGCGGCGGAAATCTTGCGATAGGATCTCCCGTCGATTGTGTCTCGCTCTTCGGACACCGGCGGAATGAGGCGATAGTTCGGCCCGACCAGATCGGCCTGCGGAAAGAAGAATGGCGCCACGAGATTGGCCGCATCCTTCGAAGCTTGCTGGCCCGCGAAAAAGGCAACCGCACCTTGGCCATTGTCATGCACGGTGTGTGTGCCGGTCGCTTTCCACCAACTGTGGAACGGCCCGCCATCGCACCAGATCACATAGGCATCGCCGCCGCTCGCCGGATCGGCGTCGAACCGGAAGTAGAAGTTGCGCGGGCTGCGGAATGCCGTTTCGAAAGTGTGTTGCTCCTCAAGCAACGGCGTTTCCGGCCATTGATAGCGCGTGGTGACGGTTCCCGTGTCCTGATACGAGCCGAGCGATTGATACTTCGCCGCGATTGGCTGGAGCGGATTGTCCGGCTCGAGACCAAGCTGCTGCTCCTCGTCCTGGCCCCAGGCCTTGCGTGAGAGGACAAGAGGCAGGAGCGTGAGGAACAGCGCTACATGACGGCGCGTGCAGCCAATACCTATTTGTGCCTGCAACCGCATCGATCGACCCTCAGTGGAAGCCTTCCATGCCCGTCAAGCCCACGCCCAGGCACTTCGTCCCCTTGTTTGTCCCGACGCAGGCATTTCCCGGACCATCTTGGCCCGCGAGATAGCGCCCGGCAAACACGGCGCCGCCGGACGGATTGGCGGCGACGACTTCGCCGCCTTTGCCCGCGCTGTTTCCGAGCCACGCGATACCTGCGCCAGCATTGCTACGGACGACGACGAGTTCTTCGCCCGGCCTGTCGTTACTGTTGACTGACGCAACCACCTGCCCCTTGCTCAGGACGTATACGGCGCCACCTGTGCCAGGATCTCCTTCCAGGCCCGCCGCGGCGGTGCCTGCGCCATCGAACGCGATTACAGCGCCATTTCCCCCTGTCGCCGTTCCGGCGGCAAGCACCATCTTGTCGCCATTGTAGGTCCGCAAAGCCGCCGTTGCCTTGGCCTCGGTGGGGCCGAGCGTAAGTGTAGGTTTGCCGCCCTTCGACAGCGCGAGCGTTCCGGAGCCCCCGAGCACGCCCATCTTCACGGTCTCGCCTGAACCGTCGAAGAGTTTTATCTCGCCTTCCTTTCTGTCCTTGGCAATGATGGCGGCAATGTCCTTGCCCGCGTCCGATCGGACGCGGAATCCTGGTGTCCCGTCAAGGACGGCTGCGGAGAGAACGGCAGTATCGCCCTTGCCATAGATCGCCATGCCATTGGTGCCATCCTGCAATTGGCCAATGAATGTTTCTGTCTTCTCGCCGGATTTAAGAAGCAGCCCTTTCAGTGCCGACCCGATGCCGAGAGTGACTGTCTTGCCATCCTTCTTGCCTTCGAGTTGAAGGCCGTCAGCCGCCGACATGTTCCAGTTCGTCGCCTGATCCTTGGCCAGCGTCAGTCGCGGGTCGCCATTGACCGAATTGACGTTGAAGATTTTATCGGCGCCTTGTTGGAGGCTGAATTCCGATCCCTCGGCTGACTTGCCGGCGAAAACGATGTCACTGTCCTTCTTCACCTGGAGGCCGATATTGTTGTCGACTGTGCCGAGCGTCACGACCTGCTGGCCGCCGTCGAATACTTTGACCTGTCCGCCGCCCCCGCCGGTTTCTGCCTTTTCGATGCGTACCAGCGGGTTTTCGCCGTCCCAAACGCTGAAACCCGGCAAACCATTTTTGTGAAGGCCTGCCTGCAAAGCTACTCCGGAACCTTTCTGATAAATGCGCAGCGAGGTCATGCCGTCGCCCGGATCGCCCAGCGCCGCGAGCGGTTCATCTCCTTTCAGAATAGCTAATCCGAAGGCAGCGCCAGTTGCCCCTATCGACACCGATCTCGCACCGGTATCGACGTCGACAAGCGGCTTTCCGGGTATTGCAACCAGAGAGACGGATGTTCGTCCGTCCCTCAAGGCAACGCATCATATTGCCGTCACTCGGCCCCGCAAAGAACTGCCGATTGCCCGACTTGAGATTGATGTGCGATCCGCCTTCCGTGGTCAGCGTCGCAGAACTGGCAGAATCCGAGAGCCGCAAGGCGGCTGCGCTGTCTGCTTCCAACTCCAGGCGCGAATTGCCGCCGATGATCGTCATCTCTCCGCCCGATCCCGCGGCGTCCACACGAAATATCTCCGTTCCCTGGGCATTCTTTACGATGAAAGGGCCTTTGACGGTCAACGGCCCTTCCTTGTCCTTCTCCAGTTGCTCAAGCCGCGCCGTGAGGGTGGCAACTTGGACTTGGAGTGCGGTGATCCCAACATCCATCTCCTGGAGCTGCTGAGCGCCGACACCGGTGTCGCCCCGCCGCCCCAGCCTCCTGACCGAAGCTCGGAACGGTGACGCTGAAGAGCGCCCCTGCTACCAATCCCGCGCGAGCCGCATTTAGTGCTTTGATCCAAGCCATCGTTCACCTCTCCGTGCGGACAAAAGGTGCCGCAACTTCCCGGGGCGCGCAACTTGACGGCCGTCGCGTCATCATTTGGAGATCAAGTGACGTCGATCTCTGCCTCGCCGAGTTCCTCGATCTCGATGCGGACATGATCGCCGGCCGAGAGCCATTTCGTCTCGACGAGGCTGCCGAGAAACACGAATTCGCCGCGCCCCAGTCCAAGCCCACGCGCCGCTCGTGCATTGGCGAGCCAGGCGAGCGCGTTCAGGGGATGTCCAAGCACCATCGCGCCGCGCCCGGTCCCAACCTCGATGCCGTTGATCAGCGTACGTCCTTTCAAGGCGGCAAGATCGAGGCGCCGCCAGTCACGAACCGGCTTGCCGAGCACGCAACCGGCATTGAAGAAATTATCCCCGATCAGACTTGGCACGCCGAAGGTTCGATAATCGGCATAGCGGTCATCGACGATCTCGATGCCGGCCATCACAGCGCCGACCGCATCCGCAACAGTCTCGCGCGTGAAGGGCGCTTCCTCGGGCGGAATGTCGCGGTCAAGTTCGACCACGATCTCGCACTCGACGCCGACCCGGCGAAAGTTCTGCGCCAGCAATTTCGCTCGCTCATGCGCCACCGTCGCTGCGAAGACCTCGCCGGAACACGGCGAATGGATTCCGAGAAACGCCTGCATGACCGGAGTTGTGCAGCCGATCTTGTGACCCGCCGGCACCCCCAGTCCGTCAGCGCTAAGGATACGATTGGCAGCGGCCTGGAGCGCGTAGCCGCCGGCCTCGTTTGCAGGTCTGAGCGCGGCTGGCAGGTCGATCGCCTCTCGCGAAATGCGCCGCTGAGCAATGATCCTTGCTGCTTGTGCCAGCGTGTCGCTCATGGTGCCACCGAAGTGCGAAGCAGGCAGGGCAGGGCCCCGGAGGCCGACCGCCAGTCGAAGTCGCGTCGGCCAAACGCTTCCCCGGGTGGCGCGCCCTTGCGGGGCCCTCCTGCAGTGGATCGGATTTCGGGCCCCGATCCTGGCCTCCTATTCACGATGTCAATCAGCGGTAGGCACGGCACGTCTGCCGCTGATATGGAACATATTAGGAACTTTGTCAATGATTAATCTGCCCATCTAGGGATTAAATACTAACATGTTACGCCGCCAATGCATCGATCAAACGCCCCAGCATGAGATCGCACTGGTTGAGCTGGTCGCGCGAGATGTATTCGTCGGGCTTGTGCGCCACCGCGATCGAACCAGGCCCGCACACCACCGCCGGCACGCCAAGGTCGCGCGTGAAGAGCCCGCCCTCCGTGCCGAAGCTGATCTTGCCCGTCGAGTTGCCGCCCGTCAGCCTGCGGACGAAATTGACGGCGTCGCTGTCGACTGGCGTATCGAGGGCGGGATAGCTCGGAAGCTTGGTGAACTCGAAGCGCGCCCGCGGATGTATCTTGCGGGCTCGTTTGGCAATGGCTTCGGCCTTCACCTCGATCAGGTCGAGGATCGCCTCCCCGTCATCGATTGGGAGGTGGCGCACCTCGTAATCCATCTGGCAAAGATTGGGCACGATGTTCAGCGCCTCGCCGCCACTGATCTTGCCGACATGCAAGGTCGTGTAGGCGACTTCGTAATCGCCGTCGCGCACGCCATTGCGCGCGATGTCGTCCTGGACGGCGCGGATTTCCGTGATGAGGTCGGAGATCATGTAGATCGCATTGACTCCCATCGGCGCCAGGCTTGAATGCGCCTCGAGCCCATGAGCGACGACGCGCCTGCCAATCTTGCCCTTATGCGCAGTGACCGCTTGCATCGAAGTCGGCTCGCCGATGATCACCATGCGCGGCCGTGGCTCGACATCCTTCAGCATACTGATCAATCGCCTGACCCCCAGGCAGCCGACCTCTTCGTCATAGGAGAAGGCGAAATGAATGGGAATCGTGAGTTCGCGCTTGAGCGCTGCCGGCGCCATGGCCATGCAGGCAGCGATGAAGCCCTTCATGTCGGCGCTGCCCCGGCCATAGAAATTGCCGTCCCGCTCCACCATGCGGAACGGATCGCTCGACCACTCCTGACCTTCGACAGGGACGACGTCGCTATGACCCGAAAGCACGATGCCGGGTTTGTCCTTCGGCCCGATGGTGGCGAAGAGATTGGCCTTGCGACCATCCTCGCTCGGCACCAGTTGCGACGCGATGCCGAAGCCGTCGAACGTCTCGCGCACATACTCGATGAGATCGAGATTGCTGTCGCGGCTCACTGTCGGAAAGGCGATCAGCCTGTCGAGATAAGTTTCGGTCGGGGTCATGCAAAGGTCCTGCGCCGGAAAAATCTGGTAGTCTGGACTGATGGTCGATACCGAGATTTAGCATGGCGAGACAGGCCCGCATCATAATTCCGGGATGCACCCACTTCGTCGTCCATCGTTCTCGCTTGGGCGTACCGCTATTCCGCGATGACCATGACGATGCCCTTTACCGCAAATTGCTGGCGGAGAAAGCGGCCCGCCACTCCGTCGCGGTCGGCGCCGCAATGCTCGAGCCCGATCGCGTCGAATTGCTTCTGACACCTAGGACCCGCGAAGGTCTCGCCCGCGCAATCGGTGCAACCCATCGGCTCTACGCCCGCCATCGCGATCTCGGCGAGAACGCGCTTTGGGTCGGCCGCTTCCAATCTTGTCCGATGGCACCCGCGCTCGCCGTCAATATCGAAGGTACCCGCCCGGCCTTGCGTGCTGCGGCAAGTCGAGGGCGGCCGTTCGGCGATCGGGACTTCATCGCCGAGATCGAAAGTCAGACTGGCCGGAGTTTCACGCCGGGCCGGCGCGGCCGTAAGCCGAAATGGTAAACACCGCGGTTCTTTCGCCGGTAACCTTCATCGTCTAGTTTGCCGCCCGACCGATACCGGAAGAATCAGACATGTCCACCATCTCAAATGATCTCAAGACGGGCGCACTCGTCTATCATCGCGAGCCGAGGCCCGGAAAGCTCGAAATCCAGCCCACCAAACCGCTCGCCAACCAGCGTGATCTGGCGCTTGCCTACTCGCCTGGCGTCGCCGCCGTCTCGGAAGCAATCCGCGACGAACCGGCCACCGCCGCGCTCTATACCGCGCGTGCCAATCTTGTCGGCGTCGTCTCCAATGGGACTGCGGTGCTCGGCCTTGGCGATATCGGCCCACTCGCCGCCAAGCCCGTCATGGAAGGCAAGGCCGTCCTTTTCAAGAAATTTGCCGGCATCGACGTCTTCGACATCGAACTGGCCGAGAAGAATGTCGACAAGCTGGTCGACATCATCGCAGCGCTCGAGCCGACCTTCGGCGGCATCAATCTCGAAGACATCAAGGCGCCGGAATGTTTCGAACTCGAAAGACGCCTGCGCGAGCGCATGCGCATCCCGGTCTTCCATGATGACCAGCACGGCACCGCGATCATTGTCGGCGCCGCCGTCAGCAATGCCCTGGCGATCGCCGGAAAGAATCTTGCCGACGTGAAGATCGTCGCATCGGGTGCCGGCGCTGCCGCGCTGGCTTGCCTCGATCTATTGTTGCTGCTCGGGGCGAAGCGCGAGAATATCTGGGTGAGCGATATCGAGGGTGTCGTCTATGAAGGCCGCACCGCGCTCATGGATCAGTGGAAGGCACGCTTCGCGCAGAAGACCGACAAGCGCAAGCTCGCGGATGTTATCGCTGGCGCCGATATTTTCCTCGGTCTTTCGGCCGGCGGCGTGCTGAAGCCCGAAATGGCCGCCTCGATGGCGAAGGATCCATTGATCCTCGCCCTTGCCAATCCGACGCCCGAAATCATGCCGGAAGCAGCGCTTGCGGCGAAGCCCGACGCGATGATCTGCACCGGTCGCTCGGACTATCCGAACCAAGTGAACAACGTCCTCTGCTTTCCTTACGTGTTTCGTGGCGCGCTCGATGTCGGCGCCACCGCCATCAACGAGCCGATGAAGCTTGCCGCCGTTTCGGCCATAGCCGAACTTGCTCGTGAAGCGCCGTCCGATGTGGCGGCCCGCGCCTATGGCGGCGAGGTGCGTCTCTTCGGGCGTGAGTCGTTGATCCCGTCGCCATTCGATCCGCGCTTGATACTTCGTGTCGCCCCGGCCATCGCCAGGGCCGCGATGGATACGGGCGTCGCAACGCGGCCCATTGCCGATCTCAAGATCTATGAGGAAAGCCTCGAGCGTTTCGTCTTCCGTTCAGGCTTCATCATGCGGCGCATTTTTGCCGCCGCGAAGCAATCTCCCAAGCGCATCATCTATGCCGATGGCGAGGATGAGCGCGTTTTGCGCGCCGCGCAGGTCATGCGCGAGGAAAAGATCGCGATCCCGATCCTCATCGGTCGCCCCGCTGTCATCGATTCGCGCATCGAGCGCTTTGGGCTGACGGTAAAGCCCGGCGTTGATTTTGAACTCATCAATCCGGAGGACGATCCGCGCTACCGCGACTATGTCGCGACCTATGTTGAAATTGCCGGCCGCCGCGGCGTGACGCCGGATGCGGCGCGAACCCTGGTCCGCACGTCGAATACGGTGATTGCCGCGCTGGCCGTCGCTCGTGGCGAAGCGGATGCGATGATCTGCGGCCTTGAAGGCCGCTATCGCGCCAAGCTGCGCCACATCCGCGATATCATCGGTCTTGCTCCCGGCGCGCATGAATTTGCGGCGATGAGCTTGATGATCACTTCCAAAGGTGCCTTCTTCCTCGCCGACACGCATGTCCAGCCCGATCCTTCCGCCGAGGCTATTGCGGAGATGGTATTGCTTTGCGCCTATCACGTACGCCGTTTCGGCATGGAGCCTAAGATCGCACTCGTCAGCCATTCGGATTTCGGCGATTTCGACACGCCGTCCTCGCTCAAGATGCGGAAAGCGCTGTCGATCGTGCTTCAGCGCGCACCGGAGCTTGAGATCGACGGCGAGATGCAGGCCGATACCGCATTGATCCAAGGCGTGCGCGACCGCAAACTGCCGAACTCGCGCTTGAAGGGTGTCGCCAATCTCCTGATCATGTCCGATCTGAGTGCCGCCAACGTCGCCTATCAGACGGTAAAGGTCTTCGGAGATGCCTTGCCGGTTGGCCCCATTCTGCTCGGCGCCGCCAAGCCAGTCCATATTCTCACCGGCTCGGTCACCTCGCGCGGCGTCGTCAATGTTTCGGCGATCGCAGTGGCCGAAGTCTGCGCCCGCGCTGGAGGATAGGGCGCAGCGGAACCTTCAGGTGTTTTGCGAGTTTCTCCCAACACCACATAATGGGAGAGACCTATGGACAAGTCAGCGGAGCGTCCTGAAGCCTTGGCTACCTTCGCAAAGGCAAGTCGCCACGACGGCGTGAAGCCGGATGATGTCGGCTTGACCGCGGATGAAAGCACCAAGCCGATCCCGACATCTTCGAAAGACAAGGATCGCGCTGCGACCAAGGTTTTGCAGGAAGGTGTCACTCACCAAGACAAGGGCTCGCGCGAAGCAATCGACAAATTGCCGGATCGGATCGTCGAAAGCCGCAAGGGCGACACCCCGCAATCGTACGCTGGCGATGACGAGTCGCATGTTCAGACGGCGGATACACGGAAAGGTCAGGAAGGGCAGGGTGACAGGCGCGGATAGTGCTGCCGCACTCCTGTCCGCAAGGGCCGCACGCAAGTGCGGCCCTTCCTTTTTAGCTAGATTTTTGCGCGCGCCGGCCAGAACCCCTCGGATTTGCGCGAGTCAGACTGTAAATCACGCCAATGGCGCCACTCGGCCTCGAGTTCAGCCGCTTCGATTGTGCTTATTCCCAACGCAGCCGCAACTTCCGCATAATCCGTGGGCTTCATGACGGCCTCGCCTGTACTGTTTACGGCGAATCCGCAAACGCGACCGGTGGGCCTTGGTTCCTCACTCTGCCTTGACGAGTTCTTTCGCTTTATAGGCCTCCGCGGCTTGGCGGATATATTCGCCAGTCTCGGGCGCGTCATAGCGCGCAGCGATCTCCTGGCTCAGCGCGAGAAGCTGATAATAGGTCGCGCGATAGGGCCTGAGCTTCTCATAGGTTTCGATCAGCACGTCATTGGGAATGGCTGTGAGTTCCGCCGCGCGCCGGAAATTGCGCGCAAGCTGTGGGTACCCTTTTCTCTCGGCAAGTGCGGCTTGATCGAGCAGCGTATTGCGGCGGATGGTGAGATCGCTTGCTGTCACCTTCGCCGTCCCGAAGCGCCTCTAGTGTGATGTCTTCGAGGCTGACTGCCGACTCGGTCTTGCGTGGATCGTTCTCACGCATCGAAGCAGGCCTCGACTTCGACAGGCCCGCGACCTGCATCGATCGCCGCGATCTCGCGCTTGTGCATCAATGTCGCGTGAACAATGAGGCGAAGCCGCGCCATGTTGTCGACCTTCACCGGAACCGGCGCCGGCGGCTCGCGCTTCGCATGGCACGCTGCATTGGCACCGATCTGGAAATAGGCCTCGCGCGAAAGGAGTGGCGCTGAGGGAAAGAGTTCGAGATTGTTGAGCGGAGCCAGCCCCTTTCGCTGGATGACAGCGGTGCCCTTCGACTGCAGCCCGATCGCGATGCCTGAGCCGCTGAGCTTGGCACCCTCGTAGCCGAGCATGCCGCAATCCGCCGTGTGATGATACTTGACGACCCGCGCTGCAATGCCTTGCGAAGCGATGCCTTCGCATAAGGCCTTCAATGTCTCGCCATGCGAAAGTCCGCATAATGTCTTGTCGAGGGTCGTGGCGAAGGCGGGGCCGAGCGCGATGACGACTTCCGCCTGGTTGCTCTCCCGCGCCGGTCCGCGTTCCTTCAGGCCGACGCCCGGCGCGCCATTCGTCAGTGGCACCATTTCGCGAGGATGTTTGGCTTGCGGAATATCGGCAATCTGCCGCCACTCCTCGCCATCGAGGCGAAAGCCGCTTCCGGGTCCGCGATAATCATTGGGGTCGCTGAAGGCGCTCTCGACTTTGAAGTTCGTGTCGAGAATGGCGGCGGGCTGGAGATAGTCACCCATCACCCGCGCCCGTTGCATGCCGAGAATATTTTCGGCGATATCGGTGAAGCCCCGCCGATCGAGCGCCTTGATGGCATCGACCGCACTCAACGGCCCGTTCAGCAAGTCATCCGCCGCCGCAAGATCGGCAACGAGATCGCGCTCCGGCATGTCGCCCGACGCATATGCCGTAGCCGCCGCCTCGACTTCGCGGTCGCTGACCTCCGGAAAACCGAGATCATCGAACACCGCCTGGATGGCCTTCGCCGCGCGCCTTCTCGTTTCCAGTACTTGTGCTTCCGTCACGGGCACCATTCCGGCATCGACCTTCATGTCGCGCTGGATGACGAGCCAGTCATCCATGTCGTCGGCATCAAAATTGCCGCCACCGAACATGTTGTCCTCGCGCGGCATCGAACTATAGCCGGAGGTGATGAAATCGCTGCCCGGCAGGAACTGCAACATCAGCTTGGCGGTCTTGCGCATGTCGGAATGCGACGACATCGCATCATTGCCGGTCGCGACTTCGAGGCCGAGTGCGGCTGCGATGAGGTTCTCGGCCATCACGGCGCGCACCCCGCCAGGAAGTGCAGAGGGAAGCGCGATGCAACTGATCGATCCGTTCTGTACGCCTTGAGCGCCGGCGCCCTTCACCAGCAGGAGGCAGCGCGTCTCGAGATAGAGCATGGATTGCCCGGCCTCATGGCCCATCAATGTTTCCGAGCCGGTGCCGGAGGTGAAGCGGATCTTGATGCCGCGCGAGGCATAGGCGGATGCAAGGAACCCCTTCGACCATGGCGTGTCGTCGCCGTCGCGCAACGCCTCGTCCGTTCCATAGACGGACAATGTCTCGGCATAGGATGTGAGCCCTTTGAGCCCGAGGCGTAGATTCAGGCCTTCCTCGACCGCGCATTGGGTGAGGACGCCGCCGCGCGGCGTCTGCGAGCCGATGAGAATGGCGAGCGAATTGATCGGCGCCATGCGCGCGACGCGGCAGGTCGTCTCCAACTCATCAAAGCCGCGCAAGGCCGCCTCCGCGGCATCGGCCGCCATGAGCGCCGGGTTCTCGCGCCAATTGGTGACATGCGCCTGGTTGCCGGGCCGCCGTCGCGCCCGCATCTTCTGAAGCGCCATCATCATCTCGACGACGTTCAGATGGCTGACGATCTCGCAGAGCTTGGCCGGCGTGCAGCCCGACACGAGAGCGACGAGCCTGTCGCGCGGGATGTTGATATCGACCAGCATGCGCGCGATCGCAAGCGAGTCCATCGCCATCGCGGCTTCGGCCTGCGCCGCATCGATGGCGTAGCGCGCGATATATTTGTCGATGAGGTCGAACTGGTCTTCGCCACGCCCGTCGAGCTCGACGATCTTGCCGCGCACGATACGGATCGACGGCTTCGGATCATAGGGCGAGTCCATGACGACGAGGCCGAGACCGGCGTCCTCCTGGACGAAGCTGTCCTTGTTGACCGGCCGCTCGGCGCGGCGCTCGAAACGGCGGGATCGGGGAAGGTTCGTAGGCGTTTGCTGCGTCATACTTTGTCATCCCCCCGGACTTGTTCCGGGGGATCCATTGTGCGGTCACTCCTTCATTGGAGTTTCGGCACAGTAGATTGCCGGGACAAGCCCGGCAATGACGGCTTAGGGCGTGGAGATCGGTGCCCGCGAACTGGAAGCGGTAATCCTCTCCCCGTCCTTATGCCCAAGCGCCTTGCGCAGCCAGGGTACGGCGGGTGCCATCCAGTTCGGCTCCTGGCCGCAGACGAGATCGAAGAAGCCGATCGCCGCATTGGGATCTTCCAACGCGTTCTCGCGAAACGAATCCCAGAATTTGGGGTCATCGGCGATGCGCGAGGCTTCCGGCTCCTTGTCGCCCAACTCCTTGAGGATCGCCGCTGCGACCGAAAGGCAGAAGCTGGTATAGGCGTAGCCTTCCGGCCAGCGCGCCAGCCGATGGTCGATATGGCCGGGCAGGCTTGGCAAGCCTTCGGCTTCCGCTTTCAAGGGCTTCGCGGCGATCAATTCGCGCAGCATCAATCCCGCAGCAAAGATCACGAAGTCATGCCGGTCCACATCGGCGAGATATTTGGATTTGTCGAAAGCCTGCCGCCAGTTCGAAAACGCGGCTGCGAGCGCGGTGGGATCAACATTGGCCGAGAGTCCGGTATCCTTGAACAATAATTCGAGATTGCGCTGGAATGACCAGACAATGGTGCGGAATCGGCGCGCCTCGTGGCTCAGGTCCTCGACCTGCAGAACCTCGGTTTTGAGCGGCGTTAGCATTCCGTCCCGGTCTCCTAGCCGCGCCTGATCAGCAATTCGCGTGCCGTGGCCTCATTGGTGATAAGGACATTGCAATCGATCAATTTGATGGCGCCAAGGATCGTGTCGACTTTCTCATTGCCCCCCGATGCGATGATCCGCTTCGGCACGCCGCGCAACTGCTCCAGCGGGATGGAGATGACGCGACTGTTGATCGGATGGTCGACGAGCTTTCCGTCGCGATCGTAGAAATTGAACAGGAGATCGCCGACCGCGCCGAGCCTGATAAGCGCGGTTCGATCCTCGTCCGAGAGCAGATTGAAACGGAAGGCGGTCGAATCGGGCGCCAATGTCCCGACGCTCAAAACCGCGACATCGAGACGCTCGGCACGCCGGAAGACATCGCGCAACCCGCATTTCTCGACCAGTGTTTCCTTGGTCTCGGGCGAGTCGACGACCGCCGGCGCGGTGAGCAGATAGCAATCCGCCCCCACCATGCGGGCGAACTGCCAGGCAAATTCCGAAGGATTGTAGCGGCGCGCCTGCACAATCCCGCCGAGCAGCGAGATGACCTGCACGTTTTCCAGTTGGCGCGGCGCCAGTGTCTGCAATGACTCGTAAAGCGTAGCGCCCCAGCCGACACCGATCGTCATGTCGTCGGTCAGCGTGTCCGTCACATACATTCCGGCGGCGACGCCGATCGCCTTGGTGGTGTTGGACGCGACCGAGGGCTCGGGAATGACAACCGCATCGCGCAGGTTGAAGGCCGATTTCAATTGCGCTTCGAGTTCGAGGCACTCCGCGATCTCGCCCTCGATCCAGATCTTGACCTCGCGCTGGCGGATCGCCTCGTTGATGTTGCGCACCACCGTCACGCGGCCAATGCCGAGCCGGTCGGCGATTTCGCTCTGCGTCAATCCTTCGACATAATACATCCACGCAATGCGGATGCGGTTGCGCGCGATCCGCCCGGCGCCGCGCTCGGTGGTGTCGGCGTGACCTCTGCGTGATGTAGTCTTGTCGAGCATCGGGACCTTCGGTGCGAGAAGTTACAAGTATATCACGCCGTGGGCATTTGTAACACACTATCGGCCTCGAATGCGCCGGTGCTGGCAGCTGCCGGGGAGATGAGCCGGCGAAACCGCCGCATTTTCGGCATAAGACCTCCGAGGGCAATACGAAACATTTGCATTCCGAAAAGAGATTAAGTACTGTTTCGGACAACGGAATGCCGGACGGCGCGTCAAGACGCCATCGAAGAGCCGGAAATGGGAGGCTATAGCTGACATCCATAGCCGATAGGGTCTTTTTGCGGGGAGCTGTCCCGATTGCGGGATCGTCGTATGCTGCCGTAAACCCGAGAACACCGAGCGACAAACGCGAAATAACTTGTGCTTTGACTGGCCTGACATTGCACAAAAACTTCGCCGCAGGCCGATCCCAGGGAGGAACCAAGTGATGCTGAAGAGTAATTCTGGGCGTCTGACGCGCAGATCCTTGTTGAAGTCGACTGCCGCGACAGGCGCGGCGGCCATCGCCGGTGTCGGCGGCGTCAATCTGTTCAACGTGCGCCGCAGCCTCGCGCAAACTCTGCCCGATCCGGCGAGCGTGCTCGCCAAGATCAATGTCGGCAATTACGTGAAGAAGGATTATCGCGAACTCTACAAGCTCGGCGACAACGAAGAATTGTGGGATCCCGCGAAAGACTGGATCCGCACCGTGGACTGGGAAGCGGTCCGCAAGGATTTCGCCGGAACGACCGTGAAATTCGCAATCGGCGCCGCCGATGCGGAATCCGCCGCCGACGGCCTCAAGCCCTTCCAGGAACTCTCAGGCATCACTGTCGAACTCGTTCCGATCCCGGACGATTCGCTTTACGACAAGGTCGTTGCCGAATTCATTTCGGGTAATGCGAGCTTCGATGCCCTGCAGTTCTTCTCGCCATGGCTCGGCGATTTCGCTGAGCCCGGCTTCCTCTACAAGCTCGATGATTTCGCGGCCAAGTGGAAACTGCCGCTCGATGATTTCTACGACACCTACAAATTGAACTACGGCTATTGGGGCGGCCGGGGGCTTTATGGCATCCCGTTCGACTGCGATATCCAGATGGTTCACCTCCGTCCGTCGCTGTTCAAGCAAGTGACCGGCGGCGATCCGGATACCAAGAACTCCGTCAAGACCTACGAAGATCTCGTCCGGCTTACGGGCGAAATGAACAAGGTCGGCGGCGGCGTGTCGGGCGTTGGCATGATGCTCGGCCGCGGTTTCTGGTCCACCTATACTTGGGAGCACATCGCCGCGCAGTACGGCATGGACCTCTTCAACGACAAGTGGGAACCGGTCTTCAATTCCGATCCCGGCATCAAGGCACTGGAAACGATCCTCGCGCTGCAGAAGAACGCAGCCGAAGGCGTTGCCGGCTGGGGCTGGGCCGAAGATCGCGCCGCCTGGCTTGGCGGCCAGCTTGCCTCGAACATCTCCTGGCAGGATTCGGGAACCCAGGCGACGCGCCCCGATCAAAGCAAGATCGTCGGCGACGTGCTGACGATCTATGAACCGCGCGTTGAGGGTGGCCGCTTTGCGCCACCGAACATTGCGGGCTCGACCTCGGTCGTGACGTCGACCTCGAAAAATCCGGAAGGCGCTTTCCTCATGCTCGCCTTCCTCACCACCGCATCGATCATGGCGATGAACGAAGCCAACGCCAATGGCGTGGCCCCCGGCTATCGCTCGGTGCTCACCAATCCCAATCTGCGCAAGGTCTCGCAGCCGGCCGAAGTCTGGGCGACGGAGCTCGACTTCTGCTGGTGCGCACCGCGCCTTCCCGGCATGTTCGAGATGGAGCAGGTGCTCGGCAACGAGATCAACAAGGCGGCCGTTGGCCAGACGACGCCGAAGGAAGCGCTCGATGCCGGCGCCAAGGCTTGGCGCGAGATCATGGACAAGAACGGCTTTTATGCCGCTAAGCCGCCCATCGATTTCGCCACCGTCGCCGATGCGATGTGGCTGGGCAAGGGCAAGACACCGCCGGTCTGAGCGGCAAAGGGATAGTGATGGCGGATGCCATAGCAACGGAAACTGGACGGGCGGCGAAAGTCGCCCGTTCTCGTCTCAGGCGGCGCAGCCCCTTGGCGCGCAAGGCGCTGCCTTATCTCCTCGTCGCGCCCGCCGTGATCTATCTTCTGGGGATAACCCTCTATCCCGGCATCTACGCGATCTATCAGAGCCTGTTCCGCGTCAAGTTCAACAACTGGACATTTATTGGCCTTGAGAACTACCAGAAGCTCTTCTCCGACCAGGAGTTCTGGGGAAGCCTCTGGAACACTTTCGTCATGGGCTCATCGGCCTTGGCGCTCGAATTCGTTATAGCGCTGGGACTTGCCGCATTGGCCTATCGCGATCCGTGGATCCGCAGTTGGCGAATCCTTTTCCTGCTGCCGATGCTGTTCATGCCCTCGGCTGTGTCGTTTATCTGGAAGCTCGCCTTCAATGACGGCCGCGTCGTCAGCGACATCCTGATGCGGCTCGGATTGATCGAGCGGCCGCTCGATTTTCTCGGCAACATCTTTCTGGCGCGCTTGTCATTGGTCATTACCGATGTCTGGCAGTGGACGCCGTTCCTGTTCATCATTTTCGTGGCGGCATTGCAGAGCCAGGATGCCGAGCTGGAGGAGGCGGCACAGCTCGATGGCGCGCGCTGGCCGCAAATCTTCTGGAATGTCTCCTTGCCGATGCTGAAACCGATCATCGCGGTGGCGTTGGTTCTGCGCGGCATCGACATCGTGACGATGTTCACCTCCGTCTTCATCATCACCGGGGGCACGCCTGGCGGCACCACCGAGACGATGAGCTATTTCATCTATCGCACCGGCTTCAAGCGCTTCGACTTCGGCTATGCCTCGGCGGCTTCCGTCTGCATGCTGGTTTTGACGGTTGTCATTGCACAAAGCTTCGTGAAGCGGTTTTTCCGCTCGGCGCGGGAGTAGGCGATGGCGCGGCGGGGAAGGAAGAAGACGGCTTCCACGATATTGCGCTATGCGATCCTGATCGCTTGGGGCTTGTTCTGCATTGCGCCAATCATCTGGTTCCTGTCGATCGGCTTGCGGCCGCGCACCGAGATCATCCTGCCGCGCCCGCTTTATATTCCGAGCTTCACGCTCGACGCCTGGCACATGATCTGGACCGACTGGCCGATGGGCGCCTATTTGCGCAATTCTGTGGTCTCGATTGTCGGCAGCGTGGCGATCGATCTGGCCCTCGCCATTCCGGCGGCCTATTCGCTGGCGCGCTACCGCTATCGCTTCCGCGAGGACATCGGCTTCTACATTCTCTCGACGCGGATGATGGCGCCGGCCATCGTGGCCATCCCGATCTTCTTCCTGTTCCGAAATATGGGTCTGCTCGATACCGTCTGGGCTTTGATGCTGATCTATGCGGCAATGAACCTGTCGCTCGTGACCTGGGTCGTTCGCTCCTACATGCTCGACATTCCGTCCGAGATCGAGGACGCGGCCCGAACTGACGGAGCGTCAGATATCAGCATTCTGGTTCTGATCATCATCCCGATGTGCCTGCCGGGGATCATAACGGCCGCCGTCATTGCCGTCATTTTCGCGATCAACGAGTTCCTGTTTACCCTGCTGATCGCCTCGACCCAGAGCGCCTATACGCTTTCGGTTGCACTCGCCAACTTTACCGGAGGTTCAGACGGCGTCATTTACAATGCCATCTCGATGGTCGCCTTTTTGGCGTTCTTTCCGGTACTTATATTGGTCATTACGATCCAGAAGCACCTGTCGCGCGGCTTGACGATGGGCGCCGTTAAAGGGTGAAGTGATCCCATGAGCATGGTTTCGAGGAGTTCCGACACCTGGGCGTCGCACGCCGTCTGCCTGGCGGCGGGGGCGCGCGATGGCTTGCGCACCGCCCAGTTCTTCGTTCGGCTTCTTTCCGGCGCTGAGGATTGGGGCCGTACGGCGCCTGTCGACCGCGCCTGAAGTGCCGGCCCCGCGCACCTATTTCTTCAGTCCATTGGTTTCGAAGCTGGCCTCGATGGCCGACCGGTTCATGACCTGGACTGTCGATTGCTGGATCGCACTCGTTGTGCCCGAATGGCGCAAATTGCCGTCGCCCTTCAACCGCGGCATGCTGAACGAGGTCTCGCAAGCCATCCGCGCCGACAGCTTCGTCGCCAATCCACTGTTCAACACTTACTTTTACCGCGCGGCTATTCATATCCTCCGCCGCTATCGCCGGGCGCCCTTCCTGGTGTTGGAGCATCGTGTCGATGCGGCGCGACGCAAGCTCGTTGCGCCAGAAGTGGGAGCGATCGAGGACAAGACCGCGTTTCTGGCCCTGGCTCTGATCGATCTTGCAGATGCCGCACCGATCGCGCGTGCCGGCGAGTTCAAGTCCGTAGGCGCACCCGGCACCGAAATCGATGCCAATATTTCTGTCTTCGCGATTGCCTGCGTAGCGCTGCTCTTCGCCGAAGAGGGCAAGCCCTCCGACGAACTTGATGAGGATCAGTTCTTTGCGGTCGTCGGCGCTCTCATCGGCCCGCGGCTTGGCGCGATGGCGGAAATGATCTCGCGGCGCGATGCCGGCGGCCTCGCGCGCGAACTCGCCGAAATCAAGCATATGTATTGAAGGTAAACTCACAACCCCGCTTCGCCATCGAACAGATAGATCCGGTCGCGCGGGAAGCGGAACGAGATCGGCGTATCGACGTCCTGCCGGAAATTGCGCACACCCTTGGCGACGACAAGCTGCTCGCCCGCCCAGGCTGTAACGAGTGTCACATCGCCCGTGGGCTCGAGCGAGTAGAGCTTCGAGACGAGATCACCATCGCTGGCGGCGACAACTTCCATGTCCTCGGGCCTGATGCCGAGAACGATATCGGCGCTATCTGCCTTGTTTATGCCGGCGATGCGCGTGTCCGGACCGGTGAACACACCGGCCTTGAGACTGCCCTTGATGAGGTTCATCGGCGGAGAGCCGATGAAGCCGGCGACGAAAATGTGGTTCGGGTTGTTGTAGACGTCGTCAGGCGTGCCGAGCTGCTGGATCTTGCCCTTGTGCATGACGGCGATCCGGTCGGCCAGCGTCATCGCTTCGATCTGGTCATGCGTGACGTAAATGGTCGTCGTCTCGAGCGCGCGCTGGATGTGCTTGAGCTGGCCGCGCATCGAGAGGCGCAGTTTGGCATCGAGATTGGACAAGGGTTCGTCCATCAGAAAGACTTGCGGCTCGCGCACCACGGCGCGGGCAAGTGCGGCGCGCTGGCGCTGGCCGCCTGACAGGGCCCGCGGTTTTCGCTCCAGAAAATCGCCGAGTTCCACCATCTCGGCCGCCTTGCGCACCAGGCGATCATGGTCGGTCCTCGGAATTCCGCGCATGCGCAGCGGAAACCGGATGTTCTCGTAGATCGTCATGTTGGGGTAAAGGGCGTAGCTCTGGAACACCATGGCCACATCGCGGTCGCGCGCATCGATCTCGTTGACGATCTCGCCGCCGATGCGGATTTCCCCCGCGGTCGGGTCTTCAAGGCCGGCGATCATCCGCATGGTGGTGGTTTTGCCGCAGCCCGAAGGGCCGAGAAACACCATCAATTCCTTGTCCTTGATATCGAGATCGATCGCGTCGACCCCGACAAAGGAACCCCAGGATTTGGTTATGCCCCGCAGGCTGATATCCGCCATTGGCCTCCCCCATTTCGGAACTTCACGATCTAAAACGCAACACTTTATGTTGCCGAATACAATTGTTTCGCTTTTTATGCCGGCACGCACTTGGACAGGCCCGCCTTAGAGGGCCAGTGCGCGCAATTTGCGCTTTCAAATCGGCCAATTCAAGACTATTACATATGAATAGGCAAAGATATAAAAGTATCTATATTGCGCATCGCGCAAGGTAGAGTTGATCAGGGAGGGATTATGGCCGTTTCAGCCCATCGGGACGAGGCAAAAGCTCGGCCCCGCTCGGGACTCGCCGCCGATCTCAGGCAGCGGATGGAAGCGGGGAAGCCTCCGATCCGCGTCGGACTGATCGGCTCGGGCGAAATGGGCACCGATATCGTGACCCAATGCGCTCAGATGACCGGGATCACGGTCGCCGCCATCGCCGATATCAATCTCGATTCGGCCAAGCGGGCGCGTGACCATTGCCGGCGGTCTCGACGACAGGATTGCCATGGCCGACGGCAAGCGGGCCTTTGACGCAGCCATGCAGGCCGGCAAGATCGCCATCACCAATGACGCGCAAACGGTCTGCACACATGAGCAGATCGATGTGGTGATCGACGCGACCGGCAAGCCCGCCGTCGGCGCCGAGATCGGCCTTCTCGCGATGCAGCACGGCAAGCATCTCGTCATGATGAATGTCGAGGCCGATGTGACGATCGGCGCCTATCTTGCAGCACGAGGCTGAGCAGCTGGGCGTCGTCTATACGCTGGGCGCCGGCGATGAGCCGAGTTCCTGCATGGAACTCATCAATTTCGTCACCGGCCTCGGCTATCCGATCGTCGCCGCCGGCAAGGGCAAGAACAATCCGCTCAATATCGATGCAACGCCTGATGCCTATATGGACGAAGCCAAGCGCCGGAACATGAATCCGCGCATGCTGGTCGAATTCGTCGACGGCTCGAAGACCATGGTCGAGATGGCGGCAATCGCCAATGCCACGGGCCTCGTGCCCGATCGTCCGGGCATGCACGGCCCCGCGGCAGTCCTCTCCGATCTGGAAAAAGTGCTCTGCCCGGTGGCCGATGGCGGCGTGCTGTCGCGAAAAGGCGTCGTCGATTACTCGATCGGCAAGGGCGTGGCGCCCGGCGTTTTCGTCATCGCCGAAATGGCGCATCCGCGCCTGCGCGAACGCATGCATGACCTGAAACTGGGGGCAGGGCCCTACTACAAGTTCTACCGGCCCTATCACCTCACAAGCCTCGAAGTGCCGCTCTCCTGCGCGCGCGCTGTCCTTTATGGGACCGCCGACATGCAGCCACTGGATCGGCCTTCGGCGGAAGTCTGCGCCGTCGCCAAGAAGGACCTGAAGCCGGGCGATAAGCTCGACGCGATCGGCGAATACACCTATCGCGCCTGGATCATGGGCTATGACGCGGCGCGCAATGCCGGGGGCGTGCCTTGCGGATTGCTCGAGGGCGGCACGGTAAAGAAATCAATCCGACGCGGCGCGCTTCTGACCGGCGACAATGTCGAGGTCGATGCCGCTTCGCGGCATCGTCGCGCTGCAGCAAGCGCCAGGACGATCTCTTGCACGGAGCTAAGTAGAGTATGGCCGACACGCTCGCCCGCGCCGCGACGCCCACCGCCAATCTGCGCCCGTTCTACCAGCGCTTTTCGCCCGCAGGAACTGAAGGAAGCGCTGCGCCGCATGTATCTGATCCGCCGCTTCGAGGAAGGTGCGGAGGACGCTTACATGCGCGGCCTCATCCACGGCACGATGCATCTTTCGATCGGCCAGGAGGCGAGCGCCGTCGGCTCCTGCATGGATCTGCGCAAGAGCGACTACATCACCTCGACGCATCGCGGCCATGGCCATTGCATCGCCAAGGGCGCCGATCCGAAGCTCATGTTTGCGGAGTTCTTCGGCAAGGAAGAGGGCTATTGCCGTGGCCGCGGCGGCTCGATGCATATTGCCGATGTAGAAGGCGGCAATCTGGGCGCCAACGGCATCGTCGCGGGCGGCATTCCGATCGCGGTCGGTGCCGCACTCGCCATCAAGAAGCAGAAGCGCGACGACGTCGCCATCTGTTTCTTCGGCGATGGCGCATCCAACGAGGGCGCCTTCCACGAAGCGCTCAACATGGCGGCGATCTGGAAACTGCCGGTGGTCTTCGTCTGCGAGAACAACAAATACGGCATGTCGGTCTCGACCGAGCGCTCGATGGCGGTGGCTCACGTCGCCGATCGCGCCGGCTCCTACAACATGCCGGGCCAGGTGGTGGATGGAAACCGCATCGAGGATGTTTCGGAAGCGATCATGGCCGCCACCGAACGTGCGCGGCGCGGCGAAGGCCCGAGCCTCATCGAATGCAAGACCTATCGCATTCGCGGCCATTCCAAGAGCGATCGCAATCGCTACCGCACCAAGGAAGAGATCGAGGAATGGCAGGCGCAAGGATCCGATCGGCCATTTCGAGGCGGAACTGGTGGCGCACGGACTTCTCAAGGATGAGGAGATCGCCGCTATTCGCGCCGGTGCCGAGCGCGAGATTGCCGATGCGATCGAATTCGCGCGCAATGGTACCGACCCCGATCCACGCCAGGGCACGCGCGATGTTTATACGAGCCTGGGTGCGGCATGAACGACGCTGTGCGTGAACTGACCTATGCGCAGGCAATCCAGGAAGCTCTCGCGCAGGCGATGGAAGCCGATGAGCGCGTTTTCCTGATGGGCGAGGATATCGGCGTCTATGGCGGCGCCTTCCAGGTGACGGGCGATCTCGTTCATCGCTTTGGCGAAGATCGCGTGATGGATACGCCGATCGCCGAGCTCGGCGCAGCCGGCGTCGCGGTCGGCGCGGCGCTGGCCGGAAGCCGACCGGTTTTCGAGTTCCAGTTTTCCGATTTCGCCACACTTGCCATGGAGCAGATCGTCAACCAGGCGGCGAAGATCCGCTTCATGCTGGGCGGCAAGGTTTCCGTGCCGCTGGTCATGCGCTTTCCGGCTGGCTCGGGCACCGGCGCCGCGGCCCAGCATAGCCAGTCGCTCGAAGCCTGGCTTGCGCATGTGCCGGGACTGAAGGTCGTGCAGCCGGCGACGCCCTATGATGCGAAGGGCCTGCTGCTCGCCGCCATCGACGATCCCGATCCCGTCATGGTTTTCGAGCACAAGCTTCTCTACAAGATGAAGGGCGAGGTGCCGGCCGAGCCCTATCGCGTGCCGATCGGCAAGGCGATCGTGCGTCGCGAGGGCAGCGACGTGACGATCGTCGCCACCGCGATCATGGTGCACCGCGCGCTCGAAGCGGCGGAGACGCTCGCCGGCGAAGGGATTTCGGTCGAGGTCATCGATCTGCGCACGCTTGCGGCCGCTCGACAAGGATACCGTCATCGAAAGCGTGAAGAAGACGTCCCGTCTCGTCTGCGTCTATGAGGGCGTCAAGACATTGGGCATCGGTGCCGAGATCAGCGCGATGATCGCCGAAAGCGAGGCTTTCGATTATCTCGACGCGCCGATCGTGCGCCTGGGCGGCGTCGAATCGCCGATCCCGTACAATCCCGTATTGGAGAAGGCGGCGGTGCCGCAGACGCCCGACATCATTGCCGCCGTGCGCGATCTCGTGAAGGGCCGGACCTGATCCCATGCCCGTCGAGGTGATCCTGCCACGTGTAGACATGGACATGACCACCGGAAAGATCTCCCGGTGGTACGTGAAGGACGGCGATAGCGTAAAAAAAGGCGCGCCGATCTTCGAGATCGAGACCGACAAGGCGGCGATGGAAGTCGAATCGCCGGGCGACGGCGTCATTAGGTAATATCTCTGCCGACGAAGGCGCGGTCGTTCCGGTCGGCGAAGCCGTGGCCTTCATCTATGGAGCAGGGGAAGCGCAGACCGTGCCCGCCGCGTCGAATTCGGCACGGAGTGAAGTGCCGGTGGCGATCGCGTCGGACATACAACTCATTCCTGTCGCAGTCCGCGAGGCGTCTGTTTCCATCGACTTCGCCGGGAAACGCCGCGCCACGCCTTTGGCGCGCTCGCTTGCCCGCAATAGCGGAATTGATATCGCATCAGTGAGCGGCAGCGGGCCGCATGGCCGGATCGTCGCGGCCGATGTGACGGCTGCGATCGAAGCAGCAAAACGCCTGCAGATTGCGGAGAAGCCTGTTCCCGCGCAGTCCGACGATGCCGTCCGCGCGCTCTATTCGTCGGATGCCTACGACTTCATTGCGCATGGAAATATGCGCCGGACGATCGCCCAACGCCTCGTTCAATCGAAGCAGACGGTGCCGCATTTCTATTTGAGCGTCGCCTGCGAAGTCACACAGCTCAATGAAACCCGCGCCGTCCTGAACGATCACGCGCCGAAGGCCGATGGCGGCACCGGCATGGAAATTGTCGGTCAATGATTTTGTCATCAAGGCGTTGGCGCTTGCCTTGCACGATGTGCCCGACGCCAATGTAACCTGGACGGACGCCGGCATGATCAGGCATCGCACCAGCGACATTTCCGTTGCAGTGGCCGTCGAGGGCGGCCTCTTCACGCCGGTCATCCGTGCGGCCGAGACCAAATCGCTCTCGACGATTTCGCGCGAGATGAAAGACCTCGCAGCCCGCGCCCGTACCGGCAAACTGCAGCCCGGCGAATATCAGGGCGGAACCGCATCGATTTCCAATCTCGGCATGTTCGGCATCGAGAGTTTCTCTGCCATCATCAACCCGCCGCAGGCGACGATCCTTGCGGTCGGTGCCGCCATCGAAAAGCCGGTCGCCCGCAATGGCGCTGTGATCGTCGCCCCGGTGATGGAACTGACGCTTTCCTGCGATCACCGGGCGGTCGACGGCGCGGTTGGCGCGAGGCTGCTCTCGGCGGTAAAAGCCTTTCTCGAAGAGCCGTCCCTGATGCTGGCGTGAGGCCAAGGCGATGCGATACGATTATTCTTCGATCGGGTTCTATACGTTCGATTGTCTCGGCTGGCCATTCACCGCCGTGCCGCCGGGCGGCGGCTGCTACTTCATCGATGAATTGACCCTTGCCGTTTCCGGCGCCGCAGGGACAGCGGCCATCGCGGCCGCCAAGATGGGATTGCATACGCTCGCCGTCGGCGGCGTCGGCAATGATCTGATGGGCGACTGGGTCTTGCAGCGCCTGCGGCATTTCGGCGTCGATGTCTCGACGATGCAGCAGATCGAGGGCGCCAAGACCTCATCTTCGATCGTTACGACCCGGGCCGACGGAACGCGCCCCGCATTGCACATGAAGGGCGCCACCGGCGATTTCTATGTCGACGACGAGATGATGAAGCAGGTCATCGACGCGCGCGTGGTTCACATTGGCGGCATCGGCCTCATGGATCGCATGGATAAGGGCCGCAATGCCGAACTAATGAAGCGCGCCAAGGCGCATGGCGCGACGACGACGCTCGATATTTTTGCGGGCTCTCCGGCCGATCTTCCGGCGGTCGCGCAAGTTCTGCCGCATATCGATTACTTCATACCCTCGCTCGAGGAGGCGCAGGCGTTGACCGGCCTCACCGACATGAAGGACATGGCGCGCCAGTTCCTCGATATCGGCGCGCGCTGCTGCATCTTCACGCTCGGCGCTGACGGCGCCTATTACCATCATTCCGACGGCACAGTGTTCAAGGTTCCGGCTTTCGACATCACGGTCAAATGCACTTGCGGATGCGGCGATGCCTTCAATGCCGGCTTCGCGGTCGGCCTATGCCGCGATTTCGATGCCGAGACAGCGGTTCGCTTTGCCCAGGCGACATCGGCGCTCAATGCCACAGGGCTCGGTTCCCAGGCGGGTGTCGAGTCCTTCGAGCATACGCTCAATTTCATGAAGACTGCGAAGACCCGCTGAGAACCTCGACGATAATCGCTTCGTCGCTTCGAAGTTCAAACGCGCCGCTGATCATCGTCTGTTCGCGACCGGGATGCGTCGAAAGCAGGATCCGCCCGGTGAAGCTCTCGGGCAGGGAAATCCGACTGTCTCCGGAATTGATCTCCAGCAGAACCGCGAACGTCCTGTCTTGCCAAGAACGGAGATAGGCAAAAGCGTCACCTCCCACCGCTAGCCGCTTCCAATCGCCCTGATGCAGCGCCGGCTCCTGTCGCCGTAGCGCAAGCAGCCGATGGGCGAGAGACAGGATGGAATGCGGGTCGCTCTTCTGGGTCACCACATCGAATTCGGCGGCGTTAGGCGCGAGTGGCAGCCAGGGCTCGCCGGTCGTGAAACCGGCATTGGCCGAATTGTCCCACGGCATGGGCGTGCGTACCGGATCGCGGCCTTGTGTTCCGCCAGGCATATTGATGCCGAAAGGATCGCGCACGCGTTCGGGCGGGATCTCGACGCTCGGATGGCCAAGTTCGTCGCCGTAATAAAGCGTCGGCGTGCCACGCAACGTCAGCAGCAGCACCATCGCAACGCGTGCCTGCGCCATGCCGATGCGCGTGGCAATGCGCGGCTGGTCGTGATTGCCGATGACCCAGTTCGGCCAGGCGCCCGGCGGCAATGCCTTTTCATAGCGCTCGACCATGTGCGCAAGCCGCTCGATGCTCCAGCCTTCGCGCGTCCACGCCGTCCACAGCAAAGCGAAATTGAAGGGAAGATGCACGGCCGAAAGCTCAGGCCCGTAATATTCCATGAGCCGTGCGAGCGGCAGCGACAATTCGCCGATCAGTACGCGATCGCCTTCATATTCATCGAGCACTTGGCGCATTTCGGTCGCAATCGCGATCATGTCGGCATGATCGGCGCTGTGACGCGGCAAGACGCGCATGAAGGGCGGTTCGCTGTCGCGATAATTGGGATTGGGCGGATCGTCGCGGAAATCCGGATCCTTGGCGAGATGCCACAAGACATCGACACGAAATCCATCGACTCCGCGATCGAGCCAGAAGCGCAGCACGTCCTTCATCGCGCTGCGAACATCGCGATTGCGCCAGTTGAGATCGGGCTGGGAGGCGAGGAATGCGTGGTAGTAATATTGGCCAGTCCCCGGCTCCAGGGACCAGGCGCCGCCGCCCGCCTGGCTTAGCCAGTTGTTGGGCGGCCCGCCGTCGGGCGCCGGATCATGCCAGATATACCAGTCTCGCTTCGGGTTGTTTCGCGACTTGCGCGATTCCTGGAACCACGGATGATCGATCGATGTATGGTTCGGCACGAAATCGAGGATGACGCGGATTTGGCGATTGTGCAGTGCGGCCAGCATTCGGTCGAAATCGGCGAGCGTCCCGAACAGCGGATCGACATCGGTATAGTTCGAGATGTCGTAGCCAAAATCCGCCATGGGCGAGGGATAGAACGGTGAAATCCATACCGCATCGATACCGAGCCAGGCGAGATATTCGACGCGCTCGATGATGCCGGCAAGATCGCCGACGCCGTCGCCATCGCTGTCCTGGAAGGATCTTGGATAAATCTGGTAGATGACGCCGGTCTTCCACCAGGCAAATCTCGCTGTACTCGTCATGCCACGAGGCGTGCGCTGCTAAAGCCGAGTTCGGCGAGGCCGGCGCGAATTTCGGGGCACGACATGAAAAGTTCCCAGATCAACCCGCTCAGATGGTTTTCGATCATGATGATGATCGGGCCCTGGTCGATGGCCAAATAGGACTGCGCGTACCAATTGCGGGATTCGCAGAATGCATCGGTGAAGCCGTACTCGCCCCAGATGCGGTCGCCGAGTCCATGGTAGAAATGGCGAAGCGCGGCGAGCGACTCATGTGGGGTATAGGGAAGCGAAGAGAGCGCCGCCGTGGGGTGATCACGCCCAGATCATTGGTCGGCGAATGGGCGTTATAGCCCTCGAAATTGTCGCTTGCCGTGAGCCCCCAGCAAGCCGGCCCATAGCCGCGGAAATCCTTGGGGTTCTCGACGCAATAGGCATGATTGATGAGGCTGTGCGCGGCATTCTGGTCCCAGTAATTTGCGTAGGCATCGCTCAAACCGCGTGGATCGAGCCCGAGGAAGGAATATTGCGCGAAGAAGAGCGGCCCGCCGAAATCGGGCCCGAGCGGTAGCAGAAAATCATCGAAGTAAGTCCGGCCATTGATGAAGTCACGGCCCCCGGTCCAGCCGCGGTGATATACGCGGGAGGGAGCTGGATAAGTCGGCGACGAGGCTGCCAGTACATAGGTGATGAGGCACTCATTCCAGCCGCGGATCGGCAGGTTCAGACTCCAACCGTTATTCGGGCTCCAATGCCAGTAGAGGACATTGTCCGCCTCGCGTACATGCCAGTTCCACTCGATCTCGCGCCACAGGCGATTGATACGCGACCGCAGTTCCGCCTCGCGTCCCTGACCTGAGAAATATTGCCGTGCGCAAAGCAGCCCCGCGATGAAATAGGATGTCTCGACGAGATCGCCGCCGTCATCCTTGCGCGAGAAGGGGATGATGGCGCCTGTCGTGCCATTGAGCCAGTGCGGCAAGACTCCGTGATAGCTGGCGGCCCTTTCGAGGAAGCGCAGGCTCTTGAGCAGGTGATCGACGGCTTCATCGCGCGAAATCCAGCCGCGCTCGGCGGCGATCACGATGGCCATGAAGCCGAAGCCGGAGCCGCCTGTCGTCACGACATCGGGATCGCCATTGCTGCGCTCGCGCGCCAGCCCGCTTACGGGGTGCGCAAAATCCCAGAAATAGCGGAAGGTCTGGCGCTGGACGGCTTCCAGCAAAGCGGCATCGTCGCGAATCCGTGGACGTTCATTCATGCCGGGAAGTTACTCGGCAGCGACGAGCCGAGGCAAGCTGCGTGCGCGCGTTATCGCCTCCAGCCGCACGACTTCGCGGTTGCGCAAGGGCACGGCGCGGTCATAGAGGTCAAAGCAGGCCCGTCCGTCGCCAATGCCGACCACCGTCGAGCCATCGAGCTCATGCGACAGGATCGAGCGGAGCAAGCGGGAATTGGCTTCCCCCATGGAGGCTAGACAATCCTCGACGATGATCCAGCGCGGCCGGTGGACGAGAATGCGCGCAATGGCGGCGCGCTGCTGGTCCTCGAGACTCAGCGCCCTGTCCCACCTTTCGCGATCATTGAGCCGCGGCACGAGATAGGAAAGACCGACGCGGTGGAGCGCAGCGCCGACTGCAGCGGAATCCTGCTGCGCGCCGGAGAAGGGATAGGCGATGGCGCAGAACAAGGTCCCGGTCGGGAGATAGGGATGTGGCGAGACCAGCGCGAGCTGCTTCGTGTCTGGTAGGCCGATCGTCCCGCTGCCCTTCGCGGAAAGCCCGGCAATGGCGCGCAAAAGACCGCGCCGCTCGGCTGCAACGCCGGTCGAGATCAATATGCGATCGCCCGGATCGATCTCAAGCTGTTGCGCGTCAAGCGTCACAGACCCGTCGGAAGTTGCAATCCGCAGACCGCTCAACGAGAACCTGCCATGCGGATGTGCAGCAACGGCGATCATGTCCGGCGCCGTTGTCGTGTCGAGCCCGGTAAGGTTTTGACGGAACCGCGCCACCCGCAACAATGTCGCGCGCCAATCGGCGATGCCAGCAAAATTATCGACGAACCAGCGCAGCGAGTTCTGAACTTGGTTGAAGGCGCCGGCCACCATCATCAGACCGCCGAGCGACAGGCTGCCTCCGAAATAGCCGGGCAGCGCCACGAGTACCGGTACGATGAGACCGAGCCAGCCATAACCTGAGGTGACCCAAGTGAGGCGCGCGAGGCCGCCGGCCAATTGCCGGCTCAAGACAATGACATTCGAGATCGGATTTTCCATCAATCGGCGTTCGTCGCCTTCGCCGCGCTGCAAGGTGATTGCTTCCGATGATTCATTGACGCGAACGATCGCAAATCGCAGATCGGCCTCGCGCGCATAGCGTTCGGCGTTGAGCTTGATCAGGGGCCTGCCGACGAGCCATGTGAGGAACGATCCGGCGGCGGCGTAACTGAGAGCGCACCACACCATGTAGCCGGGGATCGTGAAACTCCTGCCGTCATAGTAGAATATGACGTTGCTGGAGAGCACCCAGAGCACACCGATGAAGCTGATGAGCAGCAGAGTGCATTGCAACAAGTTAAAGGCGAGCGTTGCCGATGTTTCGGCGAGATGGCGCGCATCAGCCTGGATATACTGATCTGGATTGGCGCCGGTCTCGCCCATTTGGGTTAGAAGATAGGCACGTTTTGGCGCAAGCCATTGATCGAGAAGATCGTGCGTCAGCCACTCCCGCAGCCGCACCTTGATGTTCTCTTGCAGCCATGTCTGGCCGACAACGAGGAGCAACAATATGCCGGCGATGATCAGGAAGGCGATGATCTGATTGCCGAGCGCCGGCAGCGATCGCTGCTCTAAGGCGTCGTAAAATGCGCCATGCCAGGCATTAAGTTTGATCTGTCCGAAAGTATTCGCCAGTACGACGGCGAGCAGCCCAAGTCCCATCAGAGATAAGGTGAAGCGGTGGCTGGATTTGGAAAGGGCTCGCCACAGCGAGAGAAGCTGAGCCGGCAGACGACTATTTACGTCGGTGTCAGCAGTATCCTCCGACGAGCCGCAAGGGCCCGGCGCTCCGCCAGCTATCCCATTCGTCTGTCCCCGGACTGTTGATGATTATTTTGTCGGCTTCTCAGTCCCCGCAAATATCCTAACCAACGAGGATGCGCGCCACCAGTTAACGGATTGTTTAATCTTTCAATCCGCGGCCACATCGCCGACAATTCGGCGAAATGTGATGGTAAAGCCACAAACTCACCGTGCGTCCTAGTGTTCGCATGACGTTACAGCAATGATCGTGCCAGGATGTCAGGCGTCACAGGTCGGTTCGGTGGAAGTCATAATCGACCCTTTGGAGGCAGAATGATTCGCGGCTCCGATGCACATATCGATACGCTCCTGCGGTCCATGACGCTGGACGAGAAGATCGGGCAGCTCAACATGCTGACCGCCGGCCTCGTTGTGACGGGGCCTGGGGATCCGGCCGATTACATGGCGGCGTTGCGGGCAGGGCGCCTTGGCAGCCTCTTCAACTGGTTCGGCTGGGACAAGGTTCATGAAGTGCAGCGCGTTGCTGTCGAAGAGACGCGCCTCGGCATTCCCTTGATCTTTGGCTATGACGTCATCCATGGCCATCGCACCATTTTCCCAATTCCTTTGGGTGAAGCGGCGGCCTTCGACGAGACCTTGTGGGAAGAGACCGCACGCATTGCCGCCGTCGAGGCCGCAGCCGAGGGTCTCACCATGACATTTGCGCCGATGCTCGATGTCTCGCGCGATCCGCGCTGGGGCCGCATTGCCGAGAGCGCCGGCGAAGATACCTGGCTTACATCGCGCTTTGCCGAGGCGAAGGTACGGGGCTTCCAAGGCGATGATTTGGCCAAACCGACGTCGCTCGTCGGCTGTGCCAAACACCTTGCGGGCTATGGCGCGGCCCTCGCCGGTCGTGACTATGCCCAGGCCGAAATTTCCGAGCGCACTTTCAACGAAGTCTACTTGCCGCCCTTTCATGCCGCGGTTCGGTCCGGCGTGCGCAGCCTGATGCCGGCCTTTAGCGATTTCAACGGCGTGCCGATGACCGCCAATGGCCTCATTCTCAATGATTTGGTTCGCGGCCAGTGGGGCTTCGACGGCGTCGTCGTCAGCGACTACAACGCCATTGCCGAACTCATTCCGCATGGCGTCGCCATCGACATTGTCGAAGCAGCAGCGCTCGCGCTCAATGCCGGCGTCGATGTCGACATGATGGGCCACGCCTATACACGCGGCCTTTCCGCTGCAGTGCAACGCGGGCTCGTCGATATGGGGATGCTCGAGGCGGCTGTTCGCCGCGTATTGAAGCTCAAGGCGGAACTGGGCCTCTTCGATGATCCCTATCGTGCCGCTGCCGTTCAGAGCTTGACGGACCAGAAGCGCGCCGAACATCGGCAGGCCGCTCGCGAGGCCGGTGCGCGCTCGATCGTGCTGCTGAAGAATTCAGGTCTACTTCCGATCAAGGCCGCGCCTCGTCGCGTCGCTTTGCTCGGCCCATTGGCCGATACGCAGGCGGAGATGCTCGGGCCATGGTCCGGCGCCGGCCGCGTCGAGGACATGGTCTCCTTCGCGACGGGCCTGCGTGATACGTGGCCTAAGAGCGAAATCATTACGCGGCCGGGTGTCCCCATCGATGGCGATGACGTCAGTGGCATTGCCGATGCCGTTGAACTGGCGCGTTCGGCGGATCTGGTGGTGCTGTGCCTTGGCGAGGCGCGGATGATGAGCGGTGAAGCGGGCTCGCGCGCAAGACCCGGCTTGCCGGGCCGCCAGATGGACCTTGCTGATGCGATACTCGCGACGGGAAAGCCGGTCGTCGTAGTGCTTTCTTGCGGCCGGTCGCTGATGGTTACGCCATTGATCGAACGCGCCGAAGCTGTCCTCTTAACTTGGTATCTGGGCAGCGAGGCAGGCCACGCGCTTGGCGATGTCCTGACCGGTGCTGCCAATCCGTCCGGGCGATTGCCGATCTCCTGGCCTGTCGATGTCGGCCAGATCCCGATCTTTTACGCGCGGCTTCCCACCGGCCGGCCCTTCGAGGCAAAGTTCCGCTATTCGAGCAAGTATCTCGACATGCCGAACGATCCTCTGTTTCCCTTCGGCTTCGGGCTCTCTTATACCACCTTTGCCTATGCCAATCTCAAAGTATCGCCGACCGAATTCAACGCCGACGACGAGATCGATATCTCCGTCGATGTCACGAATTCCGGAGCGGTCGCGGGCGAGGAAACCGTGTTGCAGTTCTTCCGCGACCCGGTGGCGAGCGTGTCGCGACCCGTTCTTCAGCTCGCTGGCTGGGCAAAGGCCCGATTGGCGCCGGGCGAGACGAAAACCGTTCGGCTCAAACTTCTCGCCCGCGACATGTCATTCCCGGATCGCGATGGCAGCCCCGTCCTAGAGCCCGGTGTTTTTCAGATCTTCGTCGGGCCATCGGCGCGCGAGTTCGACCTTCTCAAGGCCGATATCATGCTTGTCGGTTAGCGCTACGTGCTTCCTCGACGCGCTTGAGCCAGTCACTGACGAGCGCGCGGAACAGCGCGTCATGGTCCACCGGCAATCCGTGATCGGCGCGGTCGAGAACGACAAAGGTCGCGCGGGGATAGTTCTCGACGATACGCCAGGCATCGCGATAGCCGACATTCGTATCTTGTCGGCCGGTGACAATGAGTGACGGCGCTGCGAAGGGCTTCACCAGTTTATCGGCGTCGAAGGAGAAGCCGTAGCGTGATGGGTCCTGCCGAATGGGTTCAAGATGCTTTACATTGGCAATCCTCATGGCGGGTGCGACTTGCTTCTCCTGCTTTCGCCGGGCCGCCCTCAGATATCCGGGCGCGTGGACGAGCAGTTGCGCATAAGTCTGCCGATCCGCTTGCTTAAGTCCCGCTAGGACTTTCTCATCTTGGAGAAGAGTCGCGAATTTCGGCACATCGCGACGCCTGTCTTCCGCAACGATCAAGGGAACGCGGAGAAGAAGCCCATCGATGCGATCCGCCATGCGCTGAACCACGCCGCGCGCCAGATAGGCGCCGGCCGATGTCCCGGACAGTAGAAATCTCTGGCCCTTCGTCAGCAGCTCGATGAAATTTAGAACGACGCCGAGATAATCGTCCTGACACTTGATGCGCCGGTCGGCGGGGCTTTTCCCCATGCCGGGCAAGTTCGGATAGATGCGCCGATAACCCGGGCGCTTCCTGAAGATCGGCTCGTAAACCGGCGTCTCGTCGCGATGATCCATCGTCCAGCCATGGAGAAAGATGACCGGCGTTCCCCGCCCATGCGCCTCGTACCAAAGACGCAGACCGTCAATATCGCACCACACGATGCCGCCACTCCGATTGCGAAACCCGCGGCAAGTGTGACATGAACCGGTCAAAGCTTCACCCTGCTTTCCACAAGGCACTCCCGTGACGACACTCTTCGAGCGCGACCGGCAATCGATCGGCGCCATCCAGAAGCTCAGATTCTTCCCGCTCGCTCTCGTGGGCGGGCAGGGCTCGCGCGTCATCGACGAGACGGGGCGCAGCCTGCTCGATCTCTCGGCGGCCTGGGGCGCGGCAAGCCTTGGCTATGGCCACCCGCGCCATGTCGCGGCGGTCGCCGAAGCGGCGCGCAGTCCCGCCGGCGCGAGCATATTGTCGGCCATCCCGAAATCCGGCGTTGAACTGGCGGAAGCAATTCTCGCGCGACTGCCGGATCACAAGGCGCACAAGGTTGTCTTCGGGCATTCAGGTTCTGACGTCCTTGAGGCCGCGATGCGCAGCGTGCTCGCCGCCACCGGGCGACCGCGCATTCTCTCCTTTGCGGGCGCCTATCACGGCGGTAGTGCGGGCGCCATGAGCATTTCCGGCCATCCCGTCCAGTCGCACGCATCGCGCTATCCCGGCCTCACGCTCATTCCCTATCCGGGCGGCGGCAGCATGCCGGATGGCAATGACGTGCTTGCAGAAATCGAGCGGCTCTTTGCGACGACCGTTCCGCCCAAGGAAGTCGCCGCCTTCTTCATCGAACCGATCCAGTCGGATGGCGGCATGCTGGTGCCGACGCCGGGCTTCCTTGCGAAACTGGCGACGGTTTGTGCGCGGCATGGGATATTGACGGTCTGCGACGAGGTGAAAGTCGGCCTCGCGCGCACCGGCCGGCTTCATTGTTTCGAGCATGAAGGCTTCGTGCCGGACATTGTCTGTTTCGGCAAAGGTTTGGGCGGTGGCTTGCCCGTTGCCGCTATGATTGGCCCTGCCGCCATCCTCGATCATTCCACCGCCTTCGCAATGCAAACATTGCACGGCAACCCGATCGCCATGGCCGCCGGCAAGGCGGTGCTCGAAACCATCCATGACGAAAGACTCATCGACAATGCTCGCGATGTCGGTGCGCATCTGCGCACTGGATTGGAGCATCTCAAATCGAGGCACCAGTCTGTTGCGGATATTCGCGGTCGGGGCCTTGCGCTCGGTGTCGAACTTAATGAAGCGGTTCCGCGCGCCGCGGCGCAAACCATCTATCGCGCTTTCGAATTGGGAGCCGTGCTCTATTATGTGGGCGTCAATTCCAATGTCCTTGAACTGACGCCGCCACTGATATTGACCAACGCCGAAGCGGATGAGGCTGTCGCGATCCTCGATCAAGCCCTGGGCGATGTAGAAGCCGGCAAGTTCGACATCGGAAAACTCGACGCCTTTTCGGGTTGGTAGCTACTTCCCAAGCTCGGCGATGAGCTGATCGGTCGTCACCTGCCGGCAATAGCCCTTGATCGCGCGCAATGAATTGTCATGCCGCTCCTGGCTGTAGGTCAGGCAGGCATCGGTCACTTGCGTGACGAGATAGCCGAGATCGCAGGCATCGCGGATGGCGGATTCGACGCACTGATCGGTGATGAGCCCAGAAATCACCAGCTGTCTGACGCCAAGATTGCGCAAGACGTAATCGATATGCGTCGAGATGAAGACGCTCGACGATGATTTGGGCAGCCAGATTTCATCGTCGAGCGGCGCGATCTCCTCGATCACCTTGCCGTCCCACGAACCTTTGGGAACATTGAAACCGGTGATCTTGTAGTCGAGGCTGCGGTCGCGCCCGTCGAGCGTCAGGCTCTCGATAGTCGTATACATGACCTCGATATCGGCAGCGCGCGCCGCTTTCTGCAGCCGCTGCATGTTGGGGACGACCCGCGCCTGGAGCTCGCGGAAATACCAGCCATACTTCGTCTCGAATTCGGCATCGCTCAGATGCGCGAACTCGCCGCCATTCCGCTTCACCGCGAAATTCTGGACATCGACGAAGAGGAGACAGCTATGGGCGGGGTCGAGCGCAACATCGCGTGTAAGAGGGACGGTCATTGAGCCCCCTTGATATCTGGATAAATGCGGCGCGAATTGGCAAGCGCCACGAGTTCAGACGATTTCGTCGGCATCCTTTGCCGAGCAATAGCCATTGGCGATCCAATCATCGAGGATGCGCTGGAAGGCGCGCCGGAACAGCAGGGCACCGAGATAGTAGAGTTCTGACAGGCCGAACGCGTCGCTCGAATAGAGGAACTTCTGGAATTTTCCGATCTGCAGCGCCTCGCGAGGATGTCGCTCGGATTTCAGCCGCGCCATAATTCAGGATCACGCCCGCATCGTAATAGACATTCTGGAAGATTTCCGAGAGCCACGCGCCTCGCTTCAGGAACGGCCAGTTGTGCAGCAGCGTGATCGGCACCTCCCACTTTTCCATCGCGGCAATGAATTCGGTGAAATGCGTGGGATCGCATTGCATGCATGTTGATGTCGGGATCACCGAAGCCGACATGGAATCTGCATCGGAAATTTCCGCGCCCGGCAGATCTCGGCGCCGATCCACAACCCGTGGCGGATGACGGTCGGATCGGTCACGCGGCTATTTGCCTTGGGCCTTCTGCTTCAGCCAGGCGCCCACGGCGGCGACGACTTCACCCCGCGTTGGCGCGGTTTGCGGAATCGCAAAAGTGCAACGATAGGCGACGATGGATTTGAGTCCGACCGCATCGCGTGAGCGCTCCGCAAGACGATCGCCGAAAGCCTTGGCGAAGCCTTCTGCCGAAACCCCGCTTGCCGCGACTTCTTCGAGAATGGCTTCGATGCGGACGACTTCATAAGCCGGCTTTCCGGCCAATGCGCCAGTCGCCTCGAAGCCGTGAATGGCGCTCGAGCGGTGGCCGGTATCGATGAGAGACAGTCGAGATCGGAACCGCGCATCAAGCGGCGATTGACTTCAGCAGCGCCGAGCTTCAATCGCCGCTCGACATAGGCCTCGCCCGATACATGCGGTTCGAGATCGAGCAACGGCGCGCAGAAAGCCCTGATGGCAAGGCCGAGCGGCTTTCTGGAATTCGTTGGTGCCTGGCGGCGGCGGACGGTAGCTCTCCGAAAAAAGCGCCTGGAATTGCCTCCAGTCCAGCTCCGCAGGCGAGACGCCGTGGCAATGATGATCGATGAGCGGGGTTGAAAAGACACTCTCAATAGGCATCGTGATACCGCTTGCACATGGCTTCAGGCGTCGTCCCGGCGAACATATCGATCTCCTTGCGCTTCACCGCGACGTAGGAGTCTCGCAATGCATCGGGCATCCAATCGCACACGACCTTGCTCGCCAGCATCAGATCGAGCGCTTCGCCGAGTGAGGAGGGAAGCGAGCGAATGCCGAGCTTCCTGCGCTCGGCCTCCGAATAATCCGCGGGGTCGCGATCGAGCATCGGCGGCAAGGGCATTTTCTGCTTGATGCCTTCCAGCCCGGCAAAGACGAGCGCGGCAAGCACCATGTAGGGGCTCGCGGTCGCATCGGGCGGACGCAATTCGAGATTGAACGCTTCGGCGTGTTTCTTCGGATTCGGGCGAAGGGCAGGCGCGGATCGTCGCCTCGCGGTTCTGCACGCCGAATGCCGCATAACCGCAGGACCAGTGATGCGGGCCGAGGCGGAGATAGGAAACGGGCGACGGTGCCACCAGCGCGCAGATCTCCGGCATATAGGCGACGACGCCCGCCGCGAATTGCGCTGCCACCTTCGACACGCCGCCGGGTTGCGCCGCGTCATAGGTGCGGTTGACGCCCTTCTTGTCGACGAGACTGAAATGCACATGCGCGCCATTGCCGACGCTTGATGGTGTCGGCTTGGGCGTGAAGCTCGCGCGATAGCCGCGCCGCCTTGCCACTTCGCGGATGACTTCGCGGGTGATCACTGCGCGATCGGCACCGGCAAGCCCGACTGCCGGCGCGCACGAGACTTCATACTGCGTGATGCCATATTCCGGCTCAACCGTCTCGACGCCGACCTCCGCCGCGATGAGCGCACGCGTGAGATCGGCAGTGAACGGCGCGACATATCGAATCTGCTCCACCGAGAAGGGCACAATCCACGGTAGATTGTTGCCGGAGAGCAGGAACTCATGTTCGAAGGCGGCGGCAAATTGGAGTCCCGTCTCCGCTTCCAGCGCCGCCAGCGCCTTTTTAAGAAACCCGCGCAGGCAGCATTCCCAGTTCTTGCCGTCGAGCATGGAATTGCACAAGGCGAAGTGAAAGGCCGGCGCATCATCCCAGATCGCGATCCGTGTTTCGGCTCCCGCAACCGGCGTCTGGCGCACTTCGGTCATCGGCCCCCAGGGATTGTCGGCGATGTCTTCAAACGGCGTCAGCGCCTGTCCGGCCACCGCCCAGCCCAGGCCGTAATCGCGCCGCGAGTCGAAAGCGCCGACCGGCACCCCGCGGCAGCGCGCTAGCCCGACATAGTCGATCCACGTGAGGAGTACTATTTCGCCATCGTCGCCTTGGGCTTGGCGTTTTTGCTGCGCCGGTTTCCTGGCGACTGAACGCTTTGCCATTCATAACCCTCCCTCAAACTCTCAAGGTCTTCTATTCTTAGGCGTCCCTTTTCGCCGGCGCGAACCGTGATCTCGGCAATCAGCGCTTCCGTCAAGGCGCAGGCCGAGACGAGAGAATCGAACGGCGACGGCGAAGCGACCTCGGCGGCAAGCACTGCATCGGCATGGCGCGCGGCGGGCGACGCCCATGGGTCGGTGATCAGGATGACGATAGCGCCGCGTTCCTTGGCATGCAGGATGAGATCGACGGTCTCGGCCTCATAGCGCCGGAAATCATAGGCGACCAGCACGCTCTTCGGACCGACATCGAGAAGCTGGTCGGCCCGCGTTTGCAATCCTGGCACGAGCGTCGCGACATTGGGGCGAATCTGAAAGAGGTGGAGATAGAGCATCTCCGCGAGCAAGCGCGAGAACCGGCCACCAGTGATGAAGACATGATTGCGCCGCTCGGCAAGAGCCGAGACCGCATACTCGAAATCGGCGATCGACAAGCGCCGGAAAGTTTCGCCGAGGCTCGCCGCGAATGCGTTCGCAGATTGCTCGAGCAGCGCGCCGGGCTTGGTATCGACGCGATGGTAGAGGGAGAGTGGCGAAGTGCCGCGCGCCTCCATCTCGTTCAGGAGCGCGCGTTGGAATTCAGCATAGCTCGCATAGCCAAGCCGCGTCACAAAGCGCACCACCGTCGGCCCGCTGACGCCCGCCCGCTTGGCGAGCGCCGCGACGGTCTCGAACCCGGCCAGCATCGCGCTGGTCGTCAGCGCGCGCGCAACCTTTTGCTCACCCGGCGTCGCATCGCTCGCGATCTGGGCGAGCCGATCGCCAACCGCATGCGTGGTGGTTCCGGCAGCCATGAACGATTTGTTACAGGCGGTTAGGCGTGTGTCAATTCCGTAATGAATGTTGACACCCTGTTTCAGGCCCACATAAAATTGCTGGCATGAAATGGACTGGCCCGTTTGAAATCGTCAATGCCAAGGGCCAAGCGCCCATGGTCATCACCTGCGATCATGCAAGCAATGCCGTGCCGCCGGATATCGGCGCGTGGGGCGTGAGCAACGACGACATGCAGCGCCACATTGCATGGGATATCGGCGCTGCGGCCATTTCGCGCCATCTTTCAAAAGCCCTCGATGCTCCCGCAATTTTGTGCGGCACATCACGCCTGGTGATCGACTGCAATCGCCAGCCCGACGATCCGACACGCATTCCGGTCGTAAGCGACGGCACGGCGATCACGGCGAATGAGGGATTGACGCAGGAGCAGCGCGTCCATCGGATTTCGGCCTATTCCGATCCCTATCACAAGGCGTGCCGCGAAATTCTCTCGGCGCGCTGCGACGCCGGCAGGCGGCCGCTCGTGCTTGCGGTCCACTCGATGACCGAACGCATGAGGGGCAAGTTCCGCCCTTGGGAAATAGCGCTTTCGTCCAATGAGAACCGCCGCGCCACCGATCCGGCCTTGGCGGTGTTGCGAAAACTTGACGGCGTCGTGGTGGGCGATAACGAGCCCTATGACATGAACATCGTCGAGGACTATTCGACCCCCGAACACGCCTTGTCGCGCGGCCTCGACTATCTTCAAGTCGAATTCCGCCAGGATATGGTCGCAACGCCCGAGGGCCAGAAGCGTTTTGCAGAAATTTTCATACCCGCCATCGCCGCCGCCATCGTCGCCTGCCATTGCAGCTAGAAGACTGGCGCGCTAAATCGCCTTCTTCACCTGGACAGAGCCAATGGCGCGCAAAATTCCCTGGATCGGCACGAGCTGGAAGATGAACAAGCTTCGTGCCGACGCGCGCGCCTATGCCGAGACATTGAAAGCCTCGCCCGTCGCAAACACGACCGCCGCGCAGCTTTTCGTCGTGCCGCCATTCCCCTCGATCGCCGAGGTTGCCGAGATTTTGCGCGGCACGCGCGTCAAGATCGGCGCGCAGAATATGCACTGGGAGGACAAGGGCGCCTGGACCGGCGAGGTCTCGCCCCTGATGATCAAGGATTGCGGCGCCGTCCTGGTCGAGCTTGGCCACAGCGAACGCCGCACCTTCTTCAACGAGACCGACGAGACCGTCGCCCTCAAGGTCAAGGCGGCGCTCGCGCATGATCTCATAGCGCTCGTCTGCATTGGCGATACGCGCGCCGAATTCGAGACGGGTGCCACCGCCGATATCCTGGCCAAACAGACGCGCTTTGCCTTGAAGTATGTGGGTAAGCGCGCGCCGGGCAGGGTGGTCATCGCCTATGAGCCGGTCTGGTCGATCGGCGAGGGCGGCATTCCGGCCGATCCGGATTTCGCCAATGAACAGCATGGCAAATTGAAGGCGCTCACCGCCGATCTGGCCGGCGAGCCCTTGCCGATCCTCTATGGCGGCAGCGTCAACCCGCAGAACTGCGTGGCGCTGGCCAATCGCAGCCACATCGACGGCCTGTTCATCGGCCGCTCCGCCTGGGATGCGCCGGGCTATATTGGAATCATCGAAGCCGTTACGAAATCACTGGAGTAACAATCATGAAGATCGCACTTGGCGGCGATAGCGCCGGAAAACCCCTCATCGACGTGATCGAGGCTCACCTCAAGGCCAAGGGCGAGCACCAGATCAGCAACCTGAGCCAAACCGGCTATTATGCCGATCTCTCGGCCGACATCGCCAAGAAGGTGAAGAAGGGCGACTATGACCGCGCCATCCTGTGCTGCGGGACGGGCATTGGCGTCTGCATCTCGGCCAACAAGGTTCCGGGCATTCGTGCCGCACTCACCCATGACACCTATTCGGCGGAACGCGCCGCCAAATCCAACAATGCCCAGATCATCACCATGGGTGCGCGCGTGATCGGGCCGGAACTGGCGAAGGCCATTACCGATACCTGGATCGCTTCTGAATTCGATCCGAAAGGATCATCGGCCGCCAATGTCGAGGCGATCAATAAGCTCGACGGAACCGCCTGATCTTATTTCAGGACGCGCTTGAGGCCGGCCGCCACGATGCCGGCATCCTCAGATCTGAGGCAGAGCGGATTGACGATGATCTTGTTCTCGTGCCGCAAGCAGGGATCGGTGTGAATAGCAGGCTTTCCGGCGATCAGTTTCTTGATCGCCACGGCCGCCGCATCCGATTTTCCCGTCAATGATGCGACGAGCAAGGGCACAGCGGACGGATCATCGGCATGGACGATCGCGATCTGCGCCGACTTGAACACCGGCAGTGATCCGGCAATCGTCTCGAGCAGCGACAGCCAGCGCTGATGCCGCGCCTTGTCGCCCTCGGCGACGAACAGCCGGAGCGCGGTCAGAAGCCCGATAATCTCTTCCTTGCCCGCCTTGCAGGACCGGCCGATGCCATGTTGCGGCGTGCCCTTGAGCTTCGCCTTGTCGATCAGCGACTTGGGCGGCGACCACATGTCTTCGTAGATATCGAGATCGAGATGCTGAAGCGCCGCCGACATGATGAGGTCGCGCCGCCCGCACAGCATGCCGCTCGCCTGCGGGCCACCAATCGCCTTGCCGCCGGAAAAGGCGACGAGATCTGCGCCTTCGGCAATGAAGCGCTTGAGATTTGATTGCGGCGGCAGCCATGCCGCGGCATCGACCAGCACCGGAATTTTGTGGCGCTTCGCGATCGAGGTGACGACCGGCAAGGGCGGCTGCGACAGGGTGTCCATCACATAGAAGATCGCCGCCGTCTTCTCCGTGATCGCGTCTTCGATCTCCCAGGCCTCGGCATCGCGCACGCCGGCACCGGCGAAACGATCGGGCAAGCCCACTTCGACGATTGTCGCGCCCGCCGCGCGGATCGCGTGGTCGTAGAAATTGCGCTGGCTCCTGACCATGATGACTTCATTCTTCATGCCGCGCGTATCAGGAAGGCGCGCCATGCGGCCGGGATCGAGACCCGCAATGCAGGCGGCGGTGCCCAGCAGGAGACAGGCCGACGCCCCCGATGCGACATAGCCGGCCTCGGCCCCCGTCGCCTTGGCGATCTCGCGCGAGGCCGCGGCCTGGAGATCGGCGATCTCGACGCAGGCCTGCGAGGCTTCCGCCATGGCTTGCGCCACTTCCGGCCGCATGATGCCGCCGGACAATCGTGTCGCCGTGCCCTTGGCATTGATGATCGTGGCGACGCCGAATTCGGAGAAAACGTTCATTCAGATCTGTCCTGCATTGATTGGCAGCATTTCACCGGTAATTCCGCTCGATAGATCGCTGGCGAGAAAAAGAACAGCCTTTGCGACCTCATCGGCGCTTGCGAGGCGCTTCAGCGCCGTTGCTTCGCTCATTTTGGCAAGGGCCTCGCGCGTGCCGCCGCCGGTTCGCTTGTCGACGCGCTCAATCAAGGCCTCGGTCGCGATCGGACCGGGCGCGACGGCGTTGACGCGGATGCCGAAGCGGCCGAGATCCTGCGCTGCCGCCCGCGCGATGCCGAGTACCGCATGTTTGGAGGCGGTATAGAGCATCTGGTTCGGATGCGGCGCAGTGGCATTGATCGAGGCCATCAGCACGATCACCCCTTGCGACGTCTTGAGGGCAGGAACGGCATGCTTGATCGTTGCCGCCATGCCGCGCGCATTGATCGCCATCACCCGATCCCATTCCGCAAGATCGAGATGCTCGGTGTCGCGCCAGGGCGGCACAACGCCGGCATTGCCGATGACGATGTCGAGCCTGCCGAAGATTTCGGTCGCGTGCGCCATCGCGGCCGCGATCGAATTCTCCTCGGTGACATCGCCGGTAATGAACTGGAATCCGGCCGGCGCCTTGGCGGTCTTGATCGGCTCCGGCAGATCGAGCAGCAGGCCCCTGGCGCCTTCCTCCGCAAACCGTTCGGCGATTGCGAGCCCGAGCCCGCGCGCACCGCCGGTGATCAGCGCAACCTTGTTTTCGAGAAGCCTCGCCATGATGGTGACTGTACACAAGTTCGTGCTACGAACATACACCGTGACAATCGAGATCGAATTCGAGGGCAGGCGATTGCAGGCGCGCGAGGGCGAAAGCCTCGCGGCGGCCTTGACCGCCCATGGCATCAATGGTTTCCGCACGACCCGCTGCGGCGCCGAGCGCGGCATCTTCTGCGGCATGGGCGTGTGCCAGGATTGTCTCGTCGAGGTCGACGGCCGCGCCAATGAACGCGCCTGCATGACGATCATCGACCGGCCTCTCGTGGTGCGGCGCGAATCCTTTGCGCGACCCCTGGCGCCGAAATCCGATCTGCCCATCAGTTTCGGAGAAGTCGAAACCCATCGCCCGGAGCTTCTCGTCATCGGGGCAGGGCCGGGCGGTCTCGCCGCGGCCATCGCGGCGCGCCGTGCCGGCTGCGCGGTGACGATCGTCGATGAGCGCGCGCATGCCGGCGGGCAATATTTCAAGCAGCTTTCGATTCGAAACGCGACCCCGCCCGACGCGCAGCATCGCGAGGGGAGCGCGCTCATCGCGACCGCGCGCGAATTGGGCCTCGCATTCGAGGAGCGTGTGACGGTGTGGGGCGCGTTTCCACCGAATGAATTTGGAGTTGTCAAAGACGGCCGCGCCCGCCGCTACTTGCCCAGCGCAACGATCATCGCGACCGGAGCTTACGAACGCGGCTGGCCGGTACCGGGCTGGACATTGCCCCGCGTGATGACGACCGGTGCGGCGCAGACCCTGTGGCGGACCGCGCGCAGGCTTCCGGGCAAGCGCGTATTGATTGCGGGCAATGGTCCGCTCAATCTGCAACTCGCTGCTGAATTGATCGCGGGCGGCGCCGAAGTCGTTGCCGTCGTCGAGGCGGCGGCAAAGCCGGCCCTGGCGCAACTTCCCGCGCTGCTGGCGATGCTGACGGCAGCACCCGGACTCGTGCGTGACGGACTCAAGTATCATGCGAAGCGGCGCGCCGGACATGCGCGAATGATTTATGGTGCCGTCGTGACCGCGATCGAGAAGACTGAATTGGGATTGCGTGCTTCGGTCGGCAATGAAGTATTCGACGTCGATATCGTCTGCCTTGGCTATGGCTTCGAGCCCGCCAATGAATTGCTGCGCACGCTTGGCTGCGCGCATGATTTCGATGCGGTGCGTCGGCAACTCGTGACGCGCTGCGATGAGAATGGCCTGACCGACCTCGCCGGCATTTATGCATTGGGCGATTGCACCGGGCTTGGCGGCGCCCGCGTCGCGATGGCACAAGGGACATTGGCCGGCCTCGCTGCGGCTGAATCGCTTGGGCGCCCGATGACGGAAGAATTACGGCGCCTGCGAAAAAACGCCTTGCGCGACAAGGCGCGCCATCGCCGGTTCCAGAAAGCGCTATGGGAGGTTTATGCGGCACCGGCCTATGCGGCGAAGCTCGCGACGCCTGATACTTTGATCTGCCGTTGCGAGGAAGTGAGCTTTGCCGATGTCGACGCGGCGCTGGGCGAAGGGCTAGAAGGCCTGGGCGCGGTGAAGCGCCGGACCCGCATCGGCATGGGGCGCTGCCAGGGTCGCTATTGTGCACCGATACTCGATGCCCTGATCGCCGAACGCAGCGGCCGGCCGCGCAATGAGTTTTCCGGCATGGCGCCGCGGCCCCCCGCCAAGCCGGTCAGGATCGGCGATCTGGTTTCGTAAGTCGCACTGCGACCTCATGGTGAGGTGCAAATTGCTCGGTATGAAAAAGCGTCATGCCAGCGAAAGCTGGCATCCATCGCAAGAATCATGTTGGCCATGGACCCCAGCTTTCGCTGGGTGACGAACCGCGCATAAAAATACCCCTCGTCCTGAAGCGCGCGCGGAGACGCGCCTCGAAGGAGGAGAGGCGATGAAAAAAAGTCTGTATACGGAGTAATAGTTTTACGACGTGTCGTCGAGCGGCGGGTGCATGCTTCGGACCAGCCAGTGGCATTCTTTGAGGATTTGATCGACTTCGTGGATTGCTCGCTGGCGGAATCCCGGCGGTCGGCCGGGGCGCATGGGGCTCCAGCGCTCTGGACGGCGCTGTTCTTTGGGACGCGCCTCCCAGCGGGCGAGCCGCATCGCGTGCCGCGGGATGTCTTGAAGCGCATCAGTCACGGCAACGAGACGGCGGATGAGGTGCTTGGCACTGACCATGCCGTCGTCGACGGCGTCCTGCTCCGCCGGAGCGGACGCGGCAGCAGGCTTTCGAGGCTGGAGGAATGACTCAATGGAATAGACGTGCGGCTCAGGACCACGGCGCTTCTTTTTGAAGCGGCGGCCAAAGCGCTTGAGCGGGTCGAACAGGTTGAAGAGGAAGCCGCGTTTGCGTTTGGGCTTGGTTTCGACATCGGCTTTGGTCTTGTCGCTGTTCGACGGTTTTGGCTTCTTCGGTCCCGCCGGAGACCTGGGCTTGTACTCCACCACGATGTCGCGCGCCGCGGCGATGATCAATCGCCTGACTGCCGATTCCGCCGTCCGCAATCTGCGCAAGATAAACCGATGGAGAGGCTTCGAGACTCGCTCGATGCTGACGCCCTCGGCCAGTCCAATCTCTGCGAACAGCTCCGCGATGATGCCCAAGAGCGGCACGCGCCAGCGTTCGATGGTGGAAATCCGGTCCATCAAGATAGCATAGTACATAAGTAGAACAAAGTCAAATAAATTAATTGTAAAGACCACTATCCTCCAAAACAGTGCGAGACTCTGAAGTTGATGTTATGAGAGGGTTAATTGGGGATACCAATGAACTGTTTGCCTTGTGAACGGTTCAATGTATGCCACTAGCTCAGCTGGATTAAGACCATTTGTAATCTGGGTGTCGAAGTTCATCCTGGCCCGCTTATTATTTGGTTCTTCTTATCACGTAGTGCGCTTTCGGGTCGCGCGTCTTTGTCGAACATAAATTCCAGTATGTGAAGATGAGCCTGCACGGCATGAGGCTTCGCATCTCCGCCGTGTCCAGTTGATTGTGCTTAGTAATCTCAGTGGCATCGTTTGAATGATGAGCTCAATCGTTCCGAAAGTACGTTTTTCCTCCGAGTTCACGGAGCTATGGGATGCCAATCATTGTGGCTCTCGCTATCCGAAGGCGATGCATATCTTGCGGATGATGGCAGTAACAGTGTCTTGTCGTGCCTGATAGATGATTTTAGGCAGTCTCGCTTCAGCCAATTCTCTCACAATTCTCTTGGTACCCTCACTTATGCAGCGCACTTCTCCATACTCTCTTAGTACATACATAAGAAAAGGATTGCGCGGCCTGTAAGGAGTGACTCTCATGAGGCTGCTGTCCGAACCATATGATCATCGAAGATAACGAAAGTCTTACGAGCATGAACGAAGTTGCAGCAGGCATTGACGATTAATTGTACCAGGCATCGCGCGGGTACTCGGGAACAGAGTATAATATTCCCGTGACGCGGAACTCTGTGAATTCTCTCAGGGTGGCATCCACGGTATTAGCCGTCTCGCTTATCGCATCGAGTAGTCCCACATAACATCGATCCTTGGTTACATTGTACTCTTTGCCGGATTTTTCCTCCGTCCCCGCGTATCGAAGAAAGTGTACATATGAGCCGGGGAAAATCTGCTGAGTGTCTTTCGCGAACATCAAGGCGCAAACATTGTTTGGTACAAATTCTTCGTTGCGTGTCTTGCCAAGACGCATGGATTCGAAAATTTTATGGTCCGTCACATCACTAGACCCGTCTCGGGCATCGCGAATGCGCTTCGCGAATTCACCATTTGCCTGATGCGGAAATCGTCTGGGTTAAGACAGACTGCAAGGTTCTAGTTCCAAACGATGTTCCCCATTCTGACTATTACCTCCTGTTTTTCAACATCAGTTAGTCGGCGCGATCATTGGCAGTATTGTCGCGCAAGCGCGCTAGCGCGACAAATGCATTAGCGATCCAAAAATATTCCGACATGATAATCTTGCCTGATCCCTGACGTTTGAAAGCGACCGTCGCTGCAGTGATCTCTCCCCATGGACTCTAGTTCGGCGATTTTCTCTTGTGACAACCAATTGCAGCCGGTGACTAGGCCATCCTTTTCAATGCCGATCGCAACTACGCCACCCTACAACTGCTGGGCCATTCCCGAACGCCGACAGGCAAATGCCTAGGGACTTTTGGTCGATCCTTTGGGACTTTGCCGTCATAGCGGGTGTTCTCACTTTGCCTGACGACAAACTCCCGATCCTCGCTTTCGAAGAGCTGATCAGGCTTGACGAGAGCGTCCAGCGTGGGACGCTCAAGCAATTCGAGTAGGCTTAATTGCTGTGCCATGAGCAATTTTCCGTAGGTTCTAGGGACTGGAGCATTCCAGAGATTGCGCGAATTTGGCGCAACCGCCCATCTCTTTAGCAGACTAAAATCGTGCTGACGTGCTGCAAAGGGGCCTTCGCTTCGGCTAACTTTCGGCGAGCATAGGAAAGACTGCCCCATCCTGCGTCTATCAAAGAGCAAATCGCTTTCGAGAGGGCTCTGCCCTGCGACATCCGTCTTGCGAACGAACGTGCGATATGCGAAGTTTTTGCCCGAAGACGTGGGCGGTGAGGGTTTGAGTTGCTGACGCAGGTGGTTTTTGGCGGCGCGACGGGGATCGGGAGGGCGATCGTCCAGCGCCTCGCCCGGCGGCCCGGGCGACTGATCGTGCTGGACAGGAACGAGACTGAACTGGCGAAGCTCCCCTCATTGATCGAGGGGCCGGCCAAGCTCGAATGCGTGACCGTCGACGTGCTCGACACCGACGGGCTCAGCGGTTTGCCGGCGCGCGTCCTCAAGGACGGCGCGGCGCTCGATGTGCTGGCCTTCAATGCCGGCATCTATCCAACCGTCACCGTCGAGGAATCGCAGCCCAAGGACTGGGACCTGGTCAGCGGCCTCAATGCGCGCGCCTGCTATTTCGCGATCCGCGCCTTCCTGCCAAGCTTGCGCAAGTCGAAGCGCGGCTCGATCGTATTGACGAGTTCGATCACCGGCAATCGCACCGGTGCTACGGGCCTTGCGATCTATGGCGCGTCGAAGGCCGCGATGAACGGCATGATGCGCTCCATGGCGCTCGAATTTGCCAAGGACAACATCACCATCAATGCGGTCGAGCCGGGCGTCGTCGCCACCGAGCCGGTGCTGAAGGGCTTGGGCCCCCAGAACGAAGCCAAGATGAAACTGCTCATTCCGCTGGGTCGGCTTGCCGATCCCGACGACATCGCGGCATCCGTCGAGTTCCTGTCGAGCGAGAATGCCCGCTACATCACCGGCCAGTCGATCATCCTCGACGGCGGCATGACCTTGCCGGAATGGCCCGAGAACATCGACTTTAATGTGTGATTGGCGAGCTTTGCTGCTAGTCGACGTGCAGAAGACTTAAAACAGTGCCTAACAAAGAAAACAGGGAAGGACGAACATGAATTCAGACCACATGCTGAGGAAACTCGCAGCCCACAATCCTGTCCGCCATGCCGGCCAGAAGGGCTTTGAAATGACGCGCCGCCGCCTGCTTGCGAGCATGGGTGCGGCCGGTGCACTGGCGCTGACCGGCGCCGGTTCGCGCGCCATGGCGCAGGACGACCGCACGCTCAACCTGCTCTGCTGGGATGCCTATGCCGATCCGCGCCTGGCCGAGATGTGGCTCAAGGATACCGGCACCAAGCTCAAATCCGAGATCCATATTTCCGATCCGCAGTCCTTGAACCGCCTGCGCGCCGGCGAGACCAAGAACTGGGACTTCATCAACGTGAACGATCCCTGGGCCAAGAACTATTTCTGGCCGGAGAAGCTCATCGTCGAATTGCCGCGCGACCGCTTCGAGCCGCTCTATGACAAGATGCTGCCGAAGTTCAAGCCGCCCTATGCGCGCGCCATGAGCCGCGACGGCGAGCATCTCTTAGGCGTCGTGCAGCGCCTCGAGACCTTCGACATCGCCATCAACACCGACAAGATCTCGGTCGAGACGGCCAAGAACGAAGGCTGGGACATGTTCAACAATGCCGACTTCAAGTTCGGCGTATTGGCCTATGAAGACTGGAACGTGATGGACCTGTGCATGATCGCCGGTATTCATCCCTACAAGGACAAGACCGACGCCGACGTCGCCAAGTTCACCGAGACGGCGAACCGCGTGATGAAGCAGGCGAAGACCGTGACCACCGATTTCGTGCAGTTGAACCTCGCCATGCTCAACAACGAGATCGACGCCTATTTCTGCGGCGGCACCTATTCGATCGCGTCCGCACGCCGCGAAGGCAACAACAATCTCTATGCCATCTCGCCGCCCAAGGGACCGGCCGACGGCAAGGGCGGCATCAACTGGATCGAGCTCAATTCGGCGATCAACAACCCGAACTTCAACCCCAAGGCGTTCGAGTTCCTCGAATGGATGGTGAAGCCCGACCAGGCCTATATCGTCGCTTCCGGCAACGGCAATCTGCAGCCGGTGGCGCAGATGATCCAGCCGGAAGTGCTGGCCAAGTTCTCGAAGGAAGAGCTCGACGCGATGCAGTTCGATACGCTCGACGAGCGATTGGCCGCGGCGACCGAGTTCGACATCGTGCCGCAATACGACAAGCTCTACGACCTTTACACCGCGGCCGTCAGAGCCCGCGGGTAAGCCAGACATCTCTCCATGGCAGGGCTTGACCCTGCCATGGAGTGAGCAGGAAACCGGCGGGGGACACTTTATTCGCTCACCCCAGCGAAAGCTGGGGTCCCCTGGATCGCTGCCGTGCGGAAATGAATTCAGGGGATGCCAGCTTTCGCTGGCATGACGGCGGGCGGCGCAGCGCAAGATAAGCGTCGAGGGGATGTCGGCTTCGGCGGCATGACGACTTCGAAAAGATGACCAAGACCGACACCATCCTCTCGCTGCGCAATCTGTCGCGGGATTTCAGCGGCAAGTTTGCCGTGAAGAACGTCAATCTCGATATCAAGGAAGGCGAGCTCTTCACGATCGTCGGCCCCTCGGGCTCGGGCAAAAGCACGCTGTTGCGCATGCTGGCCGGCCTCCAGGTGCCCTCGTCTGGCGACATCCTGTTGCGCGGCAAGCGCATCAACGACGTGCCGGCCAATCGCCGGCCGACTTCGATGGTGTTCCAGTCATTGGCGCTGTTCAATCACATGACGGTCGGCGAGAATATCGAGTTTGCATTGACCGTGCGCGGCGAGCCGCGGCAGGCGAAGCGCGCCCGTGCGCGTGAATTGATGGAGCTGGTCCGGCTTCCCACCGACTATTATGCGAAATCGGTGACCCGCTGCTCGGGCGGCGAGCGCCAGCGTGTAGCACTTGCTCGTGCACTTGCTTCCGATCCGGATATTCTTTTCTTCGACGAACCGCTCTCGGCGATCGACTATCGCCTGCGCAAGATCCTCGAAATGGAAATGAAGGATCTGAACCGCGAGACCGGCAAGACCTTCGTCTACATCACCCATTCCCTCGAAGAGGCGATGGTGATGTCGGATAGGATCGCGGTCATGCGCGACGGCGAGATCGTCCAATTGGGCGAGCCCTTGTCGATCTACAACGCGCCGGCCTCGCGTTTCGTCGCCGAATTCATGGGCCAGGTGAACCTGCTTGGCGTCGAGAAGAACGGGCAGGGCACCGTGATCAAGGAGCTGGCGATACCTTTGGGTGCGGGCATCGCGGCGACCGAGCGCACCTGGCTGATGCTCAGGCCCGAGCGGTTGCGCGTCTTGGCCGAAAACGGCAAGGCCGACGTCACCTTCGATGCCGTGTGCTTCAACAGCTATCTCCTGGGCTCGCGCACCCATCTTCATGCGAAGATGGACGAGCGGACTTTCATCAGCGAGCTCGATGCCGACATGCCGCCGCCGCAACCCGGCCAGCGCATCCGTCTCGGCTTCGACTGGGCCGATGCCGTTGCCATCCACGAGTGAGATGCGATCATGAAGCGTGAACAGAAGGCGGGATTGTTGCTCATGTCGCCGCCGGTGCTGCTGCTGATCGCCGGCTTCCTCCTGCCGCTCGCCTTCGTCGCCTATACGAGCCTGATGCCGCCGCGCACCTTCGGCCTGACGAGCCACATCACGTTCGAGAATTACGTCACCGCGGTGCGCGAGAGCTATTGGCGGCCCTTGGCCTGGTCGGTTTTCTTCGCGCTTGCCACGACGATCTTGACCAACCTCATGTCCTGGCCGATCGCCAAGGCACTGGTGCGCAAGTCTCGTCGCTTCGCAACGATCGTCGCGACGATGATCGCGGTTCCGGTGTTCATCGCCGAAACGGTGCGTCTGTTCGGCGCGCATCTCTTCTTGATGCCCAAGGGCGGCGTTCTCGCCGGAACGATCAATTACTTCTTCGGGATCGATATCGGCTCGGTCCTGTTCACGCCCTTGGCGACCCTGATCGGCCTTCTCTATATCTATCTGCCCTTCGCACTGTTTCCGATGGTACTCGGCCTTTCGCAAGTGCCGGTCGACCAGGTCGAGGCCGCGCAGGACCTGGGCGCGAGCCCGTGGCAGCAATTGCGCTATATCGAGGTGCCGATCGCCTCGCCCGGCATCATCATCGGCAGCCTCCTCGTCTTCGTGCTGGTGCTCGGCGCGACGTCTGAATCGCACATGCTCGGCGGCCAGTCCGCGGTGCCGATCGGCTTTGCCATCGAGCAGCGCTTCAATTACGCGCAAGACTGGCCCTTGGGCTCGGCCCTGGCGACCGTGCTGTGCCTGATCACCGCGCTCCTCGTCTTCCCGCTTCTGTCGCGGCTCGATCTCGACCGCCTGTTCGGTCGCTGAGGAGAGGGCCATGCAGCGATCGCCAAGATGGTGGACGATTTGGACGGTGGGTATTCTCGTCCTCCTCTATATTCCGCTCGTCTCGGTCATTCTCGCTTCGCTGGCGAATACGCGATACCTGCGCTTTCCGCATCGCATCTGGACGATCCAGCCCTATCGCGAGGCCCTGGCACTGGCCCAGACCTACGATCTCCAGATGACGTCACTGAAGATCGCCTTGAGCGTGGCGGTCATCTCGGTGCTGATTGCAATCCCGGGCTCGCTCGCCTTCGCGCGCTATGACTGGAAGGGCCGGAAATTCTATCAGCGCTTCCTGCTATTGCCGGTGTTCTTCCCGCAATCGGTCCTGGGGCTTGCCGGCGCTCGTTTCACTGAGCGCCATGGGCTTCGATCTCACCTGGAGGAGTGCTGTCTTTACCCATGCGGTGTGGATCGTGCCGATCGTCACCTTGATCGTGTCGATCCAGGTCTATGGACTTGATCGCGCCCAGGAAGAGGCGGCCTTCGATCTGGGCGCCAGCCGCTTGCAGACCTTCTTCCGCGTGACCTTCCCGCAGATCCTGCCGGGATTGTCGTCGGGGGCGCTGTTCGCCTTCCTCTTGTCGTGGAGCAACCTTCCGCTCTCGGCCTATACGACCGGCGTCGATACGACTTTGCCGGAATGGCTCTATTCGCGCATGGCGACGAATTTCGCGCCGATGGTGCCGGCGGTGGCGGTCTTGTCGATCCTGGCGAGCATCGTCTTCGTGCTCGTGTGGCAGGCCGGCCGCGTCATCGTGAACGGCGTGATCGAGCGAAGAAAGCAGCTGGGGTAACGACCGACCTCCCTACATCGTCTTCTCCCGCCTGCGGGAGAAGAGGGGGCCCGTGTCGCGTCAGCGACATGGGTAGATGAGGGGATCGGACTTCGCGTTTTGCCCTCACCTTTCCCATTGCTGCGCAATGGGCCCCTATCCTCTCCCGTAAACGGGAGAGGACGAAGAATGCTCCGCGGGGCGCAGATGGAGCAGCGCCCGCGCTTCGTCGCAGCTGGCCGGATGGCGGCCATACTTGCCGCACAAATCGGCCACCCGCTTGACGAGTTCGGCATTGCTGGCGGCGAGGCGGGTTCCGTCGAAGCGGATATTGTCTTCAAGCCCGGTGCGGCAATGGCCGCCGAGCTCGAGCGTCCACAGATTGACTTCAAGCTGGTGCTTGCCGATGCCGGCGGCGGCCCAGGTCGCGTCCGGCATAAGCCGCTTCAGTTCCGAGACCTGGAATTCGAGCGCCTGGCGAATGGCGGGCATGGCATTCTTGATGCCGAACACGAATTGCACATGCAAGCGGCTTCGGGATCATGCCTTCCTCGGCAAGCCGCACCGCCTGATAGAGCATGGAAAGATCGAAGGCCTCGATCTCCGGCCGCACCTGATACTTCGCGCATCTCCTCGGCGAGAAAGAGGATGAGATCGGGCGGATTGAGATAGACGATCGATGGAAAATTGCACGACCCGGTCGAGAGCGAGGCCATGTCGGGCCTGAGCGACAGCATGCCGCCGCGCTCGGTGCCGACGCCGGACCGCCCGCCGGTCGAGAACTGGATGATCATGCCCGGGCAGTGGCGCGCGATTCCGGCCTGCACCGCGGCGAAGCGTTCGGGATTCGGAGGTCGGCGTCTGATCGTCATTGCGGACATGGATATGGACGAGGCTGGCGCCGGCCTCGTAGGCCTCGTGCGTTGCCTCGACCTGCTCCGCGACGGTGATCGGAACCGCCGGATTATTCTCCTTGCGCGGCAGCGATCCGGTGATCGCCACGGTGATGATGCAGGGTGAGGTCATGGGCGCGGGCCGCTCCGGTATCTTCGTACAAACTTGCGATACTCGAACACAGAAGCTGGAATGATTCAAGGTGCCTTTGACTTATCCGCCGCCCGCAACGCCCTGAGTTTCATCAGCATTTCATCGCGCCATAGCCGCGCTCGCCCCATTTATCGAGCGGCATGCGGGCGCGGCGCTGCGCCACGACCGTGGCAACGAGATCGGGCGTCCAGGGATCGTCCTGGCCGCGCTCCTTGCCCATGCGGGCATAGGCGGGACCGAGGCGCGCGGCGTGGGTTTCGATGCCGCCATTGGTGTTGAGATCGACGGTTTCGAAGGGCCCCATGAAAGACCAGCGAAGCCCAATCCTTCGCGCATGACGGTGTCGACATCCTCGACCGAGGCGACGCCGTCGCGCACCAGGCAATAGGCCTCGCGCAAGACCGCGCCCTGGATACGGTTGAAGACGAAGCCTTCGACTTCCTTGGCAACGAGGATGGGCTTCTGCCCGGCGATGATCATGAGATCGCGCACCGCTTCGGTGACGCCCGGTTCGGTGAAAGGAGCAGGAATGAGTTCGACGACGGGAAGGAGATAGGGCGGATTGCCGGGATGGACATTGAGGCAGCGCTGCCTGCCGGGAAGTTCCGACGCCCAGTGCGAAGCGGGGATCGTCGAGGTCGAGCTGGCAATCGCCGCGGCCGGATCGGTGAGACCATCGAGCCGCGCCATCAATTGTCGCTTGAGGGCGAGATCCTCCGGCGCGTTCTCCTGGATGTGGCCTGCGTTGGCGACGGCGTTTTCCTCGCTGTCGCAGAGCGTGACACGCGCAAGAAGTGCATCCGGCGCTTCATCAAGGAGACCGTAATGCTGAAGCCGTGTGAGGCGCTCGGCGATTGCTGATTTGGCGCGCGCCAGTTGGTCGGCGCTCGGGTCGTAGAGCTGCACGGGAAAGCCGGCACGCGAAAATACGATCGACCAGGCAAGCCCGATGCTGCCGGCGCCGATGATGGCGATGGGCCGCCTGGCGCTCACGTCGGGAGCGATGAGGTGATGCGGACGCCTGCTTCCTGCAGGATCGGCAGGAATTTCTCGCGCATCGTATCGAGACTGATGCGGCCGGCATGGCAGCCGAGATTCATGGCGGCGGCGACGACGCCGGAGCGCGCGCGGATCGGCACGGCCAGCGAACGCAGGCCCGGTTCAAGTTCCTGATCGACGATCGACCAGCCCTGCCGCGCGACGGTGCGCAATTCGTCGCGCAGTTTGACCCGGCTGGTGATGGTATGCGGGGTCAGCTTTTCCGGCTGCATCTGCTCGATGCGCTTGCCGAGTTCGTCTTCGGGCAATGCCGCGAGCATGACGCGGCCCATCGAGGTGCAGTGCGCGGGCAGGCGGCTGCCGACGCTAAGCCCGATGGTCATGACGCGATTGGCCGGGACGCGCGCCACATAGACGATCTCGGTTCCATCGAGCACCGCCATCGAGCAGGATTCCTGCGTGGCGCTCACCACATTGCGCATCACCGGCTCGGCAATGTCCCACAAGGTCATGGAAGCGAGATAGGCAAAGCCGAGATCGAGCACCTTGGGGCGCAGTTCGAAATACTTCCCATCGGTCTGGGCGTAGTTCTCCTTGACCAGCGTCAGGAGGAAGCGGCGCGCCGCCGCCCGGGTCATGTGCGTCTCGTCGGCGACTTCGCTCAACGTCATGCGCGGGCGATAGCGGCTGAACGCGCGGATGACGTCGAGGCCCCGCACGAACGATTGAACATGATCGGGATCCGCAGTTTCGCGTTCAGGCATGGCCCCATTTTCGGTCTAGTGCATGTTCGCCAAAGCGTATGCACCTTGGCGATAAGAACATGCACAACTATCAATATCTGGAGCGTTTTCTTTTCGGCGAAGCGATTTCACTTCGCCGGAAGACGCTCTAGCTGGCGCAAGATGCGCCAATCCAACTAACATTTGTGCGCAAAGCGTGCAATGCGGGCGACCTGCGGGCGCTCATGCTGGCCCGGAGAATGATCTTGACGAACATATGTGCGAATATCGTATAGTCCGGCCCAACCCGCCCCGCGACCGTGGTGCCTCATGACTATCGCCAATTACGCCGACGAGCTCGAAGAACTCGATCGGCGCTACGTCTTTCACCCCTTCACCTCGCCCTCCGACCAGGCCAATTCGACACCGCGCATCATCGTGGCCGGCAAGGGCGCGGTGCTGCGCGACAGCCGCGAGAAAGAATATATCGACTGCATGGCGGGGCTCTGGTGCGCCAATGTCGGATACGGGCGCCCCGAGCTTGCCGAATGCATGAAGGAGCAGACGCTCAAGCTTTCCTACTATCATTCCTTCGCCGGCATGGGCACCGATGCGCCGGCGATCCTCTCGGAGAAGCTCGTCAAGATGGCGCCGGGCAAGATGTCGAAGGTCTTCTTCGGCAATAGCGGCTCGGACGCCAACGACACGCAGGTCAAGCTCGTCTGGTATTACAACAATATTCGCGGGCTTCCGCATAAGAAGAAGATCATCGCAAGGAAGCGCGGCTATCACGGCGTGACGGTGATGGCGGCGAGCCTCACCGGCTTCGAGGGCATGCACAAGGGCTTCGACCTGCCCTTGCCGATGGTGCGGCATGTGAAGCCGCCGCATCGCCTGTGGGAAGCCGAGCCCGGCATGTCGGATTCAGATTTCGTCAAATTGCTCGCCGACGATCTCGAAAAGATGATCCTCGCCGAAGGACCTGAGACGGTTGCGGCCTTCATCGCCGAGCCGGTGCAAGGGGCAGGCGGCGTCATCGTACCCCCTGCGGGCTATTTCCCGGCGATCCAGCAGGTGCTGAAGAAGTACGATGTCCTGTTGATCGTCGATGAAGTGATCAGCGGCTTCGGGCGCTTGGGCACGACTTTCGGCTGCGAAGCGCTCGATATCGTAGAGCCGGACCTGATCACCGTCGCCAAGGGCATTACCTCGGCCTATGTGCCGTTGTCCGGCGTGCTGGTCTCGGAGAAGGTCTGGGCGACGCTCGTCGAAGGCAGCGCCAAATACGGGCCTTTCGGACACGGCTTCACCTATTCGGCGCATCCGGTGGCTGCCGCCGTCGCGCTTGAAAACCTGGCGCTCCTCGAGAAGGACAAGCTGATCCAGCGCGCCGCTGAGCTCGGCAAGCATATGCATGCGGGATTGGCGAAGGCCTTCAGGGATCATCCCTTGGTGGGCGAGGTGCGCGGCATGGGGCTCATCGGCGCTGTCGAATTCGCCGACAAGTCCAAGGCCGGCCGGCCCGTGCCGTTCGATCCGCAATTGAAGGTCGGCATCCGCATTTCGAAGAGGGCTTTCGAAGACGGCGTGATCGTGCGAGCCTTGCCGGCGGCCGATACGATTGCTTTCTCGCCGCCCTTCGTGACTTCGGAAGCGCAGGTCGACCGGTGCATCGAGACGGCGCGCCGGGCCGCCGACACTGTCATGGACGAACTGGTGCGCGATCGGCAGTGGAAGGCGGCCTGACGACCGGCCGCAGTGAGTTTGAGGAGATCGATATGACAGCGAATGAGTCAGGCGCCCATCCCTGGATGGGCAATTCGCTCGCCTCCGTGAAGCAGTCCATGCTGGATGAGATCGGCGTCGCGACGATCGAGGAGCTGTTCGAGCAGATTCCGAAAGAGCATCGCCTCAAGGCCAAACTGAAGCTTCCACCCGGCATCAAATCCGAAGCGAGCCTGCGCCGGCATTTGACGTCGATCCTTGCGAAGAACGAGGACTGCGAGGAAAATCTGAACTTCCTCGGCGCCGGCTGCTGGCAGCATCATGTGCCGGCGGTGGTCGACGAGATCGTCGGGCGCACCGAGTTTCTGACCCCGGTCTGGGGCTCGCCGCAATCCGATCTCGGCCGCAACCAGGCCTGGTTCGAATATTCGAGCCAGCTGGGCGAACTGCTCAACATGGATGTCGTGAGCTTGCCCGTCTATTCCTGGGGCTGCGCCATCGGCCATGCCATCCGCATGGCCGCGCGCATGACCGATCGCCATGAAGTCATCATCGCCGATATCTTCGATCCCGAGCGCCTGTCGGTCGTCGAGAATTACTGCGAGCCGGTCGACATGCCGGACCACATCAATGTGGTGCGGGTGAAGACGATCCGAAGACCGGCCTGATCGACCTGGCCGACCTGAAGAAAAAGGTCTCGGTCAAGACAGCCGCCGTCTATTTCGAAACGCCGTCCTATCTTGGTCTCTTCGAAACCAATGCGGCAGCGATCGCCGCCACGGCGCGGCACTTCGGCGCCGAGACGATCGTCGGGGTCGATCCCTTGACGCTCGGCATCGTCAGGCCGCCCGCCGATTTCGGCGCCGACATCGTCGTCGGTCCGACGCAGCCTCTGGGCGTGCATATGAATTGCGGCGGCGGCGTCGGCGGCTTCATCGCCACGCGCGACGAAGCGCGCTACGTGCGCGAATATAATGGCTTCCTCGTCAGCATCACCGAGACCGCGCGCGCCGGTGAATTCGGCTTCGGTCTCGCCAGCGCGCATCAGACATCCTACGGCATGCGCGAGAAGGGCAAGGACTGGACCGGCAACTCGGTCTATCTCTGGGCGATCGCCAATTCGGTCTATATGTCGCTGCTCGGGCCGCAGGGCTTCAGGGAACTGGGCGAGTTGATCATCTCGCAATCGCATTTTGCGGCGAAGCGTCTGGGCGAGATCAAGGGTGTCTCGATCCCGTTCAAGGGCGGCTTCTTCAAGGAATTCGTCGTCGACTTCACCAAGACCGGGAAGACGGTGGCTGAGATCAATGCCGCGCTGCGCAAGCAGAAGATCTTCGGCGGCAAGGACCTGTCGGCAGAAATTCCCGCACTCGGCCAGAGCGCGCTTTACTGCGTGACCGAAGTGCACACGAGCGACGACATCGAGAGATTGGCCGCAGGCGATCGAAAAGGCGGTGATGTGATGGGCAAGAAATCGTCGGACACTGTGAAGCTTCGCAACTTCCACTCCGCATCCTGGGACGAGCCGGTTGTCATGCAGCTTGGCGTTCCCGGCCGGCGCGGCCAGGTCTTCGCCAAGCCCGATGCGGCGGTGGTGAAAAAGGCAGGCAAGGCGGATTCGCTGATACCGAAGGAACTCGCGCGCGCGCACATTGCCGAAGCTTCCCGAGATGACCGAGCCGGAGGTCCAGCGCCACTACCTGCATCTGTCGCAGGAAACGCAGGGCATGATCGGCATCAGCCTCTTCGGCACCTGCACGATGAAGTATAATGCGCGGGTGAGCGAGGCGGTCGCGCAACGCCCCTTCGTCGCCGATGTTCATCCCTTGCAGCCCGACGATACGATCCAGGGTATCCTCGAAATCCTGCACGAATTCGATCTGGGCTTGCGCGAACTCTCCGGGATGGATCAGTTCATCTTCCAGGCCGGCGGCGGCGCCGATGCCGCCTATACCAATTGCGTGGTGACCCGCGCCTATCACAAGTCGCGCGGCGAATTGGCCCAGCGCAATGAAGTCATCACGTCCATCCAGGCGCATCCCTGCAACGCGGCGACCGCTGCGGCCGCAGGCTTCAAAGTCGTGACGCTCAATCTCGAGGAGAACGGCTATCCCTCGACCGAGGCATTGAAAGCGGCGGTTTCCGATCGCACGGCGGCACTCTTCATCAACAATCCCGACGACATGGGCATCTACAACCCGAACATCAAGGAATGGGTGCGGATCGTCCATGAGGCGGGCGGCCTGTGCTTCTACGACCACGCCAATTTCAACGGCGTGATGGGCAAGATCCGCGCGCGCGAACTGGGCTTCGATGCCTGCATGTTCATGCTGCACAAGACCTTCGGCGCGCCGAAAGGCGGCGGCGGACCGGCGGTCGGCGCCTATGGCTGCACGGCGGCGCTCGCGCCCTTTCTGCCAAAGCCCGTGGTGGTGAAGGAGAAGGACACCTACCGGCTCGACTATGGCATGAAGCAGAGCGCCGGCAAGGTGCGCGAATTCTTCGGCAATGTGCCGCAGGTCATCAAGGCCTATGCCTGGCTTTGCGCCATGGGCGGCGACGGCATCGACGAGGCCTCGGATATTTCCGTGCTCGCCAATAATTACATGGACAAGAAGCTTGCCAAGATCCGCGGGCTTTCGCGCTCCAATCCCGATATTTCCTCGCATCGCCTCGAAATGACGCGCTGGAGCCTCGGGCCGATGAAGACCGACACGGGCGTCGGCACCGTCGAAGTCGCCAATCGCATGGCCGATTACGGCGTCGATCCCTTTTGGATGAGCCACGAACCATGGGTGGTGCCCGAGCCCTTCACGCCGGAAGCCGGCGAGATGTATTCGAAGGAGGATCTCGACTACTGGATGGCGGTGATCGCGAAGGTTTCCGAAGAGGCCTATGCGGACGCGGAGCTTGTGAAATCGGCGCCGCACAACCAGCCGATCCGCCAGATCAAGGGCGACTGGCTCGACGATCCCGAGAAATGGGCGATGACCTGGCGCGCGTATTTGCGCAAGCACGGGTCAAAACAGGTGTCGCTGACAAGACCGCGCCGTCGCATGCGGCCGAATAGGAGTTCTTCGCGTGAGCAAGCTTAAAGTAGCCGCATCGACTTTCCCGTTTCTCTATTCGCACACCGGGATCGGCGCGCTCGAACATCTGGCATCGCTCGGCTTCAATGTCTTCGAGATGATGATCTTCCCGCCGCATTGCTGGCCGGCGGATATGTCGATCCGCGAGCGCAATGCCATCCGTTCGAAGCTCGACGGCGAAGGCTGGAAATTCTCGTCCTTCTGCTATCCCTTGCTCGACAACAATCCCAATTCCGTCGACAGGCTCATGCGCCGCTACACGCTCGACCGCTACAAGGAAGCGATCGAATTGGCGAATGACTGGGATTGCCCCTATGTCTGCGCGATACCGGGGCCGGTCAACAGCCTGATCAATCCGCCTTATGACTGGATGCGCGATTGGTTCGTCGAGGGCATGAAGGAGCTTGCCGAATTCGCCAGGGGTTCCAATGTCGAGATCATCCTCGAAAACGTCCCCTTCACCTTCCTGCCGACGGCAGATGACATGCTGAAAGTTGCCGACGACATCGATCCCTCGGTCGGTATCAATTTCGACATCTGCAACTCAGCCTATATCAAGGAAGATTATGCCGCCGCGCTCCGCAAGCTCGGCAAGCGCGTCAAGAACGTGCATATCTCGGATAGCGGCTATGGAGATTTCAAGCATGATCGCCTCGGCACCGGTATTGTCGATCCGGCGCCAGCCGCGAAGGCCCTGAACGATATCGGCTATGACGGCTATACGGTGCTCGAAATCATCACCGACGCGATGCAGAAGGGCAATGATCCCGATGGCGACATTCGCGCGAGCCACGACATCCTCGCCAGGCACGGCTGGGAAGCGCGAGGAGCTTAAGGGAAAATCGTGACACGGCGGTTCCGCCTTGGCCTGATCGTCAATCCACTCGCCGGGATGGGCGGACGGGTCGGCTTCAAGGGAACCGACGGCCGCGCCGATGAGGCGTTGAAGCTCGGCGCGAAACCGTCGTCAGGCGAACGCGCGGTGCGGGCCTTGCAGCGACTGGCGGCATCGCATCCGTCATTGACGATTGTCGCGGCGCATGGCGCGATGGGCCAGGACGCGGCAAGCGAGGCCGGCTTCCTTGCAGAACTGATCGCTGCCGCGCCGGGAAACCTCACGACAGCAGCGGATACGCTCGCCGCAGCGTGCGAGATGCGCGTACGCGGTGTCGATTTGATACTCTTCTCCGGTGGCGATGGTACGGCACGTGATATTTTCCACGCGACGGGCGACGATGTGCCGATGCTCGGAATTCCGGCAGGTGTAAAGATGCAGTCCGGCGTGTTTGCGACGTCACCCGAAATTGCCGGTGAGATCGTCGCCGCTATGGCCGCCATGCCGGATCGCACCAAGACCGTTTACCGGGCATCCGAGGTCATGGACATTGATGAAGACTTGCTGCGCCAGGGCGCGATCTCGCCGCGACTTTATGGCTATGCCAGGGTTCCGTATTTCCCCTTGCGCTTGCAGAACGCGAAAGCCCGGCAACACGCCCTCGACGAAGCAGCGGTCAGCGCCGCCGCGCGCCAACTCGCTGCCTCCATGGATGGCGATTACCTCTATGCCATCGGCGCCGGGCGCACGGCCAAGCGCGTAATAGAGGCGTTGGGCGAGAAGGGAACATTGCTCGGCACAGACCTGGTCGCGGCTGGCAGGATTGTCGCGCGCGATGCGAATGAAAAGACGATCCTCGAACGCGCCAACGAACGTCCGCTGAAACTCATCATTGGCGTGGTCGGCGGGCAGGGCTATGTGCTGGGTCGCGGCAATCAGGAACTGTCGCCGGATGTGATCCGCAAGGCCGGGCGCGACAACATCACGATCATCGCATCGCAGGAAAAACTCATGGCCTTGCCAGACAAGCGGCTTCTGGTTGAAACAGGCGACGGCGCGCTTGACCGCGAATTGGCGGGATACTGGCGCGTTGTCGTCGGTCCGACGGATGAAATGGTGATGAAAATGGTGGCGGCATGAGTATCAGACCGGATCGAGTGCAACTGGCGCCAGGGCTCGAAATCAGCCGCGTCGTCACCGGTCTATGGCAGGTGGCCGACCAGGAGCGCTCGGGCACCAAGTTGGATGCGACCCGCGCCGCGACTGATCTCGCCGCCTATGCGGCGGCGGGCTTCGACACATTCGACATGGCCGATCACTATGGCAGCGCGGAAGAAATCATCGGTCGATTGGCCGAACTGCGCGCGGCCGATCCGGCGATCCCCCCGTATCGCGCCTTTACCAAATGGTGCCCCGAGCCGGGACCGATGACGCCGGCGGTTGTGCGCGCCGCCGTCGAGCGCGCCTGTCGCCGCATGGGCACCGGCCGTATCGACCTCATGCAGTTCCATTGGTGGATGTTTGAGCATCCCGCCTATCTCGACGCGATGCGGGAATTGGCGAAGCTCAAGGATGAGGGGCTGATCGGAGGCCTGGGCGTCACCAATTTCAACACCGATCACCTGCGCGTGCTGGTGAAGTCTGGCGTCCCCGTCGACACTAACCAGGTATGCTGTTCGCTGCTCGACCGCCGCGCTCTGGGCGACATGTCCGAATTCTGCCTCGAGAACGGTATCAGGCTTTTGGCCTACGGGACGCTCGGCGGCGGCTTCCTGTCGGATCGCTGGCTTGGTGCGGCCGAGCCGGCCGACATCGCCGATTGGAGCAAGATGAAATATGGCCGCTTCATTGCTGCGATCGGCGGCTGGCGGGCCTTGCAGACGATCCTGAAGGCGGCTTCCGAAATCGCCGTAAAACACGGGGCTTCGATCGCCAATGTGGCGACGCGCTGGGTAATGCAGCAGGAGGCAGTCGCTGCCGTCATCGTCGGCGCGCGCCTGACCGAACGCGAACATCGCGCCGACAATCTCAAGCTCTTCACCTTCGCATTGGACAAGGACGATCTGGCGAAACTCGACACCGCGATCGGCGACAGCCTCAAGATTCCTGGCGATTGCGGCGATGAGTACCGGAAGCCGCCTTATCTGACGGCATCGGGCGATCTTTCGCACCATCTCGCTTCCTTCCCGAAGGTCTATCAGCCGACCTCGGTCAACGGGCATGCGGATCATTTCCGCGTCGACTCCGGCAGCATTTGGGAGCCGATCTGCGGCTATTCCCGCGCAGTCAGGCGGAAGGATCGGATCCTCGTCTCCGGCACGACCGCGACCCACGGTTCGGGCGAGATGGTTTGCCCAGGCGATCCGGCCGGGCAGACGGTCTATATTCTCGACAAGATCGCAGCAAGCCTGTCCGCCTTGGGCGGAAGAATGGAAGATGTCATCCGCACGCGCGTCTATCTCGCCAATGCCGATGACTGGGAGGCGGTGTCGCGCGTCCATGGCCGCTATTTCGGTGAAGTTCGCCCTGCGAACACGCTCCTCGAGGTTTCGCGGCTGGTCGGCGATTACCGCGTCGAGATCGAGGCCGAAGCGGTGGTCGGATAGCGCCGATAATGTTTGCATACTCGTAGTATACAGTTGACTGGCGAGGACCCTTAAGCGAACATCGTTTTCAATCCGGCGGGCTCCTGCCGGTTGCACAGGGAGGTAATCTGCAAATGCTCAAAAACATCGTCACGCGCTGCATCGCGCTGGCCTTTGCGGTCGCGGCCATGGTCGGCGTTGTCGAGGCGCGGTCGCTCGACGACATCATCAAGGAAGGCACCATCCGCATCGGCATCAATCCGAACTTTCCGCCGATGAGCAGCCGCAACGCGGCCGGCGACTGGGAAGGCTTCGACATCGAGATCGGTAACAAGCTCGCCGAAGCGCTGAAGGTCAAGGTCGAATGGGTTCCGACCGAAACCGCCGCAGCGCGTACCGTTCCTCGTCGCCGATAAGATCGACATCTCGCTCGGCGCCCTGACGCGCAACTCCGAGCGCGCCAAGCTGATCGAATATACCGTCCCGCTGCACACCGAAGTCATGGCGGTGCTCACCACCGACAAGGTGACGGTCAGACAATTGGAAGGAACTCAACGACGCGAAATACACGCTCGCCAATATGCGCGGCAACTGGACGGTCGATTTCCTCAAGACGGAACTTCCCAACGCCAAGCTTGAACTGGTCGACAGCATCGCCGACACCGTTCGCCTTGTCGCGCAGGGCCGCGCCGACGCCATCGTCGAGAACATCGACTTCTTCATGGCGCAGACCAAGAACTATCCGGACGTGAAGTGGAAGACGCTGCCGGAGCCGATCGACGTCGCCTATTGCGCGATCGGCGTCGGCCGCGGCAACTATCCGCTGCGCGATACGCTCAACATCATCCTCTACAATCTGCATTCGCAGCGGCGCCGTGAACGAGGCGTGGGAGAAGGCCTATGGCGCGCCCATGCTGGTCAAGGTCGACGCCGAACCCGTATTTCTAATCTGAATACACCGATGACGGGCTTCGATTTCTCATCGGAGCCCGCCGCTCTCTGCCGCGGGAGACGGCCGGATGAACTACACTTTCCAGTTCGGCGTCGCCTTCGCCATCTTGCCGGAGCTGCTGCAAGGTGCATTGTCACCTTCCAGCTGGGTCTGGTCACTTTCGTGGGGGGCTCGCTCCTCGGCCTCCTCTTCGCTTCGCTCAAGACCTATGGCAACAAGCCTCTGCGCGGCTTTTGCGCAGGCCTATGTCGTGTTCTTCACCAACACGCCGGCGCTGATCCAGATCTACTTCCTCTATTTCGGCCTGCCGGAGTTCGGCATACGCTGGGATAATTTCGTCTGCGTGCTGATCGGGCTCATCCTCAATTCCGGCGCCTATCTGACCGAGATCATGCGCGCCGGCTTCCTGTCGGTGCGCGCCACCGAGATGGAAGCGGCGGAAGCCTTGGGCTTAATCGCTTGCAGCAGATCCGCCTCGTGATCGTTCCGCATATCGCCAAGACGATCTATCCGGCGCTCGCCAATTTCTTCATCGTCATCCTGGTGATGGGCACTTCCATCGGCGCCGTCGTCGGCGTCGATGAACTGACGGGGCAGGCGATCAATATCTCGACCGAGAACTACCGCTGGATCGAGATGTTCACCGTGGTCGCCGGCCTCTATGTCATGCTGACGCTTCATCGCCAGCCTCGCCTTGGCGCTGTTCGGCCGCTGGGCCTTCCGGGTCAAGGCGAAGGTGTTCTGATGGAGCGCGTCATCAATGAGATCCCGCGCTTCTTCAGCCCGGCGAATATCTACTTCCTGCTGCAGGGCATGGCGACGACCCTGACCTTGACGCTGGTCGGATGCGTACTGGCTTTCCTGCTCGCCTTCCTGCATCGTTTTTGTGCGCCAGACGCCAGGCTGGTGGGCGTTGCCGATGCGGCTCGTCGCGATCGGCTATGTCGAGATCTTCCGCCGCATCCCGTTCCTCGTCGTGACCTATCTCGTACTGTTCTTCATCGCGGCCTTCGTGCAAACGCCTCGCTCTTCGCCATCGCGGTGGTTGCGATCTGCATCTATTCGACCGCCTACACCGCCGACATCATCCGGGGCGGTTTCGAATCGGTGGCGCGGCAGCAGATCGAGGCGGCGACGGCGATGAATTTCAGCCGCTGGCAGACCTTGACCAGGGTGATCATGCCGCAATCCTGGCCGGTGATCCTGCCGCCGGCGATTGTCTTCATGGTCAGCTTCATCAAGGACACCGTCGCTCGTCTCCCAGGTCGGCGTGTTCGAACTGACCTTCCGGGGCAAGGAGCTGAACAATGAGGGCTTCTCGGCGATCCTTGTATTCGGCACCATCGCGCTTCTCTATTTCGTCATGTCCTATCCGCTCAGGCGCTGCGGCGCATGGCTGGAGCAACGCCTTGCCGCATCTCGAAGTCAAAAATCTTAGCGCCAGCTACGGCAGTGCCGTCGTCCTCAAGGGCGTGAACCTCTCCGTCGAAGGGCGAGGTCGTCGCGCTTGTCGGGCCGTCGGGCTCAGGCAAATCGACCCTGCTGCGCGTTCTGGTCGGACTGACCCAGCCAACGGCGGCAAGGTCTGATCGATGGAACCGCGATCGACTATCGCAGCAAGGCGAGCGTCAAGGCCGCGCGCGATCGCATGGCCATCGTGTTCCAGCAGTACAATCTGTTCCAGAACATGGATGTGATGCGCAACGTCACGATCGCGCCGGTTAAGATCAAGGGCCGTGCGCGATCGGAAGTCGAGGCCGACGCGACGAAGATCCTGGCGCGCAAGGGGTTGGCCGACAAGCATCATGCCTATCCCGACCAATTATCCGGCGGCCAGCAGCAGCGCGTCGCCATGGCCCGCGCATTGGCCTTGAAGCCCGAGATTCTGTTGCTGGACGAAGTAACCTCCGCGCTCGATCCCGAACTCGTCAACGAGGTTCTGGACGCGATTCGCGCACTCGCCGCCGAGGGCATGACCATGCTCATCGTCAGCCACGAAATGGCCTTCGTGCAAGGAGGTCGCCTCGAAGGTCGTGATGATGGACAAGGGGCAGGTGGTGGAAGTAGGTCCGCCGCGCGAGATCATCGATGCGCCCAAGACCGATCGGGCCAAGGAATTCTTCGGGAAGATTCTAAGGCACTAGAATTCACTTCCTGCTACCGGTGGCCTCCAGCGAAAAGGCCGATGTCGGCAATTGGCCGAGGATCTTGACGACCTCTTCGATAAGCGCATCGGCATCGGCCTTGCTCGCGCGCTCCGCGCCTTCGGCGTCGCCCTTTTCGATCGCTGCGATCATCGCCAGATGATTGCTGAGCTTCGGCAAGGGCACGCGGTCCTGGAAGTGGTGCAGATACATGCGGAAGACGCGCTGGCCCTGGTCGAGCAGGCCGCGCATCCATGTCGTAATGAACTGGTTGCCGCTCATTTCGGCGATCGTGGCATGGAAGTCGCGATTGAGGCTGACGATCCCGAGCACATTCGCATCCGTATGCGCCTGTTCGAGGCGACTTTCGATTTCCTTCAGCCGCTCGACCTGCACCTGTGTGCGGTTGAGCGCCGCGAGCCGCCCGCTCAGGCGATACAGCAGTTGCATCGCATCGAAATAGGAGGGTAGCGAGGCGAAGTCGAACTGCGAGACCATCGACGTGCGATTGCGCGGCGTGTCGACCAGTCCTTCCGCCGAGAGCCTGATCAACGATTCGCGCACCGGTGACCGCGACAGATGGAATTCGCGGCTGAGCTCGGTCTCATCGAGTAGCGTGCCGGGCTTCAATTCGAGATTGAGGATCTTCGCCTTGAGACTTTCATAGACGAAGGTTGCGCCGGTGCCGCGCGGCCGCTTGACGGTTCCCGCCCGGCGCGGTTTGGGTTTTGCGCTGTTGGTCTTGGAAGGTGATTTGGACACGTAAATGACTCCGGGAATCGTTCAGAGGAAAAATTGGGCGAAGGCTTGCGGCGGCTTCTTGCCGAGGACGGCATCGGCGACGAGCCTTGCCGAGAGCGGACCGGCGGTAAGCCCCATCCACGGAAACATGCAGATATAGAAGCCAGGGACGCTTGGCACTTCGCCCAGAATGGGCCGCCAGTCCGCCGTGCCGTTGACGATCGCCGGCCATGTTCGCAAAAGCTTGATGTCGGCAAGTTGCGGAACCGCAGCGACAGCGACCTGAAGATTGGTACGCGCCGAGGCCGGATTGACCATCGGCCGGCCGCTTTTGGGATCGAGCAGCGCCGGCCACCCGCCGCCGATCAACAGGCTTCCCATGCGCGCCTGCTTGAGGCGTGAGCTTCTCGCCTGCCGAATAGACAAGATGCTTGATGAAGGGCGCCACCGGTTCCGTGACATTGACCTGGATCGGATAGCCTTCGATCTCGAAGCCGACACCCGAGAAGCCGCGCGATTTCGCCCGCCCGCGCGCCGGCGCAATTGACGACGCGCCGTGCAGCGATATCGCCGCGCGACGTCGCGGCGATAAATCCTTGCGCTTCGGTCTTGAGCCCGGTGAGGCGGGTCTGGCGCCACAGAGCGACGCCGGCATGCTGCAGCCGCCAGTGCAATCGCCGGCATGGCAAGGAGGGGATTGATCTTGCCTTCCTGCGGACAGAAGGCACCGCCGATCATTCTCTGCGAAAGATAGGGAGCGATCGCCTGGAGTTCTCGCGCATCGAGGAGATCGACATGGAGCCCTTGCTCGCGCTCGAGCGCAGCCTTGCGTGTCACGTCGCGCATCTGCGCTTCCGTTTCGGCCACCAGCAAGCCGCCGCCGAGCGAGATTTCCAGATCGGTTGCGAAATCCTTGGCAAGCTGCTGCCAGAGGCCGATCGATTGAACCATCAGCGGAATGACGGGCGCGAAGCCGCGCGCCCAGGCGTCGCCCTCCAGAACGAAGGGTTCATGCGGGATTTGCGCATGGAGGCTGCCGGCATTGGAACCCGAAGCGAGCGTCCCAAGGTCAAATTCCTCGACAAGAAGGACGTCGCGTCCTGCCTTGGCCAGAAAATAGGCAAGAAGTGTCCCGACTATGCCGCCGCCGACGACCAAAATGTCAGTATGCGTGGATTTCAAAGCCCGTCTCGCCGCCCGTTGCTGGCAATCTTGTATACTTCATGTTAACATCTTGTCGACACGTCGGGGCACGCTAAATCGTCAACAAGAACGGCCCTGATAGCCTGTTTGGAGAAGATAATGGTCCAGAATTTCCGCGGCAGCCATGCCGTGACGATCACCCCTTTCACCGAGGACGGCAGCGCCATCGATATCCCGGCCTGGAAGCGCTTCCTCGACTGGCAGATGAAGGAAGGGGTGCCCGGCATCATCATCCTGGGAACCACCGGCGAATTCCTGACGCTGACCGATGACGAGCGAACGCTGTTCGTCGACGACGACCATCAAATATGTCGCCGGCCGCATGCAAGTCATGGTCGGCACAATGAATGCCTACACGCCGAATGCTGTCCGCTACAGCCGCGAGGCGGAAGAGCTTGGCGCCGACGGCTTGATGATCATTCCGCCCTATTACTACACGCCGACCGAGGACGAGATCTTCGCTTACTACAAGGCAATCTGCGCCAAGGTCTCGATCCCGATCATGCTCTACAACAACCCCTATACGTCGAATGTCGACATGTCGGCAAAGTTCGTCGGCCGTCTGACGAAGGCCTTCGAGCAGATCCGCTATATCAAGGAAGCGAGCCAGGACATGGCGCGCGTCTATGACATCTTCGAAGAGACCAAGGGCGTGATGAACGTCTTTGCCGGCCAGCGCATCGTCGAATCCTATCTCTATGGCGCCGTCGGCTATGTGAACCCCTATGGCAATTACATTCCGCGCGCCTCGACCATCATCTGCGATCTCTGCGCTGACCGGCGCTATGAGGATGCGAAGAAGATCGAGCGCCTGATCAACAAGATCTATGCGATCATCCAGGAAGGCCATCCGACCTATGGCCACCAATGTTATTCGAAGGCTCTGTCGGCGGCGGCGGGATATCCGGTCGGCGATGTTCGCGCGCCCTTGACGACTTTCAAAGAACTGGGCCGTGAAGGCGAAGAGCGCGTGACAAAAGTGCTCGCCGTAATGCGCGAGATGGATCAGGTCGTCGACGGCATCGTCAATCGACCGCGCACGGTACCGGCAGCGGCGGAATAGTCAGCGGATATAGCTCGCGCCATTCACGTCCAAAGTCGCGCCGCTCAAATGGCGGCAGGCGCCGCTTGCGAGAAATGTCACAAGGCTGCCCAGCTCCGTAGGCGGCACCCATTCGCCCATCGCAAGCGAGGCAGTGAAGGTCGCCTCGCCACCCGCAGCGGCGGCCGCCTGTTCCGACAACCGTGTGCGCACGATGCCGGGTGTCACGACATAGGCGAGGATGTTGTTCTTGGCGTAGTTGCGCGCGATGGTTTTAGTCGCGGAGAGAATGGCGCCCTTCGAGGCCGCATAGGCAAGAAGCGCCGGATTGCCGGGGCCGCGTTGTGCCGCCCAGCTTGAAATAGTGATGAGCGAGCCGCCGCCACTTTTGAGATAGTGCCGGACCGCGTGACGCATCAAGCGCGCAGGGGCCAGCACATTGACCTTCAACGCCTCGTCCCACACCGCATCCCAGGCTTCGTCATCATCCTCGATACCACCCGCGATGCGCATGACCGCAGCGTTGTTGACGACAACGTCGATGCGCTCGCGCCAATCGAGCGCCTCGCGCCAGAGCCGGTCGACATCCTTCACGTCCTTGAGATCGGCGCCGATGAGTTTTACGCGCTCGGTCGGGATCGCGGCAGTCGCTTCCTCTGCGCCACTGCGGTCGCCGCCATAATGCGCAATGAGATTGGCACCGGCCTCGCCCAGTGTTGCGGCTATCGCGGCACCGATGCCTTTCGACGCGCCGGTGAGGAGAATGGTTTTTCCGTTGAGCTCGAACATGCAAATGACCCGCGAAATGACCCGGCTTCAGTATACAGCATGTATGCGCGTGTGCGAGGACGTTGCAGGCGCATTCTGTAGCGCTATGATCCATTTCATGGATATGGACAGCTTTCGATCGTCACTGAAGGATGCGCAACCGCCTTCGGGAACGAGCCTGGGTCTGCAGGCCTTGTGGTGGGACGCCAAGGGCGGATGGGACCGCTCGCATGAACTCGCGCAACAGCGCGATGACGCGGCCGGCATGCGCGTTCATGCCTATCTCCATCGCAAGGAAGGCGATCAGGGCAATGCCGGATACTGGTATCGCCGCTGCCGCATCGCGCCATTCACTGGAAGTCTCGAGCGGGAGTGGGAAGTGCTCGTTGAACAATTCTTGCAGGACGCATCATGAGCGACGCGTTCATATGCGATGGATTGCGCACGCCGATCGGCCGCTATGGCGGTGCGCTGTCGGGCGTGCGCACCGACGATCTCGCCGCCATTCCGATCTCGGCCCTGATGACGCGCTATCCAAAGGCAGATTGGGCAAGCGTCGATGATGTGATCTATGGCTGCGCGAACCAGGCTGGCGAAGACAATCGCAATGTCGCGCGCATGGCGGCGTTGCTCGCAGGCCTTCCCGTCGAAGTGCCGGGCGTCACGATCAACCGGCTCTGCGGCTCTGGCCTCGATGCAGTGGGAAGCGCCGCGCGCGCCATCCGCACCGGCGAGGCGCAGTTCATTATCGCCGGTGGTGTCGAGAGCATGTCGCGGGCACCCTTCGTCATGCCGAAAGCCGATGCCGCGTTTTCGCGCCATGCGGCGATCCATGACACGACGATCGGCTGGCGCTTCGTCAATCCGCGCATGAAAGCCGCGCACGGCATCGACTCCATGCCGGAAACGGCTGACACCGTTGCCGCGGAATACGGCATCGGCCGCACTGACCAGGATGTCTTTGCACTGCGCAGCCAGAAACGCTGGGAAGCGGCGATCGCTGCCGGCCGTTTTGCGAACGAGATCTGCGCGGTCACGGTCCCTCAGCGCAAGGGCGAGAGCCTCGTGATCGATCGCGATGAACATCCGCGCCCCGATACGTCGACCGAAGCAATTGGCAAGGCTCAAAGGCATCAACGGGCCGGGTTTATCAGTGACGGCCGGCAATGCTTCTGGCGTCAATGACGGTGCGGCCGCACTCTTGATCGCATCGGAGGCGGCGGCAAAAGCGAACGGCCTGCGCCCGCTGGCGCGCATTCGCGGCATGGCGGTGGCAGGAGTTGCACCGCGCGTCATGGGCATCGGGCCGGTGCCCGCGATCAAAAAGGTTCTGGCCTTGACGGGTCTCAAGGTCGAACAGATGGACGTGATCGAACTCAACGAAGCTTTCGCGGCGCAAGCCCTGGCGGTATTGCGGGCATTGGGATTGCCGGACGATGCGCCGCAGGTCAATCCCAATGGCGGGGCAATCGCGCTCGGTCATCCGCTCGGCATGAGCGGCGCGCGCCTTGCTCTGACGGCGACGCGCGAATTGCATCGGCGCGGCGGGCGCTATGCGCTTTGTACGATGTGCATTGGCGTCGGGCAGGGGATCGCGCTGGTCCTCGAGAGGGCCTAGCTGCCGCGTTTGGTCGGTGTCTTCTTGCGGCGCACCGGTTGTGGCGCATCCTCGGCTTCGACTTCCGCGGCTGAGGCCTTCAGTTGGACTTCGATCCGTCCGGCGGCAGCGCGCAATGCCTTGATCGTCCGCTTGAGATCGGATTTGCGCATCCGCTCTTCGGGGCCCGCTACGCCAATCGCGCCGGCGACTTCGCCGGAAGGCGTTCTGATCGCCGTCGCGAAGCCGAGCACCCCAGCCTGCCATTCTCCCTCCGTCATCGAGTATCCTCTGTCGCGGATGAGTTCGAGATCGGCTTTGAGTTTTGTGGGCGATACGATGGTATTCTTGGTGAAACGTTTCATGTCGCGCGTCACTTCGCGAACGATTTCGTCCGGCATATGCGCCAGCATCGCCTTGCCGGTTGCGCAGCAATAGGCGGGCGCCCGGTCGCCGACCTCGACATAGGTCCGTACCGCATGCACGCTGTCTATCTTGCCGATATAAATGACTTCGCCGGTGTCGAAGATCGAAAGATGGGTCGTTTCCTTGGTGAGCGCCGCCATTTCCTCGAGATAGGGAAGGGCAATCACGCGCAGTTCTGTCCGATCGAAAATGCGATTTCCGAGATCCCAGGACCTCAGCGTCGCCTCGAAGGCTCGCGCATTCGGATCGTGGCGGACATAGCCGCAGCTTTCGAGCGTGCGCAGCAGGCGATGCGCATTGCTTTTGGTGAGGCCGCATTCATTGGCGAGATCGGTCAAGCTGCGCGCGCCATTACTGTTGGCGAGTGCTTCGATGACTTTCAGGCCTTTGACGACGGTTTTTTCCATCACCAGCACTTTTGCGGACGAATCTCTGCGATCGTAACTACCACAACCCTGCAGCCGCTGACACCTCGCTCTACGCCTTCGAAAGCTTCCGTTCCGGATCGAGGAAAGGCATCGCAACGACTTCAGCCTTGGAATTGTGATCGCCGAGTTCGACGCTAACCTCCGTTCCCAAAGCGGTTTGCGCCGGGTCATTGAACATTGCGATTGCGATTGGATAGCCGAGCGTCGGTGAGCCGGTGGCAGACGTCACGGTCGCGACCCTCTTGCCATTGACCAAAACCGCATCGCCCGTGAGCGGTATCTCGTCGCCCTCGATCTTGAGGCCTGCGAGCTTCGATCTGGGCGGATTGCGCTTGGCCGCGGTCAATGCTGCCTGGGCGCGATAGGGTGCCTTGGTCTCGCTGATCATCCAGCCCAGTCCGATATCGACGGGCGTATGCTGGTAATCGAAGTCCTGCGTGAAGTTGAGGATCGCCGCCTCGACACGCCTGATGCCGAGGGCCTTGCTGCCGCAAAGCGCCGCTCCTGCTTTGCGTGAATGCTCCCAGAGATCGGCGAAGAACTTCTCGCCATGCGCGATATCGACATAGATGTCGTAGCCGAGTTCGGCCGTATAGCCGGTCCGTGTCACGGTCACGGGCGCGCCGCAGATATTGCCGCGGAACAGCCCGTAGAAGGGAACCTTGGAGAGATCATGATCGCAGACCTGCTGCAAGATCTCGCGCGATTTGGGCCCTTGCAGGCTCGCCGTATGGATCTTGTCATTATAGCTCTTGATCGGTCACATCGCGGCCTTGCGCATTCACATAAAGCCACTCCTCCGAACTTCCCGGTCCGCCGATCCACCAGAAGCTCTGGGCATCAAAGCGGGCCAGGATGCCGTCCTCGACGATGCCGCCAAAATCGTAACAGAGCACCGAGTAATAGGCGTGTCCGTCCTTCATCTTCCTGACATCGCGCGGCATCAGATCGTCGAGCAGGCGCCTCGGCGTCCTTGCCTTTGATCTCGATGATCTCCTCGCCGGTCACATCCCAAAGGCCGGCAACCTTGCGCATGGTCCAGTATTCTTCCAGCGGGTCGGTGATGAAATCAGGCTTAAGGTAGGTGTTGTGCAGCTTGTAGTCGGTAGCGAATTTGCCAATGGTCGGGAAAAACACCGTACGATTGAGACCTTTGCGCGCCCGCATGCCCGTGACGGTGTAGGGAGGAGCTCCCGTGAAGCTCGCAAATTCGGTGCGGACGAAACGCGGGTTGGGACGGCTCTTCATTCGTGCTCCTCGATTAAATAAGCAGTGATCGGGCTGCTTTTTCAGGTGATGGACGTGCTTGCGCCACCGGTTCTAGCGTGTCAAGATGTATAAAGGTATTTCAGTATTTGAAAATATCTAAACTGAGATCGCGGGCAATTTCGTTGGATAATCGAGGCCTATGCGGACATCCTGTTGCGGGCAAGCTCGGAGCCGTGTTGGGCATCGATCCCGCCCGCCAGCTTTCGAAAGTGTGAATGGATCATGAGCAGTCAGTGCAGGCGCTTCGATGGCAAGGTCGCAATCGTCTCGGGCGGTGCCGACGGAATGGGTGCGGCCTGTGTGGAACAACTGGCGGCCGAGGGCGCCCGCGTCTTCGCTCTCGACGTCAAAGTCGACATGGCCAGGGCGTTGGCTGAAAAGCTCAATGCGCAGGGCGGGAAAGTCGAGGCGATGCGCGCTGACGTCATGAACGAGGTGGAACTCAAAGCCGCATTTGCAGCGGCGATTGATGCAGAAAAGCACGTTGACGTTTTGATCAACATCGCCGGCGGCAGCGCTGGCGGTCTCATCGCCGATATCGACCTCGATGTGTGGGATCGGCTTTACAAGCTCAATATTCGCAGCACGCTGACCGCCTGCCGCGCCGTCCTGCCCGCCATGCGCAAGCAGGGCAAAGGCAGCATCGTCAACATGGCTTCGATATCGGGCCTGCGCGGCGATCCCGGCTGGGCTGCTTATAACTCAGCCAAGGCCGGCATCATCTCGCTCACCCAATCATTGGCTTGGGAAGAGGGCCTCTACGGCATACGCGTCAATGCGATCTGCCCGGGCCCGATCGGCTCGGAGCGCATGCTGGCAACGATCTCGGCGGAAGATTTGCAGGATTACCATATGGCTTGCGCATTGGGCCGCATCGGCACGGCGCGTGAACTCTCTGAAGCCATTCTGTTTCTCGCGTCTGACCAGGCATCCTTCATCACCGGTGCAGCGCTCGTCGCCGATGGCGGGCTGACCGCATCCACCGCGCAGCCGACGAGTTTCGGCAAGGAGCGCCGCGCTATCCTGAATGCCCGCGCCCAAACCTCCGGCAGTAAAACGTCATGAGCGATCTCGAATTTGACTATGTGATCGTCGGCAGCGGCGGGGCAGGGGGCGTCCTCGCCCGCACTTTGGCCGAGCGCAGCAATGCGACCGTCGCCGTCGTGGAAGCCGGCCCGAGCGACGAAGGCAGGCCCGAGATCCTTGATTACCGGCGTTACATGGACGTGCGGCGTAGTCCGCTCGCCCGATTGGTTTCGATTGTTCCTCCCGCGCGAGGCAATGGCCGGTTCCAGTATCCGATCAGCCGGGTCCTGGGCGGCTCGACGTCGCAGAACAGCTGCATCTGGTTGCGTCCGCCCGCCAGTGACTTCGACGATTGGGAGGCCGCGGGTGCTTCAGGCTGGGGTGCCGATGCGGTCATGCCGCATTACGCGGCGCTCGAATTTCGCATTCACGTCGAAGAGGTTTTTCCCGACGAGGATTCGCATCGCGTCTTGTGGAATGCCGCTGAGGAGATTGGCCTGCCGCGTATCGATTTCGCCAAGGCATTCGACGCCGGCATGGGCCGCTACCGGATGAGCAAGCGTGGCAGCGAACGTCAATCGACGGCTGTCGTCTTTCTTCGCCCACCGGCTTCGCTGCCGAAAAATCTCGCGGTCCTGACCGAGACCCTTGTGCAGAAATTGATCATCGGGCCTGGAAATGAAGTGCTCGGTGTCGAGACCGATCGCGGGCCGGTCCTTGCCCGCCGCGAAGTGGTGCTGAGCGCCGGGGCGCTCGATACGCCCAAGCTGTTGATGCTGTCGGGCATCGGGCCGGCCGCGCTACTGAAGGCGTTCGGCATCGAGGTCAAGAAGGATTTGGGTGGTGTCGGCGCGCATCTGCTCGATCATCCGATCGCTTGCGTGAATGTCGCTGCCGAAGAAACCTTCAGCCGCGATGGGGATTGGAACTATTCCGGGATCATCTTCACGCGCACTGAAGCCGATGCCGCGTGGCCCGATATCGAAGTTCAGGTCGGGCCTGAACTCTTCGACCAGCAGACGAAGCCGGCCGGGTACCCTTCGGCGCCATACGGCTTCACCGCCTATATCGCGGTCAATCGCGCCAGGAGCGAAGGCACAGTCAAGCTTGCCTCGACCGACATTCGCGACAACCTGCTTGTGGATCCCGCCTATTTCACCGATCCCGACGCCTATGACCTCGGCGTGATGGTTGGTGGAGTGAGGATGTCGCGGCAATTGTTCGCGGCGCCGGCCCTATCCGCATGGATCGATCGTGAACTGGCGCCCGGTGTCGACAGCGAGAGCGATGGCGAGCTTGGTGCCTACATTCGTGACACTGCGACCACCGGCTATCACCCGGCGGGAACGTGCATGATGGGCGCGGCCGGCAATCCGCGCAGCGTCGTCGATCCCATGCTGAAGGTTGTCGGCGTCCAACGTTTGCGCGTCGCGGATGCATCCGTGATGCCGACGATGGTGAGCGTCAACATCGCGCCGACCTGCATGATGATCGGCCATCGGGCAGCCGCCCTCATTGCGTGAAAATGAATCGGTAAGCCTTCGAATTAGTTTTTCTAACTTGCGAGATATGTTAAATATAGGGATGTTGGTTCACTATTTAGAACAACTAAACTGCCCGGCGCTGGCGTGGATGGGTTGCCGCCCACTCATTCCCGCGTGATCGGCAGACGAAACACACAGGAAGGCAAGGAAGGGATAAGAACCATGCGCAAGCCAATTCACGGCGCTTCGACGCCAAGTTTAATAGCCGCTTCGGGCCAGCCGCTCGACCGGCGCAGTTTCATCAAGGGTGCAGGCGCGCTCGGCCTTGCGGCCGCAGCAGCGCCGCTGTTCATGCCCAAGGGCGCTCGCGCGCAAGTCAACGGCGGGCATCTGAAAATGGGCTCGTCGCAGGGCTCGACCACGGACTCGACCGAGCCAGGGACTTATGAAAACGGCTTCCCCATCATGCTGTCCTACAATATCCAGGGCAAACTGACGGTCGTCGGATCCGACAACAAGTTGCATGGCGATCTGGCCGAGAGCTGGGAACCCTCTGACGGTGCCAAGAAGTGGGCGTTCAAGCTTCGCAACGCGGTTTTCCACAATGGCTCGCCCGTTACTTCGGCCGACGTCATCGCTTCGCTCAACCATCATCGCGGCGATGCGTCAAAGTCGGCGGCCAAGCCCGTCGTGGCGAATATCAAGGACATCAAAGCCGACGGCGATAAGGGCTTCATTGTTGAGCTGTCGAGCGGCGATGCTGATTTCCCGTTCATTCTCACCGACTACCAGCTCGCCATCGTCAAGGCGGGGCCGGACGGCAAGATCGCTTGGAATGACGATGGCAACCGCGCGGGGCCTTATCGGCTCAAGGAGTACAATCCCGGCGTGCGTGCGCTCCTGGAGAAGTCGGATAATTACTGGAATTCCGATGTCGGCCATTTCGCCAGTGTCGAAGCGATCACGATCAGCGATGTCACCGCGAGGCAGAATGCGCTGATCACCGGTGAAGTCGATATTATCGACCGTCCCGATTTGCGTACGGTCGACATGCTGAAGGCGGATCCGAACCTCATCGTCGAGGAAGCTTCAGGCTTCCGCTGGCATGGTTTCACTGCGTTCTGCGACACGCCGCCCTTCGACAACAACGATGTTCGAATGGCGCTCAAATACGCGATCGACCGCAAGGCGTTGCTTGCCGCGGCGCTGAATGGACACGGCACAATCGGCAACGACCAGCCGATCACCCCGTCCTATCGCTATTACAATGCCGATCTGCCGCCCTTCGAGTATGATCTCGACAAAGCCAAGTTCCATCTCAAGAAGGCCGGGCTTTCCAAGATCGATGTCGATCTCTCGGCATCTCCTGCGGCCTTCGCCGCCGCGGTCGACTGCTCGCTTTTGTATAAATCGCAAGCTGCCGGCGCAGGCATCAACATCAATGTCGTCAACGAGCCGGCTGATGGCTACTGGTCGAATGTCTGGCTGAAGAAGCCCTTCATCGCCACCGACTGGGGCGGAAGGCCGACGGAAGACCTGATGTTCTCGGTCGAGTTCAAGGCGGGCGCACCGTGGAACGACACGCATTTCAACAATGAGCGTTTCGAGAAGCTTTTGGTGGAAGCGCGCGCCGAATTCGACGAGCCGAAGCGCAGCGAAATGTATGGCGAGATGCAGAAGATCGTCCGCGACGATGGCGGTGCGATCATCCCGATTATCCCCAATATGAACTGGGCCTACAACAAGAAGATCAAGCACGGACCGTCGATCTCGAAGACGTGGGAACTTGACGGCTGGATGTTCATCTCGCGCTGGTGGATGGAATCATAGCGGCCAATCCTCCCTTGGCCGCTCGCCCTTCTCCCGTGCCTGGCATGGGAGAAGGGTATTTCTCAAATCGTTGATCCGTAATTAAAATCCTCAAAAGGGCGAAAACTCCTTGCAAATGTTCCTGTTTCGTACTATATGCAAAGGCCAGTTGAAGTGCCGTGCCTACCGCTGATTGACATCGTGAAGGAGTGGCCAGGATCGGGGCCCGAAATCCGATCCCTGCCCGGATATGCACAGGCGTGCATCGTCCGCCGAAGTCTCTTGCCCGAGACGAAAGCGGATGACGCATCACAGGTGCATTGGGCACCGCGGCAGATGCATTTCCTTCTCCCCGCATTTGCGGGGAGAAGGCGCCCAAAGGGCAGACGGGTCTCGTCTTGCATTCCGGAACTCTATCAAATAACATAACACATGTTCAATATTTGGAACAAAAGTGAATTTGCAATATGAGTGAGCAAGCGGCGCGTTACCGGCTCGGCGTCGATATTGGCGGCACCTTCACCGACATCCTCGTGATGGCGGAAGACAGCGGCCAGTTGATCGCTCTCAAGGTTCCTTCGAACCGCAAACAGCCGGAAGACGCGATCATTCGCGGTCTCGAACTGTTGAAAGAACGCCACGACGTGGCGCCCGGCGCCATTCATTACTTCTCGCACGGCACGACGCTCGGCGTGAACACTCTGCTCGAGCGCGACGGCGCCGAGGTCGGCCTGCTCACCACCCGGGGCTTTCGCGACATTCTCGAACTGCGCCGGCTTCGGCTCAACAAGGCGAATGATCTGTTCGCGCCGCGCCCGCAATCGCTGGTGCCGCGTCGGCGAGTGATGGAAGTGCGAAGAGCGCTTGGGCCAGGACGGCGAGATCATCATCGCGATCGGGCGAGACAGCGTTCTTGAAGGCGCGCGCCGATTACTCGAGCTGGGCGCGAACAACATCGCCATCTGCTTTCTCCATGCCTATCGCCATGACCGCCACGAGACGCCAGGCCAAGGCCTGGATCGCCGAGGAATTCCCCGACGTCTATGTCATCACGTCCTCGGAACTCTGGCCGCAACAGCGCGAATATGAACGCTGCCTGGTGAGCGTCATCAATGGCTATATCGGCGAGCGGATGCGAACCTATTTCGAGACGCTTCAGGTGAAGGCGCGAAAGCCGGAACGAATGCCGCATCTTCTCGACCAAGTCGAATGGCGGCGTGATGGGGATCGAGGCAGCAAGCGATCGGCCCGTCGAGACATTGCTCTCCGGCCCGGCCTCAGGCGTGATCGGCGCCGCCTTCATCGGCAAGGTGATCGGCGACGACAAGCTCATCACGCTCGATATGGGCGGGACCAGCGTCGACATGGCGGTCGTCGACGGCGAAATTCCGTACTCGAACGAGAATACTGTCGGCGAATTTCCGGTTCTGCTCCCGGCTGTCGATGTCTCAGCCATTGGTGCCGGCGGCGGCTCGGTCGCCTGGCTCGATGCCGAAGGCGTATTGAAGGTGGGACCACGCAGCGCCGGTGCCCTGCCGGGACCCTGCCTGTTACGGGCGCGGCGGCGTCGAGCCGACGGTCACCGACGCTTATGCCGTGCTCGGCATCATGTCGCCTGACGGGTTGCTGGGCGGCGAGATGAAGCTCGATATCGAGAAGGGCCGCGCCGCTCTGAAGCGCTCGGCGACAAGCTTGGGCTAACGCCGGAAAAAACGGCCGATGCCATCTTGCAAGTCGCAACCGCCAATATCTATGCCGAGCTTGTGCCGCAGCTAGCGCGCCGCGGTGTCGATGCGGGTGAATTTTCGCTGCTCGCTTATGGCGCCGCCGGCCCGACGCATGTCTTCATGCTAGCGCGCGAACTCAATGTTCGCCGCGTGCTCGTGCCGCCGACACCGGGCCTGCTTTGCGCCCTGGGATGTCTCGTCGCCGATCTCCGTGCCGATTTCGTCAGAAGCCTCTGGCAGGACGCCAACGATTTGAGTGATGATGTTTTGCGGACGACCTACGCGAAGCTCAAATCCGATGCGCGCGATTGGCTGGCCCGCCAGAATGTCGATCCAGACGCATACCTACCTCATCCGCTCGGCCGACATTTGCTACAGCGGCCAGTCCTTCGAATTCAATGTCGTGTTTCCCGACGGGCCGTTGACGGTCGAAGCCCTGAAGGCTTGGTTCCATGAACGCTACGAGCTTGTCTATGGCTTTGCCGATCCGAACAATCCGGTCCGCATTCTTGAGGCCCGCGTCCAGATTGTGGGCGTGACGAGCAAGCCAAATTTCGACGAAGTGCGTCCCTTCGCCTCCATCAGCAAGAAGCCGGTCACGCAGCGCCGCATTTTCGAGCATGGCAAGGAGGCCGAAGCCTCCGTCTACCAGCGCTCGGCCTTGAAAACGGGCGATGAGTTCCTGGGGCCGGCCGTGGTCGAGCAATATGATACGACGGTTTATGTGCCGGCCGGTTTCCGCGTGTCAGTCGATCGCTGGCACAACCTCATCGGGGAGCGCCTGCAATGATCGACGACAAGATCGGTCTAGAGATCCTCAGCAATCGCTTCCAGGCGATCGTCGACGAGATGGCGCAAGCCCTGTTCCGCACCGCTTATACGGTCTTCATCAAGGAGACCCAGGATTACGGCGCGGTATTGGTCAGCCCGCAAGGCGAAGTCTTTGCCGCCTCGCGCCGCTATGGCGTCTTGATGATGGTCGGCATGCCGATGGACGATGCCATCAAGGCGATCGGCGATGATGTCGCGGAAGGCGACATCTTCATGACCAATGACCCGGTCTCGACCGGCGGCATGTGCACCCATCTGAACGATGTCTTCCTGTGGAAGCCGATTTTCCATGAGGGCAAGCTTATCTGCTACGCCTGGACCTTCGTTCACATGTCGGATGTGGGTGGGAGAGTTTCGGGCAGCATCGCGCCCTCAAGCACCGAATTGATCCAGGAGGGCATCCGCGTTCCGCCGCAGAAACTGTTCCGTGCCGGCGTGCTGGATGAAACCTTCCTCAAGATGTTCCTCGCCAATACCAGGACCGGCGAGCAGAACTGGGGCGACATGAAAGCCTGCATTGCGGCACTTTCGACCGCCGAGCGGCGCATGCAGGAACTTCTCGGACGCTTCGGCGAGGCCAGGATCAGCAAGGGCATCGTCGATGTCCTGAATTATGCCGAGACGCAGGCCATGCGGGTGATCTCGAGCGTGCCGAACGGCGATTATTGCTTCAGCGATTTCGTCGAGGCCGACATGGTCGGCCAGGGGCTATTGCGTATCAACCTCAAGCTCACCATCGCCGACGGCGATCATGAAGATGGACTTCACCGGCACTGCTCCGCAGGTGCGCGCCGCATTGAACCTGCCGAGCTTTGGCAAGACCGGCCACTGGATGCTGATCACCGGCGTCGTCAACTGGCTGTGCACCAGGGAACCGAACATCGCCTATAATGCCGGGCTGGTGCGGCCGATGAAGGTGAATATCCCGAAGGGCACGCTCATCAATCCGGAAGCCGGTGCCGCGGTGGGTTCGCGCTATTCGACGTCGCACAAGGTCTGCGATGTCATCATCGGGGCACTTTCGCAGGCCGTGCCCGACCAACTGCCGGCGACCGATTCAGGCCAGGGTTCGATCCTGATGGTGGCGGTTCCCGATCCGGTGACCAGCGAGACCCGCGTCAGCGTTATCCAGCCGGCGGTCGGCGGCTCGGGCGGACGCCCCGTCGATGACGGCGTCGACGGCACGATGGTCATCCTCAACTTTCTGAAGAACGTGCCGACTGAACTTCTCGAACGCGAGATGCCGACCATCCTCATCCGCCATTATGGCCTGCGCGAGGATTCGGGCGGAGCGGGGCGCTATCGCGGCGGCACCGGTTCGATCATCGAATTCGAAACGCGTGCACCTTACTCGACCGTCACCTCGCGTAATATGGAGCGATATATTTTTCCGCCGGCAGGACGCCTCGGCGGGACGCCGGGCACCACCGGCTTCACCTTGCTCAATCCCGAGACCGACAAGCAACGCGACATCGGCAAGATCGACATCCTCGAAATGAATACCGGCGATGTATTGCGGCTCGGCACGCAAGGCGGCGGCGGCTATGGCGATCCGCTTGAGAGACCTGCGACGAAGGTCTGGGACGACGTGCAGGATGGCTATGTTTCCGCGGAAACGGCGCGCCAGAGCTACGGTGTCGTCTGCGACTCGGCCAAGGGCTTCGATGCCGCGGGCACCGAGGCGCTCCGTAAATCGATACGCGAAGCGCGCGGCGGCAAGCCGCTCAAGGAATTCGACTTCGGTCCGGTGCGCGAGGCCTATCACAAGCGCTGGCCCTCCGCGATGCATGACGCCATCTCGGCATTGGTGCAACCCATGCCGCGCGTCCAGCGCCAGATATACTTTCGCGCACTCTATGAAGAAATCGACCGGCGGATCGACGCCGGCGAAAAAGTGACGCCCGAACAAGTGCGGGATGTGCTCGCCGCATTGCAAGGTGCCGAGCAGAAGCGAACCACGATGAAGCGCGCTGTTTGAAGGAATGCCAATGAGCGACTGGCTGGTATCGACGGAATGGTTGGCAGCGCATCTCGAGGACGGGAAGCTCGCGATCCTCGATTGCTCCTGGTATCTGCCCGAGGCCGGCAAGCTGGCCATCGATGATTTTCGCCGCGAGCACATTCCGGGCGCGCGCTTCATCGATCTCAATACCGTCTCCGATCCGGTCTCGCCCTATGTGAACATGTTGCCCGACAGCGAGCGCTGGTCATACGAAGTAGAGCGACTGGGCATCGACAACAGCACGACCGTCGTCATCTATGATGGCGGCTATGTGTCGGCGCGCTTGTGGTGGATGTTCCGCGTCTTCGGCCACGACAAGGTGCGCATCCTCGATGGCGGGTTCCGCAAATGGAAAGCCGAAGGCCGCCCCGTGGAGGCTGGCGATCCGCCGCCGGCGAAGCCTGGACATTTCAAGGTGAAGCTGCGCGACGGCGCGGTGGCGAACGTCAAGGATGTGCTGGGCGTCGTCGAGACAGGTGGTGCCACGATCGTCGATGCGCGGACGGCAGCGCGCTTCGACGGCACGGAGGGTTCGGGCTATCCCGGCGTTCCGAGCGGCCACATGCCGCGCGCTGTCAACACGCCGTGGCAGCGCTTCTTCAGGCCCGACTTTACCTTTGTCGACGCCGATGCGGCGGCGAAAGTCTTCAAGGATGCAGGCGCCGATGTATCGGGGAATGTGATCTCCACCTGCGGTTCGGGTGTCACAGCGGCGATCCTCGGCTTCATGATCGAGCGCGGCGGCAATCCCGGCTGGAAGCTTTATGACGGCTCCTGGCACGAATGGGGCCAGCGCTCCGACACGCCGAAACTGAGCAAGGGGAAGTAGGCGTATCTCCCTCCCCCCTTGTGGGGAGGGATCAAGGATGGGGGTCAATCCTCTCCGCGCCGCGCAAAGCCATGATGCGAGACCAACGCGACCCCCGCCCCGGCCCTCCCCACAAGGGGGAGGGGGGAAGCACACTGCCGTTCCGCATCAACCCCGCCTTGCAATTGCGCACGATACATTCCGACGCGATGCTGCCGAAGGCCGTCGATGTCGTGGTGATCGGCGGCGGCATCGCCGGAGCATCGGCCGCCTGGCATCTCGCAAAGCGCGGTACTTCGGTGGCGCTGTGCGAGAAGGGCGCGATCGCCGCCGAGCAGTCGGGGCGCAATTGGGGCTGGTGCCGCAATACTTTGCGCGATCCCGCCGAACTGCCCTTGATGCGCCACAGCATGAGCGACTGGCGTGATCCTAGTATCTTTGGTGGCCTCGACACCGGCTTTCGCACCACCGGCATCATGTATCTCTGCGGACGCAGTCCCGACGACGCGGCGGATTACGAAGCCTGGCTTGCCTCCGTTCGCGCCTTCCAGCTCGATAGCCGGATGATTTCGGGAAGCGAGGTCGATCGCCTGATCCGAGGCGGCGCTGAAGCGTCGAAGGGCGCGCTCTATACGCCGTCCGATGGCAGCGCCGAGCCGGCGCAGGCGACGGCGGCGATCGCGGCGGCGGCGCGTGAGTTGGGAGCGAGCCTGCATCAGGCATGCGCGGTCCGCGCGATCGAACGGCAGGCAGGCCGCGTTTCTGGTGTTGTTACCGAGAAGGGGGCGATCAAATGCCAATCGGTGCTTCTCGCAGGCGGCGTATGGTCGCGACTGTTCCTCGGCAATCTCGGTGTCGACATGCCGATGGTGAGCGTCATGGGATCGGTGAGCTACACCGAACCGATGCCGGGTGGCCCTGAGATTTCCGTCGCTGGTCGCCGCTTCGGGTGGCGCAAGCGTACCGATGGCGGCTATATCGTCTCGCAGGCCGATGCCACGGTCTTCGATATCGTGCCGGACTCGTTCCGGCTGTTCAGCGATTTTCGCCCGGCGATGCTGCGGGGATTGCAGAGCCTGCGTCTGCGGCTCGGCCGTAGCTTTCTCGAAGCCGCGCGTATGAAGCGGAATTGGCGGCCGGATGAGGTAACGCCTTTCGAGGAGAATCGCATTGCCGAACCCGAGCCCGCCGAATGGGTGCTCGACGAAGCCAAGCGCAATGCAGCACAAGCCTATCCGTTCTTCGCCAATGCCAGGATTGCCGGCCGCTGGGGCGGATTGATCGACGTCACGCCGGATGCGGTGCCGGTGATCAGCGAGGTCGCGCAGGTGCCGGGTCTTTATGTGGCGACCGGCCTTTCAGGTCACGGCTTTGGCTTGGGACCTGGTGCGGGGAGATTGGCGGCCGATCTCGTGACCGGGGATAGGCCGGTGGTCGATGCCGGAGGCTTCAGGCTCGATCGCTTTGCAAGAGCCAGGCGATAATGCTGCGCCGGCATGATCACACGATCTTTCTCGTGCCCGACCCGACCGAACTCGACTCCGTCGCAGCGAAATTCGCCGCCGCGGGCTTCCTCATCACCGAGCGCGACGATCTTGGCAGGGAATCCGCGGCGACAGTTCAGAAGCTGATCTGCTTTGCCGATGGTTCCTACATCGAGATACTGACGATCCGCGATGCGGCCGCACGCTCGCGCCATCGCTTCGCGCATCTCCTCGGTCGCGGTGACGGCTGGGCCGATTATTCGATTGACTGCACCGACCTGGACGACGACCGCGCGCGGCTTGTCGCGGCGGGATTGCCGCTAGATGGTCCGCATGAACACCAGCGCACATTGCGTGACGGTCGGCCCTGGGGCGTGCGTTTGATACTTTTAGGGATAGGCGCCGGCTATCCGGCCTTGCCGTTTCTGCTCGAAGATACGGTTGGACGTGATCTGCGCATTCCGATGACGCATGCGCAGCATCCCAATGGTGTCATCGGAACGGCGGGCATGACGGTCGCGGTGAAGTCGCTGGCGATGGCAAAGTCGCAATTCGACATACTGTTCGGCGCCAACGCAATCGCAGGGGAGTGCCTGCGCTATAAACTCGGCACGCAATGGGTCGACGTTGTTGAAGGCGGCATTATCGCGCGCCTTGACGGCGTTTCTTCGGTTACGCTGCTAAAGCCAGGTGCCGGCGCACCGAAACCATTGGATGCCGCACTCGGGCTCTCGGTGTCCGGCGCCTAGACTGCCCGGAGCGCCTGGTCCATGTCGTCGAGGATGTCGTCGGCATTTTCGAGTCCGATTGACAGGCGCAGGAGGCCGTCGCTGATGCCGTGTTTGGCGCGTTCCTCGGCGCCATAGATCGCATGCGTCATGCTGGCAGGATGCTGGATCAATGTCTCGGCATCACCAAGGCTGACGGCGCGGGTGATGAGCTTCAGCTTGTTCATCAGCGCCATGCTGCGCGCCAGGCCGCCCTCGAGTTCAAAGCCGATGAGGCCGCCGAAGCCCGACATTTGCTTCTTGGCGAGCGCATATTGCGGAAATTCGGGAAGGCCAGGATAGGAGATATTCTGGACTTTTGGATGCTTGACCAGAAATTCCGCCATCGCCTGCGCGGAAGCCGAATGGCGTTCCATTCGGATTTCCAGCGTCTTGAGGCCGCGCAGAAGAAGGAAACAGTTGAAGGGCGAGAGCGTGGCGCCGGTGATCCAGCGCAGGCCAGTCTGGCGCACCTTCGTCATGGTCTCTTTCGGGCCGACGACGATGCCGGCCAGAAGATCGCCATGGCCGCCGAGATATTTCGTCGCCGAATGAACGACCATGTCGGCGCCGAACTCGAGCGGTCGCTGCAGGGCAGGCGTTGCAAAAGTATTGTCGACAACGACCAGCGCGTTGACCTTGTGCGCGCGGCGCACGATGTCGGCGATATCGATGACGCGGAGATTGGGATTGGCCGGGGTCTCGAAATATACGACCCGCGTCTTGTCGCTGAGCTGCGCCGTCAGGGTCTCGGGATTCATGAAATCGGCAATGCGCACGACGATGCCAAAACGGGGGAGGGCCTGGGTGAAATAAGCGAAGGTATTGCCATAGAGCGTATGGTCGATGACCACTTCATCGCCAGCGCTGAGCAGGGTCAGCATCACGCTCGACATGGCCGCCATGCCGGAAGCGGTCGTCATGCCGACCTCACCGCCCTCGAGGCTTGCCATCCGCTCTTCGAGGATGGTCTGCGTTGGGTTGCGAGTGCGCCCGTAGATGTAGCCGGGGCGCTCGCCCCTGAACATTTCCGATCCCGCCTCCGCCGTCTCGAAGGCAAAGGTCGACGTCATATAGATCGGTGGTGTGAGGGCACCTTGTTCGCTCGCCGGATCATATCCAAGATGGATCGCGCGCGTCGAAAAGCCTTGCGGCCGGTTGCGTCTCACGGGGTCGCTCATTTCACGTCCTTCTTAAATGCGTTTTGCGCGGCGCATTATAGACCATTGCGGGGGCAATTCTCGAAACAGCCTTTGGGAGACGGAATAGAATTATTCACGCCTAAAACCACGCAATAAAACGCTAGCATCGACCCGAAAGAAGTGTCAACATGCACAATCGAATTTCATTATTAGGAACGAATTGTTTTGTGTGGCCGGTTCCGGGCTCGCCATCGCACTGGTGCGCAGTCGCTTAGATTGTCGAAACGGCCGCGGCTGGCAGCCGTCAGACTGCGCGCGCGCGTGTAGCGAACTCGCATGAACAATTGCGATGTCATCATTATTGGCGCCGGTCACAACGGACTGGTTTGCGGTGCCTATCTTGCGAAGGCAGGCCTGAAAGTCTGCGTGCTCGAGCGCCGCTCCATCGCTGGTGGCGCCTGCGTGACCGAGGAGATCTGGCCGGGCTACCAGGTCAGTACAGCGGCTCACATGATGGGCCTGCTCCAGCCGAAGGTGATCCTCGATCTCGAACTACAGAAGTTTGGCTATGAGGTCATCTCCACGCCGCCGATCGTGCATCACATCGAGAATGCCGGGCCGATCGCGGTCTGGAAGGAACCGGCCAAGCTAGCCGCGGAATTTGCGCGCTTCTCGAAGAAAGATGCCGCGGCCTATCCGGCTTTTGCGGCCCATCTCGCCAAGCTGGGGCCGGTGTTCCAGCAGCTCATGTGGGAGATCCCCTTCGATCCGAGTTCCTTGAGTCCGCGCAATCTCAAGGACATGGCATTCTTCGCCTGGCGCAATCGCGGCATGGTCGGCTCGTTCTATGACGTTGCCGACCTGATGACGATGAGCGCCTATGATTACTTGAGCCGCTGGTTTGAATCCGATGCCGTCAAAATGATCCTCGGCTATTATCCGGTCGGCGGCGCCGGGCAGAGCGTGAGCTTCCACACGCCCGGCACCGCCTATTTCCTGATGCGCAATCAATTGCGCGACAACAAGACGGCAGCCGGCGGCACCGGACTCGTACGCGGCGGAATGGGGAAGATCAGCGAAGCAATCGTCCAATCCGGAGCGCGCTTCGGCATGGAGGTGCGCGTCGATGCGGAGGTTTCGCGCATCCTCGTGAAAGACGGCCGCGCGCAGGGCGTCGTCCTCGCCAGTGGCGATGAGATCCGGGCAAAGACCGTCATTGCGAATGCCTCCGCACGCCACACCTTCCTCAATCTCGTCCAAGAGAGTGAATTGCCTGGTGAGTTCCTGCGCGATATCCGCGCCTTCAAGGGACAGTCGACAGCCTTCAAGATTCATCTCGCGGTCGAGGAATTGCCTCACTATCCGGACCTCGGAAAAGCCGGCCTCGGCAACACCTATCCGGTCCAGGTCTGCGTCGCGCCGAGTATCGACTATGTCGAGAAGGCCTATCTCGACATGCGCGAAGGCCGCGTGTCGCGACGGCCCTATCTGACCGTGCAGGCGCCAACTGTCGTGGATCCTTCGCTCGCGCCCGAAGGCCGTCATATCCTCAGCATCTATGGCGGTCACGTTCCCTCTGGCCCAGGCGCCGATCACGGCGATGCAATGCACGAGACTGTCTTGAATGCTGCCCTCGACGCAATTGCCGAATTCGCCCCGACCCTGTCGCGCAATGCGATCCACAAGCAGATTCTACTCGCCTCGGATTATGAGGACATCTTCGGCCTGCCGGGCGGCAATCCGCACCACGCCGACTTGACCCTAAACCAGGTCTTCTTCCGCCGGCCGGCGCGAAAATATGCAGATTATCGCTCGCCCGTAAGCGGCCTTTATCTCTGCAGCGCCTCGACACATCCCGGAGGCGCGGTCACTGGCGTACCAGGGCATAATGCAGCGAAAATTGTGCTGAAGGACTTTCGTGGCGCTGCCTGACGCCGTTCCAAATACTGAAAATTTCAAATACTGAAATACCCTTCCGGGTGTTATAGCTCTTTATCGGCCCACGAATCGACGCGGGGCGGGGCTCGGAGGATCAGGTGGAGACGACCGTCGTCAAAGGTCTGAAGGTGTTGGAGGCGCTGGCGTTGAGCAACGGCGCGCGCAGCCTGACGGATCTCGCGAGCCAATGCGGGATGAGCAAGAGCAATGCTCATCGTCTTCTGAGAACACTGGAGGAATGCGGCTATGTCCGCCGTTCTGCCGACGGTCGACGCTATGAGGCTTCGCTCAGGCTGTGGGAGCTCGGCATTCGGGTTTCCGGCAAGTTCGATCTTCGCGCGGTTGCCTCATCGCATTTGCGTGAGCTTGCCATGAAGACGCGCGAAACCGCTCACCTCTCGATATTGGATGGCGTCGAAGCGCTCTACGTCGACAGGGCCGACGGCACGCATGCGGTCAGGATTTATGTGAATATCGGCGACCGCGCACCCGCCTACTGCTCGACCAGCGGCAAGGCGATGCTCGCTTATGCGCCTGACGAGACCGTTCGAAAGGTCGGAGCCAATCTGAAGCGCTTCACCGAGCACACGGTAAGTTCGGTGTCGAAGCTCCGCAGCGATCTCGATCTGATCCGCAAGCAGGGCTATTCGGTCACTTGCGGTGAATGGCGTGCAGGCGTTCTTGGCATTGCGACGGCCATCCGCAGTCCTTCGGGGAATATTGTCGGCGCGATCGGCCTTGCGGGACCAGAAGACCGCATGCGCTTGGACGGCGTTGAAGCCATAGCGGCCGCGGTAGTCGAAGCGGGGGCGCGCATCGAAAAAGATCTGGGCTTCGGTCCGACAGTGGCTCCGGAAACTCCGGAACGATCGGCGAAGCGCCGCACGCCTCATTTGCGCCGGACAACCGCCGCTGCAGCGTAAACTTCTCTATTCTCCTCCCGAGCTTGTCTCATAGCGTTCCCGATCGTAGCCTTGTGTTTCGCTATTCGGGACAAGTGCATGGATGATAGCTTCGACTACATCGTCATCGGGCTCGGCGGTCTTGGCAGTGCCGCCGCCTATTGGCTTTCGCGCAAGACTGGAAAAAATGTGCTCGGCATCGAGCAGTTCGAGCTGGGTCACGCGCGCGGCGAATCCCAGGATCATTCGCGCATCATCCGCAAGACCTACCACACGGTGCCTTATGTGCGTTTCGCAGAGGAGGCCTATCGGGCCTGGGACGTGCTTGAGGAGGAATCGGGTGAGCAGCTTGTGGTCAAGACGGGCGAGATCAATTTCTGGCCGCCGGTCACCACACTGCGCGAAGACGATTACAATCGCAGCATGGCCGCTTGCGGCGTGCCGTTTGAAATCCTCGAGAATGCGGAATTAAGACGCCGCTTTCCGCAGTTCCGCTTCGGCGACGATATCCACGGCGTATATCAGCCGGACGGTGGTCTCGTCGGTGCCATCAAGGCCAATGCCGCGCATCGTCGCATCGCAAAGCGGAACGGCGCGACGCTCGTCGACAATATGCCCGTCGCAAGTATCAGGCAGACGGGCGGCGGCTATGAGGTTGTGGCCGGCGGCCGGACCTTCTCATGCGAGAAGCTCGTCATTGCCGCCGGGCCGTGGACCAACAGGATGCTTGCGCATCTGGGCTTCGAATTGCCACTGCGCGTCACCCATGAGCAGGTAACTTACTTCGCGAGCCCCAATCTTGCGGAATTTGGGCCGGAGCGCTTTCCGGTCTGGATCTGGATGATCCTCGACAATTTCTATGGTTTTCCGGTCTATGGCGCCGAGGGCATCAAGGTTGCCAAGGACCGTTTTTTCCCGGTCGATCCCGACAGGCGAAGCTTCGAGCCCGATGCTCACAATGAAAACGATGTAACACGCTTCGTTGCCGAGCACATTCCGCGCGCCCATGGCCCTGTGCTTTATACCAAGACATGTCTTCTGACGCATACGATCGACGGCGACTTCGTTCTCGATCGCATCCCCGGCCATCCCAATTGCGTCTGCGCGGTCGGTGCCACGCATGCCTTCAAGTTCGCATCACTATTTGGCCGCACGCTGACCGAATTGTTGGTCGACGGCAAGCCGACGGCCGATATCGAGGCCTTTCGTTTCGATCGCCCCGCACTCACGTCGGCAAGGCCAGACTGGGAGATTGGCGCTCAGGCCTGAAGCTCGAGGATATAGAGGCCGCCATTATAGTCGTTGGAATAGATGAGCCCGTTCTTGTCGACGAAAATGTCGCAGCTTTGGATCACCTGCGGTCGACCGGGCCGCGGATCGACGAGGCGTGCCGGACGGGGAGGGACGAAGGCAGCTACTTCCATCGGACGGTACTGGTCGCGGATGTCGAACACCCTGATGCCGGCATTCTGATAGGTCGCGAAGATCCTCTCGGAGCTGACGAAACTTCCCGGGCGGTTCTCATGGACATTGTGCGGTCCGAAGTGGGCGCCCTTCTTCGCGTAGTCTGCTTCGGCCGGCGTCGGGAAGGTGGAGATGCTGACCGGGTTTGATACTTCGCGATTATCCATCACCCAGATCAGCTTCAATCCGTCCTCCTGATTATCGAGGACGGCTTCATCGGCAACGACAAGCAGATCCCTGTCGGGCAACGGCAGGCAGTTATGCGTCCCGCCACCGAAAGGCGGCGACCAGTTGCGATGGACGATGAGTTTCGGCTTGCTGCGATCGGCGACATCGATAACTGCCATGCCGGCGTCGCGCCAAGCGGCATAGGCCGTGTCGCCATGAACGATCGCATGATGAAGCCCGTAGCGCCGGGTAGGAGCCCAGCTCGGCGTTTCGCCGGCGGCAGCATTCATGCCGGGCAGCCAGTAGCGGCCGACTTCTTGCGGCTTGGTTGGATCCTGCATATCGATAATGAGAAGGATGCAGTCGGTGAACCCGTCGAGCAGGGCTGAGACATAAGCCCAGCGTCCGCCGACATACCAAATGCGATGCGGCCCCCCGCCATCGACAGGCATGAAACCGATCCGGCGCGGCGCGGCCGGTTTTGAAATGTCATAGACGGCGACACCTGCCGACCAATTGCGAGCCTGCTTCGTATCACCACCGACCTTCGTTCCGAGCGCGCCCTTGTAGTAGGCCTTCTCATCCTGAAACTCGGCGGAGGCGAACATGTCCTTGGCGTGAATGACGAGAAGCAGGTCGTCATGAGTCTGGAGATGGATGTTCCAGGTGTTTTCCGGCGCCGCGATATAGTTCACCGCCTTGGGATTACGCGGATCGGAGACGTCGATGACGCTGAAGCCCTTTGAGAACATGTGGCCGACATAGGCAAAGCCACGATGCACCATCAATTGCACGCCATCGGGCCGACCGCCCTGATCCGAATGGCCGATGAGCCGCATTTTGTATGCGAAGTCGGGCTTGGGAAGATCAGGCTTGGTCATGTCGAGCCCATTTGATGATTGCGTCCGCGCTCATTAAATTATGGTCAGAAGGCGAGGCCCGCTTACACGTCATGGCCCCATTCCGAACCAAATTTTCCATCGGGGGTTGCGGGCAGATGCTTAATTCTGAAAATATTCGAACATAAACATTATTGAAAATCAATGGCATAGAAATTAGCCCACGGATTTATGTTACAAAAAGAGCCAATGAAAAAAATAATTTACATGATCTCTCCTTATGGCTAGGCTTTATCCGACGACGCAAAAACGTCGGGAAAATGCCAAAGTCTGGCCGGGCCGGTGGGGCTTTGGAACGGGGGCGCGAAAGACGCGCTTAACAACATTTTCCGGGATCGAGCTCAATGCCGCCGGATGGGAGGAACCTACATGTTTTCTACGCCGAAGAATGCCATCTATAGCCGTGTAAATCGCCGCAAGTTTCTCGAGCTTGGCGGCGGCGTTGCGACAGCACTGGGTGCGGGTTCGCTTGCCCTGGGCCTCGGATCGACCGTGACGCGTTCGCGCGTCCAGGCCCAATCGTCTGATGCAGCAAAGTGGAAGCAGTATGCTGGCTCGAAGCTCGTCTTCATGTCGGAGAATACGCCGCCGTCCTTTGCGATCCGCGATAATATCAAGTCTTTCTTTGATCTCACCGGGATCGACGTTACGATTCTGACCGACGACCTTCCGGTCGTGCAGCAGAAGGTCGGCATCGATCTTCGCGGCGGCAAGGCCGACTATGTGCTCAACTATGTGCAGGACAAGCCGATCGGTGCGCCGTTCGGTGAATTCTACGCCGACATGACGCCGCTCTTTGGCGACAACACGCTGCCGCAGGATGCGGACGGCTATGGCGACGATGCATGGTTCGACAACTTCCTCTCGGCCTGCGGACGTTTCTACAAGGAAGGCAAGATTGTCGCGCTTCCTTATGACACCGCCATCGCAGTAACCTTCTATCGCCAGGATCTCTTCGAACAGAATTCCAAGGACTTCGAAGCGGAATATGGCTATCGCCTCGAATTCACGCCGGAGACGACGTGGAAGCAGATGACCGATATCGCGGCCTTCTTCAAGAAGGCGAAGGAAGCCGGCAAGGATGTTCCCTACGGCTACGCGCAGCACCAGGGCAACTTCGCCTGGACGACGCAGCTCGACATTCAGCGCATGTTGTTCGCGAACGGCCGCTGGATGGATTGGAACATCGACGATGTCTACGGCAGCCAGAAGCCGGGCAAGACCAATTGGGGCGATGCGCAGTCGATCGAGACCATGCAGCGCTTCAAGGACCTGGCCGACGTGTCGCATCCCGACAACCTCGCCAATGGCACTCTTGAGCTCAACACAGTCTACCAGTCCGGCAATATCGCCATGCAGGTGCAGTATCACGAATTCGCCGCGTCGATCGAAGACGAGACGAAGTCGCGCGCAGCCGGCGGAAAGACCGCTTATGCGATGTGCCCGAAGGGCGAGGCGAGCTGGATCAAGAATGGCGGCCCGGCGGTCAACGGCTGCAATTGTGGCATCGGCGGCATCGGCATCAATGGCAACGCGTCGGAAGATCTGAAGCGTGCGGCCTATATCTTCGCCATCTGGTCGGTTTCGCGCGAGAACCAGTTTAACGTTCTCAAGGGCCTCGGTGGCACCCCGACCCGCAAGTCGGTGCTCGCCATGCCGGAAGTGCAGGCTGCGATGAAGCGGCCGACCACCATGCCGAATGCCCTGACCTTCGAAGCCGCATACGGCCCTAGCATCGCCAACCCGAACTTCGTTCTTGGGCCGAAGATTCCGCAAGCCAACGAGTATTACTCGATCCTCGCCGGCGAAGTGCAGAAGTGCTGCTCGGGCGAGCAGACGGCTGAAGAGACCTGCAAGTCGGTTCAGACTCAGTTGGACGAGCTGAACAACGCGGGATAGAGTTCGCTGAACGCGTCGCATCCGGTTGCCCGCAAGGGCGCCGGATGCGGCACACTTACTCCAGTCACTCTTCCCGACATCCGTCTGATCGGCGGGTGCAGATGCGAGTCCGATGACAGATACTGCACTTTCTTACGAGCAAGCCGGGCGCGGTGAATCCCTTTTCAGGGTCAGGCAGATACTGGACAGCGTCGAATCGCGCCCTGCTGCGACCGGCATCACCGAGCCGCTGCACCTCAATCCCCACCCGTCGCGCGCCTATTTCTTCTGGCTCATGGCGCCGGCCATCGTCCTATTGGCCTGCATCTCGATCTATCCGTTCTTCTGGATGATCTATATGAGCCTTCATGATGTGGAAATTGGCTCGGCCGTCTGGAACAATTTCGAGAATTTCACCAAGCTTGCCACGGACTCGCGCTATCTCAACGGCTGGGTTCTTCTGTTCCAATACAGCGCCTTGTGCCTGCTGCTTCAGATCGGCATCGGCGTTTTTCTAGCGATCGCGCTGAATGGCTCGCGCCTTGAGAAGTTTCTCGTCACGGCCTTTCTGATGCCCATGATGATGGCGCCCATCGTTGCCGGCCTCGTCTGGTACTTCCTCTATAACGGCACGTTCGGCTGGTATCACTGGCTGTTCCAGAGCCTCGGTATCCTTGGTCCGAAATCCATTCTCGCAAGTCCCGGCACGGCCATGTACGGCATCGTACTAGTCGACGTCTGGCAGTGGACGCCGCTCATCACGTTGATAACCCTGGCCGGTCTGAAGCGCGTGCCGCAGGACCAGCTTGAGGCCAATATGGTCGACGGCGCCTCGCCGCTTCGCAATTTTTTCTCCGTGACGCTGCCCAATCTCTATCCCGTTCTGCTCATCGCCGTGATGCTGCGTTTCATGGACAATTTCCGCTTCATCGATTCGATTTTGGTGTTGACTGGTGGCGGACCCGGCAACGCGACCAAAATCCTGCCTGTCTACCTGTTCGAGGTCTCGTTCAAATTCTTCAAGCTTGGGCGCGGCGCCGCAATTGCGCTGACATTGCTCGTTGTCACCATTATTCTCGGCATGATCCTGGTGAAGGTTTTCGATCGCCAACAGACGAAGAAGGCCTAACTCATGGCTTCCCGCGATATCGTGCGCTACGACACGCCGCTCAACAGGGCTTTCGGCTGGTTCTCGGGCGTCTTCATCTTTCTCTATCTGATCTGGACGCTGCTCCCGATCTTCATCATGTTTGTCTCGTCCTTCAAGGATCTGCTCGAGGCGTTCAGGATTCCGGCAGTTGGCGATTGGCTGGGAGCGGGGGTTTTTTTCGACTTCACGCCCACCTTCAAGCACTACGAAAATCTGTTCGTGAACCTCAACTTCAGCCAGTACATCCTGAACAGTCTGGTGGCTGCCGGCGGATCGGCACTGATTTCTGTCGTGCTGGGTTCGATGTGTGCCTATTCGCTGTCGCGCATCGAATTCAAGGGCAAGAGCGATCTCTTCTTCTGGATCATCTCGACGCGTATGGCCCCCGTCGTCGCCGTCATGGTCCCGCTCTATGCGATCTTTCGTTCGCTCGACCTCGTCGGGACACTGCCGGGTCTGATCCTCGCCTATACGACTTTCAATCTTCCCTTCGCGATCTGGATTCTCAAAGGCTTCTTCGACAACGTTCCTTATGCGATTGAAGAAGCCCAGATGGTCGACGGAGCTACGCGCCCGCAAGCATTTTTGTCGATTCTGCCGCTCGTAGCGCCGGGCATTGGCGCGTTCCTCGTTCTCTGCGTGCTTTTCGCGTGGAACGACTTCCTCTTCGCTGCGATCATCGGTTCGGGTGGCGCAAAGACGCTTCCCGTCGCAACACGCGAGCTGGTCCAGCCGCAGAACATCCAATGGGGATCGATCATGGCGGCGGGCGTGGTCACGACCTTGCCCATGATGCTGCTGGGCCTGGTGATCAGGCGATATCTCGTCACGGGCCTTACGATGGGCGCCGTCAAGGAATGAGCGGAGCTTAGTATGGCGAAAGTATCGATCAGGAACGTCTGGAAAAAGTATGGCGAGTTTCCGGCCGTCAAGGATTTGAATATCGAATGTGCGGATGGGTCGTTCCTGAGCATTCTCGGTCCTTCGGGCTGCGGCAAGTCATCGACGATGCGCATGATTGCCGGCCTCGAGCACATCACGTCAGGCGACATCCTCTTTGACGAACAGCGGATCAATGATCTGGCGCCGAAAGACCGCGACGTCTCGATGGTCTTTGAGAATTACGCGCTCTATCCGCACAAATCCGTCTTCGACAACATGGCCAATCCGCTGCGATTGCGCGGCCAGGACGCAGCGAAGATCAACGAGCGCGTGAAATCGGCGGCCAATCTCTTGGAAATCGGCGAATTGCTGCATCGCCGCCCGCAGGAACTGTCCGGCGGACAGAAGCAGCGCGTAGCCATCGGCCGCGCGATCGTGCGGGAGCCAAAGCTGTTCCTGTTCGACGAACCGATTGCGCATCTTGACGCCAAACTACGCGCGCATATGCGCGGCGAAATAAAGCATCTGCAGCGCACGCTCGGCACCACGATGATCTACGTCACCCATGACCAGCTCGAAGCCATGTCGATGGCGGACACGATTGCCGTGATGCATGAGGGAGAGCTGCAGCAGCTCGGCAGTCCGCGCGAGGTCTATAATAATCCGGTGAATGCCTGGGTTGCCGGCTTCGTCGGAGAGCCGGCGATGAATTTCCTCACCTGCGATGTGCGGGGCGACGGCGACAAGGTGCTACTCGCGCATCCGAATTTTGCGATCGCGATGAAGCCGGAGCAAGTGAAGCGCCTTAATGGCAGCGCGGCTGTGGGAAGTATCCGCATGGGAGTGCGCCCGGATGCTCTCAGTATCGCGCTTGACCGGCCGGCAGAACCGGCGATCACCGGCGAGGTATTCGTCAATGAATTGCTGGGCGGCGACATGATCGTCGAGGTTCAGCTATCGGATGCGCGCGTGCGGGTGAAAACGTCGCCCGAATTTGCCGGAAATCCAGGAGACAAGTGCTATCTGACGGTCAATCGCGACAAGTGGCATGCCTTCGCTACGGATACTGGAAAGGCGTATTTCTAGATCTCGGCCTGTCGTAAAGAAAGTTACAGCCACAGGTGTTGATCGGAAGCTCTCTAAGGCCAGCCAGCCGTTTTGCTGTGAAAAATATTTTCAGGAAATCTCCTAAAATGCTGGACGCCGGTGATCTTCCAATGATAGCTTCCCGGCCCAACAATAAGGAAGAAAATTAGTTTCAGGGAGGATCAGCGCATATGCGGATGAGGACAACAGCGACCCTAAGCGTGTTCGCTCTGCCCCGTTCCGCTGTGCTGTGAAGCCCAGTGCTCCAGCACTTCTTCGTATAGTCGGCAGCTTGACGATTTTCTCGACGCTCATGCGGGCGTTGGCCACCCAACCGTTCCTGCAATCTTTCACGCTGTGCGCAATCTCACCTATGCATCCGATGGCAACCGCGCGCCGGAATTGGTGATCGCGACCGGCAGAGGTTCGTGCACCGGCAAGCATCTCCTCCTCCGCGACCTTCTTCGTCATGTCGGCGAGAATGCCGACGTCGAATTCATCGAAGGCGATTTTGCAGCCTCGATGCCGGTCGTGCCTTCCATGTCGGACGAACTCAAGGGTTGGATATCATCGGGCGGTATTGCGGACTTCCACTGCTATGTCGTCTGGCAGGGCGGTGACCGCGAAGTGAAGCTCGATGCGACCTGGCCCGATCGCATGGCGTCGCTCGGCTACCAGGTAAACGCGGATTGGGATGGAATTGGCGACACGCGCGTCGCGATCAAGTCCGGCACGGTCCGTGGCCGCTCCGAGGATGTGCTAGAGCGCAAGGCCACGCTCCTCGCGACGCTTAACGAAAAACAGATCAAGATGACCGTCTGAGCTTTCTCGAAACTCCTGACGGAATGGATGCCGCGATAGGCGCGAAATGGGGGACTGAATGTCGAAGAAGGCAAGCGCATTTGTCGGTATCGATGCCGGGACCACCGGATGCACGGTGATGATCTTTGACGAGCAGGGCAAGGCGCTCGGTCACGGTTACGAAGAATATCCCTGCATATCGCCCAATCCCGGCTGGAGCGAGCAGGATGTGGAAGCCGTGTGGAAGGGCATCTGCGGTGCCTCGCGGCAGGCGGTGAACAAGGCAAACCTTCCGGCTGACGCCTATCGCTCCGTCGGTCTGTCCAGCCAGCGCGGCACCTTCATTTACCTCGACAACGCAAAGAAGCCCTTGGGCAATTCAATCGTTTGGAACTGCGGACGCGCGCTCAAGTATCAGGAGATCTTCTCCAAGGAAATTTCGCCGGCCGATCATCAGGAACACACCGGCATGCAATTGAGCCCGCTGTGGTCGGCTTCCAAGATTGCGTGGCTGCGCGACAACGAGCCTGCACTCTTCGAGAAGACCCGCTGGTTCGCCAATGGCCAGGAGTACTTTCTCTATCGCCTCGGCGCCGAGGAATGGGTGACCGATCCTGCCTCGCTGACGTTGAATGGCATGATGGAAATCCGCAAGCTCGACTGGAGTGATCGTATCCTCGCTTTGGCCGGCATCGATCGCGACCGGCTTCCGCCGGTCGGGGTTCCTTCCGGAGTGGCCGGCAAATTGTCGAAGGCTGCCGCCGAAGCGACGGGGCTTCCGGAGGGTATCGCGCTTTGCCGCGGCGCGGGCGATCAGCAATGCGCGGCAATCGGTGCCGGTGTGATCAAGCAGGGCATGGCCGAATTCACCGTCGGTACCTCTGGTGTGATGGTCGCCCATCTCGACAGTCTCGACCGCATCAAGGGCCGGAACCTGTGGTGGGGTGGCCATGGCGTCCCTGGCGCCTGGGACATCGAAGGCGCAGCCTTTAGTCTAGGCGCATGCCTCAAATGGTGGCGCAATAATCTCGGTCGCGATGAAACCGAGATGGGCTCGCTGCGCGGAACCAGCCCTTACTCGGTCATGGTCGAAGAGTCCGCAAAGTCGCCAATCGGCGCCAAGGGATTGATCTTCCACTCCTTCCTGACCAGCCAGGTTACGCCTTACTACGATGCCGCCTCTCGCGGCGGGTTCCTGGGGCTTGGCCTCTACCACGATCGTCAGGATCTGATCCGCGCCTTGCTTGAAGGCTGCGCCAATGAAATGCGCATGGTCGTCGATGCTTTCGAGAGCGATATCGACGGCGGCATCACCGATTTCCGGTTGACCGGTGGCGGCACGAAATCAAACGGCTTCGTGCAGATCATGACCGACATCATCGGCAAGCCGGCGCAGGTCACCCGCGAGCGCGAATGCACGGTTCTCGGGGCGGCAATCCTGGGCGCGTTCGGCTCAGGCGCGTTTTCGACGATCGACGAGGCGGTAAAAGGCATGGTGCATGTCGAGGCGAGCTTCGAACCCAATCGCAAGCACAAGGCGCTTTATGACGACCAGCACCGCATCTATCGCGGGCTTTATGAAGCCATTGCCCAGGCCGGCCAGTACCAGGCGCTCGCCGATTTCGTCGCCAAGTATTATTGAGTACAAACACAAGGAGTATTGAAATGCCAATTCCGGGTATGCGTGGGATGGAACACATCGGGTTCACAGTCCCCGATATCAACGAAGCTTGCGACTTCTTCGAAAAAATCCTTGGGGCGGAGACGCTTTACGTTGCAGCGAAGAATTTCCGCTCGGATGGAGATTGGATGAAAGTTCATCTCAATGTCGATCCGCGATGCGTCATCAAGGAATTTCGCTATATGCGCTGCGGCAACGGCACCAATCTCGAAGTCTTCGAGTATGAAGCGCCCGACCAGAATCCGAATGCCGCCGAAGAACAGCGATATTGGCGGCCATCACTTTGCCTTCTATGTCGATGACATGAGCGAGGCAATCGCCTTCCTGAAGAAGAATGGCGTCAAGGTCCTGGGTGAACCCACTTCCTACACGGAAGGACCCAATCTCGGTCTCACCTGGTGCTATTTCATGGCGCCATGGGGCGCACAGCTCGAGATCGTCTCCGCGCCGAAGGGCACGGTCTATGACAACGATGCGAAGAAGTCGGGCAAGACGCGCCTCTTCCATCCCAAATACGTGGCCGAGACCACCATCTGATCCAATTGCAAGCGATGACGCGCAGCCCTGAGGGGCCGCACGCCGACCCTGAAACACCAACCGCGAGGAGGGCCAATGCCACTTATATCCATGCGCCCGCTATTGAAACAGGCACAGGCCGGCAAGTATGGCGTCGCGGCCTACAATATGATCGACTACAATAGCGCGCGCTCGATCATCGAGGGCGCGGCTCAACTCGATGCCCCGGTCATCGTCCAAGTTTCCGTGAAGACCGTGAAGCATTGGGGCTTACAAGCCGGTCGCGAGTTGGGTGCGCGTGCTGGCCGACACCGTCGATATTCCCGTCGCGCTTCATCTCGACCATTGCAATGACATTGAAGGTCATCAAGCGCTGCATCGATGCCGGTTGGACGTCGGTCATGTTCGACGGCTCGGCGATGCCGTTCCAACAGAATCTTGGCAAATCGCTCGAAGTCTACAAACTGACGGAAGCTGCTGGCATCGGCCTCGAGGCCGAGATGGGCGCAATCGGCGGCGTAGAGGACGACAAATTCGTCGCCGAGGACAAGGCGCTTCTGGCGAATTTCGATGAGTGCGTGGCGTTCTGCAAGGAAATGCCGAAGCTCGCGGTCTTCGCACCGGCGATCGGAACGGCGCATGGCTTCTACAAGGGCGAGCCCAAGATCGCCTATGACCTGCTGGAAGATCACCGCTGCGGTCGATATCCCGATTGCGCTTCACGGCGGAACGGGGCTCAGCCAGGAGCAGTTCGACCATTGCATCGCGGGGGGCTGCGCCAAGGTCAACATCTCGACCATGCACAAGCACTGCTTCATCGACGGTTTCGTCAAACTGAAACAGGAGAAGCCGAAGCTCGAGGAGCCATTGCCGTTCATCCAGAGCCAGTATGAGGCGATGAAGTCCGACGTCATGGATATGGTTCGGGCCTTCAAGTCGGCGGGCAAGGCGCCGCCGCGAATGCCGCGATGATTGCACAATGAATGGCCGCCGGCATGCAGGCCTTGATCTTCGATTGCGACGGCGTTTTGGTCGATACCGAGCGCGACGGCCACCGCGTCGCCTTCAACAAGGCATTCGCAGATCTGGGGATCGACGCCGACATGGTCCGTCGATCGCTATGGCGAGTTGCTGAAGATTGCCGGCGGCAAGGAACGCATGACGCGCCATTTCGATGAAACGCGCTGGCCTGTCGAGGAAAGCGGGCGCGGCGAACTCATCAAGAAGCTGCATGAGCGCAAGACGGCGATCTTCATGGAACTGACTCGATGGCGGCGACATGGTTTTGCGGCCGGGAGTAGCTCGCCTGGTTGATGAGGCCATCGTCGCGGGCGTTCCAATCGCAGTCTGTTCGACTTCTGCGGACCGCGCCGTCAACGCGGTCGTGAGCGGCAAGCTCGGGGCTGATCGCGCGCAGAAGATCAAGGTTTTTGCCGGCGACATCGTCAAGCGCAAGAAGCCGGATCCGGAAATCTACAATCTTGCGGCGAAAGTACTCGGCGTCGAACCTGCGCAAATGCGTGGTGATCGAGGATAGCCAGAACGGCCTCGAAGCCGCCAAGGCCGCGGGCATGAATTGCATCGTCACGATCTCATCCTACACGGGGGGTGAAGATTTCCGTTTGGCCGATCGCGTTGTCGCCGATCTCGCCGCGGGGATCGATCTGGCGGCGTGCCAGGCGATCGTGCAGGGCGCGCCTAGCCTTCGGCCGGACTGCGCCGGCGATAGTGCTTTTCCAGTGCTAGCCCGGTTGCCTGCAGATTCTTGGCTGTCTTGGCGCCGGTGCGGAACAGAATTCCGAGATAGAGAAGATCGATCAGGAAAAGCTGGCTGATCCGCCCTTCGAGGAAGTCGCCATAGAGCGGGATCGGCGGCGTCGAGGAGTTCCACGTCGTCAGCGTGACGTCGGCAGCCTTGGCGACCGGCGATGTGGCGTCGCTGGTGATCGCGATCGTCGTGGCACCATTGTCGCGCGCGATTTGCAGAGCGACCGCGACTGTGTCGGTCGTGCCGGTATGCGACACACCCACCATCACGTCTGCCGGGGTGAGGTTCGCCGCACAGATGGTTTGCGTGTAGCCATCGCGATAGGCGACCGCATCGATACCTGCCTTGATGAATAGATGCACCGCTTCATCGCATATCGAAGCGGCACCACCGACACCGACGAAGAGTATCTTCTTGGCACTCCGCAAAGCGTCCACGGCGCGCTCCAGCCGCGCGGCATCAAGTTTGCGCTGCGTCCCCTGAATGCTGGCGGCGAGGAGCGAGGCGAGATTGCCGCTCGTCGTGACGAGGAAATCGTTCTGATCGATTTCGATCGGAATATTGGCGAAGGAGTTCCGCTGGCGCGCGCCTTCCGCAAGAGACAACTTAAGGTCGGGATATCCCTCATAGCCGAGAGCACGGCTGACCCGACTGATCGTCGCTTCGCTGACGCTGAGCAGCTGGCCCAATTCGGTGATCGAAGAATTCAAGCGGGTGCCTGCGTGATCGCGGAGGAAGTCGGCGACGATCCGCTCCGATTTCCGTAGATTTCCGTACCGTTCCTGGATCCGGTGCAGCAGGTCCCCATTTGGCGTGGCCTGGGTGGTGTTGGTGTCCGTCATGCTGCTTCTGCTTTGGCTACCGAGGCCCAATCTACCGCCAGAAGGCCGGGAAGGCAATTTTCCTCCCCGGTTTACCGGGTTTGTGCCACAAACGGCTGGAATAGCCCCCGGAATTCAAGGCTTTGCAGCCGTCCTGCCGTTTTGACCGGCTGTTAGGGAGAAATCCGGACAGAAACTTTTGGCTATTCTTGCAAGAAATTTTCTCGACAGGGCGGAGCTTTTGATTATACAAAAGGCACCAGACAACCATCTGTTTTAACAAAGAAACGACGCGTCTTGGGGAGGCATATGTGGCGGCTGCGCTAGCAAAGAAGAACGCGCCATCGCGCGAGCTTTTGGAGAAAATTTTCCGCACCGCCTACAAAATTCGGGTCTTCGAAACCGAGGGCATCAAGCTTTACCGGCAGGGCCTGATCCGCGGCTATTTCCACCCCTATCTGGGCCAGGAAGGCATCGCGACGGGCGTCTGCGCGGCGTTGAAGGAAGGGCGACTACATCGCCTCGACCCATCGCGGCCATGGCCACTGCATCGCCTGGGGCGCCGACATCAACCGGATGGTTGCCGAACTCCTGCAGAAGGATACCGGCTATTGCCGCGGCTATGGCGGCTCGATGCATATTGCCGACATCGCCGCCGGCAATCTTGGCGCGAATGGCATCGTCGGGGCCGGAACGCCTCTCGGCGTCGGTGCTGCGCTTGCGCACCAGATCCGCGGCTCCGATGCCGTCACCGTCACCTTTACCACTGACGGTGCCTCCAATAACGGCACCTTCCTCGAGTCGCTCAATCTTGCGGCGATCTGGAATCTCAACTTCATCCTCGTCATCGAGAACAACCAATATGCCGTCTCGACCCAGATCGAGGAATCGACGCGCGAGACAGACCTGTACAAGCGCGGCACCGAGCATCGGCGTCGAGAGCCATCAGATCGACGGAAACGACCCTCTCGCGGTCTATCACCTGACCCCCGAAGCAGCCGACGAAATGCCGGGCCGGGCAAGGGCCGATCCTGATCGAGGCAAAGACGTTCCGGCATATGGGTCATCATGTGAATGATCCCGGCAAATACATGCCGGAGGAACGGCTCGCTTATTACAAGGCGCGCGATCCGATCGATCGCGCCCGCAATGCGCTTGTCGAGATCTCGGGCGCCGAGAAATCCGAGATCGAGGCGATCGAGGCCGAGATCGCCGCCGAATTCGAAGAAGCGGTGGCATTTGCCAAGAGCAGCCGCGAAATAACGGCCGAAGAATTCCAGCAATTTGCAGCGGCTTACTGAGGCGGGAGGAGTAATCGTGACCATGCGCGAGATCATGTATCGCGAAGCTTTGCGCGAGGCGATCGATGAGGAGATGCAGCGGAGCCCGGAAGTCTTCATTATCGGCGAAGGCATTGCCGAGCGTGGCGGCTCCTACAAGGTGACCGAAGGCTTGCTCGCCAAGTACGGCCCGAAGCGCATTCGCGATACGCCGATCGCCGAAGCCGGAATGATCGGCGTCGGGGTAGGAGCCGCGATCGCCGGTGCGCGACCGATCGTCGAAATTCTCTATGTCGATTTCGCCATGCTCGGCATGGATATGATCGTCAACCAGGCGGCGAAATTCCGATTGATGACCGGTGGCGAAGGCCGCGTACCTTTTGTCCTGCGCACCCAGGGCGGCGCCGGAGGCGGCGTGGCCGCGCAGCATTCGCAGAGTCTCGAGGCGCTTTTCTATCACATTCCCGGCCTGAAGGTGGTGATGCCTTCCGTCCCCGCCGATGCCAAGGGTTTGCTGAAATACGCATTGCGCCAGGATGATCCGGTGATGTTCCTGGAGCACAAGCATCTCTACATGACAAAAGGGCCCGTGCCCGGAAGGCGAGCATATCGTCGAATTCGGCAAGGGCGACATCAAGCGCCCCGGCAAGGATGTGACGATCATTGCCTGGTCGAACATGATCCCGCGTTCGCTCGAGGCTGCCGAAGTCCTTGCGGCAGAGGGCATCGATGTTGAAATCGTCGATCCGCGCACTCTGGTGCCGTTGGACGAGGAGATGATCCTCGCATCCGTTGCCAAGACACATCGCGCCGTCATCGTGCAGGAAGCGGTGCGCCGCGGCGGTGTAGCGTCCGATATCGCGTCGATCATTCAGGAGAAGGCTTTCTACGAATTGGACGCCCCGATCGAGATCGTCGCCGGGCTCAATGTTCCAATTCCCTTCAACCTCGAGCTCGAGAAGGCGAGCGTTCCGCAGAAGTCGGACATCGTCGCCGCCGTCAAGCGCAGCCTCTACGCGCCTACCTACGCCATGGCGGCGGAGTAAGCGGTGATGAAACTGCACGTCCTTGAAAAACTCGCTGCGACGAATCCGGATTGTGAAATCTGGTGGGATTCATCGCCGCTGGTTTACGCAAATTGGAAGCGCGAGACGCTCGACCGTGCGCCGCCTGAGAAAAGGCTCGAATGGTCGCAGCAACTGACTCGGCTGTTCGATGCCGATCGCTTGCGCCTGGATTCAGAAATGGGATTTCATGGCGTGACGACCAATCCGCCATTGTCGCTTCAGGCGATCCAGAACAATCCCGACTATTGGGTCGAGAAGATTCGAGAAATTTCATCGTTATTGCCCGGCGACGATGTCGAGACCGTCTATTGGACACTCTATCTCGACATCGTTCGTCGCGGGGCGGAAATGATCCTGCCGTTCCACGAAAAATCTGGCGGCAGGTTTGGCTATATCTCCGGGCAAGTCGATCCGCGCTTCGTGAACGACAGGTCGCGTATGCTGCGCCAGGGCGAAGAGCTTGCCGCGATCGGCCGCAATGTGATGGTGAAGATCCCGGGCTCGCAGCAAGGCTACGAGGTCATCGAAGAACTGACCGCCCGCGGCATTCCGACCAACAACACGACATCCTTCACCGTGCCGCAATATGTGGCCTGCATGAACGCGGTGTCGCGCGGCCTCGCACGCGCCAAGGCGGCCAATGTCGATCTTTCGCGCTGGCGTTCTGTCATTACCCACATGTCGGCGCGGCTCGGCAATGTCGGCGATCTCAAGTCGCAGGCTGATGCGCGCGGAATTGCGCTTTCGCCCGAGGATATTCTTCACGGCGAAATGGCGGTGATGAAACGCGCCTATCGGCTCGGCAAGGAATCCGGTCATCCGAGCAAGATGTTGCAATGCTCGATGCGCGTCATCGATCCAGGCCCGAACAGGCCGGCGTCGAGCTGGCACATCGAGAAGCTTGCCGGCGGCGACTTCGTTTATACTTGCCCGCCGGGCTACATCGCGCAGTTGATGCAAGTCGAAGACAGGCTGCCGAAATTCGATCGCAATGCGATCGAAGAGGATGCGCCGAAGGCGGTGATCGACAAGCTTATGCGCATTCCATATTTCCGTCAGGCCTACGAGATCGACGGAATGAGGCCCGAGGAATTCAGCCATTTCGGCGCCTTCGTGACCACCGCTTCGGAATTCGCAGGCGCCACGCGCAAAACCGTCGATTTCGTCGCGCGCGCCATGGAGACGACCAAGCTGAGGGCCGCTTGACAGGCGAGGGGAGGAGTTTCCGTGGCTGAGGCGATACTCGTACCCCAGGTGGGGCAGGACCTGACGGAGGCCAAGGTCGTGGCGCTTCACGTCAAGGTGGGCGATAAGGTCAAGAAGGGCGATGTCGTCGCCGAGGTCGAGTCGGAAAAGGCGAGTTTCGAGGTCGAGGCCTTCTCGTCGGGAACCGTGACGCAGATCGCCTACAAGCTTGGCGATACGGCAACCGTGCTGCAACCCTTGTTGTTTGTCGGCGAGGCGGGAGAGAAGGTCGAGGTCGCGGCGAGCGATACGCAAGTTGCGACTGCGGCGACCGTGAGTTCCTTTGTCGCGCCGACCAAGCAGATCCACCTAGGAGCGGGCGATCGCCATCGCTCCTCGCCCTTGGCACGCAGGCTCGCTTCCACCAATGGCTTGGATATATCGCGCATGAGCGGGAGCGGCCCGCGTGGCGCAGTCGTCTTCAGGGATATCGAGGCGCTTCTCAAATCGCCGCGCACTGCGAAAGAGCCGAAGGCGCAGACCTCCCTCGCTTTCCGCAGCCTGCGCGATGGCACGGGCACGCCCCTTGTCTTTATCCATGGCTTCGGGGCCGAACTCGCGGCTTGGCGACCCTTCGTCGAGCACCTGACAATTGCGAACCAGAAAACCGGCATCGACTTGCCCGGCCACGGTGCGTCGCCTGATGCCGCAATCGAGGATTTCGACGATCTGGTCGATGCCGTTGCGGCGGCGCTCGTCGAGGCCGGTCACACGCGATTGCACCTCGCCGGGCACTCGCTTGGTGCGGCGGTCGCGGCTTCGCTCGCCGTTCGCAAAGGCTTCGAGGTCAAATCCATGTCTCTGATCTCACCGGCGGGTCTCGGGCCGAAGATCAACGGCGATTTCATTTCGGGCTTCCTCGCAGCCGATTCCGAAGCGGCCCTCAAATCGTGGATGCAAAGCCTTGTTCATCGTCGCGGGGCTTTGCCGCAAGCCATGGTCAGGGCAACCCTGGCCGCACGCGATGGCACGGGTCTGGCCGCAGCGCAAAAGCGCATTGCTGCGGCGGTATTCTCGGGCTCAACGCAATTGTTCTCCATTCGCGAGCCGCTGGAAAAATACGACGGTCCTTGCCGTATCATCGTTGGGCGCGAAGACATGATCATCCCTGCGGAATATGCTGACGCTGTTCCGGATCCTATTGCCGTTCACAAGCTTGCAGGTATTGGCCATCTACCGCAGCTTGAAGCCGGAGCGCTTGTGGCGCGATTGGTCGCCGAGACCGTCAGGTCCGCCGGCTGATATCGCGGAAGCCGATCATATGTCTGCACGAGAAAGTCATCGAGGGACGTTGGTCTTCGACCTCGACGGAACGCTGGTCGACAGCGCACCTGATCTTGCCGACTCGCTTGACCTGTTGCTCGTCGAACAAGGCAAACAGCCGCTTGGCCTCGATGTCGGCCGCAGTCTCATTGGCCACGGCATTAGCAATCTGGTGGCGAAGGGCCTGGACAGGTCCGGACTTAAGCTCGACGGGCCGGACCTCGAAAAGCGTATCAAGCGCTTCCACGAAATCTACGCCGGCAACCTGTCGCGCAAGACGCAGGCCTATCCGGGTGTCAATGAAGTTTTGCCGCTGTTTCGGGATCAAGGCTATCGCCTCGCAGTCTGCACCAACAAGCTGGAGCGATATTCGCGGCAGATACTCGCCGATCTTGGCCTTGCTGCGCATTTCGAACAGGTCGCTGGTCCAGACACGTTCGGAATAGCAAAGCCCGATGCACGTCACCTGCTGCTCACCATCGAGTCGCTCGCGGGCAGTGGCAAGCCAGCGCTGATGATCGGTGATTCTGAAGTTGATATTGCGCTCGCCAAGGCGGCAGGCGTCCCGATTATCGCAGTCACCTACGGTTACGCCAAAGTACCGCTCGCCGATCTTGAGCCGGATGCGATCGTTGATTCCTTTACCGAGATTCCGAGCGAGGCAAGTCGGTTGCTCGGCGCCTAGTTGTAACCGGTGTTGACGAAGGGCGCCCAATAGGCGACCAACTCTTTAAGGGCGGCGACCACGCTTCGGTCGGTCGGCTCGCGTTCGCGAAAAGCCAATTCGAGGCAGAGTTCGTTGTCGTATCCTCCGCCCTCGCGAATTGCGGCCAGCAGATTTTCCGGCGTGATGCGGCCATCCTTGTTGTATTGCGCCGTGAAGGGCCAATGACCGCCCTTGTTCATGCTCGATTGCTTGATGTGGATGATGGGAGAGCGCGTGGCGAATTCTCGCGCCCATGCAAACGGGTCGACATCACGCGGATTTGACGAGGCCACATCGCCGTGGTCGATGTCGATCAATGGCTTGAGCGGGATCGACAGCGCAGCGGCATCGATCCAGTCCTGGAGCGCCTTGGCTGACGCGATCGTGTGGCCAACTTCCCGGCCGACCGACATCGATTCCCAGAACAGCCAGGTGAGTCCGCGCGATTTAGAATGGTCAGCCACCTCGCGCCAGCAATCGAGCGCGATCTGCATGATGTCTCTGCGTCGCGCCGGATCGTCGAAATCCTTGAACGTGAAGATTCCATATTGTGTGCCGAGCGTCGGCGCCCCGAGGTCGCCCGCTATATCCGCCATGCCCTTGAACCAGCGCACATAATAGGCGCGGACCTCGGCGTCTGGATGCGCGAAGTGATTGAGCCGCCCATAGGGCCCGGTCATCAGCGAAGTGATCTTCGCCCGTTTCTCGGCGCAGGCTTTCGCCATGCGCGCCGTCAGTCGTGCGACGGTCTTGGCATCCCAGGCAGGGTTGATGAACTCGTGCACGAGCTGGATGTGGCCGATGCCGATCTCATCGGCGAGCACCGCGACGAGATCCTCTGGTTCGGCGAAGCGATTCACCAGCGGATTGGTGTTGAGCGAGAGAGAAAATCCCATTTCCTGTCGCGACCCGCGTTGCACTGCAGCATCGATTTTTGTTGACCTCGACGCTATTATGAAAAATATTTCAGCTCAAGAAAAAAAATGCAGCAGGGAATGGGAAGCGTTGAACGTTCATTCGGCGAGCTTGCAATTGGATGAGGAAGCCGCCCTCGCGGCGCGCGCGGCCTGGCTGCATTTCGCTGGCGGCAAGACGCAAGGCGAAGTGGCGGAGCTTCTCGGCGTGCAAAGTACCAAGGCGCATCGATTGATCGCGCGGGCGCGCAATGAAGGACTGATCCGCGTCTTCGTCGAAGGTCCGATTGCCGGCTGCATCGAGCTTGAGGAGCAATTGCGGGCCGCCTACGGGCTTCAACATTGCGAGGTCGTGCCGAATATCGATGAAGTTCCGTTGCCACTTCGCACGTTGGGCACGGCAGGAGCGCGCTACTTGCGCAACCTCATTGAAAGCGAACGCTTTGATTTGATCGGTATTGGCCACGGCCGTACCTTGGCTGCCGCTGTCGACCTCATGCCGAGCGTCGATGCCGAGAAGACCCGCTTCGTATCATTGCTTGGCGGCCTCACCCGACGCTTCGCGGCAAGTCCCTTCGATGTCATTCATCGCCTTGCCGAGCGGACTGGCGCTGAAGCCTATGTCATGCCGGTGCCGTTCTTCGCCAACAGCGCCAAGGACAGGTCCGTACTGGAAGCACAGTTCGGCGTTTCAGACGTCATTGCCATGGCCCGCAGGGCGCAGATTTACATTGCGGGCATCGGCGAGGTCGATCGCAAGAGCTTCATCGCATCCGCAGGCATGGTCGATGACGAAGACGTCGATGCCGTCGTCAAGACTGGTGCCGTCGCCGAAATACTTGGCCAGTTCTTCGCCGATGACGGCACGCATCTGCCAAACAATCTGTCGGATCGCGCGCTGGCGCCGCGCATTGCCGATCTAAAATCGCATCGCATCGTCGCTCTTGCGGGCGGCACAGCCAAAACTCGGGCCATCCGCGCGATCCTGTCGAGCGGACTGCTTTTCGGCCTGATCACCGACGAGGCAACCGCAAGGCGTCTCGTCAATTCCAAACCGGGACGCGAGCCCGGAAAGAAGAACGGGAGATCCGCACCGGGCTAGCCACGACGTTTGTAACCACAGATGTAAACGGAGAAATGGGACAATGTACGACAAGGAAAAGGGCCTGTTCGACGCATTCGTGAAGAACAAACTGAGCCGCCGCGAGTTGCTCAGGACGACCGGAAAGCTTGGGCTTTCGGCGGGAGCCGCGGGCATCCTCCTGACCCAGGCGCAGACCAATGCCATGGCTGCGGATTTCGACTGGATGAAGTTCAAGGGCTCGAAGGTGAAGCTTCTGCTCAACAAGCATCCTTATGCCGATGCAATGATTGCCAATATCGAGGCCTTCAAGGCGCTGACCGGCATGGATGCATCTTGGGATATCTTCCCCGAAGACGTTTACTTCGACAAGGTGACCGCGGCGTTGTCTTCGGGCTCGTCCGAATATGATGCGTTCATGACCGGCGCCTACATGACCTGGACCTATGGTCCGGCTGGCTGGATCACCGATCTCAACGAATACATCAAGGATCCCGCCAAGACGAACCCCAACTACAATTGGGACGACGTTCTTCCGGGTCTGCGCGCTTCGACGTCGTGGAACGGCGTGCCGGGCGGCGAACTCGGCTCGGCGGATGCCAAGCAATGGTGCATTCCGTGGGGCTTTGAGCTCAACAACCTCTCCTACAACAAGACGATGTTCGACAAGGTCGGCGTGCAACCGCCGAAGAACCTTGCCGACCTTCTCGAAGTGTCGGCCAAGCTGACCAAGGATCTGGGCGGCCCCTATGGCGTCGGCGTTCGCGGCTCGCGGTCATGGGCGACCATCCATCCAGGCTTCCTGTCGGGCTATGCCAATTTCGGCGAGCGCGACTTCAATGTTGCCGACGGCAAGCTCAAGGCGGCCATGAACACGGCGGGCTCGAAAGCCTATCACACCGATTGGGTGAAGATGATCCAGGAATCGGGCCCGAAGGATTGGGCGAACTACACCTGGTATCAGGTCGGCACCGATCTCGGCGCCGGCGCCTCCGCCATGATCTTCGACGCCGATATTCTGGGCTACTTCATGAATGGCGGCGACAACAAGGAGAAGGGCAATCTCGGCTATGCGCCCTTCGCGGCCAATCCCGCCGCAGCCGCGCCAACGCCCAATGTCTGGATCTGGTCGCTCGCCATGAACAATGCCGGCGCCCAGAAGGACGCCGCCTGGTACTTCATGCAGTGGGCGTCGTCAGTCGAGCATGACCTGTTCGGGGCGCGCAAGATGGACTTCGTCAATCCCGTACGCTCTTCGGTGTGGAAGGATGATGAATTCCGGGCTCGCATCGACAAGTCCTATCCGGGCTATCTCAACCAGTATGAGGTGTCGGCTCCGGGTGCGAAGATCTACTTCACAGCTCAGCCGCTCTTCTTCGACCTCACGACCTTGTGGGCGGAGAACCTCCAGAAGATGGTCGCCAAGGAAATCCCGGTCGATGAGGGCTTGGACAAGATGGCAACCGAGATGGACCAGAAATTGGTCGAAGCCGGTCTCGGTTAAAACCTAGAGCAGGGCGGGGCCTCTTCTTCTCCCGGAGGCCCCGCAGCTTGCATGTTGAACTCGAAACACCGAAGGTGAAGAGTGGCTCCATGACTGCTGGAACCGCACAGACTCATGCGCCCGCAAGACAAAGTCGCTTCATGCGGAAGGCGCTTCCCTATTTGCTGAGCTTGCCTGCGCTGCTTATGTGCATCGGGATTCTCGATCCCGTTCTTCACCGCGGTCTACTATTCGATGTTGCGTTACCGGTTGAACCTGCCGGCGATGAAAGGCTTCATCTGGTTCGACAATTACATCAACTTCTTCGCCGACCCCAAATTCTGGAACACGCTCAAGATTTCGCTGATCTATGCGGGGCTGACGGTCGTTCTCGAACTCGTCTTGGGTTTGATCATCGCGCTGCTCCTTCAGAAGCGCTCGCGGGTGAACAATTTCATCTCGATCCTGCTCCTGCTTCCACTGATGACTGCGCCGGCATTGGCCGCGCTCATGTGGAAGCTGATGACCAATCCGAATTTCGGCATCCTGAGCTACTTCGTGTCGCTGATCGGCTTCCCCAATATGAAATGGGGCTCGGACCCTGCAACGGCGTTGTTCACGGTCGTGCTCGTCGACATGTGGGTCTACACGCCCTTCATGATGATCCTGCTGCTTGCCGGATTGCGCTCGCTGCCGACGGCGCCTTTCGAGGCCGCCGCTCTCGACGGTGTGCCGCGATCCTTCGTATTCTTCCGCATCACGCTTCCAATGCTGATGCCCTATCTGTTGACCGCGACGCTGTTCCGCTTGCTCGACTCGATCCAGCAATTCGACATCATCTACGCGATGACGCAGGGCGGCCCGGGAGACAAGTTGCTCGTCTTCCAGGTGCAGGCCTATCTCGACTTCTTCCAGGCAACGAACGTCGGCCGATCGGCTGCGCTGATGATCATCCTTTGGGCGATCACCTATTTCCTCTCCAACATCTTCATCAAGCAGTGGCTCAAGCTGCGCGAAAAAGCCCACGGAGCCGCCTGATGGATCATACGTCTCCCCTTGAACGGATCATCCGCGGCGTCCTGCTGGCGCTCGTCGTCATCTTCTTCATGTTCCCGATCTTCTGGATCCTCCTCATGTCGTTCCAGACGAATGAGTCGATCCTGCGCATGCCGCCGTCGGTCTTCTTCACGCCGACTTTCGAGAACTACATCGCGCTGGTGACCGGCGAGATGCGCACTGCGGCTGGCAGCCTGCAGCTCAACTTCATGCAGAATCTGTGGAACTCGATCCTCCTTTCGACGCTGTCCGTCGCCGTGGCGCTCGTTCTGGGCGTGCCCGCCGCCTATGCCTTCGCGCGGTTCAAGTTCAGGCTCGGGGAAGACATCGCCTTTACGCTGCTGTCGTTCCGCTTCGCGCCGCCATTGCTCGTGCTGCTGCCGTTGAGCCTCTATTTCAAGTCGCTCGGCCTGACGAACACCTATATCGGACTCATCTGGGTCTATCAGTTGATCTGCCTGCCACTGATCCTGTGGATCGTGCGCGGCTATTTCGAGGATTTGAGCCCCGACATCGAGCACGCGCATCGCATCGCCGGCTATAGCTGGTTCCAGACGTTCCGGAAAATCGCCATTCCCTTGGCACTTCCGGGGATCGCGGCGGCGGGCCTCCTGGCGTTCATCTTTGCCTGGAACAATTTCATCTTTGCTCTGGTGCTCGCCTCGGCCGACAAGCAGCCCGTGACGGTTGGTGCGCTTGCCTTCGTCACCGCCTCAGGCATTCAGTATGGCCAGATCGCCTCGGCGATCGTGCTGTCGGTGATCCCGACCTTCGTCCTTGCGATGTTTGCCCAGCGCTATCTCGTCGAAGGCTTGTCTCTTGGAGCCGTCAAGGGATGAGCCAGCTCGCTTTCAAGCACCTTTCGAAGTCATTCGGCGCCTTCAAGATCTTCGAAAATCTCGAACTCTCGGCGGAGGCGGGCGAAATCGTCGTCATCTTCGGCGGCTCCGGTACCGGCAAGACGTTCCTGCTGCGCCTGATCGCAGGCGTCGAAGAGCCGACGACGGGAACGATCGAGATCGGCGGCCGCGACGTGACGGAGGTTCCGCCTGAGCAGCGCAATGTCGGCATGGCATTCCAGAATTTCGCGCTCTTTCCGCATATGTCGGCGCGGGAGAATATTGCCAGTCCGTTGCGAGCCGCGCACGCCGACGAGAAAGCAGTCGAATCCGGCGTGTCGCGCGTGGCGAAGCTCCTGAAGATCGATCATGTATTGGGTCATGCGCCGCGCGAATTGTCTAACGGCCAGAAGCAGCGCACCGCATTGGCACGCGCACTTGCGGCCGAGCCGCGCATCCTTCTGCTCGACGATCCATTGCGCAATGTCGATGCCAAACTGCGCTTCGAAATGCGCCTGGAACTGCCGCGGCTCCTCCGTCAATCGGGCGCGACGGTGCTCTATGTGACGCAGGACTACAAGGAGGCGATGGCGCTGGGAGATCGTATCGCGGTCCTGGCCGAAGGGCGCTTCATCCAGGTGGGAACGCCCGAGGACATTTACACGCGGCCCGCGACACTCGGTGTTGCAAAGCTCTTCGGTGACCCGTCGATCAATACGATCGAAACGAAAGTGTCGGCCGACGGCACCGCGGTCGATGTCCGCGGAACCGATATTCAGATCCACAACAGTGCTTCACTACCCGGTCGCGAAGTCATCTTTGGCGTGCGGCCGGAAGCGATCACCATCAGCCGTGACAAGGCCGGCCTGCCGGCGACGGTCATGGCTGTCACGCCACTCAATGAACGGATCGTCCTGCTGCTCCAATCGAAGGGCGGCTGGGAGTTCCTCGCCTCGCTGCCTTCCGCTGCGGTGCAAGTCCCCGAGCCGGATACGGAGGTATCTGTCAGCTTCGAGCCTGACGGCACGCATTTGTTCGACCGCGCGACCGGAGAACGCCTTTATGGGTGAGCTTGTTCTCAGCAAGGTCGACAAGGTCTATCGGTCGAAGAAGAAGACGGTCCATGCGGTCAAGGCTTTCGACTTGTCCGTCAAGCCGGGCGAGATTGTAGCGCTGCTGGGTTCTTCCGGCTGCGGGAAGACCTCGACCTTGCGCATGATCGCCGGCTTCGAAGAGCTCACCAGCGGTTCGATTACGCTGGATGGCCGGCCAATTCACACACTGCCGCCGTCGCAGCGTGGTGTCGCGATGGCCTTCGAGGCCTATTCGCTCTATCCGCCGCTCACGATCGGCGAGAACATCGCCTTCGCGCTCAAGGCTGCGAAGTTGAGCGCGGCGCAACAAGAAACATTGGTGCGCAATATTGCCGAGATGCTCGAGATTTCCGGCATTCTCAATCGTTACCCGAGCTCCGTGTCGGGCGGGCAGCAGCAGCGCGCAAGCCTCGGCCGGGCGCTGGTTCGCAAGGCGGGGCTTTATCTCCTTGATGAGCCGATGGGCCAGCTCGAGCCGCAGCTCCGCGCGATCTTGCGCGGCCGCATCAAGCATTATCTCCGTGAGCACGACTGCACTACTATCCTCGTCACCCATGACCAGACCGAGGCGAATGCGCTCGCCGACCGCATTGCCGTCATGGAAGGCGGCGTTCTGCAGCAATACGCAACGCCGGCGGAGTTGAAGGCACGGCCTGCCAATCTCTTTACGGGAGCATTCATCGGCGAACCGCCCATGAACATTTTCGACGCAAAGGTTACCGCCGATGCGCGGGCGGTAAAGTTCGATATCGATGGTGGCGTCTCGGTCGCCTATCCGAAGTCGGAATTTTCTTCGGATGTTCAAGCGCTTCTCGATGGCCGCAAGGAAGTGGCACTCGGTATCCGCCCGCATGCATTCCATATCGGAAATGGCCCGTTTCGTGGCAAAGTGATTTCGTGCCAGTGGCTCGGCGACCAGACGCATGTCGCGGTCGACGTCGGTGGCCGCACCGTCGTCTCCGTGTCGCACACGCGCGTTGCCGAACAACCGGGCAATGAGATCGGCCTGAGTGCCTCGGCGCAGGATCTTCACCTGTTCGATGCGGATTCGGGTCGCGCGATTGCGCATGGAGGCGCGCTCGCATGAGCGATGCGCTGATAGTCGGTCTCGATTCCGGCACGTCCGTCGTGAAGTCCGTTGCCTTTACGCTCGACGGCAGGCAGGTCGCGTCCGCGGCCTTGCCCAATGCCTATGTCTCGGTTCCCGGTGGTGGTGCCGAGCAGGACATGAACAGAACCTGGGTGGACGCGGCGGAGACTCTGCGCCTGCTCGGGCAGAAGATACCGGGCCTCGCCGATCGCGTGCTGGCGCTCTCGGTGACGGGGCAGGGCGACGGCATGTGGCTGATCGACAAGGCGGGTGAGCCGGTGGCGCCTGCCTGGCTCTGGCTCGATGCGCGCGCCGCCGGCATTGCTGCCGATTTCGCGCGCTCGCCCGCTCATGCGGAGCATTACAAACGCACCGGCACGGGTGTGAACGCATGCCAGATGAGTACGCAGCTCGCTTGGATGAAGCGCCACAGGCCGGAGCTTTTGGCGCGCGCAGCGACCTCCTTCCACTGCAAGGATTGGCTGCATTTCAAATTGACCGGCGCAAGGGCGACCGACCCTTCCGAGGCCAACTTTACATTCGGCGAGTTTCGTACCCGCAATTACGCGCCGCATATTCTCGATGAACTCGGCGCCGCCGACGCCAGGCGCTTGCTGCCGCCGATCGTCGAAGGAACTGTCGAGGCGACAGGTCTCAGCACGGAGGCGGCTGCGGCATCGGGCCTCAAAGCCGGAACGCCGGTATCGCTTGGCTATGTCGATGTCGTCTGCACGGGTCTCGGTGGCGGCTTGTTCGACCCCGAAGGCAGGGTTGGCTGCACGATCGTCGGGTCGACCGGCATGCATATGCGGGTGGCGCCCAATGCCGATGCCGTCCGGCTCAACAGCGAAATGTCGGGCTACACGATGCCGTTCCCGGTACCCGGCATGTATGCCCAGATGCAGTCGAATATGGCTTCGACGCTTAATATCGACTGGCTGCTCGATATGGCGCGCGGCATTCTGCAGCGCGAAGGTGTGGAAAGAAGCCGCGGCGATCTTCTCAAGGACATCGATGACCGCATTCTGGCCGTCCCGCCGGCAAGCGTTCTCTACCATCCCTATATTTCGCTCGCCGGCGAACGCGGTCCGTTTCTGGAGCCTGCGGCGCGCGCGATGTTTTCCGGCCTCGATGTGAACACCGGCTATGACCACTTGATGCGCGGCGTCTTCGAAGGCTTGTGCTTCGCGGCAAAGGATTGCTATGCGGCGATGGGCGAAACGCCGAAGGAAATCCGCGTTACCGGTGGCGCCGCGCGCTCGCAAGCCTTGCGGCTCATGCTGGCGAGCGCCCTTGATGCAAGAGTCCGAACCGTCACGCGTGAAGAAGCTGGCGCTGCCGGTGCGGCGATGATGGCCGCCGTTCAGCAGAAGGTCTACCCCACGATGCAGGCCTGCGTTGCACAATGGGTCGATCCTTTGCTCGGCCCTGAGACGATGCCAGAGCCGGGGCTCGTTTCGATCTACGATTCGGCGTTTCGCAATTACAAGAATGCGCGCGAGGCAATGCGCCCGATCTGGAAGGCCATGGCCGCGACGTCCGGAAATTCCCCCGATGCCACGTAAAATCGCGATCATCGGTGACCTGTTCATGCTCTCCTCGATATTTGAGGAAGCAATCCGCGATCGTTGCCGGCTCCATGACCTTGCCATTACGCGCCATGATTTCGACTGGCCGGATGTGCCGATGGAGCATGGCTATGCCGTCGAGGGCATGGCGGGACTCAAGGAGTATATGGGATCGGCCGATGAGGTGGTGGCTCTCGCCGGCGATGCCGAGATGCTGGTAACCCACCTGGCGCCGCTTTCCGCGGGCATCATGGATCGCTTGCCCAATCTCAAATTCGTGGCGGTCTCGCGCGGCGGTCCGGTCAACATCGACATGAAGGCCGCTCGCGAACGCGGCATTCTCGTCGTCAACACACCCGGCCGTAACGCCAGCGCGGTCGCCGAATTCACGATCGGCGCGATCCTCGCCGAAACGCGCAACATCACGCGCGGTCACGACGCATTGCGTCGCGGCGAATATCGCGGCGATCTCTACCGCGCCGATGTAACCGGCCGCGAGTTGTCGGAAATGACGGTTGGCCTGATCGGCTATGGCGAAGTCGGCCGGCGCGTGGTGAAATACCTCAAGGCCTTTGGTTGCCGCATCTTGGTTTGCGATCCTTATGTCCAGCTCTCGGCCGACGATTTGAACGACGGCGTGATCCAGTGTTCGCTCGATCGCTTGCTTGCGGAGTCCGACATCGTGTCGTTGCATCCGCGCGTGACGCCGGAGACGACGCGCATGATCAATGCCGAGACCCTCCGCAGGATGAAGAAGGACGCGACCTTGGTGAACACCGCGCGCGGCCCGCTTCTCGACTACGACGCGCTTTATGAAGTCATGAAGGATGGTCATCTGCGCGGCGCCATGCTCGAAACCTTTGCAATCGAGCCCGTGCCGCCGGACTGGCCCTTGCTGCAATTGCCGAATGTGACTCTGACCCCGCATATCGCAGGCGCGTCGGTCAAGACGGTGCGCTACGCGGCGGGCCTCGCGGCAGACGAGGTTCGCCGCTACCTCGCAGGCGAAGGTCCGCTCAACAAGTGCTGACAGGCTTGCCGATGAAGGACTTGGGCCAAGTCGATCTGGTTGTCATTGGCGGCGGCATCAACGGCGCCGGCATCGCCAGGGATGCGGCGGGCCGCGGCCTCTCGGTCATCATGTGCGAGAAGGGCGATCTCGCCGAAGGCACGTCGTCGCGATCGGGAAAGCTGATCCATGGCGGTTTGCGCTATCTCGAATACTACGAATTCCGCTTGGTGCGCGAGGCGCTCATCGAGCGTGAAGTTCTCTTGCGCGCCGCGCCGCACATCGTCTGGCCGATGCGCTTCGTGCTGCCGCACTCGCCCGAGCAGCGGCCGGCCTGGCTCGTCCGTCTCGGCCTGCTTCTCTATGACCATCTCGGCGGCCGCAGGCAGCTGCCCGGCTGCCGTCGCATCGATCTGCGAACCGCGCCGGAAGGCACAGCCGCTCAAGGAGAACTTCAAACGCGCCTTCGAATACTCCGATTGCTGGGTCGATGATGCCCGCCTCGTCGTGCTGAACGCGCTCGATGCCGAGAAGCGCGGCGCGAAGATCATGGTTCGCACCGCCGCAACCTCGGCACGTCGTTCGGATGGGGCGTGGCACGTGGAGTTTCGCACCAGCAATGGCGAGAGCCGCAAGGCGACAGCGAAGGTACTTGTCAACGCCGCCGGCCCTTGGGTCGAGGAAATCATCAGCAATGTCGTCGGATCGAACTCTTCTCGTCGTGTGCGCCTCGTCAAGGGAAGCCACATCATCGTGCGAAAGTTCTGGAAGGGGCCGCAGGCCTACCTTTTGCAGAACCACGACAAACGCGTCATCTTCGTCAATCCCTATGAAGGCGACATGGCGCTCATCGGTACGACCGATATTCCATACGAGGGCAAGGCCGAGGATGTCGCCATTGCGGAAGATGAAATCGATTATCTTCTCGCCGCGGTCAATCGCTACGTTCGCACTCCGCTTGCGCGCGGCGACGTCGTCTCGAGCTTCTCGGGTGTCCGGCCGCTCTATGACGACAACGCGGCCAATCCGTCCGCGGTGACGCGCGATTACGTCTTCGATGTCGAGGGAACACCGCCCTTGCTCTCGGTCTTCGGTGGCAAGATCACGACCTATCGCAAGCTTGCCGAGCACGCCTTGCAGAAGTTGCGGCCCTACTTCCCGCAGATGGGACGCGACTGGACGGCGGACGCGCCGCTTCCCGGCGGCGACATGGCAGGCGCCGACTTCGGCGCATTCTTTGCCGACTTCCGCAGTCGCCATGCCTGGCTGCCGGAGGCTCTCGCACTTCATTATGCAAGGCTCTATGGGACGCTCAGCCTGAATGTCTTGAATGGAGCGCGCAGCATTGCTGACCTCGGACAGGATTTTGGCGGCAATTGCTATTCCGCCGAGATTGATTATTTGCGTCGTTCCGAATGGGCGCAGACGGCCGAAGACATTCTGTTCCGGCGCACCAAATGCGGGCTCCACATGACGCAGTCTCAAAGAGACGCTGTCGCCGCGCTTTAGTAGTTGTTTTCTCCACCGATCTCTCCCGTCACCCCAGCATTCGCTGGCAGGACGACCACCGAGATTTTATTGATTGACAGTGTTCGTTTTATGTTCTATCAACGCGGCATGCACATATCTTCCATTATTGAACGCTGGCGATTGCCGCTCTTGAGGCGAGGTCTTGAAGCTCTGCGCCGAGATCGGGCTGACCGAGGGTGGCAGCGTCGAGAGGATTGCGAAGCCTCTCCACCGCCATGTGCTCCGCATTCTGCGGTCGGCTGAATCGGCAGCCAGGAGGCTCATCATCGCTGCGGCGCGCGATATCGTGGTCGAGTACAAGCCCAGGTCTCCGGCGGGACGGAAGAAGCCAAAACCGTCGAGCAGCGAAAAGTGCAAGTCCGATGGCGAAGGAAAGCCCAAACGCAAACGCGGCTTCCTCTTCAACCTGTTCGATCCGCTCAAGCGTATTGGCCGCCGTCTCAGGAAGAAGCGCCGTGGTCCCGAGCCCCACATCCACTCCATCGAGTCATTCCTTGCGCAGAAACACGCCGAGATCGCCGCTGCTCAGGCAAAGCAGCAGCAAGCCGTCGATGACGGCATGGTCAGTGCCAAGCACCTCGTCCGGCGCCTCGTCGCCGTCATGGATGCGCTTCAAGACATCCCGCGCCACGCCCTGCGGCTAGCCCGCTGGGAGGCGCGTCCCAAAGAAGATCGGCGCCCGGAACGCTGGAGTCCGATGCGGCCCGGCCGGCCGCCGGGCTATCGCCAGCGGGCAAAGCATGAGATCGACGAGATCCTGAAGGAGTGCCACTGGCTCGCCCGCAGCGTGCATCCGCAGATCGACGACACGTCGTAAGGGCGTATTCGTCCGTATACAGATTTGTTTTCATCACCCCTCATCCTTCGAGGCGCGCCTTCGCGCGCGCTTGAGGACGAGGGGATTTTTTATGGCCTCATGGTGAGGTGGCGGCGCAGCCGCCCTCGAACCATGAGCAACCGGCGGGAGTTTTCGGGTGCGCGCCCTTCGAGAGCCGATCAGCCGGCCTTCACGATCTTGTAGCCCTCGACTTCCTTGACGACGGGCAGGCCGGCCCAGCGGTCGATGTCGTGGAGGACGATCAGCTTCTCCTGGTCGCCGCCGATCTCGTCATTGATCTTGTCGATGGTCTTGAGCTGGTCCCAGACGCTGCCGGTCGCGTTGTTCAGCGGCATGTAGACGCCGTCATTGTTGCGACCGGTCATCTGCTGGCGCGAGATAGACGCAATCGCCGGAAATCACCAGACGCGCCGCGCGCGGTCTCGACGATGACGAATTGCTGGCCGATGCGTGTGGCCTGCGGCCGAGCCGAACATGGATGCCGGGCAAGCACATTGTCCTTGTCGCCATCGACCAGCGTGACGCGATGCTCGATCGAGGCCTCGAGTGCCGTGCGCAGATTGTCGGGATCGATGATGGCGGTCAGGTAGCCGAAGCGCGGCGGCAGCGCGATTGCTTCGTACCAGCTCAGCAGCTCGCTCTTCTGGATGATGATCCGCGCATTCGGGAATTCGGCGATCGATCCCATGTGGTCGAAATGCGCATGGGTGATGACGATGTCGGTGACCGCCTCGGCCGCGACGCCGATCTCGGACAGCATGCGCACCGGCGAGATCCAGTTGGGGATGCCGAATTTCCGCGAGAAGCCGGAACTATGCTCGTCCTGCATGAAGCCGGTGTCGATGAGCACATTGCGGTCGCCGCGGCGGGCCAGCATGAACGAGAAGGGCAGGTCGACCTTGCCGTCCCCGTACATGCCGCTGACAAGATCGACCCACGGCTGCTGGTGCGACCGCGCATATTCGAGGACGAAGAGATCCCAGTTCTGGCTCATGTGAGTTTCCTTTAGCTTTCGGCAAGAACGCGGCCGAGGCTCGAAAGCCCGACGGCGACGATCAGGATGGCACCTTGGAAAATATACTGGCTGTAGGTCGGCGCGCCGAAGATGTTCAGGCCGTTGAAGCCGAAGGCGATGATCAGGGCGCCGACGAGCGTGCCGAGGATGTGGAACTCGCCGTCGCGCAGCGTCGCCGAGCCGAGAAAGACGGCGGCGAAGGCGGTGAGCAGGTAGGAGTCGGCCGCACTCGTCGTGCCGCTGCCGAGCCGCGAGGCGAGCAGGATACCGGTCAGCGCCGCGCACATGCCGGAGATGACGAAGCCGAGCGTCTTGATGCGGTCGACGTTGATGCCGGCGAGCCGCGCCGCGGCGGCGTTGCCGCCGACCGCCTGGATCTGCTGGCCGATGTCGGTGCGCTCGACCAGCACCCACAGGCCGCCGAGCACCAGCACCATGATGACGATGTTGTTGGGAATGTCGAACAGCCAGCGGCCGAGCGAGAGCTGCAGGAAGGCCTCCGGAACGCCGGAGACGATCGGCACGCCGGCCGAATAGGCGAAGGCGCAGCCGGTGATGATGGTGCCGACGCCGAGCGTCGCGATCACCGAGTTGACCCGCATCTTGGTGACGATGAAGCCGTTGATGAGGCCGATCACCGCGCCGAGCGCCAGCACGATCAGGATCGCCAGCGGGATCGGCAGCTCGTCGTGGACGATCAGGCCGGTGACGAGGATGCCGTGGAGGCTTGCCGCGAAGCCGATCGAGAGGTCGAGTTCGCCGACCGTCACCGCAAGCGTGAGGCCGCCGGCGATGATCATCGCGAGCGAGGCCTGGTTGAGGACGTTGGTGAAGTTGTTGATCGTCGGAAAGGCGCGCGGCGACAGCAGCGAGAAGGCGACGATCATCGCGACGAGGCCGATGATCGTGCCGTAGCGGGCGAAGACGCCGAGCGCGGCCTTGGCGCCGGGGCTGAGGTGGCGGCTGCCGAGGGTGATGTCGCTCATGTCGCTATCCGTTCGGAGTGATGGGGTTCAGCGTAGCTTGCCTCGACGATGGCGCTGCGCGTGACCGCGTTGCCCGCGAGCTCGCGCACGATTCGGCCCTTCGGCCATGACCAGCACGCGGTCGCAGACGTCGGGCAGTTCGTCCGGCTCGGACGAGACGACGAGAATGGCCTTGCCCTTTTCGGCGAGGCCGCGGATCAGGCGGTGGATCTCGGCGCGGGCGCCGACATCGACGCCGCGGGTCGGCTCGTCGAGGATGAGGACGCGCGGCGCGCGCTGCGAGCCAGCGGCCGATCACCACCTTCTGCTGGTTGCCGCCGCTGAGGCGGGCGACCGGCGTGTCGATGCCCTCGGTCTTGATCGACAGCGCGCGGATCGTCTCGAGCGCGAGGTTGGCGCGGGCGCGCGGGCTGATCAGCGGAAGAGCCGGGCTGACCATGATGCGCTTGAGGTTGGCGAGGCCGACATTGAAGGCGAGGCTCTTGGTGAGGACCAGCCCTTCGGTGCGCCGCTCCTCCGGCACGAGGCCGAGTCCGGCCTTCACCGCGGCATGCGGGCGAGCGCGGCGCGAAGGGCTGGCCGTCGAGCGACATGCGTCCCGCTGTCGGGCTGCGTCGGCGCCGTAGATCAGGCGGACCAGTTCGGTCCGGCCCGGCGCCGACGAGGCCGCCGAGGCCGAGCACCTCGCCTTCGTGAAGATCGAAGCTGACGCCGCGGACCCGCGGCAGGCGGGCGAGGTCCTCGACGCCCAGCACACCTTCCGCCCTGCCGGCGAATGCCGGACGGGCTGTTCCTCGACGGCATGGCCGCCGACGATCGCCTCGACGAGCGCCTGGCGGGTGAGGCCGTGCCTGCCAGTTCCTTCACCGACTGGCCGTCGCGGAACACGGTGACGCGGTCGCAGAGGTCGAGGATCTCGTCGAGCCGATGGGAAACGTAGAGCACCGCCACGCCCGAGGCCGAGAGGTCGCGGACGATGGCGAAGAGCTTCTCGCTCTCGCTTGCCGACAGCGAGGCGGTCGGCTCGTCCATGACGATCAGGCGCGCCTTGCGAACCAGCGCGCGGCAGATGTTGATGAGCCAGTTCTCGGCCGTCGACAGCCCCTTGACGCTGGCGCCGAGCGGCGCGGTGATGCCGACGCGCGCTGGCGATCGGCGCGACCTCGCGTCGCAATCGCCCGCCAGTCGACCAGGCCGAAGCGCGTCCGCTTCGGAATGCCGAGCATGATGTTCTGGAGCACGGTCATGCCGGGCATGAAGGCGAGTTCCTGGTGGATGAAGTTCATCCCGAGTTCGGTGGCGCGGTGCGGCGTCTCGATCGAGACCGGCCGGCCGTCGATCTCCATCGTGCCGCCGTCGGGGTGAACGAGACCGGCGAGGATCTTGATGAGGGTCGACTTGCCGGCGCCGTTGGCGCCGACCAGGCCGTGGACTTCGCCCGGCACGATGTCGAGCGAGACGCCCTTCAGCGCCTGGGCGCCGCCGAAACTCTTGGTGATGTCGCGCGCCACAACGAAGGGGGGCGCTCTTGTCGCCCCCGTTCGATTTGCGGTCGAGCACATGGCTCCCGTTCAACCGGCCATCCTACTTGATCGCGTCCGGATGCTCGCTGAGGAACGCTTCGACGGTGTCCTTGGTGACCAGCACCGCCGGCACTTCGACGGCCTTCGGCTCCCAGGCATCGCCGGCGTCTTTGATCTCCTTGAGCATCTTCACCATATTGTAGCCTTCGGTGAAGCTGTCCTGCCAGGCGGTTGCGGTCATGAAGCCGTTCTTGATGTTCTCCAGCGCCTGGGCGTTGCCGTTGACGCCATAGACCAGGACGTCGTCGCGGCCCTGCGAGCGCAGCGAGCCGATGGCGCCGATCGCCGGATCGTCCCAGCAGCCCCAGATCGCCAGGTTCTCCGCGCCGGCCGGATGGCTGGCCAGCCACGCATTGGCATACTGCGCGCCATCCTCGAAATAGCCGGGGATGCGCACCTCGTTCTTGGTGACCTCGATGTCGGGATAGGCCTCGAGCGCCTTGTCGAGCTCGACCTCGCGGTTCCGGCAGACCTCGCCGGTGCGATAGGTGAGCTCGAGGATCGCGCCCTTGCCGTCCATGTTCTTGAGCATCAGATCATTGACCGGCACCACCATCGGGCCGCCGGAGCCGTTGGTCGCGGCGACGCTGCCGCCGAGGCCGCCGCCCCACGTCACGACCGGGATGCCGGCATCTCCCGCCGCGTCGAGGCCGGCGCCGATCGACGACCACGGAAACACCATGTCGACGATCGCGAAGGCGCCGAGCTGGGCGAAGTTCTGGATGGCGGCATTGGCCTGGTCGGCGCTGCCGGCGGCATCGATGACGTTGACCTGATAGCCGAGTTCGTCGGCGGCCTTGGTCGCGCCCTTGGATGTAGCGGGCATTGTTGGCCTCGGTGGCGCTGATCGAAACGATGCCGATCACCGGCTTGTCCTGGGCGATCGCCGCGCTCGCGACATTGCCAGGCCTGCGGCGAGGAAGCCGCACGAAAGCTTTTTCATGTTGTTCGCTCCCTATGTTCGGTCGGCGCCCTTCGAGAGCGCAGCTAACCGTTTCGCAAGATTTGCGGATCGGGGCAGGAAGCGCAAGCAAAATCTGCCTTGAAATGGCTCTAGACAACCAGAATCTGCTTGCGCACAGTTGGCGAACCGTTTCGCCAGGGGACCGATGACGACCATTCGCGACGTAGCCAAAGCCGCCGGCGTTTCGACCGCGACCGTCTCGGCGGTCATCAACGATTCGGCCTATGTCAGCCCGGATCTGCGCGCGCGCGTGCTCAAGGCGATCAACGAGCTGCGCTATGCGCCGTCGCAGGTTGCGCGCAATCTCAAGCGCGGCCGCACGCAACTCATCGCGCTCGCCGTCGCCGATCTCGCCAACCCGTTCTACGCGCGCATCGTCTGGGCCGCCGAAGCCGCCGCCGCCGCCTGGGGCTATGCGCTTGTCGTCTTCAACAGCGATGAGAACTCCGACACCGAGAAGCGCGTCATCGACCGCATCCGCGCGCTCGGCTGCGACGGTGCGGTGCTCGTCCCGGTCGCGGCCGCTGAGGACTATCGGCCGGGCAAGCTTCGAGAGGGCGCGCCGGTGGTCCTGCTCGGCCGCTCGGTCGACGACCCGGCCATCGACACCGTCACCATCGACAACCGCTCGGCCGGGAGCCAGGCGACCAACTATCTGCTCGACCTCGGCCACACGCGCATCGGCTCGATCACCGGCCCGCTGCAGATCTCGACCGGGCGAGGGCGGCTCGACGGGATGATCGAGGCGATGGAGGCGCGCGGGCTGGCGCCGCTGCCGGCTGCATATCCGCTCCGGCGAATTTCGCGAGGATGTCGCCTACTCCGTCGCCCGCGATCTCCTCCGCCGGCCGGACCGGCCGAGCGCGCTCTACGTCGCCAACGGCGTCATGGCGCTGGGCGTGATGCGCGCCATTGCCGATCTCGGCCTGCGCTGTCCGGACGACATCTCGGTCGCCTCGACCGACAACATCGCCGGCATCGGCGGCATCAAGCCGCGGCTCACGCGCACCGAGCATCCGGTGCTGGACATGACCAACGAGGCGTTTCCGCATGCTCGTCGATCGCATCAAGGGCGTATCATACGACGCCGGCCGCAATGTCGTCTTCAAGCCGGCGCTGGTTGTCGGCGACAGCTGCACCCCGTTACGATCTGCCTGATCGGAGCGCCCTCCGTGTTTACTTGATTGGCTGCCTCTGGCACTAGTTGGATCAAATAATCGCGGGACCTTCGAAACCGCGTCTGATCGGTGCGAAAATCGGGAGATCGTCATGGCGGCGAGAAGAACCATCGAGATTTCGAGCGGCGTTGCGCTCAATGCCATCGAAGCGGGTGATGGTCAGCCGCTGATCATGATTCTCAGGCTGGTCGCAGTCCGCCGCCGAGTTTGGGCGCAATATCGACGAACTCGCCAAGGATCGTCGCGTCATCGCTGTGGACATGCGTAGCCATGGCGACAGCCCGAATGCGGCCGGGGGTCACCGAATCCAGCGGCTGGCGATGGATCTCTCACACATCATCGACACGCTGGGTTTCGACAGCGTTGATGTTCTTGGGCACTCGATGGGAAGCTCGATCATCTGGAGCTATCTGGACCTGTTCGGTCCAAGGAAGCTGCGCCGGCTTGTTATCGTCGACCAGGCGCCGATGGTTGCGGCACTGCCCTCCTGGTCTGACGCAGAGAAGACGCAGTATGGATGCTTGTTTCCGGATGTTCAGGCCGTTGCCGGTTTCTGCGACACGGTGCGCGCGACCTCTACGGTCGACAGCACCATGGGCATTCTGCGCGGCATGTTTACGTCGAATATTTCCGACACTGACCTGCGCTGGATTGCGCAAGAGAATTCTGAAAATGCCGCGCGACGCGGCCGCCGATCTTCAGTTCGACCATTCTCTCAGCGACTGGCGCGATGTCATTGAAGGGACTCGGCTTCCCTCGCTCGTGATCGGCGGGCGCAAAAGCATATTCTCAGCCGAATCGCAGGAGTGGATCGCGTCCGTCAATCCCAATGCGAAAGCCTCCATCTTCGAGGAAGACGAAGGCGGAGGCCATTTCATGTTTTTTGAGAATCCGAAGCGCTTCAACGCCGAAGTGTCGGCGTTTCTTTCGTCCTAGACCACAACTGTAAAGCCGGTAGGGAGAAGGCATGCCACTCAAGAGAATGATCGTCGAGCTCGGTATGGGTACGGACCTCACCGGCGCCGACTACACCAAAGCTGCCGTTCGTGCGCTGCGAGACGCGCTCTGGCACAATTCGCTGACCATCGCCGTTGCCGCAGGTCAGACCGGTCACGACATGTTTGTCGAAGTGACGGTAGGGGTTCCGAAGCCTGAACTCGTCGACAAAGAGGCAATCTTGGCCGTGCTGCCATACGGAAAGGGCAAGGTCGAGGTCGTCAAGGGCGGCCTCGAAATCATGAACGACGCCGGCAATAATCTCACCGTCATGGCCAATGCCGCGGCGACCGTCTATCTCGACATTCCGGAGAAATGAGTCATGGCGCTTGAACGCATCATTCTCGAAATGGGCCATGGCAACGACATGCATGGCGGCGACTACACCAAGGCTGCCTTGCGCGCGGTCCAGGACTGCATCCATCACAGTTCGCTGCCGTTTCTGAGGAGCCTCGAAATCGATCCGAAGTCGATGCAAATCGTAGTGACGATCGGCGTGCAGAAACCGGAGAGCGTCGATGCCGCAGCCGTTGGCGCCTCCCTTCCGCATGGCCAGGTGAAAGTGAATGTTGTGCTCGGCGGGCTTGATGTGATCGACAAGGAGCGCGGTGGCGCTTCGGTGATAGCAATGGCTGCTGTCGAAGTGAGGCTCGATCTCAAAAAGCATCTCGGGATCGAAGCCTGAAGACTGCTGACAAGGTCGCCGGTCAGGCGGGTTGGCCCTCACCCAGCCGCGGGCTGTGAGGATCCGGTCAGACTCTCGAGGGCGGTCTTTGCTGCTTCTCGCACATGAGTGACGGCACAGGCCCGCGCGCGGACGGGATCGCGTGCCTCCAGCGCAGTGAGAAGTGCCTCAAGCTCGACGAGGCTCGCTTTCCAGCGGCTCGGCATCTGCAAGGATTTACCGCGCAGGACCATCGCACGCGCATTCAGGAGATGCAGCGATGCACCCAGCGCTTCGTTGCCCGAGCCCTTGATCAGGCAATCGTAGAAATATTTTTTCGCGGCGAGGCGGGTCAGGACGTCGCCGCTTTCATAGGCGAGGCGGACCTCATCCAGGGCGCGCCGCAAGAGCACTCTGTCCGCCGCTGAAGCATTTGTCGCAAAGAGCTCCGCTGCGAGCCCCTCGAGCACCTCGCGAACCTGATAGATCCCGACCGCCTGTTGCGGCGTGATGACCGTCACAACCGGGCCCTTATGCGGAATGACCTCGACAAGGCCTTCGGATTCAAGCTGGCGGAGGGCCTCGCGCACGAGGGTACGGCTCACGCCGGTCATTTCGCAAAGGTCCCGCTCGGGCATGCGCGAACCGGAAGGAATTCGCCCTACGGCGATTGCCTGCCTGATGCTCTCCGTCACGCTGTGCCGCAGCGTGGCCGCAGGCCGATCAACCCGGAAATTATAGCTCACCTCGCCTTCTGCAGCCATTTCAAGCCCTTAGCCGGTTCGAAATGCAGTTTCCCGGCGGAAGGTTGCGAGCCTTACGCCTTTGCCCGGCAAACGCAAGTACCGTCAGGCGATCATACAATCACACATTCTTATTGCCGCGCTTATGGTGATGCGTTAGGAAATCGGTAACGGGCGCCGTAGTCGCCCGACGTTTTTTTGCCGATGGGAGGCGTGAGTTGGGGACCAGCGCTCGTAAACGTGTCGTCGTAACCGGCGCCGGTGGCGGTTTGGGTTTTGCCTTCGCGAAGGCGTTTGTCGACCAGGGTGCACTGGTCGGCATGCTTGATATCAACAAGGCATTGCTTGAATCCGCGGCATCTGGCCTTCCCGCCGACTGCGTCCGTCCCATGACGTGCGATGTGAGCGACCGCGCAGCCGTCGTATCTGCGATCGACGCTTTCGCGCATGAAGCGGGCGGCCTCGACGTGCTCGTCAACAACGCTGTCTATTTCCACTACGGCCCCTTGGTCGAGATGCCCGAAGCTGTCGTTGACAAAATGGTCGATGTCGGCCTCAAGGGCGCGCTCTGGTCATTGCAGGCTGCCATCCCGCATCTCACCAAGTCCGGCGGCGGAGCGATAATCAATCTCTCGTCGATCGCGGTCTCGATCTCCATTCCGCGCGCCGCTGTCTACACGTCCATCAAAGGCGCGCTCGATGCGCTGACACGTCAGCTCGCCGTCGAACTGGCGCCGCACAATATCACTGTCAATGCGCTTGCGCCCGGCTCGGTGGTCACCCCCGGCGCGAGTTCCGTGATCGATGCTGAAGGATGGCGCAAACGCACCGAGCGGACCCCGCTGAAGCGCCTCGCGACTCCTGAAGAAATCGCCGCCTCGGCAGTGTTCCTCGCCTCCGATGCGGCGCGAACCATCACCGGAGTCACGCTCAAGATCGATGCCGGCATAACGATCTCTGGTCCGTGAGTGCACGGGCGATACGTAAACGTCAAAATCTAGACTGTGAAAGGGAAGCGATGAGCAAGGAAGTTTTCAACCGCGGACTGGAAATTCGCAAGAAAGTGCTCGGTGCCGAATTTGTCGAGAATTCGTTCAAGTCAGCAGATGCATTCAACATGCCCATGCAGGAACTCGTCACAGAGTATTGCTGGGGTGCCGTCTGGGGACGCGAGAATCTGCCGCATAAAACGCGCTCGATGCTGAATCTCGCGATGATCGCGACATTGAACCGGCCGCACGAACTCAAGATGCATATTCGCGGTGCGCTGACCAATGGCGTCACCAAGGACGAGATCCGCGAAATCTTCATGCAGGTTGCGATCTATGCCGGCGTGCCGGCGGGAGTTGATGCCTTCCGCACCGCGCGCGAGGTCTTTGAAGCCGAAGACAAGGCTAAGGCCAGCTAGGACGCCGCGAGCAGGGGACCCAGCGCATGGGCAAGCTTCGCATAACGCAGGAAGGCGTGGTCTTCGCCCTTGCACTTGGCTTGTTCATTGCTTTCGCGTTGACTCTCAATAACTTCATCACTGCCGGAAACCTGATTGCGCTCGTCCGGAGCGTGGCAATTCTTGGGATTCTGGGATTGGGGATGGGGCTGGTGGTCATCGGTCGCGGTATCGACCTGACCATGGTTGCGACGATGGTTGTATCGCTGTCATGGGTTCTAGCCATGGCAGCGTCCGGCGTGTCGCTTGAAGCCGCGCTCATGCTGGGTTTGGTGTTCGCGTTGGCGATTGGCCTGGCGAACGGCATCCTGATCGCATACGCCGACATTCCTGCCATCTTCACCACCCTCGCCATGGGGCTCGTTGTCTATGGCGCCGGCCGGGCGTGGCTATTCCAGATCGACGTCCAGAACACACCAGCCGGCATTGCCTGGTTCGACTTCATCGGTCGCGGCGATCTCTTCGGCATTCCCATGCCGATCGTCGCCCTCATCGTTGTTGCCGCACTCGTCGCCGTAGTCCTGATGTGGACGAGATTTGGGCGCTTCATCTATGCCGCCGGCGACAATCCGCTCGCCGCGCGGATCACCGGCTTGCCTCTACGCCCGCTTCTGGTCGCACAATACGTGATCTCGGCACTCATCGCCTTTCTTGCCGGCATCATCATGGCCGCTGCCGTCTCCGGCATGAGCACGCGCGTCTACAACTCGACCATGATCTACGACGTCCTGCTCGTCGTCGTTCTCGGCGGCATCAGCCTGAGCGGCGGACGCGGTGGCGTGCGCAATGTCCTGGTCGGCACGCTGCTTGTCGGCGTCCTGCTCAACGGCATGACAATCCTCGACATCGCCTACACGACGCAAAACCTGATCAAGAGCCTGATCCTTCTGCTCGCGATCACCGCCGACAGTTTCATCAATCCCCGCGACGAACAGACTGCTCAGCAGCAGCAGGGAGATATCTGAGTTTACTGCAACCTGGATCCAAAATGGGAGGAACCAATGAAGATAAGAGCTCTACTGACTGCCGGCCTCATAACGATGGCTGGTGCGATTGGGATGGCACAGGCCGATGACGGCCTGGATAATCCTTCGCGCAATCCCTTCTATGACGGCGTCAAAGGCAAACGCGTCGTCTTTGTCCCGCTCGCCATGGGCTTCGACCTCACTGAAGGCTGGGCCGCGATCATGCGCAAGCAGGCCGCGGACCTCGGCTATACTTTGGAAATTCGCGATCCGAACTGGAGCACCGACGCCGGCACGCGCGCCCTGACGGCTCTCATTTCCGAGAAGCCCGATCTCATCATCGCGCATAATCCGGACGTGCAGTCCTATGCGCGGCTTTTGAAGCGCGCCATGGATGCGGGCATCAAGGTCATCCAGCTCAATCTGGAATCGGTCGTGCCGACCGACGCCTATATCGGTGCCGACTGGTCGCGTGTCGGTTACATCGAGGCCGACCTTCTCGTGAAGCAGTGCGGCACAGGTTCGGGCAAGTCGGGAAAGATCGCAATCATCCGCGGCCAGCCGACCGCGGCCTCCGACCTCTACGAACTCTATGCCTACAAGCAGACATTTGCGAAGGACCCGGCGATCCAGATCGTCTCGGAACAGGCCGCGCAATATGACCCGGCGAAGGCGCGCGCGATCATGGAAACTGTTCTCCAGCAGCATCCTGACCTGTGTGGCGTCGTCGGCAACTGGGACAACCAGGATGTCGGTGCCGGCGCTGCAATTCAGGCGGCGGGCAAATCCGACGACATTTTTGTCGTGACGTCTGGCGGTGGAAACCAGATCGGCTGCGACAACATCGACAAGGGTTTGCTTGATACGATCGTCAGTTATGACGTTCCGTTGCAGGGCATCTCCATCAACCAGCAGATCGTGCAGACGCTTCTGTCGCCGGCCGCGGCGGGCGAGTCGAAGACCGCGTACTACACGCCGCTGACGCTCCTCACCAAGGAGAACATCACGCCGCGCAATTGCTGGACACTGGATCAGCTTAAGTAACGCTCAAGACCTGCCGGTGCCAGGAACTTCGTGATGTCGGAAAGCGATACTTTCGCGCGCCTGCGCTACCAATATCTCCCCGACCACCTGATCGGGGAGATATTGTCAAAGCGCTGGATCGACAATGCGATCCCGTTCCTGGCACTGGTCATCACCGTTGGAACTCTCAGCACGATCATTCCGGACTTCCTCACGTTTTCGAGCCTCTCCGACATGGCTCGGCAATTCGCGGAATTCGGACTGATTGTCCTGGCCTTGTCTATTGTCATGATGTCGGGCGGCATCGATCTCTCCGTTGCCTCCGTGTTTTCTGTCGCCGTGCTCTTCTCGCTGATCGGGATCAATGTTTACGAACTGTCCGTCCCCGTCACGCTGATCCTCATCCTTGCCTTCGGTATGCTCTGCGGGGCGGTGAACGGCGTACTGATCGGCTATCTGCGGCTTCGCGCCTTCCTTACCACGCTCGTCACATTGATCGTCTTCCGTTCGATTTACGAGATTGTGTTCCTGCGCATGTCGACCTCGATCATGTCGGGCTTCTCCGATTCCGATCTCTGGCTCTATATCGGCGAGGGCACATTCGCGGGCATCCCGGTTTCACTCTTGATCACGCTTGCGATCGCGCTTGCCTGTCACATCGTACTCTCGCGCATGCGGCCCGGCTGGCGGCTCACAGCCGTCGGCGGCGCGCGCCGCTCGGCCTATAATGCAGGCATCGATGTCAGGCGCATCGTCTTTCTCACCTATGTCACGTCGGGCACATTATGCGCGCTTGCCGGCTTCCTGTTTGCGGCGCGCATCGGCAGTACTGGCTCCGATACCGGCGTCGGCCTTGAGGTGCAGGCGCTCACCGCGGCAGTTCTCGGTGGCAATTCGATTGGCGGCGGCAGAGGTTCTGTCGCGAAAGCGATCATTGGCGCCTTGCTTGTGCTGTTGCTCACCAACGGCTTGATCAATCTCGGCATTAGCGGCCCGATCACTTCGACGATACTTGGCAGCATTCTGCTTCTCGCCGTCTTCGTCGACATGCGCTGGCAAAAGCATCGCCATCGCATTCTTGCGAAGGTCTATGTGTCCCCGGCATATCTGCAATTGCCGGACCCAGCGAGCGTGACGGCGCCGGGCTCGCCTTACGCGCTGAACGATCGCTTGCGGTCTGTCGAGATCATCGGACTTGGCCAGATCGAAGGGCCGGAAGATGTCATCCTCGATCGCGACGACAATCTCTATTGCGGCACGCGCCATGGCGATATCGTCCGCTTCTTCGGGCCGGATCATAAGCGCTCCGAGGTCTTCGCGCATATTGGCGGCCATCCCTTGGGCATGGCCTTCGATCGCGCCGGAAATCTGCTTGTGTGCATTGGCGGCATGGGGCTGTTCCAGGTCGCGCCCGACAAGACCGTTACCAAGCTCACCGACGAAACCAATCGCAGCCTGTTCTCTGTGATCGATGATTCACGCCTGCGCCTGGCCGACGATGTCGACGTCGCACCGGATGGCCGCATCTATTTCAGCGAAGCGACGATCCGCTACGAGCAGGAGGATTGGGCGACGGACGCCCTGGAAAGCCGACCGAGCGGCCGTATCATCTGTTATGATCCCAAGACCGGCAAGACGCATACCGAGATTCCGAAACTCGTTTTCGCCAACGGTGTCGTCATGTGCGCCGACGGGCAGTCCTTCATGTTCGCGGAGAGTTGGACCTGCTCGATCAGCCGCTACTGGTTTGATGGACCGAAGAAGGGCACCAGGGAACTGGTGATCGGCAATCTGCCGGGATATCCCGACAACATCAATCGCGCCTCCGACGGCAATTATTGGCTCGCCCTTTTGGGCATGCGCGGCCCAGCCCTTGATCTCGCGCTTCAGATGCCGGGATTCCGCAAGCGGATGGCGCGTCGAGTAGCGCCCGACCAGTGGCTCTATCCGAATATCAACACCGGCTGCGTGGTCAAGTTCAACGAGAAGGGCGAGATACTCGATAGCCTCTGGGATCTTGGCGGCCTCAACCATCCGATGATCACCTCGATGCGAGAGCATCGCGGCTGGCTTTATCTCGGCGGTGTCTCGAATAACCGCATTGGCCGCTACCGCCTTGCCGATGCCGATCCGAACTGGTGCGCCCAGGACGCCTATTGGGGGCCCAAATCGTGATCGCGGCGCTGAAGCGGGCTTACGCGAATTTCCGCGGCTTCGATATTGACGGCAGCACGGTGCCGCCGATGGACGGCCCGTTACGGCCAAATGCGACACTCGATGGGGCAAAAAAAATACTGGCGCTGGCCGACGTCGATAATCTGGCAGCCGATCAGGGCAGTGTCTTCTGTTCGGTCGGCGGCGCGTTGCTGGTGCTACGCAGGCAGGGCGAAGCTGGCTACGAAGCCGTTGAATTGCAAAAATTCGAGAAACCCATTTCCGCGCTCGCGTCGGACGGAGCAGGCGGCCTCGCTGTTGCGCTTGATGGGCATGGCGTTATCCTCCGCGGCGGCCGCTTCGATGGTGTTTCGCTTGAAGGACCGTCCGACAATCGATTTCACTGCGTCACGGCCCTCTGCTTTGCTGCGCCAGACACGTTATTGATCGCCAATGGATCGCGCCAGTATCGCGCAGCCGAGTGGAAGCGCGACCTGATGGCCAGGGGTGCCACGGGCTCGGTCTGGAAAGTAGACTTGAAGGCAGGTGCCGCTTTGCCGATCAAGCTCGCCGATCATCTCCGCTTTCCCTCCGGCATTGGTGTCGCAGGCGACCGTGTCTTCATCGCTGAAGCGTGGGCACATTGCGTTCGCTCCGTTCCGCTTGCAGGCGGCGCTGTCGGAATGGCGCTGCCCGGCCTGCCGGCCTATCCCGGCCGCATGGTCAGCTCCGGCGATGGCGGATTCTGGCTTGCGATGTTTGCGCCGCGCAACGCGCTTGTCGAATTTGTTTTGAAGGAAGACGATTATCGCCGTCGCATGACCGCGACTATCGACCCTGAATATTGGATTGCGCCATCATTGCTTGCCGGCCGCAGCTTCCTCGAGCCGATCCAGGGCGGCACGCGCAAGAAGCTCAACATGCTGAAGCCCTGGGCGCCGATGTGGTCAGGCGGCCTCGTCGCCAAATGCGACGCCAATATGCGGCCCATGGCGAGCTTCCATAGCCGCGCCGACGGTAGTGTCCACGGCGTTACATCTCTCTGCGAAGCAGATGGCGAATTGCTGGTCGGTGCCAAGGGCTCCGGTCTCATCGTCTCGCTCCCATTGGAATCGGTGGGAGTCCGCGCATGACCAACCTCATCGAATTGAAGAATGTCACCAAGGATTTTCGCGGCGTTCCGGCCATCAAGGACATCGATTTCGCGATCCATGGCGGGGAAATCCACGCCATCCTTGGTGAGAACGGCGCCGGCAAATCGACACTCATGAAGGTGATGGCCGGTGTCTACCAGCCAAGCTCCGGGACGACGCTCCTCGACGGCAAGCCGATCGTGCTCAAATCGCCATCCGATGCGCTGAAGCACGGCATCGCCATGGTCTACCAGGAAACCAACCTCGTCCCGGCGATGACGGTGGCGCAGAACATTTATCTGGGCCGCGAGCGCCTCTTCAATCGCCTGCGCGGCCTCAATATCTATGCCCAACGCTTTTTGCTGTCGCTCAATTTCTACGTCGATCCGACCGTGCAAGTCTCGACGCTAGGTGCCGGTAAAAAGCAGATGGTCGAGATCGCCCGCGCCGTTCACCACAATGCCCGCGTCATCATCTTCGACGAGCCGACCGCAACGCTCACCCCCGAGGAGAAATTCCACTTCTTCAATCTCGCGCGGCGCTTGAAGAGCGAGGGTATCGCCGTCATCTTCATCAGTCACGCATTGGAGGAGGCGCTTCAGCTCTCCGATCGGATCACGGTCATGCGCGACAGCAAGATCGTGATCACCGACAAGACGTCCAACTTTACGCGCGACCGCATCGTCCAGGCCATGGTCGGCAGGAGCCTGTCGACCGAACTCTATGTCGAGGGAACGCGTGTCGCGCGGCCTGCCGGCGACAAGATCCTGAGTGTCGAAAATCTCTCCATGGGCAACACGGTCCGCAATACGTCATTCTCCGTATTTGCGGGACAGGTCACCGGCATGTTCGGCCTCGTCGGGGCCGGGCGCACCGAGACAATGAAGATCGTCGCCGGCGTGCTGAAGCGGGACTATTTCCACGGCGGCACGATCCGCTTGCGGGGAAGGCCGATCCGCTATCGCACGCCACGACCGGCCGTGAAGGACGGCATCGTTTATGTTACCGAGGACCGCAAGATCGAAGGTTTCTTCGAAACAATGACGATCGCCGGGAATATCCAGCTCGGCAAGATCGCCACTGGCATCAACCCGCTGTCTCCGGTGTTCAAAAGTCAGGCGCGCAAGCTCGCCAAGGACTGGACGTCGCGGCTCGGCGTCAAAGCGATCGACGGTGATGCGCGGGTCATCGAACTGTCGGGCGGCAACCAGCAGAAGGTCGTTGTCGCGAAAGCACTCGTGCAGGAACCGAAGCTCATCATCCTTGACGAGCCGACCCGCGGCGTCGACGTCGCCACGATTGTCGAGATTCACCATCTCATCAACCAGCTTGCCGATAGCGGCATGGCGGTCGTTGTGATTTCTTCGTACTTACCGGAGATCCTGGCGCTGTCGGATCGCATATTGGTGGCGCGTCAGGGCAGGGTGGTCGAGGAGATGAACATCGCCGAGGCGACCGAGAGCAAGATCATGTATGCGGCGGTCCACTAACCCGCCGCTCCGGTTCGCTCAAACCGAATTGCGCGGCTTCGGCGCTACATCGAGCCTGACCGCTATGCCTTCAAGCTCGGGTCGCGGCGCCGGATAGAGTTTCATGACCAGCGGGTCGTGTCCGGGCACGATATGCTCCGGCGTAGGCGCGATCTTCCGCAGCTTCTCATATCCTTCGAGCGTATCGCCGACATGGAAGGTCGTCGTGAAGGGGCGCCCGCTTTCCATGTTCTCGTAATAATGCGTGACGTCGGATGCGAGTACGACCCAGCCGCGCTTGGTGTGAACGCTGACGAATTGCAGCCCGGCGGAATGCCCGCCGGCGAAATGCAGGCGAATGCCCGGCGCCAGTTCTTCGTCGCCGTTGTGAAAAACGACACGCCCTCCGTAATTGAGCCGGACGACGCCGACGACATCTTCAACCTCGAAAGCATGAGCAACGAAAGGATGACGCATGTATTTGCTGGTCGCAAAGGCGAGTTCGGGCTCCTGAAGATGGAATCGTGCTTTGGGAAACTGCGCGAAATTGCCGACATGATCGTAATGGAGATGCGTTAGGATAACGTCTTCGATATCATCGGGCCGGACGCCGAAATAACTTAGTGCGTCGACCGGGTTGCGCAGATGTGTCCGCTTGCGTTGAGCGGCGACTTCGGGCGTGAAGCCGCAGTCGATGACGAAGCGCCGGTCGGGTCCGATGACAAGCCAGGAGTAGTAATCCATCGCCATGGGTCCATCATGCGGATCGCCACCGATGAAGTGATCGCGGCGTTGGCCCTCCCGCGTGGCATAGCGGATGGCATAGACCTCATAATCCGGAAGTGCTGAACTCATTTGCCGGCGAATTTCATGATCGCACCGACGTCGCTGCATTCTTCCAGCGCATCGATCGCACTCTCGAGCGATTTGGCTTTTGCCTCACCGACGGCCTTCACCGCTGAAATCGCGGAAACGCTGCCGCACGAGATCGTTATTGGCGGGCACCACATCCGGAAGCTTGCGGGACAATCTCTTTCCGTTCAGAAGTTTGATCTCGACTTCGGCGCCTTGTTTGCCGGGAAAGGCAGCGGTGTAGCCGGGATCGGCCTCGACATCGATCTTGCTCGCCAGAGCCAGCACCGCCGGATCGTCGAGATTAATGTAGCTCGCCTCGTCGACCTTGCCGCGCAGCAGCGCGCTGGCCACGGCGTAGTGGATGCTCATCTTCGCCTGCAGTACACGCTGGAAGGGCCCTGCATAGTCGCAGCCGGGATAGGCCTTGGCAGCCCGTGATGCTTTCACGTTGATGGTCGCGATGTCACCCGGATTGATCCGCTCCTCATTCGCGAGAGCGAGGGCGGCGAGACAGGGCGTCTGGGCAAAATTGCAGACTGGCACCGGCTTGAAGAAGACCGACATGATTTCAAGCTCGCCGTCGAACAGGCGGATATCGGGCGCCTTGTGATCGGGGCGATAGGCGGGAAGCAGTCCCGCTTCGCCATCGAGCGCCCGTTCCGAGCCATAGGCGCCAAGACTCGCAAGCCTCGCCGCCGTCAAACCGTTACGCGCGGCAAGCCCCGCTTCGAAGAACATCTCATCGGCGCCCGTATGTGGCCACTGGTTCTGTCCAGCCGACCATATTGGCAGCAAGTGACAGGGCACTGCCCGTGGCTGTCTCGTCGAGATCGAGCAGGTGGGCGGAAGCCGCGGCTGACGCAAATGGACCGGTAAAGCCCGTAGGCCTGAAAGTGCGCGCAAATTCAGGTGTAACGATCGCGCGCCCCATGCGGCCGCCTGCCTCATATCCAGCGATCGCAGCCGCGATGAATTTGGCACCGTCCACCTTGCGCTCCTCCGAGAGGGCAAGAAGCGGGGGCAGTACGACAATACCGAGGTGGCTCACGCTTCCCGTGTGCATGTCCTCGCGAACCAGCCCGTGACCGGCGACGCTATTGGCGAAGACGGCATCTCCGGCTGGGACGTTCAGCGCCGTTCCAATGATCCGGCTGGGGCCTGCGCCGGCGGTTGCGAGAGCGGCGGCCTGGCGCGCCCAGGGAAGCACATGGGCTTCGAACGCGCAGGCAAAGAAGTCGAGCAGACAGACTTTCAGTTTCTCGCGCGCCGCATCCGGAACCGGCTTTTCGCGATTCCGGACGAGAGCGGAGGCAAGCCGGCTCGAAAGGGGCGCTTCGGCGTTTGAATGAGACTCCATGCGCAGTGTCGCGGCAGATCCAACCATTCACGCCTCCCTGATCAAGCCTTGACGTCGAGCCTCGCGGCATTCTTGCCGGAGGGAGCGCTCTCTGTGGCGCGAGACCGACCCTTCTTCAGAGGAGCGGTGCTGGCGCTTTCGTCGGCATCGCCGCGAAGGATAGCCTGGACCTCGTCGCGGATGAGCCGCGTGACAAGGCGCGTTGCCACGCTCATTGGTCGCTGCGTCGAGGTTGCGAGCATAAGCTCGCGCTTTATGGTCGGATTGGTCAGCGACCAGGCGCGGATCCGCCCGGCATTGAGCAGGTGCTTGACGGCACCTTCGGAGAGAACCGTATAGCCGATGCCGCGCTCGACCAGGCTGAGAGTGGACGGCATCGCCTCGACTTCGAATTCCACGCGCGGCGCCAGGCCAAGCTTTTCGAGTTCGCTGTCGATAAGCAGGCGCAGGCCATGCGGCTGCGCGGGGAGGATCAGCGGAATCTCGGCGAGCCGCGCGGTATCGACGCTGGTACCGCCAAGCCTGGCCGGATCATCGGCGGCGCCAAGGAGAATCAACTCGTCGGAGAGCAACGGCTCGGAGGTCAGCATGGCGAGCCGCGGAGCCTGGTAGACGATGCCGATATCGACGCGACCCGTCGAAAGCCATTCGGCAACATGGCCGCTGAAGCCTTCCGCAAGATGAAGAAGAATTTCGGGAAAGGCCTCGCGGCAGCGCAAAACAAGAGGACCGGTCAGCATCCAGCCGATCGAGGGCGGCATGGCGATGGCGACCCGCCCCCGGGGAACCGCCCTGAGCGAACCGATCTCCAACTGCGCCTGGTCGACGAGCTTCAAAATGCTTCGCGCATAGGTCTCGAGCAGCTTTCCTGCCTCGGATAGCACGATGCCGCGGCCGTTGCGGTAAAAAAGCTCGGCGCTTAGCTCGGTTTCGAGAAGCTTGATCTGCCGGCTGAGGACCGGTTGGGCAATCGACAGGCGCACGGCCGCCTTCGAGAAGCTTCCCAACTCGGCCACGCCGAGAAAGTAGCGCAGTTGCTTCAGATCCATGGACGCGTACCACTGCCCGAGGCCGCTCGGTGCAGCATCGATAAGGCTCAAAAGCCTATCATCCATGCGAGAATCCTGCAACGACGGCACCGCAACCTCGGTTGGCGAATGACGTCAGACGCTCTCCCTTATCCCTTGATTTCGACATTTGCCCATTCCTCGATCACCCGGGCAATGCAGGTGAAATCCGAGTTTGGCCCATATTTGGAGTTGGTGATCGCAAGAATCTCGCGGACGGCTGCGCCGACCACCATAGGCACGCCGAGGGCTTCCGCTTCGTCGACGCACAGGCGGACGTCCTTGTAGGAAAGCCCTGTCGCAAAGCCGAAGTCGAACGTGCGTGGCAGAACCGATCGCGGGAACTTGTCCTGCGTCGCGCTGTTGCGCCCGCTGCCTGCATTGATGATGTCGAGCATGATCTTGGGGTCGAGGCCGGCCTTGGCGCCCATCGCTAGAGCTTCCGAGGAGATCACCATCGCAGCTGCCGCAAGGAGATTGTTGCCGAGCTTGGCGACCTGGGCGAGGCCGGCTTTTTCGCCGACGAAGAACACCTTGCCGAAAACCTTGAGCATCGGTTCGACTTCATCGAACGCCGCCCGCGGTCCCGATGCCATCACGGCCAATGTGCCGCCCTTGGCGCCGGCGATGCCGCCTGATACCGGCGCATCGATCCATTGGATGCCGCGCTCCGCGAGCGCGCGCGAGACCCGGCCCGCCATGCCGGGACCGCTCGTCGAAAGGTCGACGATGATTTTCCGGCGCGAGCCCTGCGCGATGCCTTCCAGCACCACTCTCTCGACGATATCGGGCGTCGGCAGGCTGACGAAGATGATATCTGCCTTGTTTCCCACATCCTCGGGCGATGTACCGACAGCGGCGCCCGCCTCCTTGACCGGTCCGACTGCATCGGCGCTCGAATCAAAGACGCAGAGTGTCGAACCGGCATCGATCAGGCGCCGGCTCATCGGACCACCCATGCGTCCCAGTCCGACGAAACCAATCGTTGTCTTACTCATGCATACCCCCGGCACTTCCTAAGCCATATCGCACTTCGACACCTGTGGAAGTTGAACCTCTAGACCAGTTGCCGCGGCGCGGCACCGCTAACTTGGCTATAACAGAAATGACCATGCCGCTTTGGCCAAGCGCGCCGTCAGGCCACCTTGCTGGTTTCGCCATCCGCAAGGGTCAGCTCCACGACGTGCAATCCGGCCTTGGTCTTGCGGGACGGAAACATGTCTTTCAATCGATCTTCGTGAACCGGAATGACACGCTTATGCTCGCCGCCAACCGCTTTGATCATCTCGGCGCTGGTGAAAAGCAAGTTGGATTGGCTGCCGACGGCGAGACCGATCGGAACAAGATACTTGTCGTCCTTGTCCAGCCCCGTGAAATTGTCATAGGTGTAGGCGAGGTCGCCTGCCAGGATCCAGGTATCCGCACTCTGCCGCGCCCCGTCATTGCGGACAGTTACATACATCGAGCCGTAAGTGTGGGTATCGGCAGCAAGGTGGAGATCGATCCCCGGCAGCACATCCTCGCGATCGCCGTCGACAACGATCATCCGGCCTTCCTTGGCAAGCTTGACGGCCTTGACAATGTCGCTCGGGTCCGCGGCTCCGACGATGAAACGAAATTCCGGGCCAAGCGTCATTGCCCACACCCATTTATCAAGCTCCCGCTTCTGGATGTAGAACTTGGCATTGGGAAACAGGTCAAGCCCGCCCATGTGATCGAAATGCGCATGCGTGATCAGGACGGTGGTCACATCTTCCGGCTTTACGCCGCATTCGGCAAGGACCTCTCGCGCGGGATGATAGTTTGATACGCCGTAGAGATCGGCGAGATACTTGCCGTATTCCTTGTGATCATAGCCGGTGTCGACAAGGATCACTTCGCCTTTGCCCTTCATGAGGACGTAGGCATAGGGTAGGTTACGTATCCCGACATATTGCGGCCCGTAGAGCATCACGCTCTGCGGAAATTTGTTCACTGCCGCGTAGTCCAAGACCCAGATCGAATAATTGGTCATGGCGTCCCCCATTCATTATTTCCGTTGGCCGGCTTGTCATATGCCTGGAATTGCCGACAACGGCGCCGGCGCAGCATGATTGTGTAAGATCGACATTGGTCATGCCGGGAAGGCAGCGGCCCGCCGCGCGCAGATGCTGGTTCGCCTCCTCGAGCGCATGGACCAGTCGATCAGCCTCGGGATCGGACTTGGACAATCCCGCGCTGATTCCCAATTCGATGGCGGTCGCGGCGCCGCGTAAGTGGACCATATGATGGGTTGCAACGGAAGGTACGGCAAGGCTGTGCAATCCGTCAGAAATTTCTGAGAATGCGTGCCGTGCTGAAATCGACCAGGCCATGGCCCACATGATTGCAGCCACTTTTGGTGATCTGTTCGAGCGCGAACCCCGAAAGATGGATCAACGCGCGGCGCAAGCCATCATGGATGGGTTGAACGTCTTCGATGTAGCGCAGCGCTTGATCTGGCACAGTCGCAGCCATGTTCGGTTTTCCGCCGCGCCTACTTGTCGGCACCGGCGACGAAACCTCCGCCGTCGATGACCACGGCCTGGCCGGTGATGAACGACGCTGCATCGGAACACAGGAACAGGACGAGCTGGGCGATCTCCGTGGGATCGCTGATGCGGCCCATCGGGATCATCGGCAGCACGGTATCCTTGGCGGCCTGCGGACTGCCGAACATGCCGGTGAGGAGGGGCGTCATCACCGATCCCGGCGCGATGGCGTTAATGCGGATGTTCTTGCGCGCGACTTCGAGTGCCGCAGAATTGGTAAGCCCGATGACGCCCCACTTGCTGGCGCAATAGACAGCCGTTGTCGCAAAGCCCATGACGCCGAAGAGTGAGGAAGTATTGACGATCGCCCCGCCGCCCTGTGCGATCATGTGCGGCACCTGATGTTTCAGGCCGAAGAAGACACCCTTCAGATTGACATCAATCAGAAGATTGAAGTCGGCCTCGTCCAGTTCCTGGATCGGTGCCGTCTTGCCGGGGACGCCGGCGTTGTTGAAGGCAAAATCAATGTGGCCGTACCTTTTGAAAGCCTGTTCATGAAGCTTCGCCATGGCGTCCGCGTTTCGGACGTCGACCTCCAGGAACTCGTACTCGACCTTGCTGGTTGATCTGACCTCGTCCTTGAGGCTCGCGCCATGCTCCGCGCCGATGCCGGCAACGAAGAGATTGGCACCAGCCTTGGCAAAGGCAAGCGCGGTAGCGCGTCCGATGCCAGTGGTTCCCCCGATGAGCAAAGCGTTCTTGCCCGCGAAATTATACGTGACCTGCACGGAACCGCCTCCCAACAAAGGCGCGGGTGAGCGCCTACTGCACGTTTATTATTGCAAACCAAATTTGGGCGCGGAGTCTGCCTTGAAATCCCATGGAAGTGAAACGCTCTAACCGTCTCAAATCGCGATAACTGCTATATAGACGCGCATACTGTTCGCCGCGCGTCTTGGCTCTGTTACCAAGCCATTTGCTGGCTGCTGCCTGAATTGGGCGCGAAACTCCGTTGCATCCGGCACATTCACAACAAGTAAATCGGAGTGGGAGGTTCAACATGAGACGAATTTTTATAAGGGTTCTGTCTGTGATCGCGGCCGTCTACGCCGCTGCGATGTTCACGCTGTCGGCCGCCGAGGCGAAAACCCTTGGTATCGTTGCGCTTCTTGCCAATGACGCCCTCAATATTGCGGTGATCGCCGGTGCCACCGAGGCCGCAAAGGCGGCCGGTTGGGACGTCAAGGTGATCGACACGCAAGCGAGCGCCGACCAGGCCAATGCGGCCATGAACTCGTTCGTGGTTCAGAAGGTTGACGCGATTTTCGTTCTCGCGTTTGCGAGCAGCTCGATCGGATCTGGTCTCGCAGCTGCCAACGCCGCGAATATCCCAGTCGCGACATGGGGCGGCGAGATCGTCCCCGGCATCGTCGTCACAACCAGCGGTCTCACCGTCGGCGAGGACTCGGTCAAGTACCTGCTGAGCAAAGTCGGCGACACCGCCGAAATCCTCGCCATGACCTTCCATCCCGGCAAGCTCTGCATCGATCGCGGCGTCGCCTTCGACAGGGCGTCGCGGGCAAGCCGGACCTGAACATCACCTATAATGAGGTCACCGTCCCGGGCCAGGTTCAGAACGGCAATGCCATGACGCAGTCCTGGCTGACGGCGCATCCCGCGGGCGGTGCCAAGCCGCTCGCGATCTGGTCGTGCTGGGATGAACCGATGCAAGGCGGCGTCGCTGCCCTCAGGCAGGCTGGCCGCACCGATGTCGTGACCGTCTCGATCAATGGCAGCCCGCAGGCTGTGCAGCTGGTCAAGGACGGCGACATGACGGCCACCGTCTGGCAGCCCGCTTATGACGAAGGCAAAGCCGTGTTCCAGGCGATCCTCGACCGCATCGCGGCCGGCAGCGCATGGCAGCCCAAGGTGATCGAAATTCCCGGTATTGTGGTAACCAAGGACAATGTCGACCAGTTCTTGGCCGACCACCCGCATGGCTTCTGAAGCACTTCATGCGACCCGGACACATGATCGCGAGGACCCGCCACTGGCGAGGTCCTTCCGGCGCGTCGATTCAGCATTCGCGGCCTCGGCAAACATTTTGCCGGAGAGATCGCGCTCAAGGATGTCGACATGGACATCCGACGCGGTGAGGTTCACGGCCTCGTCGGCGCTAATGGCGCGGGCAAATCGACGCTCATCCGCTGCCTTGCGGGCGTAACCGTTCCCGACCATGGAACAATCACGATCGCCGGCCAGGAGTTGCGGCAGGGCTCGCCGCAAGCCGCGGAGAAGGCCGGTCTCGCCTTCATCCACCAGGAATTGAACCTGGTCCCGCATTTCAACGCCCTCGAGAATATTCTGCTCGGCGCGCCCAAGGTCACGCGGCTCGGCATGATCGATTGGAAGCGCTCGAGCGTCGGCGCCAGGGCCGCGGCGAAGCGCGTGGGCATCAAGTTCCCGCTCGAAAAGCCCGTCTCCGAATTGTCGTCGCCGAACGCTGGCTCGTCATGATCAGCAAGGCCTTGGTTCGCGAAGCCTCCATGATCGCCATGGACGAGCCTACGGCTTCGCTTGTCGAACGCCGAGACCGAACAGCTCTTCTCGATCGTCCGGGATCTGGCCGCGGATGGCGTTGCGATCCTCTACGTCTCGCATCGCCTCGATGAGGTGCTCGATCTCTGCGATCGCATTACGGTCTTTCGCGATGGGCGGTCGTGGAGCGCGCGACGCGCGGCGCCCTCGACAAGAAGGGCCTCATCCGCGCCATTGTCGGCCATGACATCAAGTCCGGCGAAACGCGCCGGGCTGCGAATTATCGATAGATCCCGTACGCCGCTGTTTTCGGCCAGGAGCTTGAAGCGAGGCGCCGCTGTCAAGGATGTGAGCTTCGATGTTCACAAGCGGAGAGATCCTGGCGTTGGGCGGCCTTGTCGGTTCCGGACGCACCGAGGTCGCTCGGCTTGGCCTTCGGTGTCGACCAGCCTCAGGGCGGCCATTTTGAAATGAACGGAAGCAAGTTGGTCATTGGCAGCGAGACCGAGGCCATCAAGTCTGGCATTGCGCTGGTTCCCGAGGAACGCCGGTCGCAAGGCCTGATGCCGGATCATTCCGTGGGCTTTAACATCAACGTCGCCTCGCTCGCCAATCTCAGGGTCGCACCGGGCTTGCCATTCTTGTCGTTCGGCAAGATGCGGGACCAGTGCCGAACGCCTTGTGAAGCAGCTCAGCATCAAAACCCCCGGCGTTGCCAGCAAGATCATCGAACTTTCTGGTGGCAATCAGCAGAAGGCCATGATCGCGCGTTGGTTGAGACCGGATATCCGACTACTGATACTCGACGAGCCATCGCGCGGCGTTGACATCGGCGCGCGCGAGGAAATCCACGATGTCATCCGCGAGCTTGCCGCGATGGGTGTCGGCATCATCCTGATTTCATCCGATGTCGAAGAACTGGCCATCCTCGCCGATCGCATCGTCGTGCTTCATGAGGGCACGGTAGCCGGCGAACTGACGGGCAAGGAAATGACAGAAGCGCGCGTCATCGCGCTAAGTTATCTTGAGGGATCTGAAATGGAAGGGGAGACGACATGACGAGCTTGCCGAGCTCCGCAGCAGACAAGCTATCGACCCATCATTCGCGCAATTTGCGGCGGTCGGTTCTCACGTTCATTTCACGCTATGGCACGATCATTGGGCTTCTGGCCATGATCGTCTTCTTCTCGGTCAATGCGCCGGGCACCTTCTTCACAGCGGCGAACGCCTTGAACATCCTCAGTCAGGCGTCGCTGACTGCTATCATCGCTGCGGGCCTCACCTATACGCTGGTGGTCGGCGAATTCGATCTGAGCATTGGTTATGTTGCAAGCTTCGTCGGCTTGATCGTCGCCGGCCTGATGGCAAACCAGGGCTTGCCCTTTCCGCTGGCGATCGCCGGGGCGCTGGCAATTGGCACGGCTATCGGCCTGATCAACGGTACGCTTGTCACGAAAGTGCGGATCAATGCAGTGATCGCGACCATCGGCGTCGGCACGATGCTGTCCGGCATCGGCTTTTCCTACAGCTCCTTCCCGATTGCCATGGGCATCCCGCGGGCGTTCACCGAACTTTCGCTTGGCCGCACGATCCTCGGCGTCCCGAACCCGGTCTTCATCATGCTGGCGGTGCTGATCGTTTTGTGGACCATCCTCAACAAGACCGATATCGGCCAGAAGATGCAGGCGGTGGGAAGCAACATCGAGGCCGCGCGCCTCTCCGGCATTCGCGTCGACCGCATCAAGCTCTTTGCCTTCGCGACTGCGGGTTTTTGCGCGGCGCTGACCGGGATCCTCCTGACATCGCTATTGGGGAGCGGTACATTGGGAGCAGCCGACGGTTATCTCCTCGATGCCTTCGCCGCTGTCTTTCTTGGCTCCGCGACGCTGCGCGAAGGCCAGTTCCATATCGCCGGAACCTTGGTCGGCGTCCTCATTCTCGCGGTCGGCTTCAACGGCCTGGCGATCTTCGGCGCCCCCACCAACTTCCAGCCGATCTTCAAAGGGGGCATCTTGATTCTGGCTGTCGGCCTGTCGACGCTCGCCCGGCAATACGCTGCGCGCGCTTAGGTAGCGTCGCCCAATTGGGCGGTTTCTATACGAGAATGAACTTCTATAGATGCTCGATGCTTAGGCCGGCAGTCTAAATAAATCGCCATGCGCTGGAATCTGGGATCGCGCTTCGCCGCCTGCATTGTCCGATGAATGGAAGGAAGGTGCCGAATGATAGATCTCTCGGGGCGGGTCGCGATTGTTACTGGGGCCGGAGGCGGTCTTGGTCGCGAGCATGCGTTGCTGATGGCGCGCCGCGGCGCGCGTGTCGTCGTCAATGACCTTAGTCAGGCGATGGCCGATGCGGTCGCGGCGGAGATCATCGCCACTGGCAGCCAGGCGATCGCCATCGCGGCATCGGTTACGGACTACGACGCGGTCAAGGGCGCGGTAGACGACACCATCGCCCGTTGGGGTAGGGTGGACATCCTGGTCAATATGCCGGCATCCTGCGCGATAAGACATTCGCCAAGATGGCGCTGGTCGGCCTGATGCAGACCCTCGCACTGGAAGGCGCCCGCCATAACATCCGTGTCACTGCATCGCGCCAACTGCAGCGACGCAAATGCTCGATGGGCTCCTGCCGCCGGAGGAACGCGACATCCTGCGACCAGGTTGCGTGAGCCCGGGGGTGCTGGTCCTGGTCGGTGACGACGCACCGACGCGAGCCATACTTTGTGGAGGTGCCGGCTCGTTCGAGGCAGCCCATGTCACATTGACGCCGGGCATCTATTTGGGCGAGGGGACTGACGCGCCCGAGAAGATCATGGCCTCCTGGTCGAAAATCGTGGACCGTGATTGCGACTTCATTCCGGAGAACGGATTGCGACAAGGCCAACTCGAACTCGAGAATGCCGGCCATACCAGACCTGCGAAGGGAACAAGCTGACATGCGTGACGCGGTCGATGTCGTCAAGGAGGGAAGTTGTGCTGACCATAACGGTGGCCATCAGAGTAAGGGCTGGGACCGAGGGAACCATGCGCAAGGCGCTGCGTGAAGACGAGTGGAAGTCTTTCTCCCCTCGATGGTTTAATGAGCCGTCCTCGGCAACACTATTCCGTCGCTTCTCTTAGGGCCCACGACGATCGCGCCGATCCTTGATTGGCGTAGCTGGTCGAGATGAGGGATGGATGAGTTGCTGTTTCTGTGGGCTAGACGTCGACCGGATCAGAGTCTCCTTGGCTGAAGCCAAGTGGGCTCGACACGCGAGTTCGATCATTGCGACATTGCGGCTGTGCAGTGCATCAATGTAGGTCAGGTGTTCACCAACGGCGACTTCATTGCGTTGCCGCTCGTCATGCTTGTTCCACTGGTAATGGTAGTGGAATATCAAACTGATGATGTCGTAAAAATCCTCGATAAATCGGTTCGGAACTACGGAATTAATCAGTCTATGAAATCGGCTGTCGAGATCGGAAAAATCGTGGTAGCGGCGCTCGATCTCGGCCAATAACGCCACGTGTTCCATCCGCAGTGTCTCGATCTGCTGCCAAGGTAGTGAGTTGGCCGCGAGCGCTGCGAAGGCCTTGGCAGACCGCAATTCGAACATCTCGCGGATCTCAAACAGCTCAAGTGCGAATGCCGTTGTGAAACCCTTGAATACCCACCCGGAGTTAGGTCGCTTCTCGATGAGGCCGAAGCGCTGAAAACGATTTAGAAATTCACGAATGCCGGTGGTTGCCACTCCAAACTGCCGCCCGAGTTCAAGTTCATTAATAGCCGTGCCGGCGCGCGCATTATCCCTAAGCATCCACTCCATGAAACGCTTCTCGACTTGGGCCCCCAGCGGAACCGTTTCGTCTTCGGGAAAGCGCTCACAAGTTTCTGAGGTCGAAGGAGCTGCACACCGACGCCTCTCCCCGTCCACTATTCCACGTTGCGTAAGTTGGAGAAGAACCTTGCGCACAGTCGTGCGGCTTATGCCCAGTTGCTGGCGAAGGGTATTCTCCGAAGGAAGGCGATCCCCTTCGCCGAGCACGGACACAAGGTCGAGGGCGTTGTTGAACGCCCTTTTGTAGACCGTGTCAGGCTTCATCCGCTAAATCCTCTCGTTGTTTGTCTTTTAATCGATAAAAAACACATTGACCCCGCATCCGTGGCTGGTTTTTATCTATAAGAAACCCACGGGGATTAAAAGGCTGTGACGGACATATTGGGGGACAAGCTGGAATCCATGCCAGCCCCAAGGGGCGGCGACCATGTCGGCCGGATTGTCCCGGCCGTTCCGCTCGGGCTCCGTGTTTTGAACTTCGGGCCCTTGCTGGTCCTCATTCTTCTCATTGGCCTCATCAGCCTCTTCACGCCGAACTTTCTGAAGCCGGTCAACATCGGAAACATTGTCGCCCAAACGGCGGTGATCGCAATTGTCGCGATGGGTCAGCAGTTGGTCATCCTGACCCGCGGAATCGATCTCTCTGTGGGCGCAAACCTTGCTCTTGCCACTGTCATAGGCGGACTGGTCTTTCGACAAGTCAATTCCGCGCCGCTTGTGATCTTGGCCATGCTTCTCAGTGGACTTGCGGTCGGCGCGGTGAATGGCTGCGTCTATGTGTTCGGCAAGTTGCCTCATCCATTCATCATCACTCTGGCGACTTTGGGCATCTGCCGAGGGCTCGCGCTTGAACTTGCGGTGGGCCACACGACCATGCGCGGGATGCCGCAGGCGATCGCGACGATCGGCGGATCGTCGACCTTTGGCATCCCGAATTCTTTCTTTGTGGTCTTCGCTGTTGCGGCGGTGCTGTGGGTCATGACCAAGGCCATGGTCTGGGGCCGCTGGACTTATGCTGTCGGCGGCGATCCTGAAGCTGCGCGCGGGATGGGTATCCCGGTCAGGGGCGTCCTCATCTCAACCTACCTTGCCTCCGGCCTTTGCGCCGGTATCGGCGCTGTCGTCCTTGCCGGACGCACCGAGGCAAGCTCGCCGCTTTATGGAAATCTGCTCGAGCTCGATACCATTGCCGCTGTCATCATCGGCGGAGCAAGTTTTCTCGGCGGCCGCGGGCACATTGGTCATGCCCTCCTAGGTGCCGTGATGATCGGTGTCATTCGCAACGCACTCAATCTGCTCGGCGTCGATATTTTCTTTCAGATGATTGCCATCGGCGTGATCATCGTTCTCGCCGTCGAGGCCGACGTATTTCGCAATCACCTCGAGGCGCGCGCGCGAGTCCTCCAATCGGCGAGGGCAGAATGACCGCCGCGCCAGTCCTTGCAGTTCGTCACGCGCAGAAGCGGTTCGGCGCTGTCCACGCAATCAAGGATGTCAGTCTCGAAGCTTATCGCGGCGAAGTTCTGGCGCTGCTCGGCGACAATGGCGCAGGCAAATCGACACTGATCAAATGCATCAGCGGTATCCATGCGCTCGACGAAGGCCAAATCCTCCTCGACGGCGAACCCGTTTCCGTCCATTCGCCGGCGGCGGCGCGACGCGCCGGGATTGAAACCGTTTATCAGGACCTAGCGCTTTTCTACAATTTGACGCCTGCCCAGAACTTCTATTGCGGCCGCGAAATTGCCTTGCCCGGCTGGCTGCCAATGCCGCTTCGCTTTCTCAAGCACAAATCCATGGATCGCGAAGCCGCTGCCGTAATCGACAGATTAAAGGTCAATTTGCCAAGGTTTGATGCGCCAGTAGCACTCATGTCAGGCGGCCAGCGCCAAGCTATCGCAGTTGCTCGCGCGACGGTCTTCGCCCGCAAACTGGTCATCCTGGATGAGCCTACCGCGGCTCTTGGCCTGCGTGAATCAAGGAAGGTCCTTGACCTGATTGCGCAGCTTCGAGCCGAAGGCAACGCCGTCATCCTGATTACTCACAACATGGAACACGTCGTCGAGCTTGCCGATCGGGCGGTTGTACTGCGCCAGGGTCGCAAGGTCGGGGAGCTGAAGCCTGAACGCGCCAATCAGCAGGATCTGGTCGCGATGATTGTCGGGGCCGAAGCATGAAAGAATTCGCCGCCTGGAAAAAGGTAGCGATTAACGGGATCGGTTCGTCGTGAAGCGATCCAATATGGGAGGTGAAATATGAAACTGCGATTCCTATTGGGAGGTCTAGCTGTCGCCTTGGCAATGGCGGCGCCTGCCTCCGCAGCCGACAACGTGAAAATCGGCTTCATCACAAAATTCCCGGTGCCATTCTTTGCTACCATGGAGAATGCGGCCAAGGCATACGCGGCCGCCAATCCCGGCGTAGAAATCGAGTTCGCCCAGGGCGCATCAGCGACTGACATCGAGGGGCAGATTGCTCACATCGAATCCATGGTCACGAAGGGCGTGCAAGGCATCGCCATCACTCCGGTTGATCCCACCGTCGCGGCGGCGCTGGACAAGGCGATCGCTCAGGGCGTGAAGGTTGTTCTGCTTGACAACAACATACCCGACTGGAAGGGCCGCACGGCACTGGCGACCACGAATAACTACAATGCTGGCAAGATCGCCGGCGAGTACCTGAAGACGGTTCTCAAGAGTGGCGACACGCTCGGTATTCTCGAAGGCGTGCCCGGCGTTCCGTCGCTTGACGATCGGGTCAACGGAATGCTCGAAGGCTTGCAGGGCGTCGATGTAAAGATCGTCGGTCGCGGAGCCACCAATTGCACTGAGGAATTGGGAATCAGCGTTGCTGAAGATCTGCTGACTGCAAATCCGGATCTCAAGGCGATCTATGCCGCTTGTGGACCGCCGGCAGCGGGCGCAGCGCGCGCAATTAAGAACGCCGGCATTGCCGAGGACAAGATCGTGCTGGTCGGTTTCGACTTCTGCTGCGGCGAAGCGGAAGCGCTCACCGCGGGTACGGAAGATGCGAGCGTAGCGCAGTTTCCCGCCAAGATGTCCGAACTCGGCGTGGATGCTCTGGTGAAAGCCATTCGGGGTGAGCAGGTCGAGTCCATGATTGACTCGGGCGCCGCCTTGGTTACCAAGGATAATATGGCGAGCTTCCAGTAGCCTGTGTGAGGGCCGGCCATGCGCCGGCCCTCAACATGCAATAACCTCTTTATTCGATGCTGTTTCAGCGGGCGGAAATCACTTTGCAATACGTTGACGCACTCGTTTGCTCCGAGCCCGGTGTTCTGGAGATCATAAGACAGCCCCTGCCGCACCGCGATTCGCAGTATGTTCTGGTTCGGCCGCGTCGTGTCGGTATCTGCGGAACAGACTATCACATCTACGAAGGCAAGCACCCGTTTCTCAAATATCCGCGAGTCATGGGCCATGAGCTCGCGGTAGAGGTGATCGAAGCGCCCGCCGGATCGAATCTCACGGCCGGGCAGCTCTGTGTCGTCAATCCTTATCTCGCCTGCGGGACGTGTATTGCGTGCCGCGCGGGCAAGCGAAACTGCTGCGTTAAACTGTCGGTGCTTGGAGTGCACCAGGATGGCGGCATGGCCGGGCTGCTGCTGGTCCCCGCAGGTAACCTTGTCGACGCCCAAGGCCTGACGGCAGATGAATGTGCGACCGTCGAGTTTCTCGCCATCGGAGCGCATGCCGTGAGGCGCGGTGCAGTGAAAAGCAACGATAATGTCTTGGTCGTGGGGGCCGGTCCGATTGGCCTCGGCGTGGCAAATTTTGCGCGGATTGCCGGTGCAAACGTCGCCATCCTGGACTCAAGCGCGGAGCGCGCGGCTACGGCGCACGCATTGTTGGGCGTGATACCCCTCTCGTTCGAAGGTGATCCTTTGCCGGCTGTGGAAGACTATACGCACGGGGATGGCTTCACTGTCGTGTTTGACGCAACAGGCAACGAACGGGCTATGGAAAGAAGCTTTGACTTCGTCTGCAATGGCGGCCGCTACGTTCTCGTTGGCGTTGTCAAGGCGCCGATCACATTCATGGATCCAGATTTTCACCGCAGAGAAATGACACTTTACGCAAGCCGTAACGCGACGGTGGAGGATTTCGAGACCGTCATTTCCGCCATACGCCGCAAGGCAGTGCCTGTCGATCGCCTTATCACTCATCGAACCAGCCTTCCGGGGGCCGTGCGCGACATTCCAATCTGGGCGACCCAGAAGTCGGGGCTGATCAAGGCGCTGATAGAAATTGACTGAGGCCAGGGTCACGAGGCGGCTTTCAGCAGAGACCGCCATCGGTCGATTGCCTTATGATCGCTCGACGGTAAGCCCCGGGATTGTTCATCTTGGCGTCGGCGCGTTCTCTCGTGCACACACCGCGGTGTATGTCGACGATATCCTGTCCATCGATCCGTCTTGGGGGATCATCGGAGCCTCCCTCCGACATCCTGATGCGCGCAACGCTCTGGCCCCGCAGGATTTCTTGTACACATTGCTGGAGCGCGGCGGCGCGGGAACGAAGGGTCGGATCATCGGCTCGTTGCTCGACGTTCTTGATGCGACCAGCCAGCGCGAATCGCTCATCGCCGCCATGACAAATCCGAGCGTCCGCATTGTTTCGCTTACCGTCACTGAAAAGGGCTACTGTCACGACCCCGCGACGGGCGCGCTTGTGCCGAGCCATCCGGACATCGTTCACGACCTCGAGTATCCGGAACTCCCGGTGAGTGTGCCAGGACTGCTCGTCCGCGCCATCGAGTTGCGCCGCGAGGCCGGTATTCCTCCCTTTGCGGTGCTCTGTTGCGACAACCTGCCGGCAAATGGAGCAACAGTGGCGCGGATAGTCATAGCGTTTGCCGCATTGCGAAGCGATGCTTTAGCCAATCATGTCGAGAATGATGTCGCATTTCCTTCGACCATGGTTGATCGGATAGTCCCCGCTACAACCGATGAGGATCGCAAGCTTGCTACTGAGGTAACGGGGCTTTGGGACGCTTGGCCGGTCGCAACCGAACCATTCACACAATGGACTATCGAGGACCGATTTCCGGCAGGGAGGCCCCCCTTGGAGAGGGCAGGGGCGCAGCTTGTCTCTGACGTGCAGCCGTTCGAACTCATGAAACTGCGTATGCTCAATGGCGGCCACTCGACGCTCGCCTACCTCGGCTACCTGGCCGGCTATGAGTTCGTGAACACGGCGATTGCGGATATTGCGCTGCGCACGCTCATTTACGATCTCATGACCCACGAGGTGATGAGCACCCTGCCTGCGGGTCTTGGAAATCTCGATGCGTATCGTGACGCGTTGATAGCCCGGTTCGCGAACCCCGCTTTGTTTCATCGCACATGGCAGATTGCCATGGATGGGAGCCAGAAGCTTCCCCAGCGCCTTCTTGGTACAATTCGGAATCGCCTGGCCAGAAACCTTTCGGTTACACGCTCGGCGCTCGGAGTAGCGGGCTGGATTCGCTATGTCACCGGAAGCGACGAACAGAGCCGCGAAATCGATGTCAGAGACCCACTGGCGGGTCGGTTACGCAGAATTGCCGATGAAGCGAAAGGTGACGCAGACAAACTGGTGGATGGAATGCTGCGCGTTGGCGAGGTGTTCGGCGACGATCTTCCGCGCGACAGTTCTTTTCGTTTGGTACTTAGCAACCATCTTGCGTCGCTCTTTGAGCAAGGTGCTCTGTCGACTGTCCGAAAGGTAAATCGGCTGGAGCGCGAATAGGGACATTGAGTTACTAAATCCGGGGCTATGTCTCGGCTCTTCAAGCCTTTTCCGATTGAGCAGGCGGTTCCCGACGGCCTATAAGTGCCGTATTCAAGAAGATTGCGGGCGCGCACCAGGAGCGTACCGGATCGAGAGCAAGCAATAAGATGACCGCAGCAGTGCAAACCTCCGCGCACAGATTTTGTGTCGCGCCCATGATGGACTGGACGGACCGGCATTGCCGCTTCTTCCATCGCCAGCTCACGGCGCGTGCGCTGCTCTATACCGAGATGGTGACCGCCCAGGCTGTGCGTCATGGCGATCGCGCGCGGCTTCTGGGCTTCGATCCGCGTGAGGCGCCGGTGGCCCTGCAGCTTGGCGGCTCTGATCCCGGCCTGTTGGCCGATGCGGCGCGCTGGGGCCAGGATTTCGGCTATGCCGAGGTCAATCTCAATGTCGGCTGCCCGTCCGACCGGGTCCAGGAGGGGCGCTTTGGCGCTTGCCTGATGGCCGAACCGGGGCTTGTCGCAGACTGCGTTGCGGCCATGCGCGGCGCCGTCAGCATCCCCGTCACCGTCAAATGCCGCATTGGCATCGACGACCAGGACAGCGAGGTGGCGCTCGAACACTTTATCTCGACCGTGGCCTCCGCTGGCTGCCAAACCTTCATAGTTCATGCCCGCAAGGCTTGGCTTAGAGGCCTGTCGCCAAAGGAGAACCGCGAGATACCACCCCTCGATTATGACCGCGTATATCGCCTCAAGTCTGTTCATCATTATTTGAATATAATCCTCAATGGGGGGATTTCAAGTCACGAATTCCGTGAAAAAACACCTAGAAATTGTGGATGGCGTTATGCTCGGCCGAACTGCCTACCAGCAGCCTTGGAGCCTTGCTTCCGTCGATCCAGAGGTGTTCGGCCTCCCGGCGCCGGCCGCCACCCGCGCCGAGGCGGTCGCCCGCATGCGGCCGTATATCGCTGCGGAATTGGCGCGCGGCACTTGGCTCTCCCGGATCACCCGCCACATGCTCGGGCTTTATCATGGAGAACCCGGCGGTCGTCTGTGGCGCCGCATTCTCTCCGAAGGTTCGCATCGAACTGGGGCCGGACTTGGAGTCATCGACAAGGCGCTCGCCTGCGTGGAGCGCCCTGCGCTGGCGTTCGCCGCCGAATGAGACCCCGCTACCTCCTCTGTACACTGATCTTCATGTTGTGCCTTTTCATCGCATCGCCTCGTGCGCAGACCGTGGACTGCGTAGGCGATGATTGGGCGGGCGAGCGCATCTGCGCCGATCCCGATCTGCGTGAACGCGATCAGCATCTCGCGGCGAGGCTGCTTCAGGTCATCGAGGCGACGCGCAAGAAAACACTGCGCAGCCTCATTCAAGCCGCGCAGGAAGATTGGGCTGCTACGCTTGATACCTGCCGAAGCGCGGCGGACCCCAAGCCTTGCCTCACGCGACGCATCGCGCGCCGGGTCGATGCCTTGACTTTGCTGTGGCGGCTGATGGCGGGGCCGTCATTGCCGCCGGATCCCGCGCGTACTTGCGCGTCGGGCGAACGGGCTAAGCGTACCGAGGCTTGCCTCAATTCCTTTCTCGCCGCCGCCGATGTCGGCTATTCGCTGATTGCCGAGGCCTTCGAACTTTCGCTCGCAACCGTCAACATCCAGGGGACCGGCCCGGATGGTGGCGCTGAGGCAAACAAAGCGGCGGAAGCCTTTCGCGATTATCGTACTGCGGCCTGTGCGGTGCGCGCGCTCTCGCCAATGGTCGAGGCGAAAGAAGGCAGCATCATTGCCTGCGAGGCAGCTCTCACCTTGCGAGAGAGTGCGGATCTCATCCGGCTGATGGGACGCAACCATCACTGGTCCGAGAATCTCGGAGAATATGCTCCAGCGATCCGCGCCTGCTTCGACCGCTTGCGCGATCAGGATGTCGCACCGCGGGTAATTGACATCCTCCCGCGCGAAGAGGGCGAGCGCAGTATCCGCATCCTGGGCTCGCGCGGCGGTTATGACTGTGTGGCGATCGGCCAGACGGTGAGCGGCATCGAGCCAGTCCCGGTCGAGGACGGTCGCGCCGGCGCAGGAGACGCCATCTTCGTTCCTGTTGCCGGTACGCGCGCGCCTGACGAACTTCTTGCGACACCGCTGGGCGGCGAGGCTGCCTGCTACGATGTCGCCGCCGCGATCGTCGCGCCGACGCGCCTGTCCGGTTGGATCGCGACGTCGCGTTGCGCTGAGGGGTTCTAGTTCGTCGGGAACACCGCGGCATGGCGCGCCAAGACTTTCTCCCACAGCAGTTCCGCATCGGGAACGCTCAAGTCAAACACATCGCGCAATGTCGTCTCGTACTCGGCGCGGTCCGAAACCAATCGCTGCTCGAATACGCCATGGCGCAGTGTCTTGAGAACGCGTCCGCGCAAGGTGTAATGCGCATCGGGTTGGTGTCGCTGGCACACCGCGTTCAACACGAAACCGGATTCCGGGTCGGTCTGGAGCCAACGGCACTTTTCATCGAGCAGCGATTGGTCCGCGGGTTCTTCACGAAAATCGAAATTGGCGGCGGCCCCATGCTCTTGATTGTGGAAGCGCCACCAGCCGTCGTCCGTCTTCGATAATGCGAAGCAAAGGCCGCGTTGCACACACTTGCCAACCGCGAGCGGCAGCGGATCGACGATGCCATCGCCAAAGCCGCAATCGGCGAGATAGGGCCGCTCGAGATCTACAATCAGGACGAGATGATTGCCGACGGCCGCTTGTCCATTGGTATCGCGCGTGACGCCGCCGGCATGCTGGCTGACGCGAAAGCCTATCTCGGAAAGTGCCCAATCCAGCAATCCGTTCTGCTCGTAGCACCAGCCGCCGCGGCCTTGCGCGACGATCTTCTCATAGATGTCGTCGATTGCGCGCCCCATCGGCCGCCCAAGCGGCACGTCGAGATTCTCGTAGGTGACTGCATCGTTCTGGAGTTGATGCACGGCGCGCAGGGTTTCGTAATCGGTCTTGGGCGAACCGTCATAGCTGATGCGTTTGAAATAATGCTTGAGTTCGAGCGATGCTGTCATGCCGCCAAGCTTAGCTGCGCGGTAACGTTCTGTCAGCGTCAGTCACGCCGTTGGTAGCTCCTCCGACGAAGCAGGATCGATCGAATAGGGATAGGTCGGTGCCAAGGGCGCATCGCTTTCGGCCAATCGTCTGAGCCATGCGCGGTAATTCGCAAGCGCACGCGTATCGAGGCCGGCAGCCTCCGCCATATGCCCATAAGCGTAGAGCGCGATATCGGCGATCGAAAGCGACCCGGCAATAAAATCATGACCGGCGAGTCCGCGGTCGAGCGCTGTCAGTGCGCCCATGGCACGGTCGCGCTGGAAAGCGACCAGTACGGGATCGCGCCGCACGACCTTGCCGGTGCGCACCCAGTGCTGTAGCGCTCCTAGCGAAGGCTCGAGATAATTCTGTTCGAAGAACAGCCATTGAAGGACCTTGCCCTTTGCCGGCATGGCCGACGGCATGAACTGGGTCCCTTCCGCACACACCACGAGAATGGCATTCGACTCGGCGACCGTGCTGCCGTCCGGCATCACCATGAGCGGCACTGCGCCCGTTGGATTCGATTTTCAGGAATTCCGGCTTTTGTCCCTCGCCTGTGAAGATCGAGACCGGGGTCAGCTCCAAAGGCTGTTTCAGCCGACGGAAGAGTTCGCGGATTTTCCAGCAGTTGAGCGACGGTGCATAGTCATAGAGACGATACATGCTGGCGAGCTCCCACAAGGTGAGTTCATCTCGCCGATTGGGGTCGTTCGATCCACCCGTTTCTTGCGCTAGTCGCCGAGCCGGCCACGCCGGCCGCCTTTGCGCCGCTTGCGCTGGGTGAGGGTTGCGACGCGATCGGGAAGCGTCTGCATGATCTGGTGGCGCTCGCTCGCGCGATAGTCGAGCCAGCCCGCGATCTCGTCACGGGTGCGGCCGCAGCCAATGCAGAATCCGGTTTCTGGGTCGACCACGCAAACCTTGATGCACGGCGTTTCGATTTCGAGCGGAATCACGGCATTCATAGACCAAAGATAGAAACGCGCCGCCCCGGTTTGCAGGCCTCAAACGGCATGCCGGGGTCGCAAAGCGGCATTAATCCTCCAGGCGAAGCACGCCGTCTTCGACCCGGAAGCTGCGCAGATGCGACAGAAAGCTCATGCCCAGCAGCGAGCCGCTCATGCTGCCGGCCGGCAGGACCATGCCGGCGACATCCCGCACCGTGACCCCGTCGATCTCGACGCGCCGCAAGGTCACGCGTGCTGCATTGATCTGTCCATTGGCGGTCATCACCGGCGTGTCGTAGGTGAGGGAGGAGGGACGTAAGCCGATCTCGTCCGCATCTTCGTAGGAAAGCGCCACGACAGACGCCCCGGTATCGACCAACACCGTAACGTCGGAGCCGTCGATCTCGGCCTTGGCGATGAAATGTCCGCGGTCATCGGCCTTGAGTTCGGTCACGCCGGCAAGCGCCGCCTGCGGCAGGTGAGCGAGCAGGAGGGCAAGTGGCAGCAGCGTGGTCTTGATCTTCATCGGCCCCTCCGCATGGCGAGATCACTAGCAATCGCCAGCAAAACTTAAGGAAGGCTTGCCGTCACCGCCGCCAGCATGGCGATCTCGCTTGCCACCTGGACGGCGCCGCAGACATCGCCGGTTTGCCCGCCAATCTGGCGCAAGGCCAGCCTTTGAGACGGCAAGCGTCGCAGCCGCACCGGCCAGCAGCGCGAAAATCGCATCGAGAAATCCCACACTCCACCACAAGAAAAGGAGGGCGATCACCAGGCCAACACAGAGTGTCCATTTAAGCGTTTCGCCATCCGGCTGACCTGCAGAGGCAGAGAGCCCGTCGGATCGCGCCGGCGGCGTCCTCGCCATCAGCCACACGATTGCCGCCCGCGAAGCCGCTCCGGTGGCCGCCAGCACGAGAACGCTGCACCAGCCCAGCCCGGAAACGATCGCTGCGATGGCCGCCACCTTGGCGATCGCCGCCGTGACCAGAGCCAGCGTGCCATAGGTGCCGATCCGGCTGTCGCGCATGATCTCCAGCCGACGCTCGCGCGTCATGCCGCCGCCAAAGCCGTCTGCGGTATCGGCCAATCCGTCTTCATGGAGCGCGCCCGTCAGGCACAAGGTTGCCGTGAAGGCGAGGCAGGCAGCGAGGAGGGGAGCGATGCCGCCATCGGTAAGAAAGGCGACGACCACTCCTGTAAACGCACCGATCAACACGCCCGCAACCGGAAACATCGGCATGGTGTCGACAAGACGTGTCGGCCGCTGTGCCGCGGAAACCGGCAGACGCGTGAGAAAACCGAGGGCCGCAACCAGTTTTGCCACCGGCTCGCGCCATGGTTGCGGTTCGCTTCGCTTCCATGCTTCGTCGCTCATGTCGCTTCTCCATCCCTTCTGGCGGCCTAAAGGTGAATCGGACAATAGCTGGAATAATCTATGCAAAAATCACTTACCGGGCGGCCGTTTGACGATATCCGTACCCTGTTGCGGGAGATGCCGGAACCGGATCAGGAGTCCGGTGCCGCCGTCCGCACCCGTGACGCGCGTCTCACCAAGCCGCCGGGCTCGCTTGGCCAGATGGAAATGATAGCCGAATGGCTGGCACTGTGGCAGGGCCGACATCCGCCGCGCATCGAGCGTCCCGTGGTCGCGGTCTTCGCCGGCAATCACGGTGTCGTGAACCAGGGGGTCGCGGCCTATCCGCCGGAAGTGACCGCCCAGATGGTCGCTAATTTCCGGTCTGGCGGCGCCGCGATCAACCAGATTTGCCGTACCTTCGGCCTTGGTCTGAAAGTATTCGAACTCGCCCTGGAAAAGCCGACGGCCGACATCACGCAGGACGCTGCCCTGAGCGAGGCCGACTGTGCCGCGACCATGGCTTATGGCATGGAAGCGATCGCCGAAGGCACCGACCTTCTGTGTATTGGTGAAATGGGTATCGGCAACACGACGATCGCTGCCGCCATCTGCCACGCGCTTTACGGTGGCAAGGCCGAAGACTGGGTCGGGCCCGGCACCGGCGTCGACGCCGAGGGCCTCAAGCGCAAGGCCGATGCCGTCTCGCGCGCCATCGCGCTGCACAAGGCGCACCTCGGCGATCCTTTGGAAGTCTTGCGCCGCGTCGGCGGCCGCGAACAGGCGGCGATGGCGGGTGCAATTCTTGCTGCGCGCCACAACCGCGTACCGGTCTTGCTCGACGGCTATGTCGCGACCGCCTCTGCGGCGATCCTGCATGCTGCCAATCCAGCCGCGCTCGATCATTGTCTCGCAGCGCATCGTTCCGCCGAACCGGCGCATCGCGCATTGCTGCAGCGTATCGACAAGCAACCTTTGCTCGATCTCGGCATGCGCCTCGGCGAAGCCTCGGGTGCCGCATTGGCAGCCGGTCTCGTTAAGGCAGCCGCGGAACTTCATGCCGGCATGGCGACTTTCGAAAGCGCTGGCGTCAGCGACAAGGAGTCGTAGTGCTCTCCTATCAGAGATTTCCGGTAGGCTTCATCCGATGCAGCAGCAGATTTCCGTCATTACACTCGGCGTTGCGGATCTAGCGCGCTCACGGCGCTTCTATGTCGAAGGATTCGGATGGAAGCCGGTCTTCGAGAATTCCGAAATCGTCTTTTATCAGATGAACGGTTTTGTACTCGGCACGTGGCTCGAGACGGCGCTCGCCGCAGACTTGCAACGCACCAAGCTGGCACGCCCCGGCGCCTTCACACTGGCGCACAATGTTGCGACGCGCGAGCAGGTCGTGGACGTGATCGCAACATTGATCCGATATGGCGGCCGTACACTGAGAGAGGCCGATGAACCGATCCATGGTGGCTTTCGCGGCTACGTTGCCGATCCTGACGATCACGCCTGGGAGATCGCGTGGAATCCGGCTTGGCCGATCGACACCGATGGGCGCGTGAAATTCGGATTGTGAGAGCTGCTCAGCCGGTGAGTGAAATCAACTTGCGCTGACTGGCCGTCTTGACGCTCGCCGCTGCGAGGATCTCGCCCCGCGGTCCGGCGAGCACCCGCTTTGGCGGGAAGGTGACGGTTACCTCGGTTCCTCTGCCATGCGAACCGGCGATTTTGAATTCCCCGCCATGCAACTGGATCAGGCCGTTCACGATCGGCAGGCCAAGCCCCGCGCCGTCGATGGCTTTCTTCGTCGCGTAAGCTCCGCGTGAATAGGTACGCAACGCGATATCGACCTCGTGCGGTGGAATGCCGGGACCGGTATCGATGAACGTGACGCTTAAGCTGCCATTGCTGTTGTGGACAGCCTTGATGGTGATTTTGCCGCCCTTCGGGGTGAACTTCACCGCGTTCGAAAGGAGGTTGAGCCAAATCTGCTGCAGGGCGCGCCTATCAGCGAGGACTTTGGGTAGATCGTCGGCAATGTCCGCACTCACGCCGAGGCCTTTCGCAAGCGCCCGGTCGGCAAGCACATGCACGGCTTCAGCTACCGAATGCGACAAGACAATCGGCACGTCTTCAAGATCGCGGCGTCCGGCTTCGATACGCGACAGATCCAGAATATCGTTGATGAGGTTCAGCAAGTAGTTGCCTGAATTGTGGATGTCGGTCGCGTAGTTCTTGTAAGCCTCGACGCGATGCGGCCCGAACATCTCCTGACCAAGAATTTCCGAGAAGCCGAGGATCGCATTGAGGGGCGTGCGCAGTTCGTGGCTCATCGTCGCGAGGAACTGCGACTTGGCGAGGTTCGCCTCTTCGGCTTCAACCCTTGCTTCGTCCGCCTTGTCCTTCTCCTTGGCGAGTTCGTCGATGAGCTTTTCCTTCTGCGCCTTGAACACCAGCATATCTCTCGCCACCGTCTGGAGGCGAACCGAGATCTGGATGAAGAAGATTTCCAGCGCAATCGCCATGGCACCGAGCGCGATGTAAAGCGGCTGCGCTTCGATGATGCAACGGATCGCGACGTTGAAGGTAAGGAAGCCGGTGCCGGCAATGATCACCGGCATGAAGTTGCCCGCGATCATGATCCGGATTGCGATCACAGCCATCAGCGTCGCTATGATGTAGATATGCTCGAAGGCGTTCGCGGTATCCCACAGAATGAAGACCAGAAGCGACCAGCAGGCCGCCATCAGGAATTCGGATGCCGAGAGCATGCCGATCCAGTCGCTGTAGCGGATCTTGTTGGCTGGGGTCTGAAGATACTGTTTGCACAGATAGACCTGGATCATCTGGCAGCCGATCGCGGCGACTAGCCAGCTGATTGCTTGGAAAGGCGTCGTCCAGGTCAGGCTCGCCATTGCGAACAGTACCGCCAGGATTGGCAACGCCAGAGCTACCCTGATCTGGTTGTGGGCGAAAAGCGTGAGCAGTTCGCGCTCGCAGCCGATCGAGTCGCCGTCTTCCCAGATGGAACGCTCTTCCTTTTCAGACTCAGCCGGGTTCTTCATCCCCAGCCTCTGGTTGGTCACCGTTGCCATGGTTCTGGCTCTTCCCGCGTTTATTTGGAGCGAAACCTAGCAATCGGGCGTTAAGTGCATATTCCGCAAACCGCTAAAATTAGGGTCAAGATGACGGCTCTTCGCGAGCTTTCCAGAGCGATCTCCGCCTGCCGGATCTGCCTTGATAATCCTCAGGGCAAGCCCTTGCCGCATGAGCCGCGGCCGGTCCTTCAGGCGAGTGGAAAAGCCCGCCTTCTGATCGCCGGGCAGGCGCCTGGGACGCGCGTCCATGCCTCCGGGCGTCCGTTTACGGATCCCTCTGGCGAGCGGCTTCGGAAGTGGCTGGGGATTGGGCCCGAGATATTCTACGACCCAGCGAAAGTCGCAGTTATCCCAATGGGTTTTTGCTTCCCCGGTCAGGATGAGCGCGGCGCCGATCTGCCGCCGCGGCGCGAATGTGCGCCGGCCTGGCGGGTTTCGCTGATGGGCAACCTCCCGCGCATTCAACTGGTCATCGCCCTCGGCGCCTTTGCCCAGAGATGGCATATGGGCGAGCAGGCGAGGGGCAACCTTACCGACACCGTCCGCAACTGGCGGGCGGGTTTGGAGCTTAATCCGCCGGTCATACCCATGCCGCACCCATCCTGGCGCAACAACGGGTGGCTCAGGGCCAATCCCTGGTTCGCCGCTGACGTCATACCTGAAGTGCAACGACGGGTTCGCGAATTGACAGAATAGAAGCTAGGCCGGTACGCAAGGTGCATGACACAACTTGACAAGGACGTGGTGCTCGCTGCCCTCAAGCGCATCGCTGCACCCGATGGCCGCGGCAATCTCGTTTCGGCCGGCATCGTCTCCGACATCGCCATCAACGACGGCACCGTCATGTTTGCGCTCAATGTTACGCCGGACGAGGCGCCGAAGCTCGAACACTTGCGAAAGGCGGCCGAAGTTGCTGTCGCGCGCTTGCCCGGCGTCGCCAAGGCCATTGTCGCGCTCACCGCCGAGCGCGCGCCGCAGCGCCAGCCGGGCCCTCGCGCTCAGCAGGCAGGTGAATTGCGCTCTGGCATCCCCGGCATCCGTCACATGATCGCAGTGGCATCCGGCAAGGGCGGCGTCGGCAAATCGACGACCGCCGTCAATCTTGCGCTCGGTCTCCAGGCCTTGGGTTTGAAGGTCGCGATGCTCGACGCGGATGTCTATGGACCCTCGCTGCCAAAACTGCTCGGCATTTCCGGCCGGCCGCGTGCTCCCGAGGGCTCCGACAAGAAGATGCTGCCTTTGGAGAATTACGGCCTCAAGGTCATGTCGATGGGGTTTCTCGTCGATGAGGGCACCGCCGTCATCTGGCGGGGACCGATGGTCATGTCGGCTTTGATGCAGATGATCCGCGATGTTGCTTGGGGAGACATCGATGTCATGGTCATAGACATGCCTCCCGGCACCGGCGATGCACAATTGACAATGGCGCAACAGACGCCGCTGTCCGGCGCCGTCATCGTGTCGACACCCCAGGATCTGGCGCTGATCGACGCTCGCAAGGGCCTCAGCATGTTTCAGAAGGTGAACGTGCCGGTGCTCGGCATCATCGAGAACATGAGCTATTTCATCTGCACCAAGTGCGGTGAGCGTCATGAAATATTTGGCCATGGCGGTGCCGAGGAAGAGGCCCGCCGTCTTGGCGTGCCGTTTCTGGGCGCGGTTCCGCTCGACACTAATCTGCGTATTCGATCCGATGCCGGTGAGCCCGTCGTTGCGAGCGAACCGGACAGCGCCATGGCGGAAACCTATCGTGAAATTGCCGCCCGCGTTTGGAAAGCGTTGGCCGAACCTGGGCGGGCCAAGCCCGCTCCGCGCATTGTCATCGGAGACTGACCACTGGTAAGACCACAACCCCCTTGATCTTGTGATAGCCTGACGCAACAGTCAGGCCGCATTCAGGCTGCGAATTGTGTTTGGGAGGGGGTCGGTGCTATGTCGAAGCTGATGATCGTGCTGGGCATTCTGGCCGCGGCGATTGGTGTCGCGGTAGGGGTGCTTGGCTATGTCTCGCCGGGCCAGATGCAGGTTGTGGGTCTCACTGCCGAGGTCGCGGTGATATTTCTCATGGGCGGCATTCTCGCTGTTGGTCTTGGCGGCGCCATCGACGCCCTTCACGAGCAGCGAAAGGTTTTCCGTGATCTGGCGGAAACGCTGGTCGCGCGCAGCGACCGGTCGGCTGAGAGACTAGCGCGTGCGGTCAACACTCCGCCCGTCCCGGAAACCCTTCCGACCCCGAAGAAGGAGGTTCCGCCGCCAATTCCCGAAGTGCTGGCCACCCCTGAGCCGACTGTTACGCCTGAGCCCGAAGCCGCCGCCGAACAAAAGCCGCTTGTCTTCTCCGGAAGTGTACGCAGCCTCGATCAGGCGCGCGAGCGTGCCGGCCTGAAGCCCCTCGACCAACCCATGTCGGAGACGCGGATCACGACACGCGAAACCATCATTGCGATCGAAAAAGCCAAGACCGATCTTGAGGCCGCAATCGGATCGCCCGCATCGCCGCCTCCACCCGATACTCCGGAAATCGTGGCACCACCTGCGCCCATCGAAACGGCCCTCGTCGCCGAAGTCGATACTGAGTTTGATGCCATCCCCGCCGACGGCGAGGAGGAACAACTCTATGTGATGGAAGAGAAGCTCATCCGTGGGAGGCCGGCGCGCGTGCTTTCAGACGGGACGGTTGAAGCAGAGACCGACGAGGGTTGGATGCGCTTCGAGAACCTGGAGCATCTTGAGGAATATCTCGACGCCATGTCCCCTGCGAAGGGGTGAGAGTTTCCGGCTGAGAATCTCCTGCCGAAAAGGGAAATGAGAAGAACAACTCTACCCCGTCGGTCCTCTCGGGAGCAGATTGTAAGGGTGCTTCCATCCCGGCAGCGCCTTAATGCGATCGAGCCATTTGAGGATGTTTGGGAATTCCTCGAGCGGAACTGATAGTTCTTCGCCAAAGAAAAGATAGCCGCACATCGAGATGTCGGCGATCGTCGCACGCTTTCCAACGATGAAGGAGCTCGCGGCGAGATGGCCGTCAACGATCTTCAAGGCATTGATCGCCCGCTGACGCAAGAAATCAGTCACCGGTGTCTCCCCGGTCTTGGCCATGCTGACGAGGAACCGGAGGGTTGCGAGATAACTCGTGAATTTATGATTGTCGAAGAGCATCCAGCGGAGGATCTCGCGTCGCTCGTCCTCGCTCTTGGCTCCGAATTTGCGCGTCTTTTCGGCGAGATAGTCGAGGATAACGCCTGACTGCGTCAGCTTGGTCGCGCCGTGAACAAGCACCGGCACTTCGCCAAGCTCATTGACCTGGGCGCGGTATTCTGGCGTGCGCGTCTCGCCATTGAAATAATCGACCCAGCGCGGCTCCCAGTCCTGCCGCGTAAGTTCGAGCATCAAGGCCGCTTTATAGGCGTTCCCAGATTCGGCGAAGCCGTAGAGCTGATATTCGGCCATCGTGCCCATACTCCCTACTGTCGTCGATCGATTAGGCGCCTTCGCTGTTATGGGCAAGGTGGCGCCGTTAAGCCGATATCGCCCTTGAGAAAGGCGAGAATCGGTCGCTCGTCCCAGACTTGCACCTCGATGAAGCGATCATAGCGCTTCGAGGGGTCCGTCATCCATCGATCGCCCGGCATCCCGTATTGTTCGATCGCGCATGCGATATCGGTCTTGGTATAGATCCGTCCGTGATAAGGCTGCCTGTCTCCATGATGCACGTCGCGTGTCGCAAGCGCGTGGCTCGCCATGCTGTCCGGGTAGGTGAAAGTCACTACACCCTCTGGGATCATGCGAAGTGGCATAAGGAACGAAGAGGGGCGGGAGAGGTCGCGGCCATCGGCGAAATTACCAAGGAAGAAGTAGATGGGCCGCGCCAGTCGCGTTGGGCCTAAACACCGGTCTTTCTCGCGGATCAACCAGCTTTCCGTCGCGAGGCGCCGAGAAAGGTAGTTGGGCTTGATATCTCGCCTGCCAGAAGCGCGGATATCCTGGAGGACGGCCTCCGCGTCTTCCGGCGGCAGTTCGCATAGGTTCTTGAGGAAAGGACGGCTTGGATCGTAGTTATGCGTGATGAATTCGGGGACGGCTTCCAAGCACGGCATTACCTGACATCGAGAACGCTGGTGCGCGCCCCGCGCACGACTTCAATCGCTGTCGAGCCCCGGAAGATGCGCTGCAACCGCGACCGGCCTTCGTCCGTCACCACGACCAGCCGGTGCATGGGGCTTGCCTCGATGATCTCTTCGGCGGGTTTGCCGACCGCGGTGCGCGTGTCAGCGACGTCGATCTTCATGGCCTTGAGGAGCGCCTTCGCATTGGCGACAGCTTCCTCGGCGGCGGGCCTTCCGGCTTCCGTCGTTGCCACTGAGAAAAGCGTGATCGGTTCGCGCGACATATAGGCAAGCACCGCGGCGCGCCTGACCGCCTGCATCGAGCGCGATGTGCCGTCCGTGCAGATGAAAAAGCCGCTCTTGTCGAGACTCTTGCGCGTGACGAGGACCGAACAAGGTGCCATGAGGGTGACTTGCTGCACGACACCGGCATCGAACCAAGCCTGGAATTCGCCGCGCCAGCGCGACGGCTCGCCAAGGATCATCAGGTTGTAGGGGCCGAGTTCATACTGATCGAGAATCCCGTTCGCGGCGTCCGGTGCGGTTTTTAGCTTGAGCACGATGGTGCGGCCTTCCGGGCTGCGATACTCGACCTTGGTATCACCCGCCGGATCGCCCCAGGCATCCTGCTGGCTCGCCTCGCGCGGCCAGCTTTCGGCATCGATGCCTTCCTCTTTAAGGATCGCGAGAGCCTTCTTCAGATCGCGCACCCCCGGAAGCTCGAAACCGGAATCCATCATGTTCTGGCGGGCGACGCGCAGTTGCAGTCCGCCCGACCAAAGCCCCTGATCGACAGGGCGCACGAACAGCACGATGATGTCGCAGTCATTGTTCGGTGCAAGTCGCGCAGCGAAGCGCACGGTCGCGAAAGAATCGTCGGATCCGTCGATGCAGGCGAGGATGCGAAAACGATTGCGGCGCTGGGCATGGAGATGCTTGAGCGTCTTCTGGACCGCACGTTCCTGGCGGTCGCTCAATGTCGTGCGCTTGAATAGGCTTCGCAAGACGGCCTACCTCCTTGCGCTCTGACTTAATGGTTGAGGAGCGGCCAGTAAAGGCTCGCGAGCAGCAGGAGAATGACCACGGAAACCAGCATCATCTTGACGCCGATTTTGAAGAAGTCCGCACTCTTCAGATAACCGGAGGCGTAGATGATGGTGAATGCCGGTTGCGCCGCAGGCGTCAGGTAGCCGAATGCCGACGATATCGCCGCGACGAAGCCGGCAATGATCGGATCGACCTTGGCGACGACGGCGGTCTTGAGCACGATCGGTCCTAGAACTGCGATGGCCGCGCCCGCCGTCATGGTGTTGGAGACGCCGATGGTGAGAAGCGAGATTGCGAGATCGAAGGCGACGCCGCTGCTCGCCCCCGCCCAGGCGAGGGTCGAAAGCACGCTCTGCGCCAGCCACTCGGCGGCTCCCGTTGCCTTCATCTCGACGCCGAGCGAAATCGCCGCCGCATAGAGCAGCACCACCCCCCAGTTGACGCCGGAATTGATGTCCTCCCAGCGCACCAGTCCGAGCACCAGAAAGGCGCACACCCCGATCAGGGCGATGACACCGAGACCCAGTTGCTCTGAAAGGAATATCCAGCCGAGAATGGTAAGGAAGAATATCGCAATCGTCAGCCAGTCGGAGGGTTTGAGCGGCCCCTCCATCATGACTTGGGTCCGCAGGCGCGACACCGGGCGCGACATGTCCGTCGTTTCGGGCTTGAAGGTCACCATCAAGAGGATCGTGACGATCGGCAGCCGCAGCAGGAACATCGGGAAGGCGTAGATGGCCCAGGTCACGTAATCCATCAGGAAGCGGTAGGTGGCCGGATCGGACGGGTTGTAGAAGAAGTCCTTCCAGTAGCTGATGATGATGGCGTTGCGGGCACCGCCGGACGGCGTTGCGACGCCGGCGATCGAGCAGCCATAGGAGATTGAAAACAGGATGATCGCTGCAAGATTACGGACGTTTTTCGGGTCGTTCGAAACCAGCGTGATGATGGTGACGCCCACCGGCAGCATCATCGCCGCGACCGTGTGTTCGCCGATGAAAGCGGCGAGCGCCCCGCACATGGCCGTGATACCGAAGCTGATCCAGTAGATATTCGTGCCGGTCATCCGCACGATCCACCAGGCGATGCGCTTGTCGAGCCGCTGCTTGACGATCGCTACGGCGAGCATCAGCGAGCCCATAATGAAGAGGACCGAATCGGTCATCAGGCTCTGCGCTACCTTGGTCGGGTCGACGCCCAGCAACACGACCTCGCCGATCACGATGAGGAGCGGAACCGTCGGCAAGGGCACCGGTTCGGTGATGAACAGCATGGCCGCCATGACCGACATGGCCAGCACGATCTGGCCTTCATGCGTAAGCCCGGACGGCGTAGGCGCCAGGATGAGAATCGCTCCGACCAGAAGCGAGATGAAGAACCAGCGCTTCTCCCAAAGGGTGAACAGATCGATCTGCGAGCGCACATGCAGGTAGCGCTGATAGCCGAGCCGGCGGAAACGTGTAAGTTTTGCCGAAGGCTCATGGGCCTGGAGACTGTCGCGCGCCAGTTCGAAATTTGCCGCCGTCGCCGGGCTCATCCAAAGGCTCCGGCCAGAGGGTTGACCGGTGCCCCGAAAATGGGCTTTGTCCCCGGGCAACGACTCCTTTTCAGAGTGCTTTGATGTGCAATCTCGATGCCGTCTTGCGGCACATAGACAATGGTCTCGAGACAAGTCTGTCCCGTCTTTTCGACCTTATCCGCTTTGCCAGCGTAGGAACCGATCCAGCCTATCGCGAAGGCTGCGTGGGTGCTGCCCATTGGATCCGCGATGAACTCAAGGCAATGGGCTTCGATGCCGCTTTGCGTCCCACCACGGGCCGGCCTGCCGTTGTCGCTCGCTATGCGCCAAAGGGGCTGCCGTCCCATGCGCCACATATCCTGTTCTACGGGCATTACGATGTGCAGCCGCCCGATCCACTGGACCTGTGGGAGAGCCCGCCATTCGAGCCCCGGATCCGCGCAAACAGTGACGGCAAGAAAAGCATATTCGCCCGCGGTGCCAGCGACGACAAGGGCCAATTGATGACCTTTCTGGAAGCCAGCAGGGCATGGCTGTCCGTACACGGTCAATTGCCGATGCGTCTTACGGTTCTGATCGAGGGCGACGAGGAAGGTGACAATTCGCATCTCGACCGCTTCCTCGCCGACAATCGCGAGGAATTCAGGGCGGACGCGGCTTTTGTTTGCGATACCGGCATGTGGGACAACCGCACACCCTCGATCGTTACACGTCTGCGCGGCTGCATTGCCGAAGAAATAACCATAACCGGACCGAGCAAGGATTTGCATTCGGGCTATTTCGGCGGCGCGGCGCGAAATCCCATCCATGTGCTCACCGGAATACTCGCCGACCTTCACGACCGGAATGGTCGGGTCACGATCCCCGGTTTCTATGAAGGCGTCGATCCAATCCCCGCCGCCACGCGTCGCCAGTGGAAGGCGCTCAAATTCCCGGAAAGGCGTTTTCTCAAGGATGTGGGTCTGTCGATCCCGGCCGGCGAGAAAGGTTACACTGTCAATGAGCAGATTTGGTCGCGTCCGACTGCGGAGACCAATGGCATTTATGGCGGGTATACCGGCGAGGGCCGCAAGACGGTTCTGCCATCGACCGCTACCGCCAAGCTCACCTTTCGCCTTGTTGGCCGCCAGGATCCGGTGAAGATCAGGAAGGGTTTGCGCAAATTCGTCAAGGACCGGCTACCCAAGGACTGCAAAGTCGCCTTCAACTCATCCGGCGGCGACAATGTCGCGGTCACTGTTCCGGAATCGAGTCCGTGGGTAGCACTCGCCAGCCGCGCCTTGAAGGACGAATGGGACAGGGCGCCCGTAATGCAGGCCGACGGCGGCTCGATACCCGTCGTTGCCACCTTCCAGAACATTCTGAAGCTCCAAGCCTTGCTTGTCGGTTTCGCGCGCAACGACGATGCGTTCCACAGTCCCAATGAAAAATACGATGTCGAATCCTACCACAAGGGCCAGCGGAGCTGGGCCCGGATCATTGCCGAACTCGAGAGGCACAAGGAGTAGCGCATGTCCGACTTGAACCGCGTCCTCGCCGCCGCCGATGCCGGCATGCCGAAGAGCCTCGACCGGCTCTTCTCCCTGTTACGCATCCCGAGTCTTTCTGCCGATCCCGCATTCGACAAGGATTGCCGGCGTGCCGGAAATTGGCTTGTCGACGAGCTGAAGTCCCTCGGCTTCAAGGCTACCCTGCGCGAAACCGGCGGCAAACCGATGGTCGTTGCCCATTACGGCGATGCATCGGGTCCGCATGCGCTGTTCTATGGCCATTACGACGTGCAGCCGGCGGATCCACTGGAAAAATGGGAAACCCCGCCATTCGAACCGATCCTGCGCAAGGACAAGGACGGCCGCGAGCGCATCTACGGGCGTGGTACCGCTGACGACAAAGGCCAGTTGATGACCTTCGTCGAGGCGGCGCGCGCCTGGATCGCGACCACCGGCGGCCTGCCATTTCGGGCAACCTTTCTCATCGAAGGCGAAGAGGAATCAGGCTCGCCGAGCCTGTTGCCGTTTCTCAAGGCCAACAAGGCCGAACTCGCCGCCGACATCGCCTATGTCTGCGATACGAATCTCTGGGATGCGAAAACGCCGGCGATCACCACCCGCCTGCGTGGCCTCGCTCATGACGAAGTAACGATCACCGGCCCGTCGATCGACCTTCATTCCGGCATGTATGGCGGCCCGGCGATGAATCCGATCCGCGTGCTTTCGAAGATCGTCGCGGCCCTTCACGACAAGGCCGGCAAGGTCACGATCCCGGGCTTCTATGATGGCGTTGAGGAATTGCCGAAGGCGACTAAGGCGCAATGGAAGGCGCTCAATTTCTCCGATCGCAAATTCCTGCGCGAAGTTGGATTGTCACTGCCAGCCGGCGAGACGCGCCGTTCTGTGCTGGAACAGATCTGGGCGCGGCCAACCGCGGAAGTGAACGGCATTCTTGGTGGCTATACCGGCGCGGGGGTCAAGACGGTATTACCCTCACGCGCCAGCGCCAAGCTCACTTTCCGCCTGGTCGGCAAGCAGGATCCCAAGAAGATTCTCAAAGCCTTCCGCGCCTTTGTGAAAGAACGTCTGTCCCGAAGGATTGCAAAGTCGAGTTCGCTTCCGATGCGGGTGGCAGCCCGGCCTCAGTCGTGCCGGAGGACAATCCATTCATCGCTCTCACTGCCGCGGCGCTCACCAACGAGTTCCGCAAGCCGGCCATGCTCATCGGCTCGGGAGGCTCGATCCCGATCGTGCGCGGCTTCAAGGATGTGCTCGGCATGGATAGCGTGCTCGTCGGTTTTGGCCTTAATGACGATGCGATCCACAGCCCCAATGAGAAGTATGATCTTGCAAGCTTCACGCGCGGTATCAGAAGCTGGGTCAGGATCATGGGCGCCTTGGCGGCAAAAGCTTGAACATGATTGCGATTGAGTTTCGGCAGGGTGGCTACTCGTACCTTCCCGGCGTTTTTCAATACTCTGCCGGAGCAGCCGCGCTTCCCGGCTTTGAGATTATCCGGGTCACCTTTCGCAAGGCGCCTCCCGTGCGCGAAGGTTTCCGTGCCGCCGAAGAGATCATCAAGGCCGCCGGCCGCCCCTTGACTGCCTTCGCCGCCTGCGAGTTGCGCTCGCCCGGGCAATTCTCGGAGCCGGCCTTTCGCGCCTTCAACGAGACTTATGTCCAGACGCTCGATCGTTGGGGCCTGATCGTCGATGGCGTAAATCCGGTCGCGCGCAGCAATGTCTGTCCCGAGATATCGCCACCATCGGAACCGGTCATGTACGCCTTCAGCTACGCTGCGGCGGCCGCGTCGGCGACAACACGCACATTCATCATCGCGGGAAGTGGCGAAGTACCCGAGGGCAAGGCGAACTACCACGATCATATCGTGAGCCCCGGCGATCTAAGCCGGAACGGCATGCGCAATAAGGTTCGTTTCGTACGCAAGGAGATGCAGCGCCGCCTGGCCGGCTTCGGCCTTGGCTGGCGCGATGTGACGGCCGCGCAAGCCTACAGCATCCGCGATTTCCACGACTGCCTCGCCGATGAACTCATTGCAGAAGGCGTCGCCGATCACGGATTGATCTGGCACTACTGCCGACCGCCGATTGTCGGCCTCGACTTTGAAATGGATTGCCGCGGCGTCTCGCGCGAGCTTGTTGTCTAACCGCGCGCCAACGTCATGAAGTTGCGGTAAAGCTTCCGCGCATTGCCGACGAATTCGTCCATCAAGGGCTTGGCCTCATCGGCGAGTGCGGCCAGGGCTCCGGGGCCGCGCGTCGCCTCGAGCGCCTTCTCATAGGCGGGCACGCAACCCCAGGCTGGGATCGTCTCGGGCTCGAGCTCGACGTGGTACTGCATCGACCAGGCCTTCTCCCCGATCCGCATCGACTGGTTGGCGCATATGCCGGATTTCGCCAGCACTACCGCGTCGTCAGGCGCCTGCGCCACTTTCACCGAATGCCACTGCAGGGCCTTCACCTGCTTCGGCAGTCCGGCCAGCAATGGATCTTTCGCACCGGCATCGGTCAATTCGATATCCAGGATACCGACTTCCGGTGGAGTTTGTGGTCCGCAAGTGCCTCCTAGTGAATCGGCCAATAATTGATGGCCGAGGCACACGCCCAGGAACGGCCGCTTGAGGTCCCGCACCCATTTGCGGATCGCGCGCTTTTCCGGAACTAGCCATGGATGTTCCTCGACGTCCCATACATCCATCGGACCGCCCATGACCCAGAGCGCATCGTATTTCTCGAGCGCCGGGATCGGCTCGCCCTCGTCGAGTTCGACCGCATCCCAGGTAATGCCGTCTTCCTTGAGAAAGCGGCGAAAAACGCCAGGGTGTTCGCAGGCGATGTGCTGGAAGACGAGAAGCTTCATGGAAAAATCCAGAGTGGCGGGGTACGCAGCATGCAATGCTGGATGTCGAAGAGCAAGCGCTTGCGAGCCCGCATCGCCACGGCCAAACTGATGTCAACGAAACGAGACAGGGCAGGGCATCGTGACCGGGATGGACTTAAAGCAACGCATCAAGAAAGCCGTTGATGATGGCTTCAACGCCCAACTTTCGCTGACCGCAGATCTCGTGCGCTGCCCCTCGACGCGGGGCAATGAACATACCGCGCAGGACCTGATGGCCCGTGAAATGCGCACCCGCGGCCTGTCAGTCGACGTTTTCGCCATGGATGAAGGCCAGATCGGTGCCCATCCCGGCGGCAGCCCGTTTTCGCCCGAGCATTCGGCGGCGCCGATCGTCGTCGGCATTCATCGCCCGCGCCAAGAGACCGGCCGCTCGCTCATCCTCCAGGGCCATGTTGATGTCGTGCCGCCCGGGCCGCTCGACATGTGGTCGCATCCGCCGTTCGATCCTGTCATCCGCAATGGCTGGATGTATGGCCGCGGCGCCGGCGACATGAAGGCCGGCTGCATATCGAACCTCGCAGCACTCGATGCGCTGGCCCGTATCGGCTATCGCCCGGCGGCGACCGTGTATGTCCAGTCGGTCGTCGAAGAAGAATCGACTGGCAACGGTGCGCTCATGACGCATCTTCGCGGCTACAAGGCCGATGCCGCATTGATCCCCGAACCTGGCCACGAGACTCTGACGCGCGCCAATCTTGGTGTTTTGTGGTTTGAGTTAGAAGTGCGCGGCGTGCCCGTACATGTCGCCTATATGGGTGCCGGCGCCAATGCTATCGATGCCGCCTATCGCGTCATTGGAGCTTTGCGGGCAGCTGGAGAAAAAATGGAATGAGGGAGCGCGCTCCGATCCGCATTTCTCTGGGATCGATCATCCGCTCAATCTCAACATCGGCAAGATCGAAGGCGGCGACTGGGCTTCCTCGGTTCCGGCCTGGTGCAAGGTCCATTGCCGCATCGCCTTCCTCCCCGGCCGCAAGGCACGGGAAGCCGCAGCCGAGATCGAGAAGTGCATCGCCGATTTCGCGCGCAGCGATTCATACCTCGCCAATTCACCGCCTCGCCTCACCTTCAATGGCTTCATGGTCGAAGGCTTCGTGCTCGATCCGGGCTCCGAAGCAGAGCGCGTGCTCGCGGAAGCGCATCGCGAAGCGGTCGGGATCGCCGCTCGATGCCCGCGTTGCGACCGCCTATCTCGATGCGCGCGTCTATGCGCTCTATGACGGTGTGCCTGCGCTCAATTACGGCTGCACGGCGGAGAATTACCACGCCTGCGACGAGCGGGTGAATTTGGAGTCGCTTGCGCAAGACCACACAAGCCATGGCGCTCTTCATCGCTGACTGGTGCGGATTAGAGGAGATTTAGCTGTCCTCGCCCGCTTACTGCCTCTCGTGCTCTTCGGCAGCCTTTCGATATCAATCACCCAAGGCTTGCGCCGAATGCACCCAATATTGAACCTTCGGTGGAAGTTCGGTCACGCTGGCGGAGCACGCTGATGCGGATGACAACACTGCGCGGCGGCTCGCTCACCGACGTGGAATAGAGCGGCGTGCCGCAGTCGCGGCAGAAAGCCTGCAGGCGCTTGTTGCCACTGTCGGCGGTGCGCTCATAGGTCTTGGGCGACCCGCGCAGCAGCCGGAACTTCGCTTCTTCAGTTGGCGACCACGACGCGAAAAGCCGACCCGCTGAGCGTCTGGCAATCCGCGCAATGGCATATCTCGACCTTCGCGGGATCGATCTCCGCTTCGAATGCGATCCGCCCGCAGTGACACTGTCCGTCGATCTTCATCGCCGCAGCCTAGCACGGGGCAGGGCGCCGATCACCCGAGCTTCAATGCCCGGACATGCTCGGGAGGCAGCACGCCGGCAAGATTGCGCGCATCATTGACCGGCGCACCGATCTGCATCGTCACCGGAACGACGCCGGCCCAGATCGGAAGCGCGTAATCCTCCTCGTCATCTTTTGGCGGGCCTGTCCTGATCTTCGCCGACGCCTCGCTGAGCGGCAATGACAACACCGTCGTCGCCTTGAGTTCCTGCGCGTTCATCGGCCGCAGCATGTCCCACCGTCCGGGAAACAGGCTGATCGACGAACACCTTAAGCCGCGCTTCCTTCTCGTCGCGATCCTTGACTTTGTGCGCGCGCCCCAGCGCCATCACCGAGCGGTAATTCGCCGAATGATGGAAGGCCGAGCGCGCCATGACGAAGCCGTCGATGAGCGTTACTGTCACGCAGACATCGGCCTCGTCCACCGTCTCGAGCATCCGGCTTGCGGAGGAGCCGTGCCAATACATGTGATCGCCCTCGCGCCATTGCAGTGTCGGCGTCACGTAAGGCGCTCCGTTGAATACATAGCCGACGCTGCAGATCGGCATCGCGTCGAGAATGCCGTGGACGGTCTCGGCGTCATAATGGCCGCGCTCGTGCAGGCGTTTGACGCGGACCCGCTGGCTCGGTGCTGCCGAAAGCTTGGAATTGGCCATGACTTGCTCCTGGAATAGACGCGCTATAAGAAATGACTGGTTTTGAAGAAATAGCCAGATTTGACAATGTTGGACAAACCACTTCGCAAGCGCTCCGGCGATGCCGCCATTGCTGCCGTGGCCCTCGATCCGGTGGCCGAGGCCCCGCTGCATGTCCAATTGGCCGGCCAATTGCGCCAGCTCATCCTGTCGCGCCGGCTCCACGCGGGCGCACGCCTGCCGTCCAGCCGGCAGTTTGCGCAGGAACTCAGTGTGTCGCGCTCGACTGTGGTCACCGCGCTCGACCAGCTTGCCAGCGAAGGCTATTGCGAAGGCCGCCATGGTTCGGGCGTCTATGTCACCGCCGACCTTCCCGAACACGCATTGGAAATCGCCGCCTCGCCCGCCGCCGCGCGCAGCGAGTCGAATTCCACACCCCCCATGCCGGTTCGCCCCTTCCAGGTCGCCGCACCTGATCTCTCGCTCTTCCCGCATGAGGATTGGGGCCGGCTTGCCTGGAAAATCTGGCGCGCCCCCGATCCCGATCTATTGGCCACCGCCGATCCCATGGGCTGGCTGCCTTTGCGCCGTGCCATCGCTGATCACTTGGCCGCGGCACGCGGGCTTGCCTGTCACCCCGGCCAGATCCTCGTGACCAGCGGCATCGGCGAGGCGATCGCCATTACGGCACAAGCCCTGTTCCGGCGCGGCGATCGCATCTGGGTCGAGGACCCGGGCTACCCCTTGCTGCTTCGCGCGTTGAGCCTCGCCGGCCTTCGTGTCGCGCCCGTCGCGGTCGATGCCAATGGCCTCATGCTCGAACGCCTGCGCGGCAAGGCATCCGCCGTCGCAGTCACGCCGTCGCGCCATTATCCGCTTGGCATGACAATGCCGGTGCAGCGCCGCCTCGAACTCATCGCGCGGGCAGAATCCATGGGCGGCTGGATCATTGAGGATGATTACGACAGCGAGTTCCGTTATCGCGGCCGCCCATTGCCGGCCCTGATGAGCCTCGATCCCAATGGCCGCACGCTCTATCTCGGCAGCTTTTCGAAAGTGATCTCGCCCGCCATGCGATTGAGTTTCCTCGTCGTGCCGGATAGGCTCGCGCAACGCTTCGCCGCCACCATCGCCCAGCTTGGCGCCAAGGCTTCGCTCATGCCGCAGCCGGTGCTTGCCGAATTCATGGCGAGTGGCCAATTCGGCAGCCATATCCGCCGCATGCGCCGCGTCTATGCCCGCCGTCAGGCCGCGCTCATCGAGGCGGCACGCAAGCACCTCGCAGGGATTGCCGAAATCGAACCGCAGGCCTCTGGCATGCACGTCCTTGCGCGGCTCACATTGCCGCACATGACTGATGCTGAAGCCTCGCGCCGTGCGGAAGGAGCTGGGCTTGTGGCACCGGCGCTTTCGAGCTACGCCATGCATGCGCGCCGCGAACGTGGCCTCGTCTTGGGCTACGCCGCCTTCAACGAGGCTGAAATCGAAAGCGCGGTGATCGCGCTCGCCGCAGCGCTTCGAAATTAGCCAAGCCGATACTTCTTCACATAATCCGGCATGGCGATCCCCGGCAGGTTGCGCGGGTCGGCGAGCGGCGGTTTCGTCTCTGTCACGATCGGAACGACACCCGCCCATACCGGCCAGTCGTAATCCTCCGCATCATCCTTCGGCATGCCTTCCGTCACCTTGGCCGAAGCCTCGGAGATCGGCATCTTCAAGACAGTCGTCGCCTTGAGTTCCTGCTCGCTCGCCGGCCGCAACTCCGCCCAGCGGCCTGGCAAGATCCGCTCCATGAAATATTCGAGAACCCGCAGTTTCTCGGCGCGTTCTTCGACCGCTTCGGCCTTTCCGAACAGCATGGCCGAGCGATAGTTCACCGAGTGGTTGAAGCCCGAGCGCGCCAATACCAATCCATCGATCAGTGTCACGGTGAGGCTCACTTCGAAGCCTTCCGATTTCTTGAGCATCCGGCTTGCAGCAGAACCGTGCCAGAAAACCTCATCGCCCTCGCGCCAGTGGATGGTCGGGGTCACCACCGCTGCGCCGTCGAGCACATAGCCGATATGGCAATAGGATGCCGCGTCGAGGATCGCATGAAGCGTCTCGCGATCGTAACGCGCATATTCATTGAGCCGTTTGGCGCGCGTGCGCTCGCTCGGGGCTTCGCTCTTCCTTGCCATCCTCACCTCGTCTTCGGCAGCATTTCGGGCTAATGGCTCTTGGCATGACACATCAGGCAACGCAAACCGCACATGAGTGGATCGAGGCCAACCGGCAAGAGTGGTCTGGCTGGTGCGCGACAATCTTTGATTTCGCCGAGACTGCCTGGCGCGAATACCGCTCCGCGGAATGGTATGTGAAGCGCCTTCGTGCTGAAGGCTTCACCGTGGAGGAGGGGTCGGCCGGCATGCCGACCGCCTTTGCCGCGCATTGGTCGAACGGCAAGGGCCCGACCATCATGGCTTATGCCGAATATGATGCGGTACCGGGCAATTGCCAGGTCGCTGACACCTACCGCGCGCCGCGCAAGGGCCTCTCGCGCTTTGCCGGCGGCCATACCGATCCGCATTCGGCACTCGGCATCTCATCGCTCGCCGGTGCGCTCGCTGCCAAGGCGGCGATGGAGAAGCACGGCATCGCCGGCACCATCCGCTTCATGGGCGAGCCTGCCGAAAAGGTCCGCGGTTCGAAGCCCATCCATTCCGCCGCCGGCTACTATGACGGGCTTGACGCGATCATCTCGTTTCATCCGCATTACATGCTGCCCTATTGCAACACGTGCCGGTGGGATACGCATTGTGGGCCCTATTGGGCGGCGATCTATGAGTTCCTCTGCGAGCAGCCGGAGACCTGGCTGAAGAGCGATGCTGGCGGCAACCCAATCGCTGCCGCGCATACGTCGGCGCGTGCGCCCGGTGCAAACGACGCCGTCGTCGCCATGTTCCAGTTGTCGAAGCAGTTGCGCGACCACATGCTGCCGCATACCGGCACATGGACGCTCAACGAAACCATCCTAGCGTCCGGCCAGGCGACGGCCGACAATCTTGCAGCCCAGATGGCGCAGATCATGTATGCGGCGCGGGCACCCGATCTCGCCATGTTGCGCAAGATCTTCGCCGTCCTCGATCACACCGCCGAGACGGCTGCGCAGCTTGCACATTGCACGGTGAAGCGGCACTGGGTGTCGAAATCGAAGCCGGGTCTCGCCAATCATGCGATGGCCGAAATCACCTATCGCAATCTCGAACTTGCCGGTCCGCCGGTGTTCGGCGCTGATGCAATAGCTGTGGCGCAGCGGCTTCAGTCGGAACTTGGTATCGAACCGATGTCCGACCCTTTCGCCGACGAACTCACAAGGCTCATCACGCCGCAGGAAGCCGAAGCCCGCATTCGCCGTGAAATCCCCGCCTGGCAGACGCATTATACTTCGGATGATTATACCGACATGACCTGGCATGCGCCGACGGTTCGCTTCTATGTCGGCCGTGCCAGCCTCAAGGCGCCGGCCGGTTTCGCCTATCCGGAATGGTCCATGAACGCACTGGGCGGTATTTCCGCGACCATCGATCCAACGGTCGCCTGCGCCGCCAGGACGATCGCGGGCACCATCCTTGATCTCATGAGCGATGGCGAAGCGCTTGCCGGCGCGAAGCGCGAGTTCGCCGAACGGATCGAGCGCGAGACCGATCGCCGGCCCTGGTGCGATTATCCTCCGCCGCTCGAGTTTCCGTGGCCTGACTATGTTGAGACGAAGCGCGGCCGCCAATGGTGGATCCCGGCCACCGCCGCCGATCGCGCGTTGGAGAGAGATTGATCGCGGTCTACGCCTATTATTTGCTCGTGTTGCGCAGGAAGGTTTCGAGGTCGGCGGCGCGCAGCGGCTTGCTGAAGTAATAGCCTTGCGCCTCGTCGCAGCCGTGTTCCCGCAGGAAACGCAGCTGCGAGGCGTTTTCGACGCCTTCAGCGATTACCTTCAAATTGAGTTCATGCCCAAGTGATATGACGGTGATCGCGATGGCATTGTCGCTGCGGTTGTTGGGAATCTCCCGCACGAAGGATTGGTCGAGCTTGAGCCGCGCCACCGGCAGGCTTCGGAGCGCATTAAGGCTCGAATAGCCCATGCCGAAATCGTCGATCGACAATTGCACGCCCATGGTCCGTAATTGCCGCATCGTTGCGATCGCAAGCGGAACGTCTTGGATGATGAGGCTCTCGGTGAGTTCCAACTCCAGCCAATTGGGCTCGAGGCCCGCCTCTTCGAGGAGTTCGCTCACCCGGCCGACCCAGTTACGCTCGGCGAACTGGCGAGCCGAGACGTTGACGGACACGCCTATGGGCCGCAGCCCGGCTTTTTGCCATGTCTTGGCCTGCTCGCAGGCGGTGCGTAACACCCAGTCGCCGATCGGTACGATCAATCCGCAGGCTTCCGCAACGGGTATGAATTTCGAAGGCGGTACCATTCCAAGCGTCGGGTGCTGCCACCGGATTAGCGCCTCGGCGGCAAAGACGCGTCCTGAACTCGAGGTCGACCTGCGGCTGGTAGACGAGGCTGAATTCCTGATTGGCCAGCGCGCGGCGCAAGCCTTCCTGAAGGTCGTATTTCTCCCGCGCCGCACTGGTGATCTCCGCGGTGAAGATCTGGCACTTGTTGCGGCCGAGTTCCTTTGCCCGGTACATCGCCGCATCGGCATTCATCAGAAGTTTCTGCGGCGTATCGCCATCGCTCGGATAAGTGGCGATGCCGATACTCGCCGTCACATGGCGCAATTGCCCGTCGATTTCGATCGGCTCGCTTAGTGAATGCCGCAAGGACTCGACCTTCGCCATGATCGGTTCGCGGCAGAGCTTGTGATCGGCATAGAGAATGACGAACTCATCGCCGCCTAGTCTTGCAACGGTGTCGCTACCGCGCACGCAACTGGACATGCGCTCGGCAAGAACGCTGAGTATCTGGTCGCCCGTCGAATGGCCGAGCGTGTCGTTTATGAGTTTAAGATTGTCGATGTCGATGAAAGCGAGCGTTACACCGTGGCCCGCCGCTCCGGCGCGCGCCAGCGCATCGTCCAGCCGTTTCATGAGCAGTGTTCGGTTGGACAGGCCGGTAAGTGAATCGTGATGCGCCATATGGGCGATGCGCCGATGTGCAAGTTCGCGGTCGATCGCGATACCGGCGAGGCGCGAGCCGGCATTGATCAGCGCAATCTCATTGGCATCGGGCTCGCGCACCGCGCCCGAATACATGGCGAAAGTTCCAAGCACTTCGCCTCCATGCGAAAGGATCGGCGTCGACCAGCAGCTTCGCAGACCCATGAGCTATCGCCAGATCGCGAGAGTCGCGCCACAAGGGATCGCTCATCATGTCCCTGACTATGACCTGCCGGCGGTGGTATGCGGCGGTCCCGCATGATCCGGTCTCGGGTCCAATTCGTACACCTTCGATGCTTCGCCAGTACGAGGGCGGTAGACTTGGCGCGGCACCGTGATGGAGCGTCTGGCTGTTGGGATCGAGGAGAAGAATGGAGACTTTGATCCCATGCATCTGCGCTTCGGAAAACCGCGCGAGTTCCAGAAGCACGTCCTGTAGGCTCGCATTGCTGGCGACCATCTCGAGAATGTGGTTTTGGCCGATGCGCAGGAACTCCCCCTTTTTGCGCTCGGTCATGTCGCGCGCGACGCCGGCGATGCCGATAATTGTTCCGTCTTGCATCCCGCAAAGGGATTTTAGTGGTCGAAAGCCATTTCACGTGGCCTTCGGGAGTGACGATACTTTCCTCGATGTCGATCACCGGAACCCCCGTCTGCATGATAGTCTGTTCGCAATCCCAGAATCGCTGCGCGTCCTCGCGGGGATGGAAGTCGAAGTCAGTCCTGCCGATGAGGTCTGCCGCGCTGTTCGAAACCGCCGTCCGTCGCCAAAGGTTGATTAACGATCACGAACCGCGATTTGGTATCCTTGACGAAAAGATAGTCCGGCAGGTTGTCGATCAGGGTGTGGATGAGCGTACGTTCGATCTCGCCGGGGCCGTCGACATTGAGCCATGCGGATATTTCATCCTGCGTACGCTCATTGGCGTTGCCAAGCCGAAGCAGCATCTCATCCGGAGAAAGTAGTTCCGTATCGACATGCCTCTTGGTCGCATCATTCGTCATCGGCATTCCTCGGCTGCGCGCGCGGCGTTGCCACCTTACGTGTCTAGCAGCGAGGGATCACTGAACTCTCAACGAAGATGCCGCGTATTTAATCAAGTCGACGTAGCGAAAATCGCCCGTAAAATCAGCGGTTCCCACGGTCCTTATCTCCGAATTTTCGACTACCGCGGAAACAGTTCCTTGACGATGACATTGGCAATCGTATCGGCCGGAAGGACGAACATAGTGTTGGGCTCGAGCTGGTTGTTGGCGAAGACGACGACCGTGGTACCGCTCTCCGGTTCGTACCCGATAAGTGACTGGAAGCCCGGAATAGCACCATTATGACCAAGCAGCGGGCCGGCCGTGTAGGTGATGCCAAGCCCGTATTTGGCATGCGGCGACCAGGTCTGTTGTTCTTTTCGCGTTTCCGGCTTGAGCAGGCTTCCCGTGGCCCAGGCCTTTGCCCAGATACGCATGTCTTCGAGTGTCGAGATCGCCGATCCGGAAGCCCAGGTATAGGACGTGCTCCAGTCGGTGACATCGATCGGCGGCTTGTCTTTCGGCCATGGCACCTTCGCATGGGCCGCGTCGCCGGTGATCGCCGCGTCATAGGCTTTCTTGCCGTCGACATTCGTCCCGAAGAGATAGCCGTGCCAATGCGGGTCGGGCAGGCCAACCTTGCTGCGATCGGGCAAGGTCGTGTTGTTCATGCCCAGCGGCTTGAAAACGCGCTCCGCGAGGAATTCATTGAGCGGTTTCCCGCTCACTCTCTCGACGAGGAGCCCGAGTATCTCGTAATTGGTGTTCGAATAATGGAAGCCGGCGCCCGGTGCGAAGTAGGGCGCGTGCTTGAGCGACACATCGATGAACTCTTCCGGCGACCACACCTTGTCGGGCTGCGCATCGAGCGTCTCGTTGACGGCGATATCCTCGGTGCCGTTGTAAAGCCCGCTCGTCATGTCGAGTATCTGGCGGAGCGTGATGGCGGCGCCATTGGGCACCAAACCGGGCATATGGGATTCGATCGCGTCGTCGAGTCTGAGCTTGCCGTCATCGACGAGGAGGAGGACGGCTTGAGCGGTGAGCGTCTTGGTCACGCTGCCGATATGCGTATGGCCCTTGGGGTCGGGCTTCTGGGCTTTGCCATATTCCGCCGTTCCGAAGGTGTCGATCCAGGTGCCTTTTCCGGGAATGTCTACCAGCACCATTGCGCCGGGCGTCACGCCGTTCTTGAGAAAGGCCTCGATCCGCGGCGCGAGCGCTGTGGCGAAGTCTGGTTGATCGGCAGAGGCTGGCACGATGAGGAGGGGGAATAAGGCGATCATCGCCAGCGCGCGCAGCAACCGGGAAACCATTTCAAATCTCCAGCCGTTCATCACCCGCATCCTGCATTCCCGTTTAAATTGTGCAATTTCTAGGTTCTCCGTCTCAGTGGATAGGTTTTTACTCGTAGATTGCGTTCTAATTATGTTCTATTCGCCTTGACTTCCAACCGCTAAACACGACATTGCCTACATGAACGAAATTCCGCACGCCACTGAGCCGGTAAGGCCTGCCTTGATCGACCCATTTGGGCGTCACGTAAGCTATCTGCGCGTGTCGGTGACGGATCGTTGCGACTTCCGCTGCGTCTATTGCATGGCGGAAAACATGACTTTTCTGCCGAAAAAGGACTTGCTGACGCTTGAAGAACTCGATCGCGTCTGCTCGGCCTTCATAGCCAAGGGCGTTCGCAAGATCAGGCTCACCGGCGGCGAGCCCCTCGTGCGGCGCAACATCATGTCGTTGGTTGAGAGTCTGTCGCGCCATTTGCGTTCGGGCGATCTCGAGGAGCTGACCTTCACCACCAATGGCAGCCAGTTGGCCCGCTATGCGTCCGAATTGGCGGCCCATGGCGTGCGCCGCATCAATGTTTCGGTCGACACCCGCGATCCCGTAAAGTTCAAGGCGATCACCCGCTGGGGCGATCTCGCCAAGGTCGAGGCCGGCATTGCCGCCGCACAGGCCGCCGGCCTTGCCGTCAAGATCAATGCCGTGGCGCTGAAAGGCGTGAACGAGGACGAGATCGAGGAACTGATCCGCTGGGCGCATGGCGACGGCATGGATTTGACCCTCATCGAAACCATGCCATTGGGCGATATCGAAGGCGACCGCACCGACCAGTATTTGCCACTCTCGCTCGTCCGCGCCCGGCTGATGGATCGCTTTACCCTCGAAGACATTCCCTACAAAACCGGCGGCCCGGCCCGTTATGTGAGGGTTGCCGAAACCGGCGGCCGGCTCGGCTTCATCACGCCGCTCACCCATAATTTTTGCGAAAGCTGCAATCGCGTGCGCCTCACCTGCACCGGCACGCTCTACATGTGCTTGGGCCAGGAAGATGCCGCCGATCTGCGCGGCGCCTTGCGCGCGTCTGAATCGGATCATCTGCTCGAGGCCGCCATCGACGAGGCGATCTCCCGCAAGCCCAAGGGCCACGACTTCATCATCGACCGGCGCCACAACAAGCCGGCACTCTCCCGCCATATGAGCGTGACGGGGGGCTGACAAGCGTCAGGCGGCTTGCTCGCTTCTCGCCCTTCGGGCACGTAGTGCAAGCAACCTTGATGACTCCGACTCACCCGCATGAGACGCTTCGCGCCGGCCTGTTCATGGTCGCCGCGTCGGCATCCTTCGTCACCAATGATACCTGCGTGAAGCTGCTGGCGGGGCAATTGCCGGTCGGCGAGATTGTTGCCATCCGCGGCGCATTTGCGACCATTTTGATCGGCCTGATCTGCATGCATCAGCGCGTGCTCGGCAGCTTGCCCTACATGGCCACGCGCCATGTCCTCGGCCGCGCTGCGCTCGATCTGATCGGCACGCTCGCCTTCATTACCGCATTGATGCACATGCCGATCGCCAACTTGACCTCGATCATGCAGGCGGTGCCGCTCGTCGTCCTCGGCCTCGCCGCTATCTGGTTGAAGGAGCGCGTCGGCTGGCGTCGTACCAGCGCCGTCCTTGTCGGTCTTCTCGGCGTCATCCTCATCGTCAAGCCGTCGCCCTCGACTTTTAATGTGTATGAGGGCATCGCCGTCAGTATCGTCCTGGCGCTCGCCGTCCGCGACATCGTCACGCGCCGCATCCCGCGCCACATTCCATCGTTGATTGTCGCACTTGCCAACGCATTCTTCGTAACGCTCGGCGGCGTCGCATTGGCGTTGGCGCAGGATTGGGTGCAGCCGAAGACCTGGCACATCCTGCTGCTCGCCGGCTCTGCCCTGTTTCTCGCCACCGGCTATATGTGCATGGTTGTTACTTTGCGGCTCGCCGATCTTTCGGCGACAGCGCCATTTCGCTACGCGATCGTATTGTTCTCGCTCTTGTCGGGTGTCTTGGTGTTCAACGAGATCCCGGATCTCTGGGCCTTCGCCGGCATGGCGTTGATCGTTGGCTCGGGCCTCTACGCAATCCACCGCGAAGTGCGTCTCAGGAATATCGCCGGAGCGCAATCGCCCTAAGCACTATGGCCTAGCTCATGATGGTGTCGCGACTTGGCATTAGCGACACTCAGAGACTTCGCGGACTGGTTCCTTTGGCAATGCCGTCCATGTACGGATCGAGATGTTTCATCCACAATGCTGGCTTGAACAGCAAGCCATGGCCTGCGGCGGCGGCAATGAATTTTCCCTGTCCTCCCGCCGCCAGAAATTTTTCGAAATTTCCGCGACAGTGCGAAATTCGATAGTACTGATCGGAACTGCCGTGTAACCAAAGCGTCGAGATCCCGGCTGGCGCCCCACGCTCAAAAATACGTGGGTTTACGATTTCATAACTCGCGCAAGTTCTGCCGAGCCATCCGCCGTTGAAATTGATGGCGCCCCGGAAAGTAGTCGGGCGCATACCCGCATATGCGATCGACAAGATGCCGCCGCGCGAGGCCCCACCGATGGCAAGCCGGCTTTGATCGACATCGGACCGCTCGCTCAGATGGCGCACGACCGCATCCAAATCCTCGACTGCCCGTTCGAAGCCCGCCAGCGCGATTTCGACATCGCAGGAATAGCCCGAACCGTCTGAAGCGAGTCCCTCGCCATAGCTCCCGCCCGATTTTCCTCTCCCGCGGCGTTGCGGGAAGAAGATCATCCAGCCTCGTTCGACGAAATAGCGTCCGAGGACGGCCGGGCACCACGTTCTCGAATAGAGGGCCTTATTGCGTCCCTGTCCGGTAGAGCCGTGGTTGAAGATAATCGTCGGATACGGCCCCGGATGCTGGGGCTTCGCCACTATAATTTCCAATCGAGCACCTGCCTCGCAGGAGGGAATGTAAGACTTCTCAAACTTCACGAGATTGCTCCTTGGCGGCGCGGCTCAGGAATATCGCCAGAACGCGATCGCCGTTAACACGATCGCCCACGCCAGGATGGCACGGCGCACGATATGCTGTGGCATCCGCCGTGCAAACCGCCCCATGCCATAACCGCCGGTCACGGCACCCGCCATCATGATGGCAGACGGCAACCAGCGGATGACGCCGGCATGCGCGAAGAGCACGATGCCGATGATGGTGACCACCGTGATCGTGGCGTTGCGCAGTGCGTTCGCCTCGTGAATGTCTTCATGGCCGAACATCGCATAGACGGCGAGGAGGATGATTCCCATGCCGAGGCCGAAATAGCCGCCATAGGCATAGACGATGAATTCGAGGAGGAAGCAAAGCCACAGCCATTCCCGCCCGTCGAACCCGTGATGCCGCTCGAGCCAGTTCTTGATGAAGGGTGCCGCGGTGAAGCAAAGCGTTGCAAACAGGAGGAGCCACGGCACGCTGGCGCGAAACGAGGCTTCGCCGAGCCAGAGCAGGGCGCTCGACCCGAGCGTTCCACCGACCGCCGCCAAGGGCAAACGCCAGCCGAGCTTGAGACTGGGACGTCGCAATTCGTGGCGATAGGCGACGAGCCCGGCGATATTGGCGGGCAGCAATGCCACGAAATTCGAGGCGTTGGCCTCGAGTTCCGACATCCCCGCGGCGATCAATAGCGGAAAGGTCATGAAGCCGGCGCCGCCCGCCAGGACATTGATCGTCCCCGCCAATACGCCGCCTGCGAAAAGCAGGATCGCCTCGTGCCAGTCCATGATGTCAGTCCCCGGCCCGGCACTCAAGCCTTGCCCGTCGCGCCTCGCAAGGCCGGCCGCCGCATGGCCCCTATGAAGGGAGGGAGAAGAGCCCCAACAGTTTGATATCCATTTCTCCCCATGGCCGGCCAGCGAGTCGGCTATCCAGACTGGAGATATAGGTTCCTTGGGTCGAGCCCGAGGATTACCAAGCCCCCCCTTGGAAGAGAAGCTGCTGCGGTGGTGATAACCTGCGCTTAACGGTCGGTCACAGAGACCCAGTGCGACTGTGAAGAAGCCGACGATTTGGCGCAAGGAGTGCTGGAACGAAGTGCAACACCAGATTCTGATGCCGGCACCCGACACATCGTGAGACCTGGTGCGATCGAGTGCTTCAACAATCCGCTAGTTGCTGGTGTCGCTACCGTGCCCGGAATGATCAGCGCTGTCCGCTGCAACGCCGCCGACCGGCACGTCGACCACGACCGCACCATTGCGTTCGAACTCAAGCGTGATCTTGAAGTGCGAGCCTTCCTTGAGCGGCTTCCTGAGGTCGAACAGCATCACATGCAGTCCGCCGGGGGCGAGTGCCTGCTCGCTATGCGCGGCGATTTCCAGTTCATCGACCGCCTGCATCGAGGCGACGCCATCCTCTTCGGTGGTCTCGTGGATCTGTGCTGCTCTTGCGACTTCGGACGAGATGCCGATCAGCCGGTCCGGCTCGCTGCCATGGTTCATGATCGTGAGATAGACCGCGCCGCTCTTGGCCGAAGGGGTGGCCGAGGCCCGGGCATAGGCATCCATCACCATGACGTCACTCGCCATGGCGCCGGCGGCAAGCGATAATATCGCCCCTATGGTCAGGAGAGCAGCCACGGCGATTTCGAGGGCGATCCGGCGCATGCCCGAAGGTTCTCTTTCGAACTGGGCACGATTATGCTCGGCGCCGCGCGTCATCGCGTCGCGGGCCTTCATCGTCCTTTTGCTTCTGGTATCTCCGGCCGCGGCAGGCCAGCGGGTGTCGATCGAGCTGGTACTCGCCGTCGATGTGTCCCTGAGTGTCAATGACATCGAATACGCACTCCAGATGAGGGGCATGGCCGCGGCCTTCCGCGACAAGGACGTGATCGATCTGATCGGCCAGCACAAATACGGGGTCGCCGTCACCATGACCCAATGGAGCGGCACCTATAATGCCGATCAGCCCTTGCCGTGGTACCTCCTCACCGATGAAGCCAGCGTCCTGGCCTTCTCCGAAATGGTCGCAGCCGTGCCGCGTCGCGCCATGAGCAACTATACCGCCATTGGATATGCCATAGCCTTCGCGAGCCACCTGATTGATTCCAACGCCTTTGAGGGAGACGAGCGAAAGATCGATGTCTCGGGCGACGGTCGCAACAATACCGGGCCTGAGCCCGCGCAGGTGCGCGAAGTCGCGGCCGCCCGCGATGTCACTATCAATGGCCTCGCCATTACCAATAACGATCCTGCCCTTGCCAGCTACTACTCTGCCAATGTCATTGGCGGCCCGGCGGCCTTTGTCATTCCGGCGACCGACTTCGAGGCTTTCGCCGAAGCATTCCGGCGCAAGCTCAAACGCGAACTGAGCCCCAAGATCGCGCTCCTGGGAGCGCTGCAGCCGTGAGAGCATTTCTGGCGGGCCTTGCTGTCGCCCTTATCGCCCTTGGGTCGCCGGCACCGGCAAATCAGCCGGTCGCAATCGAACTGGTTCTGGCGCTTGACTGCTCGGCGAGTGTCGATTCGACCGAATACGCCCTCCAGCTTGAGGGGCTGGCTCGGGCTTTTCGGGATCCCGACGTGCTGGCTGCGGTAGAGGCGTTGAAACCGCTGGGAGCGGCAATCGTCGTCCTGCAATGGGGCGGCCCTGGCGAATCCAATGTTTCCGTCCCCTGGACGCATATCGCGGGCGCGAGAGACGCCAAGGCCTTTGGCTACCTCATCGGCCTTGTCCGTAGGTGGCACCATGCGAGTTCCACCTCCATAGGGACGGCGATCCGTGACGGGGCGCGGCTTCTCGAAGGCAATGCTTTCGAGGGGCAGCGCCGGGTCATCGATATTTCGGGCGACGGTCCGGATAATTCCGGCTTTGATCTCGCGGCCCTCAGGGAAAGCACCGTAAGGGCCGGAATCACGATCAACGGCCTGCCGATAGAGGGGGAGGAGAAAGCCCTTGGGCGCTATTATGAGGAGAAGGTGATCGGAGGACCGGAAGCATTCGTGGAAAAGGCGCGGGATTTCGAGGATTTCGCGCGCGCCATCAAGGTAAAACTTCTGCAGGAATTGCGTCCGCTTCAGTCATGAGGCGCGGTTGGAAGCCGGATAATGGAACCTTCCCTCAGGCTTCGCGACTGATTATGATCCCCACAAGCAACCAGAACAAGAAACCAGGTGAGGGTCGGGGAAGCATGGCAGCCGCCACGGATGGCAGCGGAGCGATGGTTCGCTTTGTTGATGTACAGAAGAGTTATGACGGCGAAACGCTGGTCGTAAAGAATCTCAATCTCGATATCGCCAAGGGCGAGTTCGTCACGATGCTTGGGCCGTCGGGCTCGGGCAAGACGACGACCCTCATGATGCTGGCAGGCTTCGAGCCGGCAACCCATGGCGAAATCTTCCTCAAGGGTCGACCGATCAACAACGTGCCGCCGCACAAGCGCGGCATCGGCATGGTGTTCCAGAATTATGCCTTGTTTCCGCACATGACGGTGAACGAGAATCTGGCCTTTCCGCTCCAGGTACGTAATCTGGCGAAGCCAGAGATCGAACAGCGGGTCAAGCGCGTGCTCGAAATGGTCGAATTGCCGCAATTCGGCAATCGCCGGCCGGCCCAGCTTTCGGGCGGCCAGCAGCAGCGTGTCGCGGTCGCCCGCGCGCTCGTCTTCGAGCCCGATCTCGTGTTGATGGACGAGCCCCTTGGCGCGCTCGACAAGCAATTGCGCGAGCAGATGCAGTACGAGATCAAGCATATCCACGAGAGCCTGGGCGTCACCGTCGTCTATGTGACGCATGACCAATCTGAAGCACTCACCATGTCGAACCGGATCGCCGTGTTCAACGACGGCATGGTGCAGCAGCTTTCGACGCCCGACGAGCTTTATGAGCGTCCGCGCAATTCCTTCGTTGCCCAATTCATCGGAGAGAACAACAAGCTCAAGGGTACGGTTCTCGAAATCGATTCGGATCATGTGGCGACGGTGCGCATTCATTCCGGCGACATCGTCAAGGCGCTCTCGGTCAATGTGAAAGCCAAAGGCGACCGCACTTTGCTGTCGGTGCGGCCCGAGCGAGTCGAGATCAACCCGACGAGTGGCGAGATGGATGTGAACCTGGACGGTGTCGTCGAGGAATTGATCTATCTTGGCGATCACATCCGCACCCGCCTTTCGGTCTGCGGCCATGATGACTTCATCGTGAAGGTTCCCAACAAGTCCATGCAAAATGGGCTGGGAAAAGGCAACAAGGTAAAGCTGGGCTGGAGGGCGCAGGATTGCCGGGCACTTGATTACCTCGACCTGCACTGATGTTCTCCAACGGAGGGTGCGATGATCTTCATGCGCCCCCTCTGGACGAGAGCGGTTGCCGTCCTCTTCCTGCTCATTTCAGCGCTGGCCATCCGCTCCGACTCGCAGGCCGAAGACTATCAGGTTGATCTTGCTCTTGTACTGGCGATCGATTGCTCCTTCAGCGTCGATTCCAACGAGTTCCGTCTTCAGATGGAGGGCTTGGGCCGCGCCTTTTTCAGAAGAGAAGTCCAAGAAGCGATCAACAAGGGTGCAACGGGTCGCGTCGCGGTGATTGCGCTGCAATGGTCCGACGAGAACAACCAGATGATTGTCGTGCCCTGGACCATCATCTCGAACCCGGATCAGGCTGAGGCTTTGGGCCAGGTTCTGGCGCGCATGCCGCGGCGGCTGGCCGAAGGCGGAACTTCGATCAGCACCGCCCTGGAGTATTCAGCGATGCAATTCGCTACAGGCCCGTCGGCGGAACGCAAGGTGATCGACATTTCATCGGATGGAAGAAACAATATCGGACCGCCGGTCAGCCTGGTGCGCGATCGCCTCGTGGCGCGCGGCATCACCATCAACGCATTGACGATCCTCAATGAATGGCCGACGCTCGATCAGTATTTCGAGCACAATGTCGTCGGCGGCCAGGCAAATTTCGTGATTCCGGCCAATGACTATGCCGCCTATGCGGAGGCGATCTACCGAAAGCTTTTGCGCGAAATTGTTGGTCCCGGAATTTCCTGATGCGCATTGTTACTGCTGAGGAGGTCCACAAGCTGTGTGCTTGGCCGAAACTCGTCGATGCCCTGGCAAAGGCACATTGCGGGCCGGCGCCGATGGTCGACCGCTCCGAACTGCACAACAGCGAGAACGGCATCCGCGACACATACTTCAATCTCCCAGCCTGGCAACCCGGCATCGCCATGGGGACCAAGATCGTTACTGTCTTTCCGTCAAATCCGGACAACGGATCGTTGCCAGCAGTGCAGGCGGTTTATGCCCTATTCGATGGAAGGGACGGTCGCCCCTTGCTGATGATCGACGGAACCGCACTCACTTATCGCAAGACCGCAGCGGACTCGGCTCTGGGATCGAAGCTCCTGTCGCGAGCCGACGCCGAAACTCTCATGATCGTCGGGGCGGGGGCATTGGCGCCATTTCTTGTCGAGGCCCATCGCGCGGTACGGCCAACGATCCGAGAGGTGTTGGTGTGGAACCGTCGCCCGGAGAAGGCTGAGACACTTGCACGCGCTGTCGGCGGGATCGCCGCCACCGATCTCGAAGCCGCGGTTCGCCGCGCAGATATCGTGTCGACCGCCACGGCCTCGACCGAGCCATTGGTCAAGGGTGATTGGCTCAGGCCCGGCGCCCATCTCGACCTTGTCGGCAGCTTCACGCCGGAAATGCGCGAATGCGACGACGAGGCCGTCACCCGCAGCGCAATCTTCGTCGACTCGCGCTGGTTCGCCGTCGATCAACCGGGCGATCTCGGCGATCCGATCCGGCGCGGTGTCATCACGCATGATGCCGTCCGCGCCGACCTCTTCCAATTGTGCAAGGGGGCCATGACTGGACGCCGCACGCCCCAGGAGATTACCCTCTTCAAGAATGGCGGCGGGTCTCATCTCGACCTCTTCACCGCGCTTCACATCTGGACTGAATTGCAATGACCCAAACGGGAGAGACGCAGCGGCGGCGACGCATCGGCGATCGCCGCGGGGCTCCCATTGCCCAGATGCCGTGGAAGCAGCTTGTCAACCCATTGCCACCCACCAAGCTCATCTCCGATGACGAGGTCGAAGTGCTGCATGAAGCGGCTCTGACGATCCTTGAAACCATCGGCATTCGTTGTCAGGTCGCCGAAGCGCGCGAGATCTTCCGCAAGGCGGGTGCGATCGTCGATGAAACCGTTGGGAATGTTCGCGTCGGCCGCGACATCGTCGAAGAAGCTCTCAAGACCGTACCATCGCAATTCGTCATGACGCCGCGCAATGAGGCGCATGCGGTGCGGATCGGCGGGGAGTTCCTCACCACCGCCGCCGTGTTGGGGCCGCCCAACTGTTCCGATCTCGAACGCGGCCGTCGCTCCGGCACAGCTCGCCGACTTCACCGACTTTCTGAAACTGACCCAACTCTTCAACATTGTGCAGATGAATGGCTGGCCGGTCGAGCCGCTCGATATCGAGGTGAAGGACCGCCACCTCGACGCAGCGCTCGCCATGCTGACCTATACCGACAAGGTTCCCTATGTCTTCTGCCAGAGCCGCCAGCGCATTCTTGACGTATTCGAGATGTGCGCGATCGCCCGCGGCGAAACATTGGAGGAGTTCGCAAAGCGGCCAGGCGTCTTCTCGATCATCAATACGAATACGCCGCTTCAATATGACGTACCCATGACCATCGGCGTCATGGAGATGGCGCGCTACGGCCAGCCGGTGTTGCTTACGCCCTTCATCATTGCCGGCGCCTCGACGCCCGCCACCATCGCCGGTGGCATGGCGATGTGCAATGCGGAAGTATTATTCGGACTTGCGCTCGGCCAATTGATCCGGCCCGGAGCGCCGATCCTTTATGGCTGCGCCGCCAAGAATGTCGACATGAAGACCGGCGCGCCGGCCTATGGTCTGGTCGAGGCCTATCGCTGCAAGCAGATCGGCGGCCAGATGGCACGCCGCTATGGCATCCCGTTGCGCTCGTCGAACTTCTCGTCTTCGAACACGACGGATTTTGCCTCGGGCTATAAATCGCAAGGCTCGGTCTGGTCGGCGATGACGGCCGGTACCAATCTCCTCATGCATGCCGCGGGCTGGGTCGAAGGCGGATTGTGCGCGTCCTACGAGAAGTTCGTGCTCGATATCGAACTGCTTCAGATGATGGCGCAATATCTGGAGCCGGTGCGCATCGATGCCGACACGATCGGGATCGACGAGATCGCTCAGGTCGGGCCCTGGCGGGCATTTCTTCGGAACCGAGCGCACCATCGCCATCTTCGCGTCTGCCTTCTATCAGCCGCTCATTTCCTCGACGCAGAATTACGGTGCTTGGCGTGAGGGTGGCGCTCTCGATGCCGCGCAACGCGCCAATCGCATCTACCACCAGGCGCTCAAGGAATACGAGCAGCCGGCGCTCGATGCGGGGATTGCCGAACAGCTTTCAGCCTTCGCGGCGCGGCGCAAGGCCGAGGGCGGGGCACCGATCGAGTAAGCCATGGCGATGACCGCAAGCCAGCAGACGCCTCAGCAGACGGTGCAGGCACGCATTCTTGCCGGCTATATACTGGCGGGCGGCGGCGCAGCCCTGTTCTCGACCAAGGCGATCTTCATAAAGCTCGCCTACATGGAACTGACCGACGCGCCCTTGCTTTTGGCGTTACGCATGATCTTCTCTTTGCCGGTCTTCGGAGCGATCGGCATATTCACCTATCGTCGCATGAAGGCGCAGGGCAAGCCCATGCCTTCGCCAAAGCTTTTCGCTTATGCCGCGATGACCGGCTTCATCGGATATTACCTGGCATCGCTGCTGGACTTCGAGGGCCTCGTCTACATCACCGCGCAATTGGAGCGGCTCGTCCTCTTCACCTATCCGATCTTCGTCATGCTGCTCGGCTGGGCCTTCTTCGGCGCGAGGCTCACGCGCGTCGGATTGCTCGCCGCCTTCATCGCCTATCTGGGCCTGGTCGTCGTTTTCAACGGTGGCGTCACGACGGATGCTTACAGCACCACGATCGGAACCATCCTAGTGCTTGGCGCTGCTCTCAGCTTCGCGCTCTATCAATTGCTGGCGAAGAACTTCATCGGCCTGATGGGCTCGACGCTGTTTACATCCGTCGCGATGTCGGCTGCATCGCTCGGCAGCATCATCCACTGGTATCTGTTCAGTAAATCCAGCCTGTCGAATCTTTCACCCCGCTATTTGATGTTGGCCGCGGGGACCGCGATCTTTGCGACCATCGTGCCGAGCTTCATGACCAATGCTGGCCTCGGCCGCATCGGCGCCCAGTCGACGGCGATGATCTCGACTATCTCGCCTTTGGTGACGATCTATCTTGCCGTCCTTTTCCTGGGCGAGCACTTCACGCTGATCGACGCGCTTGGCACGGCGATGATCATCGGCGGCATCGGACTTTATAGCTGGTTCGACGTCCGCAGGCCGAAAAAGTAAACCGTCAACTCACGCTATCGGGCAGCGTTTCCTTGCGCTTTGACATGAAGGCTTGAAGCGATTCATCGAGCGCCGGATCGAGCGCCGGTGCTTCATATTCGCGCAGCAGCCGCTTCCATGTGTCGTTTGCACGTTGCGCCGCATCCTTGCTGCCGGCATCGCGCCATTGTTCGTAGGAGTTGTTGTCGGCGACGCCGGAGCGCCAGAAGGCCGTCTCGAAATTGGCCTGTGTATGGGCGCAGCCGAGGAAATGCGATCCGGGGCCCACTTCGCGAATGGCATCGAGCGCCTGACCGTTCTCCGAGAAATCGATACCTTCAGAAAATCGCTGGAACATGGTGAGCTGGTCGGCATCGATGATGAATTTCTCGTAGCCGGACGCGAGGCCACCTTCCAGCCAACCCGCCGCGTGCAGCACGAAATTGACGCCGCCCATGAGCGTCGGCCACAATGTATTGGCGCTTTCATGCGCGGCCTGAGCATCCGGCAATTTCGAGGCACACAAGCCCCCGCCCGAGCGGAAGGGAACACCGAGACGCCGCGCCAATTGCGCCGCACCGAACAATACGAATGCCGGTTCCGGCGTGCCGAAGGTCGGCGCACCGGACTGCATGGAGATCGACGAGGCGAATGTGCCGAAGACGACCGGCGCGCCAGGCCTGCATAATTGGGCAAAGGCCATGCCGACCGAGGCCTCGGCGAGGATCTGGGTCAGCGTGCCGACGGCGGTCACCGCCGACATCGCGCCGGAAAGGATGAAAGGCGAGATCACGGTCGCCTGGTTGTTGCGCGCATAGACCTTGAGCGCGCCGACCATCGTGCCGTCGAAGACCAAAGGCGAATTGGCGTTGATGAGATTGATCATCACGCAGTTCTGGTCGACGAAGTCATCGCCGAACACCATCTTCGCCATGGTGACGGAATCTTCCGCGCGCTCCGGCGCCGTCACCGAACCCATGAAGGGTTTGTCGGAATAGCGGATGTGGCTGTAGACCATGTCGAGATGGCGCTTGGCCACCGGGATGTCGACCGGCTCGCAGACCGTGCCGCCCGAATGATGCAGCGACGGCGACATATAGGCGAGCTTCACGAAATTGCGGAAATCCTCGATCGTCGCGTAACGGCGACCTTCATCGATATTGTAGATGAAGGGAGGGCCATAGACCGGCGCGAAGACGGTGTTCTTGCCGCCGACGATGACGTTGTTGGCGGGATTGCGGGCAAATTGCGTGAACTCGCGTGGCGCCGTCTTGAGCAGCGAGCGCACCAGGCCCTTGGGAAAACGTACGCGATCGCCTTTGACGTCGGCGCCGGCCTCTTTCCACATGCCAAGCGCTTCCGGATCGTCGCGGAAATCGATGCCGATCTCCTGCAGGACGATGTCGGCATTATTCTCGATGAGTTCGAGCTGGTCGGCCGAAAAGGGCTCGTAGAGCGGGATATTCCGCCTGATGTATCCGGCCTGCTTGACGCTGAGACCAGTGCGGGCAGCACGGCGGGCTTCGGCGCCGCCGCGAGCGCGGCGACCGGTGGGGGCGGGCTGGAGGTCGGACATGGGGGGCCTGTTGAGAAAGTCTCACCTAGCCGGGTTCTACGCTCAACAGCTTGGCCGGGCGGTTGGCGAAACGGCCTTTGATGGTCTGGAAGCGACGCCTCAAAACGTCACGTCGAGGCGTTCCAGCCCATGGAAATGGAAGCTGTCGCGATAGCGCGGCGCCTCCGCCAGAGCGAGCCGGGGCAGGCGCTCGAACAGGATCGGCAGGGCAACCTGCATTTCGAGCCGCGCCAGTGGCGCGCCGACGCAGAAATGAATGCCCGCCCCGAAGCTCACATGCGGGCACGGATCGCGCCGGGGATCGAACCGATCCGGGTCGGGAAAGCGTTGCGGATCGCGGTTGGCGGCACCGAGAAGAAGGCCGATCTTTTCGCCTTGCCGCAATTTCACGCCGGCGACCTCGACGTCTTCCAAGGCATAGCGGGTGAAGAGATGCAGCGGCGCGTCATAACGCAGCATTTCCTCGACGAGGCGTGGATCGCCATCGGCGCGAAGGCCATTTTCGAGCAAGGCCTTGATGCCGTTGGCGAGCGCATGCACGGTCGCTTCATGGCCGGCATTGAGAAGCAGGATGGCGGTCGTAATGAGTTCATCGGTCGATAGCTTCTCGCCCTCCTGTTCCGCGGCGATCAATTGCGTCAGGAGATCGTCGCGCGGCTCGCGCCGGCGCCGCTCGACATAGTCGCGCATGAATTGGGTGAATTCGAGGGTTGCCGTGACGGCCTGAGCTTCGATCGCAGCATCGCGCCGCGCCTGATACATCGCCACCATGCGGTGCGACCAGGTCAGGAGCTGCGGCGCCATCTCGCGCGGCACGCCGAGCAGATCGGCGATTGCCGCATACGGGAATGGGCGTTGCAAAACTTTCAAGCAGATCGGCTTTACCGGCGCCGGCAAATTCGGTGATCAAGGATTGGGCAAGTGCTGCAATGCGCGGCCGCAAGCCCTCGACGGCGCGCGCCAAGAAGGCCCGGTTGACGAGGCTGCGAATTCGGGTGTGCACGGGCGGCTCGAGTTCCAGCAGCGAATGCGCCTCGAAGGCGTAGAACAGAGCCAGATGTGGCGGTATTTCGGGCCAGCCCAATTGCTCGCGCGCAACAAGATGGGTGATCTGCCGGCCGAAGCGCCGGTCGCGCAACAGCGCGTTGACGTCCTCATGCCGCGCAAAGCACCAATAGCCATACTCTTCCCAATAAAATACCGGCGCGGCAGCGCGGATTTCCCGGTATGCAGGGTAGGGATTGCTGTAAAAGGCCGGATCGCGCGGATCGAGGGAAACGGCCCTGCGGTCAGGGTCGATTTGCATGGCTGCCATCTTGCTATGGCCTCGCACTCATGATCAAGCGCGGCTAGAAGATGCGCCCCGACGGAGCCCACCCCATGAAAGTCTATATCAGCGTCGATATCGAGGGTGTCGCCGGCATCACCCACTGGGACGAGGCCGACAAGACGCACCGCGACTACCAGGAATTCCGCGAGCAGATGACGCGTGAGGCGGTGGCCGCCATCGAGGGTGCCGAGGCCGCGGGTGCGACCGAAATCTGGGTGAAGGACGCTCATAGTTCGGGACGTAATCTTATTACCTCAATGCTCCCCGCAAGCGTTCGCCTGATCAGGTCCTGGGCCGGCCACCCGCTCTGCATGGTGCAGGAACTCACCGATGATTTCGATGCGGTGATGATGATCGGCTACCACGCCGCTGCGGGATCGGACGCCAATGCCTTGGCGCACACACTTTCATTGTCGCCACAACTGATCACGCTCAACGGCAAGCCAGCCTCCGAATTCCTTATCCATGCCTTGGCCGGCGCCATGCTCGGCGTGCCAACGGTATTCGTCTCGGGCGATGAGGGCCTGATGGAGGAGGTTCGCGCCACCAATTCCCATATCGGCACTTGCGCCGTGAAGCGCGGCGTCGGGCAGTCCACCATTTCCATGACACCGGCCGCCGCCTGCGATGCGATCCGTCACGGCGCAGCCGCGGCGTTGCGGAGCGATCTAAAGAAGGCTTTGCTGCCAGTTGCCAACGAGTATGTGCTCGAAATCGCCTATGGCGATCCCGTCACCGCCTATCGCATGGGTTGGTATCCCGGCGCCGAGCACGCCGGACCGCGGCGCATCCGCTTCAAGACGAACGACTACTTCGACATCCTCAGGATGCTCAATTTCGTGACATGACCGAAAAATCCACCGTATCCATGCGCTTCATCGCGATGGTGGCGTTGCTCTTTTCGCTCGTCGCCATGTCGATCGATTCGATGCTGCCGGCGCTCGGTCAGATCGCGTCCGATCTCCACGCCTATTCGGCGAACAGCCGCCAGCATGTGCTGACCGCCTTCTTCGCCGGTCTCACCGTCGGACAACTGATCTACGGCCCGCTATCGGACATTACCGGCCGAAAGCCCGCCATCGTCGCCGGAATCATCCTTTTCGTGGTCGGCGGCCTGATGTGCAGCTTCGCGACCACTTACGAAACGATGATAGTCGGCCGCGTCATTCAGGGCTTCGGGGCTGCCGGGCCGCGCATCGTTTCTGCCGCCATGGTGCGCGATCTCTATGAAGGCCGCGCCATGGCGCGCGTCATGTCCTTCGTGATGGCGATCTTCATCCTCGTGCCGATCCTGGCACCAAGTATCGGCCAGGTCATCCTGTTGTTCGGCGACTGGCGTTTGATCTTCCTTGCGCTGGTTGCCATCGCTATCTTGTCGCTGATCTGGATCACCCTGGGCCAGCGCGAAACCCTGCCGCAGGAAAGGCGATCACCCTTTGCGGCGAGGCCGATTTTCCAGTCGGCCTATGAATGCATCCGCAATCCCGTAACCTTGGGCTATGCGCTGGGCACCGGCTTCATCTTTGGTGCCTTTATCTGCTATCTCGGCACCGCCCAGCAGATATTCCAGGAGCAGTACAACCTGGGACGCCTCTTCCCTGTCTTCTTCGGCGTGCTGGCGGTGTCGATCGGGATCGCGTCGATCGTCAATGCCCGCCTCGTCATGCGCTTCGGCATGCGCAAATTGTCGAAGCTCGCATTGCGCGCGAATTGCATCCTTTCGGTTGTTTTCCTCGTTGTCGTGGTCATCCTCGGCGGCCATCCGCCGTTCTGGATGTTCATGGTCTATATGTTCGTTAACTTCTTCTTTTGCGGCTTGCTGTTCGGCAATTACAACGCGCTCGCCATGGAGCCCATGGGACGTATTGCCGGCGTCGCCTCGGCGATCATCGGCTCGCTGACCACGCTCGTTGCGCTCGTATGTGGTACCGTCATCGGCCAACTCTATAACGGGACGCTCATTCCGCTGGTGGCGGGATTTGCAGCCCTCGCCATCTGCGCGCTGGTCGTCACCGAATGGGCGGAACGCAATCGCCGGTCAGCCGCGCATCCGACTGCCTGAGGGATCGAACAGGGGCTCGCGTTGTGGGCGCGCGGGATAGCGCTTGCCGATGATTTCGATCTCGAAGCCCTCATCCGCGGTGGCGATTTCCTTCGGCACATAGCCAAGCGCCACCGATTTCTGCACGAAATGCGCATAGCCGCCCGGACGTGACCCAGCCTATGACCTTGCCCGCGTGCCAGATCGGCTCATCTCCGATGACATCGACGTCGCGCGTATCGACCGTGAAGGCGAGGAGCCGCAACTTGCCGCCGCTCTCCCGTTCCTTCATGGCCGCATCGCGGCCGACGAAATCGTTTTTCTTGAGCGAAACGAAGCGGTCGAGCCCGGCTTCGAGCGGCCCATAGATCGGGCGGTATTCGCGCGCCCAGGTGCCCCAATTCTTCTCAAGCCGCAATGACAGGAGCGCACGCGTGCCGAAATGCCGGAGGCCCGAGGACTCGCCCGCTTGCGTCAGCATGCTATGCAATGTCGTCAGATAGTCGGAACGCACCCAGATTTCATAGCCGAGATCGCCGGTGAAGCTGACGCGCCCCACCTTGGCCGGAACGAGGCCCAGGTCCATCTCGCGGAACGCCATGAACGGCATGGCCTCGTTGGAAACATCCTCATCCGTGATGCGTGAGAGTAGCGCGCGCGCCTTGGGCCCTGCGATCGACAGGCCGGTCAGTTCCGTCGTCAGTGGTCTCACCGCCACACCGCCATCGGCCGGAAGCTGCGATTGCCACCACCGCATGTGATATTCTTCAGCCGCGCCCGAACCGAAAATATAGAAGCGCTCATCCGCCGCCTTCGCAACCGTGAAATCGCCGATCAGCTTGCCTTCGCGGTTCAGCATCGGCGTCAAGGCAAGCTTGCCTTTCGATGGCATGCGATTGGCGAGGATCGAAGAAAGCCAGGTCTCCGCACCCGAACCGGTTATTTCATACTTGGCATATCCCGTGATTTCGCAGATCCCGACTGACTTCACGCACCGCGCGGCATTCCTCGCCGACGATCGGAAATGCGTTGGAGCGTCGGAAAGTAACCTTTTCGACCGGTTTCTTGCCCTTGGGCGCGAACCACAAGGGATATTCGAGCCCGAAGCCTGCACCGAAACAGGCGCCCATGGCCTTGAACCGGTCATAGAGTGGCGAGGTTCGCAACGGCCGCGCCGCCTGCAGTTCCTCGTTCGGAAAGGTGATGCGGAAGCGCCGGCCGTAATTCTCGCGCACCTTCTGGTTGGTATAGGCCATCGTCGCCCAGTTCCCGTAGCGCGCGACATCCATGGCCCAGATGTCCATGCCGGGATCGCCGTCGGCCATCCAATTGGCGAGTGCCAGGCCAACGCCGCCGCCCTGGCTGAAGCCCGCCATGACGCCGCAGGCGACCCAGTAGTTGCGCAAGCCCCGGATGGGCCCGACCAATGGATTGCCGTCAGGCGCGAAGGTGAAAGGCCCGTGGATGACATTCTTGATCCCGGCGCGCCCAAGCGCCGGGTGATGCCGGAAGGCGCGCTCGAGATTGCCGGCGATCTGGTCGAGATTGGGCGGCAGAAGCTCGGTAGAAAAATCCCATGGCGCAACCTTCGGCGACCACGGCACGCCATTGGGTTCGTAGGTTCCCACCAGCATGCCCGACCGCTCCTGGCGCATGTAGAGTTCGCCGTCGAAGTCGATGCAGTGGACGATCTCCTTGCCGGTCTCCTTGTTGAAGGCGAGGACCTCCGGCATTTCCTCGGTGATGAGATATTGATGCGCCATGGCGAGGATCGGCAATTCGAGCCCCGCGAATCGTCCCACCTCGCGCGCCCACAGGCCCCCGGCATTGACCACATGCTCGGCGGTGATCGTGCCTTGCTCGGTAATGACCGACCAGCCGCCATCGGGATTTTGCACGGTGTCGGTAACGCGGCATTTCTGGATGACTTCCGCTCCGCCAACCCTTGCCGCCTTGGCATAGGCATGAGTCGTGCCGGAGGGATCGAGATGGCCTTCGAGTGGATGCCACATCGCCCCGATGAATTGCTTTTCATCGAGGAGCGGGAAGCGTTTCTTGGCCTCCTTCACCGAAATGAGTTCCGTCGCAACGCCCAGATAGCGGTTGCGCGCATGCGCCATCTTGAGCCAGTCCCAGCGGTCCTTGTTGGAGACCAGCATGACGCCCCCGGAAAGATGAACGCCTGTCGCCTGGCCGGAGATCTGCTCGATCTCCTTGTAGAGATTGATCGTGTATTCCTGGAGCTTGGCGACGTTCGGATCGCCATTGAGCGTGTGGAAGCCGCCCGCCGCATGCCACGTCGAACCCGAGGTAAGGACGTCGCGCTCGATGAGCACGACATCTTTCCATCCGCGCTTGGTCAGGTGATAGAGTACCGAGGCGCCGACGACGCCGCCGCCAATGACGACTACACGGGCATGAGAACGCATGAAGATTACCTCGGGACGCGAATGAGAGGGCCCTTTGCATAGTCAAGCGCGCGCCAGCCTGCAACCGGCCTCGAGGTGAGACTTTCTCAACACGGCTTTCGCCTCCTTGCAGCAGTGATCGTGCTGGCTCTATTCCCTGTCGCGACGGCTTATCCAGAAGACAGGCTGGTCGATCTCGAAGCTGGTCCTCGCAGTGGATGCCTCCGGCAGCGTCGATCAGCAGGAATTCGCCCTGCAAATGGGCGGCATCGCCGCGGCATTTCGCGATCCCGCCGTGCGCGAGGCAATCCGCTCCGGCCCCAAAAAGCGTATCGCCGTCAATGTGACGGTCTGGGCGCAGCACGAGGTACCGAAGGATTCCACCGGCTGGTCGATCCTCGCAACCGACGCCGACATGGAACGCTTCGCCGCGCTGGTCAGCACCTTTCCGCGTCGCGTGAATGGCGGAACCGGAATGGGCTCCGGCCTTGCCGCCGCCCTACATGCGCTTGAACAGGCCAAATTGGAGGCGCCGCGTGAGATCGTGGACATTTCGGGCGACGGTGCCGAAAGCCCGGCTCGTGACTATGTCGTGATGATGCCGCAGGCCCGCCAGATGGCGACGGCGATGGGTGTCGTCGTCAACGGCCTCGCAATTCTTGGCGAGACAGGCGTCGACCAATGGTATCGCCGCAATGTGCTGGTCGGGCAGGGGAGCTTTCTCATCGTCGCGAACGATTATGACGACTTTGCCGAAGCGATCCGACGCAAATTATTGCGCGAGATCATGCATGATCCGCGACTGTCGCAACTCAAGTGAGGCAACTCTCCATGGCCGGCCTGCCAGACTGGATGTCGGGTTCAAGCCCTGGCACGGAGAGCATCAGCCCGTTGCGCCTTCCGGCTTCCTTGCAAACTCGATGACCGGGTCCATGGCCTTCAGCGTCGCCTCGTCGGAGATGGCACAGGATGCTGTGGCCGGGCGCCAGTTCCTTGACCGGCGGCATTTCGGTCTCGCAGATCGCGCCGATCTTGCGCGGGCAGCGCGTCTGGAACGGGCAGCCCGACGGCGGGTTCATCGGCGAAGGCAGTTCGCCCTTGAGCACGATGTGCTTCTTCTCCACCGAGGTATCGGCGATCGGCACCGCCGACAGCAACGCCTCGGTATAGGGATGATAGGGCGGCGCGAAGATCTGGTCGGTCGTGCCCTGCTCCATCACCTGGCCGAGATACATCACCACGATCCGGTCGGCCAGATAGCGCACGACCGAAAGATCGTGGCAGATGAAGATCATGGTCGGTGCGCTTTTGCGCTGGATGTCGGTGAGGATGCCGGTCACGGCGGCCTGAACCGACACATCGAGTGCCGAAACCGGTTCGTCGGCCACCACCACCGGGCTTCGCCGCCGAAGGCGCGGGCGATGCCGATGCGCTGCTTCTGGCCGCCCGAAAGCTGGCGCGGGCGGCGGTGCGCGAAGTCGCGCGGCAGCTTCACCATGTCGAGCAGTTCGAACACCCGCTTCTGGATCTCCCGGCGCTTGTCCTTGGCGATGCCGTATTTCTTCACCACGCGGGCGATCTGCGCAGCCGACCGAATGGCTGGGATTGAGGGTCTCGAAGGGGTTCTGGAAGACGATCTGCAGGACTTGAGATGAGGCTGCGGCTTGCGCTTGCCGCACCGGCAGATTGCCGATCTCCTTGCCATGCAGCAGCACTTCGCCGCCGAGTCGAACTCTCCAGCCCCATCAGCACCTTGGCGAAGGTCGTCTTGCCGCAGCCCGACTCGCCGACGATCGCCACGGTTTCCGCCTCGCGGGCCACGAAGTCGATCTTCTCGTTGGCCTTCACATAGCGCACCCTGGTTCGCCCGAGAACATGGCGGCAATCGAGTTGTCGCGGATCTCGTAGTATTTCTGCATGTTCTCGACCTGAGCACCGGCGGGCCGAACTCGATCGGCGCCTTCCTCGACGCCCTTGGGCTGGCGGCCTGACCCAGTCGATCTCCTCATAGCGGGCACAGCGCGCCCGGTGGCCGGCATCGCCCGTGATGTCCAGCATGGGGATCATGTGGCCGTGGCAGCGCCCGCGCGAAATAGTCGCAGCGCGGCCCGAAGTAGCAGCCCTTGGGGCGCTCGTGCGGAAGTGGAAGCTGGCCGCGGATTGGCACCAGCGGACGGGTGTAGCGATCGGCGCCGGGCAGCGGAATGGAGTTGAACAGGCCGCGCGTATAGGGATGGCGCATCTCGTCGAAGACCTGCTTGACGCTGCCGAACTCGACCGCCTGGCCGGAATACATCACGCAGATCCGGTCGCAGGTCTCGAGGATGAGGCCGAGATTGTGCGAGATGTAGATCATCGACGTGCCGAAGCGCTTCGAGATGTCCTTGATCAGTTCCACGACGCCGGCTTCGACGGTGACGTCGAGGGCCGTCGTCGGTTCGTCCAGAAGCAACAGCTTCGGGTTCGACAACAGCGCCATGGCGATGACGACGCGCTGCTGCTGGCCGCCCGAAAGCTGGTGCGGGATAGGAGTTCATGATCCGGTGCGGGTCGGGCAGGCGGACGGCATCGAGCACCTCGACCGAGCGCTTGTTGGCCTCCGCCGCCGAGATCGCTCTCGTGATACATCGGCACTTCGATGAGCTGGTCGCTGCACCAGCATCGCCGGATTGAGCGAGGCCATGGGCTCCTGGTAGACCATGGAGATGCTGCGAGCCGCGGATATGCCTGCAGCTCGGCTTCGGCTCATGGTGCGCATGTCGCGCCCCAGGAAGTTGATCTCGCCGCCCGTCGATGGCGCCGTTCTTGCCCATGTACTGCATGATGGCCAGCGCCACGGTCGACTTGCCGCAGCCGGATTCGCCGACGATGTCCGACCGCTTCGCCCGGCATTGACCGTGAGGTTGAAGTCGATCGACCGCCGGAATCTCACCGGAACGGGTGTAGTAGGAAATCGAGACGTTCTTGCACTCGAGAACCGGAACCTGCTGCTGTTTCGCCATCGTTGTGGTTTCCCGCTTCAGTCCCTCAGTGAAATTTCGCGCATGCCATCGGCCAGGAGATTGAGGCCGAGCACCAGCGAGGAAATCGCAAACGCCGGCCACAGCATGGCATTCATGCCCATCGGACCCCATGACCGCGACCTCGTTGATCATCTTGCCCCAGTCGGGATCCGGCGGCGGCAGGCCGAGGCCCAGGAAGCCGAGCAGGGCAATGGTGATGGTGACATAGCCCAAGCGCAGGCAGGCATCGACGATCAGCGGCCCGCGGGCGTTGGGCAAGAGCTCCACCATCATGATGTAGAAGCGGCGACTTCGCCGCGCACCTCGGCAGCCGCGATATAGTCGCGGGTCTTCAGATCGAGCACCAGCCCGCGCACGATGCGCATCACCTGCGGCGCTGTGCCGAACATCACCGCCACGATGATCATGACGCCGGCGATGACCACCGGTCCGACGCCCAGCATGGCTTGAGCCATCTGGCCCAGGCCGCCGAGTTGGCCCCGAAGTTGGTGAGGATCACCAGATACAGCACCAGCAGCGGAAACGACAGCAGCACATTGCCGATGAACGAGATGCATCTCGTCCCACCAGCCGCCGCTTGTAGCCGGCGATCACACCCAGCAGCATACCCATCGAATAGGCAACGATGGTGGCCGCCGATGCCCAGAACAGCACCAGCCTCGAGCCCCACAATCAGGCGCGACAGCATGTCACGGCCGCGTCGTCGGTGCCGAGGAAGTGGAACGCCCCCTTCGGGATCGGTGGAAAACAGCGGCATCAGGCTAGCGCCGCGGGTAATTTGCAGCGGATCGTGCAGCGGCAGCAGTCGGCACGATGATGGCGATCACCACCCAGAACAGCACCAGGACCGGCCCGAACATGCCGATGCGCGATTTCGCGCATGAGCAGGATCGACCCGCCGAGCTTCTTCACGCAGGCTGCTCGGGCCGTTGAGGGGTGGCTGTTTCGACGGTGGTTTCGGTCATCGCCCCTTACCTCAAGCGAAATCGAATGCGCGGATTGAGGTACGGTATAGCCGACGTCGGAAATGAACTGCGACAGGACCGCCACGAACACTGCCACCATGGCGCAGGCCTCGACGGTCGATAGATGTCGCCGAATATTGCGCGGCTGTACAAGCAACAGCCTCCAATACCCTTGTAGGCAAAGAACACCTCGGTGACGACCACGCCCGACAGCAGATAGTTGAGTTGCAGCACCATCACCGTGAAAGGCGCGATCAAGCGCATTGCGCAACGCGTGGCGCATGATGACCCGGCTATAGGGCGAGCCTTTCAGGATGGCGGTGCGCACATATTGCGATGTCATCACTTCGGCCATCGAGGCGCGCATCATGCGGGTGTAGTAGCCGAAATTGTAGATGACGAGTGACCAGCACCGGCAGCACGATCTCGACCCAGGGAAATCCGTTGGTGAACGGCGAGGTGCCCGGCAGAACATTCAGCCAGAAAACGAAGATGGCGACGAAGAACGTCGCCGAGGCAAATTCCGGCATCGAGGTTGTGAGCACTGAAAAGATGGTGATCGCCCGGTCGCGCAGGCTTGCTTCGCTGATGCCGGAAAGCACGCCAAGAACGAGAGAAATTGCGACGGTGATCACGAAAACGCAGCCCGCCAGGATCGCCGTGTTGGCGAGTCGTGGCGCCAGAAACTTGAGGACCGGCGCGCTGAACTGCGCCGATTCATTCCAGTCGCCGGTGAGAAATCCGCCAAGCCAACTCAAGTAGCGCTCTATCAATGGACGGTCATAGCCGTTGTCGGCAAGCCACTGCACGCGGCCTTCCATTGTCGAGTAGGGGCCAAGCACGCGCATCGCGAGGTTCAGCTTGTCGCCCTCGAAGAAGACGAACAGCATGACCGAGATCACGAGCATGATCAGAATCATCGACGCCAAACGGCGTACGGCCAATACTAGCATTCCCCCCTCTTGCCCCGGGCTGCTTTTTGTTTGACGAGATCATGAAGCAAGGGCGGGGGGTGCGCAAGCGCACTCTGGAACCAAAATAAGACGGCCCCGCCACATGGCGGGGCCGGGATCCCCTAGAAACTTTGCAACGGCGCCTTAGATGGCGTCCTTGACTTCCTTGGCAGCGCGGAAAGCGAGCTTCTTGGACGCCTTGATCTTGATGGCTTCACCGGTCGCCGGATTGCGGCCCATGCGCGCCGGGCGCTTGCGGACCTGGAAGATGCCGAGGCCGGTTACGCGAATCTTGTGACCCTTCTTGAAATTCTTGACGGTCAGGTCGACGAAGTCGCCAAGAAGTGTGGTGACGGCCTTCTTGGACAGTTCGTGCTTCTCTGCCAGTTCCGCAGCGAGTTTCGACAGCGGCACTGTCACGATCTTTACTTTATCATCAGCCATGTTTCTCTCCATTCGCCGATTCGGCTGGATTCCCGATAGCGCATGTTCCGATTCGATGAAAGTGCCCATTTTTGTGGGTTTTTTCGAATTCCTCTCCAGCGCGCCAATTTTGTCGTGCGCAATTGCGGCTTTCTCGGCGCGGAAAAACCGCTAGAAAGAGGCCGATTTTGCTGCAATTTTATGGACATCCAACGAATGCTCGCATCGCTTCCGATGTATGACTGGCCGGAAGTTCGCGCCGCCACCGATGCCTGGTGGGCAGGAATAGCGCGCCATGCGGGCCTGAGTTTTCCACTGACTCGTGCGCAGGACTATGCCGGGCTATGGCGTCGCAGCGACTTGGCTTTCAGCCAGACCTGCGGTTATCCGCTCACGCATGGCTTCGCCGCGAACCTCTCTCTCATCGCAACGCCGCATTACCAGGCCGAGGGCTGCGCCGGCCCGAACTACGTGAGTTTCGTATTTGCGCGCGAGTATCCGTCACAACTCTCCGATCTCGCACGAACGACCGCCGCGGTGAACACGCCCGAACTCGATGTCCGGCATGTTGGCGCTCAAGCTTGTCTTTGCTCCATTCGCCAGTGATGGTCGTTTCTTTCGCGGTGCGTTGCAGACCGGAAGCCATATTGCATCGCTCCAGGCGGTGCGCGACGGGACGGCGGATGTCTGCGCGGTGGATTCCGTTTGCGTCGCACTGGCGCGCCGGTATCGACCCGACTATCTCGAAGGACTTGTCGAGATTGCCCGCTCGCCAAGTGTGCCGGGCCTGCCCTATGTAACATCGTCTGACACCGATCCGGCCATGCGTGGTCGATTGCAGGCCGCGCTTGCCGCCGCGATGGACGATGCGAAGCTTGTCGAAAGTCGGGAAGCTCTTCTGATATCGGGCATGAGTGCGATTGCGCCGGAGAACTACCGCGTCATCATAGAGCGCGAGCAAGAGTGCGAAGCGCTTGGCGGGCTTGACTTGCTGTGAAGGATGTTTTGAATGATTGATCTTTATACCTGGGGCACGCCGAACGGCCGCAAGATCTCGATAGCCCTGGAAGAAATGGGCTTGCCCTATCATGTCCACCCCGTCGACATCGGCAAGAACCAGCAGTTTGAGGCGGGCTTCCTCGCCATCTCGCCCAACAACAAGATACCCGCCATCATCGACCAGGATACTGGCTTCAGCGTCTTCGAATCCGGGGCAATCCTCATGTATCTGGGCGACAAGACCGGCAAGTTCTATCCTGCCGCGCCTGAGAAGCGCATCCGCATCCATGAATGGCTGATGTGGCAAATGTCGTCGATCGGACCCTTTCTCGGCCGCGCGCATTACTTCCTGAAGTACAATGCGGGCAAGGCGCCATTCGCAGAAGAATGGTTTCAGGCGGAAGCGCGACGGCTCTATGGCGTGCTCGACAAGTTGCTTGCCGATCGCGAGTACATGTGCGGGGAGTATTCGATCGTCGACATTGCGACGTTCCCATGGATCGCGCGCTTCGAATGGCAGCGGATCGATCTCAATGACTATCCTAACGCCATGCGCTGGTATCTCAGCCTTGCCGACCGCCCGGCGGTGAGAAAGGGTTACGCCATCCCTGATGCCGGTCTGCAAATCCCGATACCGGCCTAACTCTTCCCCGGCATCAGTTCATCGGGGCTCGGCCGCGATTTCTGGAAGGCATCGAGCGCTTCGCAGCGCCTTCCAAGTTCCTCCAATTGCGGATACCGCTTGGCCGGCATCGCTTCTTCAAGCCTCAGCCGAATATAGCCGATGAGACATCCGATGGTGACGTCGGCCTGGGTAAACTTCGTTCCGAAGTACCAGGGTGCCTTGGCATAGCCGTCGAGCATGGTGAGCGCCCCGGCGAGTTGGCCCACGCAGCGCGCTACCCATTCATGCGCGATGCAGGCATGTGCATGAAAATGCCGCTCATAGACGATGGCTGCGCATTTCTCGATGGCACCGCTTGCCAGCACGGTCGCCTGCATGACCCGTCGCCGCTCGTCTCCGCTCGCCGGCATGAGCGCACGCTCCGGTCCGACCAACTGGTCGATATAGTCGAGAATTGCTCCGCTATCGATGAGCGTCTCGCCGCCGTCGATCAGCAGCGATGGGATGCGCACCAGCGGATTGATCTCGGCCATGCCCGGCTGGAATACCGAGAGCCGGTTGCGCTCGAAAGGAATGCCGTAGTGATGCAGACTCACCGCGACCCGTCGCACGAATGGGGAATCATACTGGCCGACAAGGATCATCCGTTCTCTCCCGCCGGCCCGAGCTTAGCGCCGCCCCGGATCAGTTCGCAATCGCTCCCAGGCGGCTCAGGCTCTTTTCGCGCCCGATCAAGGGCAGGAGTGCCGCCAGTTCCGGCCCGTGATCGAGGCCGGTAAGTGCCAGCCGCAGGGGCATGAACAGGCCTTTTCCTTTCCGGTCCATCGCAGTCTTGATTGCAGCCGTCCAATCGGCCCAGGTCTTGCCGCCCCATGGTTCGGGCGGGAGCAGCCGCGCCGCAGCGCCGATGAATTCGCGATCTTCCGCCGCAATGACGGGCGTGATGTTACCGGTCGCCACATCCCACCACAGACGCGCATCCGAGAGCAGGGTGAGATTGCCGCGCACGGCCAGCCAGAACGCTTCATTGCCAAATCCGAGCCTGTCCTTGACCGCCGCATAGGGAAGCATGTGCAAGAGCTTGGCATTGAGATGACGCAATTCCGCATCGTCGAAGCGGGCCGGCGCGCGCGATAATTTGCCGAGATCGAAGCCCTCGATCAGTTCCCGGTAATCCGCGCAAGGATGGATCGACTCGGATGTGCCGAGCAGTGCCGTGTGGCTGACCACCGCCATCGCCTCCAGGCCCTGTTCGCGCAAGGACCGGATCGACAGCGAGCCGAGGCGCTTCGACAATCCCTTGCCGTCGGCACCGATCAATAGGCTGTGATGCGCGAAAAAGGGAACCTTTCCGCGCAAGGCTTCGAAGATTTCCGTTTGCACCGCCGTGTTGACGACGTGATCCTCGCCACGGATCACATGCGTGACGCCAAGGTCGATATCATCGACGACGGATGTAAAAGTATAGAGATAGCTGCCATCGCCCCGCACCAGCACCGGATCTGACAGCGAGGCCGTGTCGATATGCTGAGCCCCGCGTACCATGTCGTTCCACTCGACGCGGCGCTGGTCGAGCTTGAACCGCCAATGCGGCTTGCGGCCTTCCGCCTCGAACTTGGCGCGCTCCTCATCCGTAAGCTTGAGCGCGGCGCGGTCATAGACGGGGGGCTGGCCGCGCGCGAGTTGGCGTTTGCGGCGCCTGTCCAATTCATCCGGTGTCTCGTAGCAGGGATAGAGCCGGCCCTCGACCTTGAGCCGAGCCGCCGCCTCGTCATAGCGCGCGGTGCGCGCCGACTGCTGCTCGACCTGGTCGGGATGAATGCCGAGCCACTCCAGATCTTCGGCGATCGCCGCCGCGAATTCGGGCTTCGAGCGCTCGACGTCGGTATCGTCGAAGCGCAAGAGAAATTGCCCGCCATTCTTGCGCGCGAACAGGAAGTTCACGATCGCGGTGCGGGCATTGCCGATATGGATGAGGCCGGTCGGCGAAGGCGCGAAGCGGACGAGCGTCATGCCGTCGTATCCCGAAAGCCGTTGGTGATCGGATAGCGCCGGTCGCGACCGAAATTGCGGCGCGTGATCTTGACGCCGGGCGCCGCCTGCCGCCGTTTATACTCGGCGACATAGAGCATGTGTTGCACGCGCCTGACCACCGCTTCCGGAAAGCCGAGCTTGACAATCTCGGCGACCGGCAACTCCTCTTCGACAAGATGCGAGAGAATGCCGTCGAGCATGTCATAGGGAGGCAGGCTGTCCTGGTCGGTCTGGTTCTCGCGCAGTTCGGCCGTCGGCGCCTTGCTGATGATCCGTTCCGGGATCACATGGCCTTGGCTGTTGCGCCAATGGGCGAGCCGGTAGACTTGCGTCTTGTAGACATCCTTGATCGGATTGTAGCCGCCATTCATGTCGCCATAGAGAGTCGCATAGCCGACGGACATCTCTGACTTGTTGCCGGTGGTCAGCACCATCGCGCCGAACTTGTTGGAGATGGCCATGAGGATCACGCCGCGCGTGCGCGACTGGATGTTCTCTTCGGTGACATCGCGGTTATGCCCGTTGAAGAGCGGCTTCAAGGCAGAGAGGAAACCTTCGACTGGCTCCTTGATCGGCACAACATCGTAGCGAACGCCGAGCAGCTTCGCGCAAGCTTCAGCGTCTACGAGACTGTCGCGGCTCGTATAGGCATAGGGCAGCATCACGCAATGCACGCGCTCCTTGCCGAGCGCATCGACAGCCATCGCCGCCACCACCGCTGAATCGATGCCGCCGGAAAGGCCAAGCACCACGCCGGGGAAGCGGTTCTTGTCGACATAGTCCTTGAGACCCAAGACGCAGGCACGCCAGGTTTCTTCTTCGCGTTCCGGAAGTTTCACGGTTGGCCCGGGAACGATGCGCCAGCCGTCAGCCTCGCGCCGCCACTCGGTGATGGCGATGTCTTCCACGAACATCGGCATCTGCAGGGCGAGTGTGCGATCGGCATTGAGTGCGAAAGAAGCGCCGTCGAAGACGAGTTCGTCCTGTCCGCCGATCTGGTTCAGATAGGCTAGGGGCAGGCCGGTTTCGGTTACCCGCGCGACGACAAGATTGAGCCTGACGTCATCCTTGTTCTGCTCGAAGGGCGAGCCGTTCGGAACGAGCAGCAATTCCGCGCCGGTTTCGGCCAGCGTCTCGCAGATCTCTTCGGTCCAGATGTCTTCGCAGATCGGAACGCCGATCCGAACACCGTTGAAATTGATAGGGCCCGGCGCAGGTCCGGGGGCGAACACGCGCTTTTCGTCGAATACGCCGTAATTCGGCAGGTCGTGTTTGTAACGCAATGTTTCGATCTTGCCGCCATTGAGGAGGGCTACCGCATTGTAGAGCTTGCCGTCATCATGCCAGGGCAGGCCGATAAGGATCGCGGGTCCCTCGGCCGTCTCCTTGGACAGTTCTTCCGCCGCACGCCGGCAGGCCGCGACTAGCGAAGGCCGTAAGACCAGGTCTTCCGGCGGATAGCCGCAAAGATAGAGCTCCGGATATAGAACGAGATCGGCCTTGGCTGCCTTGGCCTTGTCCCAGGCGGCGTACGCCTTGGCGCGATTGGCCTCGACGGCTCCAACCGTTGGGTTGAGCTGGGCCAGCGCGATGGTGAGGCGATCGGTCATGGCTGCCTCATAAAGCAAGGCCTTGGCGTCATCAATCGCGGCCGTTGACCGTCTTGCGCATAAATCCACAGCCTGCAGGGGAGGCCGGAGGTTCATTCCTGATTTGCCCGTGAGGCAGGACGATCCCTACAAAGTAAAGCTTAGTCGGGTACGGGATCTTATGCTGACACCCGGTCAGAGCCTCCCTTTTCCCAGACATATTTCCGAAGCACGCGCTCAAAATCTCGGCAAGGATTAGGGACTTCAGGGTAATTGAGGTCGGATTGCCAACGACTCAACGCTCGGAAGTATGCAGCGCTGTCCCGGCAAATCGCCTCGAATTCCGTTCCCGCCAAGTCTGCTTTGGCTTGCTCAGCCACATCATGACACCATTCGGCAATCGCTCGGTCGAACATCAATGCTTCTTGCGATGTATGGCCGATGCGTGGCAGCTGAACTGGATAGGCTGCCACGGCGCCAGCGGGTGCAGGTGCGGAGTGGTGCGATGCAAGACAGTTTGTGATTTGAGTCGCCTGCATCATGGCCGCTCCGCTCATGGACCACGCAGCATCAGCGAATTTCTTCCTCCCGCCATGCCAATGTACGAATGAATGAATAAGCCCTTGTTCAATCACAACCATCAGATGGGCAAAAAGGGCATTAAGCCTGGGCGGCGCGCTTTCAGAAGGTCGTGGTGATGATTCGTACGGTGTGGGACTGGCCATAGTCTGCTGCTGAAGCCATTGTTCATAGCGGGCCCGTGGAACCAAAGGATCAAGAACCAGATGCGCGACCTCTCGCGTTTCTGCCTTCGTCAGCGCATGCTTGGCTGACTGGAGTACGTCGATCAATTTAGCTTCGAGCTGACGCTCCGCAGCGAATATCCCTTCATACGAAGCGCCGGGCGCGGGCATATGTTCAGCCAAGGAGGTATGGTCGCGGCAAAGCTCTGGAACTGCACCAATCGACACAATAAGATCTGCAATTCGCATTGCATTCGGTAGGTCGATCTCATCAATGGCGGTAATCCCATTTGCGGTTGCTTCATCACCCCACGCTTTCAGTGTGAGAACGTGAATAAAATGCTGTTGAACCGCCGTCAGCTGTACCCGAAGAACGGCGTTAAGGTGGTGGAGGATGTCGGGTTCCATGTGAGGTACCATTTCATTTCTCGACACGGAGCGGATAGGATCGACACGCTGCACCGACCAAGCATCGTAGCAAATTTACTGACAGTGTTCTGTCAGCAACGACGGTTTAACCCGGTGGCCCGTGCTATGACCAGCCGGTGGGTCATGGCAGCCTCATAGAGCAACCCCTTGGCGCCATCAATCGCAGGCGTTGACCGGTCTTGCAAAACTCAGCATGACAGGCCGCATGATATTGCATGACTTTGTCGCCGCAGCCCCTGCCGAAGCCGTTGCCATTGCCGCGCCCGACCGGCAGCCGTTAACCTATGCCGGGCTTGCGGCGCAGATCGCCGATATCGGTCGCGCGCTCGCCAAGGCCGGCGTGGAGCCTGGCGACAAGGTGGCGATCGTCCTTCCCAACGGCCCCGACATGGCGAGCGCCTTTCTCGGCGTTGCTTGCGCCGCCGTCGCAGCGCCGCTGAACCCGGCCTATACGGCCGATGAGTTCCGCTTCTACATGAATGACCTCAAAGTCCGCCTCTTGATCCTTGCGGCGGGCGACCAGACGCCGGCACGCGCTGTCGCCGCCGCACTGGGCATTCCCATTCTCGACATCAAGCCGGCACCGGAGGCGGGTCGTTTCGATATTCCCGGCGCGAGTGGAACCACACTGCCGCCCCGCCCAAACCCCGATGACGCGGCTCTGGTACTTCATACCTCCGGCACCACATCGCGCCCCAAGATCGTCCCCTTGACCCACGCCAATCTCGCCTCTTCGGCAAAGAATATCATCGCGACCTTGCAACTCACCGTCGACGATCGATGTCTCAACATCATGCCCTTGTTCCATATTCATGGGCTGGTTGCGGGCGTCCTCTCCAGTCTTGCGGCCAAGGGTTCGGTCTATTGCGCGCCTGGCTTCAACGCGCTCAAGTTTTTCGGCTGGATGGATCAGGCTCGCCCGAGCTGGTATACGGCGGTGCCGACCATGCACCAGGCGATCCTCGCCCGCGCACCGCGCAATGCCGAGATCATCGCGCGCAATCCCTTGCGCTTCATACGCTCGAGTTCGGCCTCGCTCCCGGCACCGGTTCTCCTCGAACTCGAGGCGGCACTCAATTGCCGGGTCATCGAAGCCTATTCGATGACCGAGAGCGCGCATCAGATGACCTCCAATCAATTGCCGCCCGGCAGTCGCAAGCCGGGGTTCGTCGGTATCGCCGCTGGTCCTGAAGTCGCGGTGATGGCTCAGGATGGCCGCTTGCTCGGGCCGGGCGAGGAGGGCGAGGTGGTAATCCGCGGTCCCAACGTGACGACGGGCTACGAGAGTAACGCGGCCGCCAATGAGCAGGCCTTTGCCCATGGCTGGTTCCATACCGGCGACCAAGGCTACATGGACGAAGAACGCTTCCTCAAGATCACCGGTCGCCTGAAGGAAATCATCAATCGCGGGGGCGAGAAGATTGCCCCCGTCGAAGTGGACGAGATCCTCATGGATCATCCGGCCGTGCAGCAGGCGGTCACCTTCGCCATGCCGCATGACAAGCTTGGCGAGGAGGTTGCCGCCGCCATCGTGCTGAAAGAGGGCGCCCACGCGGACGAACGCGAGCTTCAGGACTTTGCCGGCAAGCGCTTGGCTGCCTTCAAGGTCCCGCGTCGCATCGTGATCGTCTCCGAAATCCCCAAAGGCGCCACCGGCAAATTACAGCGCATCGGCCTTGCACAGAAACTGGGCCTTGCATGACCAAGGTCTGCGTCTTCGGAGCGGGCGCCATTGGCGGCCTCATCGCCGCGCAGCTTGCCCATGCCGGCAAGTCGGACGTCTCGGTCATCGTGCGCGGCGCCAATCTCGAAGCCATCCGTTCGAAGGGCTTGATCCTGCGCAAGGGTGGCGAGGAATTCGTCACCCGTCCGCGCGCCGCCGAGAAGGCATCGGAACTCGGGCATCAGGACTTCGTTATCATCGGTCTCAAAGCCTACGCACTGACGGGTGCGATCGATTCCCTTATGCCCCTGCTTGGACCTGAAACGGCGATCCTCTTTGCTCAGAACGGGCTCCCCTGGTGGTACTTCTATGGCGGTGATGCCGCCCATGGCGGCCGCAAGCTCGAAAGCGTCGACCCGGGCGGCCTCATATGGGACCGGCTGACACCCGAACGCGCCATCGGCACCGTCGTGTGGCAGGCGGCCGAGCTCACTGCTCCCGGCGTCGTGGTCCACGGCTATGGCGACCGCATGCCGATCGGCGAGCCTTCCGGCCAGCAGACCGCGCGGGTCAAGACCTTGAGCACGCTTCTCATCGACGCCGGCTTCAAGAGCCCGGTGCGGCCTAATTTGCGCTCGGAAATCTGGCTCAAACTATGGGGCAATCTTAGCTTCAATCCGGTCAGCGTGTTGACCCGGGGCACCCTCGAGCAGCTTGCCAATGGCCTTGAAAGCCGGCGCGTCGTTCGCACCATGATGGAAGAGGCAAAGGCGGTGGCCGAGGCTTTCGGCATCAGCTTCAACATCGGGATCGACGAGCGGATCGACATGGCGGCCAAGGTGGGCGCCCACCGCACGTCCATGCTCCAGGACGTGGATGCCGGTCGTCCGACCGAGCTTGACGCCCTTCTTGGGGCGGTCATCGAATTGGCGCAAATCGCGGGGATGGCTGTACCAACCTTGCAATTGGTCTATGATTTGACCAAATCCCGCTGCCGGTTTGGCTAGCAACTTTTTCTGACGGGGAGGCATTTCCGAATGCGGCTCGACAACGAACGTCCAAGCGACAACATCGAGGATCGCCGCGGCCAGGGCGGGACGGGTGGAGGCGGAGGCTTCGGCTTCCCGCGCGGCGGCGGCATGCGCGTGCCGATGGGCGGCGGCCGCGGCTTCAGCATGAGCACCATAATCATGCTGATCATCGCCTATCTCGTGCTCAAGTTCATATTCGGTTTCGACCTGCTCGATATCCTGAACGGCGGTAGCGGCGGCTTGCAGCCGGTGCCCCAGCAGCAGGAGCAGGGCCAGACGGAGATTCCGCAACCCGGCCAGGCCGGCGGCAAGCAGGCCGATGTCACGGGCGACGCGGGCAAGGATTTTGTCTCGCGCGTGCTGGGCTCGACCGAGCGCGTGTGGACCGAAGAGTTCCAGAAGATGGGCCGGCAATATCCCGCGCCCAAACTCGTCCTCTTCTCGGGTTTCGTGCAATCAGCCTGCGGCATGGCGCAGTCGGCCATGGGTCCCTTCTATTGCCCGAAGGATAGCAAGGTTTATATCGACCTCTCTTTCTATCAGGACATGAAGAACAAGCTTGGCGCACCGGGCGACTTCGCGCAGGCCTATGTCGTCGCGCATGAAGTGGGTCACCATCTCCAGAATGTCTTCGGCATCGCCGACAAGGTTATGCAGCGGCGTATGCAATTGCCGGAGGCCGAAGCCAATCAGCTTTCGGTTATGATGGAATTGCAGGCCGATTGCTTTGCCGGCGTGTGGGCGCGCAAGGCCGATGACAGTCGCAAAATCATCGAGGAGGGCGATGTCGAGGAAGGCCTCAACGCCGCCTCGGCCATCGGTGACGATCGGTTGCAGAAGAAGTCGCAAGGCTACGTCGTGCCCGAATCCTTCACCCACGGGACATCCGAGCAACGCGTGAAGTGGTTTAAGCGCGGTCTCGACACCGGCGATCTCGCCAACTGCGACACCTTCAGCGCGCAGCAGCTTTAGGCCACTTCCCACGCTGCGGTCCATCGAGCCCGCGGCGTCTGCAATTAGCCTTTGGTCTAATGCGGGCTTGATTGCTTGCGGCAGGTGTCTGCGGCCACTATCGTTCTCGTTGCGCGCAAGCAAAACCACATAAGGGACTGCGCGCAGTGGGAGGATTGCCGCGGAATGGCATCGGTCGAAATTCGCGACGCTCGCAAGGCATATGGTGCAGCCCATGTGTTGCACGGTGTTTCAGTCGATATCGCGGATGGAGAGTTTGTCGTTCTCGTAGGGCCGTCCGGGTGCGGGAAGTCGACGCTTCTGCGAATGATAGCCGGGCTTGAGAGTATCACGGGCGGGGAAATCTACATCGACGGTCGCGTGGTGAACAACGTTCCGCCGAAGGAACGCGACATCGCGATGGTGTTCCAGAACTATGCGCTCTATCCGCATATGACCGTCGCCCAGAATATGGGTTTCTCGCTCCGCCTGAAAAATGCACCCTCGGCTGAGGTTGCCGAAAAAACGCGCAAGGCCGCCGATATCCTGGGGCTGACGCCCTATCTGGATCGCTATCCCCGCCAGCTTTCAGGCGGCCAGCGTCAGCGTGTTGCCATGGGCCGCGCGATCGTGCGCAACCCGAAGGTGTTCCTCTTCGACGAGCCGCTGTCGAATCTCGATGCCAAGCTCAGGGTTGCCATGCGGGCCGAGATCAAGCAATTGCACCAGCGCATCAAGACCACGATCATCTATGTCACCCACGACCAGATCGAGGCGATGACAATGGCCGACAAGATCGTCGTCATGAATGACGGAAAGATCGAGCAGATCGGAGAGCCGCTCGAACTTTACGACCGGCCCAACAACCGTTTCGTCGCCGGATTTATCGGTTCACCCGCCATGAATTTCCTGACCGGTCGCGTTGCGGTCAATGGCAGCGGGGCAAGTTTCGAAGGCGAAGGAGCGATCACCCTGCCACTTGATACGCCCCCGGCCGTATCCAATGGCCATCCGGTCGTCCTTGGCGTGCGGCCCGAGCATCTGACCCTCGGTGAGTGCGGAATCGAGGCGGAGGTCTTGGTGGTCGAACCGACCGGTTCGGAAATCCAGGTCAATGCCCGTGCCGCCAATGGCGACGAGATCGTCGCGGTGTTCCGCGAGCGGCGGATGTTCGAACCCGGCGAGAAGATAAGGCTGATGCCGCAGCATGGCACTGTGCACCTATTCGACGAGGCGACGGGCGCACGGCTCCAATAAAAGACGATTGCAACCAGGAGGTACGAAAATGGGTTTTACCAGACGTGATCTGCTCAAGACGACCGCCGGCACCGCCATGGGGGCGATGGCGCCGTCGCTTCTCTCCGGCCGCGCGAGTGCGCAGGAACTCAAATACAAGCCTGAAGAAGGCGCAACTTTACGGCTGCTGCGCTGGTCGCCATTCGTCAAGGGCGATGAAGAGCAATGGCTGGCGAACACCAAAAAATTCACCGATGCGACCGGCGTGCAGGTTCGCGTCGACAAGGAGAGCTGGGAAGACATCCGCCCCAAGGCAGCGGTCGCCGCCAATGTCGGATCGGGTCCCGACCTCATGTTCGTGTGGTTCGACGATGCCCAGCAGTATCCCGACAAGCTGCTCGATGTCAGCGACCTCGCCGGCTATCTCGGCGACAAATATGGCGGCTGGTATGAGGGTCCGAAGGACTATGTCATGCGCAACGGCAAGTTCGTCGGCCTGCCTTTGGCGACGATCGGCAACGCGATTGTCTACCGCGACAGCTGGGTGAAAGCGGCCGGCTTCTCCGAATTCCCGAAAACGACGCCCGAGTTCCTCGAACTCTGCAAGGCATTGCAGAAGACCGGCCATCCGGTCGGCTTCACGCATGGCCATGGTGTGGGTGATGGCAACAATTATGCTCACTGGCTGTTGTGGAGCCATGGCGGCAAGATGGTCGACGAGAATGGCGTCGTCGCCATCAACAGCCCCGAGACTTTGAAGGCGATCGAATATGCCATGGAACTCTACAAGACCTTCATTCCGGGAACTGAAGGATGGCTTGACGTCAATAACAATCGCGCCTTTCTAGCCGGCGAATTGTCGGTCATCGCGAATGGCATTTCAGCCTACTATACGGCAAAGAACGATCCGAAACTCGCCGAGATTGCTGCCGATATCCGCACCACCAATTTACCCATTGGGCCGGTCGGCAAGTCGGTCGAGCTGTTCCAGGTCACGAGCGCGGTGATTTTCGCCTACACGAAGTATCCGAACGCCGCGAAAGCCTATCTGCAGTTCATGTTCGAGGATGCGCAGATGAACGACTGGATCACCAAATCCAGCGGCTATTGCTGCCAGACCCTGAAGGCCTTTGCCAGCAATCCCATCTGGACGGCAGATCCCGCCAACGCACCCTATGCCAAGGCCTCGGAAACCCTGCGGCCGAACGGCTATGCCGGACCGCTCGGCTATGCCTCGGCCGGCGTCATGGCCGACTATGTACTGGTCGACATGTTCGCCGAGGCCGTCACCGGCTCACAAACGCCCCAGGCAGCCATGGAGCGCGCCGAGAAGCGTGCCAATCGTTACTACAAGGTCTGATCGGGAGGAGGGCTGGCGGCGCAGGTCGCCAGCCCGTTCCGCTACATGCGCGCCGTGACATCGCCCACGATGAAGCACGACAAACCTTCGCTGCTGCGGAGGTTGCAGCAGAGCCGTGGCGCGCTCGGCATTCTCTTCATGCTGCCTGCCGCCATTCTCCTCCTGCTGTTTCTGACCTACCCGCTGGGGCTCGGCGTATGGCTCGGCTTCACCGATGAGCGCATCGGCAGGACCGGCGTCTTTATCGGCCTCGAGAACTACGAATATCTCTGGGACGACAGCGTCTTCTGGCTCGCCGTTTTCAACACCTTGCTCTACACGAGCGTTGCCTCGGTCCTGAAATTCGGGCTTGGCCTGTGGCTCGCCCTGATCCTGAATGAGAAGCTGCCGTTCAAGGTGTTCTTCCGGGCCATCGTCCTGCTGCCGTGGGTTGTGCCAACGGTCCTTTCGGCGATCGCCTTCTGGTGGATATTCGACGCGCAGTTTTCCATCATCTCATGGGCGCTCGAGAGGGCTGGGCTCATCGATACGCCGATCAACTTCCTTGGCGATCCGACCAATGCCCGCGCTTCGGTGATCGCGGCCAATGTCTGGCGCGGAATTCCCTTTGTGGCGATCACGCTTCTCGCCGGCCTGCAGACGATCTCGCCGTCGCTCTACGAAGCTGCGACACTCGACGGCGCTAGCTCATGGCAGCGTTTCCGCTTCGTGACGTTTCCGCTGCTGACCCCGATCATCGCGATCGTCATGACCTTCTCGGTGCTCTTCACCTTCACCGATTTCCAGTTGATCTACGTTCTCACGCGCGGTGGACCGGTGAATGCGACGCACCTGATGGCGACGCTGAGCTTCCAGCGCGGAATATCGGGCGGCAATCTGGGAGAAGGAGCCGCGATCGCCGTGGCGATGATCCCGTTTCTCTTGGCCGCGATCCTGTTCAGCTATTTCGGCCTGCAGCGCCGCCGCTGGCAGCAGGGTGGGAGCGACTGATGGCAGCCATCGACCGAACCGCGAGCCGGGAACCGGACGGCGACGAAGGGGGAATGACCTATCTGCAGCGCCTGCCACTGCGCCTCGTCACGGTCTACCTGCCGCTCGCGGTCTTTGTCTTCGTCCTGCTCTTCCCGTTCTACTGGATGGCCATAACCGCCATTAAGCCCAATGACGAATTGACCGACTACAAGAACTTCAGCCCCTTCTGGGTGGTGCGGCCGACATTCGATCACATCCGCTATTTGCTGTTCGAGACGTCCTATCCGGGATGGCTGTTCAACACGATCCTGATCTCGGTCGCGGCAACCTTCCTGTCGCTTTTCGCCTCCGTGTTCGCGGCCTATGCCATCGAGCGACTGCGCTTCAAGGGCGCGCGGGTGACCGGCCTCGCCATCTTCCTCGCCTATCTCGTTCCGCCCTCGATCCTCTTCATCCCCCTTGCGGTCATGGTCTTCAACCTGGGGCTCTATGATACGCCGTTCGCACTGATCCTGACCTACCCGACCTTTCTCATACCTTTCTGCACCTGGCTGCTGATGGGCTACTTCCGCTCCATCCCCTATGAACTCGAGGAATGCGCCCTCATCGACGGGGCGAACCGCTGGCAGATTCTGACAAAGATCATACTGCCGCTGTCTGTGCCGGGCCTCATCTCGGCCGGCATATTTGCCTTCACGCTATCGTGGAACGAATTCATCTATGCGCTGACCTTCATCCAGTCTTCGGAAAACAAGACTGTTCCGGTCGGCGTGTTGACCGAGCTTGTGCGGAGCGATGTCTATGAATGGGGTGCGCTGATGGCCGGCGCGCTCATTGGTTCGCTGCCGGTCGTGATCCTGTATTCGTTCTTCGTCGAACACTACGTCTCGTCCATGACCGGAGCGGTCAAGGAATGACGGCGCCATAATCTACTCCGGGGCCTGCGCCCCGGAGGGGTTCGTCGGGCAGTTGGCCTAGGCCTTGGCCATCTGCTTCTTGATGATGCCGGCGATGATCATAAGGATCGCGCCGCCGATACCGCCGCCGGCAAGGCTCTGGATGATCGTTCCGATATCCATCCCGCTGCTTGTTGCGGCCGCCGTTGCGTCGGCAACAGCCGGTGCCGCGCCGCCCATAAGCCGTTCCAGAATTTGTCCGCCGATGACGCCGCCCACGACGCCGGCAATCGAGTTGCCGGTGATGCCGAGATCGTAATCCTTCATCGCCTTGCCGGCGGCGTTGCCGCCGATCGCGCCGGCGATGATCTGAATGATGATACCGAGCCAGTCCATATTGTCCCCCTTTGGAGTTCGGCAGCCGGGCTTCCGACTCACCGAAGCGCCGACAGTTTACGTGACGAAGGTGATCTGACCAAGAAACAAGCGACAGCTTTGGGTGAGTGCGCCGTCCTTGAATTGACAATCGTGGGTGGGGGCGCACACTTGGGACAACTGAGGAGCGAATCACGGGACGGCGACGCGTCTTGGGGAAGGCGGCCCATGACCGGCAATGAAGCGACCGCGTTCGAAAGCAATTCCGGGCAGGCTTGCGCCACGAGGGAATGCTGGCGCGCATCTCCGCGCCCTAACTTGCCGGTCCCGGCCTCGCGCATAGAAGGCGATGCGGTGATCCCGGATGACGACGATCCCTGGCTTGAGGACGAAGATCCCGACGAAGACGGCATCGGGCCCGAACCAGAGCGCCCTTTCTGGAACCGCTGACATCGCTTGCCTTTTGCTCCGCATCGCGCTTGGGTCGCGCGCGATGAAGGATTGCTTCAATGCTTGAGAGGCCAGCGCGCCCCGAACGGCGCCGTCGCCGTTCCGACGCGGGCGAGCCGCAAGGTTCGCAGCGGCGCATCAATTACCGCAAGCTCGTCAACCCGCTTATCCGGCAACCCATCTTCAGCGACGATCGCATCGCAGCCGTTCATGACACCGCCTTGCGCGTCATCGAGGAGCTTGGCGTCAAGGTTCTGAACGAGGAGGCGCGGCGGATCTTCAAGGCGGGCGGTGCGGCTGTCGATGAAGCGACATTGATGGTCCGCATCGATCGCGGTCTCGTCGATGAGGCACTGCGCACCGCGCCATCGCAATTCGACCTGATCGGCGCCGGCCCGGAAGACACTGTCACGCTCGGCGGCGATCACATTGCCTTCGTCTGCGTGGGCGGGCCCCCGCATATTTCCGATCTCGATCGCGGCAAGCGCAACGGCACGCTTGAAGACACCCGCAACATCATCAAGCTCAACCAGCATTTCGACGTCATCCACATCCAGTCGCCGAATGTCGAGCCGCAGGATGTTCCGTTGAACCTGCGCCATTTGCGCACCACCGAAAGCCAGTTGACGCTGTCGACCAAGCCGCTCTTCGTCTTTTCGCGCGGCACGCCGCAAGTGCGCGACTCGATGGAGATGGTTCGCATTGCCCGCGGGCTGACGCCGGAGGAATTCGCGCAGAAGCCCTATTGCTACACCGTCATCAACACCAATTCGCCGCGCCAGCTCGATATCCCGATGTGCCAGGGCATCATCGATTTCGCGCGCGCCGGCCAGGTCTCCGTCATCACGCCCTTCACCTTGTCGGGCGCCATGGCCCCGGTCACGATTGCCGGCGCATTGACGCTTCAGCATGCCGAAGCGCTGGCCGGTATCACGCTCAGCCAGATGGTAGATCCGGCGCGCCGGTGGTCTATGGCTCGTTCACGTCCAATGTCGACATGAAGTCGGGCTCGCCGGCTTTCGGCACGCCGGAATTCGTGCAAGGCGCTTTCGGTGCCGGCCAGCTCGCGCGTCACGTCAATCTGCCATGGCGCGGTTCTTCAGCCACGGCATCGAACGCACCCGATGAGCAGGCGGTCTATGAATCCTTGATGTCGGCCTGGGGTTCGATCCTCGGCGGCGTCAACATGATGATCCATGCCGCCGGCTGGCTCGAAGGCGGCCTCACCGCATCGATGGAGAAATACATCCTCGATATCGAGACCTTGCAGATCTTCGCGGAAGTTTTCCAGCCGCTCGATGCGAGCGATCCGGAACTCGCCTTCCAGGCAATCGCCGAGGTCGAGCCCGGCGGCCATTTCTTTGCCGCCCAGCATACGATGGAGCGCTATCAACGCGCTTTCTATACGCCGCTGGTTTCCGACTGGCGCAATTTCGGCAGCTGGAGCGAGGACGGCAGCAAGACCGCCACCATGCGCGCCAATCGCATCTGGAAGGACATCCTGAAGACCTTCGAAGCCCCGAAGATGGACGCGGGCAGGGCGGAAGCCCTGGCCTCCTACGTCGCCCGCCGGACGGCCGAAGGCGGAGCCTTGCCGGAGTCATGACATTCACAATATCCAGAGCCAGGGAGCATTCCCAATGGAGACGGCGATGAGACTGCGTTCTGTCGGCACTTTGCTCGCGAGGTTCTTGGTTCTCGCGGTAGCCTTCCTTGCGCTGCTGCCCGACGCGCAGGCGGCAACGCGACCCAATATCCTCTATATCGTCGCCGATGACCTGGGCTGGGCGGATGTCGGCTTTCACGGCTCCGACATCCAGACGCCGACACTCGATGCCCTTGCCAAGGACGGGGCGCGGCTCGGACAATTCTATGCGATGCCGATGTGCACCCCGACGCGCGCCGCTCTCCTTACCGGCCGCTATCCGCTTCGATATGGATTGCAAACCGGCGTCATCCCGTCTGCCGGAAGCTATGGCTTGTCGACGGACGAGTATCTTCTGCCGCAGCTTCTCAAAGATGCGGGCTATGCGACGGCGCTCATCGGCAAGTGGCATCTTGGCCACGCCAACAAGGCCTTTTGGCCACGCCAGCGCGGCTTCGATTACTTCTATGGCGCCCTCGTCGGCGAGATCGATCATTTCAAGCACGAGTCGCATGGCGTAAGCGATTGGTACCGGAACAACGATCCGATCCAAGAAGCTGGCTACGACAACGATCTGTTTGGCGAGGACGCGGTCAAGCTCATCGACAGGCACGATCCTGCTGTTCCGCTGTTCCTGGAAGTGGCCTTCACGGCGCCGCACACGCCGTTCCAGGCGCCTCAGGATCTGCTCGACCGCTACAAGCACATCGAAGATCAGCAGCGCCGCGCCTATGCCGCGATGATCACCGGAATGGATGAGTCCATCGGAAGCATCATCGAGGCTCTCAAGCGGCGCGGCATGCTCGCCGATACGCTGATCATCTTCCAAAGCGACAATGGCGGCGTGCGCTCGGCGGCTTTTGCAGGAGAGTCGAAGGTCGAAGGCGCGCTCCCGGCGAGCAACGGCGAATACAGGGACGGCAAGGGCACGCTCTATGAGGGCGGCACGCGCGTCGTGGCGCTTGCCAATTGGCCGGGACACATCAAGCCGGGTGACGCGGACGGGCTCATCCATGTCGTCGACATGTATCCCACGATCGCGACACTGATCGGAGCCAAGCTCGAGAAGAACAAGCCGCTCGACGGGATCGATGTTTGGAAGGCGATCAGCGAGGGCGGGGCATCGCCACGCAAGGAGATGGTCTACAATGTCGACTCGCTGGCCGGCGCCGTGCGGGAGGGCGACATGAAGCTGGTATGGAAGGCGACGCTGCCGCCGACCATCGAGCTTTTCGATCTCGCAAAGGACAAGTCCGAAACGACCAATCTCGCCGCCAAGGACGTGGCCGTGACGGAGAAACTCCAGGCATCGATCGTGAAACTGGCGGAGCAGATGGCGCCGGCGCTTCTCCTGATGGAGGCGATTGCGCTGACCTTCGGATCGCCCCCTGTGTTCCCGGACCCTGCCGCCGCCTTCAATGCCGGCGACTGAACCTTCCCACAAAGGGGAGATTGAGGACGCGCATAAATTCCCTCGTCCGAGAGGCGGCGCGCGCAAGCGCGGTCGGATGAGGGGGCGGTGCGACGTGACAGGCGGTTGAAGAGCGGCAACGCCCCCTCACCCGCCTCGGTCCCAACGGCCCTCGCTCGCCCTCTCCCTCGAAGGATGAGGGGTAGGATGAGCAATAACGATCTGTGTACGGATGAATATTGTTACGACGTGTCGTCGAGCGGCGGGTGCATGCTTCGGGCGAGCCAGTGGCATTCTTTGAGGATCTCGTCGACCTCGTGGATGGCCCGCTGTCGGAAACCCGGCGGCCGGCCGGGTCGCATCGGGACTCCAGCGCTCAGGACGGCGCTGTTCTTTGGGCCGCGCCTCCCAATGGGCGAGCCGCATGGCGTGGCGGGGGATGTCATTGAGTGCATCGACAACGGCCACGAGGCGGCGGACGAGGTGCTTCGCACTGACCATGCCGTCATCGACGACTTGCTTGCTTTGCCTGAGCGGCGGCTATCTCAACCTGTTTCTGCTGGAGGAATGACTCGATGGAATGGACGTGGGGCTCCGGGCCACGGCGCTTCTTTTTGAAACGGCGGCCAACACGCTTGAGCGGATCGAACAGGTTGAACAGGAAGCCGCGTTTGCGTTTGGGCTTTCCTTCGACATCGGCCTTGGCTTTACCGGAGCCTTTGGCTCTTGGCTTAACCGGACGGGGTTCTCCCGGCTCGACCACGATATCGCGCGCCGCGGCAATAATGAGCCGCCGGGCTGCCGATTCCGCCGTCCGCAGAATGCGGAGCACATGGCGGTGGAGTGGCTTTGCAATCCTCTCGACGCTGCCACCCTCGGTCAGCCCGATCTCGGCGAACAGCTCCGCGATGACGCCAAGAGCGGCACCCGCCAGCGTTCGATGGCAAAGTTTCTGTCCATGTCGCGGCATTAGAACATAAAACGAACTAAGTCAAGCGATATATCACAAGGAGTGATCGCCGCCCAAAGAGCCACGTCTTCAGAATTCGCCGGGAGGGGTCGCGCGGCGGCGGGGATGATTGAAAAATGGGCGTTCGGTCACCCGTGCCCGGACCATGAGCTTGTGATACTCAAGCTCGCGCAATGCATAGATCTCGACCCAGAGATCGTCCTTCTTCGCATCGTGATAGGGCCGCTCCAGCATGGCGAGCGCGATATTGCGTTTGGTCGTGGGTGACCAGATCGCCGCGGTCACATGGCCGACCTCGCGCTTCTTGTTGTGATAGATGAGCGAATGCTCGGCCGCGACATTGCCCCCGATATCGAGGCCGACAAGCGCCCATTTCGAAGTGCCCTTGGTCTTCTCGGCAAGCAGCGCGCGCCTGCCGTTGAAATGGCCCTTGTCGAAATCGATCATCCAGTCGAGGCCCATTTCGAAGGGCGAGCGCGAACGACCCGATCGCACGGCCTGTTCGGCGGCGACGAAATCCATATTCGTGATGATGAAGCCCGCTTCGATCCGCGCCATGTTGAGCGCCGTCGTGCCGATCGCCCTATGCCGTAAAGCGCGCCGGCCTCGAACAGCAGATCCCACAAATCGAGCGCGCGATCGGGCGTCGTCCACAACTCATAGCCGAGATCGCCGGTAAAGCCGGTGCGTGAAATGGTGAGCGTGCCTCGCGCCGAACGGGAATTGCGCGAGCTGAAACGGCTTCAGCTTGCCCGCATCCGCGAAGCCTGCGCTCTTCAACACCGAGAATGAGCAGGGGCCTTGCAGCGAGAGCGCGGCGATCTCTTCGGTGATTTCGACAACCGAGACATCGAAGCCTGCGGCGCTGTCGAGCAGCCATGGCAGATGCCGCTCCTGGCAGCATAACAGGAAATCGGTCTCGCCATGCCGGAACAAGGTGCCGTCATCGAGAAGCTTGCCCTCATCATCGCACCAGGCGGTATATTGCACATGGCCGGTTTTGAGTTTTCCGATATTGCGGATCATGAGGCGATCGAGATAGGCGACCGCATCCTTCCCGGTGATATTGTACTTCACCATCGGCGAGAGGTCATAGACGCTCGCCTGGTTGCGGATCGCGGTATACTCCATCGACTCGTCGTCATAGGCGAGCACCGTCGTGTAGCCGCCCCACGGTCCCCATTCATTGAGCTTGTTAGCGCCGACGTGCGCGCATGGAAGGGCGAGGTGAGGAGGGGTTTGCGGAAATGCAGGCGCGGATCGCTCATGCCTTGCCCTCCACCGAGAGAATACGTTCGGCCGCATTCCACCCCGCAGCACCCGAAATGCCGCCGCCCGGATGCGAGCCGGCGCTGGCGAGATAAAGCCCGCGCATCGGCGTATCATATTGTGCCGCACCGATCGCCGGCCTCAGGAACAGCATCTGCTCGACGGCAAGTTCACCGTGATGCCAATTGCCGCCGACGAAGCCATACTGCTTCTCGAGATCTTCAGGCGTGAGAAGTTCGGATGCGGTGACGAGCTTGCCGATGCCGGGCGCATGGCGTTCCAGAACGCCCATGATCCTGTCCTGGAAGGCGGCGCGGCCGGCCGCCCATCCGCCATTGAGACTATACGGGGCGTATTGGACGATCGCCGAGAGCACATGCTGGCCGGACGGCGCGAAGGAGGAATCGAAGGCGCTCGGCAGCACGATCTCCATTACGGGGTCTTCGGAGAAATCACCATACTTCGCCGGATTGAACGCATCCTCGACGGCGCGCACCGACGGCGCGATAACGCAGGCGGCTCTTGAGATCGGCGCCCGCGGAAATCGGGCGCGGCACTCAAAGCCAGATGCAGTTTGGCGGCATTGCCGCGCATGCGGATATTGCTGATGCGCCGCACGAAACCGGTATCGAGATGACGCGTGCCGAGAAGGTCGAGGAAGGTCGTTTTCGGGTTGATCGCCGAGACGATGAGGTTTGCCCTGATCTCTTCGCCGCCTGTCAATGTAACGCCGGCCGCGCGATCCTTCTCGACGATGATATTCTCGATCCGGGCACCGGTGCGCGTTTCGACGCCGAGCGCCTTCGCAGCGCGGCCCATCGCATCGGCAACCGCGCTCATTCCGCCACGCGGAAGTGCAAGCCCCGCCTGCACGCCATTCGCCGCACCAGCGAGGCGATTGTAGAGAAGCAGGAGCGAATTCGGCGAGCGGGGTCCCAGATGCGTGCCGAGCGTCGCGTCGAAGGCGACGACGCCCTTCAACCGCTCGTCCGTCAATTCATCGTCGAGCACATCGGCGACATTGATGAGGATGAGCCGCAGGAATTCGCGCATCTCGTCGCGCCCGAGGCCTTTTATCTTGAGGCCGAGGCGGCCGAGGGTGAGGAGATCGCGGTTCATGGCGCCGAGCCGCGGTGGTGTCATCTCTTTGAACGGGCCGAGCACGGATGCAAAGCGCATCAGGCGGGCGCGCAATTCGCGCCACGCTACTTGCTCGCTGTGATCGGTCTTGCCGCCGAGCGTCTCGCCATAGGCGCCATCGAGCTTCAGATGATCGCCGGTGGCAGACAATGCCGTCGTGGCGATATTGCTGGCGGCATAGGAAAGCCCATGCGCCTTCAGATCGAGACCATTTTCGACGCGACGGTCGAGGAGATAGAGAAGATGCGCAACCGGATTGACCTTGAAACCCGGAGCGAACTCGATGGTGCGCGCGCCGCCGCCGAGAGCGGCCGCACTTTCGAGCACCAGAACCTTGAGGCGCCCCTTGGCGAGACGCGCCGCGGCGGCGAGGCCGTTGGTTCCCCCGCCTATGACGATTGCATCATAGGACGGCATAGGGCTCGCTCATCTTGGTCGGTGATTTGAGATCGCGCAGGATTTCGGCCGCCGCATTGCGCCCCGGCGCGCCCATCACGCCGCCGCCCGGATGGGTGGAAGAACCGCACATCCAAAGCCCGGCGATCGGCGAGCGATATTGCGCGGCACCCGGCACCGGCCGGTTGAACAGCAGCTGGTCGAAGGTCAGTTCGCCCTGGAAGATATTGCCCTCGGTGAGGCCGACCTCGTTCTCGAGTTCGCGCGGCGTCCGGACTTCGGCATGCAGGACGAGGTCCTTGAAGCCCGGCGCATAGTCGTTGATCTGGTTGATGACCGTTTGGCCGAAAGCGTCGCGCTCGGCGTCGGTCCATTCGCTCGCCTTCGATCTTGGGCGGGCAATATTGCACGAAGACGCTCATGAAATGCTTGCCCGGCGGCGCCATGGTCGGATCGATCATGGTCGGGATCATCGTGTCGAGGAAAGGATCGCGCGACCACAGGCCCGCCTTCCAGTCGTCATAGGCCTTCTCCATCCGCTCGATCGAATCGGTGAAATGGAGATCGCCCTTGATGCAGGGCGAGTCGGCGGGCAGCGCCGTGAAGCGCGGCACGCCGTCGAGCGCGATATTGACCTTGCCCGACGAGCCGCGGATCTTGAAGTTCTTCGACCTGCTTGACGAAGGCGGGCGGCAGTTCCTTTTCCTTCACGCATTTGAGGAAGGTGCGCTTCACGTCCATGTTGGAGACGACGAGGCGACCGCGGATTTCGCTCGCCGTCATCGAGCACGACGCCAACCGCGCGGCCATTCTCGACCAAGACATGATCGACGCCCTTGCCGGTGCGGATTTCGCCACCTGCCGCCGCCAGTGACTTCGCCATCGCCTGGGTGATCGCGCCCATGCCGCCGCGCGCGAAACCCCAGGCGCCGATATTGCCGTCGACATCGCCCATGTAGTGATGCAGCAGCACATAGGCCGAGCCCGGCGACATCGGCCCGAGCGCGGTGCCGATGATCGCCGAGACCGCGAGATAGGCCTTGATGACATCGGTCTCGAAATATTCGTCGAGATAGTCCGAGATGCTCATCGTCCAGAAGCGGACCATCTCGTACATCTCGTTTTCGGTGAGGTCCCAGAACTTGCGGCCGATGAACAGCAGTTCCTGGAGATCGCGCGGCTTGAAGGAGGTCGGGTCCGGCGGCGTGCGCATGAGCAATGGCCGGATGAAGCGGCAGTGGCGCATGATGTCGCGCGAATAGCGGTCATAGGCTTCGGCATCGCGCTTCGAGAAGCGCGCGAATTCGCGCCGGTTCGCCTCGTGATTGCGGTACATGGCGAGGTAATCGCCGTCGCGCGTGAAGACCGCGCCGCCCTCATAGGGGAGAATCTGCAGTCCGTGCTTCGGCAAGTTCGAGATCGCGCATGATCTCCGGCCGCAACAGCGCGGCAGACATAGGAGCAGTTGGAATAGGTGAAGCCCGGATAGAGCGAGCGCGATGACCGCGGCGCCGCCGATCCAGTCGTTCTTCTCGACGACGAGCGTCTTCAGCCCCGCCTTGGCGAGATAGCAGGCGGTGACGAGGCCGTTATGCCCCGCGCCGATGACGATGGCGTCGTAGGTCTTGGTCATAGCCCGCGATTATACAGGTCTTCGATCATCTTGCGTGTCGCTTCGCGCCTGTTCTTCAGAGGCGTGATGATCTTGACCGCCGCGCGTCTTCGAATCGCGCTTCGAGCGTTCGGTCGAGGCAGCTCTGGTCGTGCGCCTCGCACATGAACCACGGCTCGCGCGAATCAGGCTCGCAGATGATGCCGAGATCATGCAGGTGATAGGCCATCTTGTCATAGAAGGTGTAGTCGGAGCGTCTTCCAGTCGCGATAGTCGTTGGGCGGCTTCTCGGCGAAGAACAGGCCGAACATCGAGGGATGGCCGGAGAAGGAATGGACGATGCCGCGCGCATCGAGGATTTTCTTGATGCCGGCCTTCAGCGTCTCGCCGTAATTCGGCAAGCGTCTCCAGCGCCGGCGTCTCGTCGAGAATCTCAAGACATCTTCTCAGCCGCGGCAAGCGACACCGAATGCGCCGTGTAGGTGCCGCCATGTGCAGCGCCGCCATAGCGGAAGGTGCGCATGATGTCCTCGCGCCCGCCACCGCGGGATCGGATAGCCGTTGGCCATCGCCTTGGCGAAGGTGGTGATGTCGGGCTTGACGCCATGCAAGTACCTGGACGCCGCCGCTTGGCGACGCGGAAGCCGGTCTTCACCTCGTCGATGATCAGCAGCACGCCGTATTTGTCGCAAAGCTTGCGCGCATGCTGGACGAATTCGGTCGTCGCCGATGATCGCGCAGCAATTGCCCATCATCGGCTCGATCAGCATGGCGCCGATATGTTCGCCATGCTTCTTGAAGATGTCTTCGAGCCGGTTCGCGTCGTTCATCGGCACCAGATAGACGAGATGCCTTGAGCCGCTGCGGAATGCCGCGCGAATAGGGGACGATCTGGGGATCAAGCCCGCTGCCCGGATCCCACTGATCCATGTTCGACATCCACATGGCCGCATCGAAGAGGCCGTGATAGCCGCCCTCGATGAGGATGTAGCTGTCCTTGCCGGTATAGGCGCGGGCGAGGCGCAGCGCCGCCATCACGGCTTCGGTGCCGGAATTGGAGAAGCGCACGAGTTCCGCGGCCGGCACCATCTTGGCCATGCGCTCGGCGACCGCGTAGCTCGCGCTCGGTCGACGAGCGCGAAGACGCCGCCGACTTCCATGCCCTTGCGCGCGGCCTCGTCGACCGCGGTCGTCGGCATAGCCGAGAATCGCCGGGCCATAGCCCAGGCGGTAATCGACGTAGCAATTGCCGTCGATATCCCAGGTGCGGCCGCCCTTGCCATGATCGACATAGATGGTGCGCTCATCGCCCCAGTAGCGGAAGGTCGAAGCGACGCCGAGCGGCAGGCGCTTCACCGCCTTCTTGAAATGGGCATTGGACGCAGTGAGGTCGCGCTGATTGCGCTTGAGCATGAGACACCGGCTATTTAATGAACGTTCATTCAATATCTGGCAGAGGCGACCCAAACTCGTCAACCGGAAACCGGAGAATTTGCTACAGTGCTCCGGCTGGATGAAAATCAACCTTTTGGATCAATAAGCTGGCCAAAACCGGGAATTAAATTCCCCACGGGCGCAATTTCGGCACAGAAATCGCTTCACCCCGCCCAGATTGATGGTGAATAATCCTCCCGCCGCAAATATCGCGGCGTCCTGCAACCCCTCTCACAGGAAAACCACATGATCCGTTCTCTCCTAGGCATGGCAGCGGCTACGACCATGCTGTGTGCCGGCATTTCCGTGCCCGCTTCGGCCGACGATGCGAAACAGATTTTCCGAGATGGACTACCCGCCAATCTTGCCAAGCGCGTCGAAGCGTTTCGCGGCGGCTTCCTCGGGCTCGACGGTTCCGACGCTGCCAAGGGCGTTTATGACACGGCCGAGATGTGGGGACCCGAGATCACCAAATTGCGGGTCTGCTTCTTCGAAGGCAGCAAGGAAACCCGAGTCGCCATTGCCAAGATCGCCAATCAATGGGCGAATAATGAGATGGGTATTGCGCTCGACTTCGGAAAAATGTCGAATCCCCGCGTGTGCGATCCGAACGGCAAGCCAAACCATATCCGCGTCGGCTTCCGCCAGCCGGGCTATTGGTCGACGGTCGGGCAGGGCAGCATGATCTATGCAAAGCCCGAAGAGCAGTCGATGAACTTCGAGGATTTCGACAAGATTCCGGCCGACCAGCTTGCAACCGCCTATGACGGCTACGCCAAGGGCACGATCGTGCACGAGTTTGGTCATGCGCTCGGCTTCCAGCATGAGCATCAAAGCCCAGCCGGCAATTGCGACGCCGAGTATGACTGGTCGCATATCTACGAGTATATGGCCGGCCCGCCGAACAACTGGCCGAAGGAGCAGGTCGATTACAACATGCGCATGGCGACGCAGCGCACCTTGATGATGACCAATTTCGATCCGGATTCGGTGATGCTCTACGTGTTCCCGGCTGACTTCTACACCAATGGCAGCCAGTCCCCTGCTTCCATTCACAGCCCAACAACAAGATCTCGCCGGCCGACCGCGTGACGGTGAATTACATGTATCCGAGCGATCCTGAGGTCCGCAAACAGCGCTATGCGCAGAATCGCGCCGCCTTCCAGGCCGTTCTCGACAAGAACAAATCCGCCGACGGTTCCACCAAGGCCGTGCTGCCTGACTACATGGGTACGTTCTTCGCGCCCAAGGAATAGGCAAAAAGAAACGGCGCCCGAAGCGATCCGGGCGCCGTTTGCTATCTCGCTAGGTTATTACATCGGGCGAACGCTGACGATCTCGCCGGTACGCGAATTGATCGCCACCCGGAACGTGTCGCCATGGCGACGCGCTGCGTAGGTGTAATTGCGGCCTTCGCACTCGATGGTGCGCACGCGGTTGAACCCGCTTTCATTGATGATGGCACGGCCCTCGCCGCAGCTTACGCGGTTATAGACAGGCATCGTCCAGTAGGGTTCCATATACCAGTAGCCGCCGTAGTAGTACCGATACCGGGCATCCTTATTGCGACTGCGGTGATGGCGATTGGAATCGTACTTCCAATCGCTGCGCGCCTGGCGCTTGCGGTCGATTCCGTCATTGTTTCCGTCATTGCGATTGACGTCCCGGCGTTTGTCCGAGTCGCCTTTCATTTTTCCGGCCTTATCGCCGCGCATTTTGCCGTCCTTGGAGGTATCTGGCTTTTCAACGCGGCTCGGGCCGCCGTCATTGCCGGGCATGCATTCAACGCCCACGCAATTATTGTCGCGCATAGAATCATTGTCCTGCATGGACGGCCGCTGCATGCGGTCACCCTCGGCGGCCGTCGCGGGAAGCGAAAAAGCGGTCATAAGGGCAACAACCGACCCGGTAGCGAGAAATCGGGCAACATTCATGATTACAAATCTCCTCAAACTTGCGGTTGCATCATGAACGCGTCCGTCGCTGGCATGTTCCGTGTAATGGTGTGCTTACCAGGCGTCGCAATCGGAAGGCGTTGACATGTCAAGCCGTCGCAGCACGGAGATCACGATAGACCGTGAGCTGACAATTCATTGTGAGCTTTCCGGCGGCGGCCCGCGTGCGGTCATCTTCATTCCGGGATGGGCGATGAGCGGCGCGGTTTTTGGGCGTCAACTCGACCATTTCGCGGCGTCGGCGGAATTCACCGCGATCGCCTATGACCCGCGCGGTCAAGGGCGGTCGAGCAAGCCGTTGGATGGACATCACTATGCGCAACGCGGCCGCGACCTGGCATCGCTCATCGCAGAGCTTCGTCTCGACGAGGTCGTCCTGGCAGGATGGTCCTATGGCGTACTCGACATGCTTGCCTATGTGCGGGAATTTGGCACGACACGGATCAGTGCCGCGGTTGTCATTGACGGGGCGCCGCGCGGCCTCGGTGCCGATCCGGCGAAAGACTGGGTCTGGGAGTTGCCCGATCAGCATATCAAGGGCAATTCAGTCGTCCGCACGTTGGAAGATCGTGCCAGCGTCAATCGCGGCGTGGCGGAATGGTGCCTCGAGTCGGCCGATGAGCGCGAACTTTGCTGGCTGGAAACGATCATCGATCAGACCCCGGATGCGATCGCGGCGTTGACCAACGAGGCCGCGATTTACTCGAATTATGAGGCCGAGCTTGCGCGATTGTGCAATGAGCGGCCCATTCTGATGATGTGCCGGGAGGAATGGCGCATGGTCGTTACGAATTGGATTGTGGCACAAGCCGTGTCCGCCCAGCATGAGTTCTTCGGTAAGCACATGATGTTCTGGGACCGCTCCGCACAATTCAACGCGCGCTTGTCGCGGTTTATGGCGGAGATTGTTCGACCTGTGCGAAAACCCACAGCGCGATGATCCGCAATCGGATTTTCTAGGGACGGTCGGCTCTGTTGCTCGCCGGCCGGCTCTCGCGGTCCGTATCCGACTTCGAGAGTGGGAGTGCCTCCCACCAACTTGGCCGGACTGTAAAAGCGCAGTCCGGCTATTTTCTCGACACACGATCGTGTCGATTGAGTCACGGTCGCTGCTAAATTTACGTCCGACTCTTTCGTGCCGACCGTCTTCATGTTTTCATAATTTCATTCATCGAATCACTTGGGGCACGAGGCTGGAGCTTCAGCATGCGGGGGACGCGCGCATGCGATCGCTTCCGTTTGGAATGAGGGGGGGGATTGAGCATGCGTCGGCGACCGATGGGCCGAACGGATCGCCTATTGTTCAGGCAGCTACTCGACCAGGCGCGCGTCTTTGCACAGGTTTGCGAGGAGGGCGAACTGCATGCCTCGCCCCTACGTCGCGGTTGCGAGGAATTGCTGATATCAGTCGACGCGGTCCTGACCGAACTCGACGAGTGGAGGGAGAGGTCGCGGCCTGTAAAGTAGCATTCTCATTGGATTTGGTGGTCTGCGCCAGGCTCTCTGCCGCCCGCTTCCCATTGGTTGACGCATCATGCCAGTTATGGGACGGGTGGCCGGAGAGGTGAGCAGATGACCAAGATCGCATTATTCGGCGCCGGTGGAAAAATGGGGATGAGGCTTGGGGCCAATCTCAAGAAATCCGCTTATTCCGTGGCGCCCGTCGAAGTCGGTGATGCCGGCAAGAAGCGGTTGAAGGAAGAGCTCGGCTGGGAGGCGCTCGATGCCGACAAGGCCCTGGCGGGTGCCGAAATTATCGTTCTCGCCGTCCCGGATACGGCCATCGGCAAGGTAAGCCATGGCATCATCGACAAGCTGAAGCCCGGCGCGATGGTCGTCATCCTCGACGCGGCGGCACCCTATGCGGGCCATTTGCCGAAGCGAGACGACATCACCTATTTCGTCACGCATCCTTGCCACCCCCCGATCTTCAACGACGAAACCGAGATGAAGGCGAAGCTCGACCGCTTCGGCGGCATCGCGGCCAAGCAGGCGATCGTCTGCTGCCTGATGCAGGGGCCGGAGAGCGACTACAAGCGCGGCGAGGATGTCGCCAAGACCATCTGGGCACCGGTGATGCGCAGCCATCGCCTGACCGTCGATCAGCTGGCCTTGCTCGAACCCGGTTTGGCGGAGACGGTCGTTGCCTCGCTGCTCGACGTGATGCGCGAAGCCATGGACGAGGTTGTCAGGAAAGGCGTGCCGCAGGAGGCCGCCCGGGACTTCCTGCTCGGACACTTGAATATACTTGGCGCCGTGATCTTCAAGGAACAGCCGGGCGTTTTTTCCGACGCCTGCAACAAGGCGATCGAATTCGGCAAGCCGGTGCTGATGCGCGACGACTGGAAGCGCGTCTTCGATGCCGATGAGATCGCTGCCAGCATCAAACGCATCACCTGAAGCGAGGCGCTATCTCTCAGCGGCATGGCATACGCCCAGTCCTTCATAACGCTGACCTACCTCATCGAAACGCCCGGCGATCCCGAGCGGCTGGCCCAGAAGATTGCGAGCGACCAGTCGACCGGAACCTTCGTGCCGGTGCCAGGCGAAACCGAGGAATTGAAGAATTGTGTCGCGGCCCGCGTCGTGGCGATGCGCAATCTGGCGCCAATGCGCGCGCCGTCCTTTCCGACGCCAGAGGCGGGGCCCTTCAATCGCGCCGAGGCCGATATTGCCTTTCCCTTCGAGGCAATCGGCACTGATCTCGCCGCATTGATGACGATCGCGATTGGCGGTGTCTTTGCGATCAAGGGCTTCACCGGCATTCGCGTCATCGCCATGAAGCTGCCGGATGAGTTCGGCAAAGCCTGGCCCGGACCGCAATTCGGCATCGAAGGATCGCGCCGCCTCACTGGCGTTCATGGCCGACCGATCATCGGCACCATCATCAAGCCAGCGCTGGGTCTTCGCCCGCCCGAGACAGCAGCCCTCGTCAAGGAAGTCGTCGAAGCGGACGTCGATTTCGTCAAGGACGACGAAAAACTCATGTCGCCCGCTTATTCGCCCTTGGAAGCGCGTCTCAAGGCCATCATGCCGATGATCCTCGATCGCGAGCAGCGTACGGCCAAGAAGGTCATGTATGCCTGGGGCATTTCCGCGACCGATCCTGACGAGATGATGCGCAACCACGACCTCGTACTGCGGCATGGCGGCAATTGCGCGGTCGTCAATATCAACTCGATCGGTTTTGGCGCCATGGCTTTCCTCCGCAAGCGCTCAGGCCTCGTGCTGCACGCCCATCGCAATGGCTGGGATATCCTGACGAGGCATCCGGGCCTCGGCATGGACTTCAAGGTCTATCAGCAGTTCTGGCGATTGCTCGGCGTCGACCAATTCCAGATAAACGGCATTCGCATCAAATACTGGGAGCCCGACGAGAGTTTTGTGGCTTCGTTCAAGGCGCTGCAGGCGCCCATGTTCGACCCGCGCGATTGCCCCTTGCCGGTGGCGGGTTCAGGCCAGTGGGGCGGCCAGGCGCCGGATACCTATGAACGCACCGGGCGGACCGTGGACCTGCTCTATCTGTGCGGTGGCGGCATCGTCTCGCATCCGGGCGGCGCGGCGGCAGGTGTGAGGGCCGTGCAGCAAGCCTGGGAGGCAGCGGTCAAGGGCATTCCGCTGGCAGTCTACGCCAAGGAGCATCCGGAACTCGCACAATCGATTGCCAAGTTCGACGGCAAGGTCGAGGCGTGACGCGGCTCATCTCCTATTGCGGCGACGATTTCACCGGCTCGACCGATGTCATGGAGGCTCTTGCCTCGCATGACGTGAAGACGGTGCTGTTCACGCGCATTCCGAGCGCGGAGGCGTTTGCGCCCTTTGCCGATTACGAGGCTGTCGGCCTTGCTACGACCAGTCGCAGCCAGTCGCCGCAGTGGATGGACGAGCATCTTCCGCACGCCTTCACGTGGCTCAAAAGTCTCGATGCTTGCTTCTGCCACTACAAGGTCTGTTCGACATTCGACTCCAGCCCATCGGTCGGCAGCATCGGCCGCGCGACCGAGATCGGCCTGCGCGTCTTCGCGCAGAAGCGTGCGGCTCTGGTCGATCGGCGCGCCGCAGCTCAAGCGCTACACCTTCGCCGGCCATCTCTTCGCGGATTTTCGAGGGACGGTCTATCGCATCGACCGCCATCCGGTGATGAGCGTGCATCCCGTGACGCCGATGGATGAGAGCGATCTTCTCCTGCATCTTGCGCGGCAGGCGAACTTGCCGGTCGATGTCATCGATGTTCACGATCAGGCGACGCAGAAAGCGGCCGGTCTCGCGCTCATTAGCCTGCCCCAGGAGAGTCTGCCCTTTGTGGTCGGCTCATCCGGCGTCGAATATGCTTTGATGGCGGCTTTGGGAAAGTCCCGCTCGGCATCGTTTTCGCCGGTGATGCCGGTCGATCGGCTTCTTGTCGTCTCAGGCAGCGTGTCGCCGACGACCGAGAGGCAGATCGCTTATGCCGCCGCCAATGGCTTCGAAGGCGTTGCTGCCGACGCACTTGAACTGGCGCAAGGGCGAAGCGAAGCCGTGCTGAATGCTGCGCGAACGATCCTGGCGCGCGGCGGCAGCCCGTTGATCTACACAGCCTCCGGGCCGGCGACGGATCGCGGCACGGCGCTGAATGCGCTGCCCGAGGGACGCGTCGCGTTGTCTCGGGAGCTAGGGCGCTTGGCCAGGATGCTGGTCCGGGAATTCACCTTGAAGCGTTTGGTCATTGCCGGCGGCGACACGTCGAGCCATGCCTTGAGCGAACTCAACATCCACGCACTGACAACCCGCTATCCATTGCTCGACACGCCGGGCTCGCCGCTCTGCACCGCACATTCGGCGAGCGCGGAATTCGACGATCTTGAGGTCGCCATGAAAGGCGGCCAGGTCGGCAAGGACGACTACTTCGTTCGCCTGAAGGATGGCATCTCCTAGCGCCCACCGGAAACATTGAGGATCGCGCCGGTCACGTAGGAAGCGGCGGGCGACAAGAGCCATATCGCCGCCTCGGCGACCTCTTCGGACGTTCCCGGGCGTTTCATCGGCAGGTTGGGCGCGTAGTCCTGCGCGAAAGTGGCCCCATGGAAGGTTGCATGGATGGGCGTTTCGATCACGCCGGGCCGAATGCAATTCACCCTGATACCTTCGGCGGCGACTTCGCGGGCAAGTCCGATGGTGAGGGAATCGACGCCGCCCTTGGTCGCGGCATAGGGCACTTCGTTGGGAAGGCCGCCGAACACCGCCGCCATCGATGAGATGTTGAGGATCGCACCACCCTTGCCGCCGCGCGCCGTCGACATGCGCTTTACAGCCTCGCGGCAGCAATAGAGAACGCTGCCGAGATTGACCGCCAGAATGCGCTCGACCGTTGCGGTGTCGACTTCGGCGATCGGCATGCGGGCGAGAATGGTACCGGCATTATTGACGAGCGCGGTGATCGTTCCGAGCTCCCGGTCGATCTTCTCGAACATCGCAACGATCTCGCGCTCGGACCCCACATCGGCGCCGATAGCGATGGCCTTGCCACCGGCCGCATCGATCTCGTTTCTGACCTCCTCGGCCTTGGCGGGTTGCGTCCCGTAGTGAACTGCGACAGCGTCGCCGCCGCGCGCCAAGGCGAAGGCGATTGCCCTGCCAATGCCGCTGCTCGCTCCTGTGACCAATGCAACGCCCATCTAATTCCCTTTGTTTTCTTGCTTGCGGCCCTGCTTGTACCAGCGTTCGACATCCCGAATATGAGCGTCCATCATCTGGCCCGCGCGCTCGGGTTCGCGCGCGGCAATGGCTTCGAAAATTTTCTCGTGATGGCGCAACGCATTCGGCATTGCTTCCGGTGCCGCGCGCGAGGCGACATGGCGCTGCATTGCCAGCCAGCCGACGATCGCGCGATGCATGGCAGTGAACACTTGATTGCCGCCGATTTCCGCAATGGCGAAGTGGAAGGCGACATCCGTCACCTCGAAATTCTCAAGCGAAGCGAGCGACTGGCGATTGGCATCCAGAGCCTGCTCCAGGCGGCCGACTTCATCGGCGGTTGCCACCTCAGCAGCATTGCGCGCGATGGCCGATTCGATCACCCGGCGCGCTTCCTGCAGCGAGCGTTCGCCGGTGGAGGTTGCGAGGAAATGGCGCGCCGCGGCGGAAATCTGATCGACCAGGCCGTCGATCGTCGGATGAACGATCCGCGCACGCTCGCCGGCCGACAACTGGACGACGCCGCGACCGCTCCAGCAGGAGGAGGGCTTCGCGAACCGCCGGCCGGCCGACGCCGAACTGCTCCATCAATTCGCGTTCGGGCGGCAATTGATCGCCCTCGGCATAGAGCCCGCTGATGATCGCATCCTCGATCTGGGATGCGACATCCTCGTGAATTTTCCGCCTTCGGACGAGCGTGAAGGACATGAGGCGCTTCCCTAATTCTTGCTCGCCTCCGCCGCGGCCGCTTCGGCCTGGGCCGCTCCGGTCGAGCGAGCGCGGTAGCGCACGCGCTGCGCGTCGATGAACATTGCGAGCATGATGATGAGCCCCTGGATGACCTTGATCCAGAAGACCGAGACCTTCATGAGATTGAGGCCGCGATCGATCGTCGAAAGCAGGAGCACGCCGCCGAGCGCGCCCAGCATCGTGCCGCGCCCGCCCTGCAGGCTGACGCCGCCGATGACAGCCGCCGCCATGACCGTGAAGATATAGCCTTCGCCGAGATTGACCTGGATCGATGCGACGCGGCCGGCCAGCATCCAGCCGCCGAAGGCCGCGAGCATGCCGCTGATGATGTAGACCTGGCGCACGCGCTTGTCCGCATCGATGCCCGAAGCGATCGCCGCGGCGCGATTGCCGCCGATCGCATAAAGCTCGCGGCCGAAGCGGCGGTGATTGAGCACGATATGGCCGATGATGAAGACAAGCGCGGTTGCGACGACCGCGACCGGTATCTTGATGACGCCGGGAATGTCGATCGCCGCGGCGTGGCCCAGCCAGTAGAAAATCTCGGCGGGCGGAAAATTGAGACCGCCCGTCGCATTGCCCGCGGTGAAGGCCAGCATCGTGCCGCGCAGGATCAGCAGCATCGCCAATGTCACGATGAAGTTGTTCATCTTGCCGATGGTGATGAGCAGCCCGATGATCCAGCCGATCAACCCGCCCATGAGCAGGATGAGGCAGATCGACAGATAGGGGTTCATCAGAATGCCGCCGCCCCAGTTTGGAGCCATGGCCGGCACGATCAGCCAGATGCCGAAGAGGGCGGACAGTCCCAGCGTCGATTCCGATGAAAGATCGAAATTGCCGGTGATCAGAACGAAGGTTTGTCCGACGACGAGAATGCCGAGCACCGCCGCGGCGGAGAGGATATTGGTGATGTTCACCGAAGTCAGGAAGAATTTCGACTGCAGCGCAAAGAACAGGAACACTGCAATGAGGATAAACCAGATCAGGTTCTCGAGCAGGATCGGCACATAGTCGCGCTTCATTGCAGCATCTCCGCAGTCTCGCCTTCGATGGCGGCGAGCAGTTTGACGGTGGTGATTTCGTCCTTGCCTTTTCGGAATTCGCGCACGATGCGCCCGCGATAGAAGACGATGATCCGATCGCAGATATCCATGAGCTCGCTAAGCTCGTCTGATACGACGCCGACGGCGACGCCGCGCTTGCTGAGCTCGTCGACGATCCGCAGGATCTCGACCTTGGCCTGGACATCGACGCCTTGGGTGGGCTCGTCGAGGAATAATACGCGCGGTTCGGTGGCCGACGAGCTTGGCGACGACCACCTTCTGCTGATTGCCGCCGCTCAGATTCTCGACGCGCGTTTCGGCGGAAGGTGTCTTGATGCCGAGGCTGTTGATGTAGCCGCCGACCAGAGCACTTTCCTTCTTCGTGTCGATCAGGCCCAGGGCATTCTGAAGCTTTTGCAGTACCGACAGCGTGATGTTGTCCTTGACCGATCGCGACCCGATGATGCCAAGGCCATGGCGGTCGCGCGGCAGATAAGCCAGACGCTGCCGCAGCGCGGCGATCGGGCTATCCGCGACATAGCGTTTGCCATCGATCTTCGCTTCGCCCGAACCCATGTCTTCGAGCCCGAAAAGACCGCGCACCAGCGAACCCGGCCCGCTGCCTTCAAGACCGGTGAGGCCGACGACTTCGCCGGCGTGAAATGTGATGTCGATGTCACGGTAGTGTCCGGGGCGGCTGAGATGGCGCAGTTCAAGCACAGGCTGGCCGGGCGTGGTGGCGCTGCGGCGATAGCGCTCGACATTGGCGCCGCTGATCAGGCGAATGAGTTCGGGTTGCGTGATGTCGCCGATCGCCGCAGTCCCCGTGACGCGGCCATTGCGCATGACCGTCACACGGTCGGCAACTTCGAATATCTCTTCCAGGTAATGCGAGATATAGATGAAGGAGGCGCCCTGGCTCTTGAGACGCTTCACGAAGCCGAAAAGCTTGGCGACGTCATGCTTCGGAAGCGGCGCCGTCGGCTCGTCGAGGATGACGACGCTCGCATCGGCAAACAATGCACGAGCGATCTCGATCATCTGCCGCTCGGCAACGGTCGTCTCGCCCATCTGGCGCTTGACATCGATGTCGATGCCGAAGCGCTGCAGGCGCTCCGCCGCTTCGCGGTACATGCGCTGCCAGTCGACGAAGCCCGCGAAATTGAAGGGCAGCGCGCCGGAGAAGATGTTCTCGGCGATGGAAAGGCTTGGCACATACTTGGCGTGTTGCGAGACGATGGCGATGCCGGCCGCCTTGGCCTGCGCGGTGGTGAGCTTGTCGTAGCCCGTGCCGCGGATGCGGATCGTCGCCGGAATCGGGCGCGTAAAGCCCGGTCAGCACATGCATCAAGGTCGACTTGCCGGCGCCATTCTTGCCGACCAGCGCGTGAACTTCTCCGGCCGCGACCGAGAAGGAAACATCGTCGAGCGCGCGAACGCCCGGAAAGTCCTTCACGATCCTGTCGAGCTCGACGACGAGCTTGGGAGCCGTCCCGTTCATCTCTTCACCGATCCGCAGCATGGGGCATCAAGCTGATTGACGCGGCGCCCGAACGGCGCCGCTCATCCTGCTTGCGGAGGAGGGCCTTGATTACTGGGCTGCCCATCTTCTTTTCGATGTTGCCCCACAGCCGCTCGTCATCGACATTGGCCTTGCCGACCGATGTCGTGGCGAGGAACAACTGCAGGCCGACATCGGCCTTCTCGATGCGGGCCGGCGACCACAGTGCACCTTCCTTCTCGATGGCGCCGGGTTCGATGGCCTCGCCCTTGATCTTCTTCTCGATGTAGTCGGCCGCCAGCACGCCGAAATCCGGGATGGGCTGGTTCGAGGACTGGTCGAACGATCCGGCGCGGATCAGGTCGAGCGTGCCGAGGCAGCCATCGACGCCGGCGAGATGGATATGCGCCTTGTCGCCGGCCATCGCATCCTTGCCGACTTCCTTGAGCGTCTGCACGGTGCCGGCTGCATAGACGCAATCGGAGTGCATGTAGATCCCGTCGAGATCGGCTTCGGTCGAGGCGACGTCGCGCACGATGTCGACGCCCTTGGCCGAATCCCAGTCACCGACCTTGGTGATGACCTGGATTTCAGGATACTGCTTCATCACGTCGTTGAAGCCGCCACCGCGCAACTGAGCGACGTTCTGGGCGAGATTGCCGGTGATTTCCAGGACCTTGCCCTTGGGCGCGCCATACTTGGCCTTGAGGAATTCGACGGTTGCCTCGCCCGACTGCTTGCCGGCGAGATAGTTGTCGGAGAGAACGACCATGTCGACCTCGCAGCCCTGCGGCGCGCGATCGATCGTGTAGAAAGGAATATTGGCTTCCTTCGCCGCCTTCACAGCTTGGCAGATGCCTGCCGAGTCATCCGGCACCGCGACGATCGCCGCGACCTTCTGGGCGATGAAGTCGTTGATGTCGTTGAGCTGCTTCTGCGCATCGCCACCCGATGTGGTGGTGATGACTTCCCAGCCCTTGGCGTTTCCGGCATTGACCAAGCCGGCCTGGATCTGCGCCTGGGCGCCGACCAGACCCGGGGCCGAATAGCCGATCGTGACCTTGTCCTGGGCCGTGGCCGAGACTGTCATGTGCAGTGCCAAGCAAGAGGCTCGCGGCAAGCGCGCGCGTAACAAATTTCATGAAGTCCTCCCAATGCGCCATTTTCGGCGGGTGGCCGGGTTTATCCCGGGCTACGGAAACAGTAATTGACTGGACTAAGCTTGGCAATCAGCATGTTACGCAATTAGGTTGTCATACCAAAATATAGGAGACGGGACGAATGGGAGAAGATCGCAAACGCGTGGCGATCGGCGTTGTCGGCTGCGGCTTCTATGCGCAGAACCACCTCAACGCCTGGGCCGACCTCAAGGATGAGGGCGCGATCCTGACCGCTGTCTGCGACCGCGACGCAAGCAAGGCCGAAGCGGCCGGCAGGAAGTTCGGCGTTCCGCACTTCACCGACATGGCGAAGATGCTTGATACGGCCAAGATCGAACTCGTCGACATCGCCACCCGCATGGACACCCACCGGGAGCTCGCCGCCATTGCTGCCGAGCGCGGCGTTGGCGCGGTCGTCCAAAAGCCTTTCGCGCCCACCTGGGAAGAATGCCTCGCGATCGTCGAGAAGGCCCGCAAGCACAATGCCTGGCTGGCGGTGCACGAGAATTTCCGCTTCGCGACGGCAATGCGCAACGTGAAGAAGGCACTTGAGCAGGGCGACCATCGGCACGCCGAACTGGGCGCGGCTTTCCTGGCGCACCGGTTTCGATGTCTATCGCGGCCAGCCCTATCTCGCCGAGGAAGAGAAGCTCGTCATTCAGGATGTCGGCATCCATATTCTCGATCTGGCGCGCTACTTCCTGGGCGAGGTCGAGTATCTCACCTGCGAGACGCAGAAGCGCAATCCGAAGATCAGGGCCGAGGATACCGCGACCATCATGATGCGGCACAAATCCGGCGCCGTTTCTGTCGTCGAGGCGACCTACGCGGCCAAGCGCGGCAATGATGCCTTCCCGGAAACCATGCTGGAGATCGAGGGCGATGGCGGCTCGCTCATCGTCACCAAGGGCGAGAAAATGACCGTCACGACGCAGGCGCTCACCTTCGAAGACGCGATCGGCGGACCGCTGCTGTCCTGGACGAGCCGGCCCTGGCATGTCTCGCAGGAAGCCGTGCTCCACACCAACCGGCACATGTTCGAGCGCTTTCGCGATGGCAAACCGGCCGATACCTCGGGCGAAGACAATCTCAAGACCTACGCGCTGGTCGAAGCGGCCTATGAGGCAGCAAAAACGCACAAGTCGGTTAAGCCGGCAGCCTAGGCTAGACTTTCAGGCAATCGGTTATGACGCGCTGGACCGCGGTCAAGTTTCCTTTTGCGCGCAAGATGACGAGGCTCCCAAAAGGCCCCGGTCCGATGCGTATGTCATAGGCGCCGATCGCGCCCCAGGTGCCGGGGTTGTCGTAGATGCGATAGGTCTTGCCTTCCTTCGCCCGCAACGGCGGATTGAGCGGATCCCGGTCCACGATCTTGTTGTAGATACAGCGGGCAACCGCGGTAGGTTTGGCGGTGCCCTCAAATCTCGCGACAGGGTAGTTCCGTTCCGTCGAGGCGCAACCCGCAAGAAGTATCAGGACCGCCAAATACGACCGCGCCAAAATTGCCATCCTATCGCGCCTCGGGAAAAGCATTCTCAAGATGCCCTTGACGAATTTGCCAGGTATGCGGCCGACCGCAATGAGGGCAAACCAGGGTGATCTCCTCCGGTGCCATCTGATCGAGGGATGTCCGCTCGGTTTCGATGCCGGAAGGCACATTCTCATCGGTTACCGGGCAGGTGAATACGATCTGGGGCATGAAATCCTTCTTGGAACCAGACAGGCGGGATGGCAACCTGGAAATGACCTGCTCATTATGAGACGCGAGCCGACTCAGGACGACCTCGATCGTTCAAATAGACGGACTCGCTGGCGATTTGCCAAGGCCCCATGTCGCTTATCCAGCCGTGGGCGCTGCATAAGCCAGATAGCCACGCTGGATCGCGATCTGGTCGGCGATGTATTTGGCGTCGTGCCACACGCCCCAGATGAATGTCGATCCCCGGCGCGATTGCCAGGGCAGGCCAAGGAAATACACGCCTGGCTCGACCGCGACGCCGCGCTGGTGCTTCGGCTTTCCCTTCTCGTCGAAGGTCTCTACCTTGAGCCAGCCATAGTCGACGGTGAAGCCCGTCGCCCAGATGATGGAGCCTATTGCCCGCTTTGGCGAGGTCGAGGTCGAGGATCGGGTGGGCGACGCAATCCGGGTCGGGTCCGATCTTGCGCGCCTCCGGTTCTTCGGGAAGGTCGAGGTCGTTGCGGGCGATGAATGCATCCGCTTCGTCCAGTACCGAGAGATAATTGGCGTCGCCATTTGCGATGTTGCTTGCAAGATCGGGAGCAAAGCGCATGACGCCATCCTTGTAGGATCTCAGCACGCCCCAGCAGGATCATCCCTTCCGCCGCCAGATTGCGGAAATCGACGGTCTTTCCGCCATAAGCTCCGCTCACTGCGATCGTGACATGCTCGCGTCCCTCCGCCGGCGCGGCGGCATCCCATTTGTTCAGCACGCCGAGCCACCAGACGAAGTCGCGTCCGCGATAGCGGCGCGGCGGACGGTCGTGCGGCCCCACTGACAGATAGACGCGTCGGCCGGAGCGCAACAATTCGTCGGCAATTTGCGCGCCCGAAGAGCCGGCGCCAATGACAAGCACCGCGCCCTCCGGCAACTGCGCCGGATTGCGATAGCCGGTCGAGTGCATTTGCAGGATTTTCGCGTCTTTCGGAACAAGCGGCGGGATCGCCGGCTGCTGGAAGGCGCCGGTGGCGGCGACGACGTACCTGGCCTCTATCTCTCCCGCCGATGTTTCAACGGCGAAACCGGCCCGGCCGACATTCTTTTTGACGGACGTCACCTCGACGCCGGCACGGATCGGTGCGCGGAATTTTTCGGCATAGGCGACGAAGTAATCGGCAACGCTCTCCTTGTGCGGAAAGCCATCGGGGTCGGAGGCGAATTCGAGGCCGGGAAACCGGTCATGCCAGGCTGGGCCATTGGCAACGAGCGAGTCCCAGCGTTCCGAACGCCAACGTTCGGCAATCCGGCCACGCTCGAGGACCAGATGAGGGATGCCGGCCTTGGTCAAATGCTCGCTCATCGCCACACCGGCCTGCCCGGCGCCGACCACGAGCACGTCCACTTTTTCAACCGGCATCCATATGCCCCCTTTGCCCACATCCCTGCGTTACCTAGCATGCCGAAGACATACCGTGCGAGCTATGCGGCGAAATGGTGGGGACGATCGGGAGGCAGCAAGCCAATGCGTTTCAAAGACAAGAGAATTCTGGTTACCGGATCGACTCGCGGCATAGGACGCGCGGCCGCCAAGGCATTTGCGGGGGAGGGTGCCCGTGTCATCGTCCATGGGCGCGCGCTAGAGGCGGCGCAGAAGGCGGCAAGTGAAGTCGGCGCGGCGGCCGGTCTGGGCTTCGATGTCGGAACTGCTGCCGGCTGCGAGAGCCTCGTGTCGGCGGCTGTCGCGAAACTGGGCGGCCTCGACATTCTCATCAACAATGCCGGCATCTGGTATAGTGCGCGGACCGAGGATTTTGACGAAGCCGCCTATGACGAGATGATGGACGCCAATGTGAAGAGCGTCTTCTTTTGCACCAGGGCGGCCTTGCCGGAGCTTCGCCGTAACAAGGGTAATGTCGTGAATCTTGCTTCAGAGTCGGGCGTGATGGGTCAATATGGCGCGGTCGTCTATTGCGCGACTAAGGCGGCGATTCTCAACATGACCCGCGCCATGGCGCTTGAATACGCGCCACAAATTCGCGTCAACTGCGTATCGCCGGGCACCGTCGATACCGACATGGTCAGGCGCGACATCGCACGGGCGGATGATCCTGAGGCGCGGCTTGCCGCGATGGCGGATTATGCGCCATTGCGGCGAATGGCGAAGCCTGAAGAGATTGCAGCCGGTATATTGTATCTCGCGTCGTCGGAAGCTGCCTATGTCACGGGCACATCGCTTTCCATCGACGGCGGAACAACAGCCGGCCATTGAGAGAATGAATTGAACCAGAAGGAGTCTTGGATGCCAAATCCCGCCCGTCTCAAAGAACTCAATGATCGTATCGCGATCGTCCGGGACAACATCGCCGAACTGACGGAACAGGCGGCAGCCTATTCCGGAGCGGCCGATGAAGAGCGAAACGCCGATCGCATCGCCGAACAGCAGGAAATGCTCGACCGCCTTATCGCGGAGCGGGATGCGTTGGGCTGAGCCGCGATCGCGCCGAGCTCAGCGGCCACACCCGAACAACATCGCCTGCGCAATCGGTCGCCGCTTTTCGCGTTTCTCGGACTTTGACAGGTCGTAGGTGTATCAGCAGCCGCCAAGCTTACGCCGGAAGCCCGAGCGCCCGAGTTCGGCAGCCAGAGGAGCGTAGCGCTCGACGCCCGCGTCCTGCTGTCTTTGGAACTTCCAAAGCAGCTGGCGCGGCACGACGGTGAAGCGGCGACCTTGGCATTTCTTGAGTTCCGGCAACTAAAACCCCGTTAGTAGGCAGAATTATCCGCGATTAGAGAATGCCCGTCGGGGATTTTCTTTGATCGGGGTAAGTAATTATTAGGGTGAACAAATTTCGCAGCTAAGTAATAGTACTTTTGGGCCTGATTGTTGCTCCCGCTCCTTTCAACTCACGAAAGGAGCCATCTATGGCGTACCATTATTGGCCGCTGGTCGCGGCCGTAGCTCTGACGATCGGATGTGGAACAGCATCCGCCGACCCGCTCCCGCTGACACCTGGGTATTGGACGATCGGCCCCATCATCAATTCCAAGAACAAGTCTTCGGGCGTAACGCCCATGCCCAACCCCGCAAGAGAAGGCCAGGCATGGAAGTTCACGTTTCCCACCAGCGGTGTGGTTGGTTACATCACCACACCGCGAACGCTATCTATCGCCGGCAAGACGCTCCGCATGTGCTTCGACATCGTGGGGCCAGGTACTTTTAAGGCGAAGGACGGCTCTCCGGCTTTTGTGCGCCTCTATTTCCAGAAGAAGAGGGACAACTGGTCGGGCACGGGTGTTTATGAAGACTACAGATGGTGGTCGACCAAGGCTTTTGCGGCAGTTGAGGTCAAGGACGGCGTCTGTGTCTCTTCGGACATGAACGTGGCCGCCTGGTCACAAGTGATGGGCAAACCGGCATCAGCCCGCATGGCCGAGTTTAACAGTGCGACGCTCAACGTGGACAATGTAGGTTTCACATTTGGCGGCAAGGGCTATGGACACGGCGTATATGCTACTTCCGGCACTCCGAAGTTCATACTTCGGGAGTTTTCAATCAACTAACGCTCGGCTGCGGCACGACGTGCCGGGGGCGTGGAGCACTGGCGAGGTTGTCGAAGCTGTGCCGACGTCGCGATGCGATCCCGAGTAGAGATTGTCTTCGGCCGCGCCAAGTGCGCGGTCTTCTTTTGACTCCTAACGGTAGAATTTTGGTTTGGTGCCCGGGTGAGTTGTCGCGTTATCGGTCAGGTGGATATGGGAAAGCTTTGGGAGCGGCTTTCTTCAGCGAAGAACAATCCGACCAGAGCCGCCACAGCGAACGTTCCGACGACCATCCGCGCGATTATGTTCAACTGCCGTTCTGGCGCATCGCTGACTTTCAACCCTCATCGAAGGCTCGCACGGTGCTGGCACGACGCGCCACGGTCGAACGCGCTAGGGGCGTCACTCAATTTAAGTAAACCCCTGCTCGACGCCCTGCTCGGCCTGCCGCCGGAGTTTGAGATGTTTATGGTGGGCGATACTGGACTTCGAACCAGTGACCCCTGCGATGTGAACACAGTGCTCTACCAACTGAGCTAATCGCCCGTACCAGGGTGCCTGCCCTATAGCGAGCGACGGCCCGCTTCGTCAATGATCGAGGAGGGCCTCGATCGCCGGCCACAAATCGTCGAAATGCGAGACCAGCCGGTCGGGCTTGAATTCGGCGATCGGCCGCGGCGTGTAGCCGAATGTGACGCCAATGACAGGCACGCCAGCGGCACGAGCCGTTTTGATGTCGGTTTCGCTGTCGCCGACCATGACCGAGCGCAGATGCTCACCGCCGAGCCGGCGTAAAGTCTCGCGATAGGGGGCTGGATCGGGTTTGGCTATCCCGATCGTGTCCGGCCCGATGATGGCGCCGAAATAGTGCTTGGCGTCGAGCGCCTCCAGCAATTGCACCGACAGGCCTTCAAGCTTGTTGGTGCATACGCCCAGCGCGATGCCTTCCTTTTGGCAGCGCTCGAGAAGTTCCCGAGCCCCCGGAAACAGCGTGCTGCCGGCGGCTATATTCTCGGCATAATGCGCAACAAAACGCTCATAAAGCGGCTCCATTCTGCCTTCCGGAACCGGCTCGCCCGTCGCCTCGAAGCCGCGCGCGATCAAGGCCCGCGCGCCATGCCCGATAAAGGCGCGGACCTGTTCCGGGCTGATCGGCGGCCTTCCATGCGCGCGAAGGACGTGGTTCGTCGCTTCCATAAGGTCAGGGGCAGTCTCGGCAAGCGTTCCATCGAGATCGAAGATTACGGCACGGTCTGGCATGCATTTCCCGGGGTGTTGGAGCCTTTGTGGGCCTGAGGGAGCCATGCTAAGAGGCCGCCAAACAGCCATCGGAGGCCGATCATGGACATTCGCAAGGGACAGGCTTTGCGCGACATACTCAAGGACAAGTCGCTGCTCAAGGACAAATGCTATATCGCCGGCAAATGGATCGGCGGCGAAAAGTCGATCGATGTCACCAATCCCGCCAATGGCGATGTGATCGTCGCGGTTCCGAAGCTCGGCGCCGCCGAAACGCGCCAAGCCATCGAAGCCGCCGAGAAGGCACAGAAGCTCTGGGCCGCCAAGACCGCCAAGGAGCGCTCGGTCATCCTGCGCAAATGGCACAACCTGATGATGGAACATCAGGAAGATCTCGCCCAGATCATGACGGCGGAGCAGGGCAAGCCGCTCGTCGAAAGCCGCGGCGAAGTCGCCTACGGCGCCTCCTTCATCGAGTTCTTCGCCGAAGAGGCCAAGCGCATCTATGGCGAAACCATTCCCTCGCCATGGCCGACTTCGCGGATCGTCGTTACCCGCCAGCCGGTCGGTGTCGTCGCCGCCATCACGCCCTGGAACTTTCCCAATGCGATGATCACCCGCAAGGCCGGCCCCGCATTGGCCGCCGGTTGCGCCTTCGTCTGCAAGCCGGCAAGCGAAACGCCGCTCTCGGCATTGGCCCTGGCCGACCTCGCCGAGCGCGCCGGTATTCCGGACGGCGTCTTCAGTGTCATCACGGGGAGTGCCAAGGATATTGGCGGCGAGATGACCTCAAGCCCGATCGTTCGCGCCTTGACCTTCACTGGCTCGACCGAAATCGGCAAACTGCTGATGGCGCAGTGTGCTTCGACCATCAAGAAAGTCGGCCTCGAACTCGGCGGCAATGCTCCCTTCATCGTCTTCGACGATGCCGACCTCGATGCTGCCGTCGCCGGCGCCATGGCCTCGAAATATCGCAACGCGGGCCAAACCTGCGTCTGCGCCAATCGCTTGCTCGTCCAGGAGGGCGTCTATGACGCCTTCGCCAAAAAGCTCGCGGCCGCAGTAAAAAATCTTAAAGTCGGCGATGGCGCTGAGCATGGCATCACAACGGGCCCGCTCATCAATTCTGCCGCGATCGACAAGGTTCGCGAGCATATCGAGGACGCCGTCAAGAAGGGCGCGACAATCATCGCCGGCGGCAAATCTCATGAACTGGGCGGCACTTTCTTCGAGCCGACGATCCTGCGCGATGTGACGTCGAAAATGCTGGTGGCGACCGAGGAGACTTTCGGTCCCGTAGCCCCGCTCTTCAAGTTCAAGACCGAAGAAGAGGCGATCGCCATGGCCAACGCCACCGAATTCGGCCTCGCCTGTTACTTCTATACTCGCGATATCGGCCGCGTCTGGCGTGTCGCCGAAGCCCTTGAATACGGCATGGTCGGCATCAATGAAGGCATCATCTCGACGGAAGTCGCACCCTTCGGCGGAGTGAAGGAGTTGGGGATAGGCCGCGAAGGCTCGAGCCACGGCGTCGAGGAATATGTCGAGATCAAGTACATGCTGATGGGCGGCCTCGGCCGGTGACCCCAGACGATCAGAAGAAGGCCGTCGCGCGCGCTGCGATCGAGTATGTCCGCGACGGCATGCGCTTGGGGCTTGGCACAGGCTCGACCGCTAAGCATTTCGTCGATGTGGTCGGCGAAAAGGTGAAGTCCGGCTGGAAGCTTACTTGCGTGCCCACTTCGGAAACGACGCGCAAGCAGGCGGAAGGCCTCGGCATAACGGTATCCACCCTCGACCAGACCCCGCAGCTCGACCTCGATGTCGACGGTGCGGACGAGATCGATGGCGATCTGAATCTCATCAAGGGTGGCGGCGGCGCGCTCCTGCGCGAGAAAATCGTCGCAAGTTCGGCGGCACAGATGGTGGTCATCGTCGATGCCTCCAAGCGCGTCGAGCGCCTCGGCAAATTTCCATTGCCTGTCGAAGTCGTGCCATTTGGCGTTAAGGCAACGGCCTTCAAGATCGAGCACGCCTGCAACATATTGGGAATCAAGCCTGCGATCGTCATCCGTGTTCGCGATGGCAAGCCCTTCGTGACGGATAATGGTAACATTATTCTCGATTGCGCCTGTGGCCACATCGACAAGCCCGCCAGCCTTGCCCTTGCACTTTCGGTGATTCCGGGCGTCGTCGAGCATGGGCTTTTCATCGGCATGGCATCTGTTGCGTTATTGGGCAGCGACGCCGGCGTAACTGCGTTGACGCGCAAAGCCTCATGACAGCATTCGACTATGATCTCTTCGTGATTGGTGCGGGCTCGGGCGGCGTGCGTGCCGCCCGCATCGCGGCAAGACATGGCGCGAAGGTCGCCGTCGCCGAGGAGTATAGGGTCGGCGGGACCTGCGTCATTCGCGGATGCGTGCCGAAGAAGCTCCTCGTCTACGCCTCCAAATATGCAGAGGAGTTCGAGGACGCGGTCGGATTCGGCTGGACAAGCGAGAAGGTTTCCTTCGATTGGTCGACGCTCATTGCCAACAAGGATCAGGAAATAGAACGCCTCAGCCGGGCCTATATACGCAATTTGGAATTGGCTGGCGTCGAACTCGTGATGGGCCGTGCCGTTCTGGAGGATCGCCACACCATTCGCATAGGCGATCGGCGCATCACCGCCCGCATCATCCTGATCGCGACCGGCGCCACAAGCTTCGTTCCGCGCCATTTGCCGGGACATGAATTTGCCATCACCTCGAATGAGGCGTTCAATCTCGAGCGCCTGCCTTCGCGCATCTGCATTGTCGGCGGCGGATACATCGCGGTTGAATTTGCCGGCATATTCTCGGGACTGGGTGTCGAAACGATCCTTATCTATCGTGGAGAGAAGATCTTGCGCGGATTCGATAATGATCTGCGCGATCATCTCAGCGCGGAGATGCAGAAAAAAGGCATCGAGATCAGGACGAAGGCCGACGTCACGCGCATAGAGCGCTCCGGCGATGGCGTGCGCGTCACGCTGGAGGATGGCAAAGCCTTCGGCGCAGGCCAGATCATGTTTGCGACCGGGCGTATTCCCAATGTGATGGATCTGGGTCTCGAAAACGCGGGTGTCGAACTCACGCCTCACTATGCCGTCAAAGTCGATGGCTATTCGAAGAGCAATGTCGAGAACATCTATGCGGTCGGTGACGTCACCAATCGCGTCAACCTTACTCCGGTTGCTATCCGTGAGGGACAGGCATTCGCCGACACGGTCTTCGGCGGCAAGGACATCCGCGTCGACCATGCGAATATTCCGACGGCGGTTTTCTCGCAACCTGAAATCGGGACCGTCGGCCTTACCGAGGAGTTGGCGCGCCAGAGCTACCAAACGGTCGATATCTACAAGGCGAATTTCAAGCCCATGCAACATACGCTGTCGGGTCGCGACGAGCGCATGCTGATGAAATTGGTGGTCGACGGGGAAACCGACCGCGTTCTGGGTTGCCATATTTGTGGGCCTGGAGCGGGCGAAATGGCCCAGCTTCTGGGGATTGCGGTCAAGACGGGAGCCACCAAGGCCGATTTCGACGCCACCATGGCAGTCCATCCGACGGCGGCGGAAGAACTGGTGACGATGCGCGAGAAATGGCGAGGCTGAACCCGGCCGTTCACGTGAGGAATAAAGCGGTCTGTCTCGACGTATTGCTCACGTAATAGGATGGTCATGACGGGACGGGCCTCGGAAAACATCGCGGCCGAAATCGCGCAGAACGTGGCGCCGCTGCGTCGCTTTGCGCGCGCGATTTGCGGCGATCCGACCCTTGCCGACGACCTGGTACAGGACACCGTGGAACGCGCGCTCGGAAAACTTCACTTGTACGACCCTTCGCGACCGCTGAAGGCGTGGTTGTTCGCCATATTGCGCAACCTGTACGTGTCTGAGTTGCGCCGCGTCGGGCGCAGCAGGGTGGTCAAGACGGTGGACGACATGGGGCCTGCTGAGCAGGCTGTCGACGGCGGCCAGGAATCGCAGGTTGGCATCCGCGGCATCTCCCACGCTTTAAGCCGCTTGCCGGAGCCCAATCGAGAGGTGATCCTGCTCGTCGCCTTGGAGGACATGAGCTATCGCGATTGTGCAGAGATTTTGGGCGTGCCGGTCGGAACCGTGATGTCGCGCTTGTCCCGCGGCCGCGTCGCCTTGCGCGACCTGCTCGAGGGCCGCGACAGGCCTTCCCTAAGGCGTGTGAAATGACATCCGAAGCCCGCCGCAATATCGAGGATTGGGCGCTCCACGCCTATGTCGATGGCGAGGTGCCGGCCGATCTGCGTGCCGAGATCGAGCTGCGCTTGGGCCAGGACCCGGAGCTGGCTGCAACCGTACAGGCCTGGCGCGAGCAGAAGCGCCTGATCCGCGAATTCTACGATCCTGTCTTGAGCGAGCCTTTGCCGCCGCGGCTGACCTCCGTTCACAAGCAGCCCTTGTCGCGGCGTATTCACCCGCTCGCGGCCATGGCTGCGGCTATTACTTTGCTGTTGCTTGGTGGCGTCGCAGGCTGGTTTGCAGCGCACCAAGCGATTTCGTTCAAAGCCGACACATTGGTTGCCGAAGCCTTGACGGCACACAAGATTTACACTGCCGAGGTTCGCCATCCCGTTGAAGTCGGAGCGAGCGAAAGCGATCATTTGGCAACCTGGCTCTCGAAGCGCATTGGGCATGCCTTCAAGATCCCGGACCTCTCAGCCGAGGGATATACGTTGCTTGGGGGTCGCCTGCTTGCCGCAGCCGGCCAGCCTGCAGCACAACTCATGTATGAGGATCAGTCCAAGCGCCGGATCACGCTGTTCCTCGTCGCAAATTCAGGCGACAACGAAACGGCGATCCGGATCGAGCAGGCTGGTCCGCTGAGCGCCTGCTATTGGCTTGATGGGCCCCTCGGATTCGCCGTGGCCGGGGAACTGGATCGTGACCAGATGATGTCGCTCGCGCACGAGGTTTACCGCCAGTTCGAGAGCTAACGCGCCCATTCCCTGACCCTCAGGGATATTACCTGAACGCCCTTACTCCCCTATATGGCTTATGAACGGATCGGCCCTCGCAAGAGTTGGGGTCCCGATCCGCCATGGAATATCTGGATCCCGCATGACCGACATACCGCATGATGCTGTCGCGTCCCCCGACGCGCAGACTTCCAGCTACAGCGATCTCGTTAGCCAGTTCAAAGCCTTCGTTGTAGCGCTATGGTCCTCCAACGGCCGCCGCAACCTGACGCTTCTGACGGTTGGCATCGTCACGGTCATCTGCCTGACCGCCGGCGGCCAGGTCATACTCAACGCCTGGAACGGCACTTTCTATGAGGCTATCGAAAAGCGCAATCTCGGCGCCTTCACGCATCAATTGATGATCTTCGTCCTGATTGCCGGAGGCCTTCTGGTCCTGAATGTCGCGCAAGCTTGGCTGCGTGAAATGATCAAGGTCCAGTCGCGCGAATGGCTGACCAAGGATCTGATCGCCGCATGGATGACGCCGGGCCGCGCCGCGCGTCTCGCACATGCCGGTGAGATCGGCGTCAATCCCGATCAGCGCATTCACGAGGATGCGCGCCGCCTCACCGAACTCTCGGCCGAATTCGGCATCGGACTCTTCCAGTCGACCTTGCTGCTCTTTAGTTTCATCGGCGTCCTGTGGGGCTTGTCGAGCGGCATCGCGCTGCATTTTGGCGGCCAAAGCTACACCATTCCCGGCTACATGGTCTGGGCGGCGCTCATCTATGCCGCGACCGGCTCCTGGCTGACTTGGGTCGTCGGTCGGCCGCTTGTCGGATTCAATTCGCAGCGCTTTGCGCGCGAAGCCGATCTGCGCTTCGCACTCGTCCAGGCCAACGAGCACTCAGACAGCATCGCGCTCGACAAGCGTGAGGGTAAGGAGAAGGATCGGCTCGATCTGGACCTCGATCACGTGCTCGCCATGATGCGGGCGATAGTCGGGGCAACCGCCAAACTCACCTGGGTCACGGCGGGCTATGGCTGGATCAGCCTCGTGGCGCCAATCGTCATCGCGGCACCCGGTTACTTCGGCGGGCAACTGTCGTTCGGTGGATTGATGATGGCGGTAGGTGCCTTCTTTCAGGTCAATCAGTCCTTGCGCTGGTTCGTGGACAATTTTGCGAATATCGCCGAATGGCGGGCAATCCTGCACCGGGTCATGAAGTTTCGCGAGGTCCTGTTGACGTTTGAGAGCAAGCTCGAGGCCGGCCCGATGATCGAATACGCGCCGAGCCATTCCGGCAAGCTCGCGTTCGATCGCGTTGGAGTGACTGGCGACGCGGGCGAAGAGGCGATGGTCGACAAGCCCAGGTTCGACGTTGGCCCGGGTGATCGTGTGATGGTTCTCGACCAGACCAAGTCGGGCAAGAGCCCCTTGCTTCCTGCGCTTGCGGGGTTGTGGCCGTTTGGGACGGGGCGTCTCGAGGTTCCTGCCGACGAGAAGGCAATGTTCCTGAAAGCGCGACCCTATATGTTGCAGGGGACCTTGCGCGAAGTGCTCACCTATCCGCATCCACCCGGCGAATTCGCCGATGCCGACGAGCGTGCAGCGCTGCAGCGGGTCGGGCTCGCGCATCTTGCGAGTTCGCTCGATAAGACGCAGCGCTGGGAGCAGGTGTTGAGTGTGGACGAGCAGGCGCGCCTCGCGATTGCTCATCTGATCCTGCATCGTCCGCGCTGGGTTTTCTGCGACGGCAATCCCAACATCGTCGACGATGATGACAATGACGTGGTGAGTTCGATCTTTGAGACCGAATTAGCCGACTCTGCCCTGGTGAGCGTCGCCCGCCGCCGCGGCCGCAGCGGCCTTTGTCGCGAAGTCGTTCACCTCACGGGCATGCCAAAGCAAGGCTGATTTCATTTATATTACAAAACATTGTTTATATGACAAAAGAGCTTGACACCGCACCGGGCCGATTTAGGCTTGAAGTTGGCGAGCGCTCGATAACCTGCCGAACAAAACGGGCAGATCCCGTCTCGCCGCCATGGGAGGATACCAGACATGCGTGGACTGCCGGTCGGCTGCCATCGCCATCCCGCTGACGGATGCGGCGTTGCCGGAGCGGCGCTCCATTTCCTCCTGTGAAACTTTTTATCTCAACTCGTCGCGCTTGATGGGTCGAACCGGTTTTACCAAAATGTGGAGTTACGCATGAAAAAGCTAATGATGGGAGCGACCGCCTTGGCGATCGCGTGTGTGCTCGGTGTATCGGCCGACGCGCAGGAGAAGAAGCAGCTTGCCTTCGTCGTGAACGGCGCCTCCGACTTCTGGAAGCTCGCCGAAGCCGGCGTGAAGAAGGCACAAGGCGAACTGCCGAACTACGAACTTTCGCTCAAATATCCCGAGCAGGCCGCCGCCGCCATTCAGCAGCGCCTGATGGATGACCTCGTCGCCGCCGGCGTCGATGCGATCATGGTGAGCGCCGTCGACCCCAAGACCTCGACGGAAGCGCTCAACCGCGTTGGTTCGCAGGTACCGCTTTTTACTACCGATTCCGACGCGCCTGACTCGAACCGCATTGCCTATATCGGCAGCTCGAACACCGCTGCCGGCAAGCAGGCGGGCGAGATCGCGCTGAAAGCGCTCCCCGATGGTGCCAAGTGCATGGGCTTCGTCGGCCTTCCGGGCGCCGACAATGCGCGCGAGCGTATTGAGGGCATGAAGGAGGCGATCAAGGGCTCGAAGATCGAACTCGTCGACGTACGCGGCGACGACATCGACCAGACCCGCGCCAAGCGCAATGTCGAAGACACGCTGGCCGCCAATCCCGAAATCAACTGCATGGTCGGCTTCTACTCTTACAATCCTCCGCGCATTTACGAAGTGCTGAAGGAAGCCGGAAAGCTCGGTCAGATCACCGTCATCGGATTCGACGAGGATCCGATCACTCTTGGTGCAGTGCGCGAAGGCTCCTTCGCCGGAACCGTAGTGCAGCAGCCGTTCGAGTGGGGCTATCAGGGCATGCATCTGATGGCCAAGTATCTCGAGGGCGACAAGTCGGTTGTTCCCGAGAACAAGCTGATCATCGTTCCGACCAAGATCATCGACAAGGGCAATGTCGATGCCTTCGAGGCGGAATTGAAAGCCAACATCGGCGGCTGATATAGATCGGGGCCGGCGCGATTGACTTGCGCCGGCCCATTTTCTTGCCCGGACGGGCTCTTATGGCCATAATTGGTTATTGGAAGGCGCCGTGGCTGAGGCATTTCTCGAACTTAAGGGCATCGTAAAAACCTATCCCGGCGTGGTTGCGCTCGACCGCGTCAGCTTCGCCGTGCGCGAAGGCGAGGTCGTCGGCCTGATCGGCGAGAATGGCGCCGGTAAATCCACCCTGATGAAGATCATGGGTGGCGTGGTCGCCCCGACCGAGGGCACCATCGCGATCAAGGGCGAGGAGCGCCCGCGACTGACCGTCAACGACGCGATTTCCGCTGGCATCGCTTTCGTCCACCAGGAACTCAATCTCTTCGACAATCTCGACGTTGCCGCCAATGTCATGATCGGCCGCGAGCCGCTATGGGGCGGTCCGTTGAAGCTGGTCGATCGCGCCACCCTGAATGAGGCTGTAGTTCCGATCCTCAAACGCCTCGGCACCGATTTCGGTCCCGAGCGCCCGGTGTCCGAGCTCTCGATTGCGCAGATGCAATTGGTCGAGATCGCCAAAGCGCTTTCCCTCGATGCCCGACTTATCATCATGGACGAGCCCACCTCGAGCCTCACTCTCACCGAGACGCAACGCCTTCTGCAGGTCATTGCCGACCTCAAGGCTGCAGGTGTTGGCGTCATCTTCATTTCCCATCGCCTCAATGAGGTCGAGAAATGCGCCGACCGCGTCGTCGTCCTGCGCGACGGCCGCGTGGTCGGCGAACTCGATCGCGGCCAATTGCGCCATGACGCCATGATCCGCCTCATGATTGGCCGTGACTTGAAGGCACTCTACATCCCGCCGGCCGCTCCGCCGCAGGAGCCGGTATTGGAGATCGACAGTGTGCGGACCGGCACTTATCCCGAACATGCGGTCAGCCTTACCGTGAGGCGAGGTGAGATCCTCGGTCTCGCCGGCCTTGTCGGCTCGGGGCGCACGGAATTGGCCCGTGTCGTCTTCGGCGTCGACAAATCGCATGGCGGCACGATCAGGCTCGCTGGCGAACCCGCCAAAATTGCATCGCCGCGCGACGCTATCGATCGCGGTATCTATCTTGTGCCGGAGGATCGCAAGCGCTCTGGGTTGCTTCTCGACATGTCGATCGCCGGGAACATTTCGTTACCCGATTTGCCGCGCTATGCCAGCGCCCATCTCGTGAATGAAGATCGCGAAACCGCCAATGCCGAGACGCAGCGTACCGCGCTCAACATCCGAACACCCAATGTCGCCAATCAGGTGCAGGCCTTGTCAGGCGGCAATCAACAGAAGGTCGTGCTCGCCAAGTGGCTCTCCATGCGCCCGCGTGCCATTATCTTCGACGAACCAACGCGCGGCGTCGATGTCGGCGCCAAGAGCGAAATCTATGCCTTGATGCGCGACCTCGCAGACAAGGGTGTCGCGGTGCTGATGATCTCCAGCGACATGGAAGAAGTGGTAGGCGTGAGCGACCGGATCGCCGTGATGCACGAAGGCAGCATTTCAGGCTTTCTTGAGCGCTCGCAATTCAGCGAAGCGAATGTTTTGAAACTGGCGGTTGGCGCGAGCCTCAATTGAGATGGGACGGCAATGCTGAAGAAAGACCTGGGCCTTTTCCTCCTGATCCTCGTCGTGGGAACCGCCGTCGCACTAATCAATCCGCGCTTCATCTCGCCGATCAACCTGTCGAACACCGCCAATCTCATAGGCCTGTTCGGCATATTCTCGCTCGCCCAGGCCTTCGTCATCATCACCGGCGGCATCGAACTCTCCGTCGGCTCGATTATCGCCTTGCTGGGCGTCGTCTTTGTCGATCTCATTTCCAATGCCGGCCTGCCTTGGGGCTTCGCACTGCTCATCGTCATCAGCATCGGACTATTGATGGGCCTGGTGCATGGCCTGCTGATCACCCGCGTCGGCATCCAGCCCTTTGTCGTCACCTTGTGCGGCCTGTTGATCTATCGCGGCATCGCGCGCTTCTACACTGAAGATGCCACCGCCGGCTTCGCCTTCGGTCAGAACTTTCCCACGCTTGAATGGCTGACGACAGGCCGAACCGAAGGCATCCCGCACAGCCTCATCGCCTTCATTATCGTCGCTATAGTCGCGGGAATCGTCCTGCATCGCTCGGTCTTCGGCCGCTATCTCTTTGCCGTCGGCAAGAACGAAGAGGCGGCGCGCTATTCCGGCATCAACACCAAGCGGGTAACAGTCGCCGCCTACATGATCTGTTGCGGCCTTACCGCTTTCTCGGCCGTCTTCATCGCCATGTATACGCGCTCGATATCGCCGTCTTCGCATGGCAATTTCTACGAGCTTTATGCGATCGCTGCCGCCGTTCTTGGCGGCTGTTCACTGCGCGGCGGCGAGGGCTCGATCATCGGCGTGGTGCTCGGCACCATCCTGCTGCAGGTGTTGCAGAACCTCGTCAATCTGCTGGGCATCCCAAGTTCGCTCAATTTCGCGGTGATGGGAGGCGTCATCCTGATCGGCGTCATTGCCGACCAGCAGCTCGTCCGCTATCGCAACCGCTCGGTGCAGGCGAATAAGAAACTCGTGCCCAAGCCCGCGGAATAGCTGCCCCTCATGGTTCGAGGCCCGCTTCGCGGGCACCTTACCATGAGGCTTGAACAAACCTCCTCATGCTGAGGAGCATCGCCGCAGGCGATGCCTCGAAGCACGCACGGCCTCGCCTTAGCCCAACACCTCGAAATGCGCTTCCGTTGTGATGCCGTTATTGATCGGCAGCAGGTCCTGCGGGCAGGCCGAGAAGGCGACGATCGCGTCCATCTCGGCGCGGAAAACCACATAGTCGCCCTTCTTGCATAGACAATTGCCCCATTCGAGCGCGCCGTCCTGGCGCCAAGGGATGTTCATGAAGGTGTTGAGCGAAGGCGGCGTGTAGGGAATGGTGATGCCGATCTCGGCAAGTCCGCCGTGCAGATTGTCGCGGCAATTATCGTGATAGGCCGTGCAGCCGAGGAGCCCGTAGCGTTCATTGTCGCAAGGCGCGATCAGCGTGTCATGCCGGCCGGGTGAGGTGTCCTCGACGAGCGTGAGGATCGGCCGCCGCCGGTTGGTGATCATCGCATCGCCGACGATCGGATAGAGCCGGCTCCAGAACGCCCGGCAATGTTCCATTCCCATATATTCGCGGAAATCGCCGGCATTGAACGCCCATGTGTCGACCACCTGGTTGCCATGCGTATTGACGATTTTGACCGACTGGCCCTTGTTCACCCGCGTTGCCTTGCCGCGCCGCGCCGGAATGGTCTGAAGAGTTCCCATGCTTTTTCCCTGCTTTAACCGCGCCGATTTAATACGGGACGGAAAGCCCGAAAGCCAGCGGGCGCATCGGGCCCAAAAGTGTGCGCACTTTTGGGAGATATCCGATGCGCAAAATTAACAGCTAGCGCAACATTTCGCCGACGGGTGTTTCCACTTGGCGGTCCGTTGCGCTAGCTTGCGCCGCCTTCGGAGGAAAGACATGAAGCCTAGAAAAGACCCCCGTTTCCAGCCTGTCGATGCTGCGGTCACTCCGCGCTTTGCCGGCATCGCCACATTCATGCGCACCCAGTCGCATGAGATTTCGCCCGAAATCGATATCGCGCTTGTCGGCGTACCGTTCGATATCGGCGTCAATTTTCGCGCCGGTTCGCGCCAGGGGCCGGCTTCCGTGCGCGAGGCATCGCGCCTCATCCGCCGCATCCACCCGACCTCGGGCATCGCACCATATGATCTTTGCAACGTGGCGGATGTCGGCGACGCGCCGGTCAACCCGCTCGATTTTGCGAAGTCGATCGACATGATCGAAGCTTTCTACACGAAGATTCACAAGGCTGGCGCCGTGCCGCTCTCGATCGGCGGCGACCACACTGTCCCTTTGCCGATTTTGCGTGCCATCGCCAAGGATGGCCCGGTCGGCATTGTGCAAATCGACTCGCATGCCGACACGCTCGACTCGATGGCCGGCACCAAGATCAATCACGCGACCACCTTCCGACGCGGTGTCGAGGAGGGACTTATCGATCCCAAGCGTACGATCCAGATCGGCTTGCGCGGCTCACGCTTCTCGCCCGACGACATCAAATGGGGTGAGGACAAGGGCTTCACCTGCGTGACCTTTGACAAGTTCGAGGAGAAGGGCCGCGATTGGCTCGTCAAGAAGATCGACCAGGTGACCGGCAAGGGTCCGGTCTATGTCACCATCGATATTGATGGGCTCGATCCCGCCTGGGCGATCGGCACCGGCGTGCCGGAAATCGGCGGGCTCACGCCGCGCGATTGCCAGGTGATCCTGCGCTCTTTGCGCGGCAAGAATCTCGTCGGCGGCGACATCTGCGAAGTCGCACCGTGCTACGATCCTTCGGGTATTACTTCCGTCACCGCTGCGAACCTGATGTGGGAAATGCTCTGCGTCATCGCCGACGCCCGCGCTTCCAGGAGGAAGTAACTGTTCGTCATCCCGGCGAAAGCCGGGACTCAACTTTCCACTCGGGGAGCGCGAACGGCTGGCGGGATCAAGAGCGGAGGTTGCACTTACTTCTCCCTCCCCGGCTTCGGGGAGGGTGTCACGCGTTAGCGTGACGGGTGGGGTAAAGACGCCTTTGCTCGCAGAGTGCCCCACCCGGCCGCCTGTGGCGTCCACCCTCCCCGAAACCGGGGAGGGAGGTGGTTTGTGCTACCTCGGTCGCTTCTTTCCCCGCGCCTTGGCCTCAAGCGCTGCCTCGTCTATGCGCGGCTCACTAGCCCGCGCGGCATTACGCGCTTCGATCGACTTGATCGCGAGCACGACCGCCTCGTTGAAAGGCACTGCGACCTCCAAACTCTTCGCCTCCTTCACCAATGCGCCATTCAGTGCATCGATCTCGGTGCGCCGGCCTTCTTCGATATTCTGCAACATCGACGGTCGGTTGTACCGCTCCCAGGCATGATCGAGTACATGCCCGCGTGGATCATCGACAGGCAGCGTGATTCCCTTCGTGGCAACGACCATCAGAACTTCATCGAGCACACGTTCGAGTAATTCCCGCGCCGCCGATAGCCGCGCGATCTCGCCCGGCCGCAATCCGGTCATCGCACTCACCGGATTGATTGCCGCGTTGAGCACGAACTTCATCCAGATATGGCCCATGACATTGTCGCTGACCGTCACCGGCAGGCCAGCCTCGCGCAGCAATCTCGCGACCTCATCGACTCTTGCCGACGCACTCCCGTCGACCTCGCCGATTGTCGTCTCACCGATATTGGAATGCAGCACGTGACCTGGCTTGATCCGTGCCGCGCTGTTGTAGGTCGTCCCTGCGATGACGCGTTCAGGCCCCAACGCCGCGCGCAAGACTTCGACATTGCCGATGCCGTTCTGCAAAGTCAGCGCCGCGCCACCCCTGCCGAGCACCCGCGCGGCGACTATCGCGGCCTCCTTCGTCGCATTGCTGTCGACTAGAATCACGGCAAGGTCGACCTTCCCGATGGCCTCGGCATGCGTGGTCGCAGGGAGTTGCAGCCTCACCGAGCCGTCCGGCGCATCGACCTGAAGCCCGCTGACTTCGATCGCTTCGACATGCGTCCGGTCCGAGTCATACAGCACGACATCGGTTCCGGCGCGCGCGAATCGCGCCCCGAATGCGGAGCCCATTGCGCCGGCCCCGATCATCGCAATGCGCATCGCCGTCTCCGAAACCGCCGCTATGTTCTTTGCGGATGCGGCCCGCGCCGGCCGCTCTCCATCGCGGCGAGCGCCTGTTCCAGCAAGGCCTTCACCCGCGCCGCGCCGTCGGCATTCATGGCGGAAGGATCGAGATAGAGATCGAGCCCGGGCATATGCTCGCTGAAGAGCTTGTGCGTCACGCCTTCATCGCCCATCACGCCATCGATCACATACGGCACGACCGGATGCGAGATGCCCTTCATGCGGATCGGTTCCAGCGCATGGCCGCTCAGCATGTCGCGGACCAGCGCATAGGTTTCGTAGCTGAGGATGACCTGGCCCGGTTCGGCGATCGATTGCAGCCGCGCGGCGAGGTTCGCTTCAGCACCGATGATCGTATAGTCCATCCTATCGGCGCTGCCGAAATTGCCGACATTGCAGAAGCCGGTATTGATGCCCATGCGCACCCGGAATGGCTTCTCGGTGCCTTCGCTGCGCCAGCGCGCATTGAGTTCCGAGATCTTGCCCTGCATGGCGAGCGCCATGCGCAGGCACGCGCGGGCATCCTCAGCGACGCCCTTGGTCTCGGGATCGCCGAAGAAGATCAGGATGGCATCGCCGATGAATTTGTCGACGGTACCGCCATGCTCCGCGGCGATCTTCGACATCTCGGTGAAGTACTCGTTGAGGAGGAGGGTGATCTCTTCCGGCTCGAGTTGCTCGGTCGTCGCCGTGAAGTCTTTGATGTCCGAGAAGAAGATCGTGAGCTTTTTGCGCTCCGTCTGGATCGTCACGTCCTTCTCGCCGGCGAAGATGCTCTTGTAGAGCTGCGGCGAGAGATAGCGCGAGATCTTGAGCGACACCGAGGCGAGGAAGGCGTTGTTGCTCTCGAGTTCCTTGTTCATGCCGGAGATCAGTTTCGCCTGCCGGTTCTGCCAGAACACGAAACCAAGACCCACGATCGCCATCGCCGCGAAATAGGCGAGCAGCCATTTGAAGGAGAGGATATTGGCGGCGATCGGCTGGTCGATGATGATTTCCTGGATGCCGCGCACGTCGCCAACCTTCCAGTCGTGCTTGGGGCTGTCCGGGCGCGCATTGTGGCAGGTGACGCAGGCCTCGCTCATCAGCACAGGTGCGACGAGGCGCACCTTGCCGTGGAAATTCGCCCACGAGACATCGGTGATCTTCTGCTTCGGATCCGCGCGCAGCTTGCCCAGCGCGTCCATCTCGAAGGTATCGAGCGCATGCGCCTCTCGGCCTTTGAACGGATAATCCGAGACGAAGCGATAGGTGATGTCGCCCTGCTGTTCGCTGATGACCTTGCCGAGTTCGAGCGACAGCGTTGCCGGGATCGGAATGGCGCCCTCGACATCATGGTAATTGTGGATGACCTGCGTCTTGTCGGGGGAGGCGAGCACCCGTGCCACGACATTCTTGGCGTAATAGGCGCGCACGCTGCTGATCACCGAATTGAGGTTCGTCGATTGCTGCAGGAGCGATTGCTCTGAAAGGTTGCGAACATCAGTCCACACCACCAAGGGCAGGCCGAGCAGCAGGGCGAGCACCGCGATGACCACGGCCCAGCCGGGCAGGCCGGTCCGCTCGTTCTTCTTGGCTTCAGTCATAGGCAGCTCTTCGGGTTGTGAAGCCTCAAGCCTATCCGACTGAACCTGAATAATCATGAATGGCGACCTTCCTCTGTTCGTTCGTCTTATGTTCGAATTTAAGATGACCCAAAGCAGATTTCAAGGATTAATTGTCCAAATATGTCAGTAGACTTCCTGGCATGCCGGGCCTTTTGGTTAATTTCGGCCGCCCTTTCTCACTCCGCCAATCGCTGTTACAACGCCCGCGATTTTAAACCCTGATTTGCCCCCGACATGAACGACATGAACGAAACGTCCGCCCGCGACTATCGCGAGACCCTGTTCCTGCCCAAGACCGCCTTCCCGATGAAGGCCGGCCTGCCGGTGAAGGAACCGGAGCTCCTCAAGCGCTGGCAGGATATGGGCCTCTACAAGCGCCTGCGCGCCGAAAGCAAAGGCAGGCCGCTCTTCGTGCTGCATGACGGGCCGCCCTATGCCAATGGCAACATCCATATCGGCCACGCGCTCAACAAGATCCTGAAAGACATCGTCACCAAGTCGCGCCAGATGATGGGCTTCGATTCGAACTATGTGCCGGGCTGGGATTGCCACGGCCTGCCGATCGAATGGAAGATCGAGGAACAGTATCGCGCCAAGGGTAAGAACAAGGACGCGGTGCCGATCAACGAATTCCGCCAGGAGTGCCGTGACTTCGCCGCGCACTGGATGAAGGTCCAGCGCGACGAGTTCGAGCGCTTAGGGGTAATCGGCGACTGGGACGGACGCTATGCGACGATGGATTTCTCGTCGGAATCCTTGATCGTCCGCGAGCTGATGAAATTTGCCAAATCGGGCCAACTCTATCGCGGCTCCAAGCCGGTCATGTGGTCGGTGGTCGAGAAGACCGCGCTCGCCGAAGCCGAGATCGAGTATCAGGACTACACGTCGGACACGATCTACGTGAAGTTTCCGGTTCATGGTGTTGCCGACAAGGCAACCGCTGACCTATTGTATGGCGACAATCAGGCTTCTGTTGTCATTTGGACGACAACTCCCTGGACGATACCTGGAAACCGGGCAATCGCTTACTCGCCAAAAATCAGCTACGGTCTGTATCGAGTATCAGAAGCGCCGCCGGAGAATTGGGTTAAGTCTGGTGACAGGTTCATTCTAGCCGACAGCCTTGCCGCAGAAGTAATGAAGCAGGCACGGGTGGATTCCTATTCTCGTGTTTCAGATATCGACATCCGGAAGGTGACTGCGTGCTCTCATCCTTTGGCAAAGTTGGGATACGGATTCGCTGTTCCGCTCCTTGAAGGCGATCACGTCACAGAGGACGCCGGCACCGGCTTCGTGCATACCGCACCGGGCCACGGCACGGATGACTTCGAGATATGGGAAGCTAATGCTGCTAAGGCTGAAGAGCATCGACACGCGCATTCCCTTCACCGTTGACGCCGACGGTTTCTTCACCGACGAAGCGCCGGGCTTCGAAGGCAAGCGCGTCCTCACCGACAAGGGCGAGAAGGGCGATGCCAATGACGCCGTCATCAAGGCCTTGATCGATGCCGGCATGCTGGTGGCCCGCGGCCGTCTCAAGCATCAATATCCACATTCCTGGCGCTCGAAGAAGCCGATCATCTTCCGCAACACGCCGCAATGGTTCATCTCCATGGGTGACGGCGAGCCGGACGGCCTGCGTGCCAAAGCTCTTGCTGCGATCGACGTCACGGAATTCTTCCCGCCCGCCGGCCAGAACCGCCTTCGCGGCATGATCGAGCAGCGCCCCGACTGGGTCATCTCACGCCAGCGCGCCTGGGGCGTGCCGATCGCCGTCTTCGTCAACAAGGCAACCGGCGAAGTATTGAAGGATGAAGCCGTTAACGACCGCATCGTCGAGGCCTTCGCCGAGGAAGGTGCCGATGCCTGGTTCGCCGCCGATGCTGCCGAGCGTTTTCTCGGCCGCAAGGCGAACGACTGGGAGAAGATCGACGACATTCTCGACGTCTGGTTCGAATCAGGCTGCACGCACGCGTTTGTGCTGGAGCAGCGCCCCGATCTCAAATGGCCGGCTGATGTCTATCTCGAAGGCTCCGACCAGCATCGCGGCTGGTTCCACTCCTCGTTGCTCGAATCCTGCGGGACGAGGGGGCGTGCGCCTTACGATCAACTGATCACCCACGGCTTCACCATGGCCGAGGACGGCCGCAAGATGTCGAAGTCGCTCGGCAACCAGACCTTCCCGCAGGATGTGATCAAGCAGTCGGGAGCCGATATCCTGCGGCTCTGGGTTGCCTCGTCGGATTATGCCGATGATCAGCGCATCGGGCCGGAAATCCTCAAGACCAATGTTGAAGCCTATCGCAAGCTCCGCAACACCATGCGCTATATCCTGGGCGCGCTCGAGGGTTTGAAGGACTGGGAGCAGGTCTACGCCTCCGACATGCCGGAACTCGAGCGCTATATCCTGCATAGGCTGCATGAGCTCGACGCGACGATCCGCAAAGCCTACGAGGTCTATGACTACAAGCGCATCTATTCCGCGCTAAACAACTTCATGACGTCGGACCTCTCCGCCTTCTATTTCGATATCAGGAAGGATTCGCTTTACTGCGATCCCTGGTCCGGTCTGCGCCGGCGTTCCTGCCGCACCGTGATGGACCAGCTCTTCCATTGCCTCGTCACCTGGTGGGCGCCGATCATGAGTTTCACCATGGAAGAGGTCTGGCTGTCCCGCTTCGGCGGCGAGGGATCGTCCGTGCACGTCATGCCCTTCGCCAGAACTCCCGACGAATGGCACGATCCCGATCTCGCCGCGAAATGGGAAAAGATCAGGGATGTGCGCAGCGTCATCACCGGCGCGCTCGAAATAGAGCGGCAGGTGAAGAAGACCATCGGCTCGGCACTTGAAGCCGCACCCGAAGTCTACATCTCGAACCCCGATTACCTCGCAGCGCTTGCGGGTGTCGATCTCGCCGAGATCTCGATCACCTCCGATGCGCGCCTGATCGAGGGCGATGGGCCCGCCGATGCTTTCCGGCTCGACGCCGTCAAAGGCGTTGCCGTCGTCTTCAAGCCGGCACAGGGCAAGAAATGCGCGCGCTCCTGGAAGATCAGTCCTGAAGTCGGCAGCGACCCGGAGTTCCCGGATATCACCCCGCGCGATGCAGAAGCCGTGCGCGAATGGGACAAGCGTTTCGGACGCACCGCGTGAGGCGCGGCCCGTTTCTGTGGGGCCATCTCTCGGTCCTGACGATTTCCTTTGCCGCGATCGGCTTTGCGCTCGACCAATGCCTTAAGTGGTGGCTGCTGCATATCTTCGACATTGCCGGCCGGCAGCCCGTTACGATCTTGCCCTTCTTCGAAGTCGTGCTAGCCTGGAATCGCGGCATCTCCTATGGCTGGCTCACCAGCCATGCCTGGCAGGCGCAATGGCTGCTCATTGGTGTCAGCATCGTTGTCTCGGCGATTCTCTGGGTCTGGAGTGCGCGCACGCTTCGCCCGGTTACCGCGACAGCCTTGGGATTGGTTATTGGTGGTGCCTTGGCGAACGCACTGGATCGGGCACTTTACGGCGCCGTAGCCGATTTCTTCCATTTTCACGTTGGCGACTTCAGCTGGTATATCTTTAACCTCGCCGATGTGGCCATCGTTGCCGGCGCGGCGTTGTTGTTCTATGAGTTTGTCGCAACGGCAGGCCGCCGTTAAAGCCACGGAATTGCCCGATTGCCCAGTCATTAGGGACGGATAAGCAAGCGGGAATGAGGGGATAGGCACGATCATGAAAATGATGATGGGAACCGCCCTGAGTCTGGCCGTGCTGGTAGGTTTGGGCGCCTGCACGGAAACCCAGTTTTCCGACACTTTGGGCGTCGGCAAGACTTCCCCCGACGAGAACTCCGTTCGCGTCAACCAGGCGCTCTCCATGCCGCCGGACCTTCAGTTGAAACAGCCGACGGGCCAGATCACCGAATACGGAACGCCGAACCAGGCAAAGCAAGTCACGACCAAGACTTCGCGCGGTTTCGGCCGCCCCAGCGGACGTCGAGGAGACGGCAACCGACGAACCGGTCATGACCGCCTCGACCGACCCGGTCGTTGCGGCCCCCAAACCCGTGAAGACGGCTGATGCTTCCGCGACGGCCACCCAAACCGCGTCGACCGACGAGCAGAAGCCCGCAACGATTGACGATGCTTACGCCCGCTACGGCATTTCCAAGACCTATCCCAATGGCAAGCCCAAGCCGGTAGGTGTCCTCAACGACGAGCTTCGCAAGGCTGAGGCTGCGGCCAAACGATCTGCCGATCCGAAGTATGGCACCATCTGGAACATGGGCGACATGTTCAAAGACGACTGAGGTCGTCGACTTATTACCGAAAGTTCAGTGGACGCGGGCGCGCCTATGCGCGATTTAATGACGCTCGCCGCGCAAGCATGAGGTCAGAATGTCCGCAATGCGCAGATTGCTACTCGTCACGGTTGTCGGTTTGGGTTTGTCCCTCGCAGGGCAGGTATCGGCCGAGCCGATCATAAAGGATGTCTCGACCTTCACGCTTGAGAACGGCATGCAGGTCGTCGTCATTCCGGATCATCGCGCTCCGGTAGTAACCCATATGGTCTATTACAAGGTTGGTTCCGCCGATGAGCCGATGGGCGAAGCAGGCATCGCGCATTTCCTCGAGCATTTGATGTTCAAGGGCACGCCGAAGCATCCGGCCGGCGAGCTGGACCGGCTGATTCGTATTAATGGTGGTGATGGCAATGCCTTCACCACGCGCGACTATACCGGCTATTTCCAGCGCATCGCCAAGGAACAGCTCGGTCTGATGATGGACCTCGAAGCCGATCGTATGCAGAACCTGGTGCTCAAGGATGAGACGGTTCTGCCGGAACGCGAAGTTATCCTCGAAGAACGCCGCGAGCGAATCGATAATGACCCGTCAAGCCTGCTCGGCGAACAGCTCGATTCGGTTCTCTATAACGCCCATCCGTATCAGAAGCCGGTCATCGGCTGGATGGACGAGATGAAGACCCTCAACCGGCAGGAAGCGATCGATTTTTACCGGACCTTCTATACGCCGGCTAATGCCGTGCTGATTGTTGCCGGCGACGTGACGTCGGACGAAGTGAAAGCCCTCGCCGAGAAGTACTACGGTTCCCTGAAGAATACCTTCGTCCCCAAGCCGCGCCTGCGCACCCCGGAGCCCGAACCCATCGCCGCCCGGCGTGTCATCCTCAAAGATGATCGCACCGCGTCCCCGATGCTGCAGCGCGCCTATCTCGCGCCGTCTTATGCAACCGACACTGCTGGCGAGGCCGAAGCACTCGATCTTCTCGCCGAGATAGCCGGCGGCGGCTCCACCAGCCGGCTTGTACCGCAAGCTTGTTGTCGACGACCGCGTCGCTGCCTATGTCGGCGCGTGGTATTCGGGTGACGGCCTCGATAGCGGTACGTTCTCGGTCTATGGAGCACCCGCGCCGGCTGCTGATATTGCCCATGTTGAAGCAGAGATCGACGCCGTCCTCGATGAAATTGTGAAGAACGGTGTCACCCCCGAGGAGCTTGCGCGCGCCAAGAAGCGTCTCGTCGCCGCATCAGTTTACGCGCTCGATAGCCAGGCAGCGCTGGCGCGTAGTTTTGGCGAAGCCTTGACGACCGGGCAAACCGTCGAGGACGTTCTCGAATGGCCGCAGCGCATCGAAGCGATCACGGCCGAACAGGTCAAAGCGGCGGCCCAGCATATTCTCGATCAGCGCCGCTCGGCGACCGGACTTCTGCTCCCGGGCGACCATCCCAACGGCGGCGTAACGCCGAACCCGGCCGCGCTCGACAGCGCCACCCAGCATTGAGAGTTCATATCATGTCGCATTTGATCTCCGGCTTGCGCTGCATCGTCATCGTCGCGGCGCTTCAGATGGTCGCGATGGTCCTTCCAGCCCGCGCCATCGAAATCCAGGAAGTGACTAGCCCCGGCGGTATCAAGGCGTGGCTTGTTCAAAGCCCCACCATCCCGCTCATCGCCATGAATTTTTCCTTCAAGGGTGGTGCGGCACTTGATCCAGCGGGCAAGGAAGGCCTCGCCAATTTCCTCACCGGCATGCTCGACGAGGGCGCCGGCGACCTGGATTCAAAGAGCTTCCAAGCGAAGGCGAGCGAACTGGCGATGAAGATGTCGTTCAGTTCCGACCGCGATTCTTTTGAAGGCTCCTTCCAGACACTGTCGAGCAATCGTGACGAAGCTTTCCGGCTGTTGAAGCTTGCGATCACGTCGCCACGCTTTGACGAGGAGCCGATGGAGCGCGTGCGTGGCCAGTTCCTCGTCAGCGCGCGCCAGGACCTCGAAGAGCCTGAGACGATCGCATCGCGCGCCTGGATGAAGCGCACCTTCGGCGATCATCCTTATGGTCGCGAGGCTGACGGTACGCCGGAGACTATTGCCAAGATTACCACGCAGGATTTGCGCGATCTCCATTCCCGGCTGTTCACCCGCCAGGGCCTCCTCATTTCCGTCGTCGGCGATATCGACGCCGAAACCCTCAAGAAATTTCTCGACGAGACCTTCGGCGCGCTCCCTGATCAGGCGTCGCCGGCCCAACCGGCGGAAGCACTGGCAGCGCCAGGCCCGTCGCTCGAGACGATCGATCGCGACATGCCACAGAGCATCATCGTATTCGGCAGTCCCGGGATCCAGCGCGATGATCCCGATTTTATCCCGGCTTACATCATGACCGAGATCCTCGGCGGGGGCGGCTTCGGCTCGCGCTTGACCGACGAGGTCCGCGAGCAGCGGGGCCTCACTTACGGCGTCAGCATGGGCCTTTACCCGCTCGATCACGCCGGCCTCGTGATCGGCAGCCTCGGCACGCGCAATGAAAAGGCCGGAGAAGCCCTCGATGTCGTCAAATCGGTGATGAAGCGCTTTGCCGAGGAGGGACCGACCCAGCGTGAACTCGACGAAGCCAAGACCTACCTCACCGGCTCCTATGCCCTGCGCTTCGATTCAAACGCCAAGATTGCCAGCCAGTTGCTCGCCATCCAGCAGGATAATCTGGGAATCGATTACATCAACAAGCGCAATGGGCGGGTGGATGCGGTTACGCTCGACCAGGTCAAGGCACAGGCGAAGCGACTGATTGATCCCGAGAAGATGATCGTAACGGTCGTCGGCCGGCCCAAGGGGCTTGGCCCGAAGCAGAGCGCGAATTAACCCGAGATATTCTTCTCCCCTCTTGGGAGAGGGTGGCGGGTAGCGCCGGGCGAGGGCGTGAATCCACCCGACAGCCGCCCACTCGTCCGGCTTCGGCCTTTGGCCTCATCCGCCGGAATCGGCTATCTTCACGGGTCATGCGTATTCGCCGCCTCGCCGAGGGAACCATAAACCGCATCGCCGCCGGCGAGGTGGTCGAGCGCGGTGCGTCCGTCGTCAAGGAACTCGTCGAAAACGCAATCGATGCCGGCGCGACCGCCATCGACGTGATCTTCCGCGATGGCGGCCGCACGTTGATCCGCATCACCGATGACGGCCACGGCATGTCGCCCGAGGAACTCGATCTCGCAGTCGAGCGCCACGCAACCTCGAAGCTAGGCGACGACGATCTGATCGAGATCGCGACGCTTGGCTTTCGCGGCGAGGCGTTGCCCTCGATCGGTTCCGTAAGCCGTATGCGCATTGCGAGCCGCGCTTTCGGCGCCGCCGAGGCTCATGCCATCAAGCTCGCTGGCGGCCGCAAGGAGGGGGTGCAACCGGCAGCGCTCGCCCGCGGCACCGATATCGAAGTGCGCGACCTGTTCTTCGCCGTGCCGGCGCGTCTGAAATTTCTGAAATCGACGCGCGGCGAAACCGCCGAAGCCGTCGAGACGGTCAAGCGGCTCGCACTTGCCCATCCCGCTATCGCCTTTTCCTTTGCGAGCGACGATCGCCGTCTGCTCGATCTCCCCGCAACCGCCGATGCCGCGGAGCGTGTCGCACGCATCATGGGGCCAGACTTCATGGCCAATGCGGTCAGGATTGATGCCATGCGCGAGGGCGTTGCGCTGCAAGGCTGGGCTAGTCTTCCGACCTATCATCGCGCCCAGGCCGGCCATCAGTATCTTTTCGTCAATGGCCGACCGGTGCGCGACAAGCTCATCGCCGGCGCGGTGAAGGGCGCCTATGCCGATGTCCTGATGCGGGCGCGTTTCCCGGCGGTCGTGCTCTTCATTTCCTGCGCACCGCAATTCGTCGACGTCAATGTTCACCCCGCCAAGGCCGAAGTCCGCTTTCGCGATGGCGGCTTGGTTCGCGGATTGATCGTCGGCGCCATCCGCGAGGCCTCTAGGCGCAGGGCGCGCGGCGCAGTTCGTCATCGCTCGCCGGGACCATGCGATCGCCGCCGCCATCGCGCCAGATGGTCGAAGCAAGTTTTGCGGCATCGGCGCCCCAGGGCTTCGCCGAAGCGCAATCCGCCTTCCTGCTCGACGGCGCGCTGAGCGCAGTTGTCGCCGAGCCTCTATCGGAAAGTGTTCCAGATCACCCGCTGGGCGTCGCGCGCGCGCAATTCCATCAGAACTACATTGTCAGCCAGACCGGCGACGGCATCGTCATTGTCGACCAGCATGCCGCGCATGAGCGTATCGTCTACGAGAAGCTTAAGGTCGAATATGCGCGTAGAGCCATCCCCACCCAGCCCTTGCTGGTGCCCGAACTTGTCGAACTCGATGCCGCGGCTGCTGAACGGCTCGCGGATGCGGCCGAACTTCTTGCTCAAGCCGGCCTGGTGATCGATCGTTTCGGCGACAGCACCATCCTGGTGCGCGAGATTCCGAGCGCGCTCGGTGGCGCACGCATTGCCGGGATGCTGCGTGATCTTTCTGATGAGCTTGCGGCCTTCGACAGCGCGGAGACCGTCGAGGAGCGCATCAATCATCTGCTCGCGACCATCGCCTGCCACCACTCGGTGCGCTCGGGTCGTGTGTTGAAAGCCGAAGAAATGAACGCGTTGCTGCGCGAAATGGAACGCACGCCGAATTCAGGCCAATGCAATCACGGTCGCCCGACCTATGTGCGCTTCACGCTGGCTGACATCGAGCGATTATTCGGGAGGAGGTAAACTTCCCTCTTCCACAAGGGGACGGGGTGAAAGTCGATAAAACCGCACCTGCGTCTCGCCATAGTCGCGCTGGCTGAGCAACGACAGCGACTCCGGTGCGATCAACTCCGCCGCCAATGCTTCTTCGACCACAACAACCGCGCTTGGCATGAGCCAGCCGCCTTCGACCAGCGAGGCGAGCGCCTTGCTTCCCAATCCCTTGCCATAGGGCGGATCGGCAAAGGCAAGACCGTATCCCGGCTGAGGGGCGCATGGGCCGAGCCGCGTCGCATCGCGGCGCCAGATCTTCACTTGGCCGATCACGCCCAGCGCGTCGGCATTGCGCCCGATCAGCCCCCGCGCTTCGGCACTGTCGTCGACGAACTGACAGAAGCGCGCGCCCCGCGAAACCGCCTCGAGCCCCATGGCGCCGGTGCCGGCGAAAAGATCGAGCACCCGCGCGCCGTCGAGCGCAAAATCCTCGATGCCATGCGCGAGGATATTGAAGATCGCCTCGCGCACCCGATCGGAGGTCGGCCGTGTCGCGCTGCCGGCCGGGCTCGCCAGACTATGGCCTTTGAACTTTCCCCCGACGATGCGCATGCGCGTGTCCCGCCTCGATCTTCCCGCCGAGCTGGTCGCGCAGCACCTTGGGCGGCACTTCCTCTAGCCCACCGCGCACCAGGTCGCCAAGTTGAAACGGTCCGAAGGCGACCCTGATCAGGCGGTTCACTCGCAATCCGAGATGATCGCACACCTTCTTCACTTCGCGGTTCTTGCCCTCGCGGATGGCAACCGTGAGCCACGCATTGTCGCCCTGCAATTTGTCGATCACCGCATCGATCGAACCATATTTGACGTTCTCGATCGTGACACCATCCTTGAGCTTGGCGAGCACTTCCGGGTCGGGCCTGCCATAGACCCTCACCCGATAGCGCCTGATCCAGCCATTGGCCGGCAATTCAAGCTGGCGTTCGAGTCCTCCGTCATTCGTCAGCAACAGTAACCCCTCGGTGTTGAGATCAAGCCGGCCGATCGAGACCACGCGGGGCAATTGCGTCTTGAGCTTTTCGAATACCGTTGGCCGCCCTTGCGGGTCCTTGTGGCTGACAACCAGTCCAGGCGGCTTGTTATAACGCCAGAGCCGTGCCCGTTCGGGGGCGGGAAGGGGCACGCCGTCGACGGTTACGGCATCTCCCGGCCCAACATTGACGGCAGGCGAGGCAAGGGGCTTGCCGTTGAGGTGAACCCGGCCCTCTTCGATCAGTCGCTCTGCATCGCGGCGCGAGCAAACGCCCGCCCTGGCGATCACCTTGGCAATGCGTTCACCTTCAAATTCGCTCATCTTGACCGGCCTCGCTTCACCGTTCATCTGAACCACGATGTCGTTCAAACTGCCAGAGCCCATGTTGCATGCCTTGGCGCAAGCCGAGGCCGCAGGTAAGCGCGGCGAGGTGCCGGTCGGCTGCGTCGTCACCGACCGTGCCGGCACTGTGCTGGCCGCCGCCGGCAACCGGACGCTTGCTGATCGCGACCCGACCGCCCATGCCGAATTGCTGGCGATCCGGGAGGCCGCGCGCAAGCTTGGTAGCGAACGGCTGACCGATTGCGATCTCTATGTGACGTTGGAGCCCTGTGCGATGTGCGCCGCGGCCATTTCCTTCGCCCGCATTGGCCGGCTTTATTTCGGCGCTGCGGACGAGAAGATGGGCGCAGTCGAGAACGGTCCGCGCTTTTTCCAACAGTCGACCTGCCATCATCGGCCCGAAATCTATGGCGGCATCGGCGCCGAGCCGGCCAGCGCTCTCTTGATTCAGTTCTTCAAGGATCGCCGCTAAACGATTCTAGGGACTCGACTTTTAAGCAATCTTCTTGATCCGGCTTTCGAGCGCGCGCTTGAGCCATTCCTTGGCGGGCTCGGCGGCATCGAACAATTCCTGCGAGCGAAAGAAGTGATTGCCCCTGAACTGGTCGACCGGTGGTTCGACATAGATATCGGGCGGCGACACAGTCCGTCTGAGCCGCGCAATCTGATGGAACATGATGAACATCGAGCCGAGCGCCAGTTCCCGGTTGGTGGGATGGATGCGCCCCGTCGAGCGCGGCCGCCCGGTCACGTCCACCGCCACGACGAGATCGCAGCCCGCCCGCACATGATCGAACGGTACCGGATTGCACACGCCGCCATCGACGTGGATGCGGCCATCGATCTTTGGGCCGGAAATGACGCCGGGGATGGCGATCGACGCCGCGATCGCCTGCACCATAGGGCCTTCGGTGATGACCCTTTCTTCCAGGCGCTCGAAATCGGTGGTGATAATCTTGAACGGGATAAGCGTGTCTTCGACACGTTTGGCCACGCCTTCGGGAAAGGCGAGGCTCACGAGCTTCTCGCCCTGGATATGGACCGAACTCAAGCCTTTGAGCGACAGCAGGTCTCCGAGCCGCGATTTCTTCGCCCCGAAGACATAGCGCATGGCGACGATCTTGTTGACGAGGAGCCGCTGCGTATGCGCGCGCAATTCCTTCGCCGGAATGCCGGACGCATAGGCCGCGCCGATCAATGCCCCCATGCTGCAACCGGCAATGACCGCCGGCCTGATGCCGATCTCGTCGAAAGCCTCGAGGATCGGGATATGGGCCAGACCGCGCGCGCTGCCACCGCCCAATGCGAGCCCGATGCGCGGTGTCGTCATGCGCCTGCCCTCATCGCAAAGCCCCAGCCGGTTTCGGCCAAGGGCTCGACCTGGCTTTCCATCGTGGCAGCATGGGCATTGGCGGCGGTGCCGTCTCGCACCCGCCCCGCGATGCCCTGGAGTATCGCTGCGATCCGGAAGAAATTATAGGCGAGATACACGTCTAGATTTTCGATCCCGGCGCGCCCTGTGCGTCGGCAATAAGCGCTGACATAATCGGCGAGGGCCGGTAGCCCCGGCTCGTCTTCGTGACCTTTGAGCGTTCCCACCCCGGCTCCGGTATTCGATATCGGCATGTACCATTGCATGAGATGATAAGTGAAATCGGCCACGGGATCTCCCAGCGTCGACAATTCCCAGTCAAGAACGGCGATGATCCGCGGCTGGTGCAAATCTATGATGCAATTGTCAAGGCGGAAGTCGCCGTGGATGATCGCCGCAGGCTGATCGGCCGGGCAGGCGCCAGGCAGCCACTCGATTAACCTTTCCATTGCCGGGATAGCACGTGTTTCGGACGCACGATACTGCTCCGACCAGCGTTTGATTTGGCGCGCCACGTAACCTTGCGACCGGCCGTAATCGCCGAGACCAAGCTCGATAGGGTCGAAACTATGAAGCCGGGCAATGGTTTCATTGAGCGAATCGAAAAGCGCGGCACGACCCTTTGCATCAAGGCCTGCTGCCCAAGGGTACCAGAAGACCCGTCCGGGCACATAATCCATCACGTAAAACATGCTGCCGATGACGGTCTCGTCGGCGCACAGATGAACTGGCTTCGGTACCGGGAAACTGGGCGCCGGATAGCGCCGATATGATCCTGAACTCGCGATCGACCGCATGCGCCGAGGCGAGCAGTTTTCCCGGTGGCTTGCGCCGCAGCACGTAGCTCGCCGGTGGCGTCGTGAGCTTGTAGGTCGGATTGGACTGACCGCCCTTGAACTGTTCGATCTGTATGGGCCCGGCCAAGCCCTCGATATGCGATCTGAGATAATCGGCCAGTCGCACCGCATCGATGTGATGCGCCGGCAAAACCGGCTGCGTGCCGGCAAAGGCCTCTTGGCGATCGAGCCGTCCGCTCACGTGCTGACACCCAGATCAAGCTTCATGCCGACATGCGATGGCGTGAAGCCGAGGCTGCGGTAGAACGCATCTGCAGGGCCCCGCGACGTGTGATGCGTGAGTTGTACGAGGCGAATGCCATTTTGGCGTGCATCCGCGATCGCCCAGGCGAACATGCTGCGGCCGATTCCCTGGCGGCGCAAATCTTCGGCCACTCTCACGCCTTCGATCTGCAGCCGCGTTCCACCCGAATAGGTGAGGCCGGGAATGAGCGTAAGCTGCATGCAGCCGACAATCCTGCCGGCCAGTTCGACGACGATCTGGCGATTATTGGGATCGCGCGAAATGACATCGAAGGCCTTCCAGATACTTTCCGGCAAACTGCCATTTGTTGGCTCGCGCGTTGCGCCGAGCGAGTCGGCGGCAAGAAGGGCTATGATTGCCGGGACGTCGTCGCGGCGGGCGTCGCGGAATTCCAACGAAGTCATTGCAGCCCGAATTCCCGCAGGAAGGGGAGAAGCTGCGCCAGCGTCTGCTCCGGATTTTCCTCGGTAATGAAATGCCCCGAGTCGATGCCGGCGCCACGCAAATTCGTGCACCACGCACCCCAAACGTTCAATGGATCGTCGGCTTCGACGTCGGTGCCGCCGCGCTTCGTCGCGGGAATGCCGGCATCGCCCCACAGCACGAGCGTCGGGCAATCGATCTTGCGGTTTGCGGCACGGTCGGCCTCGTCCGCCTTGAGGTCGTAGGTCTGTCCGGCGCGATAGTCGTTGCAGGTCGCATGCACATGTTCCGGCGTCGCGTAATGCAGGCGATACTCCGCAAGCGCCGCGGGATCGAAGGCCGAGAGGTCGCGCGTCTTGGTCCAGCTTGCAATCGTGAAATCGAGATAGGCGACGGGGTTGGGCTCGATCAGCATTTCCGGCAGGGGATTGGGTTGTGCAAGAAATAGCCAGTGATAGGTCTTCATCGCCAGCGTCACGGTGAAATTGTGCCACATGTCGTAAGTGGGCACGATATCGAGGATCGCAAGGCACCGAACGCTGTCCGGCGTGTCCAGCGCCATGCGATAGGCGACGCGCGCCCCGCGATCATGGCCTGCGACCGCGAAGCGGCGATGTCCGAGGCTCTGCATCAGCTGCCGCATGTCGCCCGCCATGGCGCGCTTCGAATAGGTGAAATTCTCCGGATCATTGGCGGGGCAGGAGGAGAAGCCATAGCCGCGCAAGTCCGGAATAACGCAGCTGAACTCCTCCATAAGCTGCGGCGCGATCCGGTGCCACATGGCATGCGTCTGGGGAAAACCGTGTAGCAGCAGAAGCGGCGGTCCGTGCCCACCGACGCGTGCAAAAATCTCGGTATTGCCGGCCTGGAACCGCACCTCGCGGGTATTGGGAAAAAGCGCGCTCATGGGGCAAGTTTAGAGCAAGTTCACGTCGGATTGAACCTCCGTGCGACGGTCGCGGTTTACTCTGATGGGATTGCGAAAATCCGCTGGGCAGGGCTGACATCGCGCAGCATCTGCGGGCCGAGATCCTGGAGCGGCTGGCCGCACAAAGCCTGGAAGGTTTCCGAGACCAGCACATCGCGGCCCAGGGTCTTCGTGAGTTCCATGAGCCGGCTGGTGTGGTTGACCGCCGGGCCGATCGCCGTGAAATCCAGCCTGAGCCTGCTGCCGATATTGCCATAGGCGATATCGCCGGCATGCAGGGCCATGCCAAAGCTGAGCGGCGACAATTCGCGCTCCACCCGTTCGAAGTTGAGTGTCGCGATCCGCACTCGCGCTTCGCGTGCCCCTGCCAGTGCCTCGCAACATCGCGGCCCTAGCTCGCGCCGGTCGGCAGAAAAGATCGCCAGCAATCCATCGCCGATGAATTTCAAGACCTCACCGCCATTCTCCTCGATCGGCCCGACAATCGCATCGAAAAATTCATTGAGCGTGTCGAGAACGACCGGGATGGGCTGCGCGTCGGAATAGCGTGTGAAGCCGCGAAGATCGGCCATGAGGATGGCAGCAGGGATGATTTCCGACGCGCCGCGATCAATCGCGCCATTGAATACCTTCTCGCCGCTGCGTCGCCCGATATAGGTATTGAGGAGATCGATGGCGATGGTCCGCAGCACGTTGCGTTCGGCGTAAGGCCCGAGTTGCGCGGTCGCTTGCTCCAAGGCTGCGATATGATCGTCGCCGAAGCCGTTCGGATCGAGTGTTGCGTAGGAGATCAAGGCCGAGCGCGTCTTGTCGATGAAGGGGAAGGGCATGGCGAGATAATCGGTGGCGCCGGCCTCGCGCAATTCTTCGAGGACGGGAAGATCCGGCGCCGGCACATCGAGCCGGCGACGAAACAAGCGATTGGTTTCATCGACGATCCGCACCGGGCTGTTCTCATAGGCGCCCAATTCCTGCACATAACGCCGTGTCTGGTCGGTCACCTTGATATCGCCGGCCGTCCAGATGACCTGCGCGCCGGTCATTTCCGGATGCAAGACCTCAAGCGCCAGCGATGAGCGCCACAACGGAATTCCGGCCTCGTAGAGAAAGCTGCAATAGGCGGCGTGAAGATCGCGCATCTTGCGATGCTGTGCCGCCGCCTTGACCAGCCACGGACCGAGGCGTCCGGCAAGTAATGCGATATCAGCCATGGCGTGCAATGGCGCGCCAGCCGATATCGCGCCGGCAGAATCCCTCGGGCCAGTCGATTGCGTCGACCGCCGCATAGGCTCGCCTTTGCGCCTGAGCAACCGTGGCGCCGAGCGCCGTCACATTGAGCACACGCCCGCCGGTGGCGATCAATTGATCTCCCCGTAGCGACGTGCCGGCATGGAAAATCTCGACACCTTCCTGCGCGCGCGCTGAATCGAGGCCGCGAATCTCGCCGCCCTTCACGACATCACCTGGATAGCCGCGCGCCGCCATGACGACGGTCAATGCCGTATCCTCGTGCCAGCGCACGGAAATACGGTCGAGCGTGCCGTCGCAGGCCGAGAGCATAAGCGTCAGTATGTCGTCCTTGAGCCGCATTAGCAGCACCTGCGTTTCGGGATCGCCGAAACGCACATTGTACTCGATGAGTTTTGGTCCGGAATCCGTCAGCATCAAACCGGCATAGAGAACACCGACATAGGGCGTTCCCATTCCGGCGAGCGCCTTGACCGTCGGGGCGATAATTTCGTCGAAAGCAATCCGGCAAAGCTCCGTCGTCATGACCGGCGCCGGCGAGTAAGCGCCCATGCCGCCGGTATTGGGTCCGGTATCTTTTTCGCCGACCCGCTTGTGGTCCTGCGCGGTACCGAGCGGCACGGCATTGACGCCGTCACAGAGCGCAAAGAAGCTTGCCTCTTCGCCTTCGAGGAAATCCTCGATCACGCATTCGGCAACGCCGAAGCGGCCCTCGAAAACCGCGTCGACCGCTTGCCGGGCTTCTGCTTCATTCATCGCGACGGTGACGCCCTTGCCGGCGGCGAGGCCATCCGCCTTGACGACGATCGGCGCGGGATGCTGTTTTAGATAGGCGAGCGCATCCTCTCGCTTGGTGAAGCGTCCGTATGCGGCGGTCGGAATGCCGAAGCGCGAGCAAAGGTCCTTCGTGAAGCCCTTGGAACCTTCGAGCTGCGCGGCAGCTTTCGATGGCCCGAAGACCTTGATACCGGCCATCTTCAGATCATCGGCGAGACCAGCCACCAACGGCGCCTCTGGCCCAACGACCACGAGCTTGATCTGCGCCTCGCGGCAGAAATCGACGATCGCCTGATGGTTCGTGATATCCACCGCCACCAACTCGGCAATCTCGCCGATGCCGGGATTGCCCGGCGCGCAGTAGAAATGGCCGAGCAATGGGCTGGCTGAGATCGCCCAGGCGAGGGCGTGTTCTCGACCGCCCGAGCCGATGAGGAGTACGTTCATGAAGTCACCGGAATCTGGTCGATTGTGGCTGAGGCCCGTAAAGCAGCATTAGCATGGCTGTTGTCAAGGTAGGGCGTCCCCGAGGCAGTTCCTTAATTCATCTCTGCGTAAACTTGCTGCCCGAATAGGGATGGCAGCATGTTCGTTTCGGGATCGCCGGACGTCAGCCGGCGACTGTTTTTGGGTGGCGCGGCCGGCGCCATCACAGCGCTTGGCCTTCACAGCCGGATTGCTGCGGCCGCAACCGCGGCAAGCGCCAAGTCCTCCGCGGTCGATGGCCTTCGCAAGAAGCTTCAGGGCCGGCTCCTCGAACCGACCGATCCCGACTATTTGGCCTGGTCGGTTTCGGCCAACACCCGCTTCGATAGCATCCTGCCGCTTGCCGTCGCCCTTTGCGAAGGGCCCGGGGATGTCGCCGCCTGCATTGGCTGGGCGCGCCAGGAAAATGTCCCGCTCGCCATCCGTGGCGGCGCTCACAATTATATCGGCATGTCTTCGACCAACGGGCTTCTCATCGTAACGCGCAAGATGCGCCGCATCGAGATCGACAAGGCGAGCGGTCTCGTCCGCATCGAAGCTGGCGCCGTGAACGGCGAATTGCTGAACCGGCTGGGCGGCGGGCAGTGGCTGCTGCCAATCGGCACATGCCCGCAAGTCGGCGTGGCCGGGCTGACGCTTGGCGGCGGCCTCGGCGATAATGCCCGCTGGGCCGGCCTCACCTGCGATCATCTCCGCTCGACGACGGCCGTTCTCGCCTCCGGCGAAGAAGTCGAAATCAGCGAAAACGACAATCCCGAACTCTTCTGGGCGTGTCGCGGCGGAGGCGGCGGCAATTTCGCGATTCAAACCTCGCTCACATTCAAACTTCTCGCGGCGCCGCAACGTGTAGCCTTTTTCGCCATGGAATTTGCCGGCGCGGATGCGACCATCGCCGCCTATGCTGCGCTCGAACGCATCCTCGGCACGGCGCCCGATGAGTTCAGCGCCTTCTGTTTCCTCCGCTCCAGCCCGCGAGCCGGCGAGCCCGATGCAACCCCTTGGCAACTCAACCCTGCCGTCTATCCGTCATTCCAGGTCGTCGGTTCGCTTGTCGGTTCCGAAGCCGATCTGCGCGCGCTGGTTGCGCCGTTGATCAAGTTCAACCCGATGGTGCCGGAGTTCGGCGCCGGAAGCTTCTGGGAGGCGACCCAATGGTTGTCGAGCCCGCCAGGCGTGCGCCATGGCTGGGCCGATGTGAACCGCTACATGGACCGCGCCCTGACCGAGGCCGAGATCGCCGAGATGGTGGCGATCCTGCTCGAAGCTCCGTTCGGTAGGCGCGACCGCTTCGTCGAATTCGGCCTTTTCGGCTGGGTCGGCGGCAAGGTCGCAACCATTCCCTCTGCCGCGACCGCCTATGCCCACCGCAGCGCCACCGGCTTGTTGCGGGCGGGCGCCATGTGGGACTTCACCGTGCCCATGTATGACCAGATCGCGTTGAATGACTGGCTCGACAAGGCCTATGCGTTCATCGCCCGCGTCGGCACCAAGGCCTCCTATCTCAATTGGCCGGGCGACCGGATGAGCGACTGGAAGACCGCCTATTATGGCGAGAACCTTCCGCGTCTCGTCCAGGTCAAGCAGACCTACGATCCCGAAAATATCTTCCGCCACGCGCAGAGCGTGCCAGTGAAGCTCGATTGACAGGGCGGTGCGCCATGGCAAGTGTGGGCCATGGCCGATACCGACTTCGATCCCGAAACCGGCGAGATTTCTGACCGGCAAGCCGAATCTCTCCGAAGTCTCCGTCTCCGAACTCGCCTTTGCGCTGAAACGCACGCTCGAGGATCGCTTCGGCCATGTCCGGGTGAGGGGGGAGATTTCGGGCTTTCGCGGTCCGCATTCCTCCGGACATTGCTACTTCTCGATCAAGGACGAAGGCGCCAAGCTCGACGCCGTCATCTGGCGCGGCTCCTTCGGACGCCTTCGCGGCAAGCTGCAAGAGGGCCTTGAGGTGATCGCCACCGGCAAGGTCACCTCCTATCCACAGAAATCCGGCTATCAGATCATCATCGAGGCGATCGAGCCGGCCGGCATCGGCGCGCTCATGGCGCTGCTCGAGGAGCGCAGGAAACTCCTTACTGCCGAAGGGTTGTTCGACGCCGCCCGCAAGAAGCCGATCCCGTTCCTCCCGGGTGTGATCGGCGTCGTAACTTCGCCGACCGGCGCCGTCATCCGCGATATCCTACATCGCCTCAGCGATCGCTTTCCGCGCCGCGTGCTGGTCTGGCCGGTACGCGTACAGGGCGAAACCAGTGCCGCGGAAGTTGCCGCCGCCATTGCCGGTTTCAACGCCATGGCGATCGGTGGACCGATCCCGCGGCCGGACGTGATCATCGTGGCGCGGGGCGGAGGCAGTCTCGAGGACCTGTGGGGCTTCAACGAGGAAATCGTCGTTCGCGCCGTCGCGGCGAGCGCCATCCCGTTGATCTCTGCCGTCGGCCACGAGACCGATACGACGCTCATCGATTTCGCCGCCGATCTGCGCTGTCCGACGCCGACCGCCGCCGCCGAGCGCGCCGTGCCTGTACGCTCCGAACTTCTGGCCAATCTCTCGACATTGTCAGGGCGCCATCTGCGCGCCATGGCAAGGGCGCTGACTGATCGCCAGAACCGCCTGCGTGCCGCCGGTCGCGCCCTGCCGAGACCGGACGACGTCCTGGCGCTCGCCCGCCAGCGGCTCGATGCGGCAGGCGGGCGTCTCGTCCAGGCCTTGCGCGCCAACAGCCATGCGCATCGATTGGGACTCGAGCGATTGAAGGGTCGGATCAGCGCCGCACCGATCAGGCGCCGGCTGGAAGATCAGCGCCGTCGCCTCGATGACCAGTCGTTGCGCGCGCCTCGCGCCATGCGCCGGTTGCTCGACCGCCGCCAAATCGAGCTGGCCGGCCAAACCCGGCTTTTCGAGTCGCTCTCCTACAAGGCGGTCCTGAAGCGCGGCTACGCGATCATCCGCGACAAGTCGGACAAGCTCGTCTCTGCCGCCGCCGCAACCCGGCCGGGCCAGGACGTCGCGATCGAATTCCATGACGGCAAGCGCGCCGCCACGATCGAAGGCGGCGAGAAAGTGCCGCCACGCCAGGGTTCGCTCTTCTAAAAGTTGCAATCGGGCGCTATGTAGGGCCGATGAACCGCCACGACCCCGTTTTCCCCCGCGCCCGCGAGGCGCGCATCCGCTATCTCGACGCCGATTTCCAGGTGTTGGAGGAGGGCGATTACGTGCGTTGTGCGGTCACCGGGCAACCGATCAAGCTCGACGATCTGCGCTATTGGAGCGTCGACCGCCAGGAGGCCTATCTCGATGCGGCCGCCTCCTTCCAGGCCTATCGCGACCGATTTAGATAGAAATTGCCCTAAGGTTTCCTCCGGGACCGGGCAATTGACTTGTCGCAGGCTTGCGCTTAACGCCAGTGCAAATTCCCTTCAAATTTCGCCGTTTGTGGAGCGTTTCAATGAAGACCGCAGCATCGACCTGGACTCCTCAGAGCTGGCGCGAAAAGCCGGCCCAGCAGCTGCCGTCCTATGAGGATGGCAAGCGCCTGTCCGACGTCGAAGCCCAGCTCGCAGGCTACCCGCCATTGGTTTTTGCAGGCGAGGCACGCAAGCTCAAGCGCAAGCTCGCGCGCGTCTCCGAGGGCAAGGGATTCCTGCTCCAGGGCGGCGATTGCGCCGAAAGCTTCGCTGAACATTCGGCCGACAATATCCGCGATTTCTTCCGCGTCTTCCTGCAGATGGCGGTGGTCCTGACCTTCGCCGGCAGCCAGCCGGTTGTGAAGGTCGGCCGCATTGCCGGCCAGTTTGCGAAACCCCGCTCTTCGCCCTTCGAGACCGTCAATGGCGAGGAACTGCCGATCTATCGCGGCGATATCGTCAATGATGCGGCGCCCAATCTCGCCGGCCGCAAGCCCGATCCGGAGCGCCAGATCATGGCCTACCGGCAGTCGGCGGCAACGCTCAATCTGCTGCGCGCCTTCGCGCAAGGGGGGTATGCCAATCTCGAACATGTCCACAAATGGACGCTTGGTTTCCTGAAGGATTCGCCGGCCTGGTCGCGCTACCATGCGCTCGCCGACCGCATCACCGAGGCGATGGGCTTCATGCGCGCCTGCGGCATCAATCCCGACACCGCGCCGCAACTGCGCTCGACCGATTTCTTCACGAGCCACGAGGCCTTGCTGCTCGGCTATGAGCAGGCCCTGACGCGCGTCGATTCAACGTCGGGCGACTGGTACGCGACCTCCGGCCACATGCTGTGGATCGGCGATCGCACGCGTCAGCCCGATCACGCCCATGTCGAGTTCCTGCGCGGCGTCAAAAACCCGATCGGCATGAAATGCGGACCGACATTGAAGCCGGATGAACTGGTCCGCCTCATCGATACGCTCAATCCGGAGAACGACCCGGGCCGCCTGACGCTCATCTGCGCGTTTCGGCGCCGACAAGGTCGAGAAGCATCTCCCCGAACTGGTGCGCGCCGTCACCCGCGAAGGCCGCCATGTCGTGTGGTGCTGCGATCCGATGCACGGCAACACCATCAAGGCGGCTTCGGGCTACAAGACGCGCCCCTTCGATGCGATCTTGTCCGAAGTGCGCCGCTTCATGGGCGTGCATCAGGCCGAAGGCACGCATGCCGGTGGCATCCATGTCGAGATGACCGGCAAGGATGTGACCGAATGTACCGGCGGCGTTCGCGCGCTGTCGGATGTCGATCTCAACGACCGCTATCACACCTTCTGCGATCCGCGTCTCAACGCGGCCCAGGCGCTCGAACTTGCGTTCCTGGTCGCCGAGGAACTGAAAAGGGAGCAGGCCCTGCGTCCGCGGGTCGCTGACGATGACGAGGCGGCCGAAGCGGCGGAGTAGCGCCGCGTCTAGGCTGCCGGTCGCAATTCGATGTGGAGTTCGCGGCCCATGGCGCGAGCGGCGCGCTCGATCTGGTCTAACCGCGAATCGTGATCGAGGTCGAGAAGCCGGTCGATCTGAGGCGGATGTACTTTAAGACGGCGCGCAAGATCCGCCTTGCGCGTTCCGGTCTGTCGCATCACCCGGTAGAGTTCAAGCTTGGCCCATAAAAGTGCGGGGAGCGCCACGCTCTTCTGCCGCTGCTTGGGAGTGGACGGCTGCGGAACATCCTCGCCGTCGCTGATGCGGCCCTGAATGGCGGTGGCGATCGCATCGACGGCGTGCAGCAAGGCTTCCGCCGTATCATCGCCAAACGTCGCAACTTCCGGAAAGTCCGGCGCCGTCACCAGAAGCGTGTCGTTCGTGTCGCGGGTCAATTTGACGGGATAGCTCAGCATTCATTCGTCCTTCAATCCGAGGTCCTTGAGAATCTTGAGCCAAAGGCCTTTGCCTAGCTCCTTGCTGCCCCCATGCATTGGAAGCACCGACTTGCGCTCACCGCGTCGAACCAGCAGATGGCCGCCTTTACCCGGCTCGAATGTACAGCCATGACGCGCAAGATAACGCTTCGCCTGGCTGCTGTTCATTCGCGCAGTATGCAACAAATCTGTTGGGTTGACAACAAAAATGTTGCCAAAGCACCGGACTGGGGAACAGGCTACGCCACCCCCGGCAGATGCTGTGCGAGCCAGGTTTCGGTGACGGGTTCCCCGGTCTTCTTGCGCAGGTAGACCCGCATTTCGACCGGCTCTGTTCCATCCGCCTTGAGGTCGAAGATCACCCGCCATTTGTTCGGTGGTGTTGACGCGCAGCGCATAGGCGTTGAGCACCTCGCCGCGTGACACCGTGACGACCGGCTCGATCGGGTCGCCGGACTCGAAGGTGGCTAGATCGCCGCCTTCGAAGTCGACCGCATATTTCACGAGTCCGAGCTTGTCGACCTCCGCCGGCCTGCCGCCACGACCGCGCCGGCTTGCGACCACTTGGCCTGTCTTCGGCAGGAATGGCGCATCCTTCGTCCAGTAGACGCGATAGCGATAAGCGAGCGTGTCGCCGCCGCGCACCGGCTGGGCCGGCACCCAATAGGCGACGATATTGTCATGGATCTCCGCGTCGGTTGGGATTTCCACAAGCTGCACCGCGCCATCGCCCCAATCGCCCATCGGCTCTACCCAGACACTCGGGCGCCGTTCGTAGAAGACACCATCATCTTCATAGTCGGAGAAACTGCGATCGCGCTGCAGGAGGCCGAAACCCTTCGGCGCGCGGTCGCTGAAACTGCTGGTCATCACGCGGTTGGGATTGTTCAACGGCCGCCACAGGCGCTCGCCGCTGCCGGTCCACAAGGCGAGGCCGTCGGAATCATGCACCTCCGGGCGCCAGTCGGGCGCGCCGGCGCGATTGAGTTCGGAGTACCAGAACATGCTGGTCAGCGGCGCGATGCCGAGCCGCTTGATGTCTGTGCGCGCGAAGAGCCGCGCATCGACTTCGGTTGTTACGATGCCTTCCTTGCGGCAGTGGATGCGGTAAGCGCCGGTAATGCTCGGGCCGTCGAGCACCGCATAGACATTGACCGCGGATCCGTCGCGCTCGACGAAGAATTCGGTGAAGCGGGGAAACTCTTCCGGGCTTGGCAGGGCCGTGTCGATGGCGATGCCGCGCGCCGACAAGTCCATATTGCTCCAGTTCGCCGGACGAACGGAAATAGCTCGCACCCTGGAAGGCGAGCCAGTCGCCGATCTTGTGCGGATTGAGCACGCGAAATCCGGCAAAGCCGACATCATGCGGCAATGTCTTTGCGAAGGCCGCCTTTGGACCGAAGGTGAAGAGGTCGGCGGTGTATAGCACCTCACGCGCCGCGCCCTGGTCCACGAGGAAAACGCGCACCGGTTCCTTGGCGAATTTATGCGGGTGAAATAGCCGGATCGGCGTCTCGCTATCTCCCCAGATTGTCTGTTCGGGGCGGTAATTGATCTCGATCGCCTGCTCGAAATCGATTTTGTCGAGCGTCTGCGCGGCCGGGACTGTCGCCGGCCGATAGGGCTGGCGCGCCAGGGCCTCGGCCTGCGCCGTCAGCTTGTCGAAATCGAATGGTTCCGGCGCTGCAAGCTCGAGTGCGGACGCATCGAGATTGAGCGCTGCCAGGATCAGGGGGGAGGTGGTGATTGCGCCGAGAGCCTGGCGCCGGGTCATTTTCGGTTTCATGGCGACCCTGTTGAAAACAAGTTGGGGCAAGTTTGTGGCGAAGCGGCCTTCCTAGAGGTTGGCGACCACTTTCCGTCCCGCGACATTCGCCGAGGCCGGCCTTGCGCATTCGACGCGATTGCGGCCTTGCGCCTTTGCCTTGTAAAGCGCCGCATCGGCCTGTTCGAATAGCACACTCATCACCTGGCGCGGGGTCGGCTCGATCGTCGCGACGCCGATCGATACGGTAATGCAGCCTTCCGGGCTGCCGACATGGCGCCAGCCCTGATGTTCGATGATCTGCCGGACGCGCTCGGCGACCTGAAGGGCGCCCTCGGCCGATGTGCCCGGCAGCACGATGGCGAATTCCTCGCCACCGTAGCGTGCGATCGTGTCGCCCGGTCGGAACACTGTTTCGGTCAGCAGGTGCCCGACCTTGGCCAGGCATTCGTCACCTGGCTTGTGCCCGTAATGGTCGTTGAAACGCTTGAAGTGGTCGATATCCAGGAGGGCAAGCGAAATCGGTTCGCGATAGCGGATGGCGCGGCTCCATTCGCGTTCGAGTGCCTCGTCGAACGCGCGGCGGTTGCCAAGACCGGTCAGCGCGTCTGTTGATGCAAGCCCCTTGAGTTCATCGCGCGCGCGGTAGAGCGATTTCTCGAGTTCCTTGCGCTCCGCCAGCGCAGTTGCGATCGGGATGCTCATGAATACTGCGACGCTCAGGAACACCTGCAGGACGAAGACCCGTTCCGCCATGCCGCCGCTGGCCGTCAGAGCAAATGGGCCATGGCCGGAAATGGTCAATGCCATGGCGACCGCGGACATGATTGCGCAATTGATCGCCACACCGGCCGGGCCGAGGCGAAACGCAGCGAAGGCGAGTATCGCATAGGGAAGGAACGACAGCGGGAATGTTGTCTGCCAGAACACCGCTGCCGTAACCGCAACGGTCAGGAGGATAATGGCCGTGTCCTTAGCAAGCTGTTCCGGCGGGACAAGCTGCCGCCAATCGGACTGTCGCAGAAGGAGGATGAGTGGGACGACCAGTGCAATGCCCAGGGCATCGGCCGCAAACCAACGCAGGTAGACCTCCGTGGCATTGGCCCCGTAGCCGATATTGACGAGCGCGGCACCGGCGGGTGCGACCAGGGCGGGAGCGAGCAATACGCCGAAAAGGAAGAAGCGAGCGACATATTTGCGCTCGGTCAGAACGATCGTGCCTTCTGGCTCGCCGCCGCGAATGAGGATCGCGGCGAGCAGTGCTTCCAGCATATTCGCCGCCGTAAAGCCAAGCCCGAGGACCAACCCATCGCCGCACACGATATTGGCGGCGAGATTGGCGACCGCGCCGGCGCCAATGAGCCACGGCCAGGTTCGGGTCCGCGCTGAAAGCAGGAGACCCAGGATAATCGCATTGGAAAGCCAGATCGGCGAGACTTGCTGGGCGCCGCGCGTGATTTCCATCGCCGCCATGTTGGCCGCGAACGCCACGACCGCCACGAGTACGGCCTTGCCCCCGATCCGAGCCAAGCTTCGGGTATCTTCCCTGTGCATGGCGAGGGATTTCAATCCTGGCTCGCAAACAAGCGGTTAAATCCGCGCCAGGATTGTCGGAGACAGTTCCCACAATCTTTCGGTAGACCATCGCTATCGAATAAAATTCTTCGAACTGATCAGGCCGAGAGCGCCGCGCGGACGAGGCTTAGCCCGGCCCACAGCCCTGCAATCGACAGGACGACCGAGCCCACAACATAAAGCGCCGCCATACCCGCTTCGCCACGCTCGTAAAGCGCTACCGCATCGAGCGAGAAGGCGGAAAACGTCGTGAAGCCACCAAGCACGCCGGTGGCAAGAAATATGCGCAAACCGTGCGACAGATCGCTCTTCAGCATGAAGGTCCCTGCGACCACCCCCATGAGGAACGAGCCCATGACATTAATCGCGGCAGTTCCGAGCGGATACTCGGCGACAGGAAGTCTGAGCGCGATCAAGTTCACCGTGTGGCGCAAAGTTCCGCCAATCCCGGCGCCGAGGAAAACGAGGAGGTAGTTCATTGCGCCAAACTAGCCGCACGTGGATGCGGCGTCAAAACCGCGCGCTTGGCGCACGTGGTTTCGTTAGGCGTCGTCACTATGGCGTCGGGCGCCCGAAGCGTCGGGTCTCGAGATAGATGTGAACGAACATTGCAGTGAGCACGATCGATCCACCCGCAAGGGTCGCGACCGCCGGCGTTTCGCCGAACACGATCCATACCCAAAGCGGCGTCAGAGGCACTTCCAGCGCTGCAAGCAGTGTCGCCTCGGCCGCCGGTACGCGGCGCGAGCCGATCGCATAGAGAGCAAGGCCAGACGCGTTCTGGAAAAGGCCGAAGGCCGCGCAAAGCCAGAAGTCATGCGCACTGATACTCATCGGCGCGGCAAAGGCAAACATCGTCAGCGAGCAGATCCATGCGGAAAGCCCGACCGCCGGCAGCATCGGCACATCCTGGTGCTTCCGCATGATGATGGTCATCGTCGCCATGCCGAGTGCCATGAACACGGCGAGGAACTTTCCGAACAGACCATCCATGAGCGCAGCACCGCTCATCGCATCGGCAAAGCTTCCTCCCAGCATGACGGCAACGCCGGCCAGGGCGGCAAGGCTCGCCAGCATCGTATGCAGTGCCGGGCGCTCGCCAATCGTCGCCCAGGCCAGCGCCGCCGTCACGAAGGGCACTGTTGCATAGATGACAAGCGCATCGGCAATCGAAGTATATTGCAGCGCTCCAATGCCGGTGATCATGCTGACCGCCGATGCGACGGCCACGGCCAGGGCCGGCCAGCGCAATGGCGCAGCACGATGAGGGCGCGTTTGCCTTCGAGCCAGAAGAAGAACCCCAGGACGGCCGTGCCGGAAAACAACCCGCGCCAGAACAGCATGGTCGCGAGATCCGTCTCGATCGCGCGCACGAAGAGACCACCGCTCGACCAGCACAGGGCGGCAAGCGCCACCATGATGAGGCCGGCACGCTTGTAATGGGCCTCGCTCGCCGTCATGTCCTGCGCGCCTTGAGGAGGTTGAGCGTGTTGGCGCCAAGGATAAGCGCGGCGCCGAGCACGGTCAGTGCGTCGATCCCCTCGCCATAGAGCCAATAGCCGAGCAGTGCGCTCGCCGGCACACGCAGGAAGTCCATCGGCGTGACGATGGTCGTATCGGCAAGCTGGATCGCGCTTGAGAGGCAATAATGCGAAAAGGTTCCGGCGACGCCCAGTACAGCCACCCACACCCAGTTTTGCGGCTCCGGCCACTGCCACACCATCAGTGCCGGAACCGCGCCGATCACCGTCTGGATCGCGAACATGTAGAAGATCACGGTGAGCGGACTGTCGGTGCGGGTCAGGAACTTGGTCAGCGTGATCGACACCGAGAAGCCGAGCGCGGCAGACAGCGCGAAGAGATGTCCGGCATCGATCGCCTCGACGCCGGGCCTGACGATCGCGATGATGCCGGCAAAGCCGAGCGCGATGGCGGCGATCTTGGCGAAAGTGAGCTTCTCGCCGAGAAACGAGAAGGCGAGGATCGCCACCCAGATCGGCAAGGTGAACTCGATCGAGATGACCTGGGCGAGGGGGATCAGCACCAGGGCCGAGAACCAGGCATATTGCGCGCCGTAGTGAACGACATTGCGGATGACATGCAGCCCGAACCGTTCGGTGCGCCCAGTGATCCCGCCGGTTGCCATGACGAAAGGCAGGAGCAGCGCCACCGCCATCGAACTGCGCAGCAGCATGAGCACGAAGATCGGCACATCGCGGCCGACCTCGCGCCCGGCCACCGTCATGGCAAGCGTTGCGATGAGCCAGCCGGCCATCCACAGGGCGGCCTTGAAGATGGGTGACATGCAGGGTGAAGCGCGAATCCTTCGGGGCGACCGCAGCTTAAGTGGCCGGAAACCACATGGCAAAGAGGCGGCCGGCAGGGCAGCCATGCGGCTTGACGGGAGGTCGCGCTTGCGGCAAAAGCCCCGCCATGACCGCTGCCCGTAAACTCGCCGCCTGCATCTGCGGCATTATTATCAGCTAGCCGACACACCGCTGGCAGGGCGCCGCTTTACCTAATTCAACTCAACGAAGCGATCCCCGGGCCGGCAAGCCCTTTGGGATGACGCATGACGTTGAAGCTTTACAACACGCTGACCCGGACGAAGGAGGAACTCAAACCCCTCGATCCGCAGAACGTGCGCATGTATGTCTGCGGGCCGACGGTCTATGACTATGCCCATATCGGCAATGCGCGCCCCGTCATCGTCTTCGACGTGCTGTTCCGACTGCTCCGGCATCTCTATGGGCCGGACCACGTCACCTATGTCCGCAACATCACCGACATCGACGACAAGATCAACGCGCGCGCCCGCGAAGAGGGCACTACGATCCGTGAGCTGACGGAGCGCACCTATACGCAGTTCCGCAAGGACATTGCTGCATTGGGCGTGCTCGAGCCGAGTTATGAGCCGCGCGCCACCGAAACCATCCCTGAGATGATCGCCATCATCGAGCGATTGATCGCGTCAGGCCACGCCTATGCCGCCGAAGGCCATGTGCTCTTCGCGGTGCCGTCGATGAAGGAGTACGGCCAGCTCTCGCGCCGCCCGCTCGATGAGATGATTGCCGGCGCCCGTGTCGATGTCGCGCCCTATAAGCGCGACGCGATGGACTTCGTCTTGTGGAAGCCGTCCGATGCCGAGACGCCGGGCTGGGAAAGTCCTTGGGGGCGGGGCCGTCCCGGCTGGCATATCGAATGCTCGGCGATGAGCTGGAAGCACCTGGGCGAGGTCTTCGACATTCATGGCGGCGGCATCGATCTCGTCTTCCCGCATCACGAGAACGAACTCGCCCAGACCGCGCTGCGCCTTCGGCCACAACGTCATGGCCAATATCTGGATGCATAACGGCTTCCTGCAGGTCGAAGGACAGAAGATGTCTAAGAGCCTCGGAAATTTCGTGACGATCAATGAATTGCTTACCGGCTGGCAGCAATTTTCGTGGCCTGGCCAAGTTATTCGGCTTGCGTTGCTGACAACCCACTATCGTCAACCCATTGACTTTACTCTCCACGCTCTCGGACAAGCGGCTAATATCCTAAGCGAGTTCGCTCACTTTGCGGACATCGAAGAGGGAGAGGAAGTACTGCCGACAGCAGAATTTCTTGAGGCACTGTTCGATGACCTCAACACCCCGCGCGCCATTGCCGAGCTTCACAGACTGGTGGGTGAAGCTCGTATGGCGCCCAAAGCGCAAGTTGTTACTAGCGGTCAACCCGTTCCGGTGATGGAGGACATTGAAGTCACGCCGAACGCGAGACTAGCAGCAGGTCTTCAATTCTTGGGAATCGACCTGAGTACTTACAACCGCAACTGGATGCAGGACGGACTGCAGTCGGAACTAAAATCGCAGATTCGGAGGAAAGTTGAGGAGATGATTGACGCACGCCTCGCCGCCCGCAAAGCCAAGAACTGGGCCGAGAGCGACCGCATCCGCGACGAACTCCTCGCCATGGCGATCGTCCTGAAGGACAACAAGGACGGCACGACTTCCTGGGAGGTCAAGCGATGACGAGTGATCGGCGCGCATATCCCATTAATTTCGTCATCCCGGCGAAAGCCGGGATCCATGCTTCCGCTTGCTCCAAACTTTCCGTCCTTGTGCTGGTGGATAGGTGGATCCCGGCTTTCGCCGGGATGACGAAGTGTGTGGCACCATGACCGACCCAACCCGCGATCCCAACAAGAAATCCTGGCATGATCAGGTGCCGTTTCCGCGGCATTGGCGCGGCTATGTCGCGCTCAAGATCGCCGTGCTGGCGCTCGCCGTCTATTTCGTCCTGCGCTTCATGGGGTTCCTGTGATGGCCCGCGAGCGGCTCTATCTCTTCGACACGACCTTGCGCGACGGCCAGCAGACGCCGGGCATCGACTTCTCGCTCGACGACAAGCTCGTGGTCATGGGCATGCTCGACCAGATCGGCATCGATTATGTCGAGGGCGGCTATCCCGGCGCCAATCCGACGGATACCGCACTCTTCGCGGAGACCGCGCCCGCTCAAAGCGACCTTCACCGCCTTCGGCATGGTGAAGCGCGCCGGCCGCTCCGCTGCGCAATGATCCGGGGCTTCAGGAGCTGTTGCGCGCCAAGGCCAAGGCGATCTGCTTCGTCGCCAAGTCCTGGGACTATCATGTGCGTGTCGCACTTCAGGTAACCAACGAGGAAAACCTCGCGAGCATCCGGGAATCGATCGCTGCCGCCAAGGCCGCCGGCCGCGAGGTGCTCCTTGATTGCGAGCATTTCTTCGACGGCTACAAGGCCAATCCGGCTTATGCGCTGGAAGTGGCGAAGGCGGCCTATGATAGTGGCGCGCGCTGGGTGGTGCTCTGCGACACCAATGGCGGCACGCTCCCGCATGAAGTCTCCGAAATCGTCCGTGCCGTGATCAAAACCGTACCCGGGAGTCATCTCGGCATTCATGCGCATAATGATACCGAACAGGCGGTTGCCAATTCGCTGGCGGCGGTTGAAGCCGGGGTGCGCCAGATCCAGGGCACGCTCAACGGCATCGGCGAGCGCTGCGGCAATGCCAACCTCGTCTCGATCATCCCGACGCTCGTCCTGAAGCCGGCTTACGCCGAACGCTTCGAGACCGGCGTCGACGCCGGCCGGCTCGGCCACCTTGCCGCGATATCCCGCGCCTTCGACGAATTATTGAACCGCAGCCCCAATGCCCAGGCGCCTTATGTCGGGAAAAGCGCCTTCGCCACCAAGGCCGGGATTCATGCCTCCGCGATCGTCAAGGAGCCCGAGACCTACGAGCATGTGCCCCCCGAGACGGTCGGCAATCGTCGCCGCATGCTGGTGTCGGATCAGGCCGGAAAGTCGAATCTCATCGCCGAGCTTGGCCGCATCGGCCTTGCCGTCAACAAGGACGACACGCGTCTCGATGCGCTATTGCGCGAGGTGAAGGAGCGCGAGCAGCAGGGCTATGCCTATGATGGCGCCGACGCTTCCTTCGAATTGCTGGCGCGCCGCATGCTCGGCACGGTGCCGCATTTCTTCGATGTGCTGTCCTTCCGCGTCATCGTCGAGGACAGGCACACGAGCAATGGCGTGCGCGAAACCGTATCCGAGGCCGTGGTGAAGGTGAAGGTCGATGGCGAGAGTTTCATCAATGCGGGCGAGGGCAATGGTCCCGTCAATGCGCTTGATGTCGCCTTGCGCAAGGATCTCGGCAAGTATCAGCGCTACATCGACGACCTCGAACTCGTCGACTACAAGGTTCGTATCCTCAATGGCGGTACGGGAGCCACGACCCGTGTCCTGATCGAAAGCCGCGACGGCACCGGAAACCGCTGGTTCACCGTCGGCGTCTCTCCCAATATCGTCGAAGCCTCCTTCGAGGCATTGTCGGATTCCATTGTCTTCAAATTGCTGCGCGAAGGCGTGGGGTAGTCGCCCACGCCGCCATGCACCCGGTTCATGCGATCCATGTGGCGCGATTCATTGTGCATCGCACAAACGCGGGCTAACTAGCTGGACCCATGTCGATGCTGAGCGAAAAGGCCACGATGCAAGGCCTGTCCGAGAGTCATAAAGGGATCATCGCCTGTGGTCTTGCCCATCTCGTCTGGGGCGGCATGGCGCTTTATTTCTGGCAGATACGCGACGTGTCGCCGGGCGAGATCGCCGCCAATCGCGGATTATGGGCCCTGCCAATTGCTGGAGCCGTTTTGCTCGCAATGGGGCAATTCACGTCGACCTGGAAATTGCTGGCCAGCCCGAAGGTCGTGGTGACGCTCGCCTTCACCAGCTTTTTGATCGTCTTCAATTGGGGAATCTATGTCTGGACGATCGAACAGCATCGCACGGTCGAATCGAGTCTTGGCTATTACATCAACCCATTGATGAACGTGATCGCCGGCTATCTCTTCCTTGGCGAACGCTTCAGCAAGGCGCAGTTTCTAGCCATCGGCTTGGCGGCTGTCGCGGTTGCGATTCAGACGATAAGCGCCGGGGTCTTCCCGTGGATCGGCATCCTCCTGGGTTCCACCTTCTGTCTCTACGGTTATATCCGCAAAACCGTGCCGGTGGGCCCGGTGCAGGGTTTCTTCATCGAGACCCTGCTGATCGCCGGTCCGGCTTTGGCCTACATGATCTGGCTTGGCCAGTCTGGCCATGCCTATTTCCTGAGTTCGGCCTTCTACACGCTGATGCTGATGGGTTGCGGCCTCATGACGGCGACGGCGTTGCTTCTCTTCGCGGTGGCGATCAAGCGCATTCGCTACTCGACCGCCGGCCTCATGCAATATATCTCGCCGACGCTCGTCTTCCTCACCGCCGTCTTCGTCTTCCGCGAGCCGATGGATGGTTGGAAGCTTCTGTCCTTCATCATCATCTGGATTGCGCTTGCAATCTACACGGTCTCCGCCTTGCGGGAGGACCGCCTGCGCCGGCAGCCGTTGCAGGATCCGTCTTCGGCCTGAAGGTTTTACAGCGCCGCCAATCCCGCCCGCGCAACCTGCGCATCCTGCGGCGACGACATGCCCGAGACGCCGATGCCGCCGATAATCGCGCCATTGCGCTCGATCGGCAGGCCGCCCTCGAGCGGCATGACATGCGTCATCGACAATATGCGCAGGCCGATTCCGCCATTGGCGATCGCTTCTTCAAAGGCCCGCGTCGGTCGCTTGAAGAGGGCAGCCGTGCGAGCCTTTGCCGGGCCGATCTCGACACTCCCAGTCTGGGTATTGTCCATGCGATGGAACATCACCAGCAAGCCAGCCGTGTCGACGATCGCGATCACCATCGGCCAGCCATTGGCGCGCGCCTCGGCTTCCGCGGCATCCATCACGCGCCGCGCCTCGGCCAGCGTAATCGACGGGCCATAGGGCAGCGGGCCTTGGGGTTTGTTGTCGCTCATCTCGTGCCTCCGGGCCGGCGGTTAGGGTACGTTCAGCTTGGTGCGATTATCAGCTAAACTCACCACAGGAAAGCGCGCTCTCCCCAACAACACATAGGAGGAGGATTCAATGGCCAAGTACCGCAACGCCTTGCCGCAATTGGGCAACCGCCCTTTTCTCACCGATGGCGGGCTTGAAACGACGCTCGTCTTCTTGGATGGAATAGACCTTCCATGCTTTGCGTCCTTCCCTCTCCTTGATGCAGCGGACGGGCGCGCGCGCTTGCGGAAGTATTTTGAACCCTATTTGCAGGCAGCCAAGAGTCACGGCACCGGCTTTGTCCTCGACACGGTCACTTGGCGCGCCAATACCGATTGGGGTGCCAAGCTCGACTATTCCCAGGCCGATCTCGACCGCATCAATCGCGATGCCGTCGACTTCGCCAAGGAGTTGCGCAACGCCTACGAGACGCCGTCCTGTCCGATCGTCATCGACGGCGTGGTTGGTCCGCGCGGCGACGGCTATCGTCCCGAAGCCCTGATGTTGGTGAATGAGGCGGCGGACTACCACCGGCCCCAGATCGAGGCTTTTCGCGATGCCGGCGCCGACATGGTGAGCGCCGTCACCATGAATTACTTCGAGGAGGCGGCCGGCATCGCAATCGCCGCGAAGAGTGCAGGCATGCCGGTTGCGATATCATTCACGGTCGAAACCGACGGAAAATTGCCGACCGGCGAAACGCTTCGGGGTGCGATTGAGCGCCTCGACAAGCTCACCGGCAATGCGCCTGTCTATTACATGATCAACTGCGCGCATCCTGAGCATTTCAATAACGTGCTCGAAAATGGTGAATGGCTTGAACGTATTCGCGGCATTCGCGCCAATGCCTCTAACAAGAGCCATGCCGAACTCGATGCCTCGACCGAACTCGACATCGGCGACATTTCGAGCCTGGCTAGTCATTATAGCGACCTGCAGAAGCGTCTGCCGAAGCTCGCCGTCATGGGCGGCTGCTGCGGCACCGATCACCGCCACATCGAAGCGATTTCCGATCGCTGCCTCGCAGCGTAATCTTCAGCGGCCGGGCAGGGCGTAAGCGCCCGGCTTAGAGCGTCTTGCGCACCGGCTCGAGCGGCACTTTCCCGCGGCTCGTCGATTGCCGGTGCCGGAAGGCGGGAACCACATCCTTCGCCGCCGTCACCACGTCCATCTTGAATTCGAGTTCGGGCCGGATGAAGTTTTCTTCCCGCATGTGATTGAACAACGTCACCAGCGGATCCCAATACGCATTGATATTGCACAGGATGATCGGCTTGTTGTGCCGGTCGAGTTGTGCCCAGGTGGTGATCTCCACCAGCTCTTCGAGGGTGCCGATGCCGCCCGGCAGCGCCACGAATCCGTCCGAGCGCTCGAACATCGTCATCTTGCGTTCATGCATGTTGGCGGTGACGATCAGTTCGTTCACATCCGCCAGCATGCGCTCGCGGGTCACCAGGAATTCCGGAATGATGCCGGTCACATGGCCGCCGGCGGCCAGGGTTGCCCGCGCCACTTCGCCCATCAATCCCAGGCTGCCGCCGCCATAGACGAGGCCGATCCCGTCATCGGCCATGGCTTGGCCGAGTTCACGGGCGGCTTCGATATAGGCGGGATTGCGGCCCGGACCCGAGCCGCAATAGACGCAGAGATTGTATTTCGGCTTCATTTTTACCTTTCCGGTGCAGACCACGGCCGCTTCGGCATGGCGGCCTTTGCACATTGTTTCAAGCAGCATTATGAAGGTTGCGGACGGGATTCGTGGAGGCAAAGACAAATTTCCGCCCAAAGCGGCTGTTTAACAGGCTTGGACGGCAGAACATGAAAAATAACCCAGTAGCAATATTCACCGGCCTGGCAGTCGCAGCCGCAGTTGGCCTTGGCGCAATCATCTATTCGCGCCAGCCCGTCACAATTGCAGAAAAGCTCCCAGAACCGGCCGTGGCCCAGCCCGCGACACCGGAAAAACCGGCCGACGCGACGGCGGAAAAGAAGCCTGAAGCCGCTCCGGCCCAGCCCGAGCAGACGGCCAAGACCGAAACGCCGGCTCCCGAGTCCGCGCCCGCTCCTGAAACCAAGGCCCCAGAAACGGCCCCGACGCCTGAGACCGCCAAGGCACCGGAACCCGCAAAACAGCCTGAAACTACGACTGAAGCCGCAGCAAAGCCCACCTTCGACACGGTGCGCGTCGAATCGGATGGCGGAACCCTCGCCGCCGGCCAGGCGTCTCCGGGCGCCGACGTGACGCTGAAGCGCAATGGCGAGGTCGTAGGCCAGGCCCAGGCTAATGCCGAGGGCGACTGGGTCGTGGTCACCGAGGCTCCGCTGCCCAAGGGGCCGAGCGAATTGTCGGTCGAACAAAAGGTCGCCGATTCCGGCCAGACGGTTATCTCCGATCAGTCGATTGCCGTCGTGGTTCCGACCAATCCGACCGAAAAGGCGATTGTCGCCCTGGTCGAGCCTGGCATGCCGACCCAGGTCTTGCAGAAGGCCGAGCCGACCACGACCGCCGAGGCAACCCCAACCAAGCCTGCTGCGACCGCCGAGACCGCCGAGAAAACGACCGACCAGCCGGCGGTCGACTCGACGGCTGCTGGTGGCGAGACGCCGGCGACGGCCGAGAAAGCGCCGGAGGCGGCTCCTGAGACAAAGATGGCCGTCGCCGAGCCGACGCCCGAGGCTCCCAAGACTGAAGAACCCGCAACCCAGGCTCCCACGACCGAACAAGCGGCCGTCGAGCAGCCACCGGTTGAAACGCCCGTTGCCAAGCCTGGCGTGCCCGTTTCGCTTGATGCTGTTGACTATAACGCGACGGGCGACATCGTTTTCTCCGGCAGCGCCGCGCCGGGCTCGCCCGTGCGTGTCTATGTCGACAACGCCGCAGTCGGGGATGCGCTCGCCGACCAGGCGGGCCACTGGAACTTCGCCGGAACGCAGAAGATCGCCCCGGGCGGCCATTCCCTGCGCGTCGATCAGATCGATGCCGCAGGCAAGGTCATGTCACGCGTCGAACTTCCCTTCGTTCGCGAAGAGGCGTCTCGCGTTGCTGAGATAAATGAGCCTGAGACTCAGCCCGAACCGCAAAAGACCGCTGAGGTGGCACAGCCGGTTCCGGCGACCCCTGAGACAACGGTCACCGCAGAGACGGAAGCTCCGAAGCCGACAACCTCCGAAACGTCAGAGGCCGCCGCGTCCGCCGATACCCAAATCGCGCCCAAGCCTGAGACTGCCGCTCCCGCCACTGAGGCCGAGACGGAGATTGCCAAGCCTGAACAAGGCGAGATGATCGCAAAATCGGAAGCGCCCGCCGTGACGCCAACTGAGGAGCCTGCCGCAAAGACCGAGCAGCCGGCGGCAAAGACCGAAGAACCGGCCGTTGCCGCCCAAGCCGAGCCGGAAATCGAGCAGAAATCGACCGATTCCGCCGCCGCCACGGTTGCCAATGAGCGCACAATCAACCGAACCCAAGAAGGGCCGCATCATCATCCAACCCGGCAATAACCTCTGGAAATTGTCGCGGGTGATCTATGGCAAGGGCATGTCTTACACGGTGATCTACGAGGCCAATAAGGGCCAGATCCGCGATCCTGACCTCATCTATCCCGGCCAGATCTTCGCGACCCCGAATGCGGTGCCGCCTGAGACCATCGATCCCAAGCGGAAGAAGCCATTGTCGGCCGAAGAGGGAGGCACCATCGTTCAGTGATATCACCGCCTCAAAAAGGGGCGGAGGTGCCGGCTGATGGCGAGCAGTGGCGCATTCTCCGCCAGCTGCTGCCTTACCTCTGGCCGAAGGATCGCGCCGACCTGCGCTTGCGCGTCGCCATCGCCATGGTGGTTTTGGTGCTTTCCAAGATCGTCACCGTCGCGACGCCTTACACCTTCAAATACGCGACTGACGCACTGATCAAGGTCGGCGGTACGGCCGCCGTCGCCTTCGCGGTCCCGTTCTTCTTCATTCTCGCCTACGGCATTGGCCGCGTCAGCATGGTCGGCCTTGCCCAGATTCGCGATGCGATCTTCGCCAAGGTCGGTCAGCGCGCCGTGCGCCAGCTGGCCGTCCAGACCTTCCGTCATCTCCACGCGCTGTCTCTCAAATTCCACCTGGAGCGGCGCACCGGCGGTCTTTCGCGCATCATCTCGCGCGGCACGGCCGGCATCGATACTGTTCTGCGCTTCTCGCTCTTCAATACCTTCCCGACCGCACTCGAAATCGTGATGGTCTGCGGCGTGCTGGCCTGGTCATTTAGCTGGGTCTACGCAGTGGTCGTCCTCGCCACCATCGTGTTTTATATCGGCTTTACGTACGCCGCCACGGAGTGGCGGATCAATCTTCGCAGAACGATGAACGCCGCCGATACCGAGGCGAGCACCAAGGCGATTGACAGCCTTCTCAATTTCGAGACCGTCAAGTACTTTGGCAACGAAGAGCATGAAGCGCGCCGCTACGAGCGCTCCATGGAGACGTTATGAAGGCGCCGCGGTAAAAACCTGGGTTTCGCTTGCCGTGCTCAATGCCGGCCAGGCCGCGATTTTCACCATCGGTCTCACAGTCTGCATGGCGATGTCGGCCTTCGCCGTCTGGCGCGGCCAGGCGACAGTTGGCGATCTGGTCATGATCAACGCGCTGATGATCCAGCTCTACATGCCGTTGAACTTCATCGGCTCGTCCTATCGCGAGATCAAACAAGGCCTGATCGATGTCGAGGAGATGTTCCGGCTTCTTTCGGTCAATGCCGAGATAGAGGATGGACCCGACGCAAAGCCCCTGCAGATCGAGCACGGCGATATTCAGTTCGAGAAAGTTTCCTTCTCTTACGATCCTGAGCGTCGCGTGCTCCACGATCTGACGCTTCGCGTTCCGAGCGGAAAGACCGTCGCGATCGTCGGGCCATCGGGCGCCGGCAAATCCACTATTCCGCGATTGCTTTACCGGTTCTATGAACCCGACAAGGGACGCATACTCATCGATGGCCAGGACATCGCTGAGGTCACGCAGACATCCTTGCGCGCGGCGATCGGCATGGTGCCGCAGGACACCGTCCTCTTCAACGACACCATTCGCTACAACATCCGCTATGGCCGCCCTGACGCGAGCGACGAAGATGTCGAGAACGCCGCGCGGCTCGCACAGATCCACGGCTTCATCATGCAGCTGCCGCGCGGCTATGACACGCTCGTCGGCGAGCGCGGTCTGAAGCTGTCGGGCGGCGAAAAGCAGCGGGTATCGATCGCCCGCACTATTCTCAAGGGTCCGCCGATCCTCGTCCTCGACGAGGCCACTTCTGCGCTCGATAGCTTCACCGAACTGGAAATCCAGGCGGCACTTACGCCAGGTCTCCCGCAATCGCACGACGTTGATCATCGCGCACCGGCTTTCGACCGTTGTCGATGCCGATGAAATCATCGTGCTCGAGGCGGGCCGCATGGTCGAGCGCGGCAGTCACGCGGCATTGCTTGCGCAAGACGGCATCTACGCTGCCATGTGGAACCGGCAGCGCGCCGTCGACGAGGCCCGCCGGCGCCTGGTCGAGGCAGACCGCGAGGCCGAAGAGCCGCTGCCGGAGACGCATATCGAAGCCTGGAGCAAGCGCGTGGCGGGCTACACGCCTTAAGCTCCCTTTAACATTACCGGAAAAATTTGCTTCGAATTTGAGGAAATCGGCGTTCCGAACGCCTGTCGGTTTAGTTTCGTTTACGGGTGGCGGCCATGATTGCATCACCACGGGGATTTCGTGGGGAGTGCCGGCCGGTGGGGATTGGCCGGACGCGGGATGCGGGAGCGGGGTCGCTTGACGGCCCCGCCCCGCAACGAGTTTAGGGGGGCGCAACCGCGGCAGTTCGTCTGTTGCGGGAGCGGGAGCACATGATGGCGCGGATCGCGGTCTTGAACGATCGCATCCGCGCCGCATTGCTTTTGCGCATGCATTTGCATTGCGCAAACCTTGGTCACCTCAACCTAACCATGGTTGCTGCTCCAGGCGCTCGCGTTCTTTGCAAAACCGCAATCACAGGCTAGAGGAGGGCGCATGTCCGTCCTGAACAGCGTCACCTCCGTTTTCACGCCAATCCATCGCGATGGCTGGAAATTCGTCGCCATCTTCGCCGCAGTCACCCTTGTCCTCTTCTGGCTCGGGGTGGATTTCCTCGGCTGGATCGGTGTTATCGCGACCGCTTGGTGCGCCTATTTCTTCCGTGACCCCGAACGCGTGACGCCGCTGAGATCTGGCCTCGTGATCTCGCCTGCCGATGGTCGTGTAAGCGCGATCGAAAGGGTGGTTCCACCGCCGGAACTCGAACTGCCGCGCGAACCTCTGACCCGTATCTCCGTCTTCATGAATGTCTTCGACGTGCATGTGAACCGCTCGCCGGTCGATGCCCGCATAGCCCACATAGCCTACGTACCTGGCGCCTTCCTCAATGCCGAACTCGACAAGGCAAGCGAGGACAATGAACGGCAGGCCTTCACGCTTGAACTGGCCGATGGGCGCAAGCTTGGCGTCGTCCAGATCGCCGGATTAGTCGCGCGACGCATCATCCGCTTTGTCGAACCGGGAGATTGGGTGCAGGCCGGTCAGCGGATCGGCCTCATTCGCTTTGGCAGTCGCGTGGATGTCTATCTTCCGCCCAATTGCTTTGCCCTAGTGAGTGTCGGCCAAAGGGCCATAGCGGGCGAAACCGTGCTCGCCGATCTTGGAAATGACGAGCAGGGCCGCGCCGGCCGGCGGAGTTGAGAGGCCTCGATGCCTGACCTCACTGATCTGGACGAAGACCGTTACGGAGGCAACCGGCGCAGGCAGCGCCTGCACCGCTTCAAGCAGGTTCCGATCCGCTTCCTGCTTCCGAACTTCATCACGCTTCTGGCCCTGTGCAGTGGCCTCACCGCCATTCGCCTTGGCGTCGAAGGCCGCTATGAATGGGCGGTCGCCGCGGTCATCGTGGCAATCGTGCTCGACGCGGTCGATGGTCGCCTTGCGCGGCTGTTGAAGGGAACGTCGCGCTTCGGCGCCGAGCTCGATTCTCTGGCCGACTTCGTCAATTTCGGCGTTGCGCCAGCGGTTTTGATCTACATGTGGTCGCTGAACGGGTTGCGCAGCATCGGTTGGATCGCCGCCCTCGGGCTTGCCATTTGCTGCGCTCTCAGGCTGGCACGTTTCAATGTTGCGATCGACGACCCGGACAAGCCGGCCTGGACGATGAATTACTTCACCGGCGCGCCCGCGCCCGCGGGAGCGGGCCTGGCACTCGCGCCCATGTATCTGGGCTTTCTCGGCATCGTGCCGGACGGCCATAATATCATGTGGCTGGTTCTGCCCTACATCGCCGGCGTGGCGATCCTGATGGTGAGCCGCATCCCAACCTATTCCGGCAAGACGCTGGGATCGCGCGTCAGTCGCGAATATGTATTGCCGCTGCTAGGCCTCGCGGCCATTGCCGTCGTCTGCCTCTTTACCTTCACCTGGCAGATGCTGACCGTTCTCAGCATCCTCTACATCGCGATGATTCCCATGGGTATTAGGGGTTATCGGCGCGACAAGGCCGCCTATGAGGCGAGGCTCTCCGCCAAGAGCGAAACTCAGAGTACCTGATCAAGATCGGCGCAGATATCCGTGGCGTCCTCGATGCCGACGGAGAAGCGGAACACGCCGTCTCCTGCAAACGCCCGATACCGCGACAGCGCTTCGCCCTCCAGGCGAAATGAAGAGCGCATGATATCTGCTGTCGGGATCCAGTAGACGAGACTGCGATGGTGGCCGAGCGATACGGCGTAATGTATGACCTTCAGCCGCTCGACCATGCGTTTGGCGACGGCGGGGCCGTCTTCAACGGTGAATGTCATCATGCCCGAGAAATTCGCCATCTGCCGCTTGGCGAGTTCGTGCTGGGGATGTGACGGCAATCCCGGATAGAAGACGCGTGTTACGCGCCGGTGTGTTTCAAGGAAGCGAGCAACCTCGTGCGCGGTTTCCGCATGCGCCTTCATTCGGATGGGCAAGGTCGCGGCTCCGCGCAGGATCAGCCATGCATTGAATGGCGAAAGCACGCCGCCATAATGGACGACGGATTCGAGATTGATCGCAGCCATGTCCTCCTTGCGACCGAGGACGGCGCCGCCCAAGGCATCGCCGTGGCCGCCGATATACTTGGTGAGCGAATGGAGGACGAAATCGGCGCCGAGTTCGAGGGGGCGCGTGGCGATCGGCGTCGCAAAAGTCGAATCCACGACGACATCGCGCACGCTGCGCTCCCGGGCTAGCCTCGAAAGCACCGCGATGTCGGACAATCGCATGATCGGATTAGCCGGGGTCTCGATCCACAGCATTTTGGTGTTGGGGCGGATTGCCGCCGCAACGGCCGTGGGATCCGAGGTGTCGACGGGGCTGACCTCAAGCCCCAGTCGGGGCAAGCTGTCGCGGACCAACTCGGCCGTTCCGACATAATTCGCCTCAGAGATGATGAGATGATCGCCCATGTTCAGACGGCCGACGATCAATCCCATCGAGGCAGCCATGCCGGAAGCAAAGCATTGGCAGGCCTCCGCACCCTCCAGGGAGGCCAATTTATCTTCGAGTTGGCTAACGGTCGGGTTAGATACTCTTGCGTAGAGGAAGCCATCGTAGTCGCCGCGATTTCGGGCTGAGAAGCCCGCGACCTCGTCGGGCGCGAAGGTTGCCGACATGACGAGATTGGGCGAAGAAGCGCGTGTCACAGGGTCGACATATTCCCCGGCATGGATCGCCCGGGTTTTGACTCCCCAGGTCTTGGATGGTGGATTACGCATTGAAGAATCAGCCAGTTTCGCTCAGCCGGAAATCGCGGCAAGTGTTCATTGACGGTTGACGTGCCAAATTAGGCCATGACGGACGCTTCAGGCAAACCCATTGCACCGCAGCGCGGCAAGGCCGTGGCAGACCATGCCCGCCCAGCCGCGGAGCGCGAGCCAGCGCCCGCGCCTGTCCGCAGGGCGTCCGCAGGCCAGGGACCTTTTGCGGCGATTGCCGGCTTTTCAGCGGACTACGCCTGGGCGACGGCCGTCTTCTCGATCATTTTGATATTTCTCATCGCGCTCGCGATAGCGCTCCATCCCATGGATCTGGACGCCTTGTTGCAGACCCGGACGTCGGCGTCCGCCGCCGACCAGCGTCAGGCGCTCCTGGAGCGGGAGTTTCCGGGCGTTGCCTCGCCAATCGTTATCTCGGTCGAGTTCGACATTCCTGGCCAGGCACGCGCCTCTGCCGCGTTGCTTGCGACAGAATTCAACTCGAAGCCGCAGATTTTCACCGGCGTGTTTGCGCCCGGCACGGGCCGGTTCTTCGAGGATTTCGGCGTTCTCTACCTGAATTCTGCGGAGGTCGAGAAGATCGGTTCCGATGTCGAAAAGCTGATGCCGTTGCTCCAGGCGCTTTCGACGGCGCCCAATGTCCAGGGCCTGGCGGCACTCACCGACCAGATCGCACGGGCCGTGGAGGAGGGGCGTTCCAGCGTCCTTGCTTGAGGGCTTGTTCGCCGAGGCTGCCAAGACCGCGGCTGCCGCTGCTTCGGGCACACCGCGTCCTTTTGACTGGGAAGGCCTCGTCAATATTCGCCCGAAGCTGGACGATACGACATGGTTCGTCTTCGCGGCGCCCGCGACGGGTTCGGCCGATGCGACAGGCGAAGCAAGGAATATCATCGCCGATCTTGCTGCCAAGACCGGACCGCAAGTCAAAATGCTACTCACCGGCGAGGCGGTGGTGAGCGAGACGGCGGATGCAGGCTTCAGCCGCCTGTCAATTCCCGTGCTCATCATGTCGGGCGTATTCCTCGCCGTCGCGGTGATGTTCGGCGCCGGCAATTGGCGCTCGGGAGCCGCCGTCATCATCATGCTCGTGCCGATAGTCGGGCTTGGATTCCAGACATTCGTGCCTGAAGGTTTGGCCGTTGCTCAGATAGCCCTGGCGCCCGGACTGGCAGTCGCGGTCTTGTCGGCGCTGTGCTTGGTCGTGCGTTTCGAAAATCACATAGCCGACCAGCATGGGCCTGTCGCGGCGATCGCATTGGCGGCGCGTCAGTCAGGCCTGCTGATTGTTCTGGCGCCGGCCGGGCTCGCCGCTGCGGCTGGGGCTGGTTACATTGCCGCCGTGCCGGTCATAATGATGCTCGCTGCCACCGGCGCCGCACTCGGCTTCCTGTCCGCGATCTTGTGCCTGACGCTTCTGCCCGCCTCGCTCATGCTGTTGCGGGTATATCCCGACGAGGTCGGCGAGCATTGGATCGACTCGGCCATTGATGCCGCCGAACCGCGCGAACCGATTGGCACGGCGATCGGTGCGCTGATGATCGCCGCTGCAATCGCTGGAGCCGTGCTGCTGCCGCAAATCCAGTTTGGGACCAAGGGCGAAACCGTCGCCATGCCGCCGGACGCTGCCGGGCGGGCCTATGCCGAACTCACCAAACGCAATCCGGCGTTTGATAGCTCGGCGCAGATTCTTTCCCCGAGTTTCGCCGAGGCTGCAAATCTCCAGTCGCGCCTGGCAAACTTGCCCGAAGTTCGCTCGGTGCGCTGGATCGGCTCGTTCCTTCCGCCGGACGAGGAAGCGAAGCGCCAGTCCCTCGCGCGTTTGCACGGCCTGCTGCCTGATCCGCCCAGCATTGCAGCCGTTCGCACGAACGAGGAATTGATCGCCGATTACTCTGCCTGGCGCAGTGCCTTGGCCCGCATTGCCGCTGCCCAGAATACCGGAAGCCTCGGTGTCTCATCGCGCAGCCTTTCCGAAAGCCTCTACGAGCTGCAGTCGCGCAGCATTCCAAATCCACAGCCTTTGCGAAATCTCGAGACCGCGCTTTTTGTGGAATTCCCCGGCATGTTGCAGCGCCTTTCCGAACTGTCGCAACTTCCCGCCTTGACCGAGCGCACCCTCGATGACGCGATCCGCAAGCGCTTCATCAGCAAGGACGGCCAGTTCCGTTTGGAAGTGGTCCCGGCCGACAATGTCGACAAGGATCGCTTTGCCGCAGCGGTGCTCTCCGTGGCGCCGGATGCGATGGGCACCGCCATCACCCACATGTTCGAGATCGATGCGCTGCGCCGCGCCATGATGGCGACCGTTTTCTTCGTGCTCGCCGCTCAGATCCTCGTCGCGGGTGCCGTCCTGCGCCATCTGACCCGCGCGCTTGCCGCAAGCCTGGCCCTGGCAACGGCGATAGCACTCGCCGGCGGCCTTGTTTGGCTGTTGGGCAAACCTGTCATCCCCATGACTGCCGCGATGCTTTTCCTGCTTCCCGCGCTTGGGCTCGCCTCCACCGTCTCGATGGCCACGATGCGCGCCAAGGCCTTGGCGCTCGACCGCGCCGTTCTTGTTGCCGGCGTTGCTATGATTGGCGCAACGCTCCCCTTGGCGCTGCTTCCCATACCTGACTATGCCGCAGCCGGTCAGATTGCCCTTTTTGCGATCTTGGCAACCCTTCTCGGTGCGCTGCTGCTCGTTCCGCAACTTGTGCGCCTCGGCCGCCGGATGGGAAATTTCCTAAGCCTCGTCAAGTCTTAGCCGGCCAGGCCAGCGTCTGAGCTGTGAATTCAGGCTTTCGACGCATGGGACAAGCCTGACGCGTGTGCTAAGGTTGTCCTCATCGAAGCCGTCGCCGGCCTCTGGGCCAGTCTCGGCGTCGGTCAACCAGGGAGGTTTGAATGAGAGTGAACTACAAGTCCTGGCTAATCGGGACAACGATGTTGATCATGGGTGCCACTGGCGCTTTCGCCGAGGTCGTATTCAATCGCGGCAACTCCGCCGACCCGGAATCCCTCGATCCGCACAAGACCTCGACGGTCTATGAGGCAAACATTCTGCGTGACCTGTTCGCAGGTCTCACTGTTCAGGACGCCAAGGCTGCGATCATCCCGGGAGCAGCCGAAAGCTGGACGGTTTCGTCCGATGGCAAGACCTACACTTTCAAGCTTCGCGCCGACGGCAAATGGTCGGACGGCTCGCCCGTCACCGCTGACGACTACGTGTTCTCCTGGCGCCGCCTGGTCGATCCCGCGACCGCCGCCGAATACGCCTATATGCTGTCGCCGGTCGTCAATGCCGACGCGATCAACAAAGGCACGAAGAAGTCGGAAGAGCTGGGCGTCAAGGCGATCGACCCCACGACTTTCGAAGTCACCTTGAACGCGCCGACGCCCTATTTCCTCGAAATGCTGAGCCACCAGTCGACCTATGCGGTGAGCAAGGCGAATGTCGAAAAGTTCGGCGCTGATTTCATCAAGCCCGGCAATCTCGTCTCGAACGGCGCCTACATGCTCGCCGAATTCGTGCCGAATGATCACGTCAAGGCCGTCAAGAACCCGAACTTCTACGACGCCGGGAATGTGAAGATCGATACCGTCAACTACATTCCGACGGAAGATCGCTCCACCGCCATGAAGCGCTTCGAGGCCGGCGAACTCGACTCGAACGACGACATCCCCACCGAGCAATTGAACGATCTGAAGACCAAGTTCGGCGATCAGATCCGCATCGGGCCTTACCTCGGCACCTACTACTACGTGTTCAAGATCCCGAAGGACCCGTGGAACAACGCCAAGCTGCGCCACGCAGTGTCCATGGCGATCGATCGCGATTATCTGGCCGAGAAGGTCTGGCAGAACACGATGATCCCGGCCTATTCCTTCGTGCCGCCGGGCATCGGCGGTTACGAGACCAAGACGACCGATTATGCCGAGATGTCCCAGCTTGATCGCGAAGACGCGGCCAAGAAGATTCTCGCCGAACTCGGTTATGGTCCGGACAAGCCCCTGAAGCTCGAGATCCGCTACAATACCTCGGAGAACCACAAGAATACCGCCGTGGCGATCCAGGAACAATTGAAGCCGCTCGGCATCGAAGTCACGCTCCTCAATACCGATACCAAGACGCACTACGCGCATCTTGAGAACCACGGCGATTTCGACGTGGCGCGTGCCGGCTGGATTGCCGACTACAAGGATCCGGAAAACTTCCTGGCCCTTTGCAAGACCGGCACCGGCAACAACTACGCCGAATACTCCAACAAGGACTATGATGACTTGATGGCGGCGGCTGCGGCCTCTGCCGATCCCTCCGCGCGGATGAAGAAGCTCTCCGAGGCCGAAGCGATCGGCGTCGCGCGCGACCTCTGCGTGCTGCCGTTGCTTTACTACGGATTCCACACCGTTGTTTCCAACAAGCTCAAGGGTTGGGAAGACAATGTGATGGACGTCCATCCAACCCGCTTCCTGAGCAAGGAATAACTTGAACTGAAAGCCGCCGCCCGCCTCAAGCAGGCGGCGGTTTTCACTTGCCAGCGAAGGGGGGCGGATGCTGCGCTATGTCTTGCGGCGGCTGCTGACCGCAATACCCACACTCTTCGTCATTGTGACGATTTCATTTTTCCTGATGCGCGTGGCGCCGGGCGGCCCGTTCAATCAGGAGAAAGGCTTGAATCCGGTCATCAAGGCCAATCTCGAGCGCGTCTATCATTTGGACGAGCCGCTCTGGAAACAATATGTCCTCTATCTGCAGAGCCTCCTGCACGGCGACTTCGGTCCGAGCTACAACCTTCCTGACTTTACGGTGGGCGAGCTCTTTCGGATCGGCCTGCCGGTGTCGATCCAGATCGGCGCGAGCGCGCTGGTTCTCGCGCTCATCCTCGGCAGCACGCTCGGCATCATCGCGGCTCTCCACCAGAACAAGGGCGCCGATTATGCGGTCATCGCCACGGCGACCGCCGGCAGCACGATCCCGACATTCGTCATCGCACCGCTCTTCCAGCTCCTCTTTGCGCTGACCCTCAAATGGCTCCCGGTCGGCGGCTGGGGCGATGGCGCCCTCGTCAACAAGATCGGGCCGATCGTGGTATTGGCCCTGCCGCAGATCGCCATCGTCGCGCGCCTCATGCGCGGATCGATGATCGAATCCTTGCGTTCGCACCATATCCGCACGGCCAGAGCGCTCGGGACTCTCGGACTATTCGGTGGTCATCCGCCATGCGCTGCGAGGCGCGCTTCTTCCCATCATCTCCTATGCGGGCCCCGCCGCGGCTGCCTTGCTGACCGGCTCGATCATCGTCGAGACCATCTTCCAGATACCCGGGGTAGGGCGCTATTTCGTCGATGCCGCCCTCAACCGCGACTACACGCTGGTGATGGGGACAGTCGTGGTCATCGCCATCTTCACCATCGTCTTCAACCTCATCGTCGATCTGCTCTATGCCGTCGTCGACCCGCGGGTGCGCTATGACTGACATCGTCGCCCCCGCGCCAATCTCCGGTCGCTCGCTCTGGGCCGATGCCTGGGCACGGCTCAAGGCCAACAAGGCCGCGGTGGTGAGCGGCGTCTATCTTATCCTTGTGACGCTCGCTTGCATCATCGGACCTTCTTTTACCGGCCATGAATTCACGACCATCTATCAGAATTATGTCCGCGTGCCGCCGAGCCTCTCGCCTTATCCCAAGCCGGATATGATTGGTGCTGCTGTTGAAGAGGTCGTCAAGCGAACACGCCTGGTGCTGGGCGAATGGAAGGAGGTTGATGGCCGCGTCGTGATAACCGTCACCTCCGCCAAGCCGATCGACGATCGCGTCACGCGCTATCTCGATCGCTCCGACCTCTTCGAAAACGCCAGGGTCGACGAGAAATCGCGCTGACGGCCTGAAGCTTACGATGAGTGCCGATATCCAGCAGACCTATTTCCTGCTGGGTACGGATATTTCCGGCCGCGACATGCTCACCCGAACATTGATCGCCGGCCGTGTGTCATTGGCGATCGGCCTGCTGGCCGGCCTTGTCGCCGTCGTGATCGGCGTCGCCTATGGCGCCACCTCGGGCTTCTTGGGCGGCAAGACCGACGAGATCATGATGCGCATCGTCGATGTGCTTTATTCGTTGCCCTTCATCTTTTTCGTCATCATGCTCGTCGTGTTTTTCGGGCGGAACTTCGTCTTGATGTTCTTGGCCGTCGGCGCGGTGCTGTGGCTCGACATGGCGCGTATCGTCCGCGGCCAGGCGCTGTCGATCAAGCGCCAGGAATACGTCCAGGCGGCAGAAGCCTTGGGCGTCACCAATGCCGGTATCCTCATACGCCATATCGTTCCGAATCTGCTGGGCCCTGTCGTCATCTACATGACGCTGCTCGTGCCGCAGGTGATCATTCTCGAAAGCTTTCTCTCCTATCTTGGTCTAGGCGTCCAGGAGCCGATGTCGAGTTGGGGCGTTCAGATTTCGCAGGGCGCCAAGAACATGCCCTATGCCAACTGGCTGATCTACGTGCCGTCCTTCTTTCTCACGACCACGCTTTTCGCGCTGAACTTCATCGGCGATGGTTTGCGCGATGCGCTCGATCCCAAGGATCGCTAGCGCCATGGCCGAGCCGATCTTCTCTTTGCGCGATGTCAGGGTGCGGTTCCGCACGATCGACGGCATCGTCGATGCGGTGAAGGGTGTGGCGCTCGACGTCAATGCGGGCGAGACGGTGGCGATCGTCGGCGAATTGGGCTCCGGCAAGAGCCAGTTGATGATGGCCGCCATGGGCCTGCTCGCCTCGAACGGCGAGGCGATGGGCACTGCTGCCTATCGCGGCCGGAACATCCTCGGCATGCCCAAGAATGAACTCAACACCATTCGCGGCCGCAAGATCACCATGATCTTCCAGGAGCCGATGACGTCGCTCGATCCGCTCTACACGATCGGCAACCAGCTCATGGAGCCGATCATCCATCACCAGCGTGTTTCTGGCGGCCGAGGCACGCGCCCGCGCCATCGAGCTGCTGAAACTCGTCCGCATCCCCGAGCCCGAGCGGCGGATGCAGTCATATCCTTATGAACTGTCGGGTGGCCAGCGCCAGCGCGTCATGATCGCCATGGCGATCGCCAATGATCCCGATCTTCTGATCGCGGACGAGCCGACGACGGCGCTCGACGTCACCATCCAGGCGGAAATCCTCGACCTGATGGCAAGCCTGCAGAAGCGGCTCGGCATGGGCCTGATCTTCATCACCCACGATCTCAACATCGTCCGCCGCATCGCCCATCGCGTCTACGTCATGCGTTATGGTGAGGTGGTCGAGCAGGGCGACACCAAGACGATCTTCTCCGCGCCCAAGCATCCCTATACCCAGGCCTTGCTCGCCGCCGAGCCGACCGGCCGCAAGGCTCCCGTTGCCAAGGGTGCGCGCCGCGTACTTGACGGAACCGACATTCGCGTGACCTTCCGCCTTGGCGGCGGCTTCCTGTCCGGCGATCCGATCTCTCTGCGTGCCGTCGATCGCGTTTCGGTCACGCTCAGGGAAGGCCAGACCATAGGCATTGTCGGTGAATCGGGTTCTGGAAAATCGACGCTGGCCCGCGCCATGCTTCGCCTGCTTCCGAGCGAGGGCGCCATCCATTTCGACGGCCGCGACATCGCCAAACTCGACAAGGATGCGATGCGCCCGTTGCGCAAGGAATTGCAGATTGTTCTGCAGGATCCCTTTGGTTCATTGAGCCCGCGCATGACCTCGGGCCAGATTGTCACGGAAGGATTGCTCGTCCATGAACCATCGATCTCGGCAAGCGAGCGCGACCGCCGCGCCGCGCTCGCCTTTGAGGAGGTGCAGCTCGATCCGCGCTTGCGCAACCGCTATCCGCATGAATTCTCGGGCGGCCAGCGCCAGCGTATCGCCATAGCGCGCGCCATTATCCTGAAGCCGAGGGTCGTCGTGCTTGACGAACCAACTTCGGCGCTCGATCGCCAGGTCCAGAAGCAGATCGTCGATCTGCTGCGCGACCTCCAGACGGCGCATGGCTTGTCCTATCTTTTCATCAGCCACGATCTTGCGGTGGTGCGCGCCATGGCCGACCACATCATGGTGATGAAGGACGGGCGCATGGTGGAGCAGGGTGCCCCCGACGAAGTACTCGACAACCCCCGCGAACCCTATACCCGCCGTCTCATGGAAGCGGCCTTCGGCGAATGACGCTCATCTACCCCTCTCGATTTCCTCCTTCTCCTTGCTAGGCGGGGAGAACGATTATGGAATGCAATATCGGTAATTGACAAAGTTCGTAATATGTTCTATTGCCGCGACATGGATATATCTTCCATCATCGAACGCTGGCGATTGCCGCTCTTGGGCGAGGTCTTGAAGCTCTGCGCCGAGATCGGACTGACCGAGGGCGGCAGCGTCGAGAGGATTGTCAAAGCCACTCCACCGCTATGTGCTCGGCATTCTTCGGACGGCGGAATCAGCGGTCAGGCGGCTCATCATCGCCGCGGCGCGCGACATCGTGGTCGAGTACAGGCCCAGGCGCCCCGCGTCTGCGAAAACCAAAACATCCAGCAAAGACAAAGGCCAGCCGAAAGACGAAGGCAAGGCCAGACGCAAGCGCAGGCCGCTCTTCGGGTTGTTCGACCCGCTCAAGCGTTTTTGCCGCCGTCTCAAGAAGAGGCGCCGTGGTCGCGAGCCCCACATCCATTCCATCGAGTCATTCCTTGAGCAGAAACAGGCTGAGATCGCCGCCGCTCAGGCAAAGCAGCAAGTCGTCGATGACGGCATGGTCAGTGCGAAGCACCTCGTCCGCCGCCTCGTGGCCGTTGTCGATGCGTTGCAAGACATCCCGCGCCACGCCCTGCGGCTCGCCCGCTGGGAGGCGCGTCCCAAGGAAGATCGGCGTCCTGAGCGCTGGAGTCCCATGCGCCCTGGGCGCCCTCCCGGATTCCGCCAGCGGGCAAAGCACGAGGTCGACGAGATCCTGAAAGAGTGCCACTGGCTGGTCCGAAGCATGCACCCGCCGCTCGACGACACGTCGTAAGGCGTATTCGTCCGTATACAGATTTGTTTTCATCACCCCTCATCCTTCGAGGCGCGCCTTCGCGCGCGCTTGAGGACGAGGGGTATTTTTATGCGTGCCTTCAACCTCCCCCTTGTGGGGAGGTCGAAATTTGCGAGGCAAAGCCTGAAGCAAATTTCGGGTGGGGGTTTGGACGTTCAGCGCAACCCCCACCCTTGATCCCTCCCCACAAGGGGGGAGGGAAATTCGTTGTCCGCCTTCTCCCACGAGGGCCACACCCGTCACCCCGGCGAAAGCCGGGGCCCATGAAATCATGTCGCGATGGATGCCAGCCTTCGCTGGCATGACGGTCGCGTACGGATCGAGGTGCATCGCCAAAGGCGATGTCTCGGCAGCGAAAACTATTAATCCGCCATCTCCTCTGCCCTGGCGCCGCGCTGCGCCGCCTTCAGGCAAAGATACTCCATTGCGAGTGAGGCGGCGGCCAGTGCCGTGATGTCGGCATGATCATAGGGTGGCGAGACTTCGACGATGTCCATCGCGACGAATTTGACTGGCGTCAGCTTGCGGATGATCGACGCCGCCTGGTGATAGGTGAGGCCGCCGGGGATCGGCGTGCCGGTGCCGGGCGCCGCCGAAGGATCGAGACAGTCGATATCGAAGGTGAGATAGGCCTTGGTGCCGCCCGTCACGCGGATGATCTCGCGCGCCACCTCGTCGGCGCTCATCGCATGGACGCGATCGGCATAGAGGATGGTGAAGCCCATCTTCCGCTCGCCGGTGAAGGTGGTGCGGATGCCGACCTGGATCGATTTCTTCGGGATCGATCACGCCCGTCTTGCACCGCGTAATTGAACATCGTGCCGTGGTCGATGCGGCCGCCGTCATCGGGCTCGACATCGCGATGGGCATCGAAATGGACGAGCGCCAAAGGGCCGTGCTTCTTGGCGTGGGCCTTGAGCAACGGATAGGTCACATAATGATCGCCGCCGAAGGTCAGCATCTCGGCGCCGCTCGCGATGATCTCGGCCGCATGCTTCTCGATGAATGCCGGCGCCGTCTTCCTTGCGCCCCCAGTCGAAGAAGCAGTCGCCATAATCGACGACGGCCAGCGTATCGAAGGGATCGAACATCCACGGCCAGAACGGCCCCCAGGCATTCTCGGCCGAAGCCTTGCGGATCGCTTCGGGCCCCAAGCGCGTGCCGGGCCGGTGCGACGTCGCCTGGTCGAAGGGAATGCCGCTCACCGCGATGTCGACGCCTGCAAGGTCGCGCGTGTATTTGCGCCGCATGAAGGAAAGCGCACCGGCATAGGTCGCCTCCCAGCGCGTGCCCTTCAGGTCCTTGCGGCGAAAGGCTTCATCTCCCGGCAGGGGATCGTCGGCTGAAATATTGAGAACCAAGCGCTTTACTCCGTCAAAACGAGCGAATCGTTCGGCGACCAGATGCACCCAGACCTGTTGGCCGCGCTCGACGCCGGCCCCGCCCAGTCGCGATTCATTCTGCACATTCACCGACAGATCGGGTCCGTCATCGACCGCGACAACGACATGGCTGGTATCGCCATAATAGGCAACGTCGCGCACCTTGCCGCGCGTCTTGATGACATTGGCGGCGAGTGGCTCGCTGGAGCCGATCTTGAGCTTTTCGGGGCGCACCGCGATGGCGATCTTGCCGGCGGCCGGCGATGAAACAGGAATGCTCGATCCGGCCCAGCCCTTTGACGTCGCCAATGAGACGCGTTTGCCGTATTCGAGACGACCTGCGCCTCGATGCAGGTTCACTTTGCCGATGAAGTCTGCCACGAAGCGGCTGGAGGGGTGCTCGTAAAGTTCCGACGGCGTCGCGATCTGGCGCACCGCGCCGCGATCCATGACCGCGATGCGGCTTGCCATGGACAGAGCTTCGTCCTGGTCATGCGTCACGATGATGAAGGTGATGCCGACGTTCTCCTGGAGTCGCGTCAGTTCAAGTCGCATCTCGTCGCGCAATTTGGCGTCGAGCGCCGACAGTGGCTCGTCCAGCAATAGCACCTTGGGTCGCTTCACCAGCGCGCGCGCCAAGGCGACGCGCTGCCTTTGGCCGCCCGACATCTGGTCGGGCTTGCGATCGGCGAGGGCGGTGAGCTTCACCATGTCGAGCGCTTCGGCGACGCGCCGCCTGGTCTCCTCGCGTGGCACGCCAGTCACCTTGAGCCCATAGGCGACGTTGTCGGCGACCGTCATATGCGGAAACACGGCATAGGACTGGAACACCATGTTGGTCGGCCGCTTGTTGGGCGGCGTCAGCGCCATGTCCTCGCCGCCGATGACGATCTGGCCGCCGGTCGGTGTTTCGAGACCCGAGATCATGCGGAGCAGGGTGGTCTTGCCGCAGCCCGATGGGCCCGAGAAGTGCGAAAAACTCGTTCTGCGCAATGTCGAAGGAAACGTTGTCGACGGCCTTGACCCCGCCCGGAAAGACTTTTGTGACATTGCGGATGGAGACGATCGTATCGGTCATGATCTCAGCTCTGCTCCGACTTGGCAGCGGGTGCCTGTAGCTTCATGGCGAGGACGGTGGCGACGACAGTGATGACGATCAGCACGGTCGAGGCGGCGTTGATTTCGGGTGAAACGCCGCGCCGCACCAGCGAGTAGACTTTCACCGGGAAGGTAACGGTCTCCGGCCCCGATGTGAAGAACGTGATGACGAAATCATCCAGCGACAAGGTGAACGCGAGCAGCGCCCCGGCGACGAGGCCCGGCATCATGAAGGGAACGATGATGCTCCAGAATGTCTGCCATTCGGACGCGCCGAGATCCTTCGAGGCTTCCTCGAATTGCCGGTTGAAGCCGACGAGCCGTGAACGCACCACCACCGCCACGAAGGGAAAGCAGAAAGCCACATGCGCGATGATGATGTTGAGGAGATTGAACGGCCAGACGAGATGCACCGAAAGGTCCATCATCCCCGTTTTGATGAAGAACAGCAGGAGCGACACGCCCATGCAGATTTCAGGGATGACGATCGGCAGGGCCATGAAGCCCTCATAGGCCCCTTCCCGGGAAATCGGAATCGCCAGAGCAAAAGCGCCGTCAGCGCGCCGAGCACGGTTGAGATGATCGTCGCGATGAAAGCGATCATCAGCGAATTGATCAACGCTTCCTGCAGCGAGGCGTTGTTCCAGGCTTTGAGGTAATTGTCGAGGGTGAAGCCGCGCCACACGATGCCGCGCTTGTCGGTATTGAACGAGAAGGCGATGAGCGTGATGATCGGCACGTAAAGCACGATGATGATGCCGGCGAAGAGTAGCTTGAGCCAGAGGCGGCTGCCGTAATCGAGCGGCCCTTGGCCGGGTTTCATTTGCGCGGCCATCAGATATCAACGCCTTTGCTGCGGCGTGCAAACAGCGACCGCAAGGCCAGCGCGCCGAAAGTCGCATACATGAGGAGGAATGACAGCGCCGATCCGAATGGCCAGTCATTGGCGGCCTTGAACTGGCGCTCGATGACATTGCCGATCATGACGGCGTTGGCGCCTCCGAGGAGGTCGGGGGTGAGGAATGAGCCGAGGCAGGGAATGAAGACCAGAAGAATGCCGGAGATAATGCCCGGCATGGTGAGCGGCACCGTCACCTTAAGGAATGTCGTGAATTGCGACGCGCCAAGATCGAGGCTTGCTTCAAGGAAGGATTTGTCCAGCCGCTCGATGGTCGCGTAGAGCGGCAGGACCATGAACGGCATGTAGACATAGACCAGGCCGAAGATCACCGCTCCGTTATTATAGAGCATTTCAAAAGGCCCAAGCCCGACCCAGCCAAGCGTCAGGTTGAGATAGCCCTGCGTTCGGAATACCGCGATCAGCGCATAGGTGCGGATGAGGAGATTGATCCAGAAGGGCAGGATGATGAGGAGCAGGAGATAGGGCTTCCACTTGTTGGGTGCGAAGCAGATGCCGAAGGCGATCGGATAGGCGGTCGCGAGGCACAGCGCGGTTGCAAGCGCGCTGATCCAGATCGACTTCCACATGATGGTGAGATAGAGCGGATCGAAGCTTCGCGCGTAATTTGAAAGTGTACCGGTGATGTCGATCTGGGTGATCGACACTTCGCCATTGATGACCGCCTTCTCGCCGAAGGACATGAGCCACATCAGGCCGAGCGGTATGACGAAGAACAGCGCGAGCCACAACGCACCTGGCAAAGCAAGCACCCAGAAGGCGCCGCGATTATTCTTCCAGCTTTCCAAGGTCCCCCCGGTAATTCCCCACCGCGACGATGCTAGACCGGATTTCCCCTGACCGGCAACTCGCCTTAGTTGCGCAGCAACATGCCGCCATCGACAACGAGATCGACGCCGGTGATGAAGCTCGATCCGTCGGAGAGCAAAAACAGTGCTGCATTGGCCATGTCTTCGGCGGAACCGAGGCGCTTGAGCGGAATATAATCGGCAACTTCGGCGCGAACCTTCTCCGTATCCCAGCGGGCTTGAAGTGGCGTCAGGGTAGGGCCCGGACAAATTGTGTTCGAACGGATACCGTCGCCCGCCAATTGCATCGCGAGTGAACGCGAAACGGCGCAGACCGCGGCCTTCGACGCCTGATAGGCGTCCTGGGGTTTCAGATCGCCGCGCATCCACTGGATCGTCGAGAAATGCACCATGGCGCCGCCACCGCTCTCCTGCATGAAGGGCGCCGCCGCCCGGCTGGTGAGCACCATGCTCTTGAGATTGATGTCCATGACGTCGTCCCAGACCTTCATGTCCATCTCAAGCAGGGACTTGTCGCGTCCGAACCATAACACGCCAGCCACGTTGACCAGATAATCGAGCCTCCCAAAGCGCTTGTGGGCTGCTGCAATGGTCGCCTCGACAAAGCTGCGGTCGCGCAGGTCGCCTTGTACGAAACTCACGGATTTTTCGCCGGCAAGACTAGGCGGGCAGGGCTTCAGGTCGATCGCCGTAACGCTCGCGCCGGCCTTGGCGAGGTCGCGCGCAATGGCTTCTCCCATGCCCCCGCCTGCGCCGGTGACGATCGCTGCCTTGCCAGTGAAGTTGTAGCTCGGTGCGTTCATGATGTCTGATCCCGTTTAGGCTGCGGCTGATGGAAAACAAGAAAATCCCCTCACCCGCGAGGGAGAGGGGATTGTTTGGCTGTGGTGGCTTATGCCGCCTGGATACGCGTCCAGATTTCGTCGCGCACCTTCGTTGCCTCTTCGCCTAGGTACAGCGCAGCTTCGCACTTGGCGATGACTTCCTGCGGCGGGAAGATCGCAGTGTTCTCGATATACGCTTTGTCCATCAGTTTCTTGGCCGCCGCATTGGCGGTTGCATACTGAATCGTGTCGGCAATGAGCTTGCCGGCTTCGGGCCCCAGGACGAAGTCAAGGAAGAGATGGGCATTTCCCGGGTGCGGCGCGCCGACTGGAATCGCCATCGTGTCCTGCCACAGAAGCGAGCCCTCTGTCGGGACGACATAGGCGAGATCGTCATCCTCTTTCATGACCTGGATGATGTCGCCATTCCACTCCATGCAGGCATCGACTTCGCCGGAGGCGAGCAGGTCTTGCCCATTGTCATCGGCGAAGACCTTAACATTCTTCTTCTGGTGGATCAGCAGCTCCTCCACCTTCTTCAATTCGTCCATGTTTGTCGAATTGTAAGAATAGCCGAGATACTTGAGCGCCGGACCAAGGACGTTTGCCGCGTCGCCGAGTAGCGAAATCTTACCTGCAAGCTGGTCGGAATCGAGCAACAGCTTCCAGGAATCAACGGCGCCGTCGATCTTCGACTTGCGGTAGCCGATGCCGAGCGTTCCCCACATGTAGGGGATCGAGTATTTACGGCCGGGATCAAAGGTAGCGTCCTGGAAGGGCGTGTCGATGTTTGCCATGTTCGGGATCTTCGCATGGTCGATCGGCATCACCATATTGGCTTTGATCATCCGTTCGAGATTGTCGTTGGTCGGAACGATCACGTCATAGCCGGGATTGCCGCCTTTGAGCTTGGCAAAAAGCTCGTCATTGTCGGCGAAGAGATCCATTTTGGTTTCGATGCCTGTCGCGGTCTCGAAATCGGCCAGAGTGGTCTCGCCGATATAGGTATCCCAGTTGTAGAGGTTGAGTTTCTTCTCCTCGTCGGCGAGGGAGAAGCGCGGCATCATGGTAAGCCCGACGGCTGCGATGCTGGCGCCCTTCAATAACGAACGCCGGTTCGGCACGGTAGCGGGGACGATATGTGTTCATTGCGATTTCCTCAGGTTATCGACCGGTGGGCGCCCACGCGAAGCGCCGCCGGTCGGCGGTCATTGGCCGCATATAATCGTCAGCTTACGCCCCTTCTTTGGGGGTTCAACTGAATTTCGCTTCATCTCAACTCGTGTTTCACGTCCTGCTAAGGTCGCGTCCAGAGCCTGTCTGGCGACAGCGTACCATCTCGTCAATCTCCTTCTTGGAGATGCATCAGCGGCGGTGCCAGCACCATCGTGTCCCAGCAGGCCCGCATGATGAGGCCGGCCTTGAAGGAATGGTCGCGGCAGATCGTGCCGACCCGGCCCGGATCCTTGAACGCGTGCGCTTGGCCTTGTCGGACGTCAGTTCGATGGCGCCGATGAAGCCCGACCGAGCGGGTCTCCCCGACCAATGGGGTGATCATCAAGCTCGCAAGCCCTTGGCGAAATATGGGCCGAGCTCGGCGGTCTGCTCGACGAGTTTCTCGGATTGCAGAATTTCAATGTTCTTGAGCGCCACGGCGGCCGCCACGGGATGCCCGGCATAGGTCATGCCGTGGATAGAACTCGCCGCCCTTGTCGAAGAATTCCTTGACGACACTATCGGAGAAGGCGACGGCGCCGATCGGCAGGTAGCCGGACGATAGCCCCTTCGCCATCGGCACGATATCCGGCTCGAAACCCATGGTCTCGAAACCCCACCACTTGCCGGTCCGTCCGAAGCCGCAAATGACTTCGTCGGAAATGATCAGCACGCCGTATTTGCGGCAGATCTTCTGCACCTCCGGCCAATAGGTCTTGGGCGGAATAAGCACGCCTGCCGCTCCCTGGATCGGTTCGCCGATGAAGGCCGCGACATTATCGGGACCGAGTTCGAGGATCTTCTTCTCGACTTCCGCCGCCGCCTGCAGGCCGAATTCGTCCGGGCTCAGGTCGCCGCCGAAATCATACCAGTAGGGCTGCTGCACATGATGGAAACCGGGAAGCGGGAGGCCTCCTTGTTCATGCATGCCCTGCATGCCGCCGAGGCTTGCCGCCGCCATCGTCGAGCCGTGATAGCCACGTTTGCGCCCGATGAAGTGCGTCCGATACGGCTTGCCCTTCAGCTTCCAGTAATGGCGCACAAAACGCACGATCGTGTCGTTGGCCTCCGACCCCGAATTGACGAAGAAGATGTGCTTGAAGCGCTCCGGCATCACCGATGAGATCTTCGCCGCAAGCTCCGTCGAGGGCACGGTCGTCGTCTTGAAGAAGGTGTTGTAATAAGGAAGATCGAGCATCTGCCGATAGGCAGCCTCGGCCAACTCCTTGCGGCCATAGCCGACATTGACGCACCAAAGGCCCGCCATTCCGTCGAGCAATTTGTTGCCATTGGCGTCCCAGATCCAAACCCCGTCGGCATGGGTGATGACCCGCGGGCCGCCTTCGGCGTGGAATGACTTGTGATCCGTAAACGGATGAAAATGATGGGCGATGTCGTGGCGGACAAGTTCCGCGATATTCAGATTCTTCGAATGGGCAGTCATGGTGAATCTCCGGCAAACGGTGTGATCGGCCGCCATCAGCGGCCGGCGAGCAATAAGAGTTAAGTCTTATTACGGCTTATACCCGATGCGGGCGCAATGCAGCATCACCTCGTCATAGGCGGTGCGGCACCAGAGCCGGAGAAGTGTTCCGGTCGATGAGATGCGGAAGCACATTCATCCCTTCTCGCACATCGCCCTCCACCACGCAAACCTGCATCTCAGGAGGCATCTCGTCTGTTCGAGGCAAGCGGCGCTTGCCGCCTGTCAACTCTACCCGCACAAGTTGCGGGCTTGGACGGTCGCGCGAAAGACATCCGCCGTTCGGTGACGGAATGCACGGTGCGTTCTTTTCGTAGGAAGGCACCGGTCGCATCACCGACCGCCATCTCGATGTTGAATTCTGCTGAATTACGACAACGCATCTCTCAGGCGGTAGAACAGCATCGCCGCCACCAGAAGCGGCGTCCGTGCCGGTCCGCCAGGGAAGGGCAGGTGCTTCACCCGTGCCAGAAGGTCGAAACGCTCCGCCTGCCCACGAATGCATTCGGCCATGAGCTTTCCATACATGCCGGCGAGCGCAACGCCCTGGCCCGAATAGCCATGCGCGTAATAGACATTCGGCGACAGTCGTCCGCAATCTGGGATGCGGTTCGAAGTGATCGCGATATAGCCACCCCAGGCATAATCGATCTTCACGTCCTTCAGTTCAGGAAATACGCCCAGCATGCGCGGTCGCATATAGGCGCCGAGATTGGGCGGTTCGAGCGTCGAATAGGCGGCCCTTCCGCCGAATAGCAGACGCGTGTCGCCGGTAATGCGGTAGTAGTCGACGATGAAATTCGTGTTCGCGACCGCTTCGCCGTCGCGGATCAGCGTGCGTGCGCGATTGTCGCCCAAAGGTTCGGTAGCGATGATGTAGCTGGTGACCGGCATGACGCGGCCGTAGAGCTTCGGCACGCTGCGCCCGAGATAGGCATTGCCGCCAATCACCATGTATTTGGCCGTGACCTTGCCTTGCGCCGTGCGGGCAGCTGGCGAGCCGCCCGTGTCGACGTCAATGACGGGCGAATTCTCGTAAATGACCGCGCCGGCCTCCGTGGCTGCACGCGCCAGCCCCAGGCAGTAATTGAGCGGGTGGAAATGCCCGGCGCCACCTTCGCGCAGCGCACCATGATAGAGCTGCGTACCGACCCGCTCTTCAAGTTCGGCCTTGGTCAGAACCTCGGTGTCGCGATAGCCGAGTGCGTCCCATTCCTCTTTCCAGTCGCGGAGTTCGCCCATCTGGTGGGCCTTTGGGATGCAGTGCAGATAGCCCCAGGCGAGGTCACAATCGATCTTGTGGCCGTTTATGCGATCGATAATGAGCTGCTTGGCCTCTTCCGCGATGGCAAAGCACCTCCGCGCGTCCTCCTTGCCGAGTTGCGCCTCAACCTTCGCCTGGCCCGACGAAAACCCCGTGCAGATCTGCCCTCCATTCCGGCCGGAGGCGCCATAACCTACTGTTTTTGCTTCTAAAACGACGACTTTATAGCCCGCGCTGGCGAGCTCGAGTGCCGCTGAAAGGCCGGTATAGCCGGCTCCAATTACGCAAACATCGGCGGTGAACTCGCCGCGGAGCGTCGGATGGGTGGGGGTGGGGTTGGCGGTCGCCGTGTAATAGGAGAGCGCATCGATCGATTTAGGCATGATTGACGGTGCTTAGCCGGCCCCTGTTTTCTCCGTCAAGCAGCCCGGCTAGACTGTACTTTCTTGCAACCCACCAGGGCATCATGACTCAAGCCAAATTCGAAGAATGGATCAACGCCAACAAGATCAGCGAAGTTGAATGTCTCGTCGCCGATATGTCGGGAACCGCGCGCGGCAAGATACTGCCGCCTAAGAAATTTCTGAAAGGGCATCGGTCCCGGGGCCTGCGCATTCCCGAGGAAGTTTTCACGCTGACCATCAACGGCCGCTATGTCTGGGAAACATCCGCGGTCAGCGACAGCGCCATCGATATCTACATGGAGCCTGACCCCGATACCATTCGCATGGTGCCCTGGTATACCGAGCCGACCGCGCAAGTCATCTGCGATGTTTTCCATCTCAATGACGAGCCCGTCGATATCGCGCCGCGTCATGTTCTGAAACGCATTCTAGCCCTTTATCGCGAAAAGGGCTGGCGCCCGGTAGTCGCTCCCGAACTCGAGTTTTATCTGTGCAAGAAGAATCTCGATCCCGATTATCCGCTCGAAGCGGCCGTCGGCCGATCGGGGCGCAAGGAAGCCGGTGGCCAGGCCTATGGCATCGATGCCGCCAATGATTTCGACCCGATCGTCGAGGATATCTACGATTATTGCGAGGCGCAGGAACTCGACGTCGACACGCTCAGCCACGAAAGCGGGCCGGCACAGCTTGAGATCAACTTCAACCACGGCGATCCTCTGGAACTCGCCGACCAGGTGTTTATCTTCAAGCGCACCGTTCGCCAGGCGGCCTTGAAGCACGATATGTATGCAACCTTCATGGCGAAGCCGCATGAGAACGAGCCTGGCTCCTCCATGCACATTCATCAATCGGTGATGGATACGAAGACCGGCAAGAACATATTCGCCGGTCGCGATGGCAAGCCGTCCAAGCTCTTCCTCAACCACATTGGCGGCTTGCAGCGCTATCTCGCCGCAGCGTTGCCGTTCGCTGCACCCAATGTGAACTCCTATCGCAGGCTCGTGCCGGAATCGGATGCGCCGACCAATGTCCATTGGGCGATCGACAACCGCACCGTCTCGCTGCGCGTGCCGGCCTCTGATCCTGCAAATCTTCGCGTCGAGAATCGCGTCGCGGGTGCGGATGCAAATCCCTATCTTGCCTTTGCCGCGTCTTTGGCTTGCGGTTATCTCGGCATGATCGAAAAGATCAAGCCGACCGAACCGGTCGAAGGCTCGGCCTATCGCTACGCACATACATTGCCGATCAGCCTCGATGAGGCGCTGGATAAGCTCAATTATACGAAGTCGCTCAAGACATTGATGGGCGAAAAGTTCGTCGAGGCCTATCGCGACGTGAAATACGAAGAGATGCAGCATTATCGCAAGGTGATCAGCTCCTGGGAGCGTGAATATCTCCTGTTGAACGTGTGAGGCGGTTCTCCTCTTCCGCGATGGAGGAGGGAACGCACACCTTATGATGCGGGTCGCGATTTTTCCTCTATGGTGTGCCGATTCGGAAAATCGTAGGGGCCCGCTCCGCATGCGCTTGCAACGTGCGCTTTTAGATATCGCCGCTGTCGTCATCCTCTGCCTTGTGGTGTCGAGTCCGGCGATGGCGGGCAAGGGCGATCTCAATCCCGCCTACAGCGAGACAAGCGAGGCAATCGCCGAAATTCTTGAATCGTCAGATCGCCTGGAGCTGCCCATCCAGCGCATCCGTCCGGCGCTGGTCGCGCATTACGTCGACAATGGCGGCACGATTTATTGGGTCGGCACCGGCCGCATGACACCCTTCATCCAGCGCCTTCAGCGTGCCGCCGATGACGGTCTCAACCCTGCGGACTATCCAATCGAGCCCTTGATCGAGGTGCGCGATGCGATAGATCCCAACGAGCCGCAATCCGCCGCGCGTGCCGAACTCTACTTCTCGGCTTTCTTCGTAGCCTATGCCGCGGATCTGAAGATCGGCCGCGTCATCCCGCAGAAAGTCGATCCCAGGCTCTTTCGTTCGCGCAAGACCATCGATGTATTGCGCGTCCTCACCGACCTCAACAAATATCGGGAGCCCGGTAAGTTCCTTGCGTCCTTCGAGCCCAAGAATCCGCAATACCAGGCGCTCAAGAAGATGCTGAAGATATACCTCGCTGTTGAAAACAGCGGCGGCTGGGGCACGGTCGATCCGGGCGATCTAATCAAACCTGGCGCCAAGGACCCGCGCGTCCCGCAAATCCGCTCATTGCTTCAGGCGACCGGCGACAACGAGTGGACCAAGACGCCCGGCAATCCCTTGATCTATGATTCGCAGCTTGTCATCGCCGTGCAGCGCTTCCAGTCTCGTCACGGCCTCGAAGCCAAGGGCAATATCGGGAACCAGACCATCCAGGCGATGAACATTCCCGCTTCCGAGCGCGTCAAGCAGATCATGCTCAACATGGAGCGCTGGCGCTGGATGCCGGACAATCTTGGCGATGATCATATCATCGTCAACATTGCTGCCTTCGAATTGCAGCAGGTCCAGGAAGATACGATCGTCGAGCGCATGAAGGTCGTGGTCGGTGCGCCGGCAACCCAGACACCTGAATTTTCCGGCGAGATGGCCTATGTCGAATTCAATCCGACCTGGACCGTGCCGTACAGCATCGCCACGAAAGAAATGCTGCCGCGCCTGAAACGCAACCCGTCGGCTTATGCCGCAGAGTTCGAGGTATTCAGGAACGGCAAGCTCACGTCCTGGGATTCTATCAGCTGGGCATCGTTCGGGCCGGGCAATTTTCCCTTCACTTTCCGCCAGAAGCCGGGGCCGAAGAACGCGCTCGGCAAGGTCAAGTTCATGCTTCCCAACAAGCATGACATCTACCTTCACGACACCCCGTCCAAGGACAAGTTCCTGCAGACGAGCCGTGCATTCAGCCACGGCTGCATACGGCTCTCGCGGCCGATTGATTTTGCCTACGAAATCACCTCGCGTATTCCCGGCTGGTCGAAAGCCCGCGTCAATGAGGTGTTGGCCACCGACAAGACCACGCGCGCCATGCTGCCAAAGAAGATTCCGGTCCACTTGATGTATGGCACCGCCTTCCGTGGCGATGCTGGAACGATCGAGTTCCGCCCCGACGTCTATGGCCGTGACCGCAAGCTATATAACGCGCTCTTCGGCCAGCCGACCTCCTGACCCGGATGGGCGCACCCCAATCCGATCTCGATCCTGGCAAGACGCCGCGCGATCTTATCGTCTTGGCGCTGCTGACACCGATCGTCGGCGCCGCCGCCGGTTTGGTGGGCGGCCTCTTCCGTCTTGTTCTCATAAGCGCCGATGATATGCGCACGCGCTGGATCGGCGATGCGCGGCATGACGGAGTACTCGCCCTCATCCTGGTCGTGCTCGCCTGCGCGATTGCGGGCTATTGCGCCGCCTGGCTTGTGCGCCGTTACTCGCCCGTCGCCTCGGGAAGCGGCATTCCGCATGTCGAAACCGTGCTTGAGGGCAAGTTGCCGCCGGCGCCGTTCAGATTGCTCCCAGTGAAGTTCGTAGGCGGTGCCCTCGCCATCGGCTCTGGTTTTGCGCTGGGCCGTGAAGGACCGACCGTGCAGATGGGTGCAAGTCTTGCGGACCTTGTCGGCACGATCTGCCGTAGGAGTTGGGTCGACCGGCGCATCCTTATCGCCGCCGGCGCCGGAGCAGGGCTCGCCACCGCCTTCAATGCGCCGATCGCCGGCGCCGTCTTCGTGCTCGAAGAACTGGTGCGCCGCTTTGAGCCGCGCACTGCCATGGTCGCGCTTGGCACATCCGCCACCGCGATCTCCGTGTCGCGTTTGATCCTTGGTGATGCGCCTGATTTCCATGTCGAGAGCATTGCATTCGCCGAGGCCGGCGCCCGCCCGCTCTTCCTGGTACTCGGGCTCATCCTGGGGCTGTTCGCCGTCCTCTATAACCGCACGCTGCTCGCTTCCATTGCCGCTGTGGAGCACTTCAAAGGCGTGCCCAGCGAGATTCGCGCCGGTGTGATCGGCGCTGGCATCGGAGGTCTTGCCTTCTTTTATCCCGACTTTGTCGGTGGCGGCGATCCATTGACCCAACGCGCCCTCAATGGTGTCGAGCCGCTCGCGCTCTTGCTCGCACTCCTCCTTCTGCGTCTGATCCTCGGCTCGCTCTCCTATGCGGCGGGAACGCCGGGCGGACTGTTCGCGCCCATGCTGGTGCTTGGTGCACAGGCGGGCCTTGCCTTTGGACTCATTTGCCAGTGGGCCTTCCCGGGCGTTGCCATTGAACCCATAGGCTTTGCCGTCGTCGGCATGGCGGCGCTCTTCGCGGGCGTCGTGCGCGCGCCATTGACCGGCATTATTCTGGTTATCGAAATGACGGCGAGCGTCACCATGCTCCTGCCGATGCTCATGGCCTGCTTTGCCGCGATGCTGGTGGTGATCCTCCTGCGCGATCCGCCCATCTATGTTTCCTTGCGCGAGCGCCTCATGCGCGCGGCAAGGAAGCCGGAGCATTAGCTACCGATCGCCACCGGCAGGAAGAAGAACGTGATCCCGAGCACCAGATAGACGGCAAGGAGTTGCACGCCTTTCAGCCAATCGGAGCGTCCGTCCCCGGCAATCTGTCCGGTGACGAGGACGGCGAGAAGAACCGTCAATACGAGCCCACCCGGCAGCGCGAGGTCCATCGGCCTTGGCCCGATCATCAGGCTTAGGAGAACCAGGAGCGGTGCAACGAACAACGCAACCTGAACGCTCGATCCGATGGCGATCGACAGTGACAGGTCCATCCGGTTCTTGAGCGCCGCCGTTATCGCCGTTGCATGTTCTGCGGCATTGCCGAGAATCGCGACGACGAAGACGCCGACAAACACATTGCTCAGGCCCAATTTATGCGCTGTTGGTTCGATCGTGCCGACCAGGATTTCGCTCATCCACGCGACGAAGACGGTCGCTATCGCAAGCACGGCGACAGACCGGCTCACCGGCCACGCATTGACGCTGGAATCGTCGGCCTCGGCTTCGTGTGAACCCTTGAACAAGCCCGCATGGGTGACGAGGGAGTAGATGAGGAACAGAAGGTAGGTGGCGAGCAGCACGATCGAGATCGCGATGCTGAGTCCGCCGATGCCGGCCGCCGCGCTGGTTCCAAGCCCTGCCTGATAGGCAGCGGGCAGGATCAATGCGATCGCCGCGAGCGTCAGCATGGTTGCTTGCGAGCGCGCTGCTTGCGCATTGAAGTGCTGTTGCGGGTATCGCAGTCCGCCCGCCAGCATCGCCGCGCCGAGTACCAGAAGGATATTGCCGACGATCGAGCCCGCTATCGATGCCATCACCACGTCATGGAGGCCGGCCCTCAAGGCCGCGAGCGCAATTATCAATTCCGCCGCATTGCCGAATGTCGCATTGAGCAGGCCGCCCACGCCTTCGCCCATCCGTTCGGCAAGCTGCTCGGTGGCGCGGCCCATCCAGCCGGCCAGCGGCAGGATCGCCAGTGCGGAGGAGAAGAAAATGAGGAAATATTGGCCCGGAGCCAAGTGCTCGAGTGCGATCGTTGCCGGAATGAAGAGGAGAAGCAAATTCAGCATGGTGACGGTGCCCCTTGGCGAATTTTTGGTGAGTCTCTGCTCTTCAATCTTCCCATTCCACATCATGGTTCGCGACATAGGCATCGACCGCCGCGCCGACGGTTGGAAAAAATGCGTCCTCGCCCATCTCTTGGAAGAGGCCGAATCTCTTGAGCTTGTCCTTCACCGGATCCTTGAGTTCGGCAAAGCGAAACGTGATGCCTTGCGCCTTCAGCGCCTCGATCAGTTCGCCGAGGCTGTCGGAAGCCGTGACGTCCACGCTTGTCACCGGCTCTGCCGCCACCACCACCCATTTTGCCGGCGTCGGCGAAGTCGCGACCGCTGCAAGCACCTGATCCTTGAAGAATTCGGCATTTGCAAAGAAGAGCGGCGCGTCCCATCGGAACAGCACGAGGCCCGGCACGCGCCGCGCTTTCGGATGGCGTGTGATGTCGTGATATCCCTTGACGCCGTCGGCACGGCCGAGAACGGCCGAATGCGGGCGCCATCCGTCCCACAGGAACTCGATGACCGCGATGACGATGGCGATCAGGATGCCGGGTATCGCGCCGAACACCGCCACACCGATGAAGCACACGATCGAAAGCCAGAACTCCCAGCGCTGGATCCGGAAGATGCGCTTGAGATCGGCTGATTTCGAATAGCCCGATCGCCGATGCGATGACGACGGCGGCGAGCGCGGTATTGGGCAAGTGCTGGAGCAGTGTGGGCGCGAAGAGCAGGAGCAGGGCGACGATGACCGCGCCGACGACGCCCGTAAGCTGCGTCTTCGAGCCGGCGGCTTCGGCTACCGGCGTGCGCGAAGAACTGCTGCTGATCGGAAAGCCTTGGAAGAAACCGGCCGCGAGATTGGCAGCGCCAAGGCCTATGCACTTCCTGGTTGGGATCGACGCGCTGTCCGAGCCGCGCGGCATAGCTGCGCGACAGCACGCTTGTATCGGCGAAGGACACCATGGCGACGGCGAACCCACCGATAAGGACCGGAACGAAGTCGGATGCTTTGATCCACGGGACCTCGAAGGCAGGAAGCCCTTGCGGCAATGGCCCGAGCACCGACAACCCCGCAGTCTCCGCCAGGTCGAAACAGCCGACGATGATCGTCGCGACGACGACGGCGATGAGGATGCCGGGAATCCGCTTGTTTCCGCTTCAGCAGCAGGATCGACGCGAGCGCGCAGCCGCCGATCGCGAACGCAACCCAGTTGATCTTGCCGCCGATAATCCCTCGCCGATCGCCCAGATGTCGTGCAACGGCCCGCGGCTCTCGATCTTGAAGCCCAGCAGTTTCGGGATCTGGCTGATCAGCACGGTCAGCGCGATCCCGTTCATGTAGCCATAGCGGATCGGCTTGGAGAGAAGCTCGGTGATGAAGCCGAGCCGCGCGATTCCGGCGAAGAGGCAGACGAGGCCGGAAACGATCGCCATCGCGCCGGCGAGCGCCACGGCGCGCGCCGGATCGCCGCCGGACAGAGGCAAAACGGTGCCGAGGATGATCGCCGCCAGCGACGAATCCGGCCCGAGCACCAGAATGCGGCTCGGCCCGAAGATCGCATAGGCGATGAGCGGTATGATCGTGGCATAGAGGCCGTATATGCCGGGAACGCCGGACGCCTCGGCATAGGCGATACCGACCGGCACCAGCATCGTCGTGAGCACTACGCCGGCGACAACATCGTCCTTGAGCCACGCCACCTGGTAGCGGCGGAGTACCTCGAGCCCGGCATCCAGCGCGTGAACGGGCGCGATTCGGCAGTCTCGGACACGTCACTTCCCCCGCCGGAACATGCGCCTTCCGCGCGCCGGCCGTCAATGAACGAGCGCCACCTTCTCCGCGCCAGACAGGATGCGAAGGGACTCTATGCCCTTCCCGCGCAACTTGCTGATCGACGAATAGGCCGAGAGCGCTTCGGCGCTCGACTTCACATGGATCAGCACCGGCCCGTCATGAGCAATCGCCTCGGCAACCTTGGCGCCGACATCATCGCCCAGCGCGATCGTCACGACATGCGCACCGAAAGCCTCGCCCCATCGGCTGAAATCCGGATTGACGAGATCGGTCCCTGACACGCGCTCGGGATAATGCCGCTCCTGATGCGTGCGGATCGTTCCGTAGGTGCCATTGTCGGAGAGCACGATGCGAAGCTTGCCGCCATACTGGATCGCGGTTGCCAGTTCCTGGCCGGTCATCAGGATGCCGCCATCGCCGACAAACACGAAGCACATGCGCTCCGGCGCCTCGAAGCCGGCGGCAACGCCGGCCGGCACGCCGAAGCCCATCGCCCCGGCAATGGCGCCGAGCAGGAGATTGTTCGGGCGTCATCCGCCAATGGCGATGCACCCAGGTGGAAATATTGCCGGCATCGGTCGTGATGATCGAGTCTTTCGGCGCCTGCTCGGCGATGGCGGTGACCACTTCGCCGAAATCGACGCCGTCATCGGGCTTCTGCGACTGAAATTCGCAAATTCGCTGATGAAGCTCGCGATCGACTTGATCCATTGTTCGCGGCCGGACGATACCACCCTCGTCGTACGCCCGAGTTCTTCGATGAGGCCGACCGGGTCGGCGACGACGCCGAGCTCGGTACGGAACGAGATGCCCGATTGGTCCGCTATCCGAATAGATGTGGACCAATGGCTGCGCCGGTTCGGGCGCGCGGGGGAAATTGTAATTGAGCGTCGCGATATCTCCGAGCCGCGTGCCCGCCGCAATCACGAGATCGGATTTAGATAGCTTTTCGCGCAAAGCGGCCGGACTGCCGACACCGATATGGCCCGCAAAGAGCGGAGAGGAATTGTCGAAGACATCCTGGTTCTTCCAGGTGACCGCCACCGGCACGCGCTGGGCCTCGGCAAATCGTGCCAGGGCCTGGGCGCCGGCCTTGCCGCGAAACTCGCCACCTGCCATCAGCAAGGGCCGCTCTGAGCCATCGATGAGCTTCTGCAGGGCTTCTGCTTGCTGCGGCGAATGTTTGGGCCGCGCGATTGGGTAAGGGGCAGGAAGCTTGCGCTCGCTCTTGTCCTCGAGCAGATCCTCCGGCAACGAAATCACCACTGGCCCGGGGACGCCCTGAGCTGCGAGATGGAATGCGCGCACCATCGTCTCGGCGACCTTTGAGGCATCGTGAAGTTCAAAGACGCCCTTCGCCATCTCGCCGAAGAAATGCGAATAATCGACTTCCTGGAAGGCGCCGCGTGTACGCTCCTCGCGCGACACTTGGCCGATCAGCACGATCAACGGCACCGCGTCCTGCTGCGCCACATGGACGGCGATCGAGCCATTGGTGGCGCCGGGTCCGCGGCTCACCATGAAGACGGCCGGCCGCCCGGTCATCTTCGCTTCGGCGACGGCCATGAAACCTGCACCCGACTTCATGTCGGCACACGATCGTCTTGATCGGGCTGTCATGCAGCGCATCGAGCAGGGCGAGATAGCTTTCGCCCGGCACGCAATACACACGGGCGATGGATTGGGCTTCAAGAGCCCTGACAATGAGGTCGGCAACGCGCATTGTGGTTCCGTGGCGAAATTCGTCGTTTGATCTGCGCCGCTAGCAATGCCCGCCCGCCGGCCAAAAGTCGAGCGCGGCCGTCTAGGCATGTTCAGGCCGGAACCAACCCGTAACGCAGCATGATTTCCTTGAGTTTGGCCGGATCCGGTTTCCGGGTCCTTTAACGGCCGCTGCGATCTCTTCGAAGTAGCTGCGCCCGATCGTTCCCGGTGTCATGACGATCAGCGACTTTGCTGTCTCTTCATGCAGGTTTTCGTGCGTGTGTACGCTGCCGCGCGGAATAAGCAGGCTCTGGCCAGCGCGCAGTTCATGCTTCTTGCCATCTGAGGCTGGTGGTCGTGGTCCCGGCCAGGCCGTAGATCACCTCATCGACCGACTCATGATAGTGCCTGACCGGGACCTGCGCCCGCGGCGGTATCGAAAACTCGAACATCACGAGCTTGCCTTCGTCGACGAGGAACCGCAGTTCCAGCGGCCCCAAGCCTCAACGTGTCGCTTGCCTCATTCATCATTTCATGCCTCCCTGCATAGCCGGAGGGGCCTTCGCATCTCGCGAAAGCCCCTCGGAAGTATCAAAGACTTGCCCGAGCGACTAGTTCTGCGGCCAAGCCTCCAGCCGCGCAATCGCATCGCGCGCGGCGGTAACGCCGGCCTGGTCCGCCTGGCGGTAATATTGCAGTGCCATCTGCCTGTCGGGCGAAAGGCCCGCGACTTTGTTGGCGGCATAGACCACCGGATCATAGGTCATCCCGACCTGGAGCAGGGTAGTCGGTGCGGCACCGAGCTTCAGCGCTTCCATGTAGAATTCGCGCGCAGCCGAAAGATCGCCAAGCGACATCAGATGATCGCCGCGGCTGATCAGGGTCCGCGTCTGGTCGTTGTCGGCCGCGGGTGCTGCAGCCTTCGGCGTCTCAACGGCTGCCGGCAATGGCTCGAGCTCGACCGCCTTAGGCTCGGCTACGGGCTCGGGCTGCGGATCCAAGGCCGCCGTCACTTGCGGCGGCGGGACCACTGCGCGCTCGTCCGTGTCCACCGGGACATTCTCCGCCACGGTCGATGGAGGGATCGGAACGACCTCATCCGCGACGATCTGGTCGGTGTCTTTCTTCGCGGGTGCCGGCGCGGCTGGTTCCACCACCTGCTCGCCCGGCGTTGCGCTCTCGACCTTCACGTTGATTTCTTGAATGGGCGCGACGAGTTCCCCTGTCTTGGCTTCCACAGCCGCAACCGCAAGATCGAATTCGCCGGATTTCTGCGCCGGCATCACTAGCTTCACGATTGCCGCTTCGGCGGGCTTGAGGCTCCACGAGGTCGGCGAGATTTTCGTGCCGGCCGAGAGACTGGCATCTTCGGGTACGCCGGAGACACGCAATTCGAGATCCTGGCCGGCCTGGCCCGGAACCGCGCGAAGATCGAGGTCAACAGGGGTATTGGCAACGCCCGATGCATCCGCGACTTCGAGTTTGGCGGTAACGATCGGCTTGATGTCGCCTGTGGCAACCGGCTGTTCTTCGGTAATAGCCGGCTGTGGGGCTGGCAGCGGCTCCGGTGCGGTGCTCACTTCGACGATTTTGGCCGGCTGTGGAGGCGCTGCTTCGGCAGGAGCCGTATCCTCCGTGTTCACGATGACATTGGGAACCTCGGCAACCGCCCGGCTCTCGCTATCGCTTCCAAACGGCGCCATGATTGCTGCGGCGATCGTGCCGCCGGAGGCTCGGTCGTAAACCGCCGCTCCGGTCACGGTTGACAGCGACAGGGCAAGGCCGGCGGCGATCGCCAAGTCTCGTCCGGTCCGGCCATGCCGCGAAAGACTGCGCTTCTGGCGGCGAACAGGCGCCATCTCCGGCTCATCGTCTTGGTAGATGTCATCGTAATCATCATGATCGCGATAATCATTGCTCCGGTACCGGGTGTCGAAGGCCGGATTGGAGACCCGCCGCAGGCTTGTCGCCTGCTCATCCTGAGCGCTCCCGATCGCCTGGTGGCGGCTGCGCCAATAGGCATCGATGTGCCGGGTATCGGGCGTCAGGATGTATGGTGCCGGCTGCGATGCGCCCTCGAAGCGATTTGCCGGGCGCGGCGCCTCAACGGGATTCTGCGGCTTTGCGGGCCACTGCGACCGTAGCTTTGGCGGCTCCGGACGCGCGGGGCGCGGCGGCGCAGCTTCCTTTTTGATCGGAGCCTCCGGCACGTCGATCTGTCTCGCGTTGTCGGGCATCGCCGCGTCTACCTGTTTGAGGGCAACTCGCCCCGTGCCTGTTGCCATTTCACGAACCTCTCGAACAATGCGTCTTCGCCGCCCTCAGTGCCGTTTGGTGAAAGTCCCGATTCCGCTAGAAAAGTTTTGAAATCGGCTTCCGAAGCGATTGGTTCCTCCTCCGCTGCTTTCGGTTTCGGTAATTTTCCGGCCAGCCATTCTTCCGCGGCGATGTATCTTTTCCAGCCGGGGACGCTTGCGGCGAGATTGACCTCAGCCCAAGCCGCGTGACGGCTGGGCATCCGCAAAAGATCGATCTGCGAAAAGAGTGCCTGCGCGAACCGAACGAGCGTGTCATACCGCTCGGTGCCTTTGCGCCATTTGAAGACGGCCAGAACCGAACTCACCGCCACTGTCTCGGTCGGTCCCTGGACTGCCAGAAGTTCCGGGTACTCGCTGGCGGTAAGCAGGGCAGGGGAATAGATGTTCTTGAGCTTCTCGCTCAGCGGCACCTGCACGAGGCTCAACCCCTTGGCGGAAGCAAGATAGGGCGACGGAGACGGCTCGACGAGCACCACTGCATCGAGCTTGCCTTCTTTCAGCATCGTCAGCGCGGTCGCCGGATCGCTGTCATCCGATGTGTAATTGATGCCGGCATCGTTCAGAATCACATTGGCTGTCACGAACCGGTCGTCCGTGGCCCTGCCGATATTAATGCGCTTGCCCTCAAGCTGGGCGAGCGTCGTAATTCCGGGGCCGGCGACAACGTGCACCTGCGATGAGCCGAATTTTGCGAGATAGGCGAGCTTCTCGCCGGCGCCCTCGAACAGCGCATTGTCTTCCACGTAGGCAAGGACGTCGGAAGGCACGATCCCAGCATCGACGCCCTTGAGATAGATCAGATCGGTCAGGGTTTGGACCGGACCCTTGCCGACGATCGGCAGGATGCGAAGGTCGGTTCCTTCGTCCAGAACGTCCGCCAAATCCTGTGCATAATTGATGTAGGGAGCCTCGAGAGAGCTTGCGATGACAGTGATTGTTCCGGCATTAGCTTTCGCCACGCGTTCCTTCGCGCGGTCTTCGGCCTGCGAGCCGGGAACGGCTCCAAGCATGATGAATAGTGCAATCGCAGCCCGCAAGGCAGTACTCATGCCTTGTCTCCCTCTCTGCCGCCCGTCCCGCACGGTCCCCGCGAGCCCAACATGGGACCGCGTTCATCTAAGTTAAGCAAACCCTAATACCTGCGCCGGATTATGGCGAACGTCAGGCATCAATAAGGAATTCTGGTCTGGAAAAGATCCCGCTCACAATGGGGTATAGGTGATGAGGACCATGAGGCAAAGCCTAGAATTTCCTTACTTTGTCGTGACATAGTCATGTCCCGGCGGAATGGTTAATTGATTCAAGGCCTTTGTGACGGATTACGTGGCGAGAATTTGGCATGCCCACTCTTGCGTGCGGCCGTCTTATCAAGGCCTGAACACCGCAAAACAGCGCCGAAACACCAATTGGGCGGCAATTTCGGTGCGATTCGGCCGAACACACCCTTCAAAACGAATTCTCCCCCTCCGGTTATGATCGCGGAGAGGGAGCCTTAAGCGTGCGTTCGTCAGTAATTGTCGATGAGTTTCTTGGCCTCTTCGCCGCGTTTATCGGCCTTCATGTCGCTCTCGATTTCCGCATTTTCATGCCGCATCTGCACGACGTGCCAGATAATCCAGAAGGCGAGACCGACAATGACGAGCAGGACTTCCGTTCCCTGGAACGGATAGATCGCGCCGATATCCTTCAAGTCGACAGCCCAGCTGGTCATTCCATTGGTTGACATGGTGATTTTCCTCTCTGCGCTGTCGCTTACTTCACCATGGCCCGCTCGGCAGCCGCCACTTCGCGGACGGCGGCCTCGAAAGCCTGGTTATTGGCGAAATCCATTCCTTCCAGCTCGACCTTGTTGGGAACCCGCAGCAGGTTCGCGCCGCTAAGGATCTTTGCCACGATATAGGTCGGGATAAAGCCGAGAGCGACCATGATGCAGGCGCCGATGAAATTGCCCCAAGGCGAGATCGTAGCGAAGCCTTCATAAGGCGAGGACGGTTGTCCCCACAGCATGAAGCCCGCGACCACGACGCCGAGGAAGCCGCCATAGCCATGCACGGCCACGGCGCCTACCGCGTCATCGAGCTTGAAACGGCGCTCGACATAATTGTGCAGCTTATAGGCAATGAACGGCACGATCGCACCGATCAGCATGGCCTGGATCGGATGATAGAGATCATTGCCGGCCGAAGCCGCGATGATGCCGCACAGCCCCGCCGAGAACGTCCAGAAGGGGTCGCCCTTGGAGAAGATGTAGCCGGCCATCATGCCGCCCGACAGCGACATCAGGAAGTTGAAGGTGATCGCAGATAGCGTCGTCGGTGCGAGATAGATGTTGGTTGCAGTCCAGGTGTCGCCCGTAATCTGCCCCGCGATCGCCGCCGGATTGATGATCGGGATGTTGCAGGCCGCGTAGAAGCCCCAAAATCCTGTGTAGATCATCATGAACCCGATACAGACGAGCCACGTATTGTGCGGCGGGATATCGCGCGGCGTTCCATCAGGCCGGAACTTGCCGAGCCTCGGGCCGAGCACGATGATTGCCGCAAGCGCAGCGCCGCCGGCGATCGCATGCACCACGCCTGATGCATAGGCATCGTGATAGCCCAGGAGCTTCACCATCCAGCCGAGCGGGTGCCAGCCCCACGAGGCATCGAGGATCCACATGACCGAGCCGATCAGCACGGCGATGATCCAGAAGGCTCCCGACCGGACGCGTTCGATGATCGCACCGGAAATGATCGAGGCGGTGGTAATCGAGAAGAGGAGGAATGCACCCCAGAAGACGCCGTTCAACCGGTGCCAATAGGCCGCCATGGCTGCGTCGACCCCGCCATCGGGCGTCGGGCCGGAGAGGTGGGTAGCCATCAGCGGGCTCCAGGGCGTAGCCCATCCGGCCGCCGTCATGCCTCCCGTGAAACCCGGTCCATTCGGGAAAGCGAAATAGATCCACCACCCAAAGAAATAGAATGTGACTGTGACGAGTGGGATCGCCATCACGTTTTTCATGAGGGTTTTCAGGTGATTGCGCCGTCTCGAGACGCCGACTTCGTACAGACAGAAGCCGATATGGATCAAGAACATCATGACGATCGTCACCCAGTAGTAGAACTCGGTGAAGATGACCGTAAGCGCACTTAGATTGTCGCCCATGCAGTTTCCCCCAGTTTCGAGACGTTTTTGACCCCGCGCACCGTCCCGTCGAATTGTTAAATGCAGGGCAATTTTAATTGCCCTCAGGAAACTATGACAAAAGAGGAAAGTCAAGGCGACGGGCTGACTTGTCCTCAGGCGAGGTGTCGGAAAGACCCGTCATCATCTGGAATCGTCACCAAACCTACATGTCATTGCAACATGGGCCGCCGACTAACCTCGCTCGGCAATCAATCCAGCAGAGGACAGCCCATGAGACTCACCCGTAGAACCACAATGGCCGGTCTGGCCATGACCGCCTTCATTGCCTGCCACGTGCCGGCCTTCAGCCAGTCATTGGAGGAAATGATGGCCGCCGCCCGCAAGGAAGGCACCGTCGTAAGCCTGGGCTGTCCCGACGACTGGGCCAATTGGGGCGACCAGTGGAAGGGCATTACTGCAAAATATGGCGTCACCCATACCGACACCGACATGAGCAGCGCCGAGGAACTTGCCAAGTTCGACGCCGAGAAATCCAATCCAAGCGCCGACATCGGCGAAGTCGGCCTTGAGTTCGGCCCCATTGCCGTCGCCAAGGGCCTGAGCCAGCCTTACAAGACCACCAACTGGGACAAGATCCCGGCCTGGGCAAAGGACGCGGATGGCCATTGGGCCCTCGGCTATACAGGCACCATCGCCTTCCTTATCTCGAAGAAAGTGCAGAACCCGCCCAAGACTTTCGCCGATCTCGTCAATGGCAATTACAAGGTAGCCGTCGGGGACGTCGGCAAGGCGGCGCAGTCCAATGCGCTGGTACTTGCCGCGGCGATCGCCGGCGGTGGCGGCGAAGAAAATCTCCAGCCCGCCATGGACCTGTTCGCCAAGCTCGCCGAACAGAAGCGCCTCCTCACCATCTCGTCCAACCCGGCCAACATGGAGAAGGGCGAGATCGAAGTCGGCATTATCTGGGATTTCAATGCGCTCGCCTATCGCAATAGCGTCGGCAAGGACAATTGGGATGTTGTCATCCCGGCCGATGGTTCCGTGATAAGCGGCTATACGACCACGATCAATGCCTATACGACCCGGCCGAACATCGCCAAGCTGACTCGCGAATTTGTCTTCAGCGATGAGGGCCAGATCAATTTCGCCAAGGGCTTCGCCCGTCCGATCCTGATTGACTACATTACCCTGCCGCCGGAAGTCGCCAGCAACGTGCTCCCGAAAGAGCAATATGCCAAGGCGCGCCCGGTGAACGCCACGCTCTGGATGGACTCGGCCAAGCAGCTCTCCAAGATGTGGCAAGAACAAGTCATGTCGAAGATGTAAGACTGTCTCGGTTCAGGCCGCATCGCACCTTCGGTGCGGCCTGATCGTCACCCACAAGACCCGAACGATGATCGAGATTGGTAAGAAAAGTCGCTGGGCAGCGTGGGCCTGCGCCCTGCCTTTCCTGCTCGTAGTCTTCCTCTTTGAGATATTGCCGCTGCTGGCTGTTACTGGAAACAGCCTGTTCAGTGGCGGCGTGCTGTCGCTCGGAAATTACCGCGAAATTCTCGGAAGCCGCTTTTACCTCAATGCGTTCAAGGCAAGCTTTGCGATTTCCCTTGCAACGGCGGCCATCGGACTTGTCCTCGCGCTGCCGATCGCGGTGGTCCTCCAGCGATTGCCGGGACGCATCCAGCAGTTCGTGCTGATCTGCTCGAATATCGGTGCCAACTTTACCGGCTTCCCGCTCGCCTTCGCATTCGTCATCCTGATGGGGGTCAGCGGTTCATTCACGCTGCTTCTGGCGCGCGCCGGAATCCTCAAGGACTTCAATATCTATTCGAGTAGCGGCCTTGTCATCGTCTATTCCTATTTCCAGGTCTTGCTTGGTATCCTGCTGATTTTTCCAGGGCTTGGCGCGATAACGCGCGAAGTACGCGAAGCGGCCCATCTGATGGGCGCGGGAGGCTTTGTGTTCTGGCGCCGCATCGGCCTGCCGATCCTCGCGCCAAGTCTCATCAGCGTATTCATCATGCTATTCGCCAATGCCATGGGCACTTATGCGACCGCCTGGGCGCTGGTCGGAGGCAGCGCCAATCTCGTCACGATCCGCATCGGCGAACTCACCGCTGGCGATGTGTTCTCCGATCCCAATCTCGCCGATGCGCTCGCGATGTTGCTGGTCATCTGCCTCGCGGTGCTGATCATGGCTGAACAATTCGTCATCAAGCCCAAGGCGTCCAATGCTTGATCGCTCATGGAGGGACTGGTCGTGGATTGGGCTGGTCATTTTCCTGCAGCTTCTGCCGATCGTTGCCGTGGCGCTCAACAGCATCGCCACCGAATGGGCGGGGACGGTCCTGCCGGTGGATTACACTGCAACCTATTGGGCGAAGCTCTTCGCCGATCCCCGCTTCATGTCAGCGCTCGGCAATTCCCTGGTGATCGCTATTGGATCGATCATTGTCACGCCGCTTGTCTGCGTGCCGGCCATCCTCGTTGCGCATTGTTACTTCCCGCTGCTCGACCGCTGGTTGGCCGGCCTTGTGATCCTGCCTTATGCGGTGCCGGGGATTGTCCTCGCTTTGGGGTTGCTCCGGATCTATTCCGGCAATTACGGCATCGTGCTGAACGGAACTCCCTGGGTGCTGATCTTCGGTTATGTCCCGTTGGCAGCTTCGTTTTATTACATCCCGATCAAGAACAATCTGCGCGCCATTCATCTCGGCGATATTTTCGAGGCGGGTCGTCTCGTCGGCGCCAGCGATCTTTCGATCATGCGGCGGATCGTTCTCCCCTGCATCACCCAGGGCTTGATCGTCGGGCTTGTGATGAACTTCACGCTAGCCATCAGCGATTTCGTCTATGCCAATCTATTGGTCGGCGGTCACTTTCCGACCTTGCAGATTTTCATTGGCGTGCTCCAGGGCGGCAGCGGTCGTCTGATCAGCACTGTGATTACCGCCTATTTCGCCGTCGTGCTGGTCGCGACGTCGATCGTGATCTGGATCACCACACGTCCGAGTGCCCCATGAGCTTCGTTGAGATACGTAACCTGGCCAAGCGGTTTGGCGAAACGCCAGTTTTCGATGGTATCGACCTCGATATCGAGCAGGGCAGCATTTGCGTGCTGGTCGGTCCGTCGGGCTGCGGCAAGACCACGCTATTGCGTGCCGTCGCCGGACTTACCCGGCAGGATCAGGGGACTATCGCCATCGACGGCAAGGATGTCTCCGGGCTTGAATCGAAGCATCGCGGCATTGGAATGGTGTTCCAGCACTACGCGCTGTTTCCCAACATGACAGTAGCGGACAGAATCTCGCCTTCGGGCTTGAGCAACAGAAGCTCCATGCGGCGGTGATCGCGAAGAAAGTTGCAGGGATGATAGCGCTGATGGGGCTTGAGCCTCGCGCCAAGGCGCGTCCGCATGCGCTCTCCGGCGGCCAGAAACAACGTGTCGCCCTGGCCCGCGCGCTGGTGCTGGAGCCGAAACTCCTCTTGCTCGATGAGCCCTTGTCCGCGCTCGATGCGCAAATCCGCAAGCGTCTGCGCGAGGAATTGAAGCGACTGCAGCGCGAAGTGGGTTTTACGGCGATGTTCGTCACCCATGACCAGGAAGAGGCGCTGCTTCTTGGGAGATCGCATCGCCGTGATGCAGGCAGGCCGCTTCTCGCAAGTCGGCACGCCTGCCCAAATCTATAATCGCCCAGCAAACCTCTCTGTCGCGCGCTTCATCGGCGACTTCAACATCCTCGAGCCTGATGCCGTCGAGCGGGTTTTCCGCTTAAGGCCGGAGGCCGCTTGGGCAATCCATCCCCAGGTCATTGGCTTTGCCAATGGCAAGGTAGCACCCGGCCTTCATCGCGCCGAAGCGAGGATCACTCCGTCCACATCCTCGGCGCGACCATACGCTATACAGCGGAAGTAAACGGTGTTGTGCTGAAACTCGACACGCTCAACCGGCCCAACTATCGCCATGCACGATTCGGGCGCATATCATTCCGATCGAGATCGACTCAACGACATTTGCGCCTTGAACGAATAGGGCGCTGACCGTGCTCAGGCCGGCGCGTTGACGTTGGTCGCCTTGTACTTGTCCAGCACCCGCTGCGGATATTTCAGCGCATCGCGGCGGAACGGATCGCCCAGTTCCTGCGTGACCATGACTTCGATGATGGTCGTCTTGCCCTTCTTCTGGGCATCGCAGGCCTTGTCCAGTGCTTCGCCGACGCCGCCGAGATCGTCGACCGTCACGCCCTCGGCGCCCATGGAGCGGGCGATGTCGGCCCAGCTCGGGTTCTTGAGATTCACGCCCAAGAAGCGGGTATCGTAGAAATCGACCTGGTTCTTCTTCTCCGCGCCCCACTGCTTGTTGTGGAAGACAACCGCCGTGACGGGGATTTTCTCGCGCACGCAGGTGAGGATTTCATTGAAGCTCATGCCCCAGGCGCCGTCGCCGACATAGGCGACCGCCGGCCGGTCGGGCGCGGCCACCTTGGCGCCGATGATCGAGGGAAAGGCATAGCCGCAATTGCCGAAGCTCATGGCCGCGAACATTGAATTGGGCTTGCTCGAAGCGCAAATAGGAGTTCGACACCGAGCAGATGTTGCCGATATCGGTCGAGACCATCGCATTTTTCGGCATGGCCTTTTCCAGTTCGCGCAGCATCTGGCGGGGATGCATGAAGGGCGAGCCCTTGGCGATCTCGAGCGACCAGGCATCCTTTTCATGCGACCAGTCGGACGAGTTCCGCCTCCCAGGCGTCCTTTTCGGCCTTGATGCGCTTCTTGCGCTCATCGGCATTGGCGGACGCAGGCGAGCTTGCGGTTGGCAAGGCGATAGGAGAGCGCCTTGGCGGCTTCCCTGGCATCGCCGACGATGCCGACCGAAATCTGCTTGACGAGGCCGAGCATGCGGTGGTCGGTGTCGACCTGGATGATCTTGGCGTTCTTCGGCCAGTAGTCGAGGCCGTGCTGGGGCAGCGTGCCGAAGGGCCCGAGCCGGGTGCCGAGCGCCAGTACCACGTCGGCCTGCTCGATCAGCTTCATGCCGCCTTGGAGCCCTGGTAGCCGAGCGGTCCGGCACCACAAGGGATGGCTCGGCGGGGAAGCTGATCATTGTGCAGGTAGGAGTTGACGACCGGCGCCTGCAGCTGCTCGGCGAGCGCCACGGCATTCCTTGACGCCGTCCGAGAAGATGACGCCGCCGCCCGACACGATGACCGGGAACTTCGCCTTGGCGAGGAGGTCGGCTGCCTCATCGAGGCTGTCTTCGGAACCGGGGCCGCGGCCGATATTGCGGGGCTTGGCGATCTCGTAATCGGCCTCGCCATAGAAATTGTCGCGCGGAATGTTGAGCTGGGTCGGTCCGCGCTCGCTCATCGCCATGTCGAAGCAGCGTGACGTCAGATTCCGCCATGCGCGGATGCTTGGAGACATGCGCCTGGTACTTGGTGATCTTGGAGAAGATCGGCAGCTGCTCGGTCTCCTGGAAGCCGCCGAGGCCGATGGTGCCGGAGCCGGTCTCCGGTGTGATCACGACCACCGGCGAATGCGCCCAATAGGCGGCCGCCGTCGAGGTCACGAAATTGGTGATGCCGGGGCCGTTCTGGGCGATGCAGACGCCGTGGCGGCCGGAGACGCGCGAATAGCCGTCCGCCATGTGGCCGGCGCCTTGTTCATGGGCGGTCGGGATGAAGCGGATGCCCGCCGTCGGGAAGAGGTCGAGGGCGTCCATGTAGGCGGAGCCGACGATGCCGAACACGTCCTTGACGCCATAGGCGACCAGGGTTTCGACAAAGGCTTCGGAGGCGGACATTTTCGGCATGGCGGGTTCCTCGAGATTTTGGCTGGCGATTTCCTAGTCGGACTGCTGGCCCCATGGAAGAACCAGATTAGGATCACGGAGAGGCCAGTTAGGCTACGTCCACAGCGCCCTAAGCCCGAAAAAGGCCGTGTCCTTGACCCTGCGGGCGATGCCCTGCCAGGCGGAATTCCGCGGATCCGCGCAATAGGTCATGCTCCAGACGACGCGGCGCTCGCCCTCGGCGATGGGCGTTACCTTGTGTCGGACGCGGGCGCCTTCGAATACGATCAGGCGATTGGGTGGCGTCGAGACCTCGACATCCCGCGCCGCCGAGCTTGGCATTGAGCCGCGCCGCCGACAGCCCGTCGCCTTTGCTGTCGCGGTTGATGACAGGGACCAAAACCGTGAAATGCCGGCCCTTGTAGAAATTATGGTCGTAGTGCCAGCCGATGTGATCGCCCGGCTTCTCATAGAAGAGGATCGAGCAGGAACTCTGATCGTGAAGCGGTGTCGGCGCAACCGCAACACCGGTGATTTGCGAGATCAGCTCGCGGAATGCCTGCGATCGATAAAGCGCGACGATCGCCGGCGCCTTCGCCCGGAGGGTCTCATAGGAGACCGTCCCGCCTTTCTTGTGGGTTGGCAGATAGCTGCGCTCCGCATCGACGAGCGTGTCAATCGCTGTCCTGACCGGCTGCCACTGTGCGTCCGGGAGAATCGAGTCGATCACGGCAAAGCGCCGGTCGAAAGAGGGCAGATCGGCCGGTAGGTTGAGAATCGGTGTCATCGCGGTTGCGCCCAAACTTCCGCGCTCAGGCGACAATCCGATGACGGGCGCTTCATCGCTTGATTTCGATTTCGATGAAGGCGTAGTCGCCGTCATTGGCATTGATGACATCATGCTCGACGCCTTCGCTGCGGAAATAGGGCGCACCCTTCTTCATATCCGCGAAGGTCTCTCCGCTGGCGCTTACGATTTTGAGCTTTCCGTCCATCAAGGGCACGACGACGTAGTCGTGTCCATGCCGATGCCACCCTGTATTGGCGCCCGGCGCAAACCTGTATTCGGTGACGATGACGCGCTCATTGTCGATATGCGTGATTGCCTTTGCCGTGCCGCTCATCTTGCTGTTCTCCGGAATTGAAATCGGGGTGCAGGCAATTCAACGGGTAGTTTGTGGCAAGTCAATGAGACGGGAATACGCAAGCCTGTCAGCAGCACAAAAAGCCCGCTCCGGCCACCCGGAACGGGCTTTTTCCCTCGGAAACGAGAAATCCTACGCCGCCAGCGCGCGTTCGGCCGGCTCGTAGGCATAGCCGAGGTCATCGGCCACCGCCTTGTAGGTCACCTTGCCGCGATAGACATTGAGGCCGTTACGCAGGTGATGATCCTCGAGGAGCGCCTGCTTGTAGCCCTTATCCGCGATCTTGAGCGCGAAAGGCAGGGTCACATTGTTCAATGCGAAGGTTGACGTGCGCGCCACGCCGCCCGGCATGTTGGCGACGCAGTAATGGATGACGCCGTCGACGACATAGGTCGGATCGGCGTGGGTTGTGGCGCGTGATGTTTCCGCGCAGCCGCCCTGGTCGATCGCTACGTCGACGAGAACCGAGCCGGGCTTCCAATCTTTCAGCATCTTGCGCGTGACGAGCTTCGGCGCCGCCGCACCGGGGATCAGTACGCCGCCGATGACGAGATCGGCATTGGCGCATTCGTCTTCGACCGCACCTTGCGTCGAGTAGAGGGTCTTGAGCTGCGTGCCGAAGCGCGCCACCAGTTCTTCCATGCGATCGGTGCTGCGTTCGAGGACCACGACATCGGCGCCCATCCCCAGCGCCATGGCCGCGGCATTCGTACCGACCACGCCGCCGCCGAGAATGACGACCTTGGCCGGCGTAACGCCCGGCACGCCACCCAGCAACACACCACGCCCGCCTTGCGCCTTTTCGAGACTGTGCGCGCCGCATTGGATCGACATGCGACCGGCGACTTGTGACATCGGCGCGAGCAGTGGCAGACCGCCGCGTGCGCTCGTCACCGTCTCATAGGCGATGCAGATGGCGCCGGACTTGACGAGATCCTTGGTCTGCTCGGGATCGGGGGCGAGATGCAGGTAAGTATACAGGATCTGCCCGTCGCGCAGCATCTTGCGCTCGGCGGCCTGCGGTTCCTTCACTTTGACGATCATGTCGGCCTTGGCGAATATCTCCGCTGCGGTCGGCATGATCTGCGCACCCGCCTGCTTGTAGTCTTCGTCGGTCGCGCCGATGCCCTGTCCCGCATTGACCTCGACCCACACGCTGTTACCGTGGCGGATGACCTCGCGCACCGAGAGTGGTGTCAGCCCCACCCGATACTCGTGGTTCTTGATTTCCTTCGGGACGCCGATGAGCATGATGCTTTAACTCCATTAGGGGCGGCCCCGGCGGAACCACCCTTCAGTCGCGCAAACGTGGATTATGTTCAGAGCCGGTCCTCAGGTAGAACCAGTTCACCTCTCCGCGCGGTGCCAGGAACGGTAAATTTCGACCGCGTCGGGCTGCCTTATAGCCGGGCACGGTCGCCGCCAGCAACCCCCCGGACCTCACGCATTTTGGGGCTGTCTCCGGTCGCGATAGCGATCCATCCACAGCATGAAAAGGCCCGCGGCGACGACGATGACGCCACCGGCCAGCGTGTGGATGCCTGGGATATCGCCGAACAGGAGGTACCCGAACAATACCGCCCAGATCATCGAGGAATACTCGAACGGCGCAACGAAGCTCGACTCGGCAAGCTTATAGGCGGTGCCGAACAGGATCATGCCGCATGAAGCCATGGCACCCAGCAGGCACATGAGCAGGAGGTCGGGCCACGCCGGCATGACCCAGTGGCGCAACAGGAAGCTTAGGCTCTTATGCGTGACCCCGCTGAAATCGAAGCTGTAGCTGAACGCGACAAGAACCGCGCCGACCGCGAGGTAGACGATGTTCTGATGGAAGGCCATCACCGTCGGCGGCACGTGCCGGGCGATGTCGCGCCCCATCATCTGGCCGAGAGCGTATCCGAAAGCGGAGTAGAGCGCGAAGAAGGCCGCCGGCTCGAAGACCTCTGAGCTCGGATCGAGCATGATGATCACGCCGATGAAGCCGGCGATGATTGCCAGCCAGCGGTGAAGCTGCACGCGCTCGCCCAGGACCGGATAGGCGAGGCCGGCCACGAAAAACGGCATGGTGAAATAGATTGCCACCGAATCCGCGATCGGCATGGTCGCGATCGACAGCACGAATGCTATATAGGCGCTGCAGAGGATCAGCCCGCGCAACAGCGAGCGCGGCGTATGGCGATCGAAGTAATTCGGCCGCGCCGTTGCGCGATTGGCAATCAGGATAACCAACGGCAGCGCGACCAGCGAGCGAATGAGCAGGGCTTCGTGAAGCGGGTAGGTACCGCTGATCCATTTGACGATTGCGTCCATCGTCGATGCGAGTGCCACGCCGCCGCAGATTGCAAGCATGGCGAGAGGCTTATTGTCTGGCGAACGGAAAGCTGTCACGGTGGTTGGCGTTTAGACTACCCGCGTGAGGGACGGAAGGCGCGGCACGCATGGGCAGTTGCGGTCCATGCATGAGGAGGAGGCATGAGGAGGTTCGCCGGCATCGTCCTGTTGGGAGTAGCATCATGCCTGTTGCTTGGTGAACCCGCTGAAGCGGCCAACAAGAAATATTGTTTCTTCGAGATGCAGAGCATGTGCCCTGGCCGGCAGCCAGCCCGGGGCTCGAAGATAAGAAAGCCGAAAAAGACGCAAGCCACCACGAAGACTCCGGTCCCTGAGCCGAAACCGCAAACGACGAAAGCCACGGTTCCGGTTCCGAAGGCGAAGCCGGAAGTCGCCAAGGCGACGACGGACGCCGCCAGTGTTGCGACTTCGACAGAGGCGCCGAAGCCCGACCCCGTCAAGGTTCCGGAAGCGACACCGCCCGCGGCACCTGAGCCCAAGCCCGAAACCGCAAAGGCGACAGAGCCAGCACCGCCCACTCCTGAGCCCAAGCTCGAATCTGCGCAGTCGCCGGAGCCAGCACCGCCCGCGCCAGAACCCAAGCCCGACGCCAACAAGCCGCCCGAGCCCGAGCCGAAGCCCGATCAGGTCGAAGTTGAACCGCCGATGCCCGAGCCGAAGCCCGATGCAATCGAGCCGCCAGAGATTGAGCCGCCCGTTCCAGAGCCCAAGCCGTCAAATGCGGAAGCGACGCCGCCGACCCCCTCCACGCCCGATGCTGGCCAGGCTTCCGCCGCCGATGGTGCCGCCTGTCTTGCCGATCTCACCAAGCTGGGCGTCATCTTCACGCAATCCAAAGCGAGCTTCGCGCCGTGCAGCATCGAGAATCCGGTGGAACTCGACTCTATCAAGACGGACAACGACACCGTCACCTTCAACGGCAAGCCGACATTCAACTGCAGTTTCGCGCGGAAGTTTTCGCAATGGGTCGCCGACGTTGCGATACCCGTCGTGCGTGACCAGGAGGACAAGGCGCTGACGGCTCTATCGACCGGCCCTGGCTTCGAGTGTCGCAATCGCAATGGCGATACCACCGCCAAGATCAGCGAGCATGCGTCCGGCAATGCCGTCGACATCGACCAGATAGTCCTGGCGGACAAGTCCCGCATCGCGATCTCGCAGGTCGCCAATACCAACGATCCGCATTACCGCATGCTGATGGCCTTGCGTACTTCGGCCTGCGGATACTTCACGACCGTGCTCGGCCCTGGTTCGAACGCCGCGCATGCCTCGCACTACCATCTCGACCTCGGCATCCACGGCAAGAGCGGCAATTACCGAATCTGCGAGTAGAGGTCAGGCTCGCGGCAGGCTTTCATCGATCGTCAGCGCCAGGAGCTTGACGCCGGGCTCGATCCGCTTGTCCTCGATCGACGAGAAGGCCAGCCTGAAATAATTGCGCGGTGGTGACGGCGTCCCGAAATTGATCCGCCCCGGCTCGATCAGCAGGCCTTTCGCCGCCGCCGCCTTGGCTAGCACTTCGGTATCGAGCCCGTCGCGGCCCTTGACCCAGAAGCTCGTGCCGCCGAATGAGGGAATGCGCGTCGAGGCCGGCATGTATTTCTCGAGCGCCGCACCCATGATCTCCCAGCGCGTGCGATAGGCGCGATGCAGCCGCCGAATCAGCATGTCGTGATGGCCGAGCGATAAGAACAATGCTGCCGTTCGCTGGTTGTTGTTCGGCGCATGCCGCACCATCAACCGCCGCAAGGCGCGCGCTTCCGCGATAAGCGTCTTGGGTCCGACCATGAAGCCGAGCCGCAAGCCCGGAAAGAGTGTCTTCGACAATGACCCGACATAGATCACCCGGCCATCATCATCGAGCGACTTGAGCGCCGGGCAGGGCTCGTTCACATAATTCGTCTCGAACTCGTAATCATCCTCGATGATCACGAAGTTGCGCTGCGAGGCGAGTTTCAAAAGCTCCAGCCGCCGCTCCAGGGGCATGGTCGCCGTCGTCGGAAACTGGTGACTGGGCGTGGTGAATACGACATCGCTGTTGGCCAGAGCCTCGTTGATCGCCAGTCCATGTTCGTCGACGGGGATCAGCGCGACATTTTCCGTCTTGAGCCGGAAGAGATTGCGCATGTCGGGGAAGCCCGGGTCTTCCATGGCGACACGCGTCTTCTGGTCCACCAGCAGGCTTGTCAGCAGATAGAGTGCGTTCTGCGCGCCGAGCGTGATCAGGATCTCTTCTTCGCCGGCCATGATGCCGCGTCGCGGCAGTATTCGCCGTCGCACTTGTTCGACGAGGAGGGGATCATCGAAGGCCCATGTGTCGTTGGTCCACGAGCCAAGCCATTTCCGTCCCAATGCCTGCCGCGCGCATTCGCGCCATTCGGCGATCGGAAACAGATTGTGGTCAACCTGCCCATAGATGAAAGGGTAGTGGTAGGACTGCCAGTCGAGCGGCTTGGTGATGTTCTCCTGCGCCGCCGGATGCTTGAGGATGCGCTCATCCCATCCGACATTGCCTTGTGCGCCCGGCAGATGCCGTCCCGGCTTCCGGGGCTTGGAGAAGACCGGCGCCTCGATTGCTTTCTCGGCCACATAATAACCCGAGCGTTCGCGGGCAATCAGGTAGCCGTCGTCGAGCATGCCCTGATAGGCGAGAACCACTGTGTTGCGGGAGACGCCCAGGTTCTTTGCCATCTTTCGGGTGGAGGGGATCGGTTCGTCGCGGGCAAGCTGGCCATCGAGGATGCCCGAGACAAGCGCCTCCCGGATCTGCGTCTGCAGACTCGCATGCTCGTTGCGTTTTATGTGGACGAGCCAGTCTCTCATGGACTTCCCAACTGGACCAATCATAGGGCCAAATTGGGCGGGGCTCAACAGCCCTTCATATCCTCCATGCGGCTGATGGCTTTGATGTTGAACTTTTCGAACCCGTTGAGATCCAGATCGGCAATGTCGTGGAAAGCGCAATTGTCATTGCCGAACGCGGAAATGCCCTTGTCGGTCTTGAAGCAATAGCCGTGATCATCGAGGATCGCATTGCGCACGAACCACAATTCTCCGCAATTGAGCTTGCTCAGATTGCGGTTGTTGTAGCGTTTGGTGTTAGAGCATCCGACCGGGTCGAAGCAGATGGCTTCGGCGGGTAGCGCAAGGGACGCTGAACCGGCCAGCACCATTGCAAAAATCGCTGCCTTTCTTGTCACCGCGTCACCTCCTGAGGCGTCATGATGCGGGGTCTTGCTTGTCTTGTCACCCCTGGCTCCCTTCGCACCGCTTCATTGGCGCTATGGCGGCTTCTGGCCCCATCCTATAGGCTGCGTCACCTTTGGGAATCGCGCCGGCTTATGGTCCAGCCTCAAATAGATACATCTCCCCAAACCTGGGACGAGGTGAAGACCACCACCTGCTACATGTGCGCCTGCCGCTGCGGGATCAGGGTCTATCTGAAGGACGGCACCGTCAAATATATCGACGGCAATCCTGCGCACCCGGTCAATAAGGGCGTCATTTGCGGCAAGGGCGCCGCCGGGATAATGCAGCATTATTCGCCGGCCCGCTTGTCGAAGCCTCTGATCAGGGTGGGTGAACGCGGTTCCGGCGAATTCCGCGAGATCGAATGGGAGGAAGCGCTGCGCACAGCCACCATGTGGCTTTCCGAAGTGCGCAACACCGATCCGCGCAAACTTGCCTTTTTTACTGGCCGCGACCAGTCGCAAGCCTTGACAGGCTGGTGGGCCACGCAATTCGGAACGCCGAATTATGCCGCGCATGGCGGCTTCTGCTCGGTCAACATGGCGGCCGCCGGGCTTTATACCTTTGGCGGATCGTTCTGGGAGTTCGGCGAGGCAGACTGGAAGCACACCAAGTACTTTCTGCTGTTTGGTGTGGCGGAGGATCACGCGTCCAATCCGATCAAGATCGGTCTTGGAAAGCTCAAGGAGCGCGGTGCCAAATTCGTTTCCGTCAACCCGGTACGCACCGGCTACTCGGCAATCGCCGATGAATGGATCGGCATCAGGCCCGGAACGGATGGTCTGTTTGCAGGCGCGCTCATCCATTGCCTGATCGGCGCACACAAGATCGACCTCGAATATCTCGCCCGTTACACCAACGCGACGTGGTTGGTGTTGCGCGATCCTGAATCGACCAATCACGGTCTCTTTGTGCGCAACGCCAGCGGCAGCGCGCTTGTCTGGGATGGACGCTCGCAAAGCGCCATGCCCGCGCTATCGCCCGATGCATCGCCCAAGATCATGGGCGAATACACTTTGCCTGACGGTCGCCGCGTCACCACGTCCTTCCAACTCATTGCCGAACGCTTTCTCTCATCCGAGTTTTCGCCGGAAGCCGTCGCCGAACGCTGCGGCGTTCCTGCCGCCACCATCCGGCGCATTGCAGGTGAACTTGCCGATGTCGCGTTCAATCAGCAGATCGAGCTCGACATTCCCTGGACCGATTATGCCGGGCGCTATCACCCGACCACGATCGGCCGGCCGGTTTCGATGCATGCCATGCGCGGCATCTCGGCCCATTCCAACGGTTTCCAGACCTGCCGCACGCTGCATCTGCTTCAGATCATTCTCGGCACCATCGATGTGCCGGGCGGCTATCGCTACAAGGCGCCGTTCCCAAAGCCGACGCCGCCGGCTGTAAGGCCCGCGGGAAAGCCGGGGCAGGTGAAGCCCAATTCGCCGTTGCCCGGACCGCCGCTCGGTTTCGTCACCGCGCCAGGCGATCTTCTCGTGGATGCCGACGGCAAGCCGCAGCGGATCGACAAGGCCTATAGCTGGGAGGCGCCGATCGCCGCCCATGGATTGATGCACACCGTGATCGCCAATGCGGCGAAGCGTGATCCTTATGGGATCGATGTGCTTTTCATGTACATGGCGAATATGAGCTGGAATTCGGCGATGAACGTGCCGGATACCATCCGGCATTTGACCGCCAAGGACGAGAAGACGGGTGAATACATCATCCCGCACATCATCTACTCCGATGCCTATTCATCGGAGATGGTGCATTACGCCGACCTGATCTTGCCAGACACGACTTATCTCGAGCGTTGGGACTGCATCTCGTTGCTTGATCGGCCGATTTCGGAGGCCGACGGACCTGCCGATTCCATCAGGCAACCGGTCGTGCAGCCGGATCGCGACGTGCGTCCTTTCCAGGATGTGCTGCTCGATCTCGGCGCGCGCCTCGGATTGCCCGGGCATGGTGCGCAATGACGGAACGCCGCGCTATCCCGGTGGCTATCCTGATTATATCGTCAATCACGAGCGGGCGCCCGGTCTTGGACCTCTGGTTGGCTGGCGCGGAGCCAATGGCAGTCTCAACGGCAAAGGGGCGCCGAACCCCGACCAGCTTGATCGCTACATCGAAAATGGCTGCCACTGGTATCAGGAACTGCCGGACCGGATGAAGTATTACCGGCATGCCAACTGGGACTATCTGGATTGGGCGGCCTTCTTCGGATTTCTCGGCCGCGCCGATCCGATCGTCTTCCAACTCTATTGCGAGCCCTTGCAGAAGTTCCGCCTTGCCGGCGAAGGCAAGGGCGGTTTCGTGCCGCCTGAGCATCGTGCGCGGATCGTCAAGCACTTCGACCCGATCCCGTTCTGGTATCCACCCTTGTCGGACGATGCGCTCGACGTCGATGACTACCCGATGCATGCGATCACCCAGCGGCCGATGGCCATGTATCATTCCTGGGGTTCGCAGAATGCGTGGCTGCGCCAGATCCTCGGCCGCAATTGGCTTTACATTCATCATCGGCGCGCCGCCGAACTCGGCATCAGCGATGGCGATTGGGTACACGTCACCTCCGCTCATGGCCGCATCAAGGTGCAGGTGAAGTTCATGGACGGGGTCAATCCCAATACCGTCTGGACGTGGAACGCAATCGGTAAGAGATCGGGCGCCTGGGCCTTGGCGCCGGACGCGCCGGAATCGAAAAAAGGGTTCCTGCTCAATCACTTGATCGGCGATCTTCTCCCGGAACGTGAGGGCGGTTACCGCTATACCAATTCCGATCCGATCACCGGTCAGGCGGCCTGGTACGACTTGCGCGTGAAGATCGAGAAGGCTGAGCCTGAAGCGCGCATAAGCGAGCCGCAATTCCCGACCTTCAAGCGCCTGCGAGCCAGGCGATGACGTCGCTCCCCGCGCCCGGCGGCAAGAAGCTCGGTCTCGTCATCGACCTCGACACATGCGTCGGCTGCCAGGCCTGCGCCACCTCCTGCAAGGAATGGAACACGCAAGGCTATTCCGCGCCTTTGACGGACGAAGACCCCTATGGCGCCAATCCTTTGGGAACGTGGCTCAATCGTGTTCACGGTTACGAAGTGAAAGGCGACAACGATACTGCGTCTCGCATCGTTCATTTCCCGCGCTCTTGCCTCCACTGCGAAGAGCCCGCCTGCGTCACGGTCTGTCCGACCGGCGCGTCCTATAAGCGGGCGGAAGACGGAATCGTGCTCGTCAATCCGGAAACCTGCATTGGCTGCAAGCTCTGCTCATGGGCCTGCCCCTATGGCGCGCGTGAATATGACTATGCCGATGGGGTGATGAAGAAATGCACACTCTGCGTTGATCGGATCTACAATGAGAATCTCGCGGTCGATGACCGCCAGCCAGCCTGCGTGAAGGCCTGCCCGACTGGCGCGCGCCATTTCGGCGATCTCGGCGATCCCAATTCCGCTGTATCTGAACTCGTCGCCGCGCGGGGCGGCTACGACCTCATGCCGGAAATGGGCTACAAGCCGGTCAATAAATATCTGCCGCCGCGGGCTCGGCGTGATACCGGTCCGCAAATGGAGATTCCAAAGGAAACCGGCTCGGCGCTTGAATCTCTCTTCCGCTGGGCTGACAAAGTCCTGGGCGGCTGACGCATCGCATGCATCCTGCCTATTCGGTCATAATCTTCACCACCGCCTCGGGCGCCGGCTATGGATTGCTGGCACTCCTGGGTCTCGTCGGCTTCAATCATGGGCCTGCTTCCAGTTTCTGGTTCGGGTTGGTCAGCCTTGTCATCGGCCTCGGTCTCGTGACCGTCGGCTTGCTCTCCTCGACCTTGCATCTGGGCCATCCGGAACGCGCCTGGCGCGCCTTCAGCCAGTGGCGCTCCTCCTGGCTGTCGCGCGAAGGCGTCGCCGCGATGATCACCTTTGTGCCGATCCTGGCTTTCGGTGTCGTCTGGCTCAATCTCATTGAAAGGCCGGATCTGATCGGTCCCCTCGGCCTTGCTAGTCTTATCGGCGCTGCGATCACCGTCTACTGCACGGCGATGATCTACGCGTCCTTGAAAACGGTACGCGCCTGGGCAAATCCTTTTACCGTGCCGGTCTATCTCGTCTATGCTCTCGCGACCGGCGCGACCTTGCTGATGGCCATCGCTTCTGCCTTTGATCGCTGGCAGCCGTTCCAGGCTTATCTCGCCGCAGTCACGCTAATTCTGACGATACTGCTCAAATTCCTCTATTGGCGTTCGATGGACGGCGCAGAACGTACGCGCACGATTGGCGATGCGACGGGTCTTGGCGGTCTCGGCGCGGTGCGCCAGTGGGAAGTGCCGCACACCGCGGAGAATTTCGTCATGAAGGAAATGGGTTACAGCGTCGCCCGCCGTCACGCCGAGCGTTTGCGATTGATCGTTTTTGGTTTGCTCGCGGCTTCATTGGTGCTGACACTGTTGACGCTCGCGACGGTGCCGACGTTTTTTTCGATACTCGCCGCGTTGACGGCGTTCGCCAGCGCAATCATCCAGCGCTGGCTGTTCTTCGCAGAAGCGCAGCATGTCGTGTCGCTCTATTACGGCGCGCAGAAGGCGTGACAGCGGAGGTGCGCTGGTTCGACGACTGGTACGCGATCGAGACCATCGTCCCTGGCCTTCACGCAATCGGCGAACCGAAATATCACCAGTTCAACTGGAACTACCTGATCGAGGGTAGCGAGGCTGCACTGCTTTTCGATACCGGGCCGGGCGTGCGCGATATCGCACCTGTCGTTGCAAGCCTGACCGATCGTCCGCTGACCGTGATGCCGTCGCACCTCCATTACGACCACACCGGAAATCTCCATCGCTTTTCCGATCTCGCGATGGCCGATCTCCCGATCCTAATGTCATGCGTGAGGGATGGTCAGTTCCATGCGCCCGATGACCTCTATCTCGGTCACTACGAGGACATGACCTGGAAGCCGGTGATCATCAATCGATGGTGGCCGATCGGCCATGAGATTGATCTCGGCGGCGTCAAATTGGAGATACTTCACACGCCGGGTCATTCGCCGGACTCGATCTCGCTCCTCGATCGCCAGCGCAACATCCTGCTCGCCGCTGATTTCCTTTATCTGGGCCCGCTCTATGCCCAGGTACCAGGCTCGTCCTTGCCGGACTATCTCGCGGCGGGTGAAATATTGCAGTCCCTTGTGAAGCCGGAAATCACGATATTTGGCGCCCATGGCGAGCCGGATGGTCTTGCGCCCCGGCTTGCGAAGCGCGATCTCGAAGACTTGTTGAAGGCCTTGGGCGAGATTCGCGAAGGCCTGCGAAAACCCGCGAAAACAGGTCCTGATAGCTACGAAATCAACAGTAGAATGCAGCTTCTGGTGAGCCCTGAAGCCTATGGTGCGTGGCGCTAGATTCCCCTTCATATAAAGATATCTTTATGTCATAATGCGTGGCTAGAGGAATTCCGATGACCCGACCCAGTTTTACAGAAGCGCTTGCCACGCGGCCTTGGCTGCTTGCCGATGGGGCGACCGGCACGAATTATTTCCAGATGGGCCTCGTGTCCGGCGACGCGCCGGAAATGTGGAACGACGAACACCCGGACCGCGTGCGCGATCTGCACCGGCGCTTCATCGAGGCCGGTGCCGATATCGTTCTGACCAATACGTTTGGCGGCAACCGCTATCGTCTGAAGCTTCATAATGCGGAAGATCGGGTGCGCGAGATCAACATCGCTGCGGCAAGCAATGCCCGCGCCGAAGCCGATGCGGTCGGTCGGCCGGTCTATGTTGGGGGCTCGATGGGCCCGACCGGCGAGATTTTTGAACCGATCGGCACGCTTTCGCATGAAGCCGGCGTCGAGGCCTTTGCCGAGCAGGCTCTGGCCCTGAAAGAGGGCCGGGTCGATGTTCTGTGGATCGAAACGATGTCGTCGGAGGAAGAATTGCGCGCGGCCGTCGAAGGCGCCTCGCGTGCTGGGCTTCCAATCGTGACGACGATGAGTTTCGACACCAATGGCCGCACCATGATGGGTATCACGCCAAAGGCTTTCGGCGCGCTGGCCGGTTCACTTGAAACGCAGCCCGTGGCGATCGGTGCAAATTGTGGGGTAGGGGCCTCCGAACTGATTGCAACCGTGCTCGGCATCACCGCGGCGCGCCCCGATGCCAATGTTGTGGCCAAGGGCAATTGCGGCGTCCCGCAGTATGTTGACGGCCACATCCACTACAGCGGCACGCCGGAATTGATGGCCGACTACGCGCGCATCGCACTGGACGCCGGTGCCAAGATCATTGGCGGCTGCTGCGGAACAAGTCCGGAGCATCTGGCTGTCATGCGGCATGCACTTGAGCACCACGTCAAAGGTGAACGGCCGGCCATCGAAGTCGTCGAGGCGCGATTGGGCGGCGTTTCCGAGCTCGCCAAGGGCCATGATCTGGCAGCCGCCGGCGCGGCGAAGCGCGAACGCCGCCGTGGCCACGGCTAACTCACTTCCAGCGTGAAAACCGCAATCTGCTTGACACCAGACCGGAAGTTCTTCGGTCCGGCGGTTTGCGTTGCGGCGCAAGCGATCGCTGCCGGCATTTCCGATGACGCCGATCTCGTCATCCTCTGCGAGACAGGAGACATCTGGCCCGGCTATGAGCGCATAGACGCGTCTCTGCGCGAGCGGATCAAGCTGATCACGGTCGATTTTGCCCCGTTGATCAATTATGCGCCTGCGACGCCGAGCGGCTCACGCGCGATCTATCGCCGCCTCGTCCTCGATCAAGTACTGCCGAAGCAGTATCGCCGCTTCATCGCGATCGATTCGGACATCGCAATCGGCGGCGAAGGATTATCGCCGCTCGTCTCGCTCGACCTGAAAGATGCGCCACTGGCGGCGGCGATCGACATGATTTTCTACATGGATTTCGGCGGGCATCTCGCAACCGAGTTCAAGGCGCATCGCGCCTCGCTCGGCCTCGCTCCTGACGCGCCATATTTCAACAACGGCGTCACCGTGATCGACCGCGAGAAATGGGAAGCCGAAGAATTAGGCTCACGCGCGATCGCGCTGATTGCCGGCGATCCTGATCGTTACCAATGGTTCGACCAGGATGCGTTGAACGTCCTGCTCGCCGGTCGTTTTGCACCTTTATCGCCGCGCTTCAATTTCATGGGTGAATTCCTGCTGCTCGATCTCGAAAGGGAGATCAGGCCGGTCATCCGGCATTTCGTGCTGCGCCCCAAACCCTGGGAGCCGGGCTATGCCGGTGATCCGCGGCACAGCAAAATTTTCTACCGCTGGTTCCAGACTTCACCCTGGCCCGATTTCGCTGCAGCACCGGCCGGGTCGTGGAACAGAGCGCCGGTAAACGGCTTGTTCAGGCAGAGTTTGCTGGCCTTTCTAACCAAGGAGTCATTCGCGGACGCTTTCTCGCTCGCGATTTCGTGATCATAAAGTCTCTCACTGCCATATTTAGGCCTATATTTAGCTGTTTAATCCTTTTGTAGGAGGCGTAAAACAGTGAAAATCGTTCAGAGCTTGATTGCCGTTTTCCTCTCGATCTTGACCGGATCCGCAATCGCCTGGTCGCAGGATAGATTCGAAACCGAGAAAACACCGATCACGGTCACGGAAGTTGCGGCGGGGCTTGCCCATCCCTGGGCAATCGCCTTTCTTCCCGACGGGCGGATGCTTGTCACCGAGCGGGCCGGCGCGATGCGGATCATCGCCCGCGACGGGTCGATCGGACCGGCACTCAAGGGGCTGCCTGAAGTCGACGCCCGCGGGCAGGGTGGACTTCTCGACGTCGCGATCCATCCCCGGTTTGCCGACAATCGGCTCGTCTACTGGAGCTACGCGGAGGCCGGCGAGGGCGGCAATTCGACTGCCGTAGCCCGCGGCAAACTCAATCAGGACGACACCGCGCTCACTGATGTTGCAGTCATCTTCTCGCAGCAGCCGAAAGTCCCGAGCAACGCACATTTCGGCTCGCGGCTTGTCTTCGATGGAAAGGGACATCTCTTCATCACCATGGGCGAGCGATCGCGCGCAAAATTCCGCGTGCAGGCGCAGGATCTGAATTCGCATCTCGGCAAGATCGTCAGGCTCGACGAGGACGGGACTGTGCCAAAGGACAATCCCTTTATCGGCAAGCAGGGCGCACGACCCGAAATCTGGTCTTACGGCCATCGCAATGTGCAGGCGGCCGCACTCAATCCGGCGACAGGCGAATTATGGGAGATCGAGCACGGCCCGATGGGCGGCGACGAGCTAAATGTCGCCGAAGCCGGCAAGAATTATGGCTGGCCAGTGATCAGTTATGGATTGAACTACAACGGGACGCCGGTCGGCTCAGGCAAGTCGAAAGGCCAGGGCATGGAAGATCCTCTCTATCAATGGACGCCGGTCATCGCGCCATCGGGCATGCTGTTTTATTCAGGCAAGCTCGCACCGGAATGGGAGCGCGATATCTTCGTCGGAGGTCTGGGATCGGAAGCACTTGTGCGCCTTGAAGTGGAAGGACGAAAGGTCCTTCACGAAGAGCGCCTGCTGCAAGACCTTGGCGAACGCATTCGCGATGTCGTCGAAGGTCCGGATGGCGCGATCTATGTCGCAACCGATGACGACAACGGAAGGATTCTGAAAATCACGCCAGGTCCGTAGATCCTACCCCGAATGGCGCCGCGCTAGTCCTTTCGCGCAATCATCACGCCCCAAACGTGAACGAAGTATAATTCACCACCCTCGACAAAAGGCCGCATGCCTGTCGTTCTCCCCCCGGCAAGTTCGGCTTCGAGAGCGCCACGCGGACCCCGGTATGCCTCGCTTTCCTGCGAGACGTGCGGCTGCCATTCGTCGAACTTCACACGAACCTCGCGTGACAGATAAGTGTGCATGGTAAGTCCGGCATTCGTCGTCATCTGCACCAACTGGCTCGGCGACAGCATGGCCGTGTGCGTGGCGTCGATCATCCGCTCGACAGCGTTCTGATATGTCCCGACAACCGGATTTTCCTCGGCAACCATGTCGACATTCACCACGATGCCGCCGGGTTTGCACACGCGGCTCATCTCACGAAGAACGGCGCTGGGATCGGCGAAGTGATGGATCGCGTAACGGCTCATCACCAGATCGAAACTGTCATCGGCGAAGGGCAGCGCTTCTGCGGGACCGAGTTGCCAGCGGAGATTATCGATGCCGTCCTCACGCGCTCGCTTCTGGCCCTGCTCGATCATCTCCGGCGTAATATCAACCGCAGTGACGCTGGCCACGGCGTGTGCGACGGCGCGCCCGAACAATCCTGTGCCGGCAGCAACGTCCAGCACGTGGTGGGATGGCAAAAGCGGGATCTGCTCGACGACCCAGCGCAGATCGTCATCGATGTCGAAGCTGCCCCAGAACCTGGCCTGAACGCGGTATTCGTCGCGGATTGCTTGCTGTTGCTCCAGAACCGATTCAGAATGGCTCACGGTTTTTCCTTCCTCGATCACGATGAACACTTTTGGCGATACGCCGCTTGGGTCTTTGTCGTTTCCGCGTCAGGGTGTGTAAATAGCATGATCCCGCCAGAATCCTGGCAGCAGCGGAATTCGGTGGCCCGGGAGGAAAAACGCTTAATTTCAATCAGGCAGCATGGTGCCGGATGGGTTAAGTTCTGCCATGGATGAGAACTGCGACCAGGAACCCGTCATTGCCTTTCTGGCGCGCGATGCGAAGCGCGTCGAAACGGCGGCGGCTTATGTCTTTCTGCGCGGGGACACGGCTTACAAGCTGAAGAAGGCGATCAAGCTTCCCTATCTCGACTATTCGACGATCGCCATGCGCAAGGCAAATCTCGATCGCGAATTCGAAATCAACCGCAAGGAGGCTCCGCAACTCTATCGTGGAGTCCACCCGCTTGCGCGTAACGCCGCTGGGGAGATCCGTATCGGCGGGGATGGCGAGATCGTCGATTGGGTATTGGAGATGCAGCGCTTTCCCGATCGCTCGCTATTGAGCGATGTCGTGGAAGACGGCGGCCTCAATGACGAGCTTGCGCTTGATTTGGCCGAAGTCGTCGCGGGCGCCCATCGGCGTGCGCGTCCGAGCGACTGGGATCCTGTCTCGATCATGGCGGCGCTGGAAGAACAATTGCTTCAGGCTTTCGAGAGTCAGCCCGAGATTTTTCCGCCGGCAGACTTCAGGCGCTTTGCGAGCCTCTATGTCGATCGCTTCCGGCATCTCAAGCCGCTGCTGGTTGCTCGCGGCAAGGCGGGGCTCGTGCGCCACTGCCACGGGGACCTCCACTGCGGCAATATCGTGGTCATGGATGGCAAGCCCGTGCTTTTCGACGCGATCGAGTTCAGCGAACGGATCGCCACGACGGATGTACTGTACGACCTCGCATTTCTCCTGATGGACCTGTTGCGCCGCGGGCAGCGGCGCGGTGCAAATTTCATTCTCAATCGCTATTTCGACTTGCGCAGGAAGGAAGAAACGCTGGGCGCCGCGGCGGCATTGCCGCTCTTCCTTGCAACGCGTGCCGGTGTCCGCGCCATCGTCGCGGCGGACAGATCGAAGGAACTGGAGGGCGATGCTGCCGACGCCGCACGTAGCGAGGCCGCCGATTACTTTCAGCGCGCCATTGGCCATCTGGCGCCATCGGTACCGCAATTGATCGCGGTTGGCGGCCTTTCAGGCACGGGCAAGACCATGCTTGCACGCGCGCTTTGCGCCGAACCAACACCGCAGCCGGGGGCATTTCACATTCGCAGCGATATCGAGCGAAAGCGGCTGCATGGAGTGCGAAGCAAGGAGCCTTTGCCGAAAGCGGCCTACGCACCGGAGACTTCCGCCGAAGTCTATGATGCGATGCTGAAGCGCGCGAATGACGCGCTTGCCGCAGGCTGGTCGGTGGTCCTGGACGCTGTCTTCGCCCGGCCTTCGGAGCGCGATGCGGCGAAGGCTCTGGCCGCCAAGTATCATGTTCCCTTCATCGGCCTCTGGCTGGAGGCGCATGCAGGAGAGATGAAGAAGCGGGTATCCGGGCGCATGGGCGATGCCTCGGATGCAACGGCGGAGGTCGTCGAGAAGCAGCTCGGCTACGATCTCGGCCCCATCGACTGGCAGAGGATCGATGCCGCAGGCACGGCCAGAGAAACTTACGAGCGCGCGATGCGCGTCATGCTATCGAGCAGGGCGTCGACTTCTTCCGCCGTGTTGTAATGCGCAAGCCCGACGCGCAGCACGCCGCCCGATTCCATCAAGCCCATGCGCTGCACCGGCTCGATCGGCGTAATTATGCCCTGACCAGACGAAGATATTGTCGGCCGCCAGTGCCTTGGCGATGGCCTGCGGGATGATGGCCATCGAGCGTGAAGGAGACGGTCGGCACACGGCGGTGCATGGCATTGTCGCTGGTGACGCCGCGGATGGTGAGCCCGCGGAAGGACGAGAAGCCGTTGATCAGGCGGCGCGTGAGCATGTGCTCCCACGCGACGAGCCGATCGAAGGCGCGATGGATCGCCGCTGCGCTTGGCCGCATATCAGCATGTGCATCGCCGCCTTCATCGAAGCCGGCGAGATATTCGACGGCGCCAAGCGTACCCGCCATGCCCTCATGCGAGAGCGTGCCGGTCTCGAATTTGTGCGGAAGATCGCTTGCCGGCCGGGCGCACCTTGTAGCCGAAGGTGTCTTCGAGCAGCGCTTTGCGGCCCCATAAGATTCCCTGATGCGGGCCGAACCATTTATAGGCGGACGAGACGAGAATATCGCAACCGAGCGATTGCACATCGATCGCGCAATGCGGCGCGTACTGGACCGCATCGACATAGACGAGCGCGCCGGCCGCCTTCGCCTCCGCGGCAAAGCGCTTCACGTCGTTGATCGTGCCGGTGCAGTTCGACGCAAAGCCGAGCGCCACGAGCTTGGTCCGGTCGCTCAGGACCCGGCTCAATGCATCATCGGCGAATTCGTAGGTCTCGGGATCGAAATCCATCCACTTGACCGTCAAGCCGAGGTCGTCCGCAAGCAACAGCCAGGGCGCGACATTGGCGTCGTGGTCCATGCGCGACAAGCACGATCTCGTCGCCGCGCTTGAACTTGCGGCCAAGGCAGCGCGACATGTGGAAGGTGAGCGTCGTCATGTTCTGACCGAACACGATCTCGTCCGCGCTCGCGGCATTGTAGAAATCGGCACAAGCCTGGTGGGCATCGTCGACCAATCGCCCGGCGGCGACCGTGGTTGCGAAATAGCCGCCGAGATTGGCGTTCTTGGCGATGAGCGCTTCGAGCGTGCGGTCGATGACGCGCTGCGGCACCTGGGTTCCGGCCGGATTGTCGAAATAAACGCGGGCGGCGTCGCCATCCTTGAGAGCCAGGGCGGGAAAGGCGGCGCGAACGGCCGAGATCGGAAATGCAGCGGTCATGGGATGTCCAGTTGCTTGGAACGAAAGGCCATAGCCAATCGGGTCGCTTGCCACAACGGTCGCTTTCCGGCATGGGGGCGTCGCCGCAAGCGCAACAATTGCAGGGCGCCTGTCTATTCTGGCCTCACTGTTCCGTTCGGAGACGACCGATGAGTGATGAAGGCGAACTCGACCTCAAATCCCTTAATGACGAGGATTTGGTCCAGCAGATTCATGACGACCTCTATGACGGCCTCAAGGAAGAGGTCGTGGAGGGCGTCAACATCCTGCTCGAGCGCGGCTGGGCGCCCTACAGGACCTTGACTGAAGGTCTGGTTGAGGGCATGCGCATCGTCGGCATCGACTTCCGTGATGGCATTCTCTTCGTGCCTGAAGTCCTTCTTGCCGCTAATTCCATGAAGGCCGGCATGTCAATCCTGCGGCCTTTGCTGATCGCCACCGGAGCGCCGCGCCTCGGCAAGATGGTGATCGGCACCGTCAAGGGCGACATCCACGACATCGGCAAGAACCTGGTCGCCATGATGATGGAAGGCGCCGGTTTCGAGGTCATCAATATCGGCATCAACAATCCGGTAGAGAAATACCTGGCTGCGATCGACGAGCATCAGCCTGACATCATCGGCATGTCGGCGCTGCTCACCACCACGATGCCCTATATGAAGGTCGTGATCGACACGATGAAGGAAAAGGGTATTCGCGACGACTATGTGGTGCTGGTCGGCGGCGCCCCCTTGAACGAGGAATTCGCCAAGGCGGTCGGCGCCGATGCCTATTGCCGTGACGCAGCGGTGGCCGTCGAGACGGCCAAGAGCTTCATGGCGAGAAAGCACAACCTGCTGGCGGCGGGCTGAGCGGTCGCCCGCAGCCAGCCGGCCGGGCTATTTCACTTGTATCGTATTCAAGTAGACGAGAAGCGCCTTTATGCGCTCTTGCACGACGATCTCGCGTTCGCTCGCGCGCAGGCCGGGTGACTCGGCCTCGACGTCGAACCAGTCGCCCCACACCGGCATATCGCGCGTCCCATGGATTTTGACATCCTGGCGCCCGTCGATGACCTGCGCCACGCGCTCTGTCGGGAACTTGCCGCCGTTCTTTCGTGATAGCTGGGTCAGATCGGCGGGCGTGATCGCCAGGAATTCGGCGACCGGCCCATCTCCGCGCCCGCCCACGCCATGGCAGGACGCACAATAGGTCTCATAATCATTGCCTCCGAGCGCCAGACGCAATGGAACGTCAACGCCCGCATCTTCGCCCGGCGCGTCGTCGGTTGCGAGTACAGGCTGGGCGATGCAGAAAGCGGCCAGCAGGCCCATTGCAACAATAGCTGATCTGGTTCGGCCCATGACTGGCCTCCTGGGAGCATAGGGGTGTTTCCTAGAGCCGGCGTCGGGGGCCTGCCTTGATCAGGATCAACCGGCAAGGAAGGGCCGCGCCGTTGACGCAAAGGGACGGCATTGGTCGGCTGCTGGCGCCATGCGGGTTGTTTTACCGTGATATGAGCCTAGCTATCCGGAAGCCCCATGACCTCTGTTAATCTGAAGCCAAGCGACGAATTCGACTTCACGGCCGGTCGCGGCGATGTTCTGCTCATCGCCTGCGGGGCACTGGCGCGCGAGATCGTCGACCTCATCGAACGCAATCGCTGGGCCGCCTTCGACGTCGCCTGCCTGCCCGCCAAGTGGCACAACACGCCGCAATTCATCGTTCCCGCGATCCGTGAAAAGATCAGGGCCGCCAAGGGCCGCTATCGCACAATCTTCGTGCTTTACGGCGATTGCGGGACGGGGGGCGAACTCGACCGCCTGCTTGCCGAAGAGGGCATCGAGCGCATCGACGGACCGCATTGCTATGCCTTCTTCTCCGGCAACGAGGCTTTCGCGGCCAGGGCGGACGACGATCTCACTGCCTTCTTCCTCACCGACTATCTGGCGCGGCATTTCGATCGCCTGATCTGGCAGGGCCTGGCGCTCGACCGGCATCCGGAATTGCTGCCGATGTATTTCGGCAATTACACCAAGATCGTCTACCTCGCACAGACCCGCGATGAGGAAATCGCCAAGCAGGCAATCGCGGCGGCGAAGAAGCTCGGCCTTGCCTATGAGTATCGCTATACGGGCTATGGCGAACTTGAGAGGGACTTGAAAGCCCGCGCCGGGCTCTGATCAGTCGGGCGCCTTCGGATTGCGCGCCCATTGCGGCGCCTGGTACTCGCCGCCGGCGATCTCGTAATAGTCGCCCGCGCTTTCGCAGAAGATGTGGCCTTCGAGTGGCACGCCGAGATCGCCATCGATCGAGCCGGCTGCGATCGCGATATAGTCGCGGCCATCACCCTTCCAGAACAGGACCGAGCCGCATTCGCCGCAGAAGCCGCGGCGCGCCTCCGGGCTCGATCGATACCATTTGAGGCCGGCTTGTTCGGTAAATTTGAAGTACTCGTCCTTGGTAGCGGTTGCCGACATGTAGGTGCCGGTCTGCTTGCGGCATTGCTGGCAATGGCAGGCAATCACCGGTCGGATCGGTCCGGTGATCTCGAACTTCACCGCGCCACAGAGACAGGAGCCGGTCTTGCTGGTCATTGCTGAAGCTCAGTCGCAAAGGCATCCGCCAGGGCCTCGATATGCTTGGGACCGATGCCGCAGCAGCCGCCGATCAATGTCGCGCCTTGCTTGCGCCAGTCGCGTGCCTTGGCGACGAGGTCATCAGGCGGAATGATGTCGATGAACTGCCAGTCCGGCATTTTGAAGTATCCGCATTCGGGATAGGCCCCCATGGGCCCCGACCAGTGCGCCCGGACGATCGGCAGCGCCTCGTCGGTGTCGTTCGGCGACGTGTGCATGATGTTGCAGACCTTGGCGCCGGTCGACATGAGGGCAGGGACGATGTCGTCGAGTTGCCAGTCGCCGCGGCCGAAACCGAGCAAGCGGCCATGGGGTTTCTTCTCGACCGCGATCCCGACCCAGACGGGAAGGCCGGTGGCGACCGCCGCTTCCGTTGCCCACAGCGAATAGTCGCGATCGCGCATCATCTCCATCATGATGAGATCGCAGCCGGCCTCCGCCATGCCATCCGCCTTGCGGCGCATGAGATCCATGGCGTCCGGCTTCGGCCATTCCTGCCAGACGGCCGTACGGTCGGTGCCTTGCGTGGTGGGCCGCATGACGGAAAAAGAGCCCGCGACTGCGATTTTTTCGGCGCCGAGTTCATCACAGGCTTGGCGCGCGATTTTGACCGCTGCCTTGTCGATCTTGACCATGTCTTCATCGCGGCCGAGCGAATTGAAGAGCAGCGGGCTCGTCGCATAGGTGTTGGCCGTGATGACCTCGGCACCGGCCCGGATGTAATCAGCATGCACCGAGCGCACGACATCGGGATGCGTGAGATTGACCTCGGCACACCAGGTATCGCCGTCCATCGGCACGCCGCGCGCCTGGATGTCGGTACCAGTGCCACCATCGAGAAGGATGAGGCGGCCGGCTTTGAGTTTGTCGGCAACCGCTTGATACATGACTACTCCGTATGCGCGCGCCGGAAGGCGTGCATGTGGAAACGCACCTGTTGGTCTGTATAGCGATAATTCTGCCCGATCGGGCAGGCACGGCGGGCAAGACAGCCATGCAGCATGCAGTCTTCGCCGAGGGGCGATGCGATATGCCGGACACAGTCGTCAATCCGGTAGCTCTCTCCGGTGAAGGCATCGACAGGGCAGGCGGTAAGACACGGCCGCTCGATGCAACTGTGGCAGGGATGCGGGCTGCCGGACATTGGCGGAAGGCCGGGATCGGCGTCGAAGATGAGCGCGGCGCGGAAGGCATGCCAGAGACCGTAGGTGGGATGGATGTTGAGGCCGAGCGGCGAGGCATGACCGCAGCCCGCACGCTGCGCCCAAGTGAGAAAGGGCTGTGGCGGCTTGTCGAAGGGATAGAGCGCCCGCGCGCCGAGCGCCCGCGCCAATGGATCGATGACTACGCGGCACCAGTCATCGAGGAGTTCGGTTTTGGGATCGCGTTCGCGGGCAAAGCGCCGGAACATGGCCGGCCCAGCGTTGCCGATGAGCAGCACAAGTCCCGCTCCCTCCGGAACGCGGTCGCCGGAGTGCGGCGCAAACCATCCGAGGGGCATGAAGCCCTCGGCGATGATGCGCGTGAAGACGGGATGTTCCATGATCCCGTGGGCTCACCCCGCTATTTGCGTATCCACCGCGGATCACCGGGCTGCATGATTTCGCGCGGTAGCTTGATGTCATGCTTCGAGCGGATGAGATCGTCGACGTCGCGCGGGATATAATCGGGATAGTGGCTTGAGAGTATTTCGCGCTTCTTGGCAGTTGCACGCTCGACGATGTCGGGCCGGCCGGCTTCGTTCCACTCTTTCGGGCTCATGCGATTACCGAGCGCCGGATAGACATATTCCTTCAGCATCAGCGACAATGTCTGATCGTGGCCGAGATAATGGCCGGGGCCATCAATGCAGACATTGCGGATGACATCGATCGACAATGTCTCGTCATTGACTTCGATGCCGCGGATATTGCGGTTGATCGAGCCCAGCATGTCATTGTCGATGAGCAGGCTTTCGAGGCAGAAGCCGAGCAGCGAGGCATGCATGCCCGCCGTTTCATACATAAGATTGATGCCGGTCATGGCCGCGAGCGAAGCGGTGACGCCTTTCTCATAGCCGGCCTGGATATCAGGCAGTTTCGAATCGCACATGCCGGCGGCGGAGCCGACGGTGAGCTTGTAGAAATGCCCCATCTGGGCGCAGGCCGCGGTGATGAGAGCCTGTTCGCCGGAGCCACCCGACATGGCGCCGGTGCGCAGGTCGGATACGAAGGGCCATGTGCCCCAGATCGCCACCGCGCCCGGCTGCACGGCATTGATGTAGCACAGACCCGCGAGGCATTCGGCGACGGCCTGGACGACGGTGCCGGCAAGTGCCGCAGGCGATGTGGCGCCGGCCTGCGCGGCCGAAAGCAGCAGAACCGGCATGCCGCCGCGCACTGCGGCTTCAAGACAGCGGCAGGCATCTTCGGCAAACTTCATCGGCGGCACGACGAAGCAGTTCGACTGCGATACGAAGGGGCGTGCCCGCCAGGCTCGCTCGCTGCCCGCCACATAGTGAAGCATCTGCAACACTTCATCGACATGGTCGGGATGGACCATGCTGGTGCCGACATGCTTGCTGGTTCCGGCAAGGCACGCATAGGCGGTGTTGATGTCGAGGTCATGCCCGGTGATCATGTCGCGGGGCGTGATGGTGCGCTGGAAGAAATGGATGTGGTCGCAGAGATCGACGATCCGCGCGCAGTCATAGAGATCGGCGAGATAGGACTTCGCGATAGGTGCGGGTTTCAACCTCAACGATATGCACCGCCGCTCCGGCGGTGCCGAAATAGACCTTGTTGCCCCAGGGCTGCATGTCGTGCTTGGGATCGCGTGCGTAAAGCACGAATTCGCGCGCGCAGGTCGCCAGCGTGTCTTCGACGAGACTGCGCGGGAAGAGCAGGCGGCCCTGATCGTTGAGGGTGCAGCCCTTGGCGGTCAGCATCTCGACGCAGCTTGGAATGGCTTGGGCGAGACCGACGGTCTCGAGGATCTCCAGGCCGCTTCGTGGATGCGAAGCACATCGCGCTCGCTCAACGGCTTGTACTGGCCGCCGGTCATGCCCGGATGGACGGCCGCCTCCTCGAGAGGAATCGGCCGCGCGCGCAAGGCTCGCCGCGCATCCCGGCCACCGCGGCGACGCGAAAGGTCTTCAGCGACACTCATTTTCGATCTCCATAGCGAAGCCGGACAATGCCGATTAAAGGGCGCTTGCGGAAGCCTCAATATCGTACCCACTGAGGTGAGAATTATTCACCATTCATGGCGCCGGTGAGGCCTGCTCAACCCCTTACAGCGTCTATTTGTTTGAGCTAATAGGCTTCCGCTGCTTCGAATGGTGAATCCACTTGGCCTCGCCGCGACCTACCCCCGTTACGTGCGCTCACCGCCTTCGAGGCGGCGGCCAGGCTCGGGCAGCTTTCGCCTCGCGGCCGGCGAACTGGGGATCACCCGCTCGGCGGTGAGCCACCAGATCAAGTCGCTCGAACAGCATCTGGGCCTTCAGCTTTTCCGCCGCGATGCCCGGCGGGCAGAGCTCACCCAATCGGGCCAGTTTTATTATCCCGCCATTCGCGATGCCTTCGACCAGATCGAATCCCAGACCCGCACCTTGCGCCCGCCGGCCGTCGACAATGAACTGACCATCCAGGTCTATGTGACCGTCGCCCTGAAGTGGCTGATCCCGCGCCTGCATGATTTCGAGACGCCGCTTCCCGGACATGAAGGTGAGGCTGTCGACCTCCTACTTCGACTGGGATTTCGACGAGAACAATGTCGATGCGGGATTCATCCTGGCGCGCAATAAATCGCCCGATCACTATTACCGGCCGCTATTCCGTTCGCTGCTGACCCCGGTCTGCGCGCCCGAACTGCTCGACCGGCCCGAACGCCATCAAGACGCCGCAAGACCTGAAGAAGCACAAGCTGCTCTATGTCTATACCGCCGAGGAGGACTGGCATTTGTGGCTCGCGGCCGCAGGCGTGAAGGGGATCCAGCTTTCCGATCGACTTGCCTTCGACAGCTATATCCTGGCGCAGGAGGCTGCGATCGAGGGCAGGGGTGTTGCCATGACCATCGGCCCCTTTGCGACCGATGAGATTGCGACCGGGCGCCTGGCGCAGCCATTCGAGCTCATGGTACCGCATCGCCATCAATGGCAGTTCGCCTGCGCGGCCGAACACCGCATGAAACCGAAAATCCGCCGCTTCGAGGATTGGCTGCTCAAGCAGATCAATGCCGATCCGGTACTCGAACTCTATCGCGAGAAGGGAAGGAAGAATGACTGAGAATCTCAGCGGCGAAGTTCTCCCCGAGTCGAACCGGCGGGGCCGCAGGGAAGGCGGACGCCGCGCCGGTGCCGGCGAGCGCAAGATCGACGCAGCTCGCCTATGGCCAGCCGCGCATGCGGTTGAAGCCGCGTCGAGATCGTCTCCGCCGATGAGCTGGAATCGATTCACCAGGCTTCTCTGCGCGTGCTTGAAGAGATCGGCATGGATTTTCTGCTGCCGCAGGCGCGCGACATGCTTCGCAAGGCGGCCGGCGCCTTGGTCGATGGCGAACGCGTGCGACTTCGGGCCGCGAGATGATCGAGGCTGCTCTGGCCTCGACCCCGTCGGAAATTCACCTTCCATGCGCGCAATCCGGCGCACACGATCAGGCTCGGCGGCAATTGGATGGCCTTCGGCACTGTCTCGAGCCCGCCCAACTGCTCCGACTTGGAAGGCGGACGCCGGCCCGGCAATCTCGCGGACTACCGCAACTTCCTGAAGCTCTCGCAGTATTTCAACTGCATCCACTTCCTCGGCGGCTATCCGGTCGAGCCGATCGATGTCCATGCCTCGATCCGCCATCTCGAAGCGCTGCGCGACATGGCCGTGCTGACCGACAAGCCGTTCCACGCCTATTCGCTGGGCAAAGAGCGGCATCTGCGATGGCATCGAGATCGCCCGCATCGCCCGCGGCATCGATGCCGAGCAGCTCGAGCGCGAGCCCTCGCTGTTCATCGATCATCAACACCAACTCGCCCTTGAAGCTCGACATGCCGATGCTGCAGGGCATCATCGAAATGTCATCGCGCAACCAGGTCGATCTGCGTCACGCCCTTCACGCTCGCTGGCGCCATGGCGCCGGTGACGGTGGCGGGCGCGGTGGTGGAGCAGAATGCCGAAGCCCTGGCCGGCTTCGCGCTGTCCAGACGGTGCGCAAGGGCGCGCCGTTCATCTATGGCGGCTTCACCTCGAATGTCGACATGAAGTCGGGCGCACCGGCCTTCGGCACGCCGGAATACATGAAGGCCTGCATCGTCGGCGGCCAGCTGGCGCGGCGCTACAGCGTGCCCTACCGCACCTCCAACACCTGTGCGGCCAACACCGTCGATGCGCAGGCGGCTTATGAAAGCGTGTTCTCGCTGTGGGGCGTCACCATGGGCGGCGGCAACATGGTCATGCATGCGCGCCGGCTGGATGGAAGGCGGCCTCGTCGCATCATTCGAGAAGTTCGTGCTCGATTGCGACCTGCTGCAGATGGTGACCGAATTTCTTAAGCCGCTGGACACAACCGAGGATGCGCTGGGCATCGAAGCCGATCCGCGAAGTTGGCCCCGGCGGACATTTCTTCGGCGCCGCGCATACGCTTGGCGCGCTACACCAACGCCTTCTATGCGCCGATGATCTCCGACTGGCGCAACAACCAGCAATGGGCGCGCCGCCGGCAAGCCGGAAGCCGCGCAAAAGGCCAATGCGCTGTGGAAGCAGGCACTGGCAGAATATCGCGAACCGCCAATGGACCCTGCCATCCGCGACGAACTCGACGCCTTCGTCGAGCGGCGCAAGCGTGAAGGCGGCGCGCCGACGGACTTCTAATGCGCGGTAGTGTCGTCGTCATTGGGGGCGCCAATCTCGACATTCGCGCCACTTCGGCGGAGCCGCTGATCGGTGGTACTTCCAATCCGGGCCGCGTCAGGATCATGCCGGGCGGCGTTGCACGCAACATTGCCGAGCATTTGGCGCGAATGGGCGTCGATACGGCATTGATCAGTGCCGTCGGTAACGATCCCGCCGGCCATCAGATTCTCGCCCAGACGGTTGCGGCCGGCGTCGATATCACGGGTGTCGACAACGTCCCGAAGCCGACTGGAATCTACAGCGCCATTCTCGATCATGACGGCAACCTGGCCACGGCCGTGAATGCGATGGCGATCATCGAGTCGATAACCCCTGAGCAGATTCTCATGCATCGCGGTAAGTTGATGGCGGCGGATTTCATCATTGCCGACTGCAACTTGGCGCCCGTGACGCTGAAGCGGTTGGCAGGTTTTTCGGCGGAGCATGGCAAGCGATTGTTGGTCGATCCGGTCTCGGTGCCCAAATGCGGGAAGCTCGATGATATGCTCGAGATTGCGCCCCTCTTCGCGGCCACGCCCAATCGCGCGCAGGCCGAAAGGCTGACCGGGCACTCCTGTGCAACACCACAATTGGCAGAACGCGCAGCGCGCACATTGCATGATCGTGGCATTGGGCTGGTCGTTCTGCATCTCGACCGCGATGGCGTTCTTGTCTCGGAGAAGTCGGAAACCGGCGTGGCGTCCTTCGGTGTTCCAGCGCAAGTGAGCCGGGCACGCGAGCGCGATGTTACGGGTGGCGGCGACGCGGCAATCGCAGGCCTGGTATTCGGACTGATCCGGGGGCGATCAGCAAGCGTAGCAGCGCACATCGGACAGATTGCGGCGGCATCAGTGCTAGAGTCCTTGGATGGCCGCATCGATGTTGGCGCGGTCCGGAATGCGGCGGATCAATTGGAATGAGCGAGCTTGTTGTTACGAGCCCCGAGGTTGGCGCGGCGAAGTCCGACAGGCGGCCAATCGTGGCGTTGGAATCGACGATCATCGCGCATGGCATGAGCTATCCGGCCAATGTCGCCACCGCCCTGGACGTCGAGGCGTTGATCCGCGCCGAGGGCGCGGTACCGGCGACCATCGCGGTGATTGGCGGCAAACTCCATGCTGGATTGAGCGTTGAGCAGATCGAGCACATCGGCAAGTCGGGCGCGAAGATGCCGAAGCTTTCGACCCGTGATCTCGCCTTCGCCATGGCGACCGGAAGTGATGGCGCGACAACAGTTGCCTCGACAATGCAGATTGCGGCACGGGCCGGAATCCGCATTTTTGCAACCGGCGGGATTGGCGGCGTGCATCGCGGTGCCGGCGACACCTTCGATATTTCCGCCGATCTCACGGAGCTGTCGCGCACGCCCGTCGCCGTCATTTCGGCAGGCGCCAAGGCAATCCTCGATTTGCCGTTGACGCTCGAATGGCTTGAAACCCTTTCAGTCCCGGTCGTGGGTTACGGCACAAGCGAGTTCCCGGCCTTCTATTCGCGATCGAGTGGGCTGCCCCTCCATATTCTCTGCGAAGGGCCCGAGGATGTTGCGGCTCTGCTCTCCGCGCAATGGCAATTGGGTTCGGCTGGTGTCTTGGTTGCAAATCCCATTCCCGCCGAGCACGAAATTCAAGCCGCAGAGATTGCACCGGTCATAACCGATGCCATTCACGAAGCGCAGCGCCGGCAAATCGTCGGCAAGGCGGTGACGCCGTTCTTGCTGGGGCGGCTAGCCGAAGTCACGGCCGGCCGTTCGCTTGCGTCCAATATCGCATTGGTCAAGAACAATGCGCAGGTCGCCGCGCGTATTGCGCGGGCTTATTGCGCTAGGATTTGACGAGATAGAGTTTGACGCGCTCGGGCGGTGAATCGCGCAGCGCAATTTCATGCGACATCATCAGCAAAGTCTTGCGAGCGCCTGAGGGCAGGCTTTGCGCGATGTCGATGAACAGCGTTTCGAGTTTGCCTGAGAGTGTCGGATCGCCCATCCGCTCGGCCTGGTGAGCGGCGAACGCCACCAAGCCGCCGATCATCATTTTTTCGTCCTGGCACTCCGCGTCCGGGTGCTGCCGCGCACTAGCCGTCATTGTCGCCTCCCGCATTCTGGCAGGCGAGCCTATTGCTTGAAGCTTGCGCGAACCCTGCCTAACCGCGACGGCGGCGCCGCCGCTCTCCGCCTTCGGGATCCGGCACCTCGATAGTCTTGGGAGCCGGAAAGGTCACAACCTGTGCCAGATTGGCAAAGAAGGCAGTCTTGTGCGGAATCGCCATGGCCTCGACGAAATGCTGCTGGAACAGGGGCTCGACCGCGGTCTCGATCTTCTCGATCCGCCGCACCACCTGCTCGATCTCATCGCGCGCCTTGACGTTGAGCAGCGCGATGCGCGCACCCGTGCCGGCGGCGTTGCCGGCCGACTGGACGCGCTCCAGCGGGCAATCGGGGATCAGTCCGAGAACCATCGCATACTTGACGTCAATATGGCTGCCGAAGGCGCCGGCGAGGCGGATGCGGTCGACCTGGTCGATGCCGAGCTTGTCCATCAGCAGCCGGGTGCCGGCATAGAGCGCGGCCTTGGCGAGTTGGATGGCGCGCACATCGTTCTGGGTGATCATGATCCGCGGTTCGCCCTCGCGGACGACATAGTTGAAAGTGCGCTTATAGGGCTCGATGCGCGGGCTTCTGGCCGCCATCGAACCGTCGACCAGCCCGTCCTGGTTGATGATGCCGGCAAGATACATCTCGGCGATCACTTCGATGATGCCCGAGCCGCAAATGCCGGTGACACCGGTTGCCGCGGTTGCCTCTTCGAAGCCGGGCTCGTTCGACCACAGGTCGCTGCCGATGACCCGATAGCGCGGCTCCAGCGTCACGGGATCGATGCGGATGCGCTCGATGGCGCCTGGTGCGGCGCGCTGGCCGCAGGAAATCTGCGCACCTTCGAAGGCGGGACCGGTCGGCGACGAGCAGGCGAGCAATCGGCGCTTGGATCCCAGCACGATCTCGGCATTGGTGCCGACATCGACCACCAGCATGTTGTCTTCCGAATGGTGCGGATTTTCCGAGAGGACAACGCCCGCGGTGTCGGCGCCGACATGGCCGGCGATGCACGGCAGGATATAGGCATAGGCGCCCGGATTGAGCTTGAGGTCGAGGTCCTTGGCGGGGCAGGTGATCGGAAGGCCCGTCGCCAGTGCGAAGGGCGCGCCGCCCAGTTCCGTCGGATCGATGCCGAGGAACAGATGATGCATGACCGGATTGCCGACCAGCACGATCTCGAGGATGTCGCTGAGATCGATGCCGGCTTCGTTGCGCGACCTGGGAGGCGAGCGTGTTGAGCGCCTCGCGTATCGCCGCGGTCATTTCCTTATCGCCGCCCGGATTCATCATCACATAGGAGACGCGGCTCATCAGGTCCTCGCCGAAGCGGATCTGCGGGTTCATCAAGCCCGACGAGGCGACGACATCGCCATTGGCGAGATCGGTGAGATGCATGGCGATCGTCGTCGAGCCGACATCGACGGCAAGTCCGAAGGCCTTGTCGTGGAAGCCGGGCCACAGCGCGACGAGGCGATTGCCTTCGCCGCCGGTGCGCGTATTGACGGCGGCGGTGACCTTCCATTCGCCCTTGCGCAGCGATCTTTTGCAGATCGCGAATGATCGCGGTGTCGCAGGAGACGTTCTTGATGCCCCACTGCTCGTCGAGCGCGCGATAGACGCGTTCGAGATCGGAGGAGGGCTTGTGCATGTCGGGCTCCTCCACTTCGATGAAGTGAAGGCGTGTCGCCGGCATTGATCTCGATGGCACGCGCTTCGGCGCGCTTGCGCACCACCTGCTTGTGCACCTGGCTTTCCGGCGGAACGTCGATCACGACATCGCCGAGCAGCTGGGTCTGGCAGGACAGGCGGCGGCCGGCGATCAGGCCGCGCTTGTCGTCATAGCGCCGCTCGACCGCCGAAGAAGCCGGAGAGGTGCGAGTCATTGGAGACGATGCCGTGCTTGGCGAACTCGCCTTCGCCGACCGTGACCTGGCAGCGCCCGCAAATGGCGCGGCCGCCGCAGACCGAAGTCGATATCGACGCCGAGCGAACGCGCCGCCTGCAGGACGGGCGTGCCAAGCGGAAAGCGCCCGCGCTTGCCGGACGGGGTGAAGACGATCAGGGCGTCGCCGGCAGCCTCGCTCATGCTTGTATCAGCCTCGGCGCCGGCGGCGCTCCTCGCGGGCGCGGCGGCGAGCGTCGGCATCCTCGCCCGAGGCACCCGGCAGGCCATCGCCCACGGCCTGGGTAATGGCCGGCGGTGTTGCCATGTCGCGGAACTTGTTCGTCCATGACTTGCAATTGCGGTCGGTGCCGTTGAGCACATTGGCCGCCATGATCGCATGCATGTCTTCATCATGGAGCGGGTTCATGATTGCCGACGTCATGCCATGCGATGCCGCCATGGCGAGGAAATGGCCGGTCAGAACGCGCCGGTTCGGCATGCCGAAGGAGATGTTGGAGGCGCCGCAGGTGGTGTTGACCTTCAGCTCCTCGCGCAGGCGGCGCACCAGGCGGAACACCTGCTGGCCGGCCGTCGCCATCGCGCCGATCGGCATGACCAGCGGATCGACGACGATGTCATGCGGCTTGATCCCGTAATCGGCCGCCCGCTGGACGATCTTCTTTGCCACTTCGAAGCGCACGTCCGGATCTTCCGAAATGCCGGTCTCGTCATTCGAGATCGCAACGACCGGCGACATTGTATTTCGCAACCAGCGGCAGGATCGCCTCGAGCTTTTCTTCCTCGCCGGTGACGGAATTGACCAGCGGTCGGCCCTTGGCGGTTTCCAGCCCCGCTTTGATTGCGGCAGACACCGATGAATCGATGCACAATGGAAGATCAGTGACCGACTGCACGATCTCGATCGTCTGGCGAGGAGCGGCGGCTCGGTCTCGTTCGGATTGACCGCGGTGACGCCGGCATTGATGTCGAGAACCAGTGCGCCGGCCTTGGTCTGGTTGATGGCGTCGGCCATCACCATCTCGAAATTGCCGGCCTGCATTTCGGCGGCGAGCTTCTTGCGGCCGGTGGGATTGATGCGCTCGCCGATCACGCAGAACGGGCGGTCGAAGCCGATGAGGACTTCCTTGGTGGCGGAGGCGATGAGTGTCTGGGTCATGATCGGTCCTGAAGAGGGGTGGGTCTATTGCGCGTCCGCCCTTGGCGATAAGCGCCTTGAGCCGTTCCTTGTCGTAAGTCGTTTCGAATTTTTGGCGGGCGGCCTCGGCCTCCGCGACGAGATCGTCACCGACGCTGATCGGTTCGGCCCGCCGCCATTCGGCGAGATAGGCATCGGTTTCCGAGGCGCCCGTCGCGCATCGCCGCCATGTCGATCGCTTCCTGGAAGCGCTCGGAAAGCATGCGCTTTTCTTCCTTGCGCCCGATCTTGACAGAGATCTGCGAGGGGATGTCGCGCCAATAGGTAACGATCAGATTTGCCATGGGGCCAAGCTTATGCGCCGCGCTGAAAACGGCAAGCAGTCAAAAAACGACATTTAGCCGATAGCGCCCGAAGCCTGAGCTTGCCGATCTCCTCAGGGGTGATTCCCAGGAGATTGCGCAAGACCTCCTCAGTGCCTTCGCCCAGTGCCGGAGGTGCCTTGTCATAGGCGATGGGCGTTGCTGAAAGCCGGATCGGATTGGCGACGCCGGGGGTAGCAACCCCATCGGGCCGGTTGAGGCTGATATTCATGCCGCGATGCTGGACCTGCGGGTTGGCGAACACTTCTTCGATCGAATTGATCGGGCCGCAGGGAATGGCAGCGGGCTCGAACAGGTCGATCCAATCCGCTGTCGCGCGCGCCTTCATCGGCTCGATCAGCAGCGCGATAAGTGCGTCGCGATTTTCGACGCGGGCGCGATTGCTCGAGAAGCGCATGTCGTCCGGCAGCGCAGGCGTGCCGATCAATATGCAATATTCGCGGAATTGCCGATCGGTGCCGATCGCGATGATGATGTGTCCGTCCTTCGTCGCGAAGGTCTGGTAGGGCACGATATTGGGATGAGCATTGCCGAGGCGCACCGGCGACTTGCCGCCGACAAGGAAGTTGAGAGCCTGGTTGGCAAGCACGGCGACCTGCGTGTCCAGCAACGCCATGTCGACATGCTGGCCTTCGCCATTGCGGTCACGATGCACAAGCGCGGCCAGCATGCCGACGACCGAATAGATGCCGGTAAAGATATCGGCGAAGGCGACGCCGACCTTGACCGGCCCGGCGCCCTCGACGCCGTCAGGCTGTCCGGTGATCGACATGATGCCGCCCATGCCTTGGATCATGAAGTCGTAGCCGGCACGCTGCGCGTAAGGGCCGTCCTGCCCGAAGCCGGTGATTGAACAATAGATGAGGCGCGGATTGAGCTCCTTCAGGCTCTCATAATCGAGGCCGTATTTCTTCAATCCGCCCACCTTGAAATTCTCAAGCACGATATCTGACTTCTCGGCGAGTTTGCGGATGAGCGCCTGGCCTTCCGGCTTCGCCATGTCGATGCACACAGAGCGTTTGCCGCGATTGGTCGACAGGAAATACGCAGCATCGCCGCGCGAACCGTCGGCATTGGTCAGGAAAGGCGGACCCCAGCCGCGCGTATCGTCACCTTCTCCGGGCCTTTCGATCTTGATCACCTCGGCGCCGAGATCGGCGAGCAATTGGCTGGCCCATGGACCGGCGAGCACGCGCGACAGATCGAGTACGCGGATATGGGAGAGCGGCCCGGGCATGGTCAGTCCTCGTCAATCATCGGATCGCTGCAACTCCTACCGACCGGGCCCTGCTGCGGCAAGCCGCAGCATTGGACCCTTGCTTCGCCCGGCCAATGCGTTTTTATGGCCGAATGGAGCGATCCCCCGTGTCGACTGCATCATCACCTGAACAATTCATCGCCATGAAGGGCGCCGGCTATTATTCGCGGGCAACGACCGGTGCGAAGGACGTCATCGATGGCGCCACCCACTTGGTCCTCGATGCCGTCGAACGTCTTCCCCTTGGCGATGATGGCACTGTAATCCGCCTGACCGACATGGGCTGTGCCGATGGCGGCACGTCGATCGACCTGTGGCGCGCCGTGCTGAAGCGCTTGCGGGAAAAGTACGCCTCGCGCCCGATCGAATTGGTCTATACGGATTTGCCGCGCAATGATTTCTCGCAGCTCTTCCGGGCAATTCACGGACAGGCCGGCATTCACAGCTACCTCGAAGAAGTCGACAATGTCTTCGTCCTGGCTTCTGCGAACTCCTTTCATCGCCAGATCGTGCCCGCTGATACTTTGCATTTGGGTTTCTCCTCGACGGCCTCGCATTATATCTCGACCGTACCGACCGGGATTACCGGCCATGTCCACATGGTTGGAGCGAAGGGCGCCGAGCGCCAGGCATTTGTGGCCCAGGGCGCGCGGGATTGGGAGCGCATGCTTCTGGCACGGGCCGCGGAACTTCGGCCCGGCGGGCGTCTCTGCCTCTTCAACTTCGGGATCGATGAGGAAGGGCGCTATCTCGGACATACGGGCGGCGTCAGCATGTTCGACACCTTCAGCGCTCTCTGGAGCGATCTTGCCTCCTCCCGAATGATCACCAGTGAGGAGGGAGCCGCCGCCGTCTTCCCGCAGCATTACCGGACGGTCGCGGAATTCACCGCGCCATTTCACGATGCAGCGTCTCCCGTCTACGCCGCCGGACTCCGTCTTGAGCATGTTGAGACCCGCGTCGTTCGCTGTCCCTATGCAATGGCCTTCGCGGACCATCGCGATGCCGGCAAGTTTGCGCGCGACTACATCCCGACATTGCGATCCTGGTCGGAGCCCGTCTTTGCGGCAGCCTTGTCGCCCGCGCGCTCGCCGACGGAAAGGCTGGCAATTCTCGACGCATATTATGGCCGCTATGAAGCGCTCGTCGCGGCTTCGCCGGAAGGTCATGGCATGGATTATGTCCACGCCTATCTCGTCATAAGGAAGGTTGAATGACCGACACGATCACTCTCACCCCCAAAGCTGCGCGCAGCCTCGTTTTCAAGGCTCTCACGGGTGCCGGGACCAGCCCGGATAATGCGCGGTACTTCACCGAAGGGATCATCGACACCGAACTGTCGGGCCTTTCCGGGCACGGCTTCTTCTGGGTTCCTTACTATTGCGAGCATGTGAAATCGGGAAAGGTCGACGGCAACGCGAAACCCAAGATCACCAGGCTCTCGGCTTCGGCCTTTCGCGTCGACGCGCGGCACGGTTTCGCGCATCCGGCAATCGAGCAGGGGTTTGAGAAGCTCATTCCTGCCGCGAAGAAGAACGCGATTGCCGCCATGGCCGTCCACAATTCTTACAACGCGGCGACACTCGGCTTTCACACCGGCTTTCTGGCGCGCCAGGGCCTCGTCGCCTTCGGCTTCACCAATTCGCCGCCTTCGATCGCCCCGCCGGGCGGGCGCAAGCCTCTGATTGGAACAAATCCGCTGTCTTTCGCGGTTCCGGGAGGGCGAAATCGTGTCGCCTTCCTGATTGATCAGTCATCATCGACCGTCGCCAAGAGCGCGGTGATGAAGGCCGCTGCGGAGGGTCGTGACATCCCGCTCGGCTGGGCACTCGATGCCAATGGTAAACCCACGACCGATTCAAAGAAGGCACTCGCGGGCTCAATGGCGCCATCCGGTGGCTACAAGGGTTTTGGCCAAGGCTTGATCGTCGAGGTATTGTCGGCTGCCGTTTCTGGTGCGTTGCTCGGCACGCAAATGGCGAGCTTTGTTGCCAATGATGGCCGGCATGTCGATTCCGGGCAGTTCTTCATTGCCATCGATCCGCAGCGCTTTTCCGGCGGCGGCTTCGACCGCCAGATCAAGGCCCTGATGAAGTCGATCCTGGCACAGGAAGGTGCACGGCTTCCCAATTCCCGGCGAACAGCCAACCAGAAGGCACTTGCAAAATCAGGCCTGACGCTCTCGCGCGACCTTCATGATCGGATCAAGGCCTTCGTGGCCTGAAGCGCTCCGTCCACGGACTCTCTTCCCTCCCCCTTCGCGGGGAGATTGCAATTTCCGAACGCGAAGCCTGAAGCAACCTCCCCCTCGTGGGGAGGTCGAAATTTGCGAAGCAAATTTCGGGTGGGGGGTCTTAGGAGTTCAGGGGGGATGCCAGCTTTCGTTGGCCAGACGCATCTTTTCGCTTGACTAAGTTCCATGTATGTTCTATCAGGCCTGAATGGACCTGGTTTCCACCATCGAACGCTGGCGAGTGCCGCTCCTGGAGCACGTCTTGGAGCTGTGCGCCGAGATCGGACTGACCGACGGTGGTATGGTCGAGAGGATTCCGAAGCCTCTCCATCGCTATGTGCTCAAGATCTTGCGGACGGCGGAGTCGGCAGCCCGGCGGCTCATCATCGCCGCGGCGCGCAACATTGTGGTCGAACCTCCGGCTGAACGCCCGGCTCGCGCGAAGCCCAAGACCTCCAGCAAGGACAAAGGCAAGGCGGATATCGAGGCCAAGCCCAAGCGCAAACGCCGCCCGTTGTTCAACTTGTTCGATGCGCTCAAGCGGGTTGGCCGCCGTTTCAAAAGGAAGCGCCGTCGTCCCGAGCCCCACATCCACTCCATCGAGTCGATTCCTCAAGCAGAAACAGGCTGAGATCGCCGCCGCTCAGGCAGAGCAGCAAGTCGTCGATGACGGCATGGTCAGTGCCGCGCATGTGGTGCGCCGTCTCGTTGCCGTCGTGGAGGCACTCAACGACATCCCGCGCCACGCCATGCGGCTCGCGCTCTGGGAGGCCCGTCCCAAGGAAGAACGCCGTCCAGAGCGGTGGAGTCCCGATGCGTTCCGGACGGCCACCGGGTTCAAGACAGCGTGCCATCCACGCGGTCGACGAGATCCTGAAAGAGTGTCACTGGCTCGCCCGCACTGCGATGCCGGAGCTCGACGACACGTCGTAACGCACGGCGCCGGTTTGTACGGATCAATTGCAAATCTCCATGGCAGGGATTGGCCCCGCCATGGAGGATAGACTTGGTCCCGCCCTGACACGACAGCGCGGCCACCCCGCTCACCCGTCACCCCAGCGAAAGCTGGGGTCCATGGCAAACCATGTCGCGATGGATGCCAGCTTTCGCTGGCATGACGGTTTGTGTACGGATCAATTTCAAATCTCCATGGCAGGGCTTGTCCTACCATCCAGGCTGGGTGGCCGCCTCACGGGCGGCCATGGAGGATATACGTTTTCCTCATCCCGAGATGCATCGCCAAGGGCGATGTCTAGAAGGATGGCAGTTGCCATAAACCTGCCCTGGAAGAATATCGACTTCCCGCCTAGTCGTTGTCGGTGAGCCCGGCGCCAGCACCCTTCAGCCGTGACTTTTCATTTTCCGGAACGAGAATAGCGCGCGACAACGCATAGGCCTTTGCCCAAATAGCGTCGTCTACCGTCAGCCCTTGAGCATAGGCAGCGGCGAGCTTCTCGGCATAAGGATTCTTGGTTCTTTCGCCGCCGAGCGCGAAAGCCGGATCGACCGGACAACCGATCCCGACATTGGCGCGGACCGTGAACGGCAGGAAGTACAGGCCGTGCCTGACATTGCGAACGAACAAGCGTCCCTTGGCAACCGCAACGTCGACGACATTCGGAGCCGAAAAGACCGCCGAGACATTCTTGAGGTCGAGGCCGATCGCGTCTTCCTCGAGCGATGGCCGGCGCGCCTCGCGGGGCGTTTCTTCGAGCGCCTCGACGAGCATCTGCAATCCGGGATATCCGCAAGCCTCGAGCCACGCGCAACCCCAGCCGCAGTCATCATCGATGCCGGGGGCCGCGCCTCCGCCGTCAAGGGCACGAAACGCAACCCGCCTCACTTCGTCGAAGGAGACATTCATGAGAGCCACGCGGGCAGCCACCAGTCGTCGCAGTCCGGATTCCGGAGTTCATCGATCAACGGTGCCCCTTGGAACATGGTGATGCGAGTCCACAGATCGGATTTCGGATCGAATTTGGTGGCGCCGAAAAAGGCGAGTTTGCAGCGTAGGAGATCGATCGGCAGGAGATTTGCGCCAATCGTATTGTCCCTTATTTCCGCAAAGGGAAAGCGCCGCGTCGTCTCGATGCGCCGGACCGCCAGCCGCCATTCCGGATGCTTCAGCAGGAAGGTCGAAATCGGCTGATCGCGCGGCACGTCTGTCAGCGCGGCGTGGAGCTGCTTGACCATGTGTCCGATCCCGAGCCGCATTTCACGCTCCGCGCCAGGCTCCTCGAAGCGCTTGCCGAGGCGTGGTTCCTCCTTGGCTTCGGAATAGTACCAGAAGTACTTCCGCGCATCGTGGTCATCGAAATCGATCTTCAGCGCCCATTGGTATTCGCGCTCGATCAGATCGATGATCGTGCCGACGCCGATGGTTCCATCGACTCGTTCCGGTTCGGCGGCACCCATCTCGTCGACAAGAGTGTCTACGAGGTCGGGATAGAGTTCGATGAGCAGGGCGGCAACGAGTTCTTGTGCCTCCAGGCTGAACTGAGCCTTCACGGCCTCGAAGAGATGCAGCCACGGCCGCGAAGGCGACAAGGTCTCGGGAGGAGATCGTCGCAAGCTCGCGCCTTAGTGTCACGATCCGCTCTTGCTGGCGCGGTTCCTCGACATTCCATTCCGCCACATGCGCTCGCGCTCGATCAAGCAACTTGCGATAGCGCGCCTCATCCGCGGCACTTGCCGTCTCCACCGCGAGCACCCTTGCGAGCGCGGTTTCCTTGGCAGCGATCCAGTGATGGATAAGTATCGGGTGGCGCACCAGAAAGGGTGCCATTCCAAGCCCGGTCGCATTGCCGATCCCAAAGGCACGCCTGATATTGGGATCGAGCTTGGCGGCTTTGTCCCCCCCGCGTGCGCGCGCTACGTGTTCCGCCAGTTCGCACTCGAAATGCCGGATCATGTAGACGCAGAGCATTTCTGCGCGATAGGGCCCGTCGAGTTCGGGGTGCCGCTTGACCATCGGGAAATCGCCCAGGCCGAACTTGCCGTTGCCATAGACGGCGGTCGTCCGCATCAGGTAGCCCACATTCAGGATCTCCTGAATGTCCGGCTGGCGTCCGGACGCCAGTGCGTCGACGACCGCTTCGAAAAGCCGGACCGACTTGTTGGCGCGCGACAGAACGAGTTCCTTGGCGGTAAGACGTCCGGCCTCTTGCCGCGGGACGTGTTGCTCGAGCCGCGCGAGATCGGCTTCGGTGATCTCGCCGTCTATAAGCACAAAACTCGCATCCCATTTTTCGGCGATGACGCGGTCGGTCCGCTCCTCGGCCGCAAGCGCATTGGAAAAAGCTGCAAACGACACCGGACCGCTCGGCATGCGGATCGTCCATGCCGCGCGACCGTAGCCCGCCGGGTTCAGATCCCAGACGGTCCGATCGAACGTCCACCCTTCGGACGACATCCGTCTCACCAGGCTGCGCATGAAGGAGAGCCGCGTGGGGAAGGCGGCTCCCATCCGGCCGAGCCGCATGACCTCGTGCGGCGGCCTCAATTCGAGCCCGTTGGAAGTAAGATTAACCATATCCATGACTTCAGCCGCACGGCCCTGTGTTGCGGAACACACGTTGCATCCCCGTCGCTGAACTGTAGCAAAACCGTAACGATAGCGACATGACAGACACCAACAAGCCGTGGGTTGCCTTGCGTGAACGTAACCTTGCCCGCGAGAAGCGCGCAAGATTGCTATATTGGAGCGGCTTTGCAGCCAAGGTCTTGGCCGTCGCTGGCTTCGTCCTCCTCACCAATTTCGGCTTCCTCGACCGTGTCTCGCTGCTTGCCCAGAACAGCCGTTGGGCAACGCTATTGCCATTCTTGGCCGTCTGGGCCGTCTGCGTCGCCGCCCTTTATGTCGCAGCTTTCCAGCCGCGACTGTCAATTCGCGCGCTGTGGGCAATACCGATCGCATTCTCCACCGCTTGCGCCTGGAGCTATTTCGAGGCGAGCAAGTCGGATTTGAACGTCTTCGACGTGGTATCGCTATGGAGCGCGCGGCACGAAGCTTCGCGCGCGGCCGAGTTCTATTCCTCGCAGATCTTGCCCGCCTTGATCGTTCTTATCTTGGGCTTCGCCGTAATCGTCAGCCCGCCAGCGCCCAGGGGGCGGTTTGCGCGGACCTGGCTGACGCGCTTTTCCTGGGTACCCTTGATTCCGGTCATTGTGATCGCCGGCATCATCGTGATGAAGCAGGGTGGTGGATCGCAAGCTCTGCCCAAGCAATTTGCGCCCATTGCGGTAACCGCAGTCGCGGCGGAACGACTGGCGACGCAAGGCAGCACGGATCGGCGCGCCGTTGAATGGACGCCTGAATCGAATGCCCGCATGCCGCATATCATGATGTTGGTGGATGAGAGCATCCGGGCCGATTTTCTCGAACTGACTCCGGGGAGCATCCACACGCCGGAATTGGCCGAGCTGCGTTCGAATTTCGTGAATTTCGGGCCGGCGGTGTCGGCGGGCAATTGCAGCCACTATTCCAACGCGCTCTTGCGCTTCGCGGCCGCGCGCCGCGACACCATCAAGACTGTGCGGTCCAATCCGACGATCTGGGAGTTCGCCAAGAAGGCGGGCTATCGGACCGTCTATATCGACGGGCAGGCTGGCGTGATGAAGAATCCGGGCCTCCTGCAGAACTTCATGAGCGTGCGCGAGAAGCGGTCGATCGACGGCTTCTATACGATACAGAATGTGCCCTCCGACCAGGCCGATTTTGAGTTGCTCAAGATCGTTGAGAAGGAGTTGAAGTCCACAGAGCCGGTCTTCATCTACGCCAACAAGAACGGCGCTCACTTTCCCTATGACAAGGCCTATCCGGCGTCGGAGAGCGTTTATGGCCCAACCATGACCGAAACCGGTCAGGATACGCCCTATACGCGCATGGCATCGTATCGCAACGCCGTGCGCTGGTCGGTGGATCATTTCTTCGCGGAGTTCTTCAAGGCGACCGATCTTGCCAACACGGCGGTCATCTATACTTCTGATCACGGCCAGGCACTGATGGCCGGCCAGCTCACGCATTGCGTCGTCGAAAATCCTGATCCGGTGCAAGGCCTCGTACCTCTGATGGCGATCACCGGCGACAAGGACCTGCGCCAGCGGTTCGAGGCCGGCGCCAAGCTGAATGAGGGCCGCGCAAGCCATTTCGAGATCGCGCCCACATTGCTTGAACTGATGGGCTATCGCGAGCAGGACGTACAGGCTTTCTACGGCGAGTCGCTCTTCACCGTGCCGGTCGCGTCGCCGGCCTTTACGAGCGGTGATGTCTTTGGCCTGTTCTCAGACCAGGTCAACTTGACGCCGGTCGATCTCCACAAGAGCTACCTCGACAGCATAGCGAAGACGGTTCTGCCGCGAACACCTGCGGCGCGGACCAGTGCAAGTGCGGGCGAGAACAGAATGGTGCAATAGGGAGGGTTCCGATGCCTCGACACGTTTGGCGCTCTGCAGCGTCCGAGCGCCGCTCAATCTCCTGGCAGATTGCCGCGCCAAACTTCATAACCTTGCTCGCGCTGTGCGCCGGTCTCACCGGGCTTGTCATGGCCGCAAATGGCCGAATCGCGGATGCCGTGGCTTGCATCCTGATTGCGGCGCTCCTCGACGGATGTGATGGACGTGTCGCGCGACTGACGGGCGGGGCCTCCAAATTCGGTGCCGAACTTGATTCCCTTGCCGATGTCGTCAGTTTCGGCGCCGTGCCTGCCTTCATTCTCTACCAGTGGGGGCTTTCGGGGTTCGGCTTGGCAGGCTGGATTCCCTGTCTTGCCCTTGCTTCCTGCAGCGCGCTGCGTCTGGCACGGTTCAACGTCGCGACCGCCGATCCGACCCGGCCATCCTGGATGGGTAGCTACTTTACGGGCGTGCCGGCGCCGGGCGGTGCGTTCCTGGCCATGGCGCCGATCTATGCCGATCTCGCAGGACTGATCGATACAGCTTCAGCCGCCTCGGTCGCCTTGATCTGGACGGCTTTAGTGGCTGTTTTGATGGTCAGCCGCTGGCCGACTTTCTCCGGAAAGGCATTGGGCCGCAAAGTGCCGCGACTGATGTTGGTCCCACCAATCCTGCTCGCTGTTTCCATCCTGGCATCGCTCGCATTATGGCGCTGGCCGACTCTTCTTTTCCTCGCACTCTTTTACGTCGCTTCCTTGCCTTTCAGCCTGTGGCGTTTTGGGGTTCACCGGCGCCGCCAGATGAATGTATAAGTCCAGTCGCGAAGCCGGCATGGAGCCAGACCGCCAGACCCTGTTGCCCGGCCGTCACAGGATCGTCATACTAGATTGAAATGAGACACGGAGCCGGGCTAACCGGACGGACGAACCCCTACAGTCAAACAGACAGACTAAAATCACCAGGGCTTAGCCTGGAGATCCATCGGAGGAATACGAATGACGAAAACGAAATCTCAACTCTCAGCCGAGCGTACCGCTGCGGCCGCGCGCGGCTTCAATCGCCGCGTCGTGCTGAAGGCCGGCGCTGCGGCCGGCGCTATCGCGTTTGCTGGTCCCGCTTTTGTGAAGAGCGCTCTGTCCTCATCGGGCGAACTCAACCTCCTGATGTGGTCGGACGAATTCCCGATCCCGGTGATTCCCGAACTTCGAGAAGCACCGGCATCAAGGTCAATCAGACGCCGTTCTCGCAGAACGAGGAGCAGATCAACAAGCTGCAGGCCACCGGCGGCGAAGGCTTCGACCTCTGCCAGCCGACGCGCGACCGCGCGCCGCAGTTCAAGGACCTCGGTGTTCTCGGCACCCTTCGACATAACAAGGTGAAGAACGTTGGCAATCTGTTGCCGTCGATGCTCGAGGCCTCGACCAGCTTCTGGACCTGGGATGACGGCCTCTATCACTTGCCGCATTGCTGGGGCTCGGAGGCGATCTCCTGGCGCACCGATCTCTGGAAGGGCGACCCGGCCACTCTCAGCTACGGCTCGCTGTGGGACGACGACGTGAAGGGCCACGTCCAGGGCCGGCCGCACTCGCTGCTGCTCGGCATCGGCCTGTGGATGGACGGCACCGGCAAGCTGCCGTCCAACCGCATGCTCGACGCCTTCAAGGACGAAGAGACCTTCAAGAAGTCTACGACGCGATCCTGCCGTTCGCCATCGAGCACAAGCCCTGGGTCAAGCAGTTCTGGGATTCGGCCGACAACACCAAGTCCGGCCTGATGGAGAACGACGTCTGGATCGGCCAGACCTGGGACGGCCCGGCGCTCTCGCTGAAGAAGGACGGCAAGCCGGTCACCTATCAGGCGCCGAAGGAAGGCGCGATCGCCTGGCTCGACGGCCTGTCGCTGATGAAGGCGGCCAAGAACGTCGATCAGGCCTACGAGTTCCTCAACTACCTCCACACGCCGGAAGCCTCGGCCGCGGTTGCCGAAGGCTCGGGCTACAACCCGGTCGTCAAGCGGCGCCGACGCGCTGCTCTCCGACGTGCGCCAAGAAGAACTTCCAGGAAGCCTATCCCGGCGACGCGCTGGAGAACCTTGGCGCTGGCCGGCCGGAGCCGTCCTGGTTCGGCGACTGCGCAGCCAGTACGCCGACAAGTTCAAGTCGGCCTGATGCTTAAGCACCAAGACTTAGCACCAGCCCCGGAGCAATTCGGGGCTGGTTTTCTTTGGAACCATGAGTCTTTCTGGTTCTGGACCGTGGGGGCGGTTCCGGTCTTACAATCAGAGCGAAAAGAATAATCAAACGGGGTAGGGCGATGAGCGCCGACGTCGAGCTCGATCACGTCACCATCCGGTTCGGCGATTTCACGGCGGTCAAGGATGCAACGCTCAACATCAAGAGCGGCGAGTTCTTCTCCTTCCTCGGCCCGTCGGGCTGCGGCAAGACCACGATCCTGCGCACGGTCTCCGGCTTCCTCGAGCCCACCGAGGGCGCGGTCCGGATCGGCGGCCAGGACATGGCGGGCATCGGCCCGAACAAGCGGCCGACCGCGCTGATCTTCCAGAACCTGGCGCTGTTCCCGCTGATGACGGTGGCGGAGAACATCACCTACGGCCTGCGCGTGCGCGGCGTCGCGAGGCAGAGCGCGCGCAAGCGGGCCGACGAACTGCTCGAGCCTGATCGCCCTGCCCGACCAGGGCGACAAGCTGGTGAGCGAGCTTTCCGGCGGCCAGAAGCAGCGCGTCGCGATCGCCCGCGCGCTTGCGGTCGAGCCCCAGGTGCTGCTGCTCGACGAGCCGCTTGTCGGCGCTCGACCTGAAGCTGCGCCAGCACATGCGCACCGAGCTGCGCGCCATCCAGCAGCGGTCGGCATCACCTTCATCTACATCACCCACGACCAGGGCGAGGCGCTGACCATGTCCGACCGCATCGCGGTGATGAACGATGGCGTCATCGAGCAGGTCGGCGACGGCCGCACGATCTACGACCAGCCGGCGACCGCCTTCGTCGCCTCCTTCGTCGGCGAGAACAATCCCTTCACCGGCACGGTCAGCGCAAGGCCGATGGCAAACTGCGCCGTGGTCGAGACGCCGTTCGGAGCGCTGCGCGGCCGCAATCCGCAAGGACTGAAGGCCGGCGAGCAAGGCCATCCTGTTCGTGCGGCCGGAATCGCTTCGGCTGGGCGCGGGCGCCGACCGCGCGACGATCGAAACGACAGTGAAGAATGTCGCGCTTCGAAGGCAATGTAAGCCACGTCTTCCTCGAAGGGGCCACCAACAAGGATATCACGCGTGACGGTCGGACGAACGATACGCACAGCGTTCCCGAGCAAGGTCGACGACGGTGATATCGTATGAGCCGTCCTTCGGTCTTATACTGCCGGAAGGAAAGCTTGCCCGTGAGTAGCCGCTCGTTCGTCTTCCTTGTTCCCGTTCGTCGTGATCGCCGTCTTCTGGGCGATGTCGTGCCTATGAATCGAAGCGGATCCACGATCCGACGCGCAAGAGCTTCTTCGAGCGCAACGGCACGGTGCTCGGCAGTCGTCTTCATTGCTGCTGGTCGGCTTCTGGACGCTGTTCCTGGTCGTGCTGCCGTAGCTCTACATGGTGGTCAGGAAAGCTTCCATCCGAAACTGCCGCCCATGAAGCGCGGCGGACCGGAAGACTACCTGACGCTGGAGCAGTACAAGTCGTTCTTCATCCAGCCCGCCGACGGAGCCATGGAACGACACCCATATGTAGGCGTTCGTCTTCTCGATCGCCACGTCCGTGGTGGTGACGGTCGCTCAACTTCGCGATCTGCTATCCGCTCGCCTATTACATGGCCCAGGCCGGCACCGCCCAGAAGGTGCGCCTGCTGATGCTGTGCTCTGATCGTGCCCTATTGGGTGAACGAGATCCTGCGCGCCTTTGCGCTCCGCCTCCTGCTGGCGACCAACGGCCTGATCAACCAGGTGCTGATGGGCGCCGGGCTTGATCGATGCGCCAGTCGATTTCCTCGGCATCGACGTCGGGCTCTATGTCGGCCTCTCCTATGCCTATCTGCTGATCATGATGTTCCCGCTCTACAACGCCATCGAGAGCCTGGACAAGAACCAGATCGAGGCCGCGCGCGATCTTGGCGCGCCCTGGTGGCGCATCCACCAGGACGTCGTCATCCCCTATGCCAAGCCCGGCATCGCCTCGGGCTGCACGATGGTGTTCATGCTGAGCGCCGGCGCGCTGGCGGCGCCGCAGTTCCTCGGCGGCCCGAGCACGCTGTGGTTCACCCCGATCGTCTATGACCTCTTCTTCCAGGCCTTCAACTGGCCGCGCGGCGCCGCCTATGCCTTCATCCTGCTTGCCGCCTGCATCGCCTTCGTGATGCTGATGCTGCGCCTGTTCAAGGTCTGCCTTGGGGAGACGATCCGATGAGTTCGAACTCGTCATCAAGGTGATGATCGGCTTCTACATCTGCTGTTCTTCGGCTATCTGTTCGGCCCGCTGCTGGTGATGGGCGTCACCGCGTTCAATACGCCCAACTATCCGAAGGCCTATCCCTTCGAGGGCTTCACGCTCGATTGGTTCGTCAAATTGTGGAACCACAGGGCGATGATGGAAGGCCTGCGGAACTCGGTGATCATCGGCATCGGCGTCATCCTCGTCTCGGTGCCGATCGGGCTCGCCGCCTCGATCGTGATGAGCCAGATCTATGATCGCGCCCGCCCGCTCTATTATCTCGTGACTGTCTCGCCGGTCCTGACGCCTGGCGTCATCATCGGCATCTCCACGGTCATCTTCTGGAAAGACTTCTCGGAAATGACCATGACCAAGTCGTTCTTTTATGACGGGATCGTGCTGAGTATCTTTGGTCAGTCGAGCTTCATTGCCGCATATTGTCTGCTGATGATCATGGCGCGCCTGCAGCGCTTCGATAAGGCCCAGGAAGAGGCAGCGCTCGATCTCGGCGCCAGTTACCCGCAGGTTTTCTGGCACATCCTGCTGCCCTTCCTGAAACCGGCCTTGATCTCGGCCGCCGTCATCGCGTTTCTTTCCTCGTTCGAGAACTACAACACGACGACCTTCGCGATCCTCGCCGACAAGACGCTTGGTCACTGTGCTTGCGGGCGAGGTGAGGCAGGGTACGACGCCGGCGCTTTCGGCGCTGGCCGTTATCATCATCGGCATTTCGCTCGTCGGCGCGATTATCTATGAGGTGATGAAGCGCCGCGAAGAGACCGCAACCGAGAAGAGCCGCGAGAGAGCCAAGATTGCGGAGCGAGGTGAATTATTGCTGCCGGCAACTTCCTGAGGTTTGGTCAGAACCAGTCGCCCCGCTCGGCATCGGGATCCATGTCGGCGGGCCCGCGATTTATGAAGGCGTCAAAATGAACGACCGTGCGGTCGGGCTCGACAAGCACTACCGCATACATGGGTGGCTCGTCGCTGTAGACCGTTGAAACTGACGCGCCGGATAACGGCAACTGATGCGCAAGCGAGGGCACGGCCGAGAAGGGGATGCCCCGCCACTGGCCGCTCGTTGGACGATGCGCGTGGCCGAAGAAAATGTGTTTTATGGTGTGACCGTCAAGCACCTTATGAAAGCCATCGCCATCTTCAAGTTTGATCAGGTCCATGAGATCATGGCCGATATCGAATGGCGAATGGTGCATGAAGATGAGAATAGGTTTCCCGGCAGCCTCATTGAGACGGGCCCGCAGCCATTTGCGCCGGTCTTCGCCGTATAGCCCGGCGGATGATGGCGGACCCTTCAAAGTATCAAGGGTTAGAACCGAGATGCCGCCATGCTCTGCGGAAATTTGAATGAATCCAGAATCGTCGCGCGGACTATCGTCAAATACACGAAGAAAGTTGTCGCGATTGTCGTGATTGCCAAGTGCCAGGTAGGTTGGAACAGGAAACCGCGACAAGCGATCTTTGAGCAATTCATAGGCGGCGATTTCGCCCCGCTCCGTCAGGTCGCCGCTGATCGCGCAGAAGCTGGCATCGCGATGAAAGGCGAGGATATCCGCGAGGCAGGCATCGAGCCGCTGCAGCGGGTCGAACCCCCAGAGCGTCTCGCCCGGGGCAACCAGATGAAGATCGCTGACATGGATGAATTTCATGCTGATCCGTTCTTGCTCAGGCTGCGTTTCCAGCGCGCAGTCGCGATTCGCGCAACAGGCCCGCTTCCTCGATGATCGGATAGGCGGCCGCAACGACGTGGGAATTGATGCGATGCAGGTCGCGGATGAGATCGACGAAAAGCGCGCTCCGCCTGAGGCTCGTGCCGCGGCCGCGAGGGCTTTCGCGGAAGTGTTCATCGATCAGGCGATTTTCCATGGCGCGGAAAGCGTCTTTCTGAGCGGCCAGACGCTTCGCGGCTTCGACGTCGCTGGTTGTCAGCACACCTGTCGCCAATCGCAGCGATTGGTGGATGATGAAACAAAGGTCATCCAGCGAGGCATGCTGCTCCAGCGTGAATGTGACGCCTTCCTTGGTCTTTGATTTGATCCGCTCTACCAGATTGAGATGGATGATATCGCCAGCATGTTCGAGGTTGCTGACATAGAGGATGATTTCCAGTGCGCGGCGGGACTCGGACTTTTGCAAGTCGAGTTGCGTGAGGTCGGCGAGATAACCCTGCACCGCTCCTTGATAACGATTAATCCGATCATCGATCGATTTCAGTTCCTTTAGCGTCTCTATGCTGCCATTCCGCAAAGGCGCCAGCGCATTTTTCAACATGCGATCGAGAAGCTCGCTCATGCGCACCGTCTCAAGGGACGCATTCGCCAGCGCGATGTTCGGGGTGGCCAGTGCGGTACGGTCGAGATAACGAAGCTCTGCCAGATTATCGATCTCGCGCCGCTCGTCCGGCACCAATCGATTGACTAATTTCGCCACCATGGACGTAAAGGGCAGGAAGAGCAAACCAGCGGCGATATTAAAAGCGGTGTGGAAGGCGACGGCCGCCGAGACGGGCGGGAGGGGAATGGCAGCGACCAAGGGTTGGATGCGGCTGAGAAAGGCGAGGGCGAGAACAGCCGCTGAACCGCGGCAGAGGAGGTTGGCCAAGGGCAGGCGCCGGGCCGCCGGGGGCTGGCCTGCGGTCGCCGTAATAGCGGGAAGTCCCCCGCCAAAATTTATGCCGAGTATGAAACTGAGCGCTCCGGCAAGTTCGAGGCTGCCATTGGCGAGAAAGGAGGCGATGAGGAGGATGACGGCGAGCGTCGAGTGGCACATCCACGCGAGAGCAGCTCCGGTCAGAAAGGCGAGCACCGGCTCCGACCCGACCGCATGCAGCACATCGTGGAAGAGACTCGCTTCACGCAAGGGCGCGGTCGCTGTCACGATCAGCTTGAGCGCGAGCAGCATCAGGCCAAGGCCGATCAGGATGCGTCCGACATTGTGTGGCCGGAAGTCGCGCGTGGCCGTGAAGACGCAGTAGCCCGTGAAGAGGAGCAGTGGCGCGATCCAAACGATCAGCGTGCTGCCGGAGGCAAAGACCGACGATACGGCGGCAGAGCCGACATCGGCACCAAGGAGCACGGCGAGGCCGAGGCTGGTGCCGATCGCACCGCTCGCCGCGAGCCCGGCAACGATCAGCGTCATCGCCGTACCGCTGCCAAGGATCGCCGTCGCCGCACCGCCGGCGAGGAAAGCCGACACACGGTTGGACAGACGACCTTCGATAAAGCGCTTGAGGCGATCGCCCCAGGCGCGCATCACCCCGGTCCGCACCATGCGCACGCCCCAGAGAAGGAGCGCAACTCCGCCAAGTAATTCGACGATGACGGATGTGCCGGGTGTCATTTCTCTCCGATCATGCGGGCCAGGGCAGCGACCACGTCTTGACGTTGGTGAAGAACTTCATCGCCTCCAGAACGCCTTCCTTGATGCCGTTGCCTGAATCCTTGATCCCGCCGAAAGGCGACATTTCGATGCGATAGCCCGGCACTTCCCAGATGTTCACGGTGCCAACGGCAAGCGCATTGACGAATTTTGTCACGCGATCGAGGCGGTTGGTGCAGACACCCGAAGAAAGGCCAAACGGGGTCGAGTTCGAGATCCTGATAACTTCGTCATCGTCATTCGGCACCCGGACGATCGGGATAATTGGCCCAAATGTCTCCTCGAATACGAGTTCAGAACGGTGTGGAACGAAATCGACCGTGATCGGCGGCAACACTGCGCCTTGGCGGCCAGGATTATAGAGGATCTTCGCCCCTTGCTCGGCCGCCTGATGGACGCGCTTCTCGAAGACCCGAGCCGCCTCTTCGTGGACCACCGTCCCGAGATCGGTCTCGGGATTCATCGGGTCGCCGAATTTCAACTTCTTTGCCTTTGCGAGGACCAGAGGTACGAAGCGGTCGGCAATGCGCTCCTGAACCAGGATGCGCTTCACTGCCGTGCAGCGCTGGCCGGAATTCTTGGTCGCACCGGCAACGGCAAGCTCGGCCGCCTTGTCGAGATCGGCATCGCTAAGATCGTCCAACACGATGAGGGGATCGTTGCCGCCGAGTTCGAGCGCTGCCCGCCTGTATCCCGCCTTGCCGGCGATGAGCTTGCCGACGCGTACGCCGCCGGTGAACGTGATGACCTCAATGTTCGGATTGGTCACCATTTCGTCGCCAATGTCGGCCGGCCAGCCGGTGACGACCTGGAACATTTCAGGCGGCAGGCCGGCTTCATAAAGGATATCGGCCAACGCCAGCGCCGTGAGCGGGGTGAGTTCGGTCGGCTTGCAGACGACGCAGGAATTGACCGCAATCGCCGGCGCCACCTTGTGGGACACCATGTTGAGCGGATGGTTGAACGGCGTGATGGCGGATACCACGCGGACCGGTTCGCGCATCGTGAAGATCTTGCGCGGCTTGCCATGCGGGGTCAGGTCGCAGGAAAAAACCTGACCGTCGTCAAGGATTGCCAACTGGCCGGCAAGCGTGAAGACGTCATAGGCGCGACCGCATTCGTAGAGCGAATCTTTCTTCGAAAGCCCGAGTTCCAGTGTGATGAGATCCGAGAGCTGCTCTTTGCGCGAGCGGATCAATTCAGCGGTGCGGAAGAGAATCTGTTGGCGCTCATAACGCGTGAGCTTCGGCTTGAAATTCGCCGCGATCTCGAAGGCGCGTGATGCATGCTCGGCGCGCCCGGCCGGCACGGTGCCGATAATCTCGTTGGTATAGGGATAGTGGACCGGCACCACTCCGTCGGCGTCGACCTTCTTCCCGCCAATCCGCATCGACTCCTGGATGACCGGACGCTGCGTCGCAATGTGGTTCATGTCTTGTCTTGCTCCTAGGCCGCCGCGACCGCGGCTTTGGCGATGTGATTGCAGCCGATCGCGAAGGCATCGAAATTTCGAAGTTGGCCGGTGAGGCCAATGGTCTTGCGATTGACGATGATCGGGATCTCCTGCTCGCTCAAGCCGCCATGCGACCGCAAGGGTTCCTTGAGACCGGAGAGATCATGCTTGGAGCGGCTCGTGCCGATCACCTTTGTGAATTCCGCGCCGCCTGAGACGACGACGAGATCGCCCATGCGGTCCTCCGGCAACTCGAATCGACGGCAGGCTTCAGCGCGATCGAGAACGACGTCGATGCCTGCTTGGCGCTTGATGAACGCCATCACATCGCGGGGCTCGGGACCAAAGGTATAAACCGTGGCGAACGAGCCAAGCGCGCCGTGGTGCACGACATAGGGATCCGTGATAGGCAGGATGACCTTCGTCTTCCCCGCGCCGTACTCGCCATCCAGGACATCCTGGAGATAAATCACGTCAGGCTCGCCATCCGGCAGATGCTTGTCCTTCATGCCATGATCCGCGACGATGACGATGATGGCGCCGGCGGCATCGAGTTCGCCGAGGTAGCGATCCATCATGACATAGAATTTGTTGGCGCCCGCGGTACCGGGCGCGAACTTGTGCTGGATGTAGTCCGTCGTCGACAGATACATGAGGTCGGGCTTGAAGCTCCGCAGCAACTTTACGCCGGCTGCGAAGACGAATTCGGAGAGTTCCGCGGAATAGACATCGGGAACCTTCATGCCGACCATGCGCGCAGACATCAGTGATGCCATTGCCGGCAATGGTTGCCTGGTCAGCCTTCTCCGAAGAGAAGCAAACGGCGCTGCCATTGAAGACAAGACCCTTGCCGAGCAGCAAGCCTGAGCTTGTCCTTGGCGGTCACGACTGCGACGCGCGCGCCGGCTTCCTGGAACCCGCGAAGATCGTCGGAGCGCGCAGCCATTTCGGGTCATTCATCATGACTTCCTGGCCGCTATCCGGATCGATCAAATAATTGCCGCAGATGCCGTGAACGGCGGGCGGGCGGCCAGTGACGATCGAGAGATTGTTCGGGTTGGTGAAACTCGGCATGGCGCTGAGGCCGTGGCGGTATTCGCCCTTGGCCACGATGCGCGAAAGATTGGGCATCAGCCCTTCGCGCATGGCGATATCCATATAGGCCGGCTCGCTGCCATCGCAGCAGATCACGACCAATGGCGACTCCGGCCAGGTATAGTCGCGGCCGTTCACCGAGACTGTCTTTGCGCTGTTGTTCATTCCGGTATTGCGATTCATGTCTCTGCTCAGGCGGGAAGGGGGGTGAGGTCGGTGACGTTCATTTCCTTGAGCACGTCGCGGATAGCATCGGTTGCCCGCCGCATGACGCGTTTCATCGACCTTGTCCGATCGTGCCGATCCGGAAGCTCGGCCGCTTGGTGAGCTTTCCCGGATAGATGGCGAAGCCGCGCTCGCGCAGCGCCTCGTAGAACTTCTCGAAATCGAAGTTCGGATCGCGCGGCGTGAGGAATGTCTGGATTATCGGGCCCGCGTCTTGTCGGACAGCAGGGTCTCGAAGCCCATGGCGCGCATGCCTCGATCAGCACTTGCGCGTTGCGATGATAGCGGGCACCGCGCGCTGCAACGCCGCCCTGCTGCGCATGTTCCTTGATCGCCTGGTGAAAGGCGACCAATGCATGTGTCGGCGGCGTGAACCGGAACTGGCCGGTCTTCTCCAGCCCGTCCACTGCTCATAGAGATCGAGAACGACGGAATGTGATCTGGCCTTTCGACGCGGTAGCATGTCGCGCTTGCACAAGCACATAGGAGAAGCCGGGAACGCCCTCGATGCACTTGTTGGATGAAGACACCATGACATCGATGTCCACTCGACCATGGCGAGGGGAAGGGCGCCGAAGGAGGACATGGCATCCACCATCTACGATCTTGCCGCGCGCCTTTGGCCGCCTTTGCGATCTCCTGGATCGGATTGACGACGCCGGAGGTCGTCTCGCAATGGATCACCCAGACATGGGTGATCACCTTGTCGGCATCGAGTGCTGGCGCGACCTCTTCCGCCGTGGGGGCTTCACTGTCGGATTTGATGATCTTGCAACCATGGGCCGCCCAAGCTTCTTCAGGATAGCGGCGGCGCGTTCCCCATAGGCGCCGTTCACGACGACCAGCGTCTTGCCGTTCGTGCTCGGGCAAAGGCTCCCAGCGCCGCCTCGATCGCGAACGTGCCGGAGCCCTGCACGATGACGCACTCATAGGTAGCATCGCAGCCGGCGAGACCGAGCAGAGGCCGGACGCGGATATCCTTGACCAGCGCGCGGAACCCGATGTCGCGCGAACCCCAGTCCGCCAGCATCGCCTGCTTGACCCTTGCGAGGTGGTGAACGGCCCCGGAGTGAGCAGAAAAGGCATGTGCTCCTGGCCCTTTGGGCCAGTGAATTGAGGCTGCGGCGTCGTCTTGAGCTGTGGCATCGGGTCCTCCGTTGACGCCGGGAATGCGCTCAGATATTGCATAAGTCAAATCGAATGTTCTTATATATAATATAAGTACAGGCTATATAATACAACGATGACCTATGCACAGTTGAAGGCGTTTCATGCTGTCGCCCAAAGCGGCGGATTCTCAAAGGCAGCCGAGAAGCTTTCCCTCAGCCAGCCTGCCGTTTCGGATCACATTTGCCAAGCTCGAGCAGACCTGCGGGACCCAGCTCTTTGTGAGGACGCGCCGCGAGGCCGTGCTGACGGAATTCGGACGCAGGCTTTTTGCGCTCACCGAACGGCTCTTCGAAACCGAAGGACAGATCGAGGAACTGATCTCGCGCGCGCGAAAGCTTGAGGAGGGCAGTCTTGCGGTCGGGGCAGATGCGGCCGTCCATGTCCTGCCGCTGATCAGCAGCTTTCGCGAACGCTATCCGGGCGTCGCGGTTAAACTGATTGGCGGTAATTCGGCGGCACTTCTCGCTCGTCTGGATCGCTTCGAGATCGATTTTGCAGTGGCTTCGATCCAGCCGACAGACGCGCGCTACGAGATGTTACTGCTTCGCGAGAACAGGCTCGTGGCGTTGGTGTCGAAACAGTCTGATTTCAAACCAAAGTCTTTCGACTTAGCCACCTTGACCCATCATCCCATTGTATTGCGGGAAGAAGGCTCGATGACGCGGACACTGCTTCTCGACGAGATCGCCCGGCGCAAGCTCAAGCTTTCGAAGGTAACGGAGATAGACAGCCGGGAAGCCGTGAGCGAAGCAGTCGCGCAAGGCCTCGGCATCGGTATTGTGAGCGAGAGCGAGGTAGTCCCGGATGCGCGCTTGCGGCAAGTTCCCATTTCAGATTGGAATGTCATGATGCGCGAATGGCTTGTCTGGCTCGCTGCCCGCGCCGATCTGAAACTCATAGCCGCCTTTCTTGAGATCGCCCGCAAGCGAGGAAGTATGCAGACTGGTCACCCGCCAGGGAAAGCGGTAAAGTGATCGTATGAGCGAGAAATTCAAAGCGGCCTGCATTCAGAACTCTGCCACGCCGGATGTCCAAAAGGACATCGCGACGCTTTCGCGCCTGATCGGTGCGGCAGCGGACTCGAGCCCAACTCATCGCATTGCCGGAATATTGTGCCGGCCTTGATACCAAGAACGGCTTGTTGTTTCCGTTTTCGCGCCGAGGCCCAGCATCCGGCCATTCCCGCCTTTGCCGCACTGGCGCGCCAGCGCAAAGCCTGGATCCTGATTGGCTCGATCGGCGTCAAGGCAGCCGACGGCCGGGTCTTCAACCGCTCCTTCATGCTCGATCCGTCAGGCGAGATCGTCGCTCGCTATGACAAGCTGCACATGTACGATGTCGAACTTGGCGATGGTCACACCTATAAGGAATTGGCAACCATTGCTCCCGGCAGTGAGGCCGTGCTCTCGCCTTCGCCCGGTGGTCTCCTCGGCATGTCGGTTTGCTACGACCTGCGCTTTCCGGGTCTTATCGCACTTATGGCCAGGCCGGCGCGAACATCCTTGCCATCCCGGCCGCCTTCGTGCGCCTGACGGGGCAGGCGCATTGGCATGTGCTGAACCGGGCGCGTGCCATTGAGAACGGTGCCTATGTGATCGCGCCTTGCCAGTATGGAACATTGTCAGGCGGTTCGCAGTGCTATGGGCACTCTCTGATCGTCGATCCTTGGGGGCGGGTGCTTGCGGATGGGGGCGAGGACGAGGGCTTTATCATCGCCGAGCTCGACATGGCCGAAGTATCAAGGACGCGCCAGCGTATTCCCTCGCTCAAGCATGATCGGCCGTTCTCGATCGCCGTTCAGCGCCTCGCCGCAGAGTGATCCTGGGCGAAAATCGGTTCTGTCTCGCCGGATAATTCCTTATAGGCGGCGTGGACGCGCGAGAACATGGCATTCATGTAGTCGAGCACTTCCTTCGGCACGCCGATCCCCGCCAGCTTGTCTGGGTGGTAGTCGCGCGCCAACCGACGATACGCGGCTCTTATCTCTCCAGGTCCGGCCGTTCTGTCGATGCCCAGCGAATGATAGGGGTCGAAAGAGTGGAGGTCTCGCGTGCGCCTGTGCAGTTGGTCGTTCTTCGGTACCACCAGGTGCGCGACCGTCAGGACGCTGTCCTTCGACAGATAGACGAGCGACAGGTCGCGCTTCTCGAATTCCAGGAACCGGTCTGGCCCATTCAGCAGGTCGCGCAATTGTCCGCCGGATTTTATGAAGAGGTGGCCATTGAGCGTTTCGCCCGCAGCTAGGGTCAAGGTGACCGCAATGCGGCCCTTCTCGGTTTCACTCGATCCGCTGAACAACGCTGCCATGAATGCCTTCCGCGGGCGACCATAGGCGTTCATGTCTTCGCAAGGTGTTAAACCTAGGCCGCTGCGGCGCGGCCATCTCTTACATAATCGTCAAGCCATGGTGTTCGGTAACCGTCCTCTCGCCAAAGTATGGGGAAATAGCTCTCGTCCATTTCCTGCGAGTTAACCTTCTTGTAGCGGGAGTATATATAGCTGATGTCCGTAGGGTGAAAGACAGCCGCCGATGAAATGCAATGCGCGATCACCGAGCGGCGCGGCTTGTCTCCCTTGTTGTCGCGCGACCCATGCCAGGTGCGCCCGTGGTGGAAGACGGCGGCGCCCGCCGGGACCTCCATCGGCACGATCTCATAGTCTGCAATCCCTCCCGCCTCCGCAGCACCGCGAAGATCGAAGGTCGGATCATCCGGCGCGTGAAACTGCCTTATCGGCGGCGCGATCGGCCACTTATGAGACCCCCGCACATGTTCGATCGTACCTTGATAGGCTTTTGTATCGTCGAGCGTGACCCAGCAGGTCAGCATCTCGCCGGGAACGATCCAGCCATTGTAGGAATTCATCTTGATGAAACCCGAGCGGCTTTGTGCCGGGCGGCTTCCAAATGACATTGTCCTGTCCAAGCCGGGCTCCGGGCCATCCGCGCAGTCTGGCACAGGACTCGCCTACATCTTCGCGCAGAACGATCGATGCGATCGTCAGGTCCGCCTTCCAGCCATTGCAGATCTGGCGCGTGAGGTCCTCGCGATCACGCCCCATGCGCCAGTTCCATTCGTCGGGATAGAGCCCCGTCTGGAACTTGCCCGAGAACAGCGGTTCGAAGCGCGAGCGTGCCGCCTCGATCCCGTCGGCGTCGAGCGCACCTTCAATGACGACGAAGCCGTCTCTTTCAAAAGAGTTCGAGATGGGCCGTTGTGACCTTGAGCATGGCGAATACTCTACTTTGCAAGCGAAAGCGCGGAAACACCGGAAAAAACGAGAGCAATGCCCAGCCAGCGACCGGGCCTGACCTTTTCCTTGAGGACGAGGGCGGCGAGGATCACGGTAATCGCGCCGGCCGCCGCTGAACAAACCGTCGCAAGCTCTGGCTGTTCGGTACGACCGGCTGCGAAGAGCGCTGACATGCCGAGCACGTCGAGCAGCCCCATGACAGCGAGCAATGGCGTTGCCCGGAGTGATAATTGTTTGACGTCGGATCCGAAAAACAGGATCGGAAGTACGAGAATGCACCCGCCGATGCGCGAGACCCAGGCTGACTGCAATGCGCCGATTTCTTCCGCTGCATTCTGACCCGCCAGTACCGACAGCAGGAAGATGACATGCGCGAGCAGGGCGAATGTGATCGTCCGGCGCATTCGGCCCGGAGCCGCAGCATGCGATTCTGCCGGCTCCGACACCGCGACTAGACCGGCGCCGCCCAGTATGGCGAAAACCGCGATGAGCTGATGAACGGTCGGGTAGGTACCAAGCGCGCGCGAAAACCACGACAGTCGAAGCCGGATAGGACATGGCCACCGGTATCGCGAGCGAGATGGGTCCGGAGGCAAGCGCCGCGAAGAGGCACATGGTTGCAAGCGCAATCCCGGCACCGGCCGCCATGGCGAGCCAGAACGTCGATGAACCCGAATGATGGAAACGGCCCGAATACCGCCAGCGCAAGCGTGAGCAGGAGAAAGCCTGAAAGCGTTACTCCTGCCGTCGTTTGGACATACCCCATCCGCCGGCTGGACAAGCCCGCCAGGAGATCGAGCGTCCCCCAGGAAAGTGCTGCGACCGTGCCAAGAAGAACCGGATGCATGATTGCTCAGATACTATCCGCTCCGAGCAGGTCTTGGCGGGCTGTCTCGCAGATGGCGGCTTATCTGGTCGACGGCCGCCTGAACGTCCCGCTGCCGCAGCGCGTCGACGATCGCGCGGTGCTGCTGGTTGTAGATCGCCATTTTTTCATTCGAGAGGATGATCTGCTTCATCTGCTCCCACTGGGCATGGGCGCGGATCGTGTTGATCTGCTGGTAGAGGCGGTAGATCAATGGATTTCGCGAGCAACGCGCAAGTTGGAGATGAAATTCCGAATCGAGCCGCGTAAATGCGTCGGCATCCGTCTCGACGCGCTCGATCTGATCGAGAACCCCCTGCATCGCCTCGAGATCGCGCGATGATGCGTGCAGCGTCGCGAGCTTCGCCATGTAGGGCTCGATCGCAAATCGCGTTTCGATGAGCTGCAACGGCGAAATCAGGTCCGTGACATCCGCCATCGTGTCCTGGACGGGGCCTGCGTAACTGACGAAAGTCCCCGATCCAACCCGCCGCAATACGAAGCCTTTCAACTCCAACTGATCCAGGGCCTTGCGAATGGTCGACCGCGCGGTGCCGAAGGCTACTGCGAGCTGGCGTTCGGGCGGCAATTGGTCTCCGTCCGAATAGACCCCCGTCTCGATGGCTCGCCGCAGCCGCGCGGTAATCGAATTGGCACCGCGGTTGGCGACCAATTGCGGATCCTCGGAGTTCGTCTCCGCTCCGTTGCGTGGGGCAGCGGTTTCTTCACTCATTGAGGCGCTGGTTGCGAATGGCTCACGCATTGGTTCAAATTGGTAAGATTTGGTTTGCAATCGGTCTGCTTTTGTGGATCATTATGGCTATAGAACCGGGTGTAAGGTCAAGCGATTTAGTCGGACTTTGAGCATCAGGTTCGAAGCCAGGAGGCTTTAGACAGCAATGGCTGTTCCGTCGGGCGTAAAATACGCAATCATTGGGGCTGGCATTCACGGCCTCAGCACCGCTTACCATCTCGCATCTGAAGCTGAAGGAGACCGGACGCGGTTCCGGCAAGGACATCCTTGTCGTCGACAAGACCGCCGATAGCAGCCGGTGCATCGGGCATCGCCTGCGGGGTGGTGCGCAACAACTACTACCAGCCGGCCATGCGCGAATTGATGGCGCAGTGCGTCGAGGTTTGGGAGAGCGATCCCAAGGCCTATTCCTATCATCCGCGTCGGCTACATGCAGATCAGCCCCGAAGTCATGCATACGCAGGTCGGCACGATCTACGAACAGCAGAAAGCCATCGGCTATCCGTCCACCTTCGTCGAAGGCGGTACCGACTCGCAGAAGTATATGGAAGGCCTGTTCTCGGACTGGCAGGCCAAGGGCATCACGTCGGTCCTTCATGAAAAGAAGGGCGGCTACGCCAACAACACCGCTTCGATGTACGGCCTCGCCTCGAAGGCCGAGGCCGAAGGCGTGCGCATCATGACCGGCCTTGAGGTTCAGGGCTTTGAGTTCGGCAGCAATTCATCGGCCGTGACGGCGCTTCTGACCAGCAAGGGCAGGATCGCCTGCGATTATGTCGTTGTGGGCGTCGGCCCTTGGGTCAACAAGATCTGGAATATGCTCGAACTGCCGCGAACCGTCTCCATCAAGGGGAAAGACGGCAAGATGCATGACGATGTTCGCATGTGGAAATATTGGTGCCTGGAGGAGGGCACCCTCGGCGTCGACCCCAACATGCACAAGACCAATGACGGCAAGATGCCGCCGGTCATCCATGTCGATACCGATGCGCCGCTCTATTCCGATGTCGACGGCCGGCTGCTGACCGACAAGCTCTGGGGTCTTTACTACAAGCCCGATTTCAACTTCGGCGGCGTGCAGGGCGGATGCCTCCCCCTACAAGGTCGAGACCGAGCCGGACAAGGTTGCGATCGATCCTTATGGCCCCGATTCACCGGACTTCATCGTCGGCGACGAGTTCATCGAGACTTGGTGCTCGATGCTTGCCCATTGCCAGAAGCGTTTCGAGGGCAAGATCGGAATTTACAAGTCGCACGAAAAATCCGGTGGTCTCGGCTGCTTCACGCCAGACAATTTCCCAGTGTTTGACGTGTTCCGCCAGAATGTCTTTGTCATTGCCGACTTCGAACCATGGTTACAAGATGATCGGGGTTGGCAAGTTGGCGGCCCAGGAGATTTGCGGAGAGAAGTCGCGGCTCCTCGAGCCGTTCCGCTTCTCGCGCTATGCCGAAGGCAAATTGCACCCGGTCTCCGAACAGCCCGTTCCCATGGAGCTGACCGACCGCAACTAGCAAGCCAATTTACGAAGCCGGTACAGGATTGGTAGGCTCCCGCCGCAACCACCTGACCCAATAAGATACTATAGGGATGAAGCGCCAATGACCGATTATGAAAAATTCATCAAGACGCCCGGCCGCGACGACCTGATCAAGCAGGTCCGCAAGAAGATCGACGCGCTCGGCATCGAGTATCTTTATCTGCAGTTCGTCTCGATCACCGGCCGTATCATGGGCAAGGGCATCCCGGCCGATCATTGGGAAAACGTCGCCAATGGCGGTTTCCAGTTGGTCTATGGCGCGACCGTCAACCTGTTCATGAACCGCCGCGGCGAATATTTGGGCTATGGACCCGAAGCTGCCGAACTCGTTGGTGTTCCCGAGCCCGAGACCTTTATGCAATTGCCCTGGGACAAGCGCGTCGCGCGGATGTTCTGTACGCTCTTCCGCAATCGCGAAGAGAGGGAGAATCCGGGCGCCTTTCTGAGCTCCGATTGCCGTGGAAATCTGCGTCGCATCCATGATCAGTTCGAGAAGGATCACGGACTGCGCATGCGCCACGGCACCGAGCCGGAAATGATGTGGCTCAAGAAGGACGACAAGGGCGGTCCGAACGGCGGCTATTCCAACCCCTATTGCTATCACATCGACCAGTTCGAAAGTCTCAGGCCGGTCTACATGCGGGTCATCGAATATGGTCGGAAGATGGGCCTTGATATGATTCAGGGCGACCATGAAGACGCGCCGGGCCAGCTCGAACTCAACTTCAATTATGATGACGCGCTTCGTACCGCCGATCGCTTGACGACGTATCGCCAGATTTGCGCGCAGGTCGCGCGCGAGTTCAACATCATCGCCTGCTTCATGTGCAAGCCCTTCATGGGCGTGTCCGCCAATGGCTGCCACCACAACATCTCATTGTGGAAGGGCGGCAAGGACGAGTTCAAGGCGCTGGGCAATGATCCGAAGGCGCTGCCCGGCTTCGAGAACAATTATATGTACCGTCGCGGCGGGACGAATACGTTCATGCCGGAAGGCAAGGACCTGCAGATGCCTGGCAAGACCGGTCTCTATGTGATCGGCGGTATCGTCAAGCATCTGAGCGCGCTCACGGCGATTGGCTGCTCGACGGTCAACTCCTATCGCCGCCTGTGGGATACCGGGTTTTGGGCGCCGGTCTTTGCCGATTGGGGCTTCCAGAACCGTACCACCGGCCTCCGCGTCTCGGCGCCGGGTCGCTTCGAATATCGCGCGGTCGAACTCGATGGTGAACCCCTACATCATGGCGGGTGCGATCCTGAAGGCGGCCGACGATGGCCTGACCAACAAGATCGATCCGGGCAAGCCGGAAGAGCGCAACATCTACGCTGCCATGGAAGCCGGCAAGCAGGTCAAGAAGCTGCCGATGACCTTGGGAGATTCGCTCGAAGCCTTGAAGAAGGACGAAGTTATCAAGTCCGCGATGCCCGGCGAGATGCACAGGCTCTATGACGAGTACAAGCGCGACGAATGGGAACGCTTCCTGCACACCTCGACCGAGTGGGATATCGCTACCTATATGGACTGCCTGCCCTAGACATTACCAAGTGAAGCAGTGGGCAGGCGGTACAGCCGGCCCGCCGTTTCGCTCGCCATCTCCCGGGACGGGAGGATGAAATATGGAAGGAGAGACGCAGATGTGCGGTATCGCTGGCCTTATACATCGCGACGGCACAGGCAATATCGGTCAGGAGATGACCGCCATGTTGCAGTCCTTGAAACATCGTGGTCCGGATTCAACCGGCTACGCGATTTACGGCTCGCCCGGGCCGGAATGAATATGTGATGCGCTTCAAGGTCGCCGAACAGGAAGACATGTCGAAGGGCTTCGACATCCACGACGAAGTCAAGCGACGCCGCGCCAAGGTTGAAGAGCGCATGACGTCCCTCGGCGTGCAGATCATCGATCGCGAAGAGGCAACCGAATACGCCTATCGCTATCGCATCCACTTCGACGGCGACATGAAGAAGCTCGCCGACTATGTCGAGGATGTGGAAGGCACTGAAATCCTGTCGATGGGCAATGCGCTTGAACTCATCAAGGATCTGGGCGATGCCGCCCGCGTCTCCGAACAGTACGATCTTCGCAAGTTCAAGGGCACGCATGGCATCGGCCATACGCGCATGGCGACTGAATCGGATGTCGATATCCGCTCTGCCCATCCTTACTGGGCCTATCCCTATAACGACATCGCCGTCGTTCATAACGGCCAGCTCACCAATTACTGGCAGATGCGCCGTGAATTTGAGCGGCGCGGTCATCGCTTCATGTCGAACTGCGATTCAGAATTGCTCGCGGTCTACACGGCCTACAATCTTGAGCATGGAGCGACGTTGGAAGACTCGCTGCGTCAGTCCATCCAGGAAATCGACGGCGTCTTCACCTATCTCGTCTCGACGAAGGATGCGCTTGGGCATGGCCAAGGACACCATGGCTGCCAAGCCCATGGTTCTTTACGAAAGCGACAATCTCGTAGCGCTTGCTTCGGAAGAGGTGGCCATCCGGAGCGTCGTCCATCACGAGATTGATACCTGGGATCCTTATGATGAGGAGGTTCGCGTATGGCGGGCGTAGTCACGGCCAAAAAGGAGCATCTTTCCCATGACATGGGGATGCATACCGAGGGGTTGCGGGGCCGCACCCAGCAGCGCTTTTTCGACATCACCGAAACGGACGGGGGATATGGCTATCCGGATGCGGCGGATGTCGATTTCAACAAGCGCGCCGAGATCGACTGCGAAGGGCTTGAAACCCGGCAGATCAACAGCGAGTTGCGCGATCTCATCAAGCGCGGCGTCGGCACGATCGTTCTGAAGAATCCGGGATCGAAGCATTCGATCGCCGTTGGTATTCTGAACCGTTTGAACCTCTATATCGAGGGATCTTGCGGCTACTTCGCCTGCGGCCTCCTGGATGGTCCGAATGTCAGGATCAAGGGTCGCGTCGGTTGGGCTTGCGGCGAAAATATGATGGCGGGCACTATCCTGATTGAGAAGAATGCCGGTTCGCAGTTTGGCGCGGCGATCCGCGGCGGCGATCTTGTGTGCCGTGGTTCGGTCGGCGCGCGTACTGGCATCGACCAGAAGGGCGGCACGATCATCGTTGGCGGTGATACGGGCTCGTTCACCGGCTTCATGATGCAGCGCGGCCGCATGGTGATCTGCGGCAACGCCGGCAAGAATCTCGGCGACTCCATGTATGACGGCACCATCTATCTCGGCGGGGAGGCAAGAAGCCTTGGCGTCGATGCCATCCCGGCCGAGTTGAATGACGGCGATAAGCAATGGCTGACGCGAAAGCTGAAAATGTACGATCTGCTCCCCAAGGGCGGCATCGGCCATTTCAAGAAGATCGTCGCCGGTAAGCAATTGTGGAACTACGACAATCTCGAGCCGGGCGAAAAGAAGCTCGTATTGTAATCGTCGGGATTTGATCGTTCGATCAGGGTGAGGATGAATATGGCGAAGAAGCCGACGCGGAAATCGAAGACAGTTGCAGCGCGCAAGAGCCAGGCGGTGAAGCGCTCGGCACCCGTCAAGGCGAAGAAAGCCAAGCCGGTAGGCTCGGCGAAGACCCGCGTCGCGATGCCGGATGCCAACGTCACGCCCACGAGGCAGACCGCAACCGGCATGGCTGGCCTTGCCCGTCAGCCAGCGGAATCGCGACGCTACATTCTCGGTTCGTCGAAGATCTTCACGCCTGAGGTGATGAACGACATCCACATCAAGTCGGAGCTTGGCCGCTATCGCATGCGCGGCTTCTCGCTCTTCAAGAAGATCCCGCATTGGGACGATCTGACATTCCTGCCGGGCACGCTGACGCGTTTCGTCATCGAAGGCTATCGCGAGAAGTGCGAGACGAAGACGATCATCGGGCCGAAGGCCAAGCGGCCGATGGTTCTCGATATCCCGGTCTATGTTACGGGCATGTCCTTCGGCGCGCTTTCCTATGAGGCGAAGATCGCGCTCGCGCGCGGTGCCACGATGGCGGGCTCCGCCACCTGCTCGGGCGAGGGCGGCATGATCCCGGACGAGCGCCGCTACTCGGTCAACTGGTTCTATCAATGCATCCAGTCGCGCTACGGCTTCAATCCGCACCATCTGCGCCTTGCGGATTCCTGCGAATTCTTCATCGGGCAGGGCTGCAAAGTCGGCCTCGGTGGGCATTTGATGGGCCAGAAGGTGACTGACCAGGTTGCCGAGATGCGCTCGCTCCCGGCCGGTATCGACCAGCGCTCGCCGGCTCGTCATCCCGACTGGCTCGGCCCCGACGATCTGTCACTCAAGATTCAGGAAGTCCGTGAAGCCACCAACTGGGAAATTCCGATCCAGCTCAAGCTTGGTGCGGCGCGCGTCTATGATGACGTCCGCATGGCGGTGAAGTGCGGCCCGGACTCGATTTACATCGACGCCATGGAAGGCGGCACCGGCGCAGGGCCGCATATCGCGACAGAGGATACCGGCGTTCCCGGTATTGCAGCGATCCGCGAGGCGCGGCGCGCCATCGACGAATTGGGCAAGAAAGGCGAGATTTCCCTTGTCTATGCCGGCGGCATTCGAAACGGCGGCGACATGGCAAAGGCCTTGGCGCTCGGCGCCGATGCGATCGCGATCGGCCATTCGGTGTTGATGGCGCTCAACTGCAACAAGCACATAGATGGCGTGACGGACTACCCGAACGAGATCGGCGTGGAAGCCGGCTATTGCTATCATTGCCACACCGGCCGCTGCCCGGTTGGTGTCGCAACGCAGGATCCCGTTCTGCGCACGCGGCTTGACCCCGACAAGGCGGCCGAGCGCGTCTACAACTTCCTCCACACGCTGACGATGGAAGCGCAATTGCTGGCCCGTGCCTGCGGCAAGACGAATATCCATTCGCTTGAGCCGGAAGATCTGGCGGCGCTGACGATGGAAGCATCGGCCATGTGCAAAGTGCCGCTCGCCGGGACCAACTATACGGTTGGTCTCGAAGGCGACTACCACAAGTATTGATCGGAGAATTCAGATGGCAGGGACCAGCTATAAAGGCTCCGAAATCAAGTCGGTCGACCAGTTCATCAAGGACAAGGCCGGCCTCAACTCGGCGCGCGAGAAGGAAATCGGCCAGCACATCGGCTACCGCTATGATGTCAACCTCTTGCCCGATTACACGCGCGTGACGCCCTTCCTGAAGGGCTATCTCGAATTCATGGGCTGGGACGACCTCAACTGGCTCGAGGACGTGCACATGGGATACGAGGAGGGCGAGCCCGCCATCTTCGACCGCAATGTCAATGGCTGGGTACGCATCCCGAAGAACGTCAAGCTGCCGAACAATCAGCAGGATCGCGACATGATGGCGCGCGAATTGCTGATCAAGTTCCAGATGTCGCCGAACCATCCGATGGTGCAATTGAACAAGGCCTATCGAAAGGTCTGAGCCGCGATGGCGCGGACCGGCGGCTGCCAATGCGGCGCGGTTCGCTATGAAAGCGAAGGCGAGCCTCTGGCGCTTTACGTCTGCCACTGCCGCGAATGCCGCAAGCAATCGGCCTCCGCCTTTGGCATGTCGTTCATCGTACCGCGCGCCGGTTTTCGCGTAGTCGATGGTGCGCCGCAATTATGGGTTCGCACCGCCGACAGCGGAAACAAGGTCACATGCGCCTTCTGTCCGCAATGCGGTTCGCGCCTTTGGCATGAGCGCACGGGCGCTGCCGACACGGTTACGATAAAAGCCGGCTCGCTCGATGAGCCGGTCGAATTCTCGACCGCCATTCACATCTGGACATCGCGCAAGCTTCCAGGACTGGTCATTCCGCCGGACGCGGAACAGTATCCGGAAGAGCCGCCCGACTGACTATTGCGGTGTCAGGACCTCTGTGCCCGCGCCATTCTTTCCGGCGATTGTCCAGATGCCGTTGAGCGAGCCGTCCGGCATCAACTTGTAAATGACGATGCCGACGCTGTCGCCCATGACGTAGCCCGCGGCGAAGGCGTCCTGATTGCGCATGCAGAAGCCTTTCGAGCTTGTGCTGCCTGTTGTCCAGGTGATCGCGCATGTCGTGTCTGAAGTGATCTCGATACTCGCCGTCCCGCTATATGGCGAGCCGTCGAAATTCGTGCCGTTTGCGCGATAATTGCCGCCGAGATCGCGTGCCGATGCCGCGCCCGCAAGTCCAAGCAATGCCAGCCCGATGATTGCCGTCCTGATCATGAAAGCCCCCCAGAAAATGCCGGCGCCGATCGCCGTGTGCTCACAAGCTACACGACGCAAGGGCAGAAACTCCAGGGTCTCAAACGGGCGGGTCGGCGTTGGCGCTCGTCCAATCCGGCGCGAAGCCCAGCACGTCGCAATCATTGGCGAGATCGCGCTTGAATATCCTCGCCTGCCATAAGGCCGCGTCCCGCGCCGCGTCCCGCTTCGTGAGGCGCCGGACCGCGCAGAACATCCGGAATGATTGACTGAACTGCTCGAAATCGAGCACGACCTCCTTTGCCTTGAGGATTTCTGCAGCCAGCGGCGAATTCGCCTGAAAAATTGCAACCATGGAATCGGAGAAGAGTTCGGGAAGCTGGTAAAACTCCGCGCCCAGATAACCAATCCCGGCTTCGCGGGTCTTCTGGGCCTCGTTGGTCTTCTGAACCTGATACTTGAAAAATGCGGTACTTTCCTGAGGTTCGAGCGGCAATAGCAGCATGATCACGCCCGGCGACAGGCTCCGGCCCTTCCGCGTCGAAACGCTGGGCCGCATGCCTGCCAGGGGCTGTCCGCCATATTCGCGCATGGCGATTTGTCTGATCCGGCACTGCCAGCCCAGGAAGGCGTCCCGCATCTCGGCATTGGCAATTCGCCGCATCAAGCCTCCTTTTCCGGCCAGCATAGACTATAGACAAATTGGTCTGGAATTGGCCTAATAAGGTTTGGATTGGTCCGCGTCCATCGCAAGGGCGCGGCTCCGACGAGCAGCGGGCGTAGAACCGCGGCGTTCAAAACCGGAAGAGAGGAATCGGCCATGACGGACAAGGTGTGGGGCAAGGAGCCGTTTTGGGGTCTGGGTTCCGAATGGGATCCGCAATGGACCCTCACCGATCACCAGAAAAAACTGCAGGCCACGTTGATCGACCTCTGCGCCTCCGAGATGCGCGTAAACGCGGTGGAGAGCGACAAGAAGCTCATGTATCCGCGCAAGAATTTCAAGCTTTTGGCCGCAGGAGGGCTTTCTCGGGCTGATCGTTCCGAAGGAACTGGGCGGCATGGGCGAGAACCATGTCGCGGCCGCGATGGCGGTCGAGACCATTGCCCGCTATGGCTGCCCGTCGACGGCCATGTGCTACACCATGCATCTGGGCGCCGTCGCGGCCGCGCTGTTCCGCTATCATGACTCGAAGCCGATCCAGGACATCATGCGCCGGATCGACAAGGACTGCCTGGTCGGCACGCTCTCCTATTCCGACCCCGAGACCGGCTCGCACTTCTGGTATCCGATCTCCTCGGGTGCCGAAGAGACCAAGGATGGCTGGAAGGTCCGCAAGAAGGCCTCCTGGACCACCTCGGGCGGCTTTGCCGACTGGTACATCATCCAGACGACATCGCCCAACTTCGCCGGCAACTACTCCGACCTCTCCTGCTTCCTTATCATGGGCAATGAAGTGAAGGCCGATCCCTCCAATTGGGATGGCCTTGGGCTGCGCGGCAACCAATCGGGCCCGATCGAGGTCGATTGCACGATTCCGAAGGATCGCCTCGTCGGTTCCACCGGCGATGGCGCCGCTTCCAACGACGAATGTGTCGATCCCGTTCTTCCTATTGTGCTCGTCGGCCTGCTGGAACGGCATTTCGATGGCGCTTATCGACATCGCCAAGAAGCACACGACCGGCAAGACGCATAAGGACGTCGGCATGCGTGTCGCAGACTATCCGACCATCCAGGATTATGTCGGCGAGGCGATCATCGACACCAATGGCTGCCGCTCCTTCGATTTCATGATGGCGCAGGCGATGGATAAGGTGACCAACAATTGCGACTGGTCCATCCACAAGGATCTGAAGGCGTTGCCGCGCGCGCAATATCTCTCATGGATGTGGCAGGTGAAGTTCGCCGCCGCCAAGAACGTCGCGCATGTCACCGACAAGATGCTGCATGCCTGCGGCGGCACGGCCTACAAGCCGCGCCCCCTCGAAATCGAGCGCTATCTGCGCGACGGCAAGGCCGGTTGGGTCATGGGCCCGACCAATGAGGTCCTGCGCCAGTTCGTCGGCAAGGCGGCGCTGCTGGGCTTCGGCGCGCTCGACTACTGGAACCAGGCGATCAACGAGCGCGTGCTCAACAACGAAATCAAGAAAATGTCCAAGGCCGACAAGCAGGCACTCGCCGAGCGGCTCCTGGATGAAACCAAGGCGGCAGCCGAATAGAAGGGCTCCTCGCGAAGGCCACCCACTACCGTCATTCCAGCGAAAACCGGCGGGACCTTTTTCTCTCAATTTGTCATCGCCGGACTTGGTCCGGCGATCCATAGGGTTGATGCTCCGCTCAGGGACTTCTCCCACGAGGGAAAAGGAGAGGGAGGTGCTTGACTGAGTTCGATTTATGTTCTAATAACGCCCTATGGTCTGCACTTCCATCATCGAACGCTGGCGATTGCCGCTCTTGAGCGAGGTCTTGAAGCTCTGCGCCGAAATCGGACTGACCGAGGGTGGCAGCGTCGAGAGGATTGCAAAGCCTCTCCACCGCCATGTGCTCCGCATTCTGCGGACGGCGGAATCGGCAGCCCGGCGACTCATCATTGCCGCGGCGCGCGATATCGTGGTCGAGCCGGGAGAACCGCGCCCACCGGCTAATCCGAGAGCTAAGAGCCCCGGAAAAGACAAAGCCAAGACCGGTGGCGAGGGCAAAGCCAAACGCAAGCGCGGCTTCCTGTTCAACCTGTTCGACTCGCTTAAGCGGCAAGGGCGCCGTTTCAAGAAGAAGCGCCGTGGCCCGGAGCCGCACGTCCATTCCATCGAGTCATTCCTTAAGCAGAAAAAGGCTGAGATCGCCGCCGCTCAGGCAAAGCAGCAGCAAGTCGTCGATGACGGCATGGTCAGTGCGAAGAACCTGGTCCGCCGCCTGCGTCGCCGTTGCCGATGCACTCAATGACATCCCGCGCCATGCCATGCGGCTGGCCCGCTGGGAGGCGCGGCCCAAAGAACAGCGCCGTCCGGAGCGCTGGAGTCCGATGCGACCCGGCCGGCCACCGGGATTCCGACAGCGGGCCATCCACGAGGTCGATGAGATCCTGAAAGAATGCCACTGGCTGGTCCGAAGCATGCACCCGCCGCTCGACGACACGTCGTAAGTATCTTCGTCTGTATACAGACTTGTTTCCGTCGCCCCTCATCCTTTGAGGCAGCGCCTTCGCTCGCGCCTCAGGACGAGGGGATTTTTATGGCCTCATGCTACGACCTCGCCCTGAGGTGCCCGCCGATAGGCGGGCCTCGAAGGGCACTCGCGGACACGCCTTTTCCAGTTGTCCATGGTTCGAAGCCCAAATAACGGACGAGCTGGATCAAGCGGGTGCGAGAGTCTTGAAGCGGCATCCCAGCTCGACGAGCAGGTTGCGGAACGAGGCGGTCCCGCGATCGAGTGCGATCTTCTCCATCCGCACCAGTTCGTCGCCGGAGAATTTCGACTGATCGAGAATGAGATAGTGCGGGTCGAAGGGCGGCTGCGCATAGCGGAATGCGCCTTCGCCAAGTACGACGCCCGGAAGTGGCGTGCGATGCGGGCGAATGAAGGCTGAATAGGCCCAGACATTCTCGAAGCAGACCCGCCGCAAACCATTGTCCAGCAATCGCTTCGTTAGGCGCCGGAGTGGCAGGAAGCCTTCCCCCATGGGAACGCCGGCCACGGTGAGCTTGTTGTGCGGTGAATCTTCGGCGCTCACCATCACATGGTCCTTGGCATGCACCGAATGGACGAAGGGCAAGGTGGCATCGAGCGCCGCATCGGGGTCCTCGAGAACCATCTGCGAGTTGCCGTAGTCATAGAGAATGCGCAGATAGGGATGGTCGATGGCGCGGACCATTGAAGCGAGTTCGGGCCCGGTGAAGTCCTCGTGATTCTCGAGCGCCAGGATCACGTCGTTGCGCTGCGCGTGATCGACGATCTGATGGAGATCGGCGAGCGTCTTGCGTACCATCTCTTCTGGCTCGCCATGATGGCGCGTGTAGAAGCGCATCGATTTGGCGCCCATGCGATGCGCCACGTCGATCATGTGCAGCATATGGGTGGGGTTCGTATCGCTGGTGTCGATCTCAAGACTGAGGCCCGAACGCTCGAGGCGCTTTCGAACTTCGTCCATGCGCCACGTCTCGCGGCCGCCAAGGTGGCGGAAGTGAGGGTCATTGAGCGAGAGGTTGATTCCGGTAAAGCCAAGCGCCTCGCACGCATCGATATATTGGATGGGCCCAAAGCCCGGCACATTCCGGAAATGATGCCATAGCGAGAAGGAATGAAGTGCAAGGTCGATGATCACGAAGCAATCTCCGCAAGTCTTTCAAGTGCCGCATCGGCAGCACGCACATAGAGCCCGTGCCACATGGGGTCGGTCGTCTCAAGCAACTGATAGCGCAGGCAGCAATAGCTAGCAGCCCGATAGATGAAGGCGGGCTCGAGAACGCTCAGTCGTTCTTCCATTGCAGCATCGTCATAGATGCGAAGAAAATCGCGCCTGTCGGCTGCGCTGTGAGGATCTCGGAAACTGAGGATCTGCCAGGCCGGCGTGAGGAAGCTGAAGACATCCTCTGCCGGATCGCCCGCTGCCGGACATTGCCAGTCGATGAGCCGCAATCCGTTCGGCCCGTTGATGAGATTGGTCGGCCCGACATCGGTGTGAATCAAGGAGCGGTGCGATAGTGCCGGCACCAGCCTCGCGACAGGGCGCGCTTTTCGAAACCCGCTCACCCGATGATCGTCGCCGCAGCGCGCAAACAATTTGTCGCCTTCCTCGATCACGCCGGCGGGCTCGAGTGGAACCTTGCGGAAGCCCGATGCATCGACAGGCAATTTCCGTTTCAGCAGATCCGCGACGAGCCCGACATTTCCGCTCCAGCTCTCGCCTTCGTGGAAGCGATAGACCAGCACCGGTCCCCATTTGGTTTCCGGAAAGAACCTGATCGGGTCAGGCGCGACGCGAAGCCCGCTAAGCCGTTCGAGGGCGAGGGCCTCGGCGTCAGGAAGATTGGGAAAGAGCGTGCCTTCGAACACGGTCACGAATCGCTTGATGACGATATCGGCGTCGGCGCTGGTGATACGGAAGACCTCGTTCCATGCGCCGCCGCGCAGGCGTTGGACAGTGTAAGGCTTCGACGCCAGATGATGGTCGTCGATCAGGTCGTCCGGAGTGAAGTTCAAGCCCGGACTCGTGTCTTCTCGGGATCGTAATGCGGATAGCGGACGATTGTTGCCGGCAAACGCTTCTGCTGGCCGTCGAGCTTGCCGATCTCGACCTCCGTTCCAAGCGCTGCGTGCTTCACATCCACACGGGCCAGCGCAATATTCTTCTTGAGGATCGGCGAGCGGCAGCCGCTGGTGATGACGCCGATCTGAGCGCGGCCGATATGCAGGCAATCGCCGTGTCCGACGGTTTCGTTCGAATCGATCTCGAGGCCGACGAGTTTGTGACGCGGATGTTCCTTGCGTTCGACAAGCGCCGCCTTGCCGATGAAATCGTCACCCTTCGTTTTGAGCGGAACCGTGAATCCGATTCCGGCTTCGAACGGATCCGTCTGGTCCGTGAATTCGTAGTTGAAGAATATGAGTCCCGCCTCGATGCGCAGCATGTCGAGCGCCTCGAGCCCCAGCGCCGATATCCCGTGCTTTTGCCCGGCATCCCACACGGCCTTGAAGACGGTATCCGCATCCTTAGGGTGACAGAAAATCTCGTACCCCAGTTCGCCGGTATATCCGGTTCGCGAGACGACGATCGGCGCGCCCTCGAAATGCCCGATGCGGCCGATTGCAAATCTGAACCATTCGAGCTCGCCGATTGCCGGCTGGGTGGGAGACGTCCAAACGATTTCCTCGAGAAGCTCGCGCGATTTTGGGCCTTGCACGGCGATGTTATGCAATTGATCGGTCGATGTCCGTACCCACGCCTTGAAGCCCATCTTCTCGGCTTGCTGGCGTAGCCACAATCCTGAGAACTCATCGCCGCCGATCCAGCGGAAATTGTTTTGCGCAAGCCGGAACACGGTTCCGTCATCGATCATCCCGCCGTGCTCGTAGCACATGGCAGTGTAAGCGACCTGGCCCGGCGAAAGCCGCCTGATGTCGCGCGTTACGCAGTATTGGAGGAGCGCTTCTGCATCCGGGCCTGTCACCTCGAATTTGCGCAATGGCGAGAGATCCATGACCGCGACGCGTTCGCGGCAGGCCCAATATTCATCGATAGCATTGGCGTTGTTGAAGCGCGTCGGCAACCAGAAGCCGCGATATTCGGTGTAGTTGCGCGTCAGTGCGGAGAAGTTGGGATGGAACGCGGTTTCGCGCGTCATCTGGGGATCTGCATCGGGCGTCATGCGAAAGGCCACCGCTCGAGAGAATTTTTGCTTGTCGGAATAAGTGCGAACGTGGATGTCGGTCGGGTTCCAGCCATTGCCGGGATCGATGTCATCAGGACACGCGGAAGAAACGCAGACGAGATCCGTGAGCGCGCGCATCAACACGTAGTCTCCGGGCCGTGACCAGGATTTATCGAAGATCACCTGGTTCTGGCTGTCGATCGACGTGTTGTAGAAGAAGTTGATCGCTTCCCAGCCGCGGCGCTTGGCGATGCCATAGGGATCGAGTGCGGCATTGAAATTGTCGGTGCAGTTCACATGTCCGGGGTAGCCGACATCGTCGTAGTAACGTGGATTGCAAGCGGTCGCGAACGCGTCATGCCTTCCGACAGTGTCCTGGACGACTTCAACCAATGGTTCGAAGTCGAATCCAAAGGCCTTTGAAGGCAGGCCGGAGTTCGGATAGCTGCGTCCCGTGAGCGTGCGCGTAACCGTCGCATCGAGCGCATTCTCTATGCCCTTGTCGAGCTTTCGTGCTGAGAAGCATTGAAAGTCCGTCATCTGCCGGCCGGAGACGTCGATCACCTGGATGAACTCACCGGCCTTGACGAAGTAGGCTTGCGCGGTCGCTGCATTGATCCGGATATCCTGAAGCGGGTCGGCCAGGGGATCGGGAAGGGCGGAGCCCGGCCTCTCATTTGGAACCCGCGCGCGTGAAATCCGCACGTCGATATCTGTTGCAGTATCCTGAAGGGCCGCGTCCATCTCACCGCCGGGCGCAACCAGGATTAGCGTGCCCGTTCGTTGCGCAGTCAGCTCGGCTGTGGCACCGGCTCGCGAGTCGGCGCCGAAGAGGCGAAGGCACTTGCTGTTGCCGATGTCGATTCCGCGCCGCTTGAGTGCTGCACGAAGCTTCTCCGCACTTTCCCCGTCGCGCCCCAGCAGCGCTTTCAAACCCTGTGCGTCCGCGTCCGCGTGAGTGCCGAGGATACCGGGATCAATCCGTCCATCACGTCCGATGGCCACGACCTCGCAAGCTTGAAGCCCTTCGAGATCGGTCAGAGCAATATGGTCGCCCGCTTCGACGGCAACGACCAGCGACCCGCCGCCCGCAATCTTGTAGCGCTCCACTCCGGGCGGCAGGGCGCGGATTCCGGGCCGCAAAATGCGGCTTGGGCGGGGCGTTGCGCCGATACTCAGGGGCTGCTGCGACTGGAGCATGGCCGAACCCTACCCGCGATGGCTTTGCGAGATCAATGGTGAGTTCCGGTGCAAAATCCGGCATTTTTGTGAAATGACTGGAGCAAAGTCGCTGGCAAAGGTGTTATCGTCGCGTTGCAATTCCATGCCTTGGGCGGAGGGTCACTCGAATGGCTAAGAAGGCAAAGAAGAAAACTCCAAAGAAATCGGCCAAAAAGTCTGTGAAGAAGTCTGCCAAGAAGCCGGCGAAGAAGACGACAAAGAAAGCGACGAAGAAAGCGACGAAGAAAGCGACCACGAAGAAGGCTGTAAAGAAGACGGCGCGCAAGTCGATGGCGCGTCCGGCAGCCAAGAAGGCAGCTGCCAAGAAGAAGGCAGCGCCAAAGAAGGCGAAGAAGGCCAAGCCCGCGAAGAAGCCTGGACGTATCGCCAAGGCCAAGCAAACGGCGAAAGTCATGGTCGAAAGGGTCACGAGCACGATCGTCGCAACGGTCGCGCCGATTCTGCCGGCTTCAATGCAGCCGGATCCGCCGAAAGACGAGCCGACAAACTAAGTATTGATGCCGCGAAAGATTATTATCGATACCGATCCGGGACAGGATGATGCGGTAGCCATCCTTCTCGCCTTCGCTTCACCTGAGCTGGAGGTGCTGGGATTGACCGCGGTGGCGGGAAACGTCCCATTGCCATTGACCGAGAAGAACGCCCGCAAGATCTGCGAATTGGCGGGGCGCCGTGATGCAAAAGTCTTCGCCGGCGCGGGGCGTCCATTGATTCGGTCCCTGGTGACGGCGGAATATGTGCACGGGAAAACCGGTCTCGACGGGCCGGATTTGCCCGAACCCACCATGCCGTTGCAGAAGCAATATGCGGTTGATTTTCTTGTCGAAACGCTGATGGCGCACGAGCCGGGCTCGATCACATTGTGCACCTTGGGACCGCTTACGAACATCGCCCTGGCGCTGATTCGAGAGCCCAGGATTGCCCCGCGAATTCAGCAGATTGTGGCGATGGGCGGGGGGTTTTTCGAAGGCGGAAACACGACACCGGCTGCTGAGTTCAACATCTATGTCGATCCCCAGGCTGCGCGGGTTGTTTTCCACTCCGGCATCCCGATCACGCTGATTCCCCTCGATTGCACGCATAAGGCGCTGACCTCGCGCACCAGGGTCGCGACGTTCCGACAGATGTCCAACCGCGCCGGGCCAGTTGTTGCGGAACTGCTCGATTTCTTCGAGCGATTCGATGAACGGAAATACGGTACCGACGGCGGTCCTTTGCACGACCCGTGCGTTATCGCTTGGCTTCTCAAGCCCGATCTGTTCTCGGGACGCGACGTTCATGTGGCAATCGAATGCGAATCCGAACTCACCATGGGCATGACGGTGGTTGACTGGTGGGGTGTGACCGGCAAGCCGCCCACCGCTAACGTCATCAAAGATGTTGATTCACAAGGATTTTTCGACCTTCTGAGTGAACGGATCGCGCGCCTGCCGTGACGCTTGACGGCAGTGCTCCGGGCGCGCGATAGGCTTCCGGAGATGTTGGATCCCCGCGAATTTCGTAATGCCTTGGGCACTTTTGCTACCGGTGTGACGGTCATCACGACCCGCGGGCCGAAGGGCGAGCTTGTTGGAAATACTGCGAGCTCCTTCAATGCCGTGTCGCTCGATCCGCCATTGATTCTCTGGAGCCTTGGTCGCTCGTCCTATAGCTTCAAGGCCTACCTCTCCAACGACCATTTCGCGGTGAACGTTCTGAGAGAAGGCCAGGAAGAGATTTCAGCGAGGTTTGCCAAGGCCTTAGGAGACAAGTGGCAAGGGCTCGACTACGAAACGGGAGAGACCGGCTGCCCAGATTCTGCCCGATTGCCTGGGCGTTTTCGAGTGCAAGACGGCCTACACATACCAGGGCGGAGACCACGTTATTTTCGTGGGCGAGGTGCTTCGCTACGACTTCGATCCCAACGGTAAACCGCTGCTATTTTGGCGTGGCGGATACCGAAAAGTGGTGGTTTGACCCGCACATGATCGATTGGATTGTCGGAATTCTCATGGCGATCGGCGGCGTGATAGCCGACTTGATTCATTGCGCCAGACAATCCCAATTTCGAACTCGTTCAGGCCGCGATCGGAACCATCGTGCTGGCGGCGATCATCGCGCTCATCGCTTTTTCGCCCAGGATCTGGCGCCGCTAACCTCTAAGGTGTCCCTCAAAATGAAAAGGGCGGGATTTCTCCCGCCCTTCTCTAAGTCCGAAAGGACTGAATTACATGCCGAAGCGATATTTGAAGACCAAGTTGACCTGCTGGATATCCTGATCGACCGAGTGCTTCACGTAATCGTAGTCGTTAACCCAGACCTTCCCGCCAATCGAGTCGAGGTTGCGTGTAGCGGTATTCGATCGAGGTCGAGACCGTGTCCCAAAGCCAGCCCTTGAATTCGACGCCGCCGCCGAAGGTCCAGCCATTGACGGTGTCGTCATTCTTGGCCGTGTAATTGCAGCCAAAGCCGTCTTCGCAACCGAGGCCGAGCTTTGCCTGGGCGTCCGCCCAGCTATATCCGACCAAGCCGTAGAACAGGGTATTCTCGGTGCCCAAGCCTACGCGACCACCCAAGGTCCAAAGCGCATCAACGCCGTAGCTCGCCTTGTTATAGTCGAAGTCATTATCAGTAGGTACTTGCTGGACACGCCTGTCTGCTGGCCGAAGTTCACGTCGCCGAAGGCGCCGAGTACGAAGCTCGGAGCAACTTCCCAATCGAAGCCAAGCTGGCCGATTCCGCGGAACGATGTGTCGCTATCGCTGCCGAAAAGCTTGCTGAGCCCGTAGTAAGAGTTGTCATCATACTCTTTCCAGCAGACGTCGGAGTAGGTGTCGCAGTATTTGCCGCTGGCATCGAAATCCGACCAGGCAGCGCCGATACCGGCACCAAGATAGAAGGCAGTCCAAGAAGAGACCTCAACCGGGGCCTCCACAACGTCGGCCGCCATGGCCGGCATGCTAAGCAGAACGGTCGCCGCAGTTGCGAGTAAAGTCTTTTTCAACATAACTAAGTCCCTCTCAGAAAAATCTTGTGGTCCGTATGTATCGCGAGGTCCCGGAGATTCCCAGCGCAAACGAAGGTTGTTAGGGGCATCCAAGGCGAATACCTGGCACCTGTTGCGCGGACGCAACATTTTTCGCTCCAGAGGCCTCCAACTGCTAACGAAAGGTTATCGGGCGAGGTAAACAGGGATTTAATCCACCCATCTTCCTGCCGCCGGGCGGAGCTGAGCCGCGGGTGACTACCGACTGCGCCGGACAAATCCATCGGCCCCCAAAGCCAGACGGGGGTGATTCGCACGTTTGATCTCTACAATGAAACCGACAGCATCCGATATCGGAAGGAATCCGCAATTAGGGGGGCAGCAACGCTAACCTCGCCGAAGTTAGGAAACTGATCCCGCTTGTGATTTGAAGCGGCCTGTCGAGTTTTGCTGCGCGCCGAACAGCCGAAATCGAGGCGCTTTCCTCGATCTTCGGTGTCGGTTGTCCCGAATTACATTCCCTATGGGAAGTTAGGCGTTCTTTTACAGGCCAAACGCTAGCGGCTTGGCGTTGGGGGAATCGGATCCGCAGGTACCGGCGGCGCCGGAGGAGGGGGACCTGGGTCGGTCGGCGGATTGGGGTTGGGAACGATTGCCATGCTTGTTCTCCGAGCAAATGCGCACTCGCAAACCGGTGCACTCGCTAACCAGAACACCCGCTGACGTTGCGGGTTCCCCTCCGCATTTTCCGGAACCTCAGGGCGGGAGCGGCGTTTGCCAGTACCTAACAAAAGGAGAAGGCTATGGATTGGAATCGGGTTGAAGGTAACTGGAAGCAGGTCAAGGGCATGGTCAAGGAAAAGTGGGGCAAACTCACGGACGACGATCTCGATGTGATCAACGGCCGCCGCGATCAGCTCGAAGGCAAGATTCAAGAGCGTTACGGCGTCGCGAAGGATGAAGTGCGCAAGGATATCGACACTTGGTACACCTCGCAGACCTGGAACTAACCTCTTCGGCTGCTATCGCGTAACGAAGCCCCGGTTTATCCGGGGCTTTTTTTATGCAGAAGAGCCGGGCGAACCCGTCAAAAAAAGCCCCGCCGGGATCGGACGTGGCGGGGCGAGTTCGGCCGGGCAATGACCACCTGTGGCGCTAGGTTGGCCGTTGAGACGAAAACGAAAGAGCGGCTGACGGCGTTCCCCCCAAAAGAAAGGCCCCGACATGCGGGGCCCAGGTGAGGGGAGGAAACGACGCGAGGGTGAGCTCGCTCACGGATATTAATGCGGGTGGGCTCACTGAGTTCCCTTGCTGGAACAATATCGGGCGCCCCGAACTTTGAAAGCTGCGGCAAACGGAGAAAAAGAATAATGAGCAGGGCGAAAGAAATTTTGCCGCTTTGGCTTTCCACGGCAGCAGTGCTCCTGGCGTTTTGGAGCGCCGTAACGGCAATCGTCTGGCAGGTGCTTTCCTAACCCTTAGACGATTGACCTGCGGCTAATTTCAGAAAGCGAGTGAGCGATGCTTCGCATTTGGTCAGGCCATCGCGCTTGCGGCTTGGCGCTACTAACGCGTCTGGCGCGGTCTCAAAAGCCTGAAGAACACAGGCGTGGATATAGCTCTTCCTCACGATGGTCGGCGTATTCGCCAGATGTTCGGATATCTGACGAGCGGCCGCCGCAATAGACCGCTTAACCGCGGCGGCCGATGAACGATCGCTTTTCGCCAATAGTTCGAGCGCTTTTCCCGATGCGAAGAAAGTTCGAAAGTCCTTGGCTGATACGGGCTTGCCGGCGATCTCAGCCAGGTAGTGATTGAGCATCGAGGCCGTGATAGGGCGATATCCGCTCTCGCTTTTTACCTTGAAGAGCCGTGAACCTCGGATCGCGTAAAGGTCCTTGATCGATGAGCACAATTCACTGTCGTCACAGCTCTTGTCGATGAGTTTGCCTCCCTTTCCACGAAAGCGCAGGCGCACGCCGCCCGACTCGAATTTGACGTGACGCTTAAGAAGCGTAGCAACCCCGCGGCCACCTTCATCGCCTGCATATCCTTCATGCCCCGCGCGCAAATGGAGTAGGTCGATCAGCCGGACGGCTGCGGCCAAGGGCCAGTTCGCGGAGCGATCGGCAAGATCATTGGCGACGGCATCCCTAATCCTGCTCAGACATTTGCCAAGCCGCAGGATCTTGTGAAGCTTGATCTCCGAACGAACGTCCTCCCATGCGGTGTGATAGATATATTGCAGCCGGCCCGCCTCATCGCGGCCGACCGCCTGAAGATGTGCCTGTGGATCTTTTGCGATCCGCACATCTCCCCAGGCTGGAGGGATGACAAGCGACTTGATGCGCGCAAGGCATGCTCGGCTCAAGGCACCCTCATCCGACGAATAGCGAAAACTGCCGGTGTTGCCTGTTCGATGTATGGGCAGGTCGTCGGGAGCGACGCGGCGCAGGCCAGCCTCGCTCACTGCGCGCAGTTCTATTGCCTGGATTTCTTCCGACAGGGCCACGAGATCGAAAGAGCCGGAACAGGGTAGTTGGTTCCGCGTGCCGTAAAATAATCCGGCACTGCTATAAACGTAAGATCCTAGGCGAGCCTCTCACGGCGTTACTTCCTTGCAGGCCCCATTGTCGTTGATGAGACAACCGCCGACCACATCGTCGTTATCGTCAATCGTCGTCTTGTCCAAACCGCTTGGATCGTCCTTCACCCTATCCTTGTCCTGGATTTCCGTACCCTGCACAAGGAGGCCCGAGAGAACGGCGGAGGAGAATGAGGTGCCGCTGCAGGTGTTCTTTTCTCCACCCGGCCACAAGGATGTTATGTTGACACCCGGCTCGGCAAAATCAGGCGGTCCTTCCGTGCAAACTGCGCCGACGCCGGTGCCGCACTTATTGCCGAAACCCGAATATTCCCAGAATGTCGGTGCAAATACCGACATGTTGGCATTGCTGTCGCCCACCGCCGAGCTCGTCATGATCATTCCGCCGGAATCCCGAAAGCCGCCGGCGCGCGCCGGCGAAATCGTCTGTACGTAGCCGGAACTGTCGACGTCGCCATATTCCCCGATGTTGCCTGCCGCAACTGCAATTCGAAGGCCCTTGTCAGTCACCATCGCGCGCAGCATTTCTTCGATCGCTCGCGTATTCGGCTTGGGCAAACCCTCGGGTGCTGCGAAACTCCAGGGACCGCCAAAGCTGATATTCACCACGTCTCCCGGCTGAGCCCTTTAACTCACATACTGAAGCGCCTTGTAGATGGTTATCCAATTGACCTTCTTTCCACGGAAGGCCTTGATCGCGATAAGATTGACACCGGGCGCGATGCCCTTGAACCATTTGTTATTCGCCTTGGCGCCGATGATGCCGGCGATCATCGTGCCATGACCGATCCTGTCATTTGTGTTGGAGGCGTTCACGACGTCCGGCACGCAGGCGATATCGGGATCGGGGTTGAGGCAATTGGCACTGCGATTATTGGCAGCGCCTCTCTCGACCCTCAGCTCATTATTGTTGTCATTGCGATCGTAGTAGCGACTGATCCCCGTATCGACGATCCAGACAGATCGCATAAAATTATTGTTCTTCGGCACCAACGGTGCGCCCGTGTAGAGCAACCAGTCCGGCAACGTTGTTTCATAGTTTTCGTTCGTTGCGATCGCGATCGCATCGTCGGGCCCGCATCCGTCGTCGAACAACTCGACAATGCCGTCTGGTTCGACAACTTCAATTGCATCAAGCGCTGCTTTTGAATCGAGGGCCGCTTTCTCGTTTCCGCGCGAACGCAGATCGAGTTCACTAAGCATAGCATTGGCCTCGGCCGCGCCGACCTTCAGCACAACGCCACTAAATGGTCCGATCTGGAACGTTGGAGGCTTTTCAATGTTTGCGAAGGATCTGCCATTTGCGAATTCGCTCATGGCGGCTCGGATTTGCGGTTCCGTTTTTTTCTTGAACCAGACAATGGTCTGATTACGTGCCAAGGCCTCATAATCGACCGCCGGCTCGACAACCTGCATCTCTTTCTCGCCAGCCTGCTCTTGCGCCATCGCCTCGGCCGCCAGCGGCATGGAAAGTATCGATCCCAAGAGGGAAGCAAGCGCGATCCTGATCATGGTGACCTCCCACGGACGGACGCAATTGAACGCCGCCGAATATAGTCCGAATCCGAACTCACCGATAGAGGGGCTTTGTCTCGCTTCGGCTAATCGTGTAAGTATAGTCGCCCACGCACCGTGTGGCGCGCTGCCAGGGGGCTCCAATGGCCAGATCACGCATCCGCAAAGATCGCAATGCGACCGACATCGCCGATGTGATCCTCGCCGAGTGGTATAAGATATTGCAGATTGGAAACCTGCCAGCGGGCAATACCGATGCACAGAAGGAGGCTCGCTGGGACGAGGTCCTGAAGCGTGTGGATCTCACATCGCTCTCCGTCGCGTTTACCAATATTCTTGAAGATAATATTGTCGAGGCTGTCCTCGACGGTGTCGGCACGGCGAACAAGCCTTTGAAGATTGTGGTTCCCATGCCGCCGGCAAACACACTCCCGAAACTCGATGAATACGTGCAGAACAATACCGACTTCCGCGTCGGCATGAGCGCCGCCATCCTGTTCGGCTGCGGGCGTTAACCAGCCGGACTTGCAAGCCCGCTCGCTTGGGGCCAATCTCCGCCGCAACTCGTACGCCTTTCCCGATTCCCACGCCATTTGAGGAGCCATCATGCGCCGCGCCACGATTTATCTTGACGGTAGCCCGAACGACCAGGAGTCGCTCGGTTTTGCATTGTCATTCTGCGAAGCCTTGAACTGTCGCTTGACGGTCTCGCTCATTCTGCCGCCGGAAGAAATCATGCCGGCTGCGATGGACAGCGTCGTCACAGTCATCGACAACAAGGCAGAGCATGATGCGGCCCAAGCACTCGGACGCGCCGCCTATAAGGAAATGTGCACCGGCAAAACCTTCGTCGATTATGTCGAATCACCGCTCGGTATCGTCGATGCGATCGCCGAGGGCGGCCATCTGTTTGACGTCACGATCCTTGAACGGCTGAATTCGGCCGAAGGCTCGGAAGTCACCGATTTCAATGCCGCTCTGTTCGATTCCGGCGCGCCCGTGCTGATCTCGCCGCCGGGGCGTGCGACCTGGAAGGCAGATCATGTGACATTGGTGTGGAATAACACCATGCAGGCTGCCCGTGCGATCCGCTCCTCCGTGCCGATTTTGAAGAAGGCGAAGTCAGTGGTGATACTGACTAATTCCGCCAACCAGTCGGCCGACTCCGACGAAGTGAAGCGTTATCTCGCCTGTCATGAAGTTGTTGCGGAAGCCAAGAGCTACAAGTCTGAGAACCTGACCGCACGTGGCCGCGGCAAGGCCGTGCTGGCTGCCGCCGAGCAGGCGGGAAGCGATGTCCTTGTCATGGGCGCCTTCGGCGAAAGCCAGATCTCGGCCTTGCTCGGTCTTGGCCGCGCCACCGAGAAAATCGTCACCGCCTGCAAGATCCCGGTACTGGTACAGGCATAAAAGAAGCGAAGAATCTCTCCCATGGTGGGGAGGGACCAAGGGTGGGGGCGTACGATCCATTCGGAATTTGCTGGCAAATTCCGATCTCCCCACAAGGAAGAGGTCAAGGGATCAGATGATCGAGGGCCTCAGCCACATAACCTTCATCACCGGCGATCTCGACCGTATGGAAGAGATACTGGTCGGTGTGATCGGCGCGCGCAAAGTCTATGACAGCGGCGATGCGACATTCTCGCTGTCGAAGGAACGCTTCTTCCTCGCCGGGCCGGAGGATGCCGCCATCTGGATCGCCATTATGGAAGGCGACCCGTTGTCGACGCGGAGTTACAACCACGTTGCTTTCAAGATAGCTCAGACCGATTACCAACCGGCGTGCGCACGAATCGCTGCATTGGGGCTAGAGATGCGCGAGGGCCGTTCTCGCGTGACGGGCGAGGGCCGGTCGATCTATTTTCACGATCACGACAATCACCTGTTCGAATTGCATACCGGCACGCTGGGGGAGCGTCTGTGCCGATATGCCGAAGGCCGGTAACGCTCGCTTCACCCTTTGCGATGCTCGATCGCGTAGACATGGCAGGCTGTGCCATCGAGTGTGAGCTCCCGGTCCAAATGAAGTCCTGCACTTTCAGCAGTCTTAGCCGACGCGATGTTCTTTGGGTGCACGAGCGCGATGAGGCGATTGAGGCCCAGCGTCTCGAGGCCATGCGCGACGAGAGCGCGAGCGGCCTCCGCACCCAAGCCTTTTCGCCAATGGGTTCGCGCGATCAGATAGGCGATCTCGATTTCGCTGCGCCCCTCGATTTCCCAGGGGAGCAAGCCGCAGCGGCCGATGAAGTCGCCGCTCGCTTTCTCGGTCGTCGCCCAGAGCCCCAGCCGCGCATCATCGGGATGACCGTCGCGAAACCATTCGATTTCTTCCATGGTTTCTTCGCGCGTCAGGACGCCGTCCGGGAAATAGCGCCGGACTTCCGGATCGACATAAAGCGTAGCGAGACAATCGAGATCGCCGGGCTCGATCCGCCGCATCGTGAGGCGCGGCGTCTCGAGTATGATCATTTCAATCGCCGGCGCCGGTCAGTTGAGCGACGTCGTCCTTCGTGAGCTTGAGATGCGCTGCTTTTGCGAGGCTTTGCATCTGGGCGATGGATGTCGCACTGGCTATCGGCGCGGTGACGCCGGGCTGCTCCATTTGCCAGGCGAGCGCCACTTCGGCAGGCTTAGCGTCATGGCGCTTCGCAACATCATCGAGCGCCTTCAGGATGCGATGGCCGCGCGGATTGAGGTATTTGGCCACGCCTTCGCCGCGCGCGCTCTGCTTGAGATCGCCTTCGCTCCTGTACTTTCCGGAAAGAAAGCCCTTGGCGAGTGCGAAGTAGGTGATGACTCCGATATCCTCTGCGATGCACAGCGCCTGCAACGGTCCTTCGAAGGTTGCGCGATCATAGAGATTGTATTCGGGCTGCAGCACATCATAGCGCGGCAATTTGTGCTTGTGCGCAATGTCGAGCGAGGCCTTGAGCTGTGCGGCATCGAGATTGGAGGCGCCGACCGACCTGACCTTTCCTTTGGCGAGGAGCCGCTGATAGGCGCCGAGCGTTTCATCATAGGGCGTATCGGGGTCTGGCCAGTGCGACAGATACACATCGATCGTATCGACCTGCAGTCGCTTCAAGGAATGATCGACCGCGTCCTCGATATAGGCAGCCTTGAGCCCCTTGCGGCCAGGACCCATTTCGGACCCGACCTTGGTGATGATGACGAGTTTGTCGCGATTCTTGCGCGCTTTCATCCACTTGCCGATGATGGTTTCGGATTCGCCACCCTTGTTGCCCGTATGCCAGGCCGAATAGACATCCGCCGTGTCGATGGCATTGAGACCCGATTCGGCAAAAGCATCGAGAACCTGGAAGGAGGTCCCCTCATCGGCCGTCCAGCCGAAGACATTACCGCCGAGAATGAGCGGCGCGACGGTGAGGCCGGTGCGGCCGAGTGAACGTTTCTGCATGGCAAAAGGCTCCGAAAGGAGATGGGAAGGGAGCGCCATCCTAGCAGACATGCGGTGGAAGGGAGAAGAACTAACCCTTTGCGAAGGCGCGCAGATCGGCCGCCGCGGCGGGGTATTTCGCGCATAGGTCCTCGAGATCGCCGGGCTCGACGTCGATGGGTTCAACGCCGGGCCATTGGGTGCTGGCGCCAAGGAACCAGTTGCGCGTTCCCGCCACGCGCGCGGTGTGAAACGTGTTGCCGGGGATAAAGAGTTGGACCGCATGCCCGGCCTTGATGTCCGGCCCGCACAGGGCGAGCGTCGATGTTCCGTCGGTCTTCAGCATGAGCACTTCGAGCGGATCGCCGAGGTAGTGGTGGAAGATCTGGTCATTGCGGATGCGATGCAATTTGACATGGGCGTAGGGCGTTACTTGGAATACCAGCGCCGAGCCAAGCGGGCGCCCGGCTTCGAAGGGGGCCGGCAACGCGCCGGCCGGAATGGGCGTCGGACTCACATAGGTGATCCGCACATAGCCGCAGGTCGGATGCGGCTTGAGATCGAGAAGGTGGCGGACTTCTTCGGCGGTCATGGCGTCCCCGGATTGCGCACTGGCGGCGGAGGGCAACAGCGTCGCGGCGCCGGCGAGAGTTGCAACACCGAGCAGATGACGGCGCGCGAGGTTGGAATCATCGGATGATTTCGGCATCGGAACTCACCTGTTCTCGCCCAGAATATGCCCGTCGATCGACAGGCCGTAAAGCGACCACCGGCTTTCGTGATACTTGGCGCGCGTCTCGACCACATTGCCGGTGAAGCGCGGGTCCTGCGGCCGGTCGCGCGAATTGATGTAGATCGCGATGTCCCAGGCGTCTTGATCGCCGAGCGCGTCGGTGAGACCCCAGGGCATGTTGTGCTTGATGAAGGCGGCCGCGGTGTCGACATTCGCCATGCCGGCTCCCCAATTATAGGACGCATTCCCCCAGAGCGGCGGAAACTGATAGCGGTTGCCCGCAGCAGTACGGCGCCCCTCGCCATCTTCACCATGGCAGGCGGCGCATTTTTGAACGTAGGCAGCGGCGCCGCGCGCGACATCCGGCTCCTCCTGAGGCTCGGCGAGCGCAGGGAAGCCCGCGCCTTCGAGCTTGACGCCGGTCGGCGCGCCACGCGCCAGGAAATAGGCATAGCTTTGCAGTGCGACGATGATCTCGCCCTCGGCCGGAGGCGGCTTGCCGTTCATGCTGAAGCGGAAACAGCCCTGGATGCGCATGGCGAAAGTGTTGACCTGGTTGTCCTTGGCGCGGAACTGCGGATAGCTGACCCAGGCGCTCCACATCGGTGCTGAACCGGGTCGCCGCCCGCGATCGAGATGGCAATTGGAACAGCTCAAACCGTCGCCGACATAGGCGGATGCTTCGCGCGGCGTATCGGTAAAGATCGCAAGGCCCCTGCGGATGAGACGGCCGAATTCATTGTCGGGCATGTCGCTCTCGGGCGGCGGGGTAAAACTGCGCGGCACGCTCGCATCGAGCTGGCTCTCATAGCGTTCGGTCCAAGGTGTCTCCGCCCAGGCGCGGTCGATCACTGCGAGGTCTGGGTCGGCGTTCTGGGCCTGCGCCGGTGCGGTCAGGGCGAGGAAGACGAAAGCTGCGAGGATACGCTTCACGGCCTCACCGTCTCGTAATAGGCAGCGATGGCCCACATTTCCTGTTCTTCGAGACCATGCACGACGGGAAGCATGAGTTCGAGCAGCGAATTGCGCCGCTTTCCATTCCGCCAGGCTTCGAACTGGCCGATTGCGTAGCCGCGATTCTGTGCGATCAGCGCCGGAAAATGTGGCGCGACGCCTTGACCATTTTCGCCGTGACAGCCATCGCAGCGATTGACCCCGCGTTCAGGGCGACCATTGATCGCGACATCGCGTCCGAGATCGCGCAAGTCCTTCTCAATCTCCGGCGGCGAGGGATAGGGCGCCTGGAGCTGCGAAAGGTAGACGGCGACATCGCCGCGCTCCGCGGAGTTGAGTGAACGCGCCATCGGCTGCATTTCGGTGCTGTCGCGCGTGCCCTCTACAAAGCTCGTCAACTGGCGATAGAGATAGGCTGCGGGCTGGCCGGCGAGGCGCGGATAGATGCCAGCCTGACCAAGCGTTGCCTTGGGGAGCACGAGACCGGCGGCATCGCCACCATGGCATCCGGTGCAGCGTGCCTGGTAGAGTGATTTGCCTCGCGCCTGATCGGCGCTACTCGCATCGAAGGCAAGCACCGGCATGAACTCGCCTTCGACGAGGGTGACGGGAAAGGCCTCCGCAGGCGCTTCCTCTTCGGGAGCAGGCTCGGGCGGCGCCTCATTGGTGGCTTCGATCGCGTCCGCCTCGCTGCGATAATTGCGGAAATCGAACGGATCGAGAGCAGCAAGCACGGTTGCCGCGAGCACGACGCCAAGCGCCAGGATGCCGACCCAGAGCGGCAGGCCGCGATGCGTCTCCACACGGCGCAGATCGATGCCGACGCTGCCGCCGCTGGCATTGCCGACGAGAGGGACATCGCCGCGAACCACGTCGCCCTCGCGCAATCCCGCAAGTGCAATGCCTGGGCCGTTGCGCACTTCGAATGCGACATCGCGGCGGCCTGTGACCTTGCCGTCTTCGACGGTAACGAGGTGCAGGACGTGGTGACCGTCCGAGAGGCTGGTCGTGTCGAGATCGAAATGCTCGGACGGCTTCGTCAATTCGTGAAACGGCTCGGGTTGATCGTCGAGATAGAGTCTAATCAGCATGGAAGCGCTCCTGATCGAGGATCGAACGCTTGATGCGTTGCGTGGCGGGGCTGTCGCCACGCGTGAAGGCGATGACGCATTGCCAGCAGGCAAGCGCGAAGAGCGCCGAGATCAATGCGACCAATGCGTAGTCGACGAAGGTCGGCTGACCGCTTCTCCAGTCCGGCAGGCATTGTGAGAGTATGAGATCGAAAGTGATGCGAAATTGTTCGATCATTGTTGCTTCACCGAAAGCAGATAGGCGACGAGATCGAGCGCTCCAGATTTGGGCCGCGCCACCTTGCCCATGGGCAGGAAGGGCTCATCGAGTACCAGCGTGACTTCGCCGGGCGGCGCACTCGACTTGTCGACGACATCGAAATACCAGGGATAAGACGGCATGATCGAGTCCGGCACCATGCTGCGCGGATTAAAGAGATGATAGAGGTTCCACACATGGCTCGTCTGCCTTTCGCCGACCGCCGCCAGATCGGGGCCGTTGCGTTGCGTGCCGACCAAAGGCGGCGTGGCACCGGCATAGTCGGCCGCGCGCGACGGCCGACCATAGGGCGTATCGATGAGGGCAGGGCGCACGAACTGCGAATGGCAATAGCCGCAGCCTTCCGCCATGTAGATGAGCCGTCCTCGCGCCACCGCCGCATCGACGGCCGGCAACGGGAATGCCGGCATCTTCCTGCTTAAGGCGGATCGCCGGGTCGATGGCGATGAGCAGCGTCAAGATGGTGAAGAGTGCTGCGACGGAGAGATAGATTGTCAGCGCGCTGCGCGAGAAGAGATGTTCGAAGCGGGTCATGCCGGCACGCCCTGCGCCGTTACGGCCAAAACGCGCGTGGATCGCGGCCGCATGCACCAGAGATTCCACGCAAAGACGAGATGGCTGAGCGCCATGAGGCTGCCGCCGATTGCCCGCATGAGATACCAAGGCGCAATCGCGGTGACGGAATCGATGAAGGCGGCACCCGACGCCCAGCTGAAGCCTTGCCAAACGCCGGCGATCGTCATGGCGAGCACGTAGAGAGCAAGGCCGATCAATGCCAGCCAGAAATGCGCCGCCGCGAGTGCTCTTGAAGTATCGCGCTTGGTGAGCCGCGGAACCAGCGCATAGACCGCGCCGAAGAGCAGAAACGAGACGAAGCCATAGGCAGCGAAATGCGCATGCCCGACCGTGTAGTTGGTGAAGTGTACGAGAAGATTGACCGGCCTGAAGGCTTGGATCGTGCCTTGCGATGAGGCGAGGCCGTACATGAGCGCGCCCGAAAGCAAAAACCAGCCGGCGGGCTCGTGCCTTACGTAGCGCCAGCTCCCGCGCATGGTGAGAAGAAAATTTCCGGTCGAGGCCCAGACCGGCACCATCATACCGAGACCGACGAGTATGGCGGTCGACTGCAGCCACCACGGCGTCGGTGCGAAGATGAAATGATGTGCGCCGATGAGGCTGTAGAAAACCAGATTGCCCCAGAAGGCGAGCACGCCAAGGCCATAAGAATAGATCGGCTTGTTCAGAAGGATCGGCAGTGCCCAATAGGTGATGCCGAGTATGAGCGGCGTGAACCAAAGGCCCAGCACCACATGCATGTAATAGCCCTGGATGATGATATTGGCGCTGCCGGTGGCATAGGCGGGAAGATAGGCGACGAGATAGAGGATCGGCAGGCAGGCAAATCCTGCAAGGATGAACCAGTTCGAGATGTAGAGTTCTGGCGTCGGTCGGCGGATGAGCGTCAGGAGCAGGTTGAGTCCGTTGAGGAGAGCACCGATGGCGAAGACAGCGGCGACGGGCGCGATCCATTCGCGATATTCGATGGGGCCGCGTGTGACGCCGAGACTGAGCGTGACGAGGCCCGCAATCAGGGCGCTGTTCCAAAACAGGAGAGCTGTGAAAGCGAGGGCGGGAGACCAGATTGGCCGCTCCGCCGTACGATTCACCACGAGATAGGCAAGGCCGGTGAGGCCGAGCGAAAGGAATCCAAGCAGCAGGCTCGCGGTGTGGACGGGCCGGATCCGGCCATAGGAGAGGAATTCGAGAGCGAGTGCGTCCGGAAAGACGAGCTTCCAGGCAAGGATCACGCCATAAAGCGAACCGAAAATAAGCCACACAGCGCAGGAGACGACATAGGCATAGACGATTGCCGTCGTTTGCCTGTGGTCTTCACGCTCGCGCATTGCGTCCCTGGCCCCTTGGGAGATTCGCTGACACCGAAGCTACAGGGGCAGGGCAAACGCGCCAAGGGCGGGGATTCCCCTCCCTTCGCAGGCACGGACGGTAAAACTCACTGTCCCAGATACTCGGCGATCTCGGGATGGCCGGAGCCGGCGAAGAGTTCCGTCGTGGGCGCGATTGCTATGATACGGCCGTGGGCGATGAATGCTGTGCGATCAGCGGCGCGGCGCGCATCTTCGGGATGATGCGAGACCATCAGGGTCGTGAGGCCGCGCGATTTGTGCAACTCGACAACGAGATCGAGCATGTCCTGACGAAGCTTTGGCCCCAGCGCCGTGAAGGGTTCGTCCAACAGCAAAACCGGCTTGTCACGCACCAGTGCACGGGCAATCGCGATCCGCTGGCGCTCGCCACCTGACAATTCGCCGGGCTTGCGGCGGGCGTAAACTTCGAGCCCCGTCGCGTGCAGAGCCGCATCGATCCGCGCCCGCTCGCTGTCGTCGAGTTTCAGCGAAGGCGATATGCCAAGCGCGATGTTCGTCCAGACATCGAGATGGGCAAAGCTGTTATTGTCCTGGAAGATCATCGAGATCGGCCGTTCCGCGGGCGGCTCCGACGTGACATCGCGATCGGCAATGAGCACGCGGCCCGACGCAGGCAATTCAAATCCGGCGATCAGATTGAGTAGGGTCGACTTGCCCGAACCGCTGGGCCCGATGATGCCAAGGAACTCGCCCTTCGCCACGGCGAGGTCGAACTCCATCCGCATGTCTTCATAATGGAAGGTGACTTGATCGAGCCGGATCATCGCCAGCGCTCCGCCAAGGCTATGATTGCGGTAGAGAATGCGGCGAGCACGAGCGCTGTTCCCGCTGCGGCGTCGAGCCGGTAACTTCCCATCTGGCGATAGACGAGGGCGGGAAGCGTTGTGAGATCCTGCGATCCGAAGAGTGAGATCGCGGTCAAGTCGCCGAGCGAGATCGCAAAGGAAAGTGCGGCCGCGAGGCCGAGCGGCTTTGCAAGCACGGGAAGATCGATCAGGCGCAGGCGCGCAAAGCCCGAGAGGCCGAGGCCGGCACAAAGCCGGTCGTGCTGGGCCGCGGATTGGGATACGGCAGGGGCAAGTATGCTCAAGCCAAAGGGAAGCGCCATCAATGCATTCATGACGATGACGAGGATGGGCGCAAGATGCGGCGGGTCGCCTACCTTGAGCGCCAATACGAACCAGCCGGTCGCCAACACGGCCGGTGGCACGATGAAGGCGAGGAGCGCGACGGTGTTGAGAAGTCGCGTCAGGGCGCGGCTGCCCCGCGCTGCGGCGTTGGCGAGCGGCCAGGCGAGCAGCAGGCTGAGGATCGCCGCGCCGCCGGCAAGAGCAAGGCTCGTGAGCATGGCTGAAACGATCGCGCTCCATGCAAAGGGCGCACCGATTCCGGCAAGCACAAGTGCGACGAGGGGTAAGAAGATAAAGGTAAGTGCGACTGCGAGGATGCCGATATCGCTTAAGCGAGCGAGCATCGTATCGGCGGCGAAGCGTCGAGCGGTGGCACGCAATGCCGGCGCGTGCTGCAAGCGCCCGGCGGCAGCGGCCGTGAGCGCGACTAGCGGCACGCAGAGAAGGAGTTGCGCAATGGAGAGCAGGCTGGCGCGCGCCGGATCGAAGTCGAAGCGTAATGATTGGTAGATCGCGACTTCGAGCGTGGTTGCCTGTGGGCCGCCGCCGAGCGTCAGGACGGTCGCAAAGCTAGCAGCGCAGAGAAGGAAGACGAGGCTCGCAATGCCGGGCAACGTCTCGCGAATTGCCGGCCATTCGACGAAGCGCCAGAAAGCTCCTGCGCCGAAGCCGAGTTGTGCCGAAAGTCTAAAGCTCTCAGGGGCGATCTGGTCGAGCCGGACCAGCATCATCCGTGCCGCGAGCGGCATGTTGAAGAAGACATGCGCGATGAGGATGCCGGTGAGACCGTAAATATCGAATTCGAGCGTGGTGAGACGAGCCAGGATGCCGCTGCGGCCGTAGATCTCGACAATGCCGAGGATCGCGACGATCGCCGGCAGGGCCAGTGGCAATGCAAAAAGGCGCAAGACGAGGCCGCGGCCCGGGAACTGGCGGCGTGCCAGCGTGCGCGCCACGGGAATTGCGAAGAAGATCGAGAGAATTGTCGAAAGCGTCGCCTGAACGACCGTGAAGATCAGAACACGGACGAAATACGCGTCGAATAGCCGGCTGAGGTCGTACCCCTGGCCGAAGCCAATGGCTATGACGGGGATCAGCCCCACCGCAATCGCGATCACGATCAGGGAAAAGGAAAGACCGGCGCTCAGGCGCATGGAACTTGCAATCCCCACCCCTAATCCCTCCCCACGAGGGGGAGGGGGAAATGCGGCCCTATCACCGACTCATCGCCGCGAGCCATTCGTCCATCCATTCACGCCGCTTAGCCGCGACTTCTTCCGGCGAGAAGAGCAGTGTCTTCCCAGGCTGCACCAACTTGCCAAAGGCCTCTGGGAGAGGCTTCGATGTTGCAGCGGCAGGGAACATCCAATTGTTCTCGGGGATCGCATCCTGAAAGCCAGGCGTAAGCATGAAGGCCATGAACTTCTTGGCAAGATCGGCATTCGCGGAATTTGCGATACGGCCGGCGACCTCGACCTGCAAGTAATGACCTTCGCTGAAAGACGCGGCCTGATAGCGATCGCTATTCTCCGCCACCATGTGATAGGCGGGCGAGGTCGTATAGGAGAGTACCATCGGCGCCTCGCCTTTGGTGAAAAGCCCGTAGGCCTCCGACCAACCGGGCGTCACCGTGAGAATGCGCGGCTGGAGCTTGGTCCAAGCCTCCGCGGCCTTGTCGCCATATACGGCTTTCATCCAGAGCAGCAGGCCGAGGCCCGGCGTTGAGGAACGCGGATCCTCGATGACGATCTTCTGTTTGGGATCGCCGCTCGACGAGATCGGCAAGGCTCTTGGGCGGATCCTTCAAGGTTTGCGTGTCGTAGACAACGGCGAAATAGCCGTAGTCGTAGGGAAGAAAGATCGGGTCCGACCACGAGGTCGGCAGCGTCAACGGCGTGCCGATCTGCTCATGCGGCGCGAAGAGCCCGGTTGCGGCGGCTTCGGCGGTGAGATTGGTGTCGAGGCCGAGCACGATGTCGGCCTTGGTGCCCTTGCCTTCAAGTTTCAGGCGATTAAGCACGGCGACGCCGTCGGCGATACCGACCCACTCGATTTCGCAACCGCAAGTCGCTTCGAAGGCCGCCTCGATCTTAGGGCCGGGACCCCATTCCGAGACGAAGCTTTCATAGGTGTAGATGGTGAGCTTTGGTGCCGCGAGCCCGGGGGTGGCCGCGAACATCAGAGCGATGAGGGTGAAAAGAAGCTTCTTCATATTTGTCCTCCTTTTGCACCGGTTGAGGAGGACGTGGGGCTTCCTGTTATCCATCGAGCCCGCCCGCAATCCCTCCGCCGGTATGATCCGGATCAGGTTCAGCGGGTTGGCGTCTGCGACGCTTCTCAGCCTTTCGGGCACCCCGTTGAGAGCAGGAATATCAATAGGTTGTCAGGGGGATGTGCGCAAGGGTCTAACGGCACGGCGCAGGACCGAGTGAATTCGAGCAGCGCCGCAACGCGCGACGCTTCGGCCACGGGATCACCCCTCGCGTGATCGCGTGGCTTTTGCGTGTATGCGCGGGGCGATGCGCGGGAAGCGATCATCGCGGAAGCTTAGCGCTTCTTCAACGCACCTTGATTCGCTTTGCTATAAGATCCTTCGATGGCACTAGGATCGTGCCGACAGGGAAGTGAAATCATGCCGAAGAATCGCCAGATCCTCCTCGCTTCGCGTCCCAAGGGCGAGCCCACACGCGAAAACTTCAAGCTTGTAGAGTCCGACAGTCCAACCGTTACGGGCCAAGGCGTGTTGCTGAAGACGCTCTATCTCTCCCTCGATCCCTATATGCGGGGGCGCATGAGCGACGAAGCCTCCTATGCGGAGCCGACAAAGATCGGTGATGTCATGCCTGGTGGCACGGTGAGCGAAGTGCTGGTTTCCAACCATCAGGGCTTCGCCGAGGGTGATATCGTCGAAGCCTATACTGGTTGGCAGGAATATGCCGCTTCAAGCGGCAAGGGACTTCGCAAGATCGATCCTGGGCTCGCGCCGATCTCGACTGCGCTTGGCGTTTTGGGGATGCCGGGAATGACCGCCTATACGGGCCTTCTCAATATCGGCCAGCCGAAGCCGGGCGAGACCCTCGTCGTCGCCGCGGCGAGCGGAGCGGTCGGTGCGATCGTCGGCCAGATCGCCAAGCTGAAAGGCTGTCGCGTGGTCGGCATTGCCGGCGGCGCGGAGAAAGTCCGATACATCATCGATGAACTGGGCTTCGATGCCGGCATCGACCATCATGCTGGCGACTTCGCCGAGAAACTGAAGGCTGCCTGTCCAAAAGGCATCGATATCTATTTCGAAAATGTCGGCGGCAAAGTCTGGGAAGCCGTCTTCCCTCTACTCAATTTCTTTGCCCGCATTCCGGTCTGCGGCCTGATTGCGCAGTACAATTCAACGAGCCTGCCGCCTGGGCCCGATCGGACGCCGCTGCTGCTTTGCACAATCCTCGTCAAACGATTGACCATGCGCGGTTACATCGTCACCGATTTTGATGCCCAGACTGATGACTTCCTGCGCGATGTCGGAGGCTGGGTCGGTGCGGGAAAGATCAAGTACCGCGAAGATATTGTCGAAGGGCTCGAAAATGCGCCAGAAGCCTTCATTGGCCTCCTGCAGGGCAAGAACTTCGGCAAGCTGCTGATCGAGGTCGCTGCGCGCAGCAGGTAATTTCAGCGCAGCTTTGTCGGGGTTCAGCCCAGCTCGAACGTCGTAACGCCATAGATGCGGTCGATCTCAATCGGCGGTGTGCGGCCGGTATACATGCGGGCCGTTTCAAATACCGGCACCATCCCGCGGCTTTCGGCGAGCGCGGCGGCGGCACGGTTGGGCTGTGGTACATCGAGAAAGATTTCGCCGTCACCGACCGCTTCCGTCAATGCAGAGAATAGCGCGGACGCCGTGTCAATATCGTCAGCGACGAGCGGACCAATCTTGAAACCTTTCCGACAGGGGCGGATTATGCCCCAGCCTGAAAGCGCTCCGCCGCGCACGACGGCTCGCCCGACATGACCCTGTGCCGTCGTCCAGCATTTCAGGAATTGCCCGCGGCGAGCTGGAAACACCCTCGCATCATCGTCTGCGATCGTGACGAGCGGAATTTCCGCAAGCGCGATCGTGTCAACGCCCGTGCGATCCCGCGTCACCATGCCCCCATAACGGATATTGCGATAGGCAAACGTGAATCCGGACTTCTTGTAGTTTTCCTGTTGTGCCACGACGCCGTCAAGCCCGACGACGCGGGATCCGGCATGCTCCATGCCGCGTTGCCAGATTTGCCTTCCATACCCTTTGCCGCGCAAATCGGGCCGCACGATGTAGAAGCCTAGAAAAGCAAAAGTCTGATCGTAATTGACATTTGAAATGATCGCGGCGGGCAATCCGTCGACCTCGCCGATCAGAAAGCCACCAAGATCGACGCGGGCGAAGCATGCGGCGTCCTGAAAACCCGGATTCCATCCTTCGGCGGCGGCCCAATCGATTGCCAGTGCGATCTCATCTCGCCGCATCGATCGGATCGTCATGGTTTGGCGGCCCATCGGCTTTCGTCCCTTGTTGTGACTTAAGCCACAGCCGCGACCCCGGCGATGGGCTTAAGGCTCGACGCACAGACTAGCCTCGCCGCCTCGCAGCAATCCAGCATCGATCGCCAAGCTGCAGCCCCGCCAAGAGTATATCCGGTCATGGACGCGCTGACTTCCTACTTTTCCCCCGCCGACATCGCCGGCCATATATCTTACGTGATTCTCGCCATCTCCTACTGCCTCACGAATATCTATTGGCTCAGGGTAGCAGCCGTTGTGGGGCTCGCTTTCGAAATGCTCTACTTCTCCCTCACCAGCACAGACCTGTACACAGGTATTGCTTGGGGCCTGATCTTTATCGCGATCAACGGTTATCACCTGGCACTGCTGACGCGCGACCAATTCTCGCTGAAGCTCGACCAGAGAGATCGGAAATTGTTCACCTCGGCGCTTCATGGCCTTTGCGATGCCCAGATCGCCCGCGTATTGCGGACGGGTGTTTGGCGCGATATCGCCGTCGGCACCGACTTGATTGTCGAGGGGCACCCGGTCGGCGAATTATACTTCATTCAGGACGGGCAAGTTTCGGTGCATGTACGCGGGAATTATCTGGCAGAATTGGGCGCCGGCGCGCTGGTGGGTGAAATCGCGTTTCTGATCGGTAACACCGCGACCACGACTGTCACAGCGGGATGCGACGTGAGGGCCATTGCATTCAACCGCGATCGCTTGCTGGCCTGCTGCCATAACGACAAGCAGGTCGCTGCTGCGATGCACCGTTTGATTGGGCATGATCTGGCGATCAAGAACGCGCATGCGCATCACTCGTGGGCCCGCCTCGCCGCATAGAGCGCAGGCGATTCGCTATTCGGCCAGGTAGGAGTGGATTTGCGCGACGACCCAGGCACCTTCACCGATTGCTGCACCGACCCGCTTGACGGAGCCCGCCCGCACATCGCCGATGGCGAATACGCCGCGTATGTTTGTCTCAAGCGGCAATGGCGTCCGGGTACATTGCGGCGAGTGCGCGGCCTGCCCGGTAAGGACAAAGCCGGATCGGTCAAGTTCGATATTGCAGTCCTTGAGCCAGTCAGTTGCCGGATCGGCCCCGATAAAGAGGAATACGTTGCGGATCTGCTTCTCGGTCTCGCTGCCGTCACGCCGGTTGCGCCAGCGCACGCGCTCGAGCCGGTTATCTGGCGTGCCGGCGAGCTCGACGATTTCGGAGTGGGTAAAAATTTCAATATTCGGTGCCGCCGCGATTCGGTCGATCAGATAGCGCGACATGGACTCGGCAAGGCCTTCGCCACGCACCAGCATCCAAATCTTTGCTGCGAAGCCCGAGAGAAACACTGCAGCCTGGCCGGCAGAATTACCGCCGCCCACCAGGATCACCTCTTCGTCGCGGCACATGCGCGCTTCGATGGGAGAGGCCCAATACCAGATGCCCCGACCCTCGAAATCCTGAAGCCTCGGGACTGCGGGGCGACGGTAGCGTGCGCCGGAGGCGATGATTACGCTGCGCGCTTGGATCTCGCGGCCCGAAGGCAGGTCGAGGCTGAACGGCGCCTCCTCACAATCGAGTTTTTCGACCTCGCCGGGGATGACCATTTCGGCGCCGAATTTTTGCGCCTGGAGGAAGGCGCGTGCGGTCAGCGCCTGGCCGGAAATGCCGGTGGGAAATCCAAAGTAATTCTCGATTCGCGCGCTGGCGCCGGCCTGGCCGCCAAAGGCGCGGGTATCGAAGACGATGGTCGAAAGCCCCTCCGACCCAGCATAGACGGCTGCCGACAGTCCGGCCGGCCCTGCGCCGACGACCGCAACATCGAAGATGCGGTCGGGATGATCGATCCGAGCCATGCCAAGGCATTCCGCAAGCTGGGCCTCGCTCGGATTCTTCATGACCGAGCCGTTCGAGCAGACCGCGAGCGGAAGCTCGGCCGGAGTTGGCGCGAAGCGGTCTAGCAATGCCTTGGCATCCGCATCCTCGGCCGGATCGACGACCTGGTGGGGATAGCCATTGCGGGTCAAAAAACCCTGCAGGCGGATCATGTCCGGGTTGCGCGGGTCCCCGATTAGGACTGGCCCCCCGACCTGTTTTTCGATCATGTTCACGCGCCTGAGGATGAGGGCGCGCATGATGCGCTCGCCAAGCTCGGCCTCTGCAATAAGGAGCGATCTCAGGCTTTCGGTCGGGACGACAATCGCGGTGACATCGGATTTCGCATGGGCGTCGACCAGCGACGGCCGACCTGACAACTGCCCGACCTCGGCCAGGAAATCACGATCGCTTACTTCGACGACAGGCCTTACATGACCCAGCCCGTCACGCCAGGTGACCGAGACAGTTCCGCTGACAATGACGAGCATCCCCGGCCGCGCCTCGCCAATGAGGAAAATGGCTTCGCCATTGCGGAAGTTCTTTTTCTCACCAAAGCGCTCAATCCGCGCAATCTCCTGCGCGGTGAGCTTCGGGAACATCTGGTCGAAACGTGTATCGACGGTCGGCATGCGTGTTTCCTCGCTCCAGGTGTGAGACTACTATATCCTATCCTGAGCTGCGGTATTTCCCAGGATCACGACGACACATGCAACAGCGGGCTGAAATCACATGAGCCGGATCGGGACGCACAAGGAGCGCCACCTGGTCTCGCGTATCGGCTGGTTGCGGGCGGCGGTGCTGGGTGCCAATGACGGCATCGTATCGACCGCAAGTCTCATCGTCGGCGTCGCCGCCGCCGCAGGGCAGGCGAGTGAGGTCGTGATCGCCGGCGTTGCCGGACTGGTAGCCGGTGCGATGTCGATGGCGGCGGGCGAATATGTGTCGGTTTCATCGCAGGCCGACACCGAAAAGGCGGAGCTTGCCCGTGAAAAGACTGAACTTGCGACCATGCCGCAACAGGAACTCGAAGAGCTGACGCAGATCTATGTCGATCGTGGCCTAACGCTGGACCTGGCGCGCCAGGTTGCCGATCAGTTGATGGCCAAGGACGCGCTCGCCGCGCATGCCCGCGATGAACTCGGCATTACCGAAACCATTTCCGCAAACCCCATCCAGGCAGCGCTAACCTCTGCGGCGACTTTTGCCGCCGGCGCCGTGTTGCCATTGATGGCTGTCTTGGTCGCGCCGGCTGCCTGGCTCGCGCCGGCGGTTGCCATCGTCTCGCTTATCGCGCTGGCGCTGCTCGGAGCCATCGGTGCGAGAACCGGCGGCGCGCCGATCTTGCCCGCCGCCATTCGCGTGACGTTCTGGGGGGCGCTCGCCATGGCAATCACTGCCGCGATCGGCCGGCTGTTCGGCACAGTCGTGTAGAAGGCCCAGTCACAACAAGAGGATCAATGAATGAGCGCTTCCGCAACGCACGGTCTGTCCTATCCGCCCGATTTCGTGATGAAGGAAATTTCGACAGGCGCTGCGATGATCTACGTCCGCACCGCGGGTGTCGGCCCTGCGGTCTTGCTGTTGCACGGCTACGGCGAGACGGGCGACATGTGGGTACCGATGGCAGTCGATCTTTCGAAGGATCATCTTGTCATTGTGCCGGATCTGCGCGGCCTCGGACTGTCCTCCAAACCGGCGAGCGGGTACGAGAAGAAGGCGCAAGCCGAGGATATGGCACGGATCCTTGATGCCCTTGACGTCAAGAGCGCAGATGTCGTTGCGCACGATATTGGCAACATGGTCGCGTTTGCTCTTGCGGCAAAGTATCCCGATCGCGTGACCAAGCTTGCGGTAATCGATGCCCCTGTTCCAGGCGTCGGACCATGGGAAGAGGTCCTGAAAAACCCCTTGCTGTGGCATTTCCGTTTCGGCGGCCCTGACATGGAGCGGCTGGTAGCGGGCAGGGAGCGGATCTATCTCGATCGGTTTTGGAACGAGTTTTCAGCGACGCCGGCCCGGTTCTCCGAAGCAGCGCGCGAGCATTACGCCGCGCTCTATGCGCTCCCGGGCGCGATGCATGCCGGTTTTTCGCAGTTTGCCGCCTTCGACCAGGATGCCATCGACAACCGGAAATTCCTGGCCACCGCAAAGCTTCAGCATGCCCATCCTCGCGGTAGGAGGAGAGAAGTCTTTCGGGCCCATGATGGCGACAGTGATGCGGTTTGCCGGATCCGACGTGCGAGAGGCGATTGTTCCGGATTCTGGCCACTGGATCATGGAAGAGAATCCCCAGGCGACCATCAGGATAATCAGCGATTTTTTGCGGCAATAGCGCACTAATACCCTGTTGCAGCGCCTGCCGGCCGGCGGTCGTCATGGCCGCCATAGCGCATGCCGGGAACGCTCATACCCACGCGCGCCGCGTCATTGCCGGAAGTGGCCTCGCCAGCAGCTGCGTCTGCCGGCAGCCCGATTAGGATTGCCTCAGCGGCGCCCCATGGCGATTGCGGGACGACCTTGTGCCCGCGGGCGGCAAGCAGCGCGATCGTATCGGACGAAAGTGCGAAGGGCTCGATGGTGATCTGGTCGGGCATCCATTGATGGTGGATGCGAGGCGCATCGACCGCCTCTTGTACAGTCATGCCGTAGTCGATGACATCGATGATGACCTGCGCGACGATCGAGATAATGCGCGATCCGCCGGGACTGCCGACAACCAGGAAGGTCTTGCCATCCTTGGCGATGATCGTCGGGCTCATCGAACTCAAGGGCCGCTTGCCGGGCGCGATCGCGTTGTTCTCGCCCTGCACGAGACCGAATAGATTGGCCGCTCCAGGTTTGCTGGTGAAGTCATCCATTTCGTCATTGAGGAAGAAGCCGGTATCGCCGGCGATCACCTTTGCACCGAACAATGCATTGAGCGTCGTCGTAACTGCGACGGCGTTGCCGGCTTTGTCGACAATTGAATAATGCGTCGTTTGGGTGCCCTCATGCGGGGGCTTGCCCTGCTGCAACTCGGTTGAAGGCGTCGCCTTGTCCATCTTGATCGCAGCGTTGATTTTCGCGGCATACGCCTTGGAGAGAAGCTTGCCGAGCGGATTGCTGATGAAATCGGGATCGCCGAGCAGGAAGTTGCGATCCACGAAGGCTTGACGCATCGCTTCGGCCAGGACGTGTACGGCCTGCGCCGAGTGATAGCCCCAGTCCCGCATCGGATAGCCCTCTACGATTTGCAGGATCAGGCATATTGCCGTGCCGCCGGAACTCGGCGGCGGCGCTGAATAGATCGCATAGCCGCGATAGGAGCACTCAACCGGCGCGGTCTCGCTCACGGTGTAGGAGCTGAGATCGTTCTTGGACAGGATTCCGCCATTGGCCTGGCTTGCGGCGATAATTCTTTCGCCAATCGAACCGCGATAGAAGGCATCCGGTCCAGCCACGGCAATCGCCTTCAGCGTGCGGGCAAGATCGCTCTGCACGAGCCGATCACCTTCCTTGAGGGGTTGGCCGTCCTTGAGAAAGATCGCCGCGACATTGGGTTGTGCGGCGAATGCCTTAGTTGCCGTCGCAAGAATGGCTACATCGCCTGCGGCCAATGTGAAACCTTCCTCGGCAAGCTTGATCGCCGGCGCCATAACCGCCGCACGGCTCATCGTGCCGTATTTGGAAAGCATCGCGTCGAGCCCGAGTACCGAACCAGGTACCGCAACTGCTAGATAGCCGACGAGGCTGGCATCCTCGATCAACTCTCCCTTGGCATCGAGATACATGTTCGGTGTTGCAGCAAGCGGCGCCTTCTCGCGGAAGTTGTTAAAGATTGCACGGCCATCGGCGAGGCGGATGGTCGCAAAACCACCGCCACCGAGATTGCCGCAGCAGGGATTGACCACCGCCATGGCATAGCCGACGGCGACCGCGGCATCGATGGCATTGCCGCCGGCTCTCATGATGTCGACACCAACTTGCGAGGCAAGATGTTGCGACGACACGACCATCCCGTTCTCGGCGGCGACCGGCTGGCGTGTGAATGCGGAAGCGCTTTCGATGCAGAAAAGGAAGCAGCAAAGAGTTGTTAGGACATGGATGATTTTGATAGGCATGCCGGGGAGTGTGACCCGCGTTCGCCCGGTGCGCAAGCAGTTCACAATCGCTGCTTCATCCGGACCAGATGGCCGCCTTTTGCAAAGGCCTCACGGGCGTATTCAGAAAAGCCGCGTTTGGCGTAGAAGGCGATGTTCGTAGCGAAGGCGGCGTTCGTGTAGAGCTGGATCTCGCCATATCCGAGTTCGCGAGCGAGGTCGCGTACATGTCCAAGCAGCATGTCGCCCAAGCCTTTGCCCTGCTGTTCGGGATGAATGGCAAGGTTCTCGATCAACAGGTGATCATCGGCGGCGATGGTTTCGACCAGACCAAGCAGCGCGCCATCCGCTTCAAGAAGATCGATCCTGTGCTCGACGACCGCGCGCTCATAATCGGCATTCATGGGCATCGGCTCGCGGCCGATCATTGGTACCCATTTGGCGTAAGCGCGCCGCGTTAGTGCGCGCACCGCGCCCGCATCGCCTGCGCCTGCCCGACGCAGCGAGAAATCCACCCGGTCGCCCTGCAAGCCTTTACCCATGGCCGTGTTCGGGCGCGAATTCGATGCCGAGATCGGCAAGGATGCGCGGGTCGAGGTTCTTGGATTCTTTCTGCTCATGCATCATCTGGCGGCGAGGCTTGTATCCCGACGTCCATGTCTGAACGAAGGCAACCGCAGCTTCATGAAATGTCCCAAGCAGGCTGCCGGCTGGTCCGGTGTGGCTAATCATGGTCACGGCGTTCATCCCCGTTAACTTTGCTCTGTGCGTGCGCAGCTTGCAATGAACCGCTCCTGAATTCGGAACTCAAGTTGCGCTTATGAAAAAGCCGCCCGGGAAGGCGGCTCTTTTCGTTTTGTGATTTGAGTTGGGTCAGTAAGGCGCGCGGCAGCGATGCCTGTAGCCATCGTAACCCATGAAGGTGTCGGATCGCGGATCGTAGCTCCGATAGCGGCTCAGGCACCACTGGACATGGGCATTGCCGCCGCCATCGCCGTAATACCCGCCATCATCGTAATAATCGTTGTTATAGTAGGAACCGGCATAGCCGATAGCCGCGCCTGCTGCCAACCACGGCCAAGGATTGTTGTTCCATCCGTTATTGTACCCGTTGCAGCGACCATAACGGCACCAGCCGTTATTCCAATGTTTGTTTCCGTGCCAACCATTGTTCCAACCGTAGCGGTTGTGTCTCCAGCGATTGTTGTAGCCGTAGCGCTTGTTGTTCCAGTGCCTGTTGCCGTAGCGCGGCCCGCGATACCGATTGTAACCGCCGCGCTTGAACTTGCGACGATAGGCAATCTGTTCGACATTAGTGTTCAGACTGCCGGTATCGATGAGCGGCTTGGCCCCCGTCTGGGAGAGCGGCATGGCCGCGACCGGCATGGCGAGTTCGGGCAAAGCGATCATCGCCGCCGTGACGGCGACGAGAACAACCCGAAGCCTCTTGATGATCATGATAGCTACTCCTTAACCCCGTTCTGGCGCCATGATGATGCCGCCAAAATCTTAAGTAGAAACATCTTGTGACGAAATTCCGCCTTCCATGCGGCAGGATAGCGTCGCTGTCAGATGAACGGCTCGACGGCCTGCCAGTTCCCGACCAGGAAGGCATCCGCCACGAGCCGCAGCGGCGCCACGTCCACATCGCTCTGCCGGCGCGCCAGAAGTACTGAGAAATGCTCGTAGATGGCCTCGTATTCGGCAGGTGGCTCCTCGACCATGAGGTGCCCGTCGATCTCGAGCTTGGAGCCGCCCTTCGAGAGCTTGAGGACGCGTCCATCGGCAAGCCGGGTCGTTATGTCCCAGGTCTGCTCGCCTTCCTGGCGCCAGTCGAAATCGGCGCGCAGATCGGCTGGTAAGCCGTCGGACGGCTTAAAGTTGAGTTGCGCGGCGATCGGGGCGGCCTTGTTGGCGGGCACGCGCAACGTGGCACTCTCGACGAAGATCGGGGCAGGGAGGATGTAGCTCACGATCGAAAGAGCGTTAATGCCGGGATCGAACACCCCGAAGCCGCCCGGCTGCCAGATCCACTCCTGGCCTGGGTGCCAGCGGCGCACATCCTCTTTCCAGACGATGTCGAGGCCTTCGACCCGGCCGGTCGCCATGTGCTTGCGGGCGATGGCCACCGCGCGGTTGTATTGCGAATGCCAGGTGGTGAAGAGCACCAGCCCCCGCGTCTCGGCATCAAGCGTGAGATCGGCCAATTCGCTCAAGGTCGCGGTCGGCGGCTTTTCCAGCATCACATGCTTGCCGGCGGCGAGCGCCTGCTTGGCGATCTGGTAGCGGGCAGGCGGCGGGGTGCAGATCGCCACCGCGTCGACATCGGGGAGCTTTTCGTACATCTCGGCCGCGGTGGCGAAAGTCGGCACGCCCGGTTGTGAGAGGCCGCGCTGGCTGACGAGGCCCGCCAGTTCGAAGCGCGGGTTCTTGGCGATGACCGGCAAATGCTGGTCCTGGGCGATCTTGCCGACGCCGATAATTGCAATCCTGGTGGCCATTGATCCTCGCTTGTTTCGCGGGCGCATACTGCCACGGCTGGTTAAAGGAATTGCTCATCCGGTGCCGCCTCTGGACTGGGGCGCGAGCCCCGCCTAAATGCCGCAGCCATGTCCCGATTTGTCATCCTGCTCGGCGGCACATTGACCGTCACGACGCGCCTGCGCGCCCAGGTTGCGAATGCCCGCATCATTGCCGCCGACAGCGGCATGACGCATGCAGAACCTCTTGGCCTCAGTGCCGAACTGTGGGTCGGGGACTTCGAACTCGACGACCGAAGACCTCGCAGCTCGGCATTCGGGAGTTGAGCGCGAAGTATACCCTGCTGAAAAGGCCGCGACCGATGGTGAGATTGCCATCGAGGCGGCGATTGCCCGGGGAGCAAGCGAATTCGTTCTCGTCGGCGGTTTCGGCGGCCAGGCCGATCATACATTCGGTCATGCCGGCCTCGTGCTGGCGCTCGCCATGCGGGGCTATCGGGCACTCCTCACCAGCGGCACCGAGGAAGCCTATCCACTGCTTGCCGGCGAGCATGAGATCGACGTTCCACCAGCTACCCGCTTGAGCATCGTGCCCTTCGTTGATCTCACCGGGCTCGATCTTGAAAACGTCAAATGGCCTTTGCGCCAGCGCGACGTCGCACTGGGCTCGAGCCTCACTTTGTCCAATGTCGCGCTCGGGCGCGTACATATCGGCCTTGGCAGCGGCTACGCCCTGGCCATTGCCTACCCTATGGGCGCATGACGCGGATTGAGATTGACCGCATGGGGCGCCGCGGCGAAGCCGTGGCCGAGGTCGATGGGAAACCGGTTTATGTTCCCTTCGCATTGCCGGGCGAAAGCGTTGACGTGACGATCGATGCCGATCGTGGCGCGTTGCAGGAAGTCGTCACAGCAAGTACCGATCGCGTGGCGCCATTCTGCAAGCATTTTGGTCTCTGCGGCGGGTGTCTTTTGCAGCATTGGCAGAAGGACGCCTATCGCGCCTGGAAGCGTTCGCTTGTGGCGGCAGCGCTAGGCAAGGCAGGGCTCGCGGTCGAAGTCGATGAGTTGATTGACGCGGGCGGCGAGGGCAGGCGGCGTGCCACGATCCATGGCCGCAAGACCGGTGCCGGCTTCATGCGCCTGCGTTCGCATCAGCTCGAAGACATCGATCGGTGCCCGATCATCGTCCCCGCATTGGCGCCTGCCTTCGATATCGCGCGGGCCGTCGCGAACCTTGCCGGCGATACCGATGTGGCCGTGACGGCGAGTGAGAACGGTCTTGATGTGATGGTAAAGGCCGTTCGGAAGATCAATGGCGTCAAGCTCGCGCCATTGGTGCAGCGCTTCGGTCTCGCGCGTCTGTCGGTCAATGGTGAGACGGTGGTCGAATCCGCGCTGCCGCTTGTGAGAATGGGCAAGGCGCAAGTGAAATTGCCGGTCGCCAGCTTCTTGCAGGCGACGGAACAGGGTGAGCAGGTACTGGCGAGACTCGCTGGCGAACACCTGAAGAAGGCGCGCAAGATTGCCGACCTCTTTTGCGGCATGGGGCCGTTTTCCCTGCGGCTTGCTGAACGCGCCAGCATCATGGCCGTCGATTCCGATCGTACCGCATTGGCTTCCCTAGAAGAGGCCACGCGCCGAACGCAAGGCTTGAAGCCGATTGCCGTGCAACGCCGCGATCTGTTTCGCGAACCTTTGATCGCGCGTGAGCTCAATGCCTTCGACGGCGTCGTCTTGGACCCGCCGCGCGCCGGAGCCGAAGCACAAGTCCGCGAACTCGCGAAGTCGTCGGTAAAGCGCGTGGTCGCCGTCTCATGCGACGCAATGACCTTCGCGCGCGATGCCGCGATCCTCGTCGCTGGCGGCTATCGCCTGAGCGCCGTCACCCCAGTCGACCAGTTCCTCTGGTCGCCGCATGTCGAAATCGTCGGGGCATTCGAGAAATGATCTTCTCCCCGCTACCCGCGGGGCGAGGACAAGGCGGCGGCTATGATCGCGAGCTAGCGGATCGTTTAAGCACAAAGGCTAAGTGCATCGGCTGGATGTAAACCGACTGAAGTAACAACGAAGCCTCATGGAGCGGTGTCCCCGTAGCGGGGATCGAACCATGTGCCGCGTAACCTGATCGTTCATCCTTCGAGGGCCGCCTTGCGGCCACCTCAAGGTGAGGTCAACTCAAAGCTCAATCCTTCGCGCGTTCGACGTAGGAATTGTCCTCGGTCATGATAACCACGCGCGTCCCGGACGCCACGTGCGGCGGCACCATGGTGCGAACGCCATTGGACAGCATTGCCGGCTTGAAGGAAGACGCCGCCGTCTGGTTCTTGATGACCGGCTCCGTGTCGACGATTTCAAGCGTCACGCGCTGCGGCAGTTCGATGGAGATCGGCACGCCATTGTGGAGCGCGATCTGGCACTCCATGTTCTCCTGAAGATAGGCAGCACTTTCCCCGAGGAGATCGGCGGGCAGGTGAACCTGATCAAATGTGATCGGGTTCATGAACACGTACTGGTCGCCATCCTGATAGAGGTAATTATGCGGGGCGGTCTCGACGAAGGCGCGCTCGACCGTGTCGGTGGTCTTGTAGCGCATCACGGTCTTGACGCCGTCCGAGATGCGACGCATGTCGATGGAGGTGGTCGGCGTGCCCTTGCCGGGATGAAAACTTTCCGCCTTGAGCACGACATAGAGCTTGCCGTCTTCGTTCTCGATGACGTTGCCCTTGCGCACGGCGCTTGCGATGATCTTAGCCACGATCTTTACGTACTTTCATAAACTGGTGGGGATGATGGGCCGGACCCTTAGCAAAGCGGATGCGCTTAGCCAAGCCCATTGCCGGAGGGGAACATGACCGATCGTCCGAGCCCCTGGTGGCAGCCGCATGTCCATGCCGACCGCCGGCCTCTGCTCTTGGCGCGCAATCGCATTGTAGGGGCGATGCGCCGGTGGTTCGCGGAGGGGGATTTTGTCGAGGCCGACTGCGGCGCCTTGCAGGTTTCGCCCGGCAATGAAGCCCATCTCCATGCCTTTGCGACCGAGATGGTCGGCCCGGACGGCACGCGCCAGACCCGCTATCTCCATACCTCGCCGGAATTTGCCTGCAAGAAGTTGCTGGCGGCGGGCGAAACACGGCTTTTCAGCCTCGCCAAGGTCTATCGCAACCGCGAGCGCACCGCCTTGCACGCCCCTGAATTCACCATGCTCGAGTGGTATCGCGCCCGAGAGGACTATCGCGCTGTCATGGCCGACTGCATCGAATTGCTGCGCCTGGCAGCGCGCACGGTCGGCACAAGTAGCTTGCGGTTCAAGGAGCGCACGGCCGATCCGTTCCTCGATCCGGAATACCTGACTGTCGCCGAGGCCTTTCGCCACCATGCGGGTGTCGATCTTCTGCTCACTTTGGATCAGGAGGGCAGGGCGGATCGCGACGCCCTGGCGCGGCAGTCGCCGGTGCGCGTTGCCGGGGATGACACGCTGGTCCGACATCTTCAGCCGAATCCTCAGCGAGTTGGTTGAGCCCCGCCTTGGTCTGGGCCGGCCGACGCTTCTCTACGAATATCCGGCGGTAGAGGCAGCACTTGCGCGGGTTTGCGCGCATGACGGGCGGGTTGCGGAGCGTTTCGAACTCTATGCCTGCGGCGTCGAGTTGGCGAACGGCTTTGGCGAACTGACCAACGCAGATGAGCAGCGCCGCCGTTTCGTCGACGAAATGGCCCTGAAGCAGAAGGTCTACGGCGAATCCTACCCATTGGATGATGACTTTCTCGCAGCACTTTCCTTGATGCCGGAAGCTTCGGGCGTCGCTCTCGGCCTCGACCGGTTGGTGATGCTGGCAACAGGCGCCGCGCGGATCGACCAGGTTCTGTGGACGCCCGCCTCCTGAAACGATTGAAACACAAATATCCGGGCCGCGAAGAATGTAAGAAATATTCCGCGCCTATACGCAGCGCGACATGCAAAAGCAGTCACATAGGAAGTTTCCCATGTCCGCAACGATGGTCACCTTGAGCGCGCTTGCCACCGGCCTTGCCAGTGTTGGTGCTCTTCTTGCCTATCCGCTCGCCTCCGCCACAGGCGCTGCCCGGATAAGCATGCCGGTACCGTCGCAGCGGAAAAGCTGGGCTGGCCGATTCCGCGATTGGATGCGCGGCCAGCGCAAGGTCGCCGATCTTGCCGATCTCGACGACCGCCTGCTGCGCGACATCGGCCTCGCCCGCGGTGTCATGCTATCGGATAGTTTCCGGCACGCGCCACGCCGCTCGAGCCCGTGCGAGTTCGACTATCCGCAACTACGCCGGCACTGAGCCTGATCGCCGGGCTCATCGAGCATTCGTTTTCAATTCTACAGCTTGTCGGGAGATGTTTGATCCATCTCCTCACTGTCCTTCATCATCACCAGAGGAGCTTTCGCAATGAACCTCGCGCATCTTTGCCTGCGCACCGCCGTCGTGCTCGGCTTTATCGGCTTCAGCATGGGATTTGGCATGGGCGTCAGTCAGGATTTCAGCCTGGCGCCCGCCCACGCCCACATGAACCTGCTGGGCTGGGTGTCCTTCGCTCTCTACGGCGCCTTTTATGCACTGATCCCCCAGGCAGCCGCCGGACTACTGCCGCGCATCCACTATATCCTGGCCAGCGTCGGAACGGTCGTCATGGTTGCCGGCATCGCCGGCATCTATCTTGGCCATGGCGCGACCTTCGAGCCCTTGGCGATCGGCGGCTCGATCGCCGTCTATGGCAGCTTCATTCTGTTCGTGTTCATCGTCTTCCGCGCCACGCCGCTCGCAAGCCTTGTCGGATCGCGGCAAGAAAGCGCCGAAAATCGGAATGCAGCCGGCGTCTGGGGCTGACAGTCTCGGCATTAACGGGATCGCTGGGCGCCACTGGAAGTAGCAAAGCTTTTCCTGGCGGCCGGCGACCCAGAAAATTGCGAGCTTGTCTCAGCCAAGGTCAGCCTGCTAGCTCGGGACCACCTATCTCCCAAAGAGTGGCTCCCCAGGATGCTCGATCGATCACGTATATTTGCCATTGTCGCCGGTGCTGCCGGTGGTTCGGTGGCCATCGGAGGCATGGAAGTCTTTTCACAAACCGCCTCCTTTCCTCTCGTCGCGATCCCCTTTGCGACCTCGATCGTGCTGGTGATGGGCTCTCCGAAAGCCGAGCCTGCGCAACCCCGTGCGCTGGTCGGCGGCCATCTCGTCTCGACACTGGTTGGGCTGCTGGTGGTCAAGCTGTTCGGTCCCGCCTTGTGGGCCGCAGCGCTTGCGGTTGGCCTCGCAATGATCGCGATGCATCTGACCCGCACGTTTCATCCGCCAGCAGGCATCGACCCGTTGGTCGTCGTTGTCAACGACATGTCGTGGCGCTTTCTGGTCGCTCCTGTTGGCGTTGGTGCGCTGCTGCTCGCGCTCTTTGCGATCATCTGGCACAATGTTGTCGCTCGCGGTCCCAACAAGGGCGACACATGGCCGTCGCAATGGTGGTGAGCCCTCGGCGCTACGCAGCCTGTCGTTGACAGGCAAGGCACGCATACGGACAAGGGCGGCATGTATGACATTGTCGTCATAGGTGCCGGCGCGGCGGGCATTTCCGCCGCGCGCACATGCCGCGAGCGCGGACTGTCCTGCATCGTGCTCGAAGCTGGCAGCACGATCGGCGGCAGGGCGCGCACGATTGAGGCTCTCGATGGCTCGATCTTCGATCTCGGCGCGCATTGGCTGCATTCGCCGGCGCTGAATCCTCTATCGCCGATCGTCTCGGCCGATTCGGCCGCGGCGGTGGAACCTCTTGCCACCGCATACTCCCGAAATGGAGCATTGCTGACACCTTCGGAAGTGTCGCGCTGTGAAGCCGACATCGAAGCGTGCTTTGCGGCCGTGACCGCGCGGGGGAATATCGGCGTCGATAAGGACGCCCTGGTCTCTTCGGATGGCGCATTCGCGATCGAGTTCACCAACAAACAGGGCGTTCAGCCGGATCGCGCCTCGTGTGTCGATTTTGCGCGCTATGTCTGGGAGGGTGACGATATCCCTGTGAAGCAGGGCTTTGGGCGCGTTGTGGCGGGGCTCGGCGCGGGTCTCGATATAAGCCGCAACTCTCCCGTCGAACTTATCGATCTCACCCCGGCGGATCGCGTGCGTGTGTCGGGCCAATGGGGAAGCCTCGAAGCGCGCAAAGTCGTGGTAACGGTTTCGACGGGCGTGCTCGGGTCAGGGATAATCCGTTTCACCCACAATCTTCCGATAGGCCATAGCGAGGCGATCGCCGGCCTGCCGATGGGTAGCTGCAACAAATTGCGGCTCTCGTTTGCCAACAAGGTGTTCGGCGACCTGCCGCCGTCGCTGCTCGTTCCATTGGACGATCCGCATGAGGCGATGGAGATCATCCTTCGCGAAGACGGTGATGAGGCTGCGGTTGGAATGTTTCACGGTCCATTCGGCCGCAGGCTCGGTTCCGAAGGCGAGGCAGCCATGTGTGCCCATCTCGTCGCGACGCTGGCGAAAATCTTCGGCAGCGACATATCGAAGAACCTCTCGCCGCAGCAAATGACGGTGAACTGGGATGCCAATCCCTTTGTCGGCGGCTATGTCGCGGCGGCTCTTCCGGGCTGCGCCGATGCAAGAATGAAACTTGCAGAACCCATCGATGGCCGCTTGGCATTTGCCGGCGAGGCCACATCGTTGCGCTTCATGGGGGACGTCCACGGCGCCTGGCTCGAAGGCGAAGCGGCGATCGGGCGCCTGATGGCGTGATCGTGAAGATTTATCCTTAACAATTCCTGGCCCGGAAACTGCTCAATCGTAAACCCAAAATGGAGGTTCTGTTCCATGTTGGGATTCTGGCGGAATGAGGGTGGTGGAGTAGCGGTTGCCTTTGCGTTGGCAGCGATCCCTCTGATCGGAATATCGGGCATGGCGATCGACTATATGCGGGCTTCCGAAGTGCGCTCGGCCTTGCAGGTCGAGGCCGATGCGGCGGCGCTCGCTTCTGCCGCCAGCGCTGATGCTTCGGCGAGCGCCGCCTGGGTCACCAATCTCAAATCGACCATCAACGGCAGGTTCAGCGGTGGTGCCGCCATCGACAACCTGACTGCCGACGGCCAGTGGGTTTCGACCTCGGATTTCCGCGTCCAGGCGCGTGCCGATGTGCCGCTGACCTTCTTGCGCATCCTTCCCGGCATCGAGGATCACTTCGGCGTTGCAGTCGAATCCGTTGCGCGGGTGACCAAGCCGAAGCTGACGTACAAGCCGCCGAAATTTACCGATCTCGATCCCGATGCCAGCGACTACAACCGGCTCTCGATTTATTGCTTCGATCCGGAAAAGAAATCTGACCCGATGACCAAGGGTCGGAGCCAGGAAACGACAATCGCCGACAACGCCAAGACCAAATACACCTACACCATGCCAACCTGCGCGGCGGGCGAGACCATGAGCTACCACCTTAAGAATGTCCGCGATGCGAGGACCACTCCTACGCAATGGGACAACCCCAAGGCGACACACTACGACTACTATACCGATACGGTGATAGCGGCCGGCGTGGAGACTTATGATCTCGGCGGCTATTCGATCCTCGAGACCGTCCTCTGCGACACTGCCGCGAAATGCGTTGGCAAGAGCCAGGGCGGCGTCATCCCGGAAGGGACGAACCGCACGCCGCAGCACGCCTCTCAGTCATGTCAGTCGGGCAAGTTCATGTATTACGGCTGGGAAGACCGGCCACCCGGACTTGGCTGGACGGATCAGGATTACAACGACATTCGTGTCGTGATCGAATGCCCGGTTTCTGAATTGACCGGCGAGTTCATTGTTCGCCTGATCAAGTAGGGTTGGGCGGTCAGCCCAATCCTTGCGCGGCAAGGACCTGGCGGACAGACTTCGCCATCTTGCCGACCATCTCCTCCAACTCGGCGTCGCTCGAATTATAGGGCGGCGCCAGAATAACCACATCGCCGTTAATTCCATCGGCATTGCCGCCGACCGGATAACAAATCAGTCCGTTTTCAAGGGCTTGCTGGCGAATGTGCATAAAGAGCTTGAGTGAGCCGTCGAACGGTTTCTTGGTCTCTCGATCGCGCACCAGTTCGGTGCCGATGAAATAGCCGCGGCCGCGAATGTCGCCGACCGCCTCGATGCCTTGCGTCGCATCGGCGATCATCTTCTTGAGTTTCGGCTCATAGGCCTTCACGCGCTCGACGAGCTTGTCGCGCTGGATGATCTTCTGGACCGCGACACCGGCGGCGCAGCAGGCGGTGTGGCCGGTGAATGTGTGGCCGGTCATCGGGCCGCCATAGGCCTTGGCGATCGCATCATTGACCTTGTCCGAATAGATCGCAGCACCGAGCGGCAGGTAGCCGGCGGCGAGACCCTTGGCGATCGACATGATGTCGGGGAAGACGCCGTCCTTTTCCAGCGCCCGCCAGGTACCCGCGCGACCGACGCCGCACATGACCTCATCGGCAATCATCAACACGCCATGGCGGTCGCAGATCTCGCGCACCCGCTTGGCATAACCCGGAGGAGCGGGAACGCAGCCGCCGGCAGCACCGACGACGGGTTCGAAGATGAAGGCGGCGACCTTGTCGGCGCCGAGCTTCAAAATTTCACGCTCGAGTTCGGCGGCGCAGAACTCGCCCACGGTTTCCGCCGTCGCACCCGCAGGCGGCCGGTATTCATTGGCGGGTGAAATCCGCGAGACGTCGAGCAATGAGCCTTCAAAGGCCATGCGCCGTTCACGAAAGCCCGAGACGGAAAGGGCGCCCAGCGTGTTGCCGTGCCAGGAGCGTTCGCGCGCGATGAAGCGGCGGCGGCTCATCTCGCCACGGGCGGCATGATACTGCAACGCCACCTTGAGACAGGATTTCGACCGCCTCCGACCCGCCGGTGACGAAGACCATGTGCCTGAGCGTGCCGCCGCAACGTTCGGCAACGATTTCGGTCAGTTCTTCGAGTGCGTCGGAGGTGAAATTGTAGCGATAGCCATGCGCGATCTGCTGCAGCTGATTGGTGATCGCGGCGTTCACTTCCTCGTTGGAATGGCCGATGCAATAGACGGCCGGGCCGCCCGAACCGTCGATATACTGCTTGCCGTCGGCATCCCACAGATAGCTGCCTTTGGCGCGGGCGATCTTGGGGAGCTTCGTTCCGGCGACATTGATGTTGGGCGGCATTTCGGGGCGAGCATTCATGAGCGAGGAGCCTTGAGCGTGACGGGGAGGGGTTGCGATGCTAATGGACCCGGAGCCTCTAGCACTGCCTTCACCATTCCGGCAATTCCATGATTACAGTCTTTGACGAAGCCCAACGCCTGCATGCGCCGCAAGGCTTCATCGTCGCGGGAAAACTGCAACCGAGCCCTGAGCGGCCGGATCGCATCGACGCTTTGATGCAAGGCGTCGCGCGGATCGGCGGACCAGTCGTCAAGCCGCCGCCGATCAGGCGCGAGCGGCTGGAGTTGGTCCACACCCCGCGCTATCTCGATTTCCTCGAGAATGTCTGGACCCGCTGGTCGAGACTCCCCGATGCCGGGCCTTACCCGGTTCCCAATATCCATGCCCTGGGACGCTCCACTTTGGCCGAAGTCTCCTATCCCGATGGCGTCGTCGGCCAATGCGGATATCATTTGGGCGACGGCTCATGCCCGATCACCGCCGACACGTGGGGCTCCGCCCTGGCGAGCGCATCATCGGCCGCCCATGCCGCTGATCTTCTGCTCGGCGGCGAAAGGCTCGTCTACGCGCTCTGCCGGCCGCCGGGCCATCACGCGGCATCCGATGTCGCGGCGGGCTTCTGCTACATCAGCAACTCGGCATTGGCGGCGGAGATACTCAATAAGGCCGGCCGACGCGTCGCCATCCTCGATATCGATGTCCATCACGGCAACGGCACCGAAGCCGTCTTCTACGAGCGCGCCGATGTCCTGACCGTCTCGCTTCATGCCGAGACGCAGCGCTTCTATCCCTTCTTCTGGGGCTATGCGACGGAGAAGGGCAGGGGCGCCGGCGAAGGCTACAATCTCAATCTGCCTTTGGCGCGCGGAACAGTTCTTGCCGAGTATCTGAAGGCGCTCGACACGGCTTTCGAACGCATAGCGAAATTTTTACCCGACACCTTGGTCGTCGCTGCCGGGCTCGACATCGGGGTCGAGGATCCCTTCAAAGGTTTTGCGATCGAGACGCCAGGCTTCAACACGATCGGCCGTGCGATCCGCGAACTCAAGCTGCCGATGCTGGTCATGCAGGAAGGCGGCTATCCTTCGCCGAGCCTCGGTGCGAACCTCGCCGAACTTTTGGGCGGGCTCGGCGCATGAGCCTCGCCATCCGGCCGATGCATCCGCATGAGGCGGAAGCCGTCGCCCGCATGGTGCATGATCTTGCCCGCGATGTCGGCGTATCGGTGAAGCCCAGCCTCACCGGCGACGCCTTGCGCAAGGCGCTCGACCTTGTCGACGTCGTGGTGGCGGAGGAGGGCGGCCAGCTTCTCGGCGCCTGCCTTGGCCTCATGACCTATTCGACCTGGCGCGCCGCGCGCGGGCTTTATGTGGTCGATCTTTTCGTGTCGAGCGCTGCGCGCAACCGCAAATTGGGAGCGCTTCTCCTGCGCGCCGCCGGGGCGCGCGCCAGGACGAGGGGCGCGAGCTTCATCAAGCTCGAGGTCGATCACGCCAATGACGGCGCGGCGCGGTTCTACGAGCGTTTCGGCTTCCAGAAACATGAAGACGACCAGCTCTTCGTGCTCGAGGAAGACCGGCTCATCGAATTTCTGAAGATTTAAGAAACATCCGCCAGCCGATTGATCACCGGCCTCATGGATCAAGGGCGGCAGCGCCGCCATATCAGGGCGAGCACAATACATATCCTCAATCGCAGGCCTTGGCCTGCCATCCCGGCTGGATGTCGAGCTTTGCGAGGGAGATTTAATCCGTACACGAACCGTCATGCCAGCGAAAGCTGGCATCCATAACGACATGATTTGCCATGGACCCCAGCTTGCGCTGGGGTGACGGGTGAGAGGTGTGGGCCTGTGGTGGAGGTGTAAGATTGATCCGTACACGAACCGTCATGCCAGCGAAAGCTGGCATCCATAACGACATGATTTGCCATGGACCCCAGCTTGCGCTGGGGTGACGGACTAGTCGGAGACCATGTAAGACGGCGCGTGTGTTACGAAGTGTCGTCGAGCTGCGGATGCACGCTGCGGGCGAGCCAGTGACACTCTTTGAGGATCTCGTCGACCTCATGGATGGGGCGCTGCCGGAATCCGGGAGGGCGACCGGGTCGCATGGGGCTCCAGCGCTCGGGCCGGCGCTCTTCCTTGGGACGCGCCTCCCAGCGGGCCAGTCGCAGGGCGTGGCGCGGGATGTCATTGAGAGCATCGACAACGGCCACGAGACGCCGGACCAGGTGCTTGGCACTCACCATGCCGTCATCGACGACTTGCTGCTGCTTTGCCTGAGCAGCGGCGATCTCGGCCTGCTTCTGCTCAAGGAATGACTCGATGGAATGAACGTGCGGCTCGGGACCACGGTGCTTCTTCTTGAAACGGCGCCCTTGCCGCTTGAGCGAGTCGAACAGGTTGAACAGGAAGCCGCGCTTGCGTTTGGCTTTGCCTTCGCCATCGGCCTTGGCTTTGTCTTTACCGGAGCCTTTGGCTCTTGGCTGGACCGGACGGGGTTCTCCCGGCTCGACCACGATGTCGCGCGCCGCGGCAATAATGAGCCTCCTTGCTGCCAATTCCGCCGTCCGCAGAATCCGAAGCACATAGCGGTGGAGTGGCTTTGCAATCCTCTCGACGGTGACGCCCTCGGTCAACCCGATCTCGGCGCACAGCTTCAAGACCTCGCTCAAGAGCGGCAATCGCCAGCGTTCGATGGCAAAGTTTCTGTCCATCCGCGCGGCATAGAACACAAAGAGAACTATGTCAATAGGTCAATCGCGACTGCGCAAAGCATCAGGTCCTGTTAAAGATTTCTCTGCCTTTGCCGCGGCATAGATTTGTCCAATCCCGGAAGGATGCTCGCTCATGGTCAATGTCCACATCCACCAATTCGCCGGTGCGGCACCCGTCGACACGCATGCTATGGAGCAGTTCGAGAAGCAGTGGGCGAGCTACCAGAAACTCGTCGACAATGATTACGTCTCGCACAAGGAAGTCGGCGATCTCCTCGGTCGGGCATTGAACGATCAATTCGCCGCGCCCTTTGCGATCCTCGATATCGCCTGCGGCGATGCGAGCCTGATGAAGCGCGTGCTGCCCCAGACGAAAGCCGCGCATTATCACGGGATCGACCTGGCCGAGCCCGCGCTTGAACTCGCAGCACGCAACCTCGAAGGTGTTGCCTTCGATGTCGATCTCGACCAGCGCGATTTCGTCGCCGCGATGAATGACAGGCCGGAACCGGCGGATGTCTCCTGGTGCAGCCTGTCGATCCATCACCTCGTGGTCGACGACAAGATCAAGCTTCTCGATGCCATCAGGGCGGCGACGAATTGCTTCGTGATGATCTATGAGCCGACCCGCCTGGAAGGCGAGGATAGGGCCGCCTACCTCGACCGCTTCTGCGCCGTCAACCGGCCCCTCTGGAAGGCACTGACAGAGGAGGAATGGGACCAGATCGACCATCATGTACGAAGCTGCGACCTTCCCGAGACGCGTTCGGGCTGGATCGATATCGGCAGGCAAGCCGGGTTCTCGAATTCGCGCGAAGTCTATGTGGACCCGACGGATATGTACTGCCTGTATCGCTATGACGTTTGAGAGTTGAAGGACAGGACACGATGAAATTTTCCGATGACGATCAGCTCTTCGCGGCGATGCGGGGGAAGCTCTTCACCGCCGTGGTCGGCGATGTGCTCGACACGATGGGTTTCCTGCACCAGTTCCTGCCGCCGCATATCCGGCCCTTGCGCGACGACATGGTGGCGATCGGCCGCGCCATGCCGGTTCTCGAGGCGGACTACTTCAAGAGGAACGACGAGGGGCCGGGCGCCTATTCGCAAAAGCCCTTCGGTCTCATGTTCCGCGCGCTCGACAGCCTTAAAGCCAACGAGATCTATGTCGCGACCGGCGCATCGCCGCGCTATGCGCTGTGGGGCGAACTCATGTCGACGCGCGCCTTGATGCTCAAGGCGACGGGCGCCGTGCTCGACGGCTATTGCCGCGACTCGGGCGGCATACTCGATCTCAATTTCCCGACCTTCTGCCAAGGCTCCTATGCGCAAGATCAGGCGCCGCGCGGCAAGGTCGTCGACTTTAGCGTGACGATCGAGATCGGCGGCGTGCGCATAAGGCCGGGCGATATACTGTTCGGCGATCGCGACGGCGTCCTTGTCATTCCACGCGAGGCCGAAGCCGATGCAGTGGCCGCAGCCCTCGAAAAGGTCGCTGCCGAGAACAAGGTGCGAAAGGCAATCGAAGAAGGAATGAGCACCGAGGAAGCCTTCAGCCGCTTCGGCGTGATGTAGCCGCATTCAGGCCCGGTTCACGGGCGGGCTTCGAAACTCTTCGGCCAGATCGTTTTCTGCCACGGGACGGCGGAAAGGAACGTGACCATGTTCGAACTCAATCGCCGCGGCGCCTTGCACCTTCTGGCACTCCTGCCAATGCTCGTGCCGGCCAAGGAAGTATGGGCCGCCGCCGAGACGGTGGGCAATGTGACCGAGCTCAAGGGCAAAGCGAGCGCCGAGCTTGCCGGCAAGACGCGGGCGCTCAAACTCAAGGCACCGTTGCATCTGACCGAAACGCTGATCACCGGCAATGGCGAGGCGCGATTGACGGCATTGCTGGCACAAAAGACGACGCTCAGGCTCGGCGCCAAGACCAAGGTGAGGCTCGACAAGTTCATCATCGATTCGGGCGGCGAACTGACCTTCAGCAGCGGCGCGTTGCTTCTCGATGCGCCCGCGCAGAGCTTTCCGAAAGGACTCACCATCGACAGCCGCTTCGCGCTGATCGCGGTGCGCGGCACCAAGTTCTTTGCCGGGCGATTGGGAGGCGATTTCAGCGTCTTTGTCGAGCACGGCGCCGTCGACGTGACGGCCGCTGGCAAGACGGTGCAGCTCAAGAGCGGCGAGGGTACCGATATTTCCAATCCCGGCGATCCGCCCGGCGAAGTGCGCCGCTGGGGCCAGCCCAAGATTGCGCGCGCGATGGGATTGGTGAATTAACAGGCCTTACTGCCAGCACTGCAAAGACCGTCACCCCAGCTAACGTGTTGTGTCCCGAGAGATTGTCGAGGAGCTCGCGTGGAGCTTTGTATGCGAGGCATCGCAATCGGGTCTTGTTGTAATTGTTGACGAAGTTATGGAGGAAGTCGTCGCGCTCGCGATGGCTGGCGAAGCGGTTTTTCCCCTGATGACCGGGAGTGGGGGGATGAGCATGGATGGCCTCGGCGAGCCTGCGGTTGAAGCGTTCGACGAGGCCGTTGGTTTGCGGTCTGTAGGGACGGGCGAGCAGATGCCTGATGGCGCGACCGGTGCAGATCTTTATCGAAGGGATGCTTGCCGGAGGGTTGGCCCTTGGGCTTTCCCGGCTTGTCGTCGGCGAAGCGGTCGGTGAACTCGACGCCGTTGTCCGTGAGGATGGTGTGGACCTCGAGCGGGAAGGCGGCGAGGAAGCGCTTGAGGAAGGCGGCGCCGGTTGTTCCTTTGCGATCGGGCAGGATCTCGAGATAGACGAAGCGGGTGGCGCGATCGATGGCGACATAGGCATAGCTGCGACGACCGCCGAGGGGGGTGAGATACTTCACATCCATGTGGATGAAGCCGGCGGGCCGGGCTGTGGCGAAGCGGGTCGGCTTGACCGCCGCCTTGGCGGCTTTGCCCGAGACGCCGTGACGCTTGAGGCAGCGATGCAGGGCGGAGCGCGAGATATCGGGTCTGAGGCAGCGCTGCATCACTTCGAGGACTATCGTCGAGGGACAGGCCGAGCTTGGTCCTGAGCTCGACCGCGATCTCTTCCTCGATGGTATCGAAGCGGGTCTGGAGATGCAGGGGCCGGTGCGAATGGTCGGCGGTGTCGGTGCGCCCCTGCCAGCGGCGGATGGTGGTCTCGCTCACCCCCAGTTCGTCGGCGAGCACGGCGACCGGGGCTTGGCTGGCCTGGATGTAGGCCCGCGTCTTTGGCGTCGTGGTGGCGTTGGCATGCAGCTTGGTCAGCATCGGGGCGCTCCCTGAGCCAGACAATGCCCGAGGCTACACCAATTCCATCCGTCCAATCACCCGGCACAGAACACGAAAGCTGGGGTCCCATGAAGCGGTGCCGCGCTGAAATGATTCGGTGGATGCCAGCTTTCGCTGGCATGACGGTTTGTATACGGAGCAAAATATGCGGTGCAAACTACACCGGCGTATAAACCTCGATCTCATCGTCGATGCCGCGCAGGTTGAGTGCGCCGAGGCGCTTGAGGGGAACGCGGCCATCGAGTGCTGCAACGGTTCCCGGACCGAGTGCAATCGATGAGCCGAAGATCTTGTTGGCAGTCTGCAATCGAGAGGCAAGATTGAGCGGTCGACCATAGGCCGTGTAATCGCGCCTGGCACCGCGGCCAACCTCGCCGAGTATGGCGGGACCGGTCTCGATGCCGATGCGGGTGCGGCCTAGCCCCAGTTCCGCGATCCCAGGTGACCGCCTGAAAGTCTCCGTTGCCTGGAGGATCGCCAGCGCGCCGGCGACCGCCTTCTCGCTGTGATCGGCGAGGTCGAGCGGGGCATTGAAAAACGCGTGCACGGCATCGCCGACGATCTTGTCGACCATGCCGCCATGCGCAACGACGATGCCGGCGACGAGATCGACATAACGATCGAGCAGAGCCACCACGGCCTCAGCCCCCACCCGCTCGGTGAGGCCGGTGAAGTCCTCGATGTCGGTGAAAAGCACGGTGATGGTGCGCGTCTCACCGCGGAGCCGCAATTCGCCGGGCCGATCGATGATCCGCTGTACCACTTCGGGCGGCATATGGAGCGCAAAGCGGCGCTCGATGGCGAGGCGCTGGCGATAGGTGCGCGCGAATTGCGCAAGGGCCGCGGCCTGCGTTCCGATGAGCAGAAGGAGAACGGGCAATACGGGATCGGTAAGCCACATCCGCGAAATGCTGAGGAAAATGGCGCAAAGGATCCACGCGATGGCGAGGCCGAGCCAGGCGAGAGCGGCGCGCGTCGGCGACAGCGCCAGAACGCAGAAAATGCCGATCAGACCGAGAGCGGAACCCAGCAGGATTTCGGCGCGCGTCATGAACGGCGCACGCCAGGGAATGTCGCCGGCCTGCATCTGGGAGATGGCTTCTGCCTGGATGTCGACGGAGGGCATGAGCGGGTCGACCGCCGTCAGGCGCAGGCCGCCTGCTTCCGGCGCACTCGCACCGAGCAGCACGATCTTGCCGGCGAGCCGCGCGGGGTCGACGCGGCCGTCGAGCAGATCCTCGGCAGGTATCGTCCGCGCGACACGATCTGCATTTGTCGCAAAGTGGAGTTGCATCAATCCGTCGGATGGCAAGGGCAGCGCCATTTCACCGATCCGCAGCACTTGCGGCGGCGAGGACGCGATGAGATTGGCGCCGCCCCGCGCAACTCGGATGGCCTCGACCGCGAAACCGGGAAAGAGTGCACCGGCGCCGCCGGCAAGCAACGGCACGGCGCGCACCGGCTCGCCCTCCGGCGCCGGCAATGAGATCACACCGGCACCCCCCGCCGATTTCAGAAGGACAGGATCGGGAAGCGACGCGCCGGGCGTTTGCAAGAGGCTTGGTACCTCGACATTGCCGCTGACCGCGATCGCGCTGGTGAGCGGCGCCGCGACCGTCGGCGCCGGGTCGAGTACGATTCCGAGCACCGCAGGCACGCGGGCGAGTGCGTCGGCAAGGCCGGCATCGTCCGGCTCGCCTTCCCGAGGCGCGAGGAGAATGTCGATTGCGAGCGCTTGCGGACCACCATCGGCGATTTTGCCGACAAGGCTCGCAAGCTGCGACCGCTTCCATGGCCAAGGGCCCAATTGCGCCAATGCTTCACGGCCGATATCGACGATCACGACATTGCTGTCGGCGTCGTTGCGCGGCGCGAAGGCGAGCATGCGGTCGAAGCTTTCCTCGCGCAGGTTGCGAAGCAGCGAAGCCGGATCGAACCAGGCGAAGAGCGCAGCGGCGAGAAGGCAAAGGAGACCGGCAGTCGCAACCCATGCCGATCCCGGCCGCAATTTTCGGGAGAGGTGGCGCGGTGTCGCTTCGCGGTAGGCGATCATCGCCGCCCCTTAGCATGAAGCCGCCGGTCGGGGCCAATGCAGCGCATAACAGGGCCTCCGAGAAGAGGATTGCGCGGGCGCAGGAGCCGGTGACACAATGAATTCCCAACCCGAAAGGATGAAAAAATGGCGCTGGTGGGAGACTCCTACGAATATTACGACAAGAAATTTTACGAGATCACGGTCCCGATCGCCGAGGTCGAGGAACTCTATTCGGGTTGCCTGTGGGCCGAGGGTCCGGTGTGGTTCGGCGATGGCGGCTATCTCGTCTGGAGCGATATCCCGAATAACCGCCTCTTGCGCTGGCTGCCGGAGCAGGGGGTGAGCGTTTTTCGCGCGCGGTCCGGCTTCGCCAATGGCCACACCCGCGATCGCGAGGGGCGACTGGTTTCCTGCGAACATGGCGGAAGGCGGGTGAGCCGCACCGAGCCTGATGGCTCGCTCATCACGATCGCCGACAAATATGACGGCAAGCGGCTGAACTCGCCGAACGACGTTGTGGTGAAATCCGACGGCTCGATCTGGTTCACCGATCCGAGCTACGGCATTCTTTCGGACTATGAAGGCTACAAGGCACCGATGGAGCAGAAGGGCTGCTATGTCTTTCGTTTCGACCCGCAGAATGGAAGCCTCGCCATCGTCGCTGATGATTTCGTGAAACCGAACGGTCTCGCCTTCTCGCCCGATGAGAAGACCCTCTATATCGCAGATTTCAGGTCTCTCCCACGACCCGACCGGCCCGCATCACATCCGTGCATTCGCTGTCGATGACAATGGCAAGCTCGGCAAGGGCCGGGTATTCGCCGAAGTCTCGCCCGGGGTGCCCGACGGCATGCGCGTCGACACCGACGGAAATGTCTGGACAAGCTGTCAGAACGGCGTGATCTGCATAGCACCCAGCGGCCATGCGCTGGGCAAGATCAAGATCCCGCAGATGGTGGCGAACATCTGCTTCGGCGGCGAACGGCGCAACCGCCTCTTCATCACGGCGACGAAGTCACTTTACTCGGTCTATCTCGGAATTAGCGGAGCACAAAAGCCATGAGCGATAAAATGCGTGTCGGAATGATCGGTGTCGGGCTCATGGGCCACGGCATGGCGAAGAATATCGTGACCAAGGGCTTTCCCTTGACCGTCATGGCGCATCGCAACAGGAAGCCGGTCGAGGATCTCCTCAAGCTCGGCGCCAAGGAAGCGAAATCGCCGCAGGAAATCGCCGCGGCCTCCGATCTCGTCATTCTTTGCGTGACCGGCACGCCAGAAGTCGAGGCGACGGTCTATGGCGAGAACGGCCTTCTCGGCGCGATGCGCAAGGGCCTGATCATCGCCGACTGCTCGACCGCGGTACCGCAGTCGACGATCAAGATCGCCGCCGACGTCGCCGCGAAGGGCGGCCACTTCGTCGATACGCCATTGACGCGTACGCCCAAGGAAGCGGAGGCCGGCAAGCTCGGCGTCATGACCGGTGGCGACAAGGCGGTGCTCGACAAGATCCGCCCGGTGCTCGAATGCTTCTCGGACACGATCGTCCATGCCGGGCCGGTCGGGGCGGCGCACACGCTGAAGCTCATCAACAACTTCATCGGCCTCGGCAATGCGATGGTCGCCGCCGAGGCGATCGTTGCGGCGAAGCACGCGGGCGTCGCGATGGAAGCCTTGCGCGATATCGTGCTGGGCGGCGGCGCCGCGCTCGCTGATGTTCGAGCGGATCATCAAGGTGCCGCTCGACGATGATGATTCAGCGGCGCAATTCGCGATCCGCAATGCCAGGAAGGATCTGCGCTACTACACCAACATGACCGGCGAATTGCCGGTGACGTCCTTCATGGCGGAGGCCGTGCACCAGACCTTGGTGCTCGCCGACAATCTCGGCTTCGGCGAGCGCTTCGTGCCGCGCCTCGTCGATGCCCTCGACAAGGCGAATGGCGGGAAGAAGTAAGAATTTGTCTTCTCCCGCCTGCGGGAGAAGAAGGGACCCATGTCGCGCACGCGACGTGGGGAGATGAGGGGATGGGTCGGTAAGATTCCGCCCCCTCACCTTTCCCATTGCTTTGCAATGGGCCCCTTTCCTCTCCCGTAAACGGGAGAGGAACATCAGGTCCCGAAGCGCAGCTCGGGCATGTCGAGCGCGGGGAGACCCGCGGCGGCGACGAGACCGCTGGCGCCGGCAAGTGCTCCCGGTTCGAGTTCAAGCCCGAGGAAGCGATCGGGATCGACCGGGCCGGGGAGTGCGAGACCCTCGAGCTTGGCGAAGCCGAAGCGGCTGTAGAACGGTGCATCGCCAACCAGCAGAATGGCGCGCGCATCTTCAGCCTTCGCCGCAGCGATGGCGTGACGCATCAGGGCCGAGCCGAGCCCGCGGCCGCGATGGCGCGCATCGACGGCGACGGGGCCGAGCAGCAAGGCCTTGCCGGCCGTTCCCGCCTCGATATCCCACAGCCGGACGGTGCCGATGAGCCGGCCGGAGCGGTTGACCGCCGCGAAGGCGAGGCTGCCGGAAGGCACGCGGCCTTCGCGCAGCCGCTCGGATGTCTTGCGCCGGCGCTTCGGACCGAAGGCGCGATCGAGCAACGCCTCGCGCTGCGGGACGTGGATTTCATTTTCGGGAATGATGGTGACCATCGTGGCCTCCATGACCCTTCGAGGCCCCGCTGTCGCGGGGCGCCTCAGGGTGAGAAAAGTTAAAACAAGCGGCCTCGTCCTGAGGTGCTCGCCGCTTTCGCGGCGAGCCTCGAAGGACTAGATCACGTAGCTCTGGAGCGGTGCGAAGCCATTGAACGCGACCGAAGCGTAGGTCGTCGTATAGGCGCCGCACTTGTCGATCAGCACCTCGTCGCCGACCGTCAACGTCAACGGCAGGTCGTAGGGCGTCTTCTCGTAGAGCACGTCGGCCGAGTCGCAGGTAGGACCCGCGAGTACGCAGGGACCCTTCGCGTCGCCATCACGATCGGTGAAGATCGGATAGCGGATCGCTTCCTCCATCGTCTCGGCGAGGCCGCCGAACTTGCCGATGTCGAGATAGACCCAGCGCTGGTCGTCGTCCTTGTGCTTCTTCGACACGAGCACGACTTCCGCCTTGATGGCACCGGCATCGCCGACCATGCCACGACCCGGCTCGATGATCGTTTCCGGAATGGCATTGCCGAAATGCTTGGCGAGCGACTCCTGGATCGCACCGGCATAGGCGCCGGTTGCGGGCACGGGCTTGAGATAGCGCGCCGGGAAGCCGCCACCGAGATTGACCATCTGCAGGTGGATGCCCTCGGCCGCGAGCTCGCGGAAGATCGCCGCCGACTGCGCGAGCGCTGAATCCCAGCCGTCGAGCCGCGTCTGCTGCGAGCCGACATGGAACGACACGCCATAGGCGCTGAGGCCAAGCGCATGCGCGCGCTTGAGCACGTCGATCGCCATTTCGGGATCGCAGCCGAACTTGCGCGACAAGGGCCACTCGGCGCCCGCGCCGTCGGTGAGGATGCGGCAGAAGACGCGGGCGCCAGGTGCTGCACGCGCAACCTTGTCCACTTCCTCGACGGAATCGACGGCATAGAGCGACACACCGAGCGCGAAGGCGCGTGCGACATCGCGCTCCTTCTTGATCGTGTTGCCGAAGGAGATGCGGTCGGGCGAGGCCCCGGCAGCCAGCGCCATCTCGACTTCCGGCACCGATGCCGTGTCAAAGCACGAGCCGAGGCTGGCGAGCAGCGACAGGATTTCCGGCGCCGGATTGGCCTTCACCGCATAGAAAATGCGAGTGGCCGGCATGGCGCGGGCGAAGCGAAGATAGTTGTCGCGTACGACTTCGAGGTCGACGACGAGGCACGGGCCTTCGGGTCGTCGGGTGGCGAAGAAGTCGAGAATGCGAGCGGTGGCCATTGTTGGGGTCCTCCCGAGATCAAGAAAGGTTGACATCGTCCGATGCGTCGCCCGCCACCCCGCGCGATGGAGACGCGAAGGCGATCGGGCCGGCGAACCGGCTGGGTTGTCTGCCTTGGCTTGATTGGGAGTACCCAACCGCACTGCCGGCAAGGAGAGTGGTGCCTCTTCAGTAACGCTGACTTTTGGAGAGCCAGACCGAGACCAAAAAAGCCCGCACCGTCGTTGCTTCAAGGCGTCCGCGATTTCCCGGTTGGAGAACCGCTTCCAGCATCCGCTGGTGTACCGTCCCGGATATTTCCGGGGGACGCCCACAGGCACGTGCGACTTTGGGCGCGGCTGATATGATGGATTCGCGTGTCGCTTTCAAGAAGAAATTGGGGCAGCGCGAGATATTTTTTGTTACCGCGGTGTTAACGCGACGCGGCGCGCGCGGAGCGCGGAATCAGAGCGTGATCGCGTCGGCGAGATCGTCGCTCTCGTTCCTTACATTGCCAACCTTGCGATCGACCGGCCACAGGATCAGACGCTCAGGCGGATAGGGCCGCAGCAATGCTTTCAATGCGTCATTGCTTGCCGGCTCCTCGCCGAGCCATGCCGGCCAGTCGTCCGGCGAAATGATGACCGGCATGCGGTCGTGTACTTGGCCGAGCAGCGTGTTGGCGTCGGTGGTGATGATCGTGCAACTTCTGACCTTCTCGCCGGTCGGCGCTCGCCAGTCCTCCCAGAGGCCGGCAAGCGGCATCGGCGCGCGATTGCCGAGCGACACGAAGAACGGCTGCTTGTCGCTCTTGCGCCACTCGTAGAAGCCGTCGATCACGATCAGGCAGCGCCGGCCCGCCTTCCAGGCGCCGCGATAGGCGGGCTTGGTGTCGACACCGTCGGCGCGCGCATTGAAGGTGGAGAAGGCCATCTTGTTGTCTTTGGCCCAGGCCGGGATGAGGCCCCAGCGCATCGGCTCGAGGCGCCGCACGCCATCCGCGGAAACGATCGCCGGGATCATCGAGGTCGGCGGTACGTTCCAGCGCTTCTCGTAATGGTCGCGCAGAATCTCCGCGAGGCCGAGATCGATCTTGATCTCGGAATGATCCGACGCCAATCGCACCCGTCCGCACATGGCTAGTCTTTCAGTACAAGTGCTGCTTCCGGTTCGAAGCTGAGCCACACGGGCTTCTGTGCCGCATCGGCGTCGCGGCCGGGGCCGGCGGCGTTCTGCACCGAGACGGCGAACGGCTTGGCGATGCCGTCGACTTCCACATAATAGTGGCTGCGGTCGCCGAAATAGGCGACCGCGCCGACCTTTCCGGCAAGCACATTGGCCGCGCCATGGGGATGCTGCCAGTGCAGGCGCAGTTTCTCGGGTCGCACCGCGACGGCAACATCGTTTCCGGTGGCCGGTGCCGGTGAGCCGGGCTTCGCCCTCAGCATGCCGAGACGGTCCCGTTTGGACCTCGGCGATGTCGAGACCAACGCTGCTCACCTGGCCAGGGAAGAAGTTCATCGTGCCGATGAACTCCGCCACTTCGCGGCAGTTCGGCGCCTCATAAAGGCGAGACGCAGTATCGATCTGCAATACCTTGCCGCGCGACATGACCGCGATCCGGTCGGAAAGCGTGAGCGCCTCTTCCTGGTCGTGGGTGACGAAGACGAAGGTGATGCCGACGGTGCGCTGCATTGCCGAAGCTCGATCTGCATCTCCTCGCGCAGCTTCTTGTCGAGCGCGCCGAGCGGCTCGTCGAGCAGCAGCACGCTGCGGCTCGGCAAACCAGCGCCCGGGCGAGCGCCACGCGCTGGCGCTGGCCGCCGGACAGCTGGTGCGCCGCGCGCTCGCCATAGCCGGTGCATCTTGATGAGTTCGAGCGCCTCGCTCGACCTTGGCGCGCGGTGCTCGGCCTTGCCGAGCTTCTTGCTTGCGCAGGCCGTAAGCGATGTTCTCCGCGACGTTGAGATGCGGGAAGATCGCATAGTTCTGGAACACCATGTTGGTCGGCCGGTCATTGGCCGGCACCCCTGACACTCGGCTGGCCGTCGATCAGCATTTCGCCCGGCGGTCGGCTGCTCGAAGCCGGCGAGCATGCGCAGCAAGGTGGTCTTGCCGCAGCCTGAGGGGCCGAGCAGCGAGAAGAACTCGCCGCGCCGGATGTCGAAGGTGACATCGTCGACCGCTTTCACCGGCCCGAAATGCTTCGCGATATTGCCGCAGCTGGATGATGGCTTCGGCGTCTGTCCATGGCGTGCACGGCTCCGAACCGTCAAGTCGCGGGCGCGAGTTGACGCCGCGCCGGCGCAGCATTTCTGAAACGACCACGATGATTGTGGAAACGAAGAGGATGCGAGCTGCCGAGCGCGAGCGTCGGCGGCAGGCGCTGCGGAAAGCGCAGCTGGCTCCAAGAGGAAGATCGGCAGGGTCTGATCCGTGCCGGAGAGGAAGAAGGCGAGCACGAACTCGTCGAAGGAGATGGTGAAGCACATCAGCAGGCTCGACACGATGCCGGGCAGGGCCAGCGGGAAGGTGACCCGCCAGAAGGTCATCCAGCCGTTCTCGCCGAGATCGGCGCTCGCCTCCTCCAGGCTTTTCGTCGAAGCCCTCGAGCCGCGAGATCAGCACCAGCATGGCGAACGGCACGCAGAAGCATACGTGGCCGGCGCCGACAGTGCAGAGCGAGAGTTCGATATCGAAGACGCGTGCGCAGGATCACCAGCAGCGCGACGCCGAGGATGATGCTGGGGACGACCAGCGGCAGCATGATCGTGCCCATCACCGGACCGCGGCCGGGCAGGCGGTAGCGGGTGACCGCCATGGCGCCGAGCAGGCCGAGCGCGGTGCTGATCACCGACACGATGAGCCCGACCATGACGCTGTTGCTTCAGCGCTTCGAAGCAGGCGGACCGTCTTTGGCCAGCTGGCGACGTATGCGCTGCAGCGTGAAGCCCTTGAGCGGAAAGATCGCGAAGATGCTGTCGTTGAAGGAAAAGAGCGGCATCAGCAGCACCGGCCCGTAGAGGAAGATCAGAAACAGGATCGCGTAGAGGCCGAAGGGGATGGGCGTCTTGCGCATGCCTCTCAGGCCGTCGCGGCTGCGCATGCGTGCGATAGCCGACCGCGCAGCAGGAACAGGCAGACGAGAAGAGCGATCGACGAGCATCATGACCATCGACAGCGCGGCAGCCGAGCGGCGCGTCGTTCTGCTTGCCGAACAGGCTCTGGATCGCGTTGCCGACCATGATGCCGCTGGGCCCCCGACCAGCGTCGGCGTCACGTAGTCGCCGACCGTCGGGATGAAGACGAGCAGCGCTGCCGACATCAGGCCCGGTGCCGAGAGCGGCAACGTGATCCGCGCAGAATCGCTCCACGGCCCGTCGCCGAGATCGGTCGCCGCCTCAAGCAGCGACCGGTCGATCTTCTCGAGCGAGACATAGATCGGCAGGATCGCAAAGGCGACCCAGGCATGGGCCAGGGTGATCTGCTACCGCGATCGGGTTGTAGAGCAGGAACTCCAGCGGCTTGTCGATGATGCCCAAGCGACGATGAGGCCGGAATTGATGGCGCCGTTGTAGCCGAGGATGATCTTCCAGGCGAAGACGCGCAGCAGATAGCTGGTCCAGAACGGGATGGTGATGAGGATCAGCCACAGCATCTTGTGGCGGGTGACCCGGAAGGCGAGATAATAGGCCATCGGATAGGCGAGCAGCAGCACGACAGAGAGTGCAGACGAAGGCGATGAACAGCGACTTCGCCAGCAGGATCGCATAGGCCGGATTTTCGAAGGGGAAGGGAACGCCCATCCAGTAGGTCGTGGTGCTCGGAAGGCGCGATCAGCTTCCAGTAATTGGCGAGCGTGAAGCTGGTGTCGATCTCGAAATTGTCCTGGGTCCAGAAGCTCATCAGAATGAGGGCGACGATCGGCGCCACCATCATGAACAGCATCAGGATGAGGATGGGCGAGAGCAGGGCATATCCGGCAAGCCATGGGCGCGCATTGACCGCGCGCTGCCACACTCCATTTGCCGCGCGCGAACCGGCGGCAGGTGCATAAGAGGCAACGCTCACCCGCGGCGCACCCCGCACACGATACTCAACGCGACCTCTTCTTCGCTCCAGGCCACCAGGGCGGCCCCTCCCACATACGTTATTGACAATCGAAGGCCGACCGCTGTCAAATTGAAAATTCGTTCAATAAACAAATTGTAACCTGAACAAGAACCTAACCGGAGGAAATCTCATGAGTAGTAGAGTGAAATTCATCGACCGCATGGCGCAGGGAAAGATCTCCCGACGCGACATGCTGCGGGCTTCAGCCGCCTTCGGCGTCGGCATGATCGCGCTGCCGCGACTGGCCCTGGCCGAGGAGCTGACCGTCATGGAATGGAGCGGCTACGACTCCGCCGACTATTGCCAGCCCTACCTCAGCAAGTATAGCAAGCTGCCGAACTTCTCGATCTTCGCGGCCGAGGAAGATGCGCTACAGAAGGTTCTTGGCGGCTTCTCCGCCGACCTCATGCATCCCTGCAATTATTCCGTCGGCCGCTTCGTCGAGGCGAAGCTTGTCGAAGCCGATCGACACGGCCAAGCTCTCCAACTGGAAGGATCTGTTTCCCGCGCTCCAGACTGCCAAGGGCGTGGTCGAAAACGGCGAAGTCGTCATGGCGCCGGCCGACTGGGGCAATTCCAGCATCGCCTACCGCCCCGATCTGGTCGAGCCGGATTACGCGGCCAATGAAAGCTGGAACATCTTCACCGACGACCGCTATGCCGGCAAGGTGGCGATGAGCGACAATGAAGTCGCCGTACAGATCTGCGGCATGCTCATGGGCTACACACCCGATGAAGCCTTCCACATGGAAGGCGAAAAACTCGCCGCCACCAAGCCGTTGGTGGAGAAGATGGTCAAGAACAGCCGCTTCCTGTGGAATGACGCGACCGAGATCAACCAGGGTCTTGCGTCCGGCGAGATCGTCGCGGCCTATGCCTGGAACGACACCATCAAGAATCTCACGAAAGAAGGCATCAAGGTCGCCTATGCCAAGCCCAAGGAAGGCTATTTCACCTGGTTCTGCGGCATCACCATGCTGAACAAGGGCAAGGGCGATGAGGCCGCTGCCTATGATTTCGTCGATGCTTGGCTGTCACCGGAGACGGGCAAGAACCTCATCGAGGGGAGCGGCTACGGCCATGCCAACGTCAAGGCGTTCGAGATCGCCGACAAGGCGGCGGTCGCAGCCATGGGCTTTACCGACCCGATCGAACACATGAAGAGCGCAATTCTCTTCCCGCCGTTGACGGGTTCCTCGCTCGCCGCCCAGATCAAGCTCTGGGAAGAGACCAAGGCCCTCAAGCAGTAGCGCTAAGGACAGGCGTCCGGCCGGCACCGGCCGGGCGCTTGCCAAGCAACCCCGCGAGTGGCAACCATGCGCGCAGATTCGTCGGGAGGCTTTTAATCATGAAATACATGCCGTTCTGGCAGCGTCTGATTGCCACGATCCTGGTGATGCTCGCGGCGGGCTATCTCTCCGGCGAAATCTGGCGGTGGATATTCTCGTTCCCGCTGCCGAGCTATGTGGCGGGTGCCGTCGGCGGGCTCGCGGCGCTGCCGACATGGGATCTGCTGAAGCGCATTCGCCCTTCGGACATCTGATCGCGATTTGATGCCGGCGCCGAATCCGATCATCGAGACGATTCTCGGCGTCATCTGGCTGACGCTTGTCATTCTCATTCACGGCATCGGCATCCAGAAGATCAACCGGCAATTCACGGATCTGTGGGCGCGAGTGACGATCGAGACGCAGCACTGGAAGATCAACATCATCCTGGCGATGGTGATCGCATCGCTCACTATGCTGCACCTGGTCGAGACGATCTTCTGGGCACTTCCGCTCTATGCGTTGAGCATGGTGCCGACTTGGGCCGATGCCTATTTCTTCGTTCTCGAAAACTATACGACCTTGGGCGCGGGCAATGTCAGGCTGCCGGAGTCCTGGCGGTTGCTTGGTCCTATCATTGCCATGTCCGGCGTTTTCACCTTCGGCTGGACGACCGGCGTGCTGGTGTCGACGATGTCCGAATTCACCCAGCTCAACAAAAAGCGCTCGAAGAGCACGCTCGGCGACAAAGACACTCATAATGTGTAGATCAGACGGATAAGGACTTCACCGCCCTTGGCGTCGATCTCCTTGCGATCCGCCGCCATGTGATGGAGGAAGTGTCGCAAGCCGGCGAAGGCCGCTTCCTCCTCGGTCTCGAGCGCGATGGAATCGCTCAGGTGAAGCTGGCGCAAGGGTGGAAGCTTTGCAGCCTCCGTGCCTTGATAGATGATGCGGACCTCCAGCCCGATGCCATCATAGCTCGCCTCGAGCATGGCGTCGGGCTTCTTCATGTGGTTGTCGCGCACGAATTCCATGACTTCCCGGGTTTCGTCGACGGCTAGGTCGGCGATACCGGAAGGGATGCTCCAACTCTTCGTCTGCAGCTTGAGGTCATCGACGGCCTTGCCCAATGTTTCTGAGCGCCGAAGTCCATGGCAATTTCTTGCGTTGGCGCGCGCCAAAGCGGAACAGCAGAGACAGAATGATCGCGGCGATGAGGCCGACGGCCAGCATGCTGCCGGTGAAGCTCTTCACGATAGCGGGCAGCGCGTCGAAATAAGCGGTAAACATGTCCTGTCCGAGCGCCAGAAGGACGGAGATGCCGACGATGTAAGTGCCGCGCGTCCCGAGCGGCCTCGATACCGTTATGTCCATGCCACCGGCGATCATGAAGGAAGCGGTGAAGACGAGGAGCGGCCCGGCGACCTCCGTCGGCACGGTGAGAAAGAATCCGGACAGCTTCGGAGAGGCTGCAAACACGACGAGGAAGAGCCGCGGCAGAATAGGCGATGGCCCGCGACGTCGCGCCTGTCGCGCCGGAAATGCCGACGAGACTCGGCGCGCTGCACATGCCGGTCACGCCGATACTGCCGCCGATGACATTGGCAAGGCCGTCGGCGAGGATGCCGCGCTTGAGGTTGCCGGAGTCGGGACGCTGCCAGGCGGCATTGTTGAGGCGCTGGCAGGTGGTGAGCACGCCGACCGAGCGCAAGGCGCCGGCTATGCCTGCAGCAAGAAACGCCGGGATGAGGGCAGCATCGAATTTGAGATCGAAGAAGAGGGGAACCGGAACGGCAAACCATGGAGCATCGGCGAGTGCCGACAGGTTCGCCGGGCTGACGATACCGACAATATAGGCGCCGACCATGCCGACGATCAGCCCCAGGAGGGAGCATGTCATCTTCCACACCCCGCGTCCCCAGATGCTGAGAAAGATGCAGATGGCGAGCGTCATCGTCGTCACGATGAGGTGGTGTGCAAAGAAAGTCTGGTGCTCGTCTTTGACGTCCAGCAATTCGCCGATGCCGACGAGGCCAAGCTGCAGGCCGACAATGAGGACCGTGAGCCCGCTGAGGATCGGCGTGATGAGGAGGCGCAGCCGATGAAGCAGGAGACCGAAGCAGACTTCGACGGCTCCAGCAAAGAGTGTCATGCCGAAGACGAGCGGCATGCCGCCAGCTTCGGCGGCAAGTAGCGATGGCGCCAGATAGACTGCGGAGAAAACCGGCGGCGCCAGGAAACCGGAACCGACAGGGCCGCGCGGCAAAGCCTGCAGGACCGTGCCGATGGCAAGCCCGACGCAGGCGATACGCATCACGCGCAGACTGGTCTCGGCATCGGCGCCGGAATGTCGCACGATGATCGCGACCAGCACAAGGTAGATGGCCGAGACTACGGCATACTGCAGGCCCAGTAGGGCGAGTTGCAATGGCGGCGGCCATTCATCGACGCCGTAAATGAGGTTTGGCGGGCGGACGACTTTGTCGAGACTCGTATGCGCTGCGTCGGTCACCGGCTCAGGCGGAATCGTAAGCGACTTCCGTCATCATGCCGGTCGCCATGTGCATCAGGTTGTGACAGTGAAACAGCCAGCGGCCTGGGTTGTCCGCATCGAAGATAAGATCGACCGTCGCCTCCGGCATGACGAGGATCGTGTCGCGCAAGGCCCCCGCCAAGGGTACGCCGTCGAGCGTGACGATCTGGAAGTGATGGCCGTGCAGATGCATCGGATGCGCCATCATCGTCTTGTTGACGATCTTGACGCCAACGCGCTGGCCCTTCTTCACGCGCAAGGGGATATGATCGCCCCAGTTCCTGCCGTCGATGGTCCAGGCATAGGGCGCCATCGTTCCGGTCAGAAGCATCGTCAATGCATTGTCGACCGGACGCGATGCGAGCGGCGTCGTCGATTTGAGCCGGCGCTCAAGGGAGAGGTCCGCGGCGGGTGCTTCTGACGTCGGCATTGCCGCCGATCTTGATAATCGACGCATCCGGCGCGGCGAGCAGGATGCCGGTCCGCGCCGTATCGCCTTCACGCTGCGCGAGCAACGGAACCACCTTGCCCGCCGGCACGGTGAGCCGGAGATCGATGCGCTGCGCGATGGCGAGTGGGAAACGCGTTCCGGCGATCGGCTCGACGGGATCGCCATCGACGGCGATGACGGTTGCTATCGTGTCTCCGAGATCGATCCAATAGGCGGTGCCCGCCGAACCGTTGATGAGACGCAGGCGCACGCGACCGCCGCGCTCGGTGCGCACGACCTGCGGATCATCGAGCGTGCGGTCATTGGCGAGATAGGCGTCATAATTGATGTCGTTGAGATCGGGCTTGGCGCCGTTATCCATGCCCGCCATGCCTTGCATGTTCGACATATCGTCGTCCGCCATCGACTGCATGTTCGACATGTCGTGAGCCCATCATACCCGCCGGTGAGGCTGGCGAGCAGCTCTTCCGGACTCTTGAAGGAGAAGTCCTGGAACAGCACCACGACTTCCTGCTCGTCGGCGCTAGATCCTCCTTCGTGCGAACGATAAGTGGGCCGGCGAGCAAGGCCTGCTCCTGAAGACCCTGATGCGAATGCATCCAATGAGTTCCGAACCGGGCCGCGAAATCATAGGCGCGGATTTCACCCGGCAGCAGGGCCGGCACATTGAACTCCGGCACGCCGTCCTGGTCGGGCGGCGGAGTCTGGCCATGCCAGTGGATGATGGTTGGAACGCCCAATGCGTTGCGCAGATCGACCCGGAAAGGCAGATCCGGATCGAGCGTGAGGCCTGAGACGCCGGAAGACTGGCGGACGCCGAGCACCGAGGCGGAGCGGCCTTTGACCTCGATCTCGCGCTTCTCGACGCGCAGGTCGATGGCGGGCGCCTGAGACCATGACGGCATGGCGCCGAGCAAGGGAAGGGCACTAACGGCGGCGCCGGTTGTGAGGAGGCGACGGCGCGTGAATCCGAATGCGGTCATTGGTCCTCTCCGAACTCTAAAGTCCGAGATTGCTCTTCTCGTTCTTGAGGAACATGATCTGCGAGGTGTAGGCATCGACCAGGCAATCGATATTCGCGCCGCACGCATTGCGCTGCTCGATGAACTTGCGCTGCGACGCCTTCACCAGACTGATCGTTGCCTTGGGCGCGCCGCTCCCCACGATGATGAAATACATGCCCGCCGTCTGCTCATCGAGGTGACTGAGATTGTCATTGCCGCAGATCGCTTCCTCGGCCGCGAGGATGGCATGTGCGCAATTGAACGAAGCCGCCTTGGCTGGCGCCTGCGTCAAGGCCAATGAGGCGGCAGAAAGTAGGGCGAAGGCGATAGGCCGGAATGTCATCGTGCTCTCCCACAATTGGAATGCGCGAAACTAGTCTGCCGGGTCCTGCTTGAGAAGCCCTCAGGGCATTAACCGCAATTGTCGGTTGTACGCAAACCTCCCGTCTGCAAGGATCAAAGAAGTGTGGAGCTCTGACGATGAGTGCGGCTGAGGCGGACATGACAGCGAAGCCTCCTGTGCCGCAGTTGAGCGGCGCTGGCGGCATGGTTCGGATTTCCGCCTGGATTGCCTATGGGATGGGAAGTTCAGGCTACCTCCTGATGATCCCAACCATCGGCTTTGCCACTTACTTCCACGCCGAGATCGCCCGCGGACGCCCGAATGCCGACAGCCTTTGGGCGGCAGCTGTTGCCATATCGCTGGCAATTGCCGGGATCAGCGCGCCCTTGCTCGGTGCTTATGCGGATGCCACCCATTCGCGACGGCGCATGCTGCTGGTTCTGACCGCGCTGGCTTGCGTCTTTACTGCCGCGCTATCGCTCATGGGTGCGGGCGACGTAGCTCAGGCTGCCTTTATTTTCATTGTCGCGCATGTCGCTTTCATGCTGGCCAAGTCCATCTACGATTCCTATCTTACGCAGCTTGGAGACAGGCAGTTGCTGCCCTTGATCTCGGGAGCAGGGTGGGGGCTCGGCTATCTTGGCAGCATCGCATGTTTCTTTCTTTGCCTGCCTTTCATCCGCGGCGGTAGCGAGACTGCCGATCCTGCAACATTCCGGCTCGCCTTCCTTGTCACGGGACTCTTCTTCGCGTGCCTCGCTTTGCCGGCGATTGCACTCCTTCCGGTGCAGGGTAAGTCGAACGCGGGACACGGCAATGCATTCAGGCGCATTCGCGACACCGTGATCGGATGGCGCGAACATCGCGAGACATTCAAATTCCTGCTCGCCTTCTACCTCATCAATGATGCCATCGTGACGCTGCTGTTCTTCATCGGCATCTACTTCAAGACCACCTTCAGCCTGACCATTGAGGAAATCCTGCGGCTGACGCTGCTCTATTACGCCGTCGCCATTCCCGCGACGGCCGCCTTCGGTTGGCTGGCACGCAAATGGTCGGAGCGCGGCGCGCTCAATGTCACGCTGGCGATCTGGATCGTCCTCTTCGTATTCCTCGCCGTCGGCACTGGCCCAGGCGTGCCGCTGACCGCGGTGCTGATCGGAGGTCTGGTGCTCGGCTCCACCCAGGCACTATGCCGCAGCATCTATGCGCGCATGATCCCGCGCGAGCGCAGCGCTGAATTCTTCGGCTTCAACGCGCTGGTCGGGCGGGCATCGGCAGTCCTCGGACCCATCACGTTTGGCGTGGTCAGCGCGACGACCGGCAGCCAGAGGCCGGCCATGGCATCGCTGTCACTCTTCATAATATTGGGCGGCCTTGCGCTCGCGACAGTGCGCATGCCGCGCGACTGAACCCGTCTGTCGGGTCAACAGGGAGATCTCGATGCCTTGCAACCGTTTTGCATATCGCAAGCTTTTTTACACGCTCATCGCCTTCGCCGCATGTGGCTGGCTCGCCGCCCCAGCATTCGCCGCCTGTCCGAAGGGCGAGGTCGTTGCAAAGGGTGGTTGCGTTTCGATCGCCCTGGCGAAGCAGGAGATCGACAAGATCGTCGGCGCTGCGATGAAGGCGCACAAGCTCAAGGCGGTTCTGGCCGGCATCGCCGTCGGCGGCGAAAATGTCGTGCTTGATGCCTGGGGTGATACGATGACCGGCGTGCCGGCGACGCCCGACATGCATTTTCGCAATGGTGCGGTGGCGATCGCCTATATCGGCACCGTGCTCCTGCAGTTGCAGGACAAGAAGATGCTGAGCGTCGACGACAAGCTTTCGAAATGGTTTCCCGCATATCCGAAGGCCAGCGAGGTCACGCTCGGGATGCTGATCAGCGGTACTTCCGGCTATGCCGACTACGTGACCGATGACGGCTTCATCAAGCGTTTCTATGCGGATCCTTTCCAGCACTGGACGCCGGACCAACTCATCAAGATCGCGTTTGCCCGGCCGATGCCGTGCGATCCCGGCACATGCTGGTCCTATGCGCACACCAATTTCGTCATCCTCGGACAGGTCATCGAGAAGGTGACCGGCAAGCCCTTCGCCGAGGTCATCCGCGAAAGCATCCTCGAACCGCTTTCCCTCAAAAATACGCGCAGCGAGGAGCCGGCGCTCATCCAGGAGCCGGTCCTGCACTCATTCGATGCCGAGCGTGGCAAGTACGAGGAGTCGACTTACTGGAACCCCTCATGGACTCTCGCCAAGGGCGCGATCCAGACGTCGAGTATCGCCGACATCCTGAAGACTGCGCGCGCCGTCGGGACCGGCAAATTGCTTTCGCCGGAATCCCATAAACTGCAGCTTGCGCCGGGGACGGCGAAGTTCCATCCCTGGAACGAGAAGATGTATTACGGCTATGGCGTCTTCGTCATCAATGACTGGATCGTGCAGAATCCGTCCTTTGCCGGCTATGCCGCGACCATGACCTACTTGGCGTCGGAAGATCTGGCGATTGCTGTATCCGTCACCGTGAAAGAAGGGGCGCCTGACGGCAATCTGTCGACAGTCCTGATGAAAGCGATCGCTGCCTATCTCGTTCCCGACAAACCGCTTTAGCGTCGTGCTAAGTGGTCGGCGACCAATCACGCCAGCGGCGGACCGACGAGATCGATCCCGAATCTTGCAGAGGCCTCTGCGAGTTTCGCTGCCTGCTCGGGGGTGGGCGGACCCGCGGGCGCCGGTAAAGCGTCACGTTCGGCCGGGCGCCCGAGAAAGCGCACCAACCCCTCAAAGTCGGCGCCTCGCGTGATCGTAAGAAAGCGCGCGCCGTCCGGCGAGACGACCCTGTAGGAGTGGGGAACGCCTTTCGGGACGAGAAGCGTGCTGTCTCTGCGTGCGATGATTTCCTTGCCATCCAGATTTACGAGTATCTCGCCGTCCAGCACGACGAAGCCCTCATCCTGATTGCGATGAACATGCAGCGGCGGCGAATCCCCCTGTGGCGCCCGGTGCTCCATAATCGTGATCCCGTCCGCACCGGTCGTATTCGGCACGCGGATCTTGACCAGTGTATTCAGGAACCAGAATGAGACGGGATCGGCGGCAGATGACATGATGGTCCTTATCCCCCTCGCTAGCGCGCAAGCGGCATCGGTTTGAATCGGAATAGCGCGACAAGCCCGAGCATGATGAAAATCGCCAGAGTGAGACCTTGCGCGGCTGCGAAGGGCGGCTCGCCTTGCGTGGGCGCCAATGCATTGAGCGCCGCGACCTTGACGAAGCTTTGCGCGACGAAAACGAAAGCGTTCAGATAGACAGAGACTACGGCGGCTATCACATAGATCCACCGCCACGCGCCAGAGAGCCGCATTTTATACAGAGCGATGAGCGCAAGCACCAGGACGGCGCAGGCGATAAGGCCCACGCCGAGCGCCGGGGTGAAGCCGGAGATCGGGAACAAGAAACCTGTAAGGCTCGTTAAAGCGGTCGTGAAGAGAAAGATTGATGTCGTGACCGGCAGTCTTGAGGAAGCAAACATTCCGCCTATGACGATCAGCCCGCTCCCTATCGCGACCATGCTGATGATCACATGCAATAGCGTGAAGGCACCGACTGACATGCCCAGGATCATTGACTACTCCCTTGCCGTTCTGATGACTTTGAACGAGTCAGCCGCCGAAGGCCAGCGAACTTCTCCCCGGTCAGTGTCGATGATTGGCCGCCATTCGCACCGGTCGTGTCTGGCATGCCCGCAAGTATCTTACCTGCAATCTTTCGCAGAATGGCTATGATGTCTGCCAGCTTCGTATAGGCATTGGTGATCTGGTGACGAGACGTACAGCGACGTGCCGATGTGGCCAACTGCGTGTGGATTGTGAAGGCGATCCGGTGCGGGTGTCGGTATGCCATTGCCTCGAATGTCAAAAACGCAGCGGCAGCGTGTTCGCGACGCAGGCGAGATGGCCGGACGCGAATGTGACAATGTCCGGTCGACACACGATCTGGGAACGGATTGCCGATAGTGGGCATCAGGTGACCTATCGCTTTTGCCCGACCTGCGGGTCGACGCTGACCTATGTCATCGAGGATTGGCCGGGAGTCACCGCCGTTCCCGTTGGCGCATTCTCGGATCCCGATTTTCCTTCGCCGCGGTTCTCCGTCTATGAGAACCGGAAGCACGCCTGGGTCGAGATACGCGCTGATGAAGTCGAACATTCCTCGACACCGAGCACGATTCGCAAGCCGGGAGACAAGCGCTGAGGTTCCAAGAATGATTTTCAGGTCGCGACCGTCGAGGGAAGAGATCTCCAATTCCATCCAGGAGAGCAAGCCGCACGAATTCAAATTCGAGGATGACGGCCTCATTCCCAATCATCCCGCATGGCCGTTGATCATCTACAAGTCTTCGCTTCGGTTCGTGTCCGGCAGCGATCCTGCCGCCATGTTCGAAGACCTTTTTGCGTCGAACAATTGGCGGGGCTCCTGGCGAAACGGCATTTATCGATACGTCCATTACCACTCCCGCATACACGAGGTCCTGGGCGTTGCATGCGGTCAGGCCACCGTTGAATTCGGCGGCGATCCCGGGAGCACGATTGAAGTCCACGCCGGCGATGTCGCCATCCTGCCGGCCGGTACGGGCCATAAATGTCTTCGCAGCAGTGACGATTTTCTGGTGGTGGGCGCTTATCCGCCGGACGGTACTTACGATCTTTGTACGACCAGCGCGCAGCACGATAGGGCGCTCACCACGATCCCAAATGTTCCGCGGCCACGCCACGACCCCGTTTATGGCGAAGCGGGCCCCTTGATCGAAATATGGCGATAAAGCCGACACCAATAATCGCGATGGGAACCAATGAACCGGCCGGCGCTTTAAAGATCGCATCTCATACAGCCTTCCGGCCTTTGTGGCTTACGGCTGTCAACCTGGAAGCGCGCAAGGCCTCGCAGCCCCCCGCTGCGGGGCCTTTATCTTGGAGGCTCCGCATGCCGCTTACTTTCAAACGCAACGCATTCGATGACTACGAAGCCTATTCCGGCGATTGTCTCATCGGCAGTATCGATCACGGAACGGCCGAAAAGGGCGATACCGAGTACACATGGTCGATAGGCGCATTGCCGCCCACGCCCCAATGGCAGGCGACTGGCTATTCTGCTCCGGATCTGGAATCCGCGATGCAGGCATTGCAGTCGAGCTTCGACGAATGGCTTGTCTGCGCGCATCTGGTGGAGAGGGGCGATCCGGTTGAAACCGGTTAGGATGAGACATGCCGGACGAAAAGCTCATCGGGAAACGCGTCCGGTTTGACCTGGAGGATTGGGACGCAATCGACATGCTGGCCAAGGACCGGATGGCGACATTCCAGGAACTGGCAGATGAAGCTTTCCGAGATCTCCTGAAGAAACACAATCGCCCGGTCGGGCTCAAAGCATCGCTAAGACAGAGCTTGGGCGGCAGCGACAACGTCGTTCGATTGCCTTCGAGCAGCAAAGACAAGCCGAGGAAATCGAGAGGAAAGCGCTGATCAGTGTCTTCCGCCGGCGATGACCACCGGGCCGGGTTCGGCGCCCCACGCGTCGACCATTTGCGCGTAGGTCTTCCTCAGGATGACATCGCTATCGACGCGGGCCACCCAGCCCACCGGGATGGTGTGTGGCGATCGAGCGATCTGAAGAACGTCGATCCGCGAGCACGGGCCAAGATGCCCGATCCGCTTTCCATCGGCTGTGATGATTTCCATACCTGGATGCATGCGCTGCCTCCCATGCCGCGCTTTTCTGGAAGAAGAGCCGAGATTCATTGAAGTTCCATGAACGCACGGATTAATCTTTCGAAAGCGCACGGGCCGAATCGGCGCCGTCTTGGGCGTTGACTGCCAGGCAGCGGCGACCTAAATGGGGGCGGCTCCGGCACGCCACGCGTTGGTGGAGGTGGTCTAATAAGACCTAAACCATTGACTTTGATTGTGAATATGCGTGCGTCTTGGGGGATCGTCTAACGGTAGGACAGCGGACTCTGACTCCGCCAGTCTAGGTTCGAATCCTAGTCCCCCAGCCACTTGAGTTTATTTGACAAATTCGACTTTGCGGCCTCCTTGCTTCAAGGATATGAATTCAAGCTGTAGCCGGAAAGGGATCCCGGCAGTTCGCGCCGGGGCTTGGGATTTGGTAACTCTGGTTGTCTCGGCTGCGGGCACTCGAGAAATGGGGGGCCTGAAATGCCAAAGCTTAATTCCAGGCGCAGTCGCGATGAGCGCCACGGCGCGATGACAGCCGCCGCAGACATCATAACCAAGAACGAAAAACTCCTGCAGGATACGAAAACCGAGAAATTGCGGATCCTCAGAGAGGCTCGGGACGCTGCAACTCCACCGCCGCCAGAGGGTAAACCGTCTAAGAAGGATAAGGGGTGACCGCAAAACGGGGAAAATTGCATACATGCCCCGCCGGATGGCGACCGGCGCGCGGTGACGGCAGCCGAGACGCTCTCGGAGTTTAATGCCTGTCCTGCGGCAAGGCGCAGACCCTCGCCACGGCGAGCAGCATTGAGAGCTTTGCAAGGGTACGGGTCATATTGAGACCGGACTCTGACCCCGCCAGTCTAGGTTCGAATCCCAGTCCTCAAGCCAAGCCTCCTGCTTCGGGATATTGTAGCATTGAGGCCTGGGAAGCTGCCGCTCCGGTGCCCTGCTACCTCAAAGGCCGCAGACTCTGGTTGATCGCCTCGATACCGGGTGCAAATGTTGCCCGCTCATATGACGGGGAAAATTATATACAGGAGTGTCAACGCCGGATCGCTGTTGGCTGCCTCTGTGAAATGGAATGGGCGAGCGCAGAGCCCTTGCTACGGTCTGCCGCTAGTCGGCCGTATCAGATAGGTGGCGAGTGGATTGGATTTGGGATTCGAAAACTCTTTTGAGCGCTCTTGATCTCGGACCGAGTGCTCCCGCTGATTGGCCACAGTTTTCCATCACCTCTGTAAATATAATACCGGAGGAATGCTCCCCCGGATCCCTTTTTGTATCCTCTCCCTTCGAACTTAAGAATCGAGGGTTCGGCAACGAGGAGGACGCACTCAAGTCGGCAATCGCGCACGGAGCCTCGGCAGCGATAACGAACCTTGGACGTCTCTCCTTCAGTCCCGGTGTGCCTGTGATCTCCCTAAACCCACCTCTGGCGGGGCTGGTAAAATTGGCGAGATTCGCCCGAGCGTCGTATCGCGGGAAGGTAATCGCGATTACGGGGAGCGTTGGTAAGACGACCACCAAGGACCTCCTGCACCACGTCCTCTCCTCTGACGGTTTGTCGTTCAAGTCCGCGGAAACGCGCAACGCATTGGGAGGTATCTGTGAGTTAATCATCAACCGGCCGCTACAAAGTCAATTCTCTATTGTGGAGGTCGGGGCGTCGAGACCAGGACACATGCGGCATGCCAGCGTAGCAAGACCGCATATAGGAATCGTCACAAACATTGGAGTTTCACATAAGGAACACTACAGTGATCCTGACGGTATATTTCGCGAAAAGATTTCACTGCTTGATCACCTGGAAGGCGAACGGATCGGCGTAGTGCATGGAAGTATACTGGATGCTGACGACGTCCATGATGGCCTCATCCGGTCAAAGCGCTTGGGTCGACTCGTGACTGTCGGCAACGGCCCGGGAAGTGACGTCTTCCTTGTCGAGGCAGTGTTTAATGGAGCAGTTAGTGAAGGAACGATGTCTGTGTTTGGGACACCTTATCCGTTCCGGCTCTCTCTCCCGGGACGCCACTTCATTGAGAATGCCATGTTTGCGATCGGAGTTGGGAGCGTCATCGGCCTCGACGTTCACAGGTTGATTTCGTCACTCGCCACAGCGTCACCCTCGCCGGGGAGGCTAACACGATACCGCATCCAAAACGACGATGGTGTCATCGAACTCATTGACGATTCTTTCAATGCTGCATCAATCGGTCGCCGCATTGCTGGATACGTTGAAACTGCGTAAGGCGATCCGCAAGGTGTTCATCTTCGGCGACATGCTTGAACTCGGTTCCGATTCTGCGCGGTTCCACGAAGAGATAGCTCCGCAAGTTCGGGACGCGGGTATCGATGTATTCGTCACGATCGGTGCACGCGCGCGCCTCGCCAGTGGAGGCGCCGCAGAGACCGTTGGTTATACCGATGCAGGGACGGCGGCTGTCGCTATGCCGTCGTTGTTGAAGCCAGGAGATTTAGTGGCCGTGAAGGCTTCGCGGAAAATGGGGCTGGAGAAGGTGGTTGCCGCCATTCGGGCGATGGGAGAGAGCGCTCCAGCACTGAGTTGGAGAATGGAAGATGAACTTGAGCGGCAAAGCTAAGCCTCTTGTTGGAGGCCGACTCACTGTAACCTTAGCTGTGGAAGACGTCGGCGATCGGGCCCCGTTTAGCTAGTCCACAAACCCTGGAGCAAACTGATCATGATCGACACGCGCTACAAGAAGCTGACCGGAATGCATGCTGGGCATGTCTACACTGTTACCGGTCCCGCCAATGAGACCGACAATCCGATGACTTGGGCGCTCAGATCGGACGCGGACACGAGCGAACGATTGCAGGTCAAGGAAACCGAACTGGCCGATCCGAAACTCTGGCAATCGCTCAAATAAGGGTGGGGCCCACGGTGTCCCTTCGCCTAGCCAAGCGCCATTCGGAGCCCGCGTGTCAGCTGGTCCCGGGTGGCCTGGTCCAGATAGGGTTCGCGCGCCGCGCCGAATAAGAAGTCGATCTCGCGTCCCTGGTCTCGAAAACGTTTGATTGTCCGCCTGGCTTTCTCCTCCAGCCCGAGATGCCCATAGCAGGCGAGGGCATACATCATATCCCACGCACCATCATCGACGGGTTCGACGCCCGGCAGGACATCGCCAAACAGGCCTTCCTGGAATTTTGATATGCACTCGAATTCCGTGAGCCACGAGGGTGGCGCGCGATTGAGGCGCCGCGCCAGATCGATCCATCGGCGCGCATCGGAGGTGTCGCCGGCATAGATGCTGAGCATCGAACGATTGGTAAGGCCAAACCAGTCGCTTGGATTGAGAGCAAGCGCCTGCTCGATTGGCGCGCTTGCTGCCTCAAGGCCGTGAAGATGGAGGAGTCCCAGTCCCAGCACGGCGTGGCCCTTCGCAGCCGAACTGTCGCACTCGATCGCCTCGGCCGCGATATCCACGCCCTTCTTGAGCTTTGGCTCAGAGAATTCGAACATCCAGCCCGAGGTGTAACACATCGCCAGCGAACTCATGGCCTCTGCATTTCTGGGATCGAGTGAGAGTGCGCGCTCAAAGCAGGTTTTGGCGTTTTCGGTCGCTACGATGTTGATCTTCTTGAAATGCCAATGTCCTTGCAGGATGAACTCGTAGGCTGCGAAATTCGCGGGGACTCGCTTGCCGCTCCAGCCCGATATCTCGATGTCGAGCTGATGCGCCACCGCCGCGGCAATGAGCTCCGTCACCTCATCCTGCAATTCAAAGATGCCCGCAAGCGCGCGGTCGTAGCGTTCGGCCCACACGGCCGCTTCCGTCCTCGCATCGGACAGGCGTACCGCAATGCGCAGGCGCTCGCCTTGACGCTGAATACGACCGGTGACCACGAAATCGGCGTGTAGCTTATCGCGCAGCGCCTGAAAATCCGGACCTCCCGCACGCGCAGTGGAAGCCGAGTGCTGACCGATGACGGAAAGCGCGCGGAAACGGGTCAGCCTGTCGGTGATCTCCTCGGTGATGCCGTCGCTGAAGAACGTCTGATCCGCGTCGCCCTGGTTCTCAAAAGGCAGGACGACGATCACCGGCTTGGTCGGCACGGCCAGGCCGCTGGTCGAGGCTGTCCCGGAAGTGCCGGGGACGGTAATGGTTTTGACCTCAGCCGGAGCGGGGCCGGCATACCTGTAGCCCCGCCCGTGAACGGTGGCGATCATGTCAGGGTCGAGCGACTTGCGCAGCGCCGACACATGCACCTGCAAAGTATTTTCTTCGACGATCGTATTCGGCCAGACCGCCTCCAGAAGCTCTCTTTTGCCGACGACGTCGCCCGGATTTGCGAGGAGTTGCTCGAGAATGTGGAAGGAGGCGACAGTCAGCTCCAACGGGCCGTCGGGGCCGATCAGCCGCCGCTCGTGACGCTTCAAGAGGTATGGGCCGAATTGCAGGTCCATTTTCACTCCGGAAGAATAGCTCAGGTCATCTGCTTGTGAACATCAGCATTCTTCAGGAAGCTGATGCCCTGCGCCAAGGACCGGGAGAAGCTGGGCTGTCATCCTCCAGTCATTGGAGGAGACCATGACAGACATCACCTTCTCGGCGCCTGGGGTAATAAGCGGCGAAGCTGCGGCCAAGTCAGACGGCACCGCTGTGCGCGCTCGCTACAATTTCACGCGCCTCTTCACCTGTATCGGCGATGCATTCAGGCTCGCCTATGTCGCGCCTTACGCGTCGAATAGCCAGCCACTCATGACGCCAGAAGCGCACTTGGATGGGCGGGACCCACGTTGGTAGGTCCGAAGCGCATCCGTCCGCTCTAGCCGCGGAACTGCTTGATCAGGTTCGCGAGGCTCTGCTGATTGGACGCAGTAGCAGCCGGCGCCGGAGGCGGGGGTGCCGCCGATCGCGGCGACGGCGGGAGAGGTTGGCCGGCGGGCTGGGCCTGGCGCGGCGCCGGAGTGGGCCACAAAGGCTGCCCGGCGACAGGAGGGGTCTTGCGCAGGCTCGGCTGAGGAGCCGGCTGTAAGGTCGCCGCCTGCTGGCCGGCGGGCGGCCACTGATTGGCCTCCGGCATGCGCTGCGCCGGGGCGGTCTCGGGAGCCGGTTCTGCCAAAACCTCGCTTGCCTGAGAATAAGCCTGCTGACGCCAGCGGCTCACGACCTCATTCAGGAAGTTCTGGTCGGGCGGGTCCTTCGACCAGTTCTCCGTGAATGAGGCGGTATTGCTTTTCGGTCTGGCCTCGGGCGGCAGCATGTCGAACTTGATCCGCGTCGGCAGCGCCACGCCTTCACCGAAGGTGATGGCCTCGCCTGTACCCATGGTCGTCATGAATTCGAGAAGACTCTTGGCCGCATCGGATATGCCGGCTTTCAAAATTTCCTGGTCGCGCTCGTTGGTGAGGCGCAGCGAAAAGATCGTGTTGCATTGGCTGAGGATTGTAGGATCGAGTTCAGCGGGGCGCTGCGTGACGATGCAGAGCGAAACGCCGTACTTGCGGCCTTCCTTGGCAATGCGCGAAATCGCCCGCTTGGTCGGCTCGAAGCCGAGCGACTTGTCGATGGGCACGTAGCGATGCGCTTCTTCGCAGACGAAAGTGATCGGGATCCGCCCGGCGCTCCACACGCCGAAATCGAAGGCGAGGCGGGCGAGCACGGAGACCACGACATTGATGATTTCAGATGGCAAGCCGGAGAGTTCGAGAATAGCGATCGGCTTGCCGTTGACCGGCACCCGGAAAATGCGTGAGAGCACTTGCGCCATGGTGTCATGCACGGTGAGGCTCCCGAACATGAAGGCGTAGCGCGGATCGCGGCTGATCGTCTCGACCCGGGCTTTAAGTCGCTTGTAGGGGGCCAGTTCGCCTCGCAGGTCGAGTTTGCCGATAGACTCTTCGAGAAGCCCAAGCAGGTCGGACGTGCGATAGGGGATTGGCGTGTCGACGCCGATATTGGGAGCATCGAGCCCGCTGCCCGGACGCAAGTTGGTGGCAGCGCGGTCCTTGCGCTGATTGTTCATGTAACGCAGCTTGGCCAGCGGGATCAGTTCGCGCAGCACTTCAACGTCGGTTTCGCGATTGGGCTGGTTGCCGATCAGGATCTCGACGGCTTCGTCGAAGTTTAGCAGCCAGAAGGGCAGCGCCATATTTTCGGGGGTGATGACCTCCGCCCATTCCTGGAAGGATTGGGTATATTCGCGATGCACGTCGAGCAGCAGGATATGGGCTTGCGGGTTTTTCTCGAGGATTCGACGCAGGATCAGCGCCACCGAGCATGACTTGCCGGTACCGGTCGTCCCCAGCACCGCGAAATGCTTGCCCAGCATCTCGTCGATCTTGATCATCGCGGGGATTGAAGGGTCCTGCTGGATATGGCCGATGCGCACCGCTTTGTCGGTATTGCAGGAGTAGGCCTTGGCGAGTTCTTCCTGGTTCGCGCGAAAAACGGCGTCGCCGAGGGCGGGGTAGCTTGAAATGCCGCGCCGAAACTGCATGGCGACGCCACGCTCGTCTTTTGGCAGTTCACCGATGAATTCGACTTCGGCGATGCGCAGTTCCTGCTCGCTATGGGAATGCGACGGCATCGGCGCACTGAGCGCCGAGATCATGGCCAGTGCGATTGAGGGAACCGTATCAACCTTGAGAAGGGTGCCGATTTCCGGGCTCTTGTCGCTGTCGCCGCGCCGAAACTCGTCTTCGGCGTCGAGGAGCACGATCGCATGGGCACCCGTCACAGCCACGATCCGCCCCACGCGTTGCAATTGTGCCGGCTCGGCGCGCCGTCCTAGAGAGGAAGTGACCTGTAGGTTCATTACTTGCCTCCGCCCTCAAGGGCGCATGGGTTGCGCATATGAGGGCCGCTGCAGGGCCCTCGCGGGATCAAAAGCCGGGATCAGGATGCTCACTCGTGTACCGCGGCCTTTCTCGGATTCGATCGTCAGCGTCCCGCCATGCAGGCGCGTCAGCGCAACCGAAATTGGTAGTCCAAGACCGGTACCCTCATGGCGCTTGTTGAAGCCGGCATCGACTTGGCCGAACGGGCGCATCGCCGTTTCGATTTCGCTTTCCGACATCCCGTCGCCGGTGTCGGTCACACTGATGGTAACGGCGTTCTCGGGCCCCGGAGCCGCCTCGACATGGACCTTGCCGCGCGGATTGGTGAACTTGGTCGCGTTGCCCAGGATGTTGATGAGAATCTGTTTGAGCCGCAAAGGATCTGCATAGAGCAGGGGCGTAGCGGGGGAGACGGTACAGGTCACCGAGATGTCCCGCTCCTTGGCCTTTGCATCGATGATCAGCACGCAGGATTCGAGGATCGGCCCGAGTTCGACCGGTTGCAGGTCGACGACCAGCTTGCCCGCCTGGATTTTCGAGACGTCGAGGATGCCGTTGATCAGCGCGAGGAGATGGTCGGCGGCCTGGCGGATATAGCCGGAATACTGGTTCACGCGCTGAACATCGCTGATCTTCAGCACCATCAGCATGTCGGAAAAACCGATGATCGCGTTGAGCGGCGTGCGCAACTCATGACTCATATTGGCGATGAATTCGGACTTGGCCTTGGATGCGAGTTCGGCTTCGACCTTGGCGGCGTTGAGGGCCAGGGTCTGCTTCTGCCGGGTGATGGCGTGGCCGAAATGATCGGAGAACTCCGCCATCAGGGAGTCCTGCTTGAACCAGCGAGGGCCGAATGTCCGCATTATGCCTTCCGTTTCCTCATCTTGACTAATGGAAAGGCCATAATGGGTGGTTAATTAAACCTCGCTAATCCGTCATCCCTTGGGGCGATCCGGCCGTGGCGCCAGCTTTACCTCGGGCGTGAAGCTGTTAGACTGGCTGCAACGAAATGATTTGTTGCGGTTCGACTGCGCTCCGACTTTGCGGCGTTGAGCGCAAGGGCCGCCGGAAGGTTAAGATCGTGGATGCGACCACCGGAGCGGGCGGCTTCGGCCCTCGTCGCGGGCGAAGCGAGCATGGAGCGGCAAATGGCCGCCCAGCGTCGATAAGGCCTGCTTACGGGGGCATCGAAGGCGAGCAGTATTATGGAGCCCTCGACCTGGGCACCAACAACTGCAGGTTGCTCGTCGCCGTGCCTGCGCAGACCGGGTTCACCGTCGTGGATGCCTTTTCGCGCATCGTCCGGTTGGGCGAGGGACTGAGCCACACCGGTCGCTTGGGCGAGCCTGCCATGCTTCGCACCATTGAGGCTCTGCGGGTGTGCGCCAACAAGCTGGCCTGGCGCAAAGTCGGTCGTACCCGTCTCGTCGCCACGGAAGCCTGTCGGACGGCCGAGAACGGCGAAGATTTCATCCTCCGGGTAAAAGAAGAGACGGGCTTGGTCCTCGAGATCATCGATCGCGAGACCGAGGCTCATCTTGCCGCTACCGGTGCCGAACCGCTAATTGAGCCGGGCGCTGAAACCTCGTTGATTTTCGACATAGGCGGCGGCTCGACCGAGCTCATGTGGATCGTCAGGCAGGATGGTCGTTACCGGGTGGGTGCCTGGACTTCGCTCGCGGCAGGTGTCGTCACGCTGTCGGAGCGTTTTGGCGGCATGGTGGTGACGCCGGAGATTTTCGCCGCCATGCGTCATCATTTGCGGCCAATGCTCGAGGGCTTCGTCAATCAGGTGAGGGCGGCAAATGATGGCGAATGGACGCCCGATCACTTGCTCGGTACGTCCGGAACGGTCACGACCATCGCCGGCGTTCAGCTTGGCCTCAAGCGGTATGACCGCTCACGCGTCGACGGTTGCTGGCTCGATAGCGTTGCCATCGGCGATGTGACAGCGAAACTGCTGGCCATGGACTATGCCACGCGGGCTGAGAATCCCTGCATTGGGCGCGAACGCGCCGACCTGGTGCTGGCCGGGTGCGCGATACTTGAAGAAATCCGCCTTGCCTTTCCGGCACCCCGCATTCGCGTGGCCGATCGCGGCTTGCGTGAAGGCATGCTGACGCTCCTCATGCGCGAGGATAATGCGCATAAGGTTTCGGCGTGAGTCGCCCCGGTGGAACTGTCGGGCCGGGACGGCGCCTGAAGGAGCGGCTCAAGACCGGCAAGAGGCGCACAGTCTCGTCCAAGGCGTGGCTCGAGCGTCAACTCAACGATCCTTATGTCGCCGAAGCCCGCCGCCAGGGCTTTCGTTCGCGGTCTGCCTTCAAGCTCATCGAGATTGACGACAAGTATCATTTGCTCAAACCCGGCCAGAAGGTGGTCGATTTGGGTGCAGCGCCCGGCGGCTGGTCGCAAGTCGCCGCGCAACGCGTCCGCGCCACCGACGGAAAGGGTCGCGTCGTGGCGATCGACATGCATGGCATGGAGGCGATACCGGGCGTCGTCATCCTGCATGATGATTTTCTTAGCGAGGGAGTTCCGGAAAAGATCGTGGCAGAACTGGGTGGCAAAAAGGCCGATGTCGTTCTGTCCGACATGGCCCCGCATGCGACCGGCCATCGTCAAACCGACCACATCCAGATCATGGCGCTGGCCGAGGCCGCCTACGACTTTGCCAAGACTATTCTTCACCCCGGCGGACATCTCGTTGCCAAGGTCCTGCGTGGCGGAACGGAAGGCGAGATCCTTAAACTCATGAAGCGCGATTTCACCACCGTACGACATGTAAAACCCAAGGCCAGCCGCGAAGACTCCGCAGAACTCTTCGTGCTGGCCATGGGCTTTCGCGGCGCTAGGGCCCTCAGTTAGTAAGGGCTGTTGCAGCGGTGATATTCACCGTCATAACCAAGGAACCTGTCGGTCTTCGGGTTGTAGCTGCGATAGCGGTTAAGGCACCACTCGACATGGTCGCCTCCGCGGTCATACCTCGGCGCTCCATAGGCGCCACCGAGAAGCGCTCCGCCAATGAGCGGCGCGGCGAGCCACCACGGCGAAGAATAGTAATATCCATTGTGATAGTGACGGTAGTTACCGTGCCTGGACCGATACCGATCACCATGCCTGCTCCGGTCATACCCCGGTTTCTTCTTCCGCCAATATTGAGCGACCGGCTCGATGTTGACGTCACCCTTGGCAACTTCCGCGAGGCGGGCCTGGTTTGGCTGCGTCAGCGGAGCGGCAAAGGTCACGTGCGGCAAAGCAATTGCGCCAGCCGTGAACATGGCTAGTGCGCCGATGAGAGATTTTCTTACCATTTACAAAGCTCCTGAAGGTTTAATTGCCGAACTATCGGCGTGTGGATGATGCCCACTCAACGGGTCAGACGGGGGAGGGTTCCTGTTTCCGTCGGGAGTAAAGCCCTCGCCGCGGCATCGCCCCTCTATGGTCACCGCAGCGCCCAATTCCGCTTGCGAAAGCCGTCGCGCGGGTGTTAGAGACAGCCGCCAACCTCAGCGAGTCCCCTGCAACGACGAAATGGAAGGTTGGCCATGATCAGCCGCCAGATAGAAGAATATCTTACCTTCGACGATGTGCTCATGAAGCCGGGCGCGTCATCGGTGCTGCCGGGTCAGGTTTCGACCCGCACGAGGTTAACGCGCGACATCGAACTCTCGATCCCGATCATTTCCGCCGCGATGGATACCGTCACCGAAGCCCGCCTTGCCATTGCCATGGCGCAGGCCGGCGGCATTGGCGTCATCCACAAGAACCTCGAACCGGCCGTCCAGGCCGATCATGTCCGTCAGGTGAAGCGCTTTGAATCCGGCATGGTGGTCAACCCGATCACCATCGCACCGGAAGCGACGCTTGCCGATGTGCTGGCGTTGAAGGACAGGCATCGTATTTCTGGCATTCCGGTCGTCGACAAGACCGGGACGCTGGTTGGCATCATCACCAATCGCGACGTGCGCTTCGCGACCGACCGGAACGCCAGGGTTTCCGAACTGATGACGCGGGAAAACCTGGTGACGGTGGGCGAAGGCGTCGACCGTGACGAGGCCCGCCGCCTCTTGCACAAGTATCGCATCGAGAAACTCATCGTCGTCGACGACAAGTACAAATGCGTCGGCCTCATTACGGTCAACGACATGGAGAAGGCGGCCGACCATCCGCTTGCCGCCAAGGATGAGCGTGAGCGCCTGCGTGTCGCCGCCGCGACGGGAACCGGAGATAAAGGCTTTGAACGCGCCGAGATGCTCATCGATGCCGGCGCCGATGTCGTGGTTGTCGATACCGCGCATGGCCATTCGCAATTCGTGATCGAGCAGGTCCGGCGCGTGAAGAAGCTGTCGAACCGCGTGCAGATCATCGCCGGCAATGTTGCGACCGGCGAGGCGACGAAGGCCTTGATCGATGCCGGTGCCGATGCGGTGAAGGTCGGCATCGGGCCGGGCTCGATCTGCACCACGCGTGTTGTCGCCGGCGTCGGCGTCCCGCAATTGAGTGCCATCATGGATTGCGCCGAGGCCGCGGGCAAAGCCGGTGTGCCGGTCATCGCCGACGGCGGCATCAAATATTCAGGCGACCTCGCCAAGGCGATTGCCGCCGGGGCCGGCGTCGCAATGATCGGCTCGCTGCTCGCCGGAACCGACGAGAGCCCGGGCGAGGTCTATTTGTATGAAGGCCGGAGCTACAAGAGCTATCGCGGCATGGGCTCGGTTGGCGCGATGGCGCGCGGCTCCGCCGATCGCTACTTCCAGCAGGAAGTGAAGGACCAGCTCAAGATGGTGCCGGAAGGTATCGAGGGCCAGGTTCCCTACAAGGGCCAGGTTGCAACTGTCTTGCATCAATTGACCGGCGGCCTTCGTGCCGCGATGGGGTATGTCGGCGCCGCCGACATCGTCGAATTGCAGAAGCGCGTCGAATTCGTCCGCATCACCAATGCCGGGCTTCGCGAGAGCCATGTCCATGACGTGATGATCACCCGCGAACCGCCCAACTATCTGCGCCAGGGCTGACGGCAGATCATGCGTGATGGCGGCCGCATCGCCGCGGCGATCGAGATACTCGACGAGATTGCCGGCCGTCATCGTCCGGCGTCGGAAGCGCTCAAGGACTGGGCGAGGGGGCATCGCTTCGCGGGCTCCGGCGATCGTCACACCATCGGGACCTTGGTGTTCGATGTCCTGCGGCATCGCAATTCGCTTAGCAGCCACATGGGCGATCGCGCATCACGCGCTCTTGTTCTCGCCGCGCTCCACGATCTCTGGCGATGGCCGATCGACCGCATTGCGACGCATGCCGCCGAAACCCATGGGCCGGGCGAACTCACCGAAGCCGAGCGGCAGGCCCTTGAAACTCCGCCTGCGGAAAATCTGCCGCCGCATATTGCCGGCGACTTTCCCGAATGGCTCAGCGCTTCCTTCATCCGCGCCTTTGGCGAAAACGCAGCCGAAGAGGGTGCCGCACTTGCACGGCGTGCGCCCATCGACCTTCGCGTCAATACATTGAAGGCCGATCGGCCGCGCCTGCTTGCGGCCCTGGAGAAATTCGGCGCGACCGCAGGCAAGCTTTCGCCCTGGTGCGTGCGGATCCCGCCGCCCGGGCACGAGCAGCGCAATCCCGCCGTCGAGGCCGAGCGCGCGCATGGCAAGGGCTGGTTCGAAGTCCAGGACGAAGCCTCGCAGCTTGCCGCCTTCCTCACTGGCGCGAAGCCTGGCGAACAGCTCGCCGATATTTGTGCGGGGGCTGGCGGCAAGACATTGGCGCTGGCGGCGATGATGGCCAACAAGGGACAGATCTTCGCCCATGATTCCGATCGTCATCGCCTGCGGCCGATCTTCGAGCGCCTGCAGCGGGCCGGAGTGCGCAACGTGCAGGTCGTAGCTGCCGATGAAGGCGATCGTATCGAGGCACTGGCGGGCAAGCTCGATTGCCTGTTGATCGACGCGCCATGCTCTGGCTCGGGAAGCTGGCGGCGCAAGCCCGACGCCAAATGGCGCATCACGGAAAAGCAGCTTGCCGCGCGCCAGGCCGACCAGGCGGCTCTGCTCGAACGCGGCGCGGCGCTCGTCAAAGTCGGCGGCCGTCTCGTCTACGTGACCTGTTCTGTCCTGCCGGAAGAAAATGCAGACCAGGTCGCCGCCTTCCTCGAGCGCAATACCGGTTTCGCCCCGGTTCCCTGTCGCGAGCAATGGCAGACGGCGATTGGCACGGCGGTTCCCGAAAGCGCCATTTCGTCGGATCTCGGCTTGCAATTGACGCCCGCCCGCCACGAGACCGACGGCTTCTTTATTTCTGTTCTTCGCCGCGGCTCTTGAGAAAAAGCTCCATCGCGTCGAGCGTATCGCCGCTGACATGATGTTCGATGCCTTCTGCATCGATGCGCGCCACATCCGCCTTCACCCCCAGTGCGATGAGAAAGCTCTCGACGATCGCATGCTTGCGGCGACCGTCTTCCGCGAGTTTTTGTCCGGCATCGGTCAGGAATACCGCGCGATAGGGCTCCTGCCGTATCAATTGCTCGTCCTGGAGCCGCTTCAGCGTCTTCACGACGGTGGCGTTCGAAACGCCGAGACGTTGCGCGATGTCGGTGCCGCGGGCTTCGCCGCGCTCCTCGAGGAGTTCGGCGATCAGCTCGACATAATCCTCGGCAAGCTCTGTCTGGTGGTCGGCGCGGGTGCGCTTGAAAGCGGCCGGGCGGCTGCGGGCAGGGGTTGTCTTGCGATTGGCGGGCATCGTCGAAATATACCCTTGCAATAAAGTTTAGCCAACGCTAAATTTACGCCCATGAGCGATCATGCGGCAGACATCGACCCTGTTCCCGGATGGCGGCGCGACCGCGGGGAACCTTCTCTGATTGATGTTTTTCGCTCTGTCCGCGTCGCGCGAACCGGGGGCACGTGGCGGCGCCTCGCTGCCTTCATCGGCCCCGGCTATCTCGTCTCGGTCGGCTATATGGACCCGGGCAACTGGGCGACCTCGATCGCCGGCGGCGCGCAGTTCGGCTACACGCTGCTCTTCGTTGCGCTGCTTTCGAATATCATGGCGATCATCCTGCAATCGCTCTGCGCGCGCCTTGCTGTCGGCTCCGGTCGCGATCTGGCGCAGGCCTGCCGCGATGCCTTTCCGCGGCCCGTCGCTTGGATGCTCTGGTTCTTCGCCGAAATAGCCATCATCGCCACCGATATTGCCGAGGTGGTCGGCACTGCCATCGGCCTCAACCTGCTCTTCGGCATCCCGCTTGAGCTTGGCGTCGTCATCACCGCACTCGACGTCTTTCTGATACTCTGGCTGCAGAGGCTTGGTTTCCGATGGATCGAGGCCTTCGTCATCTCGCTGCTCGGTGTCATCTTCGTCTGCTTCTTCGTGCAGATTGCGATGGCCGATCCGGACTGGCGCGGCGTGATCTTGGGTTTCGCGCCGACCGTCGAGATCGTCAAGAATCCGGTGATGCTCTATCTGGCCCTCGGCATCATTGGCGCGACGGTCATGCCGCACAATCTCTATCTCCATTCCGGCATCGTCCAGACGCGCGATTACGGCCATACGCTGCCCGAGAAGCGCGAGGCCATGAAGCTTGCGACCATCGACTCGACGGTCGCGTTGATGTTTGCGCTTCTCGTGAATGCATCGATCCTGATCCTCGCCGCCGCGACCTTCCATAGGACCGGGCAGACGCAGATCTCCGAACTGGGCGACGCCCATGCGATGCTGGCCCCGCTCGTCGGCTCGATGCTGGCACCGAGCCTGTTTGCCATTGCGCTCTTATGCTGCGGGCTCAATTCGACCGTGACCGCCACCATGGCCGGCCAGATCGTCATGGAGGGTTTTCTCGAGATCAGATTGCCGGCTTGGCTAAGGCGTCTCATCACCCGCATGGTGGCGATCGTGCCGGCTGCCCTGGTGACGATCTATTACGGCCAGGCGGGAACCGGCGCGCTGCTCATCCTCTCGCAGGTGGTCCTCGCCTTTCAATTGCCTTTCGCGATAGTGCCGCTCGTCATGTTCACCCGCGATCGCACCAAGATGGGCGCGCTCGTCGCACCCCTTTGGCTTACAATCGTTTCAGCCGTTATTGCCGGCATCATCATCGCATTGAATTTGAAGCTGCTCTACGATCTGGCCTTCGGATAGGGTTGGCGGCCAGGCGAACCGCCCTCAATCCTCCCGGCTCGGTCCGTCCATGATTCCGAATTCGGAAGATCGCTGCCCGGGCTCGGCAATCGTAAACCCTTCGGCCGCCAAGCCTCTGCGCAACAGCTCTCGAATGGCCGATGCCCGGCTGGGCATCCTGGATTTGAACCGCCAGGTCTCGACTGCGTCGAGTTCGTCCGGCGATATCATGATTTGAAGCCTGATTTCCCGCTCCGCCACCGGAGGCTCCCATGGGTAAAGTGAGTAATGGGCGATAAATACGTCACTTACTCATAGGTTTCAAGCTCCGCTCCTTGTGGTCATCACTATTTTGAAGCGCCTTGCGCGGTTTGCCTCGTTTGCGGCGACTTAGCTTTTGCGGAATTGAGCTTCTCGCGGATGGGCCTAAATCTGGCGTGAGAGAAAGGACCCTGCCATGACCTATTACGTAAGCCAGACCATTCGCGACGCGGTTTTCGACGTGATTCACCACGCCGAAGCCAATGGCCGTTACTTGAATGTCTACGAAGCTGCCCAAGGAGTGCAGGATAGTTTTCCTAGGGAGAATGTCGCCCTGGAGGACATCGTGGCGGTTCTAGTCGAATGTGCATCCGGGAAGTCGCTCGCCCTGGAACTGACCCTACCGCGCGCGAAAGGGCAAATCCCGGTGGATTTCGTCGTGCAAGATTTGGCTGAGTAAGAGGGGCTTATAAAGGTTGGACTTGCACTTTTGCCGGGTTGACATTATGTAAGCCATCCTATCGAGTATTCGGCCGGAATGAACTAGGCCCTTGGCGCTCCGCGTCGGACTGACGACCTTCTTCCAAATCTCGATTGATAAAGGCGGCTGGCACAATGGTGTCGGTCATTCGTAAAACTAAACTTGGAGAAGGGCTTATGGCTCAAGGTACTGTTAAGTGGTTCAACGATCAAAAAGGCTATGGTTTTATTCAGCCGGATGATGGCAGCAAGGATGTGTTTGTTCACATCAGCGCCGTCGAACGCGCCGGATTGCGCGGCCTGAATGAAGGTCAGAAGGTGACTTTCGAACTCGTCGCCGATCGTCGGACGGGCAAGTCTTCGGCGGATAATCTCCGCGTCGGCTAAGCCGCGCGACTTTTTTTAACGAACACGATCCCTGACCACGGATGTACTGGCAGGGGTGTAACGCGCGTCCGGCGCATCCGGGCGCGCGGCAATTTTTTCGTCGACATAGAACTCCGTCGGCTCCCCAGGATGCGTGATAAGGAGATTATGTGGCCGAGAAAACCAAGAACATTTCCATGAACTCGCGCCAGCAGCGCGAGCATCGCCACGACCAGCTGACGACAACGGTGCGCGGCATCGTTGATCAGGAGAAGGCCGCGCGCGACGCGAAGACGGCCAAATTGCGGGCACTGCGCCTTGCACAGGAAGCTGAGGCGCCGGCTCAGGCTGAGCCCGCACCCAAACGTTCCAGAAAGACCGTGAGGACCGATCCCGTCCGGTAACGCCTCCGATTTTCACATCGTCGAGCCAGGACAGGAAAGGTTACAAATGCAAGTCATCGTCAGGGATAACAACGTCGATCAGGCACTCCGTGTACTGAAGAAGAAGATGCAGCGAGAAGGCATCTTCCGCGAAATCAGGTTGCGCAAGGCCTATGAAAAGCCCTCCGAGAAGCGCGTGCGTGAAAAGGCCGAAGCGATTCGCCGGGCGCGCAAGCTGGCGCGCAAGAAAGCCCAGCGTGAAGGCCTGATCCCCATGCCCAAGCCGAAGCCCAAGGATGAAACGCGCGGCCGGCCGCCGCGTCCAACCTGAGATAGGCGCGCTGCATAAAGGTGCAGCGCACTTCCCCTACGCCTGATCAGCCAATACCAAGCTGTCGAAGCAGGCTGCCGAGCGCATCTTTGCCTTTTCGATTGGCACCACCAATCGTTGCAAAATCATATTCCGATCGGCAAATTGGGGTCTTCCTGCCGGCGCGATAGATCTCCCAGCGCCATTTTCCGACAACCCGGGCATGGCTCTTGACCACTACCGAGTAGTCATCTTGCTCGAAGTCGTGATTGCCGATCATGCTCATTTGGCGTCCAGATTTTCTGGCCTTTTCGCCCACGGGCCACGATCAAGCACTTGCCGGCCTAACGCCGAGAGACGATATCCTGTTGGTCCGTAATTCGAATCGAAGCGATGCGAAGTCGGACCTGCCTCTGCCAAGCCCGAACTCAAAAGTTGATCCAACACGAGCGGTTCTATTCTCACCCGCTTGGCGAGCGGTTCGAACTCATCGCTTGTATCCTTAAACGCTCGCAGGGCACGCCACTGCAACAGGCCAAGCGAAGTATACCGCAAGAACGATTTAACTTTGCTCAACTGACTGGGCCGCATTGCATCAGCCACCGTGCGCCTCTGGACCCCTACAATCAAGCTTATTCGATGTTGCGGCTGTCTCTGTCCTTACCGCGGATTCGATTGCGAACAATTCCAGGCAGGCGCTCGGAGCAGCCGCCGCTTCTATGTTGCCAACATTGTCGAAACGGCCCATGGTCGTTTGATCGCTGGTTCTTGCTGAGATTGAGCACCGGCGACTGAGAGGCAAACGTCGCACTCCCGCTCGATGTTTCAGGAAGGGGAGCGCCGTTGTCTAATCTTCAAGACGCTATTTTCGGCTATTCGATTGAAGCCGTCACCTATGAACGGGCGATCGTGCTGAGTTGAGTCGCCCGCGATTGACGTTGCTGGCAGGCTCCAGAAGCCCCGTGTCTCTCTCAGAGCCCGGGGCTTCTGTTACTTTGTGGAAGCGAAATCACCCTGATGCTTTCACACCAGGGTGACTTGATGCCGGGTGCTTACATCTTCGGGAGCAGCACCGCGTCGATGACGTGAATGACGCCGTTTGACTGTTCGACATCGGCGATGGTCACGGTCGCGACGGTCCCGTTCTCGTCCTTGATCATGACCTTGCCATCCTTGTAGGAGGCGACGAGAGTGCAGCCGCCGAGCGTCGGCACCGTGTGCATGCCGCCGTCGTCGTCGACCATCTTCATGACGTCCTTCGAGAAGGCCTTGGCGCCAACCACATGGCAAGTGAGGATCTTCGTGAGCTTGTCCTTGTTCTCGGGCTTGACCAGCATTTCGACCGTACCGGGCGGCAATTTGGCGAAGGCTTCATTGGTCGGCGCGAAGACGGTGAAGGGGCCGGGTCCCTGCAAGGTCTCGACAAGGCCGGCGGCCTTGACCGCCGCGACCAGCGTCGTGTGATCCTTCGAATTTACGGCGTTCTCGACGATGTTCTTGTCGGGATACATCGCCGCGCCGCCGACCATCGGATTTTCGGCGTAAGCGCCTGCTGCGCCAAGCGCGAGCGCGGCAACTGTCAGGGCGGCGGTAAATGTGCGTTTCATCATGTCCTGTCTCCTTACGGGTGCATGGGTCCTTGGCTCGTTCGAACCAGGTGCAGGCAGCTACGAGGGCAAGGAGGTGAGAGTTTCAGGCGCCGGGAGATTCTTTGTTCAGATATTTCTGAGTTCGCCCACCGCGACCACCGGTCCGGTCGGCTGCCCGGTCGGCGAGCCGCCCTTGGGCTCGCTGCTGATCGCAAGGTTCGCACCGGCGCGGACTTGGTCGCGCAGGACATCGCTCAGCGCAACCTTCGTGGTCTCGCCGGGCGGGATGACACCCATCGAAACCGGCGCCTTGTCCTTGTTGATCACCCAGAGCTCGAAATCATGATCGCCCGGCTGGGCAGCGCCGACGCGCGACAAGGCCACGGAACCGGTGCTTGGCTCGTAGACAGCGACATAGCTGACAGGGCTGCCCTCGGCCGAGAGTAGCGCGACGAGCTGCGGTGCTTGCGTAATGAAGGTCGAGCGCAGCACGGGAATGGCAATGAGAAGGAGCAAGGCGGCGAGCGCTGCGGCGATTGTCCGCCAGACCGTGAGGTTCTGCCAGAATCCGTTAAGTCGAGGCGCTGCATCCACCCCGAACAGACGGCGATCGAGCGCTGCTTTGGCGGCAGCTGGCGGGGTTGCGTCCTGGTAGCGCTCGCCCAACGGCCCCAGCTGAGCTTCCCAGTCATCGACAAGCCGCGCGAAGATCCGATCCTTCGCAATGCGATCGGCCACGGCTTGCCGTTCATCCTCCGGCAGAACGCCCAGGACATATTCCGCGGCCAGCGCGTCATCACCTGTCAATTCGTCGGGGGCCGTCATCGTCCCAGGCAATCCTTCAGTTTCATGAGACTGCGGCGCAACCAGGTTCTCATGGTGTTTAAGGGTACAGAATAGCGCTGCGCCAGATCGGCGTAGCTCAGACCGTCGAGATAGGCGCCGCGCACCGCTTGGGCGCGATCCGCCTCCAACTCGCCGAGGCAGCCGTCGAGCTTCTGCTTCTGGCCCGTCGAGATCGCTTGGCTCTCGGCGTCGGGCTGCCGCTCGTCGGGGACATCGATGGCATCATCGAGTTCCGCCGTGCGGGGCTTCCGCTTGCGCAGACGGTCGATGGCTTGGTGCCGGGCGACCGCCACAAGCCAGGTGATCGGGCTCAATTCGGAAACAGCGTAGCTGTCGGCTTTCCTCCAGATCTTGATGAACACGTCCTGGAGCGCGTCTTCAGCCTCGCTCCTGTCGTTCAAGATACGCAGGCAGACGCCGTAGAGTTTCGCAGCCGTGCGGGCATAGAGCTGGTCGAAGGCGGCGCGGTCCTTCAGCGCGGTGCGCTGGATCAGCCGGCTGACGTCATCGCCGGCGGTTGGCCGCTGGCGCTCTCCGACGTCAAAGGACTTCATCCCTTACAGCTCCATACATTGGGCAGGGAGTGCCACCCTAGTCCACATTGCCGGTTTAAATCTAATGCTTTGGATCCCAGCCGTGGATCAGCGTGCCGCGCCGTCGCAGAGCGAATTCAATCCACCTCGGTCGAGGATTTCGATTTGGCCATAACCGAGCTTGATGAGCTTATCATCCTGCATCCGCCTGAGTACACGCTGCAATGTCGGCGCTGACAGACCGACCAGCTCCGCAAGCTTGCTCTGAGATATTTTCAATCCAGCGTATTCAGGAGAGACATCATACATGAGGAGCCGCACGGCTACTCTTGTCTCAGCCGGCGAGGTTGCGAGATTGGCAAGGAGCCTCAGCGCCACGCTCATGTTCTCATAAGTCAGCGCATAGAACTCGGGATAAAGCTGAGGATCATTTTCGACGATCTGGCGCAAATCGGCCTGAGACAGGTGGATTACAATTGAGTTTGCTGCGGCAATTACAGAGACAAGCCGAGTATGCCCGGCAAAAAAGGCAAGATCGCCGATCCAGAAACCCGCATCCGCGCGATGCACCGTAAGGTCGACCCCATCCGCGCGCGGAATGTTAATATCAAGTTCGCCATCCACCAATCCGAAAATACCATTGGCGACGTCGCCATAGAGATAGAGGGATTCGCCGCGCGAAAACCGCCGTACCCTGGCGATTCTGGCCAACATCGCCTTCAACGTTTCCGGCCTGTCGGCGAACCACCCGCGCTTCGACAGGATCGTCAGCGCCGACTCGAGGCTCATCATAGCGCTTCCCATCGGCCCTCACTCCACTGAAAAAATAATGCGGCCGAAAGATACAATCTCTCGCCAATATTATCAAATGATCGAATGCGACGGCGATTGATACCCTAGCATCTCGTCGTGCTGGTCACCGGCGAAATCGATGCCTGCAAAGCAGGCGTACCGGGTTGCTGTTAGGCGAGGCACCCCGTCGGCCGTCCTAACCTGACTACGCATAAAGGCGAATAATGGGAGGTAGGTTGATGAAATTTAGACTCTTGTTGAATCGACCGGTGCGGCTGTTCGCTTTGGCGGCATGCGCGCTGGCATTGCCGCTGATCGCCGCTCTGGGCGCGCAAGCGCAGGATAAAAAGCCGAATATCCTCGTCATCTGGGGCGACGATATCGGCACCTGGAACATCAGCCACAATAACAAGGGCATGATGGGCTACATGACACCAAACATCGACAAGATCGCCGATGGCGGGGTTTCCTTCACCGATTATTATGCGCAGCAGAGCTGCACGGCTGGTCGCGCCGCCTTTATCGGCGGCAACGTGCCGGTTCGCAGCGGTATGACCAAGGTCGGCCTGCCAGGCGCCGAGCAGGGCTGGCAAAAGACCGATGTGACCATGGCGACCGTGCTCAAGTCGCAAGGCTATGTCACCGGGCAGTTCGGCAAGAACCATCAGGGCGACCGCGATGAGCACTTGCCGACGATGCACGGCTTCGATGAGTTCTTCGGCAGTCTTTATCATCTGAATGCCGAAGAGGAGCCTGAGAACCGCGACTATCCCAAGGACATGGTGCTGGCCAACGGCAAGAAGTTTGTCGATCAGTTCGGCCCGCGCGGCGTCATCCATTCATGGGCAAACGCCGATGGCACCCAGAAAATCGAGAATGACGGTCCTTTGACCAAGAAGCGCATGGAGACGATCGATGACGAGACGGTCGCCGCTGCAGAGCGCTTCATCACCGACGCCGTCAAGGAGGGCAAGCCCTTCTTCGTCTGGTGGAACGGCACACGGATGCATTTCCGTACTCATGTAAGGGCCGAGCATACGGGTATTTCCGGACCAAGCGGTGATGAGTATCACGACGGCATGGTCGAGCACGACATGAATGTCGGCGAACTCCTGGCGCTGATCGACAAGCTGGGCGTCGCCAATGATACCCTTGTGATGTATTCGACCGACAACGGCCCGCACTACAATACCTGGCCGGACGCCGGCACGACGCCGTTTCGCAGCGAGAAGAACTCGAACTGGGAAGGCGCTTATCGCGTACCGACCTTTGTGCGTTGGCCGGGGCACTTCCCGGCGGGCGTGACGCTGAACGGCATTGTCTCGCATGAAGACTGGCTGCCGACATTTGCCACGATTGCCGGCGCCCCCGACATCAAGGAGAAACTGAAGGCTGGTGTCGAGCTTAACGGGCGGAAGTATCACAATTATATCGACGGATATAATCAGCTCGATTATCTCGAAGGCAAGGTGAAGGATTCACCGCGCCATGAATTCTGGTACGTCAATGATGACGGCCAGGTCGTTGCGGCCCGCTATGACGACTGGAAGGTCGTCTTCCTGGAAAACCGTGGCGAGGCTTTTGGTGTCTGGCGCGAGCCATTCACTGAACTGCGGGTGCCGCTCTTGTTCAATCTGCGGCGCGATCCGTTCGAAAAAGCCCAGCACAATTCCAACACCTATAATGACTGGTTTCTTGATCGAGCGTTCGTCCTGGTTCCGATCCAGGCGCTTGCAACGCAGTTCCTGCTGACCATGAAGGAATTCCCGCCGAGCCAATCGCCCGGCTCCTTCAATCTCAGCAAGATCGAGAAAATGATCAGCGACGGCGCTGGCGGTCAATAGCAAACAAATCCGAGGAGTTCGGGATCGTCTCTGGCGATCCCGGCTCGCTCTCATTCAGTTTGGAGATCGACTATGATCGCGATTTCTCGCAGAGCCCCTCTGCTGGGCTGGTGCGGGCATAGAGCTGGTCGAAGGCGGCGCGGTCCCTGAGCGCGGTGCGCTGGATGAGCCCGCTGACGTCATTGCCGGCGGTTGGCCGCTGGCGCTCTCCGACGTCAGAACCCTCCATCCGCTGCGGCTCCCGGTTGCTGCGATATGCCAGTTGCCATCCTAGCCTGTATCGCACCGATAGCCAGAGCGTCGTCCGGAACAGGATAGGAACATCGTCGCCGGAAAATGGCCCTGGAAAGCCCGAGGATGGGCGTGGGGAGGCTTCGGACGCTCCGCTGGTGTTGGGGTAGCCCACGGAACAAAAAGTGAAAACTGAACCGGTTAGGAGGGGGTCAGCGTCGATTTCTATTACAGGATGTAATAATGCAACTAAAGATAGTTGATCTTGATCTGCGCAACAAGCGGGGCGAGTATAGCCTATGAGCTGGCTCCCCTCCCAAGATCCGATCATCGGCGACAAGCAGTCCTGCGACGCGCTCGAACTCGTCATCGTGCCGCGCGCCCGCGATCTCGGTGGCTTCGAAGTGCGCCGCGCACTTCCGCATGCGCAGCGCCAGATGGTCGGGCCGTTCATCTTCTTCGACCAGTTCGGCCCCGTGCAGTTCATCGCCGGGCAGGGGATGGATGTCCGCCCGCATCCGCATATCGGTCTCGCTACCGTCAGCTATCTTTTCGACGGCCGCATCATGCATCGCGACAGCGAGGGCAACGCCCTGGAAATCACGCCTGGCGCCATGAACCTCATGACCGCCGGCCGCGGCATCGCCCATTCCGAGAGGACGCCCACGCCTGCGCGCCAGTCGGGCCAGGGCATGTATGGCATTCAGAGCTGGATCGCACTTCCTGCGGCGCATGAAGAGACCGATCCGTCTTTCCAGCACTTCGATAGCGCGAGCCTTCCGGTTGTCGAGACACCGGGCATCTGGGCGCGTGTCATTGCCGGCAAGGCCTTCGGCAAATCATCGCCGGTCGGCATGCTGTCGGACTGGCTCTATGCCGAAGTGGTGCTGGAGGAGGGCGCTTCGGCGCCGCTCGATCCCGATCATGACGAGCGCGCGATCTATGTCGTCGATGGCGAAGTCGAAATCTCAGGCCAAAATTTCGAAGGCCCACGCCTCCTCGTCTTCCGCCCTGGCGACCGCATCACGGTCAAGGCCAAGCGCCGCGCGCGCCTGATGTTCTTGGGCGGCACGGCGATGGAAGGCCCGCGCTATATCTGGTGGAACTTCGTCTCGTCGCGAAAAGAGCGCATCGAGGAGGCCAAGGAAGCCTGGAAGACCGGCCGCTTCAAGCCGGTGCCAGGCGAGAGCGAGTTCATTCCACTGCCGAACAGCTAGACGCTTCGCCAAAGCTTCGGGTTTGATCTAACGTCGCGCGGGCTTTTTCCTGTCCACCGCTTGCAAGCGGCTGAAAACGCACTTGGGGTTGCGTAGCCCAGGAGGAATGCGATGTGCGTGAAGTTCAACTTCGGTTGCGCCAGGTATCTTTTGGCAAGGCCCTGACGGAGCCGGTCGACGACAGCTGCGAAGGAGGTATGGTGCTCGCTCAAGCGCCGCATGAGCGTTCTCTCGCTCATGCCTAATTCTGTGGCGATTATCTTGGCGCGGCCTTGGCCCGTTGGAAGCAGCTCGCTCAAACGCCGCTCGATTCGACCAACGAGCTCTTCGCGCTGTTCCGGCCGGCTCCGAAGCAGGTCATCCGCATGAGCCCGCAATATTCGCAAGAGCCGATCATCGGAAGACCGGATCTGCGTGGCAAGCGTCTTGCGGCTGAAAACGATCTGGCCTTCGTTTCTGTTGAACTTCACAGGACAGCCAAAATATTTCGCGAACGTGCTCAATTGCGAGCGGCGATGATGCAGGAAGTGCACGGCTGTTGGTGAGATGCGCTTGCCTGTGAGTTGTCGATAGGCGTGAAGGACGAGGCAAAAGGCGAACTCGACGGCCTGCCTATGATGGGCATGGATGGGATCCTGCGGGACGATGTGCAGCGTCCCGGTATCCTTGGTGATCTGGAGTTTGATTTGAAAGGCCTCGGAAAAGACGCGGAGATAGCGGCACAGATTGATCAGGCCTTCCTCCACCGTCTTTGACGCAAGCCCGAGATAGCCCAACGGCCCGACATCCCTGATGTCGACCGTTTTGCTGAAATGCAGCCCAAAGCATTCGTCGTTCAATTGATCGGCTGCGATTTCGAGAAGCCGGGCGTGAGCATCGAACGGAATCCAGCCGTCAGGATTGTTGATAGCGCGTTGTTCCAATCCCGCTTTGGCCAATGCGCTTTCTACATCGGCTCCATGGCGTTTCAGTTCATGAACAATCATCCGCGCCCACAGCGCGCTCACCGAGATCGTTCCGCGACCGGTCAATCGGGTCTGCCCCCTTGCTGAGTGCATGATGATCTGCTGCCGCGTCGGTTGAAACTGCTTGGCATCAAAAAACAAGTATTTGGCGGGTATTAGCGAGACGTATCAGCCCGATGTGACTAACTCAAGCCTAGTTTGTGGACGGCAATCTGCCCGGACATGTTTGGCGCCAGGAATTAGAAAACTTCGAAGGCCTGGCGCCGAGACTAGCGGAATCCTCGCCCGCTGAGGACCGCTAGTCTTTCCGGCCCGGTTTATACCTCGATCGCGGTGTCATCTTGGATGAATGGATCACGACCCTCGGCGTAGTCTTCAGCCTGCTCCTGATATTTGCCCTAATCGTGGGCATCGGGCTCCTGGTCGTAACCGGAAGCTAGGCTGACCTGGCGCGCGCGTTTGCGGTCACCTCAAGCTTAACGCGAGGCCTTGCCGGTGTTCTGCGCCAATTGCGCGGCGAAGGCTCGCTGATAAGGCGGACGCGCCTCGCCGCGCGCGGCATAGGCGGCGAGGTTCGCGAATTCATCCAGAATGCCCGATGATCTCACCCTGAGCAGAACCGACACCATCATCAGGTCGCCGGCGCTGAACCCGCCATCGAGCCAGTCGGCATCGCCAAGCCGAGCCGAGAGTTGCCTCAGCCGGTCACGGACGCGATCCGCGACCAGCGGCAGGCGCTCCGCGCCCCACGGCTTGTCGCTCTCCACAAGCTTGGCATTCGCGAATTCGAGGATCGGCGGCTCCACCGTGTTGATCGCGGCAAACATCCAGGTAATCGCGCGCGCCCGCGCATCGGCGTCCTCCGGCAGCAAGCCTGCATGGCGCTCGGCGATATGCAGGACGATCGAACCCGTCTCGAACAAGGTGAGACCGCCTTCCTGGTAGGTTGGGATCTGACCGAACGGATTGAGTGCCAGATACGCAGGCTCCTTCATTGCCTGAAATGAAACGGGACGAACCGCGTAGGTTTGGCCCACTTCCTCCAGAGCCCAGCGGACGCGCGTATCTCGCGCCAATCCCTTGCCGCCGTCGGGGGACCGCTCAAAGGCCGTGATGGTGATGGTCATCGTGAGACTCCTGGTTGATACAACATCGGCGGCGGCGCCGTCGATCGCGTTACGGCTAGCCCATGCTGGATTGACTCGAGGCTGAGCGGTGTTCAGGCTCGCTCCCGGCCAGCCACAAAAAAATGGGAGATTGAAGCATGCGAAAATTCGAGGAGGGTGCCACCATGCAGGTGGCGACAATCGTTCGCGATCTCGACACGGCATTGAAGCGGCATTGGGACGTGTTCAAGATCGGCCCCTGGGACATTTGGGATTTCAACCCGTCGACGGTGAACGACTACATCTATCGCGGCAAGCCCGCGACCCATTCCTGCCTCATCGCCTGCGCCTGGAGCGGCGACACCCAGGTCGAACTGATCCAGCCGGTGTCGGGCTATTCGATCTATGACGAATTTCTCGAAAAGCACGGCGAAGGCCTGCATCACATCAAGCTCTTCTATGCCGATACCAAGAAGGCGGCCGCCGGTTTCGCCGCGCGCGGCTATCCTGTGATCCAGAGCGGCCGCTGCGATGATGACGAGCACTACTATCTCGATACCGAGAAGGACTTCGGTTACATCCTCGAACTCGGCAATGCCGGAAAAATCAGGCCCGGCATGCGGCGGTATCCCACGTAATCCTTTGACTTTAGCGAAAGCCCCACCCGATGCGTCAAGGCGCGTCGCGCCGGGTGGGGACTGATACTTATGTGGCTGGCGTTGCCGCCTGCACGCCGCTGAGCGCCTTCTGCAGGGCTTCTTCCTTCTCGTGATCGTAGGACGTGCGCAGCACCTTGCCGCCGACCCCCTTCAGATCCTCGAGCACCTTGTCGGTGGTCATCTTGCGGATGAGGATGAACAGCGCCGCATTGCCGCCATCGAGGCTCGCCGCGACCTCTTTCATGAATTTGTCGTCGATGCCGACGTCGGTGAGCGCGCCGGACAGGGCGCCCGATGCTGCACCGATTGCAGCACCCGCCAATGGCATCAGGAAGATCATCCCGACAAGCGCGCCCCACAGGGTGCCCATCGCGGCACCGGCGCTGGTGGGGTGAAACAACTGGTTGAGCTTGACCTTGCCGTCCGCCTGCTTGGTGGCGATGACCGCATCGCCCAGGTCGATCAGATAGTCCTTCTGCATGGCGAGAAGCTTGGTCCTGACCTCTTCGGCCTTGGCTTCCGATGGGAATTCGATCACGACGAGATCGCTCATGGTATTGCCTCCTTTTTTGATTGGCTTTGCACCTTAATCCCGCGACCTTATCGCTTCGTTGACGCCGCCGCTTGCCGATTCGGGGCGTCTCCTTTATTGGCTCGCCATGCAAGACCGTATTTTGATCGTCGACTTCGGCTCCCAGTTCACCCAGCTCATTGCCCGCCGCGTCCGCGAGGCCGGGGTTTACTCGGAAATCGTGCCATTTCAGTCAGCCGAGAAGGCGCTGTCCTGGCCCGGCCTCAAGGGCATTATCCTCTCAGGCGGGCCGGCCAGCGTCCACGAGCAGGCCTCCCCAAAGGCGCCCGACGCTGTCTATTCCCGCGGTCTTCCGATCCTCGGCATCTGCTATGGCGAGCAGGCGATCTGCGACCAGCTTGGCGGCAAGGTCGAGCCTTCCGATCATCGCGAATTCGGCCGCGCCTATGTCGAGGTCAAGGCGACGAACGCGCTCTTCGACGGCGTGTGGCAGCCGGGCGAACGCCACCAGGTGTGGATGAGCCATGGCGACCGCATCAGCGCCATTCCGGCGGGCTTCCGCGTCGTGGCGACGAGCGACGGCGCACCCTTCGCGGCGATCGCCGATGAGAAGCGCCAGATCTACGGAACCCAGTTTCACATGGAAGTGGTGCATACGCCGGACGGCGCCAGGCTGTTGCGCAACTTCGTGCGCGAGATCTGCGGCTGCAAGAGCGATTGGTCGATGGCCTCCTTCCGCGACGAAGCCATCCACAAGATCAAGCAGAAGGTCGGCTTCGACCGCGTCATCTGCGGGCTTTCCGGCGGCGTCGATTCAGCGGTGACCGCTGTCCTCATCCATGAAGCGGTGGGCGAGCAACTGACCTGCATCTTCGTCGACCATGGCTTGATGCGGCAGGACGAGGCGGAGGAAGTTGTTCGGCTCTTCCGCGGTGCGCATAACATCCCGCTCGTCCATGTCGATGCCTCCGATATTTTCCTCGAGGCGCTCGACGGCGTCACCGACCCCGAACAGAAGCGCAAGACGATCGGCCGGCTCTTCATCGAGGTGTTCGAGCGCGAAGCCAAGAAGATTGGCGGCGCCGCCTTTCTGGCACAAGGCACGCTCTACCCCGACGTGATCGAAAGCGTCTCCTTCACCGGCGGGCCTTCGGTCACCATCAAGTCGCATCACAATGTCGGCGGCCTGCCTGAGCGCATGAACATGAAGCTCGTCGAGCCGTTGCGCGAATTGTTCAAGGACGAGGTGAGGGCGCTCGGTCGCGAATTGGGGTTGCCGGAGCACTTCGTCGGCCGCCATCCCTTTCCGGGTCCGGGACTTGCGATCCGCATCCCGGGCGAGATCACGCCTTCAAAGCTCGACATCCTGCGCAAGGCCGATGCGATCTATCTCGACGAGATCAGGAAGGCCGGGCTCTATGACGCGATCTGGCAGGCCTTCGCGGTGTTGTTGCCGGTTCGCACTGTCGGCGTCATGGGCGACGGGCGCACTTACGATCAGGTCTTGGCCTTGCGCGCTGTGACGTCCACCGACGGCATGACGGCCGAGAGCTATCCTTTCGACCACGCATTCCTCGCCCATGTCGCGACCCGCATCATCAACGAGGTCAGGGGCGTGAGCAGGGTGGTCTATGACGTGACCTCGAAACCGCCCGGCACGATCGAGTGGGAATGATGGGTAATCGCCGACATTGGCATCGTTTTGCCGCGAGCAAGAGAGCTATGCCGTAGAATAGCGTGCCCATAGGCCGGTCTGGTTCCCGCCCAAAACGCTGAATGATGATGCTTGTCCACTCTGCTAGACCAATTGCACCCAATCCACCGATTCGAGCACATAGGGAACGAACAGGAAATCGCGGATCGCCGAGATTTGTTCGCCGCGCCAGTCGACCAGCACGAAATGCGCCGGCTTCTCCATTGCGGCGCTTTCGAAAACCAGCATTGTCGGACGGCCTTCGATCGCACCGAAGGCAAAACGCCATCTCGTTTCCTCGGCATAGCGTCTGAAATAGGGAACGATCTTTTCCCGCCCTTCCCATTTGAGCCGGTTCACCAGTTCAAGCTTCACGTCGTCGGCGAGCATGGCGCGGATCGCATCGAAGTCGCCCGTCCGGAACAGGTCGACAAAAGTTGCCATCTTTTGCCTGACCGCGTCGGGCATCAGCGGCAACCGGGTGTCGTTGTTCATCTGCGCGAGTTGCCGGAGGGCCGTGCGTCCTCGTTGCAGCGCTGATTTGGCGGCGGCTGGCGTGCAATCGGTGACGCTGGCGATCTCGTCAATCGAATGACCAAGCACGTCCTTGAGGATCACTGCGCATCGCTGGAGTTCCGGCAATTGCAGGAACGTTTGGAAACTGACAGCGACGATGTCCGACTCTGGCATCGGCATAGCTTCGTGTTCGTCAACGAGCGGGACCACCTTGATCCGCGCCCTTTGACGCAAGAAGTCGAGGCTCGCATTATGCGCGATCCGGAACAGCCAGGCCTCTAGATTGGCGACCTCGGCGCCCTCGGCGCGCGCGCCGAGGGCCTTGACCAGTGCATCTTGCAAGACATCTTCGCCATCGACTGCCGAGCCCGCCATGCGCGCACAGTACCGGTGCAGGCGAGGTCGTAGCGCCTTCAAGCGATCCTCGAAATCGTCCCTTACCATGTATCGAGACCTGCTCCGCTTACAGTGCTCAGTTCCACCCAAGCATCGATAAGGATCTTCGACGGCTTGTCCCTGCCGAATAACTGTGCCAACCACCATGAACGAGGACAAAAGCTGCTTTCGGTATCAACGTCGTCGATCCTTTGTCAGTCAATTTTACAGTTTTCGAACTTTTGAAAGGCCGCAGCGAATGGAACTCAGACTTCCCTTGTATCGAACAAATACATTTGGACTTCGGATTCGTCAGGCGCGAAGTTCCGGCGGTCCGCCGCGGCCGCCCGTCCTTCCGGACTTGCGAACGCGGTCCTGATCGCATCAAGATCGTCAAAGTAAAGTGTGCCGACCAAGTAAACGTCACGCGAGCCGGCTATTACCGTGACAGGTCCGGTGCTGATTTCATATTTCCTGAGACCCGGGAGCTTCTTTGCCAATGGGATATGGGTCTCGTAATAATGCTTGTCGAACGCCTCAACATCTGCCGGCGTCTTGTAGATAACGACCATTCCAGCCACCCCGGTGCTCCTTTTTGCTAATTCGTTACCAAAGTTTAGCGCGCGTTACGGCCTCAAGGGGTTTCGCTCAAAACCGCCGCGCCCACGACTGATTCCACGCTAGCCAGCTCGAGGATCTTCGGGAAATAGGCTTGCATGCGCGGGTCGCTGCGCATTGCGTTGACGTCCGCGGCGGTCATCCACTCGGAGTAGATGACGATGCTGTGGCCGTCCATTGCTGCGATCAACCTGGTCGTTTTCCAGCCTTGAAGTGTGCGGATCACGGTGTCGATGTTCTGCTTCAACAGTGCGATTAGTGCATCCTGCTCGCCGGGTTTGACCTTCAGCAGATTGATCAGAATAACGGACTCGTCGGACATGACATCTCTCCTTTGGTTCCGGACATACCAAAGACGAAACGGTGGCTGGAAACGGATCGCGGCGTTCGAAAGATTTTGCGGAAAGCACCTCGGCAGAAGGGGGGTTGGCGACTGTTATCATCGCCAATCGTGATTGCCCGACCCCTTGAGCCAGGCATGGCGAGAAACGCTTCTCACTCTTGATACAGGATCAAAACATCCGGCGCTTTCCATAGATGGCGGAGGTAGCGTTAGTCGAAAACGCCGAATTTGCCGGCAACATTTGAGAGGGAGAGTTTTGTGCGAGCAATTTCAACGTTCTAGCTGCAGTGCGAATAGTCGAGCGAGTGAAAACCCGTTGGGAGCTAACGGGTCGCTTCAACGAACCGAAGTGCCTCCACTCGCGCCCAGGCTGACGAGAAGTTCGTCCAGCTGGCCAAACTGCTCCGGCATCCCGCCCTCCATCCCTTGGACGGCTTCGTCGAGAGCCTCTTTCGATGGATAGAGTTCGTGCAAGACCAAGAGCGTCTTGCCGCCTCTTTCCTCGAAGGTCACCGTGGTCACCGCGGCGTCGGAACTTTCCTCATTCGTCCACACAAGGCGGGTGTTGGGGATCACTTCGAGATATTTGCCGAAGAATGCCATGGCCGTCGCCGCATCATGGCCAAACGCGACACGGTACCCGCCTCCGGTACGAACATCCATCTCGCAGGAGAACAGGGGAACGCCCGCCGACTTCGGCGCCCACCATCGCATGAAGAGTTCGGGCTTGGTCCATGCCTCGAACACGATGCGCGCCGGGGCGTCGAAGATCCGCGTAACAACCAGTTCGCGTTCGGACTTCCGTTCGACCGTCGTGCGGTCGCTATCACTTCCTTCGCCCATGGATTTTCTCCCTCCGTTTCAATTCCTCGACAATCTGGTCCAACGCGTCGAACCGTGCGTCCCAGATCTGTCGGTGGCCATCGATCCACGCCGCTTCTTCCGACAATCCGCGCCGGCCAAGCCTGCAGTTACGCACGCGCCCCACCTTCTCCGTGACGACGAGGCCGGCTTGCTCCAGGACGCCGACATGCTTCTTCATGCCCGTAAGCGTCATGCGAAACTTCTTGGCGAGCTCGGTGATCGAGGCGTCTGTTCGTCCGAGCTGTTCCAGAACGCCGCGTCGCGTGGCGTCCGAGAGCGCGGCAAATGAAGCGTCGAGACGGGTTTCAATATACCGAACCATATGGTTCAGTATATAACGCACGGAGCGGCGTAGCGCAAGGCGAAGCCGAGGCCGGCCAGCTGCGGCGTAAGCTTGTGGGTGTGAATGTGCTGACCGTGGCCTTCTTAGAAACCGGAATCACGCCGCCTTCCTGAAGCCCTCCAATTGCGCCTGCATCGCCCGCTGGAAGGCCGGTCGCGCTGCGCAGCGCAGCTTATAGGCGCGCAGTCGCGGATAGCCGCCGAAGATATCCGTATGGTCGAGAAGACGCAGAACGTCTGCCATCATCAGGTCTCCGACGGTAAATCCGCCTTCGAGATAGTCCTTTTCGCCAAGCGACATCTCAAGCTGTCCGAGGCGTTCCCGCACCAGCTTTTCGACCTGCGGCCGACGCTCCTTCGCCCATTCTTCCTTGGCGTGGAAGAAATCGATGATCGCCATTTGCAGGACCCAGATCTCGATCGAGTTGAGCGCAGCGAAGACCCATGCGGTGGCGCGTTCGCGTTCGATGCGGCCGCGCGGCAAAAGACTTTCGCTCTTCTCCGCGATGTAGAGGGCGATGGCGCCGCTCTCAAACAGCACGAGTCCATCTTCCTCGATTGCAGGGGCCTGGCCGAACGGCTGCCGCGCCAGATGTTCGGGCGATTTTTGTTCAGGCCCCAAGGCCACGGTGCGAACACTATATGGTAGCCCGGCTTCCTCCAGCGCCCAACGGACGCGAAAGGCGCGCATAAACGGCGCCGCAAAATCGGGAACCCAGGCATAGGTCGTGAGTGTGATCATGTGTGAACTCCATTGCGTTCGGCCCCGGCGATGTTCTCGACGTAGATTTGTTGCTTGTTGAAGAGGGAATTCCATCCGCCGACATGGCTGTCGCGCAATTCGACACTGGAAAACGGCGCCTGGTGGAACGACTGCACCGTATTCCCGTCCTTCTCGGCGAAGGTAACGGTCACCAGTGTGTCGCGGTCGCGCCCGGAATCTTCGTCCCACTGGAAGGTGAACACGATGCGCCTGTTCTTTTCCACTTCGCGGATGACGCCGCCAAATCGTGATAGCCCGTACTGCTGGGACGTCATGGCGCCGCGCCACGGCCGGCCGGGGGTAAGCTCCCAGTCCAGCTCGATTGTGGTGAACTTTTCAGGCCCCCACCATCTGAGCATGTGATCGCGGCTTTCCCAAAGCCGGAAGACAAGGGAGACCGGCGCGTTGAATTCGCGCTCAATCAGCAGTTCATCGTCGCGAAGTGTGCTCATTGTTTCTTGCCTTTCTTCGGCGCTTTGTTGATCGCGGTCAGGAGTGCATCCATCCGATCGAAGCTTTCCGACCAGAACTGGCGATATTTCTCCAACCAGCCGTCGACCCGTTGCAGCGGCTCGGGGGCGAGCCTGCAGGGGCGCCACTGGGCCTGGCGTCCCCGCGTGATCAGGCCTGCGCCCTGCAGGACCTTCAAGTGTCGCGAGATCGAGGGCAGGGACATTTCAAATGGCTTCGCGAGCTCGTTCACTGTCGCCTCGCCTTGGCTCAGCCGGGCGAGGATCGCCCGACGGGTGGGATCAGCCAAAGCCGCGAATGTTGCGCTGAGAGGGTCGATCATTGGTGTATTTAGCTTTCATGCTAATTAGCATATCGGCTAAATAGTGGATGAAACCCTCGGCGTCAAGAGATCGGTTCACCTGCTCGATCAGAACCATGGCGGCGCTACGGATCACACGACGTCTGGCGCGACTGGCTTTGCATAGCCCTTGAGAGCGTAGTCGCGGCCTTCGTCTTGCGTCGCTAGTTTCGACGCGCAGTCACGGACCGCTCGGGTAGCGAGGATCTGCCCGGCTTCGGCGGCCGCTTGGGCACGCTCGGCGGCGAGCACGGCGCGCTCTCCATGGTCGTGGTGCCTGAAGAGGAGTTCGCCTTCTTCACCTCAGCCTCTCGATGAGCGCCATGGCCGCAGCCGGGTTTTTCTCCTTATGGCCGCTGATCACGTAAAGATAGACATCGCGCGGCGATGGGGTGGGGGGCTTGTCCTCGACGACCTTCAGGCCCGCTACCTTCTTGCCTTCGGCCCAGGCTCTGGCGCGCGTAGACCAGAGATCGAGATTGGCTTTCGAGTATCCAAGCTTCTCCTTCTCCTTGGTGCCCATGATCCGCGCATAGACGAAGGGCGCGGTCGCATCCGCAATCTGCGGATATTCGCCATCGGCAGCGAGGATGATGGCGACCTTGTGCGCCCTGGCGAGAGCGATGAAGTCCGGACTCTGGAAACTTTCATGACGAACCTCGACCGCGTGCAGGATCTTGCGTCCTTCGATCGATGACGGAAGCAGCTTCAGGAATTTCTCGAAATCCTCGATTTCGAGCTTCTTGGTCGTAGCGAATTGCCAGTTGATTGGCCCAAGCTTGTTCTTGAGTTCCAGCACGCCGCTCTTGAAGAAGCGTTCGATCGATGAGCCCGCTTCCGCGAGCACCCGGCGATTGGTCGCAAAGCGCGGCGCCTTGAGCGTGAACACGAAATCATCAGGCGTCTCCTCATGCCATTTTGCAAAGCTCTCGGGCTTCTGCGAGCCATAATAGGTGCCGTTGACCTCGATCGAGCTAAGATGGCGGCTTGCGTATTCGAGTTCGCGCTTCTGCGGATGTTTGTCGGGATAGAATGTTCCGCGCCACGGCTCGAATGTCCAGCCGCCGACACCAATCCTGATCTTTCCGGTATTCCCTTTCGTCATCGTTTCACCATTGCGCTTTTTGTCTTGGCGGTTGAGAAGCCCACTTCGAATTGTAGCATCAATCGCTTTTGCGATGTGTCAGGAGTGTGTGTTCATGAAGATCACGGTCGAACGTCTGATCAAGGCTGACATCGGTTCTGTGTGGAAAGCCTGGAACAATCCGGACGACATCGTTCAATGGAATGCCGCTTCCGAAGACTGGCACACGACGAAAGCCAGCGTGGATCTGCGCGAAGGCGGCAAGTTTTCTGCCCGCATGGAAGCCAAGGACGGCAGCGTCGGTTTCGATTTCGAGGGCATCTTTACCCGCATTGTCCCAGAAGAGAGCCTTGCCTACCGCATGGAGGATAGCCGTGAGGTCTCCATCGCGTTCAGCGCGGAACGCGACGGTGTCCGTGTCACCGAAACATTCGATGCCGAAAGCGAAAATCCACCCGAAATGCAGCGGGCCGGCTGGCAGGCGATCCTCGATAATTTCGCGCGCCATGTCGAAGATAAGGGCCGCGCCTGATCCGAGATCGCTGGGGCGCGGGATGGCAGCATTGCCAACCGGGGTCTGTTCATCGGATTGAGATTGCCCCAAGCTAGCACGGCAACCCGAAGCGCAGGCCGGTCGTACCCCAACCGGTCCATTGATCCGCAAAAACCGGCAACGAAAGGACAAGCTTATGGGCTATGTAACCGCGAAAGACGGCGCAGAGATTTTCTACAAGGATTGGGGTCAGGGGCAGCCGATTATCTTTCACCATGGTTGGCCTTTGAGCGCCGACGACTGGGACGCGCAGATGCTGTTCTTCCTGCACCAGGGTTATCGCGTCATCGCGCATGATCGCCGTGGCCATGGGCGCTCGACCCAGACCGCGACCGGCAACGAAATGGACACCTATGCGGATGATGTCGCGACGTTGGTCCTGGGGCTAGATCTTCAGGACGCGATCCATGTCGGCCATTCGACCGGTGGCGGAGAGGTGACGCGCTATATTGCGAGGAATGGCAAGGGCAGGGCAAGCAAGGCGGCGCTGATCGGGGCAGTTCCACCGATCATGGTCAAGTCGGCTAAAAATCCCGGCGGCCTGCCGATCGAGGTGTTCGATGATTTCCGCGCCCAGCTCGCCGCCAATCGCGCCGAGTTCTACTGGAATGTACCCATCCCCTTCTACGGCTTTAATCGTCCCGGGCATCCCGTCATCGAATCGATCCGCGCCAATTGGTGGCGCCAGGGTATGATGGGCGGCACCAAGCCTCATTACGATTGCATCAAGGCCTTCTCGGAAACCGATTTTACCGAGGATCTGAAGTCGATCGACATTCCGGTCTTCGTCATGCACGGATCCGACGATCAGATCGTGCCGATCGCCGATTCGGCGTTGCTGTCATCGAAGCTGCTGCCTGATGCGAAACTGAAGGTCTATGATGGCTTCTCGCATGGCATGTGCACGATGAATGCCGATGTGATCAATCGCGACCTGCTGGAGTTCATCCGCAGCTAGTCCGATCTTAGCGGGCGCGGCAAGTCAGCCGCGCCCTGCCTATCCCCGGCTCAGATATTTCATCCCGGTGTCGCAAGCCATCGCCACGACAGTGGCTCCTCTGGGCAGGTCCCGTGCGACCCGCAGCGCGGCAGCCACATTTGCACCAGTCGAGGTGCCGGCGAAAAGGCCTTCTTCCCGGGCCAGCCTTTGTACGATTGTCTTGGCTCCCTCGGTCGAGACTTTTTCGATGCGGTCGGCAACACTCGCCTGCCAAAGCGGCACGACATAACCGGCGCCGATCCCATCAATCTTGTGCGCGCCCGAGGGCCCGCCGGAGAGGACCGCCGATTCCGCGGGTTCGACAGCGATGATTTGCGTTGCCTTGTCATGGAGTCGAAATGCCTCGGCAACCCCCCGCAATGATGCGGCGGTTCCGACGCTTTGCACGAAGGCATCGATCCGGCCACCCGTGTCGCGAAGAATTTCATCTGCCATCACGTGATAGGCAGCAAGCTGATCGCGATTGTTCATCTGATCGGCCCAGAAACTGCCTTTGCGCGCGGCAATCTCGCCTGCGGCGGCGATCATGTCGCGGGTGAGCTTCTCGGTCATGCGACCGGACTCGCTCTTGATGATATGAAGCCGGGCTCCCAATGCCTCCATGTGCAAGAGCTTCTCGCGCGCGAAGGCATCCGACGTCACGACGTCGAGGTAGTAACCCTTGACCGCGCAAACCAGCGCCAGCGAAACGCCCGTGCTGCCGCCGGTGTATTCGACGACCGAGCTGCCCGGTTTCAATCGCCCGGCGGCCTCCGCTGCCTTGATAATGGCGAGCGCCATCCGGTCTTTCATCGAGCCGGTCGGATTCTCGCTTTCGAGCTTGAGGAGAATCCGCACGCCATTCGGCGGTCTGATCCGTTGCAACTCCACCAACGATGTGCCGCCGATCCGCCCAAGAATGTTCGATGCAGCCGCCATGCGGGCCTCCATACATGTGGAAACTGCATAGCCGCGATTGAGGAGGGCGGATGGTCCGAAATCCGGACCGGAATGACTAGGCTTCGATGATCGCGCCACGCTCGGCCAGGAGCCCGCGCAAGACCGATCGATGGCACCGTTCCTCGTTCTCGCAATAGCACCCGACAGCGAAATTGGTTTGATGGGAAAGCGCGGCCAGGAGATCGAGAGTCCGTTTTGGCTCCGGCCGGTTCATTTCAGCGCGGAATAACTTTTCGAACTTCGCCCAGTCGGCCGTGGTCTCGGCTTGCTGTGCCCTCTTGACGAGATCAGCGCTCGGCGAGAGTTCGGGGTACCAGATATCAAACCAGTTTTCCTTGGCGTAATCTTCCTTACGAACGCCGCGCGGCAGGCGGCGAACTGTTCCGATGCGAAGCCCTTCCTTCGGATGCCGTGGCGAACCGAGACGAACAATCCTGACACTCATGCGGCAGCCACCTTCGATGCTGGCTCGATGTCGGCGAAGACATAGCGCTCGAACCAGGAGGGGAGGTCCCGCGCCAGTTTCTTTGGTCCAGCCAAAGTAAGTCCCATGCGTTGTGCTTGTGCGAAAGTCGCATCGCCCCGCCACCAGGCGACGAGCGCGTATAAGGGTCCGCCCAATGTAACTGGCTCTGGGAAGCCAGGATTATGGGTGCAAAGCGCACATTGCCCGGCTGAAAGCAGGAGAAAGGCCGGTTTGCGCTTGGCAATCGCGATCCGCAGCACCAGTGGCTCCTTTGGGAGCGCTCCATCTCGGACGCGCCGTTGCATGTCGATGAGAACCGGTTCGAGATCGAGGTCTTCGGCTTTGGCATCGCGCGGCAGCCACTTCTGGCCCCAGACCGCCGAAGCTTGGATAAGGCTCGCAAGCTCTTTGCCGGATTCCGTCAATTCATATTCGGAATCGGTATGCCTGATCGCGCCGACCGCGGTGAGCGCTTGCAATCGCTCCGACAACACTGTTCGGGAAATGCGCGGGATACCGCGTCTGATATCGTTGAAGCGCCGGCTGCCGCACAATATCTCGCGCACGACGAGCAAGGTCCAGCGCCCGCCCAAAACCTCCAAGGCACGCGCGACCGCACAAAATTGGCCATGACCGCTGCTCATCTGCCGAGCATAGCACGTATGCGCACCTAATGCGGTACGGAATCTGGACCGAACTCAAGTCGGTGCGATGAAGGCTTGGCTGATTGTCTTGAAGGCGGGCAGGGTCTCCATTCGCTCAGCATGTCGATCGAGCGCCGGATAGTCCCCTGCGATGAAAAGATCCCGATGCACGTCACGAAGGAAGCGCAGGACGCAGGCGACGGCGATGTCGGCATGACCGATCTCCGTACCGAACCAGTAGTGGGACTGGCCACTGCCCCGTTCCTTTTCGAGGACGGACAGCACGGACCCGATCTGCGATCGGCACCGCGCCACCCACACATCTGAAACCTCCTTGTGCAGTCGCTTTTCGTAAAAAAGGCTGACCGCCTTGTCACCGAGGCCGGTCGCGAGCGCGGCTATGCGCAAGGCTTGGTGGCGTGCCGGTTCCATGCCCGGAAACATCCGGCGTTCCGGCGCAACGAGGCTGTCGAGATAGTCGAGAATGATGTGGCTCTCGATCAATGCCTCGCCATTGTCGAGAACCACTGTCGGAACGCGGATCAAAGGATTGTAGGCCTGAAGTTTCTCGGCATCCCCGAAGATCGACCATGGCCACTGCTCGAAGCCGATGTCATAAAGTGTCAGTGCAATGCCGACACGCCGCACGAAAGGCGAATCATACTGGCCGATGAGGATCATCGGAAACTCCTGTTCCTGCCGATTTGAGCCGCCACATATCGAGCGGCACCTCACCCGAGAAGATCCTCGCCGTCAACAATAGGCTGGACGCGACATCGCAGCGGCTTGGTGGCACAGCGGGAATCTGCGAAACTCAAGCTTCTGGGAGGAATCCGCCATGACCTATCTCATCATCGGTATCATCATCCTGTTGGGCATGCACTTCTTCAGCATGTTCGCACCCGTTGCGCGTGGCCGGATCACAGCCCAGATCGGCGATGGTCCGTGGAAAGGCATCTACTCGATCATCTCGCTGATCGGCCTCGGATTGATGATCTATGGCTGGTCGCTCGCACGCGCCGCACCCGAGGGCGGCTTCGTATACGCGCCACCCAACTGGGCGAAGCATCTGACGATGCTGCTGGTGCTGATCGGCTTCATCCTCATTGGTGCGTCCCACGGTAAGGGCAATATCAAGCTTTGGGTCAAGCAGCCCATGTCGATCGGCATTGCGCTCTGGGCCATCGGTCATCTTCTCGCGAATGGCGAGAAGGCCGATATCTGGCTCTTCGGCAGCATCCTGCTTTTGGCCGTCGTCGACATCATCGTCTCGACGGCGCGTGGCAAAGTTCCACACTACGAGCCGCGATTGCGCTCAGACATCATCGCGATCGTCGTCGGCATCGTGCTCTATATGGTTTTTCTCTTCGGTTTCCATCCCTACATTCTGGGCGTGCCGGTGGTGACCTGATCAGTCTAGCTCGAACGCGTCCTTGTAATTCAGCTTGAGTGACGGATCCTGCTCAGCCTTTTCAAGCCAGAAGTCGCCGACGGTGAGAACTTCGATATCGGTGCCCATGAAGCAACGGAAGGCATCGGCAGGCGTGCAGACGATAGGCTCGCCGCGTACATTGAAGCTGGTATTGACGATGACCGGGCAGCCGGTGAGCTTTTCGAAAGAATCGATCAGCGCGTGGTAGCGCGGATTGGTCTCGCGATGGACGGTCTGTACGCGCGCCGAATAGTCAACATGGGTCACCGCGGGTATTTCGGAGCGCGCGATATTGAGCTTTTCAATGCCGAACAGCGCGTCTTCTGCGGCGGTCATCGGCCTGCGCCGGTCTTCACGCACGCCGGCGACAAGCAGCATGTAAGGACTATCGCAATCGAGATCGAACCACTCCGAAACGTTCTCCCGCAAGACTGACGGCGCGAAGGGCCGGAAGGATTCGCGATACTTCACTTTGAGATTGAGAAGCTTCTGCATGGTTGGCGAGCGCGCGTCGCCAAGGATAGACCGCCCACCAAGCGCGCGCGGCCCGAACTCCATGCGACCCTGGAACCAGCCGATCGCCTTGCCGTCAGCTAGCGCCCGCGCCGTGCGCGTCACCAATTCATCTTCCGAGAGCCGCGTGAAGCGCGCTCCAGATTGCTTGAGAGCCGTTTCGATCTCATCCGCCGTAAAACTGGGACCTAGATAGGCGCCATGCATCGCGTCGGGCCGTGCTGGGGTCTCGCGTGGCTTGCCGAGATGCATGTGCCAGGCAGCGAGTGCCGAACCCAGCGCGCCGCCGGCATCGCCCGCGGCTGGCTGTATCCAGATGTTTTCGAAGTGCCCGTCTTTCAGGATCTTGCCATTGGCGACGCAGTTGAGCGCCACACCGCCGGCCAGGCAAAGGTTCTTTGTGCCATAATCCTTGGCAAGGCTCTTAGCCATGCGCCGCATGACGATTTCGGTCACCTCCTGGATCGAGGCGGCGAGGTCCATGTGGTCCTGGGTCAGTAACTGATCGGGTGTGCGCACCGGGAGTCCGAACAGTGCACTGAAACCATCATTGGTCATGCGCAGGCCGGTGCAGTAATCGAAATAAGAAAGATCGAGGCGGAAGGTGCCGTCCTCTTTGACGTCCATCAGCTTGTCGAGAATGATCGGCGTGAAGCGCGGCTGGCCATACGGCGCGAGCCCCATCACCTTGTATTCACCGGAATTGACTTTGAATCCGGTGTAATAGGTGAAGGCAGAATAGAGGAGGCCGAGCGAATGCGGAAACTTGATTTCGCGATCGAGGGTGATCGTGCCGCCCTGGCCGAAGCCCGCTGACGTGGTCGTCCACTCGCCGACCCCGTCCATGGTGAGGATTGCGGCCTCGTCGAAGGGCGATGGGTAGAAAGCGCTCGCCGCGTGGCTCTGGTGATGTTCGGCGAAAAGCAGGCGATCCGCCCATTTCACGTCTGGCGCATCCTGCTTCAGTTCCCCGACCAACAGCTTGCGGAGAAAAAGCTTCTCCTTGAGCCATAATGGCATTGCCTTCGCGAAGGACGCATAACCGCGCGGCGCAAAGGCGAGATATGTTTCGACCAGGCGCTCGAATTTTACAAAAGGCTTCTCGTAAAAGACCACGTGGTCGCATTGGTCGAGCGTGATCCCCCCTTGCGCAAGGCATGATGCGATGGCGAGGCGCGGGAAATGCGGGTCATGCTTCTTGCGCGTGAAGCGCTCTTCCTGCGCGGCGGCGACGATACGGCCGTCAATGACGAGGGCCGCGGCACTGTCGTGATAGAAGGCGGAGATCCCGAGAATTCGCATTGAAGCCGCGTGCCTAGAACTGGTTCTTCATGGAGGCTTCTATTTCGGTAGAAGTCTCGCGCGGACTCCAGTAGCTCGCGGCGGCGCTGTCGCGCTTGAGACTGAGCAGATCCTTGCCGCTGCGACGCATGATGAATCCCATCGGGGTGAACACCAGGAAGAATAACAATCCCATGACGATAGGGTTCACTATTTTGTGGAGCAGCAAGCCGAATTTGAGCCAGATCAGGTTAATGGGGCGCAGGATCTGCGGCGCCAGGAATGCGGCCGTAAGGAAGAAGATTGCCCCTGCCGCTGCCATTACAGAGTAAATCGGCACATGCTTGCGCCAGTAGAGCCAGGCGGCGATCAGCCCAAATACGACGGCGAACGTGATGCCGAAGGATTTCTCCGACGGCGGCTTGATGGTTTCTTCCGAAGTCAGGCTCTCATGATGGCCGGTCATGCTTTTTCCTGGGTCCCCGTGCCGTCTTGGCGGCATTGACGGCAGGTGTCAAAGGGCTATTTTCCGTCAGCATTAAGGCGGGGCCGTCCATACGGCAAAAGGAGCATTGACGCCATGTCCATCCATGCCGCCGCGAAGCGACTGACAGCGCCCGATATTGCCCAACGCAAGGGCGGCGAGCCGATCGTCGCTCTCACCGCCTATCACGCCCATACGGCGGCTATTGCCGACAAGTATGTAGACTTCCTGCTGGTCGGCGACTCGTTGGGCATGGTGATGCATGGCTTCGAGTCGACATTGCCGGTGCCGCTCGACCTGATGATCATGCATGGCCGCGCGGTTATGCGCGGCGCCAAACGCGCGCTGGTCGTCGTCGACATGCCGTTCGGTTCCTATGAGGAAAGTCCGAGCCATGCCTTCCACAATGCCGCGAAGGTTATCAAGGAGACGCAGTGCGGCGCGATCAAACTGGAAGGCGGGCGACGCATGGCGGAAACCATCCGCTTCCTCACCGATCGCGGCATTCCCGTCATGTCCCACATCGGGCTGACGCCGCAGTCGATCAATGTGCTGGGCGGTTTCCGCACGCAGGGTCGCAGTCGCGATCAATGGGCGGCGATCGAGGAGGATGCGCGCGTCGTGAGCGAGGCGGGCGCCTTTTCGGTCGTACTCGAGGCCATCACCGAACCGCTCGCTGCGAAAATCACCAAGGCGATCCCGATCCCAACCATTGGCATCGGAGCTTCGGCCCAATGCGATGGCCAGATCCTCGTCATGGAGGACATGCTGGGCTTGGCACCTCGCGTTCCGAAATTCGTGAAGGAATTCGGCAGGATTGGTGCTGCCATTGAAGGTGCCATACGGTCCTATGCGGAAGACGTCCGTGCACGGAACTTCCCCGGCGATGAACACACCTACGACGTCAAGGACTGAACGGACCGTACCGGTGATTTCACGGCGCCGTTTTTTCAGTCTGGCCGCGGCCGCCTTTGCGGCGCCACGGCTTGCCGTGGCGCAAACGGCTGACGGTGTCACAGAGGTTCGGGCCATGGCGCTCGAAGGCCAGGTCCTCGATGCCGGCCAGCCAAAGACGAACCTATGGAGCTACGGTTCGACCTGGCCGCAACCGATCCTCCGAGGCAAGCAGGGGCAGGAATTCGTCGCCCACTTCATCAACGAGCTTGATTACGAACTTGCCCTGCATTGGCATGGCGTGCGCGGGCCGGCGACGATGATGAACTTTAAGGTCGAGCCCGGCAAAGCTAACACCTTCGAATGCCGGTTCACGCCGCCGGACGCCGGGACATTCTGGCTTGGTCCGATCGCCGATGTTTCGCGTCAGCGCGAGATGGGCCTCTATGCGATGCTGGTTGTCGAAGAGCGCGAGCCACCGCCCGGCCTTGTCGAAGTTCCGCTCATCCTCGACGACTGGAAACTCGATGATGAGGGCAAGATCGACGACGACTTCGACGATCTGGAGGAGGCGATCGCCCAGGGGCGCCTCGGCAATTGGTTCACGGTCAATGGCGGCTATCGGCCACGCATCGAAATTCCTCGCGCGAACATTGCGCGCTTGCGCATGCTCAACACGGCCAATGTCCGCACCATCGGCGTCCAGTTCAAGGGTGCCGATCCGTGGATTGCCGCGATCGACGGCCAGCCGGTCAAGCCGCGCAAAGTGGGAGCCGGGGCGTTGCTACTCGCGCCGGGCCAGCGCGCCGACCTTCTCATCGCTGACAGCGAGGATGAAGTCACGCTCGCCCTCGACCTCTTCGAGGACGTGGTCGAGATCGCCTATCTTGTGCGCACCGGTGAGGGCACGGCGAACCTGCCCGCGGATTTCATGCTCCCTCTAAACCCGCTTCCCATCGACATCGACTTGAAGGCTGCACGCAGCTTGCCGCTGATCATCGAGGGCGGCGCCAAGGGTGGCCTCAAATCCGCGATCTACCAGGGCGAGAAACTCGACATCCGGGCATTGCTCGAAAAAAAGATGGCCTGGGCGATTAATGGCACCGCAGGCATTGCCGCCGAACCGTGGCAGATCTTCAAGATCGGTGAGGTCGTTGTCCTGGACGTGGACAACCGTACCGCTTTCGCCCAACCGCTCCATATCCACGGCCATGTCTGGCGCGCGATCGACCGGAGTGGAAAGCCGTTGGCAGACGAGCCGTGGCGCGACACGGCGGTCGTGGCGCCCAGGGCGAGAGTCAAACTGGGCTTGCGCTTTGACAATCCCGGCGACTGGGCCTTGCACTCGACCATCGCCGAGCGCATCGATACCGGCATGATCACGACTTTCCGGGTTTCCGATTCTGTCTGATGGACTATAATTCCTTAGGCCCTTCCAGAATTGCCTTGATTTGGTCAACCGGCTGACTTACCGCGCTGTTCTGAGGGTTAGATTGCCGATTTGAGGAGCGCGCCGCGTGAGCGATGAATCCCTGTTCCGCGAGGTGGATGAAGAAGTCCGCCAGGACCAGTTCAAGAAACTGTGGGCACGCTACGGCAACTTGATTATCGCCGTCTGCTTGGCGGTCATTGCTGCCGTCGCCGGCATAAAAGGGTGGCAATACTGGCAAACCCGCCAGGCCGAGCAAGCAGCCGAGGTTTATTCAAAGGTCGTGGCCGAGATCCAGGCGGGCAAGTCTTCAGAAGCGTTACCGCTAGCCGAGGGCATTGGTCATCAGGGTTTTGCGATTCTAGCCCGCATGGCGGAAGCTGCAGCAATCGGCAAGGCCGGGAAAAGCGCAGAAGCCGTCAAGATGTATGACGCTTTAGCCGCCGATCCGGCTATCGGTTCGGCAATGCAGGATGCAGCGCGCGTCAGAGCGGCCTACCTTTTGGTCGATACCATGGCGCCGGACGAACTTTCCAAGCGGCTTTCCGGCCTTGATGCGGACAAGAGCCCGTGGCGGAATGCGGTTCATGAAATTCTCGCGCTCTCGGCTTACCGCACCGGAGATTATGCCCTGGCCGATCGCCACGCCAATGAGATCGTCGCCGACATCACGGCTGCAGCGTCGATGCGTCAGCGCGGCCAGATGCTCGTACAACTCGTAACGCCATTGCTTGGCACCAAACCGGCGCAGCAAACCCAGCAATGATGAACGCAAATCACACGCGCGCTTTCGCTATCATTCTTGCCCTCGGTCTGGGGGCGTGTTCCTCGGCTTCGCAGCTTCTTGAAGGTGTGACGGGCGAAAAGGATACCAAGCTTCCCGGCGAGCGCGAGGCCATCCTGACCACGAACCAAATGCCAAAACCCTCCGCGGACGGTGCGACCGAGCCGGTCGTTGTGCCGGCCGCGGTCGACAACAGCAGTTGGCTGCAGCCGGGCGGTTCGGCGTCGAATGCGCCGGGCAATCTTGCTGCCGGCGCCACTTTGGCGCGTGCCTGGTCGGTTAACGCCGGCGAAGGCTCAAGCAGCGACGGTCGTCTTGTGGCCAGCCCCATCGTCGTTGGCGGTACCGTCTATGTCCTTGACGCCGCCACGCGCGTAAGCGCTATCACATCCAGCGGCAGTCGCGCCTGGAGCGTTACGCTCGTGCCTGAAAAGGCCGATCCGGACGGCGTCATCGGCGGTGGCCTCGCCTCCGATGGCACGCGAATCTACGCAACAACGGGGTTTGGCGAGGCGATCGCGCTTGATGCGCGGACCGGCACCATTGCGTGGCGCAAGAAGGTCAATGTCTCGCTCCGCGCAGCGCCTACCGTTGCCGATGGTGTGATGTATTTCACCGGAGTCGGCAATGAGGTCATCGCGCTGAGAACGAGCAATGGCAGCGAGGTCTGGCGCACCGATGGAACCGGTCAGCGCGTGTCGATCATCGGCAGTACAAGTCCGGCGGTAGCGAAGGACATTATCGTGATCCCCACCACGACCGGCGATGTCATGGCCTACAATACCGGTGATGGGTTCCCGACATGGGCGGATTCGCTTGCATCTTCCGATCCGGTCACGGCGTCGGCCAATATCGGTGCCGTCGGCGGACGCCCGGTGATCGACGGCAACCAGGTTTTCGCGATTTCCAATGCGGGCAAGCTCGCTGCGATATCGCTTGCCAATGGTGAGCGGCAATGGGCCGAGGAGATGTCGGGAACGCAGACGCCATGGGTTGCCGGGGATTACGTTTTTGTGATCGCCAACGGCAAGGTCATGACGGCCGTTTCGCGTCGCAATGGAGCCGTACGCTGGACGCAGGCCCTTCCCGGCAAGACCTGGGCGGGCCCCGTGCTCGCCGGCGGTCGGCTGCTTGCCGTGAGTTCGGACGGAAAGCTTGCGAGCCTGTCGCCGCAAACTGGCCAGGTTCTTTCAACCAGCGAGCAGGGCAGCGCCTTCTACATCGCACCGGTGGTTGCCAGCGGCATGGTCTATCTTCTCGCTGACGACGGTACGCTGTCGGCCCTGCGATAGGGCCCGGACATGACCGCGACGGTTGCCATTCTTGGCCGGCCCAATGTCGGCAAATCGACCCTGTTCAACCGTCTCGTCGGCCGCAAGATTGCACTTGTCGACAATCAGCCTGGCGTCACGCGCGATCGGCGCGAGGGCGTCGGCCGCATTGCCGATCTCGAATTCCGGCTGTTTGATACTGCCGGCCTTGACGAGGCGCCGCGCGGCAGCCTCGAAGACCGCATGAGCAATCAGTCCGAGCGTGCGATCAAGGATGCGGATGTCGCGCTCTTTGTCGTCGACGCTCGCGCCGGCGTAACGCCGATCGACCGGGATTTCGCGCAGCGCCTGCGGCGTTCCGGCAAGCCGGTCATCGTGGTTGCCAACAAGGCGGAGAGCAAAGCCGCAAGCCCCGGCATCATGGAAGCCTATGAATTGGGCTTTGGCGAGCCTGTCGCCATCTCCGCCGAACATGGCGAAGGCCTTGATGCACTCTATGACGCGCTGCTGCCCTATGCCGGGAAACCCGAGGCGGACGAGCCCGATGAAAAGGCCGGCGAGGAGGGCGACGATGAGTTCGCGGCGCGCCCCTTGCGGCTGGCGATCATCGGCCAACCGAATGCCGGAAAATCGACCTTGGTCAACGCGCTTCTGGGCGAAGAACGAGTACTCACCGGTCCCGAAGCCGGCATTACCCGCGACGCGATTGCGACCGACTGGTCCTGGCAGGGCCGCGCCGTCAAGCTGTGGGATACCGCCGGCATCCGGCGCAAATCGCGGGTGTCGGGCAAGGTCGAGAAGCTGGCCGTCGCCGATGCCCTGCGCGCCACGCGCTTTGCCGATTGCGTGGTGGTGCTGATCGATGCATCCCTTGAGATCGAGCGCCAGGATCTCACCCTGTGCGATCTTGTTGCGCAGGATGGCAAGGCCGTCGTCCTCGCCTTGAGCAAATGGGATCTGGTCGAGGACAAGCAGAAGCGCCTGAAGCAGGTCGAAAGCGACCTCGAGGATGTCTTGTCGGAGATCAAGGGCGTTCTCGTCGTCACCCTTTCCGCCGAGCGTAACCGCGGCCTCGACAAATTGATGAAGGCAGTCTTCAAGGCGGTCGAGATCTGGAGCGCGCGCATCCCGACCTCACCGCTCAACCGCTGGCTCGAAGCCACGCTAGCGCGCAACCCGCCGCCCGCGCCGTCGGGCCGCCGCATCAAATTGCGCTATGCGACGCAGGCCGAGACCCGGCCGCCGACCTTTGCTCTCTTCGGCAATCAGCTGAAGCAAATGCCGGAGAGCTATCTGCGCTATTTGATGAATGGCTTGCGCAAGGATTTCGATCTGTGGGGAACGCCTATCCGCTTCAGCCTGCGCGGCGGCAAGAATCCCTATGACCGCAAGTGAGACCCGATGCCCGAGAAAATCTGGACCGATGTTGAGAACTATATCGACGAGACATTGATTGGCCGCGAAAAGCTGGCCGAGATGACACTGGTGGCAAGCGCTGCGGCCGGGCTGCCGCCGATCTCCGTCTCGCCAAACCAGGGCAAGTTTCTGCAAATTCTCGCCCGCTCCGTTAAAGCACGACGCATACTCGAAGTCGGTACTCTCGGCGGCTATTCGACCGTCTGGCTGGCGGGCGCTTTGCCCGAAGACGGGCGTCTCATAACGCTCGAGGCTGATAGCCATCATGCCCACACCGCGCGCCAGAATTTCGAGCGCGCCGGCCTGGACTCGGTGGTCGAGCTGCGTTTCGGTAAAGCCCAGGACACGATGCCGGAAATGCTTGCCGAGCATATTGAGCCCTTCGACTTCATCTTCATCGATGCCGACAAGAAGCGCATTCCGCTGTATTTCGACTTGGCGATGAAGATGGTGCATCCGGGAGCCCTGATCGTCGTCGACAATGTGGTGCGCAAGGGCGCCCTTGCCGAGGCCCAGAGTCAGGACGAACATGTCGTCGGCGTTCGCGAACTCCATGAGCGTCTGGCCAAGGATGCGCGCGTGAGTGCGACGACCCTCCAGACGGTCGGCAGCAAGGGCTATGACGGGTTCACGATCGCGATCGTACTTTAGGATTTCGCCTCATATTCGGGAGGACCGGCTGTGCGCTTTGCCTCAATGACACTCGCGCTTCTGTTCTGGACACTTGCCGGGCTCGCGCCGGCCCAAGCGCAAACGCCGAAGGATCTGCAGGTGATCGCTGCCGAGGCTTATATTTACGGCTTCCCGATAGTCGACAATTACCGCGTCATGTCGGCCTATTTCATCGATCGCAAAAGTCCGGAATACAAGGGGCCTCCGAACCACATCTACAACGTTGCGCGCGTTTATACCCCGGCCGACAAGGCGGTGCAGACCCCAAATTCCGACACGCCCTATTCATTCGCCTGGCTCGATTTGCGCACCGAGCCCATCATCCTGACATTGCCGCCAATCGAGAAGGATCGATATTACTCGGTCCAGCTCGTCGATCTCTACACCTTCAACTTCGCCTATCTCGGCACGCGGGCGACCGGGAACAATGGCGGTGGCAGGTTCTTGATCGCCGGCCCCGACTGGAACGGCACCGCGCCTCCTGGCATCGACAAGGTCATCCGCGCTGAGACCCAATTCGTCTTCGCGCTCTATCGAACCCAGCTCTTCAACCCGGCCGATATCGGCAATGTCGAGAAGATCCAGGCGGGCTATGGGCTCGAGCTGCTCTCAAGCTTTGCCAAGACAGAGCCGCCCGAGCCTGCGCCCGATATTGAGTTCATCAAGGCACTGACGCCTGTCGAAGAGCACAGCACACTGGACTTCTTCAATATCCTGAACTTCGTGCTGCAATATTGCCCGGTCCAACCGAGCGAGAAGGAGTTGCGTGCAAAGTTTGAGCAGATCGGCGTCGTTCCCGGACGTCCCCTCATCGAGGAGATGCTTTCGCCTGAGATGGCGACCGCATTGAAGGCCGGGATGGAGGACGGTCAGAAGCAAATCGACGCCGCCCGCGCGGCCAGCAAGTCATCGAACGATCTCTTCGGCTCGCGCGCCGAGATGAAGAACAATTTTCTCAACCGCGCGGTCGGTGCGCAGGCCGGGATCTATGGAAATTCGGTCGCCGAAGCGCTCTACGGCGGCTACGAAACCGATTCATCAGGAGCGCCGCTCGACGCAGCGCATGCCCGTTACACTGTGCACTTCGACAAGGGCCATCTGCCGCCAGCCAAGGCCTTCTGGTCGATCACCATGTATGATCTGCCCCAGCAGTTGCTCGTCGCCAATGCGATCGACCGCTATCTCATTAATTCGCCGATGCTGCCCGGCCTCAAGATGGATGCGGATGGCGGCTTGACGCTCTATCTGCAAAAGGACTCGCCGGGAACCGACAAGGAATCGAATTGGCTGCCCACGCCCGACGGTCGTTTCTTCGTCGTGCTCAGGCTCTACTTGCCGGAGCCGCAGGCGATCTCGGGCGAATGGACGCAGCCGCCCTTGGTGCGAACGCCTTAACTGGCCGGACCGTGGCAGCGATGGAAGTTGCCATCATAGCCGAGATACACATTGCTATCGGGATTGTAGCTGCGATAGCGCGCCAGGCACCATTCAATATGGGCGCTGGACCCCGGCCCGTTCAGGTAATAGTTCGGCGCATAGACGGCCGGCGGCGCATCCATATATGGGTAGGGTGCGGGCGGAAGCCAACGAGGTCCGTCTTCGGAAGCGATATAAACGTCATATCCTGCGGCATGGCTCGCGGCGGGTAAGCCGAGCGTCGCGCCAACCATCAAGGTGGCGGCAACGAACGAGTTCAACTTCGACATCGTGGTACTCCTCACCTCCGGCCTTATCGGCCGTCGCATGAGAGAATCTTGCCCGACGACATGATGCGTTGGCAAGGCGAGCCGCTCTGGATGGTTAGAATTATCCGGTATGATTGCGATTGATTTGAGCGATCGCATGTCCGTTTTGATCCGTCAAACGATCAGGAAGTCGGCGGCGGTCAATCCTGGCGAAGTTCCGGTGAATATTGCGATCGCCACGGCGGCTGTTCTTCCAGTGCCGTCGCTATCGTAATAAAGCGTGCTGTTCGCCGTGTTGAAGATGAACCGGTCGTTGCTGTCGCCTGCAGCGCCCGTGGTGTTGGTGACGAAAGCAGACGCGCTTAGCGTCCCGGCCGCGAGGCCGGTGAATTCGGCGCGCGCAATTTCGATCGTGTCGTCGGCGGACACGAAGTTCTGAATCGTATCGCGGCTCGACGATGTGCGCGACAGGACGAACGTGTCCTGGCCCAATCCGCCATCGAGCGTGTCATATCCGGCATTGCCGATCAGGCGGTCATTGCCGTCGCCACCGAAGATCGTGTCGGCGCCGCTTCCACCGTCGATGACATTTGCCGAAGCCGACCCAGTCAGCACGTCGGCATTGCTCGAGCCGAGGATGTTTTCAAAGTTGAAGATGAGGTCGCCTGCGGCATCGCCGCCGCTGGCGGCGCCGGTCAAAAGATTGATCGTGACTCCGGCCGTCGAGCCCGAATAGGAGAGCGTATCCGTGCCTGTCCCGCCATCGAGCCTGTCCGCGCCGGCGCCGCCGTTCAGCGTGTCGGTGCCATCGCCTCCAAGCAAGTAGTCGTTGCCGGCATTGCCATTCAGGGTATCGTTTCCAGTGCCGCCCTCGAGCTTGTCATTGCCGGCATTGCCACTGATCGTGTCGTTGCCGCCGAGGCCCTGGATCCAGTCCTTGCCGGTTGTCCCGCTTATCGAATTGTTTGAACTCGTGCCGCTCTTCGTTACCGCCGTCCACTCTGATGGCGCAACGTCGTCGGCGGGGTTGTTGGTAACACCGACGGTGAAGTTCTCCTGATAGGTGTTTCCGGCCGAGTCGGTGACCTGCACGGTGACCGCGTGCGAGGTCGCCGTCTCGTAATCGAGGAGAGAGGCACTGGCGACGACGAGCTGAGCACCATTGAGGCTGAACCGTCCACCCGCGTTGTTGAGTAGCGCATATGTGAACGTGTCGCCGGATGTCGGGTCCGTCGCGGATAGCGTGCCGATCACCGTTCCGATGGCCGCCCCCTCGATGACGGAACTTGATGACAGCGCGAGATCGGTCGGCGCGAGATTGGGACCGGGAGCCGGGCCGCCGCCGTCGGGCGTCAGCACCTCGTTCGTCATCGTTCCCGAAGAGTCGTAGCTGCGCGTCCGTGTTGCCCAGGAGAATTGGTTCGAGACGTCATACTCCACGACACTCGAAGTGCCGTTGTCGTTCTGCGTCTCGGACCTGATCAGGGTGCCGGAGAGATCATACACATCGGTTTTGGTCGTCCAGGACTCACTGCCGGTGTCGGTCAGTATGGCGAGCGCCTGCTCGAAACCGTAAAGCGCCAGATTGATCGCCTGCCAGGCTCCTAAAAACGCGAGCGAGTCGAAGCCGGCACCGCCATTGACGTTCGCCATGCCGTCGGCGGCATCGTAATAGATGATATCGTCGCCGTCGTCGCCATAGAGTTTGTCGGCGCCCGCGCCGCCGATCAGGATGTCATTGCCAAGGCCGCCATTTATCGTGTCGTTGCCGCCATTGCCGATGAGCTTGTTGGCGAGATCGTTGCCGGTGATCGTGTCGTTGCCGCTGCCGCCGACGGCATTCTCGATCCAGCAATTGCGCGCAATCGCGATATTGCTCGTCATGGCATCGCAATTCGAGAACGTGCCGGGGATAAGTGAAATCACCGACGCCGAACTGAAGCCGGAAAGATCAAGCGTGTCGATGCCGCCGCTGTCCCAGATCGCCAGGACGGGATGCTTGTTGGTCGAGAAATCAAAGACCGAACGGTCGGCGTTCGAGTTGAAACCATAGGTCGTGTTGCCGGTGCGCGTCGTCGTCTCCGCGCCATACATGGCCTGGATGACCATGATGTCGTCGATCATTGGTGTCTGCGCGTAATAGCTCTTGCCGTCGCTCGCGACCCAGTCCGCACCGGTATTGTTCGCCGTGAAGTACGACATGATCGTGTACTGCAGCGAATCCTGCGCATATTCGGCATCGGTCGCGTAGGTCGGTGATCCGCCATTATAGGCGCCGGGATGGTCAAGCCCGAGCGCATGCCCCGTCTCGTGGATATACGCCTGGAAGCCCCACTGGCCGACAACCGGCGTAATCAGGTTGTTGGTACCGGAATTGGAACCATAAGTGGAATTGAACCATACCGTGCCGCCGGCCTGCGTGCCTGTCGGGTAATAGGCATGAGCATAGCCGACATTCGTCGTAGTATTCATATACTTGACGTTGGCCTTCGTCGGATCGGCAGTATTCAGCGTGAAGTCCGGGGTGATCAGGTCATCCCACAGTTGGATGGCGAGCGTTGCCGCTGCCTGTTGCGCTTGCGAGAGCGGCGTGAAGCCGGTCTTCTCCGCATAAGAGAACCACGTTGCGGTGGTCGGGAATCCGTAAGTCAGCGCTTGCCCGGACTGCTTATATCCGCTGTTGAGTTGCGAGATGATTTGCTGGTCAGTGAAGACTGTCTTGGCCATTGCCGCGCTTTTTGCCTCTGCCGCTACCGTCGCACCCTCGGGAATCGGCCGACGGGCATTGGGTCCGATTCGAACTCGCCCGACATTGGGAGTTTCCCGATAATGGGGAGTTGAGGAATTCCTTACAATTTTCGGGGCGCCGCTTCCCCGACCTTAATCTGCGCTTCATTTGTTATCGTATGGTTGAATTCTATGGTTTACGGCGAACGCAAATTCACTCTGCATTCAGGATGAAAATCGCATTTCTGCCATAATGGCCGTCGCGTACAGGCTGGCGCAGTGAGGCCGATGGAGAGGAAAATGAAACGCATTTTGGCAGTGATCGGAATGTTCGCGGCGACGGTGTTTGTCGCGGCAATCTCGGCTCATGCGGCGGAACAGGATTTTTCGAAACCCAAGCAAGGCGGCAACCGCCTGGATTGGTGTTACGATTGGAGCACGGGTTGCGGCAAGCAGGCCGCGGATGCGTGGTGCAAGGCCAAAGGTTTCGATAAATCGAGCGCATTCGACATGGCATCGAACATCGGAGCGAGCCAGCCGACCCGCTTGATCGGTTCGGGCGCCGTATGCGATCAGGGTTTCTGCGACGGCTTCACCCACATAACCTGCAAGACCAAAACCCCTGACAAGACGACCTTCAACAAGCCCAGGATCCAGGGCAATCGGTTGGACTGGTGCTATAATTGGGCGACAGGCTGCGGTTCGATGGCTGCCAATGCCTTCTGCACAGGCAGGGGTTTTGCGGCAGCTACCGGTTTTGCGATGGCGCCGGATATTGGCGCAAACCAGCCGACGCGGCTGATCGGTAGCGGCGCCGTCTGCGACCAGCAGTTCTGTGACGGGTTCAAATTCGTCACTTGCGCGAAGTAGGGCGCCCGAAATGACGTTACAGGAGGCGCCCCAGGGCGCCTCCTTTTGCTTGCAATGCCCGTCCCGTTCCGCCATAAGCACCACGCCAAACGGCACCCGGCTGGGGGCTGAACGGAAGGCCCGGTTCGCCGGGTAGGGGCTTAGGCTCCGTCTTCCCGTGTCTCCGCTCTTTCGTCGACCGGTCTTTCGAGCCTTTCCGAGGTTCGAAGGAGGCTCTGCGCCGGATGCTTTTGGAGTGGAAACAGAAAGGCTTAATCAGCAATGCCGCTTTATGAGCACGTCTTCCTGACGCGCCAGGATGCATCGAACGCGCAGGTCGATGCCCTGACCGATCAGTTCAAGAATGTCATCACCGCGGGTGGTGGCACGGTCGGCAAGACCGAATATTGGGGTGTCAAGTCGCTCACCTTCCGGATCAAGAAGAACCGCAAGGCGCACTACACCATGATGAACCTCGATGCGCCCCCCGCTGCCATCACCGAGATGGAGCGCCAGATGTCGATCAATGAAGACGTGATCCGCTTCATGACGGTTCGCGTCGAGCAGTTCGAAGAAGGTCCCTCGGCCATGATGCGCCGCCGCGAGCGCGATGAGCGCGATGGCTTCGGCGATCGTGGCGGCTTTGGCTTCGGCGGCGACCGCGGCGGCGGTGGCTTCGGCGGCGATCGCGGCGGGCGCGGTGGCGGCTTTGGTCGCGGTCGGCGCGATAGCGAAGCCGCTCCGGCAGTAGTGGAGGGCGCATAATGTCTGGACAACAAGCCGGTGGCGCGCGACGTCCGTTCTTTCGTCGTCGCAAAAGCTGCCCTTTCACGGGCGATAATGCGCCGAAAATCGACTATAAGGATGTGCGCCTCTTGCAGCGCTACATTTCCGAGCGCGGCAAGATCGTACCGTCGCGCATCACCGCGGTCTCCGCCAAGAAGCAGCGCATCCTCGCCCAGGCGATCAAGCGCGCGCGGTTCCTCGGTCTCTTGCCCTACGTACTGAAGTGAAACTGGTTGGGATGGCGTAACGCCATCCCTAACCCGTCCCCTCGGGGAGCGGGGACAGCAATGGAGAAGTCATATGGATGTTATTCTGCTTGAACGCGTCGAGAAGCTCGGCGCCATGGGCGATGTCGTCAAGGTGAAGAACGGCTACGCGCGCAATTTTCTTCTGCCGCTTCATAAGGCCCTGCGTGCCAGCGCCGAGAACAAGGCTCGCTTTGAGCGCGATCGCGCGAGCCTCGAAGCCCGCAACGCCGAGCGGCGCTCAGGCGCTACCGGCATGTCTTCTAAGCTCGAAGGCAAGAGCTTCGTCATCCTCCGCCAGGCCGGCAAATCGGGCCAGCTTTACGGTTCGGTCTCGACCCGCGATATCGCCGATGCCGCCAGCGGCGACGGAACGACGGTCAACCGCAGCCAGGTCCTGCTCGATACGCCGATCAAGACCATCGGCATGTACACCGTCCGCGTTGCGCTGCATCCCGAAGTTGTGGTGAAGGTGACGATTAACGTCGCCCGCTCCGCCGACGAAGCCGATGCTCAGGGACGCGGCGAGGTCCTCACCGGCACTGTCTCCGACCGTGAGGAAGCGCGATTGGCTGCCGAGCAGCTCTTCGAGGAGGAAACCGCTTCCGAGGTCGAGGCACCGGCCGAACCCGAAGAGAAGTAGCCCCAACGCCATGGCCGGCCTCTCGGCTGGCGATCGAGACCGAATCGGAGGGTCGCGGCAACGCGGCCCTTTTCCTTTTGCGCATCTGCCATGCCGCCGCTGTTAACAGTCCCATGCCATGCATTATTGCAGCCCGGCTCGGATCATGCTTAACTTTTGTTAATATTCGGACGGGGCGGGATGCTTGCGGCTACGGGGGCCGTATCTTGCATGCCGAGAGTGCAGTGATGTTTCCACTATTTGATCGCGTGTTGAAATATGTGGTCAAGACTGGCGCGCTGAATGTCACCGACGCGGCCGGGAAGACCCATGCCTATGGCGATGGAACCGGGACGCAATTGGCGTTCCGGATCACCGATCCGCAATGGGAGAAGAAGATCGCCTTCGATCCGGATCGCTATCTGGGCGAGGCCTACATGGCGAGCGGTCTGGAACTGGAACAGGGCAATATCTATGAGGTCCTCGAACTTCTGCTAAGGAACCTCGAGGGCCGGCCAAGTCCCAAGGTTTTTCAGTTATTCTACCAGGCCCGCATCGCGCTGAAGCGTCTCGACCAGTACAATCCGGTCGGCAAGGCTCAGAAGAACGTTGCCCATCATTACGATCTCTCGGGCTCGCTTTACGATCTCTTCCTCGATCGCGACCGGCAATATTCCTGCGCCTATTTCGAATCCCCCGATCAGTCGCTCGAAGATGCGCAGCTTGCCAAGAAGCGCCATCTGGCCGCCAAGCTCGATATCAAGCCGGGCATGAAGGTGCTGGATATCGGTTCCGGCTGGGGTGGCTTGGGCCTCTACATTGCGGAGACCTGCGGTGCCCAGGTCACCGGTGTCACGCTTTCCGAGGAACAGCACAAGCTATCCAACGAGCGTGCCCAGCAGCGTGGTATCGCCGATCGCGTTCAATTCCGATTGCTCGATTATCGCCACCTCAACGAACGCTTCGACCGTATCGTATCGGTCGGGATGTTCGAGCATGTCGGCGTCGGTCACTATAAAGAGTTCTTCCGCAAGTGCCGCGGGCTACTTGCCGATGACGGCATCGCGGTTTTGCATTCCATCAATCGTTCGGACGGGCCGGGCGCGACCAGTTCCTGGATCAAGAAATATATCTTTCCCGGCGGCTACATACCGGCGCTCTCTGAAGTGATACCGCATATCGAGAAGCAGGGCCTCTACATCACCGATATCGAGATCCTGCGGCTCCATTACGCACTGACACTGCGTGAGTGGTTCAACCGTTTCGCCGCTCACCGCGAGCGTGCCAAGGCGATCTATGACGAACGCTTCTGCCGCATGTGGGAGTTCTATCTTGCCGCATCCGAAACGGCCTTCCGCTACTCCGGCATGAACAATTTCCAGATCCAGTTCGCGCGCAACCAGCATGTCCTGCCGCTGACGCGCAATTATATGTTCGCCGAAGAGGATCGCCTGCGCGAGATCGACACCAAGACGCCGCGCTTCCGCTCGATCTCCGCGGAGTAGCTGACACAAGTCGCGTCAGATCCGCGATTTCTCGATTTCGACTGCTCCGTCGGGGTCGCGTCGGAGGGGCCCGCGCCACGATCTCCCATCAGGACTCCGGCTATCGATGTCCTCACGTCAACCATGAGGAACCCTGAATTGCAGAGATCGTCCTGCATCTCCATGTGTTGAAAGATGCCAAGTACGATCAATTAGATAGAGGGTTTTCCGAAAGCATTGTGGCAGGGACATTGAGGGTTATGGAAGCCGGTGTTTGGGCTGTCACATGCAAGAGCTGGTGACCAGTTCTGACACCGCTGTGGATTACGGGCATAATGATCAAACAATTCGCCTTAAATTGAAGGCATTCGCTATCACAGACCCATGGCCACCGCTGCTCTCCGTGCGCTCGAACCGGAACCTCAAGACGACTCCTACCGGGCGCCTCCGCATAACATCGAAGCCGAACAGGCGCTTCTAGGCGCGATCCTCGTCAACAACGACGCCTGCGACCGTGTGTCCGGCTTCCTGCAGCCCGAGCATTTCTTCGAGGCTGTCCATGCTCGCATCTACGAGGCGGCATCGACACTGATCCGCGCCGGCAAGCTTGCCTCGCCGGTCACGCTCAAGACCTTCTTCGAGCGCGACGAGACCTTGCAGGAGATCGGCGGCACCCCCTATCTCGCCCGCCTTGCCGCTGCGGCGAGCACCATCATCAATGCCGAGGAATATGGCCGTGCGATCTTCGAACTCGCGCAGCGCCGCAAGCTCATCAATATCGGCACCGACATTGTCAATGAATCCTACGATACGCCCGTCGATCTCTCTGCGCGCGACCTGATCGAACATGCCGAGCAATCGCTTTATTCGATCGCCGAGTCGAACACCTATGGCCAGGGTTTCCAGAACTTTGCCCGCGCGCTGACCGATGCGGTCGACATGGCGGCTAATGCCTATCAGCGCGACGGCGGCTTGTCGGGCGTTTCATCGGGCTTGCGCGATCTCGACGAGAAGATGGGCGGCCTCCAGGCTTCCGACCTCATTATCGTCGCCGGACGTCCTGCCATGGGAAAGTCGGCCCTCGCTACGAATATTTCGTATCATGTCGCGAAGAACTACAGGGCCGAGCACCAGACCGACGGCTCGCTGAAGGTTCTCGATGGCGGCGTTGTTGGCCTCTTTTCGCTTGAAATGTCCGCCGAGCAATTGGCGACGCGTATCGTCGCCGAACAGTCGGGCATCTCGTCCGAACGCATCCGCCGCGGCAAGATCTCCGAAGAGGAGTTCCATCGCATCGTCGAAGTCAGCCGCGATCTGCAGTCCTTGCCGCTTTATATCGACGCGACGGGCGGCCTCAGCATCGGCCAGGTCGCGGCGCGGGCTCGCCGCCTGAAACGCCAGCGCGGTCTCGGCCTGCTTGTCATCGACTATCTGCAATTGCTCGCGGGTTCCGCCAAGCGTGCCTCCGAGGGCAGGGTGCAGGAGGTCTCCGAGATCACCGTCGGTCTAAAGGCGCTCGCCAAGGAATTGAACGTTCCCGTCATCGCACTCTCGCAATTGTCGCGCCAGGTCGAGAACCGCGACGACAAGCGGCCGCAATTGGCGGATTTGCGTGAATCGGGCTCGATCGAGCAGGACGCCGACGTCGTGATCTTCATCTATCGCGAGGAATATTACCTGGCCCGCAAGGAGCCGCGGCCCAACACGCAGGAACATTTCGACTGGCAGGAGCAGATGAACCGCGTGACCGGCATCGCCGAAGTGATCATTGGCAAGCAGCGCCACGGCCCCACCGGCATCGTTGAGCTGCAATTCGACGCGACGCTGACCAAGTTCCAGAATCTGGTCAAGGCCGACTACATGCCGGAACAGTTCCAGTAATTGCGCTTGGCCGCCGCAACGTTCAATGCGGAAGCCGACAAGATTTCCGCCTGATCAGGACGATTTCTTCTTCGGTACTTTCTTGCCTTTCTTGCGCGCCTTTGAGAGGCCTATGGCGATCGCCTGCTTGCGGCTTTTGACTTTGCCTCCCTTGCCGGCGGGCCCGCTCTTCGCGGTACCTTTCTTGTAGCGGTGCATTTCGCTCTTGACTTCCGCACTGCCGCCACTCGATTTCTTCGCCGCTTTTCTGGCCATGAGTGACTCCTAACCGGAATATCCGCCGATGATTGGGAGAACCTCGCCGGTGATGTAGCTGGAGCAGCTTGGCGCGGCGAGAAACACATAGGCCGGCGCTATTTCTTCCGGCTGGGCGGGCCGTTTCATCGGTGTGTCTGCGCCGAATTTCGCGATGTCCTCTGGGCTTTTGTCGGCGGGATTGAGAGGCGTCCACACTGGGCCGGGGGCAACCGCATTGACCCGGATACCGCGCTCTACCAAGTGGGTCGCCAGCGAGCGCGCGAAGGCATGAATCCCGCCTTTGGTAAGCGAATAATCGAGCAGATTCTTGCTGCCGAGGAGCCCTGTGACAGAGCCTGTCATGATGATGCTGCTTCCGTTCTTCATCTCCGGCACCGCAGCCTGGGCCATGTGGAAATAGCCATATAGATTGGTCTTGAGCGTTAGGTCGAAATGCTCTGCGCTCAATTCCTCGAACGTGTTGACGTGTTCCTGGAAGGCGGCATTGTTCACGAGGATGTCGAGCTTGCCGAACGCCTTCACCGTGTGTGCAACAGCGTCTTTGCAATAGGCTTGATCCGAAACGTCTCCGGGCAGGAGAATGGCCTTGCGTCCTTCATTCTCGACAGCCTTTTGCGTTTCTTCTGCATCTTCATGCTCGTTGAGATAGGCGATGGCGACATCGGCACCCTCGCGGGCGAACAGTATGGCGACCGCGCGGCCGATTCCGGAATCCGCGCCTGTGATCAGCGCGGCCATGCCCTCAAGTTTATCCGACCCCTTGTAGTGCGGGGCGTCATACATCGGCGCGAGTTTAAGCGCTGCTTCGCGGCCGGGTTTCTTGAGATGCTGCCTGGGGAGCGGAGGCGCGGGGTAGTTTCTGGCGCCGGCCTGCACGGCAGCCGGCGTGTGCTTGCGGTTTTGGCGGTTGTCGGTCTTGTCGATTTTTTTCTGGACCTGCCTGCCATCCTTGGCGGTCCGTTGTGCTTTAGCCTTGTGGGAAGCGAGCTTGCGCGGTCGACGTGTCATTCTTTGCCTCTTTAGTCGGTGTTGAACGCCGCAAGAGTCCCGATGTTCCAGCAAGTCTGAGCGCTGCCAGCACGGCAAATCGTTTCCGTTCGGCGCCATGTTGCGATAGACGCTCAATATGACCGGCAAACTCCCCAGTCTCGGCATTATCGGCGGCACCGGCCAGCTTGGCTCCGCCATCGCGCATGCGCTCTTGAAGACCGAGGCCATCGGCCCGGAGCAGCTTTGGATCGCCAACCGATCCGGCGAGCGCGGCCCCTTCGCTCAATGGCCTGATGTCAACATCACCACCGATGCCGCCAAGCTCGTCACGGCTTGCGACACGATCCTGCTTTCGGTGCCGCCCGCGCTCTTCCCAGAGGTCGCGATCGAGGCACAGGACAAGCTCGTGCTCTCGGTCATGGCTGGGGTCACGATTGCGCAAATGGCAAAGCAGACCGGCGCCAATCGCGTCATCCGCGCCATGTCGAGCCCCGCCGCCGAATTGAGCCTTGCCTATTCGCCCTGGTGCGCGTCGACCGCGGTGACCGCGAGAGATCGCGAAACGGCGCGCGCGCTTTTTGAAGCTTGCGGCAAGACCGACGAAGTCGTGGATGAAGACCAGATCGATTACTTCACCGCGCTGACCGGCCCGGTGCCGGGCTTCGTCGCCTTCTTCGCCGATGCGATGATCGGCGATGCGATCTCACGCGGTGTATCGAAGGAGATCGCTGACCGCGCCGTGCGCCAGCTTTTTCATGCCGCAGGCGTCGTCCTCGACGCGTCGGATCGCACGCCCGCCGCGCATGTCGAGGCGATGATTGACTATGCCGGCACCACTGCCGCCGGCATGCTCTCCTTGCGAGAGTCAAATCTTGCAACGGCGATCGGGCAGGGGCTCGAGGCTGCCTACCGCCGCGCCAAGACCATTGCGCCGGCCTGATTGCGACACGGCGCAAACTTCCCTATCTACAACCGGGAATCGAAAGAGTTTGCATTGCTGAAATCTGCATTTGATAATTCCGGGCAAGGGCTGACCCGGCCGACCTGGTCTGCTTTCGCGGGCGAGTTCTGGTCGCTTGCCGCCTACCGCCCGCGGCCGCCTGACGTTGCGGGACTTGCCAAGGGCCGGGGCGAACCGGTCCTGATCATTCCGGCCTTTCTCACCGGCGACAGCATTACCCAGCCATTGCGCCGCTTTCTCGACCGCTGTGGCTTCCGCTGTTACGGCTGGGAGCTTGGGGTCAATTGGGGTCCGACGCCGGGTATCCTGCGTGATCTCGCCACTCGCCTCGCGCAAATTCGCAAGGATACGGGGGCGCCGGTCAACGTGATCGGGATCAGCCTTGGCGGGTTGCTGGCCCGCGATCTTGCGCATCGGGCACCGGAGCTTTTGCGCCATGTAGTGACTGTTGCGGCACCTGTTCGCCTGCCGACCGCCACTCCGTTGGAGCCGCTATTTCACGCTCTCGCGCCCTTCTACAGCCGCGCGATGGATCTTGACCGCGTGTCCACGCCTCTGCCGGTGCCGTGGACGGCGATTTACAGCAAGCGCGACGGTATCCTCGCCTGGGAGAGTTGCGTCACCGCCGACGGCAACGGTCAATGCCATGCCGTCGAGGCACCGCATATCATGATGGCACGCAACCCGGACGCCCTGCGCATCATCGTCGCGCGACTGGCGCCTCCCGCTTGATCTCATCAAGGCGCGTCGCGCCTGCATAATGGGCGGGGTGGAAATTTCGCTCAGCATCCCGTATGCCCAAATCCATGCAGGGGAATGCCGCAGCCAATATCGGTAACATTCGCGCCGCCGCCTCGGGCCCGCCCGAAGCAATTGCCGGTGCGGTGCTGAGCGTGCGCCTTGACGCCGTTCAGGAAAATTGGCGCCGTCTCGCGGCCAAGGCCGCACCCGCGGAGTGCGGTGCGGCGATCAAGGGCGATGCCTATGGCCTGGGCGTTGGCCCGGTGGCGAAGGCATTATGGGCGGCGGGCTGCCGCACATTCTTCGTCGCCCGCCCCATGGAAGGCGGCGAATTGCGGGGCATTCTGCCGCGCGAGGCAATCATCTATGTGCTCGACGGACTGTTTCCCGGCCAGGCCGAATATTATGCGAGCGAGGACTTGCGCCCTGCGCTGATCGCCCATGACGAAGCGCGCGAATGGGCCGATTTCGGGCGCGTCTATGGTCGCAAGCTTCCCTGCGCCCTCCACGTCGATACCGGCATCAACCGGCTGGGCTTCTCAAGCGATGCGCTGGCCGGCCTCCTTGATGACGCCCACACGATGGAAGGCCTCAACCTTACTTTGCTGATGAGCCATCTGGCCTGTTCGGATGAACCGGAGCATCCCCTGAACCTCCGCCAGAAGCAGGCCTTTGACGCCGTGCGCGCACGGATTCCGGGAATCCGGGCAAGCTTCGCCAATTCGAGCGGCATATTCTTGGGCGCAGGCTTCACCCATGATCTCGTTCGTCCCGGCATCGCGCTTTACGGCGGCAATCCCTTGCCGGGCAAACCCAATCCCATGCTTGCGGTCGCCGTCCTCGAGGCGACGGTGCTCCAGACGCGCGACCTCGCCGCGGGCGAGACCGTCGGTTATGGCGCGACATGGCGGGCAGGGCGGCCGTCGCGCATCGCCATCATCGGCGCGGGCTACAAGGATGGCGTGCCGCGCGCCCTGAGTTCGGCCGCTTCCAAGGGCACTGCCTATGCCTTCATTGCCGGGCGCCGCTGCCCTGTAATAGGCCGCGTATCGATGGACATGATGACGCTCGATATCACCGATCTTCCGCGCGACAGCGTGCGTCGCGGCACAAAAGCAGAACTCATTGGCCCCAATATTGCCATCGACGAAGCGGCACATTGGGCAGGCACCATCTCCTATGAACTTCTCACCCGTTTGGGTCAGCGCTATGCGCGGCTATACTCGGGTTTAGAATCAACAATCTCCGGACATCGCTCCCAGTGAATTTTCTCGCCAATCTCGGCCGTGTCGTCCTAGTCCTGCTCGCCCAGACGGGACGCGTTGCGCTCTTCATCAAGGACACGCTCGTGCAGGGGCTGACGCCGACCTATTACTGGCGCCAGATTCTCCTGCAGCTCTATCACATCGGCTATAATTCGCTGCTGGTCGTCGGCCTCACGGCTTTCTTCACCGGCGGCGCGCTGGCATTGCAGATCTATCTCGGTTCATCGCGCCTCAATGCCGAACAGGCCGTCGCCTTCATCGTCGCCCTCGGCATCACCCGCGAGCTGGGCCCCGTCCTGGGCGGCCTCATGGTGGCGGGCCGCGTCGGCGCCTCGATCGCCGCCGAACTCGGCACCATGCGCGTCACCGAGCAGATCGACGCGCTCGTGACGCTCGCCACCAATCCATTCAAGTATCTCGTCGGGCCACGCGTCATTGCTGCGGTAATTTCGCTCCCCATCCTGGTTGCCATTGGCGACACGATCGGCATCATGGGTGGCTACATCGTCGGCACGCGATCTCTTGGCTTCAACTCCTACGCCTATATCAAGAACACCGTCACCAACCTGCAATTCGACGACGTGAGTTCGGGCCTCATCAAGGCGGCGGTCTTCGGCTTCATCATCGCCATCATGGGCTGCTATCACGGCTTCAACTCCAAGGGCGGCGCGCAAGGCGTGGGCCGTGCCACGACCAATGCGGTGGTGAGTTCGGCAATCCTTATCCTTGCCGCCAATTTCGCCCTTACATCCTTCCTTTTCGCGGATTGATACGATGGCCCAGGAACCTCACATCGTCCTCTCCGGCGTTCGCAAGGCCTTCGGCAAGAAGCAGGTCCTGAACGGTCTTGACGTCTCGGTCGGCAAGGGTCGCTCGCTTGTGGTGATCGGCGGCTCGGGCACCGGCAAGTCGGTGATGATCAAATCCATCCTCGGCATCATCCGCCCCGATGCGGGCTCGATCAAGGTCGCCGGCGAAGAGGTCGTCGGTCTCAGAGGCGCGGCACGCGACAAATATCTTTCGCGCTTCGGCATGCTGTTCCAGGGGGCGGCGCTCTTCGACTCGCTTGCCTGTCTGGCAGAATGTCGCCTTCGGCCTGATCCAGGGCCGCAACATGGCGCGCACCAAGGCCAGGGACATCGCAATCGAGAAGATGGCCCAGGTTGGGCTCGGTCCCGAGGTCGGCCAGCTCTATCCGGCGGAACTTTCAGGCGGCATGCAGAAGCGCGTCGGCCTTGCACGCGCCATTGCCGCCGACCCGGAGATCATCTTCTTCGACGAGCCGACCACCGGCCTTGATCCGATCATGGCCGACGTCATCAACAATCTGATCGTCGACAGCGTCAAGCGTCTGGGCTCCACCACGATCTCGATTACCCATGACATGGCCTCGGCCCGCAAGATCGCCGATGATATCGCCATGATCTACAAGGGCAGATCATCTGGCACGGACCCGCCAAGACGATCGACGAGAGCGGCAATGAATATGTCGAACAGTTCATCCACGGCCGCGCCGAAGGCCCGATCCAGATGGAAGTCTTGAAGCCGTGATCTCAACTCGGCCTAATGTCCTCTCCCGCCGCGGGAGAGGAAAGGGGCCCATTGCGAAGCAATGGGATAGGTGAGGGGACGGTAGGCAACAAATTTCCCCTCATCTCCCCATGTCGCTCGTGCGACACGGGTCCCTTCTTCTCCCGCAAGCGGGAGAAGACAATCTCAATCTCAATCGGAGAGACCCCATGAAACTCACCCAATTCAAAGCCCTGACCTTCGACTGCTACGGCACCCTCATCGACTGGGAATCGGGCATGGTCGCCGCGCTGAAGCCGCTCACCGCAAAGGTCAAAGAGCCGCTCACCCGCGATCAGGTTCTGGAAGCGCACGCCCGGCACGAATCCTTCCAGCAGCACGAGACGCCGGCCAAGCGCTATAGCGAGCTTCTCGCTGTCGTCTATAAGCGCCTCGCCGAGGAATGGGGCGTGCCGCAGTCATGGGACGAGTGCCTGGCTTACGGCAATTCGATCAGGGACTGGCCGGCCTTTCCGGACTCGGCGGAAGCGCTTGCCTATCTCAAGCAGCACTACAAGCTCGTCATCCTGTCGAACGTCGACAATGCGAGCTTTGCCGCGAGCAACAGGAAGCTCGGCGTCACCTTCGATGCCGTCTACACCGCCGAGGATGTCGGCTCCTACAAGCCCGCCGCGCGCAATTTCGACTACATGCTGGACAAGCTTAAGACGCTCGGCATCGAGAAGAAGGACGTTCTCCACACCGCCGAAAGCCTGTTCCACGATCATCGCCCGGCCAACGACCAGGGCCTTCACAATTGCTGGATCTTCCGCCGCTTCGACAAGGAAGGCTTCGGCGCCACCATGAATCCGGGCGTCATGCCGACCTATGATTTCCGCTTCACCAGCATGGCCGAACTCGCAGCCGCGCACCGCGCCGAACTGGCGGCCTGACGATGAAGCTCGATCATCTGCGCGTGCTGCGGCCCTATCCGCATATCTTTGCCTTCTATGACGGCCGGATCGCCGGCCATCGCTATGCCGAAGGCCCGAACTGGGTCGATGACGGCGCCATCTCGCTCGGCATCGCGAGCTACTCCATTGTCGATGGCGACGAGGCCTTGATCTACGACACGCATGTCTCGGTGGAGCACGCCGCCTTCATCCGCAAGCATTTGGAAGAGCAGGGCGTCACGCGCTTCATCGTGGTGCTGAGCCACTGGCACCTCGACCATATCGCTGGAACGCAAGTCTTCGCCGACAGCCCGGTCATCGCCAATCGCCGCACCGCGGCACTGATGGAGGCAAACCGCGCCGCGATCGAGGCGGGCACCCATCATGGTGCCCCGGCGATCAATCCCTTGGTCATGCCCACCGAACTCTTCGAAGGCCATGCCCACATCCATGTCGGCGGCTTGCATATCGACCTGATCGAAGCCAACATCCACAGCGCGGACGCAACCGTGATCTGGCTTGGCCATGAGCGTATCCTGCTCGCCGGCGACACGCTGGAAGACACCATCACCTATGTCGCCGAGCCCGATCAGTTCGATGCGCACCTCGCCGATCTCGACAAATTATGGTCGCTCGATCCGGCCCATATCCTGCCCAATCACGGCGACCCCGACATCATCGCCACTGGCGGCTATGGCAAGGGCCTCATCCGCGCCACCCAGCAATATGTCCGCCTGCTCAAGCGCATCGGGAGCGAGCCGGAACTGCAGACCAAGCCCTTGCGCGAATTGATCGCCGGTCCTCTCGAAGCCGGCTGGATCAAATGGTTCGAACCCTATGAAGAGGTCCACCGCGGCAATATCAAATCGGTGCTTGGGCTCTAATACTTCGCCGGCACGTACATTTCCTTGGGGATCGGCCCCCTGAGATAATCCGGATTGTGCACGCGCTTTGGCAGCACCACCGATGGCCGCTCGATCTCGTGATAGGGGATCTGGCTCAAGAGATGATTGATGCAATTGAGCCGCGCCCGTTTCTTGTCGACCGCCTCGACGATCCACCAGGGCGCTTCCGGAATATGCGTGTGCTCCAGCATGTCCTCCTTGGCCATGGTGTAGTTCTCCCAGCGCCTGCGCGACTCGACATCCATGGGCGAGAGCTTCCACTGCTTCAAAGGATCGGTGATCCGCATCGTGAAGCGGAACTGCTGCTCCTCGTCGGTGATCGAGAACCAGTATTTGATGAGAATGATGCCGGAGCGCACCAGCATGCGTTCGAATTCCGGCGCCGTGCGGAAGAACTCCTCGACGTCCGCTTCCGTGCAGAACCCCATCACCCGCTCGACCCCGGCCCGGTTGTACCAGCTGCGGTCGAACAGCACGATTTCGCCGCCGGCCGGCAGATGCGGCACATAGCGCTGGAAATACCACTGGCTCTTCTCGCGTTCGCTGGGTGCGGAGAGCGCGACCACCCGGCAGATGCGCGGATTGAGCCGCTGCGTGATGCGTTTGATGACGCCGCCCTTGCCGGCCGAATCGCGGCCTTCAAAGACGACGACGACCTTGGCCTTGGTCGCCGCCACCCAGTCCTGCAGCTTGATGAGCTCGCGCTGCAGCGCAAACAGGGTCTTGTAATAGACCTTGCGGTCGATTTCGCCTTCGCCCGGCGCGTGATCGCCGATCTCGATCAATTCGCCGAGGCGTTCATCGTCGAGCTCGAGTTCCATTTCCTCATCGAGACTGTCTGCCAGCTCGGCTTGCACGCGTTCGTCTATTCCCATCGATCGACCTTCCTTTGCTGTGTGACGACGCTGCCCAGCCGAAATGTCATGTTTGTGACATTGCCCCCTCGGCCACACGAAGGGGGGGAAAGGCGCCGCTGGCGAATGTTCCTGCTGCGCTAGGGCCTCGAAATGTCGATCACATCGGCGCCGAGCGTGAGCGCCAGGCCCTTGCGCGCCGCCCACAGATGCAAAACCACGCCATGCTCGTTCTTGAGCCACATCTGCCCGCCGCTTGCATCGCCGACCGCCCAGCCGATGCGCGCCGCGGCATAGGCGCCGTAAAAGTCCGCGGCATTCTTGAGGTAGAAGACTTCGCCGTTCGCGGTAAGCTTCGAGATGCCGATGCCGCCGACACCGAGGCCTCCTATCTTGAATGGATAGGACTTGCCCTTGAACCGCATGGTTCCGCCGCCGCGCTGGCCGCTGACCAGAAAGGCAATCTGCTTCGCCGAGATAGTCACGGTCCCGGATGGCTTCGGCGCGGCCGAGGACGCGGCGATCATCGACAGGAAAAGACCAAGCGCGAGCGCAAGGCAGCTCGCCAGGGAACGCATTGCCTTTGCCACGGGTGGTCTCCTTCATTTCCGATGGATGATCAGCGGATGATGAAAGATTAGGCACGACGGGGTGCTCTCCGCAACCTCGCTTGCAACCACGACGGGAAATATGAGCCGAGCAGCGACGGCAAATCGGCCCAGTCCCTCGGTGTATAGACGGGCAAGATCCCAGCGCTTCCCTCTTCACGGCAGGGTCAAACACTTGACCCCCCGATGGAGGCTGAGGCACTCGCTGCGACACCAAAGTTCCGTCATCCCGGCTAAAGCCGGGATCCATCTCTCCGCCTACGGATCATTTTCCCTCGCCCCGCTTCAGCGGGGAGAGGGTGGCGCGAATGCGCCGGGTGAGGGCCGGCAGCTTGCGAAGCGAGATGCAGGCGTTGATGTACGACCGCACTGCTATCGCAGAGCAGCCCTTTTCGGGCGGGGGTGATGCCGCCGAGCCCCATGTTGGGGCGCTCATGGTTGTAAGTCCAGAGCCACTCGGTTGCCGTGTCCTGCACCTCCTTGATGTCCGCGAACAGATATTGGCCGAGCCATTCGTGCCGCACCGTTCTGTTGTAGCGTTCGATGTAGGCGTTCTGCTGCGGCTTGCCGGGTTCGATGTGACGAATGGCAATGCCGCGGGTTTCGGCCCAGGTGAGCAGCGTTGAACTGATCAGCTCCGGGCCGTTGTCCACCCTGATCGCCAGAGGCGGTCCCCGCCATTCGATGATCTGGTCGAGGGTGCGGGTGACGCGTTCCGCTGGCAGCGAGAAGTCGACCTCGATGCCGAGCCCTTCGCGATTGAAGTCGTCGAGCACATTGAGCAGCCGGAAGGCGCGCGTATCATCAAGCCTGTCGGCCATGAAGTCCATGGACCAGGTGACATTCGGTTGTTCCGGCACAGCAAGTTCGTCTGGCTTCTCGCGTTTCAAGCGCTTCTTCGGCTTGATCCGCAGATTGAGCTCCAGATCGCGGTAGATCCGGTAAACCCGCTTGTGGTTCCAGCCATGGCCTTTGACGTTCCGCAGATGCAGAAAGCATAACCCGAATCCCCACGTGCGATGGGCTTGCGTGAGCCCTATGAGCAGGTCGGCAATGCGCTCGTTCTCAGGCTTGAGCTTCGCTACATAGCGGTAGCAGCGCTCGCTCACCCCGAAGGTCCGGCAGGCAAGTGCTACGCTCACACCCTTTTGCGTCACAGCGTCCTCGGCCAGTTCTCGACGCCTGGCTGGCCGGGTTATTTTTTTCCGAGAGCCTCCTTCAGAAGCTCATTCTGCATCGAAAGCTCGGCGAACATCTTCTTCAGCCGCCGGTTCTCGTCCTGCATGGTCTTCATCTCGGCCATCATCGAGGCATCCATACCGCCGAACTTCGACCGCCATTTGTAGAACGTCGCGGTAGAGATGCCGTGTTCCCGGCAGAGCTCAGGCACAGCCATCCCGCCCTCCGCCTGCTTCAGCACAGACATGATCTGCGGGTCCGTGAATCTGCTCTTCTTCATCCGAATCTCCTCGTTCAAAATACCGAGAAAATTCTTCATCCACCCTTCGGGGACCTTCTCCCCGCACGCGGGAAGAAGGAAATGAAGTTCGCGGGGTTCTTAGCTTAGTCAGAGCCACGCGCCCGATCCGTGGCGTCCAAATTACATTGGGCGCGATCCTGCTATTAGTTCCACGCGCCGAGGATCTGTGCGGCCGTACCGAAGCACACAAAAGCAAGGCCGAGATTGCCTAATCGCCGATAGCGACGATTAGCGGCTCGATCCTCCGATGTTACATTTCCTTCCATCAATATCGAGTAGCCAGTTGTCTCGACTCTAAAGGGCATTCCGTATCGGAAGAGGAGCAATACCCCAGCTAAGGTCAGTACCAGACCTACCGTATTTGCTATTCCCCCTATTATCGGTCCCGCCTGCTCGGCTTGATCGACTTGCAATGATCTACTCAGCCAAATTGATAAATCAGTGAACTTGGTCGACAACGCGTACAATGCGCCAGCGAGGAACGCGATCAGGGCGATCCATTCAACACCTCCAATTACCGTTCTGTAAGAGAATGTGCCTGGATCAGGCTTTTGAACGCGCTCACAAATTCGAATGCTTCCTAGACCCAATTCGTCAGCAAGTCGTTGTTGAACAGCCTTTAGAGCATCTTCGCTGCCGTGGATTAGTTGCCGCGTTCGCATTTCCAACCGTTGGAAAAAGAAAGCAAGTAAGGCGCCTATGATCGCAACGGCAGCCGCAGTAGTAGGGTTTTTCTCAAGCAGTGTTGCGTAGCTGGCAACGAGGAACGCGGTCGCGATAAGAAAGAAATTAAAGCTCTGCATTCTCTGACCCGCATGGAGTGCGAACCAACTCCAAGCGTGCTCGCGTACCTGTTTATACAACTCCCGTTGATTGTCGAAATTGTCAGCCACGCTTACCTCTTCGCCTTTTCTACTATCTTAGCGAGCAAGCTCACAAAGGCGATAAACTCCAGTGCGCTTTCGGCATCGTCCTTGATTAGTTTGTGGGCTCGAGGGTTTCGTAAGCCCGCAACTGCACCTGATAACATCATCATGAACCCGCGTTGTTCGTCTAAGTCGCTCTGGTCGGCCAGACCATTAAACTTGAGGATGGGTGTCTTGGGGTTGAAGACAAACTCCATCAGATGCGTGCCGTCCTTGTCATCTACCCCGCTCGCCAATCTGACTAGCGCATTTAGAGCCTTCACCGCGTCTTCAATTGCGTTTGCATAGTGCCCGCTTGTGTAGAGACTAGAGGCAGCGCGAGCGATGTATGGATGGAGTTCCAACCCCTCGTAGGCTTGCACGGCCCTCCCTGAGTTGGTCTCGGTTGAATTTTCAATTTCTTCGTTTAGGTGATCGACAATAGCCTTCCATTGGTGAAGGGCTGTTTCCTTGCCTCGCATTAGCCCCTGGCGCACTTCGCCAAGCGGTGGTGGTTCAAAGGCGTTATGTCGAGCAGTGTCGAGCGACGTCGCACGGTGTCCGAATTGTCGATTTTCGGTGGTGTGCGGCGGATAGATCGACTCCAGCAGCGTTTCCAGTTTCCCCTCTAGTGTCGCTATTTCCGGGTCTTGACGAGACCTGACCGAGTTTGGGTCGAAAGCTTCCAGTTCAGGCAGCCGCCTCTCAATCTTTGATATTGCCTGCCGCATCTGCGGGATTGTGAGGTTTGCTGGTGTAGGTTCATCCGATTTGACCAAAGGTGCCTCCCAGGCATTCTCTTGACCTTAGTTCTGACGTAGGGAAAGTCGCAAGGGGTATACATTCTGCACGGCGTCTCAGATCTCCCGACTTATTTTTACTTCCCCTCTTGACTCTTCATTCCTATCGTTCTACATACGTTCCGTTCGATTCTTCGGGGAGGCGTTGTCTAGACCGTCTCGTCAATGTGGGATCGAAGTGCGGCGCCCGCGCCGGGAGGAAATAACGGTCCTCCTGTCCCGGGAGCCTCCGGCTAGACCCCGGGACACTACGATCCCGGCGCGCAAGCAGTTAGGTCCTTATCCTCGCGGATGAGGGTGCCGAAGGGCGAACCGGAGGCCAAAATCGCCGCGAGCGGAGCAGGGCTTTGCGCCCTGTAGGAACTAAACCTGGATTGCGTGGAGTCCTTGCTCCGCTCTCTCCCCGCTTTTCCCGGCCCGGCGAATTGATCGCCGCTCCTTCTCATGCCCCAAATCAGGAGGTTTAAGCCGATGCGACGTCGCAAGATCCCGCTTGAGAAATGCCCTGATCTCAAATGCCGCCGCGCCCGTGCCTGCATGCACCCGTGGCCTGACACGCACTGCCGCAAGCTGTTCGCCAGCTTCGAGGACCGGCGCTGGGAGATCATCGCGAAGATCGAAGAACTGCGCGCCGAAATGAAGCGCAATGGCGTCAAGCCCGAGCCCATGAACATCAGCTTCACGGACGATGATGATCGGAAGGCCTGCACCTATTACATCATCTGCCAGGAGGCGGCCGAGCGCTTCGCCAGGCAGGGCAGGTCGGTCGGCCCGCATTTCATTCCGGAGCGCTATCGGCTTGAGAACTTATACGGTAAAAGGCGGACATGAACATTCGCCCTAACATCAAGACCGGCATTTCGGTCTGCCCGCATGATTGCCCCTCGGCCTGCGCGCTCGAGGTCGAACTCCTTGACGCAAATACCATCGGCCGCGTCAGGGGTTCCAAGGAGAACAGCTACACGCTCGGCGTCATCTGCGAAAAAGTCGCGCGCTATGCCGAGCGCATTCATCACCCTGATCGCCTGCTTCATCCCTTGAAGCGCAAGGGCCCGAAGGGTTCCGGCCAATGGCAGCGCCTCTCCTGGGACGATGCGATGGGCGAAACGGCCGAGGCCTTCCTCAAGGCCGAAGCGCAATATGGCGCGCAATCGGTCTGGCCCTATTACTATGCCGGCACCATGGGCCTCGTCATGCGCGACGGCATCAACCGCCTGCGCCACGCCAAGAAATACTCCGGCATGTACGACACCTTCTGCGTGGCGCTCTCCTGGCCGGGCTATCTCGCCGGCTGCGGCCGTGTCGCCGGCTCCGACCCGCGCGAGATGCAGAAGTCCGACCTCATCGTGATCTGGGGCGGCAATCCGGTGAACACGCAGGTCAATGTCATGACCCATGCGGCGATCGCCCGGCGCAATCGCGGCGCCAGGATCGCCTGCGTCGATGTCTACGAAACCGGCACGATGAAGCAGGCCGACATCAAGATGCTGATCAAGCCCGGCACCGACGGCGCGCTCGCCTGCGCCGTCATGCATGTGCTGTTCCGCGATGGCTATGCCGACTGGCCCTATCTCGAGAAATACACCGATTGCCCGCGCGAACTTGAAGCCCATCTGAAAACGCGCACCCCCGAATGGGCGGCGTCGATTTGCGGTTGCCCGGTTGCTGACATCGAAGCCTTCGCCAAGCTGATCGGCGAGACCAAGCGCACCTACTTGCGGATCGGCTACGGCTTCACCCGCTCGCGCAATGGCTCCGTCAACATGCATGCGGTGACCTCGATCGCCGCCGTCGCCGGCCTCTGGCAGTATGAAGGCGCCGGTGCCCTTCATTCCAACAGTGGCATGTACAAGTGGAACAAGACGGTGATCGAAGGCCTCGATATCCGCGATCCCTCGATCCGCGTCATGGACCAGAGCCGCATCGGTCCGGTCTTGCTCAACGATCCTTACGATCTCGCCGGCGGCCCGCCGGTCACCGCGATGATCGTCCAGAACACCAATCCGGCTTCCGTCGCGCCCGACCAGACGAAGGTGAAGCAGGGCTTGATGCGCGAGGATCTTTTCGTCTGCGTGCATGAGCAGTTCATGACCGAGACGGCGCAACTGGCCGACATCGTGCTGCCCGCCACGATGTTCCTCGAACATGACGACCTTTATCAAGGCGGCGGCCATCAGCACATCATGCTCGGCCGCAAGCTCGTCGAGCCGCCGGGCGAATGCAGGAACAACCACGAAGTCATCTGCGATCTGGCGGCGCGCGTCGGTGCCGAGCATCGCGGCTTCCACATGACGCCGAATGAACTGATCGATGTGACGCTCAAGGATTCGAACCGGCCCGAACTCGCCTTTCTCGAAGAGAATAATTGGGTCGATGTTCAGCCGGAATTCGAGACCGCGCATTTCCTGAACGGCTTCGGCCACCCGGACGGCAAGTATCGCTTCAAGCCGGATTGGAAGAACGCTCGCTACAAGCAGGGGTTGGGACCATACGGCCCGGTCGATGACATGCCGGAACTGCCGGATTACTGGACGGCGATCGAGGTCGCCAACGAAACCTACCCGTTCCGCCTCGCCACCAGCCCGGCCCGCACCTTCCTCAATTCGACCTTCAACGAAACGCCCTCATCGAGGAAGCGCGAGGGCCGGCCGACCGTCTTCGTTCACCCCGACGACATGCAGGCATTGGCGATCGCCGATGGCTCCAAGGTCAAGCTTGGCAGCGCGCGCGGCGAGGTCACCCTCCATGCCAAGGCTTTCGAGGGCGTTCGCCGCGGTGTGCTGATTGCCGAATCCATCTGGCCGAACGAGGCTTTCGAGGACGGGCAGGGGATCAATACCTTGACCGGATGCGATCAGCCCGCCCCCGCTGCCGGCGGCGCCTTCCACGATAATAGGGTCTGGATCAAGCCGCTTTCTGCTGCTGCTTAGGCAGTGTCTGGGCGATCCAGCCGGCGAGTTTGGCGAGATAGCCTTGCAGGAATTCGCGGGTCTGGTCGTCGGTGACCTCGAACTCGTCATTGATGAGGCCGGGCTTCCAGACGAAGTAGATTTCCGGCTGGCCGAGCAGCACGACGTCGAGAATCGTGAGGACGCTCTTGAGATGCGCCTGCGCGACCGCGGTTCCGACATTGCCGGGCGATGTGCCGATGACCGAACCTGGCTTTCCGGCCCAGGAATTCTGGCCCCATGGCCGCGTGCCCCAGTCGATTGCATTCTTCAGAACCGGCGGGATCGACCGGTTGTATTCCGGTGTCACGAACAGCACGGCGTCGGCGGCCGCGATGTCCTTCTTCAGCCGCAGGACAGGCGCGGGCGGGTTCTCCCACAGATCCTCGTTATAGATCGGCAGGTCGCCCAGTTCGACGAACTGGAAGTCGAACTTATTGCCGCCAAGCTTGGACAGGGCTTTCGCAAATTTCAGGTTGATCGAGTTCGCGCCGTAGGCTCCCGACCAGGACGGCAATTTTGTACATTTCAGGTCCTTATGGTATCCGATGGTGACTGACGCCATATGAGTAACCGGGTCTTCTTCCCGCAAGACGGCACTTTTTCGAAACGTACGAACTCCAATGAAACCAGGTAACCCCCATCTCACCGGCGATTGCCGCCCTGTCGGCGAAATCCTTGCCCGTATTGGCGATAAATGGAGCGTTTTGGTCGTCACCCGCTTGGGCGCGGGGACCTTGCGCTTCAGCGAATTGCGCCGCCAGCTCCACGGTATTTCCCAGAAAATGCTCACCACCACCTTGCGCGGCCTTGAGCGCGACGGGTTTGTCACCAGGACCGTCACGCCCAGTATCCCGCCACGCGTCGACTACGAACTGACTGATCTGGGCCGGGAGCTGCTGGTTCCCGTCAGTGCGCTGGGCTCCTGGGCCATCCGCAACAGGGAGCGCGTCGAGGCGGCGAGAACGCAGTTTGACATGAATGCCGGATGAATCGGCCGGTCAGGCTTCGGTCAGCCGGGCCATGGCACAAGGCCGCCATGGAACCTTTTAGCAGCGATGGACTTAAAGCGATGAATCGGATCATGAGGGAGATCACCCAAGTGGTTGAAAAGAATCGTTTTAGCGTCGTGAGAATCGCTTCACAGTCCGCCGTGATGGCTAACCCTCGCAATAACGTATCCTCCCCGTGGCTGGCGCTCCTCGCTGTCGGCCTCGCGCTGGCGACCCTCGCTCCGGTCGCCGTCGTCGCAAGCCGCTTCATCTAACGTTACGTCTACTGCCGTCCTGCTGACATGATGGTGTCAGCAGGTCTACGTTAGAAGTAGCCATGCGCCGCGCAGACCGCCTTCTCCAACTTATCCAGATCCTTCGCCGCAATCGCCGTCCGGTGACGGGTGATCGCATGGCGGCCGAGCTCGAAGTCTCCCTTCGCACCATCTACCGCGACATATCCTCCCTCATGGCCCAGGGCGTCCCCGTCCGCGGCGAAGCCGGCATGGGCTATGTGCTGGGCGAGGGCTTCGACCTTCCACCTTTGATGTTCACGGCCGAGGAACTTGAATCGCTCATGCTCGGGCTGCGCTGGGTCAGTCGCTTCGGTGATGCCAAATTGCAACGGGCGGCCCGCGACTCGGTCGCCAAGATCGGCACCGTGCTGCCGCAAGGCCTCAAGCCGTATCTCTATGATTCGAGTCTGTTGGTGCCGGCGCCCTTCGGCGACGATCCAACCCCCGTTGATGAATCTCATCTGCGCACAGCCATCCGCGAGGAGCGCAAGCTTTTTGTTCGATATATCGACTTGGTCGAAGCCGAGACGCGCCGCACCATCTGGCCGATCGCCCTTGCATATTATGATCGCAAGCGGCTCCTGATTGGTTGGTGCGAATTGCGTGAGGCTTTTCGGAGCTTTCGCACCGACCGGATCGCCGAAACCTATACGCTTCCCGATCGCTACCCCAAGCGCCGTCGCTATCTAATGGCGGATTGGGAAAAGCTGATGAAGAAGGAAATGCGCGAGGACTATGCCGTCGACGCGCTTACCTAAGTGGCGGATTGATAAGCGGTCCTGCCACCTTCGACTGACCGGAGATTACGACCCGCTCGTCCTTGACGTGCGCGAGGCCCGAAGCCACCAGCCGCAGGGCATGGGGATAGAGCTGGTGCTCTGCCAGTAGAACGCGCGCACTCAGCGTATCCGGAGTATCGCCTTCGAGAACCGGAACTGCAGCCTGCGCGATGATCGGGCCGGTATCGACGTCGTGGCGTACGAAATGCGATGTGCAGCCGTGAAGCTTCACGCCATCAGCGAGTGCGCGCTCGTGCGTGTACAGCCCCTTGTAGGATGGCAGTAACGACGGATGGATGTTGATCATCCTGTCTCGCCAGGCTTCGACGAAACCGGCCGTCATGATGCGCATGAAGCCCGCGAGACACACGAGGTCGATCTTCGACTCGCGCAGCCGTGCATCGATCGCCGCATCGAAGCTTTCCCGCGTGCCGTGCATCTTGTGGTCGATGACGCAGGTCGGGATTCCCGCGCTTTCGGCGAAGGCGATCCCTGCCGCCGATGGGCGGTTGGAGAACACGAGTGCTGTTTCTGCCGGATAGGCCGGCTCCCGCGACGCTTCGACGAGTGCCTTCATGTTCGAGCCGCGACCCGAGATCAGGATGGCAACGCGCTTTCTGTCGCTCATGCGAGGTTCAAATGGCCGCGCGGCCTGACCTGTGGTTCGTCGCCGATACGCGGCGCGATCATACCCAATTCAGCAACTTTCTCGCCGGCATCGCCCAACAGGTCTTGAACTCTTTGCGCTTCGCCGGCCGAGACGACGACGACCATGCCGACCCCGCAATTGAACGTCCTCAGCATCTCGCGCTCGGTGATGTTGCCGACCCGACCCAACCAGCCGAAGACAGGCGGGCAGGGGACGGCATTGAGATCGATCTCCGCCGCCACATGGCTCGGCAGGACGCGCGGTATGTTTTCGAGGAAGCCGCCGCCGGTGATGTGCGCAAACCCCTTGATACCCTCGCTTGCCTTAAGCGCTGCCAGCAGGCTGCGGACATAGATCCGCGTCGGCGTTAGCAGGATCTGGCCAAGCGTGCCTTCCGGAGCGAATGGCGCGGGTTCGGAATAATTGACGCCGCTGAGCCCGACGAGTTTTCGAATCAGCGAATAGCCGTTCGAATGTGGACCCGAAGACGCCAATCCGAGAATGACGTCACCGGCTTCGATATCCTTGCGCGGCAGGATCTTGTCGCGCTCGACCGCGCCCACCGCAAAGCCGGCGAGGTCGTAGTCTTCGCCCGAATACATCCCTGGCATTTCCGCGGTCTCGCCGCCGATCAACGCGCATCCCGCCTGCCGGCATCCCTCGGCAATGCCTGCGATAACTGCCCGCGCCGTTGTGACATCGAGTTTTCCGGTCGCGAAATAGTCGAGAAAGAAGAGTGGCTCCGCGCCCTGGACGACGAGGTCGTTGACTGACATCGCGACAAGATCGATGCCGACCGTGTCATGAATCCCGATATCGATGGCGATCCTGAGCTTCGTGCCCACGCCGTCATTGGCCGCGACCAGCACCGGATCCCGATACCCGCAGGCTTTGAGGTCGAAAAGGCCGCCAAATCCGCCTAGGGCTGAATCAGTGCCTGGCCGTGCTGTCGAATGGGCCAACGGCTTAATGGCCTCGATCAGCGCATTTCCGGCCGTAATATCAACCCCGGCATCGGCGTAAGATACGCCATTATGTCCGGCTTGTTTCTCCCCGCTCATGCCGTTAGTTTGCCCGAATTATCTGTGGTTATCCCAACTTGAGGGCTCCATAGCCCGAAGCGCGCAGTGAATAAAGCGGCAATGGCGATAATCGCAGGATGGCTCAAAGGGTGATTTTCGGAATGTTAAGCCGCTCGTTCGGAGCCGTGCTCGTAGCGGTCCTGACTGTTCTGTCCGTGATTTTCGCCTCGGCCTTGGCCGGGCGCGCCGCGATGGTGGAAACCGGCCTCTACACGGTGACTGGCGTCGACGTGGATGTGACTGACAAGGACGCGACGACGGCGCGGACGAAAGCGATTATCGAAGCCCAGGTCAAGGCCTTTCCCATTCTGGTTGAGCGTCTGGGGTCGACCAAGGCGGTCGAACAGTTCGCTGACCTCACGCCTCAACAGATCGGCCGCATGCTTCGCTCGCTGTCGATCGAGGAAGAGCATTCAGCGCCTGGCCGCTACATCGGCAAACTCACCATTCGTTTTCTGCCCAACAAGGTCAGGGCCATGTTTGCGGAGCGCGGATTGCCCGTCGTCGAGCAGCAGGCGCCGCCGATCGTCGTCCTCCCTGTCTGGAGGACACCTGAAGGCACGATTGTCTGGGAGGACAACATCTGGCGGAAGGCTTGGCTCGATCTCAAGGCCGAACAGGCGATCGTACCGCTGATCGTCCCCTTGGGCGATCTTCAGGATACTCAGGCTATTACCCCGGAAGAAGCATTGGCCATGGATCCGGTGAAACTTGAAATCGATCATGATCCGCTATGAGGCGAAGGCGATTCTCGTGGCGATTGCCGAGCCCACTGGAGAGATCGCCATCCACGCGATGATGAATGGCAAGTCACCCCTGGGCAAAGTAGCTTTCGATGAAAGCTACCAGGCCGAAGAGGGTGGCCTCGAAGCCTCCGCGGCCATGGCCGCCCGGAGTTTTCACAATGCGCTCCTTGATCACTGGCGGTCTGTGAAACTCAAGCTGGCTGCACGGGCCAAGGTGGAAGCCGAAGCACAGCGCGCGGCCCAGGAAGTGGCTTCGGCGCAAGCCTTGCAAGTCGCCGTACCGTTCCGCAGCGCCGATCAATGGAATGAGATTCGGCAACGCATCTTGTCCGTCGATGGCGTGCTCGGCGTCGACGTTGCGACCTTCGCCCGCAATGGAGCGATCATCAAGCTGATGTTCGGCAGCTCGGTCGAGGACCTTAGGAATTCGCTATATGCCTCGAACATGAGGCTCGATCGCATCAGCGGTACACTGGGTGCTGCAGCCACGATAGTGCTGAGGGCGGGACGTCACGCCATGAGTCTGCCCAATATCATAACCATCGCGCGTATCCTTCTGGTCCCGCTCACGGTCTGGCTGCTCGTCTCGGAGGAATATCTGCTCGGCTTTATCGCTTTCCTTACTGCGGGCGTGAGCGACGGCGTCGATGGCTACATCGCCCGGCGCTACGATCTCAAAACGGAACTCGGCGCCTATCTCGATCCACTGGCCGACAAGGCGCTGCTCGTCTCGATCTATGTGACATTGGGTTTCCAGCGCGACCTGCCGGCCTGGCTGGTAATCCTCGTTGTCTCTCGCGACGTGCTGATCGTCGGAGCGGTGATCCTGTCCCTCCTTTTGGGCAAGCCTCTGCGAATGCGGCCGCTCTTCGTCAGCAAGGCAAATACCGCCTTCCAGATCGCACTCGCCGGCGCCGTGCTCGCCAATCTGGGGCTCGGCCTCGAATGGGACTTCATCTTGCTCGTCGGGTCGCCCATAGTTGCAGGCCTGACGCTGGCATCCGGTGCGCTTTACATGCACGAATGGTTACGCCATATGGCCAACGGCTTGGAAGAGGATCGGTAGGATCATGACCCTGCGCGCGCAGATGCGGTTCTGGGTAATTGCTCTCGCCATCCTGATCGGCGGCCTGTGGCTGTTCAGCGAAATCCTGCTGCCGTTCCTGGCCGGTCTGGTTCTGGCTTATTTCCTCGACCCTGTGGCCGATGCGCTAGAGCGTCTGGGGCTTCCGCGTTTGGCCGCAACTCTAATCATAGTGTTGGCGAGCGTTGTGGCCCTGGCCATTGCGCTGATCGTCTTCCTGCCGATGCTGGGCGAGCAGATAGCGAAACTTGCCACGACGCTTCCGCACTATGTCTCGGAATTGGTCGCCCGCTTCAATGAACTGGCGCCGCAATGGTTGAAAGACATATTCGCGCAGCCGCAGTCCGAAATAGGGGGGCAGGTCGGGGATTTCGCTGGCAAGCTCGCGGGGTGGCTGGCGACACTGATTGCCTCGATTTGGTCGGGCGGCCTTGCGCTTGTCAATCTCGTCTCGCTCTTGCTCGTGACGCCGGTCGTCGCCTTCTATCTTCTCAACGATTGGGACCACATGGTCGCACGCGTCGATAGCTGGTTGCCGCGCGCTCATGCCGCGACGATCCGCAAGCTCGCGCGGGAAATCAATGAGGCGATGGCTGGCTTCATCCGCGGACAGGGAACAGTGTGCCTTCTGCTCGGCGCATTTTATGCGATCGCGCTATCCCTTGCCGGTCTCAGCTTCGGATTGCTGATCGGTCTCGTCACCGGGATGTTGAGTTTTATTCCATTCGTCGGAGCGATCATCGGCGGTGTGGCGGCGATCGGCATGGCTATCGTTCAGTTCTGGCCAGATTGGTTCCAGATCGCGATTATTGCCGGCATATTTGTGATGGGGCAGTTCATAGAAGGCAATTTCCTGTCGCCGAAGCTTGTTGGCGACAGCGTCGGCCTTCATCCCGTGTGGTTGATGTTTGCGTTGTTTGCGTTCGGTTACTTATTTGGATTTGTTGGGCTGCTGATGGCTGTTCCGCTTGCCGCGGCTGCCGGGCGTGCTTATCCGCTTCGCGCTCGAACAATATCTCTCAAGTCCGCTCTATCTTGCGGGTGGTGAAAAGTCTGCTGAGGTCCATCCGCCGCCCAAGCCGCGGGCCACCGCCAAACGCAAATGAATGCGCGACCGCCACGACAACTCATCCTCGATATCGCGCCGCCGCCGGCTTATGGCACTGAGGATTTTCTCGTCGCGCCATCGAACCAACTCGCCTTCAACTTCATCGACAATTGGCCGCGTTGGCCGTCACCGACGGGCCTTCTGATCGGTCCTTCCGGGGTCGGTAAGACGCATCTTCTGGAGATATGGCGACGGCGCTCCGGTGCATTGAAGTTTGAGCTGTCCGCGCTTACCGAAGCGATGGTGCCAAGACTGATGCCGTCTAACGGTGTTGTGGCGCTAGAACAGGATGCCGATACCACGATCGAGCAGCCCGCACTCTTTCACCTTCTCAATGCCGCGCGTGAAAACCGGGGGTTCGTGTTGATCGCCGCGAGGCAGCCCCCCAAAATGTGGAGGTTAACCCTACCGGATCTTGTCTCCCGCCTTACCGCGGCTCCCGCCATTCAGATTCATTCAGCCGAAGACGAATTGCTACGAGGAGTGCTCGTTAAGCTTTTTGCGGACCGCCAATGCGCCGCTGATGAGGGACTGGTGGCTTACTTGATGTTACGCATGCCGCGTTCCTTAGGGGATGCGCGCAAGATTGTTGCCGCAATCGATGAACGGGCATTGGAAATGGGAACCGCCGCCACGCGTGCCATTGCCGCGCAGGTCCTGTCCGACCTTTACGACGCTGATTTACCTTCTGATGACGGCGCATGAAGGCTATTCATAGATTGGTCACATGAGCTATTTATCTGAGACCGAACTTTATTCTTAGGTCTGCCCGGATGAATGAGATGTCTACAGCTGTGGCGGCTCCGACAGCCCCCGCACTCGACGATCCAAGGCGTTTCATAAACCGCGAAATGTCGTGGCTCTATTTCAACATGCGCGTGCTCGAAGAGGCGCGCAATTCCCATCACCCCTTGCTCGAACGCCTCCGCTTCCTCTCGATCTCGGGAAACAACCTCGATGAATTCTTCATGGTGCGCGTCGCCGGCCTTGTCGGGCAGATGCGCGAGGGTCTGCACGAACTCAGTGAAGATGGACTAACGCCGGCCGAGCAGCTTGATCAAGTGCGGAGGCTCGCGCAGGAACTCATGGCCGAGCAGGACACCCGCTGGCTGCAGTTGCGCGAAGAACTCGGGCAGAACGGCATCGTCCTCGTTCCGAACGAACTGCTTACCGCAACCGATCGCAAGTGGCTTGATCAACGTTTCCTGGACTATATTTTTCCGGTAGTCACGCCGATTGCCATCGATCCGGCGCACCCCTTTCCCTTCATCCCTAACCGTGGCTTCACTATCGCTGTCCAGCTCAAGCGGCGCAGCGATGGCGGCACGATGAACGCGTTGTTGCCCATTCCACAGCAGCTTGAGCGGTTCATCCAGTTGCCGGCCGGCGAGGAACCGGGCGCGCGATTCATTTCACTGGAACAGATGCTGGGCCTTTTCATCCTGCGCCTCTTCCCGGGTTACGATCTTTTGGGGCAGGGCTTGTTCCGGATCATCAGGGACAGCGATATCGAAATCGAGGAAGAGGCAGAAGATCTGGTCCGCCTCTTCGAAAGTGCACTCAAACGCCGGCGCCGCGGCACGGTAATCCGCATGGAGGTCGACGCCGCCTGTCCTGAGTTCTTGCGATTGTTCATGGCTGATCAGCTCGACGTGCCGGATGATGTGATGGTCACCTGCGGCGGCTTGATCGGATACGCTGACACCAAGCAGCTCATTCTGGATGACCGCAACGATCTCAAATTCAAACCTTTTGTGGCGCGCTTCCCCGAGCGTATCCGCGACCACGGCGGTGATTGCTTCGCCGCGATCCGCCAGAAGGACATAGTCGTCCATCATCCATACGAATCGTTCGATGTCGTCGTGCAGTTTGTGCGCCAGGCGGCAAGCGATCCGGATGTCGTTGCGATCAAGCAAACGCTTTATCGCACATCCAGCAATAGTCCAATTGTCGCTGCACTTGCCAAGGCGGCTGAGGCTGGAAAATCCGTAACCGCGCTCGTCGAGCTCAAGGCGCGGTTCGACGAGGAGGCAAACATCCAATGGGCGCGCGACTTGGAGCGGGCAGGGGCCCAGGTTGTATTTGGATTCATCGAACTCAAAACTCATGCCAAGGTCTCAATGGTCGTGCGGCGCGAGACCGGTGGCATGCGCACCTATGTCCACCTCGGAACGGGCAACTACCACCCCGTAACGGCGAAGATTTACACCGATCTTTCCTTCTTTACTTGCGATCCCGCTCTGTGCCGCGATGCCACGCGGCTCTTCAACTACATCTCAGGCTATGCGCAACCCGAGGACTTGGAGAAAATTGCGCTATCGCCCATGTATCTCAAGGCGCGTCTGCTGACGCACATCGAAGACGAAATCGTTCATGCCCGCGAGGGGCGGCCGGCGCAAATCTGGGCCAAACTTAACTCTCTTGTCGACGCGGGCATCATCGATGCGCTTTACCGAGCCAGCCAGGCGGGAGTGAAAATCGACCTGGTGGTGCGTGGTATCTGTTGCCTTCGTCCTGGTGTTCCCGGCCTCTCCGAGAATATTCGTGTGAAGAGCATCATCGGGCGCTTCCTCGAGCATAGCCGCATCGTGTGTTTCGGGGGCGGCCATGGACTGCCGCACCCATTGGCGAAGGTTTACATCAGTTCTGCGGACTGGATGCCGCGCAATCTTCACCGCCGCGTCGAGACGCTCATCCCGATCGAAAACCCGACCGTCCATGAGCAGATCCTAGACCAGATCATGATGGCCAACCTGCGCGACAACCAGCAGAGCTGGGATCTTGGTTCCGACGGGCGCGCCATTCGGATTGTGCCGGGGCCGGACGAAGAGCCATTCAACGCGCATCAGTATTTCATGGATAATCCCTCGCTGTCCGGACGGGGCAGCTCGTTGAAGGACAAGGTGCCCCCACATATTCCCGATCCGGCTGAGCGTAAAAAGAACAAGGCGAGGAAGTGAAGAGGCAGAAGGGATTCGGTACCCAGGCCCCTAAATACCGGCCGGTAGCCGTAGTGGATATCGGTTCGAACTCGGTACGCCTGGTTGTTTATGACGGCCTCCGTCGCGCGCCCACTCCGGTATTTAACGAAAAGATCCTGTGCGGCCTCGGCAAGGGCGTCGCGCTGACTGGTCGGCTGAGCGAAGAGGGCGTGATTCGCGCCCTTGCCGCCCTAAGACGGTTTCGTGCGCTTGCCACCCAGATCGGCGTGAAGGAGGTATTTGCTGTTGCGACCGCTGCGGCACGCGAGGCGAAGAACGGCGAAGATTTCATTGATCGGGCCGAAGCGGCACTCGGCGTCCACATCAACATCCTCTCCGGAAAGGAAGAGGCGCGTTACGCCGCGCTGGGTCTCCTTGCCGGAATCACGGACGCGGACGGCGTCGCCGGGGATCTTGGCGGTGGCAGCCTCGAATTGATTGACATCGAGGGTGGAAAGATTCGCGAAGGGGTGACGCTGCCGATTGGGCCTTTGCGCCTCATCGACATGTCGGGCGGATCTATTTCCACGGCCCGCAAACTTGTCGACGAATATTTAGACGGCACGCCGGTCGTTGACCGGCTCAAAGGGCGGAATTTCTACGCGGTGGGGGGCACATGGCGAAATCTCGCCCGCTTGCATATGGCGCAGACCCACTATCCCCTCCATGTCCTGCACTACTATACGATAAGCCGTGAGCAGGCGCGCTCGGTAGCTGATCTCGTCTCCGGTCTCTCCGCGTCGTCATTGAAGGACATCAAGGCAGTCTCGCGGAGCCGCTCCGACACCTTGCCTTTTGGCGCGCTGGTTTTGGAGCGGCTTCTCTCGCGAGCTAAGGCCAAAAGCGTTATCATTTCCGTTCTCGGTGTCCGTGAAGGCCTGCTTTACTCCAAGCTCCCTAAACGCAAAGCTGAGCTTGATCCTTTGCTCGCGGGTTGCTGGGACTTTTGTCGACGTTACGCGCGTTCGCCTGAGCACGAACTTGAATTGTGTGACTGGACGGAGGCTCTTTTCAAGCAAGGCGGCTTGGTAGAGAACCCCGAACAGAAACGCCTTCGGATCGCTGCCTGCCTTCTTGCAGATATCGGCTGGCGCGCGCATCCCGATTACCGTGCTGAACGCTCGTTGGGCATGATCTCGCAGGCCGCGTTTACAGGCATCGACCACCCTGGGCGCGTCTTTCTCGGCCTCACGGTATACTACCGTTACGAAGGGCCTATGGACGATGAGCAGGGGCCGTCCAGTCGGCTTGCGCGGCTGGTCGACGACGATGCTCTTCAAAGGGCGCAAATCTTAAGTTCGGCGTTCCGCCTGGCTTATAGCCTTTCGGCAGCTATGCCGCGCCTTCTCCCGAAGATCGGTCTCTCGCTTGAGACCAACAAGACCCTAGTGCTGACTATCCCGCGGAAGCTTCAGGACTTACTTGGCGAGCGCGTGGAGAAGCGCACCATGGCATTGGCAAGCCTCATGGGACGCACCGCAAAGATTGATATCGAATAGGCTATTCCGCGGCTTCAAGGCCTTGCGAGCCGGCTTGCCGGAGAATCTGGGCGCGTCCCTTTTTGAAGCCGATTACGGCGCGCCCGGATTTCAGTTCCAGCGCCACTTCGCCGAAAACTCCGCGCCGCCAACCAGTCATCAGTGGGACAGGCGCTGAATCGTTTGCGGCAATCGCTTCAACGTCAGCCGATGAGGCGATGAGTTTTGGTGCAATACCCTCTTGTTCGCTGACGATCTTAAGAGCCAGCTTCAGAACCTCGGCGGCCGCTTGAGCGCTGTCTGTCAACTCGTCGGGACGGCCATCCGGCAGGGGTAATGTCTTGTGGTCGATTTCCAAACCCGCCTTCACGGCCGCAAGAATTGCATCACCAATCCGCGACCTCGCATAACCCCTTGGCAAAGCCCGCAACTCAGCGAGCGCGTCCTGTGTCATAGGAATCTGCGTGGCGACCTCCGCGAGTGCATCGTCCTTGATGACTCGGCTTCGCGGTACGTTGCGCGATTGCGCTTCGCGTTCCCGCCAAGCGGCCACGCTCATCAAAACCCCAAGTTGCTTCCTCGAGCGCAATCTGAGCTTGATTCGCCGCCAAGCATCGCCGGGGTTCAAAATGTACGTTTCGGGCGATGAAAGGATCGCCATTTCTTCTTCGAGCCACGGTTCGCGACCGGAGGAGTCAAGTTCCAATTTAAGCTTTTCATAGACCGTGCGCAGATGCGTCACATCGGATAGCGCATAGGCCAATTGTTTGTCGGAGAGCGGCCGCCGCGCCCAGTCTGTAAAGCGCGAGGACTTGTCGATCTGCGCCTTGGCGAGCTTGCGAACGATTTGTTCATAGCTCACCTGGTCGCCAAACCCACAAACCATCGCGGCGATTTGGGTGTCGAACAACGGTAAGGGAATGATGCCGCTGCGGTGAAATACGATCTCGACATCCTGACGCGCTGCATGAAAGACCTTCAATACGGAGGCCTTTGCCATCAATGCAAAAAATGGCTCCAGATCGATGTCGGGTGCCAGGGGATCGACGATCGCTTCCTGTTTCGCTCCCGCAAGTTGGACAAGGCATAGTTCCGGCCAATAAGTCTGTTCACGCATGAACTCGGTATCGACGGCAACAAAGCTGTCCTTCGCGAGTTCGGTGCAGAGCGCCTGCAGCGCGGATGTCGTGGTAATGATGTCCATGGTGATCTTGAGGCACAGTTGCGCGAGTCCGCCTGCGTCGTCAACCTTTAGCGCCAGAACGGTTTGTCACATAAAAATGATAGTTAGAACAGAGGCTTAGAATAGCTGCGGTCGCGGCCAGAAAGTCTCTCTACTTCAGGGTTTCCCGTAATGGAGGCGGCCTTGAATGTAGCGGTAGGATGCTAAGCCTAATAGGCCGAGCTGTGTGACCGCGAGGAAACCGAATAGGCCATGAGCATTAAACAGTGAGTAGAGTTCGCTGGCCAGCAGCGGGCCGGCGATTGCCCCAATCGAAAAGAACGTCGAAAGGCCGGCCGCCACGACCACGTACTGCCCGGAATGTGCCCGGTCGTTGGCGTGCGCAGCGAGGAGGGGATAGAGCGGTAGGGACAGGCCGCCATAGATGAAGGAGCCGACAAACAGGAGCCACGGCATCGTCGGCGGTGCAAGCGCCAGGATGACGGCAGCCACGATGGCACCACTGGACGCGATCATAATTGCAATGCGCCGGTCCAGGCGATCGGAGAGCCAGCCGAACGGGAACTGCATCACGGCAGAGGCCAGAATAGCAATGCTGATGAACGCCGCCACGTGCGAAAGGTCGAAGCCGATGTCGGAGACATATATCGGCGCGATGAGACGGAATGCCGTGTTGGTGAGGCCGACGAAAAGGCAGCCGCCGCAGGCAAGCGGTGAAATTTTCCAGATTGCCGGGAGGTTGACCACCATTTCTTCGGGTGGTTTTGGGTTGGACCGATCGCCGAGCGCGACGGGTACAACCGAAATGCAGGTTACCATGCTGATCAGGGCGTAGATCGCAAAACCTTCAAGGCCAACAATCGGCATGAGAAATTGGCCCGCCGCGACGAACGTCATGTCGACCATGCGGAAAATCGAAAATACCCGCGCTCGCGTCTGATTCGTGGACGCTCCGTTGATCCAGCCTTCCATGACCATGAAAAGTCCAGAAAAGCAGAAACCCGCGACGGCGCGGACGGCGATCCACAGCCACGGTTGGACAAAGAGAACGAAAAGGAGCGTGCTGGCGCCGGCGATCGCCGAATAGGCGGCAAATACGCGGATTGCCCGACGGATTTGACCAGTCTCGGATTGACGAAGCATCCAACCAGATAGCCGGCAAAATAGCCGGTGCCGATCAGGCCGATCAAGGTTGGGTCGAAGCCTGCGCGCGACCCGGTTATGGACAGTATGGTCGCAATCGCGCCACCACCGGCGAGCAGGAATCCCTCAGCAAAGAACAGTGGCAGGAGGGAGCGCAAGGTGAGCAGCATCATCGGAGCTAGCGCCCCTGAGCTTGGGGAGCAATGGCAATGCTTTCTCAGCAGCCCTGGGGAAATGTACAGACAGGCAAACTTGACAATTTCCATCCCCCATGCGCTTTTCCGGCGCGATTTGACGCGGATCGAGAGGACAAAATGCACGCATATCGGAGCCACACTTGCGGCGCCTTGCGCAAGGAACAGGCGGGCGAAAATGTGCGCATTTCGGGATGGGTTCATCGTGTCCGGGACCACGGTGGCCTGCTTTTTATTGACCTGCGCGACCATTATGGGGTGACCCAGGTCGTCACCGATCCGGATTCGCCTGCGTTTAAGATTGCCGAGCGACTAAGATCGGAATGGGTCGTCCGTGTCGATGGCAAGGTCCGCATGCGCCCGGCAGGGACCGAGAATCATGAGCTTCCAACGGGGTTAATCGAGGTCTTCGCCGCGGACATTGAAATCCTGTCGGAGGCCAAGGAACTGCCTTTGCCGGTCTTTGGCGATACCGAATACCCGGAGGACATCCGCCTTAGATATCGTTTTCTTGATCTTCGGCGCGATCGTATCCACGGCAACATCATCAAGCGTGGGGCAATCATCGATTCACTGCGCCGGCGGATGAAGGAGCAGGGCTTCTTCGAATTCCAGACGCCGATCCTCACAGCGTCCTCTCCCGAAGGCGCTCGAGACTTTCTGGTGCCCTCACGCATCCATCCAGGCAAGTTCTATGCGCTGCCTCAAGCACCGCAGCAGTTTAAGCAACTCATCATGATGTCGGGTTTCGATCGCTACTTTCAGATCGCACCATGTTTCAGGGATGAAGACGCGCGGGCAGATCGAAGCCCTGGCGAATTCTACCAGCTCGATATTGAAATGAGCTTTGTGACACAGGATGATGTGTTTGCAGCTGTCGAACCTGTGCTGCGGGAGTGTTCACGGAGTTCGGCGGGGGAAGCCGGTTACCCCGAAATTCCCGAAGATCGCCTTTCGCGATGCGATCCGCAAATATGGAACTGACAAGCCCGACCTTCGCAATCCTCTGATCATGCAAGCGGTGACCGAGCATTTCGCGGGTTCCGGTTTCAAAGTCTTTGCCAATATGATCGCCAGCGATCCGAAGGCCGAAGTTTGGGCGGTACCGCGCTCCAAAGGGTGGATCGCGCGCCTTCTGCGACCGCATGAATGCCTGGGCGCAGCAGCAGGGCCAGCCTGGTCTCGGATACATCTTCTGGCGCGAGGGCGAGGAGGGTGGCGCAGGACCGATTGCCAAGAACATCGGGGTTGAGCGTACGAGCGCCATTCGTAGCCAGCTGGGTCTTGCGGTCGGAGACGCCGCGTTCTTTATCGCCGGTCGGCCGGAAAAGTTCTACAAATTTGCCGGCGAGGCCCGAACACGTGTCGGCTCGGAACTGGGTTTGATCACGGACGACCGCTTTGAATTCTGCTGGATCGTCGACTTCCCGATGTTCGAATGGAATGAAGAAGAGAAAAAGGTCGATTTCTCGCACAACCCGTTCTCAATGCCGCAGGGTGGACTCGAGGCACTCAATGGAAAGGACCCGCTCGATATCCTCGCCTATCAGTATGATATCGTCTGCAACGGCATCGAATTGTCGTCAGGCGCAATTCGTAACCATAGGCCGGACATTATGAAGCAGGCTTTCGAAATAGCCGGCTACTCGGAAGATGTGCTGCTCTCGAAATTCGGCGGCATGTATAGAGCGTTTCAGTTCGGTGCCCCGCCGCATGGTGGTATCGCGCCGGGCGTAGACCGCATCGTGATGCTGCTGTGCGGGGAGCAGAACCTCCGCGAGGTCGTGCTGTTCCCAATGAATCAGCAGGCCGAGGATTTGCTGATGGGAGCGCCGAGTGAAGTGATGCCCAAGCAGCTACGCGAACTGCACATTCGCTTGGACCTGCCGAAGTCCTGAGGCCGGCGCGGGATTTGCCGCGCCGGTTTCTTTCAAGACACCCTAATCGTTGGCGGTCACCTTGACGCCCAACGATGTGATCGCCGCGCCGGGATCCGCCGGGTTCATGGACATCAGTTGCTGAACCGCGACCGGCTGCGGAGGCTGGATCGAGACCGTGATCGACTTCGGATCCTTCAGGAAATTCGTTACCGCACTAACGACGCTGTCGGTGAAAGCCTGGTTCTTGAGTTGTGCCAGGGTGATCTGCAGCATTGCGCCGGCGCTTGCGACAAAGCCGGCTTCATCCATGTTCTGCTGCTTGGCAAGAACCGGGAGCAAGCGCTTGGTCAAGGAACCATCTTCAAAGCGGAACTGCAATTTGCTCACCACCACGCCGAGAAGCTGTGGCATCAGCTTGTTGAGATCCGGCTCCTTCTTGGCGCCAGGATTGGCGAATTCGGCGTACACGGCGATTGGCACATTGGCGGCCGCGAAATTAGCCCTCAGAGTTCCGGCATCACGTCCTTCGAAGTAAACGTCCGCGTCGAAGCCGAGCGTATCGCCGGTAATCGTCAAATTACCCGTGCCGCCGGTATTGAACGAAAGATCATTGTAGCCGAGCTTCATCAACTCGCCGGTCGGGTCGATCGCCGCAATCGCCTGGGCTGGCACCGAGATGTTGGACACCTTGACATCAAACTTGCCGGCTCCGGTCGCCGGATCGCCATCCCAGGTCGAATTCATAACCATCAACCGTAAATGTCTGGCCAGCTGCTTCGACCGTAATCTTGCCAGAACTCATGCGACGAGCGACGTTCATGGACGCGCGCATGATCTCGTTGGGTGTCGGGTTCGGGCCAAGTGTCGTCACGTACCAGCCTTCTACCGAGCTTTCCGGCATCTTGACGGTAAACGCCGTGCCATCCGGCGCCGAGAACGTAACGACGAGATTGTCGTATTTGGTCGAAGCGATCTCAAACACGCCGCTGCCCTGATCGGCGACGCCCATAAGCTGCATCTTGCCGATATCGATGGAGAGCGTGCCAGGTTGGGTCGGATCCTGGGAGGCAATCTTGGCGGTCAGGCCGTCTATCGTAATATTGCCGGCGCTGTCGGTGTCCAGCTTCTGGAATGTCGGCTTGGCCTGGAATTGCTGCTCCCAGGTGCGGAAGATTGACTGGATGACCGGCGGTTCGTCCGCGGCCTGGGCCAAGGGCGCTAAACTAAAAACTGCCAGGAATGAGAAGGCCGCGACCGTCTTACTGAAACGCATAAGCTATCCTCTTTGGTTTGCCCGGATGTGAGCGATGGCGGACATTACGTCAATGGATAATCTAGGAAACACCGGCTTTTAGCCTGACCGGGCCATCACCGAAAGTGACGGAATATTGTAGTCCCAAACCGTTGCCCAGCCGAAAATCGGCGGCTATGGTCCGCCGCGAGAGATTCCGGGGTATGTTTGGGAAATAGGGGCATCATGCAGAAGAGCTTGGCCGTCGCCGCATTGGTATTGATGACACTTGGCACACTCCTAGGGGTCGAAATTATGACGGCTCCCGTGGCGAAGGCTAATTTCACATCGGCTTATGATGAACCATTACCAAAAAAGCCGAAGAAGCCGGTAAAAAAACAGGTCCAGAAGCCAGCCCCGCAGACAAAGCAAACGGTCCAGGCCAGGAAGAAGCAATATCAGCTTCAGCAGCGGCGCATTGCGGAGGCGAACTCGCGGTCGCGCTACAGTCGGGCGGGGTGTTATAATTTCTTCGACTGCCTGCGCCAGAAGAAGCGTTCGTACCAACGCCGGGCGACAGTGGCCTCGGTCGGCGGCATCGACCGCCAGACCCGCAGCACTGTCCCTTGGAAGGAAGCAAAGTACGCGCCGGGAACAATCATTGTGAGAACGCCGGAGAGAGCCCTTTACTATGTGCTGCCGGACGGCAAAGCGCTTCGCTACGACGTGGGCGTGGGCAAGGAGGGGATGCAATGGAGCGGCAACGCAAAGATCGTCATGAAAAAGGAATGGCCCTCATGGCGCCCACCGCAACAAATGATCGAGCGTGAAGCGGCCAAGGGGCATATCATCCCAGAATTCATGGAAGGCGGCCCTGAAAATCCGCTCGGTGCCCGCGCCATGTATATCGGCGGAACCCTGTTCCGCATCCACGGGACAAATAACGCAGCCTCAATCGGCGGAGCAGTTTCTTCTGGCTGCATCCGCATGATGAACACGGACGTGATCGATCTCTATGAACGCGTGGATGTTGGCTCGCGGGTTTACGTTTACCAGTAACCACCCTCCGGCGGCGCGTTAGCAGCAAGCTCAAGCGCGCCGCTCTATGAGGTCCCTCGCAATGGAGTGGACGGCGCCGATCGATGCCTATTGCGAACGTCTCGCTCCGGGATTCGCCGCCGAACCCCTCAACGCAATCAGCAATCTGGCATTTGTTGCAGCGGCTACTTACGGATTTGTCATCGCGCGGCACGAGCAAAGCGGCTGGACGGTCTGGCTGCTCTCGTGCCTCGTCGCGATCATCGGTGTAGGAAGCTTCCTTTTCCATACGTTGGCCAACCGATGGTCGATGCTCGCCGACGTCATCCCGATTACCATTTTCATCTACGCATATTTTGTTTTTGCGCTTCGCCGTTTCCTCGGTCTCGGCTGGCCAGCCTCACTGCTACTCCTCGGAGCGCTGTTGGCGGCTAATCTTGGGTTGGTTGCCGTGGTGCCACCCGGTCTCCTGAACGGGTCGATCGGGTATCTGCCAGCGCTGATCGCGGCGCTCGCCATGGCTTTGGCGTTGACACGGCGCGAGCATCCTGCGGGGTTTCATTTGATCGCCGCGGCGATTATCTTTGCCGCTTCGTTGGCATTTCGCAGTGCGGATCATGTCGTTTGCCAGGCCGTCCCAATCGGAACTCACTTTATCTGGCATTTGCTGAACGCCCTGGTGCTTGGGCTTTATCTCGAAGCGGGCGCGCGCTTTGGTGGAAACGGGGTCCCTAAAATGAACTGACCCCGGTGGACAAGCCAGCCGGGGTTCAGTCCTGAAGCATCAAGTCGGAGAAGGTTACTTCTTCTTCGCCTTCTTGGCGGTCTTCTTTGCCGCTTTCTTCGTCGACTTCTTAGCAGCTTTCTTAGCAGCCATATTCTGTCTCCTGGTTTAGTTGAGAGCCCCACAACGCAGGTAAGCCTCACTTTGCCGACTGGCGACGTTGTTAAACGTAACTTGCCTAGCCGTCATCGCAATGACTTGTGTACCCGTTTGTGTGATTCGGCAATATGCCGTCAACATCTGGTATGTTGCCTCACGCCTGCTAACGAACCGGTAAACGGGTTTATGGGCGGCTGATAGTCAGAGCACTGATAAATATCATGAAATTGCGACAGAGACCCATTGGAATCGGGATGAATCGAGGTTGATCAGCCTACGGACTATACGGCAAATTTCCGTGATTTCGGAACCGAACTTTGCGGACGCGCGACCGTTGCGGCTCTGACACATATCCACTGAAATCGAAAAAAGGCCGGCGCAGCGGCCGGCCTTTTTGAGTTGAGAGCGTGGAATCGACCTGCTCCGAGATCCCTCGATCTGCCTATGAACAGCCACTCGTCGACCCGCACGTGTCGCATTTGAGGCAAGTTCCGTTCCTCACCATCGTGAAGTTGCCGCATTCGGAGCAGCTTTCGCCTTCATAACCCTTCATGCGAGCTTCCGCTCGGCGATCGAGTGCATGCGAGTGCCCGCGGCTGTGTTCCTCGCGGCGTTCGTGGACAAGCGTATCACTGATTGCCAATGCCGAGGTGCCGTAGCTTTCCGCTGCCCGCATCTGCAGCGCATGTGCAGGCGATGTTGGAGCGGCTGTTCCTGGCATGACGACGACATTTGTCAGTTTCTGGCTGCGGACAAAGCCCGTCGACATTAGTCGCGAAGCCGGCACCGGAGCAGAGGCCTTTGGCGCTTCCCCATCACCAATACCCTTGCCGAGCGCATCGAACCCGATATCGGACGGCTCGACATGAGCGAGGTCGTTGCGGCTGAGATAGGAGACAGCGAGCTCACGGAAGACGTAATCGAGAATGGACGTGGCATTCTTGATCGAATCGTTGCCCTGAACCATTCCGGCCGGTTCGAAACGGGTGAAGGTAAAGGCTTCCACGAACTCTTCGAGTGGCACCCCATATTGAAGACCGACGGAGACCGCGATGGCGAAATTGTTCATCATCGCACGCAGCGCGGCGCCTTCTTTGTGCATGTCGATGAAGATTTCGCCGAGCCGGCCGTCCTCGTACTCCCCGGTATGAAGGTAGACCTTGTGCCCCCCGACGATCGCCTTTTGGATGTAGCCTTTGCGGCGTTCCGGCAATCTCTCCCGTTCACGATCGCGGACAATGACCTCAACGATCTTTTCGACGATTTTCTCGACACGCTGCACCTGCGGCCGCGCGACAAGGCTGTCCACGCCATCGAAGTCCTCCGAGTCGTCCTCGGATAAGAGCTGTGCTGACAGCGGCTGAGAGAGCTTCGAGCCATCGCGATAAAGGGCGTTTGCCTTCAAGGCGAGCTTCCAAGAGAGCATGTAGGCCGCCGTGCAATCTTCGACGGTCGCTTCATTTGGCATGTTGATGGTCTTCGAGATTGCACCCGAGATGAACGGCTGGCTCGCCGCCATCATGCGGATATGGCTCTCGACCGACAGGAAGCGTTTGCCTAGTCTGCCGCACGCATTGGCGCAGTCAAAGACGGGCAGATGCTCAGTGCGCAGTCCCGGCGCCCCCTCCAGCGTCATGGCTCCGCAAACATGAATGTTCGCGCGCTCGACATCGGCCTTGGTGAAGCCAAGGGCTGTCAACATGTCGAAGCCGACATCCGCGAGTTCGACGTCGCTCAGTTTGAGGGCATCCCTGCAAAAGCTCTCGCCCAGGTTCCATTTGTTGAACACAAATTTGATGTCGAAGGCTGAAGCAAGTGATTGCTCGATCTTGGTGATCTGATCGTCCCCGAAGCCTTTGGCGCGCAATTGAGCGTGATTCAGGGTAGGAGAGTCGACAAGCGTACCGTTACCTACGGCATAGGCGATGATCGCTTCTATTTGCGTCGGCTCATAACCGAGCGTCCGCAATGCCTCCGGGACTGCTTGGTTGATGATCTTGAAGTAACCGCCACCGGCGAGCTTCTTGAATTTGACCAGCGCAAAATCAGGCTCGATGCCAGTCGTATCGCAGTCCATGACCAGTCCGATCGTGCCCGTCGGCGCGATGACGGTCGATTGCGCGTTGCGATAGCCATGCTTCTCGCCGAGTGAGAGTGCCTTATCCCAGGCCTGCCGCGCATGGATGATCAGTGCGGCATCGGGACAGCCGGCATCATCGAGCGGCACGGGCGCGGTCCTAATATCCTCGTAGCCCACCGCTGCGCCATAGGCCGCCCTGCGGTGATTGCGGACAACGCGCAGCATGTGTTCGCGGTTCTTCGCAAAGCCCGGGAATGAACCGAGTGCCTCGGCCATTTCGGCGGAGGTTGCATAGCTGATCCCGGTCATGATCGCCGAAATGGCGCCGCAAATAGCGCGCCCCTCATGGCTGTCATAAGGAATACCGCCCGTCATCAGCAATCCACCGATATTTGCGAAGCCCAAGCCGAGCGTACGGAACTCATAAGAAAGCTTCGCGATCTCCTTGGACGGGAATTGTGCCATCAGGACCGAAATCTCAAGCACGATGGTCCAAACACGGACGGCGTGTTCGAAGGCCTCAACATCGAACCGGCCGGTCGACGCGTCGCGGAACTGCAGCAGGTTCAACGAAGCAAGGTTGCACGCCGTATCATCGAGGAACATGTATTCCGAGCACGGATTGGAGGCGCGGATCTCGCCCGAAGCAGGGCAGGTGTGCCAATCATTGATTGTCGTATGGAACTGGATGCCGGGGTCGGCGGACGCCCATGCGGCGTAACCGATCTTCTCCCACAGGGCGCGCGCCTTGAGTGTCTTGATCGATTTCTTCGACAGTCTCGCCGTTAGGGTCCAGTCGCCATTCAACTCGACGGATTTGAGGAAATCGTCGTTGACACGCACGGAGTTGTTGGAATTCTGGCCGGAAACGGTGCGATAGGCCTCGCCATCCCAATCGGTGTCATAGGCATCGAATACCATCTCGGTATAGCCCTGACGCGCGAATTGGATGACACGCTTGATGTAGTTGTCCGGCACCATATTGCGGCGCGCATCCTTGACCGCGCGCTTGAGTGCCGGGTTCCTGTCGATCTCGAAGCAGTCACCATTTGGCCCTTCGCAATTGACGCAGGCCTTCATGATGGATGTCAAATGCCGACGGACCACCTTGGAGCCGGTCACGAGGGCCGCCACCTTCTGCTCCTCCTTCACCTTCCATTCGATGTAGTCTTCGATATCGGGGTGATCGATATCGACGACGACCATCTTTGCCGCGCGCCGCGTGGTGCCACCCGACTTGATGGCGCCGGCCGCCCGATCTCCGATTTTGAGAAAACTCATGAGGCCGGAGGATTTGCCGCCGCCTGAAAGTTTCTCATTTTCACCGCGCAGACGCGAAAAATTGGTCCCGGTGCCGGAGCCATATTTGAAGAGGCGAGCCTCACGAACCCAAAGGTCCATAATGCCGCCGTCATTGACCAGATCATCCTCGATCGACTGGATGAAACAGGCATGAGGCTGCGGATGCTCATAAGCCGATTTTGACTTGACGAGCTTTCCGGACTCGAAATCCACGTAGTAGTGACCCTGGCCGGGTCCATCGATGCCATAAGCCCAATGCAGGCCGGTGTTGAACCATTGCGGCGAGTTGGGCGCGCATTTCTGCGTCGCCAGCATGAAACACAGCTCGTCATAGAAGGCGCGCGCGTCCGCTTCCGTATCGAAATACCCGCCCTTCCAACCCCAGTACGTCCATGTCCCCGCCAAGCGGTTGAAAACCTGCTTCGAATTCTTCTCCCCGGTGAAGCGCTGTGCCTCAGTCAGTGTCGCCTGGCCTACCTCATCCGCAACGGAGCGCCACAGCCAAGACGGAACGGTTTCTTCTTCTACTCGCTTGAGGATGGTGGGAACGCCCGCTTTGCGGAAATATTTCTGCGCAAGAATATCGCAGGCCACCTGGCTCCAGCTTGCGGGAACTTCAATGTCCTCCAGCCGAAAGACTACCGATCCGTCTGGATTTCGGATTTCGCTTACGCCATGACGAAACTCGATCGCGTGATACGGGTCCTGACCTTCTTTGGTGTACCGACGTTCAATGCGCATTTTTCTTTGTTCCCTAATTATCCCGCACCAATTGCGCGGTTCACCCCGATGCACGCGACAAAAGTCTTCTCGCCAAGGTTCAGATCAGGACGCAAATTTGCGTCCGAAAGATCCAAATCCCCGGTTAACGCTCGACCAATCGTTCTGAAATTCACTCACAAACAGCAGGGACTCTGCCTGCTTGTTCTAGATCCCAGCCCTGAAACTCAACCTACACCCAGCGAGCAAACCCAGTCAACACCTAGTGTGTTAATAAACCCTTACCACAATATCTTGTGTCAAAGTGGCGGCTGCGACTAAATAATCAACCAACAGCCTGAGCAAGTGTCGGCCAATTCTTGGGCATTGCTCAAGGAGATTTTCGCGGTGATAGAAGAAGAGCGGCAACCGCAGCAAAAGTGATGATTGCGAGCAACTTCCAGGCATCATTGGCGGCAAGTGTGAGCGCCGCTGCCTCGATATCGCCCATGATCGTCATCAGGCCCACGGGATCTTCGAAATTGCTGTCCTCGATAGAGATGCCCGTAATGCGCGCCGCTTCTGGGTCGCCGGCTTTCAATCGTTCCAGAAGAGAATCCGCGTAGTCGGGCGTGCGTGTGAACAGCACGGTGTCGATCAGCGCAATGCCGATTGCTCCGCCTAGATTGCGCATCAGATTGAAGAGAGACGAACCGTCATTCACACGCGAAGTCGGAAGGTGACCGAGTGCGAGGCGCGTTGGCGCGAGCAGACAGAGGGTCACGCCCACGCCACGCACGACCTGCGGCCAGAACATTTCATCATAGTCGGTCTCGATCGTCGAACTCGAGGACATCCAAAGCCCGACGGCAAAGATTATGAATGCAACGCCGGCCAGCCAGCGTTCGTCCGTTCGCTTTTCGAGTTGTACAGCCAAAGGAGCACTGATCATCTGCGTAGCGCCTGTAACCAGCATTATGATGCCAATCGCCAAGGGTCCGTGGCCGCGGACAAAGGCCAGAAACACCGGCAGGAGATAAACAGATCCGAAGAGTCCCGCGCCGAGCACAAAGCTCATGATGCAGCCGGTCAAGAAGGTCCGGTCAGAAAAAAGCCGCAGCTCAACGATTGGATGGTCCCGCCTAAGGCCACGGACAAGGAAGAGGGCGCCCAGGATCACGAACAAAGCAAGGCAAGGCAGAACGTAGATCAATTCCCAACCATCCTTAGGCGCGTTCTTAAGTCCAATCTGGAAGGCCGCAAGCCCGCCCGCTAGGGCGATCAGCGAAACCCAATCCAGATTTCGAAGTTCGCTCAGTGCCGTCTTGGCGCGTGGCAGGCACAACAGGCCCACAATCAAGGCGGCGATCCCCGGAATGACGTTGATGAGAAACAGCCAGTGCCAAGATAGATTCTCGGTGATCCAGCCGCCGGCCAAAGGACCAAGGGTTGGCGCGAGAACGGCGAGCATGCCACCGGTCGTGGTAGCGACAGCTTCCTGTGACTTGGGGAACAGCAGAAACACCGCGGCAAAAACGAGAGGAATGAGAATCCCCCCCGCAAATCCTTGGACAGTGCGCGCGACAATCATTGACGTGAAATCGAAACTCAGCGCGCAAGCTATGGACGCAAGCGTGAAGAGGATCGTCGCGCCTGCAAAAAGAAGGCGCATGGAGAAGACGCGCGTGAGGAGCGCCGTCAATGGGATAGCTATGATCTCAGCTATGAGATAGGATGTCTGGACCCAACTCATACGCTCGGCGCCGATGTCGAGCGCGGCTTGAATCACAGAAAGCGATGTCACGACGACCTGGACATCCAGGATCGCCATGAACATGCCGAGGCAAAGCGCGCCGAACCCGGCCCACGTTGCAAAACTGGCGTTACCCGGCTGAGTCGCCTCTAATGCTTCCCCGCGCATGCAGCCAATATGGCGGAGCTAAATCTAGAACGCCAAGGAGTTCCGTCGCTTAGGCCAACCTTTAATGGAAGTGTTGCAGGTTATTGGCTAGAATTTCGTTATGCCGCCGCTTTCAATGATCAAATTGGCACTGACCGCCCTGATCGGGCTCGTTATTTCGGCGATTCCATCGGGCGCGATGAACTGGGAGGGCCATGATGATTGGATGGCAGATGTGCCGGCCGCTCTCGAGCTACAGGCCGCGACCATGGCCGCTGCATTGCCCTTACGGCCACTTAAAATCTGCAGACCGATGTTATTGCCAAACGCATATGACCAGATACCTCTTGCAGACAACTCTTGCCTCCGGTCTCAGCCCGATATCGGGAAACTTCGGCAAGGTGCCCAACCCTAGCCCCAATTCGACCCTAACTCGCCTCGGCGAATTGTAGCGCATGGAAACGATACAGCCTTATCTTGACTATTTTGCCCAGAACCCGACTTGGGCAATAGCGATCGTTTTCCTGATCGCCTTCGGTGAGGCGCTTCTCATCATCGGCCTTTTTGTGCCTTCGACCGCAGTCCTGGTGGGGGCGGGCATGCTCGTGGGGACAGGTCACCTGAACTTTTGGCCCATCCTCCTGGCTACAATCACCGGCGCAATTCTCGGCGACCAACTGTCTTACTGGGCTGGGAGGCTTTTCGGTGAGCGGCTCAAGACGCTGTGGCCTCTCAACCGATATCCCGCTCTCGTGGCCCGCGGCGAAGACTTCGTCCGCCAGCATGGTGGCAAGTCGATTGCGATTGGACGTTTTGTGCCCGGCGTAAAAGCTGTCGTACCTGGCATCGTCGGCATGTTCGGTATGGGGCAACTCTTTTTTGCCACCGTTAATATCGGCTCCGGCATCGTCTGGGGAGCAGCCCACGTGTTGCCAGGTATATTATTAGGGCAGGGGCTCGCGCTGGCGGGCGAGTTGAGTGGCCGCCTCGTCGTCGTTCTTCTTGTACTGCTCGTTGTTCTTGCGATCGCCGGATGGCTCATCCGTCTTGGTGTTGCGGGCGTTTCGCCACTTGTTGGGCGAGGGCTTGCGCGGTTATCCGCATGGGCGCGAAAGAGGCCCAATCCATTCTGGCGGCGGTTCGGCCGTGCGATAGCACCCGAAAATCCGCGATCCTTGCTTGTCGTCGTATTTGCGGCCGTGGCGGTAATGGCGCTTGTCGCGCTAATCGACATGGCGATCGGGATATATGCGGGCGGCGCCTTCCTGAACATTGATCTTTCGGTCAATAAGCTGATGCGCGAACTGCGCAATGCCCCGGCCGACGATATAATGGTGGCAATCACGATGCTAGGTGATTGGCCAGTGATGACCGCACTGGGGCTCGCGATGGCGGGATGGTTATTTATCCGTAGGTCATGGCGAGCCGGTTTGGCAGTCCTAGCCGCCATTATGGCAGCGAGAATATTCGTCCTCGCTCTAAAATTTGGGATCCACAAAGCGCGTCCCGTCGAACTCTATCCAGACGCTGCATCTTATGCGTTTCCATCCGGACACACAGCCGTTGCCACCGTGACACTAGGTGTCTTGGCCGTTCTGGTTAGCCACTCGATGGGTCGATGGGGTCGCTCGCTTGTCTTCGCGATCTGCGGGATCGCCGTCGTAGCCATCGCCTATTCTCGTCTCTATCTCGGGGTGCACTGGCTTTCGGACGTTTTGGGAGGGTTCCTCTTTGGAGCGATCGTGACTGCCGCCTTTGGAATGGTACTCGAAGCAATACCGCCTCGCCGTGTTGCCCCAGTCGGGCTTGCGGCGATTGCGCTTGTCGCGGTTGTGATGGCGGGAGCTGCTCACATAGGCGCGAGCTTTGCGCACGCTGTTGAACTCTATGCGCCTCGGCATGTGGTTCATCGTCAGAGTTTTGCGGATTGGCAGGCGTCTGGATGGACCAAGCTGCCTCGTCGGCGCATCGATCTTGCCGGCAAGCCCGAGGAGGAATTCGCCCTTCAATGGCTTGGCGGTCCGGCAACACTCGCTGCGGCGCTGGACGATAGTGGCTGGAAATTGCAGCCCAAATGGCATTGGAAAGACGGGTTGCCATATCTCAATCCTGAAGCGACGCTCGATGACCTGGCTCCAAGGCCGGTGTTGCATGAAGGCCTGCGATCTCTTCTGACCTGGACGCTAAAGTCAGATGACCCCGGAAACTACCGCCTTGTTTTGCGGTTGTGGAAATCTGACTATGAAGTGGTGGCGCGAGAAGAAACAGAGCCCGTTTATCTTCTCAGCCTTACGCGCGAGCGCCTGAGGCGGGGAATGCATCTTTATGCGGTCCCGAGTCCGGCGCCCCCGACGCGGGAAGAAATGGCTGACTTTCTGGCGGTATTGGAACGCATGAGCGTTATTAGAGTCGTTACGCGCAGCCAAGCCGGGGACGAGACGGTACCGGCCTTGTTTACTGCGGCGCAGTGACAGGCCGTTAGCGGTAGAACTGCGACTGGACCTAGCGGTCCGCTTAAGCCATAGTCCGCCGCAAATTCCTACTGCTGCAGCAGGGACTACGCAGGAAAAATGAAGCTTCTTGAACAGATATTCACCTGGTGGAGCGGTGAAACCGTGGGGACGCGATTCTGGACCTGGCGGAAGGGCGAATTTGTTGGCGACGACGAATTCGGCAACCGCTATTACCGCGCGCCTTCCGCCATCCCGGCATCAATCCGGGAGCATCGCTGGGTGGTCTATAACGGCTACGCGGAAGCCTCTGCCATCCCCCCGGGTTGGCATGGCTGGATGCACTACAAGGTCGACACGCCGCCCACAAAGGGTTCCTACAAGCCACGGGAGTGGCAGTTGCCGCATCAACCAAACCTGACGGGCACGTCGCAAGCCTACCGGCCACCTGGCAGCATCATTGGACAGGGCAAGCCCAAACCGGTGGCGCCGGATTACCAAGCGTGGAGTCCCGAATAGTGCGGGCGCTTTGCCGCCACATTTTGCGGCTTCTGTCGGCTGTGGGAATTTGACCGGGAGCCCCGATTCTTCGGAAGCATGGCATGAACAACAATTCGACGGTTGAAACGGCAATAGGCGCGGCAGTGATTTTGATTGCCGCCATTTTCTTCGTTTATGCCTATCAGGCGTCCGGCAAAGCGGACGGCGCTGGCGGTTATTCGGTGACGGCCGAATTCGACAATGCGGCGGGTGTTAACACGGGCACGGATGTTCGTCTGGCAGGTATCAAGGTCGGTACGGTGACCAGCCAAGTGCTCAATCCCGAGAACTACCAGGCGGTCATCACCATGACCATCGATCCGAAACTTTCGCTCAGCGACGATACGACCGCCAAGATAACTTCCGAAGGTCTCTTGGGTTCGAATTTCATCGCCATTGAACCAGGCGGATCCGACACCAAGCTCGCCGAGGGCGGAAGGATAGCCTACACTCAGGGCGCAGTTGATATTTGGTCGCTCATCAGCCAAGCAATGTTCGATAACAAGTCCAAGTCCGAGGAAACGTCCCCGGAAGCTGGTACACCGCCCGCCAAGGAAGAGACGACGCCCGGCGTCGAGCCAGCGCCAGAAACCGCGCCTCAGTGACCGTGATCATAATGGGTGGCTGGGTTCGCCCAGCCGCGCTTGCAATTTGCATTCTTGTATCTCTCACGCCCGGAGCGGGAGCTGAGCGTATTGCCAATCCGATCGCCACGTTTGCGGGCTTAGACAAGATAACCGGCATCACCACCAGCTTCGAAGTCGAGATTGGACAAGAAGCCCGCTTTGGTGGCGTTATCGTGCGTCCCCGCGTTTGCTATTCCCGTCCGCCTACAGAAGAACCCAAGACAACCTCCTTCGTTGAAGTTGACGAATTGGAGACAGACAAGAGCCGCAAGCGTGTGTTCACAGGCTGGATGTTCGCGGAAAGTCCCGGTCTGAACGCCGTCGAGCATCCGGTTTTCGACGTCTGGCTAACTGGCTGTCGCGACCCTAGCGCGCCGCCACCGGTAATCGAAGCGGCGCCGGATCAGATGCCAAATGGTCAGGCAGACGAAGACACGCCGGACGATTAGTCGGCTTTATTCCCTCTCGCATACTCGAGAACGACATCCGGATTGTCGTCTTGCGAGAACCTGAAGAAGTCTGCGTCTCCTGCAAGCGCCGGCTCCAACAGCTCATGATACTCGATGCGATTCAGTGGTAACGCCCCAAGCGTTGCCAGATGGGGATTCATGAACTGCGCGTCGAGAAGCTGGAAGCCCCCCGCATTCAGCCGTGCGACAAGGTGGACGAGCGCTACCTTGCTCGCATCGCTTTTGAGTGAGAACATGCTCTCGCCAAAAAAAGCTGCACCGATCCTGACGCCGTATAGTCCCCCGACGAGTTCACCGCTATACCACGCTTCGACAGTGTGGCAGCACCCCATTTTGAATAGCTGTCCGTAAAGCGAGCGTATCCTTCCGTTGATCCAAGTTGACCCGCGTCCTGGATAGCGCGCTGCGCACCCAGCGATCACCTCAGGAAATGAGGTATCAATCCGAATCGTAAAGTTCCCGCGTCGCACGCTTTTTCGCAAAGTGCGGGAGATGATAAGGCCGTCCAAGGGTATCGTGCCGCGTTCCTCGGGCTCGATCCAGTAAAGCGCATTGTCTTCCGCACTCTCCGCCATCGGAAAAATCCCGGCAGCATAGGCCTTAAGCAGGATTTGCGGCGTAACAGTTGCGCTCATGACGGCGGGCGGTGCAGGAAATGCTCAAGCCAGTGAATGTCGTAATGGCCGTCAATGATGTCAGGCTCACCAACCAGACGTTGGAAGAGCGGAATGGTCGTCTCGACACCTTCGATTACATATTCCGACAAGGCGCGCCGCAAACGCATGAGACATTCGGTACGGGTCTTGCCGAAGACGATAAGCTTGCCAATCAAACTGTCGTAATAGGGCGGGATGCGATAGCCGGCGTAAATGGCTGAATCGATGCGCACGCCCAATCCTCCGGGGACATGCACAGCATCGACCCTGCCAGGTGATGGCGCAAAACTGTGCGGATTTTCTGCGTTGATCCTGCACTCGATGGCATGACCGCTAAAGGAAATGTCGCTCTGCGCATATTTTAGGGCGGCACCTGACGCGATACTGATTTGCTCCTGCACCAGATCGAGTCCGGTGAGCATTTCAGTCACGGGATGCTCGACTTGGAGTCGCGTATTCATCTCGATGAAATAAAACTCGCCGTTCTCGTAAAGAAACTCGACCGTTCCGACGCCTTCATAACCGAGATCACGCATCGCTTGCGCGACCCGATCGCCAATCTCTTCGCGTTGCACTGAATTGAGGGCAGGAGAGTGCGCTTCCTCCCACACTTTCTGATGGCGGCGCTGCAACGAGCAGTCGCGCTCTCCAAGATGGACCGCGCGTCCCTGGCCGTCGCCGAGAACCTGTATCTCGATGTGACGCGGATGCGAGAGATACTTCTCCATATAGACTTCGTCATTGCCGAACGCGGCCTTGGCTTCCGACTGAGCCGTTCCAAGCGCCGTTTCGAGATCGGCTTCCGAGTGGGCGACCTTCATACCGCGGCCACCACCGCCAGCAGTCGCCTTGATCAGAACGGGATATCCAACCTCCCGTGCCAGCGCCCGCGCTTGTGCCAAGTCGCTGATACCACCTTCCGAGCCTGGAACGACGGGAATCCCCAATGCCCTCGCCGTGCGCTTCGCCTCGATCTTATCGCCCATGACGCGGATATGTTCGGCGCTCGGACCGATGAACTTGATACCGTGTTCGGTCAGAATCTCAGCAAAACGTGCGTTCTCCGAGAGAAACCCATAGCCGGGATGCACAGCTTCGGCGCCGGTGATCTCGCAAGCCGAGACGATGGCCGGGATATTGAGGTAGCTGTCGCGCGCGGCTGGCGGTCCTATGCAGACGCTCTCATCGGCAAGACGGACATGCATCGCCTCTTCATCCGCGGTCGAATGAACTGCAACGGTCTGAATGCCAAGCTCGCGGCATGCTCGCATTACGCGCAGGGCGATCTCGCCACGATTGGCAATCAGGATCTTGTCGAACATGATTAGTCGATCACCACGAGCGGCTCACCATATTCAACCGGCTGACCACTGGTCACCATGATACGGATGATCTTGCCGCTCTTCGGAGCGGGAATTTGATTCATGGTCTTCATGGCCTCGATGATCAGCAAAGTCTGGCCTTGCTTCACCTCAACCCCTTCTTCGATGAAGGCGTTAGCGCCGGGAGCAGGTGCCAGATACGCGGTTCCGACCATTGGAGATTTTACAGTGCCGGGGTGAGTTGCAGGCTCGACATTGTTTGCCGCCACGGTCGTCGGACTTGACGTTGCAGGGGTAGCCAGCGAAAACCCGGCTGGAATGCCTTGCGGCAGGCCCACTGCCGCGCTCATACTGATAGAGCGCGATACGCGAACGCGCGTACCTTTTTGCTCGAGTTCGATCTCGGTCAACCCCGTATCGGTTAGAATATCGGCCAGGCTTCTTATTAGGGACAGTTCCGGCCGTTCCGTTTCGGGACCCAAAGGGGAGGATTTTTTTGTTACCATTTTTCAGTTCTTGCTGTTTTGAGTAACGATCCGTGAGAGAGCTTCGAGCGCCAACTCGTAACCGTGGCTCCCGAATCCGCAGATCACACCAACCGAGACTCCAGACACAAAGCTTTTGTGCCTGAAGGGTTCGCGCTTGTAGACATTCGTGAGATGAACTTCTACGGCGGGTAAGTTGCTAGCCTTTATGGCATCGTGGATGGCAACGGACGTATGAGTGTAGGCGGCAGCATTGATGACGAGACCGCACGCTTCTGTCCGGCCCGTCTGTATCCACGAAACGAGTTCGCCCTCCACATTGGATTGCCTGAAATCGATCAGTAGCCCTAGTCTCGCGCCCGTGGCATCGCACAGGCGTTGAATGTCATCCAGCGTCTCGCGGCCATAGGTTTCGGGCTCGCGCAGGCCAAGCATATTCAAATTCGGACCGTTAAGCACGAAAACAGGCTTCATCCACCCCCCTTAGGCACGCGCCGACTCGTGGTCTCACGACCGTTTATAGGCTCTCAGGGAAGGGCACGGAAGACGCGCGGATGATCGTCAACAAAGCTTGCAGCCACCCTGGTCGCGGACCTGCTTGACCGACGCCGCAAGCGCTTCGTAGCCGATCGCTCCCGGGATCAATGTCTCATCGACAATGAAGGCAGGGGTCCCTTGGATGCCAAGCTTCTGAGCTAGCGACATATTTGCTTCTATGATGTCGCCAATCTCTTCAGACTCCATGTCAGCTTTCAGCTTTTGGACGTCGAGGCCGACCGACTTGGCAATCTCCATGACCGCGTCAGCCTCGACGTGGCCATCGCGACCGAGCATTGCCAGATGAAAGTCCCAATATTTCCCCTGCTTCTTTGAGGCTAGGGCCGCCTTCGCGGCAACAAGCGAGCCCGGTCCGAGGATCGGAAATTCCTTCATGACCAAACGTAGATCCTTGTCCTCTTCAACCATCCGCATGACGTCAGGCATGGCACGCTTGCAGTAGCCGCAATTGTAATCGAAGAACTCGACCATCGTGACTTTGCCGTTTGGATTGCCCGCGACGAGGTCGAGAGAAGACCGAAAGATCTGGTCGGCATTGTCCTTCAGCGCAACCTTCTGCCGAGCGCTATCGTCCGCTGATTCTTTCTTCTCAAGTTCTTGAAGAACTTCGCGCAGAAGCCCGGGATTGTTCAGGAGGTATTCGCGAACGATACCGCCAATTTCCTCTTTCTGCTGATCGTTGAAACTCGCCGCATAGGCAGAGGTGCCTGCCACCGCAATGGCTAGAAAGATGGCCATAAAACGAATAAGCCGCCGCGCCATGATTTACCTCTCTCTAATTTGTTGAATTCCGCACGCAGCATATGCCACCGCGCACGCGTCATTTCTTTCGAGTGTAGTTTAAGATGTCGTTTGCGCGAAGCCATTCTGGCGATCCGCGCTTAAACGTTCTGGCAGCAATTTGTGCCTTCTCGATTGCGAGTTTACGGTCACCCTGAAGATATGCTGCCTCAGCAGTGGCAAGTTCTGCGCGCGGGATATCGCCGAGTTGGCCGTAACCCATCGCCATCAGCTTATATACTGAGGGGACATCACCTTCGGACTTCATGGCTTCCCGTAACGTCCTGACAGCCGCCTGTGCGTTCTCCGGCGACTCTGTGCCCAACAGCGCTTGGGCAAGCATGATCTTGATCAGGCCGTTGGAAGGCAACAGTTTAATGGCTTGCCTGAGCGGAGCCAAGGCCTTGGCGGGGCTGCCTCCTTCCAAGAGGGCTTGCCCTTTGAGTTCCCAGAAATAGGGGTTTTTTGGAAGGTCCTTGATCAGGCTATCGATGACTGGAAGTGCATTCCGGGTGTCGCCCTGACGGAACATCACAATGGCGCGGGCATAGCGCGCCGGCATGCTCATGTCGGAGGTCGGATACTTTTGAAAGACTAGATGCGGGGTGAGAAAACCTGTCAGCTTCGCCTGCATCAACTGATGTCTCATCATCAGTTCCGGCGAATCTGTTTTGTTGAAGTAAGGACTGGCTTTCGCAGCGACTTCGAGATTTCGTATGCGGTCCATCGGCATCGGATGAGACATCACATAGGGATCTACGAATTGTGCCGAGGCAATCGACTGGTTGGCGAGCTTCTGGAAAAGTGTAAGCATACCGGCCGCCGATTGACCGGTCGCAGTCAAGAATTTCAACGCAGCTTGGTCAGCCGAGGCCTCCATCGCGCGTGCGTAGTTCAGAACAAGACGCTGGGCCAATGTCCCTGAACCACCCATGATGCCTTGGCCCGCTCGAACTGCATCGCCTTCGCCTGTGGCCATGCCGCCAGCCATGGCGGCCGCACCCAGCAGCATGCCGATGATGACGGTCGTGCTCTGCCGGTCAATTTCCTGTCCCATTCGAGCAAGATGGCCACCCGCAATGTGGCCGGTCTCGTGTGCGAGCACGCCGATCACCTCATTGGGCGTCTTTGCCTGTGTGAGAAGGCCGGTGTTGATGAAAATGCGCTGACCGCCAGCGACGAAGGCATTGATGCGCTGGTCGTTGATCAGATAAACTTTTACAGCACCCGGATTTAGCCCCGCGGCCTGGAAGATAGGCTTCGTATAAAGCCGCATGAGGCCTTCGATTTCGGCGTCGCGGATGAGCTTAGGCGCAGCTTCCTGGGCAAAACCGGCCGAAGGCAAATTGGCCATGGCTGCCGCCATGACCAACACCAGGAACTGACTCGCGTAGTCCCTTAAGCTTTCGGCTATCCGACGCATGGACCGCCGAATTCTCGTCCCATGCGCGTTCCTTGCGAACATTACCCCTCATTTCCGGCGAAATAAGGCGAGTTTGAGGCTATCGCCTCGCAAACCGGATCACGTAATGCTGAGCGCTCAGCGATGTTGGAGCGACACCGGTTAGGATGTCTTTCGGCGCCACCATCCTGCCTTTGGTTGTGGTGGCGCCTCCGTAACCGTCGGGCTTGGCGGCTGCCACTTCCGGGCTACTGGCTCAATCTCTGTCACCGAAGCTTCAGCGGAGGTGATCGAATCTGGCTCGCGAGCAGCGGACGGAATCTCTTCGACTTCGACCATCTGGGTTTCAAACGCCGCTGTTTCGCTGGGTAGGTTCAATGCGTCCGGTGACGTCTCTCGCGGCGCGAACACTTCACTCCGTTGTGCATCACCACGATCATGGCGCCGGCCACGATCACGACGGCCTCTCCCGCGGCGTGTGCGATGCTCGTCACGCGACTGCTCTTCACCCTCCGTCGGCTCTGAGACCGAATTGTCGGTCGAACTGGCATCGCCACCACCAGAGTCTTCGACGACCGGCTGGTCACCGAGGCCCGGCACGTCATCAACTCGGTGCTCGTCGCCTTCACGACCGCGCCGGCCACCGCGGCGACCACGCCGACGCCTCCGGCGCCGTCCATTATCCTCATGAATACCGTCCACACGGCTCTCACCATCGATATCCGAAGCCTCGACCTCGCTATCTCCGCCCTCGTCTGGTAGCTCTTCGTCGACTGCTGGTTCGGCCTCATCAAACGCCGAATCCATCACCACAGGTGCAGCGGCTGGGCGCCTTGCAGGCACTGCGCGCTCGGCGCCCCTCTCAATCGTCGCCTGCGAAGATTTGACATCGTGGCTAGGCGACAGGAAGATCGAAATTCCATAATTGGTTTCGATCGCCAGGAGGTGGTCGCGTTTTTCATTGAGAATGTAGAACGCTACCTCGGGATGGCATTTTACAGTAAGATTTTCGGGTTTCCGGCTGATCAGATTTTCCTCGATTGCGCGCAGAACTGACAGCGCACACGAGGAGATCGAGCGGACAATTCCGCGCCCCTCGCAAATCGGACAGACCTTTGTTGAGCCCTCCAGAAGGCCTGGTCGCAGCCGCTGTCGCGACATTTCGAGCAAACCGAAATGACTGATCCGGCCGACCTGGATACGAGCGCGGTCATGCTTGAGCGCCTCTTTCAATCGCCGCTCGACGCCGCGATTATTGCGCTTCTCCTCCATGTCGATGAAGTCAATGACCACCAGCCCAGCAAGATCGCGCAGCCGCAATTGTCGCGCAATTTCGTCGGACGCCTCAAGATTTGTCTTGTACGCCGTATCCTCGATATTGTGCTCGCGGGTCGCCTTGCCGGAGTTGATGTCGATCGACACCAATGCCTCGGTCTGGTTGATCACCATGTAACCGCCAGAATGCAGGGTCACAGTCTGCGAGAACAGGGTGTCGAGTTGCGATTCAACCTGATGCCGGGAGAAGAGGGGCCGGGCGTCCTTGTAGAGCTTTACATTCCGAGCATGGCTCGGCATCAGCATCTTCATGAAGTCCTTGGCCTCGCGATAGGCGTCATCGCCTTCGACAAGTACCTCTTCGACATCCTTGGTATATAGATCGCGGATGGCTCGCTTGATCAGGCTGCCTTCCTCATAGACGAGGGCAGGGGCTTGCGAGTTGAGCGTCAGATCACGAACGTTTTCCCAAAGCCGAATCAGGTAATCACAATCGCGTTTGATCTCAGTCTTCGTGCGTTGCGCACCCGCCGTGCGCACGATGAGGCCCATGCCTTCGGGTACCTCGATGTCGCGCGCTACTTCCTTCAGGCGACGTCGATCGCCGGCATCGGTGATCTTCCGCGAAATTCCGCCGCCCCGCGCAGTATTGGGCATGAGGACGCAGTAGCGGCCTGCGAGAGACAGGTACGTTGTAAGCGCGGCGCCCTTGTTACCTCTCTCCTCCTTGACGACCTGGACGAGAATGACCTGTCGGCGCTTGATGACTTCCTGTATCTTATATGTACGACGAGGAGGACGGCGGGGGCGTTGCGGCACCTCTTCAAGAGCGTCTTCAGCGCCGACCGATTCAACTCGCTGGCTTTCCGAGTCCTCATCGACAGTCTCAATTCCACCACCGACCGCGTCGCTGCTCGGGCGCTCGTCACTGGGGGTCTCGTCGCTCTCGCCTTGGTTGGAAACCTCGTGGGAAGCAATGCCGCCTTCCACGTCAGCGGTTTCCTGGCTGGGAGAAAAAGACTCTGATTTCGGCGTCCTTGCCGTTTTCTTCTTCAGCCTCCCGGTGCGCATCCTCCTCCTCTTGCTGGAGAAGGGCCTGCCTATCGGCAACCGGGATTTGATAATAGTCGGGGTGGATTTCGGTGAAGGCCAAAAACCCGTGACGATTTCCGCCATAGTCAACAAAGGCTGCTTGAAGTGACGGTTCAACCCGCGTCACTTTAGCGAGATAAATATTGCCTTTTAGTTGTTTACGGCTGGCGCTCTCGTAGTCAAACTCTTCGATACGGTCGCCTCGAGACACGACAACCCTGGTTTCCTCGGGATGCGTGGCGTCGATGAGCATCTTGCTGCCCATATTCTTTGTTCCTTGGCGCGGCTTGGCGGCATCGGCAAACTTACCCCGGCTCCGGATGCGCGTTGATGTAAACGTCTGCGGGCCAACCTGCGCGATTGAGGCATGTCGGCTCGCGAACTCGCAATACAATGCGCCACAGCGACGAGATCTCTCACAAGAGACTGATTTCGCTGAGATGTTGCCGCGTCGGACATGCCTCGGTTTCCATTTGCCCCGGTTCGACCGGAGCGGTGATTAAGTGCTGCAATTCGCGGGACAATCCCGCACGGAGCAGAAGACTTCGACAATCCGAAGTCCGTTCCCGGAACGCATCAGGGCTAAGCGAGCTTCGATCTTCCGGACGCTCTTCCCGAAGCGGAATTTGACGCACCGGGCGCTGATTCGACCAGAATGTTCGAAATCTAACGCGACAGTGACAGGTCTGATTTAGGGGAGTGCAACTTGATTGGCAAGTCGCCTTACCGAAACCTCCGGTTAACTACGCAAGGGATAGCCTGTCGTTCAAAGAGTTGAGGACAGACTTCGCGTAATGGGCACAAGAGTTTTGACACGATTGGTCCGAAGGACAGCGCTTGCGACGGCGCGCATAGCATTTGCTTTTTATTTTCTCATTATTTTTCAAGGCCTTGCGGCGATTGCTGAAACCCCGACGGCAATTGGGGCAAGGGTAAGCGGTGACGCAACGCGTAGTAGGTTCGTCGCCGATCTGAGCGCGCCTGTCGGGTACAGTGTTTATGTTTTGGCAAACCCCTATCGGATTGTCATCGACATGCCTGAAGTCAAATTCCAACTGCCGGCCGGCATTGGCCAGCGGGTTAGGGGACTGATCCGGGAATATCGGTTCGGCAAGCTCGACAAGGGTCAGTCGCGCTTTGTCCTCGATGTTGAAGGTCCTGTTCTTATTGAGAGATCGTTCCTTATTCCGCCTCAGGGAGAGCAGCCCGCTCGACTTGTGGTTGACATTATTCCGACTGACAACGCGACCTTTCTCAAGACGCATCTTGCCGAGCAGGTTGGCGACGCAAAGACCGACCTAACTTCTATTACGCTGGCGAAAGCAACCTCAGAGCCCGCCGCCAAGGAGGATGCGTTTGCGGACGCGCCAGACGCTCTTCCGTTCACCGCGGACAATTCGCTTAAGATTTCTCCCCCGCTCCCGCGCCCAAAGCCGGGTAACGCGCAATCCGGTTTGCAGGCCGCGCCGGAGCCACCACAACCCGACAAGCCAAAGCGGATCAATCGTGTCATCGTGATAGACCCAGGACACGGCGGTATTGATCCTGGTGCGATCGGCATCGGCAAGACGAAGGAAAAAGACGTCGTGCTTGCCTTCGCGCAGGTCTTGCGTGATCAACTGCGAGCCACCGGACGCTATGAAGTCGTCATGACGCGTGACGACGACAGCTTCGTCACCCTCAAAGAGCGTGTGAGGGTAGCGCGGCATACTCAGGCGGATCTCTTCATCGCCATCCACGCCGACAAGGTTAGGGGACCCACTGCGCGCGGAGCTACGGTCTATACGTTGTCCGAGAAGGCTTCAGACGCGGAAGCCGAAGCTCTGGCGCAGAAGGAAAATTTGGCCGACGTAATCGGCGGCGTGGATCTGGGCGCGGGCAACGAGGAAGTCAACGATATTCTAATTGATCTCACACAGCGCGAAACGAAAAATCACTCAATGTTTTTCGCCAAGAAGGCTGTGCGGCAATTGACGCCGGTCACCCTGATGACAGGGCGCCCTGTGCGGTCCGCGGGATTTGTCGTTCTCAAAGCACCAGATATTCCGTCAGTGCTCCTCGAACTGGGTTATCTCTCGAGCGACGCTGACGAAAAGCTCCTCAATAGCGATGCTTGGCGCAAGCAGATCGGTGCTGCGCTCGTCAACGCAATCGACGGCTATATGGCGACCGAAATCGCGCAACGTCAGTAGTTTAGCTGCTCCGCCGCTAGCCTGCCACAATCCCCGAGTAGCCCAAATTGCCGAATGGCATGATTTGGTTTAGGGCATCCCGACTGCCACTGTGGCGGCGTGTCAGGCGGGACAAAACGGGGCGCGATGCTAAGATTTTTGGGTTGGCTATTCACCTGCGGAACCGTGATTTTCCTCGGGCTCGCCGGCGTCCTGGGCTATGTCGTTTGGCTCACCTCCAAAGATCTTCCCGATTATAAGCAGCTCGCGCAGTACGAGCCGCCGGTGATGACGCGGATTTACGCCGCCGACGGCTCGCTTTTGGCCGAGTACTATGACCAGCGGCGGCAATTCGTTCCTATTGGAGCAGTGCCCCAACGTCTCGTGCAGGCATTCATTTCCGCTGAAGACAAGACATTCTTCGAGCATGGGGGGCTAGACTGGCAGGGGATCGCTGTTGCCGGCTTCCGGTACCTTCAAGTCAAGTTGACTGGTAAGGGCCAAATCGTTGGGGCGTCCACCATTACGCAGCAGGTGGCCAAGAATTTCTTGGTGGGGGGCGAGAAATCGATTGACCGCAAGCTTCGCGAGGCGCTGACGGTCCAGCGCCTCGAGCGTACCTTCAGTAAAGGGAAGATCCTTGAGCTTTACCTCAATGAAATCTTCTTCGGGTTTAATTCCTATGGCATCGCCGCAGCATCGGTGAATTATTTCGGCAAGTCACTTAATGACCTGACAATCGCAGAAATGGCCTATCTTGCCGCTCTGCCGAAGGGACCCAACAACTACCATCCGTTTCGAAATACGAAACGTGCGATCGAGCGCCGCAACTGGGTGCTCGGGCAAATGAACGCCAATGGTTACATTACCGCGGAAGAGCTTAAGGAAGCACAGGCCCAGCCGTTGAAGGTTTCCGCGCGCCCCCTGGGCGCGCAGCTTTTCGCGGCTGAATTATTTAGCGAGGAAGTCCGCCGCGAGCTCATTACCCTTTATGGCGAAGATCGGCTGCTTAAGGGTGGTCTTTCGGTCAGAACGACCCTTGATCCCAAGCTTCAGGTCTATGCGCGTCAGGCTCTGGCTCGCGGCTTGATCCAATTCGATCGCAAGCGCGGTTTTCGTGGCGCGATCAAGCAGATTGAAGTGACCGATGATTGGGGTGCTGTTCTGGGGACGATGAGTGCGCCCTCGGACATAGCCCCATGGCGCCTGGCGGTTGTGCTCGAAACCAACGACCAAGGCGCAGTCGTCGGAATTCAGCCCAAAAAACTCCCTTCCGGGCCCTTGGAGGGAACGCGGGAAAAGGGGATCATCCCCATCAATCTCCTTTCCTGGGCGCGCAAGTATGTGGATGGAACCTCGCTTGGCCCTCAAGTCAAGGCAGCGAGCGATATTCTCGCTGTTGGCGATGTAATCTATGTTGCACCGTCCAAGGACAAGGGGAATTGGCACTTGGTCCAATTGCCGGATGTCGAGGGCGCACTCGTTGCGATGGACCCTCATACGGGCCGCGTACTGGCGCTCGTTGGCGGGTTCTCATATGGCAAAAGCCAGTTCAATCGCGCCGTTCAGGCTCTCAGGCAACCCGGATCCTCGTTCAAGCCATTCGTCTATGCTGCTGCTTTGGACAATGGTTATACGCCGTCTAGCGTCGTTCTTGATGCACCGATCGAATTTAAGATGCCAAGCGGTGAAATCTGGAAGCCGAAAAATTATCAGGGGAAGTACTTTGGCCCATCTACGCTCCGGCGCGGGATCGAACTTTCGCGAAACGTAATGACAGTCCGATTGGCGCACGATCTTGGCATGGACAAGATCGCCGATCTCGCGCGACGCCTTGGCATCTACGAAAGCTTACCGAATCAGCTTGCCATGGCGCTTGGTGCCGGCGAAACGACGCTTCTGAAAATGACCACCGCCTACAGCATGCTCGACAATGGCGGAAAGAAAATCGAGCCGACGCTCATCGATCGCGTCCAGGACCGTTACGGCAAGACCGTCTTTAAGCACGACAACCGTGACTGTTCGGTCTGCAAGGCTGATGATTGGCATGATCAGGCGGAGCCGGAATTGTTTGACGACCGGGCCGAGGTTTTGAACCCATATACCGCGTATCAGATCACGTCGATGCTTGAGGGCGTTGTTGAGCGGGGTACCGGTAAGAAGCTCTTGGCGGTTGGCAAGCCGGTCGCAGGCAAGACCGGGACGTCCAATGAGGAACGAGACGCCTGGTTCGTGGGCTTCACGCCGGACCTGAGCGTGGGCGTCTATGTCGGCTACGATAACCCGAAGCCAATGGGAAAGGGCCGTACCGGCGGTGAGCTTGCTGCGCCAATCGTTGCCGATTTCATGCAGCTGGCTCTCAAGGATAAGCCCGCAACGCCGTTCCGTGTGCCGAAGGGCATCGAACTGATGCCGATCAACGTAAAGACAGGTCAGCGCGATCTTTTTGGCGAAGCTGGCGTGATTCTTGAGGCGTTCAAGCCCGGCGATGAAGTGCCTGAATTGACCAAGATTATCGGTGAAGGTGCAGCCGAAAGTGCGCAGGCCGCGCCGCGCAAGGATGCCGGCAGCGAAGCAGTCATCGAAGGTGGATTGACGACTGGCACGGGCGGTCTTTATTGACGCCATCTACCCTGAACGATCCTGGATAGGACATGCGCGCCGAGATTTCCGACGTTGTGGAGAAAATGAAGCAGTCGATCGGGCTGCTGAGGAGGCATCTTTGACTGGGATGCGGCACAAAAGAAGCTCGCGGAGCTGAACGCTCGCGCTGAGGATCCTTCGCTGTGGAATGATCCTCAAAAGGCGCAGGACGTCATGCGGCGTCGCCAGGACTTGGACAACCGTATAAACTTGGTCCTGCGGCTGGAGCGATTCATCTCCGACAATGTCGACATGATTGATCTTGGTGAGGCCGAGGGCGACAAGGCGATTGTTGCCGAGGCTGAAGCGGCGCTGGTTTCCCTCAAAAGCGAAGTCGCCGCGCACGAACTCGAGACTCTCTTGTCGGGCGAAGCCGACACCAACGACACATTCCTGCAGATCAACGCAGGGGCGGGCGGAACGGAGGGTCAGGACTGGGCTCGAATGCTGATGCGGATGTATGTCCGTTGGGCTGAGCGCCATGGCTATTCGGTCGACATCCTGGACGAACATGCCGGCGAAGAAGCCGGTATCAAGTCGGCCACTATGCAGATCAAGGGGCATAACGCCTACGGTTGGATGAAGACCGAATCCGGAGTCCATCGGCTTGTCCGCATTTCGCCCTTTGATTCAAATGCGCGCCGTCACACTTCGTTTGCTTCGGTTTGGGTCTACCCGGTCGTCGATGACGAGATTGACATTCAGGTCAACGAAAGCGAGTGCAAGATCGACACCTATCGCGCGTCCGGGGCGGGTGGCCAGCACATCAACACGACGGATTCCGCTGTTCGCATTACCCATATCCCAACAGGCATCGTCGTTGCATGCCAAAGCGAGCGTTCTCAGCACAAGAATCGATCCACCGCCTGGAAAATGCTGAAGGCGAGGCTTTACGAACTTGAGTTGCAGAAGCAGCAGGAGAAGGTTGACGCCGCGAATGCGAAAAAGACCGATATTGGTTGGGGCCACCAAATCCGCTCATATGTTCTTCAGCCCTATCAGTTGGTGAAGGACTTGCGAACAGGAACGACGAGCACGATGCCGTCCGACGTCCTTGACGGCGATATCGACGAATTCATTCAGGCGTCGCTTGCGCAGCGCGTTCACGGTGGTGGGCCCGACGCGATCGAAGACATCGACTGATCTATTTCATAGCCGCTATGCGCTGGACGCGACGGCTGCGCTCAGCCATTCTTTTCGCCTCTGAATACGCTCCTGGGGTAACACAATGCTCAATCTTGATTCCCGCTATTATATCGATCCTGCGATCTTCGAGCGTGAGCGGGCTCAGCTTTTCCCCAGCACCTGGCAACTTCTTGGCCCGGCTTCCGACCTGACCCAGCGCGGCGAATATTCGGCAGTCGAGATCGCGGGACACAAAGTATTCGCAGTGAGGGGCAAGGACGGTAAACTTCGGGCTTTCCGCAATCTTTGCCGCCACCGTGGAGCGCGTCTCTTGCCGGAAGGTACGGGGCGCTGTCCAACGATACGCTGCCCGTACCATCAGTGGGTTTGGGCGGATGACGGGCGGCTCATGAACGTTCCATGGTTTGGCGAGGAAGCGGATTTTCGCCTTGAAGATTGGCGCCTGGAGCAGATTCAAATAGCGGAATGGCGCGGTCTTGTTTTCGTGGCGATTAAGCCGGCTACTTCGCTTGAGGAGCAATTGGGCGATGTGATAGCGGAATTGCGCGAAGAGCCGATCGAATCTTACAAGGCAACTCAGGTCGAGCGCATGACCTTCGACGCAAACTGGAAAATCTACACGGACAACTTCGTCGAGGGATACCACATCCCAGGCGTTCACCCGAATTTCTTTGCCGCGATCGATTTCGAGCAATTCAAGACCACGGCCCATGACGGCATGGTGCGAATGACGGCTCCACCCCGCGAGGGCCTATTCTATCGCGGTAAGTGGCTTTGGATGTGGCCTAACTGGACCTTGTCGCTTTTTGACGGTGGCATGAATACCTCCCGAATTAATCCGCTGGACGAGAATCGGACTGAACTCATCTATCATTTCTATTTCTCGGATACGTCCGAGGCGACCGCGTCGGCGCGCGCCGATACGATTGCGCGGAACCTTGCGGTCGTTCGCGAGGACTTTGAGATCTGCCTCGAAACCCATCGAAACTATGCCTCCGGCGACTATAGTCCAGGTCCATTGTCGCCGCGTCATGAGCGGGGGGTGGTATATTTCCAGTCGATGGTAAGCAATCTGATTGGGCCGCTGGCCTCCTGATTGGGCCGCTGGCTTCCACGTAGGAGTTGGCTCCAAGGATCCAGGCGGCCAGATCCTGAGGATCTCTGCCGGATCAATCCGTTAGCCACATTACAAGTTGCGCGGTCGGCGATTATGTCATGCTTTGGCCGCGATTGGCTTCCTATTTCTAGTAACGGGGACGGCCGGGCCTTACCTATGGTATTGGAGCGGCAGCTATGGTCGATTCTTATGGCCTTGGCCTGCTGACCCTTGGCCCCACCGCCGTTTGAAGAGGAATGGGATTGAGCCGGCGATTGACGAAAATAGTGGCCGTTTCTCTGCTTTCGCTCGTGGCGATGGTTGGGATTGTCGTCGGCGCTTTTCTCTGGCGTTTATCTATCGGACCGGTCTCGATCGGGTTTCTCAACGATCGCATCCGTACCGAGATCAATAGGAGCCTTGACGGGCTTCAGGTGCACCTTTCCGATGCTGTCATCGAACAGGATCACACCACGGGGATGCCTCATGTTAGGCTTCGCAATGTTGAAGTCCTTGACGCGTCGGGGGCCGTCATTGCCCGCGCCCCGCGCGCCGCGATCGGTCTCGATAGCTCGGCATTGTTGAGCGCCAGTATCGTCCCGCGCCGGCTGGAATTGATCGGGCCGCGCATCCTGCTAAAGCGGTCGGCATCGGGTGGATTTCAGCTTGGCTTTGGTGAGACACCCGCCCACGGTGCCGGGCTACCGGAAGCCGAACTCCCGGAGACGATTTCCGGCAAGTCCGACCAGATTCAGGGTCCGGAGGACATAGTTCCCCAGACATCGGCATCCACGATTCTCGACTTACTGGCACAAGAATTGTCCGGCACGGGCAAACAGTCTTCCGCTTTGGCCAGCATCGAATCCGTCCAGGTTACTGATGCGGACATTCAGGTCTATGACGAAGTAAACCTCGTCAACTGGCATGCACCGAAGGCCAACTTGGCATTCCAGCGCATGCCATTCGGCTTTAAGCTGCTTTCGGAAGTGACTATTGCAAGTGGCGACGGCGACCCGTGGCGAGCCGAAATATCGACTTCCTATCAGGCAAAATCGAAGATCTACGCGGTTAGTGCACGAATTTTCGATCTGGTGCCTGCCAATATCGCGGACCAGATATTTGCCCTTTCAAAGTTCGCGCAGGTCCAGTTACCACTTTCCGGACATGCCGAATTTGAACTCCAATCTGACGGCACGATCGTCAACGCCTCGGCGGAGTTTTCAGCGGCAGCCGGGCGCGTTGGACTGCCCGGCTATATCTCGGAACCGATCCTTATTGACGAAGGCTCGGTCCGGCTTGACTTCGACCCGGCGACCGGGGGCATTGTAATCAATAACTCCTCTGTCCTGGTCGGTGGCTCGAGAGCCGATCTGACAGGGCGTATTGATCCCGACCGGTCGTCCGATGGCAAACTTCAGGCGCTGAAGCTTGCGCTCAAGGCCCGCAATGTGAGCATCGACCCGGACGGAACGCTCAAGCAAGTGATCCCGATAGATCGCGTGGATTTCGAGGGGGTAGCTTCCGTCGGCGAGGCCAAGCTTGAGGTGAACGACCTCATCATTATTGCAGGTCCTGCAGGTGTGAGGTTGCGCGGAACTTTTACGGGTGGCGATCGCTCAGTCGGCATGCACCTCGCTGGCCGCGCGCAGGAAGTGCCCTCCGAAGTCCTAAAACGCTTGTGGCCACCCATGATCACACCCAAAACCCGCAAGTGGGTGACCGATAACGTCGAAGCGGGTCGCGTTTCCGAGGCGGAGTTCACCGTTGATCTCGCCCCTGATGAATTGGCTGACGCTGTCAAGCAGGGGGTAATGCGCAACGAAGCTATCAATCTTAAATTTTCACTGAGCGACGTATCGACCCGTTACTTTAAGGATCTTCCGCAAATTCGTGCCACGGCTGGATCTGGAATTGCCCAGGGTGACCGATTCGATTTGAAGCTTGAAAATGCGTCTATTAGCTGGGGCGACGGCAAAAAAAAGCTTGAGCTCCCAGGTGCGAGCATGGTCGCAGTCGACTTACTCGCCCCCCTCACGACAACACAGTATCTCGTCCATGCTACGGGGCGCGTTGCGACCATTCTGGAATATATGGACTTCCCCGCTCTTGAGCTTTTGGAGAAGACCAAACTTGAACGAGATCGACTAGACGGCCACGCCGCTGTGGACCTGACCCTGACGGTGAAAATCCCGAAAGACAGCAGCAAGGAGCAGGTGACAGTGGCTGCGGTCGCCAAACTCACGGACGCGACATTTAGGAATGCCTTGGATGATATCGATCTCGAAAAGGGCGTCATCACGATCGATCTGTCTGGCGATGATCTTACGGCAAAAGGCACCGCGCGCCTTGCCGCCATTCCAGTGGAGCTGGAGGTAAGACGTCAGTTGACGGGTGAGGGCCAGGCAAGCGTGACTCTCGAGGCTAATATCACAAATGAGCAGCGCGCGAAGTTTGCCGGCGCGATCAATGACTTTGTCGACGGTCCTATTTCAGTAAGGGTGACCCTGCCGGATATTTCCGGGAAAGTGTCGAAGTTGGCGGTGGACGCCGATCTCTCCAAGGCGTCTTTGAAGTTGGACGCGATAGGTTGGTCAAGAGCTCCAAAGGCCAAGACATATGCCTCATTCGCCTATGAGAAGAACGATAAGGGAAGCACCATCCGGGACTTCGAACTGAAGGCGCCGGACATCTCCATAACGGGCGAACTCGACCTGAACCGCAAGGGTGCTGTCACTGAAGCGCGTTTTCCTGTGGTTGTGCTATCCGACGAAAATCGCTTTGGAGTGACTTTGGGCCAGAATGAAGACCGGCTCGCAATAGCGCTGACCGGTCGGAGTTTCGACGCCCGTCCCCTGTTAAAATCGATATTCGGTGCGAAGAGTGGCGCTGATGGAGAGACGAAGCAGTCTTACAGCGTCAAGATCGATCTTAGTCGTGTGTACGCTCAGCGTGGCGAGATATTGACCGACGTCACAGGCGAGATTTCCGCGCGCAGCGGCGTGGTTCAAAACGCTCATGTGCAGGGCACGTTTATCAGCGGCAACCCCGTCGTATTCAAGATGGCGCCCGATGGTGACACAAGGGAGTTGCGCGTCGCCGGCCGCGATGCAGGGGCAGCGCTTCGCGCGGCCAATCTATACTCAAAGATTGCGGGTGGTGCGCTTGATTTCGAAGCTAAGATGGTCAACGGACCAGGTGGAAGTCTGCGCAGCGGTCGCTTGATCATTCGTGATTTTGAGGTTCGCGACGAAGCAGCGCTCGCGGAACTTGACCGCAAGGGCAAGCCGAAGAAATCGTCCGGACCGCGCAAGGCTGGCGTCGCCTTCAGCAAATTGACATTGCCCTTCACTGCCGACAACAGGTTCATCCGGATTGGCGATGCCGTGGTGAAGGGGCCGCAAATGTGCGCGACTGCCGATGGATTGATAAGACGTGCCGACGGCGCGATCGACATTGACGGTACGATCATTCCCGCTTGCGCTCTGAATCGGGTTCCCGGCGACATTCCCATTATTGGCGACATTCTGGTCGGTGACGGGCTTTTCGGGCTGACCTATGCTCTGGGTGGCGCTATTTCGAATCCAAAATTCCAGGTGAATCCCGTTTCGGCAATAGCGCCGGGCATTTTTCGCCGTTTCTTCGAATACGGCTCTCCTAATGATGCGGGGACGACTGCCTCGCGCCCCAAAGCCAATTAATTCGGCTTCAGCAGGACGTGCTTTTTCTTGCCCATTGAAAGCTTGATTACGCCGTCCGCATTGAGCGTCTGACGTGTCAGCATCAGCCTATCGTCGGAGACCGAGGCATCGTTGATCCTGATTGCGCCGCCCTGGACATGTCGGCGCGCTTCGCTGTTCGAGCTGGCAAGACCGGAGAGCACGATCGCCGCCAGGAGTTCCTGTGCCCGCGTCCAGATCGACCGTAATTGTAGGCAATCCACCGGCGATTTCGCCCGCTTCGAATGTCCTGCGAGACGTGTCCGCCGACGCCTCGGCGGCTTCTTGCCCGTGGAGGAGGGCAGTGGCCTCGTTGGCGAGGACTTTCTTTGCCTCGTTGATCTCTGAGCCCGACAGGACTTCCAGGCGCGCGATCTCGTTCATCGGCAGAGTGGTAAAAAGTTTCAGGAACCGTCCCACGTCCCCGTCTTCGGTGTTCCGCCAGAACTGCCAGTAGTCATATGGGCTCAGCATCTCGGCATTCAGCCAGATCGCGCCTTGTGCTGTTTTGCCCATTTTGGCGCCGGATGAGGTCGTGATGAGCGGCGTGGTAAGCGCGTAGAGCTGGGATGTACCCATACGCCGTCCAAGATCGATGCCGTTGACGATATTTCCCCATTGGTCCGAGCCGCCCATCTGGAGATTGGTGCCGTAGCGCCTTGCCAGTTCGACAAAGTCATAGGCTTGAAGGATCATGTAATTGAATTCGATGAAGGAGAGTTCGTGCTCGCGTTCGAGCCGAAGCTTCACCGAATCCATCGCAAGCATCCGATTGACAGAGAAATGTCTTCCGATCTCACGCAGCATTTCGATGTAGTTGAGCTTCGTCAGCCATTCGGCATTGTCGACGAAGATCGCATCTCCGACGCCGTTGCCAAACTTCAGGAATTTGGCGAAAACCTGCTGGATGCCGCGCTTGTTCGTCTCGATCTCCTCGAGCGTGAGTATCTTGCGACTCTCATCACGGCCCGACGGGTCGCCGACCCGCGTCGTGCCGCCGCCCATCAAGGCGATGGGCTTTTGCCCAGCCTGCTGCGCCCAATAGAGCAGCATGATCTGCACCAGCGAGCCGATGTGCAGCGACGGTGCGGTGCAGTCGAATCCGATATAGTGTGACAATCCCGTTGCGGGACGCTAATGCGTCCAGCCCCTCTAAGTCCGAGCACTGATGAATATATCCGCGCTCTGAGAGGATCGAAAGAAAATCGGACGCAAACTTGCTCATTGGCCAAACCTGTGACAGCACTGGCGGCGGCTCTTAGCGTGGGGTTTGAGGCGTGTCAAAATTCTATACTGCCATTGGATTGATGTCGGGAACATCGCTCGATGGAATCGACGTAGCGCTTATCAAAACCGATGGCGAAAGCCACGTCGAACGCGGACCCGCGCGCACCTTTCCCTACACGTGGGAACAACGACGATCTCTAGCATCTGCACTCGCGCGAAGCTGTCCAGCTAAAATCCCGAAGCGAGAGGCTAGGCAAGCTTGGCGATACCGAGCACGCTCTCACCGAATGGCACGCGCTTGCGGTCGAAGAATTTCGCCGCGAATTCTCCCTCGGCATTTCTGACGTTGATCTGATCGGCTTTCACGGCCAAACGGTTCTTCATCGCCCGGAACGGCATTTGACGGTGCAATTGGGTGACGGCCGGTTACTCGCCGATCGAACCGGCATCCCGGTGATTTTTGACATGCGCGCAGATGATGTTGCCGCGGGCGGGCAGGGCGCTCCGCTAGTCCCGGTCTATCATCGCGCTCTTGCGGCGGCGATCTCGGAAAAACCTGTTGCGTTTGTCAATATTGGCGGCGTTGCGAATGTCACGTGGATTGGGCGGGAAGGCGAGCTCATTGCATTCGATACCGGTCCCGGCAATGCCCTGCTCGATGATTGGGCGCTCCGCCACACCGGTGATGCGACCGATTTCGACGGTCGTCTCGCTTCTCAAGGGAAAATCGAAGAAAGCGTCGTCGCGCAATTCCTGGGTGATTCCTATTTCGAGGAGCCGCCACCAAAGTCGCTCGATCGCAATTCCTTTGCCGGTGTCGATCTGACAGGACTTTCACCCGAGGATGGGGCAGCAACACTCGTCGCCGTAACAGCGAGGACGATTGCGCTTGCTGCCGAATGGTTTCCAGAACGGCCCGCGCAATGGATTATCTGTGGCGGCGGTCGGAAAAATCCAGCGATCATGACAGCCTTGCGTAATGCGCTTTCAAATGTTCGGAACGCAGAGGAGGCTGGCTTCGACGGTGATGCGATGGAAGCCGAAGCCTGGGCCTATCTTGCCGTGCGCTGTCTCTTGAAATTGCCGATCAGCTTTCCGGGAACAACGCGTGCGCCCACACCACTCACTGGCGGCGTATCGGCCAATCCGCGTTAGGCCGTCTCTAGCGTTCGCGCGCCAATCGCTTGTCGAGGTAGACCGAGCAGATTTTGGTCAGTTCTTCGATCTTGTCCTGGAAGAAGTGGTTGGCGCCGGGAATAACCTTGTGCTCGATCACGATGCCTTTTTGGGTTTTCAGCTTCGACACAAGGCTGTGCACAGCTTCAGGGGCGGTCACTGTATCCTTCTCGCCGTTGATGAATAGGCCCGAGGCCGGGCAGGGAGCAAGGAACGAGAAATCATAATGCTTGGCGAGCGGGGCAACCGAGATGAAGCCGGAAATTTCCGGACGTCGCATCAGAAGTTGCATCGAGATCCATGAACCGAATGAAACGCCGGCAATCCAGCAGATCTTGGCCTCGCGATTATACGATTGCAGCCAATCCAGCGCCGACGCGGCATCGGACAGTTCGCCCGCGCCATTTTCAAATGTCCCCTGACTGCGCCCGACACCCCTGAAGTTAAAGCGCAGCACCGAGAAGCCGCGATTTGCAAACATGTGATAGAGCGAATGCACGATCGGGTTGTTCATCGTGCCGCCAAACGTCGAATGCGGGTGCAACAGGATGGCGACCGGCGATCCTGCCGGCTTTGCGTGATGGTATCGCGCTTCGATGCGGCCGGCGGGGCCGTTAAAGATAACTTCAGGCATGCGGGGTTGGGTGTCCTAGGTCGCGGCTGTGGTCGCTATGGCCGGAATTGGCCTTGTAGATATGCGAATCCGGACTAATTGTTGACTTACGTAGTCGGATTTCATATATACGCGAATTAGAATTATTCAAGACTGCGATGGCTTTGAGCGATTTAGCGGCTGCTCTTAGCACGGTTGCAGGGTGCGTTTGCAAGCGTTTGCTGCATTCAAAACGGGAAGTCAGCCATGAAGATGAGCACCAAGGGGCGATATGCGGTGATGGCGATGATCGACATTGCCCAGGATACCTCGGGCGGCCCTGTTTCCCTTGCGGCAATCGCTGAGCGTCAGGAGATCAGCCAGGAATATCTCGAACAGCTTTTCGCAAAGCTGAGGCGGGCGGGTCTTGTTGAGAGTTCACGTGGCCCAGGCGGCGGTTATCGCCTCTCCCGCACGTCCGACCTTATCAGCATGGCCGAGATTATCACAGCGGCCGACGAGCCCTTGCGCGTCACCCGCTGCGATGGCGATGCGGTCGACGGTTGTGTCCGCGGCGAGCGCTGTTGTGCGCACGACCTGTGGTCGTCGCTGGGTCGGCAGATGGTGTATTTTCTTTCCTCGATTACCCTCGATGACGTTGTGTCGAAGCGCAATCTAGCTCTTGCAGCTTCGATCAAACAGACCAAAGAACGCTACGTAAGGAAGTCGGCCTGAAGTCATCATGCGCACCTATCTCGACCATAACTCCACGAGCCCGCTGCATCCCGCAGCGCGGCGCGCCATGCTTGTGGCGCTGGAGGAGGGCGGCAATGCATCTTCCGTCCATGCGGAGGGCCGCGCGTCGCGCCGGCGCCTTGACGATGCGCGCGAGATCATAGCGCAAGCTGTCGGTGCGCTACCTGGCATGATCGTTTTCACCAGCGGAGGCAGCGAGGCCAATAACCTTGCTCTCAAGGGAGCAAGAGTTGAGCGGCGTGCTGGTCTCTGCGATCGAACATCCCTCGGTGATCGAAGCAGCCAAGGCGAGTGGGAAGAGGGTCGAGATCGTTCCCGTCACTTCTGCCGGTAGTATTGATCTCGCTGCGCTTGCGGCAGCATTGCCAGGCCAGCCAGCGCTGGTGAGCGTCATGCTCGCAAATAACGAGACGGGCATCATCCAGCCGCTCCGCGAAGTCGCGCGGCTGGCTGCGCCCCATGGCGCTCTTGTTCATTGCGATGCAGTTCAGGCGTTCGGGAAGATCCCGGTCAACTTCGGACTGCTGGGCGTCGATCTGTTGACTATTTCCGCTCACAAGCTTGGCGGCCCGTTGGGTTGCGGTGCGCTGGTTATTCGCGACGGTCTTTCGCTCGCTCCTCTCATTCATGGTGGTGCGCAGGAGTTTCGCCGTCGTGCCGGTACCGAAAACGTTCCGGCGATCACCGGCTTTGCCGCCGCGGCCCTGCAAAAGTCTCAGAATATCAAGGCACTGCGCGACGATCTGGAATCAGTTCTGGAAGGCGCGGTCGTCATCGGCAAGGACGCGGATCGCCTTCCCAATACGACTTGTTTTGCGCGTCCGGGCATGTTGGCCGAAACGCTGGTCATGGCTTTCGATCTTGAAGGCATTGCCATTTCTTCCGGCTCTGCCTGCTCGTCGGGGAAAGTTGCGAAATCACATGTGCTGGCTGCGATGGGCTTGGCTCCTGAGATTGCCTCCGGTGCCATTCGCGTAAGTCTTGGCTGGAATACGACACGGGAAGATATCGAACACTTCGGCGCAGTCTGGCGCCGGATACTGGCGCGCCAGCAGTCGAAGGCAGCCGCATAGAGAAGTGCCATGGCAGATACCGATACAATTGAACTCGTAAAAGATATCGACGTCGACAAGTACAAATACGGCTTCACGACCGACATCGAATCCGAACTTGCGCCGAAGGGCCTTGATGAATCGATCGTTCAATTCATTTCCGAAAAGAAGCGCGAGCCGGAATGGATGCTCGAATGGCGCCTGGGCGCTTATCGGCGCTGGATCGAAATGACCGAGCCGACCTGGGCGCGCGTCCATTATCCGAAGATCGATTTCCAGAATCTGCATTACTACGCGGCACCCAAGAGCATGGCCGCGCCGAAGAGTCTCGACGAGATCGATCCGAAATTGCTCGAGACCTACGCCAAGCTCGGCATTCCGTTGAAGGAGCAGGAAATTCTCGCAGGCGTTCGCCGGCAAGGTGAAAGCAGCGAACTCGATTCGGAAGGCGGCGGCGAAAGTGCCGGCCGTGTTGCGATCGACGCCGTATTCGATTCCGTTTCGGTCGTCACAACCTTCAAGGACGAGCTCGCCAAGGCGGGAGTGATCTTCTGCTCCATGTCGGAAGCCGTCCGCGAGCATCCCGAACTCGTGCAGAAATATCTGGGTTCGGTGGTTCCCCAGGGTGACAATTTCTACGCCGCACTCAATTCGGCGGTCTTTTCAGATGGCTCCTTCGTCTACGTTCCGCCAAATACGCGCTGTCCGATGGAGCTATCCACCTATTTCCGGATTAATGAGCGCAATACCGGGCAGTTCGAGCGCACTTTGATCATCGCCGATCGGGGCGCTTACGTTTCCTATCTGGAGGGTTGCACGGCGCCCTCGCGCGATGAAAACCAACTTCATGCCGCTGTCGTCGAACTCGTCGCGCTCGAAGACGCCGAAATCAAATACTCGACTGTCCAGAATTGGTATCCCGGTGACAAGGAAGGCAAGGGCGGCATCTATAATTTCGTCACCAAGCGTGGCGATTGCCGTGGTCGCAATGCCAAGGTTTCCTGGACGCAGGTCGAGACGGGTTCGGCTATCACCTGGAAATATCCAAGCTGCATCCTGCGCGGCGACAATTCGCGCGGCGAGTTCTATTCGATCGCCATATCGAATGGCCGCCAGCAGGTCGATTCCGGCACCAAGATGATCCATCTCGGCAAGAACACGTCGAGCCGTATCATCTCCAAGGGCATCGCCGCCGGCCGCTCGGACAATACCTATCGCGGTCTCGTCTCGGCGCACCGCAAGGCTACGAATGCCCGCAACTTTACGCAGTGCGATTCGCTGCTCATCGGCGACAAATGCGGCGCCCACACCGTGCCCTATATCGAGGCCAAGACGTCGACCGCCAAGTTCGAACATGAGGCGACGACGTCGAAAATCTCCGACGACCAGCTCTTCTACTGCATGTCGCGCGGACTGTCACAGGAAGAGGCGGTTGCGCTCATCGTCAACGGCTTCGTTCGCGATGTGCTTCAGCAGCTGCCGATGGAATTCATGGCCGAAACGCAGAAGCTGATCGGCATTAGCTTGGAAGGAAGTGTTGGTTGATCCGTACCCGAAGTGGGTACCGAAATCGAAAATGGTGACGAATTTGTCTATGCTTGATATCAAGAACTTGCATGTGAAGCTTGAGCATGAGGATCGGATGATCCTCAACGGCCTGAGCCTCACTGTGAATGCGGGCGAAGTGCATGCCATCATGGGGCCAAACGGCTCCGGCAAGTCGACATTGTCCTATGTGCTGTCCGGTCGTGAGGGTTACGTCGTCACGCAAGGCTCCGTGACCTATAAGGGCCAGGACCTTCTCGCGATGGAACCTGACCAGCGCGCCGCTGCGGGCGTATTTCTCGCCTTCCAGTATCCGATCGAGATTCCGGGCGTCGCGACCATGCAGTTCCTGAAAGTCGCGCTCAATGCGCAACGGAAAGCGCGCGCCGAGAGGGAATTGTCGACGCCCGACTTCATGCGCCTGGTCAAGGCGCGCGCTGCCAGTCTGGGCGTGTCTCAGGACATGCTGAAACGCGCCGTCAATGTCGGTTTCTCAGGCGGCGAAAAGAAGCGTGCCGAGATTTTGCAGATGGCCGTACTCGAGCCGAGTCTGTGCATTCTCGATGAGACCGATTCGGGTCTCGACATCGATGCCTTGCGTATCGTGGCCGACGGCGTCAACGCGCTTCGTTCGCCCGATCGCGCCATGATCGTCATAACCCATTACCAGCGTTTGCTCGACTACATCGTGCCGGACGTGGTGCATGTCTTGTCTCAGGGTCGCATCGTCAAGTCGGGCGGCAAGAACCTTGCTCACGAGCTCGAAGAACGTGGCTACGCCGAATTTGAGAAGGACGCCGCATGAATATTGCGGTCAATCTGACGCCTGCTGAGCTTGCCCTGGGGGGCATGATGCTTCCCCATGCCCGCATGGAAGATTGGCGTTGGACGAATCTGCGAACGCTGATCGACAAGCCTTATCCTCCCGGTGGCAGGATCTCGGCCTCGGCCAAGGATGTGGCGAGACTGCGTGAAGGATCGCCGGTGGCGCAGATGGCTGCGGCGCACCTGGTTTTCGTGAATGGGGCATTCTCTCAAGATGAATCGCGCTTACCCGCCTCGGGTGAGGTGAGCATTAGGCTCGGGCTGCCGCGCGCAGTCGCGTCCGACGAGCCCGTTGCGGCCATGAACGCAAATTTTGCTACCGACGGCCTGACGCTCTCCATCAAGGCCGGCGCCAATATCGACACCCCGATCGAACTGGTTTTCCTTGCGACGGCTGCCGACGCCCGTACGATTGCGACACGGATCGCTGTCGAAATCGGTGCCGGCGCGTCTGCAACATTGATCGAAACCTTCATCGGCGAGGGCTCCTACCTCACCAATTCGGCAATTGCGATTTCACTCGGCGAAGGCGCGCGGCTCGATCGTATCAAATTCGAGCGTGAAGCCGCCGATGCCATCCATCTTGCCGATCGCGATATCACCTTGCAGAGCCGCGCGATCCTACGCGATTTCACTTTGACCACTGGTGCCAGGGTCAACCGCCAGAACGCGCACTATGCCTTTGTCGGCGAACATGCCGACGCACGTATTGCCGGCGCCTACTTGCTTGGCGATCACCAGCATGCGGATACGCGCCTCGTCGTCAGGCATGCGAAGCCGCATTGCACCAGTCGCGAAATCTTCAAATGTGTAATGGACGATCATGCTCGCGGCATCTTCCAAGGCAAGGTGATCGTCGATCCGGGCGCGCAGAAGACCGATGGCAAGCAGTCGAGCCATGCCTTGTTGCTTTCCGAGACCGCCGAATTCGATGCCAAGCCGGAGCTTGAGATTTTTGCCGACGACGTCGTTTGCGGTCACGGCGCGACCTCCGGCGACCTCGATGACAGCCATCTTTTCTATCTGCGCTCGCGTGGAATTCCGGAGCGCGAGGCGAAGGCCATGCTGGTCGCCGCCTTTGTCGAAGAGGCCTTCGAGATAATCGGGAATGATCACATTCGCGAGGCGCTTGGCGATATTGCGTCCGGCTGGCTTGCGAGACACGGTGGTGCATCGTGACGGCGATGCATCGCACAATCGCGCCGGCGTTCGACGTTGCTGCTGTGCGTCGTGACTTTCCTATCCTGTCGCGCGAAGTCTACGGCAAGCCGCTGGTCTATCTCGACAACGCCGCTTCCGCGCAGAAGCCCAAGGCGGTGATTGACGCCGTCATGAAGAGCTACACGGAAGAATACGCAAATGTCCACCGTGGGCTCCACTTCCTCTCAAACGCCGCCACGCAAGCCTATGAAGACGCGCGCGAAAGCGTGCGCCGCTTCCTCAACGCGCCGTCCAAGGACCAGTTGATCTTCACCCGCAACGCGACCGAGGCAATCAACCTCGTGGCGCAGAGCTTTGGCGGAATGGTGATCGGGCAGGGTGATGAGATCGTGCTCTCGATCATGGAGCACCACTCCAACATCGTTCCCTGGCATTTCCATCGCGAGCGCAGCGGCGCCGTCATTAAATGGTCGCCGATCGATCAGGACGGCAATTTTCTCCTCGATGAATTCGAGAAGCTGCTTTCGCCGCGCACCAAGATTGTCGCCATCACGCAGATGTCGAATGCGCTCGGCACCATCGTTCCGATCAAGGAGGTCATCCGCATCTCCCATGCCCGTGGCATCCCAGTGCTTGTAGATGGCAGCCAGGCGGCCGTGCATATGCCTGTCGACGTCCAGGATCTCGACTGCGATTTCTATGCCTTCACCGGCCACAAGACCTACGGGCCGACCGGCATCGGCGTGCTCTATGGCAAGATGGACCACCTGCGCCGCATGCCGCCCTACCAGGGCGGCGGCGAGATGATCGGCGAGGTTACGCTCGACAAGATCACCTATGCCGAGCCCGCCGCACCGCTTCGAGGCGGGGACGCCGGCCATCGTCCAGGCGATCGGCCTCGGCGCCGCCCTCGATTATATCCATTCTGTCGGCTTTGCCGGCATCGCCGCGCACGAAGCCGACTCTGCGCGACTACGCCATGGCCCGCCTGTCCGAGATCAACTCGCTGCGGATTTTCGGCCGCGCGCGCGACAAGGGCGCCATCGTCTCCTTCAACATGGAGGGCGCTCATGCCCACGATGTTGCGACTGTCATTGACCGGTCAGGGGTCGCGGTCAGGGCCGGCACCCATTGCACCCAGCCCTTGTTGACGTATTTTGGCGTTACGGCAACCTGCCGCGCGTCTTTCGCCATGTATAATACCCGGGAAGAAGTTGATAAGCTCGCCGAAGCGCTTATCTCAGCTCAAAGGATATTCCTGTGACCGAAGCGCAAGACCATCCGCCCGCCGCCGAGGCGCCGCCATCATTGCCGATGACCGCGTCGGCCACAGCCATTCCGGCTGACGAACTGGACCGGATGACCAACGATATCGTGGCGGCGCTGAAGACGGTCTACGACCCTGAGATCCCTGTCGACATCTATGAACTCGGCCTTATCTATCAGGTCGATATCGATGACGATCGCAATGCCAGGATCGAGATGACCTTGACCGCGCCAGGCTGCCCGGTGGCTGGCGAGATGCCGGGCTGGGTCGAGAATGCCGTGGGCACGGTCGCCGGCGTGGGTTCAGTCGAAGTGAAAATTGTTTTCGATCCCCCTTGGGATCAGTCGCGTATGTCGGATGAAGCGCGCGTTGCGCTCAATGTTTGGTAGGAAACCATGGCTGCCACTGTCCGTCCCCGCCCGAAAGTTGTGACCCTTACCGATGCCGCGGCTGATCGTGTCCGCCAGATCATGGCGAAGGCAGATAGCCCCGTGATCGGATTGCGCGTCGGCGTGAAGAACGGCGGTTGCGCGGGCATGGAATACACCATGGAATGGGCCGAGGTGCAGAAACCCTTCGACGAGGTCATCGAGGACAAGGGCGTCAAGGTCCTGATCGATGCCAAGGCGATCATGTTTCTGCTCGGCACCCAGATGGACTTTCAGACGTCGTCCCTCAAATCGGGCTTCGTCTTCAACAATCCAAACCAGACGTCGGCTTGCGGCTGCGGCGAATCTGTTCAGATCAAGCCTGCCGCGCCTGAAGCCGTTCCCGCTGGCGCTTGAGCACCAGCGCTGAATTCATCGCGTTTGTAACGGAACAGATGGCGGGCTTTGGTCCGGTGAGTGTCCGTCGCATGTTCGGTGGCGCCGGCGTCTTTCGTGATGGGTTGATGTTCGCGCTGATTGCCGATGACACTCTCTACTTCAAGGCCGATGTGACCAATGAAGCCGACTTCAAGGCTGAAGGACTTTCGCCCTTTACCTATCAGACCAAGCGCAATCCCCGGACTGTCATGGCCTACTGGCGCGCGCCGGAACGCTGCCTTGATGATCCCGACGAAATGGCGAACTGGTGCCGCAAGGCCCTCAAGGTCGCGGTTAAGTCAGCCAAGCCAGCAAAGAAAGCGCGTTAGGCCGACCGGACCGGCCTTGCGAGGAAGGCCGGCATGTTGCCCGAATGAAAGCCACCTGTATCTGGTGCATCGGGAAGATGCCGCGGCTCGGGCCGGCGTGAGCGCTGCGGCTTCTCGGACCGTGGAGCGCGTTCACGCTCAGGCTTATGCTCACGCTCCGGCGCAATTGTTTGCTGATCAGGCTTATGTTCGGGCTCGGCTTTCGCCTGGCGCTCGGGCTTGGCACCCCGTCGCGATGATTGCCGCTTCGGCCGTTCCTCGCGCGCTTCGACTGGCTCTTCCTTGGGAGTATCGCCAAACCAGGCGATTTCCTTCTTGATCAACTGCTCGATCGCCTTGAGATGTTTGGTATCGAGTTTGCTGACCATGGTGAAGGCTTGGCCCTCGCGGCCGGCGCGACCGGTGCGACCGACACGATGGACGTAATCTTCGGCATGGATCGGAACGTCGTAATTGAAGACGTGACTGACTTCCGGGATGTCGAGACCGCGAGCCGCAACGTCAGAAGCGATAAGATGAGTGACCTCGCCGGCGCGAAACGCCGAAAGCGTTTTCAGCCGCGCCGATTGATCCATGTCGCCATGCAGCGCCGCCGCATTGAAGCCGTGCCGCTTCAGTGACGTTTCAAGAAGCGCCACGGTTGTCTTGCGGTTGGCGAAGACGATAGCGTTCTTGATGTTCGTCTGGGTGCGCATGAGCTGGCGCAGCGCCTCGCGTTTGTCCTTGGCATCGTTGGGCACCTTGACGACCCATTGCTCGAGACTCTCCACCGTCGACGAAAGCGGTGTCGCTTCGACGCGTTCGGGATTGTGCAGGAACTGTCCGGTAATGCGCTGGATTTCGGCCGGCATGGTTGCGGAGAAGAACAGTGTTTGCCGCGTGAAGGGGAGCGTCTTGCAGATGCGCTCGATGTCCGGGATGAACCCCATGTCGAGCATGCGATCGGCTTCGTCGATGACAAGCAGCTCTACGCCGGTGAGTAGCAACTTGCCGCGCTCGAAGTGATCCAGCAACCGGCCTGGCGTCGCGATCACCACATCCGCGCCGCGATCGATCTTTGACGCTTGATCGTCAAACGACACGCCGCCAATCAAAAGCGCAACGGTGAGACGATGGTTCTTGCCGAGTGTCTCAAATGCATCGCGGACCTGGACGGCGAGTTCGCGCGTCGGTTCGAGTATCAGCGTGCGCGGCATGCGGGCGCGGGCGCGGCCCTTTTCGAGAAGCGTGAGCATCGGCAGCACGAAGGCGGCTGTTTTACCCGAGCCCGTCTGCGCGAGGCCAAGTACGTCTTTGCGGGCCAACGCATGAGGTATGGCTTGCGCCTGAATGGCAGTAGGAGTCGAAAAACCCGCCGCGGCAACCGCGTCGATTACTTTGGGGCTCAATCCGAGCTCTGCGAATGACATCTCGCTGTGAAGTACCGTTCTGCCGATGGTGAAAAAGGGCGCGCCCGCAATGGCTCGGCGGCTACAGGGGGCGCCAGACTGAGCCGGGAACATAGTGTCAACCCGGCCAAAGTCAAACCCTGAAACTGCGGCAAATGCGCTGAAACCCTAATAAAACCGGTTAAATTTGCGTCATGGGGGGCTGCAAAAGAAAGCGGGCGGCTAATTTTGCCGCCCGGAGGAGCCCCTCTAGTTTGGTACGCTTGGGAGGTTATGAATTTGCCCGCCGCCCCCGTCTCTCGTGACTAAGAGTATGCACGATTCGAGGCCCGATGGCTGTTGCCCATCCGCCACGTTCCCGCCGGAATTACTCGCGAAGCCTTGTGTGTTGGCGGAGGGAAATCGAACATGGTGAGCAAGACATTTCTCCTGTTTTTGGCAATTTGGGGCCTGTCGGCGGTCAGCGCCGAGGCCTTTGAGCCACCGCTTATCCCGTTGAACGAGGAGCAGGTGAAAGCCTACGGAGCTTATCAGAGCGCGCCGGGCGAGAAGGCATTTGCGGCCGGCCCGGGGGGGCGGTTCTCCGCCCAAACCGGTTATGCGAGTGGCCTCGCCGCGGTGAGGGCCGCCCTCGTTGAATGCGACAAGGGTGGCGATGCGAAAGCTGGCTGCATTATCATTGATCAGAACGGCGCGATGCTGCCGCTTGCACTGCAATTTGCCCAGCAGGCGCGGGCCGACGCATCCAAGCTCGATCAGCCGCTTCCATTGCGCGACCTGACGCTTGATGCCGACGCATGGTCGGCACTTCAGGGTCTCGTGGAAAAGCCCGGCCACAAAGCCTTTGCATTGAGCCTGAAGGGGCCGTGGGCGCGCTCATGGGAGGCGGCTTCGATCGAGGAGGCGGAGAAGGAGGCGCTTGCCACTTGCGACAAGAAGGAGCGCGCCGCAGCCGCCAAATGTTTCATCTACTCGCGCGACGGAGCCAATGTCGACGGCGGCTCGCTCGAAGTTTCGCCGGACCTTACCGTCACGCCGCAAAAGCAGCAGTAGGCTTGACCTTTATCGTGATTTGACCGTCCGCGGATGCGGGCGCAGCATTCGGTCGGGACGCGAAGGGAGGTTACGAAATTGAAACCACCTGGCCGTTCGCGGCTGTCGGGCTGAAGGCCATTGAGGCTGCCCGGACAGCCCCTCAAAATAGTCACCCACGTTAAAATAGTCACCCACGTTAAATCGATCTCTTGTCCGATTGCTTCGCATCTGGCGGGCATCCGCAAGAACAAGGTTCTTCTTGATCAGGACCTCCGGTGCATGAGGCACCGATATCCAGAGGCCCCGCGCGGCACATCACCGGCGGGGCCAATTTTTTGATAGCCGTCATTTGGCCCGATTCTCCGCGTGATAAGCCAATTCCCAGCGGCTTCTTCCGCCTCAATCTCAATTCAGGTTAGGTAGGAATTTGCTGTCGAGTTTTGATTCGTGTGGGGAATTTCATGCCGAAGCCGAAAGTCCGTGACCTGTTCGACAAGCTGGAGGCTGAAATGGCCCCGGCCGCTGCAAAGGCGCGGGCGATGAAGATCAAGGGCAGCGCCGAGGAGAGTTACACCGCTGCCGATATCGAGGTTCTCGAAGGTCTCGAGCCCGTACGTCGCCGCCCCGGCATGTATATTGGCGGCACCGACGAGAAGGCATTGCACCATCTCTTCGCCGAGGTGATCGATAACTGCATGGACGAGGCGGTCGCCGGTCACGCTTCCTGGATCGATGTCGACTATGGCAAGGACGGCTATCTGACCGTCATCGACAATGGCCGTGGCGTCCCGGTCGATCCGCATCCCAAATTCAAGGACAAATCTGCCCTTGAAGTGATCATGACGACGCTGCATGCCGGCGGCAAATTCGATTCCAAGGTCTATGAAACCTCAGGCGGCCTCCATGGCGTCGGCGTCTCGGTGGTCAACGCACTCTCGGACCATCTCGTCGTCGAAGTTGCGCGCGGCCAGCAGCTTTTCCGGCAGGAATATGTACGCGGCAAGCCCACGGGCAAGATTGAAAAGCTCGGCAAGATCAACAACCGCCGCGGCACGTCGGTACGCTTCCATCCCGATCCGCAGATCTTCGGCAAGTCCGTGGAATTCAGCTCCAATCGCCTGTTTCGCATGGCGCGCTCCAAGGCCTATCTTTTTGGCGGCGTCGAAATCCGCTGGCATTGCGATCCCGCCCGCATCAAGGACAAGGACACGCCCGAGAGCGCCGTCCTGCACTTTCCCGGTGGCCTCAAGGATTTTCTCGAAGAGCGCCTGGAAGGAAAGCCGCGCGTTGCCGATGAGATTTTTGCCGGCAAGGTGACAAAGCCCGGCGGCCACGGGTCCGTCGAATGGGCGATCGCCTGGTTTGCCGGCGAGGACGGCTTCGTCTCGTCATACTGCAATACAATTCCGACCATTGAAGGCGGCACGCATGAGCAGGGCTTGCGTACCGCACTCTTGCGCTCGCTGAAGAATTACGCCGAACTTGCCGGCAACAAGCGCGCCGGCATCATCACTGGCGATGACGTCATGACGAGTGCCGGTGCTTTGCTCTCCGTCTTCATCCGCGAGCCGGAATTCCAGGGCCAGACCAAGGAAAAGCTTGCGACCGCCGAAGCGGCCCGCATTGTCGAGACGGCGCTCAGGGATCACTTCGATCATTGGCTGACCGGACATCCGGCCCAGGCCGACCGCTTGCTCGACTGGATCGTCGAGCGTGCCGATGATCGCATTCGCCGCCGCCAGGAAAAGGAAGTCGGCCGCAAGACCGCAGTTCGCAAATTGCGTCTTCCCGGCAAGCTTGCCGATTGTTCAGCTTCGGGTGCCGCGGGATCCGAGCTTTTCATCGTCGAAGGCGATTCAGCCGGCGGCTCGGCAAAGTCGGGGCGCAACCGCGAGAACCAGGCGATCCTGCCGTTGCGCGGCAAGATTTTGAACGTCGCTAGCGCCGGCAAGGACAAACTCGCCCAGAACCAGCAATTGGCCGATCTCGTTCAGGCGCTCGGCTGCGGCACCGGCGCGAGCTATCGCGAAGAGGATCTGCGCTACGAGAAGATCATCGTGATGACCGATGCCGATGTCGATGGCGCGCATATCGCGAGCCTGCTCATCACCTTCTTCTACCGCCAGATGCCGCTCCTTATCGAACAGGGCCATCTCTATCTGGCTGTGCCCCCGCTCTACAAGCTCTCGCAAGGCGGCAAGATCGCATACGCACGCGACGACAAACACCGCGACGAATTACTGAAAAGTGAATTCTCAAGTCGCGGCAAGGTCGAGATCGGCCGCTTCAAGGGCCTGGGCGAGATGCTGGCGAGCCAGCTCAAGGAAACCACGATGGACCCGAAGAAGCGCGCGCTCCTGCGCGTCACCTTGCTCGAAGACGAACGCGCGACCACCGCCAGGATCGTCGAGCAGCTCATGGGCAACAAGCCCGAGGAACGCTTCAAATTCATCTCCGAACGCGCCCAATTCGTGCCCGAAGCGGAACTGGATGTGTGACGATCGAATTTTTTTCCCTCCGCCACCGAAGGTGGGGAGGGTGCCGACCCCGGACTTGATCCGGGGGAGGCGGGTGGGGTGGCCCCACCATGCCAGCGCGTATCGATTTTGCTGAGAAACCCCACCCGGCGCTTCGCGCCACCCTCCCCACGCCGCTTTGCGGCGAGGCGGAGGGAGGGGTAGCCTCATGCTGACCCTTTTCAAAGCCGTCCTCTGGCTCGCTTGTATCGGCCTGTGGGCCGCGACACTTGCCGGCATGACGGCCCCTTGGTTGCCGCCCTTCGAACTCATCAATCACTTCCGGCCGTTCCTGATCGCCGGCGCGTTTCTCTTGTCAATTATGGTCTGGATCGTTCCTTCGCGCGCCCTGCGCTTGGCAGCGATTGCCGGCCTTGCGCTGAACATTGTCCTCGGTGTCGCGCCTTTTCTCTATGCAGCTCCCAAGGCCGTGGATGCGTCAGCACCGCATCTGCGACTGATGACCATGAACATTTGGGGCCGCAATACCGATATCGAAGGCATGCGCGATGAAGTCCTGAAGCAGCAGCCGGATGTCATCGTCTTCCAGGAATTCCGGGCGCATCACCAGCCGCTTCTCGATGCTCTGCGCGAGACCATGCCGTTTCAGCAGACCTGCGCCACGCAGTCGCCCTGCGGCCTTGCCATCGCATCGCGAATCCCGTGGATCACGACGGGTTCGATCGGCGAAGGCGATCAGGGCGGCAATCCACCTTTGATCTGGGCGGATTTCGAGATCGCGGGCAGGGCGCCCTTGCGCATCTATGGCGTCCATCTTGCCTGGCCTTTCGATCCGCTCGACCAGGCCGCCAATATCGATTGGTTGGTCGATTATTTGCCGCGCACCGAAAGGCCGTACATCATCGCCGGCGATTTCAACCTTTCGCCCTGGTCGTGGAAACTTAACAAGCTCACGGCAGAGACGGGCCTGCGCCGCCATGTGACCTTCGCGCTTTCCTGGCCATTGAACCGACTCATGCCCTTCGTGCTCATCGACAATGTGTTGGCGACAGCTGGCTTCGCCAATCTCTCCGCACATGCCGGCGGCCGCGTCGGCTCCGACCACGCGCCATTGGTGGTGGATCTGACACTTCCATAGTTCCTCAGAATTGGCCGGAACCCGCGCCGGGTGATTCTGGTTTTTATCGCTATGGAGCGAGATCCCTCCCTTTCCGAGGTCGATTCCACCGCAATCTCCCGCATTGCTTACGAGCCGCGGCGGGGCACGCTGAGCGTGTGGTTCCGCAAGACCGGCGTCTGTTATCGTTATTTCGGCGTCCCACCGGCCGTCCACCGCGCTTTCGCCACGGCGGGCTCCAAGGGCCGGTTTTTCAACCTCCACATCCGGGACCGCTATGATTTCTGCCGTAAGGCCGCCTGACTTTCGGCGCGGCCGGAAGAGAAAGAGGGCGCGAAGCCCCAGAATTGCAAGAAACCCGATTATCCAGAATACCAGCATCAATGTCTCCTCGCTTACGTTCAATATATGTTCTTTTATCGGGAATTGCAAGACCCATCGAGGAAATTATTCTGGAGATAGATGGAAGGGGCGAACCCGCCCGAATCGCGCTTTTGAGAGGCGATCTCGGGCGGCATTGAGAATCACGGCTGTGTATGGCTGCGCTGAACCCAACTGTCGGCGGCGACGAAAGTGAGATCGCCGCGCGTCAGGCCGATGTCGCGCAGCATGTAATCATCGAGATCGCGCAATTGGCGGCGCGTCCTCCGCTTGGAGAGGTAGCGATGGAAGCGCCGGGCGAGCCTGCCGAACAGCGGGGTCTCGCGCTGTTCGGATGAGAGGCGGGCGCTGGAGGATGCCGGTGTCATGTTCAAGTTCCTTCGAAAGTGGGCTGCAATCTTGCGGGGGTGGCGTCTAGCCCGTGGCAGCGGAAGCCGCTGTGAATGCTCAATTCATGCACCATTCACGGGTCGGATCGCGTCAGCAGCGTGCTTCGGTCATTGCCATGTCATGAACTTGTTGCACTGCAGCAAGATCGGCATATGCTGGTCCCCGAGGGGGACGGCAGCGAGGAGGCAAAGGCATGAGCATGGCTATGGCCGCGTCTGGCGGCGACCGCGAAGAGAAGATCCGGGAATTGGCATATCTGATCTGGCTGGAGGAAGGTTGCCCCAGCGGTCGCGATGTCGACCACTGGATGAAGGCGACGCAGCGTGTCGGCCTTGCGGAACTCGTGCCTGGCGATGCGCCCCCGGTGAAAAAGCCTCTCGCCGCCAAGACGGTAAAGTCCAAGGCTGCCGCTGCGGCGAGTCCGCGCAAGGCCTCGCCCAAGCGCTGAACTCTTCCGTGCAAGGATAATACGGCGCGGTAACCTTGACCGCAGTTTCACCAGGCCTGCGCCGGATTTCCGTTGAACCGAACAACCGCCTGAAAGTAGTGGATTATCGGGGCGCGCTGTGCCGAACCGAAACACCGGTTGTGTGGCACGCGCCTTGCTCGCGAAAGCGTTGAGTCCTCTAGGAAATGACTTATCCCTTGGGGATAGGAGCGGCCGGCGGGACGGTTTGACAAAGGAAGAATTCGAATGGCCAGAACATCCGTTGAGTCCGCCCAGGCAGTGATCAGTACACTGCTGAGTGAGCAGGAGCGTGACCGCGAGAATCTGCAGCGCATGCTCGCGCACAGCGAAAAGATGATGGAATACCTCCAGATGATGCGCGACGAGGAAGAGCAGCGCATCGAAGCCGAGGCCAGCGAAAGGAAGCAGGCCACGCGCAAGATGTTCAGTCAGCTTCTCGCCGTCGAAGAGGAGCGCAAGGAGCGAATCGCGCTGCACCTCGCCGATCTCGACGGGCAGAAGACACTCGTCGATGAAGACGACGAACACAAGCTTGCCAATGGCAGCGCGCAGCAGCGCCTCACCATCGCCAACCCGTCCTAATAGGACGAGACTTCGACCTCGCTGGGCCTGAGCCCGTTGACGACCATAACGCGCGAGCCGATCGGCACGCGCCGGTAGAGATCGGCGATATCCTCGTTGAGCATGCGGATGCAGCCCGACGACATGTTTTTGCCGATCGTCCACGGCTGGTTGGTGCCGTGGATGCGGTAGAGCGTGTCTGCGCCCCCGGCGAACAGATAAAGTGCTCGAGCACCCAGTGGATTGTCCGGCCCACCCGGCATGCCATTCGCCCACTTCGCGGCGTTCTCGTCGCGCGCCACCATCTCGGCGGGCGGCGTCCATTTCGGCCACATCTTCTTGCGCCCGACTTCAGCCTCGCCAGACCAGGCAAAGCCCTCGCGCCCGACGCCCACGCCGTAGCGGATGGCGCGACGGCCCTCGAGGACCAGATAGAGATGGCGCGCCTGCGTATCGACGATGATGGTGCCCGGCCATTCCGCTTCCCGGAAGGGCACGATCTGGCGATAGAATTCCGGATCGACCTTGCTCAGGTCTGAAGGATCGATCGGGTAGGGGTCGGCTGGCATCGAACTGGTTGGCCAAGGCGCTCGTGACAACGCCCGGCGCAACGGCCGCGGCGGCGGCGATTGTCCCGGCACGGAGGAAATGTCGGCGCGAGAGCGTGCTGATCATGATTGGAACCCCGCTGAACTTTTCTGAGATCGCAAACGCGGGGCGAATATGCGGGTTCCATCCGGCGAAAACCTTGCGCAACCGTGGCGAAATGCGGCCCCGTTGCGGCCATTCCATGTAACTTCGCTACTGTTGCGCCGATGCAATATCAGGGCTCCAGTCAGCCTCCCGATACGAAATTTAGTATCGCCACGTAATGGCAGATCGCCCCCGCCAGCACGAAGCCGTGCCAGATCGTGTTCTGGAACCTCAGGCCTTGCCAGGCATGAAAGATGACGCCGATCGTGTAGAGCGCGCCGCCGACCAGGAGCAGCACAAGGCTTTCACTGGGGAGTGATGCCGCAACGCGCTGGTAATAGAGCGCACCGCTCCAGCCAATGACGAGATAGAGGATGATCGCCGCGCGGTCGTAGCGACCAGGTAGAAACAGCTTGAGCAGCATGCCTAGAAATGCGGCCATCCAGACGCCGATGAGGAGCGCGGTCGACAGGGCGTCGCCTGGCATCTGCGAGACGAAGGCCGTGTAGGTTCCGGCGATCATCAGATAGATGGCCGCGTGATCGAAGCGACGCAGCAGCCATTTTGCCGGCGAGACCGGCCACATGTTGTAGGCGGCGGATAGACCCAGCATCGCGACGAGGCCTACCGAATAGACTCCGATCGCAGCGAATTCGTGGGGATTTCCCGCGCGTGCGGCGATGATCAGGAGCCAGACAGCGCCGCAGAGGCCGAAGCAGCAGCCGACAGCATGAACGACCGCATCGCTGAGGCGCTCGGCGTGATCATAGCGCCAGGTGAAACTGGCCGGGGGTTCGCGGGTCTGGGGCATCAATGGCAGCGGCGGGACATGATGGCCGGTGTCATACCAGATCCTGGCGACTGATCGCTGAAACGTCCTCAACCCTGGCTTTCGCGCGTCGCGCGGATTTCATTTGCGCCCACATGCTCTGGCACGATTTCCGTCTCGGTGATGTATATCGGCATGGCGCCGCTGGGCGAAAAGGCCAGGCCATCATACTTGCTGTAGACCCGGAAATAGGCGCTTTGGCCGGCGGCAAGTTCGACAGGCTTTCCGGGGAGAGGAAGGCCCGGCAGGATCGCATTCGTAATGGTGGACTTCACTACGACCTTGTGCGGTCCTGGTGCGACTTCCGTTGAGATGAAGCCACGCGGGTGGAGTTTGCCGACGAGCTTGGCATCGATTTCGACAACCTGCGGTTCGCCGTACCCGCCGAAGCCCGCGGGGGCATAGACATAGATCACCGCTTTGCCGGCCGGCGCTTCCAGAGCGGAAAATTGCGGTCCTTTGGCGTTGCTCGCGCAGGCGGCGAGCAACAGCGAAAAACCCAGCAGGGCCAATAAGCGAAACACCACAAGCCTCGGCTATAACTTTACGTAAGGCAGACGTTAAGCCGGGATTCCGCGTCATGGTCAACTCGGCGCGGCCGCAGCGCCCGCATACTGGGGATAGGCGGGTCTACCGCCCCTTGCCCTTATACGTCCGCGTCCCGGGTTTCCCGCCCTTCGACCCGGCGCGGCGCGGCTTGCCTTTCGGCCATAAGGCCGCGGCGGGCTGGATCGCCGAGCCGCCATCGACATCGCGCGCCATAGGATCGTCGAGCACCTGGAGTTCCACCGATTTGAGCCGCTTGACCTCGTCGCGCAGTCGCGCCGCCTCCTCGAATTCGAGATTGGCGGCGGCTTCCCGCATGCGCTTCTCCATGTCGGCGAGGACCTTTTCGAGATTGTGGCCGATCAGTGGCGTGCCGTCTTCGGCGAGGCCCGCATCGACCTGGACGTGGTCCTGCTCATAGACCGAGTGCATGATGTCGGAGATATTCTTCTTGATGCTTTCCGGCGTGATGCCGTGCTCGAGATTATAGGCCATCTGCTTTTCGCGGCGCCGGCTGGTTTCGGCCATGGCCCGCTCCATCGAGCCCGTCATCATGATCGGCATAGAGAATGACCTTGCCTTCGACATTGCGCGCGGCGCGGCCGATCGTCTGGATCAGCGAGGTCTCGGAGCGCAGGAAGCCTTCCTTGTCGGCATCGAGAATGGCGACCAGCGCGCATTCGGGAATGTCGAGGCCCTCGCGCAACAGATTGATGCCGATCAGCACGTCGAAGGCGCCGAGCCGAGATCGCGCATGATCTCGATGCGCTCCAGCGTATCGATGTCGGAATGCATGTAGCGCACGCGGATGCCCTGCTCATGCATGTATTCGGTGAGGTCCTCGGCCATGCGCTTGGTGAGCACCGTGACCAGCGAGCGATAGCCCTTCTGCGCCACCTCGCGGCATTCGGCGATGAGATCGTCGACCTGGGTCTTGACCGGCCGGATCTCGACAGGCGGGATCGATGAGGCCGGTCGGGCGGATCACCTGCTCGGCGAAGACGCCGCCGGTGCGCTGCATCTCCCAGCCGCCGGGCGTGGCCGAGACGCAGACCGTCTGCGGCCGCATCGCGTCCCATTCCTCGAAGCGCAAGGGCCGGTTGTCGATCGCCGAGGGCAGGCGGAAGCCGAATTCGGCGAGCGTCGCCTTGCGGTTGAAGTCGCCGCGGAACATGCCGCCCGATCTGCGGAATGGTGACATGGCTTTCATCGACGAAGACGAGGGCATTGTCGGGCAGATATTCGAACAGCGTCGGCGGCGGCTCGCCGGGCTTGCGGCCGGTGAGATAGCGCGAATAATTCTCGATGCCGGCGCAGGAGCCGGTCGCCATCATCATCTCGATGTCGAAGAGGGTGCGCTGCTCGAGCCGCTGCGCTTCGAGCACGCGGCCTGCTGCGTTGAATTCTGTCGAGCCTGAGGCGCAGATCTTCCTTGATCCGCTTGACCGCCTGTTCGAGCGTCGGCTTCGGCGTCACATAATGCGAGTTGGCGTAGACTTTGACGGTGTCGAGCGCCGCCGTCTTCTGGCCGGTCAGCGGGTCGAATTCGGAGATGGATTCGACCTCATCGCCGAATAGCGAGAGACGCCAGGCGCGGTCCTCGAAATGCGCCGGGAAAATCTCGACCGTATCGCCGCGCACGCGGAAGGTGCCGCGCAGAAATTCTGGTCGTTGCGCTTGTATTGCAGCGCCACGAGATCGGCGAGCAGGCGGCGCTGCGAGATGCGTCTCGCCGGCCTTCACCGAGAATGTCATCGCGGAATAGGTTTCGACATCGCCGATGCCGTAGATGCAGGAGACGGAGGCGACGACGATCACATCGTCGCGTTCCAGGAGCGAGCGCGTCGCCGAATGGCGCATGCGGTCGATCTGCTCGTTGATCGAGGATTCCTTCTCGATATAGGTGTCGGTGCGCGGCACATAGGCTTCCGGCTGGTAGTAATCGTAATAGGAGACGAAATACTCGACCGCATTGTCGGGAAAGAAGCCCGCAACTCGCCATAGAGCTGTGCCGCAAGTGTCTTGTTGGGCGCGAGCACGAGAGCAGGGCGCTGGGTGCGCTCGATGACATGCGCCATGGTGAAGGTCTTGCCCGAGCCGGTGACGCCGAGCAGCACCTGGTCCTTTTCCTGCGCGACGACGCCATTGACGAGTTCGACGATCGCCGTCGGCTGGTCTCCGGCGGGCGTGTATTCGGAGACGATCCTGAGCGCCTTGCCGCCTTCGGATTTTGCGGGCCGCGGCGGCCGGAAGGGCGTGAAGGTGGCGGGCGGCTGGAAATCCGGGCGCAGGGCTTCGAGCCCCTCGCGCGCCGATTGGCGATCCGGACGCTGACGCAAGGCGTCGGCGGTCGGAATCTCCACAAAACTCTCGAGCGGCGCTTGCGGCGCCTCGGCGAAACCGCCGTCCTGACGTGAATGACCCATGATCGCGCAATATAGAGATTGGTCAGCCGGACTCAAAGCCCGCTCGCGACAGCATCTGTCAGCAGCGGCAAGTTTCGGAACCATATCCGGGACTTGGCGTTCTTACCCCAGATCGCAAAAAAGGAGAGAGCGGCATGAAAAATCGTAACCTTATCGCAGCTTCCATTCTGGCTTTGAGCATTCCGACGTTTGCCATTGCGCAGACAACCACTCCCACGCCGTCTGTAGACCAGCCTTCCCAGGCAGATCCGGCAATGCCGAATGTAACATTGCCAGACAATAATACTTCCACTTCGCAGCAGACTATGCCGAGCGACAATTCGACAGCTCAAAAGCCTGCGGCGAGCGATGGAACGACGGCTGAACAGCCGGCCCCGGTCGATACGACGAAGTCATCGGCTGAAGTCCCTGCAACCACGGCCGGTTCGTCTGTTATCGTCAGCGAAGCGGCCCTGAGCGGCATTCAGCCGTGGACTGCAAATGAGTTCATCGGCAAGACGGTTTATACGACTGCAAATGAGAATGTCGGCGAGATCAACGACATCGTTTTCGGCAATGACGGGAAGATCGTCGGCGTCGTCATTGGTGTTGGAGGCTTCCTCGGAATCGGCGAGAAGGACGTCCTCGTCTCACTCGACAGCGTCCGCATGACCAAGGCGGATGGTAGCGACTCTGTCCAGCTGGTCGTCGATGCCAACAAGGCAGCGTTGGAAAATGCTCCCGGCTTCGATCGGACGGCCAAGCGCTATATGGCGCCTGGGCCAACCACAACTGCAAACTAGCCGCTTTCAAGGCTGCATCGGAAGCCGGTTCCTTCGGGAGCCGGTTTTCCTGCGTCTACTCCTCCGGTAAGCCTGCGAGGCGCCACCCCTTCACCAGCCGGTTGAAAATGCTGGGCGTGTTGCGGCTCGGGTGATTGGCTTTCATGACCGCGATGGAAGCATGCGGTTGAGCGCGAAGCAGTTTCTTCATTGAGGCGCGCGCGGTGGCTTTATCTCCACCCAGCGCCGCAAAGGCGGCGAGCATGCGATGCCCCCAGGCCGATTCCGGGTACCGGTCCAGCAATTCGCGCAGCATGCGCGAGGCTTCGGCGTACCTCTCTGTGTGTCCTAGGCAACTTGCGACCCCGAACTTGAAATTGAAGGCGAGCGGATCCAGCGGGCTAAGGCGCAATGCCTCTTCGAAACATTCTTTGGCGGCATCGAATTCCTCGAATTGTTCGACAATCCAGCCCAATCTCGCCCATGCCCAGGCGCTATTGGGATCAAGCGCCAACGCTGCTTCCACGGTCGCGCGAGCACGTGTGTTTTCGTTGAGTCCTTGATAGAGCGCGGCCCCGATTGCCGTCATGCCGAGTGGATCGTCGCCGATTAGCGGCGCAGCGGTGCCGATAGCTTTGCGAACGAACTGGCGCTCACCCTCAGCGTCCAATGACCAAAGGTAAACAATATTTTGAGAGTGACACCAGGCGAGAAGCGCGTAGGCGCGGCCGTAATCCGGATCGATGGCTATAGCCTGATTGAGGAGTGTGATGGCCGCGCGATTCTCCGTCTCGCTGCGGCTCCACATCTTCGCTTGTGCTTGTAACACCAACTCATAGGCCTTGAGCCTTTCCGGTGGCTTGCGTCGCGCGGCCGCGATCTCGGCCTGAAGCATGGCAGGGTGCATCGCGCCCGCGACCTGTGCTGCAATCGTGTCCTGCAGCGAGAAGGCATCAGCGATATTGCCCTCATAGCGCTCGGTCCAGACGAGCGCGCGGCTCTCGGCCTCGACGAGGCGTACCGTGATCCGCACTTGATCGCCGGCTCGGCGTAACGCGCCTTGCACGACGTAACGCACGCCGAGCTCCTCTCCAAGCTGGCGCACATCCGCAAATCGTTCCTTACCCGCGAAAGCCGATTGCCGCGCGATGACGAAGAAGTCGCGAATGCGGGAAAGCGTCGCGGTGATCTCCTCTACAAATCCATCGACGAGCAGTTCGTCATCTGGCCCGCTCAGATTTTCAAACGGCATGACAACCACGGAAGGCCGAACTCGGAGGCTGGCGGTCCGTCGTTGATGAAGCCAGGCCTTGGGTGGAAACTGGCGCCAACAGCACAAGGGTTTCCCGTTCCGGCTCGACACCAAGTGCCTCTCTCAGGGCGTCTGTGCACAGACGCAACTGGCGCGCCGCAGCACTCGTCTTGCCCTGGCTCTGATAGATGCGGATCAAAGCGCGATGCGCCTCTTCCGCGGATGCGTCGAGGGATAGCAATCGATCCGCCAATCCTTCGCACCTTGCAATGGTAGATGGTTTTGCGTCGGTTTTTCTGCTGAGCGTATCCACGAGCCGCAACGCTTTTCGCGCGTAGTCCTGGCGGATTGGCATTAGCCATTCGGTCGTGGCGCCGGGCGTTTCGATCCCGCTCAACAATTCGCCGCCATAGAGCAGGGCGGCTTCTTCGAGCGCACCCGCTTCCAGCGCTTCGTCGAAATTCTGGGTATCGATATCGGCGGCCGGCATGGCAAGCGCGATCACATCGGCATCGCTTGTGATTTCGACTTGATAGCTTCCGTGGGCGGCAATTTGCTTGCGCAGTTCGACAAGGGCCTGGCGAAGGCTGGCGCGTGCTTGTGGTTCGTCGCGGTCTTCCCAAAGCATGCCGCACAGGCGTTCCCGCCTCATACCTTTTGGGCCTGACAACGCCAGGATAGCCAAGAGGAGGGCGGATTTGCGCGCGGCGAATTTGAGGTGCGCCCCGTCTGGCCCCGTTAGCCCCAGTCCGCCAAACAACCTTAATTTCATGCTCTTGCCTGCATCATCGGGAGGCTAGCACAGGAGAGATTGTCGAATTCACGCGGATTTCGCGGCGAGCCAGGGTGTTTTAGCGTTTGGTTGACGCTTAGCCGAACAGCAAATGAACGGCAGCCGAGCACGCTCGCTTTCATAGAGGAGAGCAGCCATGCAAGAGAATAGCGCGTCACACCTGTCCCATCGTTACATGCCCGCGGCGGCCGGCGTCTTGCGGTTTGCGAGTGCAAGGCTCGGCGCATGGTGGAAGAGACGGCACACGGCCAAGGTACTGGCCCATCTGTCGCCAGAGCAAATCAGCGATTGCGGTATCGAGTTGCCCGAACTCAATGTGCCGACTATCGAAGTGCCACGGGGACTAATGCAGAAACTCATGTCAATGCGTTGATCGTGCTGTTTCCGGCTCATCATTTCTCCGCCGCAACGGACTTAGCCGCGGCCAGGAGCCAGTCACGGAAGTCGCGGATCTTTTTCCGGCTCGCATAGATTTCCGGATAGACGAGATAGAAGCCGCGGCCCTCGTCCTCGACGACGTCGAATAATTGAATGAGACGTCCAGCTTTTATGTCGTCCACGAAATAGGCCGGCGTAAGCAGGCCGACGCCGTGGCCGGCAATCGCCGCACTACCGATGACGGGCTGCCGATCGGTCAGAATGCCGCGCCGCTCTGAGACGGAGACCGACCCGGCCTTGCCGGCTTCGAACCACATCGGCCACCAGGGATCATCGGGAGAGATCAGCGGCACGTCGAGTAAGTCGGCTGGTACCTTGAAAGGTCCGTATTGCGAGAGAAAGGCCGGACTGCAATAGGCGGCAAAGCGCGAGGGGAGAAGGAAGTGGCTGTGCAGGCCGTCCCATTTCCCAAGGCCTGATCGTATGCCGACATCGGCGTGGCCCCCTGCGAGATCGACGACCTCATTTGAAACATCGAGACGAACCGCGAGATCGGTATGAGCAAGCTGGAATGCGCCGATGCGCAGAGCGAGCCAGTTGGTGGCAAAGGTCATGAAGGTCGAAACCACCAGTAGGCCAGCGGCTGCGTCGCGCGCCGATGTGAATGCCGTGGCAAGGCTTGCAAAGGCGGTCCGCACCACGGGAGCAAGGCTGGCGCCGCGCGCGGTGGGTTCGATTCCACGAGCCTGGCGGCGGAAGAGAGGTTCGCCGACGAAACCTTCAAGCGTTTTGATCTGATAGCTGACCGCCGATTGGGTCATTCCCAACTCGCCGGCAGCCTTCGTGAAGCTCAGATGCCGGGCGACGGCGTCGAAGACGCGCAGTGTGGCGAGCGGCGGCAGGCTGGCCATGGGACCCTCAATCCATCAAACTGGCTTATGGCTCATGCTTGATATTGCGTTGGAAAGGAGCCGCCGTCGAGGATTATGTTGGACGCCAAGCCAACAAGGAGGCTCGCATGTCAGCAATCACCTGGACATCCGCTTTTTCGGTATTGGCCCGTAATTTCGGGGGTAAAAAGACCCCGCGTGGATCCAATTTCGACCGTCTTAGTGCTCGAGACCTCGCGGATCTTAATCTTCCCTCGGATATCAGGGCGGGTATCGACCTCAGGCGTGAATTCTCTGCTCGCGATCGAATTGGCTTCTAGCCGCTGGAGTTACGACGGGTGAGCGTTGACGCGCGGCTGTGGACGACTATGTATGCCGGCACCGATCCCAGGAGCCAGCCTCGATGTCCCCTTTCGCGCGCGCGGCGCTTATCTGCCTTGGACTGCTCATCAGTGGCGCCCCCGTTGGGGCGGAAGAACCGCTGAAGGCCAAGCCGCTCTATTGCGGGCGCGGCCTGTTTGACGTGCGCAGGCTCGAGGATGCCGCGAAGAATATCAGCGGTATCGATTGCCTCCCGGGCGAAAAATCGACCTTCTCCTGCATCGCCATTGCCGACACCGAAATCGGCATTACCGAGTTTTCGCTCAAGCGCGACGAGGACGGCGATCTCTCCTGCAAATCAGGAGAACCGCTGCCACCTGAACGCTTTGGCTGCCTTCCCGGGAATCTCGACGGCGATCGCGAATTCGAGGGCGTGTCACTCTCAGCGGACAATTTCATAGCTGTCACATCGCTTGCCATGAGCCGCGGCAAGGCAAAGAAGACCAAGTGGTCACTGTACCGGGATTCTCCAGATAAATGCGAAGCTATGGGCCGCGGAGCCTTGGCTACTTTCATCAAGAGCATAGGATCGCCCGAACTCGAATGGTCTATGGATCGGACACTGCAATGCGGCGGCCTCAATGTTGAGGGCTTCGAGCGCATGGACGGAGTACTCTATTTCGGCCTGCGCAGCCCTGATATCCGCGCCGAAGGCATCGCCTATGTCATTCAGGCGCCCGAGAGCGCCTTCTTCACTGACAAGCCCATGCCCGCCGGTACCGCCAAGCTGAATAAAGTGAAGTTCGTCGGTGCCGACGGCAAACCGGTTGTCGGCATCGGCATACGCGGTATGGACGGCGTCGATGGCAAGCTGATCGTCTTGACGGGCGAAGCAGGGGTCAAGGCGGGCGAACTCGCCATGACGCGATCCAAGGAGAAAGAGAAGCCCGGCTGCCTTGATCTCCTGCAGGGCGACAACTACCCCAACGCCCTGACGGGGCAGCCACCCATGTTGTGGAGTTGGACCCCAGGCGCCGAGCAGGCGCAGTTGATCGGCGTCCTTGGTGGCAAATTCGCCTCGGCCGCGATCGAGGGGATCACCGTCATTCCAGGTAAGACCGAAGGCAAGTCCGACATCGTCCTCGCCATCGACAACCCGTCGGATGCCGGCATCGACTCCCAACTCGCGCTAGTGAAGGGCGTCGTGCTGCCTTAGAGACAACCGGACTTGTGCCGGCCGGAATATGATATCATTACGATATCAGGAGGCTGACATGGGACAGATTGTAGTCCGCAAGCTCGACGACGCAGTACTGGCTAAACTCAAAGCCCGCGCGAAGGCTAACAGGCGCTCGGCCGAAGCAGAACTGCGCGATATTGTGACCCAGGCCCTCAAGCCGAAGCCGGGTAAGCGCCCATCGCTGTCATCCCTGGCCGGCGCCGCCGTCGCCGGTCGAAGCCAAGCCGATGTCGATGCCTATATCCGCCAATTGCGCAGCGAATGGGATCGCTGAGGCGTGGCTGGACGGCTTCGCTACTATCTCGATTCGAATGTGATCATCTCTGTCGTCGAGGCGACAGGTGTCTTTGGCCCGGCGCAAGCGCGGTTCATCGAGCGCATCGATGCGGGTGAGATTGAAGCTCTTACCAACGAGCTTACAGTGGCTGAATGCCTGGTGAAGCCTTTTGCGGAGCGCAATGCCGTCGCCATTGCAGCTTATCTTAGTTTCCTCGATGGCCGAAGGGAACTACCAATCCTGCCGGTAAGTCGTGAGATTATTCTCGATGTGGCAAGGCTTAGGAGCGAACAGGCCATCAAACTTCCCGACTCGATCCACATCGCCACCGCAGTTTAGGCGGGATGCGAGAGTTTTGTGACGAGTGATGGTCGGATCAAATTTCCCGCCCCCCTTGCGCCGACTTGGTGGGATCAACTGGTGGACGCGGAGTAGCGTAAAGTCATTACCCCTTTATCCGCTCGCCCTTAGGATAGTAGAAAGCTTGCAACTGCACTTTTGCCGGATAGAGGTGCCGATCTCCCATCTTCTTACTTCTTTCCAACCACCGTTTCCCTATGAGCAATTTGCGCACATAAGTGCGACACGTCAGTTCTAGGTTCGGCTGGCTGCCGTCCCACCTCTCCCGGTTCTTCGCAACACAAACCAATTCGCGGCGGCTGTAAGTTCAATGTCTCGCTTTTGCGAAGGTGTCGAGCTCAAGAAGTAACAGTTTCATGTCGTCCCCGATTTCGTCAATCTTCATAGTATCTATGATCGAGGTATGTGTTATGTTAATTTCGTAGTGTGCTTGCAGCGTTTGATTTAATGCTGTTAGCGCTTCTTTCCCGGGGATGACTTTGAGCTGCGATTCCAAGTCCTGCCAGAGCATATCGAAGTCCAAGAGAGCCGCCTCGGTGATGGACGCGTCGTGATCAGACGATCCGCGTCTTCGCTCAAATAAGCGCCGGAAGGCCAAATACTGTGAAGTTACGAAGGCCTTTCGTTCCCGCGCAAATTCCGTGAGAACATTCATTGCGTCACTTGTGTATGTAACCAATTTGCCTGTACGCCGGGCATTGTCCTTAAGCCTGTTCGATGCGGCCTGACCTGCCACTGAAGATTTCCTCCACGCGGAGTTAGAGTCCGGCCCTGGCAAGGGAGACGGACGATGAAGCGGAAGCGGTTCACGGAAGAACAGATCATCGGGGTGCTGCGCGAGCACGAAGCGGGGGCGAAGACGGGAGACCTGGCCCGCAAGCACGGGGTCTCCGAAGCGACGCTGTACAATTGGAAGGCCAAGTACGGAGGCATGGATGTCTCCGATGCTCGACGGCTCAAGGCTCTCGAGGAAGAGAATGGCAAGCTGAAGAAGTTGCTGGCGGATACCATGCTCGACAACACCGCGTTGAAAGAGCTTCTGGCAAAAAAATGGTAGGGCCCGCCGCCAAGCGTCAAGCTGTCGCCCATCTGCGAGAACGGTTCCAGATGAGCGAGCGCCGGGCCTGTTCGGTGATTGCCGCAGACCGTAAGACGATCCGGTATCGCTCGCGACGGCCTCCCGAGACCGAGCTGCGCGCCAAGTTGCGCGATCTGGCCAATGAACGACGCAGGTTCGGCTACCGGCGCCTGTTCATCCTGCTGCGCCGCGCGGGCGAGCCTTCCGGGGTCAATCGCATCTACCGGCTCTATCGCGAAGAGGGCCTGACCGTCCGCAAGCGTCGCGCCAGGCGGCGGGTCACGGGCGTGCGGGCCCCGATCCTCGTGGAAGCCAAGGCCAATGCCCGCTGGTCCCTGGACTTCGTCCACGACCAGATGGCCAATGGCCGGCGTTTCCGTGTCCTCAACGTCGTCGACGATGTGACGCGCCAGTGCCTGGCCGCGATCCCCGACACCTCGATCTCGGGCCAGAGAGTGGCCCGTGAGCTCACAGCCCTGATCTCTGTGCGCGGCAAGCCGGGGTATGATCGTTTCCGATCACGGCACCGAGTTCACTTCGAACGCGATCTTCTGCTGGGCGAAGGATCATGGCGTGGACTGGCATTACATCGCACCCGGCAAGCCGATGCAGAATGGCTTCATCGAATCCTTCAACGGGCGGATGCGGGACGAACTGCTGAACGAGACTCTGTTCTTCGGGCTCGACCATGCGCGGGAGGCCATTGCCGAATGGATCGCCGACTACAACAACGGCCGCCCGCACTCATCATTGGGGTATCAGACACCGGCAGCATTTGCCGCCAAACTCACCGCAACAGGCCATCACGCTGCGCTCACTGACGGCTCCGCGTTCCGGCCTGTTGCTCAACCCGCCCAACAGGGCATATCAAAGGCCAAGACTCTAATCGTCGCCGGATAGGATATGACGTCACTATCTAATCCTCTCGCCCTTCGGATCGTAGAAGGCCTGCAACTGCACCTTGGCCGGGTAGCGCTGCCAGGCGAGTTCGATCTCCCATTTGCCTGTATCGATCCAGTCCTTGGTCACGCCAGCATCGTGCTTCACATAGCCAAGGCCCAGTGATCGCTCGAGGCGATGGCCCCAGGCGCCGGAGGTGGTCGAGCCGACGATGACGCCGTCGCGATAGATCGGCTCTTCGTGATAGATCATTGGCGCTGTCGCTGAATTGTCTTCGAGCGCCAGGCATACCATGCGCTTTGGCGCTGCACATTCTTGGCGCGCTGTTTCTCCAGCGCTTCCTTGCCGATGAACCCGCCCGTCTTATCCCAGGCGACCGCGAAGCCCAGGCCCGCTTCGAGCGGCGTGTCTTCATCCGCGATGTCATGGCCCCAATGGCGATAGGCCTTTTCCATGCGGGCATTGTTCATCGAATGCATGCCGGCGGGCGCGAGGCCGAATTCCTGGCCTGCTTCCCATAGCGTTTCGAAGACATGGGCAACGAATTCGGTCGGGATATAAAGTTCCCAGCCGAGCTCGCCGACATAGGTGATGCGGCTCGCACGCACCCGCGCATAGCCGATCTCGATCTCCTTCGATTGGCCGAAAGGGAAGGCGGCATTGGAGAGATCGGCGCCCGAAAGCTTCTCGAGAAGGGCGCGCGATTTGGGGCCCATCACCGCGATCATCGGCAGGCCGGATGTGATGTCGGTCGCAACGCAGAAGGCATCGCTCGCATGCCGCTTGAGCCAGGCCATGTCGCGCGTCTGCGGCACGGCACCAGTCACCACAAGGAAGCGATCCTCGGCCAAACGCGTGACGGTTAAATCCGCCTCGATGCCGCCGCGGTCATTGAGCCATTGCGTGTAGACGATCTTGCCCGGCGCGACGTCGACATTATTGGCGCTGAACTCGGTTCAACACCTTCAGCGCATCGCGGCCCTCGACCGAATATTTGGCAAAGGAGGATTGGTCGAAGAAGACGCAATCCTTCATCAGTTTCTTGGCCTCGTAATCGGCGCAGGCGAACCAGTTCTGCCGCCCATAGGAGTACTCATACTCGGGCTTCACCCCGTCGCGGGCATACCAGTTGGGGCGCTCCCAGCCATTGACCTCACCGAATACCGCACCGAGCTTTTTCTCCGCTTCGTAAAGAGGCGAGCGCCTGACGCCGCGCGCCGTTTCCGCCTGGCGATAAGGCCAGTGCATGGCATAGAGGAGGCCAAGACTTTCAGTGGCGCGGTCGCGCGCATAGCGCTTCACCGACTGGAAGGGATGGATGCGGCGGATGTCCATGCCGTTGACGTCCATTGGCGGATGGCCGTCCTTGATCCATTGCGAGAGGATGAGCCCGGCGCCGCCCGATGACTGGATGCCGATCGAATTGAAGCCCGCCGCGACATAGACATTCTTCACTTCCGGCGCTTCGCCCAGATGATAGCGCACATCCGGCGTGAAGCTTTCCGGCCCGTTGAAGAAGAGCGCGATGCCGGCGGTCTCGAGCAGGGGCACGCGATTGATCGCGGCTGTCGAGGATCGGCTCGAAATGATCCATGTCTTCGGGAAGCGTCTCGAAGGAATGGTCCTCGGCGATCCCCTCGAAGCCCCAGGCCTTGGCCTTGGGCTCGAAGGCGCCGACCATCAGCTTGCCGGCATCTTCCTTGTAATAGGTGCATTCGTCCGCCACGCGCACCACCGGCATGTTGCGCGGCAGATCGGCGATCGGCTCGCTGACGATGTAGAAATGCTCGCACGCATGAAGCGGGATGTTGACGCCGATCGCGAGGCCCAGATCGCGCGACCACATGCCGCCGGCGATGACGACCTTGTCGGCCATGATCGTGCCGTCTGCCGTCTCGACGCCCTTGGCCGCGCCATTCTCGACGATGATGCGCGTGACCTTGGTGTTCTCGAAGATCTTCGCCCCGCGCGAGCGGGCGCCGGAGGCCAGCGCCTGCGTGACGTCGATCGGGTTGACCTGGCCGTCCTTGGGCAGGAACACGCCGCCGACCACGCCCTCGAGATTGTAATGCGGCACGCGCTCCTTGATCTGGGCCGTCGAGATGACATCGACGGCGAGGCCGAAATTCTTGGCCATCGAGGCGCCGCGCTTCAATTCCTCCATGCGGCCGTCGCTGAGCGCGATCGAGATCGAGCCGTTCTGCTTGAAGCCGGTGGCCTGGCCGGTTTCCTTCTCGAGGCCCTTCGAACAGGCCGGTCGTGTATTTCGCCAGTTCGGTCAGGTTGCGCGAGGCGCGCAATTGCCCGACGAGGCCCGCCGCATGCCAGGTCGTGCCGGAGGTGAGCTGCTTGCGCTCCAGCAGCACGACATTGGTGATGCCGATCTTGGTCAGGTGATAGGCGATCGAGGTGCCGACAATGCCGCCGCCAATGATCACGACATCGGCGCGGGCAGGGAGCGTTTTGGCCATGGATAAGGGTCCCTCGGAAGGAGGTGGAGCTGTTTCTTGGTCCTCTTAGCAGCCGTTTCCGGTGCGGCGGAAGGACCAGTCTCTGCCGCAACTCTTGGCCAGGAATTCAACTTTCGGCGGGGGTTGATTTCGCGGGGGGTGCCTGTTACACACCGCCCGCTTTCCCACCGGTATGCGGCCATGGCGGAATTGGTAGACGCACTAGCTTGAGGTGCTAGCGGGTAACACCGTGGAGGTTCGAGTCCTCTTGGCCGCACCAGTCTAATAAATATAGGTATTTCAAATAGTTAGGCGACGTTTTGTGAGAGTTTTGTAACTTACTTTGTAACGAGATTTGTGACGTTCGCATCCATTTGCATCGGCTAGAATTCGCTCCTCTAAAATAACTCGAGACGACCGCAAAGCGAAGTTTCCGTCTGCTTAAGGTTCCATCCGCGAGCATTCTCAAAGTACCACCGCACCGGCTTAATGGACACCTCCCTGGTGGCCTCAATTCGAGCGGCTACGCGACGCAAGACATCCTCCGTTGCGCGGATCAGCTCAAGTGGCCACTCGGCGGAAAAGTGCTGGTAGAAACTCAGTTCACCCGAGCGTCCCATCGAATTTCCTCAAACTTACGAATTGGCCCGGCAATCCAATGCGTGATCCACCAACCTACCGCCCTGACTAGAAGAGTGAAGACAAAGCGCAGCGCATTGTTGACCAAGATGCTCCACATGATTTTGCCTCGTTGTAGGAATGCCATTTGTCGAGACGCTTGAGCCGGCCAGTCCTCCGCCATATTGATGGTGCAAACCGTTGAGGAGCGGATTGGCCAGGATTCGACCCTTGGCCTGAAGAGAGCGCAGCGCGGGTGCGTCCCCGTCCAGCGATAGGTGCGTGAGCGTCGTTGTAATATCTTTGGCACGATCCCAGAAGGTGGCGAAGGTGCCGCTAGCCGTCGACGGCCCTATTCGTGGTTCCAACTCTGTCCTTCGGTTTGTTGTTTGAGGTGGTGATCCTGCAGCATTGCCGCGGAGAAATCCTGTGGCTGGGTGCCAGCGCAAAGGCAATCGACATGAGAAACTCAATCATCACACATCAGCATCGTCCGATTCGCCGAACTATTGCCAGCCAGATTGAGTTTCCGGTAGGGACACGGGGCACACAGCGGCGGCCTTACGCCCTTTGACATCCAAGCGGCGCCGCGCTTGCCGCATATCAGCTAATCCTTGACTCAACAGTAAACAAAGGGTAACTTTAACGTTACACCAAAAACGAAGGTAAATATTATGGTCTCAATGGGAACCATGCGCGAGCAGTTCTTTTCCGCGCTCCTGTCCGATGCGCTCGACTCTCTTGGCTATATGAACCAGGCACTGTCCTCGCGCATTCGGCCGCTAGACGAGGAACTGACAATGATCGGTCGCGCACGCACGGCCCGCTTCGTCGACGTTGCCGAGCTGCCGCCGTCCGACACCAACCCCTATGAGCTTGAGATCGCATTGGTGGACGATCTGGGACCGGGCGATGTGGCGGTGTTCAGCTGTGGAACAAGCGGTCGCATCGCGCCGTGGGGCGCGCTGCTGAGCACTGCTGCAGAAGTTCGCGGCGCCGCTGGCGCAGTCATGGACGGGCTTGTTCGCGACATCCGGGATATTCGAAAAATGAACTTTCCAGTCTTCCATGTCGGCATTTGTCCGCTTGACAGCAAGGGCAGGGGACGGATTGTCGAAATGGATACGACGATCAAGTGCGATGGCGTTACCGTCTCGCGAGGCGACCTCATCTTCGGCGATGCCGATGGTTGCGTGGTGGTTCCGAAGGCGATCGAGGCAGAGGTGATTCGCGTCGCCAACGAGCGGCTGGTGGGGGAAAACAGGACCCTGGAAGCGCTTCGCGCGGGCCGGCGGCTGGCGGATGTATTCGCGGAATTCCAGGTCCTTTAGGACCCGATCTGGAACGCGGCCGTACGGACCTTGAGCTTGCGAGGCAAGACCGCTATTTTCCCGCAGTAAATGGGTGGCGCGTAAAGCGCGCAATACGGATCGACATGGCGTCACGCAAGCGGGATGGAAATCGGCCGAGTCCCCGAGGACACGTGACTTTGCGCCACGTTGCCGAGGCGGCTGGTGTCTCGCCGATGACGGTGTCGAATTTCATCAATGCCCGACACCATACAATGCGGCCGGAGACGCGGACGCGGATAGAGTTAGCGATCCAGCGATTGGGCTATCGCCCGCACGCGACAGGACGCAACCTGCGCCGCTCGACCCGTCTGTCGATTGGCATGATCATTGTTGACGAGACCCCTTTCTACCTCGCCGATCCCTTTACGACCCATATTGTCGCTGGCCTCAGCAATCAGCTCAGCGCCCAAGGCTACGGATTGCAAATCCAGGGCTTAGGTGCCGATGCATTCAGGGTCTCGCCGCTTATCCGCGACATCCGCACCGACGCGAACTGTATGCTATTGTCGGGGTCAAATGCCACGCGCCGGGCGATCGTCGAGGAGTTGCTGAGCCTCGGACAGCCTATGATAGCGTTCCAGGAAACTTTCAAATTTGTGGGCGCTGACCTCTGCATCATCCGTCAGGCGGATCGAGAGGGGGGACGCATCATCGCGAAAGAGGCTCTGCGTCGCGGCGCTCGACGGCCAGTGATGTTGGTGCCCGAGGCAACTTGGCCGGCGATCGGAGAGCGCGTCACCGGGGTAAATGAGGTCGTCACCTTGGCTCCTGGCAACCTCAAGCTGCGCATTATTACCTGCGGCAATGCTGATATGACCGATACTCAGGCAGCGCTCGGCCGTGATATCGACGCTAACGGTTTCCCCGACGCCGTCGTCGCGGGCAATGACCAGATGGGCATCGCCGCGCTAAAGCTCCTCACCGCTCGCGGTCGGCATGTCCCCGACGATGTTACCATTACCGGCTTCAACGCCTTCGATTTCTGGCAGTATACGGAGCCTAAGCTGACGACTGTGCGCTCGCCGGCCTATGAGATCGGCGCGCGGGGCGCCGATGAGATCCTTAAGCGTCTTTCAGGCGATCAATTTGATAGACGTGAGATCGTTTTCGATGTCGCCCTTCAACGCGGGGGCTCGACCTGACCGTAGCCTTTGTGGCGCATGTGGAAGCGCTGGTGAAATAGAAATCATGACGCGAGCCGCGTGGGGCGTGGGCAATATCGCAAGCCTGCACCTATAACCGACTATTCGTGTCATGGGCGGTCGCGATCTGTTCCGAACTCTTGCGAGCCCGATGCCCTGTTCAAATTTTGAAACACAGGCTTTTGGTTCTCTTTTCCACCTTGACATGGGTAGCCGCGAACGCCGGAGTGGGTGTCGAAGAGCCGTCCGCCGCTGCTTGGTTATTCTCGGCGCATCGTCAGATTGACAGATCGCACTTTAACGTTATACAAGACCGGGCAGTGGGACTTCCAAGAGGGACTGCAATGGCTGTAACTCGAAGCGATTGTGGGGATACGGGTTCGTGACTGTCGTACTTGGCATCGATACTGGTGGCACATTCACCGATTTCGTTCTGGTCGATCAGGCTGCCGCCCGAATTGCCACAGCGAAGGTTTCTTCCACACCTAGCGATCCTTCGATCGCGATAACGGCTGGTCTCGCGCTCCTGGAGGGCGCCGATCGCATCGAGCACGTCGTGATAGGGACTACCGTTGCGACCAATGCAGTGATCGAGCGCGTGGGTCCGCGCATGATCTTCATCACCAATCGGGGCTTCGAAGATGTTCCGTTCGTCGGCCGCCTCGATAAAGAGCGAATCTACGATCTCAACTGGCAGAAGCCGAAGCCGCTGCTGAGTCGACGCGACTCTATCGGTGTCGGCGGTCGCTACGACAATCATGGCATTGAGAACGAACCACTACAGGATAGCGAACTCGCCGAGCTGAAAACGGAGCTGGCCAGCGTTTCGGACGGGGAGGATCGCTGTCGCGATCTGCTGCCTTTTCTCGTATTTCAATGGCAGCCATGAGAACCGCATCGCAGAGGCTGCACGGGCCGCGCTTCCCAATGCACACATTTCAGTCTCGCATGAGGTCTCGCCTGTATGGCGCGAATATGAACGCTCCAGCACGACGATTGCCGATGCGTTCGTAAAGCCCGTGGTCACCCGCTATATTGAGCGCGTCAGCAAGCGCTGCAGGAGCGCCTGGCGGCGAGCCGTTGGAATTTGCTCGCATCCAATGGCGGCTATCTGCTCGGCCGAGCAGGCATTGGAGCGGCCGGCGCAATTGCTGCATCTCGGGCCTTGCGGGCGGTGTCATCGGAGCGGCTACTACGCAAAACTCTCGGGGCATGATTCCGTGTTCACGCTCGATATGGGCGGCACCAGCTGCGATATCGGCCTGGTGTTGGATGGCAATCAGCAATATGCGAGCGAGTTCCAGATCGCCTTCGGCATTCCGGCAACCATTCCCTGTGTGGCGGTGCGGACCATCGGCGCCGGCGGCGGATCTATTGGCTGGATCGACAAAGGCGGGCTGCTGCATGTCGGGCCGCGCAGCGCCGGCGCCGAGCCGGGGCCGGCCGCCTACGGCAAGGGTGGCACTGAACCGACGATCACCGATGCCAATCTCGTCCTTGGGCAGGCTCGATCCAGCTTACTTCCTCGGCGGAGCAATGAAGCTCGACCGCGAAGCGGCTCGATTGCGCCGTGTTGCGGCTTGGCCAGCAGCTCGATCTGTCGCCTGAACGTGCTGCGCTCGCGATGGTGCGCACCGACCGACGAAAACATGGCCAACGCCATCCGGCTGATCGCCGTCGAGCGTGGGCTCGATGCGCGCGCGACTTCGCGCTGATCGCGATCGGCGGTGCGGGGCCGCTTCATGCGCGTGCGGTCGCCGAGCGTCTCGGCATTGCGACCGTCATCGTACCGCCGCGCCCTGGGCTCTGCTCTGCTTTCGGAGCAGCAATCGCCGACGCGCGAGTTGACCGGGTGCAGACGCTCTTCATGCGCTCCGAGGATCTCGACTTGCAGCTTCTGGCCGGCACGCTCCGGCGGCAGCGAGAGGCTACAGCGATGAACTTGCGCCGCAGCGTCGATGTGGCCTACCAATCGCTGCTCACCTCCGTTGACATGCGCTACGCGGGGCAGAACTACGAGGTCGAAGTGCCTGTCCCGGACGGCGAGTTCACCGATAAGAGCTGGGAGGAATTGCTAGTCCGCTTTGCCGGCATGCATCGAGCAGCTCTATGGCTTTGCGCTTCCGGGCGAACCCGTCGAGATCATCAATTTGCGCGTGACAGCCATCAACCCAGAACCGGATCGGTCGTTCGCCGAGGTCGCCGGCGGCGATCCCCCACCGGCGGCGCGGCGCATCGTCCACTTCGACGAGCCGGTCGATTGCCCGATCTATCATCGCTCCGCGCTGCCACAGGGATCGGTCGATCGCCTGGTCCGGCGGTGATCGAGGAAACCGATTCGACGACGCTCGTATTTCCCGGTGATGAAGTTCATGTCGGTGCCGGGCGGCGTGATGACCATCAAACTGGGGGCGAGCCTGAAGTGAGTGCCAAGCTCGATCTGGACGTGGTCGGACTGCACGTCCTCCACAATGCGCTCGCCAACATCGCCGCAGAAATGGCGATCGTGATGATGAAGACGTCCTACTCCACGATCTTCAACGAGGGCCTCGACTTCTCGACCATGCTTGCTGGACCGGCAGGGCAACATCATCGCCGAGAAGAACTTCGCACCCGCGATGATGGGAGCGGTCAACTACACGCTGCGCTGGACGCTGGAAGAGCTGGGCGAGGAATTCTTCAAGCCCGGAGACGTCGATCGTCCATAACGATCCCTATCGCGGCAACTGCCATATTCCCGAACACATGCTGATGAAGCCGATCTTCCGCGGCGACGGAACTCATCGGTTTTGCCGGCGACGATCGGCCACCTTGCGGAAGTGGGCGGCAAGGCACCCGGCAGCTTCGCCGCCGATGCCACCGATGTTTTCCAAGAAGGGCTTGCGACTGCCGCCGGTGAAATTGATGGAAGGCGGCAAGTACAACCAGCAGCTTTGGCGCGTGATCATGGCCAACCATCGCACGCCACGGAATACCTGGGGCGACTTCCACGCCATGATCGGCGCGCTGAATATCGGCGAGCGGCGGTTGCTGGAGCTCGTCGACCGCTACGACCTCGTACAGTCATTGACGGCACACGCCAGCTAATCGAATACTCCGAGCGCCGCTTGAGCGCCGAGATCGCCGAGCTGCCCGAAGGTGAATACTCGGCGCATGATAGTTGAAGACGACGGCGTGACCGATGAACCGTTTGAGGTCAAGGTCAAGCTGGTGGTCAAGGACGGCCGTGTCATCGCCGATTTCACGGGCTCCAGCCCACAGGTGCGCGGGCCGATGAACTGCACGTTCGTCGTCGCGGCATCGGCGCTCTACAATGCGATCTTTCAGCATCGCCGATCCCGCACGATCTCGTTCCGCGCAACTCCGGCTGCTACCGCCCAGCGCAGATCATCGCGCCGCCGGGGTCGGTGGTGAATGTGCGCTACCCCGGCCCTTCGGTGGGCGGAAACACCGACCTTCAGCCCAAGCTCATCGATCTGCTGCTGCTGCATTCTCCAAGGCGGTGCCAGACCGTGTCGCGGCAGGCACCGGCGGATCGAGCAGCAATCTCTTGTTCGGCGGCATCCATCCCGAAACCGGGCGCTACTACAGCAACTACCATTTTGACGGTATGGGCGCCGGCGGCAAGCCGGCGAAGGACGGCAACAGACGGCGAGATCACGCGGCATTCGAATTGCCGCAACACGCCGGTCGAGGTCTTCGAACACCGTTATCCGTTGCTGACTCTGACTATGGACTGGCGACAGGACTCCGGTGGCGCCGGCAAGCATCGCGGCGGACTTGGCACCGAACGGACCATGCGCGTCACCGCGCCGGAAATCACCTTCAGCGCGCTGTTTGACCGCCACAAATTGACTTCAACTGGGCTTTTCGGCGGTGGTCCTGGCGGCCCGTCGCAGTTGATGGTGAAGCTCGCCGGCACGTCCGAGTTCCGCAGCTTCAAGGATCTCTTCGGGACGCGCTCGCCGACGAAATTCACCAATGTCGTTCTGCATGCCGGAGACGAGCTCTATTACTGCACGCCGGGAGGCGCCGGTTTCGGACCGCCCACCGAGCGTGACGCGGAGGCCATGCGCGAGGACGTGCGTGATGGGTATGTGAGCGCGGCCGCCGCCAAGCGCGACTACGGCGTAACCGTGCCGAGCGGGGACAGGTCATGAGACGCGGCAAATGGCTTGATTCGGCGCGCGCCTGGAATGACACGAACGTCAGCTATTGCGACGTCTGCGGCCGGCTCATTCCCAGGCGTTCCTGGGTATTCGACGACGGCGCCAAGAAGCTGAACGCTTGCAGCCCGGACTGCGAAGATCTCTATGACAGTTACTTGAAGCCCTCATTGCGGAAAAGCGAGGACAAATGAAGATTACCAAGGTCGAAGGCATCCTGGTCAGGTCACCATCGGCGATCAACGCCGCCATCGCCGACGGCAGCCAGGACGGGCTGATCGTGCGCGTGCACACCGATGCCGGCATCGTCGGGATCGGTGAAATAGATTTATCGCCATGGGTTGCCAAGGCAGTGATCGACGCGCCGCCTTCTCACAAGATCGCATCCGGCTTAGCTTCGCTCTTGGTCGGCGAGGATCCCTTTGACGTCGGCAGGCTGTGGCGGAAGATGTATGAGGGGACCGTCTATTTCGGCCGTCGCGGTGTCGTTCTGCACGCCATGAGCGGCCTCGAGATCGCGCTGTGGGATATCGTCGGCAAGGCTGTCGGCAAACCGATCCACTCCCTGGTCGGTGGCGCCCGCCGGAAAAAGGTTAAGGCCTATGCCAGCACGTTGATGCCGGACAGTCCGGACGAGGTCGCACGCAAGGCGGCGGCACAGCGCGAAGCGGGTTTTGATGCCATCAAGTTCGGGTGGGGACCGCTGGGTCAGTCGGCGGAACTGGACGTGGCGCTGGTCGCGGCAGCCCGCAAGGGCGGAGGCGACGATTTCGACCTGATGATCGACGTCGGCTTCGGATTTCCGAGCGCTCGCGCCGCCATTGATCGCGTGCGCCGCATGGAGGAATACCGGCCGTTCTGGATTGAAGAACCGTTCAAGCCGGACGATTATGGCAAGTACGCAGCACTCGCCGCGGCGGTCAAGACGCCAATTGCCGGTGGCGAGGAGGAGACGACGCTTGCCGATTTCGAGCGGCTGATCACCCTGGGCGGCGTCGAGATCGTGCAACCGGACGTCACCCGCGCCGGCGGCATCATGGAGTGCCTCAAGATCGCCGAATACGCCCGCACCGCCGGCAAGCGTTGTGTTCTCCACGCCTGGAGCACCGGCATTATCAAGGCTGCCACCCTCCACGTTCTGGCGGCGATGGAGGAAGCTGAATATATGGAATACTGCGTCCAAACGACCGAGTTGAATCAAGAATTGGTCAAGGAGCCATTCCCGGTTGTTGACGGCTACGTCGCCGTGCCGGAAGCTCCCGGGCTGGGCGTCGAGATCGACGAGGACGCGCTCCGGAGATTTGCGGTCACCTGATGCGGTGCGGCATCACGGGGCGCGGGCGAGGGGATCGGAAGCGTGGCGACTATCGAGTTTGAAAACATCTCCAAGCGCTTCGACGATGGCACCGTCGCCGTAGACAATCTCAGCCTGAAGATCGAGGACGGCGAGTTCATGATCTTCGTTGGTCCGTCGGGGTGCGGGAAGACAACCGCACTGCGCATGGTGGCGGGACTTGAGGAGATTACGTCGGGCGAAATCCGCATCGGCGGCAAGTCGGTGAACCGGCTGGAGCCCCAGGATCGCGACATCGCGATGGTGTTCCAGAACTACGCCCTCTACCCGCACATGTATGTGAGGGACAATATCGGGTTCCCGCTGCGAATGCAGAATCTCAGCAAGGCGGAGATCGCCCGCCGCGTTGCCGAGGTTGCCGCCATGCTGGGCATCACGCCCTTGCTGGCGCGCAAGCCCCGCGAGCTTTCCGGTGGCCAACGCCAGCGCGTGGCGATGGGTCGGGCCATTGTCAGGCATCCGCGTGCCTTCCTGATGGATGAACCACTGTCCAACCTCGACGCCAAGCTGCGCATCCAGATGCGTGTCGAACTCGTGCGGCTGCATCGGCGGCTCGGCGTGACCACTATTTATGTCACCCACGATCAGACCGAGGCGATGACACTCGGGCAGCGCGTCACCGTACTCAACAACGGCCGCATCCAACAGGTCGCGCCGCCGCGAGAACTCTACTCTCGTCCGGTAAACGCCTTCGTCGCCGGCTTCATCGGCAGTCCGCCAATGAACTTCGTACGAGGCCGGCTGACTGGTGTGGGTATCGAGATCGGTTGCACCGAGCTTTGCCTCCCCAATCAGATTATGGCGTCGATCAAGGATGGCGATCGCGATGTCCTTGTCGGTTTGCGGCCGGAAAGCCTCGTCGCCGAGCCAGGCAGCGACGGTCCGTTGAGCGGAGAGATCGAGGTCGTCGAACAACTTGGCGCCGAAAGCTACATCTATCTTCGCGTGCCTAAGCTTGATGTCGTGGAACAGAGTGACCGCCCTGTCGAACTGGCCGGCTCGATCTGCGCGCGGCTGAACGAGCCCGCGAATATTTCCGCCGGCGAGCAGATCGGGCTGAGTATCCGGCCGAATCTCGTGCGCATCTTTGACGGGAAAACGGGCGTCAGCCGCCTGCCGACCTGATCGCGCGGGTCTCGTCCGCACCGGACGCGTCCGCGACTATGCCAAATGAGGGAGAGACAGGTGAACCAACGACTGAAGGGTAAGATCGCGCTGGTCACCGGCGCTGGCCGGGGCATTGGTGAGGCAATCGCCCGCCGCTTGGCTGCAGAAGGCGCGCGCCCATGGATAGCTGAGATCGACGAGCCGAAAGGCAGAGAGGTCGCCGCCTCGATCGACGGTGCTACTTTCGCGCCCGTCGACATCGCCAAGGATGCGTCCGTCGCAGCGCTCGCTGAGACGATCAGACGCCGAGACGGCAAACTTGATATCCTCGTAAACAACGCGGCCATTCTCGACATGACGTCCTATAAGGACATGACGCTCGAAAGTTTCACACGCGTTCACGACGTCAACCTGTTCGGGACGCTCCGGGTCACCATGGCAATGGTGCCGCTGATGCGAGATGCGGGTGGCGGTCGCATTCTTAACATGGCATCGGTCAATGGCCTGCGCGGAAGCCGCGATTCGCTCTCCTATTCGACTGCCAAGGGCGGCATCGTGAACCTGACACGCTGCCTCGCAAGCGAACTCTCCGTTGACAACATCACCGTCAATGCCATCGCGCCTGGTTTTATCTCCACCCGCATGTCGGTGTGGCCCGATGGCTCCGTGGAACACGAGAGCGACTGGTTCAAGTATATCTACGTCAAAAACCGGCGTATTCCGCTGGCCCGGGGCGGCGAACCCGATGATATCGCCGGCCCCGCCTTCTTCTTCTGCTCCGATGATAGTCGCTATGTCACCGGGCAGATCCTCCCGGTCGATGGCGGCATGCTGTCCACCTTCTAGAGGATCGACAGCGAAGGGCGAAGATGGCCGCTGCCTATGATGTGATCGTCGTCGGCGCCGGGCACAACGGTCTGGTCGCCGCCAATTATCTGGCCTTAGGGGGCCTCAGAGTTGCGGTCGTCGAGGCCCGTTATATTGTCGGTGGCGCTTGCGTCACGGAGGAGCTGATCGGCGGGGCGAAGTTTTCGTCTTGCGCGTTCGTGCAGGGAACGCTGCGTCCCGAAATTGTCGACGAGCTGGCCCTTTCCGACTTTGGCCTCGAGATGACCGCGCCCGATGTGCAGGGCCTGGCGCTATTCCCCGATGGCAGTCACTTTTTCCTGTGGAAGGACCTCGACCGGACCGTGCGCGAACTGGAGCGCTTCAGTCGCAAGGACGTCCAAGGGTTGATCGAATTCGGCGCCCGCTTTCTGCGCTTCGAGGAGATCATAAGACCGTTCCGCTTCCTCTCGGCGCCGCCGAACCGCGGTACGGTTATGAAAGCCTTCGACGATGCGGGCGAAGCTGAGCTGTTCAATGATTTCGTGCTCGCATCCACGCGCAACCTGCTCGATAAATACTTCGTTTCCGAGCACATCAAAGGCCTCCTGACGCTCTACGGTCTTGTTTCCGTCTGGGCCGGCCCGGATACGCCGGGGGGCGCTTATGTCTACGGCTATCATGCGGCCGGCGAATTCGAGAGAACGATCGGTCGTTGGGCGTTCGTCAAGGGCGGCATGGGCGGCATCACGCAATCGCTCGCGTTGGCGGCGAAATCGAGAGGCGTCCACATCAGGGTCAATTCTCCTGTGGAGGAGATCCTGGTTCGGTCGGCCGGTGTCACGGGGGTTCGGCTCAAGGGCGGCGAGACGCTTTCGGCAAATATCGTCGTCTCCAACGCCCATCCGAGGCTGACTTTCTTGAAGATGTTATCCGATAAGCACCTCGATCGCCGATTTCGAGCTCGTGTCGAGCGGATCGATACCAAGGGTTCCATGGCCCGCATTCATCTTCTCGTCGACCGTTTACCCCACTATGTCGGCTTTGACAGCGCGGAGCAGGGCCCACAGCATGAAGGCCTCGCCGTGTTGGGCTGCTCGGTGGATAATTTCCAGAAGGCCTTCGCCGCGCAGATGGCAGGCACCTTCTGCGAAGATTACCCAATTGAGATTGTCATCCAGTCCACGACAGACCCCACGCTCGCGCCGCAGGGTCTCCACACCATCACACTGGGCGTTCAGAACACACCCTTCACGTTATGCAAAGGAGACTGGGATTCACGCAAGGAGGAATGGGGCGACCTCGTCTGTGAAAGCGTCTTCCGCTACGCGCCCAATCTTCGGGGCCATGTGCTCGGCCGCCACATCATCACACCGCTCGACCTTGAGCGCGAATATGGTCTTGTTGGAGGTAACATCTTCCACCTTCCGTTGACGCTGGAATATGCCTTCGACGCTCGTCCGCTGCCGAACTCGGGCGGCTATCGGACGCCGGTCGCGGGACTGTATCTTTGCGGGGCCGGCACCTACCCGGGCGGCGCGGTAACCGGAATCCCCGGGCGCAATGCGGCGCATGCGATAATGGAGGATCGGGTCGGGGTGAGGGTCTCGCCACGCGCGACCCGCAAGAGCCTTCTTGATCGGATAATTCAGACTGAGATGGGCGGAGAATTGGGCTATCGTGTTGCGCGGAGCCGCCTCTTGCGGCCGGTAGCACGCTACTTCTCCAAGAGACGCTGAGACTGACGATCCCTCTCGACAGACGGACGTCCGGCAGCCGAAGCCGCCGGACGCTCTAGCTTTATCTACTGATAATTCTTGAGCCAGGTCTTGTAGTTCTCGAGATCCGGGCCGTGCAGGCTGCGCCACTTGGTGATCACATCCTGATAGGTTTGGGCAGCCTGATCCGCTGTCATGTCCCCGCCCAGGATGCCTTGGAAGATCACGAAGTTGGCGTTCACGTCGAGATCGATCGGGTAATAGTTCGCTGAGTAGTAGGCGACTTGCTCCCGTCCGAACTCGGCCAGCTTCGCGTCCGTGTCGCGAGTGACCGTCGAGGTATCCCACCGTTGGTCGATGGGGAGCGTTCCGCCCTTATAGAGCGCGTTAAGGCGATCCTCGGTGTGAAGAAACGCCATGAAGTGGCCAGCCAGTTGCTTGTCTGTCGCAAATTGGGTGACCTGGAAGCCGGGCGTGTCCACGGTGATCTGGTTGCCGAGCTCGAGACCCGAGAAATTCGGAACCTTCATTACACCTGGATTCTTGCCGGCCTCGATCATCGCCTTGATCGTCTGCAAATATCCCGGCGATGCGATGACCATTGCGGCATCGCCCGCCTGGAAGCGATTAAGTCCGTCGGCAAGCAGTGTTGAGTTGACGTCATTGTTCACAAACGGCTTTAACTCGACAACTTTTTGGATCCAAGACTTCCACTTGTCTGAGGCAAAGTCGCCATCGATGACCATCGAAATCAGCTCGGGCACCGAGTAGACTTGATGCTGCAAGCCGACGCTGGCGATTTCTCCTCCGAAGCCATCCTTCAGACCGATGACGAGTGGAAGTATTCCGGCCGCCTTGATCTTCTCGCTCGCGGCGATGAAGTCAGCCCAAGTTTTTGGCGGGTTCTCAGGATCAAGCCCCACCTTCTTGAAAATGTCCTTGTTGTAGACGACGGGGAAAAGGCGGTACTCGAAAGGATAAATCCAGGTCTTTCCGTCAAAGCTTGTGCCGGCAATGGCCGGTACGGACTTCAGATCGGAGGGTGATAGCACTTCCTCGTTGGGAACGATGCAGCCCGCCCAAACCATCTCCAGCGACCAGGTTCCACCCCAATTGTACCAAAGATCGGGGCCACTGCCACCTCGACAGGCCGTTTTCTGGAGGGTGTTGTACGTGTCGACAGGCTGCAGCACGGTGTTCACCGTGATGTTGGGATACTTCTCTTGGTACAGCTTGACCGATTCAGCCATCCAGTCCTCGATGCCGGGGACTTCCTGGTTGCCGAGCCACCATACTGTGAGAGTTTTCTGACCTGCGGCCGCCGCGTCGAACTCACTCCCGAGCCCCTGCGCTGCGGCCTCCACGGTCGTTATCGCCAAGCTCGACACCGCCAACGCGATGCCGAGGGCGAGCGTGTTGAAGAACCTTCTGATCATTTCACTCCTCTCTGTTTATACTTGAATAAACCATTGCTGTTTGTTGTATTGCCCGTATCGTTTCATCCCTTTACGCCTCCTGCCGTTAAGCCGCGGATGAAGAAACGCTGGCCGAGGAGGTAAAGAACCACCATCGGGATTGCGGCCAGGATCATTCCCGCCATGACCACCGGAACGTCATGCCGGTAGCGGGAATTGAACAGGGTGAGACCTACCATCAGCGTGCGGAGCGTCTGGTCCTGCAGAAAGATCACCGCAATCAGCACTTCGTTCCAGACCCACAGCGATTGGACAATACCAACGGTCATCAAGGCGGGGAGCGATAGCGGCAGTACGATCTCCCAAAACACTCGCCAGGTGCTTGCGCCATCCATACGCGCGGCGTCGATCAAGGGTCGCGAGATAGTGGCAAAGAAACTCGCCAGCAGGAAGGTGGAGAAGGGCAGGGTGATACCGGCATAAATGGCGATGACGGTGTGGTAAGTATTGAGCTGCTTCAAGTTGACGACCAACTCGAATATCGGCACCACCAGCACAATTGGAGGCACGACCAGCAGCGCGATCAGCAGTGCGAATATGAACGGGCCTAGTCGCCAGCGCATCAAGCTCAGCGGATAGGCAGCGAGCGCGGCCACAATAGTCGAAACGCCTACCGACGCGACGGTGACCAAGACCGAGTTGAGCAACCAGATATAGAGATCGCCTCCCGCCATTGCGTTGCCGAAACTCGAAGTAACCGGCGTTTGCGGGAAACCAAATCGGTTGACGATGTACTCCTGCTGCGTCTTGAAGGCATTGACCAGCATAAAATAGAGCGGGAGCAAGGCAAGCAGGCTGAAGCCAAGCAGAGCGGCGTGACGACCGGCCGCCCCAATCGCGCGGCGGGAGATCAGCGGCGGACGGGCTGTTTCAGTCATAGGCATTGGCGGCGATCCATCGGCCGACCCACAAGCGAGCCACGATCAGGACAGAGACAATAGCAAGAAGCACAACGCCAGCCGCAGATCCGACGCCCACCACATTGTTGGTGAACACCTGTTGGAAGATATAGTATTCGGCAACGACGGTGCTGTTCATCGGGCCGCCGAGTGTCATGACGTAGATGTATGCGAATACCCACGACAGCATGTTGATGAGTTCGATGATGGCATAGAATACCAGTGCCGGAGCGAGCTGCGGCACAGTGATGTGACGGAAGATTCGCCACCATCTTGCGCCATCGACGCGTGCGGATTCGAAATATTCTTCGCTCACGCTGGTCAGCCGCGCTAGGCAAAGTACAATGCCAAATCCGAGCTCTTTCCAGATGATAACGAACATGATCGTCGGCATTGCCCAAGCTGGGCTGCCCAGCCAGTCACGTGCGAGCACCTCGAGGCCGATGCTGCGCAGCCAGACGTTCAGGACGCCATTGTATTCGAAGATGTATCCGAAAACGATTTCAACCACTGGGATTGACAGGATGAAAGGAACGAAAAGAATGGTGCGATAGACGCGCCAGCCTGCCGGTCGGTCGTACAGGATTGCCGCAAGTAGCGCGCTCAGGACGACCATGATCGGAACACATAGGAACAGCTTCAGATTGTTCAGGATGGCGCCAGTGAACAGCGTGTCGCTGAAGATGTATTGATAATTCGCCAGGCCGACAAAACTGGAGGGGGCATAGGGCGACGGGCTGACGGACTGAACGCTGTATTTGAAGAGAAGCACGACAGGGAAGGCAAAGGTCATCGCGATGAAGAAGATCATCGGGGCGGCATACAACCATGGGAGCCAGCCTTTTACCCTCACGGCCCTTCGCTCCTCCCGCGAAACGTCGACACACCGTAAAGAACCGACAGGGCTGGACTCGGAGCACGGCAATCAACTCGACGCCGCAGCGGCCCCAACCCTCATCGCTTCAGTTAGTGTAACGTTACACTATTCTACCACGCTGTCAAATCTCGGCATGAACGATCAGTGAGGCGATAAGCTTTCGCATTCGCGCAAGATTGGAGCTGTTTCGTTCAGGCGCTCTTGACAGTGATGTAGAGGGATGGGTGTAACGATAAAACGACGGTTCCGACCTATCATCTGCGGGGGCACGGCGACTGTCCTGTTTAGAAAGGGAGAACGAGCAATGCGTCTTCATGGCAAGTGGGCAGTCGTAACGGGTACGGCGCGTGGACTGGGGCGTGCGATCGCCGCGGCGCTCGCAGAACACGGAGCGTCCGTCGTTGCGGTCGATCGGCTCGAGGACGAGGGGCGCCAAGCTGTCGACGACATCGTGCAGCGAGGCGGCCGGGCCGTGTTTCAGCGCGGGGATGTGACAGTGGAGGCAGACATCGTCGCGGCCATCGACCGGTGCCAGGCGGAATTCGGCGGATTCAATGTGATGGTGAATAACGCCGGCATCAGCTTCGACGTCGAACTGCATGAGACCACGAACGCGCAATGGCATGCCGTCAACGCAGTAAACTTGAAGGGCACGTTCTGGGGTTGCAAACATGCCGTCATCGCCATGCGGCGGTCTGGAACGCGCGGCAGCATTATCAATACCGGTTCGATCGTCAGTCTCGCCGGGTTCTGGAATCTTCCGGCCTATGCCGCCACCAAGCACGGCATCCTGGGACTGAACTCGATGCGTAGCGGTGGGATACGCGGCCCAAGGCATACGCTGCAACTGCGTATGCCCAGGCGACATGGATACCCCGATGATACGCCATACGATCTCGCTTGCTCCCGATCCAAAGTCGGCATGGGAGGCGATGGAGCAGAGTTATCCGCTGCAGCGGATCGGTCAGCCGAGCGAAGTGGGCAACGCCTTCGTATTCCTTGCCTCCGACGAATCATCCTTCGTCACTGGTGCGTCGTTCCTTGTAGATGGCGGACTACTCGCCAAGGCCTATTAGCCATAGGATCTCCGGACTGATCTCTCGATCGCGCATTGACACTAATTCACTTTAACGTTATACAAAGGCTAATGACATAGAAAATGCGACACTTGGCGGGTGCCGAGATTGCCGGGGAGGGTCGTTTGATGGCTGTCGTTTTGGGCATCGACACGGGCGGCACGTTCACCGACTTGGTCATCGGAGATCCCGCTACGGGGCGCATCGATATTGCGAAAGTATCCTCGACGCCGGGCCGGCCTTGGAAGGCAGTCCTCGATGCGATTCTCGCGTCTGCTGTCGATCCGGCGCGCGTTTCCACGTTGACGCTTGGCACCACAGTTGGAACCAACGCCATCCTGCAGCGTCGGGGCGCCCGCGTCATCTACATCACGACCTGCGGATTTGAGGATGTGCCGTTCATCCAGCGCATCCAGCGCAAGCATCTGTATGACCTGCAATGGCAGAAGCCCAAGCCCTTCTGCTTTCGGGAGGACTGCATCGGCGTTGCCGAGCGCATAGATGCCTCGGGCCGCGTTGTCCGCGCGGTCGATACCGCGGAGTTGGAGAAGCTCGACGCCGCAATCGAGAAACGACTTGCGGTCGATCCGAAGGCGCCCTGGAGCATCGCAGTCAATTTTCTGTGCAGCTTCGCCAATCCGGCGCATGAGGAGCAGGTCGGCGCCTTTCTCAAAGAGCGATTTCCCCACGTGCCATGTTCCCTCAGCCATCTGGTGTCCCCAGTGTGGAGGGAATACGAGCGTGGCACGACAGTCTCCGTCGACGCCTTCCTGAAACCGATCGTTGCTCCTTTCGCGGTGAACTGTGCCGCCGAGGTCGCGAACGCCGGAGTGCAGGCTCCGCTGACCCTGATGAAGTCGAATGGCGGACGCGTCAGTGCCGGCGCCGCAGCCGACCGTCCGATCGATCTGATCCTGTCAGGGCTCGCAGGGGGCATGATCGCCGCCCGCCATTACGCACGCCTGCTCGGCTTGAAGCATGCGATCAGCCTAGACATGGGCGGTACGAGCGCCGATGTCGGGCTTGTACAGGACGGAGAGATCACATTTGGTTCGGAGTTTGAGATCGAATTCGGTTTGCCCGTCGCTACACCGATTGTCGATATCCACACGATTGGCGCCGGCGGTTCATCGATCGCGGCCATCGACCCGGGCGGGCGCCTTTCAGTTGGACCGGCAAGCGCGGGTGCAGATCCAGGGCCGGCATGCTATGGGCGCGGCGGCACCGCGCCCACGGTGACGGATGCTAACCTGGTGATCGGCCGTCTTGATGCGGAGTTTTTCCTCGGCGGTGCCCTGCGACTCGAGCCCGAGTTGGCCCTTCGGAGCATAAGCGAGCTTGCCGCAAGCGTGGGGCTGCAGCGCGAGGAGACTGCCTTGGCGATCCTCGACATCGCGGCCGAAAACATGGCCAACGCGATCCGCATGATTACCGTGGAACGCGGATTGGATGTCAGGGACTTCGCATTGCTGGCCTTTGGCGGAGCAGGTCCTCTCCATGCGGTGGCGGTGGCCGAGAGTTCTTGGCATCAAAACCGTCGTGGTTCCGCCACATCCGGGGACGGTCTCTGCATTGGGCGCCATGCTCGCAACCCCGCGCGTCGATCGGCGCTGGACGCGGCCATTTCGCTCCACGGCTGTCGACTTCAAGGTCGTCGAGGATGCCTTTGCCCGCATGGCTGCAAGTGCGCGTGCCGAACTGCAGGGCGAGGGCGTTTCTGATCCGGCATTCGTGAGATCGGTTTCACTCCGCTATCAAGGACAGAACTTCGAGCAGGAAATCCCACTGTCCGACGGTCCGATCACGCCGATGAGCGTATCTGAATTGGTGGGTCGCTTCCACGCGCGCCACGAGGAAATCTATGGCTATGCCTTGCGGGAACACGCGCTCGAACTCATTCACTTTGGTTTGACGGCAATGGGGACCCCATGGGAGCTCAAGCTGAGTGCGCCGCCCACGGCGCGGCAGCCTGATGCGATCCGCCCGGTCGTGTTTCGCGGATCCGGTTGGCTCGATACGCGCATCGTTGCACGCGGCAACCTCAAGCATGGCGACATTGTAGAGGGACCAGCGATTGTCGCCGAGACGACATCGACCACGCTCGTGCCGCCCGGATACATTGCGCGCGTTGCAACCGCCGATACTCTCCTGTTGGAGCCACGCCAATGAGCGAGCCAAAGTCGGAGCTGGATCAGGTCACGCTGACGGTGATCGACAACGCCATCGGTACGGTGTGCATGGAGATGGCGGCGGCGATGCGGCGGACGGCCTATTCGCCCATCTTCAACGAAGGTCTCGATTTCACCTGCGTCATGTTCGACCGTCACGGCGAATTGATTGGGCAGGCCGAGATGAACCCGGCGCTGATAGCACCTGGTCTGTTCGGCATGCGCTGGCTGCTCGAAGAGGTGGGCTTGGACACCTTCGAGCCAGGCGATGTGGTTGCCATGAACGACCCCTATCGCGGCTGCGCTCACTTGCCGGAACACACGCTCGTGCGGCCGATTTTTCACGGCGGCAAGCTCGTCGGCTTTACTGGCGTTGTGGCCCACGTTTCCGAGATCGGCGGCATGGCGGTTGGATCGTTCGCCGCGGATGCCGTCGACGTGTTCCAGGAAGGTCTCCGCATCCCGCCGGTTCATCTGATGCGGCGCGGGGAATATGTTAAGGATGTGTGGCGGATTCTCCTGTCAAATCACCGCACCCCTGACACCAGCTGGGGCGATTTTCACGCGATGCTTGGCGCACTGCATACGGGCGATCGGCGCATGGTGGCGCTCATCGATCGCTATGGCGTGGAGCGATTTGAGGCCGCAACCAAGGAGCTGTGCGATCACGCCGAGCGTTGGGTGCGCACAGCTATTCGAGGTCTTCCGAACGGCACTTTCTCATTCGAGGACCGTATGGACGATGACGGCACCGGGGAAGGCCCAATCATCTTCCGCGTAGCGGTAACAATTGCCGGCGACGAGGTCCTCGTCGACTACACCGGCACTGCGCCGCAGACCAAGGGGCCGATCAACACAACTTATGTTGTCGCGGCCTCGGCAGCCTACAACGCGATCTTCCAGCTGATCGGGCCTCACGTGCCTCGAAACGGCGGCACCTACCGGCCGATCACCATCGTAGCACCCCCTGGCAGCGCGGTGAATGTGGCGTACCCTGGCCCAAGCGTCGGCGGGCAGACCGAAACGCACCCCCGCTTGTTGGACATGATTGAAGGCGGCGCCCTCTCGCAAGCATTGCCCGAGCGCGTCGCGGCCGCCGGAGGCGGTTCTTCCTGCAACTTCCTGTTCGGCGGCGTGCATCCTGATACGGGAGACTACTATGCCCACTATCATTTTGAAGGTATTGGCTGGGGCGGGCGGTTTTCCACCGATGGCAATGAAAGCCAATGCGTCCCGCACGGTAACTGCCAGAATACGCCGGTTGAAATCCTCGAGACGCGTTATCCGTTGCTGCACGAATGCTACGCGCTCCGCACGGATTCGGGGGGAGCCGGCCGCACTCGTGGCGGGCGAGGCACACGTCGCATATTTACAATTCGCGCTCCGGAGATGCGCGTCTCCGCGCTATTCGACCGTACTGAATCGCACCCCTGGGGCTTGTTCGGCGGTCTGGAAGGCGACAATGCGCGGGTTCTCATTCGGCGCGTCGGCGATTCGAAGTTCCGCACCTTCGCCGAGGCGTTCGGGAAGATCAGCGCTTCGAAATTCACCAACGTGGTGTTGAAGGAGGGCGACGAGGTGCTGATCGACAGTCCCGGTGGAGGTGGATACGGGTCACCCTTGGATCGCGCACCCGAGTTCGTCGCACAAGACGTTTGTGTCGGTGCTGTCTCTGTCAAGCGGCCCGCGAACTATACCGCGTGGTCGTAAATGGAGGGCAGGGCGCGGCAAGCGTGGACGAACGAGCGACGAGGGCTTTGAGGGAGATTCTGCTATGAGCGAGATGGTGCCCCTCAGGCTGGCATGGTATCAGACACGCGTCGTCAATTGCTCGTTCTGCGGACAGATGCTACCCCGCAGAAGGTGGCGGGACGATCGTGCTCCAGAACGGCCTTTTTGCGCAGAAACATGCGCGACCCGATGGTTTGCCGCCCGCCCAGACGATGGCAATCCGCTGTCAGAAAAGAAACTCACTTGAGCAGACACAATGTTCCTCGACCGACACATGATAGAAGTCGTCCATATTGATATCCCTGCTGTAGATTGCACTTCACGCCCCGCTCTGTATGCGAGCGCCGCTATTTGGCTCACCTGCTACCGGCAACGCTTCAAAAGATATGGCCGACGGTAATTGCCAGAGACCCGATAGAGCTTGTTTTACAAGGTTTTTGATATTGTTGAGAAAAACGTTGTAACGTGCGGAGTCCTCTTGGCCGCACCAACGCGACATTCGTGTCGCGAGAAGAGAGTTTTCAGTGACCAAACACGCATTGATCGCCGGTGTTAGCGGCATTATCGGCCGCCACATGGCCGAAGAATTGTTGCAAATGGGCGGTTGGGAGGTAAGCGGCATTTCCCGCCATGTCGGCAATCTGCCGAAGGGCGTGAAACACATCGCGGCCGATCTGCTCGACGCTGATGCATTGCGCGCTGCGCTCGCATCCGTCCCGGCCACGCATGTCTTCATCACCACCTGGTCGCGTCAGGCGACGGAGGCCGAAAACTGCGCGGTGAACGGCGCCATGGTTGAGAACCTCATGGCCGCCATAGACGGCAAGAAGGTCCAGCACGTCGCGCTCGCCACCGGCTTGAAGCACTATATGGGTCCCTTCGAGGCCTATGCGAAAAACAAGCCGATCACCCCTTTCCGAGAAGAGCAGCCGCGCCTCGATTATCCAAATTTCTACTACGTCCAGGAGGATGCCGTGTTTGCCGCGGCGAAGCGGCAGAGCTTCACCTGGTCGGTCCATCGCCCGCACACGCTGATCGGCTACGCGGTCGGCAATGCCATGAACATGGCCTCGACATTGGCCGCCTACGCGACGATCTGCCGGGAAGCCGGAATGCCTTTCGTCTTTCCGGGCTCGCCCGGCCAATATGCGGGCGTCGTCGACATCACCGACGGGCGCATCATGGCCAAACACATGGCTTGGGCCGCGACGAGCCCGAACGGCGCCGATCAGGCCTTCAATGTCGTCAATGGCGAGGTCTTTCGCTGGAACTGGCTATGGCCGAAGCTTGCCGCTTATTTCGGCCTTAAGCCTGGCGACTATCCGGGGCATGCCCAGCCCCTGGAAACGGTGATGAAGGACGCCGGCCCGATCTGGAACAAGATCGTCGCCAAGCATGGGTTGAAAGACGTGCCGATCGATCAAATCGCATCCTGGTGGCACACCGACCTCGACCTCGGTCGCGAATTGGAAACTTTCGCCGCGATGACCAAGAGCCGCGACTTGGGCTTTCTCGAATATCAGGACTCGGTCAAGTCCTTCACCGACGCCTTTGATCGGCTGCGGCAGGATCGCTACATTCCCTGAACACGGGGCGCCTCGCGCCTGGGGATCTTGGCATGAAGGGTGCATTTCCAATCATCCTGATCGCGCTCTTCGCGGCCTTGCCGGGGGAGACGGCGTGGGCCAATTCGATCGATGAGATACTCCATGCCTGCCGCGCCGATTCCGATCAGCGGGCAGGGGCGCCGGCGTTGCCGGATCTCGGTGCCGCCCAACCTCCTGGCGCCGCGCAGCAGGCTGAAGGCGATAAGGACCAGGCGACTGCTACTCCAAAGCCGAAGCCGGCTAAGAAGGCGAAGCGCAAGCCGCGGGGCTCTTCTTTTGCTTATCTCAGCGCCCGGAAGGCGGCGCTGGCCGGCAATGGCGAGGAGGCGATCGACCGCTTGCTCGACTGCCCGCAGGCGAAAGCGGCAGAAGACGAAATGCGCGAAAACCAGGACTACGTCGTGAAACGGCTAATCGAGGAAGCGGGCGCCCAATAGCTTATTAGTCAATAAGTTGTCCCAACCGCGACACAGTTTCGGCGCCATTCGAGGTATTATTGACGTACCACCACATCAGGATCCCCGCTGATGATTCTCTCCCGGCATCATGCGTGCAGTGACTATGTCTCAGATTGGCTTGAAGCGTTCGGCATCGCTGGCGAAGAGACCCACGATGCCGTCGAGCTTGCCCTGACGGATTGCGAGGCTGTCGGATTGGGCGCCGACGAAGCCGCCGACCACACCATCCTCACTTTTCTTCTAGACGCCGGCCAACCGGTCAAACTCGCCGCCTGAGTCTAGATCGCCGCCGGGCGCTTCCGGTCGCGCCACAATTCCCACAGGCTTTCAAGGACTCCGGCGCTCGAAATGAGCAGGATGCCGATCACTTCGCGCCAGCCGAAGGGCTCGCCGGACCACAGCGCCGCGGTCACCGCGCCGACGCTGATTTCCGTCATGAACAACAGGCCGACGACGCCAGGGCTCAGATATTTGGCCCCCCAGATCGATGTGACGGGGCCCGATACGATCGCCAGCAGCATCAGGATCATCCACCACGGCAGCGATGGGAGCGCCATTTCCCAATCGGGCATGGGTATCTGGTTCGCAACCAGCAGGAAGCCAAGCGCAAACAGGAATGACCAAAGGAAATTCACATTGCTGAGTTCGATTGCGTTGTTGGTCTCGCGCCGGATTCGCACTGCAGTAATGGCCCACATGATTCCAGACGTAAGCGCCAGCCAGTCGCCGATATTGCGCGGTATGGGCAGGCCGCTATCCAGGCCGAAGATCACGACGATGCCGATGATGCCGAGCGCCATGGCAAGCCAGCGCACGGGTGTGATCGTCTCGCCCAGCACGACGCGGCCCAGCAACGTGCTCCAGATAGGGGTCAGATAGAACAGCAGGATCGCCTTGACGATGTCGGTATAAAGGACCGAGACCGAATAGAGCACGAGGCCAAAGGCGGCGATGATGCCGGTTAGTTGCAGGCCGATGCCGCCGGCAACGACTTCGCGCCAGCGCCAGATGAGCACGGGCGCCGCAAGGATGAGGGGCGCAGTGTAGAAGACGAGCGTTGCCCACAGACCGTTGATGCCCGCGCCTTCCAGCGTGCGCAATGGAATCCAGAACAGGCCCCACACCATGCCTGAATAGGCGCAGGCGATCTTGGCGAGGGTTTCGGTTTTCATGGCAGGAGCTGCTGCAAACGAACGCTACAGATTCCGTTCTGCCATGCGGACGAAGACGGCAAGCGTCGCGCCCGTCTCGGTGCGCGAATTATGGATCGTGCCTTCCTTCAAGAGCACGAAATCGCCGGCCTTGTAGACATAGCCGTCGTGATCGATGACTTCGCCGTCGAGAACGAGGAACTGCTCGTGGCATGTGTGCTCATGCGGCTGGCTCGCCGAACCAGGCGCCATCCGGTAGATATGAAATCCCGTGCCTTCCGGGAACGTCTCGTCGAGCTGCAGATAGCTCTGGCCCGGCACGGTTTCGCCATCGATGTCGAACGGCTTGAACTGTGTCGACTTGATATTGGCAACGAGACGGTCAGACGATTTGATCTTGTCCATGGGCGCTCCGGGTCTTGCGTGCGGACCTTAAAACTGTGACACGGAGCGGCACATCTGCGCAATCGGAAGCGGCATGACTGAGACGCAAGCGGCGAATGCAATCCGCGACGAATGGGGCTCGCTCGCCCCCGATTTCGTCGAAGCGGTGAGGCAGGATCTCGCCGATCCAGATCCGCGCGCCATCCGCGCCCGGCTGGAGGATTTGCACGCCGCCGACCTTGCCGACCTGATCGAGGCGTTGGATCAGGCGGAACGCGTGCGCCTCATCGCCATGCTGGGCCGCAGCTTCGACGTCGAAGCCCTGGCCGAGCTTGATGAGGCCACTCGCGACGAATTGATCGAGGCCTTGCCGCCGGAGGTTGTGGCCTCCGCGATCGACAAGCTCGATACCGACGACGCGGTCTATCTCATCGAAGACCTCGACAAGGCCGAGCAGGATGAGATTCTCGCCAAGGTCTCGCAGGAAGATCGCGTCGCGCTCAACCGCGCTCTCGATTATCCCGAGAACACTGCCGGCCGCCTCATGCAGACGGAATTCGTCGCAGTTCCCTCTTTCTGGACGGCAGGTAGGGCGATCGAGCATTTCCGCGCCGAGAGCGAATTGCCGGAAGATTTCGTCGAGGTCTATGTCGTCGATCCCACCTATCACCTGGTTGGCACTGTGCCGGTGAGCCGCATCCTCCGCAGCCAGCCGGCCAGGAAGATCGAAGAACTGATGGAGGAGGAACAGACGGTCTTCAACGTCACCGATCCGCAGGAAGACGTCGCCTACAAGTTCGAGCAATACAATCTCGTCTCCGCCGCGGTGGTCGATGCCGACAACCGGCTCGTAGGCATGCTCACGATCGATGACGTCGTCGACATCATCCAGGAAGAGGCGGAAGAAGACATCCTGCATCTGGGTGGCGTCGGCGGCGAGGAGACGATCTCCGACACCGTGTGGGAGACGACGCGCTCGCGCTTTCTCTGGCTGCTTTTCAACCTCGCGACCGCCGTGCTCGCCTCCTGGGTCATCTCATGGTTCGATGCGACGATCGAGCAGATGGTGGCGCTCGCCGTATTGATGCCGATTGTCGCTTCGATGGGTGGCAACGCCGGCACCCAGACCATGACGGTCGCGGTTCGGGCGCTCGCGACGCGTCATCTCGGCCCGGTAAATGCAGTGAAAGTCACGCTGCGCGAATCCGCGGTGGGATTGATCAACGGACTCATCTTCGCGCTCATCATGGGTCTTTTCGCCTGGTGGTGGTTTGGCTCCGACGGGTTGGGTCTCGTGATCGCCGCTGCCATGATCATCAATCTATTGGCCGCGGCTTTGGCGGGCATTCTCGTGCCATTGGCGCTCGACAGTCTCGACGTCGATCCGGCCATTGCGTCGGGCGTGTTCGTGACGACTGTGACGGATGTCGTCGGCTTCTTCGCCTTCCTGGGATTGGCGGCGGTATGGCTGGTGCACTGACCGTCGCGCAGGTCACCGTCAGCCGACCGCACGGATTGGGAACGACTCTGGCAGGCTTGGCAGGACTACATGCAGGGCGCGGTGCCCGCCGCGGTCACAGCGGCAAGCCTGGGACCTCATGATGCGTGAGGACAGCGGCCTGACTGCCCTCATCGCCCGAACAGACGACAACAAGGCTGTCGGCTTCGCGAATGTCAGCACGACACCCTTTGCCTGGACCGGTGGCTCGACCATGTTTCTTCAGGACCTGTTCGTGCTGGAGCAGGCGCGCGGCGCAGGGGCGGGAGAAGAGCTGCTTAAGGGTGTCTATCGCCTGGCCGACGACCTCGGCGCGGGCCAGGTCTTCTGGATGGTGGATGAAGATGACACTCGCCTCCAAGGCTTCTATGCCCGCCATGGCATCCGCACGCCCTATCTACGTTACATGCGCCGTCCCTGGCCGTGGTGACGAACGGTGGGTTAGGCGCCATCGACCTGCTCTTCACCGGCCTCTAGAATAGGGGCGGCATCAGAGGACCAGCCGCCATGCTCGCCAACCGCTATCCAACCCTCGATTTCGATCTCGGCGACACTGCCGAAGCGATCCGCGAGACAGTGAAGAGTTTCACCGACGCCGAGATCGCGCCAATCGCCGCCGAGATCGACCGCACCGATGTTTTTCCGCGCCAGCTCTGGCCGAAACTCGGCGAACTCGGAGTGCTCGGCATCACGGTCGAGGAGGAATATGGCGGCTCGGGCCTCGGCTATCTCGAACACTGTATTGCCATGGAGGAAATTTCGCGGGGCTCCGCCTCAATCGGCCTTTCCTATGGCGCCCACTCCAATCTCTGCGTGAACCAGATCAGGCGCAATGGCGGAGCCGAGCAGAAGCGCCGCTATCTGCCGAAGCTTGTCTCGGGCGCCCATATCGGCGCGCTCGCCATGTCGGAACCGGGTGCGGGCTCCGATGTCGTGTCGATGAAGCTCAAGGCCGAGCGCAAGGGCGATCGCTATGTTCTCAATGGCAGCAAATTCTGGATCACCAACGGGCCCTGCGCCGATGTGCTCGTCGTCTATGCCAAGACCGATCCCGATGCCGGTGCGCGCGGTATCACCGCCTTCATCGTCGAGAAGGACTTCAAGGGTTTCAGCGTCGCCCAGAAACTCGACAAGCTCGGCATGCGAGGCTCGGAGACGGGCGAGCTTGTCTTCACCGATTGCGAAGTTCCGGCCGAAAATGTGCTGGGCGAAATCGGCCGCGGCGTGAACGTGCTGATGTCGGGTCTCGATTACGAGCGCGCCGTGCTCGCCGCAGGTCCGCTCGGTATCATGCAGGCCTGCATGGATCTGGTGCTGCCCTATGTCCACGAGAGAAAGCAGTTCGGTCAGTCGATCGGCACCTTCCAATTGATGCAGGGCAAGCTCGCCGACATGTACACGACGATGAGCGCGACGCGCGCCTATGTCTATGCCGTGGCCAAGGCCTGCGATCGCGGCGCGACTTCGCGCAAGGACGCGGCCGGCGCCATTCTCTATGCGGCGGAGAAGGCGACCTGGATGGCGCTCGAGGCGATCCAGTGCCTTGGCGGCACTGGCTATATCAACGAGACGCCGACCGGCCGGTTGCTGCGCGACGCCAAGCTCTATGAGATTGGCGCCGGCACCAGCGAAATCCGCCGCTGGTTGATCGGCCGCGAACTGTTCGAGGAAACGGCCTGATTCATGTCTCTCAAGATCCATCCGCTGACTCCGGAACGCTGGCCCGACCTCGTCGATCTCTTTGGCCCAGAACGCGGCGCCAATTCCGGCTGCTGGTGCATGTGGCCGCGCATCGTGCGCAGAGAATGGGATGCGCTCGGCAAGGACGGCCGCAAGCGGCGTTTCTTAGGGGTGGTCAAGAAGGGTCCGCCGCCGGGGCTTCTCGCGTATGAAGGCGACGTGGCTATCGGCTGGGTCGCGGTCGGCCCCAGGCCCAGCGTTTCGCGCTTCAATCTGGGCAAGACATCGCGACCTGTAGAAGAGAACGCCGCGCCCGATCCCGATAATACCTATGCCATCACCTGCTTCTTCAGCCGCCCAGGCCATCGCAAGAAGGGCCTGATGCAGACGCTCGCCAGGGCCGCTTCCGATCATGCCCGCAAGCATGGCGCCGAGGCCGTCGAAGCTTGCGCCATCGAACCGGACAAGCCTTTGCAATGGGGCGAGGGATTTGTCGGCCTGGCCTCGGTCTTCCGGCGCCTGGGATTTGAGGAAGTCGCGCGCCGCTCGCCGAAGCGCCCACTAATGCGGCTCGACTTCAGGAACTAGCCCGTAAACAATTGTCACCCCGGCAATTGTTCGATTGCGCTCCTTGCATCCGCATCTTATCGAACCTCCCACCCGGGGGAAAAGGCGACATGGCGAAATCTCGCGGCGTCGGCATTGGACTGGCGCTGATCTGTCTTGTGATACTTGGCGCCATGCCGGTGCTTGCCGCAAACCGCCCGGCGCGCTTCGATGGATTGACCTTCACGATCGCCATCACGTTTTGGCAGCTCGTCGCCGCCATGCCGCTCTTCGCGATCGAGCTTGCGAAAGGCGAGGGCTTCCCGAAACTCATATCCCGCGGTCGTGCAGGCCTCATCACGCTCCTGACCGGCGTCCTGTTTGGCCTATCGACCTACATGTTCGTCGTGGCTGCCGAGAAAGCCGGTCCGGTCAGCATGGTGATCGCGCTCCAGGCTTATCCGCTCTTCGCGACCGTGTGGGAAGCACTCTTCCTCGGCAGGCGCAAGTCGCCGCTCGAACTCTTCTTCATGCTGCTGATGCTTCTGGCGCTCTTATATCTCACGACCGAGGGCACCTTCCGCATCGCCGACATCTCCTGGTGGTCGGCCTTCGCGCTTGGAATCCCGCTCATCTGGAGCATCGCCCACATCCTTCTGCGCCAGGTAATCACCACGACAAAAATCACGCCCAATCAGGTAACGATCTCGCGGCTCGTCATCTCCGGCGCTTTCCTGCTGTTCCTCGCACTCGCCTTCGGCTCGCCCGGCCAGCTTTCCGCGGCCTTCATCGCGACAGATTTCCAGAAGGCCGCTTTGATCCTTGGCGTCGCCTATTACCTCGAACTGATCCTGTGGTTCTATGCGATGCGCCATATCGATGTGTCGCTGGCAAGCTCGGTGACCGTCCCGGCGCCGGCAGTCACCATGCTATTGACCGTCCTGTTTCTGGGTGGTGGGGTCGCGGCCTACCAGATGGCCGCCATGGCCGTCATCGCCATCGGCATGTATGGATTGATTTTCGCGGGCCGCTACCGGCTGGGCTAGCCACAATTTTTCCGATGCCGCTCCAAGGATTCGCCCGGTTCCTCGCGTCTAACTCTGCAAAACGCCCATGGAAGCGAGCGATCTGGACCTGGCCCGGAGGGCCAAAAATGGCGACGGGGCTGCATTCCGGCACCTGCTGGAGCGGCATTACGACATGATTTTTCGCCTGGGCCGCCGGCTTCTCGGCTCGGCGGTCGAGGCGGAGGATGTGGCCCAGGATATTTGCCTGAGCCTCGCCGACCGGATCGCAAGCTTCAAGGGCGATAGCCGTTTCTCGACCTGGCTCTACCGGGTGGTGGTCAATGCCTGCCGCGACCAGAGGCGCAAGCAGGCAAGCCGCGCCCGCATCCAGGCCGACTACATGGCATTCGCCGCCGACGATGCGGCGGATTGGGCCGACGATGTGGCACGGCAGGACTGGCTCAAGACGGCACTCGCCCGGCTTGACGAGGCTCTGCGCGAAACCGCGTTTCTCGTGGTCGGCGAAGATCTAAGCCACGCCGAGGCAGCAGAAATTCTGGGCATCGCCGAGACGACGGTGTCCTGGCGCATGCATGAGGTGCGAAAGCGCCTCAAATCCATGGTGGGACGCGACACGGATGGATGAACTCGAAAGACTGAAAACCGAATTGCGCGCCGAAGCCGCGCAGCCGCCGCCGGGCACCCGCGCAGCCGCGATCGCGCTTGCGACCGCACGCTTCGAAAAGATTTCGCAAGATCGTCTCCAAGGATCGGTCGGCCGTAAGCGTCTCAGTGATCGGGCAGGGGCGTTCATCGGACGACTACGAGGGAGACCGATCATGCAATCAATTCGATTGAGCCACGCGCTCATGATGGGAACAAGTCTTGCCGTGCTGACGCTCGTCGCCATCAACATCAACGCACTGATGCCATTGCTGCGCGAACCGCTGGCGATCCAGACCGATGCGGACAAAAAGGAAGTGGATGCGACGACGGCCTTGCGGCAGGACACGCCCGCGCCAAAGCCGGAAGCAGTCGGAGAAACTGTGCCGGCAGAACCCGTTGCCCCCGCGTCGGATGAACTTGTCGCTGAGATGGGCATGGTAGACGGCCCGCCGCCTCCTGCGAGCATCGCGCAGGGCGTGGCGAAGATGAAGAATGACGGGCTTGCGTCCATGCCGGACCAGCAGCCGCAATATTATCACGACCAGGGCCGCGACAAGTTCACCGAGATCGAAACCAATCCGGTGAAGGTCACGGCCGAGGAGCCGGTCTCGACCTTCTCGATCGATGTCGACACGGCCTCCTATGCCTTTATCCGCGCTTCCCTCAACAACAACACATTGCCGCAGAAGGATGCGGTGCGCATCGAGGAGATGGTCAACTACTTCCCCTATGATTATGCCGGCCCTGCCGACAAGGCCGAGCCCTTCAAGGCCAATGTCTCGGTCTTCCCGGCACCATGGAATCCCTCGAACCGCTTGCTCCATATCGGCATCAAGGGCTTCTCGCTCAACGGCCAGGAAAAGCCGCGCGCCAATCTCGTTTTTCTCATCGATACTTCGGGGTCGATGAACGAGCCGAACAAGCTGCCCTTGCTGCGCAATGCCATGAAGATGCTGGTCGAAGGCCTGGGGCCCGAGGACACGGTGTCGATCGTCACCTATGCCGGCAATGCCGGAACACTGCTCGAGCCGACGAAGATCAAGGACAAGGGCAAGATCATTTCAGCGCTTGATGGCCTGATGTCGGAAGGCTCGACCGCTGGCGCCGAAGGCATCCGCCAGGCCTATCAATTGGCCGAGCAGAGCTTCGACAAGACCGGCATCAATCGCGTGATCCTCGCAACCGACGGCGATTTCAATGTCGGCATCACCGATCCCGACGAACTCAAGAGCTTTGTCGAGCGCAAGCGCGAAACCGGCGTCTATCTCTCGGTGCTGGGCTTTGGCCAGGGCAATTACAATGACGCGATGATGCAGACGCTCGCCCAGAACGGCAATGGCAACGCGGCCTATATCGACTCGATCAACGAGGCGCGCAAAGTGCTGGTCGATGAGGCGACATCGACGCTGTTCCCGATCGCCAAGGATGTGAAGATCCAAGTCGAGTTCAATCCTTCGACCGTCTCTGAATACCGCCTCATCGGCTATGAGACGCGATTATTGAACCGCGAGGATTTCAACAATGACAAGGTCGATGCCGGCGAGATCGGCTCTGGGCATACGGTGACGGCCATCTATGAATTCGTGCCGAAGAATGCTGGCACGGCGCTTGTCGATGAGCCTGCGCTATGGTCACGACGCGGCATCGGCGGAGGCTGAGCTGAAAGAATATGCCTTCGTGAAAATGCGTTACAAATTGCCGGATAGCGACACGAGCCAATTGATAAATGTTCCGGTCCTCGTTTCATCCGAGGTTAAGGACGCCGCAAACATTCCGCAGGAATCACGATTTGCAGCCGCGGTAGCGGCCTTTGGCGAGCTTCTGCGCGGCGGCAGATATACCAAATCTTTTACCCTTGATGATGTGATCGCCCTTGCGCAGGGCGCCAAGGGTTCCGACGCATTCGGCTATCGCGCTGAATTCGTCAATCTGGTGCGCCTTGCAAAGACGGCTCAGGCCCTCGCTCCCCTGCAGCCGTGAACACGCTTACGGACGGCGACGGATGCCCCGGCAGAAATGCCGGGGTGTCTGTTTTTATGGATAGGTGGGTTTCCCTCTCGTTCCTTCTCTTCGCCGCGCGAAACTCGGGGAGGGAAAAGAATGGTGGGCGGGTGCTAAACCTCGCGAATTCTCACCACCGCCAGTTGCAGTTCATCGCTGGACGGAGTCACGGTGAGTGTCTCTCCGGCCGAGAGTATCAGCGTGTCGCCCTCCGCGATCACCCGCGCCTCGGCCGTGCCGTCGCCTTCGAGCACGTGGATGAGCAGCGTGTCGTTGCCTGCCATCATAGCGCATGCGTTCCGCCAGACGTTCCACGCAGAGCGAGCCCTTGGCCTTTTCTCGCGCCACCATCAGATTGAAATCCCGCACCGGCCCATCGATCAACTGGCCATCGACATCCCAGTCGCCGGAAAATTCTCGCGGCACGAAAATCGCCGAGAGGTCGATCGTCCCATGACCATCGGCCTCGAGTTGCATGCCCTTGCCGGCGATGGTCATGATATGCCGGTCATAGCCCGGAAAGCGCGAAAACGGCCCGTCGATGGCGACTTCCGCGATGCTCACCCGCCAGATGAAGCCGGAGCTGGAAATGCCGGCATCTGCAGGATAAATAGCGATCTCGGTGGTGACGCCGCCGCCGTTCTTCCATGGCATGACGCGGTAATCTTCAGGCCGCAGGTGGCGCATCAGGCCGCACCCGTCATGGCGCGCCGACCGGTTCGGCATGGCCGATCACCCGCCTGATTTCCGGAAAGCGTTCGCGCAGGCGATGCTCGATGGTATCCACCGCCTCATGCGCCGCCTCCACCGTCTCCTCCGGTTTGAAACGGCAATGATAGTGAACGAAGAGACCATGCTCATTGCGGCGCACCCGGATATTGTGGAGGTCGGTCAGCTTGGGCTGATCGCTTGCGAACTCCTTGAGCGCAGCCATGATTGCCGCACATTCGGAAGGCTGAACCTCATTGCCGGCGAGCGTAGCGAAGGGCAGGGGTTCAATATGGCTCTCGACCTCGACATCGGGGCCGAGTTCCCGGCTGATGGCGAGTTCAAGCGCCGTCGCCTCATCATGCGCGGCGCCAAGCGTCTGCGAGCCGTCGACTTCGACATCGAAGCTGATCGCAATCCTGCCGGAAATCTCCTGAACCGTGATGTGATGGATGGCGAGCTCATGCCGTGCCGCGATCAGCATCACGCGTTGAAAAATCGTCTCGTCGTCAAGTACGACCGGATTGGTGGTCACTGTCACATCGACATTGGGATATTCGGACTTGATCCGCTGTGTCAGTGTCTGTTCGAGCTGCATCATCGCGTCGATCGCCATGGTGCGGGGCACTTCGACGACGACGCCGGCAAACAGCGTCGCGCCGGAAGGGCGCACGCGCAGGCGCCGCAGATTGAGCACGCCTTCCGTTTGCGTGATGATCCGCGAAAGCTTCTCGCTCACCCCCTGTGGCGCGGTATCGAGGAGGCTGTTGATCGTGCGCCGCCCTAGCCGCCAGCCGGCCAGGGCCACGAACAGCGAAACGATGAGCGCCGCGATCGGGTCGGCGAGCGGAAACCCCAGCCACACCGCGCCGAGGCCGACGAGCACGACCAGCGAACTCCACATGTCGGAGGAGAAGTGTAGTGCATCGGCTTCGAGTGCCTCGCTCGATGTCTTCTTGGCGACGCGGGAAAGGCTGCGCGCGCGGTTGTAATCTATGATGACCGAGGCTGCGATGATCGCCACCGCCCACCAGGTCGTGATGACATGCGTCTCGCCGGAGATGATGCGCTTCACCGCCTCGTAGACAATCCAGACGGTTGTGAGGAACAGAAGTCCGGTCTCTGCCAGCGCCGCAACGCTCTCGGCCTTGGCATGGCCGTAATGATGCTCGTCATCAGGCGGCTGGTCCGACCATCTGATTGCGAAGAATGTGATGATTGTCGCGCCGAAATCGAGCAGGCTGTGGATCGCCTCGGAAAGGATGCCGAGCGAACCCGTGGCGAGGCCGGCAAAAAGCTTGGAGCCAGCCAATAACGCGCTCGCCAGAAGCGAGATCAATGCGACGCGTTGTTTTTCCGAGAGCGCCATATACCCTGTTCCGGGACCAAGCTAGAGCGGGTTCTAGGCAGGGCTGCGTGACGTTTCAATGGTCGGAATTGCGCTCTTAGCCTTTCTCAACGGTGTTCTTTGCCGGGACCGCGAGCGGAGGCTCGGCGCGGGGCAGAGCCGGCTTGTCGAGACCATTGACCGCGTCCTTGAGCTTTTTCTGCTCCTCGTCGGATTTGGGTGGCGTATTGCGCTGTGCGTCGGGCTTGTTCATCGGAAGTGATCTCCATGAAGCAGGGATGAAGGACATTAGCGCCGGTCCAGAGCCGAAGTTCCCGCCCGGCGGCGGTAAATCGCATGGAACCGAAATCCCAGCCATAAATTGAGGCAAGAATGATTTTCATTCTCTCTTGACCAGCCTGTCAATCTTGACTGTCAAAACCCGCCAATCCGCACTAGACTTTGCGCAATTCTGGGTAAATTCGATGGCTAAGAAGCGATCCGTAAAAAAAGAGCTGGGCGACCTCCAGGCAGAGCTGATGCGGGGCGATGCTCAAGCGGCCGCTGCGGTGTCCGAAACCCATCAGCCGGGGGAAGCAGAGACGCTGCTGCGCGAACTCGAAGCCACTCTCGGCAAGGCCGGCGAGGACGCCGAGGAACTTGTGACCCGGCATCCCTTGGCCGCCGTAGCGGCCGCCTTCCTGCTCGGGCTGTTGGCCGGCCGCATGGTGGGGCGCTAGATCATGAACACCGACAAGATCATTCGCGACCTGCGCGTCATGTTGCGTGCCCAATCGGTTATCGCCGAGATCAAGCTCAATCATCTCGCGGCGCGCTCGGGCCTCATGGCGGTGGCGGCGCTGATCGGCATATTCGGCCTCGCGATGCTCGATCTTGCCGTGTACTTCGAACTCGAACCGCGATTGGGCCGCGTAGGAGCCGCGGCTCTCGTCGGTTTTGGCGATCTTATTCTTGCTGCCATTCTCTTCGTCGTCGCTGCGCGCGTCAAACCGGGCCGCGACCTGGAGCTTGCCCAGGAGATTCAGAAATCTGCTCTTGATGCGCTCGCAGCCGATGCGCGCGAGGTCGAGGCCGATATTCGCGGGATCACCCGCATGGTACGCAACCCTCTGGATTCTGCTGTGCCGGGCCTGATCGTGCCCTTGGCATCGATGATCATCAAAGCCGTGCGCGGCAAATAGATTTTCTGCGAACCGAACCAGGAGACGAACCCATGAGTATCAAGGACGCCAAGGCTCGCCGTACGGCGGCTCTTCAGACACCGACCTCGCTCGGTGCCAATGCCACCAAGGACATTTCGGCGGCTTTGACGACGCTGCTCGCTGATGTTTTCACGCTCTATCTCAAGACCAAGAATTTCCACTGGCACATGTCGGGCCCGCATTTCCGGGACTATCACCTGATGCTCGACGAGCAGGCGGCCCAGATCTACGCGATTACCGATGATGTCGCCGAACGCGCCCGCAAGATCGGCGGCACGACCCTTCATTCGATCGGCGAGATTGCGCGTCTGCAGCGTCTATCCGACAATGATGCCGCCTTCGTGACGCCGCTCGATATGCTGGCAGAACTGCGCGACGACAATGAGCGCCTGGTCGGATTTTTCCGCGAAACGCACGATCTTTGCGACGAGCATGGCGATGTGGCAACCGCAAGCATGCTCGAGCAGTGGATCGACGACGCCGAGCGGCGCGTCTGGTTCCTGTTCGAATCCTGCCGCACGGCCGAAGGCCCGGCATAAGCTCCTCCGCGGAATACCGGGCTGGCGCGCTTGCAAGGGCGCGCCAATTCTGGTTTATGCGCGGGCCATGACCGACGAAATCATGCGACCCCAAACGGCCCACGCGCCCGGCCAGCACGCCATGGGCCCGTTCCCGAGCTTCCTCGCGGCAATCGGCGTGGCCTTGATGGCACTTTCTATGCTGGGCGCGGCGTCGGCTGCGACCGTATGGGCCGCCTCGCGCCTGATGGGTCTTCCGGACAGCTTTCATGTATGGATTGATGGTCCTCGGCGCGCTTCCGGTGATCTGGGCCACCATCTGGGCCGCGGGCCGCGCTTTTCACGTCGAACGCCGGCTCGAGGATGGCCTCGATATCGACCAGCCGGTTTTCAAGCTTTTCCACTATTGGCGTCTGGAAAAAAGCGCCGCGAAATAGGCCTCTTCACAAAACGAGCCGGGTGGGAAAGCCACAGGCTCTCGCCAATGACTCCCCAACCGGCCGCCTTTTGCGGCGTCCGTCATCCCACTGAGCGGGTGGAGGGACGGGGTCTGCCGCAAAGCTCCTGTTTCACCCGGTCTGACGCCGGAATTCCCTGTTTTGATTTCGTCGGTTAAGCGGCGAGGCCGCTTTGTCGCTCGCGCAGAAGGATGTCGAGCAATTCACGCCCCTCGGGCGTCAGGTCCCAAACGTCGGTGCGTTCCTCCGCCTTCGTCATGCCGGTGCGCCCGGTGCTTCAGCCAGCCGCGCTCGACGCATTCGAGCCCGTCGGTTCGATTGGCGACCGCATCGATTCCGCAGCCGGATTCGATGACGGACTTGAGCGCGATGAGGTGATGATCGTTGGGTAGGTGTGCCATGGCCATGAACTTCCCCCGTTCAAGCCATCCCGGGAACAAACTTGCCATCACTTTGAGTCCAAAGCGTGGCAGGGTTAACGTAAGATGAAGCGAATGATCGCAACCCGCCATGATCATCCGTATGCGGATGATTTCGTAAAATCTGAGTTGAATTTGTTAGGCTGCGGCCTTGTAGAAGGCAATCACTTGCGCTGCAGCGTCGTCGACGGCGCAGCCTTCGCACTCGACGTGCGATTTGAGAGCCCAGCCGATCGCTGCGCGTGCCTGCGGGTCGAGCGCGATGCCGTCATGTTCGAGCGTAGCTTCGATGATCGCCTTCGCCTGCAGCAATTCTCGGATCCGGTTCATTATCGCCTCCGGTTTGAGATTTCGCTGATTGCGACTCATGCGCCGCGAAAGTGCAGTTTCCAAGGCGTACACCGAAATGTGATGAACGTTGCGTGAAGCTGGTGATCTCAAGTCGATTTTGCGCTAAAGAGGAGTGGCCATGGACCGCATCAAGAACCGCAAGGATATCGGCCGCGTCGAATTCCTCATCGACAAGCTCATGGCGGCGCGCTCGCTCTCTTCATGCTGCGCCGCACAGGAAGTGATGCTGGAGACGGGTAACCGCCTCGACATGGAAGAGCGCGAGCGAGACCCCAATCCGTCCAAGACGGGCGCCGCCTGACGGAACGAAGCCTCCCGCAAGACGTTGCCACGGGGATCAACGACAATCCCCGGAGATAAGCCCGTGCCAACCCCTGCCGAACTCGAACAGGAATTCTGGAAAGCCCTCAAGTCCGACATGACCGTGATGCTCGGCATTGTCGGCACCAATGAAAGCCACACACGCCCGATGACCGCGCAGATCGAGGACGAGGGCGGCTCCGTCTGGTTCTTCACCGCCAAGGACACATCGATCGCGCAGGATGTCGGGCGCGGGCAGCGCGCGCTCATGACATTCGCCGCCAAGCATCACAAATTATTCGCAACCGTCCACGGCAAGCTTGTCATCGACAACGACCGTGCCACGATCGATCGTTTGTGGTCGCCCTTCATCGCGGCCTGGTTCGAGAAGGGCAAGGATGATCCGAAGCTGACGCTGCTGAGGCTCGATCCCGACGATGCGCAGATCTGGGAGAATGGTTCGAGCCTTCTCGCCGGTATCAAACTCATCTTCGGCGCCGATCCCCAGAAAGACTACAAGGACAAGGTCGCAAGCGTCGATCTGCGCCACTGAAATTTTGTTCGTCTGCCGTTCGCGTGCTATCCGCCAGCCGGATGGCACGTGAATGGAGGGACGACCGCGAGAAGAATTGACTCTTGCCTTGCTCGTCACGGATTCCGTGGAAACAGTCGCTGCATCGCCTGGCGCAATGTCATCTCGTGATCGAATTTCCCAGTCTCGAGAAACTGCATGACCTGCGCAATGACCAGCGGGTTGTTCATCATGAAAGTATGCGTCACCGGCAGGATGATGTGATCCGCCATGCCGTCGAGCTTCGTGCTCTCAACCGTGACCAGCCCGTCATTCGGCCCCTCGAAAATTCCCGGCACCGGCAGGCTCGAGCGATTACCGGCAATGACGCCAACTTCGAAATCGGCTGGTCCTAACAGGTTCGGCAGGCTGTTCGCATCGCTGCCGAGTTGCTGGCCGGCTGGCCCGATCAGCATTTCGAAGAGACGCATGGACCGGAACGTGTCGGCCATTTCCGAGCCGCGATTGGGCGGTCCGAGCAGCACCGCGCGTCCGAGATTGGCTGGCCGATGGTCGACCATCCACAGCCGCAGCAGGATGCCGCCAAGCGAATGGGTGACGAAATTGATCCGACCCGCATCGCCGCATGTCGCCACCGCCGCGTCGATGTGGCCGGTCAGATCCTCGATAGTGTTGTCGTTCGAAGCATAGGTCGAATTGACGACCTTGTAGCCGGCCCGCTCGAGCGCCAGCTGCATGACGAGAAGCGAATACTCCGTCCGCGACAGGCCGTGCAGCAGCACGACGCAATCCTTCGCCAACGCTGCCGGCACGGCGGCTAGGAGCAAGACGAGTGCAAAGAGAATGCGCGCCATGGGGTCTCCGGCGCATCAGCTTCTCACAAGCTGGATTTCGGGTACAGTGCGCCGCGATCAAAAGGAGACGTTCGGAATGGACGGAAAATTTCTGCCGTTGGCTGCGATGAATTTCACGGCCCATGATTGGGGGCGCGTCGGAAACCTTTGCGTGCCTGCCAATACCGGCGCCAATCATCTCACCATCCTCGAAGCGCGTTTGCTGCCCGGCAAGGGCCACGATTTCCACAAGCACCCCGATCAGGAGGAAGCGCTCTACGTGGTGCAGGGCGAGGTCGAGCAGTGGGTCGACCGCAAGATGCAGATGCTCAAACCCGGAGACGCCGTCTTCGTGCCGGCCGACATGGTGCATGCCTCGTTCAATGTCGGGCAGGGCGAGGCGAGGATCCTTGCGATCTTCGGCCCGAGCATCGGTGAGGCTGGCTTCGAGGCGGTGGACATGACGCAGGCAGCGCCGTGGAAAGGCTTGCGCGCTTGATCCGGGTCAGTTCTTCTGCTGCGCCAGGCGCTCGGCAGCGACCTTTTCGATGCGGGCTTTAAGGTCCGGCATTTGATCGGTGAGGCGCTTGAAGTCGGCGACATCGAGCGACAGCAATTGGCACTCCTCCTGGGCGATGACGGTGGCGGTGCGCGTCGTCTCCATGACGAGGCCGATCTCGCCGAAGAATTGCCCGGGCCCGAGGCGCACCGGCTTCGGCGCCACCTCGACGCTGACATCGCCCCTCAAAATGAAGAACATCGCGTCCGCCGAGGCACCGCGCCGGACGATCACCTGGCCGGCCGGAACGATTTGCGGCTTTAGCAGGCCGGCGATGGCGGCAATCCGGCTTGCCTCCAGATCGGCGAAGAGCGGCACCCGCGCCACCGCCTCCCAGGTGACGATGAAGTCGCGCCGTTTGACCTCGCCCGCAAAACCCGTGGCGAGGATGCCGGCCGGCACCGCGAACATGGCGATGCCGGTCAGCATGACGAAGCCCGCGAGGATGCGTCCCACCGCCGTCACCGGCACCATGTCGCCATAGCCGACCGAGGCCATTGTGACGATCGCCCACCACATGGTCCTGGGGATCGAGGAAAAGACATCTGGCTGGGCATCATGCTCCGTGGCGTACATAAGGCCCGAGGCGAGCATCAGCAGCACTGCCATCGCCAGGAAGCCGCCAAGCAGGGGGCGCGCCTCATTGCGCATCACCTTCATGACGAGCCCGAGCGCGGGGATGTAGCGGGCCAGTTTGATCAGCGACAGGAGCAGGGCGATTTCGACCCACCGCGTATCGATCGGCACCATCATCGCCAGCACCGGCACCGCCCAGACCAGGAACTCGATCGCCGCGAAGGGGCTGAGGAGGCGCCTGCGCTCGCCTGAGCGGGCATAGCGCCAGACGAACTCGACGGCGAAGACCGTAATGGCAAACAGTACCAGCGGCTGCAGGACCCACTTGGCCAGCTGCTATCGGGCGGAAGCGACAGGCCGGCCGCGGCGAGAACAGCCGCGGCAATCGCCGCAATGATCAGGGCAGTGAAGATGCGCCGGCCGACAGCCATGGCGCCAATCTAGCCCCTTCGGAAGGGTAGCCAACGGCGGCAAATCGCCTCTCGTTGCAGCAATCCATCACTCGATGCTTCCCTGTCGCCCCTTGCGGAACAGGGCGGTTGAGCCCGCAGGGTTCGGCCGGGTGAGTGGGCCCGTCAGTCTACGGATTATTGCCCATTCATCTCGTCATGCCGTCGAAAACTGGTGGCCCGGCTCCCGCGAGGAGCGCCAGCTTGACACGATCTGTTTGCGCGTTTTGGTGAGATGGACAGTCTCGTCGACCCACGCGATCCACTTCAACGGGATATCCACCTTGCCGGCCGTTCCCGCGAGACATTCATAGACCCCGATCCGGTCGGCCATATGGATGTCGAGCACGCGGCCCAAATGCTCGCCGTCCGCCGTGAGGATTTCCATTTGCTCGCGGATGCCGGTTTCGAAAGGGTACTCGAGATCAGTCTTCAACATATATTTCAACCCGTGCGTTTGCCGCCTTCACGCCGCCTTTTGGTGGTGGCCTTGGTGTATCGCACCTTAGCCATGTGGTTCCGCACCGTGGCGGCGGTCTTATGCTCAGCTTCAGCCTCTAGCCAGCATTCCAGTGCATTACCCGATTGACGACCCTTGCGCTCCCAGATGTAGTAAGCGGCCTCCGCTATCTCTGTCTGTTTGTCCATGATCTTCACCCTTTGCCACGCTGTTACTTGCTGCGTGGCGAAGCCAATATGGATCGGTTCTCCGTGATCCATCCGCTGTCCGAAACGGACATCGTCATTCAAAATTACGCGCCCGCGTTATCTTCGTTCCGCGACTTAAATATTTGTAAGATCGCTAAGATCGCGCGCAGCTAAGACTTGCCATCCGCACCGCCATTCCGGCGAATGCTGTCATCTATTTCGGGTTTCTCTTTCCCTCCATGGCAGGCCATGGGGCCATCCAGATGGATTTCGATTACCGCACTACCATTCAGAACGGCATACTTCGCCGCCGCGGGGTGAGGTGCGATGGCGAAGAGTGTAAATCGGTAGGGGAGCGATTTGAGCAGCGAACACGCGAGTGGAGGGGGGCGCGGAAGGTAAGGCGGTGTCGGTCGAGTATTGGCAGACGGCTAGCTCAAGGCGTCCTTGAGTTTCTTGAGTTGCTGAGCAAAAGGGACGAAAAGTTGTATATACACATAAATTTGTTCTCTCGACGGCGCGACGCCTGATGACGGATGTCCGGCATCATTTCTAGCAACACGAATTACTGATTGAATCATTGACAGGTTCGTATCGAGGTTTTCTACTACTTCTCGGCAAGTTGATCTTGATTGAATTCAGCTTCTTCTGAAACTCTATGACCTTCTGTCGAATGAACTTGTGCTTCTTCACCGCTTCGAAATGCAGCGCGTTTGGGCCTTTATCGATGTGATTTAGTGGCATCAAGAACTCTTGCTCCGCTGCTACGCCCAGCATCACGCAGGCCGCCAAATTGCACCCTGCATAGAATGCTGATGAGGCTTCGTCCAAATATGCGATGGTTGAACTCCGGAGGTGTCAGGCGCTTCGGATATCACTAGCTTTAGGTAAGTGGAATTATCGTGAAAACGGTAAGGCTGGACTCGCCAGGGCACTTCGCTCGAAGCGACTAACACGAAAGAATGGGAAGTTTGGATTGGTTTCGTTTAAACCAGGAGTGATGTGACCTTGTCTAAAGATCCCAGAAAATCTCTCGTACCAGTTCTCCTTCGTTCTCTTTGAGTTGCGGGCGAGCTGTCATCTGTTCGAACGCCTGGATGCTTGGGATTACGTCGATACAAGACCTCAGCGGCGCCGTAGCTGAGGTGTGCAAGTTGGGTCATTCCGAATGAGATTTTTTTCATCGCCAGTAAGAATGCCTACTAGGACCTCTCGCAGCTCTTCGTACGAGTTGTCAGTTATCTGCTTCACTGCGCTTACTCCGATCAACGGAGAGACCAATAGCGCGAATTAGTAGCTCAAAACAGGAGCCAAGCAGCCTTGCGCATGCTCTTGAGCCATTGCGCGGAGACAAGCGCCAGTTCATCTACTTCGGCCCCACGCATCGCTTCTGCCGCCCGTCATAGGTCGTATAACTGTCCGTGGACGGATCATAGCTGTTGTGGCGCTTGAAGCACCAGCGCACATGCGGATTGTCATTGGCCTGCTTGAAGGCGCGGCGCGCGGCGGTTGAGCCATAAGTCTCCGGCTGCCACCACGGCGCGCAGCCATTGTAGTTGAGGTCGTGCCAGCGATGGCCGCCGAAATGCTTGTGCTTGTAGGGGCCGACACCGTTCCACTCATCATAGCGCCCGGGATTTCAGTCCTGGAAATGCCGCTGGCTTTCAAGCTTGCAGTAGGGCCGTCGCGGCGCGTCATAGGCGACGCGGGCAAACTCCGGCGCGGCGTCGGCGACGAAGGACGCCGGCGCCAGCTTGGCGATCGGCATGGCGAGGGCAGGGGCTATTTCCGCACCCAATGCGAGCACCGCCGCGAGGCCGCCGACACGTCCGAGCAATGACATCCGAACCATTTGATCCTCCGTCGCGGGCGGCTTGCTGAGCGACCCCGCATGTCCAGCATCCTCTTTAGCAGAGAGTGCTTTACCGAATTGCGAATAACCTTGCTGTCCAGACCAATCGCCCGGCCCGCACCGCGGTTCCGGGATTTGCCGTCAGTGCATCCGCTTCCGGCGGCCGGATTGCGCGCTTCCAGATCAGCATGCGTATCGTCATCGCCGCAGGACCCGACGACAGGACCACCGAGAGGATAAGCAGCGCGATAAGGCCGCCTCGCGGGTTTGACCTGCGCAAATTTTAAGCACAATGTAGGGCATCTCACCGATCGTACTGAACGCCCGTTCATTTCGACGTTCTGCAGAATAACGAAATGAATGACCGTTCAAAATGTTTTGCAGCGCGCGAAGTCGGACCAAAGCGTGTCGCTAAGAATGAGATATTCGGGGGTAAAAAGGGCCTCAAACCGCCCTTGGGGCGCGTCAAAACGCGGCGAAAAATACTGGTGCCGACTACAGGACTCGAACCTGTGACCCCCTGATTACAAATCAGGTGCTCTACCAACTGAGCTAAGCCGGCATTTCGGGCCTAGATAGCGCCGCGCCTGCCGGGCCTGACAAGCGGCTTAAGCCTTGGCAGGAGGCTTGCGCTTGAGATCCGGCAGGAACCACGCGACAATCCCGATCGCCGGCAGAAAAGCGCAAATCTGATAGACAAATCCGATACTTGTACGGTCAGCAAGCTCGCCGAGAAGCGCCGCGCCCAGGCCGCCCATGCCGAAGGCAAGGCCGAAGAAAAGGCCTGCAACCAGACCGACCCGGCCTGGCACAAGCTCTTGAGCGTAAACGAGAATTGCCGAGAAGGCCGATGACAAGATGAGCTCCGGTGATCATGGCGAGGACCAAGGTCCAGAAGAGATTGGCGTGCGGCAGCATCAGGGTGAACGGCAACACGCCCAAAATTGAAAACCAGATCACATATTTGCGCCCGAACCGGTCGCCGATCGGACCGCCGAGGAAGGTGCCGGCCGCCACCGCGGCCAGGAAAACGAACAGATAAAGCTGCGCGCTCTGGACAGAAACATGAAACGTTTCAATGAGATAGAAGGTGAGATAGTTGCCGAGGCTCGACATGTAGAAGAACTTCGAGAAGACCAGCGCGACCAGTACGCAGATTGCCCCGACCACCCGGCGCCGGGGCAGCGTCTCGGCCCCCGTCTTGGGCGTCGCCTTCAGCCGGCGGGTCCCGTGAACGGCATACCAGCGACCGGCAAAGCTCAATAAAATCATGGCGATAACGCCGATGCTTGTGAACCAGCTGACACTGGCCTGGCCAAACGGCAGGATAATCAGCGCGGCGAGCAGAGGCCCCATCGCCGAGCCGACATTGCCCCCGACCTGAAAGAGCGACTGTGCAAAGCCGTGCCGGCCGCCTGAGGCAAGCCGCGCAATGCGCGATGATTTGGGGTGAAAAACCGATGATCCGAGCCCTACGAGACAAGCCGCAAGCAGCAGGAACGGATAGGAATGCGCGAAGGCAAGCAGAACGAGTTCGCTGACCGTCAGCCCCATGCCGGCGGCCGCCGAATAGGGCATCGGATAGCGGTCGGTGACCAGCCCGACGATCGGCTGAAGGATCGAGGCTGTCATCTGAAAAGCTAATGTTATCAAGCCGATCTGGCCAAAATCTAGAGCATAGCTTTGTTTCAGGATCGGGTAGATCGAGGGCAGTAGCGACTGCATCGTGTCGTTGAGCATGTGCGACAGCGACAGCGCCACCAGCACCGCCATGGCAGTCGTCTGCGTATTGCTTTTCTCGTCGAGGGCAACCGTGCTCATCGCCGCTGCGTTTAACCGATTTAGGGCCTTGCCGCCTCCCACAATTTCACAACCGCACCAATCGCTTGGCGCAGTTCAGCGTCGGTTGAGCTCGGCCAGTGCGATCGCCGCGGCATTGGACACATTGAGGCTCTGGATCGAGCCGGGAAGATCGAGCCGCGCCACCACGTCGCAAGTCTGTTTCGTCAATTGCCGCAGGCCTTTTCCTTCTGCCCCAAGGACGAGAGCGAGAGGAGGGGTCTTGTCGACATCGGCGAGCTTCGTCTCGGCCTCGCTGTCAAGCCCGACCAGCCTGAAGCCGTAGCCGCGAAGCTCCTCCATCCCTCTGGAAAGATTGGTAATTTTTACAAAGGGAACAAGCTCATACGCCCCCGAGGCGGCCTTGAGAAGAACGCCTGAGGCTTCCGGACTGTGCCGTGCAGTCGCCACCAGAGCGGTCACAGCGAAGGCGGCGCAAGTCCTCATGATCGCGCCGACATTGTGCGGATCGGTCACCTGGTCGAGCATGACGACAATGCCGTGCCGAGGAATTTGGTCGAGCCTGGGTTGGACAAGCGATTTCGCCTTGAGAACAACCCCTTGATGGACTGCATCGGGTCCCGTCAGACGATCCAATGCCTTCGGATTTGTCTCTTCTACGGTCAGTCCGCGCTTGGCGATCTCTTCGGCGAGTTGCGCTGCCGCATTCTTCGTGGCGAGCAGCTCAACGAACTTTCTTTTGGGGTTGTTCAGAGCCTCTGCTACGGTGTGAATCCCGTAGAGCAGGTCGAATTCGGGGGCTTGCGGATTTTCGCGGTGGATAGCGCTCATCCGGCTGCTTCTACACGGTCTTTTTCCCGTTGACACGCTTTACCATCCCGCGCATAAAGCGCCCCGATCTGGGCCCGGGCTAAACCCGGGCTCGCTGGCGTTTGGCTCAAAGCAATCCAACGGCGATTTGGGGGAATGTCCCGAGCGGCAAAGGGGGCGGACTGTAAATCCGCTGGCTTCGCCTTCGTAGGTTCGAGTCCTACTTCCCCCACCATCGCGTTGGGGTTGTGGGCTGAACGTCCGCAGTCGAGGTCGAGGAGGTAGAAGCGAATTCCCGGGCGGGTGTAGCTCAATGGTAGAGCAATAGCCTTCCAAGCTAAAGACGGGGGTTCGATTCCCCTCACCCGCTCCACTAAAAATGCCGGTCTATACAATAGGATAGAACAATATGGGCAAAGAGAAATTCAACCGCGACAAGCCGCATTGCAACATTGGCACGATTGGCCATGTTGACCATGGCAAGACGTCCTTGACGGCGGCGATCACCAAGGTTTTGGCGGAGACTGGCGGGGCGACCTATACGGCCTATGACCAGATCGACAAGGCGCCGGAAGAGAAGGCGCGCGGCATCACGATTTCGACGGCCCATGTCGAGTATCAGACGAAGGCTCGCCATTATGCCCATGTCGATTGCCCGGGGCATGCCGATTATGTGAAGAACATGATCACTGGTGCGGCGCAGATGGATGGCGCGATCCTGGTGGTGAGTGCGGCCGACGGCCCGATGCCGCAGACCCGCGAGCACATCCTGCTGGCTCGCCAGGTCGGCGTTCCGGCCCTGGTTGTGTTCATGAACAAGGTGGACATGGTCGACGATCCGGAACTGATCGAGCTGGTCGAGATGGAGGTGCGCGAGCTTCTCTCGTCCTATCAGTTCCCCGGCGATGAGATCCCGATCGTCAAGGGTTCGGCCTTGATGGCGCTTGAGGGCAAGAATCCCGAGCTTGGCCATGATGCGATCTTGAAGCTGATGGAGGCGGTTGACGCCTATATCCCGCAGCCCGAGCGTCCCAAGGACCAGCCTTTCCTGATGCCGATCGAAGACGTGTTTTCGATCTCGGGCCGCGGCACGGTTGTGACGGGCCGCATCGAGCGCGGTATTGTGAAGGTTGGCGAGGAAGTGGAGATCATTGGTCTCAAGCCGACGACCAAGACGGTTGTGACGGGTGTCGAGATGTTCCGCAAACTGCTTGATCAGGGCGAGGCGGGGGACAATGTCGGCGCGCTGCTGCGCGGTGTCGACCGCACGGGTGTTGAGCGCGGCCAGGTTCTGGCCAAGCCGGGTTCGATCATGCCGCACAAGAAGTTCAAGGCGGAAGCCTATATCCTGACGAAGGAAGAGGGTGGGCGTCATACGCCGTTCTTCACCAATTATCGTCCGCAGTTTTACTTCCGCACGACGGATGTGACCGGGGTTGTAAGTCTGCCCGAGGGCACCGAAATGGTGATGCCTGGCGACAATGTGACGATGGATGTCGAGTTGATCACGCCGATCGCCATGGAGGAGAAGCTGCGCTTCGCCATCCGTGAAGGCGGCAGAACCGTCGGCGCCGGCGTCGTCGCTAAAATCGTGGAGTAACCGCGACAGGATAGGGGTATAGCTCAGTTGGTAGAGCGGCGGTCTCCAAAACCGCAGGCCGTAGGTTCGAGCCCTACTGCCCCTGCCAGTTCGAAAGAAAGATAATGGCCAAGACAAACCCGATAGAGTTCCTGCAGGAAGTCCGCGAGGAAGCGGCCAAGGTGACTTGGCCGAGCCGCAAGGAAACGCTGATCACCACGGTCATGGTGATGATCATGGTCGCCCTCGCATCGGTGTTTTTCCTCGTCGTCGACATGGCCCTGCAGTGGGGCGTCAACAAGATCCTGTTCGGAATCTAGTGGGCAGGAGCGGCGGAAACATATGAGCAAGCGCTGGTACATCGTTCACGCCTACTCGAACTTCGAGAACAAGGTGGCCGACTCCATCAAGGAGCAGGCCGCGCAGAAGGGCCTGGGCGAACTCTTCGAGCAGGTGCTCGTCCCGACGGAAGAGATCGTCGAGATGCGCCGTGGCCGCAAGATCAAGAGCCAGCGCAGGTTTTTTCCGGGCTACGTGCTTGTTAAGATGGAAATGACCGACCAGGCATACCATTTAATCAAGAACACCCCGAAAGTGACCGGCTTTCTTGGATCGGACAACCGTCCGGTATCGATCACTGACGCGGAAGCGGCCCGCATCCTCAATCAGGTAGCCGAAGGCGTGGAACGTCCACGCGCTCCGATTTCCTTCGAGGTCGGGGAACAAGTCCGGGTTGCAGACGGCCCCTTCGCCTCCTTCAGCGGGTTGGTCGAAGAGGTCGATGAGCAACGCGCCCGGCTTAAGGTAGCGGTTTCGATCTTCGGCCGGCCGACGCCAGTCGAACTCGAATATACCCAAGTCGAAAAGGTCCGGTGACCTTTAAGAACTGGGATTGAACGGTGGGAGGCAGGCCTTCGGGCAACCGGACCACTAACCTCAACAAGCCCGGCCCAGAGCCGGTGAGGGAAAGAGAATGGCAAAGAAAATCGTAGGTTACGTAAAATTGCAGGTGCCTGCAGGGCAAGCGAATCCGTCGCCGCCGATCGGCCCAGCGCTCGGTCAACGCGGTCTGAATATCATGGAATTCTGCAAGGCTTTCAACGCCCAGACGCAGCAGATGGAGCCGGGCTCGCCTGTGCCGGTGGTGATCACCGCCTATCAGGACAAGTCCTTCACATTCGAGATGCGCTCCCCGCCGGCATCCTACTTCCTGAAGAAGGCGGCGAAGCTGACTGCAGGATCGAAGGAGCCCGGCAAGGCCGCGCCGGTTGGGCAGGTGACCATGGCGCAGTGCCGTGAGATCGCCGAGAAGAAGATCAAGGGCATGAATGCCCGTGACATCGATGCGGCGGCTCGCGAGATCGCCGGATCGGCCCGTTCGATGGGCCTGGAAGTGGTGGAGTAAGGGCTATGGCAAACGCTCCAAAACGGATCAAGAAGACCGCCGAAGAAGTTGATCGCGCTAAGTTTTATGGACTGGATGAGGCAGTTAAGCTGGTCAAGAGCCGGGCTCAAGCGAAGTTCGACGAAACCGTCGAGATCGCCATGAACCTGGGCGTCGATCCGCGCCATGCCGACCAGATGGTTCGTGGGGTGTGCAACCTGCCGAATGGTTCCGGTCGCAACATGCGTGTTGGTGTCTTCGCCAAGGGCGCCAAGGCCGAAGAAGCAAAGAAGGCGGGCGCTGACGTCGTCGGCGCCGAAGATCTCGTCGAGATCGTCAGCAAGGGCACGATCGATTTCGATCGCTGCATCGCGACGCCGGACATGATGGGCCTGGTCGGCCGTCTTGGTAAGGTTTTGGGCCCGCGCGGCATGATGCCGAACCCGAAGGTCGGCACGGTTACGATGGATGTGACGGCGGCGATCAAGGCGGCCAAGGGCGGCGCGGTCGAGTTCCGTGTCGAGAAAGCCGGGATCGTCCAGGCCGGCGTCGGCAAGGCGAGCTTCTCGGAAGACCAGATCGCCGGCAATGTCCGCGCTTTCGTCGATGCTGTGCTCAAGGCCAAGCCGCAAGGCGCCAAGGGCACCTTCGTCAAGAAAGTGTCCATATCTTCGACGATGGGGCCTGGCCTGAAGCTGGACCTCGGCAGCATCACCACCGCTGCTTGATAGATACGCGTTTCCGATTGAGGAAATCTAGTTTCCTCAATCGGTTAGCCGGAGTTTCGGAGTTTTTTCTGAAATCTTCCGGCACCTGTCCGAGATTGCTGGCGCAGGGGGAATCCCTGCTTAAACCACCAAGCCCGCATGAGATGGGATCAAAGGGATCAACGCCTCGCTGAGAGGTTAAGATCGGTTTGAACCTTACCTACCCTGTGCGCCGCCAAGCGGACATGGGGGGACAGGCAAGTGAGCGCCGCTCGCGGCTCGCCTGCCATAGCGTGGGTCGAGTTCGGGCGGTTTGTCCACCGGTGTCCTGCCGCAGAGCGGCAGACGCCAAAAAGGAGAGAGCAAGTGGATAGAGCCGAAAAGAAAGAGCTCGTCACCTCGCTTCACGAGGTGTTTTCGAACACCACCGTGATCGTCGTGGCCCACAACAAGGGACTGACTGTCAACCAGGTCAACGACCTGCGCGGCAAGATGGCCCAGGCGGGCGCGACCGTTAAGGTCGCGAAGAACCGTCTTGCGAAACTTGCTCTGGATGGCACTGACGCAGCCGGATTGAAGGACCTGTTCTCAGGTCCGACCATGGTCGCATACGCCAATGATCCGGTCGCGGCACCAAAGGTAGCCTCGGATTTCGCCAAGGCGAACGAAAAGTTCGTGATCCTCGGCGGCGCCCTGGGCAAGTCCGTGATGGATGCCGCTGCAGTCAAGGCACTTGCCGACCTGCCTTCGCTGGATCAACTCCGTGCGAAGCTCGTTGGCCTGATCCAGGCGCCGGCTACCCGCATCGCGGGTGTGCTGCAGGCGCCTGCCGGTCAGCTGGCGCGTGTCCTGAATGCCCATGCCACCAAAGACAAGGCCGCCTGACGGCTCGCCTTTTGACGACAAAGACAAATAGGTTCAACCGATTGAAAGTGAGAAAGTTAAATGGCTGATCTTTCCAAAATCGTCGACGAGCTTTCGAGCCTGACCGTGCTCGAAGCCGCCGAACTCTCGAAGCTGCTTGAAGAGAAGTGGGGCGTTTCTGCCGCTGCTCCGGTGGCTGTTGCCGCTGCCGGCGGTGGTGCTGCCGCTGCTCCGGTCGAAGAGAAGACCGAGTTCACCGTTGTCCTGACCAAGGCCGGCGAAAAGAAGATCGAAGTCATCAAGGAAGTCCGTGCGATCACCGGCCTTGGCCTCAAGGAAGCCAAGGACCTGGTCGAGGGCGCGCCCAAGCCTGTGAAGGAAGGCGCGAACAAAGCGGACGCCGAGGCGATGAAGAAGAAGCTCGAAGCGGCAGGCGCCACCGTCGAGCTGAAGTAGTGCATTCCGACCGGCTCCGGTTAAACCCGGAGCCGGTCGTCATAAGTTGTTCTTTGACAACGGTTTGCTCAAGTCCCTCGAAAGAGGGGCTTGGGCAAGCCGTTGAATTGGCTTGTTGAAATACTACCTAAGGAAAACACATGGCTGAGGCACATACCGTCGCAAGTCGCAGGCGCATTCGCAAGTTCTTTGGCAAAATCGCGGAAGTCGCGGAAATGCCGAACTTGATCGAGGTGCAGAAGGAATCCTACGATCAGTTTTTACAGGTCAAGGAACCGCCGGGCGGCCGCACGAATGAAGGCCTCCAGGCGGTCTTCAAGTCGGTATTCCCGATCACCGATTTCTCCGGACAGGCGATGCTTGAATTCGTCAAGTACGAATTCGAAGCGCCGAAATTCGATGTCGACGAGTGCCAGCAGCGGGGCATGACCTATGCCGCGCCGCTGAAAGTGACCCTGCGCCTGATCGTATTCGAAATAGATCCCGATACCCAAGCCAAGTCGATCAAGGACATCAAGGAACAGGATGTCTATATGGGTGACATGCCGTTCATGACGTCGAACGGCACCTTCGTAGTCAACGGCACCGAGCGCGTGATCGTCTCCCAGATGCATCGTTCGCCGGGCGTCTTCTTCGACCATGACAAGGGCAAGACCCATTCTTCGGGGAAGTTGCTCTTTGCCGCGCGCATCATTCCTTATCGCGGCTCATGGCTCGATTTCGAATTCGACGCCAAGGACATCATCCATGTCCGTATCGACCGTCGGCGCAAGCTTCCCATCACCACGCTTCTCTATGCGCTCGGTCTCGATGGCGAGCAGATCCTGCACTACTTCTACAAGACCGTGCCCTATACGCTGGCTGACGGCGGCTGGCGCACGCCATTCGACCCGCAGCGCTATCGCGGGATCAAGCCGGCTATGGACCTCATCGATGCCAAGTCGAAGAAGGTTGTGGTTGAGGCGGGTACCAAAATCACCCCGCGTCTTGCTCGCAAGATCGCCGAAGACGGCGTGAAGGAACTGCTGGTCAGCGACGAGAGCCTTCTCGGCATGTATATCGCCGATGAACTCGTCGATCCGGCGACCGGCGTCATCTATGCCGAGGCCGGTGACGAAATCTCGGAGAAGCTTCTCAAGTCGCTGAAGGAAGCGGACTACAAGAAGCTCAATCTTCTCGACGTCGATCACATCAATACCGGCGCCTATATCCGCAATACGCTTAAGGCCGACAAGGTCGAAAGCTACGAGCAGGCTTTGCTCGAAATCTACCGCGTGATGCGTCCCGGCGAGCCGCCGACGCGTGAGACCGCTGAAGCTCTGTTCAACGGCTTGTTCTTCGATTCCGAGCGCTATGACCTCTCGGCTGTCGGCCGCGTGAAGATGAATATGCGCCTCGAACTCAACGTGCCGGATACGATGCGCGTTCTCCGTAAGGAAGACATCCTTTCGGTCATCAAGACCTTGCATGACCTGCGCGACGGCAAGGGCGATGTCGACGACATCGACCATCTCGGCAATCGCCGCGTCCGCTCGGTCGGCGAATTGATGGAAAACCAGTATCGTCTCGGCCTCGTACGCATGGAGCGTGCGATCAAGGAGCGTATGTCGTCGGTCGATATCGACACCGTGATGCCGCATGACCTCATCAATGCCAAGCCGGCGGCGGCGGCGGTGCGCGAGTTCTTCGGCTCCTCGCAACTTTCGCAGTTCATGGACCAGACCAACCCCTTGTCGGAAATCACCCACAAGCGGCGTCTCTCGGCGCTTGGACCAGGCGGTCTGACCCGCGAGCGCGCCGGCTTCGAAGTGCGCGACGTGCACCCGACGCATTACGGCCGCATCTGCCCGATCGAGACGCCGGAAGGACCGAATATCGGCCTCATCAACTCGCTCGCCACTTATGCGCGCGTGAACAAGTATGGCTTCATCGAGACGCCCTATCGCAAGGTGATCGACGGCAAGGTCTCCACCACGGTGATCTATCTCTCCGCGATCGAGGAGGGAAAGCACTACATCGCCCAGGCGAACGTGCCGCTCACCAAGGATGGCGCCTTCGCCGAGGAACTGATTACCTGCCGCCATGCCGGCGACGTGCTGACGATGCCGCGCGACAAGGTTGACTTTGTCGACGTCTCGCCGAAGCAGCTCGTTTCGGTAGCCGCCGCGCTGATCCCGTTCCTCGAGAATGACGACGCCAACCGCGCGCTCATGGGCTCGAACATGCAACGCCAGGCGGTGCCGTTGGTCCGTACCAATGCACCGCTTGTCGGTACCGGCATGGAATTGGTCGTGGCGCGTGACTTTGGCGCTGCGATCACTGCCAAGCGCCCGGGCATCGTCGACCAGGTCGACGCCAAGCGCATCGTCATCCGCGCGACCGAAGAGACCGACCCGACCAAGTCGGGTGTCGATATCTACACGCTTGCGAAGTTCCAGCGCTCGAACCAGAACACCTGCATCAACCAGCGTCCGCTGGTGCGTGTCGGCGATATCGTGAAGGGCGGAGACATCATTGCCGACGGTCCTTCGACCGATCTCGGCGATCTGGCGCTCGGCCAGAACGTGCTTGTCGCGTTCATGCCGTGGAACGGCTACAACTTCGAGGACTCGATCCTCCTCTCCGAGCGCATCGTCAAGGACGACGTCTTCACCTCGATCCACATCGAGGAATTCGACGTTATGGCCCGCGACACCAAGCTCGGCCCGGAAGAGATCACCCGGGATATTCCGAATGTCGGCGAAGAGGCGCTAAAGAACCTCGACGAGGCTGGCATCGTCTATATCGGTGCCGAAGTGAAGCCAGGCGATATCCTGGTCGGCAAGATTACGCCGAAGGGTGAAAGCCCGATGACGCCGGAAGAAAAGCTGCTGCGCGCCATCTTCGGCGAGAAGGCCTCGGACGTTCGCGATACTTCACTGAAGCTGCCGCCGGGCGTTTCCGGCACGGTTGTCGAGGTGCGCGTGTTCAACCGTCACGGCGTCGACAAGGACGAGCGTGCCTTGGCGATCGAGCGCGAAGAAATCGAGCGGCTCGCCAAGGACCGCGACGACGAATTGGCGATCCTCGATCGCAATTCCTACGGCCGTCTGCATGACTTCCTGGCGGGCAAGAATGCTGCGAGTGGTCCCAAGGGCCACAAGCTCGAAGGCAAGATTTCGGAAAAGAACCTCGAGGATATCCCGCGTTCGCAGTGGTGGAACATCGCCCTCGAAGCCGAGAAGTCGATGGCCGAACTCGAAGCCATGAGGCAGCAATACGAAGAGTCGAAGAAGCGCCTTGAAACCCGCTTCCTCGATAAAGTCGAAAAGCTGCAGCGCGGCGACGAACTTCCGCCCGGCGTCATGAAGATGGTCAAGGTCTTCGTCGCGGTGAAGCGCAAGATCCAGCCCGGCGACAAGATGGCTGGCCGTCATGGCAATAAGGGCGTCGTCTCCAAGATCGTTCCCATCGAGGACATGCCGTTCCTCGATGACGGCACGCATGTGGACATCGTGCTGAACCCGCTCGGCGTGCCGAGCCGCATGAATGTCGGACAGATCCTCGAAACCCATCTCGGCTGGGCCTGTGCGGGCCTCGGCAAGAAGATCGGGGTGTTGATCGATGCCTACCGCGATGGCGGCAAGGTGAAGCCGTTACGTGACCAGATCAATAGAATCTACGGCAAGAACGACGAGATCGATGCGTTGCCGGATGATCAATTGGTCGAAGTGGCTTCGGTTCTGCGCAGTGGCGTGCCGATGGCGACACCGGTCTTCGACGGTGCTCGCGAAGACGATATCGCTGAACTCCTCAAGGAAGCGGGCCTGGCGCAATCGGGGCAGGTACAGCTCTACGACGGGCGCAGCGGTGATACCTTCGATCGCATGGTCACCGTCGGGTACATCTACATGCTGAAGCTGCATCATCTCGTGGACGACAAGATCCACGCACGCTCCATCGGCCCCTACAGTCTCGTCACCCAGCAGCCGTTGGGCGGCAAGGCACAGTTCGGCGGCCAGCGCTTCGGCGAAATGGAAGTCTGGGCTCTTGAGGCCTATGGCGCTGCCTACACGCTGCAGGAGATCCTTACGGTGAAGTCGGACGACGTTGCCGGCCGCACCAAGGTCTACGAAGCGATCGTGCGTGGCGACGACACGTTCGAAGCCGGTATCCCGGAAAGCTTCAACGTGCTGGTCAAGGAGATGCGCTCACTGAGCCTCAATGTGGAGCTGCAGAATTCCCAGCAGCAATCGTGATCAAGCGGGCCGGCGCGCCTCGAGGCATGCCGGCCCTGACTACCGTGACAGCGTACTGATTTTCACCCGCGGGAAATGGCCCCGCATCAAGGAGACGAGTGACCCATGAACCAAGAGGTCATGAATATCTTCAACCCGGCTGCCCAGCCGCAGACCTTCGACCAGATCCGCATCTCCATCGCGAGCCCGGAGAAGATTCTGTCGTGGTCTTTCGGCGAGATCAAGAAGCCGGAGACGATCAATTACCGCACCTTTAAGCCTGAGCGCGATGGTCTCTTCTGCGCGCGCATTTTTGGGCCCATCAAGGATTACGAATGCTTGTGCGGCAAGTACAAGCGCATGAAGTACAAGGGCATCATCTGCGAAAAGTGCGGCGTCGAAGTCACGCTTTCAAAGGTGCGCCGTGAGCGAATGGGTCATATCGAGCTCGCCGCTCCGGTTGCCCATATCTGGTTCTTGAAGTCGCTGCCGTCGCGCATTGGCTTGCTCCTCGACATGCCGCTGAAGGACATCGAACGGGTTCTCTATTTCGAACAATACATCGTGCTGGAGCCTGGCCTCACTCCGCTCAAGCTGCACCAGACGCTGACCGAGAGCGAATATCTCAAGGCGCAGGAAGAGTACGGCGAGGACAGCTTCACCGCCTCGATCGGCGCCGAAGCCGTGCGCGAGATGCTGATTGCCATCAATCTCGATCGGTTGCGCGATCAGTTGCGCGAGGAATTGAAGGTTGCAACCGGCGACCTCAAGCCCAAGAAGCTTGCCAAGCGTCTCAAAATCGTTGAGTCCTTCATTGAGTTCCGGCAATCGTCCGGAATGGATGATCCTGACCCAGGTCCCGGTTATTCCGCCGGAACTGCGTCCGCTGGTTCCGCTCGATGGCGGCCGCTTTGCGACCTCCGATCTCAATGATCTTTATCGACGCGTCATCAACCGCAACAATCGCTTGAAGCGGCTGATCGAGTTGCGCGCGCCCGATATCATTGTGCGCAACGAAAAGCGCATGCTGCAGGAGGCGGTCGACGCGCTTTTCGACAACGGACGTCGTGGCCGCGTCATTACGGGTGCCAACAAGCGTCCGCTGAAGTCGCTTGCCGACATGCTGAAGGGTAAGCAGGGACGGTTCCGCCAGAACCTGCTTGGGAAGCGTGTCGACTATTCAGGCCGTTCGGTCATTGTCGTCGGTCCGGAACTCAAGCTGCACCAGTGCGGCTTGCCCAAGAAGATGGCGCTCGAGCTCTTCAAGCCGTTCATCTACTCGCGGCTCGAGGCAAAGGGTCTGTCCTCGACGGTCAAACAGGCAAAGAAACTGGTGGAGAAGGAAAAGCCGGAGGTCTGGGATATCCTCGACGAGGTTATCCGTGAGCATCCGGTCATGCTCAACCGCGCCCCGACCTTGCATCGCCTTGGCATCCAGGCTTTCGAGCCGATGCTGATCGAAGGCAAGGCGATCCAGCTCCATCCGCTGGTTTGCGCCGCCTTCAACGCCGACTTCGACGGCGACCAGATGGCCGTGCACGTTCCGCTGTCGCTTGAAGCGCAGTTGGAAGCGCGCGTCCTCATGATGTCGACCAACAACATCTTGCACCCGGCCAATGGTCAACCGATCATCGTGCCGTCGCAGGACATCGTTCTCGGCCTCTACTACTTGTCGATCATTCGCAAGGGTGAGCCGGGCGAAGGCAAGGCCTATAGCAGCCTCGCCGAGATCGATCACGCGCTCGCCGCCGGTGTCATCTCGCTCCACACCAAGATTCGTGGCCGCGTGAAGGAAGTCGATGCGGAAGGCAAGATGCGGACCCGCATTGTCGAAACGACCCCTGGCCGCATGAAGATCGGCGAGCTTCTGCCGAAGTCGATGGGCATTTCCTACGACCTTTGCAACAAGCTCATGTCGAAGCGAGAAATCTCCAAGATGATCGACGCCGTCTACCGCCACTGCGGTCAGAAGGAGTCGGTGATCTTCTGCGACCGGATCATGGGCCTCGGCTTCTACAACGCCTATAAAGCGGGCATCTCGTTCGGCAAGGACGACATGGTGATCCCACCGACCAAGGAGAAGCTTGTCAACGAGACGCGCGATCTCGCCAAAGAATACGAGCAGCAATATATCGACGGCCTGATCACGCAGGGCGAAAAGTACAATAAGATCGTCGACGCCTGGGCGAAATGCACCGATCGCGTCGCCGAGGAGATGATGAAGAAGATCTCCGCGGTCGAAATGGATAAGGAAGGTCGCGAAAAGCCGATCAACTCCATCTACATGATGAGTCACTCGGGGGCCCGCGGCTCGCCGGCCCAGATGAAGCAACTCGGCGGTATGCGCGGTCTCATGGCCAAACCGTCGGGCGAAATCATCGAGACGCCGATTATCTCGAACTTCAAGGAAGGCTTGACCGTTCTCGAGTACTTCAACTCGACGCACGGCGCCCGCAAGGGTCTCGCCGACACGGCGCTCAAGACGGCCAACTCGGGCTATCTTACCCGTCGTCTCGTCGACGTCGCCCAGGACGCGATCATCTCGGAAGAGGATTGCGGCACCAAGGCGGCGATCACGGCGCGCCCGATCATCGATGCCGGTGAGGTCATTGCCTCCCTCGGCAGCCGAGTGCTCGGCCGCACTCCTTCTACTGACGTCAAGGACCCCGCCACCGGAGCGATCATCGTTCCGGCGAACGAGGAAATCCTCGAATCGCATGTTGAGAAGATCGAAGCGGCGGGCGTTCCAGAAATCCGCATCCGCTCCGTTCTCACCTGCGAGACGAAGTTTGGCGTCTGCGGCAAGTGCTACGGTCGTGATCTCGCACGCGGTACGCCGGTTAACATGGGTGAGGCGGTCGGCGTGATCGCGGCCCAGTCAATCGGTGAGCCAGGTACCCAGCTTACCATGCGTACCTTCCACATCGGCGGTACGGCGCAGGTTCTCGATCAGTCCTTCGTCGAATCGAACCATGAAGGCAAAATCACGATCCGCAACCGTAACGTCGTGAAGGACTCAACGGGCCGTCTGATGGTCATGGGTCGCAACATCGCCATCGTCGTTGAAGACGATAAGGGCAACGAGCGCGCCGTGCACAAGGTTGTCTACGGAACCCGGCTTTATGTCGACGACGGAGACAAGGTGAAGCGCGGGATGAAGCTCGCCGAATGGGATCCGTATACGCGCCCGATCCTGACTGAAGTCGACGGTACCGTCGAATTCGAAGACGTGGTCGAAGGCGTGTCGGTGAACGAAGTGGCGGACGAGGCGACCGGCATCACCAATCGTGTCATTATCGATTGGCGCAGCAATCAGAGGGCAACGGGCCTCAAGCCCGCGATCTCGCTCAAGGATGCGGAGGGCAAGGTTCACAAGCTGACGCGTGGCGGCGACGCACGCTACTTGCTTTCGGTCGACGCGATTCTCTCGGTCGATCCGGGTGCGAAGGTCAAGGCTGGCGACGTGCTCGCGCGTATCCCGCTGGAAGGTGCCAAGACCCGCGACATCACCGGCGGTTTGCCGCGTGTTGCGGAGCTTTTCGAGGCACGTCGTCCAAAGGATCACGCGATCATCGCCGAAATCTCGGGCCGCGTCGAATTCGGACGCGACTACAAGAACAAGCGGCGCATCAAGATCGTGCCGCAGGATGGTGCCGAGCCGGTGGAGTATCTGATCCCGAAGGGCAAGCATTTGCCTGTTCAGGAAGGCGACTTCATCGAGAAGGGCGAGTACATCCTCGACGGCAATCCGGCGCCGCACGACATCCTGGCGATCAAGGGCGTGGAAGAGCTTGCCTCTTACCTCGTCAATGAAATCCAAGAGGTCTACCGGTTGCAGGGCGTGTCGATAAACGACAAGCACATCGAGGTTATCGTCCGGCAGATGCTGCAGAAGATAGAGATCACCGATGCGGGCGAGTCGACCTTGCTTCCGGGCGAGCAGGTTGATCAGCTTGAACTCGACGAGGAGAATGAAAAGCTCATCGCCGACGGCAGGAAGCCTGCCTCTGGCGTGCCAGTTCTGCTCGGGATCACCAAGGCCTCGCTGCAGACGCGGTCGTTCATCTCGGCTGCGTCCTTCCAGGAAACGACCCGTGTCCTCACCGAAGCTGCGGTGCAGGGCAAGATCGATACGCTGGAAGGCCTCAAGGAGAACGTCATTGTCGGCCGGCTCATTCCGGCGGGCACGGGCGGCATGTTGGCCCGCTACAAGCAGGTGGCCGACAAGCGCGATACGCTCATCCTTGAGGAGCAGGCGAAGGCGAGCGAGGTTCTGCCCGCAGCAGAATAATCGCACCTATAGACAATCTTCAGAACCCGGCGGAGCGATCCGCCGGGTTTTTCATTGGAGCAGCGCCCACATCGCCTTGCCGCCGATGAGGATGGCGAGGAAAGCAAGAAGGCCGAGTATCATCAGTCGGAAGCGCGCCGGATCGGCAGTCTTGAAGCTGCGCGCCCCGATCCACACGCCGGCGATGAGCGGCACGAGAAAAATTACCGCCCTGTAGAAGGCGTCGGCAGTCACCAATCCTTCGCGCGCGAGGAGCGGAAGTCCGATAAGATCGGTGGCGAGGAAGAATGCGATGAGGGAGGCGCGTCCCATGGCATGCCCCGCGGGCGAAGAAAAATAGAAAAGAATGACTGGCGGCCCGGCGATTCCGAAGGCGCCGTTGCCAAAACCGGCAGCCCCTCCGGCCGCAACCGCGCCAGCGGTTCCAGGAATACTTTTGAGTGCAAAGCCGCGCCATAAAAGAACAGTCGCGACCAGCACGAAGACAGAGAGCGCGAGCTGCATTGGGGCAGGGGGTACGGATGCCAGGAGCATCACCCCGAAGGGCGTCGCGACGAGGCACCCGCCGATGAGGGGGATCAGCGATCGCCAATGCACGTCCCGCCAGATGCTGGGCAGCAGATGCAGGCTTGCCGCGATCTCGAGCATGAAGATCGACGGAACGATCTGGGCAGGCTCAAGCACGAGGCTCAGGGACGTGATCGCAAGCAGCGAAAATCCGAATCCCGAATAGCCGCGGACAATGGCCGCGAGGAATATGAAGAGTGCTGCAATTGCGAGGATGGGGAGAGACATGAAGCCTAATAGCCCGCAAGGCTGCGTTCTAGAGCTTCCTCCATCCGGTCCACATCCGATTCCTGGATGCACATGGGCGGCACCATGCGCAGGATGTTCCGATCGGTTCCGGATTTGCTGACCACCAACCCGTACTCGCGCGTCTTCTCGAAGATCTCGGCAGTCTCTTTCGTCGCAGGAGTCTTGCTCTTGCGATCCGTGACCAGTTCGATCGCCAACATGAGACCATGGCCGCGGACGTCGCCAATGATCTCGTGCTTTTGATGGAGACGCTCGAGAACCGCCCTCATACGATTCCCGACTTTGAGTGAATTCGCCTGCAGGCCTTCCTGGTCGATCACTCTTAAGACGGCCCGCCCGGCCGCGCAGGAGACGGGATTTGCACCATACGTGTTGAAAAAGAACTTCTTGGCGAGGGATTCCGCGACCTCCCGCTTCGATACGATGGCACCCAATGGAAAGCCGTTGCCGATGCCTTTGGCCATGACGACAATCTCCGGGACGACGCCATGCGCTTCGAAGCCCCAGAAATTGTCGCCGGTGCGGCCGAAGCCTGATTGCACTTCATCGACGATGCAGATACCGCCGTGATCCCGAACCTTCTGCACGGCGGATTTCAGGTAGCCTGCCGGCAGTTCTATGATGCCACCATAGCCTTGGATGGGCTCGACGATGAAGCCCGCAAGCTTGCCGGAGGTTGCGTAGCGGATCGTGCGGTCGATCTCGGCAAGATAGGCCTCGGTGTCATCACCGAAAATGCCGCGATAGGGATCTGGATTGGCGATGTGGTGAATTCCGCCGAGCAGGGGGACATTGTGGCGGAACCCGCTGAATTCCGGTCAGTGACTGTGCTCCGAAGGTCGCGCCGTGGTAGGCGTTGCGGAGCGCCAGCATGTCGATATTGCCGGTAAAGGTCTGCGCCATGATCAGCGCCAAATCGATCGCCTCGGCACCACTGCTCGTGAAGTGAACGACCCAGTCATGTCCTTTCGGCATGCGGGCGGCCAGTTCCTCGGCAAAATGCGCGGGAACCGGATGATAGAACATCGTCGTGCAGTGTTGGAGTGCGCGGATTTGCTCTTCCGCCGCCTTGGTAACCTCAGGATGCGCGTGTCCCACAGACACACAGACATTCATGCCAAGGAGGTCGAGATACTGCTTTCCTTTTTCATCCCATAGATATTGCCGTTCGCCCCGCGAGAAGATGAGCGGCGTCTTATAGGGCATGAAGGCGCGCTGGGAGGCGGCGTAGTATTTCTCACGCCGCGCAACGATTCCTTCGGTTGACCAATCGGTTGCGCCGTTTTCCATAGTTCCTCCAACGATCGAGCGTTGGAGGCAGGCTACCTACGCTGTGCCAAGGGGTATTGGGCCAGCCGAAAAGATAATCGGGTCCCAGGCCCCGCAGCCGGAGACCCGGCAATTCAATGCGTGCGGCCGAGCGAATGCCCGTGTTCGGGCTCGAAAAGCCCAATCAGCGCACCGGCAGAATCGGTAACGACGGAAAGCATGCCGACCCCGGGTACGTGCGTGCTGGGGCGCATGACCTCGCCCCCTGCCTTGGCAGCATCCATTTCAGCCCGCGATATGTCGCTGACCGCCATATAGGTCATCCAGTGGGAGGGAATTCCGGCATAGTCGGGGTCCGTGAGCGCAAAGATGCCGCCGACCGGCCGTCCGTCCTTCCGTGCGATCCAATAGCCACCGCCATCGGGAAGCTCGGATTGTTCGAATTGCCAGCCGAGTGTCCGGCCATAAAAAGCAAGAGCCGCATCAGGCTCCCATGTATTGAGTTCGTGCCACCAGGTCTTGAGCGGCAAAGTCATGGATAAGTCTCCCCTCGCAATTGACCGTCGGTGTCGCCCGATTCGGGAGAGTCGGCTTGTGCCGGGCGGACCTGTGGCCGGGAAGGGGAGGAATTGTGGCAATCACCGCCCTTTCAATGCTGCGTTGCGGCATAAAACCCGGCATTGTGACGTCGAACTGCGGAAATCCGTCTTTTGACCCGTACTTTTCATTCTTTAAGGGGTTGACGGCCCTAGGGGTCGCGGATATGTTCCGGCCCGTTTTCAGGCGGCAGGCAGTAAGTGCTTCGCGCACTTAAACGCTGGCGGAAAACGAAAGTATTGAACACTCAAGGTCAAGACCTCGCGGCCCTGCCGGCAACGCGGTCCTCTGGTTTTGAAGCGTTGCGCCTCCTTGAGCGGGAAGCGACAGCGCTTTGTTCGTATGCGCATGCTCGAAACGTATTGGCGAAGGTAGCGACAGGTCGAAAGATGCCGACGATCAACCAATTGATCCGCAAGCCGCGTACCGCTCCGACCTATCGGAACAAGGTGCCGGCGATGCAGTCCTGCCCACAGAAGCGCGGCGTTTGCACGCGCGTCTACACCACGACCCCGAAGAAGCCGAATTCGGCGTTGCGCAAGGTGGCGCGCGTCCGTCTCACCAACGGCTTCGAGGTCACGAGCTATATCCCGGGCGAGGGGCACAACCTGCAGGAACACTCGGTGGTCATGATCCGTGGCGGCCGCGTCAAGGACCTGCCGGGCGTGCGCTACCACATCATTCGCGGCGTGCTCGACACGCAAGGCGTGGTCAAGCGTCGTCAGCGCCGTTCGAAATACGGCGCGAAGCGTCCGAAGTAATCGCGGAGAGTCCCAATGTCACGTCGTCACCGCGCAGATAAACGCGAAATCAACCCGGATCCGAAGTTCGGCGATCTCGTCGTTTCCAAGTTCATGAACAACCTGATGTTCGAAGGCAAGAAGTCGGTCGCCGAGACGATCGTCTACGGCGCCTTCGACCGCATCCAGACGAAGGCCAAGCAGGATCCGGTGCAGGTCTTCCACCAGGCGCTGGACAATGTCGCTCCGGCCATCGAAGTCCGCTCCCGCCGCGTCGGCGGTGCCACCTACCAGGTCCCCGTCGAAGTCCGCACCGAGCGGCGCCAGGCCCTCGCCATCCGCTGGATGATCCAGGCCGCGCGCGGCCGCAACGAAAACACAATGGTCGACCGCCTGTCGGGCGAACTGCTCGACGCCGCCAGCAATCGCGGAACCGCGGTCAAGAAGCGCGAAGACACCCACCGTATGGCGGAGGCGAACCGCGCCTTCTCGCATTATCGCTGGTAATCGCGCGCCCCTGAGGAACTGATCATGCCCCGCCAATACGCCCTCGAAGACTACCGCAATTTCGGCATCATGGCTCACATCGATGCCGGCAAGACCACGACGACCGAGCGCGTGCTCTATTATACCGGCAAGAGCCACAAGATCGGCGAAGTGCATGACGGCGCGGCGACCATGGATTTCATGGAGCAGGAGCAGGAGCGCGGCATCACGATCACGTCTGCCGCCACGACCTGTTTCTGGAACGGCAAGCGCCTCAACATCATCGACACGCCCGGCCATGTCGACTTCACCATCGAAGTCGAGCGCTCGCTGCGCGTGCTCGACGGCGCGGTATGCGTGCTCGATTCGAACCAGGGCGTTGAGCCGCAAACCGAAACGGTCTGGCGCCAGGGCGACAAGTACAATGTCCCGCGCATCGTCTTCTGCAACAAGATGGACAAGATCGGCGCGGATTTCGATCAGTGTATCTCCGACATCAAGACCCGTCTTGGTGCGAAGCCCGATTCCAATTCAGCTTCCGATCGGTGCCGAGCAAGACTTCAAGGGCCTTATCGATCTCGTCCGCATGAAGGCCGTCATCTGGGAAGACAGAGTCCCTCGGCGCCAAGTATCATGATGAGGACATCCCGGCCGACCTCATGGATAAGGCCGTCGCCGCCCGCCAGGAAATGATCGAGGCCTGCGTCGAACTCGACGATCAAGCCATGGAGGATTATCTCGAACGGCAAGGAAATCTGACAACGACACCATCAAACGCCTCCTGCGCAAGGCGGTTGTCGTCGGCGCCTTCTTCCCGGTTCTTTGCGGTTCGGCCTTCAAGAACAAGGGCGTTCAGCCGCTGCTCGACGCCGTCGTCGATTATCTTCCTTCGCCGCTTGATCGCCCCGTCCATCAAGGGTATCGATGTCAAGACCGGCGAGGAGACCGTTCGCACGGCAGGCGACGACGCAGCCGCTGGCGATGCTCGCCTTCAAATTCATGGATGACCAGTACGGAATCCTGACCTTCTGCCGCATCTATTCGGGCAAGCTCGGCAAGGGCGTCGTCCCTGCTGAACTCGACCCGCGAGAAGACCGAGCGCGTCGGCCGCATGGTTCTCATGCACGCCAATAACCGCGAAGAAATCGCCGAGGCTTATGCCGGCGACATCGTCGCGCTCGTCGGCCTCAAGGATACCCGCACCGGCGATACGCTGTGCGATCCCGCCAAGCCCGTCATTCTTGAGAAGATGGAGTTTCCGGATCCGGTCATCGAGATGGCGGTCGAGCCCAAGACCAAGGCCGACCAGGAGAAGATGGGCGTGGCGCTGCACAAGCTCGCCGCCGAAGATCCGTCTTTCCGTGTCTCGACCGACGCGGAGTCCGGCCAGACCATCATCAAGGGCATGGGCGAACTTCATCTCGACATCAAGGTCGACATCCTGAAGCGCACCCACAAGGTTGAAGTCAATGTCGGCGCCCCGCAGGTCGCCTATCGCGAGACCATCACCCGCCAGACGACTAAGTCGACTACACCCACAAGAAGCAGACCGGCGGTTCGGGCCAGTTCGCGCGTATCAAGATCGTCGTCGAGCCGAACGAGAAGGGCACAGGCTACGAATTCGAGTCCAAGGTGGTCGGCGGTTCGGTTCCCAAGGAATACATCCCCGGCGTCGAAAAGGGCCTTAACTCGGTCATGGGCGCTGGCGTTCTCGCCGGCTTCCCGGTGGTCGACGTCAAGGTTTCGCTGGTTGACGGCGCCTACCACGAGGTCGAACTCTTCGGCGATCGCCTTCGAAATCGCCGCCCGCGCGGCCTTCCGCGAGGCGCTCGAGAAGGCCGGTGCGGTCCTGCTCGAGCCGATCATGAAGGTCGAAGTGGTCTCGCCGGAAGAATATCTCGGCACGGTCATCGGCGACCTCAACTCGCGGCGTGGCCAGATCGTTGGCACCGATAGCCGCGGCAACGCGAAGGTCATCAATGCGCATGGTGCCGCTCGCCAACATGTTCGGTTACGTCAACAACCTGCGCTCGATGAGCCAGGGTCGCGCCAGCTACACCATGCAGTTCGACCACTATGCGCAAGTGCCGACCGCGGTCGCGCAGGAAGTTCAGAAGAAATACGCCTAAAACCGAAGCCAATTAGCCGAATAGCGGAGATATTCCGATGGGCAAAGAGAAATTCAACCGCGACAAGCCGCATTGCAACATTGGCACGATTGGCCATGTTGACCATGGCAAGACGTCGCTGACGGCGGCGATCACCAAGGTTCTGGCGGAGACGGGCGGCGCGACGTTCACGGCGTATGACCAGATCGACAAGGCGCCGGAAGAGAAGGCCCGCGGCATCACGATTTCGACGGCCCACGTCGAGTATCAGACGAAGGCGCGCCATTATGCCCATGTCGATTGCCCGGGCCACGCCGATTATGTGAAGAACATGATCACTGGTGCGGCGCAGATGGACGGCGCGATCCTGGTGGTGTCGGCGGCCGACGGCCCGATGCCGCAGACCCGCGAGCACATCCTGCTGGCCCGCCAGGTCGGCGTTCCGGCCCTGGTGGTGTTCATGAACAAGGTCGACATGGTCGACGATCCGGAACTGCTCGAGCTGGTCGAGATGGAAGTGCGCGAGCTTCTCTCGTCCTACCAGTTCCCGGGCGACGACATTCCGATCGTCAGGGGTTCGGCGCTTGTGCGCGCTCGAGGGCAAGAATCCCGAGATTGGCCATGATGCGATCCTGAAGCTGATGGAGGCGGTTGACGCCTATATTCCGCAGCCCGAGCGTCCGAAGGACCAGCCGTTCCTGATGCCGATCGAAGACGTGTTCTCGATCTCGGGCCGTGGCACGGTTGTGACGGGCCGCGTCGAGCGCGGCATCGTGAAGGTTGGCGAGGAAGTCGAGATCGTCGGTCTCCGCCGACACCGAAGACGACTGTGACGGGTGTCGAGATGTTCCGCAAGCTGCTGGATCAGGGCGAGGCGGGCGACAATGTCGGCGCGCTGCTGCGCGGTGTCGACCGCGACGGGCGTTGAGCGCGGCCAGGTTCTGGCCAAGCCGGGCTCGATCATGCCGCACAAGAAGTTCAAGGCGGAAGCCTATATCCTGACGAAGGAAGAGGGTGGCCGTCATACGCCGTTCTTCACCAATTATCGTCCGCAGTTCTACTTCCGCACGACGGATGTGACGGGGGTTGTGAGTCTGCCGGAAGGCACCGAAATGGTGATGCCTGGCGACAATTGACGATGGATGTCGAGTTGATCACGCCGATCGCCATGGAGGAGAAGCTGCGCTTCGCCATCCGTGAAGGCGGCAGAACCGTCGGCGCCGGCGTCGTCGCTAAAATCGTCGAATAATCAGGCCAGGCAAAGAAGATGCAAACCAACAATATCCGCATCCGTCTCAAAGCGTTCGACCATCGTATCCTCGATACGTCGACGCGCGAGATTGTGAACACGGCCAAACGTACGGGCGCGCAGGTACGTGGACCCGTTCCGCTTCCGACGCGGATCGAAAAGTTCACCGTTAACCGCTCGCCACATGTCGACAAGAAAAGCCGCGAGCAGTTCGAGATGCGCACGCATCGTCGGTTGCTGGATATCGTTGATTGGAACCCGCAGACAGTCGATGCGCTGATGAAGCTCGACTTGGCTGCTGGTGTTGATGTTGAGATCAAGCTCTAACGAGCTCTTTGAGGAGTGAAGCGATGCGTTCAGGTGTCATCGCACTGAAACTGGGAATGACCCGCATCTACACGGAAGACGGAGCGCAGGTTCCGGTCACCGTGTTGAAGGTGGATAATTGCCAGGTGGTTGCCCACAAGACCCAGGAGAAGCATGGCTATACTGCCCTGCAGGTCGGTGTTGGCACGCCCAAGATCAAGCGTCTGACCAAGGCCGAGCGCGGCCATTTCGCGGTCGCCAAAGTCGAGCCGAAGAAGAAGCTTCAGGAATTCCGCATCAGCCCGGACTCGACCATTCCGGTCGGCGCGGAAATCACCGTTGATCATTTCGTGCCCGGTCAGTTTGTCGATGTTACCGGCACCTCGATGGGCAAGGGCTTTCAGGGCGGCATGAAGCGCTGGAACTTCTGCGGCTTGCGCGCCACCCACGGCGTCTCCGTCAGCCACCGTTCGATCGGTTCGACCGGTAACCGCCAGGATCCCGGCAAGACCTTTAAGAACAAGAAGATGCCGGGCCATCTCGGTGCCGAACGCGTCACCACGCAGAATATCGTCGTCGTCAAGACCGACACCGATCGCGGCCTGATCATGGTTCGCGGCTCGGTTCCGGGCGTCAAGGGCGCGTGGGTTTCGGTTCGCGACGCCGTCAAGCGCAAGCTCCCCGAAGGGGCGCCGAAGCCGGGTGCGTTCAAGCCGCCGGCGCTCAGCGAAGCCGCGGCGAAGGAGTAAGCGATGTCTGATATGAAAGCCGATATTCGCACGATCGACGCGGGCAGCGCAGGCTCGCTCGACCTCGATCCTCAGATTTTCGGGCTCGAGCCGCGCGCCGACATTCTGCATCGCGTCGTCCAGTGGCAGTTGAACAAGCGCCAGGCCGGAACGCATCAAGCGAAAACCCGTGGCGAAGTTAATCGCACCGGCAAGAAGCTTGGCAATCAGAAGGGTGGCGGCGGTGCCCGCCACGGTGCCCGTAGCGCCGGCATCTTCGTTGGCGGCGGCAAGGCATTTGGTCCGCGTTCGCGCAGCCATGAGACGTTGTTGCCGAAAAAAGTGCGTGCCCTTGGCTTGCGCCATGCGCTGTCGTCGAAGGCCAAGTCGGCCGAACTGATGATCCTCGACAAGGCTGACATTAAGGACGGCAAGACCAAGTCGCTCAAGGCCGCCTTCGCGGGGTTGGGCATCGAGAACGCGCTCATCATCGACGGCGCCGCTGTTAATCAGGGCTTCGCCAACGCCGCGCGTAACATTCCCAATATCGACGTGCTGCCCATCCAGGGCATCAACGTCTACGACATTCTGCGCCGCAAGAAGCTGGTGTTGACCAAAGCGGCGGTTGAAGCCCTGGAGGCGCGATTTAAATGAGCAAAGAGCGTTTCTACAACATCATTCGCGGCCCGGCGATCACCGAAAAGGGCACGTTGGTTTCCGAGAAGAACCAAGTGGTCTTCAACGTCGCACCGCGCGCGACCAAGCCGCAGATCAAGGCCGCGGTTGAGGGCCTCTTCGGCGTCAAGGTCAAGGCCGTGAATACGTTGATCCGCAAGGGCAAGTCCGCGTCGGTTCCGCGGAATTCCGACGATCCTGAGCGACGTAAAGAAAGCATACGTGACCCTCGAAGAGGGTCAGCGGCTCGATGTGACAACGGGCCTCTGAGAAGAGTTTGGAGCGAATAATGGCACTCAAGACATTTAACCCGACAAGTGCAGGCCAGCGCCATGTGGTGATGGTCGACCGCGCGCAATTGTGGAAGGGCGCGCCCGTCAAGGCGCTGACCGAAGGCTTGACCAAGTCGGGCGGCCGCTCCAATACCGGCCGCATCACGTCGCGTCGCAAGGGTGGTGGCCACAAGGCAGCCTACCGTCTTATCGATTTCAAGCGCCGCAAGTTCGATGTTGCAGCGACGGTCGAGCGCCTCGAATACGACCCGAACCGCACTGGTTACATCGCGCTGATCAAATACGCCGATGGCGAGTTGTCCTACATCCTTGCGCCCCAGCGACTGGCGGTGGGCGACAGTGTCATGTCCGGCCGTTCTGTCGACGTGAAGCCTGGCAATGCCATGCCGCTCGGTTCGATGCCGGTCGGCACGATCGTCCACAATATCGAGACGAAGCCCGGCAGCGGTGGTGCGCTTGCGCGTGCCGCAGGCGCCTATGCGATGCTCGCCGGCCGCGATCAGGGCTATGCGCTGCTCAAGATGAAGTCGGGCGAAACCCGTATGGTGCGCTCCGATTGCATGGCATCGGTGGGTGCGGTTTCCAATCCCGATCACGTGAACGAAGTCGTCGGCAAGGCCGGTCGCACTCGGTGGAAGGGCGCTCGCCCTGTATCGCGCGGCATCGCGCGCAACCCGGTCGACCATCCGAACGGCGGCCGCACCAATGGCGGTAAGCACTGGGCGACGCCTTGGGGCAAGCCGACCAAAGGCAAAAAGACTCGCAACAACAAGTCGACCCAGAAGCTGATCGTGCGCAGCCGCCACGATCGCAAGAAGTCGCAGTAAGAGGTAGCACGTGGCACGTTCGCTGTGGAAAGGCCCGTTCGTCGACGGGTATCTGTTGAAGAAGGCGGAAACCGCGCGCTCCGGAAGCCGCAATACGGCGGTCAAGACCTGGAGCCGGCGTTCGACGATATTGCCGCAGTTTGTGGGCCTGACATTCCAGGTCCACAACGGCGCAAAGTTCATTCCGGTGACGGTCTCCGAGGACATGGTGGGGCATAAGCTCGGCGAGTTCGCGCCGACTCGTACCTTCCATAGCCATTCGGCCGGGGACAAGAAGGCGACGAAGGATTAAGGCGTCATGAGCAAACAGGCACGCAAACGCTCGCTCTCCGATAAGGAAGCCAAAGCGATAACCCGCTCGATCCGTGTGAGTTCTCGCAAGCTCAATGAGGTCGCAGCGTCGATTCGCGGCAAGAAGGTCGACAAGGCTCTCGCCGAGCTGACCTTCTCGCGTCGCAGGATTGCTGGCACGATCAAGAAGACGCTCGAGTCGGCGATTGCCAATGCCGAGAACAACCACGATCTCGACATTAATCAACTCGTCGTCGCCGAGGCCTTTGTCGGCAAGAACCTGGTGATGAAGCGCTGGACGCCGCGTGCGCGTGGCCGTGTTGGGCGCATCGAGAAACATTTTAGCGAACTCACGATCATCGTGCGTGAAATCGAGGAGGCGGCCTGATGGGTCAGAAAGTCAATCCGATCGGCCTGCGCCTCGGGATCAATCGCACCTGGGACTCGCGCTGGTTCGCCAATCATCGCGAATACGGCAAGCTGCTTCATGAGGACATGAAGATCCGCAAGTATCTCAAGGATCAGCTCAAGCAGGCCGGTGTTTCGAAGATCGTCATCGAGCGGCCGCATAAGAAGTGCCGCGTCACGATCTATTCGGCGCGCCCCGGAGTCGTGATCGGAAAGAAGGGCGCAGATATCGAGAAGCTGCGAAAAAAGATTTCCGAAATGACTTCGTCCGAGGTGCATCTCAACATCGTCGAGGTGCGCAAGCCCGAGGTTGATGCTACCCTGGTCGCTGAGAATATCGCCCAGCAGCTCGAGCGCCGCGTGGCCTTCCGTCGTGCCATGAAGCGCGCCGTGCAGTCCGCCCAGCGCATGGGCGCCGAGGGTATCAAGATCACCTGCGCCGGCCGGCTCGGTGGCGCGGAAATCGCGCGCACCGAATGGTACCGCGAAGGTCGCGTTCCGCTGCATACGCTGCGCGCCGATGTCGATTACGGCACGGCGACGGCGGTGACGGCATACGGCACCAACGGAGTGAAGGTCTGGATTTTCAAGGGCGAGATCCTCGAACACGATCCGATGGCCCAAGATAAGAAAATGAGCGAGCCGCAGGACGGTGGCCGTCCGCGTCGCGATCGCGGTCATGACCGCGAAGCGGCGACCGCCTGAGAGCCAAGGTAACTGATCATGCTGCAACCGAAGCGAACCAAATTCCGCAAGGCCCACAAGGGTCGCATTCACGGCAAGGCGACGAGCTGCAACACGCTCGATTTCGGCGCCTTTGGCCTGAAGGCCCAGGAGCCGGAGCGCATCACCGCGCGTCAGATCGAGGCCGCCCGCCGTGCGCTTGCGCGTGGTATGAAGCGCGCTGGCCGCATCTGGATCCGCGTGTTCCCGGATGTTCCGGTGTCGAAGAAGCCGGCGGAAGTCCGCATGGGCTCCGGCAAGGGCTCGACCGAATACTGGGCGGCGCGCGTCAAACCGGGCCGCATCCTGTTCGAAGTCGACGGCGTCAGCCGGGCGATCGCCGAAAAGTCATTAGCCCTTGCTGCAGCCAAGCTTCCCATCAAGACGCGCTTCGTTGCGCGCCTTGGCGAGTGATCGGAGGGATTGAGATGAAGATTTCCGACGTCAAGGTCATGACCACCGATCAGCTCAAGGACGAGATCCTGAACCTCAAGAAGGAACAGCTCAACTTGCGTTTCCAGAAGGCGACCGGCCAGCTCGAGAAAACCTCGCGCATCCGCCAGGTTCGCCGAGACGTTGCGCGCATTAAGACGGTGCAGCGCGCCAACGCCAAGAAGACCGCGAAGTAGGAGAGACATTATGCCAAAGCGCGTTCTGCAAGGCGTGGTCGTCAGCGACAAGAACGACAAGACCATCGTGGTCAAGGTCGAGCGCCGCCTGACGCATCCGGTTCTGAAGAAGACCGTGCGCCTGTCGAAGAAGTATCATGCCCATGACGAGGCGAAAGCCGCGAAGGTGGGTGATGTGGTCCGGATCCAGGAGACCCGTCCGATTTCCAAGCTTAAGCGCTGGACATTGGTCGAGAAGGTCGCCCCGGGCCAAGGCTGAGCAGATTTACGAAGGAAACCCGGCTAGAGCCGGGATAGTGGAACAGGTACTGATATGATCCAGCAGGAAACGAACCTAGATGTGGCCGACAATTCCGGCGCGCGCCGCGTGCAGTGCATCAAGGTGCTGGGCGGTTCGAAGCGGAGATATGCCGGCGTCGGGGACATTATCGTCGTGTCCGTCAAGGATGCTATCCCGCGCGGCCGTGTCAAGAAGGGCAACGTCATGAAGGCGATCGTTGTCCGTACCGCCAAGGACATCCGTCGCGCCGATGGTTCGACGATACGCTTCGACCGCAATGCCGCGGTGCTCATCAATGCACAGGGCGAACCGGTCGGCACCCGTATCTTCGGACCCGTTCCGCGTGAGTTGCGCGCCAAGAACCACATGAAGATTATTTCGCTTGCGCCGGAGGTGTTGTGATGGCGGCGAAGCTTAAAATCCGCAAGGGCGACCGCGTGATCGTCCTCGCCGGCAAAGACAAAGGCAAGAGCGGTGAAGTAATCCGCGTAATGCCGAAGGAAGAGCGCGCAGTCGTCCAGGGCGTCAACATGGCGCGCCGGCACCAGCGCCAAACTCCCTCGCAGGAGGGCGGCATCATCTCCAAGGAGATGCCGATTCACCTTTCCAACATTTCACTGCGCGATCCCAAGGACGGTAAGCCGACGCGTGTCGGTTACAAGCTCCTTCAGGACGGCAAGAAGGTCCGGTTCGCCAAGCGTTCCGGGGAGGTCATCGATGGCTGATAAGAAAGAAACCAAGGCTCCAGCCAAGAAGGACAAGAAGTCCGAAGGCGACAAGCCTGAGGCCAAGAAGCCGGCCGAGAAGAAGGCCGCTGACAAGAAGCCCGCCGAGAAGAAGTCTGAAGCGAAGACTGAAGTCGTTGACACGCTGCCAGCCGGCTATGTGCCGCGGCTCAAGCAGCATTATAACGACGTGGTTCGCCCGAAGCTTGTCGAGCAGTTCGGCTATACCAATCCGATGCAGATTCCGCGCCTCGAGAAGATTGTGCTGAATATGGGCATCGGCGAGGCTACGGCTGATTCGAAGCTCGTCCAGGTAGCGGTTGCGGAACTCGAGAAGATCTCCGGCCAGAAGGTCGTCATTACCAAGGCCCGCAAGGCCATCGCTACCTTCAAGATCCGTGAGAACCTCGCGATCGGCGCCAAGGTTACGATGCGCAAGACGCGGATGTATGAGTTCTTCGATAGGCTCATCACCATCGCGCTTCCGCGCGTCCGCGACTTCCGCGGGCTGCCGGAACGCAGCTTCGACGGCCATGGCAACTATGCCATGGGCATCAAGGAGCACATCATTTTCCCGGAGATCGATTACGACAAGATCGATCGTGTCTGGGGCATGGACGTCATCATTTGCACGACCGCCAAGACCGATGAAGAGGCGCGCGCGCTGATCGAGGCTTTCAATTTCCCATTCCGCAAGCAGATCCGCAAGCAGGCGGCCTGATGCAGACCAAGCGTTTCAACTGAGGTAGCTCTTATGGCAAAGACGAGCTCTGTCGAAAAAAACAACCGGCGTCGGAAGCTGGCCAAGAAGTATGCGGGCAAACGCGCCCGCCTTAAGGCCGTCACCAGAGAATCACGACCTGCCGATGGAAGAGCGCTTCGCGGCGCAGCTTAAGCTCGCGCAATTGCCGCGCAATTCCGCGCCGAACCGCATTCGCAACCGCTGCGAGCTCACCGGTCGCCCGCGGGCCTTTTATCGGAAGCTGAGAATGTCGCGTCTTGCCTTGCGCGAATTGGCCAACCAGGGGCTGATCCCCGGCATGGTCAAGTCGAGCTGGTAAGGGCAGGGCACGAAGGAGACTGACGAAATGAGTGTCATTGATCCAATCGGAGATATGCTCGCCCGCATCCGCAATGCGCAGGAGCGTGGCAAGCAGAAGGTGGCGACGCCCGCATCGCGGCTGCGCGAGCGCGTTCTCGAGGTGCTTCAGCAAGAAGGCTTCATCCGCGGTTACGCTACCGTCCAGCAGTCAGGTGGGAAGGCTGAGATCGAAATCGAGTTGAAATATTTCGATGGCGAGCCGGTCATTCACGAGATCCATCGGGTCTCGAAGCCGGGCCGGCGTGTTTATGCCTCGGTCGGAACCCTGCCGACGGTCTTTAACGGCCTCGGCATTTCCATACTTTCGACGCCGAAGGGCGTTATGTCCGATGCCGAAGCTCGCGCCCAGAATGTGGGTGGCGAGGTTCTCTGCACGGTATTCTGAGGAAGAGACGATGTCGCGTATTGGCAAGAGAGCGGTTCCGGTGCCGACTGGCGTGACGGTCAACGTTGCCGGTCAGAATGTGTCGGTGAAGGGCCCGAAGGGCGAACTCAACATGGTTCTTGTCGAGCATGTGCTCGCCAAGCTTGAGAACGGCGAAGTCAAGGTTGACCCGCGCGACCAGACTAAGCTGGCGCGGTCCTGCTGGGGCATGTCGCGCACCATGATAGCCAACATGATCAAGGGCGTGACCGAGGGCTATAGTAGATCGCTTGAGATCAACGGTGTCGGCTATCGCGCCGCTGCTCAAGGCCGGGCCCTGCAACTTAATCTCGGCTACAGCCACGACGTGTCCTATCCGGTGCCGGAAGGCATCGAGGTAAAGACGCCGAAGCCGACCGAGATCGTAATTACCGGTATAGATAAGCAGCGGGTCGGCCAGGTTGCGGCCGAGATTCGTGATTTCCGCGGTCCCGAACCTTACAAGGGCAAGGGCGTGAAATATGCTGGCGAACGTATCTTCCGCAAGGAAGGCAAGAAGAAGTAGTTGGTGACAGCAATGGCAAAGAAACCCACAGCAATCGATTTGCGCCGCGTCCGGGTCCGCAAGGCTCTTCGCGCTGCCGGCAAATTGCGTCCACGTCTGTCCGTCCACCGGTCGGACAAGAACATCTATGCCCAGGTCATCGACGATGCCAAGGGTGTTACGCTCGCTTCTGCCTCCACCCTTGAAAAGGATTTCAAGGCGTTGGGCAAGAAGGGCACAGACAAGGAGGCGGCGGCCCAGATCGGCAAGCTCGTTGCCGAACGCGCCGTTAAGGCGGGTGTCAAGGACGTAGTCTTTGATCGCGGCGGTTACATCTATCACGGTCGGATCAAGGCGCTCGCCGATGGTGCGCGCGAGGGCGGCCTCAACTTCTGATATGACAGGCAGATAAAACGATGGCTAATGAACGTGGCGAGCGGGACCGCAAGGATCACCGCGATGACCGGGACAACGAGTTTCTCGACAAGCTCGTTCACATCAATCGCGTCGCGAAGGTTGTGAAGGGCGGCAAGCGGTTTGGTTTTGCCGCGTTGGTCGTTGTCGGCGATCAGAAGGGCCGCGTCGGCTTCGGTCATGGCAAGGCCCGCGAGGTGCCCGAGGCGATCCGCAAGGCGACCGAGGGTGCGAAGCGCAGCTTGGTGCGCGTGCCGCTGCGCGAAGGTCGCACGCTTCATCATGATGTCGACGGGCGCTGGGGTGCCGGTCGCGTTGTTCTGCGCTCGGCGCCTCCGGGAACTGGCATTATCGCCGGCGGCCCTATGCGTGCGGTGTTTGAATCGCTTGGCATGCAGGATGTCGTCGCCAAGTCGAAAGGTTCATCGAACCCCTACAACATGGTCCGCGCTACGTTTGATGCATTGAAGAAGCAGGCAAGCCCACGCTCGGTTGCGGCCCGCCGTGGCAAGAAGGTCAGCGATATCCTGTCTCGTCGTCGCGACATGGACGTCGCGGTTACTGAATAAGGATGGTCGCCATGGCAAAGACAAAGAAATCAGAGTCCAAGACGATCGTACTTGAGCAGGTCCATAGCCCGCAGCGCCGCCCGGCGGCGCAGCGCGCGACGTTGATCGGCCTCGGTTTGAACAAAATGCACAAGCGCTCGACGCTGGCTGATACGCCCGCGGTTCGCGGAATGATTGCCAAGGTTGCGCATCTGGTGCGCGTGGTCGAATAGGAAATACGGATATGGAACTCAACAAAATCGCCGATAACCCGGGCGCGCGACAGAAGCGCAAGCGCGTTGGCCGTGGCATCGGTTCGGGGCTCGGGAAGACCGCCGGTCGCGGCGGCAAGGGCCAGACGGCGCGCAAGGGCGGTGCGAAGGCGGGCTTTGAAGGCGGTCAGATGCCGATCTATCGGCGCCTGCCAAAGCGCGGTTTTAACAAGCCGAATGCGGTTCATTACAACGAGGTCAATCTAGGTGTGGTCGAGCGTGCGATTGCGGCGAATAAACTGGACGCCAAGGCGCCTGTGACGCTCGAATCCCTGGTGGTTGCCGGCGTGATTGCAAAGCCGCTGGCGGGCGTTCGGCTGCTTGGCAAGGGCGAGCTTACCTCGAAGGTTGCCTTTGAGGTGCATCACGCCTCAAAGGGCGCCATCGCGGCCGTCGAAAAGGCTGGCGGTTCAGTGAAGTTGCTCAAGCCGGCTGAGCCCGCGCCGGCAGCATCGTAAGCTTGCCGGTGAGGGACTGCCAACCCACATAGGCAGGGTTGGGGCAGCGCGAGGAAATCGGATGGCATCGGCAGCAGAGCAACTTGCGGCAAGTTTCAATTTCTCGGCGCTTGGCAAGGCTGAGGACCTGAAGAAGCGCATCTGGTTCACGCTGGGTGCGCTCATTGTCTACAGGCTTGGCACCTATATCCCGATGCCCGGCATCGATGCCGCCGAACTTGCTCGGTTCGCTGCGCAGAATTCCTCGGGAATTCTGGGTTGGGTCAATGGTCTCGGCTGGCGGCGCGCTTGGCCGCATGGCGATCTTTGCGCTCAACATCATGCCCTATATTTCCGCCTCGATCATCATTCAGCTTCTCTCGGCGGTCTCGCCGCACCTCGAGCAGTTGAAGAAGGAAGGCGAGCAGGGTCGTAAGAAAATAAATCAATACACCCGCTACGGCACGGTGCTTCTTGCCGCACTGCAATCCTATGGCATTGCGATCGGCCTCGAAGGCCAAGCGGGATTGGTGGCGGATCCTGGCCTGTTCTTCAGGGCAAGCACCGTGATCACCCTCACCGGTGGTACGGTCTTCCTGATGTGGCTCGGCGAGCAGATCACCGCCCGCGGTATCGGCAATGGCATTTCGCTGATCATCTTCTCCGGCATCGTCGCGGGCTTGCCGCACGGCGTCGCGGCAATGCTCGAGTTAGGCCGCACAGGTCAGCTTTCGACTTTCGTGATCCTCGGCGTCATCGTGATGGCGCTGATCGTCATCGCCTTCATCGTCTTCATGGAGCGTGCCCAGCGGCGCTTGCTGATCCAGTATCCCAAGCGCCAGGTCGGCAATAAGATGTTCCAAGGCGACAGCTCGCATATGCCGCTGAAGCTCAATACTTCGGGCGTCATTCCGCCTATCTTTGCCTCGTCGCTTCTGTTGCTGCCCATCACGGTGGCCAATTTCACGCGCGGACAAGGGCCCGATTGGCTGAACGCGCTGACCGCCATGCTCGGTCACGGCCAGCCGCTATTCCTCGTGCTCTACGCGGCGCTGATCATTTTCTTCGCGTTCTTCTATACCTCGATCATGTTCAACCCGAAGGAAACGGCCGACAATCTGAAGAAGTATGGTGGCTTCGTCCCAGGAATTCGGCCCGGCGAGCGGACCGCCGAATACATCGATTATGTGCTGACCCGTATCACGGGAATTGGCGCGCTCTATCTGACTCTAGTCTGTCTCTTGCCGGAGTTCCTTGTCGGCTACACGGGCGTGCCCTTCTACTTCGGCGGCACATCGCTGCTGATCGTGGTCAGCGTCACGATGGACACGGTTGCTCAAATGCAAGGCCACCTCATGGCCCAGCAATATGAAGGGCTCGTCAAGCGCGCCAAGCTCCGAGGCAGCCGGCGATGAACCTGATCTTGCTCGGGCCTCCGGGCGCCGGCAAAGGTACGCAGGCAAAAAGCCTCGAGGAGCAGCGTGGATTTAAGCAGCTCTCGACGGGCGATATGCTGCGCGCAGCGGTCGCTGCGGGTAGCGAGGTTGGCCGCAAGGCAAAGGCGATCATGGATCGCGGCGAACTTGTCTCCGACGCTATCGTCGTTTCGATCATTGCCGATCGGCTTGATCAGGCGGATGTAGAAAAGGGCTTTATTTTGGACGGCTTCCCGCGCAACACCGCGCAGGCGGAAGCGCTGGACCAGATGCTCAAGTCCAAGAACCTCGAGATCGATGCTGTCATCGAGATGAAGGTCGATGACGAGGCGCTGATCGAACGAATTACCGGTCGCTATTCCTGTGCCAAATGCGGCAAAGGCTATCACGACCGTTTTGAGCGTCCGAAGAAGGAAGGCACCTGCGATGTCTGCGGGTCGCACGAGTTCATTCGTAGGCCCGACGACAACGAGGCGACCGTCCGCGGCCGTCTCGATGTTTACAATAAGCAGACGGCCCCCTTGATCGACTATTACGGCAAGAAGGGCAATTTGACGGACGATCGACGGAATGGCGGACATCCCGGATGTCCGCCGTCAGATCGAGGAGGTGCTCGACCAGGCATGACGGTCATGCGAGTTACGGAATCTGGTTGACGTACGACCGATTCCTGCCTAGATACACCCGCATCCTGACTGTCATCTCGGCTGGCTTGGCGAGGGAATCCCTCGCAAAGCGCAGCCTTGTGCCATTGTGGCGGCCTTATCGGACGGTGGTGAACGACTTAAGGACGTGGAGGTAACTCCATGAATTACTTGGGAGAATTGAATTGGCCCGTATTGCAGGCGTAAACATTCCGACGAACAAGCGCGTGGTCATTGCGCTGCGCTACATCCATGGGATCGGCCCCGTGAATGCGGTGGAAATCTGCGACAAGGTTAAGATCCCGCACGCCAAGCGGGTCAATGAATTGAGCGACGCCGAGGTACTTGCAGATCCGTGAGGTCATTGACCGCGACTATGTTGTCGAGGGCGACCTGCGCCGTGAAGTGTCGATGAACATCAAGCGGCTCCAGGACCTGGGCTGCTATCGCGGCATGCGTCACCGCAAGGGCCTGCCGGTCCGCGGCCAGCGCACCCACACCAATGCCCGCACCCGCAAGGGTCCTGCCAAGGCAATCGCCGGCAAGAAGAAGTAACTCCAATCGGACAGTACCAGACACATGGCCAAAGAACCTGCACGTCCGCGCCGTAAAGAGCGCAAGAATATCAGCTCCGGCGTCGTTCACGTGAACGCATCGTTCAACAATACGATGATCACGATAACCGATGTCCAGGGCAATACCATTGCCTGGGCTTCGGCCGGCAAGCTTGGCTTCAAGGGTTCGCGCAAGTCGACGCCCTACGCCGCGCAGGTTGCCGCCGAGCAAGTCGGCAAGGCTGCCATGGAACACGGCATGAAGACGGTCGAAGTTGAAGTTTCTGGTCCGGGTTCCGGTCGTGAATTGGCGCTTCGTGCGCTGCAATCCTGCGGTCTGCAGGTGACGTCGATCCGCGACGTGACCCCCATTCCGCACAATGGCTGCCGGCCGCCCAAGCGCCGCCGGGTCTGAGAAGCGGCGGCACTGGCCGCCGGAAAGTTGAACATAGACGGCGTCCGGCAGTGTATCGCGCCGGAGCATCCACGGGACGAAAACATGCACGTCAATCAGAAGAATTGGCAGGAACTGATCCGACCCTCCAAGCTGGAAGTACAGGCTGGCAAGGATCGCAAGCGCGTCGCGACGATGGTCGCAGAACCGCTGGAGAGGGGATTTGGCACGACTCTCGGCAATGCGCTGCGTCGCATCCTTTTGTCGTCGCTGCAGGGCGCCGCCGTTACCTCGATCCAGATCGATGGCGTGCTGCATGAATTCTCCTCGATCGCCGGCGTTCGCGAGGATGTCACCGACATCATCCTGAACGTCAAGGAAGTCGCGATCGCCATGCACGGCGAGGGGCCGAAGCGCCTGGTGCTCCGCAAGGAAGGCCCTGGCGTCGTAACTGCCGGCGACATCCAGCAGACCGGTGATATTCAGATCCTCAACCCGATGCATGTAATCTGCACGCTCGATGAAGCCGCGGAAATTCGCATCGAGTTCACGGTCAATACCGGAAAGGGTTATGCCCCCGCCGAGCGCAATCGCCCGGAAGATGCGCCCATCGGTTTGATCCCGGTCGACTCGATCTACAGCCCGGTAAAGCGCGTCTCCTATAAGATCGAAAACACCCGCGAGGGCCAGATCCTCGACTATGACAAACTCATTCTGACAGTCGAGACTGACGGTTCGATGACACCTGAAGATTCCGTCGCCTATGCCGCGCGTATTCTTCAGGATCAGCTTTCGGTCTTCATCAATTTCGACGAACCCTCGAAGGCAACCGCCGAAGAGGAGCGTCCCGAACTCGAGTTCAACGCTGCGCTTCTCAAGAAGGTCGACGAGTTGGAACTCTCGGTTCGCTCGGCCAACTGCCTGAAGAACGACAACATCGTCTATATCGGCGACCTTATCCAGAAGACGGAAGCCGAGATGCTGCGTACCCCGAACTTCGGCCGCAAGTCGCTGAACGAGATCAAGGAAGTGCTGGCCCAGATGGGTCTGCATCTTGGCATGGAAGTGCCGAACTGGCCGCCTGAAAACATCGACGAACTCGCCAAGAAGTTCGAGACCCATTACTGAGTAACGAGGAGCAACGTCCATGCGCCACGGTTTTCGCGGACGCCGGTTTAATCGCACTGTCCCCCATCGCGAGTCGATGTTTGCCAATATGGCCGCGGCTCTCATCAAGCACGAGCAGATCGTGACGACCTTGCCGAAGGCGAAGGACCTGCGTCCCGTCGTCGAGAAGCTCGTGACGCTGGCCAAGAAGGGCGGCCTCCATGCCCGCCGCCAGGCCATCTCGGAAGTGCGCGACGAAACCCAGGTCAAGAAGCTCTTTGACGTGCTCGGTCCGCGCTACGGCAGCCGGAGCGGCGGCTACCTGCGCATCATGAAAGCGGGTTTCCGCCATGGCGATTCAGCACCGATGGCCGTGATCGAGTTTGTAGATCGCGATACGGCTGAAAAGGGCAAGGATTCCGGCCCTTCGATGAAGGCGCCCGGCGAAGAAACGCAGGAAGCCGCAGCCTGATCAGGCGGTTCTAGGTCAGGTTGCTACCGGGACGACATCGCGCGTCCCGTAGCCGTTGAAGCGCGTAGCGGTCGCAGCGCCGTAAGCGCCAAGCGGCAGGAATTCCAAATAGTCGCCTTCTTCCAGGGCTGTTGGCAGACTTAGCTTGCCAGGCAACACGTCGAGGGGGTCGCAGGTCGGCCCGTAGATCGTGTACTCACGATAGCTCCCGACAACCGGTTTGCCGCCGCGGATAGCGCGAACGCGAGGCATCAACTCCGGTACCTGCGCGCATTCCAGCAGCGCACCATAGATCCCATCATTGATGAAAATCTCGTCTCCGTTTCTCACGAGCTTGATGCGCGTAAGGAGACTGTGGGAACTCGCCACCATGCCGCGACCCGGTTCGCATTCAAGCTTCACGCCCCCGGCACCGAACAGACTGTCAGTTGTTGCCCGAATGCTTTGCAGGAAGTCGTCGAGAGGAGGGGCAGAGCTATTGGGGTAGTCGGCCGGAAAGCCGCCGCCGACATTGAGAGCAGCAAGCTTGACTTGCGCCGCCTCCCCGATGCGATGCGCCGCCACGATGTGGCGCTCGTAGGCGCTTGGCGATCGGCATTGTGACCCGGGGTGGAATGTGAGCACGACGCGATACCCGCGCTGCGCAGCCTCTCGCAGCAGATTTCCGGCTTCGGGTTCATCGGCGCCGAACTTGCTCGAGAAATCATGTGCCGAGCTTTTCGATTCGCGATTGAGGACAAAGCGAACGGCGATTTCGATATCTGCCGATGAACCGACCACTTCCGATATTTTGGCGAGTTCCTCGAAGCAGTCTACGGCGAAACGCCGGCAGTCGAAGCGGACCCGGGCCTCGCGTATCTCCCGCTCGCGACTTGACGGGATTGTGATAGTGGAATTGTGCGACGCCAGAGACTTCTCGCACCGCGCGCATTTCTTCGATCGAAGCGACGTCCCACACCGCAATCCCGCACTCCGCGAGTGTCGCCAGTGCATGCGCGGATGAATTTGCCTTCACCGCATAGCTGACCTCGCCGGGAAAATTGTCGATGAAGAGCCTGGCGCGTGCCCGCAGAGTTGCCGCGCTGTAGCAGAAGACCGGGACGTCGGGGGCTAGCCTTAGGGCGACATCGGCCGCATCCCGAAAATGCGGAGACACAACGCGATCGGTTGCGAACTGAAGAACGCTGCCTGATTTCATCCGACCTTCCTCCCTAAAGACCGTCAAATTTCGGCAACCGCGACGCCGGATAAAATCCGCCAATGAGTTGTTAAACGACGAATGTCACGTCATAATGACGGATATTTATTCGATTCGACGGCTTGGCATGTTGACCCAGAAGGACCAGGAACTGATTGGCTATTTGCGGCTGAACGCACGCGAGCCTGTCGCAGCGCTCGCCCGCAAGCTTGGCCTGTCGCGCACGACTGTTCAGGATCGCCTGCGGCGGCTGGAGGAGCGCGGCATAATCGCCGGCTACGGCGTGAAGCTGGCCGAAGACTTGGACAAGGGTGGCATTCGGGCCTATGTGACGCTGGAAGTCGAGCCCAGGCGCCAGATTGACGTAGCTCGTTCGCTCGCAAAAATGCCGCAGATAGAGGCCTTACATACTGTGAGCGGCAAGTTCGACTTGGTGGCGCTGGCGCGAACGGAATCGGCCGAAGACATGGACAGAATGCTCGATATGATGGGTGCGTTGCCCGGCGTGGCGAGAACCGAGTTGGCGATCATACTTTCAACCAAACTGGATAGACGGTGATGCGGAGATTTGGCGTGAGCAGGCTTGGCAAATTCGGCGGCGTTCTGTTGTCTATCTCTCTGATTATTCCCGTTAGCCACGCCGTTGCTGAGAAGGCTGTTCCTGAGAACAAGCTGCAGATCCAATTGTCCTACGCGCCGGTCGTGCGCGAGACGTCGCCCGCAGTGGTCAATGTCTATGCCGAGCGGAAGGCGACGCAAAACCAGATGGGTCTCTATGCCGACCCGTTTTTCCGGCGCTTCTTTGGTAACAATGGCGCGCCGCGTTCGCGCTCTCAAAACTCGCTTGGGAGCGGCGTTATCGTCGATCCTCGCGGCATTGTCGTAACCAACAATCACGTCATCGAGGGCGGCACCGATATCCGCGTCGTCCTTGCCGACAAGCGCGAATTCGAGGCAAAGTTGATGCTGGCCGATCCACGCACCGACTTGGCGATTCTCAAGATCAACGCCGGCGAAGAGGATCTCCCGTCGCTGACCTTCGGCGATTCCGACGATCTCGATGTCGGCGATCTTGTGCTTGCGATCGGCAATCCGTTCGGTGTGGGGCAGACCGTCACCAGCGGCATCGTATCGGCGCTCGCCCGCACCCAGCTTGGCATCAGCGACTATCAGTTCTTCATCCAGACGGATGCCGCCATCAATCCAGGAAATTCCGGCGGCGCCCTGGTGGACATGAGAGGCCAGCTCATTGGTATCAACACGGCCATCTACTCGCGTTCCGGCGGTTCGATCGGTATTGGCTTCGCGATCCCGGCGAATATGGTACGTACCGTCGTGCTCTCGGCAGAGCAGGGCGGAAAATTGCAGCGCCCATGGATTGGTGCCGACCTTCAGGACGTAACCGCCGAGATCGCCGAGTCGCTGGGCTTTGCGCGGCCGGAAGGCGCTCTTGTGGTCAGCGTGCACAAGCAAAGCCCGCTCGTGCAAGCGGGGTTGAAGCGTGGCGACGTAATCCTCGCCTACGACGGCAAGCCGGTAGAAAATGCCAAGGAACTCGATTACCGGGTCGCAACATCGCGAATTGGCGCGTCGGCGATCATTGAATATCAGCGTGGCGGCAATCGCAGCGAAACACGCTTGGCATTGATCGCCCCGCCCGAGACCATGGAGCGCGACGAGACGCTTATCAGCGGTAACAATCCCTTTTCCGGTATGGTGGTTGCAAATCTGTCGCCAGCTGTTGCGGAGGAACTCGGCGTGTCTTCGAACACCAATGGCGTCGTCGCCGCCGACATCCGCTCCGGCCCGGCGCGTCGCTTCTTCCGCAAGGGCGACATCATTCTCGAGGTCAATGGCGTCACAGTCGAGAATGTCGACGTGCTGACCGGGGCGATCAAGTCGAGCGAAGGCTATTGGGAGTTCGCGGTCAATCGAGCGGGTCGCGTGCTGCGCATGCAGCTTGGGGGCTGATGGCCAATCTATTTCAGGCTGCCGGCCTCGATCAGGATGCTCCACGCCCGCTCGCCGATCGTCTGAGGCCGCTCAAGCTGTCCGAAGTCGTGGGCCAGGATCATGTCGTCGGTCCTGAAGGGGCGTTGACGCGGTTACTGGCCGCCAGGCGCCTACCGTCGATAATTCTCTGGGGGCCGCCCGGCACCGGCAAGACGACGATCGCTCGCCTGTTGGCCGGAGAAACGGGCCTCTACTTCGAGCAGATGTCGGCCATCTTCAGCGGCGTTGCCGATCTTAAAAAAGCTTTCGAGCAAGCCCGCATCCGGCGAGAGCAAGGCAAGGGAACGCTGCTCTTCGTCGATGAAATCCACCGTTTCAATCGGTCCCAGCAGGACAGCTTTCTACCCTATGTCGAGGACGGCACGATCACGCTGGTCGGCGCGACTACCGAGAACCCGTCATTCGAGTTGAATGGCGCGCTCCTTTCTCGCGCCCAGGTCCTCGTCTTGAACCGCCTCGATGCGGCGGCGCTGGACCAGCTGCTCGCACGCGCTGAATCGCATGAGAACCGCCAACTCCCGCTCGATGCTGAGGCCCGCGAAGCGCTGATTGCCATGGCGGATGGCGACGGCCGTTATCTTCTCAATCTCGCCGAAGATATTTTCTCGTCGGTTCCGACTGCCAAGGCGCTGCTCGACAACGCCGCCCTTGCGGCCATCGTACAGAAGCGCGTGCCCCTCTACGACAAGTCGCAGGACGGCCATTACAACCTCATTTCGGCCCTGCACAAATCCGTGCGCGGTTCCGATCCCGACGCGGCCCTTTATTATCTGGCGCGCATGCTGACCGCCGGCGAGAATCCGCTCTTCCTGGCGCGCAGGATCGTCAGGATGGCTGTGGAAGATATCGGCCTTGCCGATCCGGAGGCCATCAAACAGGCACTCGCAGCCAAGGACGTGTTCGACTTTCTGGGCTCGCCAGAAGGTGAGCTGGCGCTTGCGCAGGCGGTGATCTATATGGCCACTGCACCGAAATCGAATGCGGTCTACAAGGCTTTTGGTGCCGCCTCGCGGCGTGCGCGCGAGACTGGATCGCTGGCGCCACCGAAAATCATACTCAACGCGCCGACACGCCTGATGAAAGAGCAAGAATACGGCGCCGGGTATCGTTACGACCATGACGAACCAGACGCATTCTCCGGGCAAAACTATTTCCCCGAGGATATGGAACGGGAAAGCTTTTACCACCCCGCAGAGCGTGGTTTTGAGCGCGAGATCGCCAAGCGCCTTGCTTACTGGGCCAAACGCCGCGGCGAGCGGCAGGACTAACGGCGCGGCCTTTCAATGAACTACCGTCACGCCTTTCACGCCGGAAATCATGCCGATGTGGTGAAGCACATTGTACTGGCGCGGTTGATCGAACATCTGAAAAAGAAGGATAAGCCCCTCCGCATCATCGATCTGCATGCGGGCATTGGCGTCTATGATCTCAACGCCGATGCGGCCAACCGCACCGGCGAGTGGAGGGAAGGTGTTGGACGCTTCTATGACGAGGCGGGAGCTCCATCACCGCTGTCGGAGCCAGCGGAGGTGCTCATCTCTCCTTGGCGCGACGTGATTGCAGCGGTGAACGGCGGTGGCCCATTGCAGGCTTATCCGGGATCGCCTGAATTCGCGCGCCGGCTTATGCGCCCAAACGACCGCTTGATGTTCAACGAACTTCATCCTGCAGATTTCGCCAGTCTGCGAGAACGCTACGGACTTGATCGCGCCGTCACGCTGACCGAACTCGATGCGTCGATCGCCATAAAGGCCCAGTTGCCACCCCCCGAACGCCGTGGCCTTGTCCTCCTTGACCCGCCCTATGAACGCGACGACGAATCCAAAAGAACCCTAATAGCCCTGCGCGAAGGGCTGGAACGGTTTGCCACGGGAGTTTTTTGCCTTTGGTATCCGATCACCGGCGATGGGCTTTCGAACGCCGTTGTCGACGGGCTCCGTGCCATGAGCACACCCAAGACACTCACTCTCGAGCTGACTGTGCGGGCGGTTGTGAATGGAGGCGGACTTGCCGGCTCGGGGCTCGCCATCGTGAATACGCCATGGCAACTCGATGAGGAATTCGAGATACTGCTGCCAGCTCTGCGCGACCGTCTCGCGCAAGCGCCGGAAGCCCGCACCAGAATGGAATGGCTGCGCCGGGATTGACCGGCGCAGCATAGTGGCCTTTACGATGCGCCCTCGATGACTTCCGCGAGATCCATGTATTCCTCGCAATTCGTGCCGCAGCGATTGCCGATCTCGTGCAATTGCTGCCGGGCGAGATCGAACTTGCCAGCCGCAACATAACCTTCACCGAGATACTCGCGCGCAAGTACGAAGTTCGGATTGATCGCCAGCGCCTTCTGGTAATAGGTCAGGCCGATGTCAAGCCGGCCGGCTTTGCGGTTGCTGTAGCCCAGATAGTTGAGCACGTCCGGATCGTTCTTGCGCTGGACCGCGCTCAGGACCGTGATTGCCCAATCATAGTGGCCTTCCTTCGCAAGGAGGCGGCCTTCTTCGTAAAGCTCATCATCGGGAAGGATGCCGGACTCCACTGCAACGCACTTCTTCGTGCTCTTTTTCCAGACATAGCCAGCCTTGCACTTTTGCGCCGAAGTGCTCTTGCCGCCGGTTCCGCCGCTGCTCGAACCGCCACTGCTGCTTGATCCGCCGCCGCTGCTCGATCCACCGCCGCTGCTCGATCCACCGCCGCCTTGGGCAAGTGCCGTCGCGGCCGAAAACATCAATGCCACACTGACAAGTACGAATTTTCTCATAGCCACCGCTCCTTTTCATGCTGCCCCCCTCAATGAAGCAGCCGGGCGGTGAAGTGCTCTGCAGTGGTTCCTGCTACTGAGCGGAAGCTATGACCTCGGCGAGTTCGATATATTCCTCGCAATTGGTTCCGCAGCGGGTCCCGATTTCCTGCAACTGTTGGCGAGCGAGATTCACTTTCCCGGCCGCCACATAACCTTCCCCGAGATACTCGCGTGCGAGCACGTAATCGGGGTCGATTGCGAGGGCCTGATGATAATACGCAATGCCCTCTTCGAACATTCCCGCCTTGCGATGCGCATAGCCAAGATAATTGAGAACGCCTGGCTGGTCCTTGTCCTTGATCGCGTTGAGTACCTCGATTGCCCTCCCGAATTCGCCGGCGAGTGCCAACGCCCGGCCTTGCTCGTAGAGGTCGCCGTCGGGGACAATCCCCGAGCTCGATTTGACGCATTTCTTCTGGGAGCTGCTCCAGACTTCGCCGGTCTTACAGTTCTGAGCCCCGGAACTGCTGGAACTTCCGCCGTCTCCTGCGGCGAACGCCACGCCTGAAATCATCAGCCCGCCGGTCAAGGTGACGGCGATTGCTAGAGTCGCATGCTTCAACATGATGGCCTCCTGAAGTTCAGAGCCAGTGTATCGCGGAAGAAGCAAGCGAACACGACGACACGCTCACATTTCCGTGAGCGCGCTCGCGAGTTAGACTATGATCTGGAAGCCGCCCGTGCCGAGCAACGCAATTATTGCGAACAAGGCTGCCGACAAGCCAACCGCCATCAGGCCTAAAAGCTTGAAAGATGCAAGATCGCCGTCACGCGAAGTCATAGAACCGTCTCTCTGCGAATCGATGGCTTTTCCTATGCATTGCGAAGGTGGCGCCGCGTTAGCGCAAATATGGCGGGGATTGGAGCACTGCGGCGATTTTGCGGCAATCTAGTCGGCGAGCGGGTCGTAACTGTAAATCCAGGACAGACGGTTCAGAAAGCGGTTTGCAGACATCGTCCGAAGGTAGCCATTGCGGGCTTTGCGCGCCAATCCGTCGAGGTGATAGTGCCAGCCGGCCTTGCGCGAGGCGAGGGTTAGGCGGCGAGTTCGCTCATAGCGCAGTCTCACATAAAGCTCGAAGCCGTCTGCGATGCCATTCCGGCGAAGCGTCCGGGCCAGGACAACAGCGTCTTCCAATGACATGGCTGCACCTTGGGCGAGGAAGGGCAGGGTGGCGTGGGCGGCATCGCCGATAAGCGTTAGCCTGCCGTGCGACCATATCGGGCTCGGCTCTAGGTCGGCGCCTGCCCATTTCGTCCAGATTAGCGGGTGCAGAGTGAGCGTCCGTAAGGCATCGCAAGCATAGGCAAAGATGGGATTGAGGTCATCGCGGTGCGCGGGTTCGCTCCAGCGCTGGGAATTCCACGGGCCTTCGGTCACGGCCACGATGTTCATGGCTTGTCCGCCGCGCACCGGGTAGTGAACGACGTGTCCGCCAGGGCACAGCCACAGGCAGACGCAATCGTCGAGCAATTCCTGGGGCATTCCTTCGACGGGAATGAGAGCCCGAAAAATTGTGTAGCCTCGATAGGTTGGTCCGCCGGCGCGCGGCAGATACCGGCGCAATGTCGATCTGATCCCGTCAGCCGCGACGACACCGCCAACATTCATGACGCGGCCGTCATCGGTCGCGACAACAAGATTGCCGCGCTCCTGCCCAACCTCCGCAATTGGCGCGGAGGTTTCCACGCCGATGCAAGACTCCGCGCCTGCAGCCGAAAGCAGTCCCATCAGAAGATCAGCGCGGTGGATGACCTGATAGGGCTCGCCGAAGCGGCGGGCAAATCGCGCACCGAGGCGTATCGACGTCAGCTCCCGGCCAGTCGGGCCGTCCAGAATGCGGATGGCCGGCGGCGCAAAGAGATATGGCTCGATGGCCTCGAGCGCGCCCAGCCAGCGCAGCGCCCGGATCGCATTGGGTCCGACCTGCAACCCTGCGCCCACTTCGCTGAAAGCTGCGCTTTGCTCGAGAACCAGGGTCTCGGCGCCGATTCGCGCCAGGCCGAGAGCAGCCGCAAGACCTGCGATGCCGCCTCCGGCCACGACCATGGGAAGGGTCGCATCCGCTCTGCGCATCAATTTGCCCGCATCGTGCTCCGCCGCTAAATGCCTTATCCTATGACGAGTTTCCAGAGCTGAGGAAAGGCTTATGCGATGAAGGCTGATGAGCTGCGGGAAATTCAGACCCCGCTGAAAGCGCGTTACCGCGAGCAGGCCGAATCGGCTCTGCTCACGTTGAAGGCCGAAGGCAGGTTGGGAGAGGGTGTGACGTGCTCGGTAGAAACCGCGCGCGCCTTGGTTGAGGCCGGGCTTCATCCCGCAACCGGGGGCTCCGGCATGCACGCCTGCTCTGGCGACATGCTGCTTCAGGCCCTCGTCGCTTGCGCCGGCGTGACGCTGAACGCCGTCGCCACGGCGCTCGATCTCAAGATCGACGAGGCCGTGGTCAACGCCGAGGGCGATCTCGATTTCCGCGGGACTCTTGGTGTCGCCAGGGACGCTCCGGTCGGCTTCCAGGCGATCAGGCTGACCTTCGATATCAAAGGTAGCCTGACGGAAGAGCAGCGTGCCACGCTCATCCGTCTGACCGAACGCTATTGCGTGGTCTACCAAACCTTGTGTAAGCCGCCCGTGGTCGCAGTTTCCACCAATTGGGGCTGACGCAGGCTGAGACTTGCGGGTTCGCCGCCGGGCGGCTACCAGACAGCGCCAACTTGAGGGACCGCCGTAATGGCCTTTATTTCCGACGCGCTGAACCGCATCCAGCCTTCCGCCACTATTGCCATCTCGAACAAGGCCATGGCGCTCAAGGCCGAGGGTCGCGACATCATCGGCCTTTCCGCCGGCGAACCCGATTTCGACACGCCGGAGAACATCAAGGAAGCGGCGATCGCGGCGATCAAGCGGGGCGAGACGAAATATACGGCCGTCGATGGCCTGCCCGAACTCAAAAAGGCGATTTGTGCGAAGTTCAAGCGCGAGAATGGCCTCGACTACAAGCCCTCGCAGATCTCTGTCGGCACTGGCGGCAAGCAGGTGCTGTTCAACGCCCTGATGGCGACCGTCAATCCGGGCGATGAAGTCGTGATACCGGCGCCTTATTGGGTGAGCTATCCCGATATCGTGATGCTGGCCGGCGGCAAGCCCGTCTTCGTGCCGACTACGGCCGAGCATGGCTTTAAGGTTCAGGCCGAAGCACTTGAGAAGGCGATCACGCCGCGCACCAAATGGTTCATCTTCAACTCACCTTCAAATCCGAGCGGTGCGGCTTATACCCGCGACGAGTTGAAGAAGGTGACCGACGTTCTGATGCGCCATAGCCAGGTCTGGGTGCTCACCGACGATATGTATGAACACCTCGTCTATGACGACTTCAAATTTACTACGCCCGCCCAAGTCGAACCTGCGCTCTACGAGCGAACCCTTACCATGAACGGTGTCTCCAAGGCCTATTGCATGACCGGATGGCGTATTGGCTATGGCGGCGGACCGGAGGCGCTCATCAAGGCCATGTCGAAACTGCAGTCGCAATCGACGTCCAATCCATCATCCATCTCGCAATGGGCGGCGGTCGAGGCCTTGAATGGCCCGCAAGACTTCATTCCTAAGCACAATGCAATCTTCAAGGATCGGCGCGATCTCGTCGTATCGATGCTCAACCAGGCGAAAGGCATCTCCTGCCCCACGCCGGAAGGCGCATTCTACGTGTATCCGTCCTGCAAGGGAGCGATCGGCCGCACGGCGCCGTCAGGCAATGTCATCAAGTCGGATGAGGATTTCGTCACCGAATTGCTCGCCGCCGAGGGCGTCGCGGCGGTACATGGCGCGGCCTTCGGCATGTCGCCATACTTCCGGATATCCTACGCGACGGCGACCGAAATTCTCGAGGACGCCTGTCATCGCATTCAGCGTTTCTGCGGCAATCTGAGGTAAATCACCATGATCTATGATGCATCTGTTCCGATCTTCGTTCACTTCCTCGCCGGCCTTGGCACCATTCTGCACAAGGCCGAAGCCTATGTTCAGGCCAAGAAGATTGATCCTGACTCGCTGTTGAAGGCGCGTCTGTTCCCGGACATGTACACCTTCACCCGCCAGGTCCAGTTGGCTTGTGATTTCGGCAAAGGTGCTGGCGCAAGGCTCGCCGGCGTGCCGGTACCGTCCTATCCTGACGAAGAGAAGACCTTCGAGGAACTTCATGCCCGAATCCGTAAAACCACGGACTTTTTGAAGTCTTTGAAGAAGGACCAGTTTGCCGACGCTGCGGACCGGACCGTGACGCTCAAGGTCGGCGGCCAGGATATGAACTTCAAGGGTTCCGACTACCTGAACACTTTCGTGCTGCCGAACTTCTATTTCCATCTGACGACGGCCTATGCGCTATTGCGGCATAACGGCGTTGAACTTGGAAAATTGGATTTCATGGCGCGTAGGTGATCGTCATTGCTGCTGAAAGGCCGGATCAGCGAGACACAGTACTTCCTGTCAATCGCGCGGCCTTTGGCGCTTTTTGACCGACGCGGGCATCGTGGCGATGCGTCAGGCCTGACAGGACGCGATTATCGTCTTGGGTCATCCTGAATTCTATATTGGGTGCGTTGCTCATCTCGCTTGCTCCTTCAGGGAGCACGGGGCCTTCATGGGCCTTCAAATTACGACGGGTTCCTTGAAAGGTCGTTCCGGTACTTGTCGTTATCCGGCCGCCTTCGGCGTTCCGGAGGACGCAGCCCTCCAGCGGTAGATGATCGGCGCGACGAGCACGATCAATGCAATGAGCAACAGTGCAGCCGAGATCGGATGGGTAATGAAAACCAGCGGATCGCCTTGGCTGATGCTCATTGCACGGCGGAATTGCGCTTCCGCAAGCTTGCCGAGAATGAGCCCTAGGATGCAGGGCGCCACTGGAAAATCATACCGCCGCATGAGGAAGCCGAGCACGCCGACGATGAACAGCAGTATCAGGTCGAATGTGGAATTGTTGAGTGCATAAACGCCGAGCGTCGAGAACAAAAGAATGCCGCCATAGAGGAGCGGCTGCGGAATGGCGAGCAAGCGTACCCACAGCCCGGCAAGCGGCAGGTTGAGCACCAGCAGCATCAGATTGCCAATGTAAAGGCTGGCGATCAGTCCCCAGACAAGGGTCGATGAATCGGCAAAAAGTAGGGGGCCAGGTTTCAGATTGTACTGTTCGAATGCGGCGAGCAGGATCGCGGCTGTCGCCGATGTCGGCAGGCCGAGCGTCAAGAGCGGCACCAATACACCGGCAACTGCGGCATTGTTCGCTGCTTCGGGTCCCGCAACACCTTCGATCGCGCCCTTGCCGAATTCCTCGGGATGCTTCGCCAGTTTCTTCTCTGCGAAGTAGGAGAGGAAGGTCGGGATCTCGGTCCCACCTGCCGGCAGAGCGCCGAAGGGAAAACCGATCGCCGCCCCGCGCAGCCAGGGTTTCCATGAACGCCGCCATTCCTCCTTTGTCATGAAGATGGAGCCCTTGATCGGTATGAGGTCGGAAGCCCTCAGATCGGGCCGCGATGCCATGAACAGCGCCTCGCCAACCGCGAAGAGTCCGACCGCCACGACGACCACATCGATACCGCGCAAAAGCTCGAGAATACCAAAAGTGAGGCGGGGCTGGCCCGTAAGCACGTCGGTTCCGACAAGACCCAAGGCGAGACCGAGGAGAAGGCTGACAACGCCACGCAAGAACGAGGCGCCGAGCAGGGCCGACACGGTCGTGAATGCGAGGATCATCAGCGCGAAATATTCCGCCGGTCCGAAAAGCAAGGCGAGCTTCACGAAAAGCGGCGCCAGAAAGGTAATCGCGATCGTGCCCAAGGTGCCGGCGACGAACGAGCCGATTGCGGCCGTCGCCAAGGCCGCCGCGCCGCGCCCCTGCCGGGCCATGAGATTGCCCTCGACCGCAGTCACGATCGAACCGGACTTCGCCCGGCGTGTTGAGCAGGATCGAAGTCGTCGAACTCCCATACATGGCGCCGTAGTAGAGCCCGGCGAACATGATGAAGGCGCCGGTCGGATCGAGCTTGGCTGTGACCGGCAGAAGCAGCGCGATGGTGAGCGCCGGCCCAATGCCGGGAAGAATACCGATCGCTGTGCCGAGCGTGGTGCCGACAAGGCACCAGAACAGGTTTATTGGCGTCGCGGCAGTCGCGAAACCGTCGAGGAGGGCGGAGAACACCTCCATCAGAACGCTCCGGCAAAGATGCCGGGTGGCAATTGCAAGCCGAGCCCGCGTGTGAAGCCGAAATAGGTGACCGTCGCCAGCACCAGGCCCGTCACGATATCACGCACATAGTTTCGGCTACCCAACGCGAAGGTGACGATCAGGAAAAGCGCCGAGCGCCGTGATGATGAAGCCGAGCGTCTTGAGCAATAGGGCATCAAGGATAAGGCCAACCGAGACGATCGCGACGGCGCGCCAGTCGGTCGGGGCGTCCTCTGCCGCCAGCACCGGGCCGGACTTCGGCACGAAGGCCCTGAAGACGATGAGAGCCCCCGTAATGACGAGCCCGATTGAGAAGACGATCGGGAATATATGGGGACCCACCTTGGCATAGGTCGGTGGCACCCGCATCGTCGCGGCATCAATGCCGATCACCGCACCCAGGAGAACCAGGCCAACGCCGATTGCCGCGCCGGCGATCGATACGTTTTGCCTGGGCGCCACGGGCTTTTCGCTACTGGACGAGGCCGATGCCTTTCAGGATTTCGGTGACGCGCGCATTCTCGGTCTTGAGCAGCGCCGCGAAGTCGTCACCCGCGAGATAAAGATCCGTCCAGTTCTTGTCGGCAAGCGTCTTCTTCCAGCCATCGCTCTTCACCGCGCCATCGACGACTGCGAGCAACGCTTTGGTCTGCGCCTCATCGAGGCCAGGAGCTGCAACGATCGCCCGCCAGTTTGCGAGTTCGACATCGACGCCTTGCTCCTTGAGTGTCGGGATGTCGATGCCCGCCACCCGTTCCGGCGCCGAAAGGGCAAGCGCGCGCAGTTCGCCGGACTGTATCTGGCCTGCCCATTCGCTATAGCCGCTGATGCCAGCGGTCACATGGCCGCCCATGATCGCCGCGAGGGCCTCCCCGCCGCCCGAGAAGGGCACATAATTGAGCTTGGTCACATCGGCACCGACCGCCTTGGCGATCAGGCCGGCAAGAATGTGATCCGTGCCGCCGGCCGAACCGCCGCCCCAGGAGACAGAACCCGGATCGGCTTTGAGCTTGGCTGTGAGGTCGGCAAGCGTCTTGATGTCGGAGGCGGCCGGCACGACGATGACTTCGAACTCGCCGGTGAGACGTGCAATCGGCGTCACCTGGTCGAGTGTCACGGCAGAATTATTGGTCAGAATGGCGCCGACCATGACGAGGCCGTTCACCATCAAAACATCGGGCTTGCCGGCTTCCTGGCTCACAAGCTGCGCCAGGCCGACCGTGCCGCCTGCGCCCGGCACGTTTTCGACCGTCACAGTTGCGGCGCCGCCTGCGCCTTGGATTGCCTCCTGCATCGCGCGCGCTGTCTGGTCCCAACCTCCGCCAGGCGCGGCCGGCGCAATAATGCGAACATCATCGAGAGCAGCGGCACTCGTGGTGAAAAGCGCGGGGCTCACGAGCATCGTCGCGACGAGGGCGGTGGCAATCAAGTTTCTGCGGCGCATAAGGGGTTCCTCCACTGACATTCCCGTTGTCCCGGTATCGGCCAATGCAATAGCCAATGGGCCAGGTAAACCCGGCTCCATCCGCAACTATGCCCGGAATTCCGAGGCGCGCAAGTAATGCTTCAGTCTAACGCTCACGCGTCACGGCGATGTTCGCCGCGCCTTGAATTCAGGCGTTCGCCTTTCGCGCGTCGTAGCGGCGCAGCAAATAGGCCGCAATCACCACCAAGCCTGTACAGGCAAGCGCGGTAATATAGACGGCGGCCTCTGGCGGCTGGCGCCACATGAGATGCATCAAGGATTCGTCTTCGGCAATCAGGTGGCCCCCGACCCAGCCAAGCAGCGCTGCTCCGGCCCAGACGATGATCGGAAGTTTCACGAGAAGTCTGGTGATCAAGGTGGCGCCGACTACGATCAGCGGGATGGATAGCGCCAGGCCGATGGTGAAGAGATAATAATCGCCGTCGGCGACAGCAGCGATGGCGATGACGTTGTCGAGGCTCATCGCTGCATCGGCGATCGCAATCGTCGCAACGGCTCGCCACAACTGATTGGGTGCGGCAACCTCTTTGCCCTCGCCATCACCGCCCCTTGCGAGGCTGACGGCAATGAAGAGCAATAGAGCGCCACCAATGGCCTTCAGAAAAGGCGTGTCCAGGAGCCAGGTGACGACAAAGGCAAATGCGATCCGAAGCAGGATCGCGGCCCCTGCGCCGAACATGACGCCAATCTTGCGCTGCCGGTCCGGAAGCGAGCGGCACGCCATGGCGATGACGACCGCATTGTCGCCCGATAAAAGCACATTGATCCAGGCGACTTCGCCAATCGCGAGGGCATAGGCGACAGATGCATCCATTTGAGTGGGTTTTATCGGGCCGATACCGCATTTTCAACTCTTTGCCGATGCCCCGGTCCAGATTGACCGAGCAGTCCCAATCTGGTCACAATCGAGGTTGAATTGGGTGGCCGAGCTGGGCAGGGGGATGAGTTGGATGAGTAAAGTGTTTGCAGCCTTGTTGGCTGCGGTTATTGCGTTCTCCCTGCCAGGCATCGCACCTGCGACAGCTAAGGCGACCGTGAAGATTGGCGTTCTATCTTGCGGCATTGCTCCCGGCATCGGCTACATCATCATGTCGCAGAAGAAGCTGAGTTGCGTCTATCAGCCGTCGCGTGGTGGTCGCGTCGAGACGTATCGTGGCAAGATTACGCGTATCGGCCTCGACATCGGCATGACTCAACAGTCTGTGGTGGTCTGGGCGGTTCTGGCGCCGGCCAAGCCGAAGCGCGGCGCGCTGCAGGGCAGTTATGGCGGCGTCTCGGCGGAAGCGACCGCTATCGTCGGCTTTGGCGCCAATGTTCTGATTGGCGGTTTCCAGAAGAGCATCACGCTGCAACCGATCAGTATTCAGGCCCAGACGGGTCTCGATCTCGCGGCGGGAATTGCCGGGCTGAGCCTCACTTATACGAAGTAGACGCCATGGCGTGAACCATGGCATCGGCGATCTCGCGCTCGCCCATGATGACGTAATCGGCGCCGTAGTGCTTCAGATGCTCGACTTCCGCGTCCGAATGGGCGCGCGCGATGACCGAGATGCGAGGATTGGTCTTCTTGGCCTGCGCAATGATCTGACCCGATTCGAAGGCATCTGGCGCCGTTACAAGCATCCAGCCTGCATGACTGATATCGGCTTGAGCCAGAATCTCGCTCTCGACCGCATTGCCCTGTATGGCGGTGACACCGGATTGACCGGCAAGGCCGCTGATAACTTCCTCGCGGTCCTCGATGACGGTTACATGCGTGTGATCGTTCTTCAGCGCCGAAAGGATTGCGCTGCCGACGCGGCCGAAGCCGACCAGAACAACGGGTTTGGCCGGGCTTGGAGCCGTGGTCTCCTCGGGAGCGGCCGACGTTGGGGTTACCGCTCTTGAACCCGGCATCAGGCGGTCAACGAGGAGGAAGCAGACCGGATTGAGCATGATCGAGATGAGCGCGCCGGCGAGCACGAGATCGCGCCCCTCGGTCGGCATGAGGCCCAGCGCGATGCCCAATCCGATCAGGATGAACGAGAATTCGCCGATCTGGGCGAGGCTCGCAGAAATCATTGCCGCTGTTTCATTGGAATGGCCGAACAGGCGCACGATCGCAAAGGCCGCCACCGACTTGCCGATGATGATGATCCCGACCGTCGCAAGCAGCGGCAGGGGATTGTCGATGAGCACGGCGGGATCGAACAGCATGCCGACCGACACGAAGAACAGCACTGCGAACGCGTCGCGAAGCGGCAGCGTTTCCTGGGCGGCGCGATGCGAGAGTTCGGACTCGGCCAGGATCATGCCTGCGAAGAAGGCGCCGAGGGCGAAGGAAACGTCGAATATTTCGGTGGCCGCGAATGCAACGCCCAGCGATAGCGTCAGTACCGCGAGCCGGAACAATTCGCGTGAGGCGGTATGCGCCACGTAATGCAGGATCCACGGGATCACCCGTCGCCCGACCACCAGCATGATGATGACAAAAATGGCGACCTTCGCGACGGTCTCCCCGACTTCGAGCGCCAGCGAGCCGAATGATACCTTCTCGCCAGAGGTGAAGAGCGGCGCGATTGCTGGCAACAGGACCAGGGTAAGGACCATCACAAGATCCTCGACGATCAGCCAGCCGACTGCGATCTTGCCGCGCTCGGTGTTGAGCACATGCCGCTCCTGGAGGGCGCGCAAGAGGACCACCGTCGAGGCGACCGACAATGAAAGGCCGAATACGAGCCCCGCTTGTATTGGCCATCCTAGCATCCAGCCAAGTCCCATACCGAGCAGGGTCGCCGCCGCGATCTGCACCAATGCGCCGGGGATGGCGATCGCCTTCACCGAGAGCAGGTCCTTGAGCGAGAAGTGCAGACCCACGCCAAACATCAAAAGGATGACGCCAAGCTCGGCCAGTTCTCCGGCGAGTTCGGAGTCGCCGACGAAGCCGGGCGTGTGAGGGCCGATCAGGATGCCGGCGAGCAGGTAGCCCACCAGTGGTGAAATGCGCAGTCGGTTGGCGACGACGCCCAGAATGAAGGCCACGCCGAGCCCCATGACGATCATCGAAATCAATGGCGTGGAATGGGGCATGAACTCTCCAATGTAGGGCTGTGGGTAGCGACGCCCGGCGATAGGCCTTGCCAGCGACGGGATTCAGCGCAACGATGTCTATGGGAGCCGGCGAAGAGGCTCAACAGAGAAATGCCGGCCCCCGGACAGTCTTGGGAGGATCGGACATGGAATCTTCAAGCGGCAGACGAATTGCGGGCCCACGGAATATCGCGCTCGTAGGGCCCTATCTCAGTGGCAAGACAACATTGCTGGAGGCGATCCTGTTTCGCTCCGGCGCCATCCAGCGGCAAGGAAAAGTCTCGGACAAGTCGACCGTCGGAGATTCTTCGCCAGAAGCGCGCGCCCATGGCATGAGCGTTGAATTGAATGCCGCGTCCGTCAATTTCATGGGGGACAATTTTACTTTCGTCGATTGTCCCGGTTCGATCGAATTCTCTCAGGACGCCCGCGCCGCACTCACCGGCTGCGATGCGGCGATCGTGGTTTGCGAGGCTGACGACAAGAAGGTGCCGGCACTCCAGGTCATCCTCAAGCAACTCGACGATTTCAACATTCCACGGCTCCTCTTCATCAACAAGATCGACAAGAGCGAAGGCCGCTTGACCGACGTGCTCGCCTATCTTCAGCCGGCGAGCTCGAAGCCGCTGATCCTCCGCCAGCTTCCGATCATGGAAGAACGGCATCGTGACCGGCTTTGTCGACTTGGCACTTGAGCGCGCTTTCATCTACCGCGAGCATGCACCCAGCGAGGTCGTGGAAGTTCCAGCCGACCTGCTCGACTCCGAGAAGGAAGCGCGCTTCGCGATGCTTGAGAAGCTCGCCGACTATGACGACGAATTGATGGAGCAATTGCTCACCGATATCGAGCCGCCGCGCGATCGCGTTTTCACCGATCTGACCCGTGAACTGGCCGATGGGCTGATCACGCCTGTGTTCATCGGATCGGCGGAGAATGGCAATGGCATTTTGCGGCTCCTCAAAGCCCTGCGCCATGAAGTTCCGCCGGTCGCGTCATTGGCGCAGCGCCTTCGCCACAAGCCTGGCAACGGCGCAACGGTCCAGGTGCTCAAGACCTTCCACACCGCCCATGGCGGCAAGCTGTCGCTTGTCCGTGTGCTCACCGGTGAGTTCGGCGACGGCGCGGTGTTTTATGGCGGTACCGGACAGGAGGCGCGCACAGCCGGGCTTTTCATTCTGACCGGTACCACCCCCACCAAGACCGCCAAGGCGCAGGCCGGCGACACGGTTGCGCTCGGCCGCCTCGAAGGCATGGCCACCGGCGAGACGCTCTCCACCGCCAAAGGCTCCACGCCACAGCTTAGTAAGATCGATGTCTCGCCAGGGGTGTATGGCTTTGCAATCTCGGTCAGCGATCGCAAGGATGAGGTGAAGCTGACGAGCGCCATTGCCAAGCTCATCGAGGAAGATCCCTCGCTGTCGCTCGAGCATAATCATGACACCCACGAGATCGTGTTGTGGGGACAAGGCGAGATGCATTTGCGTGTGGCGCTCGAGCGGCTCGAGAACAAGTTCGGCGTCAAGGCCAATGCGAAGCCCCGCCGCATCGCCTACAAGGAAACCATCCGCAAGCCGACGCAGATCCGCGGCCGCCACAAGAAGCAGTCGGGCGGCCACGGACAATTCGGCGACGTGGTTGTCGAGATCAAGCCGCTAGGCCGAGGCGAGGGCTTCGAGTTTACCGACACGATCACCGGTGGCGTCGTTCCCAAGCAGTACATCCCGGCGGTAGAGCAGGGCGTTCGCGACTGGATGCTGCACGGGCCCTTGGGCTTCGCGGTCGTCGACTTTGCCGTCAACTTGTCCGACGGCTCCTATCATGATGTTGACTTGTCCGAAATGGCATTCAAGACGGCGGCACGCATTGCCATGAGCGAGGGCATGCCGCAATGCTCGCCGGTCCTCCTCGAGCCGATCGTCGCCGTCGACATTCACGTGCCGAGCGAGGCGACGTCGCGCATCAACCAGATCGTGACCGGTCGACGCGGCCAACTCCTCGGCTTCGATGGCCGCGAAGGTTGGTCGGGCTGGGACACGGTCAAGGCGCACATGCCGGAGAGCGAGATCGGGTCACTGATTATTGAAGTCCGCTCGGCGACAGCCGGTGTCGGGACCTTCACCTTCATCCATGATCACATGTCCGAATTGATTGGCCGGCAGGCGGAACAGGTCGTCGCCACCCGCAAGGCCGAGGCGGCCTAGTAAACGCACCGTCTCGGAAGCGTGAAGTGGCGTGATTTGCTAATTCGGTCGTCTGCGGCGTAGTCAACGCACAATGATCCTCAGGAGACGGTCGATGAATGTTATACACCGCCGCGGGTGGGAATTGCCCGAGCGCTTCGTTACGCCCGAGCATGTGTTCCTTAACCGTCGTGCGTTTCTCGCAGCAGCCGCCGGTGCCGCCGCTCTGGCAGTGGCCGGCCGGGCCCGCGCCGAAACCGATCCCTCTGCCTCGCTTTATCCCGCGCCTGTCAATCCGGCTTTCAAGGATGCGGGTCGGGAAGTAACGCCATTGGCGATTAATTCGACCTACAACAATTACTATGAGTTCAACACGTCAAAGCGCGTTTCCGAGCAGGCTGAAGCCTTGCCGATCCGGCCATGGTCGGTCGTCATCGACGGCGAAGTCGAAAAGCCCACGACGATCGCTATCGACGATCTCTTGAAGCAGATGACGCTCGAAGAACGGATTTATCGCCATCGTTGCGTCGAGGCTTGGTCGATGGTCGTGCCGTGGACCGGATTTCCGTTGGCGAAACTCGTGGCGCTCACTAAGCCGCTGTCGGGCGCAAAATTCGTTCGCTTTGAAACCTTTAACTTGCCGGATGTCGCGGAAGGCCAGAAGCCCGGGCTCTTCTCCAGCATGCCGTGGCCCTATATCGAAGGACTGACCATCGCCGAAGCCGGCAATGAGCTTCCCTTCATGGTCACGGGCGCCTATGGCAAGCCGCTTCCGAAATCCATGGGCGCACCATTGCGGCTTCATCTGCCTTGGAAGTACGGCTTCAAGTCGATCAAGGGAATCGTGCGTATCTCATTCGTGAGCGAGCGCCCGATCGGTTTCTGGGAGCAGTTGCAGTCATCGGAATATGGCTTCTGGGCCAACGTGAATCCGGAAGTGTCGCATCCTCGCTGGAGCCAGGCATCAGAACGCGTGCTCGGCACCGACGAACAAATCCCGACGCAATTGTTCAACGGCTATGGCGATTACGTCGCCAAGCTTTACGCCGGCATGGAAAAGGAACCGCTCTACATGTGAAAAAGAAAGGCCGGACGACGAGGTCCGGCCTGAATAGTCCAGAACCCCCAGATGGGGGTCCGCTACCGGACTCCGGTGAGGAAAGATCCGGAAGCTGCGGATGATACAAGGGGAGGGAGTAACTTCCGCTATACATCGCTTGGAACCAAGCGACCTGGACAGACTAAGCCCTTCGACTTCTTCCACAAGCCGGCTAGCCTCATGGGAGCCATGCGGTCGCCGCATGTAGGCGCGCATTGATGAGAGTTCGTTGAAGCTGAAACGAGTTGAGCTTGCTTCTGGGAGAGTTCGCCTCGAGGTGATTACAAAGCGAGACCTCCAAGGGGTCGTGTCGCAAGGTTCGAAGCTTCGCGTAAGGCGAAGCACCGCCCCACGGGTGCAACCAATTGTCAGAAGCTCCACTCCTTGGCCTTGGCGACGATGAAGTCGCGGAACACCACGACACGTTTCGAATCCTTCAATTCTTCCGGATAGACGAAATACGTGTCGAAGGCCGGCATTTGATGGGGCAGGTCGATTTGAATCAAACCTGAATCGCGGTCGATCAGATAATCAGGGAGTGAGCAAATGCCCACGCCTGCCACGATGACGCGCCGCAGCGAAGCGGCATTGTTGATTCGCAACACAGGCTGCCGCGACTTGCCTTCTTCCAGACCCGCCGTCTCGAGCCAGTTGATCGACGCGAGATAGGGTGGCGCGCTGCCGAATGTGACGATCCTATGCTTGTCCAGATCGGCGAGCGACGCTGGTATCCCGAATTTCCGAACATATTCGGCGGAAGCATAGACGTGATGATGCACCGTAAAGAGCTTGCGCTGGATGAGATCGGGCTGGGTAGGCCGGCGCAAGCGAATCGCCACATCGGCCTCGCGCATCGAAAGATCGAGTTCGCGATCCTCGAGCAGCAGCGTGACGCTGATCTCCGGATAGAGATCCTTGAATTCGGCAATGCGCGGCGTGAGCCATAATGACCCAAGACCGACGGTCGTCGTAATGCGCAATTCGCCGGTCGGCTTGTCCTTCGAATCCATCAAGCGTGTCTGCGCGGCAGCAAGTTTCGAGGAAACTTCATGCGCCGTGCGAAACAGCATCTCGCCTTGTTCGGTGAGTATCAGACCCCGCGCGTGGCGATGAAACAGCGCGACATTAAGCTCCTGCTCGAGCGCGCTGATCTGCCGGCTTACCGCCGACTGCGACAGTCCGAGTTCGTGTCCGGCATGCGTGAAGCTTCCGGCATCCGCCACGGCGTGAAATATCCTGAGCTTGTCCCAGTCCATGGCTGCACCCGCTACTCCGCCGCTTGGCGCAGGTTGTGGCTGACATGAAGCCAACGTTCAGCCTCCAGCGCCGCCATGCAACCCATGCCTGCCGCAGTTACGGCCTGGCGATATATGTCGTCGGTGACATCGCCGGCCGCGTAAACACCTTCTATCTCGGTCGTCGTAGACCGGCCGTGAGTGACGATGTACCCGCCGGCATTGAGATTGAGCTGGCCCTTGAAGAGTTCGGTCGCCGGCTTGTGACCGATCGCCACGAAGACGCCGTCGGTCGCAACTTCCGTGATGACCCCGGTCTTGATGTTCCGGAGCTTCGCGCCGGTGACACCTTTCGGATCGCCGGTTCCGAGAATCTCCTCGACCGCGGTATCCCAGATGACCTTGATTTTGGGATGCGCGAAGAGGCGGTTTTGGAGGATACGCTCAGCGCGCAATTCGTTGCGACGATGAACCAGCGTGACCTCGCGGGCAAAATTCGTGAGAAACAAGGCTTCTTCGACCGCCGTGTTGCCGCCGCCGACGACGATGACCTTCCGGTCGCGATAGAAGAAACCGTCACAGGTCGCGCAAGCCGAAACGCCGAAGCCCTGGAAATGCTGTTCAGAGGGGATGCCGAGCCACTTCGCCTGCGCACCCGTACAAATGATCAAAGCATCGCAAGTGTAGACTTGGCCTGAATCGCCCTTGAGCCAGAAAGGTCGCTCGCCGAGCCGGACTTCGGTGATGTGGTCGGAAATGATTTCCGTCCCGACATGGGCGGCCTGGGCCTGCATCTGCTCCATGAGCCATGGCCCCTGGATCACATCGGCAAAACCTGGGTAATTCTCGACGTCGGTCGTGATGGTGAGCTGGCCGCCGGGCTGAATGCCCTGGATAAGCAGCGGTTCCAGCATCGCGCGCGCGGCATAAACGGCCGCCGTGTATCCCGCCGGTCCCGACCCCAGGATCAGGACGCGGACATGACGGGCCTGCATGAAATTCTCCAATCGCTATCGAGAGATAACTATAGCCCATTTTGGGCCCTTCTCAAGGTCAGCGCCCTAACTGTTGTGGATGACGAAACGGAATTGGCGCCAATCTGTGCATTCGCGCAACATTATTGCTATAGTCTGCCAATGCCTCGCCGCGTCGCCCTCGATCCCACCGATTGGAAGATCCTGAAACACCTTCAGGAAAGCGGCCGAATGACCAATGTCGAGCTGGCCAATCGAGTTGGCTTATCGCCACCCCCCTGCCTGCGCCGCGTCCAGGCGCTGGAGGAGGCTGGGGTCATTAAGGCCTACCGCGCGGTTCTCGATCCGGCGAAACTTGGTTTCGAAGTGATGCTATTTGCGCTTGTGGGTTTGAAAAGCCAGGCGGAGGCCGAACTTGAAGCCTTCGAATCGCGTGCCCGGCAATGGCCACAGGTTCGGGAGTGCCACGCCATCTCGGGAGAGGCGGATTTCATTCTCAAATGCGTTGCTCGGGACCTGCCTGCCATGCAGGATTTCGTGATCAAGCAACTCACCGCCCAGCGTAATGTCGAGCACGTGAAAACGATGCTCATATTGCGCGAATCCAAATACGAACCCGGCGTCCCGATCGCATGACTTCGACTGAAGGCTCTACGAACGAGGTTCCGGCCTCGGGTTGGCTCGGGCTGATTTCATCATCGGCGACCGCCGTGGTGGTCGGTTTTGCCAGCACCATCCTGCTCATCATGGAGGCGGCCCGTGCCGTCGGCGCAAATCCGATGGAGCAGGGCTCATGGGCAGCGGCTCTCTGCTACGCCATGGCGCTTACGACGTTGATTCTCTCCTGGCGCTACAAGATGCCGATCATCACCGCGTGGTCGACGCCGGGTGCTGCAGTCATTGCGACGAGCGGAGCAGGGATCGGCTATGCCAATGCGTTGGGCGCTTTCGTCGTTGCCGGACTCCTCGTCTGCCTTGCCGCGCTCCTGACGCCGATTGCCCGGCTGATCGAGCGCATTCCGGCGCCCGTCGCCGCGGCGATGCTGGCTGGCGTGCTGGTTCGCTATTGCCTCGGCGTGCCGGGCGCGGCCCTAGCCATGCCCGGTCATCGTGATCGGCCTCGCCATCGTGTTCTTCGCCTTACGATTGAGCTATCCGCTGTTCGCGGTTCCGGTAGTCGTTGGGCTTGGCATCATCGCGGCGATCATCACAGGCCAGTTCGGATCGGAGTGCTGCAGCTTCGGCATAACGCCGCTTGTTTGGACGACGCCGCAATTCGATGCGAGCGCGATACTGGGATTGGGCGTTCCCTTGTTCCTCGTCACCATGGCCTCGCAAAATCTTCCGGGTTTCGCGGTGCTGCGCGCCGCCGGCTACACGCCGCCCGTGACGGGAGCGTTCTGGGTCACCGGCGTCGGCTCGGTTCTCGCCGCACCGTTCGGATCGCATGCGATCAATCTCGCCGCAATTACTGCCTCGATCGTGACCGGGCCCGATTGCCATCCCGACCCAAAGCGCCGCTGGCTCGTCGCCTGGCCCTATCTCGTCTTGTACGGCACCGTGGGCCTCTTGGCCGGCTCGCTTGATTCAAATACTCGGCTCATTGCCGCCATCGCTCATCACCGCGATTGTTGGGCTTGCATTGTTCGCGCCATTGGCCGGCAGCGCAACGGCAATGATGAAGGAGCCGCGCGACATCGAAAGCGCGATTCTGACATTCCTCGTCACGGCTTCGGGTGTCACGATCGCCGGCGTTGGCTCGGCCTTCTGGGGATTGGTCGCAGGGCTCGTCCTCTTCGCCGCGCGCCATTACATCCATGGCTGGAAACAGCGCTAAGAACCGTTCTTGGAGTCGGCGAAACTGTAATGTCGTTTCATCTTCACAGATCGGATTGTGGTGGTTAATCTCCCATCATGAACGACACGAAGCAGAAGCGCGTGATCCTCATCACGCATGACAAGGATGATAACGACGACCGCGCGTCGCTCTGGCTCGCCGAGCAGGGCTATCGGCTCGATCGCTGCTGCCCTGCGGAAGGCGAGGCGATCCCGTCGATCACCGATGAGGTCGCGGGCGCCGTTGTCTATGGCGGCAAGTATGATGTTGGAGAACAGAAAACCTATCCCTTCCTCATCGACGAACTGAAATTTATCGATAGCGTGCTTGAAAAGGGAACGCCGTTTCTCGGCATCTGCCTTGGCGGACAATTATTGGCGCATGCGCTCGGCGAACCGGTCGGCCCGCATCCCGCCCGCCATGCCGAATATGGCTATTACGATCTCGTGCCGACCGAGGCGGGCAAGACAGAATTCGGGACCGGCCTGAAAGTGCTTCAGTCGCATTGGCATGGCTGGTATCGCACGCCGAACGGTGCCGTGAAGCTTGCCGAATCAGCGCATTTTCCCGAACAGGCCTTCCGCTATGGACCAGCGGCCTATGGCATTCAGTTCCATCCCGAGGCCACCCGCCAGATGCTGACCCGCTGGATCGGACGCCGTCCCTCGGAGCGCCATCTATTGCCGGGTGCTTTCCCCCCGGATCGTCAGCTCTCGGACAATATCACCTATGACAAGCCCTTGGGCGATTGGTTCCATCGCTTCCTCGACCGCTGGAGCGGCGGAGCTGCTTTGCGGGAGGCCGCGGAATGACGACGCTCACTACCCTTCCTTCCGTTGAAACGCCCCAGCTTCTTTTGCGCGAGATCGAAACGCGCGATGCCGTGAGCTTTGCGCGTTTCATGACGCAGCCCGCCTACCAGAAACACATCTCCGTGCGCCTTCGCAACCGCACCGAAGTCGACGCCTTCGTGCGCCGCGCGGTGAGCCGGAGGGGCGATGGAGGCCGCGGCTCTTTCCACCTCGCGGCCGAGGAGAAGATGAGCGGCGAGGCGATCGGCGACGGGTTCATCCTGCTGCAGCGCCCCGGCATCGCCGAAATCGGCTGGGGCGTTCATCCCGCCATGTGGGCGATGGGGGTCGGCTCCGAGATCGGCAAGGCATTGCTTGGGCTTTCCTTCGAGCGGCTCGATGTCGCGCGCGTGTGGTGCAAGGTGATGGCCGGGAATGTTGCATCATTGCGGCTTGCCCGACGCATCGGGCTCAAACATCTGAAGTCGCATCCCGACTATCCGACCGGCGGCGGACGTTTCGAACCGGTTGAAATATTCCAACTCACTGCCCAGCAATATTTCGACGAACCCTACTGATCGCACGGAGGCCATCATGGCGACACCGCCTGTTTGCGATTTCGGATGGAAGGCAAGGGCCTTCGAGTTGCCGGCGACAGATGGGAAGATCTATTCGCTTTCCGATATCCGCGGGCCAAAGGGAACGTTGATTGCCTTCATCTGCAATCACTGCCCCTATGTGAAATCGGCCATCGATAGGCTGGTCCGCGACGCAAAGGATCTGCAGGCCGAGGGCATCGGCGTTGCGGCGATCTCCGCCAATGACGCGACCGAATATCCTGAGGACTCGTTCGCCAACATGAAGAAGTTTGCGGAAAAGCACGGATTCACTTTTCCCTACCTCTATGATGAAACACAGGCGGTCGCGCGCGCCTATGATGCGGTGTGCACGCCGGATTTCTTCGGCTTCAACGGCAAGGACGAGTTGCAGTATCGCGGCAGACTTGATGCCGCGCGCACGCAGGCCATGCCGGCTGCGCCCCGCGAACTCTACGAAGCGATGCTGATGGTCGCCAAGACCGGCAAGGGACCAAAAGAGCAGGTGGCGTCCATGGGTTGCTCCATCAAATGGAAGGCGGCCTGAACAAAGCGGCGTCCTCGCCGCTCGCCGCGGCGATCATCGCACTGGGTTCATCGGAGTTCCCCGAACGCGTCCTGGATTTCCTGCAACGTATCGCCGATGGCGATGCCAGTATGATCCTGCGCTACTGGCCGGATCGCATACCCGAAGTACTTGCCGATCGGCTCGACCCCAAGGAGCGGCCATATCTCTATGGCGACTATCTTGCCGGCGTCTATCGCTTGAGTCCGTTCTACCGTTTGTCGGCGGAATTGAAGGAACCGCGCCTTGTGCGGCTGAAGGAAATCGCGCCGGAGGGCTTTCGGCAGAGCGAATACTTCCGCAGCTATTTCGCGCGCATCGGTGTCAGCGATCTCGCCGGCATGCTGTTGCCGATTGTCGGCGGTAGTGTCGTGCACGTCTCATTTGCGCGGAGCGAGAAACGACCAAGCTTTGGGCGCCGCGTGATGGCGGAGCTTCGCGACCTCCTGCCGGTTTTCTCAGCACTTGCCCAGCGGCACTGGCGCGATGGTCGGAGAGGGGAAGGGGCAAGCCCGAGCCGCTTCGCCGCTTGATCTCATGCGGGCCGAATTCGATCTCACCCGTCGCGAAGCCGAGATCGCCGAGGCGATGCTCGCCGGTCATTCGTCGAAATCCATGGCGCGTCTGCTGGCGATATCGGCCGAGACGGTTAAGGTCCATCGCCGGAATCTCTATGCCAAGCTTGGCATAGCCTCGCAGGCCGAGCTCTTCTCAATGTTCCTGGCGCGGATGGGGAGGTAAGGGCCGCTACCCCTTCGAGGGTATGGCGCAGGTGATGGCCTTTCGCTTAAGGTCGCCCACGATTTCAGGTTGGAGAGCGACATGGCGAAGACGGTTCCGTTGCGGGCGCGGGTCGAGGGCGGCGGTACGCCGCTCATGAAGAACTGGTACCTCAAGAGCGAGACCGGTCCGCTCAAGGACGTGCTGCTGGGGCCGGCCGAGAGCTTCCGTTGGATGGGCCTCGAAAACGCCGCCTGGTCTTCGCTCGTCCGCGACACACTGCGCAAGGGCTACAAATTCGACAAGCAACTGGCGATGCGCCAGCACCGCGAAATGGTCGATGCCTATAGCGACGCCGGCGTGACCACGCATTTCCTGCCCGTCGACATGAACAACCCCTACCAGGTCTATGCGCGCGACTCGTCCTTCATGACGCCCTATGGCGCGGTCGTCTGCCAGCTCGCCAATCCGCGCCGGCGCGGCGAATATGCGCCCGTGCTGCGCTTCTATCTCGAGAACGACATCCCGATTTACGACATGGTGAGTGCCGGGAACTTCGAAGGCGGCGACTTCAACATCATCAGACCGGGCGTGGCACTCGTCGGCTATACCGATCATCGCTCCGAGGAAGTTGCGGCGAGGCAGATCGCCGAATGGTTCGTCAAGGAGGGCTGGGAGATCAAATATGCGCCGATCGACCAGTTCTACGTCCATATCGACCTGATGGTCTGCATGCTGAACGAGCATTGCGCGGCCGTTTGCCTCGAGACGACGGAGCCCGACATCGTCGACTGGCTGAAATCGAAGAAGATCGAGATCATTCCGGCCGGCTTCAAGGAGACCATGGCCTTGGGCTGCAATGTCGTTGCGCTCGGCAATGACCGCGTGCTCTCGACGCTCGGTGCAACCGACCTCAACGCCAAGATGCGATCAGCGGGCTTCACGGTCTACGATCCCGACATGACGATGTTCACCTGGGCCGGCGGCGGCGTCCACTGCATGTGCCAGCCCTTGCGCCGCGAAGCCGCTTGATCGAAACCGTATACATTCGGTTGTGTGATGAAAATCAGCAACTTGCGCAATAAAGCGGGAAAATCGCCAGAGAAAGCATAATTTTCCTTGACTTTGTTCCTTAAATGTTTACATAGGGCGGTATGGAACGTTTGCTTCATATCGCCCTCTGGTTTCTCGCGGTGCTGACCGCCGCCGTCATCGGGGCGGGACCTTCCGGCCTGATGGCCGCGGAGGTGCTCGCTCAAGGCGGCGCACGCGTCACCGTCCACGACCGCATGGCGGCGCCGGCGCGCAAGTTCCTGATGGCCGGCCGCGGCGGGCTGAACCTCACCCATTCCGAAGCACTCGACAGCCTGCTCGACCGCTATGGCGCGGCGCGGGAAATGCTTGAACCCGCAATCAGCGACTTCCCGCCGCAAGCTGTCAGGGACTGGTGCCATGGGTTGGGCATAGAGACTTTCGTCGGATCGTCCGGCCGGGTGTTCCCCAGGACCATGAAGGCCTCGCCCTTGCTCCGTGCCTGGCTCAAGCGACTGGACGGACTGGGTGTCGAACTGAAGCGGCGCAGCGAATGGCGCGGGCCCGATGGCAGCGCCGACATCACCATCCTCGCCATGGGTGGCGCAAGCTGGCCGAAGCTCGGAAGCGACGGAAATTGGGTGCCGATATTGCGCGGGCGTGGCGTCGAGATCCGTGATTTTGCGCCATCCAACAGCGGTCTCATGACCGCGTGGTCGGCGCATTTCGCGGAGAAGTTTGCAGGTGTGCCCTTGAAGCGGATCGCGCTCACTTGCGGTGGGCAAACCGTCCGCGGCGAGGCGATCGTAACCCGGCGCGGGCTCGAGGGCGGGGTGGTCTATGCCCTGAGCCGGCAATTGCGCGAGGCTGCAGAGATCACCATCGATCTCAAGCCCGACATGAGCGCGGAGCAGATTGCCGCGAAGCTCGAACGGCCGCGCGGCAAGGATTCGACGAGCAACTGGCTGCGCAAGAGTCTCAACCTGCAACCAGTCGCTATCGCCTTGCTGCGCGAGCGCGGCGCTGCGCCATCGGTGGAGGCGATCAAGCGGCTGGTCGTGCCTGTCCGCGGCGTTGACGGGCTGGAGCGAGCCATCTCATCTGCGGGCGGGATCGCGCGATCCGAAGTCGATGAGAATTTCCAGTTGCGACGATTGCCCGGTGTCTATGCGGTGGGTGAAATGCTCGATTGGGAAGCGCCGACCGGCGGCTATCTGCTGCAGGCCTGTTTCTCGACCGGCCACTGGGCCGCACGGCACGCCTTGACGCAAGGGTAGGCATCGCCCACGGCTTGCCACATTCACCGTCCTATAACTCCCGGACTGCAGGTTACTTGGCGTCTGTATGCGTATAGAGTGGGGCTTATGGACATGGCACGACTCTCCTTGACGGCGACGTTTGGGGCGGTTCTCCTATCGATACTGTCGACCCAGGCTCTGGCTTCGGCCGAGGGCTATTGCGATGCCTTTGCGCGCGATGCAGCGAACCGAAAGGCGCGCAACACGCCCGGCAATGTCATTTCCGGCAGCGCCTCCAACCTGGTGATCTCAGGCGCGTCGATCGGCGCAGTTGGCGGTACGCAGGCGCTCAGCCCCGATGCCGCCAATAACAAGTGGCGGCGGGCCTATATCGCCTCCTACGACGATTGCATGTTCCAGTATGAGGGCGAGAAGGCGGCCGTCGCCGCCGCTGCGGATCCCGAGCCCGCGCCTGACGCGGGATCGACCGATGAAGTGATCGTCGAGGAAGTGGACAGCCCGGCCGATATACCTGTCGATGAAGCAGCGCCGGAAAAGCCGGTCAAGAAGGCGAAGGCCAAGAGCAAGTCCAAGGTCGAGCCCGGCACGTCGGCCTGGAACAATGCCTGCGACCGCCGCTATCGCTCGTTCAACCCGAAGACGGGTCTCTACAAGAGTCTGTCGGGCAGATGGCGCAAATGCCAGGTGTGAGCTAGGGCAGAACCCCACCCGTCATGCTGGCACGTGACACTCTCCCCGAAGCCGGGGAGGGAAAGCGTTTAATTTCCCTCCCATCGCGCGAGCGAGGGGAGGGTGGGCGGCGAAGCCGGCCGGGTGGGGAGTATCTCCGCCTACGTCCCTTCGAGCGCGGCTAGAATCGTATCCATCACACTGTCGATGCCGGCATCGATCTCGGAATTCCAGAAACGCAAAATCCGATAGCCTAAAGCGCGAAGCTGTTCGTCGCGACGGAGGTCGAAGCCCCGCTGCGGTTCCGCGCCGTGGTGGCTGCCGTCGATCTCAACGATCAGGCGGCGCCTCTTGCAGACGAAGTCGGGATAGAAGTCGCCAATCGGTGCCTGACGTCGGAAGTGGTGTCCTGTCTCCCGAAGCGCGCGTAGGCGAATCCAGACGCGCGCCTCTTCCGGCGTCATGGATTTTCCGCAGATCGCGTGCGGTCGCATCGTTCATGCCAGGAACGTAGCCCTGCGTGAGTGTCGCAGGAAGACCGCGACCCCACCCGTCACGCTGGCGCGTGACACCCTCCCCGAAGCCGGGGAGGGAAAACGATCAGCACCTTCCGCTTACCATTCCTGGAGCCGGGGAGGGAAAAGTTTAGTGGACCGGCTGCGGTTCTTCGGCGGTGTTGCAGCTTTCTTCTTCCCTTCGCCCTTGATCTTCTCGCGCAGCCACTGGAACACGACATAGAGCGGCGGGATCAGGAAAATCCCGATCAGCGAGGAAGCGATCATGCCGCCGAAGACGGCGGTACCGACGCCGCGGCGGCTGAGCATCGCCGCGCCCGTCGCCATGACGAGCGGCGCGAGGCCGGCGATGAAGGCGAAGCTCGTCATCATCACCGCGCGAAAGCGCGTGCGTGCGCCGTCGATGGCGGCATCGGTGATGCTCTCGCCATGCTCGCGACGCTCCTTTGCGAACTCGATGATCAGGATGCCGTTCTTCGCCGCGAGCGCGATCAGGACGATGATGCCGATCTGGGCGTAGAGATTGTTGTCGAGCCCGGCGATCCACAGACTGGCCATCGCGCCCAAGACACCGACCGAGACCGACAGGAGCACGGGGATCGGGATCGTCCAGCTTTCATAAAGCGCCACGAGGAAGAGATAGGCGAAGAGGACGGCAAGCCCGAGGATGACCGCGGTCTGGCCCGACGCTTCCTTCTCCTGCAAGGCTGTGCCGGTCCATTCATAGGAAAAGCCGGTCGGCAGGCTTGTTGCCGAAAGCTTCTCCATCGCGGCGAGCGCTTCACCGGAACTTCTGCCGATGGCGGGATTGCCGTTGACCGTCACGCTTCGATAATTGTTGTAGCGGCTGATGACCTGCGGCCCGACGATCATCCGGGGCTCGGCGAAGGCCCGCAACGACACCATCTGGCCTTGGGAATTGCGCACCTGGATGCGATAGATGTCGTCGACGCGGTTGCGGTCGCTCGCCTCGCCCTGGATGTTGACCTGCCAGGTGCGGCCAAAGACATTGAAATCGTTGACGTAGAAACCGCCGAGCGTCGCCTGCAGCGCGTTGAAGACATCGGAGACGATGACGCCAAGCGTCTGCACCTTGTCGCGATCGATATTGAGATAGAGCTGCGGCGTGTTGGCGGCGAATGTCGAGAACACACCGCGCAGCATCGGATCCTGGTTGGCGGCGAAGACGAAGCCGCGCACCGTGGCGCCGAGATCGGCCGGGCTTGAGCCGCGCAGATCCTGGAGCTGATATTCGAAGCCGCTGCCTGTGCCGAGGCCGATGATCGGCGGCGCGTTGAAGGCAACGACATTGGCCTCAGGGAGCGCGTTGAACTTGTCGCGCAATCCGGCAATGAGGCTGTGGACGGAGAGCGAGGGGTCGGCGCGCTCCGCGAAGGGATCGAGCAGCACGATCAGGAAGGCGCTGTTTGATTTCGCGAGACCGTCGATGAAGCTGTAGCCGATGACCGCGCTGATATCGGCGACGCCATCGACGCCGGCCACGATCTTCTCGACCTGCTCGGCGATTGCCGACGTGCGGTTGACGGATGACCCTTCCGGCGCCTGGACTTCGACGAAGAAGGCTCCCTGGTCTTCATTGGGAAGGAAGCCGCTCGGCGTGATGCGGAAGAGATAGGCGGTTCCAAAGACTACGAGCAGCAGTACGATGAGCGACAGGAAGGCCTTGCGAACGAGGCGCGTGACGATCGCCGCATAGCCGTCGCGCGTCTTGTCGATGGCGCCCAGCACATATTTCATCGGCCCGCGCCGTGGACCATGGCGGTGCTTCAGCAATACGCCGCAAAGGGCCGGGCTGAGGGTGAGCGCATTGATCGCCGAGATCACCATCGAGACGGAGACAGCGACCGCGAACTGGCGGTAGAGCGTGCCGGCGATGCCCGGGATGAAGGCGACCGGCACGAAGACCGAGAGCAGCACCAGCGTGATGGCGATGATCGGCGCCGTGATCTCGCCCATCGCCTTCTTGGTCGCCTCGGCGGGTGTGAGATCGGGCTCTTCCTCCATGACGCGCTCGACATTCTCGACGACCACGATCGCGTCGTCGACGACGATGCCGATGGCGAGCACGAGTGCGAGCAGGGAAACGGTATTGGCCGAGAAGCCCATCGCCAACATGACGGCGAAGGTACCGATCAGCGACACCGGCACGGCAATGATCGGAATGAGCGTGGCGCGCACGCTGCCGAGGAACAGGAACACGACGATCGCCACCAGCACGAAGGCTTCGAGCAGCGTCTTGACGACCTCATGCACGCTTTCCTTGACGAAGTCGGTGGTGTCGTAGGTGACCTTGTAGGCGAGACCTTTGGGGAAGGATGTTGCGAGGCGGTCCATCTCCGCATCGAGGCGTGCGGCGACATCGACCGCATTGGCGCCGGGCGCCTGATAGACGGCGATCAGCGCTCCGGGTGCCTGGTTAAAGCGTCCATAGGAATCGGAGGACTTTGCGCCGAGTTCAACGCGGCCGATGTCGCGGATGCGCACGAAGGAGCCATCCGGATTGGCGCGCACCACCACATTCTCGAATTCCCTGACGTCGACGAGGCGGCCTTGCGTCTGAATGTTGAGCTGGAAGAGCTGGTCCTTGCCCATCGGCTGCGAGCCGATGCGCCCGACGGCGGCCTGGATGTTCTGCGACTTGATCGCATTGACGATGTCGCTCGGCACCATGCCGAGGCTTGCGAGCCGGTCGCTCTCGATCCAGATGCGCATGCTGTATTCGAGCGCGCCGAACAGGAAGGCATCGCCGACGCCGCGTACGCGCTTCACATTGTCGAGGATATTGATCGTTGCGTAGTTCGACAGGAACAATGTGTCGTAGAGCTCATCGGGCGAATAGACGGCGATGACGCGGAGCAGGGCGGAGGACTTTTTCTTCACGCTCAATCCGCCGCGCTTGACCTCGTCGGGAAGCTTGGCCTCGGCAAGGTTGACGCGGTTCTGGACGTTGACGGTGTTGATGTCGGGATCGGTGCCGACCGCGAAGCTCACCGTGAGCGAATAGCTGCCGTCATTGCCGCTGTTCGACTTCATGTAGAGCATGTTGTCGACGCCGACGACCTGTGACTCGATCGGTTGCGCCACGGTTGCCTCGACGACGGCAGCGCCGGCACCGGGATAGGATGCGGTCACCTGCACCTGCGGAGGCACGATATCGGGGAACTGCGCAAGCGGGATCGCCTTGATGGCGATAAGGCCGGCGATCGTGATGACGATCGAGATGACGATCGAGAGCCGCGGGCGATCGACGAAGACGCTGGAGATCATGTCGGGCTCGCCTCGAGCGAGACTTCGGTCGGATCGACCACCATGTCGGGACGCACTTTCTGCACGCCAATGGTGATCACCCGGTCGCCTTCATTCAGCCCCTGGATAATGATGATATTGTTGCCATAGGTCTCGCCGGTCTCGATGCGCTGCACCTTGACCTTGTTCTCCGCATCGAGCGTCAGGACATAGCGCCCGCTCTGATCGATCTGCATCGCCTCATAAGGCACGACCAGGACGTTTTCGGGCTTGTCCGCCTTGACGATCGCGGTCACCAACTGGCCATCGACCAGATAGCCCTGCGGGTTCTGCAGCTGGGCGCGCACGGTGAGCGAGTCGGTCGTCGGATCGACTTCGACGCCGAGAAAATCGATGGCACCGTCATAGGGATAGACGGATCCATCGGCGAGACGCGCACCGACCTTTACGGCACGCGGGTCGGTGCCGGCATCAGTGGCCCGCTTGCGCACGTCAAGCAATTCGCGCGACGTCACGGGGAAGGCGATGCGGATCGGATCCTGGCTCACGACCGTTGTCAGCGCACCGCTCGACGGGTTGACGAAATCGCCGACCGAGAACACCGCGCGGCCGACGCGCCCGGCGAGCGGCGTGATGATGTCGGTGAAGCTGAGATTGAGATTGGCCCGTTCAAGCTCGGCCTTGGCGTTGTCAACATTGGCGCGCGCCTCGCTCTGCTTGGCGATGGCGATGTCGAGTTCCTGTTGCGCCTTGACCTTCTTGGTGACGAGTTGCGCGGTCCGGTCGGTTTCGATGTCGGCGAGCTTCAATTGCGCCTGCATGCCGGCAAGCTGGGCCTGCGCCTGATCGACGGCCGCCTGATAGAGACCCTTCTCCATGACGAACATCAATTCGCCTGGCTTTACGTCAGCGCCTTCCTGGAACGGGCGTTTCTCGATGAACCCTTCAACGCGGGCGCGCAGTTCCACCTTGTCGATGGCCTCGATGCGTCCCGTGAAGGAGAGCGACGGCGTGACTTCGACGCGCGTCACCTTGACAACCGTGACGGTCGGCGGCTGCGCGGGAGGCGGCGCGGTCTCCGCCGCCTTCTTATCCTCGCAGGCAGCGACGCCCAGCGCGATAAGAATCGCCGCGGCCGCGCTCGTCCATGCGCGGCCCTTACGTTGTCCTTCTCGAAGCATCGGCTTCCCCCGGTGAGGCGAGGGCGATTCTGACCCCCGATCGTGACAATCATGCCTCCGGCGCACGCTTCGCCGCAAGCGCCGCGAACAGGGCGCCGGCTTGGCAGCATGAACCATATGTTGCACGGTTGCGGCGGCGCCAATCATGGATTACGGTGCGGCACGCGCCTATTTGTCTGATAAATGACAAGGCGCATCAAATGGGAGGATATCAATGAAAAAGACACTCGTGTCCGTGAGTCTTATTGCGCTCACCTCGCTGTTCGCCGGAAGCGCGACTGCGCAGGATGCAGCCGGCGGCATCAACAAGGCGGTCGGCGGCTATAGCTGGGAAGATGCGGCCAAGGAGGCGGAAGGCACCAAGAATTTCCATTCGGCCGACGGCCATCTCACTTTCGCCATCGTCACCCATACCGCCGGCAACGGCTTTTTCGATCCCGTCTATGTCGGTGCGACCGTCGCCGGCAACATGATCGGCGCCAAGATACTTCTGCTCGGCTCGGAATCTCCGACTGACGACCCGCAGCGCGAGATCGAGATTCTAAACCAGATCATCCAGGATCCGACGATCGACGGCCTGATCATGACCACGCCGCAGGTTGGCGCCTATAACGACATCGTCAAGGCAGCGGAGAAGGCCGGCATCCCGGTCGCTACAACCAACTCCTTCGACGGAACGATCCTCGACCGCAGCGCCATCAGCCATACCGGCCAGGATGCCACGGCGGCGGCGATCGGCGGCGAAGCCTTGGCCAAGTGCGTCCTCGCCAAGGGCGTCGAAAAGGGCACGATCATCCTGCCGTCGTCGACGGCCCTGGGCAATGTCGAGGTCAATAATCGCGTCACCGCTGCCTTCAACGCCGTCGTCAAGACGCTTCAGGACGCGGGCAAACTCGAGAACTTCAAGGTCGACGCGGGCCCGGAGAATGTGGGTGTCGACGCCAATCCGCAGGATCCGGTGGCCGGCATCGTGTCGCTGTTTGAATCGCGCGGCGACGTTGTAGGCGCCTTCACCGCCAACAATGTCTTCACGCCTGCGCTTGCCAAGGCTGTCGCGCAGATGGGCAAGACCGGCGAAATCTGCGCCTACGGCTTCGATCTTGGGCCGGCCCAGCAGGATGCGATCAAGAGCGGCGACCTGACAGGCTCGCTCGGTCAGCAGCCGTTCCTTCAGGGTTTCTGGCCGGTCATGCAGCTCTATCTCGAGATCGACCGCGGTATCTCTGCGGCCAATCTCGATACGCGCGCCCAACTCGTCACCAAGGATTCGGTCGACAAGGTCGGAAAGCGTTTCGAAAACTAGCGCTCGCTTCGTACATTTGAGCAGCCGCTGCGGAAGGCGATCGACCTTCCGCAGCTTGCAAATCATCTCATGAACGCTTGACCACGGCCTAGGAGAACGATGTCGGACAGCACGCAGGCCCGCATCGGACGCCCACCCGCCCAGCTTGTCGGCGGCTGGGAACTCGGCCTTGTCATATTGATGGCGATACTCTTCGCCGGGGGCGCGCTGGTTAATCCCGGCTTCTTCGGCAGCAGCGAGGCCTTTCATGCCGTGCTGCGCGATACGGCACGCTATGCGGTCATGGCCGTGGGCATGACTTTTGTCATCGTCAACAAGGATCTGGACCTGTCAGTTGGTTCGATTTACGGCCTTGTCGGAGTAGCATTTTCCATCCTCTTCGCGCCGACTTTCGCTGACTGGAGCCCCCTCGCAGCTGTCGTTTTCTGCCTGTTCATTGGCGTCCTGATCGGGTTCATCAATGGCGCGTTGGTGACGATCCTCAGGGTTCCATCCTTCATCGCAACCCTAACCATGCTGTTGATCGGCCGCGGGATCGTGCTTGGCCTGACAGGCGGGAAGTCGATCGGGTTTGCCGTCAAGGCCCGCGAATTTCCGGCCTTCTTCCATCTGGGCGAAACCAATGCACTTGGTTTCAACAACCAAATTCCGATCGCCCTTGTCGTCATCGCGGTGGGTGCGGTCGTTCTTGCCAAAACGCGCTGGGGCTACGAAACCTTCGCGACCGGAGGCAATGAGCAGGCGGCGATTTATGCCGGCATCCCGACACGCTGGGTGCGCATTCGGGCCTATCTCCTGTCATCGCTCTGCGCGACGCTCGCAGGTTTGATGGCCATTACGCAGGACAAGGGTGTGACCGCCCAGTCCGGACTTTCGGCCGAACTGATCGTCATCGCCTCGGTCATCATCGGGGGCGCTTCGATCCTTGGCGGGCGCGGGCGCATCATCGGCGCATGCCTCGGCGCTATGCTGACTGTCCTCATCGACAAAGTGTTGCGAGAGGGCTGGCCGATCAACCGGACGATCATCATTGACGGCAAGGAGGTCATGGTCAGCGCGGTGGCGCAATTGCCGGTCGGCGCGGTTCCGGCGTTTCTTGGTTCGCTGCTGCTCGTCGCGGTGCTGATCGAGCCCTACATCATTCGTAGACGCGTGGTCGAGCGCTTGTGGGCTCGGCTCATAGGCAAGACGCCGCCGCCGATCGTCGAGACCGGTGGTGTGGCGATTGAGGGGGTGCAGACCAAGGGCGCCATGGTGACCGACAAGGCCTTGACCGCGCGTGGCTTCGGCAAATTCCTGGCACGCCGCGACGCGCTTGCCATCATCCTAACCGTGGTGCTCTGGCTCGTCGGACTCTATCTGCGCCCTGACTACTGGTGGAACCTGCAGAACAGCTTCGCCATCCTTCTCAATTACACCGAACTCGCACTCCTGGCGGTCGGCCTCACCTATGTGATCGCCGCCGGCGACATTGATTTGTCGGTCGGCGCCGTCCTGGCGCTCGCCGGTGCCGCAACCGCCTTTGCCATGAAGGTGATGGGTTATGATCCATGGGTCGCCATTCTGATGGGACTGCTGGCCGGATCGGCCGCCGGCCTCGTCAATGCGCTGATCACAGTCGGTTTCGGCCTGCCTGCATTCATCACGACTCTTGGCATGTTCTACATTGCGCGCGGTCTTGCGGCCTGGATCGTCGCCGGGAAACAGCTCACCGGCTTTCCCGAGAGCTTCAACATGCTGGGTCGTAAGATCGCCGATATCACGGATCATTTCGGCATCGCCGTTCCTCCTGGAATACTGAGGACAATCAGCGAGGCCGTCAGCATTCAGACCTTGTGGATGCTCGTGATCGCGATCATTGCCGGCGTTATCCTTGGGTACACGCCCTTCGGCCAGAAGGTCTTTGCCACCGGCGGCAATCGCCGTGCAGCCGACTATGCCGGGATCAACACGAGGCGCGTGCGCTTCATCTCGCTCCTGTTCTCGGCGCTGTGCGCGACGATGGCCGGTATCATCTATGTGGCTTTCTTCCGCAGCTTTAACCCGACCGCCGGCCAGTTCCGCGAACTCGACGCGATTGCTGCGGTCATAATCGGTGGTGGCTCGATATTCGGAGGTTACGGCAGCGTGATCGGTTCGTTAGCCGGTGCCGCGGTGATCACCCTTATTCGGGCGTTGCTCCAACTCAACATCATCACCTCCGAGGGCAAGCCGTTTGTCATGCCTCAGCATTGGGTCAATGTTTTCACCGGGCTTATACTCATCGTCGCCGTGTTGATCGACATCTGGCTGCGGCAAGCCGGCCTGATCGCCAGCATCCGTAAACGCCTGTTCGGCCGAAGAAATCCTGTGCGGGGAGAGGCGCATGCCTGACGCGAAAAGCACGACCCAGCAACCGATCATCGAGATGCGCAAGGTGAGCAAGTCCTTTGGCGCGGTACGCGCGCTCGCCGATGTCGATCTCTATCTGATGCCAGGAGAAATTCTGGGACTGGTCGGAGACAATTCAGCCGGCAAATCGACTCTGATGAAGATCCTGACCGGCGCCTATCACCGCGACTCGGGAGAGATACTCGTCGCCGGAAAACCTGCCAATTTCCGCAACCCGCATGAAAGCCGCGATGCCGGGATCGAGATGATCTATCAGGATTTCGCTTTGTGCGGCAACATGGACGTTGGCCAGAACATCTTTCTCGGCCGCTGGCCGCGCAAAGGCCCCTTTGTGGACCGCCGAAGGATGTATGCAGAGGCCGACAGTGTGTTGAAGCGCCTCAAGGTCGATGTCAATTCGGTGTACCAGCGGGTCGAGAGCCTGTCGGGCGGCCGCCAGCAATCCGTTGCGATCGCGCGAGCGATTTCCTTTGATCCGCGTGTGGTGATCCTCGACGAGCCGACCGCCAATCTATCTGTAATGGCCACCGAAAGATTGCTCGAAACGATGCTTGAATTGAAGAAGCATGGTGTGGCTCAGATCATCATTTCGCACCGCCTTCAGGATATCTTCGCGGTTGGCGATCGGGTCATGGTGCTCAAGCGTGGCGAGAATGTCGGAGAGCGCGTCATTCGCCACAGCAGCGAGCAGGAAGTGCTCGAGGTCATCGTGTCCGGTCGTCGCGAAGCCGTCATTCGAGAGACGGCCATCGCAGATGAGCGGAATTGACGGCTGGAGCTTGCGGGTGACCCGTCTCAATGCTTGGCAGGACAGGCGCCTTTGAAGTTCTTGATGGCAGCATTGACGCATTTCGGGCTCTTGAGCGAGTTCACATAACTGCACTGCCCGTTGGCCTCGTTCTCCTTGCACCAGGTGCGAAACTTGCGCGCCCAGCCGATCTTGTCGGCACCGCCGAGCTTCTTGAAGGCGTAGGCCGCGTCCAATGGCTGCGGCATGAACCCGAGGCCGTCGATGGCGGGGCCACTCGCGGCGAGAAGCGCGATGCCGAGAAGAGTGATGCGGAATGATCTTGCGAAAGCATGCATGGCCGGAACTCCCTGTTTTTCCGGCCGGACAGTTGCATTGCAGCAAAACGATGCTGCGAAGCGTCATTGACGATTCAGTTGCGGTTCGATCACGAACCAAGCACGAGTTCGGCGCCCTTCCAGCCGACCATCATCGCGGGGGCGTTGATATTGCCGGACGTCACATTGGGGAAGATCGACGCATCGATGACGCGCAGGTTTTCGGTGCCATGCACCTTGAGCCGATGATCGACCACGGAGTGGCGCGGATCGTCGCCCATGCGGCAGGTGCCGCAAACATGGAAGATCGAATAGGAGCGCGCGCGAATATCGGCGATCATGGCGTCGTCGCTTTGGGTGGCGACGCCGGGCTTGAACTCCTCGGCGATGATGCGTTTCAAGGGCTCGCTTGAGGCGATGCGGCGAAGGAAGCCCGCACCAGCCAGCATGTCCGCCATGTCCTGCGGATCAGTGGCGAGATTGAGCTGGATTGCGGGCGCCGCGTCCGCGGCGGCTGATTTGATGGCGATCGAGCCGGTGCTGCGCGGCCTGCAGGTCGAGATCGAAACCGAGAAGCCGGGGAAGGGGTCCGGACTCGTCATGCGCCGCGTCTTGGGTGGCGAGCGGTCGTAGCTCGATGGGCAGAAATAGATCTGGAGATCTGAGCCGGTCTCGGCGGTGAAGAACCCGCCGGCATGGTTCATCGTGTTGGAGAGCGGTCCATCGCGCAACAACGCATACCGGAACGCGGCAACGGTCTTGCCCAGAAGCGGCCGCAACTGCTCATTCATCGTCGGACGCTGCGAGCGATAGTAGTGGTCGTAGGCGGCGTGGTCCTGAAGATTGAGGCCGACCTGCGGCGCATCACTTACCACCGCGATGCCAAGATCGCGCAGCAAAGGCGCCGGACCCACGCCCGATAATTGCAGAAGCTGCGGCGAACCGACGGCGCCGCCGCTCACGATGATCTCCTTGCTCGCAACAACGCGCTTGTCGCTGCCACCTTGCCGATATCGGAGGGCAACAGCCTTGCGGCCGTCGAACTCGATCCTCGTTGCAAGTGCACCTGTTTCGATACGCAGGTTTGAGCGCCGCCGAGCCGGGTCGAGGAAAACACGCGCCGTCGATTGCCGCATCCCTTGCGAGATGGTCACCGGGTAGTAGCCGACGCCGGTCTGATCCCCGCGATTGAAATCGCGATTGCGCGTGAGTCCGACGCTTTCGCCCGCGGCGAGGAAATCTTCGCATAATGAATGCGCTCGAGGTTCGGCAAACTCGATATGGAGAAGGTTCTCAAGTGCCTGATAGGCTGGCTCGACATAACGCCAGCCCCAGCCCTTGCCGCCGGCCTTCTCCCAATCATCGAAGTCGCGGGGGCGGCCACGGATATAGACCATGGCATTGATCGAACTCGACCCGCCCAGCACCTTGCCGCGCGGTACATAAAGCGAGCGGCCGTCGAGCGCCGGTTCGGGTTCGCTCCAATACATCCAGTTGAGGCGGGGATTGTAATAGGAAAGGCCGTAGCCAAGCGGCATGCGCTGGAAATAGCCATCGCGCGGTCCGGCCTCGAGAAGGAGCACGCGATGACGCCCGGATTCGCTTAGGCGATTAGCGATGATCGCCCCGGCCGAGCCGGCGCCGATTATGACAAAGTCGAATTCCATAGGCGATTTGCGTCTCCGAAAGCTGTCGCTTATGGAGTGTCGCCGCGCGCCCCGCAATGGCAGGCTCGCGAACCGCAAATGCCGGGGGAGGACCCATGAAAATCAAGCGATCTCGAAGTCTTCATCGTCGGCAATCCGCCGCCCGGTTGGGGCGGGCGCTATTTCATCTTCGTGAAGCTCACCACCGACAACGGCATCACCGGCATCGGCGAGGTCTATTGCGCGACCTTCGGCCCCAAGGCCATGACGGCGATGATCGAGGACGTCTTCGACCGCCACGTCGCAGGGCACCGATCCCTTCGCGACCTCGAAGCCTTGTGGCGCAGGGTCTATGGCGCGGGCTATACGCTGCGGCCCGACGTTTCGCTGATGGGCGTGCTGTCGGGCATCGAGATCGCGCTGTGGGACATCAAGGGCAAGGCGTCGGCAAGCCGGTCTATGATCTCCTCGGCGGCCGCGTGCACGAGAAGCTGCGCTCCTATACCTACATCTATCCGGATCTCGCCGAACGGCCAGGACGACAGCATCTACTGGAACGCCGAGCAGTCTGCGGAGCGCGCGGCGCATTATGTGAAGCACGGCTTCACCGGCATCAAATTCGATCCCGCCGCCCCTTATTCCGTCTTCGACCCGCGCCAGCCCTCGCTTGAATCGATCGAACTCTGCGGCAAGTTCTGCAAACTGATGCGCGAGGCGGTCGGCACGCAAGGCGGACCTGCTGTTCGGCACGCATGGCCAGTTCACGACGTCCGGCGCCATCCGCCTTGCCAAGCAGATCGAGCCCTATGATCCCTTGTGGTTCGAGGAGCCGATGCCGCCCGAGAAGCCGGAAGAAATGGCGCTCGTGGCGCGCGCGACGTCGATCCCGATCGCCACCGGCGAGCGGCTCACCACCAAATATGAATTCGCCCGCGTGCTGGAATGCCGCGCCGCCTCGATCCTGCAGATGGCGTTGGGCCGCGTCGGCGGGCTTGATGGAGGCGAAGAAGATCGCCGGCATGGCGGAGACCGTCTTACGCGCAGATAGCACCGCATCTTTATTGCGGCCCGGTCGAGGGCGCCGCCAACATCCATTTCTCGGCATCGCTGCCGAACTTCCTGATCCTCGAAAGCATCGAGACCTGGTCGCGGCTTCCATACGCAGATCCTCAAGAAGCCGATCCGTCTGGGAGGAGGGCTATGTCATTCCGCCGACCGAACCGGGCCTCGGCATCGAACTGAATGAAGAGGTTGCGCCGCGCCCATCCTTATACCGGCGACAGACCTGCACCTCGAAATGACCACCCGCACGCCGATCTGATGTCGATGCGCTATGGCTATATCGGGCTCGGCCATCTCGGCGGCCATCTCGCGGCAAGCCTCGCTCGCGCCGGCTTTCCGATTGACGGTCTACGATCTCGACCCAAAGCTTGCCGAACGGCATGTGAAGCTCGGCGCGCGATTGGCTGCAAGCCCGCAGAGACCTCGCCAAGGAAGTCGATGCGGTCGTCACCTGCCTGCCGTCGCCGAAAGTCTCGGGCAAGGTGCTCGACGCCGTGCTCGAGACGGCGCCGAAGCGGCACCGACTGGATCGAGATGAGCACGCTCGGCCGCGACGGATGTTCTGGCCTTGCCGCGACGTGCCGAGGCCAAGGGCGTCGCATGCTGGAATGCCCGGTCACCGGCGGCGTCCATCGCGCGGCGACGCGGCGACATCACCGTTCTCGTCGGCGGCGACGACGAGCTTGCTCGAAATGCATCGCCCGGCACTTGCAGCGATGGGCGGCGAGATCATCCACATGGGGCCATTGGGCTCGGCGGCGGTGATCAAGGTCATCACCAACATGCTCGCCTTCATCCATCTCGTGGCCGATGGCGAGGCACTGATGCTGGCCAAGCGCGGCGGGCTCGATCTCGCCAAGGCCTTCCAGGCGATCAAGGCAAGCTCCGGCAACAGCTTCGTGCACGAGACCGAAGGTCAGCTCATCCTCAACGGCAGCTATGACATCGGCTTCACGATGGATCTGGCGCTTGAAGGACCTGGGCTTTGCCATGCAGTTCGGGCGCGATTTCGGCGTGCCGCTGGACCTTGCGGGACAGACCCTGCAGACCTTCATTCGCGGCAAGGAGCAGTATGGCGGCGGCGCCTGGTCCACGATGATCGTCAAATTGCTCGAAGATGCGCTCGAACACCGATCTGCGCGCGCCCTGGTTTTCCCGCAAGTCTCGAGACGCGGAAATTAAGTCGCGCCAGCCATGCATGAAACGGCTTGGCAGTTTCGCCAAGCTGTTGATAAGCTTCCTGAACCACGAGCAATGAAGTCGGAGGGGAGGCCGGTTCATGCTGATGGCTGTCGCGGGTAAAACTCGGCCGGCGCGGGTTGGCATTATTGCCAATCCCGTGTCAGCGCGTGACATCCGTCGCATCATCGCCAATGCCACAAGCCTGCAGATTACCGACCGTGCCAATATCGTTCTGCGCGTGCTCGCATGCCTCAAGGCGTGCGGCGTCGAAGAAGTGCTGATGATGCCCGAGACTGGCGGCGTCCGCTACCATGTCACGCGCGGCATTGAGCGTTCCAAGAACCGCGGCGAAGAAGAATTCCCCAGTATCGTCTATCTCAACATGCTGGTCACCGGATCGGCCGCTGATCAGTCCTCGCCGCGCAAATGATGCGCGAGCAGGGCGTCTCGGCGATCGTCGTGCTGGGCGGGGATGGAACGCATCGTGCCGTCGTCACGGGCTGCGGAGACATTCCAATTGCCGGCATCTCGACTGGCACCAACAACGCGTTTCCTGACCATCGCGAGCCGACGATCACGGGTCTGGCGGTTGGACTTGCGGTGACGGGCCGCATTCCGTCCGATGTAGCGAAGGCGCCGAACAAAAAACTGGTCGTATCCGTGAACGACCTGGAAGAGATCGCCCTTGTCGATGTCGCCTTTGTCACCGAGCGCTATATCGGCGCTCGCGCCTTGTGGCGGACCGAAACCTTCCGCGAGCTATATGTAACCTTTGCCGACCCCGAAGTGATCGGAATGTCGGCTATTGCAGGATTGCTCGAACCGGTCGGCAGGCGGGAGCCGGGCGGCCTCCATGTCGTGCTGGCGGGAGAGGGTGAGGCGACGACTCTCGCTTAACGTGCCGATTGCGCCGGGAATGATGCGCCAGATCGATATTGCGACATGGCAGCGCTTTCTGCCAGGTGAGATCGCACAGCCTAAGATTGAGGCAGGGTCTGTCGCGCTAGACGGCGAACGCGAGGTCTCATTCTCCGAACGCGACAAAGTCACCATTCGCATCGAAGAACACGCCTTCTACACCGTGGACGTCAGTGCCTGCATGCGCTACGCCGCCATGCAACGGACTGATGCGCAACGCCGCATCGCCACAGCCAGAAGTTTGGACTGTCTAATGGGAGAACAGGAAGCATGGCCAAGAATCCATTTCCGCTGAGCAAGGAGAAATTGCTCGACGCCTACCGCACGATGCGAACGATCCGCGAATTCGAGGAACGTCTGCATGCCGAATTCGCCAAGGGCGATATTCCGGGCTTCGTGCATCTCTATGCTGGCGAGGAAGCCGCCGGCACCGGAATCATGATGCATCTGACGGATACGGATCGCATCGCCTCGACGCATCGTGGCCATGGCCACTGCATCGCCAAGGGCGTCGATGTGAGAAGCATGATGGCGGAGATCTTCGGCAAGGCCGCCGGCTCCTGCCGCGGCAAGGGCGGCTCGATGCATATCGCCGATCTCTCCAAGGGGATGATGGGCGCCAATGGCATCTTGGGTGCCGGTGCACCGCTCGCCTGTGGTGCCGCACTCGCGGCCAAGTATCGCGGTGATGGCGGCGTGAGTATCTCTTTTGTCGGTGATGGCGCTTCGAACCAGGGCACGTTTCTCGAAAGCCTTAATCTCGCGGCCGTCTGGAATTTGCCAGTCATCTTCGTCGTCGAGAACAACGGCTATGCGGAATCGACGCATCGCGACTATGCGGTTGCGGTCGACTCCTATGTCGATCGCGCCGCCGGCTTCGGCCTGCCGGGCGTGACCGTCGACGGCACCGATTTCTTCGCGGTCTATGAGACGGCGGGTGAAATTATCAAGCGCGCGCGCGAGGGCGGCGGTCCATCGCTGCTCGAATGCAAGATGGTTCGCTTCTACGGCCATTTCGAGGGCGACCAGCAGCTCTATCGTGGCAAAGGCGAACTCGACGATATCCGCGCCAATAAGGACTGCATCAAGCTGTTCTCGAGCCGCATCGTCGAGGCTGGCGTCGTGACGCCCGCCGAACTCGAAAAGATCGACAAGGAAGCGGCCCAGCTTATCGAAGAATCGGCAGCTTTCGCCAAGTCGGCGCCGTCGCCGGCAGCGGCCGAGCTTTTGACCGACGTCTACGTGTCTTACTGAGGGGGAACAGGCATATGGCTCGCAAGATCAGCATGCGCCAGGCAATCAACGAGGCGCTCGACCAGGAAATGGCCCGCGATCCCACCGTGTTCATCATGGGTGAGGATATTGCCGGCGGCGCGGGCGGCGAAGGCGAACTCGACGCCTGGGGCGGCGCGCTCGGCGTCACCAAGGGCCTCTATCACAAGCATCCGGGCAGGGTTCTTGACACGCCATTGTCGGAATCGGCCTATGTCGGCGCCGCGGTGGGAGCCGCCGCCTGTGGCATGCGCCCGGTTGCGGAGCTCATGTTCCTCGACTTCATGGGCGTCTGTTTCGACCAGATCTTCAACCAGGCCGCGAAGTTCAAATACATGTTCGGCGGCAAGGCCGAGACGCCGGTCGTAATCCGCGCCATGGTCGGTGCCGGTTTCCGTGCGGCGGCTCAGCATTCGCAAATGCTGACGCCGCTCTTCACCCATATCCCAGGGTTGAAGGTTGTCTGTCCGTCCAACGCCTATGATGCCAAGGGATTGTTGATCCAGTCGATCCGCGACAATGATCCGGTGATCTTCTGCGAGCACAAGAATCTCTACGGTGCCGAGATGGACGTGCCCGAGGAGTCCTATACGATCCCCTTTGCCGAAGCGAACATCGCACGTGACGGCGATGACGTGACCATCGTTTCCTATGGTCTCATGGTCCATCGCGCCATGGATGCGGCCGATGCGCTAGCCAAGAAGGGTGTGGAGTGCGAAGTGATCGATCTGCGCACCCTGTCGCCGATCGATTGGGACACGGTGCTTGACAGCGTCGCGCGTACCGGCCGCCTGGTCTGTGTCGACGAGGCCCACCCGCGCTGCTCGATTGCCTCCGACGTCTCTGCGAAAGTGGCGCAGGATGCCTTCAAGTCGCTGAAAGCCGGAATTGAAATGGTGACCGCGCCGCACTCCCCGGTTCCGTTCTCGCCGGCGCTTGAAGATATCTACATTCCGAGCGCGGCGCAGATTTCCGCCGCCGTCCAACGCACCATGGCCAAGTGAGTAAGAGATGACCGATAAGCGTATCGTTCCGATCGTCATGCCGAAATGGGGCCTCTCCATGAAGGAGGGGAAGCTCACCAGTTGGCTCATCGCTCCCGGCGCTGAGATAAAGCCCGGCGACTCCATCCTCGAAATCGAGACCGACAAGATTGCGGGCTCCTTCGAGGCACCGGAAGGCGGCGTCCTGCGGCGCGCCGTCGGCGAGGTCGATGTGGTGTATCCGGTCAAGGCGCTTATTGGTGTGATAGCCGATCCCGCAGTTCCCGAAACCGAGATCGACGAATTCGTCTCGGGCTATGTGACGCCGGCCTCCGAAGACGAAGGCGAGGCCGAAGCCGATGCGCCGCTTTTCGTCGATGTTGACGGCGGCAAGCTCCGCTATGCCAAGAAGGGGGAGGGCGCCGAGAACGTCATCCTCATTCACGGTTTCGGCGGCGATCTCGTGACCTGGATGTTCAATGTCGACGGCCTTGCGGAAGGGGCGACGACCTATGCGCTCGACTTGCCGGGCCACGGCCAGTCGACGAAGAAGATCGCCGACCCGACAGTAGCGGGGCTCGCCCGTACTGTTGTCTCCTTCATGGAATCGCTTGGCATCGAGAAGGCCCATCTCGTGGGTCATTCGCTGGGCGGCGCCATCGCGATGGAGCTTGCTCGTTCGGCACCGGGGCGCGTGAAGTCACTGAGCCTGGTGGCGCCAGCCGGTCTGGGGCCCGAGATCAACATCGACTACATCAACGGTTTCGTCGCTGCGAGTTCGCGGCGGGATCTGAAAGACCTGCTCGGCAAGCTATTCGCCGACCAGAGCCTGGTCAGCCGCCAGATGATGGATGAGGTGCTGAAATATAAGCGCCTCGATGGCGTGGTTTCGGCCTTGCGCAGCCTGGCCGACGGCTTCGCGCCCGGCGGCAAGCAGAAGGACATTCTGTCTAGCTCGCTGAAGCCCGCCATCCCGGCCTTGGTGATCTGGGGCAAGGAGGATCAGATCATCCCCGTTGCCCATGCCGCGAACGCCAAGGGCGCGCGCGTCGAGATCATCGAAGGCGCCGGACATATGCCGCATATGGAGAAGGCGTCCAAGGTGACCTCGCTGATCAAGGAGCAGGTGGCGGGGAAGGGCTAACTCCGCTATTTCCTTCTAAGGTTGCGGGAAATACACCTATAGATAGAAATCGCTGCTAGACCCCACCTAACCGGTTCGTTTTCGCTTTTTGTTCTAGGTGGTACCCACCCCCTACTACCAACACCCTAGGAGGCCTCCAGCGGCCTCCTATGGCCGTTCTAGGGGCATCCTGGCAGCGAGCGTTCCTTATTGGTTCCAGAGAGTTCAGGGCCTCAATATGAATATCGGCGCCCCGGAGAAGGATGAAGCACGCCCGGCTGTCGAAAATGTCAGCGGTAATGGGATATTGGTGCTGTCCGCCAATCGGATGGAAGATCGAATGTGCCACCAAAGCCAATTTCGCCGGCGCGCGTGATGCGGAGCGCGCGGCTTTCCGCCGTGCGGCTGATCCAACCGCGAACAAGAGACCGATCAAGGAGGGCGGCGCCCAGGCGTCCAGCCAGGTGTGGTCGTCTCTCGCTCCAATCGAGACAGGTCCGGCAGAGCGGACGCTTTGATTGGTGTGCTGCATCCAGATCGATGCCGAAATCGCAGAAGAAGCGCTGTCCCTCATCCGTGATGAGGCCGGCTCCGTCCGCGAGCAGCACGTAGCCTTTGCCGGTCAGGCTGTCGGCAAGTGCGATGGCAAGCCGGCCTGCCATATGGTCGTAGCAGGTGCGGGCAAGCCGCAACGCCTCGTCCTTGGGGCCGATCGGATGATGACGCTTCGGCCCGCTCGCTGCGACCGCCATCAAGGCATGGATCGCATGAGCCACGTCGGGCGAGGCAAGCCGATAATAACGATGCCGTCCCTGCTTCTCGACGGCAATCAACTGGGCTTCCGCCAGCTTGCCGAGATGGCCGCTGGTGGTCTGCGCGGTGACGCCGGCGTGTCGCGCCAGCTCGCCCGCCGTCAATGCCTGCCCGCCCATCAAGGCGGAAAGCATATTGGCGCGCGCTGCATCCCCGATCAGGCTTGCAACCTCTGCAATCGTATTCCCGGAGGCGACGTTCGACATGCCGAAAGTCTAGCAGCCGAACCCTGCGCCGTCAGCGTGCGATAGTTCGGCCGACACCGAAACATTCCGTACCCCAACTCCCCATAAGAATGGCGAACGATATCGCGTCGATAAAAAGCGGGAACATGATGGTCGGCAAGACGAGCATGGCAACGGAGCTGGCGTTGCTTCTGGTTCTTTCGACGCTTTGGGGGGCGTCCTATACCTTTATCAAGATCGGCGTTGACACTATTCCGCCGGTTACGCTGATCGCTGCCAGAACCCTGATTGCCGGGGCCATTCTTGTTGCCATCCTCAGACTGCGCGGGTTGAAGCTGCCGAATGATCGAGGGACTTGGGAACGCTTCCTGATTCAAGCCTGCCTCAACAGCGTCGTACCTTTTACTCTGATCGCATGGGCCGAACAGACGACCGATGCAGGCCTTGCGACGATCTTGAATTCCACCTCGCCAATCTTCACGTTCCTGCTGACCGCGCTGATCACGCGCCACGAGCCTGTCACAAACCGCAAACTGTTCGGCGTTGCGGCAGGGCTGATTGGAATAGGCCTGATCGTGGGAGTTCGAAGCACTCGACGGCTTGGGACACGAAATGTGGGCGCAACTCGCCATTGTCGCCGCCACGATCTGCTATGCCGGAGCTGCGATCTTCGGCAAGAACTTCAAGGGCCTCGATCCGATGATGCCGGCAGCAGGTTCACTGATCTGCGGCGCTGCGCTCCTTGCCCCAGCCAGCATCATTGTCGATCACCCTTGGACCTTGGCGCCGAGCACCGGTTCCGTTCTCGCGCTCCTTGCTCTCGCGGTCTTCTCGACCGCGCTTGCTTTCGTGATCTATTTCCGGCTCCTGCACACGCTCGGTTCGGTAGGCACGACCGCGCAAGCGTATCTTCGGGTGCCGATCGGTGTTGCGATCAGCGTCCTGTTCCTCCGAGAAACGCCTTCGTCAACAGCGTGGATTGGGCTGGCCTGCGTTGTGGCCGGTGTCATCGCCATGACGCTGCCCACCCGAAGGCATGGATGAGCGGATTGCAGCTATCATGCGCATCTCGCAGAATCCCCTTGGGCGACGAGCTGTCGCAAAACGCGTGAGGCTATGCAGCATCGCGCGCGCCAACAATCTCCGCGAAGGCCGATACCAGCGCGTCGGCGAATTTCGGGTCGTTGATCTCAAGATCGAGCGACACGAGTTTGCGATTGGCCGCCGGTTCAAACGTCGCCTCGATCGCGCTGAACAGAGCTTGATCCGCGACAGGATCGTGGAAGGGCTTGCCCGGCACGTCGATGAGCGACACGCCCTTGCGCGGCAGGAGGAAACGCACCGGTCCCTCCATCCGGTTGAGCCGCTCGGCGATCCATGTGCCCATCCGCGCATTCTCTTCGGGCGTCGTTCGCATCAATGTCACATGCGGCCCGTGGACATAGAGATTGCGCTCGGCGTAATGCGCGGGAACCGTGCTCTTCGCGGCGAAATTCACCATGTCGAGCGCACCGACCGAGCCGACATAAGGCGTCTTCGTGCGGATGATGGCGCCGAGCCGGTCTTCGCCAGCAGAAAGAATACCACCCATCAGGAGATCTGCGATTTCCGTCGTGGTGATGTCGAGCACGCCGACAAAGGCGCCGGATTCGATCAGCTTTTCGAAGGATTGCCCGCCGGTGCCTGTCGCATGGAAGACGAGGCAGTCATACTGGGTTTCGAGCTGCCTGGTGACCATCTGGACGCAAGGCGTCGTCACGCCGAACATGGTGAGGCCGATCGCCGGGCGCGCGCTCGCGCGCGGTGGTAGCGCGAACCTCATCATGCCGGCCAAGGCATGCGCGGCATTGGCGAGAACCTGTTCCGATATCCGGTTGAGGCCTTGGACATCGGTGACCGGATACATCATGCAGATGTCGGCCGGCCCGACATAAGGCGCGACATTGCCGGAGGCGAGCGTCGAGACCATGATCTTGGGCACACCGATGGGCAGAGCGCGCATGGCAGGGGTGGCAAGCGAGGTGCCGCCCGAACCACCGGCTGAGATCAATCCGCCAAGGTCTGGACGGGTCTGAATGAAATGCGCAAACGCTTCGCCCATGGCGATGATGGCGCTGCCGCGGTCGCCGGTGAAAACGGCATCGCGGCCACCGGGATGGTGTGAGGCCACCGTCTCCGCGGAGATGTTGGTGCTACCGCCTTTGCCGGAGGTCGACAGATCTACGGTGAGAACATCGATGCCCTGTGCCGCGATGCGGTCGCGCAGAAATTCATGTTCTGCCCGTTTGGTGTCGAACGTGCCGGCAACATAGGCGACGGAGCCTGGTTTTGTCATGTCAGCCTCCCGCGCCGGCGCGGCGTTGCTTGCGGTCGCGCATGATGAACTGGGCGATGATGAGGAGGGTGAACGAGGTCATGAGCACGATCGTGCCGATCGCGTTGATCTCCGGCGTAACCCCGCGCCGGATCGAGGAATAGACATAGATCGGCAACGTGATGTCGGAACCCGCGACGAAAAAGGCGATGACGAAATCCTCGAAGGAAAAGGTGAAGGCGAGCAGCGCCCCGGCAATGATGCCGGGCAGCAGAAGCGGCAGCACCACCTGCCGGAAGGTGCCGAGCGGCGTTGCGTAGAGGTCCTCGGAAGCCTCGACGAGGCTGCGATCCATGCCGGCAAGCCGGGCGCGGACGATCAGGCAGACAACCGCGATATTGAACAGCACATGCGCGGCGATCACCGTCCAGCATGCTCATCTGGAATCGAAAGGCGAGCAGCGCCTCGACGAAGGGATTGATCGATGTTGAACAGCGTGACGAAGGCAACAAGTGTCGCGATGCCGATCACCACGCTCGGCACCATGATGGCGATATAGATCAGGCCGTCAAAGACATTGCGCCAAAAGCCCGAGACCCGCTGCAGGCCGAGCGCTGCCAGAGTGCCGATGATGCCGAGAGACACTGCCGTCGTTCGCGGCGATGATCATGCTCGTGATCAGCGCCTCGACGATCAGCGGATTGGATAAGGCCTTGCCGTACCATTGCGTCGAAAAGCCCTGCCAATCCATGGCATAGCGGCCGGAATTGAAGGAATAGATGACGATGATCGCGATCGGCGCATAGAGGAAAACGTAGATGAAGCCGACATAGAGGCGCAGCGTCGCTCATACCACCGCCTCCTGCCTGCAGCTTCGGACTGCCGCAGGACGAAGCGCATGTAGACGAAGATCGCGACGAACATGATGGCGCAAAGCGCCAAAGAGAGTGCCGCGCCGAACGGCCAGTTGCGCGATTGCAGGAAGAGATCGACCAGTGCATTGCCGATGAAGAAGACTTTGCCGCCGCCGAGGAACTGCGGAAGGATGTAGTCGCCCATCAGCAGGATGAAGACCAGCATCGAACCGGTCGCGACGCCGGGCAAAGACATCGGCAAGGTCACCTGCAGGAAGCTCCGCCACGGCGTGGCGCCGAGATCGGCGGAGGCCTCCAGCAGTCGCTTGTCGAGCTTTTCGAGGCTGACATAGATCGGCGGCACCATCAGCGGCAGGAAGCCGTAGACGGCTCCGATCAGCACCGCCCAGGGCGTGTTGATGATGCGCAGGTCAGGAATGCCGATCATCGCCAGCCAGGAGGGGATGCCCTTCGATGCCGAGGATCAGGATCCACGCGTAGTAGCGCAGGAGCTGGCTCGTCCAGAACGGCGCCATCACCAGCACGAGCAGCGCGAGGCGCCAGCGCGGGTCGACCTTGACCGCCAGGAAATAGGCGATCGGATAGGCAGCGACCGCCGTGAGTAACGTGGCCGAGGGCGCAAGCGTCAGCGTGTTGAGGATGGCCTTTGCCGCGCGCCGGCAGGTTCAGGTAGTTGTCGAAGGTGAAGGCGGGCGAATAACCGCCGGCCGGCGCACGCTCGCCGAAGCTGTAAACGATGATCACGATCAGCGGCAGGATCAGCAGGAAGAAGAAAAATAGCCCCGCCGGCGCCAGCAGTGCCGTCGTGACGAGGCGCAGACCGATTCGTTCGTCGAAGTCACGCTCTTTGCAATCCTTCGCGCACCGTCACGCCAGCTTTCGCTGGCATGACGGCGGAGGCACTCTGGAGCGCGCATTCTCAAGAACGTCTGTCGCGCTCAAGCCGACTTGAAGCGCGCCATGATCTCGGCCCGTTACGGGCTGGTCAGCGTTGCTGCCGCGCCGAATTCGAGCGGCGACAAGGCGTCTGCGGCCGGATAGAGGATCGGATTGTCCAGGATCTCCTTCGGCAGCAGCTTGTTGGTGCGGGAATCGGTGGATGGCGCCCCGTGCGCCAGGATTTCCTTGGCGTTGATATCCGGAGTCAGGATGTAGTCGATGAACGCGTAGGCGGCATCGCGGTTCGGCGCGCCCTTCGGAACGGCATAGTGGTCGGTCCAGATCTCGCCGCCCTCCTTGCCGAGCACATACTGCATTTCGGGGATGTCGCGATGCAGCTGGGCCGCGTCGTTGGTCCAGCACATCGACATCCAGGCATCGCCATTGCGCATCGAGGGCTGATAGTCGGAATTGATGCCAAACAGATGCGGCTTGACCGCCAGCAGCAGCTTTTCGGCGTCGGCCATCTCTTTTTCATCGAGGGAGTTGAAGGAATAGCCGAAAGCTTTGAGCGCGTTGCCGATGGTTGTGAGCTGGTAGTCATGGACCATCACGCGGCCGCTGAGCGGGCCCTGCGCAAGATCATGAAACTCCTTCCAGCTGGTGGGATTTTGCGGAGCGTTCTTGGTATTGACGATGAAGCCGGTGGTTCCCCAGTCCTTCGGCACCGCATAGGTCACGCCGTCGATGGTGCCCGGGCCGAGGAAACGCGGATCCTGCGCGGACGCGTCATAGCTCGGCATCAGCTTGAGGTCGAGCGGCTCGATGAGGCCAAGATCCTTGTAGGTCGAGATCGTGTAATTGGTGGGACGAACACATCCCAGCCGGTCCCGCCGGCCTGCAGCTTGGCGAGCATCTCCTCGTTGGAGCCGAACACCGAAATATTGATCGGCACGCCCGTCTGCTTGGTGAAATTGTCGTAGTTCTCCTGCGACCAGTAATTGGGCCAGGTGGTGAGATTGAGCGTGCCCGAGAGGGCCGGCATAGGCCTTGCGCGGCCTCAGTCCTGGCATGGCGGTCGAACAGCACGGCGGTGGCAAGCCCGAGCCCGGTCACGCCGAGGAAGTGCCGGCGTGTCACCGAACCCTTCTGGTAACGCCGCAATTCGTCGAGGAACTTCTTTGTTGAGATTGTATCGGTCATCATAACCTCCCTAATTTAAGCGCTTCCTGCGCTCTTAACCTTGCGCCGCGGCGCCTTTCAGCACCAGCGCAGCCTTCGGTCGCCATCCGACCGAAACCGTGTCTCCGGTGGCAAAGCGATCGCCCTGATCGGCCTGCCGCGGAATGAGAACCAGAAACTCGCCGAGCGTCGCATGCTCGACGAGATACTCGATGTGCTCACCGAGAAAAATTCGATTGCGCAGGACGACCTCGAGCCGGGACGAGACATCGTCCGGAAGGTCCGTCGCTTTGGCCGTCATAACCATTTGCTCGGGCCTGATGCTGAGCACGATGTCTTGGCGATCGTGCGGCACGGGGGCCGTTGAGGGCGCGCGGCCTTGCGCGGTAAAGCCATTGGCAAGGGTGACTGGGACGACGCCGTTGGCGACTGCCCCGGCACGGCCGGGAAAGAAGTTCGAGCGCCCCACGAAATCCGCGACGTACCGGTCGACGGGCTCGTCATAGAGTTCGCGCGGGGTGCCAGCCTGCACGATCTTGCCTTCGCGCATGATGCAGACTTCATCGCTCATCGATAGCGCTTCTTCCTGGTCGTGTGTCACGAGCAGGAAGGTGATGCCGATATTGCGCTGCAGGTTCTGAAGTTCAATCTGCATTTCGCGGCGCAGTTTGCGATCGAGCGCGGCGAGTGGTTCGTCGAGAAGCAGCACCGCCGGGCGATTGATCAATGCGCGGGCGAGGGCGACACGCTGTTGCTGGCCGCCTGACAATTCCCAGGTGCGGCGTCCTTCATACCCGGCGAGCCGCACCATCGCGAGTGCGTCGGCTACCGCCTTCTTGATTTCACTTGCCGGGGGCGCCGGCGAGCGCTGGCGTAGTCCGTAAGAGACGTTTGCCTCGACATTGAGATGCGGAAACAGTGCGTAGTGCTGGAACACCATGTTCACCGGCCGCCGATAGGCAGGAACATGAGTTACATCCTGACCACGTATCAGCACTTGGCCCGTGGTCGGCTGTTCGAAGCCTGCCATCATGCGGAGGCACGTGGTCTTTCCGCAGCCGGACGGCCCAAGCAATGAGACGAAGGCGCCGCGCTTGAGGCGCATGTCGACACCATCAACGGCACGCACCTCTCCATAGAGCTTCGAGACGCCCCGAAACTCGACATCTGGAGCGTCTTCGCGGGTGGCGCCAGCAGGCGCTATGGCTGCGGAGATGTTCATTCAGTAAGTAGGCGGGGCGATCGCCCAAACGACACGGGTAGTCGAAGTGCCGGGATTGCGCGACCGATGTGCCTCCTCGCTCGAAAAAGCAAAGCTGTCGCCGGCTTCAAGTATGAAATGTCGCTCGCCAACCCAGATTTCGAGCGTGCCCTCGATCACCAGGCCGGTTTCTTCGCCGCGATGCGCATAGGGCTCGGTGCCGCTCTCTGCCCCTGGTGGCAGTTCGCAAAGAATGAGTTCGAGCCCGCGACTTAAATTGGGCGAGAGCAGGGAATCCTTGACGCCGCCGTTGAACGACAAGGCGCGGCGCTGCCGGTGCCGGACGATATAGTCCCGCTCATAGGCGCTCGCCGGATCGGCGGGTAGAAAGAACCAACTAATCGTCACATCGAGTGCGCGGCTGATAGCGTGGAGCGATTTGACCGATGGGCTCGATACGCCGCGCTCGATCTGGCTCAGATGACCGACGGATAAATTGCTGGCGCGCGCCAGTTCGGCGAGCGTTCTGTTCTTGGCGATGCGCAGTTCGCGCACGGCCTTTCCGACGAAATCGTGGTTGGCTGCCGTGTCGGTTTCTCCGACTTCGACGGCCCGTGCTGCCCTTCCGGCCATGACGTCTCCCTAGCCGCCACTATGGGCGCACGGGTGAAAAAAGCAAACCCGTTTTTCACTCAGGCGCAGCCGCCACCGCAAAGCGAATAGCGGAGGCACAAATCGCGGCAAAACTCTCTGCCGCACGCCGTGACAAGTTTCTTGCGCGGAGATAGCCATGGACGAGTTGCGGCTCGTTTCGGTACTCGGCCGCCACCCCCGCCGCAGCCAGCTTTGCAACGTAGCCGGAACCGTCGTCCCGCAACGGATCGATGTCAGCCGTTACGACAAAGGCCGGCGCGAGGCCCGAGAAATTCTGCGCGAGCAGAGGTGATATCTCGGGATCGCCAATCTCACTGCGCTCGACGCCGCCACTTCTCACTTTTGAGTAGTGAAGGCATTCGGCGCGGGTAAGCATCGGCGCTTCCGCATTCTCGAGATAGGAGCCTTTGTCGGCGTCGCCACCGAGCCCCGGATAGATGAGGATCTGACCCGCCGGCTGCCTGTGGCCACGCGCTCGGCAGCGGAGGCAGAGGGCTGCGGCTAGATTGCCGCCGGCACTATCGCCGGCAACAATGACACTGGGATAATGCTCGCCGAGTGATACGTATGCGGCTTCCGCATCATCGAGCTGGGCGGGATGCAGATGTTCCGGCGCCAGGCGGTAATCGACAGAGACGACATCTATGCCTGTCTTCGCTGCCATTTCGGCGCAGACATCGTCATGGCTTTCTAGGCCGCCGAGGACGAAGCCACCGCCATGCAGGTAGAGCACCGCTACGTCGGGATAGGTGTGCTGCTCCGCACGGTAGCGGCGCGCTGAGATCATGCGCGTCGGTTCATTTGCGGCGATAGTGAAATCTTCGGTCGCGACACTGGCGGGACGCGCGGCGCGAAACGCACCAGCATAACGGTCGTAGAGCGCGCGGTTGTGATCGGTCGAATTGCCGAAACTGTCCGCCGGATAGAACGCCAGGGTCTTTTCGATGAAGGCGATCACTTCCCGATCGGTCGGCATCGGATACGCCACCACTCACTCCTTGAAAGGCGAGGCCGGAACCGGTCCGGTTCCGGCCGCAGTAGGATTAGGTCGTCACGCTCGCTTGATAAGCTTGACGATGACCAGCACGATGATTGCGCCGATGGCCGCTGAAATGATTGAACCGACGATGCCACCGCCCAATGCAGGCATAAGCGACGGAAACAGCCAGCTTGCAACGAGCGCACCGATGATACCGACCACGATATCGCCGATCAGCCCGAACCCACCCCCTTTAACCACTTGTCCGGCCAGCCAGCCGGCGATAGCGCCGATGATCAGCGCGATGATGAGAGCTTCAATTCCCATTTGTCCCTCCAGTTTCCCGCCGCGCCCGCCCAGCCCATCGGGACGTCGCAGCGCGGGGGACTTTATGCACAATCGCCGATTTGACGTCATCCTTCCCGATGCTTATGGAGGAAGGCGAGCACCGGCGGAGCAACCTGGTCGGCAGCTTCAAGCAAGATTGCGTGCCGGAGAACCGGGCAGAATCACCAATTCCGACTTTGGCAATTGTCCTGCGATGAACTGGTTGAGGCGCGGATTGCAGCCGCCGTCATTCTCGCCCGTCAGCACCAGTGACGGCTTGTCGACTTCGTGCAGCCAGGGCGCCATTTCAGTCTCGGCATAGATGTCGAAAACGCTCAGGAAAACTTCCGGGTCGGTGTCGACCACCTGCTTCATGCGCCGCTTCGATGACGTCCGGGCGGCGCTTGCGCGAATTCCGGCGTGAACCAGCGGTCTTTGAGCGTCTCCAGGACCGGCGCGATGCCCTTCTGCGCGCATGGCGGCGACCACGCCCTTGACCTTGGCGCTGTCGTCGGCGGTTCGGCAGGCGGCTGTGGACAACAGCCCGAGCGAAATCACACGGCCCGGGATATTTGCGCGCATAGGCCGGCCCGATCATCCCGCCGAGCGAATGTCCCATGAAATGCGCCCGCTCGATGCCGAGTTCGGCGCGCAGCGCCTCGAGATCCTCGACAAGGTCATCGAGGCTGTACGGCGGCCGCGGCATCGGCGACTTGCCATGGCCGCGCAGGTCATAGCCGATGCAGCGAAATTCGCCCTTGAGGCGTCGACGAGCCCATCCCAGGAATGCCGCGACGCGCCGATGCCGTGGATGAGAAAAAGGGCAGGGCCTTCGCCCTCGACGGAGAAGGCGGAACGGATCGGCGTCGGCATGATCTACTTGTCCGGGTATTTGTCGGCCATCAATTCGCCGGCAGTTCCCCAGTCTTCCTTGTCGACATCGGCGATGACGACCGTAACGCTCTCCGGCTTGCCCCCGCAGGCCCGCAGGAACCCATCCGTCAGCTCTTTGACCATCGCCCGCTTTTGATCGCGGCGTGCGCCCCTTGAACATTTCAACGCGAATGACCGGCACGTCCTTTCCCCTTGTATCACGCCACTTTTTGCTCAGGCAGAAATGCGGCATCACCTCCTCGGCGATCTCTCCATGCACTCCATCGCCTCGTCATTGGAGTGGCCGATATTCAGGTTCATGATGATCTCGTTGACGCCGAGCATCGTGATATAGGCCGAGCCGGTCGACCATTTCCGCCGCCGAGCAGACGATGATCGACTGCTGAATTCTTCCATCGTCTGCTTGAGCGGCAGAGGGCGTATCGCGCCGTTCTCGACGATGCCAGGCCCGGTAAACACATTGTCGAACCGGCCGTAATAGTCATTGGCGAGTTCGAGCTTGGCGCGCTCTTCGGCCTCCGATTCGCGACGCAGCACACGCGCGAAAGCGCCAGGCGAAGGTGCGCGCCGGCTGCGCCAAGTCTTGTTTGCCGCGCATGAAGGCATTGACCTGTTCCATCATCTTCTCGACTAGTGGCATCGAGCGGTGTTGTCTGGATGTGAAAGCCGCGCTTCGTCCAGGCCTCGATCGCTTCGGGCACCATGACCGCCATCATGATCTGCGCATCGGCTTGACCGGCCGCGGCATGACGGTGATCGGCTCGAAATTGTAGTACTTGCCCTTCCACGACACTTCTTCCCGCGTGAACAGCGCCATCAGCAGGTCGAGCGATTCATCGAAGCGCTCGCGCGACTTCCTCGATCGGCTTGCCCATCCGCGACATCTCATAGGCGAATGCGCCGCGCCCGACGCCCAGCATCAACCGGCCCCTCGCACAGGATGTCGGCCTGGATGGCCTTCGCCGGCAAAGATTCGCATGTCGTGCAGCGGCAGCACGCAGACCGAGGTCATGATCTTGACGATTGCGCGTGACCGCTGCGACCTTGCACCGCCATCTGAAGCGGGACGGGGATCAGCAGGATGTTGATCAGGTGATGCTCGGGGATGGTGACACCGCGATAGCCCAGCCGGTCGGCGAGCCTGGCCTGCGCGATCATGTCGGCATAAAGCCGGTCGCCGCCATAGGACTTGTCCGGGATAATAGGCGGAAAGGAAGTGGTTGAATTCCATCGGATAATCCACGGGTCTTCAGGTTTTATACGTGCCGGCATGCTGGCAGAAAATTATCTCTTTGAATAACGAATATTTTTGCCGATTATGTTCGGAAATTCCGAACTAGCAAAATGAACCTCGAAGAAATCAAGACATTTCTTGCAGTTATCGAAGCGGGAAGCCTGATCGCCGCCTCGCGGCGCCTGAACGTGACGCAATCGACCGTCACGGCGCGCATCAACGCGCTTGAAGACGAGATCGGCCAAAAGCTTCTTCACCGTAATAAGTCCGGCGCCGAGCTCACTTCGGCGGGCTTCAAGTTCAAGCGCTATGCCGAACTGATGGTGCAGCTCTGGCGTCAGGCCCGCTACGAAGTTTCGCTGCCGAAAGGCTTCGTCGGTGTCTGCAATCTGGGGCTCGATTTCGATCTCTGGGACGATGCCGGTCGCACCTTCCTCGATTTCGTTCGCGCCGAGGCGCCTGGTGTGGCGCTCGCCGTCTGGCCGGGCGAGCAGCGCCAACTCGATCGCTGGCTGTCAATCGGCTTGATTGATGTTGCCTTCTGCTATGCACCCCAGTCCGGCGGCAGCTTCGCGACCCGGACATTGTTCGACGACGAACTCGTCCTCGTCGCCGACAAGCCGTTGCCGGCGCCTGATCTCGGCCCTTCCTATGTCTATGTCGACCATGGCGAAGAATTCCGCCGTCTCCACGCCGCCGCCTATCCCGGCGATACGACGTCTGCACTGACCGTCGCGTCCTCACAATGGGCGATCGACCATCTCCTGCGCTCAGGTGGCACCGGCTATGTCACGAAGCGACATGCAAAGCCGTGGCTTGCTGCGGGCCGGCTCCACTCGGTCGCGAAGGCTCCGCACTTCACCCGCCGCGCCTATGTCGTCGAAGTGGCACAGACGACGGCTGCCTGGCTCTGGTTTGAGGCAGCAATTGCGGCCGTGCGCGCGCCTATGTCTGTTTCACGATAATCCTCGCCCCCGGTTTGACCCTTTCATAGAGGTCGATAACGTCCTGGTTGATCAGTCTCACGCATCCCGACGAGACGGCCTTGCCGATACTCGAGGCATCCTGGGTGCCGTGCAGTCGATAGAGCGTGTCGCGATTGCCGTCGAAGATGTAGAGGGCGCGTGCCCCGAGCGGATTGTCGAGTTCCGGGTTCCATCCCGTTGCGATACTTTTCGAGTTCAGGCTGGCGGGCGATCATCTCTGACGGCGGAGTTCAGCGCGGCCATTTGCGCTTGTACCGAATGCGCGCCTCGCCCGCCCAGGCGAAACCATCCCGGCCGATCCCGACGCCATAGCGGATCGCCTGTCCATTTTCCTGAACGAGGTAGAGATAGCGGGCAGGCGTATCGACGATGATCGTGCCCGGTTGTTGCGGGCCACGATAGACCACAAGCTCACGACGGTATTTTGCCTTTAGCTGACGGGATTTCACCGCGGGGATGGGGTAGGGCTCGTCCGGGATCGGACCGTAGATTCGGGAGCCTGCAGGGCTGACGACAGAGTTGATGCTGAGTCCTTCGTCATCTGCGCATGCAGCGAGCGGCAGGCAGAGTCCGCCCAAAAGGAAAGAACGCCGGTTGATCGGCATGATGATACCTTCGAGAAAATTGCTGTGAGAATGGGATTACGCAGGGCCCAAGGATCCTGCGGATCAGCGCTCTCAAGCCAGGCGCGGGGGCGGCGTCGGGACGGCCGGTATCAACCCAATCATTATGGCCGCTGAATGTTTCGGAAATACTAGAACGCTGAACCCGCGCTGGGTCGGTTCAATCGAGGCCAACCGGATCGGTGCAAGCTTGATGTTGAGGCAGGTTCGCACCTCTTGCCCACAAGGCACTTGCCCATTGCGGCTTTGCTCGCCGGCGAGCACTACGATCTCACTGGCGGGCAATACAGATCCGAGTTTGATGTGAACGCGCGCGGCCGGAACCAGGACCTGGCTTACGCACAAGATCAACAGACACGATAAGACGAATAGTCTCTTTACCCAGGCTGATGCCGGGCGAGGGGTCTCACGCATGGAGACTGTCTACAGGCCCGCCTTCGTTCAGAAGGTCACGACTTGGTGAAAGATGGCCGAGAATCCCTACTTGTTGCGGGCATGCCACAATCATTGCCTGTCTCGCAGCGTCATGCGATAGCGCCCAGTTGGGAGGATTGCCTTTGGTCGAGTCACTCATGACGCCTTTGGTGCGCTCATTGCCGTCGAGCGTACCCTTCGTCGGCCCCGAAACGCTCGAACGCAGGCGCGGCAAACCTTTTCGTGCGCGGCTTGGCGCCAATGAAAATGGCTTCGGCCCGGCGCCATCTGTCGTCGCCGCAATTGCCGCTGCCGCCGCGCAATCCTGGAAATATTGCGATCCCGAGAATTACGAGTTGAAGCAGGCCCTGGCGGCACATCTCGGCGTTTCACCGGACAATGTCGTGGTAGGCGAGGGAATAGATGGCCTCTTCGGCTACACGGTTCGTATGTTCATTGAACCCGGCATCGCCGTTGCGACCTCGCAAGGCGCCTATCCGACTTTCAATTTCCATGTCGCGGGCTATGGCGGCCGCCTTGTCACCGTCCCTTATTCGAATGATCGCGAAGACCCGCACGCGCTCGCCGACCTCGCGCGACGCGAAAAGGCGCGGCTCGTGTTCCTTGCCAATCCGGACAATCCCATGGGCTCATGGTGGCCGGCAGCTGATATCTCACGGCTCGTCGAAAGCTTGCCCGAGGGCGCAATTCTCTGCCTTGACGAGGCCTATGGCGAATTCGCGCCGGACGGCACCTTGCCGCCGCTCGATGTCTCGGATCCGCGTGTCATCCGCTTCCGTACCTTTTCCAAGGCCTATGGCCTTGCCGGCCTGCGCGTTGCCTATGCACTCGCCGAGAAGGAATTGATCAAGAGCTTCGACAAGGTGCGCAATCATTTCGGCGTCAACAGATTGGCGCAAGTTGCCGCCTTGGCGGCGCTTGCCGATCAGGCCTATCTTCGCGATGTCGTTGCGAAGGTGAAAGCGGCGCGCGAACGCATCGCCACCATCGCCCGCGACAACGGGCTCAAGCCTTTGCCGTCGGCCACCAATTTCGTGACGATCGATTGCGGTGGCGATGGCGCATATGCCAGGCGCGTGCTTGATGAACTCGCGATGCGCGACGTTTTCGTACGAATGCCTGGCATTGCCCCGCTCGATCGCTGCATCCGCATCAGCGCTGGGCCTGAACCTGAACTCGATTTCCTGGCTCGCGTGCTGCCTGAGGCGCTTAAGGCAGCGCGCCAGTGACCAGCCCCAGTGTCGACAATACGGCCCCGGCGCCGATGGAGGGCAGGGGTGCCTACAACCGCAATTCGCGCGTCCAGGCGGCGGGCCTTGCGGCTGCCATCCCGTATCTGGAAGAGGCAGCGAGAGCCTGCACGCTCGCCGATGCCCCGAGCCCGATCGTCATTGCCGATTATGGTGCTTCGGAAGGGCATAATTCGCTCATGCCGATGGCCGCGGCGATCGCCACGCTGCGCCAGAGGACGGCAAAAGATCGCGCCATATCCGTCATCCACACGGATCTTCCCGAAAGCGACTTCAACGCGCTGTTCCAGACGATTGCCAATGATCCGGACAGTTACGCGCGCAACGATGCCGCGATTTATCCTTCCGCCGTCGGCCGCAGTTTCTACGAGCAGATACTTCCTTCGCAAACCGTCACGCTCGGCTGGACATCCTGGGCCGTCCAATGGCTGAGCCGCATTCCGGGGCCGATTCCCGATCACGTCCAGATCGCCTGCAGCAAGGACAAGGCCGCGCAGGCTTCCTATCAGGCACAGGCCGATACTGACTGGCGCGCCTTTCTCACACATCGCGCGCAGGAATTGCGCTCCGGCGGTCAATTGGTTGTCCTCACCATGGCGCTGACCGATGATGGCGACTTCGGCTATGGCGCGGTCCTTGCCGCCATCTATGGTGCGACTGGCGACCTGATCGCGGACGGCAAGCTGACCGAGGCTGAGCGAGCCCGCATGGTGATCCCGACCGTCGGGCGTGGCCGTGCCCAATTGCTCAGGCCCTTCGACACAAGGCGCCATTTCGCCGGGCTTAAAGTCGAAAACCTCGACATCTTCCTGGGCGAGGATCGGATCTGGGAACAGTATGAACGCGACAAGGATGCCGCCGCCTATGGCGCGCGCTGGGCAGCCTTTTCGCGCGCATCCGTCTTCCCGACCATGGCGCGGGCGCTCGACGATGCGAAGAATCCCGCGCGCGTCCTGGCCTTTCTCGATGATGCAGAAAAGCGAATGGCAACGCGTCTTGCGAAGCATCCTGAGCCCTGTGCAATTCCGCTGGCGCGTCTGCGCTTGTCGAAACCCGCGACCTAACTCTTAGGCACGGTGTCGCGTCTTGCGAGTTTCCTGACGAACCGCACCGCCAACAAGCAGAACAGCACCACCAGTGCGAGTGCGATGAAGGGCGCCGCCAGCGCCACCAGCGATATGATGAGCGCCCCGCCAAGTTCGGCAGTCGCAATCACCGGATTGCCGATACCGGCCGTGAACGCTGTCGAATGGGCGCGGAGCAGGGCGGTCGCACCCTGCGTGATGCCCGCCGCACCACCGCCTGCGATGATCGCCAATGTCCATTTGATCATCGGCGGCATGTCGGACATGACTGCTGCGGAGACAATGATCCCGGCCAGCACCGCTCCGGGCGTTGCCAGGGTATCGAGCAGATTGTCGACGCCGGGAATGTAATAGGCGAGGATTTCGACGAGTGCTGCGATCGACAGCATGATGAGAGCGCTGGTTGTCGCAAGCCATGCGAAGCTTTCGCCCAACGGCAGATAGCCGAGATGTGCCGCAACGCTCATCACCAGGAGCGGTATGAAGACGCGAAAACCAGTCGCCGCCGCCAAGCCGACGCCGAGCGCAATTGAGAGAGCGAGGTCAAGTTCGGACATGTGTCACTCTGGGACATGTATAGCACGCCGCATCTGATTTGGCGCGCGCAATCGAGCACAGAAAAAGGCCGGACACTTGCGTGCCCGGCCCCTAGTCTCAGGGAGTTTTACGCCACTTACACCGAATAATACATGTCGTATTCGACCGGATGCGGGGTCATCTCGGTGCGCATGTTCTCTTCCATCTTGAGCTCGATATAGCTGTCGATCTGGTCGTCGGAGAAGACACTGCCCTTCTTGAGGAACTCGCGATCCTTGTCGAGGCTGGCGAGCGCTTCGCGCAACGAGCCGCACACCGTCGGGATGCCCTTCGAGTTCCGCCGGCGGCAGGTCGTAGAGGTTCTTGTCCATGGCATCGCCCGGATGGATCTTGTTGGTGATGCCGTCGAGGCCCGCCATGAGCAGTGCCGAGAAGCAGAGATAGGGATTGGCGGCCGGATCCGGGAAGCGGACTTCGACGCGCTTGGCCTTGGGGTTCGAGGTGTGCGGAATGCGGCACGACGCCGAGCGGTTGCGCGACGAATAGGCGAGCAGCACCGGCGCCTCATAACCCGGAACCAGACGCTTGTAGGAATTGGTCGTCGGGTTGGTGAAGGCATTGCAGGCCTTGGCATGCTTGATCACGCCGCCGATGAAGTAGAGGCACATTTCCGAGAGATCGGCATACTGGTTGCCGGCCATCTGCGGCTTGCCGTCCTTCCAGATCGAGAAGTGGCAATGCATGCCCGAACCGTTGTCGCCGAAGATCGGCTTCGGCATGAAGCAGGCCGACTTGCCATAAGCATGCGCAACATTGTGGATCACATACTTGTAGATCTGCATCTGGTCGGCCATCGATACGAGCGTGTCGTATTTCATGCCGAGTTCGTGCTGGGCAGCGGCGACTTCATGATGGTGCTTTTCGACGGTGACGCCCATCTCGGCCATGACGGAGAGCATTTCCGAGCGCATGTCCTGGGCGGAATCCTGCGGGTTCATCGGGAAATAGCCGCCCTTGGTGCGCATCCGGTGGCCGAGATTGCCGGCCTCGTATTCGGTGTCGCTGTTGCTCGGCAGTTCGACGGAGTCGACCTTGAAGCCGGTATTGTAGGGCGTCGCTGAGTAGCGAACGTCGTCGAACACGAAGAATTCGGCTTCCGGGCCGACATAGATCGTGTCGCCGGCCTTGGTCTGCTTGAGATAGGCCTCGGCGCGCTTCGCGATCATGCGTGGGTCGCGGTTGTAGCCTTCGCCCGTCGTCGGCTCGAGAATGTCGCAGAAGATCGACATCGTCGTCTGCGCATAGAACGGGTCCATATGCGCCGAGGTCGGATCGGGCATGAGCACCATGTCGAACTCGTTGATCGCCTTCCAGCCCGCGATCGAGGAGCCGTCGAACATCAAGCCTTCGGCGAAGGCCTCTTCGTTGATCTGCGAGATATCGAAGGTGACGTGTTGCATCTTGCCGCGCGGATCGGTGAAGCGGAGGTCGACATACTTCACCTCCTTGTCCTTCATCATTTTCATTACCGCTTCGGCGTCTTTCGGCTTGGTCATGTTTGTCGCGTCCTCTTGGTCTGACGTTTTTTGATTGATGATACGATCACAATGCGTCGGTGCCGGACTTCGCCGGTGCGGATGCGGATCGCTTGTTCGACGTTGGAAATGAAAATCTTGCCGTCGCCGATGCGTCCCGTGCGGGCGGCCGTCTGGATGGCTTCGACCGCCTTGTCGACAAGTTCGTCGGCGATCACGATCTCGATCTTCATCTTGGGCAGGAAATCGACCACATATTCGGCTCCACGATAGAGCTCGGTGTGGCCCTTCTGGCGGCCGAAGCCCTTGGCCTCGGTCACCGTGATGCCTTGCAGCCCCACTTCCTGGAGCGCCTCTTTCACTTCATCCAGCTTGAAGGGCTTGATGATGGCCTCGATTTTCTTCATTCAGGGGATCCCCACAACACTGTCCGCCCCCGATTGCAGGCCTTGTGCCAGACAGTAAGCCGAAGGATTTCAATAGTTTAGCCGACCCATTGCAAAGCCCTATGCAAGCTCAATGCATAAAAAATAGGCAAATGCCGGTTTTCTGATCAAAGAAGCCTGTAAGCCTGAAGGAGACGAACGACATGCGCATGTACGTGGCCGGTGAATGGCTCGCAAAGTCCGAGACCATCGCGGTGGAAAATCCATTCGACCGTAGTGTGGTCGATACAGTGCCCAAGGCTGATGCCCGCGACGTGGAGCGCGCGATTGCGAGCGCCGTTGCAGGCGCGCGCGTCATGGCCAAGCTCTCGGGCTATGAGCGCTACCAGATCCTGCGCAAGGCGGCCGACCTTATGGCGGCGCGGCAGGAAGATCTCGGCCAGACGATCAGCCGCGAAGAAGGAAAGATCATTGCCGAGGGCCGACTCGAGGCCAATCGCGCCGTCGAGACCATGCTCGGCTCGGCCGAGGAGGCAAAGCGCATCCATGGCGAGACGGTGCCGGTCGATGGCGCGCCCGGCGGGGCGGGGCGCATTGCTTTCACGTTGCGCGTCCCGTGCGGCGTCGTGGTGGCGATCAGCCCGTTCAACTTTCCGCTCAATCTTGTCTGCCACAAGGTGGGTCCAGCCTTGGCTGCCGGCAATGCCGTCATCCTCAAGCCCGCGACCGACACGCCGCTCTCGGCATTGAAGCTCACCGAGATCCTGCTCGAGGCCGGCCTGCCGCCATTGGCGATCCAGTGCATCACGGGACCTGGCGGCTCCATTGGCGATCTTCTCGCCGCCGATCCGCGGGTTCGCAAGATCACCTTCACCGGAAGTCGCGATGTCGGCGAACACATTTGCAAGACCGCCGGCATCAAGAAGGTGACGATGGAACTGGGTTCCAACTCTCCCGTCATCATCATGCCCGATGCCGATCTCGACAAGGTTGCTGCGGCGGTCGCGGCTACCGGCTTTGCCAATGCCGGTCAGGTGTGCATCTCGGCGCAACGCGTGCTTGCCTCGGGCAAGATCTATGGCGATTTCCTCTCCGCGCTGAAACCCAAGGTCGAGGCCTTGACGGCCGGCGACCAGTTCCACGAGAAAACCAAGGTCGGCCCGATGGTGCGCGAGAAGGAAGCCCAGCGTGTCGAAGCCTGGGTGCGTGAGGCGATCGATGCCGGCGCGCGTTTGATCACTGGCGGTGATCGCAACGGAGCGGTCCATGCGCCCACCGTGCTTGCCGATGTGAAGCCGCATATGCGGGTGTCGCGCGAGGAAATCTTCGGCCCTGCCGTCGCGGTCATGCCGTTTGAATTGATCGACGATGCGATCGCGCTGGCCAATGATTCAAACTACGGGCTCTCCGCTTCGATCTTCACCGAGAATCTCGAGCATGCCATGCGTTTCGCCCGCGAGGTCGAATCCGGAAACCTCCACATCAATTGGGGTCCGCAATGGCGCGCCGATCTCATGCCCTATGGCGGCTTGAAGGAATTGGGCTTCGGCAAGGAAGGACCCCGCTATGCGGTGGAGGAGATGACAGAACTCAAGCTGGTCATCATGCACTTGCGAAGTTAGCAGGCTCGAGATGCCGCCGGATGAACTGGCCGGCCCGCGCGATTGCTTCGCGGCCCTCGCTGAGCCCGCCATTCCACACCGGCCAGGCGTGGATCATCCGCGGCCAGATCTCGAGCGTGACGGCGACATTGGCCGTACCCGCGGCTTCGGCAAGGCGCGTTGCGTCGGAGAGCAGCGTCTCATCGGAACCGACCTGGATGAGGACTGGCGGCAGGCTCTTGAGATCGGCGAACAGCACCGACACGCGCGGGTCACGCCGCTCGATGCGCCCGGCCACGTAGGCCGAAGCCAGTTCTTCGAGATAGGGCTTGTGGATTAGCGGATCCTCCGCATCCTTGCTGACAAGCGTCGAGCCGGAAAGCGTGAGGTCCGTCCACGGCGAGATCAGCCACAGGCAGCCCGGACTGTCTTCGCCGGCCTCGCGCAACTCGTTGGCGAGCGCCACGCTCAATCCGCCTCCGGCGCTATCGCCGGCAAGCGCGATATGGCGCGCCTCGATGCCACTGCGCCTCACCGCGAGCCAGGCGCGCAATCCATCTTCGAGGGCGGCAGGGAAGGGATGCTCCGGCGCCAGCCGGTAATCGATGGCCAGGCAGCGCGCGCCGGCGGCGCGGCCGGCTTCGCTTGCCAATCGACGATGGCTGATGACCGAGCCCGAGCAGAAACCGCCGCCGTGAAAGAACAGCAATACGCGCGAGGGATCGCTCTCGGGTGCACTCGTCCATTCGCCTTTGATACCGCCGAATTCTGCCGGCGTGCAGGTGATGTCTTCCGCCACCGGCCATGTCGACCCGACTTCGTTGATCCGCTCGCGTCGCTCGGCCCAGCTTGTTGGCCGCGGCTTGGAAGCAAGCAGTTCCCGGATCTTGTCGATGTCCTCGGTCACGTGTCTCCCCATCGGAGCCACACATATTATGCAAGTGTCATGTGACTCGCATTGAATTTCGAAACTTTTACGGTCCTGTGCTAGCCATTTCAGCGCGCAAGGAAGGAGAGTCGCATGGCCCCTGAAACCGCTCTGCTGATAATCGGCCGGGTCCTGTTGGCCTCGCTCTTCATTTGCGCCGGCATCAAGCACTGCTTCAGCGGCAGAGATGTCATCCCGCTGATTGCGGCGCGGGGCATTCCTTATCCGACGCTCGTGCTGGTGATTGGGTCGGCCTTCGAGTTTGTCCTTGGCATCTTGCTGGCCTTCGGCGTCGCGGGACCCTGGCCACCGCTTGGCCTTGCTGCCTTCACCATAGCCGCAACGCTGATGCTAGTAAATTTCTGGGACATGCAGGGTCCGCCGCGCGATCACGCGCTCATGTGCTTTCAGTACAATGTAGCGATCATCGGCGGCCTTTTGATCGCGGCATCGACGACCCGATAGATCCGTCACGGCTTGTCTATCGGCATCATTCCCGCTCGCCCGAGAAATAACTAGCCGCGCTCTTTCAACAAGACAGGGGTCGCATACTTTGGGCAGTCTCTTTGTCGCGCCGCGACAATTGTCGCAGCGCGACGTTCATGCAACACCGTGCGACAAGTACTCTTGTTAGACCGACCTCAAAAAGCCTGAAGAATATGGATTTATTGCGCGGCGCTTCAATGGAAACACGACGATGAAGCGCTGGCACAAGTCATGCTTACGGCGGAATGCCGATCCTATGGCAATCCGCCATGAGCTGAAGGGGCAGCGACCAAACTCGACCCCTCGGCTTTCATCCCGTCGGCGACAAGGGAGGAATATCCGAATGACGATTCCTGATTTCGAAAGAGGTGTAGTCAAGGCGAACGGACTGGAATTTCACTATCTCGCCGCAGGAGAAGGGCCGCTGGCGCTGTGCTATCACGGTTTCCCGGACTCGCCCTATACCTACCGCTATTTGCTGCCGGAACTGGCGAAGGCAGGCTACCGGGCCGTGGCACCGTTCATTCGCGGATTTGCGCCGACCGAAGTCCCGGCTGACCGGCGTCATATACACACCAGCATGATGGTCGCCGATCAGAATGCCATTCATGAAGCCCTCGGTGCCTCCGGCGATGCCGTCCTGCTTGCTCACGACTGGGGCGCGGTCGCCGCCTATGGCGCTGCCGGCAAGGCGCCGGACCGCTGGAAAAAATGCGTCATCATGAACATCCCGCCATTCCAGATCTTTGGGAAGAACCTGTTCAGCTATGCCCAGATCAAGAAGTCATTTTACTTCTGGTTCTTCCAGATGCAGGAGGTCTCGAGCGATGTCATAGCCGCGAATAATTTCGAATTCATCGACAATATCTGGGGCGACTGGTCGCCAGGCTACGATGCATCGGAGGACCTCCCCCTCATTAAGGAATGCCTTCGCAATCCCGCGCATTTTCAAACCGCGATGGGATATTATTGGGGGCAGTTCGATCCGGTTCGGTTTGGTTCGCCGGTGTGGCTCGAGGAGCAGGAGGCCGCATGGGGATATTCGCTTCGGCAGCCAACTCTTTACCTGCATGGAACACGGGATGGCTGCCATGGCCTTGATAGTGATCAGGTGCGCCAGGTCCTCGACTATGTCGGACCGGGCTCAAAATCCGAGCTGATTGAGGGCGTGGGTCACTTCATGCTTGTGGAAAAACCAGCTGAGATCAACGCCCGTATTCTGGATTTCCTGGGCAAGAATTGAGTGCAGGCGGGTGAGAAGCCGCAAGCTTCTCACCCGCAAGCCTTGCTAATTGCGTATGGCCGGAGCGCCACGCTAAGCTGACCTCCTGCATGAGACGCGGATAAGAAGTGCGCTCGGCGCGGGCGGAATGACCCGGGGGAAGCATGGTGCCAGCAACTGTTCATCGCCAGCACATCGATAAAGTGCTTTCGATCGTTGATGGTTTTCATCCCGCAGCCGATCCCATTTTGCGCTCATGGTCCCGTTGCATGAGCGAATACGGTCTTGATCCGTCCAGGTCCGTGCCCGCACAGATTGTCGAGCAGGCGCGGTTGCGTGACCACCAGGAGCAGATTGATGAGTTCATGAGGATCGCGCGTTCAGGAATGGAGCAACTTTACAAGAGTGTCGCCGACGACGGCTATGTTGTGCTCCTGACCAATGCGCAAGGCATCGCGGTTGACTTTGTTGGGGACTTGAATGATCCGGACCTTAAGCGCGCGGGTCTCTATCTCGCTGCTGATTGGGGTGAAGGGAGGGCGGGTACCTGCGGTGTCGGCACATGCATCGTCGAGAAGGAGCCGATTAGCTGTCACCAGGCCGATCACTTCGACTGCGCGCATCTTTCGCTTACCTGCAACAGCGCGCCGCTGTTTGATCCGAACGGAAACCTGTTTGGCGTATTGGACATATCGGCATTGGTCTCGCCTGTGCCGCGGGAGAGCCAACGGCTCGCGCTCCGGTTGGCCACGCTCCATGCAAGGTTGCTGGAGGACGCCAACTTCCTCCATGTCTTCCGCGACCGTCATATTCTTCGCCTCAGCTCGGCCTGGTCCATGGTGGACGTGGCTGCCGAAGCAATGATTGCGTTTGATTCCGACGGATTGATCGCCGGAGTAAATACCGGTAGCCGTCGCGCTCTTCGCCTTGGCGATTTATGTTTTCCGGCAGGCCGCCATGTTGAGCCGGTCGGTCAGGAGATAGGCGAACTGTTCACTCAAGGCATGTCTGGTATTTGGCAGCTTGCTAGTCAAAAGACTACGGCCGACCGAGGTGCTCTGCGGACGTTGTCAGGCAAGATTCTCTTCGGCTCAGTGGCGCCTGCACGCGCGAATTCACCCGCGAGGCGCAATCCGCCTTCACAGCTTCGGCCCGCACCTGCGATCGATGCACTGGCTGGCGACGATTTACGTATGGTTCAGCTAATCGATCAGGCGAAGCGCATTCTCGATAAGGCTCTGAATATCCTGATCCTTGGGGAAACGGGTGTCGGCAAGGAAGTCCTGAGCCGGGCGCTGCATGCTTCAGGGGCTCGATCGAAGCAGCCCTTCGTTGCAATCAATTGCGCGGCGATCCCTGAATCCCTGATCGAAAGCGAATTGTTCGGTTACGCCACGGGTTCGTTCACCGGAGGCAATAATAAAGGGAAGAAAGGGCTCCTACTGGAGGCCGATGGTGGCACTCTCTTCCTTGACGAAATCGGCGACATGCCCCTTCACTTGCAGACGCGGCTTCTGAGAGTGCTGTCGTCGAACGAGGTTCTGGTCTTGGGAGAAACCAAGCCGAAATCCATCGACGTCCGTGTTATCGCCGCCTCGAACCAGGATTTGCAGGAGCTGATCTCGAAGGGGCGATTTAGGGAAGATCTGTACTACAGGCTTTGCGGGGCGACACTTCACTTGCCGCCACTGCGAGAGAGGAAAGATATGCCTATGCTGATAGACAGGATTTTCCGCGATGAAGCGTCCCGGGTAAATCCTTCTGCCTCCTTGAGTCCTGCGGCCGCGGCTCTGCTGAGTGGATATGCATGGCCGGGCAATATACGTCAGCTTCGCAATGTCTTGAGACTTTGTCTCGCCATGGCCCATAGCAACTCCATTGAGCCGAACGACCTCCCAAGCGAGGTCAGGAGTCGCGGGATATGCATCATGCCGAGCCGTACACCGGATGTGACGGAGGCAGGTCGTCCGCTGCGGATTGCGCAGGCCGGCGTGGGTGCTCCCAGACTCCTGGAAGTCCTCCAACGCGTGGACTGGAACATTCCGCGCGCAGCTTCTCATCTGGGTGTTTGCCGTGCCACTGTCTACAGGTGGATCAAGCAACACTCGATCACACGCATGGGCTAGCCATCGATAACAAGTGGCACCGAGGCGCCGAGCAGTTCGACTGAAAAACCTTAATTACGCCGGATAGCGGCGCTGCGACGGCCTTACCTTCCCGACATTGCCGAGTTCGATGATGTAGCCAAAGTCTTTCAGCGTATCGAGATAGAAATGCAGGTCTTCATCGAACACGCCGCTCTGTATGACGGGATAGCCGGCTCGCTCGAAGCGCGCGACTGCTGCCTTGCAGTCCGAGAAATAGAGCTTGATGTGATGCAACCCGTCGCCGCGCCGCTCGAGATGCTCGTCATAGATGCTGTAGCCCTTGACCGGCTGGATGATCTCGATCTGCGTGTCGCCCGACCATGCGAAGGCGACGCGGCAGGTAAGCTCGACCGGCTTGCCGCGATAGATCCACGGATTGATGATCGAATTGTCGACCTCGAAAATATCCCAGGGCCCGATCTGGAAGACTTCGTGATGCCGCTTCATTTCTGCTTCGAGATCGCGCACGACCAGCGCGACCTGCATGGTCGCGCCTTCCTCGAATGTGTGAACCTTTTCAGGCATGCACGGCGATCAAGCTTGCCGGACGAACTCGAGAGTCTGGCAATCGACGAAAGCATTCGGCGGTCGTCCGAAATCCCGCAATTCGCGCACCACGCTCACCTCGACATTGCCGTTGGCTAGGCGCGTCAGGATGATTGATCGTAGATCCTGCGACATCTGTTCGACCGCCAATTGCCGAATGCGCTCCTCAAGGAGACTGTCGCTTATATATTCTCGCATGACTACCTCTCCCGCCCAAATCCTCACTATCTGATTCGACCGTAATCGTCGAACCCGCGCACGCGTTCCGAGCACAAAACAAAGGCGTGCGGCAGTTCGACTCAGGCGTGTATCGCCTTGCAATCTTCAGAAGTTGTCGCCACTCTCGCGTCACGCCGGAACTGCCGCCACGGGAACGCCGATGAGCCTGAACCGCGATGAGCACGATTTGATGAAGGTCTCATGAGGGCGCTGATCGTCGCTGATCTGCATTATTCCCTGCCGCAATTCGACTGGCTGGTGGCCGAGGCGCAGCGCTTCGATCTCGTCGTCCTTGCCGGCGATCATCTCGATCTCTCGTCATTGGTCGATGGCCGTGCCCAGACGCTGGTTGTACAAAAATATGTGGAACTCCTGCGTGACAGGACGCGAGTCGTCATCTGCTCCGGCAATCACGATCTCGATTCACGCGATGAATTCGGCGAGAAGACCGCACGCTGGGTTGGCCAGTGCCGCCATGATCGCGTGTCCTCCGACGGCGACACGCTGTGGATCGGCGACATTCTCCTGACGGCTTGCCCCTGGTGGGACGGCCCGCTCGCCCGCGAAAGGGTGGCCGCGCAGCTTGCAGCCGCTTCAGGGCAGCGAAACGGCTATTGGATCTGGGTCTATCACGCACCGCCGCAGGAAGCGCAGGTGAGCTGGACCGGCGCCCGCGATGCCGGCGACGAGGCCTTGTCGGGCTGGATCGCGCAATACCGTCCCGACATGGTCATCTCGGGCCACATTCACCAGTCGCCCTTCGTCAAGGGCGGTTCATGGGTGGACCGCATCGGCGACACGCTCGTCTTCAACACCGGCCAGCATTCTGGCGCGCCGCCCGCCCATATCATGATCGACACGACATTGCGCGAGGCCTTCTGGATGTCGTCGGCGGGCGCGCAGGCGATCCGGCTCGACGAGCCGATCGCGCGTCCATTGCCGCGCTTGTCGCGGCCGCCGGAATGGGTCCTCGCTGGCTAGGTTGAGTTGGGCAGACGATCCGATCCCGGCTCGAAATCGCCGGGAGGCTGGTTGATCAGGCTCGCCAGCACATCGCTCACCATGCCGAGGTGATTGGATTGCCCGGCATACTGCCGCTTGAGATCGACGAGATAGGTCGTCGCGCTATGCAGCCGTTGCGCCAGCAGCTTCGCGACGGCCAATGTTGTCTCGGGATCGGAGCGCAGGAAATCCGCCGCATCGGTGAAAGCATAGACCGTCGAGTCATCGACGGCGCGCACCGTCGCCGTATGGGCTGCGTCGAGCAGCACCGACATCTCTCCGAAGATCGCCCCTCGCTCGCCCACCAGCGCGACGCGCGTATCGCCGCGCACGACCTCGATCGTGCCGGCGTCGAGAACATAGATGCGGCCTGACTTCGTCCCCTCGGCCATGAGTACGGTGCCGGCGGGGACGTGCGTCTTTTGCGCCGCCGAGCAGCGCGCAAGAACGCCCGTCACCCGCAGGCACCCCTCACTCCGGTCATCTCCCCCTCTTGCATTGCAAAGGGGCGCTGCAAAGCCCGCGCCAATCGACGGACTGTCATAAAGCCTGCATAATTCGCGCATTCAGCGTCGCCGGGTGCCAAGGACCTGCTCTTTTGAAAGGCAGCTGCTGAAATTTTCGGCGCGTTGCGTTCAGTCGAACGTCACATCCCTCGCTGGCGTCACCGCCGCGACGATCCCCGCTAGCACCTTGTTGTGATGCGCGATGATCTGTGCGGCACTCAGCTCTGGCGTGCTGAAGGTCGAGTGGCCGTCGGCGACAAGCGTAACGTGATAGCCCAGCGTTTGTGCAACGCGGCAGGCCGTGTCGATGCAATATTCGCTCTGCAGTCCGGCGATGGTCAGATTGGCGATGCCGGCCTCGCGCAATCGCGTGTCGAGATCGGTGTTGTAGAATGCGCTCGCGGCCCATTTTTCGAATACCGGTTCTCCTTCGCGGGGCGCGACGGAAGGGTGGATGTGCCAACCGGTACCGCCGGGCTCGAATGCGCCTTCGGCTTCGCAATGGCGAACGTGAAAAACCGGCACGCCTTCGCTGCGCGCCCGCGCCAGGAGATTGCCGATCGTCTGCGCGATGCGTTGTGGCTCGTGGCAGATTTCGTCTGGCCCGAACATGGCCTGCTGGATGTCGATGAGGAGCAGGGCTGAACCCCTTTTCGGCGGTTTTGACATCGTCCATTCGTCCTATGGCTATTCGGCAGGTCTATTGTCCTGGATCAAGGCCAGGCTCGTTCCCAAACATAGTCTAGCCGATAGTGTGTCTTCGGAGATTCGCGATGGCTACGAAATTTGCACCCGCCGGTTACAGTTTTGCGCAGATCGCGCTTCACTGGGTCATTGCCGCCTTGGTCATTTTTCAACTCTTCTTTGGCGAGGACATAGTCCCGGCCTACCGCGCCTACCGCCGCGGAACCGAGGCTACGCCCGACGACGTCACCAATGCGAACATCCATGTCTATGTCGGCATCGCCATTTTTGTGCTGGCCATCCTCCGCCTTGCGATCCGACTCTACCGCGGCGTGCCTGCCCCGCCTTCCGGCGAAAGCGCACTGCAGCGCTGGGCCGCGGCGGTGGTGCATCTTGTTCTCTACGCCGTGATCTTCCTCATGCCGCTGACCGGTGCTGCGGCCTGGTTCCTCGGCATTCACTGGCTGGGCGAAGTCCATGAACTGGGCAAGCCTGTCATCATCGTCGCGGTACTTCTCCACGCCGCCGGCGCGCTCTGGCAGCACTTCATCCAGAAGAGCAATGTGCTCGTCAGGATGTTTAAGCCATCCGCTCGATCGTGACGAACGTGTCGTTATAGGCGGGCTGGCCCTTTGGCGAGAATTGCGCGTCCGTCAATCGGTTCATCAGCGCATTGCCGTCATCATCATCGCCCCACCACTTGCCTTCGAGCACCGCGAGCCCGGGCAGGATCGTGTCCGTCACCTTCACCGCGAGCCGCATCTTGGTCTTGCCGTTGCGCACCACCGCGACATCGCCGTCGCTCAAGTCACGCAGCCTTGCCTCTTCAGGATGGATTTCGATTGCCGCCATGCCTTGCGACTTTCGCTGCCGTGGCATGTTGGCGAATGTCGAGTTGAGGAAATAATGCGATTTCGGCGTCAGTAATTGCAGGGCCTTGGCCGGGATTGACAGCGGTTCGGCGATCGGCCCGGCAATCGACAAGGGCTTGAGCGGTCCTTCGGCCTTGGGCGCGAGCTTGCGCCACCCGGCCTGCCTCAACGCGTCGAGCGTCCAGCCATCGGGCAATGCACTGGCCGCGATCTCCTCATCGCTCTCTTTCAATGCCGGATGATCGAGCCCGAGCCGCGCGGCCAGCGCCCGCATCAATGCCCCGCCGCTTTTGGCTTTGCCCATCGGCGCCATCGCCGGCTCGTTCGCCGAAACGTAATAATGGCCCCAGGCACCTTGCACGTCGAAATGCTCGAACTGCGTTGTCGCCGGCAACACGATATCGGCGTGCCGCGCCGTGTCGGTGATGAAATGATCGAACACCACGGTGAACAGATCGTCGCGCCGCAAGCCCTGGCGTACGAGGCTCGTATCGATCTGGGTGACCGCCGGATTGGCCGACCACACCATCAATGCCTTGATCGGCGGAGAAAGGCCGCGATCGGTAAGAAGCGGTCCAAGCTTTGCAATGTCGAGTTCGCGCGGTTTGCCCGCGACGAGATCGCTGCGCCCGGCATTCGCTTCCGGCAGATCGGCAAGGGTAAGGATCGACAAGCCGCCGCCCTTGTGTCGCCAGTGGCCGCCGAGCAGTGCGAGTGCCGATAATCCGCGCACGAAGCTTTCGCCATTGGCGGTCTGCATCGGCGCGATGCCGGCGCGGATCAGGGCAGGGCGCGCCCTTGCGAACTCGCGCGCCAGCGTAGCGATCTGTTCCTCGCTCAAGCCGGTCGCTTGCGCCGCACGCGGCAATGTCCACTCCATGACGCTCTCGCGATAAGCCGCGAAATCGGTCGAGCCCGCCTTCGCTGCTTCGATATCGACCAGTGCTTCGCTGATCATCACCCGCGCCATCGCCGCGGCGAGTATGGCATCGGAGCCCGGAGCGATCCGCAGGTGCTGGTCGGAGGCTTTGGTCGTGCGCGTGCTGCGCGGATCGATCGAGATGATGCGCGCGCCGCGCTTGCGCGCCTCTTCGAGGAAATGCCACTGGTGATGGCCGGTGGTGAGCACATTCTGCCCCCACAGGATGATGAGTTGCGCATGAACCGTATCCTCGGGATCGACGCCGATCGGGTGGCCCTCGCTCATCAGCGCCGAAGCCGAGACCGCGCAAACCCCGCCGACGGGAAGGCTCGCGCCCAGCGCGTGAAATACCCGCATCAGGGCATAGCGCTGTACGACCCCCATCGAGCCCAGATAATGGAACGGCATCAATGCTTCCGCGCCATGCTCCGCGATGATCGCCTTGAAGCGTGTCGCGATCTCCTCGAGCGCCTCGTCCCAGGAGATGCGTGCGAACTGCGCTTCGCCCTTCGGTCCGATGCGCCGCAAGGGATTGAGCACGCGATCCGGCGCCGTCAGCCGCTGCTCGTAATCGCGCACTTTAGCGCACAGCACCCCGCGCGTGATCGGATGCGACTTGGCGCCTTCGACGCGCTTCACCCGCCCGTCTTCGACCGCGACCGTCCAGGAACAGCTATCCTGGCAATCGAGCGGGCAGCAGCCCTTGACGATGGTGCTCGGCATAAGGATTGGACTCCCTCTGCAATGTCTCCGGCCACGCTGCGCTTGGCAGGCGTGATGGTCAAGATTCCAGTCTGTGAGCCGATCTCGGATCCTTGTGGTAAGCACGACTGGTAACGCGAAGAACCATGGCGATTCCACCATGTCGATAAGCAGGCCCGTATCAGCCAGCGGCGTCTTGACCGGCGTCGTCGGCGTCGCTGCAGCCCTGGCGAGCGCCGCCATCCTGCGCGACTGGTCCGTCGATTCGATCACCAGGGTTCTGAGCGTTCTCGGCTGCGCGGCGGCGGCCATGATCGCGGTCGACGTGCTCGTCTACAAGGTGCAGGACAATGCGACGACGGGGCTTTCGCGCGCCCCGATCAGGCCTCTCGATCTTCCCCGCATAGCCCGGAAGTTCATCGGCCTGTGGGCGACCATAGGCGTGATCGCCGCGCTTTATTTTCTCATTCCCGAATATCACAATGATTTCTACGAGCCCTTCAAGAAGGCCGCGCTCAGGCTGTTTCCGGCGATCCTGGTGGGGTCTCCGTTCTACATCGCCTATGTCGACTGCCGGCAGCGCGATCCGATCGATGCCTATGCGCAGCTTGCGATGCTCATGGGCGGCAATCGTCCGAAGGATTGGAGCCTGCTCAGGACCCACCTCCTGAGTTGGCTGGTGAAAGCCTTCTTCCTGCCTTTGATGTTCGTCTATGTGCACAATGACCTTGGCGCGCTTTGGAATGCATCCATTCCGATGCCCGCCGACTTCGAGCATTTCTTCAGTTGGCTCATCGATCTTTTCTATCTGGTCGATGTCCTGATCGCGACGATCACTTACGCGATCACTTTGCGTGTCATCGACAATCATATCCGCAGCGTCGAACCGACGCTTGGCGGCTGGCTGATTTGCGTGATCTGTTATCGCCCGTTGACGGACGTTCAGGCGCCCTACATCCAATATGAGCAGGATAATCTCTATTGGGGCGCGGTCTTCGCGCCATATCCCTGGCTTTATGTGATTTGGGGCAGCGTCATCCTGGCACTGGTTTTCGTCTATGCCTGGTCGACCGCCGCGTTCGGCCTCAGGTTCTCCAACCTCACCAATCGCGGCATCATCACCAACGGGTCCTTATCGCTGGCTGAAGCATCCCGCCTATGTCAGCAAGAACATCTCTTGGTGGCTGATATCCGTTCCCTTCATCGCCGGCGCCGGCTGGCTGACGGCCGTGGTCTCGTGCATCATGATGGCCGCGGTCAATCTCATCTATTACTTGCGCGCCAAGACTGAGGAACGGCATCTGCGCGCCGATCCGGCCTATCGCGAATACGAAGCCTATATCGCTGAGCATGGCCTGTGGGCGTGGGCTCGCCTGCGGAGATAGGATTGGCGCAATTCGGCTGGTCGATGGAAGCCGGCGCGGGCACAGTTTCGATGACCATTAATGCTGGACCTATGGTCCAAAAATAGAGTTCAATCGCGAAACAGGGGCCGAACAACTGCCGTGGCCGCCCCCTATTGTCCCCACGTAAGAAACTTTATATACGTAGCGTCAAACTCTAGAGAGGGGCGCGTGCAACTGCCCATCGGTAATAAGATTTTGACGGCTCCCGTTGTCATTCCATCGATTTCGTCTTTCGAGACCCAGATTCCCCCGGCAGATGCCTTGGCGATACAGCTTCTGGCGCGAGAGCCCGTCTCACTTGTGTCAGCATATGATGTCCAGAAAGACGACCGGCTGCTTGCTTATTGCCACGAGTTCACAAAATCAGCTGTTTTGTTGCTTGACAGCGGGGGTTATGAGGCTTCGCGCATTAGGAAATACGCAGACAAATTGGACTGGCTTCAGGCTACCTATTTCGATGTCGCAAACAAAGTGGGAGCGGATCTAACCTTCAGCTTCGATATCTTCATCGAGGAGAATAAATCCGCTGACGATTTCAAGCTTCGCCTCGTTGCTGAGTTGCTCTACGATCACACACCCATCGACATGAGGAAACTTATCCCAGTAGTTCACATCGTCAGTAAAGCTGGAGATCGGCGATTAACTGAAAACGAGATTCTCGACTTGGTTAAGTCTGTTTCTGCTGATGTAAACTCTTTGTTCATAGCAATTCCTGAGCGTGAATTGGGCAGTGGACTAATCGCAAAGACAAAATTGACACGTCGCATCTCTGCTGCTTTGGAACCCAGGAGCAAGCATCTGCACATTTTGGGATGTGGAAACCCGCTTTCAACTGTCTTTCTCGCCGCAGCTGGTGCAACGATGTTCGACGGGCTCGAGTGGTATCGGACCTTTTTAGGCCCGAAGTACCATCTGCACCATTTTCAGCAGGGGGAGCTATTCGAATCGCCGGGAGATGCTATTCAGAATCCACAAACACAATACTTACTAAGTAAGGGAAATCTTACCTATGACCTGCCACTGAAGATTTCCTCCACGCGCGAGTTAGAGTCCGGCCCTGCTGGAGGGACGGACGATGAAGCGGAAGAGGTTTTCGGAAGAGCAGATCATCGCGGTTCTGCGCGAGCACGACGCGGGCGCCAAGGCGGCGGATCTGGCGCGCAAGTACGGGGTCTCGGAAGCCACGCTGTATAATTGGAAGGCCAAGTATGGCGGGCTGGATGTCTCCGAGGCCGAGCGGCTGAAGGCGCTGGAAGATGAGAATCGCAAGCTGAAGAAGCTGCTGGCGGATCCATGCTCGACAATGCCGCGCTGAAGGAGCTCCTCTCAAAAAAATGGTAGGGCCCGTCGCCAAGCGAGAAGCTGTCGCTCATCTGCGAGCGTCTTGGAGATGAGCGAGCGTCGGGCCTGCACCCTGGTTGCCGCGGATCGAACGATGATCCGCTATCGCTCACGCCGGCCGCCCGATACGGCCCTGCGGGCGAGGTTGCGAGAGCTGGCCAATGAACGACGGCGCTTCGGCTACCGGCGCCTGTTCATCCTGCTACGCCGGGAGGGCGAGGCATCAGGGATCAACCGGATCTACCGGCTCTATCGCGACGAGGGGCTGACGGTCCGCAAGCGCCGAGCCAGGCGGCGAGCTATTGGCATCCGCGCCCCGATCCTGGTCGAAGCCAGGGTCAACGCCCGCTGGTCGCTCGACTTCGTTCACGATCAGATGGCCAATGGTCGTCGCTTCCGGGTTCTCAACATCGTCGATGACGTGACGCGCGAGTGCCTGGCCGCGATCCCCGACACCTCGATCTCGGGCATGCGTGTGGCCCGGGAGCTGACAGACCTGATCGCCCGGCGCGGCAAGCCGGGGATGATTGTTTCCGACCATGGCACTGAGTTCACTTCGCATGCGATCTTCGCCTGGGCGAAGGATCATGGCGTGGACTGGCATTACATCGCACCCGGCAAGCCGATGCAGAATGGCTTCGTCGAATCCTTCAACGGGCGGATGCGGGACGAACTGTTGAACGAGACTCTGTTCTTCGGGCTCGAGCATGCGCGGGACGCCATTGCCGAATGGATCGGCGACTATAACACCGGCCGCCCGCATTCATCATTCGGCTACCAGACACCGGCAGCCTTTGCCGCCAAACTCACCGCAACAGGCCATCACGCTGCGCTCCTGACGGCTCCGCGTTCCGGCCTGTTGCTCACCCCGCCCGACAGGGCATACTCATAGGCCAAAACTTTAATCGTCGCCGGATGATACTTCAGTGGCAGGTCACCTACGCAGCAGTTACCGCAATCAGAAACTTGCAAGCGCTTCAGAACTTCACTCAAGAACTACAAGCTGTTTTAGGGTCGCAGAATGTTGGCGAGTTTGTGCACAAGAATTTCGGTGCCACCGCTTTGAGCGCGTTCGGTGAGACAAAGCTGTGAACTCTATGATCATGTTAGGCGACGTCATTAGTCACCTTCTGATCGGTATGCCGAGTGATTCGAGCGAGAGCGTCAAGCCGATGAAACTCTGAGACAATCTGGAGTCGGCTCGTCTTTTGCATCTTGTCTAGTCAAGTTACTGTTGTAAAGGCGGCCGCTGCTACCGATAGGGTTATTGCGCGAGTTCCTTTTAGCTCCCTCTCAATCGCTGAAATCGCCGAACGTGTCCATTACGAGCTCCGCAGCGAGGCGGTGCGTTATCGCTTTCCAAAATCCAGAGCACGTCAAGTTGCGTATTCGTGGTTTCCGTTCGCGCAAATAAGGAACGATATTTATCCTTATCTCGCAACTTTCGAAAGTGAGCGCGCGGCACGGCTGGGCATGATTAGCCTATTCCCGGGATTGGGAATGAAACAGGCGAGCATGTTGCTTCGAGATATCGGTTACGCAAAGCGCTTGATGATCCTGGATACACACCTATTGTGGTACTTCCGAGTTCGATCCTTTGATGTGAGCTTACCCCTCTCAGGTCGGCGTTACCTGGAGTTGGAGGAGTTTTTGCTCGACGAGGCGGATAAGTTTCGCGTGTTACCCGAGCAACTAGACGCCGCCATCTGGGCCGCTGTTCGCGCGGTAAAGGCCAATCAATGTTCGATGCAATTTGCCTAGCTTCAGGCGGGTTGGACTCTGCTTGTATGCCTACATCTGCTTAAAGAGCGAGGCTTGCGAGCACTTCCACTCTTCATCGACTATGGTCAGCGAAATAAACAGCAAGAATTTACCTCGCTTGAACGCAACGCAGAGCTGGGAGGTTTCCCCCGTCCAATAGTGATGGATGTCGCTGGTTTCGGTAGCGTAGTTCGAACTGGTCTGACGGATCCATCGAAGCGTGTACTCGAGGATGCATTTACTCCGAACAGAAATCTTTTGTTCCTCATCCTGGCCGCCTCAGTGGGGCACACACGCGGAGTTTCGACGACGGTAATGGGGTTCCTATCTGAAGCCACCGCAATTTTTCCCGACCAGACAAACTCGTTTTTGCGGGCCGCAAAATTTGCAATCACTGAGAGCCTAGGAGTGGAACACGAAATCATACTGCCCCTTCGAGATTTCACAAAGTCGAAAGTTGTAGAGTTATCAAAGCAACTTGGCGTCGTCTCGGCATATTCTTGCCATGTCGGAGGCGATCAGCCGTGCGGGAAGTGTATCGCGTGTCTAGAGTATGTGGAGGGAGGCTGACCAATGGGTGGCGGAGGCAGTGGTGGAGAAGTTACGCGTATTGATCTAACTCAACTGACAGCTGCAGCGGAGGAGAGGCTCCGGCAAATCTCCACACAAGGTGCAAAAATCTTACTCGCTTGTGAGAGGGTGGACCGTAGAGCGTTGGACGTTCAATTGAATGGCTCAACCGCGTTAAAGGATGAGCGTATTACCGTTTGCGACTCTTCTGCAGCAGAGACAGCACTACAATCTGTCAAGAATTGCAGCGTTGTAGTGGCCTTTACGGCCGAGGCGATTGATACTCAGTTTCTCAATTCAATCGCTGAAGCTGCACTAACCTCGAAGAAGCAGGGCATTCATGTTCGTGGACGTGAAGGCGCTGTTATTCCATCTAAAGTCTTGGCGTATCGTTGGGCTTCCATGACCTGGGGAGAGTTGGAACAAATTTTGAGTTCATGATGTGTTTGGATTAACCGGTTCTTATTTGCCAGCGCTGCGGGATTGCGTCGACATTCTCGAGTTTCGCGTGAAAACCTCCGAACCGCGATTCGGCATCGACGGGCAGGAAATTCGACTGGCAGCCGGGGTGTGCTTGAAATTATGGTAGAGGAATGCACCCCTCCCATGCCCTCCTGACCCCCGCCGAGATGTACCGCGCCGATGCGCTGGCGGTAAAAGCGGGCGTGCCTCGCTCACCCTCATGGAAAATGCCGGCCGCGCGGTCGCCGACGAGATCGTGCGGCGCTACGGCGCCCGGCCGGTGACAGTGCTGGCGGGGCCGGGCAATAATGGCGGGGACGGCTTCGTTGCCGCCCGCTATCTGCGCGCCTGGGGCTGGCCGGTCGACATTTCGATTCTTCGGGAAGGGTCGAAGGACGCGGGCGACGCCTCCCATATGCGCGCGCTGTGGGGGGCGGAATCGGCGCCCTTGAGCGACGCGAAACTGCGCGAAAATAGCCTCGTGATCGATGCACTATTCGGTGCCGGACTGTCGAAACCACTACCGCCTGAGATGTCGTTCCTCGCGAGCGAAGCCGCCCGCATGCGGCTTCCGGTCGTCTCGGTGGACGTTCCCTCGGGCCTCGATGGCGCAACGGGAAGGCCGTTGGGCGCGTGCTTCCAGGCAGACCTGACAGTCACTTTCTTCCGCAAAAAGCCCGGCCATGTGCTCGAGCCGGGCCGATTCCTGTGCGGCGAGACGGTCGTTGCCGACATCGGGATACAAGCGGCGGTGCTCGCTGAAATCGCACCGAAATTGTACGAAAACGGGCCTCCGGAACTCAAAAAACGCAGCCAGAACGCTCATAAATACATGTCCGGACACGCGGTTGTCGTATCAGGCGATGCCACGCATACGGGCGCTGCCCGGCTGGCAGCGATGGCGGCGCTGCGCGTGGGAGCCGGACTCGTTACGCTCGCATCTCCCGCTAACGCCTTGATTGTAAACGCATGTCACCTGACCGCGATCATGCTGGCCGAGATGGAAGATGCATCCGCGCTGGCGCGCCACCTTGAGGACAAGCGAAAGAATGCGGTCTGTATTGGCCCTGCCGCCGGGGTCGGCGAGAAAACGGCCGAGAAAACAATCGCTTGCCTGGAATCGGGCGCTGCCGTTGTGCTCGACGCCGACGCCCTGACGAGCTTTGCCGAAACGCCCGACGTGCTTTTCAAGCTTGTCGACAGACATCCACACCGGAGTGTCGTCATGACCCCGCATGAGGGTGAATTTGCGCGGCTTTTCAAGGATTTGGGAGACGATCGCGAATCAAAGATCGAACGCGCCCGCAAGGCCGCGGCGCGGTCCGGCGCGGTGATCGTCTTGAAAGGGCCGGACACCGTCATCGCCTCGCCGGATGGCCTTGCCGCCGTCAACACCAACGCGCCGCCAAGCCTCGCCACCGCCGGCAGCGGCGATGTGCTGGCCGGGATCATCACCGGCCTGCTCGCCTCCAATCCTGAAAAGCCAGCATTTGAAATGGCTTGCGCCGGGGTGTGGATTCACGGCGAGATCGCGCGCCGCTTGCCGCGCGCCGGTTTGATTGCCGAAGATTTGCCAGCCGCAATCCCCGACGTTTTGTCGCAATAAATCCGTCATACCGCTAGCATCGCGGAAATCGCTCTGCTATAGCGCGGCCCATTGCACGGCCCCCGGAAGGTGATGGCGCGGGCGTGGTGAAATTGGCAGACACGCAGGATTTAGGTTCCTGTGGGCTCGTCCCGTGGGGGTTCAAGTCCCTCCGCCCGCACCAGGCCCGGATGCCGCGGACCTTCACCGGCCCCTTTATCGAGTGGAAATCATGCAGGTTACAGAAGTAGTTAGCGACGGTCTGAAGCGCGAGTTCAAGGTGGTGGTGAACGCCGCCCAGCTCGATCATGAACTCGACAAGAAGCTCAAGGAGATGGCGGGTCGCGCCAATATCAAGGGCTTTCGCCCGGGCAAGGTGCCGGTGCCGCATTTGCGCCGCGTCTACGGCAAGTCGGTCATGGCCGACGTCGTTCAGCAGACCATTGACGATACGAGCAAGAAGGTCGTCGAGGAGCGCAGCCTCAAGCCAGCCTATCAGCCGGAAGTGAAGCTTCCCGAGGACCGTGCCGAGGTCGAGAAGATCATGGATGGCAAGGGCGATCTCTCCTATTCGCTCTCCTTCGAGGTCATTCCCAATTTCGACATCCAGGATTTCAGCGGCATCGAGATCTCCCGCCATGCTGCAAATGTCGAGGATTCCCACATTCAGGAGGCGCTTGATCGCCTCGCCACGCAGAGCCGCAAGTTTGCCGCAAAGGAAGAAGGCAAGGGCGCCGAGACAGGCGACCGTCTGACCATCTCCTTCGTCGGCAAGATCAATGGCGAAGCCTTCGAGAATGGCACCGCCAATGACCTTCCCTTGGTGCTCGGATCCGGCCAGTTCCTGCCCGGTTTCGAAGACCAGCTTGTCGGCGCCAAGGCCGGCGATGACGTCGTGGTCAAGGTCACCTTCCCGGAAGCCTACGGGGTCGCCGATCTGGCTGGAAAGCCCGCCGAATTCGACGTCAAGGTGACGGCGGTTGAAAGCCCGGAGCAGGAAACGCTCGACGAGACCGCAAAGAAGCTCGGCTTCGATGATGCCGAGAAGCTGAAAGAGGCGGTCAAGACCCGCATCAGCGAGGAATTCGCCTCGATGAGCAACATGAAGCTCAAGCGCGACGTCCTCGACGCCCTAGATAAGACCTACAGCTTCGATCTGCCGGGCAAACTCGTGGAAGCCGAGTTCGAAGGCATCTGGCGCGAACTCTCAAACGAGATGGCGCGCACCGGCAAATCCTTCGCCGATGAAGGCACGACCGAAGAAGAAGCCCGGAAGGAATATCGCGCGATTGCCGAACGCCGTGTCCGCCTCGGCCTCGTGCTCGGCACCTTGGGCGAGCGCGAGAACATCCAGGTCTCCGATCAGGAGATGCAGAAGGCGCTTCTCGACCGGGCCAGCCAGTTTCCTGGGCAGGGCAAGCAAGTAATTGATTTCTATCGTAAAAATCCGCGTGCACTGGTCGAGCTGCGCGGCCCGATCTTCGAACAGAAGGTCGTTGATTTTATCGTCTCGAAGGCGAAGGTCGAAGAAAAGTCGGTGACTCGCGAGGAACTGCAGGCGCTGATCAAGGACGAGGAGGAAAACCTCCATTACGGCCACGACCATGGTCATGACCACGACCACGACCATCATGACCACGATCATGATCACCACGACCACGACCGATCATGACCACGATCATGACCATGATCACGACCATCATCATCACGATGAAGGCGCGAAGAAAGAATAGCCTAGAGAGCAGGGGCTTCCGAATGTCGGGTCCCCGTCCTATCTATGGACGGGAACATCCCCTGATTCTGTCCTGACATCGAGAGCTTGAGCATGCGCGATCCATTCGAGACCTATTCCAGCTTCGTTATTCCGTCCGTCGAGGAGACGACGGCGCGCGGCAGCTACCGCTATGATATTTTCTCGCGGCTGCTCAAAGAGCGCATCGTCTTCCTGACCGGTCCGATCAACGACGAGATCGCCACGCTTGTTGTTGCGCAATTGCTCTTTCTTGAGGCCGACAATCCCAAGAAAGACATCGCCATGTACATCAATTCACCGGGCGGCATCGTGACCTCGGGCCTGTCCATCTATGACACGATGCAGTTCATCCGCTGCCCCGTTTCGACGCTCTGCGTTGGCCAGGCGGCCTCGATGGGCTCGTTGCTGCTTGCCGGCGGCGAGGCAGGGATGCGGTTCGCGCTGCCCAATGCGCGCATCATGCTCCACCAGCCCTCCGGTGGTTACCAAGGGCAAGTCACCGACATCCTGATTCACGCTCGCGAGGTCGAGAGCCTGAAAAAGCGCCTCAACGAGATCTATATGAAGCACACGGGCAAGGACATTAAGACGATCGAGGATGCTCTCGAGCGCGATAATTTCTTCACCGCCGACGGTGGCAAGGATTTCGGGATCGTCGACAAGGTTATCGAGAAGCGGGCCGTCGCGCTCGAGACCAAGGCGACGTAAACCGCATTGGCAAGATGGCATAGGGTCATCTTTGGGGCGCCTGAAACGGCTGGCACGCGCCTTGAATCAATTCTTGATTAACCAACCCGGCGCATGTTCAAATTGAGTCGCGCCGAAAAGCCAGACTAGCAGCCCGCTGGCTCCCGTATAATGGCGTCGTTCCTGCAGAGGGGAACGTCTCGGTACAACGGACCCTTTGGGTACAAGGAGTAGGAATGAGCAAAGCAAGCGGAAGCGACAACAAGAACACCTTGTATTGCTCCTTCTGCGGCAAGAGCCAACACGAGGTTCGCAAGCTGATTGCGGGTCCGACGGTTTTCATCTGCGATGAATGCGTCGAATTGTGCATGGACATCATCCGCGAGGAGAACAAGTCGTCGCTCGTCAAGTCGAAGGACGGCGTGCCGACTCCGCATGAGATTCGCAAAGTTCTCGACGACTACGTGATCGGCCAGGACCACGCGAAGAAGGTTCTCTCCGTCGCGGTTCACAATCACTACAAGCGCCTCAACCACGCGGCGAAGAACAACGACGTCGAACTTGCGAAGTCGAACATCCTGCTCGTCGGTCCGACCGGGTCGGGCAAGACATTGCTTGCGCAGACGCTCGCGCGCATCCTCGATGTGCCCTTCACGATGGCGGATGCGACGACGCTCACCGAAGCGGGTTATGTCGGCGAGGATGTCGAGAACATCATTCTGAAACTCCTTCAGTCTGCCGACTACAATGTCGAGCGCGCGCAGCGCGGCATCGTCTATATCGACGAGGTCGACAAGATTTCGAGGAAGTCCGACAACCCCTCCATCACCCGCGATGTCTCGGGCGAAGGTGTGCAGCAGGCGCTGCTGAAGATCATGGAAGGCACGGTCGCTTCGGTGCCGCCGCAAGGCGGGCGCAAGCATCCGCAGCAGGAATTCCTCCAGGTCGACACCACGAACATCCTGTTCATTTGCGGTGGCGCATTCTCCGGCCTCGAGCGGATCATCTCGCAGCGTGGCAAGGGTTCGGGCATCGGCTTCGGCGCCGACGTGAAATCGCTTGATGACCGGCGCATGGGCGAAGTCCTGCGTATGCTCGAGCCGGAGGATCTGTTGCGCTTCGGTCTCATCCCCGAATTCGTCGGCCGTCTGCCGGTGGTCGCGACGCTCGAAGATCTCGACGAAGCCGCTTTGATACTTATCCTCACCGAGCCGAAGAACGCGCTTGTGAAGCAGTATCAGCGCCTCTTCGAAATGGAGGGCGTCAAGCTCACCATTCCGGAGGAGGCGATGCGCTCGGTGGCCCGCCGCGCCATTGAACGCAAGACCGGCGCTCGCGGATTGCGCTCGATCATGGAGACCATCCTGCTCGATACCATGTTCGACCTGCCGGCCATGAACGGCGTCGAGGAAGTCGTCATTTCGCAAGGAAGTGGTCGACGGCGACGCCAAGCCTTTGCTGATTTATGCCGATCGCGACAAGCAGATGCCGGCCAAGGCCGCGCCGGCTTCCGCCTGATTCGTCGGCCAACCAACGACCGCGCGGCAGCCGCATGGCTGCTGCCCATGTCTTGCGCAGCCTGCCCGAGGGTTGCCATTGAAATCGCCAATCGTCGCATCCATCTGTGGCTATTAGGCAACGGCCGTTTTTATTGGTTAAAGCGCTTACCATCCGCGCAATTCCTGTGACGACAGCCGAAAGCCAGGGCGTTACGATCCGTTGCCGAATATCAGTTTGACGAGTTTGCCGCATGACGGGGGCAAGTCGATAGGGACGGATCGGGATCGGCCCGCTGAAGAAAGGAAACAACAATGTCAGACACCTCGTCCCGGCCTGAAGCTTCTTCTGGGGACAATCCCACCCTCCCGGTTCTTCCGCTCCGCGACATCGTCGTCTTCCCGCACATGATCGTTCCGCTTTTCGTCGGGCGTGAGAAGTCCATTCGCGCGCTCGAGGAAGTGATGCGCGAGGACAAGCGCATTCTGCTCGTCGCGCAGAAGAACCCCGCCGACGATGAACCGGAAACCGCCTCGATCTACGAGGTCGGCACCGTCGCGCAGGTACTGCAGCTCCTCAAATTGCCGGACGGTACCGTCAAGGTGCTGGTCGAAGGTACGGAGCGCGCGCGCATCCTCCATTACACCGCGCGCACCGAATTCTTCGAAGCCGAAGCGCAGGTCATTGCCGGCGAGACCGGCGAGGCCAACGAAATCGAGGCTCTTGGCGCGGACCGCCGTCTCGCAGTTCGAAAGCTATGTGAAGCTCAACAAGAAGGTTCCGCAGGAAGTGGTCGCGACCATTGGCCAGATCGCGGACTATGCCAAGCTTGCCGATACGATCGCCGCGCATCTCGCGATCAAGATCGCCGACAAGCAGGAACTGCTCGAAATGCCCTCGGTCGCCAAGCGGCTCGAGAAGGTCTTTGCCATGATGGAAGGCGAAATCTCGGTCCTCCAGGTCGAGAAGCGCATCCGCTCGCGCGTCAAGCGCCAGATGGAGAAGACCCAGCGCGAGTACTATTTGAATGAGCAGATGAAGGCCATTCAGAAGGAACTTGGCGACGGCGAAGAGCGCGACGAACTGGGCGAGCTCGAAAACCGCATCAAGAACACCAAGCTCTCGAAGGAAGCCCGCGAGCGTGCCGATGCCGAGCTGAAGAAGCTCCGGCAGATGAGCCCGATGTCGGCGGAAGCGACCGTCGTGCGCAACTATCTCGATTGGCTGCTCGGCATCCCCTGGGGTGCCAAGAGCAAGGTCAAGCGCGACCTGAAATTTGCGCAAGACGTGCTCGATTCCGATCACTTCGGTCTTGAGAAGGTCAAGGATCGCATCGTCGAGTATCTTGGCCGTGCAGAGCCGCACCAACAAATTGCGCGGGCCGATCCTGTGCCTTGTCGGGCCTCCGGGCGTCGGCAAGACCTCGCTTGGCAAGTCGATCGCCAAGGCAACGGGTCGTGAATTCGTTCGCATGTCGCTGGGCGGCGTGCGCGACGAAGCCGAGATCCGCGGCCATAGGCGCACCTATATCGGCTCGATGCCCGGCAAGGTCATCCAGTCGATGAAGCAAGGCGAAGAAGTCGAATCCGCTCTTCCTGCTCGACGAGATCGACAAGATGGGCATGGATTTCCGCGGCGATCCGTCGGCGGCATTGCTCGAGGTGCTCGACCCTGAGCAGAATGCGTCCTTCATGGACCACTATCTCGAGGTCGAATACGACCTTTCGAACGTGATGTTCGTGACGACGGCCAATACGCTCAACATTCCGCCGGCGCTCATGGATCGCATGGAGATCATCCGCATCGCCGGCTACACCGAGCCCGAGAAGCTTGAGATCGCCAAGCGCCACCTTATGCCCAAGACCATGGATCATCATGGCCTGGACAAGAAGGAATACGAAGTCACCGACGAGGCGATCCTCGAGGTCTTGCGCCGTTACACGCGCGAGTCCGGTGTTCGTAATCTCGAGCGCGAGCTGAACACGCTGGCCCGCAAGGCCGTCAAGGACATCATGATGTCCAAGAAGAAGAAGATAAAGGTCACACGCCGAAGTGGTGAACCAGTATCTTGGCGTGCAGAAGTATCGCTATGGCGAGGCCGAGCGCGAGGATCAGATCGGGCGTTGTCACGGGTCTGGCATGGACTGAGGTGGGCGGCGAGTTGCTGACCATCGAAGCGCTCATGATGCCGGGCAAGGGCAAGATGACCGTCACCGGCAACTTGCGCGACGTGATGAAGGAATCGATCTCGGCGGCATCGTCCTATGCGCGCTCGCGCGCCGTCGATTTCGGCATCAAGCCGCCGATGTTCGACAAGAAGGATATCCACGTGCACGTGCCGGAAGGTGCGACGCCCAAGGATGGTCCCTCGGCGGGTGTTGCCATGGTGACGGCGATCGTCTCGGTGATGACCGGTATTCCGGTGCGCCGCGACGTGGCCATGACCGGCGAGATCACATTGCGCGGTCGGGTGCTGCCGATCGGCGGCCTCAAGGAGAAACTCCTTGCGGCTCTGCGCGGCGGCATCAAGAAAGTCATGATCCCGGAAGAGAACGCCAAGGATCTGGCCGAGATTCCCGACAATGTGAAGTCGCTATTGGAGATCGTGCCGGTTGCGCGGATGGATGACGTTCTGCGCCATGCGCTGACGCGTTATCCCGATCCGATCGAGTGGGACGAGGCGGCGGAAGAAGCAGCCGCCCGCGCCCGCAAGGACGACGCCGGCGAGGGCATGACGGCGCATTGAAGTCTCCCTCCCCTAGAAAAGGGGAGGGATCTAGGGTGGGGTTCATCCCCGAAATATCACAAAGGGCGGAAGGGCAACCTTCCGCCCTTTCGCTTTTTACAGTCAGCCCTCGCCCTGAGGTGGCCGCGCGGTGGCCCTCGAAGGGCGCTCGCTTGGAGATCCTCCCTCCGCGGCGCCGCAAAGCGGCCTTGGGGAGATGGCGCGCAGGCGCCGGGTGGGGTGTTGCAGCCGCACTGGCGCAAGTTTGCGAAGGCTTGCTGGCAGCCGTGATGGCCGGTATGGAAGGGCCCGAAGGGCGGTTAGCTCAGTTGGTAGAGCGCCACGTTTACACCGTGGATGTCGGGAGTTCGAGCCTCTCACCGCCCACCATAAACTTTGAGATAAATGGAGAACGTGGAGCGCGCATAGGCGGAGCAGGCCTCACAGTTTCTCGAGAACTCCACTGAGGGATGGCGTCCGGCAAGTCGTGACTTCGTCGCCGCTCTATTCTGCTCTTCCTCGCAGCGGCAACCGCGCAGGGCATCACCATGCAGGACATCGAGGAGGAGCGGGGTTCGGATGTGTCCGCACGATTATGTTCGTGGCGCTGATGAACAATCCGAACGACGAGTTCTAGGCTCTGTTCAATGGCCGGCCGCAACGAGGCAAGCTTCCGTTCCGGATCGGTTTACTTTTTCAGCACCGAGACGGCGTGGACTTTTCCGTCGTCTCTCAACTCGAAAAACTGATCGCCATCAATATAAATGCTGTGGCACTGTTTAGGCTGGGCGCCCGCTTGTGAACAAGCTTTGTCGCCATCAAAGCTCCATTTCGCCACGGCTTTCCCCTTCTTGCCGTCGAGGAGATACGGGCCAGATATTCGCTTCTTTTTCCAATCCCACTTGAGAGTTGCGCTGAGCGATTTTCCGGCGTCATAAATGACGACATCCACGGTCTTCCCGTTCACAAAGGCGATAAACTCATCTTGTGTGGCCTTTTTCGCCGTTGCTGGAAGGGTTGGCTCTTCAGCCACGACGCTTCCAATAAGCGTCAGCATGAACGCCGCCGCCGTTGCAGAAACTTGATAATATCGCATTTCGCCCTCCACAGACAGACTTTGAGAAGCTGCGACAAGGATCAGCGGGTGTAAATCGGACGACAGAAGCAGACGCCTAATCGACGATTATTGACACGGATTGGTAGGGCTCCATGTAGAACACCTTCTCGTCAATCTGATCAACTCGCGTCGAGCAGGATTCCTTCTTTTTCCCCCACTTGTCGCATAGGTTGTTGCCCTTAATTCTCCAAACGCCGGTCTCTTCTGGCTTCCCATCCAACTTGATCATCGCGGTGCCATCGGCATTGTATTTAGTGATGCCGCCCACCTTGTATTTTTCGGATTTCCATTTCAGCGTGTGACCGATCAGCTTCTCCTTGATTTGAGCACCGGTCAGATCATCTCCGAGGACAGCTCCGCTCGACAGACATACGATGAGAGCTGCATAGCCAAGGTAGCGCATTGGATACTCCCTTTGTCAGCCAAATTCCTGGTTCCGATTGAACAAAGGTGACTTAATGGATGGTTCTTGGCAATGGCCGACCCGGAGCTGGTCAAACCTATGCGCCGAGGAGGCGATTGGAGGGCCGCTTGGAGTTGGTTCGGTAAGTCTGGCGCAGTCGGCCTCGGGTATCACGCGGGTGTCCGGGGTCAACTCGTCACCTCTCTCTCAATTTGATTTAGGCGATCAGCCGGCCACGCCCATCCATTTGAAGGTGAGATAGGCGACAATCATGAAGACGGTGCTCATGATGACAATGGCGACAAAAACGCGTGTACCCATGGGGCAAGCATAGCCCTTTCACTTAGCCAGCGGCCGGACAAAATTTACACCGTGGATGTCGGGAGTTCGAGCCTCTCACCGCCCACCATTAATTATCGATCGAATAAAACGACACTTACTAACCGGTTTGTTCACCGGTTTTGCGTATCGGCAATGTGTATCGGTAGTCCGTAGGAAAAAGAATCATAAGTCACGATTGACTTACTTTCTACCGTCTTGCCTTTCGCAACATGTCAACACACTATGCCGCAACGACAATTGGGAGCGGCGCATGCAGCAAGTTGAAGTTACGTGGCCCAGGGTGTTGAGCATTGCGTTGGCTATTCTTTTGGCGAACGCCGTTGGGAGTATCAACGGGCTCATTATCGGCAATCGTAGTTTTATAGCGATCTATTGGGCAACCCGCCGGGGGCGGCGCGGCCCGTCATCGCCGTCCTCGCCGCGTCAGCGAGTTCTGATTTGGAGCGTATACGTACTTCGATCGGCGCTGTTGAAGAACTATAAGGACTTCCGAATTGAGCTGGTGGCGCGCTAAGCCCGAAGCATCGCGCAGCAGTGAGAACGTTCTAAACAGGTAGGTGAGCCGCGTTCAGTGAACCGATACTGGGGACTGACATGACTCTGTTTTCGGCACTTTCGAAGCAGGTATTCTTATTTGCAGCCGCGATTTCCGCGCTGGCCATCGTGCCACTCGAGGCAGCGGTGAAGCAGAAAAGCTATAGTTTCAATGTGCTAAGCGGGGAGCCGCATCGGGTCGATACGTATCTAAGCTGGAAAAACAACTGCGTCGGGGTGATAGGGAAGGCGAAAGAAATTACAAAGCCGAAGCATGGGACTGCTACTTCCAGAATAGAAACTACGACGATCCTCAGGGCCAATGCTGGCAGCGTTCGAAATTGTCGTGGGAAAAAGGTCAATGGCATATCGATCTACTACAAATCGAAACCTGGCTTCCGAGGTCGCGATACCTTTGTTATGAGCGACGGTACTACCGTTTACACTTACAAGATGCAGGTGCACTGATTGGCCTGCTGCCAGTTCGGTAGACACCATCCTAAGTTAATCCAGCCTTGCTCTCGAACTCAACTGGGCTGAGATAGCCTAGCCTCGAGTGGCGCTGCTTGGGATTGTAGAAACTCTTAATGTAGTCGAACACATCGGCCTTAGCTTGTGCTCTGGTCCGATGATTTTTTCTCGCCGTTCGTTCCGTCTTCAGCGGTGAGAAGAAGATTTCCATCGCCGCATTGTCCCAGACCATTTCCGGCTTGGCATAGTTCCTTTTATGTTCTAGACGGTCCGCATGGACTGGAACTTAGCCATCGAAAGCAAGCGCGGACCCTTGTTGCAGCACGTATTGGGGCTGTTCGCCAGGATCGGGCTCAGCGAGGGGATCACGATCGAGCGCGTGTCGAAGCCTGTCTACCGCGAGGTGCTCGGCATCCTGCGGACGGCGGAATCAGCGGTCAGGCGGCTCATCATCGCCGCGGCGCGCGACATCGTGGTGGAGTACAAGCCCAGGCGCCCGGCGTCTGCGAAGCCGAAAACTTCCAGCAAAGACAAAGGCCAGCCGAAAGACGAGGGCAAAGCCAGACGCAAGCGCAGGCCACTCTTCGGGCTATTCGACCCGCTCAGGCGTTTTTGCCGCCGCTTCAAGAAGAGGCGCAGGGCCGAGCCCCACATCCATTCCATCGAGTCATTCCTTGAGCAGAAACAGGCTGAGATCGCCGCCGCTCAGGCAAAGCAGCAAGTCGTCGACGACGGCACCGTCAATGCGCGCACCTGATCCGCCGGCTCATCGCCGTCATGGACGCACTCAGGGATATCCCGCGCCATGCCCTGCGGCTACGCGCGCTGGTCAGGCCAGCCCAAAGAAGAGCGCCAGCCGCAAAGCGATCGAGCCCCTGCGCGCCGGCCGGCCTCCCGGATTCCGAAAGCGGGCAAAGCACGAAGTCGACGAGATCCTGAAAGAATGCCACTGGCTCGCCCGAAACGCGATGCCTCAGCTCGACGACACGTCGTAGGGACATGACGACTGCCTTCGCAGTGAAGTTTGACATCGTCGCCGATCCCGGCGCGCGATCGCCGCTTGCCGCGACAAGCGTCGAATGCCACCTTGTGCGTTCGCAACAGGACAGGGCAGGTCAATGAGCCGTCAGCAAATCTCTTCGGGGTCGAAATTCGAAGCCGAGATGGCTTATTCGCGCGCCATCGTCGATGGCGACTGGATTTTTGTCTCGGGCACCACCGGCTTCGACTATGCCGCGATGACGATCTCCGACGATGTGGCCGCGCAGGCCGAGCAGTGCTTTTTGAACATCAAGACGGCGATGGAGAAGGCGGGCTTCGGCCTCGAGCGATATCGTGCGGGTCCATTACATCCTGCCCAAGGCCGATGACTTCCAGGCCTGCTGGCCGGCCATGCGCAAATATCTCGATCATGTGCGCCCTGCCGCCACCATGTTCGTGGCCGGTCTGGTCGATCCGCGCATGAAAATCGAGATCGAGGTGACCGGCCGGAAGCGCCAAGGATAAGCGCCTCCATTGCTTGACAGGGGCAGGGGGCTGCCCTATCACCCCGCCACGCTTGATTGCGGGTGTAGCTCAGTTGGTTAGAGCGTCGGCCTGTCACGCCGAAGGTCGCGGGTTCGAGCCCCGTCACTCGCGCCAATCGCATCTCCGGATTGGCCCGCCAAGCGCTTCCAAACCGGGAACCGGTGAGGAAACCGCCTCGTGATCGCTCCCCCCTTTGAACGCCCCGAATATGATCGCCGCTTGCGCCTCGTCCGCGCGGAAATGGCGCGCCGCGGCCTCGACCTGCTGATCGTCACCGACATCGCCAACCAGCATTATCTGACAGCCTATGACGGCTGGTCGTTCTATACCCCGCAGGTCGTGGTGGTTCCGCTCGAAGACGAAGAGCCATTCTGGATCGGCCGCGCCATGGATGCGGCGGGCGGCAAGCTCACCGCCTGGATGCGGTCTGATAATGTCGTGGGCTTCCCCGAAACCTACGTGCAGCAGACCGACCGGCATCCCATGGACTGGATCGCCGAATGGTTGCGCGGCAAGGGCTATGGCAAGCGGCGCATCGGTGTCGAGCTCGAAGCCTATTACTATTCGCCCAAGGCGCATGAGCGCCTCATCGCCGGCCTTCCCGACGCAAGGATCGCCGATGCGAGTCTCTTGGTAAGCTGGGTCCGCGCCGTGAAGACGCCGGCCGAGATCGCCTATCTGCGCAAGGCGGCGCGCCTCGCCGAGACGGCGATGACCACGGCCTATGGCGTGATTTCGCCAGGCGTCCGCGAATGCGACGCAGTAGCCGCAATCCAGGCGGCGCAGGTCGCGGGCTCGCCCGACTTCGCCGGCGATATCACGGCACTGCCGGCGACAATCCTGGGCGGCGAGAATGCCTCAGCGCCGCATATCATGTGGACCGATCGCCGCTTCGGCGCCGACGAGACGATCGCGCTCGAATTGGCCGGCGTCTGCCGCCGCTATGCCGCGGGTCTCGCCCGCACCATGCAGCTTGGAAAAATGCCCCAGAAGGTAAGCGACACGGCAAAGGCCGTCATCGAAGGCATGGACGCCGTCCTCGCCGCGGTGAAGCCAGGTGCCACCGCTGAATCCGTTGAGGCGGCCTGGCGGGCGGTTATTGCGCGCTACGGTCTCAAAAAGGAATCACGCATTGGCTATTCGATCGGCGTCGCCTATCCCCCTGATTGGGGCGAGCACACGATCAGCCTGCGCGCAGGGGACAAGACGATCCTGCAGGAGGGCAATGTCCTCCACTCGATCCTCGGCATGTGGATGGACGGCTGGGGCCTGGAAGTGAGCGAGACGATCCTCGTCACGCCGCAGGGCAGCGAGACCCTGACTAAATTCCCGCGCGACGTCTTCATCAAGTCCTGAGGCGCAAATGGCGGCCTGGCAGGCTCTCATTCCCGATGATCTCGCCGCCCGCATGATTGCGCTCCGGCGCCATCTCCACGCCAACCCGGAACTGTCGAACGAGGAAGTCGAGACCCAGCGCCATCTGCGCCAGGCGCTGGAGGCCGAAGGGTTGGGGCCTGTCCGCTGCTGTCGCCGGAACCGGTCTTGCCATCGAGATTACCGGCGCCATCCCCGGTTCGAATCGTGCGCTGGCCATCCGCGCTGATATCGACGCGCTGCCGATCCACGAGGAAACTGGTCTCGCCTTCGCCTCCCGGAAGCCGGGCGTCATGCATGCTTGCGGCCATGATGCCCACGCCGCCATGGCGCTTGCGGCCGCTTCGGCCCTGTCGAAACGGCGCCATGAATTCAGCGGTACCGTGCGCTTCATCTTCCAGCCGGCGGAGGAGGCCGAGCCCCTGGGCGGTCGCCGCGTCGTCGCGGAAGGGCTTCTCGATGATGTCGAAGCCGCGATCGGCATCCATGTCGATCCTTATCTCGAGACCGGCAAGATCGCGGTTGCGGCCGGCCCCTATACATTGGCGAGCGACATTTTCGACATCGTGGTGACCGGTAAGTCAGCGCATGCCGCCACGCCGCAGCAGGGCGTCGACGCTCTGGCAATCGCTGCGGCAATGGTCGGCGAGGTCCAGAAGATCATCGCGCGCGAAACCGGCCCCTTCGAGCCTGCAGTCCTCTCGATCACCGGCTTCAAGGCCGGCGGCGCCTATAACATCATTGCCGACCGGGCGGAACTGAAGGGAACGATCAGGTCCGGATCGCGTGAAAGCCGGGTTCGCCTGCGCCATCGATTGACGGAGGTGGTCACGTCGATCGCCGCGGCCCACTCTGCCGAGGCCAGGGTCGAGTTCGTCGTCGGCGAGCCTGCGGTGATCAATGAGCCCGAAATGGTGAAACTTGTGAGCGACGCCGCGCGAATTGCGATCGCAGCCGACGCGGTCATCGAAGCGCCGGGCTGGGCCGCGGCCGATGATTTCGGTTTCTACAGCGAAAAACTACCGGCGGTGTATTTCCGCCTTGGCGTCCTGCAACCGGAGGCAACGGAAACCTACGCGCTGCATCATCCGAAATTCCGCATCGATGAAGCCGCCATGCCGCTCGGCGCCGCAACCTTGGCGCAAGCCGCTCTGACCTATCTCCAGCAACGCTGAGCCGCGCCATTTCGGAGCGTTGTCCGCGCGTCATAAGCGCCTGCTAGTCCCGCGTTTCCTGCGAGTCTGGAATTGGTCCAAATCTCTTGCGATGCAGCATGCGGTGCGCTAGGACGGCGCGAGGGAAAAAGGCTGCTTTAAGGCGGCGCAAGAGGCGGTTCTGATGCCCGAATTGCTGAAGGAATATCTGCCGATCGCCATTTTCATGGCGGTGGCCGGGGGAATCGGTCTGGCGCTCATGGCTTCCGCGATCATTATCGCGGTGCGCAAGCCGGACCCCGAGAAGCTCTCGGCCTATGAATGCGGTTTCGCGCCGTTCGACGACGCCCGCATGAAGTTCGACATCCGGTTCTATCTCGTCTCCATTCTCTTCATCATCTTTGATCTCGAAGTCGCCTTCCTGTTCCCCTGGGCGATCTCGCTTGGCGAGATCGGGGTCTACGGCTTCTGGTCGATGATTATCTTCCTCGCCATTCTGACCATCGGCTTCATCTATGAATGGCGGAAGGGGGCCCTCGAATGGGATTGATCGAGCAGCCCAAGCCGGCACTGACCCCCGGCCACCAGGCTTATTTCACGACGGTCAACGCGGAACTCGCGGATAAAGGCTTCCTCGTCACCGCCTCCGATGACCTCATCACCTGGGCGCGCACCGGCTCATTGATGTGGATGACCTTCGGCCTCGCCTGCTGCGCCGTCGAAATGATGCAGGTCTCGATGCCGCGCTACGACGTCGAACGCTTCGGCTTCGCACCGCGCGCCAGCCCGCGCCAGTCGGATGTGATGATCGTCGCCGGCACGCTGACCAACAAGATGGCCCCGGCCTTGCGCAAGGTCTACGACCAGATGCCGGAGCCGCGCTATGTGATCTCGATGGGCTCATGCGCTAATGGCGGCGGCTACTACCACTATTCCTACGCGGTCGTCCGCGGTTGTGACCGGATTGTACCCGTAGATGTCTATGTCCCGGGCTGTCCGCCGACGGCTGAGGCACTTCTCTATGGGATCCTGCAGTTGCAGAAGAAGATCCGCCGCGTCGGTACGCTGGAACGATAAGCATGACCGACGCCCTGACAGCGCTGAATGCCCATGTTGCGGCGAAGCTTGGCGACGCGATCACCGGGAGCAAGATCACCTATGGCGAACTGACGCTTCGCGTCCAGCCCGACAAGATCATCGAAGTTCTTCGCTTCCTGCGCGACGACCCGGAATGCCGCTTCGTTTGCTTCATTGACCTTTGCGGCGCCGACTATCCCCAGCGCGAGAAGCGCTTTGACGTCGTCTATCATCTGCTGAGTCCCTACAAGAACCATCGCATCCGCGTGAAGATCGACGCCGACGAGGAAAGCCCGGTTCCGAGCGTCATCGAAGTATTCCCGGCAGCGGACTGGTTCGAACGCGAGGTATTCGACCTCTACGGCGTCCTGTTCTCGGGCCACCCCGATCTTCGCCGCATTTTGACCGATTACGGATTTTCCGGTCATCCTTTGCGCAAGGACTTCCCGCTGACCGGGCATGTCGAGGTTCGTTATGACGACCAGGCGAAGCGCGTCGTGTACGAGCCGGTCAAGCTCGTCCAGGAATTCCGCAGCTTCGATTATTTGAGCCCGTGGGAGGGAACCGACTACATCCTCCCGGGTGACGAGAAGGCCAAGCAATGAGCGAAGCCCAATTGCGCAATTTCACGATTAACTTCGGCCCGCAGCATCCCGCGGCGCATGGCGTATTGCGTCTCGTGCTGGAACTTGATGGCGAAGTCGTAACCCGTGTCGATCCGCATATCGGCCTGCTTCACCGGGGAACCGAGAAGCTCATCGAGTACAAGACCTACTTGCAGGCGGTTCCTTACTTCGATCGACTCGACTATGTCGCGCCGATGAATCAGGAGCACGCCTATGCCCTGGCCATCGAAAAGCTGCTCAACCTGGAAGTGCCGCGGCGCGGCCAGCTCATCCGCGTTCTCTATTCCGAGATCGGACGCTTGCTTTCGCATCTTCTCAACGTCACGACGCAGGCCATGGACGTCGGCGCCTTGACGCCTCCTTTGTGGGGCTTCGAGGAGCGCGAAAAGCTCATGGTCTTTTATGAGCGTGCGTCGGGCTCGCGCATGCATGCGGCTTATGTCCGCCCCGGCGGCGTTCATCAGGATTTGCCGCAACAGCTCATCGACGATATCTGGGGTTTCTGCGAACATCATCCGAAAGTTCTCGACGACATCGAGGGCTTGCTGACCGACAACCGCATCTTCAAGCAGCGCAATGTCGACATTGGTGTTGTGAAACTTGAAGACTGCTTTGCCTGGGGCTTTTCGGGCGTGATGGTGAGAGGCTCGGGCGCGGCATGGGACCTCCGCCGCGCGCAGCCCTATGAGTGCTACTCCGAACTCGATTTCGAGATTCCGATCGGCAAGAACGGCGACTGTTACGACCGCTATCTCATCCGCATGGAAGAAATGCGCCAGTCGGTGCGCATCATGAAGCAGTGCATCGAGCGATTGAACCAGCCCGACGGGCAGGGGCCCGTCTCATCCGCCGACGGCAAGGTCGTGCCGCCGCATCGCGCCGACATGAAGCGCTCGATGGAAGCGCTCATCCATCATTTCAAGCTCTATACCGAGGGCTTCAAGGTACCCGAGGGCGAGGTCTATGCCGCGGTCGAAGCGCCGAAGGGCGAGTTCGGCGTCTATCTCGTCGCCGACGGCACCAACAAGCCTTATCGCTGCCGGATCCGCGCTCCGGGCTTTGCGCATCTCCAGGCCATGGATTTCATGTGCCGCGGCCACATGCTGGCCGACGTCTCGGCGGTGCTTGGATCTCTCGACATCGTTTTCGGTGAGGTCGATCGATGAGCGTGGGCATCATATTTTCCTCCCCCGGAAAGGGGGAGGTCGGCGCGAAGCGCCGGGTGGGGGTCAGTCGCTTTGACCGGACTCCGAACAAGACCAAAACGGCGCGTAAGCTGAGAGTTGAACAAACTCCCGCCGAGGCCAAGCTCTGGTCGCGGCTTCGCAAAAGTGCGGTCGAAGGTATCGCCTTTAGAAGGCAGCACCCCATCGGTGACTACGTATTGGATTTCTACGCACCGTCTGTTCGGCTCGCTGTGGAGTTGGACGGAAGTCAGCACAACGACACTACCCATCAAGCACGAGATCAGCGCCGCGATACTTGGTTCGCTGAAAAGGGGATACGGACACTTCGGTTCTGGAACCTCGATGTTCTCAAGGACATCGAGACAGTTCTGGACACGATCTGGAGTGCTGTGAGTGAGGCGACCCCCACCCCAACCCTCCCCCTTGCCGGGGGAGGGAGCTCGCGGGGGGCGAACTCATGAGTGTCCGTCGGCTCGGCCCCGATCAGCCCGCGAGCTTCGAATTTTCGGAGCCGAACCTCGCCTGGGCGAAGGCGACGATCACCAAATACCCGCCGGGCAAGCAGGCCTCGGCGGTCTTGCCGATCCTTTGGCGCGCGCAAGAGCAGAACGACGGATGGATCTCGCGCGCCGCCATGGAATATGTCGGCCGCATGCTGGATATGGCCTATATCCGCGTCTACGAGGTCGCGACCTTCTACACGATGTTCCAACTGTCGCCGGTCGGCAGCAAGGCGCATATCCAGGTCTGCGGAACGACGCCCTGCATGCTGCGCGGCGCTGAAGATTTGAAGTCGGTCTGTCGCCGCAAGATCAGTCCCGACGCGCACCAGCTTTCTTCTGACGGCGCATTCTCCTGGGAAGAAGTCGAATGCCTCGGTGCCTGCGTGAATGCGCCTATGGTCCAGATCTTCAAGGACACCTACGAGGACCTGACGCCGCAGAGCTTGGAGAAACTCATTGAGGACATCGCCGCGGGGCGGCCGGTCAAGCCCGGCCCGCAGAACGGCCGGCAACTTTCGGCCCCTGAAGGCGGCGCGACCACGCTCCTCGATACTGTTCTCTACGACAAGCCTCGGATTTTCGAGCGCGTTGAGGCACCACCACCCCCGCCGCCTCCGCCCCCGCCATCTAATGCAGCAAAGCCCGAGCCCGCGACGGCTGAAACGGCACCTGCGGTGAAGTCGCCTTCGCCAGTGAAAGCGGCAGCTGAATCCGCAGCCGCAAGCGAGAAGGGCGATCGCAAAGCGGAGACCGCCACGGCCCCGATCGCCACCGCCAAGCGTAAGCCCCCGGAGGAGAGCTGATGCTCGCCGACAAGGATCGCATATTCACGAACCTCTACGGCCTCCACGATTGGGGGCTCGAAGGCGCACGCAAGCGCGGCTGCTGGGTTGACACCAAGAAGTTCATCGAAAAAGGCCGCGACTGGATGATCAACGAGGTCAAGGCCTCAGGGTTACGCGGTCGCGGCGGCGCTGGATTTCCGACCGGGCTCAAATGGTCCTTCATGCCGAAAGTAGTCGGCGAGCGGCCGCATTATCTGGTCGTCAATGCCGATAAGTCCGAGCCCGGTACCTGCAAGGACCGCGAGATCATGCGTCATGATCCGCATTTGCTGGTCGAGGGCTGTCTGATTGCCGGCGCCGCGATGGCGGCCAATGTCGGCTATATCTATATCCGCGGCGAGTTCATCCGCGAGCGCGAGCGCCTTCAGGCGGCGATCGACCAGGCCTATGAAGCCCGTCTCATCGGCAAGAACAATCTGAACGGCTGGGATTTCGACCTCTACGTCCATCACGGCGCCGGCGCCTATATCTGCGGCGAAGAGACGGCACTGCTCGAAAGCCTCGAAGGCAAGAAGGGCCAGCCGCGCATGAAGCCGCCATTCCCGGCCAATGTCGGTCTTTATGGCGCGCCCAGCACCATCAATAATGTCGAATCGATCGCCGTCGTCGGAACCATCATGCGCCGCGGTGCGACGTGGTTCTCATCGATCGGCCGACCCAACAATGTCGGCACCAAGCTCTTCTGCATCTCGGGCCATGTGAACAAGCCCTGCAATGTCGAAGAGGCGATGGGCATCACCTTCCGAGAGTTGATCGAGACCCATTGCGGCGGCATTCGTGGCGGCTGGGACAACCTGCTGGCGGTCATTCCGGGCGGCGCCTCCGTGCCATGCGTGCCGGCGGCGCAGATCATGGACTGTCCGATGGATTTCGACAGCCTGCGCAATCTCAAATCCGGATTGGGCACGGCGGCCGTCATCGTGATGGACAAGTCGACCGACATGATCAAGGCGATTGCCCGCCTCGCGGAGTTCTACAAGCATGAATCCTGCGGCCAGTGCACGCCGTGTCGCGAAGGCACCGGCTGGATGTGGCGCGTGCTCACGCGCATGGTCGAGGGCCGCGCCGAGAAGCGCGAAATCGACATGCTGCTCGATGTTTCCTACCAGATCGAAGGCCACACGATTTGTGCCCTTGGCGATGCCGCTGCATGGCCGGTGCAGGGGCTGATCCGGCATTTCCGCCATGTGATCGAGGAACGCATCGATCAGTATTCGGCCAATCCAGACCATGACGGTGCGGTACGCCGCATCGCTGCGGAGTGACCGGGTGAGGGCAGGTGAGCACATTGTCGGTGGGCTTGCGATGGTCGCCATGCTGATGGCACCGGGCAGCAGCGCCGTTGCGCTCGAAGTCGACGAACTCCTCGGCAGCTGGGGCGATGATGCTCCCCACGCCTATGACTGCCAGGGCACGCCGGGTTCGGAGGTCATGCCGGTCACGGTCTCGAAAGACGAGCAGGGTCAAATCTCGGTTGGCGCCTATGAGTGGGGCTGCAGTTTTGCGAAGTGGCAGGAGCGTGGGCCGTTCCTCTGGGCCGATACGAGTTGCGGTCACGAAGGCACCGACGAGGTAACAATGGAGCGTATCGAGCTAGCGCTATCGGGCGCCGGCCAGCTCGTGCTGGTCAGGGACAATTCCATCGATGTGCTGACGCGCTGCCCTGCGGGGGTGCAATGACCATGCACCTCGCAGAGCTCAATGTCGGTTACTTCCGCTATCCGACCTCCGATCCCAGGATGGCGGAGTTCATGGATAATCTCGATCGCGTCAATGCGCTTGCCGAGCGCGCGCCTGGTTTTGTCTGGCGCCTTGCCGGCGACAACAACAATGCGACCGAGTTCCGCATCGGCGACGACATGGCCGTCAACCTGTCGGTCTGGGAAACGCCGAAGGCTCTTGAGGATTACGTTTTCAAGACCGTCCATGCGCGCTTCTATAAGCAGCGCGGGGATTGGTTCGTCAAAATGGACACACCGCATATGGTTCTCTGGTGGGTCGAGGAGGGGCACCGTCCCGATCTCGACGAGGCCCATGCGCGTCTCATGCACTACACGAAGAACGGCCCGAGCGATCATGCCTTCGGTTGGGCCGAAGTCATGGATATAGAACGTTGGCGCAGCCAGCGTTGCGCCTGATGGAATGAGCGATGCCAAAGATTAAAATCGACGGCAGTGAGATCGAAGTCGAGAACGGCACCACGTTGTTGCAGGCCTGCGAACTCGCGGGCGCCGAAGTGCCGCGCTTCTGCTACCACGAACGCCTGTCGATCGCCGGCAATTGCCGCATGTGCCTGGTCGAGGTGAAGGGCACGCCGAAGCCGCAGGCCTCCTGCGCCATGTCGGTCAATGACTTGCGCCCAGGCCCGAATGGCGAGCCGCCGGAAGTCTTCACCAGGACGCCGCAGGTGAAGAAGGCGCGCGAAGGGGTGATGGAGTTCCTCCTCATCAATCATCCTCTCGATTGCCCGATCTGCGATCAGGGCGGTGAATGCGATCTCCAGGACCAGGCGATGGCCTATGGCATCGATCGCAATCGCTTCTACGAGAATAAGCGCGCGGTCGAGGACAAGTATATCGGCCCGCTGGTCAAGACCTCGATGAACCGCTGCATCCAGTGCACGCGCTGCGTTCGCTTTAGCACCGAAGTCGGCGGCGTCGAGGATCTGGGCGCGATCGGCCGTGGCGAAGACATGGAGATCACCACCTATCTCGAACGCGCCATGACATCCGAATTGCAGGGCAATGTGATCGATCTTTGCCCGGTCGGCGCCCTGACATCGAAGCCCTATGAATTCAAAGCGCGGCCCTGGGAATTGCGCAAGACCGAAACCGTCGACGTGATGGATGCGGTTGGGTCGAACATCCGTGTCGATGCCCGCGGTCGCGAGGTGATGCGCATCCTGCCGCGCAGCAATGACGACGTGAACGAGGAGTGGATCACCGACAAATCCCGCTTCGTCTGGGACGGCTTGAAATCGCAGCGTCTCGACAGGCCCTATATCCGTGAGATGGGCAAGCTTCGCCCGGCGACGTGGAACGAAGCGTTTGCGCGTATCGCCGAGCAGATCAAGAAGACGACACCCGAGCGTATCGGCGTGCTGATGGGTGATCTCAACTCGGTCGAGGAGATGTACTCGCTCAAGACATTGGCGGCATCGCTTGGCATCGGCAATATCGACTGCCGCCAAGATGGCTCGCCCCTCGGCGAAATCGGCGGTCGTGCCGGGTACATTTTCAATCCTGGTATTGTCGGTATCGAGAAGGCGGATGCGATCCTGCTCATCGGCACCAATCCGCGGATGGAAGCCTCGGTACTCAATTCCCGCATCCGCAAGGCCTGGCGCAACCGTGCCGCACCCATCGGCGTCATCGGCGAACGCGCCGACCTCACCTATGAATACACCTATCTTGGCGCCGGACCCGAAACACTCGTCGAACTCTTGGAGGGCCGCGGAAGCTTCATCGAAAAGCTGAAGAATGCGAAGGCGCCATTGATCATAGTCGGTGCCGGTGCCGTCGCGCGCGCCGATGGCAAGGCTGTCCTTGCCAATGCCGCGAAACTGGCTTTCGCCTGCGGTGCGATCAAGGACGAATGGAACGGCTTCGCGGTACTCCACACGGCGGCGGGCCGGGTCGGCGGCCTCGATGTCTGCGCGTTGCCGGCCCTCGAAGGCGGCCGCTCGACACGTCAGATCCTTGAAGGCGCGCGCGCCGGAGAGATCGATTTCGTGTATCTCCTCGGTGCTGACGAGATCGACATGGCGTCGCTCGGTCGCGCTTTCGTCGTCTATCAGGGCACCCATGGCGACGCGGGCGCGCATCGCGCCGATGTCATTCTGCCCGGCGCTGCCTACACGGAAAAATCAGGTACGTTCGTCAATACCGAAGGGCGCGCTCAACTGGCCTATCGCGCCTCCTATCCGCCCGGCGAGGCACGGGAAGACTGGGCGATCCTTCGCGCCCTTTCCGACTTGCTCGGCAGGAAGCTGCCTTGGGACTCGCTCGATCAGTTGCGCGTCGAACTCTACAAGACGGCGCCGCACCTTGCCCGCATCAATCAATTCGTACCCGCGGATGCGTCCGGGCTGAAGGAACTCGCCGACCAGGCGGGCACGATGTCCTCCGACACGTTCCACTCGCCGGTACGCGATTTCTATCTGACCAATCCGATCGCGCGCGCGTCTTTTACCATGGCCGAGTGCTCGGCCTTGCGGCATCGTGTTCGTTTGCAGGCGGCGGAGTAGATCATGACCGAAGTGATCCTCGCCGTCGGTCTGGTCGTGCTGCAAAGCGTGGCTCTGCTCGTCTCGTTGTTGATCGTCATCGCCTTCCTGCTGCTCGCCGACCGCAAGGTATGGGCGGCCGTTCAAATGCGCCGCGGCCCCAACGTGGTCGGACCCTGGGGCTTGTTCCAGTCATTCGCCGACCTGCTGAAGTTCGTCTTCAAGGAAGTCGTGATCCCCGATGGCGCCAACAAGGGCGTCTTCATGCTCGCGCCCTTGGTGACCTGCATCCTTGCATTGTCGGCATGGGCGGTCATCCCGCTCGATGAAGGCTGGGTGATCGCCGAGATCAATGTCGGCATCCTTTTCCTCTTCGCGATCTCCTCGCTCGGCGTCTATGGCGTCATCATGGGCGGCTGGGCGTCGAACTCGAAATACCCCTTTCTTGCCGCGCTCCGCTCCGCCGCGCAGATGGTTTCCTACGAAGTCTCGATCGGCTTCGTGATCATCACGGTTCTTTTGTGCGCGGGCTCCCTGAACCTCTCCGAGATCGTATTGAGCCAACGGACCGGACTTGGCACATCGCTCGGTCTGCCCAACTCGTTCCTCGACTGGTATTGGATCCCTCTGCTGCCGATGTTCGTGGTATTCTTCGTCTCGGCGCTGGCTGAAACCAACAGGCCGCCCTTCGATCTCGTCGAAGCCGAATCCGAACTCGTCGCCGGCTTCATGGTCGAATATTCATCGACTCCGTATCTGCTCTTCATGCTCGGCGAATACGTCGCCATCACCACCATGTGCGCGATGACGGCGATCCTGTTCATGGGCGGCTGGCTGCCGCCGATCGACATTCCGCCATTTACCTGGGTCCCCGGGATCATCTGGTTTCTGATCAAGCTTTGCTTCGTCTTCTTCATGTTCGCAATGGTGAAGGCGATCGTCCCGCGTTATCGCTATGACCAGCTCATGCGCCTTGGCTGGAAGGTGTTCTTGCCTTTGTCGCTGGGCTGGGTCGTCATTACGGCGGGCGTGCTCGTCACCTTCGGGTGGGTGCCGAAATGACCGCGCATTTCTACGGCCTCATCGGCGCACTGCTTTTTCTCGTGGCAGGGCTTGTCGAACTCGGGCTGTTCCAGTCACTGGTCTATCCGGCGCTGCGGCGGCGGCATGAGACTGCTAAGCTGACTGCCAGCCAAGGCCCCGATCCGTCCCGCTATCTCTCGGTCATCCAGTTCCAGAGTTTGGTGATCCTGCCGATCATTGGATTCATGCTGGGCGATCGCATCAAAACGCTTCTCGGGTGAAGTCAGTCATGAACCTCGCACCAGCAGCCCGCTCGCTTTTCCTCAAGGAATTCCTGTCGGCGCTCGTTCTCGCCATGCGCTACTTCTTCGCGCCCAAGGCCACGATCAACTATCCCTTCGAGAAGGGACCGCTGTCGCCGCGCTTTCGTGGCGAGCATGCGCTGCGCCGCTATCCCAATGGCGAGGAACGCTGCATCGCCTGCAAGCTGTGCGAGGCGATCTGTCCGGCGCAGGCCATCACGATCGAGGCAGGCCCGCGTCGCAATGACGGCACCCGCCGCACCACCCGCTACGACATCGACATGGTCAAATGCATCTATTGCGGCTTCTGCCAGGAAGCCTGCCCGGTCGATGCCATTGTTGAAGGGCCGAATTTCGAGTTCGCAACTGAAACCCGCGAAGAGCTGCTTTTCAACAAGGAGAAGCTGCTGGCCAATGGCGATCGCTGGGAGCGAGAGATTGCTCAGAATATCGCGCTCGACGCGCGGTACCGGTAGGGGCGGGTGGGATGACTGTCGCGACGCTTTTCTTCTACCTTTTCTCCGCGGTCATGCTGGCTTCGGGCGTGATGGTCATTTCATCGCGCAATCCGGTCCATTCCGTGCTCTTCCTCATCCTCGCGTTCTTCAACGCGGCGGGGCTCTTCATCCTGCTGGGAGCCGAGTTCCTGGCGATGATCCTCGTCGTGGTCTATGTCGGCGCGGTCGCCGTTCTCTTCCTCTTCGTCGTCATGATGCTCGACATCGATTTCGCCGAATTGCGCCAGGGCATGCTCAATTATCTCCCGGTCGGGGCAACCATCGGCCTGATCCTGATCGTGGAGCTTGTCCTCGTCATGGCAGGCTGGTCGATCTCGCCGGATCTGTTGAAAACGGTGACCTCTCCCGCACCTCCGATCGCCGACATGACGCAACACCGAAGCCTTGGGCCGCATCCTCTATACGAAGTACATCTACTACTTCCAGGCGGCGGGCCTGATCCTCCTCGTATCGATGATCGGCGCCATCGTACTGACGCTCCGCCATAAGCCGAATGTGCAAGCGCCAGAACATATCCGATCAGGTGGCGCGCGGGCCGGCGACGGCCATTGAAGTTCGTGACGTCAAGCCGGGGCAGGGGATCTGACATGGCGATCGGGCTCGCACACTATCTGACCGTTGCCGCCATTCTGTTCACGATCGGCATTTTCGGCATCTTCCTGAACCGCAAGAACGTCATCATCATCCTGATGTCGATCGAGCTCATGCTGCTCGCCGTCAACATCAACTTCGTGGCATTCTCCGCCCAGCTTTCCGACCTCGTCGGCCAGGTCTTCGCATTGCTTGTTTTGACCGTGGCGGCAGGCGAGGCAGCCATCGGCCTCGCCATTCTTGTCGTCTATTTCCGCAACCGCGGTTCGATCGCGGTTGAGGACATCAATCTCATGAAGGGCTAAGCGGCGATCATGTATCAGGCGATCGTATTCCTGCCGCTGATCGGCGCGCTCATCGCGGGCCTGGCCGGCACCAATCTCTTCAAGATGATGGGGCGCGAGTCCGAAGCCTTCGCCAGCCATGGCTCCGGGCATGATCATGATGCGCATGGCGACGGTCACGGACATGACGGCCACCACCACCATCAGCCGCCATGGCCGATGTACCTGACCAGCGCCTTGCTGATCATTTGCGCGATCCTCTCCTGGGTGGCTTTCGTTGGCTATCTGCATGAGGGCGGGGTTCAGAAGTTCGAGATCCTGCGATGGGTCGGTTCTGGCGCGCTTAGCGCCAATTGGGCGTTGCGCATCGATACCTTGACCGCGGTCATGCTCGTGGTCGTCACGACCGTCTCTGCCTTGGTTCACGTCTATTCGATCGGCTATATGAGCCACGACCCGCACCAGGCCCGCTTCTTCAGCTATCTGTCGCTCTTCACCTTCGCGATGCTGATGCTGGTGACATCCGACAATCTTCTCCAGCTCTTCTTCGGCTGGGAGGGCGTCGGTCTAGCCTCCTATTTGCTGATCGGATTCTGGTACAAACGGCCATCCGCCAACGCCGCGGCCATCAAAGCCTTCGTGGTCAACCGCGTCGGCGATTTCGGCTTCGCGCTCGGCATCTTCGCGACCTTCACGATCTTCGGCACGATCGAGTTCGACCCGATCTTCGCCGGCGCGGCCGGACAGGCCGGCAAGACGATGGCGTTCCTCGGCTACAATGTCGATGTGATGACGACGATCTGCCTGCTGCTCTTCATGGGTGCGATGGGCAAGTCGGCGCAATTCCTGCTCCACACCTGGTTGCCGGACGCCATGGAAGGCCCGACCCCGGTTTCGGCGCTCATCCATGCCGCGACGATGGTCACGGCCGGTGTGTTCCTTGTGGCGCGCATGTCGCCGCTCTTCGAGACCGCGCCATATGCGAGTGATTTCGTCGTCATCATCGGCGCCATCACCGCTTTCTTTGCCGCAACCGTCGGCCTCGTCCAGAACGACATCAAGCGCGTCATCGCCTATTCGACCTGTTCGCAGCTCGGCTACATGTTCGTGGCACTCGGCGTCGGCGCCTATGGCGTCGGTATCTTCCATCTCTTCACCCACGCCTTCTTCAAGGCGCTTTGTTCTTGGGGTCGGGCTCGGTCATCCACGCCATGTCCGACGAACAGGATATGCGCAAGATGGGCGGCCTCGCGCCGCATATACGCATCACCATGGGCGATGATGCTGATCGGCACGCTGGCCTTGACCGGCTTTCCTCTGACCTCGGGCTATTTCTCCAAGGACGCGATCATCGAAAGCTCCTTCGCCTCCCATGCCGGGCCTGCCGTGTTCGGTTTTTGGCTTCTGGTTATCGCGGCGGCATTTACGGCGTTCTATTCATGGCGCCTGATGTTCATGACCTTCCATGGCAAGCCGCGCGCCTCGGCGAAAACCATGGAACACGTGCATGAATCGCCGCAGGTCATGCTGATCCCGCTCTACGTCCTGGCGGTTGGCGCACTCGCGGCCGGCTTTGTGTTCAAGGACTACTTCATCGGCCACGATTACGATCATTTCTGGAACGGCGCGGTAGCGTCGACGGAAATCATCGAGGAGATGCACCACATACCGGCTGGGCGGTATGGTCGCCGACTGTAGCCATGGTCGTCGGCTTCTTGGTTGCCTGGCTGTTCTACATCCGCCGGCCGGATCTGCCGGGCAAGCTCGCTGCGCAGAACGAGCCGCTCTACAAGTTCCTGCTCAACAAGTGGTACTTCGACGAGCTTTATAACTTCATCTTCGTCAGGCCCGCTTTCTGGCTCGGCCGCTTCTTCTGGAAGTGGGGCGACGGCTGGGCAATTGACGGCTTTGGGCCGGATGGCGTTTCTGCCTGGGTCGTCGACATCACCAATCGCGTCGTCAGACTGCAGACCGGCTATGTCTATCACTATGCCTTCGCCATGCTGATTGGCGTTGCTGCCCTCGTAACCTGGTTCATGTTCGGGGGCGCTCACTGATGTCGGGTTGGCCGATCCTTTCCGTCGTCACCTTCCTGCCCTTGGTCGGGGCGGCGCTGATCCTTTCGATCCGTGGCGACGACGAGACCGCGCTCCGCAACATTCGCTGGGCGGCATTGTGGACGACGGTCGTCACCTTCGTGGTGTCGCTGCTGATTTGGCTCGATTTCGACAAGGCGAGCCCGGACATGCAGTTCGTCGAGCACCACGAATGGCTATCGGGCGTCGCGTCCTACCATCTCGGCGTCGACGGCATTTCGATGTTGTTCGTCATCCTGACGACCTTCCTGATGCCGATCTGCATTCTCGCAAGCTGGCATGTCTCGTCGCGCGTCCGCGAATACATGATCGCTTTCCTGGTCCTCGAGACCTTGATGATCGGCGTCTTCTGCTCGCTCGATCTCGTCCTCTTCTATCTGTTCTTCGAAGGCGGCCTCATTCCGATGTTCCTGATCATCGGCGTGTGGGGCGGCCCGCGCCGCGTCTATGCGAGCTTCAAGTTCTTCCTCTATACGCTGCTCGGCAGCGTGCTGATGCTCTTGGCGATCATCGCCATGTATTGGCAGTCGGGCACGACCGACATCGCCCTGCTGCTCAAGACGGCGTCATTTCCGGCTGAAATGCAGACCTGGCTGTGGCTCGCCTTCTTCGCCTCCTTCGCGGTGAAGATGCCGATGTGGCCGGTGCATACCTGGCTTCCGGACGCGCATGTGGAAGCCCCGACCGCCGGCTCCGTCATCCTGGCAGCCATTCTCTTGAAGATGGGTGGCTACGGTTTCCTGCGCTTCTCGCTGCCCATGTTTCCGAATGCCTCCGATTACTTCGCGCCCTTGGTCTTCGCGCTATCGGTCATCGCCATCATCTACACCTCGCTCGTGGCGCTGGTGCAGGAGGACATGAAGAAGCTGATCGCCTATTCGTCGGTCGCCCATATGGGCTTCGTGACCATGGGCATCTTCACCTTCACGCGCCAGGGCATAGATGGTGCGCTCTTCCAGATGATTTCGCACGGCCTGGTCTCCGGCGCGCTCTTCTTGTGCGTGGGCGTCGTCTATGACCGCATGCACACGCGTGAGATCGCTGCCTATGGCGGCCTCGTCAATCGCATGCCGCTCTATGCCTTCACCTTCATGGTCTTCACCATGGCGAATGTCGGCCTGCCCGGAACAAGCGGATTTGTCGGCGAGTTCCTGACGCTTCTCGGCGCCTTCCAGGACAATACCTGGGTCGCGTTCCTGGCGACGACCGGCGTCATCCTGTCGGCGGGTTACGCACTTTACCTCTATCGCCGTGTCGTGTTCGGCGACCTGCACAAGCATGCCTTGCGCGCCATTCAGGACATGACACCGCGTGAACTGACGACTTTGGCGCCGCTCATCGTGCTGACCATCTATTTCGGCGTCTATCCGGCGCCGATCCTCGATGTCTTCGGGCCGAGCGTCGAGAACCTCATGAAGACCGTGCAGGCGGCGCTCGATGCCGTGGCAGCGGTCAAAGCCGCGGCACTGTAGGAGAGAGATGATGTGGCTGCTTGAGCAAGCCGACGCCGCCGCGGTCCTCCCGGAGATCGTTCTCGCATTGATCGCCATGGCGCTGCTCATGGCCGGTGTGTTCCGCAAGGGCGATACGGCGAATTTTGTGACCCTTGGCGCGCTGGCCGGCCTCGGCATTGCGGCCTTGCTCGTCATTTTCGGTGGTAGCGGCAAGGTGACCGCGTTCGGCGGCGCCTTCGTCGTCGACACCTTCGCGCGGGTGATGAAAGTCCTGATCCTCTTCGGCTCGGCGGCGGCGCTCACGCTCTCGGTCCATTTCATGAAACAGGCGAAGATCGAGAAATTCGAGTATCCGATCCTCATCCTGCTGGCGACCGTCGGCATGATGATGATGGTCTCGGCCAATGATCTCATCTCGCTCTACATGGGCCTCGAATTGCAGTCGCTGGCGCTCTATGTCGTCGCCGCCATCGACCGCGACAACGCGCGCTCCTCCGAAGCCGGCCTGAAGTACTTCGTGCTCGGCGCTCTTTCATCGGGCATGCTCCTCTATGGCGCTTCGCTGATCTACGGTTTCACGGGAGTAACGGGCTTTCCGGAGATCGCTGCTGCCGTCAAGGCCGGCGCCGGGGGCCTGGGCATTCTCTTCGGCATCGTCTTCGTCATCGCCGGCCTGGCCTTCAAGGTTTCGGCGGTGCCCTTCCACATGTGGACGCCTGACGTTTATGAAGGCTCGCCGACGCCGGTCACCGCCTTCTTTTCCGCAGCACCGAAGGTCGCCGCCATGGCGTTGCTGGTGCGCACCATGTTCGCACCGTTCTCGGGCATCATCCCGGACTGGCAGCAGATCCTCGTCTTCGTCTCGATTGCCTCCATGGTGCTTGGCGCCTTCGCCGCAATCGGCCAGACCAACATCAAGCGGCTTCTCGCCTATTCGTCGATCGGCAATATGGGCTTTGCGCTTGTCGGTCTTGCGGCCGGCACCCAGGAGGGCGTGCGCGGCGTCGTCGTCTACATGATGATCTATATGATCATGACGCTCGGCAGCTTCGCCTGTGTCATTGCCATGGCGCGGAAGGGCCGTCAGGTCGAGGAAATATCCGATCTCGCCGGTTTGGCACGCACCGACAAGCTGCTCGCCTTCGTGCTTGCCATGCTGATGTTCTCGCTGGCCGGAATTCCGCCGCTCGCCGGCTTTTTCGCCAAGTACTTCGTGTTCCTCGCGGCGATCCAGGCAAACCTCCTGACGCTGGCGATCATTGGCGTGATCTCGAGCGTCGTTGGCGCCTATTACTATCTGCGCATCGTCAAGATCATGTATTTCGACGAGCCCGCGCCGAGCTTCGACCCAATGCATGGCGAAGTGCGCCTTGTCGCGGTGCTCGCGGGCGCATTTTCGCTTGGCTTTGTCCTGATCGCCCAGCCGCTGGTCAATCTTGCCGGTGCCGCCGCGGCTTCGCTCTTCTGATCGTCGCGTGCAGCCGACACTCCCTCCAGGCCATAGGCTCCTCGCACTCGACGCGATCGACTCGACGAATGACGAGGCGCAGCGGCTGGCGGTTGCCGGCGAGCATGGCCCGCTATGGGTCTGGGCATTGAGCCAGGAAAAGGGCAGGGGGCGCCACGGTCGCGGCTGGGTGTCGCGGCCCGGCAACCTCTACGTGACACATATGTTCCCGCTCGCGGCACCGCCGCCCGTTGCGGCGCAAGTAGGCTTTGTCGCGGCACTCGCCGTTCGCGATTTCGCGCTCGCCGCACTTGGCGAGAAATTCACACACCGCATTGCTCTCAAATGGCCGAATGACGTGCTGTTGGACGGGTCCAAATTCTCGGGCATCCTTGCCGAGACGGCGACTTCGACGGTCTCCGGCACCCTGACCATCCTGCTTGGTTGCGGCATCAACCTGGCCGATGCACCCGAGGGCACGCCCTATCCCGTCACGTCTCTTTCGCGCCTCGGAGCGGATATTGAGCCTGCGCCCGCGCTCGAGAGCTTCGCTGGTTTTTTTCAGCAATGGTTCGAGGCTTGGGATAATGGCGCAGGCTTCGACAGGATCCGCGCGGCCTGGCTTTCCCATGCCATGGGTATTGGTGGTCCGGTTCGCGGCGATAATGGCCTTGAAGGCAGCTTCACCGGACTTGCCGAAAACGGCGCGATGATCGTAACGCTCGCTTCCGGGGAAAAGCGCATTCTCCACTCTGGCGAAGTGCGCTTCGTCACCACAGCGATGTCTTCCGCATGATGGCGAAGCGAAGACATAGTCCGGGCCGCGATCTTGTGCTCCTGCCTTTGGGCGGGGCCGGTGAGATCGGCATGAATTGCTATCTCTACGGCTTGGGGCATCTCGATCATCGCGAATGGCTGATGGTCGATCTTGGCGTGAAATTCGGCGAGGAGAGCGAACCTGGCATCGATGTCGTCCTGCCGGATCTGGTCTTCGCCGAAGCCGAGCGGCGCAATCTCGTCGGCATTATCCTCACGCATGCCCATGAAGATCATCTTGGTGCGGTCGCCTGGCTATGGCCGCGATTGCGGGTGCCGGTCTATTGCACGCCGTTTTGCGCGTCACTGCTTAAGCGCAAGCTCGCGGAACATGGACTCGATGAAGAAGTCCCGATTGTTGTCAAGCCGCTCGGAAGCCGCTTCTCGGTCGGCAATTTCGATGTCGAGTTCATTGCGGTCACGCATTCGATCCCGGAGCCGGCCGCGCTCGCCATCAGAACGCCGGAGGGCACGGTCCTCCATTCCGGCGATTGGAAGATCGACCGCGCACCGACAATCCCGCCCGATATCAACGAAAAGCGCCTGCGCGAGATCGGCGAGGAGGGTGTTGCAGCCTTCGTCTGCGATTCGACCAATGTGTTGCGCACCGGGCATTCGCCGTCCGAAGCCGATGTCGCGGCGACGCTCGATCGTCTTGTCGCTGCGGCCCCGCGCCGGATAGCGATCACCACCTTTGCTTCGCATGTCGGTCGTATCGCGTCCGCCATCAAGGCCGCCCGCAACGCCGGACGTGAGATCGTCATTGCCGGGCGCGCCATGCGCAACACGATCGAGGTTGCGCGCGAATGCGGCTATCTGCGTGATGCCGGCACATTCCTCGAAGAGGAAGCCTTCGGCTATCTGCCGCCCGAAAGAGTAATGCTCATTTGCACCGGCAGCCAAGGCGAGCCGCGCGCCGCCATCGCCCGGATCGGCGAAGATCAGCATCCAGCGATCAGCCTCGACGAAGGCGATACAGTGATCTTCTCCTCAAAGACCATTCCAGGCAATGAGAAGGCCGTCGCGGCCGTTCACAACAACCTTGCCCGGCTCGGCGTGTCGATCATGACCTCTGATGATGCGCTGGTTCACACATCCGGTCATCCCCGCCAGGAGGAGTTGCGAGCTCTCTATACTTGGCTGAAGCCGCGCGCGCTGGTGCCGATGCATGGCGAGGCCCGGCATCTTCATGCCCATGCCGCCTTCGCCAGATCGTGCGGCATCCCCGAGGTCGTCATTGTAGAGAATGGCGGCTTGGTACGGCTTGCCCCGGGCCCGGCCGAAGCAGTCGACCAAGCTCCAGCCGGCCGCCTGCATGTCGATGGCCGCTTGATCGTCCCGGTCGATGACGGTCCCGCCAAACGCCGCCGGAAATTGTCGTTTGTCGGGATGGTCGGGGTTTCGATCCTGCTCGACGGCAAGCATCAGCTCGTGCGCGATCCATTGATCTTTCTCGATGGTCTTCCCGACGAAACCCGTGACGGGACGCCGATGGAGGAATTGCTCATGGAGTCCATTGAGGATGCGTTTGAATCGATGCCGCGCCCGCGCCGCAAGGACGACTCCAACGTCAAGGAGACGTTGCGCACCGCGGTTCGGCGAGCCGCTGATGCCGCCTGGGGCAAGAAGCCGATCTGTCACGTGATGATCCACCGGCTCTAGCCGGTTGGCCGGTTCCCCCATGCTATAATCGCACGAATCATGAGCAAACATTCGCCACCGCCCCAGTCCCCCAAGGACGTCGAGCCGATCAACCTGAAGGACGCGCTCGAAGAGCGTTATCTCGCCTATGCGCTGTCGACCATCATGCACCGCGCACTACCCGATGTGCGCGATGGCTTGAAGCCGGTCCATCGGCGGCTTCTCTATGTGATGTCGCAATTGCGGCTCGATCCCGGCGCCGCCTTCAAGAAGTCCGCCAAGATCGTCGGCGACGTCATGGGCTCCTATCACCCGCATGGCGATCAGGCGATCTATGATGCACTTGTGCGCCTCGCGCAGGATTTCTCCTCCCGCTATCCACTGATCGAGGGGCAGGGGAACTTCGGCAATATCGACGGTGATTTACCGGCTGCCTATCGCTATACCGAAGCGCGCCTGACCGAAGTCGCGCGCCTGCTTCTTGACGGTCTCAACGAGGACACGGTCGATTTCCGCGCCAATTATGATGGCACGCTGGAAGAGCCGATTGTCCTCCCTTCGGCTTTCCCAAATCTTCTGGCGAATGGCGCCACCGGAATTGCGGTAGGCATGGCGACATCTATTCCGCCGCACAATGTCGCCGAACTCTGCGACGCCGCATTGCATCTCATCAAGACACCCAACGCGACCATCGAGAAGATTGTCCAACTCGTGCCGGGTCCCGACTTTCCGACCGGTGGCGTGATTGTCGACGGCAGGGCGGAAGTTCTTGCTGCCTACAAGTCGGGCCGGGGTACGTTTCGTGTGCGTGCTCGCTGGTCTGTTGAGGAATTGGCTCGCGGCACCTGGCAGGTCGTTGTCACGGAGATTCCCTATCTCGTTCAGAAGGGCCGTCTGCTCGAAAAGCTCGGCGACCTCATCTCCGCAAAGAAACTGCCACTGATCGGCGACCTGCGCGATGAATTGGCTGAGGATGTGCGGCTGGTCATTGAGCCGAAGACGCGGAATATCGAGCCGGCGCTGATGATGGAATTGCTGTTCCGTATCTGCGAACTCGAAACCCGCATTCCCTTGAACATGAACGTCCTGTCGCAAGGCAAGGTCCCCGTCGTACTATCATTGCGCGATGCGCTGCGTGAATGGCTCGATCACCGCAAGGTTGTCCTTGTTCGCCGCAACACTTTCCGTCTTGCCGAGATCGCGCGTCGGCTTGAGATTTTGGGCGGTTACCTCATCGCCTATCTCAACATAGATGAAGTCATCCGCATCATTCGCGAACAGGACGAACCCAAGCCCGCTTTGATGAAGCGATTCAAGCTCACCGATATGCAGGCTGAGGCGATCCTCAACATGCGCCTGCGCTCATTGCGCAAGCTTGAAGAGTTCGAGATCCGCACCGAGAACGAAGCGCTGAAGAAAGAGCAGGCCGGGCTGACGAAGCTTCTCGCGTCCGACACCCAGCAGTGGGAGAAGATCTCGGGCGAGATCCGCGAACTGAAGGAAAAGTTTGGCAAGAAGACCGAAATAGGCCGCCGTCGCACCGATTTTGCCGAAGCGCCGGAACTTGACGTCGAACTCGAGCAGGCGACCGTCGAGCGTGAGCCGGTAACGATCGTCTGCTCTGAGAAGGGCTGGATCAGGGCCCTGAAGGGCCACATCGAAGACATCTCGACGCTGACCTACAAGGACGGCGACCAGGGCAAGTTCGTTGTCAGGGCCGAGACGACGGACCGGATCATGGTCTTCTCTTCCTCCGGCCGATTCTTCACGCTTGAAGCCGGTAAGCTTCCGGGCGGACGCGGCCACGGCGAGCCCCTGAGGCTAATGGCCGATATCGAGGCCTCCGACGCGATCGTCGCGGTATTCGCCTACGTCCAGGGGCGGAAGCTCCTGGTTGCCTCGACTGACGGCTATGGTTTCATCGTCCCTGAAGACGAGTGCCTCGCCAATACCCGCAAGGGCAAGCTGGTGCTCAATGTCAAAACGCCTGTCGAGGCCCAGCTTTGCGTGGCGGTCCCGGCGGGAGCAGATTATGTTGCCGCGGTTGGGGACAACCGGAAGATGCTGATCTTCAAGATGTCCGAGCTCCCAGAGATGACGAGAGGCAAAGGCGTCCGGCTCCAGAAATTCAAGGATGGCGGACTTGCCGATGCGAGGGCCTTTATCCTGAAGGAGGGCCTCTCCTGGCTTGATTCATCGGGGCGGACCTGGACGGTCGAAGCCCTGCGCGATTGGATCGGGGAGCGTGCCCAGGCCGGCCGGCTGCCCCCCAAGGGCTTCCCCCGCACTAACCGCTTTGGCTGATATTCCCTGCATTGGAACGAACATCGCAGTGAAAGTTAACGGAAAATTTCCGGCCAGGGAGTGAATTGTTACTCTTTAGGAGCCCTGTGATGCATCCTTTCTTTACGTAAAGCAGGGCGCGGCGACGGACCTTGAAGATGCAGGGACAGGCATCCACCAAAGAGGGTTTAGTGGAAGACAAGGTCTACTGGATCGCGCATGGCGAGCTGACGTCTCCGCCAGAGTCCGGCCTCTCCGCTTCGGCTATGGAAAAAGAGCTGATCCACCGCCAGGGCTTCATCAAGGTCACGCATACTGCCGACGGTACCACGATCAAGTGGGACCTTTTCGCGTCCAACTGGGCGTCGATGTACTTCGCCCTCGAATGGATCAGCAACTTGAGCGGCCCTTATCGGCTGCTCTACTTTCTCGCGGGCTGGTTCGAGGAAACCTATGACACGGCGCACTTGGCACGCGACCGCATGGAGGTCATTCTTGGAAAGAGCGATCTGCGATTGTCTCGCCGTACCTTCGTTCAGGAAGCCGATCCGAAGCGCGACGACATTCCGCCGATGCTGAAACACGCGCTTGTCGAAAAGGTCATCGAGCCCGACTTCGCGGTGGACTGCATTTATGACTCGGCCACTGGTAAGTTTCAGGTCGAGCGCGTCGGGCCCAAGTCGACGATCGCCCGGCTTTGGGGGATGAGCCCGGTTTCATATCCTTGCGTGACGGGTAATTCGTACGACCAGATGGTGAGCCGCGCCTATCCCAAGGTTCTCAAGACCGGCCACGCACACTACGACCATGTCTACGCAGCCATGACGGCCGCCGACGGCAATGTCGTGTGGATACCCTATCAGCGCGTTGTCCTGCCGAAGCGCTTTGCGCACGGCAAGCGCGGCGTTTCGATCGTTACGGAACAGACGAAGGTTGATATAGCGCTTCTGTAGCGACCATGTCGGCGATCAGGTGCTCGAGTTGGCTGTGATCGGCGAGCCCAACCCATTCCACCGCCTCAGCGCCATTCGGCTCCCACTCCCAGCTGAAGAAGCCGCGCTCGAGATGCCCATAGCCCATCCGCACCATGTGCCCGCGTGTCGCCATGCTTTCGCTGACCAGCGACCAGAGGCCGTTCGGCAGCCACTTGAGATAGGCGAGCAGCATCCCGGCGCGTGGGAAGATGTCGAAGCAGTGCCGGTTGCGATGGTGGCGATCGATCCATAACTCGCCGTGATAGACGAGTTTGCCGCTCATCATGTGCGCGCGCGTATTGAACGGCGGATCGACGCGCCGCGGCAACACAAGTTCCTTGCGCTTGAGATAGAGGCCGGCCATCCAGCCCAGCGCCCAATCGGCGAGGTTGGGATGCACGATATCGAGCCGGAAAGCCTGGAGCGCGACGATGCGGCCCGACGCAAGCCGGGCGGAAAGCCAGAAAGCCCGATCGTCGTCGAGAAGACTGATCTCGGGGTCGAACATTGGCGACACCAGGTCGCCGCGCACTTCGCGCCGTGCGAGTCTTAGCTCTTCGAAGTCCGACGAAATCTCGAACTCGAGTCCATTGTCCTTTGCATGATTGAGCAAAGTCGCGATCGCCTTGACCGCAGACAACGGGTCCGCCAGTGCGTTTGGCATGTCTGTTTCCCCCCGATGGGAGGCAGCGAAACGCACCTTGCGCCTAGGAGCAAGCGCCGGTTTCAAACTTGGTATATCCGCGAAGGCCGTCGGGACAGTGACTTTGTTCATGCTCGCATCGCACTTTTGAATATCGCCGTCCCGCGGATGATAGCGCATTGTGGTTAATGATATTGGGGATTTATCTGACGCCGGAAACGAACAGTTCTTCTTCGGAAACCGGTTTGCTGCTGAGATATCGCCACACGCCATGAACGAATAGCGTGGTGAACACGATCGCACCACCGATCAGCGCCTGCGTGCTCGGAATCTCATCGAAGATCATCCACACCCAGATAGGAGTGAGCACTACGTCTAGTAGAAAGAACATCGCAACCTCGGGTGCAGGAAGATAGCGCGGACCGAGCGCGATCAACCCCGAGGCAACCGGAATAACCAAGAGCCCGTTGAGGGCCAGCCAACCCCAGCCTTCGGGCGCGAGCGTGGTCGGCTGCGCGCCCCAGAACAGCGCTATGCCGGCCGAGACGAGGCTCCCGACCGCAAGGCTGGTGACCACGTTCTTGCCCGTCTTGCGGATCACCGTGAGCGCGATCGCCGTGCACAGCGCCACGCCAACCGCGAGAAGGTCTCCGACAAAGGTGCCCGCCGAGAGTCCGCCCCAGACAATGATGCACACGCCGAATACGGCAGTCACAACGGCTACCCATGTCCAGCGGTGAATTGTTTCGGACAAAAAAATCCACGCCAGGACGGCGCAGAAGATCGGATTGAGTGCGAGGATGAAGACTAGATTGGCCGCTGTCGTCTTGGTCACCGCGCTCAAGAACATGATGTTGGCAAGTGTGTTGGTAACCGCAACGATTATTCCCGCCCAGCCGTTTATGAACGGAAGCCGGTTGCCGTTGATGCGACGGAACGCCAGCCAGAAAATGACTATGGCGAGTGCGAGGAATAAGCCCCGCACAAAGATCAGCGTCCACTGATCGGTCATTGCCAGGCGCGCGAGCGGGACGTCCAGCGTGAATAGCGTCCCGCCGATCGCCGTAAGAATCAGGCCTTTGCGGTGCTCCGAAGCCGTAGCGTTTATAGTCGCATCAGTCATTCGTAAGCCAACTCATGTGTGGAGATGGGCCTTGCCGGCGATTCGATCCCAATCGCACGCGACGCGAGAAAGCATTATCTTGACATGAAGTCAACTATCGTCCGACCCACGCAAACCATTGGATCATAGGACGAATCACTCTCGGTGTTACTGAGGCGTGACAGCCCAGCCGTCCGCCGTGAGGCGTTCTTGAGGTTGGAACTTCGCCTTGTAATCCATTTTGGGCGAGCCATCGACCCAATAGCCCAGATAGAGGTAGGGCAGGCCGAATCGCTGCGCCCGCTGCACATGGTCGAGGATCATGAATGTCCCCAATCCGCGCGAGGCGAGTTCGGGCTCATAAAAGCTGTAGATCATCGACAGCCCGTCATCGAGCCGGTCGGTGAGGACCGATGCGACGAGTGGACCGCGTCCGCCGGCCGGCGATGCCAGACGGTACTCGACCATCCTGCTATTGACGAAACTGTCATCGACCATGGCCGAGAAATCGAGCACCGTCATGTCGACCATCCCGCCGTCGCCATGGCGTGAATCGATATAGGCGCGAAACAGCGAATACTGCTCGGACGTCGCTTTCGCACGGATTGATTCGCCGGTGATGTCCTCGTTGCGGGCCAGCGTGCGTTTGAAGGAGCGGGTCCACATGAACGAATTGACCCTGACCCGAACTGAAACGCAAGACGTGCATCCCTCGCAGGCTGGCCTGTAAGCGATATTCTGGCTGCGCCGGAAGCCGCCTTGCGACAATTGGCTGTTGAGCTGGGCGGCGTCGTGGCCGATCAGATGTGTGAAAATCTTGCGTTCGACGCGGCCGGAAATATAGGGGCAAGGCGCCGGCGCGGTAATAAAAAACTGCGGGAAATTTCGCCGTTCGATACTCAAGCTTGTGCTGCTCCGGGTTCAGGCCACGAGACGATATTCGCGCCTGTGGCGCCTCGGTTCAACCCCCTTGTCAGCGCACCCCGAGCGTTTCCCGCCCCCCTGGTGCATCGAGAACACGCGCGATGAACCCGTCACTTTCGATTGATTCTACGATCTCATCGGCATGCCTCCCGTCTCGTGTCTCGATCATGATTTCGAGTTCGGCACCTTTGGCCGGAACGTCGAGGAACATGCGGCGGTGCGAGACTTCGAGAATGTTGGCGCCGAGCTGGCCGAGGCGGCTTGCGATCCGCCCCAATACGCCAGGCCGATCATCGATCTGGATGCGGAGATTGACGATCCTGTGCTCGCGCTCAAGTTCCCGGTAAATCACGGAGGAAAGAATGCGCGGGTCGATATTGCCGCCACACAGCACGAGGCCGACCTTGCGGCCGCGGAAATATGCGGGATCGGCGAGCACGGCAGCGAGCCCCGCCGCGCCGGCGCCTTCGGCGAGCGTCTTCTGATGACCGAGATAAGCCATCACCGCACGCTCGATATCGGACTCTCCGACCAGCCGCACGTCATCGACATACTGCTTGCAGATGGCGATCGTCCGCTCCGTGACGTTTTTCACCGCGATACCTTCGGCGAGCGTGCTGCCGCCGCAGCGCGAAGGCTGCCCGCGCAAGGCATGATACATCGAGGGATAAAGCTTGACCTCGGCACCGATCATTTCGATCTGGGGCTTGATATGTTTTGCCGCGATCGCCACACCCGAGATGACACCGCCACCGCCAATCGGCACGACGATGCAATCGAGTCCGGGCTCGTCCTCAAGCATCTCGATGCCGATCGTTCCCTGGCCCGCAATGATGCGGTCATCATCGTATGGATGGATGAGGATGTATCCCTTCTCCTTGACCATTGCCTCGGCGGTCACCTGGCTGTCGGCGAGTGTCTCGCCCGAGAGCACGACTTGCGCGCCATGCGACCGCGTACGCTCGATCTTGGTGGAGGGCGTGGTCTCCGGCATCACGATGACCGCGGGTATGCCGAGCTTGCGCGCGTGATAGGCGACCGCCTGCGCGTGATTGCCCGCCGACATGGCTATCACGCCGCGCGCCCGTTCCTCGCTCGGTCAGGTAGGACATCTTGTTGAAGGCGCCGCGGTCCTTGAAGGAATTGGTGACCTGCAGGTTCTCGAATTTGACGTAGATCTGCGCGCCGGTGATTTCGGAGAGCTTGTGGGAATGGAGCAGGGGCGTGCGCACCACGTTCCCGGCAAGCCGGGCCTGCGCGGTTTCGATGTCCTTGTAGGCGATCGGCATGTGAGCCATGTCCTCAAGCGGTTTGTCTTCGACCCCGCTTTCTAATAGTTACAGGTCTTCGGCAAACGCACAAATCGCCGTTCCAGCGCCTTCCCGCGACATGGATCGGCTCCACAGCAAGGAGTAGCGGCATGACACTTCGCGCGGCCTGGATCGGCCTGGGCGTTATGGGTTTTCCAATGGCTGGCCATTTGGCGACCCGCGGCGGCCTGGAGGTCACCGTCTACAACCGCAACCCGGAAAAGGCTTCGCGCTGGACCGAGCGGTTTTCCGGTAAGTCGGCCTCGACGCCGGCCGCGGCGGCCAAGGATGCCGACCTCGTCTTTGCCTGTGTTGGGAATGATGACGATGTGAGGCAGGTGACCACCGGTCCTGACGGCGCCTTCGCGACGATGAAGAAAGGGGCTGTCTTCATCGACCACACGACGGCCTCTGCAAAGGTCGCGCGCGAACTCCACGGTATCGCCAAGTCTAAAGGGTTGGGCTTTGTCGATGCGCCGGTGTCGGGTGGCCAAGCGGGTGCCGAGAACGGCGTACTCACGGTCATGTGCGGGGGTGATGAGGCTGACTATGCCAAAGCCGAGCCGGCAATACGTCCATTTTTCACGGATGCGTAAGTTGCTCGGGCCGGCGGGCTCGGGACAACTCGCCAAGATGTGCAACCAGATCGCCATTGCGGGCCTTGTGCAGGGGCTCGCCGAAGCCGTTCATTTCGGCATGAAGGCCGGGCTCGACATGGAGGCGGTCATCGATGTGATCTCCAAGGGTGCTGCGGGCTCATGGCAGATGGAGAACCGCCATAAGACCATGATCCGCAACGAGTTCAATTTTGGTTTTGCCGTTGACTGGATGCGCAAGGACCTCGGCATCTGCATGGACCAAGCCAAGCAGACCGGCGCGCATCTGCCTGTCACGGCGCTGGTCGATCAGTTCTACGGTCAGGTGCAATCCATGGGCGGCAATCGCTGGGATACGTCGAGCCTGATCGCACTCCTGCAGAGATGAGCGACGCCGGCTGGCTGTTTTTTCTAGTCGCCATTCCGGCCGCGATGCTGGTGGGCTTCTCCAAGGGAGGCCTGCCGGTCGTCGGCATGCTTGGCGTACCTGTCCTTTCGCTCGCGACTTCGCCGGTGCGTGCTGCGGCACTGCTCCTGCCGATCTACGTCGTCACCGATATGTTCGGGCTGTGGGCCTATCGGCGTGAGTTTGATCGACGAAACCTGATGATCCTCATTCCGGCCGCGACGGTCGGCGTCGGCATAGGCTGGGCCACGGCGTTCATCGTTTCGGAACGATTGGTCACGCTCCTTGTGGGCGCAATCGGCCTTTCTTTCTGCCTGAACTACTGGCTTGCGAGCCGACGCAGCGCCAATCCACGGCGGGCCGATGTACCGCGCGGCTTATTTTGGGGAACGGTCTCGGGCTTCACGAGCTTCGTCAGCCATGCCGGCGCGCCGCCATACCAAATGTATGTCATTCCGCAGCGGCTCGAGAAGATGGTCTATGCGGGCACCACGACCATTCTTTTCGCGGCCGTCAATGCGGTCAAGCTCGTCCCCTATTGGGCGCTCGGACAATTGTCGCTCGAGAATCTCGAATTGGCTGCGTGGCTCCTGCCAGGCGCTATCGCCGCCACCTTTGCCGGTGTCTGGCTGGTGCGGATCATCCCGCAAGCACTTTTTTATCGCGCGGTTGTGATCGCACTTTTTCTGATCTCGGTGAAGCTGGTCGCCGACGCGGCGATGGCGGGTTGAACTGGCAGCGGACTTATTAGCCTCTCGCCAAATGCAGATTGATGTGGGCTTGCCTAACACCGCGCGGCTTGTGGAGGCATAGTCGACTTGGCCCAGGTTCCTGTTGGCTCGACCCGGTCGCTAATGACCCATGGCGGACATGGGTCGCCTTACTCCTCAATGACCTCATCAGCCCGCAGCATAATAGACTGTGGCACTTCCAGGTTGAGCGCGTTCGCTGCGCCCAGGTTGACGACTAACTCGAACGTCGTAGGCTGCAAGACGGGAAGATCTCCGGGCTTCTCGCCTTTCAAAATGCGTCCGGCATACTCCCCGGCCTGTCTGTAGGCGACAGTGAAACTTGCCGCGTAGCTCACGAGGCCACCAGCGACGACGTGGTCGCGCTGGTCGTATATGGTTGGCAACCGATGTACGGCGGCCTGTTTGACCAGCTCCTTGCGCTTTCCCGTAAAGTAAGGGCTGCCGCCTACCAGAATCGCCTCAATGCCGGCCGCGACCATCTCCGCAAATGCTCTCTCAAATTCGGTAACATCAGCCAACTGAATCGGTATCGTCTCGAGTCCAAGAATTCGCGCAGCTTCGACGACGTTAGGGAGTTCGCCTTGGAAAGCGGGATAGTTGGGGTCGATGAGAATCCCAACCTTCTTGGCAGACGGCACGAGTTCGTGAAGAATTTCAAGCCTTTTTGCACCCAGCTGCCCACCTGCGAAGAACGTAATGCCTGTCAGATTGCCCCCCGGCTTGCTCAGGCTTGTGACGAGCCCGCTTTTGATAGGGTCGTCTGCGGTAACAAAAACAATCGGAATTTCGGATGACGCATCTCTTGCGGCATCGATCGCGAGGCTGTTCCCGACAATTACGGCCGCCTTCTTGGCGATAAGTTCCTCGGCCAGCGACGGCAATCGCTTCAAATCGTTATCGGCCCAGCGATACTCAATGACGACATTATCTCCATCTACGTAGCCCGCGTCGCGCAGACCTTGACTGAAAGCGCTGACGATGTGCGCAAATGGAGCGGCGGGAGAGCTTCGCAGGAAGCCGACGATCGGCATGGAAGAGGTTTGAGCATGGCCTAGCACCGGGAATGAAACTGCGGAGGCTAGAGCTGATAGGACAAGGGCGCGCCGCTTCACGTGACAACCTCAGGGTTGGTTTAACCTTGATCGTTCCCCGCCATGCTAAGCAATACTGTGTACTGTGTCGACAGTTTGCGAAACACTCGCCTCCACGCCTTGAATGACCCGTTCGAAGCAGAAATAGTGAGTGTTCAGGGGGGCAGGAGTGAGCCTTAGCGAGGGATGAAGTTGTCATGGCTTCTCGGAGGCATTTGAGTGCGCCACGATTGGGTCTCTTTCACAAGTATTTCGCAGTAATGTTTCTAGCGGTCATGCTCCCGCTTGTCGCAAACGGGGCAACAGAAGCGTGGCTGGGCTATCGCGATCAGCGTGTCGTGATCGATGCAGGTCTTCGGCTTCAGGCGTTGGCGGCTGCGCGCGATATCCGAGGATTTCTGGCCAATATCGAAAGCCAATTAGGCTGGATGACGCATTGGTCGGGCGAAGCAAATGCAAATGAGCAACGGCGCGTGGATGCGCTGCGGCTGTTGCGCCAGGTGCCGGCAATTACGGAAGTCGCCCATTTTGATGCCTCCGGCCGTGAACAGCTACGGGTGTCGAGGCTGGCCATGGACCAGATCGGAGCGGGCCAAGATCGTTCTTCAGATCCCGCTTTCACCGAAGCAATCAAGGCGAAAGTCTATGTCGGGAATGTGTATTTTCGCAAGGAATCGGAGCCCTATGTAACGATCGCCCTGGCAGGCGCGAGAAAAAGCGCCGGTGTGATAGTCGCCGAGGTGAATCTCAAGTTTATTTGGGACGTCATTTCGCAAATTCGTGTCGGCAACGCGGGTGTCGCCTATGTCATTGACACGGATGGTCGGTTGATTGCGCACCCGGACATTACGAGGGTTTTGGCAGGGACAGTCGATGAGAATGCCTCGCTATTTGGTCAGATGCTCGACCAGGAAGGAAAAGCCGTCCTGGTTAAGGATGCGCAGACTGGCGCAAACCACATAGCCGCTGCTGCTATGGTGGACATCGCCGGATGGCGTGTTGTTGCCGAGCAGCCGCTTTCTGAAGCATTTGGTCCAATTTACACCGCGTTATGGAGAACGCTTGTTCTTATGGGTTTGGGTGCCGTCCTGGCCGGCTCGCTTGCCTACTGGTTGGCGCGGCGTATGACGGGGCCAATTCATGTTCTCGAAAGTGGTGTCGAACGCATCGGCGCGGGCCATCTGGAGCATCGTATTGCGCTGACAACAGGCGATGAACTGGAGCGTCTAGGTACGCGCATAAATGAGATGGCGATTGGTCTCAGCCTGTCGCGAGAGCGAGGAGAGCGTATTGAAAGACTCAAGCGGTTCCTTGCTCCTCAAGTCGCGGAACTCATCGAAAGCGCTGGCAAACTCGCGGTCCTCGAAAGCCAGGAGGCTGAGATAGTGGTCGTGTTCTGCGACTTAAGAAACTTCACAGCCTTCGCCCAGTCCGCGACACCGCAGGAGATAATGGGCGTATTGAGAGAATACTACTCGGCCCTGGGGCCCATCATAAATCGATTTGAGGCAACGCAAACTGGCTTCGCCGGAGACGGCGCCATGATAGTGCTGAACGCGCCGGTTCAGATCGCCAATCCCACCCAACGGGCAATTGCGATGGCAATCGAAATGCAGTCGGCAGTGCAAACGCTTATCCGGGCATGGCGCATAAAGGGTTACGAAATCGGGTTCGGCATGGGCCTGGCCAAGGGATGGGCAACAGTTGGACAGATTGGCTATGAGAACCGTGTCGAATACACCGCAATTGGCAATCTGGTGAATCTCGCGTCTCGGTTATGTGCATCGGCAACGGATGGCGAGATTCTCGTCGATGCGACTGCTGCTGCGGACGTTCACGATCTTGGGCTCACAAAAGATCTCGGAGCTTATCCACTCAAAGGTTATGCAGATCGCATCCCTGTGTTTTCGGTCGATTATGCGAAGGATGGCGCTTGAGGACTACTGCGCGGTCTTGATTGCTAGGTACTACTTAAATGAAAAGGCCGCATTTTACGTCTGCTTCTGGTCCATCGTGTCATTTAACTGCGCTGCAAATTTTGCTCCCTCACGCCTTCAGGTAGGGAGCAGGTAAGATCTGATGCTAAGCCGGCAATCCGGCTTTCAGCAAAGCTTCCCGGTGATGCTCCGCGTCCTCCGCGCGCTTATAGTGCATGGTCGACATGTAGTTCTCGACCGTAAAGACGGGGCTCATCGATAGAACCGCATCTGCATGCCCCTTGGCCGCTGATGCATCGCCGGTCATGGCATTTGCCGCGGCAAGGAATGCATGATGCGAATGGTCCGGCTTGCTGATCCTGCGGAATGCCGCAATCGCTTCCGTGTAATCGCGAGCCACGAAATATGCGCGGCCGAGATGATTCCAGAAGCGCTCCGGATGATGCGGATTGAGTCGCATCGCTTTCTTGATCCATGGAATTCCGGCATCGGGCTCGCCGAGCCATGTCAGCACTTCGCCATATTGCACGACGATCAGATCGTTGTTGGGGTTGAGCATTAGTGCCCGCTCTTGGTGGCGCAGGGCCGTGTCGTGGTCATTCAGGCTGATGCCGATCGCGGCGAGGATGCGGTGCACGTCGCTGTCATTGTCGTCCAGCGACTGAGCGATGTTGAGTTCGGAGATCACAGTCTGCTTCGCGACTTCGGCATCGTCGCACCAATTGTAGGTCCAGGCCTGTCCGACGATGCAGCCTCGCCATGCGTGGGCGTGCGCATATTTGGGGTCGAGTTCGAGAGCCTTTTCGATGAGGCGCTGCGCTTCGATATTGTCTTCCCGGCGCGATCGATGATGCAGCACTTTGGCGGCCAGCACATACTCGTAGGCCCGCATGTCCTTGGTCGGGCTGCGTTGAGCACGCTCATGCGCGGCAGCCTCGACACGGCCTGGAAGCGTGCCGACGATCGACGAGACCACCTCGTCTTGAACCGCAAAGATATCGGACAGTTCGCGGTCGTAGCGTTCCGCCCATACATGGCGGTCGCTCTTCGCGTCTATGAGCTGGACCGTGACGCGCACGCGATTGCCGGATTTGCGTACGCTACCTTCAACAACGTAGTGCACGCCAAAGGCCCGCGCGACTTCCTGAACATTCACCGCGCGGCCCTTGTAGACAAAGGTTGAGTTCCGCGAGATGACCAGGAGGTCGCGAAAGCGCGACAGCTCTGTGATGATATCCTCGGTCAATCCGTCGGCAAAGAAATCCTGATCGGGCTCGCCGCTCATGTTTGCGAAAGGCAGGACGGCCACCGACAAATGTTCGGCCGTCCCGCTATGGCTCGCGGCATGCGCGCTGCCTGCTGCTATATCCGCGCCTTCCGGAATTAAGCGGAAAACGCGTATAGGACGGCTGATATTTTTGAGCTGCTGCACGCCGGTGTCGGCAAACTTCACATCAAGCTTGTGAGCAACTTGGTCATGCACGGCCTGGCTGACACTGATGCCGCCCGGCAAGGCATGCTCTTGGAGGCGCGCGGCGACGTTTACACCATCGCCGAATATGTCATCGCCGTCGATGACGATATCGCCAAGATTGATGCCGATGCGAAACAGGATGCGCCGATCAGGCTCGACATCGCTATTGCGCCGCGCAAGCCGCTGCTGGATTTCGAGCGCGCATTCAACAGCGTTGCCGGCGCTCGCAAACTCCACCAGCATGCCGTCGCCTGTCGTCTTGATGATGCGACCGCCGTTTTTGACGATTGCCGGGTCGATCAGCTCAAGCCGGTGGGCTTTCAGGCGGGCAAGCGTTCCGGTCTCGTCAATCTCCATCAATCGGCTAAAGCCGACCATGTCGCTCGCCAGCACCGCCGCCAATTTACGTTGAACCCGAGGCTCTTGCATCTCACTTCGTCCGGCCCGCGCAAGCCTGACGCATGCCGGGTGCCAGGACCATATCTGCGCGCTTAGCCGCGCTCCTTCAAGCGGCGGGCCACATCGCCAGCAAAGTAGGTGAGGATGCCATCCGCGCCGGCGCGCTTGAAGGCGAGAAGGCTTTCGGTGACCGCGCGGTCGCGATCGAGCCAGCCATTCTGGACGGCAGCCATGATCATCGCGTACTCACCAGACACCTGGTAGACGAAAGTCGGCATCCGGAAGGTGTCCTTGAGGCGCCATAGGATGTCGAGATAGGGCATGCCGGGCTTGACCATGATCATGTCGGCGCCTTCGGCGATATCGAGCGCTGCCTCGCGCAGTGCCTCGTCGCCATTGCCGGGGTCCATCTGGTAGGTGCGCTTGTCGCCGATGAGGGTAGCGGACGATCCAACCGCATCGCGGAAGGGACCGTAAAAGGCCGATGCGTACTTGGCGCTGTAGGCCATGATCTGCACGCGCTCGAAACCGTTCTCTTCAAGCGCAATGCGAATGGCCCCGACGCGGCCGTCCATCATGTCGGAAGGCGCGATGATGTCGCAACCCGCTTCCGCCTGCACCAGCGCCTGCTTTACCAGTGCCGCCGATGCTCGCATCGTTCAGGATCTCATTGCCCTCCATGAGGCCGTCATGACCATGGCTCGTATAGGGATCGAGCGCGACGTCGCACATGACGCCGATCTCCGGCACGGCATGCTTGATCGCGCGCACCGCCTGGCAAACGAGATTTCTCGGATTATGGGCTTCGCGGCCATCCGCTGTGCGCAGCGACCGGTCGGTATTCGGAAACAGCGCGATGGCTGGAATACCGAGTTCGTGGGCTTCGGCGGCAGCCTTCACGGCGAGGTCCACCGACAGGCGCTCGACCCCCGGCATCGAAGGTACGGCCTCGCGGGCATTTTGCCCGGCAATGACGAAGAGCGGCCAGATCAGGTCGGAGGCATGGAGATTATGCTGGCGCACCAGCCGGCGCGACCAGTCATTCGACCGATTTCTGCGCATGCGGATCGCCGGGAAGCCTGGTTTCGCGCGATCAGGCGCCTCAGCGGCTGCGGATTTGTCGAAGCCAGGATTGAGAGGACGGTTCTCGTTCATCCATCCAACATAGTCGCCGCAATAGTCATTTGAAACCGGGGATTCGGCCGCATATGGGCGAATTGTTAACCACGTCAGCGCTTGCGGCATTCGCTTTTTGTAAGCGTTAACGCGGCCAAACCATCCTGCGCAGCGGGGAAATCCTGCTGGGTGGAGGGCGGTGCCATGGCCAAATTGCGGAATCTGCTGATTACTTTGCCGGTGATCGTCGTACCGGTCGCTTTGCTTGTCGCAAGACCGGCGGCCGCCGAGATGGTCTCGCCGACCGAGGCCCTGCAAATCCTCGCAAAAAGCGATGCCGCAAGCATCAAATGCGGGGTTTTAATGAGTTCCGAGCGCAATGAATTGAAGCAATACGTTGCGCGCGCTGAAATTGCTGCGGTTCGGCGCCTCGGGCCGGAAGAAGCCAATGCCACCGTGGCGACGGGCCGCGCGGCGGGCAAGGCCGTAGGCTGCACCCCCGAGGCCACGGCGGAGATCTACGACGCCCTCAATGCCGCTCGCGTGGCGGTGGCGCAGGCTGAAGGCGGCCGTCGTACGAAACCGTCGCTTCTTCCTAATAGTCGTTCGGTGCGGCTTTCAAATCCGGCAACGCCCGTCATCGTTGAGCGCCAGCCGGCAACCCCGCGCGGCTCGCTGGGCCGCCTCCAGCAGGTTTCGACCGCCTATTTCATCGAGAAGCGCTGCCAATTCCTCTCTTACTCTAAGGCACACGGCTTTTGGCAGTCGGTCTTGGGCGCCCAGAGCGAGGCCATGGCAGCCAACACTCGGAGTCAGGTGAATTCAGCCCTTAAGCAGGCCCGGGCCAGCGCTGCCCGTATCTCCTGCGACTCGCGCGCGGCCCGGCTGGTCCGCTCGGCCTATGCATCGTTAGCGGCGAATTAATTCCGCGAAGCAGTTCATAATTCATAAGGACTGCTTGCCAAGACTCCATAAACTCTATTCGACATCGGCGCAAATCATTGAAAATATAAGGACAAATTTACTTTGTCTTTTGAACCGATTTTAACGCGCCGCGCCGTACCGTCCGAGCCATAGAGAGGGCAAGGCCATGTAGCCAAGCCCCGGGGTAACAAGGGCAAGGTGGTAAAATGCGTACTCAAACAGCGGGGGGAGTCCGTGAAGCGGATTCCGGACGTCAGCAGGTCAAGCATCGGTATCTCGAAGCGCTCACTTTGATCGAGCGCCTTCACCGCCGTCTTCTCGACGTCATCAAGGACGATTTCGAACGTTCCGGCGAGCCGGAAGTCAATCCGGTCCAGGCACTGCTGCTCTTCAATATTGGCGATGCCGAGCTTACTGCCGGCGAACTCAAGACCCGCGGCCATTATCAGGGGTCTAACGTTTCCTACAATCTCAAGAAGCTGGTCGAGGCGGGCTACGTCAGCCATGAGCGCTCAAGCAGCGACAAGCGCTCGGTACGGGTCAGCCTCACGCCGCGTGGCCAGCAGATCAGGGAGCGCGTTGACGCGCTCTATAATCGACAGCTCCAGGCGGTTGAGGAAGTTGTGGGCTTGAGCGTTGAGGAATTTGAGCGCCTCAACAAGTCGCTGACGCGTCTCGAGCGCTTCTGGACAGACCAAATTCTCTATCGGCTCTAATAGCTTAGTTACCCTTGGGTCGGCGTCTGTGGCAATCATGCAACAGAGCCGGCCCAAATGCTTTTGCAGCCTCCTCGTCCCAATTCCCGCCCGATTATCCCTCGAAAAACCGGGGCAATCACGGCGAAGGCGACAGGAGCTTCGATTCGGTCTTCACGCATTGGCGTTTTGACCGCTGCCAGTTGGCCTGTTACAAAACCTTGCCGAAACATTAAAAGCGTCGACGGTCGAAGCCGTTTGCGTGGTGTTGCAGGGAAAAGGTTGTGGGGCCGAACTGATGGGCTTTGAGATTAGAGAATCGAAGTTTTCCGCCATTCGTCATGGACTGGTTTCGGGAACGCGTCTGATGATGGCCGCGACGGCCTTGGCGGTCATTGCGACCGCTGCGAGCGCCGGTGATGATCCTTTCTGGGCGCGCCAGAAGCGAGCACAGGAGGAGGGCGGCACCACCTCATCCTCTTCGAGCTCGACGTCCAGCACCATTTCGCATTCGAGCGTCAGCAATCTTGGCAACCGCGCCGGGAAGGCGACCACCAAGACAGAGGTCGTTTCCGATCGTGCCGAAGCGCCGATGTTGTCCTCCGCAACGTCGAAGGCGGTGACCGATTCCATTGCTTTCTACGAGGGAATCGCCGCGGCCGGCGGTTGGCCCGTCCTCCGCACAACCAGCATGAAGCCCGGCTCAAAGGGCGAGAACGTTGCCATGCTGGTCAGGCGTCTTGAGATTGAGGGCTATTTACCGGCCGGAAGTGTCCAAGGCGAAGCGGTCTATACTGACGAGGTGACCTCCGCGGTGGCCCGTTTCCAGACCAAGCACGGACTGGCAGTGACAGGCAGGCTCGACAAGCCGACTGTCGCTGAACTTAATGTACCGCCTTCGCGCCGTGCCGAGTTGCTCCGCGCGAACTTACCGCGTATCGAGCAGTATTCGAAGGATCTCGGCGGTCGCTATATCGTCGTGAACGTTCCAGCGCTTCAGCTTGAGACCGTCAACAACGGTGCAGTCTATTCGCGCCACAATGTCATCGCCGGCCAACCCGCTCGCCCGACGCCGGTCGTGATGACCAGCATCTCAAACATTAATTTCAATCCTTATTGGAACGCGCCGCGCTCGATCGTCGAGAAGGACATCATCCCGAGCGTTCGCAAGTATGGCGTCCGCTTCCTGCGCGACCAGCGCATGCGGGTATATGACGGCTATAACGGCCCGGAGCTCGATCCGCGTTCGATCGACTGGCGCACGGTTTCCGCTGACCAGTTGTTCATCCGGCAGGATCCGGGTGAAGACAACGCGATGGCGACCGTCAAGATCAACTTCAACAGCCCCTTCGGCATCTACTTGCACGACACCCCGACCAAGAGTCTTTTCGGAACGGGTGCGCGCTACCTGAGTTCGGGGTGTGTGCGTGTCGATCAGGTTTCGTTGCTTGTCGATTGGATCCTCAATGGCCAGGACGGCTGGGGACCTGGTCGCATCCAAAGCGTCGCCGAAACCAAAGAGCCTACCAACGTCCCAGTGCATAACGCGCCGCAGCTCCGCGTCGCATATCTGACGGCGTGGTCGACAGGGCAGGGACCGGCCAATTTCCGCAATGATATTTACGGCCTGGATGGCACCGGCTTCGTTGTCGGCCAGCCGTTGCCCGAGGGCGAAGTCAGCGATGAAGGCCAACGCTACATCCTTAAGCCGCTGCCGGTGAAGGCAACATCGACCCGCGCCCTTCAGGAGGACGACGACAGCGCTTGGTATTTCTCGAGCAAATCGAAGAAGCGAACCGCCACCACCTCCACCGCCGCGCGTACCGTTCGTTCACGCAATGAGGGCACGCTGGTCGATATTCTTGGCATGCGCAAAAACCAGAATGTCGCCAAGCGCAAGCAGGTCGTTTCCACCACCAAGCAAACAACCACCAAGAAGAAGCCGGTGACGGCTTCCAAGGCGACGACCACCAAGACGGCAAACGCCAAGACCAAGAAAAAGCCGACAACGCAGACCGCTGCCAGCGCTAAGACAACATCCACCAAGACTGTCGCTGCGGCCACACCGAAAACCAAGCCGACGACGACGGCCGCCGCCGACGCCAAGAAAAAGAAAAAGAAGGTAGAAGAGGTTGCTGCCGCGGCTACTACGCCGCCTGCTGAGAAGAAGACCGCCGCGCAATAAATTTGAGGCGCCGGACGTATATCCGGCGCCTGCCACTGCGGCGCATTCTCGCATGCGGCCTTTGGTGTCGTGCAGGCGGCCCCTCTGGCGGCTAAGCACGATGGTGGAGATCCACCAATGACCTCGACATTCGATTATGCCAAGTGCTTCGACAATGCCCTCTCCAAGCTAAGAGGAGAGGGGCGTTATCGCGAATTTGCCGATCTGCGCCGCATCCGCGGACGGTTTCCCAGGGCGATATGGCTCAGTCCGAAGGGCGAGCGCGAAGTCACCGTCTGGTGCTCCAACGACTATCTTGCCATCGGTCAGCATCCCGACGTGCTGTCTGCAATGCATGCAGCGATCGACGAAGCCGGCGCAGGCTCGGGCGGTACGCGCAACATCTCGGGCACGACGCGCTATCACGTTGCCTTGGAACGCGAACTGGCCGGGCTGCACGGGAAGCAGGCCGCGTTGCTTTTCAACTCCGGCTACATGGCGAACGAGGCGACGCTCTCGACGCTGGCCAAGCTTCTCCCCGATTGCGTGATTATTTCCGATGAACTCAATCATGCCTCGATGATCGAAGGCATCCGGCACGGCCGCTGCGAGAAGATCATCTGGAAGCACAATGATCTCGCCGATCTGGCTCGTATCCTCCAAGGCCTTCCTGCGAGCCGGCCCAAGGTGGTTGCCTTCGAGTCCGTCTATTCAATGGATGGCGACATAGCGCCCATAGCCGAAATCTGCGCGCTGGCCCGCCGTCATGGCGCGCTCACTTATCTCGACGAAGTACATGCCGTCGGCATGTATGGCCAAAACGGTGGCGGCATAGCCGAGCAGAACGGCGTCGCCGATCAGATCGACATCGTCGAAGGCACGCTCGCCAAGGCATTTGGCCTGATAGGCGGCTACATAGCGGCCTCGACCGCTATCATTGATGCGATCCGCTCCTATGCGCCGGGCTTTATTTTCACGACCTCGCTGCCTCCGGTAATCGCGGCGGGCGCCACCGCCGCGATCCGTCATCTCAAGGCGAGCGGACGTGAGCGTGAACTCCAGGCCGCACATGCAAAGCTTCTTGCACATGAGCTCAAGCTACGCGGCCTCCCAGTCATGGAGAGTCCGAGCCACATCGTGCCGGTCTTGGTCGGGAATCCGGTGCTCTGCAAGACGCTCACCGATCGATTGCTCTACGAGCATGCGATCTATGTCCAGCCGATCAATTTCCCGACTGTCCCGCGCGGTACCGAACGCATTCGGTTGACTCCGGGGCCTTTGCACGGGCCTGCCGAGATCGCGACGCTATGCGACGCGCTCGATGCTCTGTGGACGGAATTGACCCTCAAGCGCGCGGCTTAAGCCGGCCATCCACCTCTGGATGGCAGGGGTCAAGCCTTGCCATGGAGGAAAAATCAGACGGTTTCCGCCCTTTGACTGCCGCTCCCGGAAACGGCGGCGCTGCGGCCTCGTGTATCTGGATTGGCAACACGCACTGCCTTATGGGCAGAGCCTCGAACGCTCAGGGGAAGCACCATGGCCAAGCGCGCTACCAAATCCACCGCTCGCAAATCGAAGCCCGCCGCCAAGAAGGCGAAAGCCAAAGCTGCCAGCAGTGCAAAGGGTTTTCCCGGATTTTTCAGCGACAAGCTTTCCGCGTCCGATCCGGCCATCGCCGCCTCGATCAAGCGCGAACTCGGCCGCCAGCAGCATGAGATCGAACTCATCGCATCGGAAAACATCGTTTCGCGCGCCGTGCTCGAAGCGCAAGGCTCGGTCCTCACCAACAAATACGCCGAAGGCTATCCCGGCCGGCGCTATTACGGCGGCTGCCAGTATGTCGACGAAGCCGAGACATTGGCTATCGATCGTGCCAAGCAACTCTTCAACTGCTCATTCGCTAACGTGCAGCCCCATTCCGGCGCCCAGGCCAACCAGGCCGTGTTCTTCGCCCTCATGCAGCCCGGCGATACCTATATGGGCCTCGACCTTCGCGCCGGCGGTCACCTCACCCATGGCGCGCCGGTCAACCAATCCGGCAAATGGTTTAAGGTCGTTCCCTATGGCGTGAACCAGAGCACAAGTCAGATCGATTACGACTGGGTCGAGAAGCTGGCCCATGAGAACAAGCCGAAACTGATACTCGCCGGCGGCTCTGCCTATCCGCGCATCATCGACTTTGCGCGCTTCCGCAAGATTGCAGACTCGGTCGGCGCGTACCTGATGGTCGACATGGCGCATTTCGCCGGCCTCGTGGCCGGCGGCGTTCATCCCAATCCGCTTGAACACGCACATGTTGTCTCGACGACGACGCACAAGACTTTACGCGGGCCTCGCGGCGGCATGATCCTCTGCAACGACGAGGAACTGGGCAAGAAGATCAACTCGGCGGTCTTCCCCGGCCTTCAAGGTGGCCCTTTGATGCATGTCATCGCCGCCAAGGCGGTGGCATTTGGCGAAGCCCTTCAGCCAGCCTTCAAAACTTACGCGGCGCAGGTCGTGGCGAATGCCAAGACACTGGCCGAGACGATGATCGAGGGCGGCTGCGACATCGTCTCCGGCGGCACCGATACCCATCTCATGTTGGTTGACCTGCGCAAGAAGCGCCTCACCGGCAAGGCGGCGGAAATAGCTCTCGGCCGCGCCTTCATCACCTGCAACAAGAACGGCATCCCGTTCGATCCTGAAAAACCGATGGTGACCTCCGGCGTGCGTCTTGGCACGCCCGCCGGCACGACGCGTGGCTTCAAGCAGAAGGAATTCGTCAAGATCGGCGAACTCATCACCGAGGTTCTCGACGGACTTGCGAAGCACGGCGAAGAGGGCAATGGTAAGATCGAAGGGGCGGTGCGGCGCAAGGTCCAAGCGCTGACGGATCGTTTTCCGATCTACTAAACCATTGAATTGACGAGAAAATTCAGGAATGCGCTGTCCGTTCTGCAGCAATGAGGAGACGCAGGTGAAGGACAGCCGCCCCAGCGAGGATGGGGCTGCAATCCGCCGCCGCCGCTATTGCCCGGATTGTGGCGGCCGCTTCACGACCTTTGAACGCGTGCAATTGCGCGAATTGATGGTGGCCAAGCGCAGTGGGCGTCGCGTCCCCTTCGATCGCGACAAGCTGGCACGCTCGATCCAGGTGGCGTTGCGCAAGCGGCCAGTCGAGCCCGAACGTGTCGAGCGCATGGTATCCGGCATAGTCCGCCGGCTCGAAAGCCTTGGCGAGAGCGAGATCAAATCGGAGACCGTCGGTAAGCTCGTCATGGAAGCGCTGAAGCTCCTCGATGACGTCGCCTATGTCCGCTTTGCGTCCGTCTACAAGAATTTCCGCGAGGCCAAGGACTTCGAGGAATTGCTCGGCGAACTGAGCGGCGACACCGACGAGGACGAGCAGCCCAAAAAGGGCAAGAGCTGAGCCGGTTTCCGGTCAGCTCCTTCACTCTCGTGAGTTCCGATCTCCACTATATGGAATACGCAAGCCGGCTCGGCCGCCGTGCACTTGGTACGACTGCGGAGAACCCGCCGGTCGGTTGCGTGATCGTCAAGGATGACGTCGTTGTCGGCATCGGTTGGACCCAGCGCGGCGGTCGCCCCCATGCCGAGACCGAGGCACTCGCCATGGCGGGCGAGACGGCGCGCGGCGCGACAGCCTATGTGACGCTTGAACCTTGCGCTCATCACGGCCGGACCGGCCCTTGCGCCGAAGCATTGGTCGCGGCGGGTGTCGCGCGCGTCGTAACCGCATTCGAGGACCCCGATCCGCGAACGGCTGGGAAAGGGCATGAAATGCTCCGTGCGGCTGGTATCGCGGTTGAAACCGGCATTGGCCAGCACCAGGCTCGGGACGCACTTGCTGGGTTTCTAACTCGGATCACCAAGAAGCGTCCGCAAGTGATTCTGAAACTTGCGGTTTCGGCCGACGGCAAGATCGCCGAAGGCAAAGGGAAGCGGACCACAATTACCGGGCCTGCCGCACAGGCGCGCGTTCATTTGCTGCGCGCGCAATGTGATGCGGTGCTTGTGGGCTTGAGCACGGTGCTGGCCGACGATCCCGAACTGACGGTGCGCCTGCCGGGGCTTGAGGATCGTTCGCCGATTAGGATCGTTGCCGATACGCGATTGTCGATCCCCTCGCATGTGAAGCTAATCAAGACTGCAAAGGACCGTCCCCTCTGGCTGCTGGCAACCCGCAGCGGCTCGATCGGCAATGACGACATTGTCGTCATCGATTGCCAGCAGGGCAAGGACGGTTGGGTCGATATGCGCGATGCCGTGAAGCGACTGGCCCAGCGCGGCATCAACCGTCTGCTGGTCGAGGGGGGATCGCATATCGCGCGCTCTTTCCTCGAAGCCAGTCTCGTACAGCGGCTGGAACTCTATCGGGCGCCGATCGAATTGGGGCCGCAGGGGATCGACGCCTTTGCCGGCCTCGATTGGCGCAGGGTCTCCAGGCGCTTCCGGGTGATCTCCGAGGAAAAGCTTGGGACCGATAGCCTGACGGTCTATGAGAAGCCCACTAAGCTCTTCGCAGCGGAAGTAGTTTGTGTTCACCGGAATTATCACCGATGTTGGCGAAGTGGTCGCGGTCGAGAAACGTGGTGACACGAAGTTCACGATCGCCACGCATTACGATCCGGCTTCGATCGCGATCGGCGCGTCGATCGCCTGCTCGGGCTGTTGCCTGACTGCGATCGCCACGGGCGAGATGCAGGACGGGCGCGGCACATTCGATATCGAAGCATCGGCCGAGACCTTGTCGAAGACCACGTTGTCGTCATGGCAGAAGGGAACGCCCGTCAATCTCGAGCGCTCGCTTAAGATCGGCGATGAACTGGGCGGCCATATCGTCTCCGGCCATGTCGATGGCCTCGGCGAGATTGTGTCGATCTTGCCCGAGGGCGACTCCCTGCGTTTCATCTTCCGCGTGCCCGATACGCTCGCGCGCTACATCGCGCCGAAGGGTTCTGTCGCGCTCGACGGCACGTCGCTCACCGTCAACGAAGTCGACGGCCTCACCTTCGGCGTCAACATCATCCCCCACACACAGGCGGTGACCACCTGGGGTCATGCAAAAACCGGGGATCTGGTGAACGTTGAAATCGACATGCTGGCGCGCTATGTCGCCCGCCTTTCGGAGTTCCGGGCGGCATGAAGCAGCAAAAGGCAAAACAGGCGGCGGAAAAGACCAAGGCGCACCTCCTCATCATCGAGGCGCGTTACTATGCCGACATCTGCGATGAATTGTGTCGTGGTGCGATCGCGGCGGCCGAGCGGGCAGGGGCCACATGGGAGCGCATTGCAGTGCCGGGCGCGCTCGAGATTCCGGGCGCTGTCGTATTCGCTGCTGCGGCAAAGCGTTTCGACGGTTATGTCGCGCTGGGCTGCGTGCTGCGCGGCGAGACGACCCATTATGACATCGTCGCCAATGAATCATCCCGCGGTCTCATGGAGCTAACCCTGAAGGGGCTTTGCATCGGCAACGGCATTCTTACCTGCGAGAACGAAGCGCAAGCCTGGGAGCGCGCCAAGCTATCGGAACTGGACAAGGGCGGCGGCGCTGCCGCTGCGGCGTTGACCATGATCCGCTTCAAGCGCTCTATCGGCAAACGGGTCAAGCGATGAAGCCGAAGCGCCGCCTGCCGCCTGCTGCCCGCTCCGCCGCAAGGCTCGGCGCCGTGCAGGCGCTTTATCAGATGGACATTGCCGGTACCGATGTCGGTGAAGTATTGGCGCAATTCTCTACGCGCGCCGTGGGCGATGACTTCGAAGACGGCCAATGCGGCGAAGCCGACTACAAGTTCCTCAAAGAGATCGTGGACGGCGTCGTGCGCGAGCAGCGTGTGATCGACCCTGTGGTCAATGATCTCCTCGCCAAGGATTGGCCCTTGCCGAGACTCGACTCGACGGTTCGCGCCATCCTGCGGGCCGGGTGCTACGAGCTCATGTTCATGGATCGCGTGCCGGCGCGTGTCGCCTTGAACGAATATGTCGAACTCGCCCACGCTTTCTTCGACGGCGAGGAGGCGGGCTTCATCAATGGTGTGCTCAACCAGGTGGCGCGCGCAAAGCGCCCGGCCGAGTTCGGGACCCCCGCGTGACCGCCATTGCGATGGACGACAACCGCGTCCGCCGCAATGTCCTCATCCTGGCCATCGGTCAGGCTCTCTACTCATCGACGACGGTCATTCTTATCGCCACGGCCGGCCTGGTCGGTGTCATGCTGGCGCCATCCAAGAGCTTGGGCGACGCTGCCGGTGTCGACCTTCGTCATCGGGACCATGGTGTCGACAATCCCGGCATCCCATCTCATGCAACGCTTGGGGCGGCGGACCGGGTTTCTGATCGGGGCGGCTTTCGGGTTGCTCGGTGCACTGCTCGCGATCTATGCGATTTACGCAGGCAATTTTGCCCTGTTCTGCATCGCCGCTGCCTTCCAGGGGACATTTCAGGCGTCGAGCGGTTTCATGCGTTTTGCCGCGGCAGATATTTCCACCCCGGCCTTCCGGCCCAAGGCGATCTCCTGGGTTCTGACCGGCGGTGTCATCGCTGCGATCTTCGGTACACTGATCGTTATTCGAACCACCGACCTCCTTGCGCCGTTCACCTTTGCGGGCTGCTATGTCGCGAGTGCTGTACTATCGGTCGCCACGATGTTCGCCTTGCTGCGGGTCGATATTCCGAAGCCGCATAAAAGCGAGACAGCCGGCACCGCGCGGCCTTTGAGCGAAATCATTCGCCAGCCAAGAACTCTCGTGGCGGTCGGCTGCGCGACACTGTCCTACGGCATGATGAATTTGGTCATGACGGCAACGCCCATCGCCATGGTCGACTGCGGCTTCGTCAATACCGATGCCTCGTGGGTGATCCAATGGCATGTGCTCGGCATGTTCGTGCCGAGCTTTTTCACCGGTCACCTGATCGCCCGCTACGGTGTTGAAAAAATCTGCCTCATCGGCATGAGCTTGCTCGTCGTCTCGGCTATTGTCGCCATGGCCGGCATTGACTTCGCCAATTTCGCCATCGCGCTCATCCTTCTCGGCCTCGGTTGGAATTTCGGCTTCATCGGTAGCACGACACTCCTGACCGGCACCTATGCACCCTCCGAGCGCGCCAAGGTTCAGGGATTCAATGATTTCGCCGTCTCGGCGACAATGGCGATTGCCTCTCTCGCTTCGGGCAGGCTGCTGAGCGGCCTGGGTTGGAACGCGGTTAACCTTGCCGTCTTCCCGATGGCGGCCCTCGCCATTGGCCTCGTGCTGTGGCTTGCCCGGCAGCCGCGAACCCGCCCGGCCTGAAGTTCACCGGGCGTTCAGCTTCTCGGGCGCAATTTCGAAGCCGTTCGAGAGTAATCCCATGACCGACCATGCACTGCGCCGAGTTCCGTCCCGTTGGGACATGGCCGCGTTTGAGTTCAAGGCCTCCCTCTTCAGGCTGAGGCGTACGCTCATCGAAGCAGCGTCGCAGGAAAGCATCCGCAAATATCCGCAGGCTGATGATCTCGTTCGCGAGCAAATCCTCGCCCGCATCGCGTCGCCTTTGTGGAACGCATTGTCGGGCCCCAAGGAATATGCACTGACAGCCGGCAAGATTCAGAACCTGCGTATGGCGGTGCGCGCGATCAGTGGTGTCGAAGTTCCGCCCGGCGAGGTATTCAGCTTCTGGCGCCAGATCGGCCGCACCACGAAATCGCGCGGCTTCGTCGACGGCCGCGAACTACGCGAAGGCTGCCTGATCAAGAGCGTCGGCGGCGGTCTTTGCCAACTATCCAACGGTCTCTATGAAGCGGCGCTCGATGCCGGCCTGGAGATCGTTGAACGCCACGCCCATAGCCGCATCGTGCCGGGATCGCGTGCATCGCGCGAGCGCGACGCGACCGTCTTCTGGAACTATGTCGATTTGCGCTTCCGCTCCGAACGTCCCTTTCGCATCGAAGCGCGCCTTAACCGTGGGATGCTCGAGATCGTCATTCGCGGCGCGCGCAAGGAAACTGCAAAGCGCGCGGAAGATATGTTGACCGCCCGCGAGACGGCGAATGACTGCACGAGCTGCGAGGAAACCGATTGCCATCTCCATGATCCGGAGGTGAAGGCGTCGGCTGTCAACGGTAGTCCGACCGCGTGGCTTGTCGACGCCTGTTGGCCGGAATTCTCGACGCTTCTGGCGGCACGCGCTGGCAAGGGAGACGCGCTTTTCCTGCCGCAGCGCCTGCGCAAGTCGGATCGCTACGCCTGGCCGCATGGGTTCTGCGGCTCCGAAACCCGGGCTACCTTTACCGCCCTCAGGCGCGCCTTGGCGCTGCGCCGCGCCCCGGCCCAGGGCCGCGCATTGCAAAGTCTGATGCTGCGCTATGACGCGGCTCTGGCTGAGCGCTATGTGCGGGGATTGTCCTATCTCCACACCCACGCCGTCGTGTCGCAAAGCCTTTTGCCGCATCTCTGGCGTGCCGGAGCGCTGGCCGGCCGAAGCTTCGAAGTCCTGATGGAGCGCGCGCCGATTGCACAACTCCAGGCGACGCTCGACGAGGCCGCGAGGCGCTATCCTGAAAGCCCGACGCTTGGAGATTTCCGCGCGCCGGAGGGTCTTGCCGAAGCCGAGGAAGAGGCTTTGGCCGAAGCGACGCGCATCCACACGCCGCATCGCGAACTCGCCAAGCTCTATCCCGAGAAGACCGAGCTTCTCGACTGGATGTTGCCTTGCGTTGCGAAAATGTCAGTGCCCGGAGGAAAGACCATCCTCTTCCCGGCGTCCGCTCTTGGCCGCAAGGGCGCCTATGCATTACGCGCAGCGATGCAGGGCCTCGATGCCGAACTCGTGGTGACGGGCCGAGCGCGGGAGGATGACGGCAATTTCTGGAAGGGCGTGCGGGTGTGTCAGGCGGAGAATGGCGCGTGGCCGACGCCGGTGGCCGCGGTCGTGCTGCCCGCGATTGTCGAACACCAACCGCGCGCCCTTTTGCGCGCCATTGCGATGGGCCTCCCGGTCATCGCGACCGATGCCTGCGGTTTGGGCGACATGCCTGGCGCTACGACCGTGCCGGCATATGACGTTTCGCAGCTTCGGAATGCGCTGCGGGCAGCGCTGCACGCGCCAATCGCAGTTGCAGCCGGTGGCTGCCTGACAATGCGCTCAAGACTGTCTCGACGGCTTGTGCTTGCCGCCGGCTTCTCCTGCCTGATTGGAGTCCTTGCCGGCCTCGCGCTCGGGAAGACCTCATATCCGCCGCTCGACGTGCCGCTCTCAAGTTCACAGACCGTCATCGGCCAGCCAATCGTCTATCCGCAGGGCGTTCCCAAAGTGACCGCGGCCATCATCACCGTCGAGCCCGGCCGGGAGACCGGACTGCACCTGCATCGCGTGCCGCTTTTCGCCTACATCCTCAGCGGCGAACTGACCGTCGACTACGGAGCGCAGGGCCAGCGGGTCTTCACAGAGGGCAGCGCGTTCCTAGAAGCCCTCAACTCCGACCATAACGGCCGCAATACAGGTGCGACGGCGACGAGAATCCTCGCCGTCTTCATGGGCGCTGAAGGTGTTTCAAATACTGAAATGCACTAAAAGAGCCTATTCGGGCCAAAGAACATAATTAGAACAATTTTGTCCAATAGGAATCCCCTCAGAACTTAGGAGGGGTAATGAAAGCGGTTCTTGGGAGTCAAATCAGTTGCCACTTGCCTAAGCATTTGGCATATCGCACCTCACGGGTCCGGAGCAGGGGTAGGGGCCGCAATTCGAGCGGTTCCGGTGCAGGCTTCGGGGGCAACATAACCAAGCAAGGAACTTCCAAGCCATGAGTTCGACTCTCTGGTTGATCGTGCTGTGCGGCGCGCTCTCCATTGTCTACGGCATCGTTACCACCCGCGGCCTGATGGCGGCGGATGCGGGCACGGCCCGGATGCAGGAAATCTCGGCTGCGGTGCGCGAAGGCGCCCAGGCCTATCTCAAGCGGCAATATACGACCATTGCCATCGTCGGCGTCGTCATCTTCATCCTCGCCTGGGTGCTCCTGGGCGGCTATTCGGCGATCGGTTTCGCCATCGGCGCCGTGCTCTCGGGTGTTGCCGGCTTCATCGGCATGAACGTCTCGGTCAGGGCCAATGTTCGCGTTGCCCAAGCCGCGACCAAGTCTCTGGCCGGCGGCCTCGACCTCGCCTTCAAGGCGGGTGCCGTGACCGGCCTTCTGGTCGCAGGCCTCGGCCTTCTTGGGGTCACCCTCTATTTCGCCTTCCTCACGGCCGGCATGGGCTTTTCCCCCACCAGCCGCGACGTCATCGACGCGCTTGTCGCGACATCGCTTCGGCGCCTCGCTGATCTCGATCTTTGCCCGTCTCGGCGGCGGCATCTTCACCAAGGGTGCGGATGTCGGCGGCGACATGGTCGGCAAGGTTGAAGCCGGAATTCCGGAAGATGATCCGCGTAACCCGGCAACGATTGCCGACAATGTCGGCGACAATGTCGGCGACTGCGCCGGCATGGCGGCGGATCTCTTCGAGACCTATGTGGTGACGGCGGTCGCCACCATGGTGCTCTCGGCGATCGTGCTGCCCGAGGCCTTCAAGCTCGCCGGCATGATCCTGCCCCTGGCGATCGGCGGCGCCTGCGTGGTCACCTCGATCATCGGCACGTATTTCGTCAAGCTCGGCGCCTCCAACAACATCATGGGCGCACTCTACAAGGGCATCATCGCCACCAGCGTGCTTTCGCTGATCGCGCTGTGGCCCGTGATGAACTTCGTCTTCGGCGGCATGAGCACCGATCTCGGCGGCTTCACGCCAATGGACCTCTTCTGGTGCGGCGTGGCGGGCCTCGTTATCACCGGGCTGATCATCTGGATCACCGAATATTACACCGGCACCGGAAGGCGTCCGGTCAATTCGATCGCCGAAGCCTCGATCACCGGTCACGGCACCAACGTGATTCAGGGCCTCGCCGTATCGCTTGAGTCGACGGCGCTTCCGGCTCTCGTCATCATCGCCGGCATCATCGTCACCTTCAATCTTGCTGGCGTGTTTGGTATCGCGGTGGCGGTCACCACGATGCTGTCGCTTGCCGGCATGATCGTTGCTCTCGATGCCTTCGGTCCCGTCACCGACAATGCCGGCGGCATTGCCGAAATGGCCGGCCTGCCGAAGGAAGTGCGCCACAATACCGACGCGCTCGACGCAGTCGGCAACACCACCAAGGCCGTTACCAAGGGCTATGCCATCGGTTCAGCGGGCTTGGGCGCGTTGGTGCTATTCGCCGCCTATACGCAGGACCTGAAGTACTTCGCGGCCAACGCGGCCGATGGCAGCTTCTTCAAGGGCCTTGGCGACATCACCTTCTCGCTTGCCGATCCTTACGTCGTCGTCGGCCTCCTGTTCGGCGGCCTGCTGCCCTATCTCTTCGGCGGCATGTCGATGACCGCGGTGGGTCGCGCGGCGCAGTCGGTGGTGGTCGAAGTGCGCCGCCAGTTCAAGGAAAAGCCGGGCATCATGAAGGGCACCGAGAAGCCTGATTATGCTCGCGCCGTCGACCTTCTGACCCGCGCGGCGATCAAGGAGATGATCATCCCCTCGCTCCTGCCGGTGCTTTCGCCGATCGTGGTGTTCTTCATCATCAACGCCATTGCCGGCAAGGCCGCGGGCTTCGCGGCACTCGGCGCCATGCTGATGGGCGTGATCGTCACTGGTCTCTTCGTCGCGATCTCGATGACCGCCGGCGGCGGAGCCTGGGACAACGCTAAGAAGTCATTCGAGGACGGCTTCGTCGACTCGAAGGGCGTCAAGCACCTGAAGGGCTCCGACGCTCACAAGGCATCGGTGACCGGCGATACCGTCGGCGATCCCTACAAGGACACGGCCGGCCCGGCCGTCAATCCGATGATCAAGATCACCAACATCGTGGCTTTGCTGCTACTCGCCGTGCTCGCACACATGTAAAAGCGCGTCGAAAGCCAATCGACTTCAAGCCCCGCGAGGAGCGATCCGCGCGGGGCTTTTATTATAGAGATGGGGCAAGTTGATATGGTTCTTCGCGCCTTGAGCGGATCGCAGCATTTGACAGGTCGGGAGGCGGCTTAGGCGTAGGCAGAATTATTGCCCCGTGCCAGTTCCCGTTCCAGGCTGGCTTGAAGTCTTGCCAGGCAGGATGGCGCCGCCGGGTCCGGGCTTGCCGACGTTACCGAGCATTTGCTGGATCAGCGAGAACTCGCGCCCGCGCGTCGGGGTCTCGCGGGTATTGATATCGATCACTTCACCGTCATCCATGCCGTACTGGGCGAATGTCTGCACCTGGTCATTGGAGTCGAAGCGCACGGCGATGACCTGCCGATCGATTTCCGAGGGTCTCATGAATGCAGTCTGCTTAGTCGTGCTGGAAATGTAATAGTAGCTGTCACCCTGCATGTTGATGCTTGCGGTGGTGGAGGGCGATCCAAGGATGCCGACGACTTCCGATTTCGGCATGCCCTCGCGCAGTTGTGAGAAGGCGCCAGGCTTGGCGAGATAGCCATGATGGTCGATATTCGTTGCACAGGCGCCTAAAAGCACCATAACCCCGGCCACCAGCAGGTTTGAAACACGAAACGCCATGCGAAACGGGATCCCCAGATTGACCCGCGCTCTACACCCCACGCGAGTTGTAAGGCAATGATTCTTGCCCACCTTTTCAGGCGAAAATCTGGCGGCGACCCCGTCGGGGCCGTCTATACGGCCATCGTGACGGCTGCCAGACGGCCGGTCCTGTATGAAACCTATGCGGTCGCGGACACGATCGACGGTCGGTTCGACATGATCGTTCTTCATGCGTTCCTGGTGCTTGAGCGGATTAACGCCGGTGATGCCACCTTACAGGCATTCGGGCAGCAGTTGGCCGACAAGATCTTTCTCGCGATGGACAATAATCTCCGCGAAATGGGGGTTGGCGATCTGTCGGTGGGCAAACGGGTGCGCAAGCTCGCAGAAATTTTCTACGGGCGCGTTAGCGCTTATCGGGTGGCGCTGGCTGCTGGCCAGACAGATCTTGCGGAGGCCTTCCGTCGGAATATCTATCCAGACGGGGTCGAGGCACCAGCACTCGCCGGCCTTGTGCAGTATGCCCTAGCAGTGCGGGCCGGGTTGGCCAGCCAGGATCCGTACCGTATTGCGCAAGGCGACTTGGCATTTCCGGAGGCTTGAGACGATGAAGGCCGCACAAGTTGAATTCTTCCGCCCATTGCCCGCCGATCGTGTCCCTCGCGAAGGATCAAGTGAGAATATTGCTGCCGATTCCAAGGAACTCGTCGCACTTGCGCAGCGTCTTGGCGTCCCAGCGCTCCACGCTCTAACAGCCGATCTTAAGGCCGAGCCCTGGCGCGGCGGCGGCCTCAAAATTACCGGCCGCTTCAAGGCCGATCTCGACCAGGTCTGCGTCGTTACGCTCGAGCCTTTTCGCGACAGGGTAGAAGGCCCGGTCGAGCGAATCTATATGCCGGAGGCCGGAGAGGCGACGAGCGTAGAGGACGATGCCGACCATCTTATCGATGGTGCGGCCGACATTGGCGAGCTTGTGACTGAGACGCTGGCACTTTTCCTCGACCCTTATCCGCGCAAACCCGGTGCTTCCTTCCCCGGCGCGGAAATTGGCGCAGAATCAGCGCCTGTGACTTTTGCCGGGCTTGCCGCCCTCAAAAAGCCCCGCGGCGAACCCAATCGGTGAGCACAAGAGCCATCATCTACAGCGGTGTTTCCCCGGCGGTGAAATAACGGCTAGATATGAGCTTGATCTTTAGCGTGGCTTGGGGTCTGTGGCGCCTGCGAATTCCGCGGGCGGCGGATCCTTGCCAGAGGCCGGTATTCTAACGCAGTCCATGAGCAAACCCCTGATTATCGCGCTCGACGCCATGGGCGGCGATCTCGGGCCGGAACTGGTGATTCCCGGCGCCGATCTCGCCGCAGAGCGCCACCCCGGCGTGCGTTTCCTGCTGTTCGGCGACCAGCAACGGATTACGCCTATCCTCGCGAAGCATCCGAGGCTTTCGGCTTGCTCGGAAATCCGTCACGCCAGCGTTGCCATTGCGATGACCGACAAGCCGAGCCAGGCACTCCGCCGCGGCCGCTATGACAGCAGCATGTGGCTCACCATCGAGGCGGTAAAGAATGGCGAGGCCGATGCCGCAGTGTCCGCCGGCAATACCGGTGCGCTGATGGCGATGGCGAAGTTCGTGCTGCGCACGCTACCCGGCATCTCACGCCCGGCCATCGCCGCGATCTGGCCGACATTGCGCTCCGACAGCATTGTCCTCGATGTCGGTGCGACGATCGGCGCCAACGCCATTCAACTTGTCGAATTCGCCCTGATGGGCGAGGCGATGGCGCGCTGTCTCTTCGGGCTCGACCGCCCGACGGTCGGCTTGCTGAATATAGGCGTCGAAGAAGTTAAAGGCGTCGAACAGGTGAAGGAAGCAGGTCGCTTGCTGCGCGACCCGAATCTTCCGACTCGAATACGTAGGCTTCATAGAGGGCGACGATATCGGCAAGGGAACGGTCGATGTCGTTGTGACGGAAGGCTTCACCGGCAATATCGCGCTCAAAACCGCGGAAGGCACGGCAAAGCAGCTCTCCACATATCTCAAGATCGTGCTCAACCGCACCTGGCTCTCGAAGCTTGGTGCGCTTCTTGCTACGGGCGCGTTCGAGGCCCTGAAGGAGCGGATGGATCCGAGGAAGCATAATGGCGGCGTATTTCTCGGGCTTAACGGCATCGTGGTGAAGAGCCATGGCGGGACAGATTCGCTGGGCTTTGCCACGGCGATAGACGTGGCCTGCGAAATGGCGCGCAATGGTCTGGTCGAAAAAATCGCGGCCGATGTCGCCGTGAAAAACCGTCTCATGGGCGAAGGGCAAAGCTTAGCGCCGGCTGCGACGGCTTAATGAAAAGTGGGAAGGTTCGTGCATAGATCGATCGTCGAAGGTGTCGGCTCCTACCTGCCGGCTCGTATCCTGAGCAATGCCGATCTGTCCCGTATCGTTGATACCAGCGATGAATGGATAGTGGAGCGTACCGGCATTCGCGAGCGGCGCATTGCGGCCGAAGGTGAAACGACCGGGCACCTTGCTGTTGCCGCGGCGCGCAACGCGCTGGCCGATGCCAAGATCGACGCAAGCGAGATTGATCTCATAGTTCTTGCGACCTCGACTCCGGATAATACTTTCCCTGCGACTGCAACGCAGGTACAGGCCGCACTCGGCATCACTAAGGGCGCCGCGTTCGACCTGCAGGCCGTGTGCTCTGGTTTCGTCTATGCACTCTGTGTTGCCGATAGTCTGTTGCAGAGCGGGCAGGGCACAACTGCTCTTGTCATCGGATCGGAAACCTTCTCACGCATTCTCGACTGGAACGATCGCACGACCTGTGTGCTGTTTGGCGACGGAGCGGGCGCAGTCGTGATGCGCGCAGGTGAAGGCAAAGGCACGATCGACGATCGCGGCATACTGGGTACGCGCATACGCTCGGACGGACGCTACGCCGACAAGCTCTACGTCGATGGTGGGCCATCAAGCACGAAGACTGTAGGCCATCTGCGTATGGAGGGCCGCGAGGTCTTCAAACATGCAGTGGTCAACATTGCGGGCGTGATGGACGAGGCTATTCGGGCCGCGGGATTGAAGCCCCAGGATATCGATTGGTTCGTGCCGCACCAGGCGAACAAGCGCATCCTTGAAGGCACGGTCAGGCGTCTCGGCATCGACGAAAAGCGAGTCGTCATCACGCTGGACAAGCACGGTAATACGTCCGCGGCCTCGATCCCGTTGGCCTTGGACACCGCCGTCAAGGATGGCCGTATCAAGCGCGGCGACCTTGTGCTGATGGAAGCCATGGGTGGCGGCTTCACTTGGGGGGCGGCGCTTCTACGTTGGTAACGCCTCTAATTGTAAGCCCTTGAGTTACCACGTGACTTTCTATTGACCGCAATCGGTTCTGCCCCTAGGTTTGTTGTTGCTTGCAGGGGGTAGGCAATGGCAGGCAAGACACTAACGCGCGCCGATTTGAGCGAGGCGGTCCACCGTCAGGTCGGACTTTCGCGTACAGAATCTGCTGATCTGGTCAAATCGATCCTTGACCGCGTGACCGATGCGCTGGAGGCAGGGCATTCGGTCAAACTTTCTTCATTCGGCACATTCATGGTCCGCAGCAAGGGCGGCAGGGTTGGACGGAATCCCAAAACTGGTGAGGAAGTCCCTATAACCCCCCGTCGCGTCTTGGTATTCCGGCCTAGTCAGGTGATGAAGAATCAGATTAACGGGTTGGAGGGCGGGGACGAGGATTAGTCCCGAGACGGCGCCGCTGACGTGTGACGGCGGAGAGTGATGTTGGACAAGGCGCCTGAAGCATTTCGGACGATCAGCGAGGTCGCGGAAGATCTGGACCTCCCGCAGCATGTGCTGCGCTTTTGGGAAACCCGTTTTACCCAGATCAAGCCGCTGAAACGCGGCGGCGGCCGGCGCTATTACCGACCTGGTGACGTTGACCTTCTCAAGGGCATTCGCAGGCTTCTCTATGGCGAAGGCTATACGATACGCGGCGTTCAGCGCATTTTGCGCGAGGAAGGCAATGGCTACGTCTCGAGCATCGGGCGGGGCGAGACGGAAGCCCGCAAGCGCGATTCGCGCGACCTCGAACTCGATGGAGTTCCCAAACCAGGGGCCGCAAGACCGGCGCCGAGAATCAACAAGCGTGCCCCGCCGATCGGCGCCGCCCCCTTGGCACGGCACGCGCAGGCCGCTTCGGATGGGTCTGGCGAGGAGGCCGAAGCAGGCAGCGGAATGAGCGACAATCAGGTCGAATCGCTGCGATTGGCGCTGTCGGAACTGGAATCTGCTCGGAACCTGCTACGCTCGGATAACAAGAACTAGGCCTTGGACAGGGTTGGAACCGGTGTTATATCCGCGCGCGTCGGAGCGTAGCGCAGCCCGGTAGCGCACTACTCTGGGGGGGTAGGGGTCGTGGGTTCGAATCCCACCGCTCCGACCAGCTATCCCCCTATCCAATCCAGAAATTAGCGAGTTCGCGCTCGTATTTCCGTCATGCCTTCCGATGGTCGATAGGCTGATGCTTGCAGCATAGAGTCCCCAGATCAGCCCGAGCAGAAGATAGAAATGCCGCCAGTGATCGGTGTCGATCTGGATGCCTTGCAGAATGGTGGTGATGAGAGGGCAGAACACGGCGATCGCGTGATGTTGCCAGGGTGTGCGCGTGAAGATCGCCTTCCAGCTCGCTGCTATCGTTGCGAGGGTCAGAAGCAGATAGGAAATGCCGCCAAGCCAGCCATAGGACGCGAATGCATTGAGGTACACATTGTGCGGGTCGGCGCCCATTATATTGCGAAACTGAACCGGGCCGAAACCGAGCGGCAGTTCGATCAAAAGCGGTATTGAATTGAGTTGCCTGCCGAAGCGGCCGGTCTCACCCGCGTCGTAGCTTTGAATCAGCGAAGCGCGCTCTGTGAAGAGCGAGCGAATTTGCTCGAACGACAGCAGAAACGCTATCAACGCCACCATCAGCGCGGTGCCAATCGTGACGAGGACGATGATGCGCATGCGCAGCTTGAGCGACGGCGTCACGATGAAGGTGAGGCCAACGAGGAGCGCGACGGCGCCCGCCATGCTCATCCAGGCGCCGCGAGAAAAGGCAAGGAAGAGGGCAGCGAGTATGATGAGGAGCGCGCAACCTGCAATCAACCGCCATCTGATCGTGCCCAGCAGGAAACCCTGGATAAGGAAAATGGCAGGCGGGATGAGAAACGTGCTGAGCACATTCGGGTCTTTGAACGTTCCTTGCGCGCGATGCATCGGCGCCCAGGCCGCCTCCATGCCCCCAATGTTGAAATACCCGATCAGACCCGTGATCGATGAAAGCACACGCCGGCAAAGACATAGGCATTGCGGATGATCGCCATGCGATCCATTGGGTCGGCAGCGACGCAGAAGGCGAGGAACATGGACGTGACGGCCATGTAAACCGAGACCACGGTGAACATGACTGCCTTGGAGTCGTTGAGGACCTGGGCAAGGCTTGCAATGCCACCGATATTATAGACCGTGAGAAAGATGATGAACGGCGCCGTGACGCGGGGCACATTGAGCCCGCTCGGCAGGAAGAAGACCAGGCAAACGGCGAAGATCAGTTCATAGGGCGCCGGTTCCATCAGGACGAACCAGCCCGATGCAATCAGCAGCCACAGGGCCAGTTTCTGCAATGTCTCAAGTGTGAAAGCGGCAGAAGTGGAACCGTGGCTGGTAGCTGTGTGGCTCAATAGGCGTTCTCGGTTTTCAGCAGTGCGATTGGCGTTCGTGCCAGAATGTAGAGATCAAAGAACAACGACCAGTTCTCGATGTAGTAGAGGTCGTGCTCGACGCGGCGCTCGATCTTTTCGGCCGTGTCGGTTTCGCCCCGCCAGCCGTTGATCTGTGCCCACCCGGTGATGCCGGGCTTCACTTTGTGACGCGCGAAATAACCTTCGACGACATCGGTATAGAGCGCATTGGCGGCCTTGGCATGGGTTGCATGCGGGCGCGGGCCGACGAGCGAGAGTTCGCCACGCAGCACGTTGATGAGCTGCGGCAGCTCGTCAAGGCTCGTCTTGCGGATGAATTTCCCGACCCGTGTAACGCGCAAATCGCCCTTGCTGACGAGCGTCTCGGCATTGGCGTCAGTAAGGTCAGAATACATCGAGCGGAACTTGTAAACCTCGATCAACTCATTGTTGAAGCCGTAGCGTTTCTGCTTGAAGAAGACCGGGCCCTTGCTGTCGAGTTTGATGGCAAGCGCGATCAGCGCCATGATCGGCGAGGCGAGGACGAGGAGGAGCAGCGAGAGCACCCGGTCCTCAAGGAACTTGGCAACTTGACTCCAATCCGACAGTGGCTTGTCGAAAACATCGACCAACGGAATGTTTCCGACATAAGAATAGGCGCGCGGGCGATAGCGCAGTTTCTGGGTGTAGGCGCTGAGGCGAATATCGATCGGAAGGACCCATAGTCGCTTCAGCACTTGGAGCAACCGCGCTTCTGCGGTGAGCGGCAGTGTCACGATCAGGAGATCGGTGCGGTTGCGCCGCACGAAATCGACGAGCTGGCTGGTGTTGCCGAGCTTGCGCAAGCCTCCGATGGCGGAGGGTGAGCGGGCGTCATTGCGGTCATCGAAAACCCCGACCACGGTGACGTCGCAGTCGCTCGATGCGCGCATCGCTTCAAGCAGATCTTCGGCGGGCTTGCCACCACCATAGAGAACGGCGCGACGGTCAAGACGGCCGTCCCGGTTCCAGCGCCGGACGGTGATCGCGACGACGCCGCGATAGGCTATCAATCCGCCAAGGCCGCTGACGAACCATGAGCCGGCCCATAGCCGCGAATAGGAGTCTCCCGCCTGTGCAAAAAAGAGCACCGCGAAAAGAGCCGCGAATATCAGGAACCAGCAGCCGGCGATGCGCGGCAAATGTTCGACCGGTCGCAGGAAAGCGTGGGTCGAGTAGAGACCGGCGCCGGTGAAGAGGATGGGGACAGAGATCGCGACGCCCAGCAGGAATGTCAGATAGGATGCGCTGTCGGCGAATGTTTCCGGGCGCACATAGGCGAGCCAGATAATCGCCCCTATGCCCGCTGCGATAAGGCTGTCGCCGAGACGTATGAGGCCGGAGAGTACGCGCTTCGAGATGAGGGGCGCTGCAACAGCGTGAGAGGGAGCGCCGATTGCCGGGACCGACGCGTTGGCCAAGAGGTTCTGGAGCTTGCCCTGATCGACCAAGCCGCCATGGGAGAATGGTTCATGTCGCATGCGTAAACTGCTTCGTATTGAGACAGAGATACGCTCTGGTCAGCAACTTCGAGGCCCTTGCAGTCACCTGAACCGAAGCTGGGCTCGTATGGTTAAGAGAAGATTAAAGAGAGGGGTTGGGTAAAATCTCGCCGTAGAAATCCGCCACATCGGCGCACATCTTCTCGGCGGCGAAGTCACTGCACAGCAGCGCTGTTGTCGCAGCGTCGGCTGGTTCGATGTGCCCGAGGCGTTCGGCGATGGCCCCGGCGAGTGCGCTCGGATTCCGCTGCGGAACCATATCGCATGCTGGAAGAATCTCGGGAATTCCGCCGACCTTGCTGGCGATGACCGGCAGGCCGGCGGCCAAAGCCTCAAGCAAGACATACGGAAATGACTCGGCATGGGACGGCATGACGAACAGCCGGCCGAGGCCAAACGCCTGGCGGGCGGGCAGGGCGCCGGTGAATCGAACAACCGAGCCGAGACCGAGCGCTTCAACTTGCGATTCGAACTCGGCGCGGTCGGGACCATCGCCGGTGATCGTGAGAGTCACCTTGCGTGTCTTGTTCAGTTGTTCGACTGCATCAAGCAGGTCGGACACACCCTTCAGATGCCTGAGTTCGCCTATGAAGATGAGATCGGTTGCGTCGGCCGCTGGCGTGATCGGCATGAATTCGTCAGGCCACAATCCGTTGTGCACGACACGCCACGGAACTCGCCCTAGGCCTATCTTGCGGTCGAAGGCCTGTTTTTCAAAATCGCATACGAAGAGAAACCCGCCCGTGAGCGATCTAAGCAACCGTTCGGTACCGAGAAACACCGCGCCCTGCGGCTGCCGCCACTCATAGTGGAGGCTTCCGCCATGCGGCGTGTAGACGCTTTTGACGCCGAGACGTTTGCCGGCGAGCCGAGCATAAAGTCCGCCTTTGGCACCATGGCCGTGCAGAATATCGGGCCGCAAGGCGCCACAAACGCGCGCAAGCTCCAAGGCCGCGGTGACATCGCCCGGTCCGGGAAGGCGCGCCATGCGCACGCGCATGACGCCGAGACTGCATTGCGGGGCGAGCATCGCCAATACCGCATCGGCACGGTCGCCGCCGGTCAAACTGTCACAAATGACACCGACTTCGTGGCCCGCTTCGCTTTGGCCGCGCACCAAATCGCGGACATGACGGAAGAGTCCGCCTTCCGGCGCCCGAAGAATGTGAAGAATACGAAGGCCGGCCGGCATGCAGGCGGGCTTAGAACCAGCGCTCGCGCACGAACACCACGTCGCCTGGGTAGACTTGCGTCGTGACCGGCACCTTGAATGTCTGCGTGCCTTCGACATTGCGCCGCGTGATGAGGACGTCGCCCTGGTTGCCGCGTGCGCTGTAGCCGCCAGCAAGTGCGACGGCATTCTGGACTGTCATATTGGCCTGGTAGGGATAACTCCCCGCCGTGTTCACTTCGCCAAGAATGAAGAACGGACGAGAGGTTGTAACTTGGACCGAAACGCTCGGATTGCGCAGATAACCGGCACGCAGGCGCGATGCGAGAAGTTTCTCGGTTTCAGGCGAACTCAAGCCGGCCACGCGGACGGTCTGTATGTAAGGCATCGAGATGTTGCCCGAGCCATCGACCAAATAGTCGTTGGTCAAATCCTCTTCGCCTGCAACGCGAACCGTCAAGCGATCGCCGGCGCCGAGCCTATAGCCAGTGTTATATTCATACGCCGCGGCCGTGCCCTTCGCGCCGAATGGTGGCTGGATTCCATGCCGGTTGCTGGCCGGAAGCTGCGACGTGCTGGAGACGGCCGCCGGACCCTGGGCGAGCATGCCGTCGGCCATGATGCCGGTGCCGCCACTTGCGGATTCCGGAGGGTGGCTCTCCCAGGCATTGCTGCAAGCGGAAAGCATGATGATCAGCAGGATTGCTAAGGCGTTACGCAAGGCCATAGGGCCGACTCCAAACCTTCCTTCTCGGAAGAACAGGTTTGAGCCTAGGCACTTATGGTTAGCATTCGCTTAATCGCCCGCGTGCGTATCGCTCTCGCGTTAAGGGTTTCCTTACCATGATTCCCGCAAGGTATCAGCCAATGCCAGTGCAAGGTTAGTCGGCTTTCCCGATGATACAGTATTCCCGCGAGATGGCTTCCGCTCAGCCAGCGTCTATCGCGCTGACCGACGTTCTGCGCGGCATCTGGCGTCGCCGCAAGATGATCCTTGCGCTGACTATTATCTCCACTGTTCTCGCCCTGGCTTATGTGTGGACACAAAAGCCGCGCTACACGACACAAGCGCTCGTACTTGTCGACAGTCTCGAGACGCCTTTCGACAGGACGCAACCTGACGCGACCACGCCGCGGCCGTCCATGGACGAGCGCGATGTCCTGAGTCAGGTTTCGGTCATTGAATCGCGCGACCTCGGCGATCGGGTCGTCAGGACATTGAAGCTTCAGAACAAGCCCGAATTCGACTCGCTGTCGTCAAGCGGACTGGGTCTGGTCTCACGAATTCGGATTGCACTCGGATTTGGCGACGATCCCCGCAATGAGACGCCAGAGCAGCGGGCTTTGTCGCGTTACGACAGCATGCTCAGTGTCTACCAAATCCCGCTTTCCAAGGTCATTGCGATTCAATACACCGCGAATGATCCGACAACTGCTGCCGAAGTTGCCAATATGCTCGCAGAGACGTACGTGACGTCTACTCGCGAGGCGCAATCCGAGCCGACTAACCGCGCACGCGAGTGGCTCGCCCAGCAGATCGAGGAACTGCGCAAGAAGGTGGCGGAGTTCAGAGTTCCGCCGCGGAGGAGTTTCGCGCAAGAGCTGGACTACTCAAAGGTGCCCAGTCGACGCTAAGCGCCCAGGAACTGTCGGAACTAAACAGCCAAATCGTACTCGCGCAATCGGCCCGCTCCGAGGCTGAAGCCAGGGCTCGCCAGATCAGAACGATGCTGGAGAGCGGCGCTGGAATTGACGGCTCTGGCGAAGTTCTGAACTCCGCCTTGATCCAGCGCCTACGCGAGCAGCAAGCTGTCTTGAGCCGCAACCTGGCGGAGCTCTCGGTTCGTTACCTGTCCAATCACCCCAAAGTCGCTGCGGCGCGCAGTGAATTGGCGAGTTTGGACCGGCAGATTCGCACTGAGGCGCTGAAAGTTGTGCGCGGGTTTGAAGAGCAGGCAAAAGTTGCGGCCTCGCGGGAAGCGGAGCTACGGGCGAGTCTCAACGCGGCGAAGGCTAAGGCTTCCGAAACTAATCTCGATGAAGTGAAGTTGCGTGCGCTGGAACGCGAGGCAACGGCAAACCGCAGTCTGCTTGAAACATTCCTCAATCGCTACATGGATGCGAGTGCCAGGCAGGACGTGGTGACCCAGCCCGGTACGGCCCGCATCATCGAACGCGCGCCCTTGCCGACATCGCCGTCTTTCCCGAAGACGGGACCGACAGTCCTTCTCGCCATGCTGGCCGGGCTCGGATTGGGCATTGGCCTGGCCTTTGTTGCCGAGGTCATGAACGCGGCGGCACGCGTTGCGCTCGGACCGAGCTTGCCGGCTCCGAGACCTACAGTATTAATCGAAGCGACTCCGGTCCCGACGCCAACGATGCGAAATACCGAGGTTCCTTCGCCCGCCAAGGAGGCCGAAGCATCGCGAAACGCACTCGTTGTCGAAGTGCCGAATGGCGGCGTGCCGCAACCCCTCGGCTCGACTTCGCCTCACGATGTGGTGCCTGCGCTCTGTAGCTTGTCGGCCTCTCGCGATCTCGCGGCCGCCGTAAGTCATGGCTATGAGGTCATTGGCAATCCATCCCAAAGCTACGCCAAAGCCGCGACGGTTCTTGGATCCTGGGCAACGAGCGTTCGACAGACATTGGGCGTAAAACGTATCGCGGTTGCGGCGTTAGCGACGGGAACGTCTCTCGATACGGGCGCGGCCAGCGCTGCTCTGGCCAGAACATTGGCACAGCAAGGCATCAAGACGATCATTCTTGATATTGCTGGTTCTGGCGATAATTTCGCACATGTCTTTGGTCTCCAGGCACGAGCAGGGCTGACGGAATTGCTGACGGGTAGCGCCGATTTCAATGACGTCATCGCGCGCGATATGGCATCTCAGCTCAACGTGATTTCGGCAGGCAAGGATGCGGCAGGGCTTGCCTCGCTGCTTGACGGTAATCGTTTCGCCCAGGCGCTGAACGCGCTCGAAACTGTCTATGACCAGATCTTGCTTGATTGTGGCGAGGTCACATTTGCAACCTCGCCAGCCATAAAGGCGGCTCAGGCAGTGCTCCTACTAGCACCTAGCAGCGTGGCCGCGGATGCCGGTCGCAAATTGCAGGAACTTCGCGGGGAAGGAATCCTTGCCGCGCAATATGTGCGGCTAGGCGATCCCGGCGAGGTTGAGGCTCACAAGGCAGCTTAGCGGCGTCTCTGGAAGTGCGCGTGAGCAAAGATGCGCGAGGCCGCGACGCAGATGCTGCACTAGCCGCCACAATTGTGGTGAGCGCTTGATCGTACGTTTTGTGATGAGCCGCGCAGTCGCAATAGCTGCCCAGAAATAGCCGCGTAGTGATAGTCCGCGAATGCAGGCATGGAGGGGAATGACTTTATCCGCCCACTGTGACTTATAGGCCGCATCCCCGGACGCGAGATCAAGGACCGCGAGGTTTCTGTCGCAGCACGCCGCGATCAGGCGTCGAAGGGCGGCATCCCCGGGCGATAGGTGCGGGACAAAATCCGAATCCAATGAAGAAATCAGGCCCCAATACGTGTTGCCGAAAAGTCCGCCGAGCTTCATCGCGACCATGCGCTGGTCGACACTGAGGTTATAGGCGAGAATTGCTTGAGCGCCGCCGACCTCGGCCTCGGCTAGTCGATGAACGAAAAGACGGTCGCGTGCGTCGAATACACCGTGGATACCGCGTTCGGATAGACGTTGCTCTTGTTGACGGAACATTTCGTCAATGCGGCCATGCTTTCGGGATTGCCCTTCAGGGAGCCCGAAGTGCAATTCGCCAAGCCCCGCAAGCTTGTTGTCGCGTTTGCGATTGCTACGCCGCGTTGCTGAGGATCTTTTGCGCTCGTAGAGGTTCTGGAAGCTGGGTTCGAGCAGAATTTGATAGCCCCGATTGGCCCCTTCGCAGGAGAACCAGTCGCTCAGCGGGTGCGGAAATCCATGGAAGCTTGCCGGCATCTCGGCGAGATTAACCGCATCCACGTTGAGGGTCCGAACGATCTCCCAGCCGCGGCCCGAAAACCAGGCCCGCGCCCGTGGAAGGAATTCGCGGTCAAAGAGCCCGTAGCCATATGTGGTCTGGGGCGTGGCAATCCATTCGAGAACCGAAACGCCGTACCGGCGCTGAATGCAGAAGGGCAGCAGAAAGCGGATCGAACCGCTGCGGTCGCGTCCGATGATAATGCGTGGCTCGGTCGGCTCATTGGTGCTCTCGATCCAGGCCGCGCACCAGGCGTAAGTCTGGTAGAATGTCCCTGCCGCATTGGCCTCAAAATTGCGCCAATCCTTGTCGACTTCGGTCAGCCGCTGATGGATAGCAATCTGGATGAGGGAAAGTTGAGGATCGCGGGCAACGAAGTCCTTGGGAAGTGCGCCAGACTGATTGCGGCCTATGAGTTCCGTTCGGTTCATCGACGGAGCCTCCGGGTGCTCGATGCAAAGCGGTCCGGCATAAAACCATCGTCAATGATTGTTTGATAGCCTTGCATGAGTATTAACCATCTCCCTTACGAACCGCCCTGCAAATCCGATGGCAAAAACGTCAATTCTCCGGACGAGCCTTGATCTCCTGTTCTATTCTGGCGCATCCCAGGCCTTGCACCGCATCTGTGGAGGGATGGGTGCAATCTTTATGCTGCATCACATCCGCCCGGGAGGTGGGTTGCAGCGCGGTTTTGCACCCAATGCGGGACTGGAGCTGACGCCCGATTTTCTCAACACGGTGATCGAACATGCCAAGAGTCGCGGCTATGAGTTGCTCTCGCTCGACGCCGCAGTCAGGCGGTTTGAACGGGGCGAAAGCAACAGTGCTCCTTTTGCAGTGTTCACCATAGATGATGGCTACCGCGACAACCTCGTACACGCCTGGCCGGTGTTTCGCCGCCACCAATGTCCGTTCACGATCTTCGTCGCGCCATCGATTGCGGATGGAACATGCGAATTGTGGTGGCGCGGCCTCGAAGCCGTCATCGCCGGCGAGACACGGGTCAAAGCGCGAATTGACGGTGAAGACATCGAACTCGACGCCTTCACGGACGCCCAGAAGCAAGTCGCCTTCGAACGTCTCTATTGGCCCGTTCGTTCGATGGATGAGCACGCCCAACGCCACTGGATAAGAGAATTTTGCGGGGCGCGAGGGGTAAACCTGGAAGCGATCTGTCGGGCCGAGGCCATGACCTGGCAGGAACTGCGCCAGATTTCTTCCGATCCGCTATGCACGATCGGCGCACACACGGTCAATCACTACGCCGTTGCGAAGCTCACGCCCGCGGAGGTTCGCGCCGAGGTGGTAGCTTCGCGCGATCGCATCCAGCAGGAACTGGGCATCCTGCCCAAATTCTTTGCCTATCCCTATGGCGACGAGACATCCGCGGGGCCGCGGGATTTCGACATCGTTCGCGAGGCGGGTTTCAAGGCCGCAGTGACAACACGCAAGGGGCTGATCTTCCCGGCGCATAAGGATCATCTCTTGTCGCTGCCGCGGGTTTCGCTTAACGGGGGCTTCCAAAAGCTCCGCTATATCGACGTGTTATTGTCGGGGACGGCATTCATGCTGTGGAACGGGCTGAAACGTGTGAAAGCCGCTTAAGACATCGGATCCGGGCGCGCCATCCACCGGATGATCCACATAACGACCGGCAGCCAGGCAATTCCGGCAACAAGATAAAAGCCGATCTCAATGACGGCGGATCGGCCCACCGCGATTTCCCCGCCTATCGCCATCGCAACCAGGCTGTAGAGAATCATAAAGCCGACGGTGGCGAAGGTGCCGATAAATTTCCGTTGGCGCTGGCTCATGGGGCCGTGCCTAAGGCGGCGCGCGGCGCGGTGCAACCCGAAAGAGCTGCGGCGCTTGGGCGCTTGCGCGGGGGAGGGCCGGGCCCTATCCCGCCGATGATGCTGGCAAAGGGAAACATCTCGAGTGGCCTGACGGCAATCCGTCTATGGCTTCTCGTCATCGCATTTCTGGTTTTCTGCATGGTGCTGGTCGGCGGCGCAGTGCGCCTAACGGACTCCGGCCTTTCCATTACCGAATGGCAGCCTTTGCTTGGCGCGATTTCACCGCTTACCGAGGCCGACTGGGCGTTAGCCTTCGAAAAATACCGTCAAATCCCTGAATACGCTCTCGTCAACAAGGGCATGAGCCTCGAGGATTTCAAATTTATCTACTGGTGGGAATGGAGCCATCGCCTTCTCGGGCGATTGATCGGCATCGCCTTCCTGCTTCCGTTCCTCTTCTTCTTGTTCAAAGGCTATTTGACGAGACCGCTCGTCATACGCCTCTCTGTGATCTTCATTCTGGGTGGTCTTCAAGGCGCACTAGGCTGGTACATGGTCGCCTCGGGATTGAGTGAGCGCGTCGACGTCAGTCAGTATCGGCTTGCTGCCCACCTTGTGCTTGCTACCGCGATCTTCGGCGCGATCATCTGGGTCGCACTTGGCCTTGGGAGGCAGCGACGGTCGCTGCGTGAGGTGCGACCCTGGTTTGCAGCAGCACTCGTCGCGCTCATCATGATGCAGGTTGGCATGGGTGGCTTCGTCGCCGGCATTGATGCCGGTATGGGCTACAATACCTGGCCGCTGATGGACGGACGCCTCATTCCGAATGGCCTATGGGTAATGAATCCCGCCTGGCGAAACTTTTTTGAGAATGCGTTGACAGTGCAGTTCTGTCACAGGCTCATCGCATATTTCATCGCAGTGTGCGTGGCGATTTACGCCTGGCGCCACCGCAGCACACCTCCATTGGCATTGTTAGTCGTCGTCGCAGCTCAGATTACATTTGGCATTCTGACGCTCTTGCATCAGGTGCCTCTGAGCTTGGCTTTGGTCCATCAGGGCGGCGCGCTGGTCCTCTTGGCGACCGCCCTGTGGAACCTTCACATGTTGCTTGTCAGCCGATGGCCTGTGCCAAATCGGCGATGATGTCCTCGACATCCTCGATGCCGATCGACAGTCGAATGACGTCCGGCCCGGCGCCCGCTCGCTTCAACTGTTCGGTGGACAGCTGGCTATGCGTGGTGGAGGCAGGATGGATGATCAGCGAACGTGCGTCGCCAAGATTGGCGAGATGCGAGAGCAACTTTACGTTCGACACGACCTTTACCCCTTCGTCGTAGCCGCCCTTGAGGCCGAAGGTGAAGACGGATCCCGCGCCCCGTGGCGAATACTTCTTCATCAGGTCGTAATGCTTGTGGCCTTTGAGGCCGGCATAATTGACCCACGAAACCTTCGGGTTCTGGCTCAGCCACTCGGCCACTTTGAGCGCATTATCGCAATGGCGCTGCATGCGCAGGCCCAGTGTCTCCATGCCCGTCAGGATGAGAAAGGCATTGAGCGGCGCAATTGAGGGCCCAAGATCGCGCAGACCCAATACGCGCGTGGCAATCGCGTAAGCGATGTTGCCGAAGGTCTCGTGCAGCTTGATGCCGTGATAGGAATTGTTCGGCTCGGACAACAATGGATAACGGCCGCTCTTCGACCAGTCGAAATTGCCGCCATCCACGATGACGCCGCCCATCGAATTTCCATGGCCACCCATGAATTTGGTGAGCGAATGGATCACGATATTGGCGCCATGTTCGAACGGCTTGATGAGGTAGGGCGTCGCCAGCGTGTTATCAACGATGAGGGGTACGCCCGCCTTGCGTGCGATCTTGGCAATCGCGGCGACGTCGGTGATGAGTCCGCCCGGATTGGCGATGGATTCGATGAATATCGCCTTGGTCTTGTCGACTGATCGCCTTCTCGATCGATCCGAGATCCTCGGCATCTGCCCACACCACATGCCAGCCGAAGGATTTGAAGGAGTGATTGAACTGATTGATGGACCCGCCATAAAGCTGGCGAACGGCAACGAATTCATCGCCCGGCTGCATGATGGTGTGGAAGGCAAGCATCTGGGCGGCATGCCCTGAGGCAACCGCGAGTGCCGCGGTACCCCCCTCAAGGGCCGCGACCTTGGCTTCGAGAACCGCCTGGGTCGGATTCATGATCCGGGTGTAGATATTGCCGAAGGCCCGCAGCGCGAAGAGATCGGCCGCATGCTTTGTATCGTCGAACACATAGGCCGTCGTCTGGTAAATCGGCGTAATGCGCGCACCGGTGGCGGGATCGGGCTGGGCGCCGGCGTGAAGTGCCAAAGTGTCGAAGCCAGGTGTCTTGTCGGCCATGATGATCTCCCTAATCCTGAGCGGACACCGTATCTGCTAGCCGAGTATCGGGGCTTGGACAATCATCATGGGCCGATCAGTATTCTAAGGCGAGGGATTAGTCTTTCTGCGCGATGCCGAGGCTCTGGACCTTGCCGCTCGCGTGCAGAGTCTGGCGCCGGGAAGAGAGAATGCCGGAGTTCCCGCCGACCCACGCCCATTCGCCCGACAGTTTGCCATATTCCATTTTAGGGCAGCGGTTCATCACGACCCTGATACCGGCGGCTTCGGCAAGCGCCGCGGCTTCATCATTACGGACACCGAGCTGCATCCAAACGACACTCGGCAGCGGCGTCATGCGCAGCGCCTCGCGCGTTGCACCAAGCGCGGCTTCCGAATTGCGAAATATGTCGACCATGTCGACAGGTTCAGGAATATCGAGCAGGCACGCGTATACCGGTTGGCCAAGGATCTCTTTTCCGGCCAAACCCGGATTTACCGGGATGAACTCGATAGCCTTTGTCGATCAGATACTTCATCACGAAATAAGATGGTCGCACGTCATTGGCCGACGCTCCGACCATGGCGATCGTTTTGACCGAATTGAGGATCTCGCGAATGTAGGCGGATGGGTAGCTGTCGTGGTCCATGAAGCTCTACTGAGGAACGCGCCTAACGGTCTTTCCACTGGGGACGACGCTTGTCGAGGAATGCTCCTATACCTTCCACGGCATCGCGTGCGAGCAGGTTCTCGGTCATTACGGCCGAAGCGAGGGCATAGGCGTCTTCGATATTCATGGCACGTTGGTGCTGGAATGCCTGTTTTCCGGTTTTCACCGTCAGAGTCGACCTTGAGGCGATCTCGCCGGCTAATTGAGCCACCGCGCCGGAAAGTTCGTTGGGCGAGACGACGCGGTTGATGAGGCCGAACCGCCACGCTTCGGCGGCCGCGATTGCATCGCCTGTGAGCAGCATCTCCATGGCGTGCTTGGGAGCGATATTACGAGACAGCGCCACCATGGGTGTAGAGCAGAACAGGCCGATATCCACGCCCGGGGTGCAAAATCCCGCAGTATCCGACGCAATCGCCAAGTCACAGCTTGCAACAAGCTGGGCGCCGGCGGCACTCGCCATTCCCTGCACTTCCGCAATGATCGGGCGGGGATGACCAGAGATCTTGAGCATCAGCGCAGAGCAGCGCTCCATCAGGTGGAAAAAATAGCTTCTGCCGCGGTCACTGTCGGAACGATGCGCGGTAATTTCCTTGAGATTATGGCCAGAGCAGTAGGCAGGGCCGTGGGCCGCGAGTACGATGACGCGCACGGAGACGTCTATTTCGGCAGCGTCTAGCGCCTGTTCAAGCGCGGTCATCATCGCTTCGGACAATGAGTTCCGGCTCGCGGGATCGTTGAGGATCAGTCGCAACACACCATTTTGGGTGTCCGACAGCAAAATGCGCGGCGTCATTCGTCCTCGGCGAGCAGGGCCAGCTTATCGGCATAGGCGGGCTCTTTCATAAGGTCCTCGACGACGCGTCGGTTATTATCTGAGGGAATCATAGCCGAAAGACTGGCAATCATCTTGTCCTTCATGTCCCCCGCGATCGTCGTGTCCTTCTTGATTTCCTCGATCTGCATCGCGATCTCGGCGCTCTGGTCATCGGCGATCGCGGAATAGGCGAATCCGACGCTGGTGATGACCGAGTTCCATTCATTGACTGTCGAAAACCATTGAGCCTTCACGTCGGCCTCGAAAGCCTTTCCCTGCGGCGCCTTTTCAACGAATTCCTGCAAATCCTCGTATTCCTCGAGATTGGCGTCCTTATATTTTTCCCGCACCACCGCGAAGACATCCAGCGCGCGCTTGGCAGCGTCGACGGTCAGTTCGATCGTATTGATGACCGGAATTTCACCGAGGTTCAAATCTTCCGGGAGGACCGGCTCTCCCGAGCCTGCCTCGCTGTCCACATCGGGGGCGGGCTGGGTCAGATCCTCGCCTTCAGGTTCTGGCGTTTGTGCGGTGGGCTGTTCGGGATTGCGCGCTGCTGGCGGTTGCTTGCTCGGATCAGCGAGTGGAGTCGTCGTTCCCTCCGACGAGACGCGCGACTGGTCTTTGGCCGCCTGCCCATAGGCACTTCCGGCCGCCAACAAGAGTGCCACGACGAATACTGCCCACGCCGAACGAAACATAGGGACGCTACTCCATGCCCTCTAAGTCTATGTTTTACAAAGCCGATCGAAAAGACCGGATATTAGAGATCACTTCAGTGTTGCAGTCCTGACACAAATTCAGGTATCCAGATACCGCGGCATTATTCGCCTTTGTTTATGCGGTTTATTCTTGACGCGCTGGATACTTTCGCCTATCCGCACGCCATCTCCCGGGCAATAAGGGCAGGGCCGCAGCGCTCTCTGCCGCAACCGCCCATCCAACTCACGGGACACATCATGAAAACCTACTCGGCTCGCGCCAAGGACATTCAAAAGAAATGGCTGCTCGTCGATGCAGACGGTCTGATCGTCGGACGAGCAGCAACGATCATTGCCAACCGCCTGCGCGGCAAGCACAAGCCTACCTTCACTCCACACCTCGATTGTGGCGATAATGTCGTCGTCATCAATGCCGAGAAGGTCGTGCTCACCGGCAACAAGCGCCAGGCGAAGACGTATTACTGGCACACCGGTTTTCCAGGCGGCATCAAGGAGCGTAAGGCGCATCAATACCTTGATGGCAAATTTCCTGAGCGCGTGCTCGAAGCGGCTGTCCGGCGTATGCTGCCCGGCGGCCCCCTCAAGCGCCAGCAATTGAGCAATTTGCGGATCTATAAGGGCACTGCCCATCCGCATGACGCGCAGTCGCCGGAGAAGCTCGATATTGCATCGCTCAACCCGAAGAACACGCTGAGAGGCTGATCACCATGGCTGAACCGACAACACTATCGAATTTGGGTCAGGCCGTGGGCTTGGCCACCACGACGGCGCCCGCCGCGCCCGCCAAGCCGAAGCTCGACGCCAAGGGCCGCGCCTATGCAACCGGCCGCCGCAAGAATGCAATTGCCCGCGTCTGGGTGAAGCGCGGCGGCGGACGGATCACGGTGAATGGCAAGGCGCTCGATATTTATTTTGCACGCCCAGTCCTTCGCATGCTCCTGCAGCAGCCATTGGTCAGCGCCAATCGCGCAACCCAGTTTGACGTGGAATGCACCGTCGTCGGCGGCGGCCTTTCTGGCCAGGCGGGTGCGGTGCGCCATGGTCTCGCGCGGGCAATGATCTCGTTCGAGCCCGATTTGCGGCCGCTGCTCAAGAAGGGCGGGTTCCTCACCCGTGACAGCCGTGCGGTCGAGCGTAAGAAGTACGGCCGCGCCAAGGCGCGTCGTTCCTTCCAGTTCTCGAAGCGCTAACCGGCCTATCCACTATCGCGAAACGGCCGGATGTTTTCCGGCCGTTTTGCTTTATGTAATGCAGTTTCCGAAGCTGAGGATGAGACATGCGGAAGATCAAGATCGGGGTCATTGGAGCCTCTGGCTATACCGGCGCCGATCTGGTGCGTTTGGCGGCCTGCCATCCCGCGATGGAAATTGCCGCACTGACCGCCAATTCTCACGCCGGTAAGCATATGGCGGAGGTGTTTCCGCATCTGGCAACGGTCAAATTGCCATCGCTCGTCAAGAACGAGGAAGCCGACTGGACGGTATTGAAGCGGTCTTCTGTGGACTTCCGCATGCGACCAGCCAGGAGGTGATCCTCGGATTGCCGCGCCATCTCAAGATTATCGACATGTCGGCCGACTTTCGGCTGCGCGACCCGCAAACCTACGCAAACTGGTACGGGGGACAGCATAAGGCGCTCGATCTTCAGGCGGAGGCCGTTTACGGGCTGACCGAACACTATCGTGACTTATTCGGCATGCACGACTCGTCGCCTGTCCGGGGTGTTATCCCACCGCTGTTCTAACCATTCTGCTCCCTCTCGTTTCCGCCGGGCTCATCGATCCGACCGACCTGATAATCGACGCGAAGTCGGGGGTTTCCGGAGCGGGACGATCGCTGAAGCAGAACATCCTCTTCTGTGAAGCTGGCGAGGGGCTCTCGCCCTATGGTGTCGCGACCCACCGCCATGCACCCGAGATCGAACAGGAGATCTCCCTGGTCGCTGGCCGGAACGTGACCGTGAATTTCACGCCGCACCTTATTCCGATGAGCCGCGGAGAACTTTGCACCATCTATGCGAAGCTCGCCGGTCCGGCGACGGCTGCTGATTGCACGACTGCCTTAAGCAGGCGCTACGCGCTCGAACCTTTCGTCAGCATGGCACCGAAGGGTGTCTTGCCATCGACGCAGTTCGTCCGAGGCTCCAACAATGTGATGCTTGGCGTTCATGCCGATCGGATTCCCGGCCGCGTCATCCTTATCTCGACGCTCGACAACCTCGTGAAGGGTTCGGCAGGGCAGGCCATTCAGAATTTCAACTTGATGTTCGGACCTGCCGGAAACGCTGGGCCTTGAGCAGGTCGCGCTGTTTCCGTGACCTCGGTCGAGCCAGGCGAACTGCTTGGCGTCGCGCGATCGGCAAGCGGCCGCGCTTGGCGTGCAAGGCTCACCTCGAATCGTGAGGCGCTTGCGATAGCCGAACGCCACGAACTGCCGGAGATCTTGGGCCGGGTGCTTGCCGGCAGGGATGTCAAGATCGATGACGTGGAAGGTTTTCTCAATCCAACCCTGCGAACCACGATGCCTCAGCCATCCGCTCTTCGCGACATGGAGAAAGGTGTCGAGCGTCTTGCACAAGCCATCATGCTTGGCGAGAAGATCGCGATCATCAGCGACTATGACGTTGATGGCGTCACCTCCGCAGCCCTGATGACGCGTTTTCTGCGCGCCGTCGGCTCGGATGCCGAAACCCATATCCCTGACCGGATAAGCGAAGGCTATGGGCCGAGCGAGACTGCCGTCCGGGAGTTGCATGGTCGCGGCGCCTCGCTTCTACTGACGCTTGATTGCGGCGTGCTCGCGCATGATCCCCTGGCGAGGGCCGCGGAACTCGGCCTTGATGTTGTCGTCGTGGATCACCATCAAGCTGGCGAGGTTCTCCCGAGAGCGTTTGCGGTCATCAATCCCAATCGCATGGATGATATTTCTGGTACCGGTTACCTCTGTGCGGCAGGTGTGACGATGATCCTCGTCGCGGCGACAAGCCGGCTACTGCGCAAGCACGGCTGGTATGGCGATGGCCCGTCCGGAGCCCAACCTTTTGCAGTGGCTCGAACTCGTGGCGCTCGCGACCGTCTGTGATGTCGTCCCGCTGATCGGACTTAATCGCGCCTATGTCGTCCAGGGCCTCAAGATCATGGCGCGTCGGCGAGAATATTGGCCTCGCGGCCCTCGCGGACGTGTCGCGTCTGACGCGCCGGCCCGATCCCTACGCGCTTGGGTTTCGTCTTGGGGCCGCGGCTCAATGCGGCCGGGCGGGTAGGACAGGCTAGCCTTGCCCTGCGGCTATTGCTTTCCACGGATCGCGGCGAAGCAACCGGCGATTGCCCAAGAGCTGGAACGGCTTAACAAGCAGCGCCAGGCCATCGAAATGCGCGTTGTGGATGAAGCCGCAGCGCAAGCCGAATCCGCATTGGGGAAAGAGCGAAATGGGCCGATCATTCTGGTATCCGGGGAAAACTGGCATCCCGGCGTTCTGGGCCTTGTCGCAGCGCGTCTGAAGGAGCGCTTCAAGCTTCCCAGTCTTGCTCTTGGCTATGCGCGCGGTGTCGGCATCGCTTCTGGCTCGGGCAGATCGGTGGCCGGTGTCGATCTTGGCGCTGCGGTTCGCGCAGCTCTGGAGGCCGGACTTCTGATCAAGGGCGGCGGCCACGCCATGGCCGCGGGGCTGACGATTTCGCGCGATCGCATCGGCGAACTGCGCGATTTTTTGGAACAACGGTTCGCGTCTTCGTCGAACTCAATCGGCACGGCACTGGCTCGATGTTGATGCCGTCGTCAGCGCGAGTGGCGCCACTCTGGACCTTATTGAACTGCTCGAGCAGGCCGGCCCCTTTGGTGCCGCCAACCCGGCGCCTCTTTTTGCGTTGCCAGCGCATCGGGTGGTCTATGCCGATGCGGCAGGCACCGATCATATACGCTGCACCATCGCCGGGCCCGACGGTACCCGGATCAAGGCTATCGCCTTTCGCGCTCTCGGCACCGATTTGGGCGAACTCCTGTTGAGCGAACGTCAGCATCCCCTGCATTTCGTCGGGCGACTGGTCGTCGATGAATGGAATGGCGGCCGGCGGGCGTCCCTCCATATAGAAGATGTCGCTCTCGTTTCCTGAGGAGCCCTCGCAAGCTTGCACTGGCTGGGGAACCTCACTATAGAACGCCCACTTCCGCGCGCCCTTCGTCTATCGGTTAGGACGGCAGCCTTTCACGTTGCAAAGACGGGTTCGATTCCCGTAGGGCGCGCCAATTTCACATCTGGCATGTGGCGCTCGGTCCCCGCCTTGCGGCTTTTTAGCGAAAAGACTTGTGTCGGCTGGCGGTCATCGAAAGCCCATCCGCAAAACCGGGGTTAGAGACCGATGAGTGAGTTAAGCGGCAAGAAAATCGTCGTCACGGGTGGGGTTACGGGCATCGGCGGCGCCGCCTCGCGAGCCCTCGCTGAAGCCGGGGGAACTGTTTTGGCGCAATACTGGGCGGGTGGCCCGGAACTCGCGGCCTTCGAAGAGCTGGGAATTGCAGCCACGAAGCTCGACCTCACCAAGCCTGGCGCCGCAGAGGAACTCATGCGCGAGGCGATGGCGCGCCTCGGCGGTGTCGACGTCCTCATAAACAATGCCGGTGGAATGGTGCGGCGCCGGAACCTCGTCGATTTCGAGGATTCGCTCTATGATCAGGTGCTTGACCTGAATGTACGTCAGCTATTTGCCTGCTGCCGCGCGGCTGCACGCCTCATGCAGAAGCAGGGACACGGAAACATCATCAACGTGACCTCGATTGCCGCCAAGGGTGGCGGCAGCGCCGGCTCATCTGTCTATGCCGGCACAAAGGGCTTTGTCTCGGCCTTCACCAAGACCATGGCCAAGGAGTTGGCCAGCGATGGAATCCGGGTGAACGCTGTTTCGCCTGGCACGATCCACACGGCGTTCCACGACCGGCATTCGACGCCTGACAAGCTGGAGGTGGCTCGTCGCAGCATTCCCATGCAGCGGCTCGGACTTGCTGCCGATTGCGCCGGCACTTTCGTCTACCTCGCCAGCGACGAGGCGTCAGGCTATGTCACCGGCCAGGTGATCGAGGTCAATGGCGGTCAGTTGATGGCCTAGAGATCTCTACCAGGTTCCCGTGTTAGGCATCGACAGCCACGGTTCCTGCGGCGGCAAGGCCCGATCCTTGTTCAACACTTCGATGGATATGCCGTCAGGCGTCTTGATGAAGGCCATGCGTCCGTCGCGTGGTGGTCGGTTGATGATGACACCCGCGTTTTGAAGTTTCGAGCAATAGTCATAGATGTCGTCGACCTCGATCGCGAGGTGACCGAAATTGCGTCCGCCCGTATAGACCTCAGGATCCCAGTTATAGGTCAACTCCACTGGCGCGTCAGGGCTCTCGGGGTCGCGACGAACACCAAAGTGTATCGCCCCTTGTCATTCACGTGCCGCCGCTGTTCGACGAACCCAAGCTTATTGACGAAGAAATCCAAAGACTTGTCGAGGTCGCTGACGCGGATCATGGTATGCAGATATTTCATTGAATGCCTCCCGTGGAGCAGCACTAAACGTGTCACAGGTCTTAGACGAGCTGGTAGGAATGGTCCAGTCCGCGCGCCGTTGTGTTCTCTTTTCAGGAGCAGGGATATCGACCGACTGCGGCGTCCCTGATTTTAGATCCCCCAATGGGTTATGGACTCAGTTCCGCCCGATCCAGTTTTCCGAATTCCTCAAGTCGCCTGAAACGCGCCTCGAAGCCTGGCGGCGCTATTTCATCATCCACGCGGCATTCAACGATGCTATCCCAGGCCCTGCGCATCGCGCGGTTGCTGACCTCGTCGCCAAAGGGCGTCTTCAGACGATCATCACCCAGAACATCGATGATCTTCACCATCGTGCTGGCATAGAAGCGGACCGGATCATCGAGGTTCACGGCAACGGCACATTCGCCAAGTGCCTAAGCTGCGGCATGCGCCATGAACTCGAATGGGTGCGGGTGGAGATCGCGCGAACAGCTGAAGTCCCCGACTGCACCGCGTGCGGTGGATTGGTGAAATCGGCGACAGTCTCGTTCGGACAACCCATGCCCGAGACAGAGATGGCCGCGGCCCGCGCGGCCAGTCTCGATTCCGATTTGTTCTTGGCGGTCGGCTCGTCGTTGCAGGTGTATCCGGCGGCCGGTCTGCCCATCATCGCCAAACACAATCGCGCCAAACTGGTGATTATCAATCGTGAGCCGACGCCCCTCGATAGCTTTTCCGACATCGCGATAGCGGCAGAGTTAGGCGAAAGTCTCGCATACATTTCACGCGCTATTGCTTGATTCGATTTCGCCGATCCGCCGATTCGGGTTTTGAGATTTGTCCAGAGCAAATTCACGCACGACGCGCAAATTTTCGGATTGACAACAATTCTGTGACTCGGCGCGCGCATGTCATTCGCATCAATTTCATAAAGATTAGAAACCCTTGCGATGTCGCATGGTGGTACTCCTTCAACACAACGTGCGAAATTGATCACAGCTTGGTGTTATCCACATGCCATCGCAAGCCAAGCTCTGTACAAACAGAAGAGAGTTGAGCAGATTGAATTTTGGGCGGTAGGGTGAGGCAGTGCCGCTCCATGTGCAGGCGGGTAGTAAGTCATGGCGGGGAGCGAAACTCACGAAGCCAATGCGGCAGGTGGGTTAGGACAGCATAGTCCTGATACTCAAATCAAAATCATAGAAGTTACCGGCTTCGTGAAGTGGTTCGATATTGCCCGCGGTTATGGATTTATTATTCCAGACACTGGGATGCCGGATGTATTGTTGCATCTGAGCTGTCTGAAGCGCGACGGGTTCGATGCGCCGCTTGAAGGTACGCGGATCACCTGCGAGGCTGTGGAACGGCAGAAGGGCTATCAGTGCCTGCGCGTTCTGGGTGTGGACACCTCGACTGCGATTCATCCGGTCGAGCGTCCTGTACGCACGCATGTTACGGTTTCGCCCTCGAGCAATTGGGTGCCGGTGAAGGTCAAATGGTTCAACCGGGCGCGCGGCTTCGGATTTTTGAGCCAGGGTGAGGGCTATCCCGATATTTTCATCCATATGGAAACCCTGCGCAAAACCGCCATCGCCGAGCTTGTGCCGGACCAGACGGTTTATGTCCGTTTTGGAAGCGGGCCTAAAGGATCGATGGCCGCTGAAGTGCGCATCTCGCTCGACCGTGGACCGGCACACACCAACTAAGGCACCACACCGCTCCGCGCTGATCGTTCTCTTGGCGACCGCGCTGGCTGTTTTTGCTATTGGTTCGGCCAGTCGGGCTCAGGACACAGCGAAGCTTCGCGTCGAACCGGTAACTGTCGAAACGCAGGGCGGGAAAGAAATTTTCAAGGCAGAGATCGCCGATACGCCAGAACTTCGTCAGAAGGGCCTTATGTTTCGCAAGCAGCTTGGTGCGGACGAGGGCATGCTGTTCGATTTCGGCGCACCACGTCCGGTCCATATGTGGATGAAGAACACTTACATCTCCTTGGACATGATTTTCATCCGGAAGGACGGCACCGTCGTTGCGATCGGGGCCAATACCGAACCGCTTTCGGAGGCGGTCGTTGGCGTCGAGGAGCCGGTGAAAGGCGTCCTTGAAGTCGCGGCCGGCACGGCTGCCCGCATCGGCCTGAAGCCGGGCGACCGTGTCCATCATCCTATCTTTGGCGATGCGCCAAGCTGAACCCTTGCCCCGACAAGGGGTTTGCGTCTATGCACAGCCCCACGAAAAAGCCTCCGGACACCGGCGGTCGCGGGGTGTAGCGCAGTCTGGTAGCGCACCTGCCTTGGGCGCAGGGGGTCGTCAGTTCGAATCTGGCCACCCCGACCACCTTTCCGTGAGGCTTTGACGAGCGATTGATGGAGGGCTTGCCGTGGTGGCACGCATTTACAGGCCGGCGCGCAGCGCCATGCAGTCGGGCAAAGGAAAGGTCGATAACTGGATCCTGGAGCTTGCTCCAGATGTGCGGCGTAGCACCGATCCCTTGATGGGCTGGACATCATCGAGCAACACCGACCAGCAGGTCAGACTCGTCTTTGACAATCAAGCCGAGGCCGAAACCTACGCCCAGCGCAACGGTATTCCGTATGAGGTCGTTGCCGACCCCGCCATCCGGATGCAACGTAAGTCTTATTCTGATAATTTCAGATGGGGACGCCCCGACAATTGGACTCACTGAAGCGTTTGCGGCCCCGTAGCTCAGTTGGACTAGAGCAGCAGCCTTCTAAGCTGTAGGTCAGTGGTTCGAATCCACTCGGGGTCGCCACTACTGCGGCGGGTGGGGGTCGAGAACTAGGATCCTGAGATCAGCATTTGGGACGAAATCGGTCTTGCGCACCTCAAACTGCGTTGGGCCGATCTTCTTGACCCCATCCATGCAAAAACTCAGGAGGGAATCCGGTTTGAGCTTGTCGACCACAAGGCGGAAGTCGCCGATGGGTGTCGCCCAATTGGCGCCCGTCTTTAGGATGTAGTCGACGCGGCGCTCGACGAGCAGACCATTGCCGACTTCCTTCAGTTTCCTGGCGATCGCATTGGCCGTATTAGTGTCGATGCAATAGCGATCGCGATAGCCACCTTCATCGAGCGCCCCCGAATAGTAAAAGCCGGAGCCCGTAGCCGGCGTGTAGCTATGCGAGACCTTGACCGGCTTGTCGGGTGGAAAGCCTTGCATCCAGTAATAGGTGGATTTGAGCGTCCAGGACGGAAGGGGACCGTTGCCGTCGTCGTAAACGATGCCCCTCGCTTCCAGTTCGTCGCGTTTGGCGGGGGCCAGAGCTTTGACGGCGTTGCGTGTATCTTCCGCGAGCGGGTTTAGCGGCAGGCCGGCCGACTTGACGATATCGGTTACATCGACGCCGTAGCTTAAGGCGCGCATGTCGATATTGGGTTCGATCGGCGTGCCGTCGACCGTGACGGTGAAACCGAGGAGGTTGTCACTATTATAGTTCGGGATTCCAATGTCGCCCTCTATGTAGAAGTCGGGATCGATATCAGGCATCGGAAAGGCGACGAGAAATTCCTTGCGGGCTTTCGCGGTATTGCGAAACACATAGTCGACTGTCACCTTGTCGGGCGAGATATAGAGATCCTCTTTCTCCATGCGCACGTCGAAGTTGCGCACCATGGTGAGGCCGCCGGCGCCCATTTCTGCTGTCGAGTTATTCGCCGCGGCAGGTAGTCCGGCGAAGACGAGAATTCCAATCACGCTGCCAAACCACGCTGTTGTTCCTTGCGAAGTTCTCATCGCTCAACGCCAATCCGTCATTTCTCGAGGAATTCGCCGCACTTGGGCGCCGTGATCGTGCCCCATGGCATGAGGGGGACGGTCGACGTCGAATTCTGCGGACTGCCTTCGATCAGCTTGTCGGTATAGCTCAGATAGACGAGCACGTTGCGCTTGGCGTCGCAGCCGCGCACGATCTGCATTTTCTTGAAGAACAGGGAGCGACGCTGGCTATAGACCTCGCCGCCTTGTTCGAATTTTCCCTTGAAGCTGATCGGGCCGACCTGGCGGCAGGCAAGCGAGGTCTCCGAACGCTCCTCAGCGAAACCGGCCCATCCGGCCCAACCGCCGATTTCCGGTATCGTGAAATGGCAGGAGACGCCCTCAACCAGAGGATCATCAATGGCATAGGTCGCGAGCTTGGCGTCGGGCGACAGCATCCGCCAAACCGTCGTCTTCTTGAAGATCAGTTCGGGATCGTCCGCTTCCTGCGCAACCGCCGTCAAGGAGGCGGCTAGTCCCAGAAAAACGACGGAAAGAGCAAGTGGCAGTCGCATTGGCAGATCCTCACAGATGACGCGGCAGAAATGGCCCGTCACGGGGAAATTTCAAGCAGCCCGTAAACGCGCGAAACCGGCCTCAAGATCTGTGACAAGGTCTGCGGGGTCCTCCAAACCGATATGGAAGCGCAGATAGCGTGCGTCTTCGGGCCATTCGCTGGCAACACGATGTGGCTTGAATGGCACCACAAGGCTCTCGTAACCGCCCCAGGAGTACCCCATTCCGAACAGCGCAAGTCCATCCAGCATTTCGGCGAGCGAGGCTTCGGATGTGGGCTTCAGGCGAACCGATAAAAGCCCGCTCGCGCCGGTAAAGTCCCGCTGCCAGATCGCATGGCCGCGCGCCCCGGGCAACGCGGGATACAGCACCTCTTCGACCTCGTCGCGCTCCTTGAGCCATTTGGCGACGACGAGCGCGTTCTTCATGTGCCGCTCAAGCCGCACATCAAGCGTCCGCAATCCGCGAAGCGCAAGGAAGACGTCATCGGGACCGGCATGCTGGCCAAGGGTCTCGTGACCCTCCTTGATCAACGGCCACGCCGCCTCGGTCGCCGTGATCGTTCCCATCATCACATCCGAATGACCGACGATATATTTGGTTGCCGCCTGGAGGGAGACATCGCAGCCATGCGCGAATGCGTTGAAATAGCGCCCTCCCGACCAGGTATTGTCGAGAACGACCAGACATCCGGCCTCATGTGAAGCCTTGGAGATGGCGGGAATGTCCTGAACGTCCATGGTCTGGGAGCCGGGCGTCTCGCAGTAAATGACGCGCGTTTCAGCACGGAGCAGTTCGCTGATGCCGGCGCCGATCAAAGGGTCATAGTAAGTCGTCTCGATGCCGAGCCGCTTTAGCATCGTGTCGCAGAACAGGCGCGTCGGGCCGTAGACCGCGTCCGTCATCAGGAGATGATCGCCTGTTCGGAGAAGCGAGAGCAATGCCGTGGTAACGGTGGCAAGACCGGATGGACAGAGTTTGGAGGCGTGACCGCATTCAAGAGTGGCCACCGCGCTCTCGAGCGCGCGCAAGGTCGGCGTCCCACGTCGGCCATAGGTGTATTCTTGCGCACGGTCGACGAGCGCCCGGTACGTCGGAAATAGAATTGTCGATGCGTGATAGACAGCTGGGTTGACGATGCCATGTTCGCTATATTCACGCCCTGCCGCTACAAGGCGCGTGGCGGGGCTGAAATTGTCTAGATCTGATTTGGATTTCGCCATGGGAACCGCAATAATTGGTAGACCGACTGTGGGTCGCCCGTCGTTAGCACGGGCCACCGCTTGGGGGAAACATCGTGGCTGACCGGACGCCGGCAGCCATGTTTTTGAGGGTATTGCGTGCCGCGGCCATTGTGTGTGCGGCGGTTGTTGCCCTGATCATGGCCATAGAGTTTTGGAAGCGCTCGATGGTAGGTGTCGAGCAACACCTCGTTGCCGGCGACTACGTGTTCTTTTCTGTGCTGGTCGGCCTATTCGCGGGTTTGGTCCTTCTGGCGCGGGCGATCACCCGCGAACTGAGCCGCGACCAAGACCCTTGAAGGTGCGGAGACAAAAGATTAGGACGACGCCTTAACCAACGGAAACGCATGATGAATTCAGCAGCGCGAGTGGCCGAACAGAAGGACTGGATCAAGGGCGCAACCGGCGATTGGGAGATCGTCATCGGGATGGAAGTCCATGCCCAGGTTCTCTCCAAGTCCAAGCTTTTTTCAGGCGCCTCCGCTGAATTCGGCGGCGAACCCAATGATCACGTTTCTTTCGTCGATGCTGCGATGCCCGGCATGCTGCCGGTCATCAACGAGTTCTGTGTCGCCCAGGCCGTTCGCACCGGCGTCGGGCTGAAAGCTGCAATCAATCAGCGCTCGGTTTTCGATCGGAAAAACTATTTCTATCCCGACCTGCCGCAGGGTTATCAGATTTCCCAGTACAAGCAGCCAATAGTTGGCGAGGGAACGGTCACGGTCGATCTCGACGGCGGTCGTCAAGTTGAGGTCGGTATCGAAAGACTGCATCTCGAGCAGGACGCGGGCAAGTCGCTCCACGATCAGCATCCTGATTTGAGTTTCGTGGACCTGAATCGCTCGGGCGTGGCGCTTATGGAGATCGTTTCCAAGCCGGATATGCGCTCGGCCGACGAAGCCAAGGCCTATGTCTCGAAGTTACGCCAGATTATGCGCTATCTCGGCACTTGCGACGGCAATATGGAGCAGGGGAGCCTCCGCGCCGACGTCAATGTGTCCGTGCGCCGCCCGGGCGCCGAATTCGGCACCCGCTGCGAGATCAAGAATGTCAATTCGATACGCTTCATGGGTCAGGCGATCGAATATGAAGCGAGACGGCAGGTCGATCTCCTGGAGGAAGGCGGCAGGATCGATCAGGAGACGCGGCTATTCGATGCAAAGAAGGGCGAGACCCGCTCGATGCGATCTAAGGAAGAGGCGCATGATTACCGCTATTTCCCTGATCCCGACCTCTTGCCGCTGGAACTGGACAAAGCGTGGGTCGGAGCAATTGAAAAAGACATCCCGGAACTGCCGGACGAGAAAAAATCGCGGCTCATGAAAGCCTATGGTCTCTCGGCCTACGATGCCGGCGTATTGGTTGCTGAGCGTGCATCAGCAGATTTCTTTGAAGCTGTTGCGGACGGAAGGGACGGCAAGCTTGCAGCGAATTGGTTGATCAACGAACTCTTTGGCCGCCTCAACAAGGAAGGCAAATCGATCGAAGAATCGCCTGTGTCAGCCGCACAGCTCGGTGAAGTGATCGACCTTATCCAGGCGGCCACGATCTCTGGCAAGATGGCGAAGGATGTCTTCGAAATCGTTTGGGCCGAGGGTGGGAGCCCTGCCGCGATAGTCGAAAGCCGCGGCATGAAGCAGGTGACCGACACCGGTGCCATCGAGACCGCAGTCGACGCGATTATCGCGGCCAACCCGGACAAGGTCACCCAGGTCCAGGCCAAGCCCACTATGCTTGGCTGGTTCGTCGGACAGGTCATGAAATCGACGGGCGGCAAAGCCAATCCGCAGTCTGTGAATGACATCCTAAAGGCTAAATTGGGGCTTTAATGTGCCTTATTGGCGAATTGTTCAACCCTTAAGGCTCAATTTTAACTACATTTAACAATGGTTTAGCCGACATTTCCGTTTCCTGCGTCTCCACGCTATAGTCCGTGGTCGGATTTTTCCGGATACGAATAATGGGACGAGGAAACAAACAAATGGCGAAGCCCGCCAGGAAAGCCGCCAAACGGCCGGCGGCAAAACCCGTGGCGAAGAGGACGGTTCGCATTTCCGAGCGGTCAAAGCCGGTCGTGCGTGCGAAACCCCCGAACAACGGCACCTCCGCAGTCGACAAGCAGCGTTTCACGCTTCACGGCTTCGCGCTTTCAGGCCCGACCTATACGGTGGCGCTAATGCTTTCGCTCTCCAAACACCCTTTTTCCTATATCCATGTCAATCTGCGTGAGGGCGCGCACAAGCAGCCGGACTATCTCGTCAAGAACCGATTCGGCCAGGTTCCTTGCTTGCGGGACGGGCAGATCTTTCTGTCCCAGTCGGCGGCTATCCTGGAACACCTCTCGGCCGTTTTGGGAAAGTTCGACGCCAAGACGCCGATTGAGCGCCAGCGAGTGCGCGAGTGGTTATTCTGGACATGGGATAAGCTTGCAGGCCCGGTATTTCGTCTGCGCGGTCGCGCGCGCGGCCTTCGCCAATTCGGTGACGAGACTCTCGCGTCATGTACGACAGCGAGGCGAGGGCGGCGCTGAATGTGCTCGATCACGAACTCGCGAGGTCCGAGTGGCTTGTTGGCAAAAAGCCGACCATTGCGGATATCGACGTATATGCCGTGCTTCGCTATGCCGGCGAGGCGGGTCTCGATGGCACGGCCTGGCCGAAAGTTGCCGACTGGAAGAAGCGCTTTGAGGCGCTGCCCGGCTTTGGTACACCGGAGCAGATTTCTGCCGTTGGAAAGCCGGCTCATCTAGTTCGTTCCGAGGCCACGTTTGACGGATATGCGCTCACGCGCCGATGCAGGCGCGCCAGCCTCCGATACGGCTGCGCTGATAGCTACCAAAGCCAGACGCCGCGGCCGGACGGCCTGCGCCTGGGTTTTCCTCTTGGGACTTGCTGGTCTTGGCGCCGGGCGCCTTGGCGTATTGTGGATCGACTTTGACGTTTTCGCTCAGTTCGCGCTGCAGTTCGGTATCATCGCGCTTGCTGGGCTGATCGGGTTCGTGATGCGCAGGGGGCGCACGCTCGTCACGCTTGTGCTGATCATCCTTGGCTATATCGGTATCGGGCTATGGCCACATATCGCCAGTAATAATGTCGTCTCCGAACCATCGGGCCTGAGCGACAAAGGTCGTGTTCTTAAGATCCTTTCATTCAACTCCAGTCTACAAAATCTCGATGGCGAGGCTGTTGCGAAAGAAGTCGAACGGCACGCACCTGACATCGTCGTACTCATCGAAAGTGGCAGTGAGAAGCGTCAAGTCTTCGAACGGCTGCGCACGAGCTTTCCCTATCAGGTAAACTGCCTCGAGATCGCCTATTGCGACATGGCGATTCTCGCCAAGTTTCCGATAGCCGAACATGAGGGGCACGTGTTGTGGCGAGGGCCTCCGACAATCCGGGCGATCTTCGGCCCCGAGCTCAACGGCCTGAGTGTCTTCGGCGTTCACTCGACCCGCTTTCCGCATCAGCGATCGCAACTCATCCAGATGGTCGAACTCGCCAAGTATGTGGACCGCTCTTCAGGCGAGCACATCGTGATGGGTGATTTCAACGCCACGCCTTATTCGCGGCAGCTTCAGACATTTCAGCGCAATAGTGGGTTGAACCGCCTGACCTATCTACCGACGTGGTCGTCCAAGTTGCTGCAGCTTCCACAGATCGACATCGACCATATCTTCATCAGCGAACCGCTTGAGCCATTGGGACGGGCCTATATCGGGGGCTCCGCCGGTTCCGACCATTACCCCGTCATCGCAACTATCAGGATACGTCCGCAACCCTGAGCGGCCCGTCATCCCACCGTCATCCAAGCTCAATAGAGCCGCAATGAGCGTGGCTTTTTGCGAGTTGAGGAACGATTACGGATGAATACCGGCACGATCACCATCGAAGGCAAGTCTCAGACTCGGCAGTTACTGGGCCAGGCGGTCCATCGCTCGGGAGCGATGTCGCGCCAGGGTCTCCTGGAGCGGATGTTCACGCTCGCCTTTCGCGGTCTTGTCTATCCCCAGATCTGGGAAGATCCGGTTGTCGACCTCGAAGCACTCGCTATCGAACCCCACCATCACATTGTCACGATCGCGTCGGGCGGCTGCAACGTGTTGAGCTATCTGACCGCCGGTCCAAGCCGGATCACTGCAGTCGACCTTAATCGTGCGCATGTCGCGCTCACACGGCTCAAGCTTTGCGGTGCGCGGCATTTGCCTGGTTGGGAGGAGTTCTACAGGTTTTTTGGCGAAGCCGATGATCGTCGTAACCTGCGCTCCTATGCCCGGCATCTCCGCGCGCAACTCGATCGCGAGAGCCGAGGATACTGGGAGGGCCGCATGTGGACGGGGCGGCGTCGCCTGCGGATGTTCGGCCGCAACATCTTCCGCTATGGCCTGCTTGGACGCTCGATCGGCCTCTTTCATGTCGTAGCGAGGCTTTACGGCACCGATCTCAGCCGCTTGCTCGAGGCGCGCTCGATCGCAGAGCAGCGCCGCTTCTTCGACCGCGAAGTTTCGCCGCTTTTCGAGAAAAAGTTTGTGCGCTGGGCCACGCGGAGCCAAATCTCGCTCTATGGCTTGGGCATTCCGCCTGCCCAATACGCAAGTCTTGCGGCATCAGGTGGAGGAATCGCCGAGATTCTCCACCAGCGTCTCGAGAAGCTCGCCTGTGATTTTCCGCTTCGCGAAAACTATTTCGCCTGGCAGGCCTTCGGCCATTCCTATGCGCCGGGCGGGTCCGGGCCGCTTCCGCCCTATCTCGATGCCAACAACTTTGCTCGTATTCGCGAGCGCGCCGGGAATGTTTCACGTCGAACAGATTTCGGTAACGGAGAAATTGCGTCAGGCGCCCGCTGCAAGTGTCGACCGCTACGTGCTTCTTGATGCGCAGGACTGGATGGACGACAGCAAGCTCAATGATTTGTGGCGCGAGATCACGCGCACCGCGCAGCCTGGAGCGCGCGTGATCTTCCGCACAGCGGGGCCTGACAGCATTCTGCCCGGTCGCGTGGAAGATCGGATACTGGAGCGGTGGCGATATGATGCGAAACGCTCCGAACAACTCAACCGGCGTGACCGCTCATCGATCTATGGTGGCTTCCATCTCTATATCCTTGCGGATCAGGTCGCGTGAACGGTGAGTTGGCAGTCCATGGCGCCCTGATGGACAGTGTCTATCGCTATCAGCGGCATATCTATGATGCGACGCGCCACAACTATCTCTTGGGGCGCGACCGCCTGATCGCCGAGCTGGCGCCGCCTATCGGCGGATCGGTGCTCGAGATCGGCTGCGGTACGGGGCGCAACCTGATTGCGCTCGCCAAGCGCTATCCGTCGGCGCGCATCTGCGGCATCGACATCTCCGCCGAGATGTTGAAAACGGCGAGGGCAGCCATCGCACGCCATGGCGTCTATGACCGGATCAAGTTGGCAGAGGCCGACGCCCTGACAGTCGACCCTGGCGTGGTATTTTCCCGGTCCCAGTTCGATCGGGTTTTCTTCTCCTACACGCTCTCGATGATCCCTGATTGGACTGCTGCGCTGGCTCACGCCACGAGCCTTCTCAAGCCCGGAGGTCGCCTTCAGGTGGTGGATTTCGGCAGCTGTGAATTGATGCCCGCTAAATTCAAGCAGTTCCTCTATTGGTGGCTGAGCCAGTTTCATGTGGAATTGCGGGTCGATCTTGGCTCAGCGATGAAGGCCTTGGCGACGTCGCCGGAGAAAGTGAAAGTCCAAGCGCTCTATCGCGGCTATGCGATCTCGGGCGTCTTGACCGCCTAAAACAGTCCGAACTGCGTTCATCAGTATGACCTGATTGCAGCAAGGACCTCGGCGTGTAGTTAGCGGCGGGTTACCGGAATTTTTCAATCCACCCGAAGCCGCTAAGCGAAGCCATTGAAAAACAAGCAGAAATAGAATTGGGATCATTTGAGCGATGCCTCTTCGCTCATTCTCAATTAAGCTTTCCGGTTAACCCGTCTTTGGTTTGGCGGCGCCATGATCGTCCCTGCAAACGCGAACCGCCACCGAAGAGCGGCGTGGATGCAGGGCGACAGGCAAACACGGGGAATTCAAATGGCACGCATGGAAGTAGGCGATATCGCGACGGCTGGAGCGCCGACAAACACCGCCGATCTGTTCTTCGAACTTGGAATGAAATACTGCCTCGGACAGGGCGTCGACCGGGATTATGTCACCGCACATAAATGGTTCAATCTGGCGGCGCTCAAGGGTAATGCCGCTGCGCGCGACTATCGCAGTGAAATCTCACGCGAAATGAACGCCATCCAGATTGCCGAGGCCCAACGTCAAGCCCGCGACTGGCTTACGGTCCACTAGCCTCAGTATTGTATCTCGTCGGAAGGGATGCCCGGGTTGGCGCCATCCAGGAAACGCTGCAGCTGGCTATCCAACACCTTACGCTGCCTTTCTTTCACGTAAATCTCGGCCTCGTAGGTGTCAGTTCGCTGCGTAAAATCGGCCTCGTAGCTGTCGATCGGAGGCAGAGGTATATTCTGAGGTGTATAGGAATGCCCGCTCGTTATATAGTTTTCATACGCAAACGCGGCGTTGGAAGCCAACCCGACCATTGCGATAATGCCGACTATTCCCCAGCGCATAAGAAGACCTCCACCCAACCCAAGGCCATAATAACGCAGAAAGTTCCGGCGCACATCAGAAATTGTGGGCGCGGAAACGTTTGGCTGGCCTTTAGTCGTTGAACTGGACCTCGTCCACCAAGCGCGAAGCCTGTGCCTGATATTTGGCTAGGTCGGCCACGTGGAGATCATCGGGGGTGAAGCTGCCCCAAGTCCGAACGATTTCCGCAGTCGGCACCTGAGGGTTCACGGGATACTCGAAATTGCCTTCCGCATAGAGCTTCTGGGCCTCGTCGCCGGCCAGAAATTCCATCAGCTTGAGCGCATTTCCCTTGTTAGGCGCGTTCTTGGCAAGCAGCATGCCCGAAATGTTCACCTGTGTGCCGCCGTCCTGGAATGTCGGAAAAATGATCCGTGCTGACTTCGCCCATTCCTTTTGTTCGGGTTCCTTTTCGTTCGTCATCATCAGGCCCATGTAATAGGTATTCGCGATGGCCACGTCGCATTCGCCGGCGAAAACACTCTTTGCCTGCGAGCGGTCATTGCCCGCTGGCTTTATCGCAAGGTTGGCCTTTAGGCCCTCGAGCCACTTCTTCGCCTCCGCCTCGCCCTTATGCGCAATCATCGCGGCAATCAGTGCTAGATTATACGGGTGATTGCCGGCGCGCGTGCAGATCTTGCCCTTCCACTTGGGATCGGCCAGTTCCTCATAGGTGAATTTGTCCTGCCTCACCCGTTCATTCGAGGCATAGACCACTCGCCCGCGCATGGTGAGCCCGAACCACTGGTTCGCCTGATCGCGCAGATTTGCCGGAATTTTGGAGTTGATCAGTTCCGAGTTGACTGGTTGCGCCACGCCTCGGTCCGCGGCTTCGACGAGGCGACCGACATCGGCGGTGAGCAGGATATCGACGGGGCTGTTGGCCCCTTCCTGTACCATGCGCTCGATGAGGCCGTTTTCGGCAAAGACCACCCGCGTCTCGATACCCGTTTCAGCCGTGAATTGTGCGAGAAGGGGGTCGATCAAGGGCGGTTGACGGTAGGAGTAGATATTTACGACCTCTGCCGCCGACGCGGGGCCGCCTAACAGAGCCAACATCGTTAGTGTCACAGCCGTCCGCCGAGAAAGCTTCATTAGGTGCTCCTGCAATCAGTATGAGCAGGCTCATCTCATACGCGTATGGCTTGCGTCAATTAAAACCGAGTAAAATAGTCGGCATCTTAGAATCCGTCAAAACTACCAACTGCTGTGTATCTCAAATTTTGAGGGTTCCGATGCTGGGGGATGCGTGCTACATGCCCGGTTCTGCCTGCAGGGAGACGTGGCCGAGAGGCTGAAGGCGGCGGTTTGCTAAACCGTTATACGGCCTTAAAGCCGTATCGAGGGTTCGAATCCCTCCGTCTCCGCCATTTTCTTCTTTGCCCCGCTTGAGGGCGAACGGAACGGCAAGCAGGGCACTGTTCGCATTTATAAGGCAAAGCATGCGGGGGCACTGTGCGAGCATACTCGGCTTGTAGGCATGCCGGGTGACGATATTTTGCCGATGCGAATGACGGTCGTGATACTCCCAGACCCAAAGTAGCACACCAGCACTGCTTCGATCGCGGCTTAGCGACGCTGCCTTTTTGTCGCGACAAATGCCCGATTGAGGTTGGAAGCTCGCTTTATGGTGATAAGGCTCCATTGTCGGTGTCGTTGATGGTGATCAATGGGAGGGAAAACAATGGTGTTGGAAGTCATCGGCTTGGGCGTGGGCCGAACCGGAACCTATTCGCTAAAACTAGCGATCGAAAAGCTTGGGTTCGGGCCGTGTCATCACATGGATGCGGTAATTGCCGATAAGCCTCGGCACGTGCCGTACTGGGCTGAGGCTGTAGCAGGCCGGCCGAATTGGGAGGCAACGTACGAAGGCTTCAACAGCGCTGTTGATTGGCCTACTGCAGGCTTCACCAGAGAGCTGTTCGCAGCGTACCCGCGAGCCCGCTACATTCTCACCGTCAGAAGTCCGGAGAGTTGGGCCGAGAGTTTCTCGGAAACCATCTACAAGGCGCTTCAAGGGCGCCAAAATGCGCCACCCGAAGCGCAGCCTTGGCTGGCAATGGTCGCGAACGTAGTCGCGAAAACGGGGTTTCCGCCGGGACTTGATATTGAAGGCCTCAAGAACGCGTTTAACGCGCACACAGACACTGTGAGAGATACAATTCCGGCCGATCAACTCCTCATATACCAGGCAAAGGATGGCTGGGCACCCTTATGCGAGGCGCTGGGGAAAAAGATTCCTGCCGAAGCATTTCCGCGCACAAACAACCGGGAGGAGTTCTGGGAACGGATCACCGGCAAGAAAGTTGGTCACTAGCCGATCAGACATCGATCCGCCCGAAGGAACTTGCGGTTGCGAACGGCTTATCCAGAAAACTGACGAACAGTGCCGATCCTATTGGCGCGTGTCGGGCGGATATGTTTGACGTCGGATAGAGCGCTTCAGTTACGGTCTGATCGAACGCCGGGGCTTAGCCTCGGAGGGCATCGCAGCAAAATGGATAAAATCAGTTATCGCTAGCAGTCGGAGCTGCGCGGAGCGCAAGCTCAGGTTTTCCACCATGATTTCGATCTGTTGTATTTAAGCTGGGCACCTTGTCCGGCGATGACCGCCTCGGCCTCGGTCGTTGCAGTGCCCGATTTGACGGTCGTCTCGCCATCGACAAGCCGCCAGGTAAATCCGTCCCTTTCGGTCCCCCGTACCATCACAACTGTCTGCACGATCGCCGCCCCTAATCGATCGCGGGGGTGTACCTGCCTAAGTGTTCGGCGGCAGAATCACCACCCGCGTTCCAATGTCGACCTGTTCATAGAGATGAATAATTTCGATATTGAGCAGACTGATGCAACCCGCCGTGGTTTTTTTCCCGATCATGTCCGGCTTGATAGCGCCGTGGATGCGGATCACCGTGTCGATGTCGCCCTGGTAAAGATAGAGCGCGCGCGCGCCCATCGGATTGTTCTTGCCCCCCGGCATGCCGTTGATCCACTTTACGATGTCAGGATGTTCGGCGATGTGTTCCGGCGTCGGCGTCCAAGTCGGCCACTTTTCCTTGCGGCCGATGGTCGATTTGCCATACCAGGACCGGCCGTCCTTGCCCACGCCGACGCCATAACGGATCGCTTTGCCGCCCGGCTGCACATGGAACAAAAACCGGCGCTTGGTATCCACGACCACCGTTCCGGGTTGCTCGTTCGTTTCGTAGTCGACGGTCCACCGGCGATACTTGCTGGGAACCTCCTGCGCATCGGATTCGAAGACCGGGAATGGCTCTCCAGTAAGGGCCAAAGCGTCGTGTGCCGGCAGCAAGCTTGCTGCTAGTGCGGATGTCACGAAAGCACGGCGGGAAATCGGCATTGGCGTCGCCCCCATTTAAATCGGATTCCTAACGCTCCGGGCGCCGCGGATCAATATGCCAGCGACACCATAAACAGGACCATGCGGCAACCAAGGTCGCAGCCGCGCTATGGAGAAAACCTCTTCAATCTGAAGGACTTGCTGGACGCTGAATGTGCGGGGGCGTCCTTGAGGAAGGCCGCCGATTGAGCTACTCAAACGATGGATTTTATCGTAAGTTTAGGCCCTCGAATTGAGGGGAACCGTCCGATGCGCATACGATTGGCAATTGCATCTGCGCTCGCATTATTGGGTGGAACGTCCGCCTATTCCGCAGATGTCCAATACAACCCCGCCGAATCCAACTATGACTACTGCCTCGAACTCGCGCAAGACGAGGCAAAAGCCAATATCGGAATGATGTACCTGCGCCCAGCAATCATTGATGGCGACCAACAGGCGTTGACCGACAAGCAGGAATTGAAGCAGCACAAGCACTTGGCCCAGCGCGAGCAGCGCAAGGAAAAGTGCATCTAGGACTTCGTCCTACTTTCGGCGCGCCTGACAGGCCGAATAATTCGGAAACTTGACGACGTAGAGATATGAGGCGTTCTTGTAGCACCTCTGTGGACTTGGATAGCATTGCCATTGTCCGGCAATGCTGCAGCCATAGACGGTCGCCTGCGATGGGCTAGGCGATGTTGCGAGCATAAATGTGCCGAGGAGCATCGCCAGCGCACATTTCCAAGGTGAATAGGGCAAGAGGTGTGATGGCATGGGGTGCCTGCATCCGTGATTTGGTGTTCGTAGTGTTGCCGTATGCCGCGAGTCCTGCAAGCCCTGGTTGTCCATGTTGATGACAATATTCATTTGCAACACCTGCGGGACTGAATATCCGCCGTCAGGCATGCCCCCGCAGGCCTGTCCCATTTGCCTGGATGAACGGCAGTATGTGCCGGCGGGCGGACAGCAATGGACGACATCCGAGAGCCTCGCACAATCGCATCGGATCGAGGCGAGGCAACAGGAACCGGGACTGATCGGCATCGGGCTGGAACCCAGTTTCGCGATCGGGCAACGCGCCTTGCTTGTCGTAACCGCGGCCGGCAATATTTTGTGGGACTGCGTATCGCTCATCGACCGCCCGATGCGTGATCGCATCATGGAACTAGGCGGTCTCAGCGCCATCGCGATTTCGCATCCGCACTATTACTCCGGCATGATCTCGTGGAGCAGGGCTTTTGACAATGCGCCGATCCTTCTTCATGAAGCCGATCGGCAGTGGGCCGTGCGAACCGATGGCAACGTCGTCTTCTGGCGAGAGGACCGTCATGAGATTTTGCCGGGCGTGACCCTGATAAGATGCGGCGGCCATTTTGCCGGCGGGGCAGTACTTCATTGGGCTGCCGGTGCCCGCAACAAAGGCGTGGTGTTGTCGGGTGATATACTCCAGGTTGCTGCGGATAATCGTCATGTCGGGTTCATGCGCAGCTACCCGAACTACATGCCGTTGTCCCCCGCTGCTGTCACACGCATCATCGAGCGCCTTGAGCCGTTTGTGTTCGATCGCATTTATGGAGCCTTCTGGGACCGCATCATTCCGCAGGACGGCAAGGCTGCAGTTGCTCGCTCAGCGCGCCGTTACATCGAAGCTGTTACCGGACATGGACCGGCGGATTCTGAACGCTGAGGTCGTGAGATGAGAACCGTCCCCTTCGCCGACCCCGCCGTCAAAGCTATCTTCGAAGCCTATTCGCCGCCCCTTCGCAAAGCGCTGTTGAGGCTTCGTAGCGTGATTTTTTCAACGGCCGCCGATTGTAAGGGCGTCGGCGAACTCACAGAATGCCTCAAATGGCGACAACCGGCTTATCTGACTAACCAATCGAAATCGGGCAGTACCATCCGGATTGATGCCGTTCGCGGGCAAGAGAATGTGTATGCCGCCTATTTTCATTGCCAAACAGACCTCGTTGCCCGCTTCCGGGAAGTCTATCCAAGGACATTCATCTTCGAAGGCAACCGCGCAATGCACTTTAGCGTGGGGGAGCCGCTTCCCGAAGAACAATTGCGGCACTGCCTTGCAATGACCTTGACCTACCATCTCGACGCGTGATTGCCGCTTGAAATACAGGCTTTCTTGGCCGACAAACCGCTGCGGGAGTTTTCCAATTGCGAAAATTTTAATTTCTAGGAACGGAGGAGCTCGATGAAGAGACTTGTAATCGCGATGGCCGGCATGGTTGCAGCGCTGGGAATGACGATGGCGCCGGCTTCGGCAAATACGACAGTGCGTGCCGGCACCCTCGAATGCGACATCTCGGCTGGCATAGGCCTTGTATTTGTCGAGAAGCAGTCGATGACCTGCACATTCAAGAGCGACAAGGGAGGCCCGCCGGATCTCTATACTGGCAAGATCGAAGAAGTCGGCATTACGCTTGGCGCAACGGCCGGCGGCGTCATGGTATGGGCGGTCCTTGCTGCGCAGCATAGCATCCCTGAGGGCGCCTTGGCCGGAACCTATGCCGGTGTGACCGCCAATGCATCGATTGGTATCGGCGGCGGAGCCAATGTACTGATCGGCGGAACGGGACGCTCCTTCGTGTTGCAGCCGCTCTCTTTGGAAGGGCAGGTCGGTATCAATGTTGCTGGAGGCGTCACCACGATCACACTCAAGGACGTCAACTGAACAAGCCAGAGCGCGAGCCTGCTCAAAGAAGTGGGCTCGCGAGCCTCAATGTGTTGTCCATGAAACGCTGCCGGAATGGCCGGGCGGCCCATGCCTTTGGATCAAGGCGGTCGGACTGCGCAATGTAGCTTTGCTGCAGGTCCAGAAGTGCGGTTGCAAACTCGACATCATAGACGAACAATGCCACTTCGTAATTGAGCCATAGGCTGCGCATGTCGAGATTGACAGTTCCGAACATCGACAACGAGCGATCCGTGGTGATCGATTTCGTATGCAAGAGCCCGCTTCGATAAAGATAGATCTCGACGCCAATATCGATCAGCTCGTCGTAATACGACCGGCTCGCATAGCGCGTCAGGAACGAGTTGACCTTTTCCGGTAGTATGATGGAGACTTTCACACCCCGTGCCGCGGCGCCGCGCAAGGCAAGGATGAGCGCGTCGTCTGGAACAAGATAAGGGGTGGTGATGATGATTTCGCTCTCAGCCGCATTGATGATGCCCAAAAGCATTTGAAGCAGCCCATCATCGGTGATCCCGGGGCCTGAAGGGATCACCTGCATATCCGCCTCCCCCTCGGGACGTGCCATATGCAAGCCGGCGCTCACGATGACATCATGCATCGCCTCGCCGGTCTCGAGTACCCAGTCGGCGATCAACACGATACCGAGCGGAACGACCGCAGCGCCTTCGAGGCGGACCATTGCATCGACCCATTCGCCGACGCCGGCGTCCTGCTTGAAGAAGCGAGGATCGACCATGTTCATGCTACCGGTCCACGCAATCTTGCCGTCAATGACGATGATTTTTCGATGAAGCCGGACATCGGCGCGCCCGAATATGCTCCGCAATACGCCGACGCGAAGGGCCTCGACCAACTGCACACCGGCCTCGCGCAAGCGACGTGGCTGTTCGCATTTCCACCACGGCCGCGAGCCAATCGCGTCGACCAGCACGCGGCATTCGATACCGCGCGCTCTGGCCCTGATCAAAGCCTCGACTATCTCATCAGCCGAGCCGCCTTCATTCCAGATATAGAATTCGAGCATGACGCTGGTCTGTGCCGCGTCGATGTCGCGCGCGATGGCTTTGAGAATTTCCTGGGTGTCGGAGAAAAGCGAAAATCGCGTCCCGTGCACTGTTGGGCTTCCGACGAGATATCGCCCGACCCTGTCCAATCCCCGCGCTGCGGGAAGGTGGTGCGACCAGTCGATTTCGGTGAGGCGCGAAGGGATTTCCGCGTTGGAGACGCGGCGATAGTCGAGACGCAAACTGTCGATTTCCCGGACGCGGCGCGGACTGATCCGCCGCTCGCCAACGAGGAGATAGAAGACCGCGCCGCCAATCGGAAACACTGACACGAGCAGGAGCCAGGCCAGTGCGACCCCACGTGTGGGCCTGCGCATGATGACCCTGATGGCTATAGCGATCGTGATCGCGAAATGTATGAACGCGATGATCGTCGAGGTTTGAAAGACGATGTTCATCGCGATCTCAGTTTCTCACAACCCCGATGCTGGAAATTGACCTGGATCAATGAGGGGTGCCGCGCCGCACTGCTACGTGAGCTGAAAATCGACCCAGAGAGAAGCTTGCTATGCCTACTCATGTCATCCTCGTGATCAGCGTTGTCACTGCGGCCTTCTTCGCCTTTGCCATCGCTTTGGCTTGGGCGGAAGCGAGAACACGCAAGCGTTAAGTTTGTCGCCAAATTGCGCCTCGCTCTAGGACCGGGTTGAGCAGACTACCGTCGAAGGCCGGTAGTTCGTGCCCGTTTGGTTGCGGCGCGCGCGCCTGCCAGTGAAGGGCCGCTAGCACCTCTGGCTGGGCGTAGTAATGCGCCAGCGTCAGCGCTATCAGGGCGGCGAAAGCCTCGGGCATCTCTTTTTGAGCTGCTTCGAGAAATGACTGCCGTTCGTGAGCGGTGGCCGCGCTGAAAGCCGAAGCACCACCGGCGTCGCGCGACGATTGCGTCGATAAAGCCGCAAGGCTTGATATCGCCATCGATCGCCTTGGCCACGATGCGGTCGCAACCGACGCTGCTTGCGCTCGGCAACATTACATTCCCGCCGACCGAACCACCCGGCGCAATCCCGTCCGCCAAGGCCGCATGAAATACGCCGCTCGTCACGCCAGTTCCTCCGCAAGCTCGCTTGCCATTTTCAGTGCCATCGCGCCGATCGTCGAGCCGGGATTAACGGCGCCCACAGTCGGCATGATGCTTCCATCGGCGATAAGCAATCCTGAAACTTCGTGGCATCGACCACGCTGGTCTACGAATGAAGTGTTCGGATCTGTGCCCATGCGCGCAGTGCCGAGCAGGTGCCAGCCGGTCATCGGTGGCAGTGGCGCGCGGATCTCGCGCTTCGCGCCGGCGGCCTTCAAGATATCACTGGTCCGATCATAGCCCCAATCGAGCATCGCCTTGGTATTTTCCGATACCTTGTAACGCATCTTCACGGCCGGCAGACCATCCGGCTCGATACGGTCCAGGACGGTGACTTGATTTTCCGGATCCGGCAGGTCCTCGGTGACGATCATGAGAACCAGTGAGTGTCGGAATTCTTCGACCAGTTCGCGCTGTGCATGGGCTCCCCAGGAGGGCGAACTCCTCAGGGCTTGCGCTAACGGAGAATTCTCGCGCGTCACCTGGATTTGCAAACCCCTGACAAAACCGCGCGACAGGTCGGTTTCGTAGAATTGGTGGCTGTAAAGTACTGCGCCTACTGGTCCCGCGGGACCATCCAACACTTCATCAAACAGTCCCCGTGCATAGGCTACGGGATGCATCATGAGATTTCGTCCGAGCACGCTTTGCGGATTGCGCCCAAGACCCGACGCAAAAAGCAGGCGCGGTGTGCCGATCCCATTCGCAGCGATCACCACATGAGCCGCGGGCTGTTCATGGACCATGCCGGTCTCATCGGCATAGGTGACGGCGGTCGCATGCCCATTCTCGATCTGCACGCGGAGGGCCGTGCAACTGCTCCGCACTTCGACGCCATTGGCCACGGCACCGGGCAGGTAAGTAATATCGCACGAAGCTTTCGCGTGTCGCATGCAGCCAAGCAGACATGGGCCGCAGTTGTTGCAAGCGGCACGCCCGCCATAAGGCGCCGTGTTGATCGCTGCGTCGACGGGCCACCAGTGCCAACCCAGCGCGTTGAAGGCCTCCGCCGCCCGCGCGCCGGCTCGCCCCATCGGCAGTGGCGGCGTCGAACGCTGGGGTTTCGGCGGATAGGCCGGGTCACCCGCAAGCCCGCATACGCCCATCATTGTGTCGTTGAGATCGTAGAAGGGCTCGAGATCGGCATAAGAATAAGGCCAGTCGAGACCGACGCCATCGAGGCTCCGTGTCCGGAAATCCGATGGCTTGAGCCGCGGAAAATGCGCCGCCCAATTGATGCTCGACCCGCCAACGCCGTTCCACATCAGCGGTTTCAAGGGTGAATCGCTGTCGTCGATGGGGTAGTCCGCCGACCATGGATTGCCGCCGGCCGCCAACCGCGCATTGGGCGATGTGGCCCATTTGCCGAAGCCCGCACTCTGCCAGTCGGGCGAGGCGGCGGGCATGTCGGCGGGTTTTAGCCACATACCCCGCTCCAGACACACGATCTTTGCTTTTGGGGCAAGCCGAGACAATTGCCACGCGAAGGCTGCGCCGCCCATGCCGGTTCCGACGATCACAATGTCGACAGGGCGCTGCTTCGCCACTCGACTCCTCCCTGGACCCGTGGCAAGCACCCGCAGATCACCGGCTCCCGCGCCGCCACATTTTATGCAAACTGCGGCTTACTGTGTGATGGATGCCGACTCGGGAGGTGCTTGTAACTTGACCTTACCGGCAACCACGTGGGCAAATAAGAGATAAAGATCAAGGATTTCCGGAGAATGGGCATGAAGTTCTCGCTGTGGCCTGTCGTCTGTGCTTTCGCCTTCATCTTCATGTTGGGCGCGCCGCACATCAATGCGGCCGACAACGACAAGGTGGCAGCCGAACTCAAGACCATCATCGACAGCGGCGAGCCCTCGATCGGCAATGAAGACAATGACGAGCGGATCATCGAGGTCTACGTCTTTTACGCGGCGGATCGCGACTATAAGCCCATTTGGGTACGCGATACCGGACCCAAGGCGAAAGCCAAGGAGGCCCTGGCGGTATTCAAGGCCGCCAACGAAATGGGGCTTAACCCTGCGAATTATCGCGTCGCCGAGATCGAGAAGCGCATCAACGCAACGAGCCCTCGGGAACTGGCGGAACTCGAATTGCTCCTGAGCCGCGCCTTCATCGACTTTGGCCGCGACATCAACCGCGGTCGCGTGGTCCCGAAGACAGCAAGCGCCGAGAACGCCATCATGGCGAAGGAACTCGGACCGCTCACGCTGATCGATGGCGCCGAGGTCACCGAGAGCATTTCCGAATATGTGAGCACGCTCGAGCCTCAGACCCGTGAATATTATCGCCTTAAGCTTGCGCTGGCCGAATATCGTGACATCGAAAAAAAGGGCGGCTGGCCGGCGGTGCCGAAAGGCCCGACGCTCAAGCCGGACATGACCGACAAGCGCGTGCCGATCCTGCGCCAGCGCTTGATGGCGACGGGCGATCTCCCCGCAGGCGCCAAGGGCGATGGTGATTTCTATGGCACCGATCTTGTCGAAGCCGTGAAGCGCTTCCAGGTGCGACATGGTCTCACAGATGATGGCGTCATTGCCGATAACACTCTTGAAGCGATGAACGTGCCGATAGCTGACCGCATCCGGCAGATGGAACTGAACCTCGAGCGCCGGCGCTGGATGGATGACGATCTTGGCGGCTCCTACATTTTCGTCAATGTTGCCGATCAGGAATTGAAGGTCGTCCGAAATGAGAAGACGATCCATACGGCGAGACTCGTGGTGGGCAAGCCCTATAGCCGCACGCCGGTCTTCTCCGAGAAGATGAAATACATCGTCATCAATCCCTACTGGAACGTGCCCTCGTCAATCGCCAACAAGGAATACCTCCCGAAGCTCAGGAAGGACCCGGGCTATCTGAAGCGCCAGAACATACGGATCTTTTCAGGAGCAGGGGACAACGCGGCCGAGGTCAATCCCTTTAGCGTGAATTGGTCTTCGATGAGCCGCATGCCTTACTCGTTGCGCCAGGATTCTGGCGGCAAGAATGCGCTGGGCAGGGTGAAATTCATGTTCCCCAACCGCTTTAACGTCTACCTGCACGACACGCCGCAAAAGAGCCTCTTCGAGAAGGATTTGCGCGTTTTCAGTCACGGTTGCATGCGCGTCCAGGATCCTCTGGACCTTGCCGCCGTCTTGCTAGCCGATCAAGGTTGGGACCGCTCGCGCATCGATGTCGCGGTCGCAACTGGTAAGCAGCGCGTCATCAACCTGGAAAAGCCGATTCCCGTTCACGTCACCTATCTGACCGCTTGGGTCAACAAGGATGGCGCGGTGAACTTTCGTCGCGATGTCTACAATCGCGACCGCCAGTTGGCGGCGGCACTCGCCGGGAGCCTACCCACCGATGAGCACGATGGTGAAGTTGCAGACAGTGCCGCGCTCGAAGAATAGCGAGCGGTCGCGGGAAGAACACGATGTTTGAGCGGTTCGGGCGCTGGTTCCAGGGTGTTAAGCGCGGGTTTCGGGCGCTCTTTTCATTCCGCACGCCTGTTGATGCCGAGCCGCTCGCGCCTCAGAGCCGAGCCAAGCGAGCATGGCGCGTATCTTGGCGCGCAGGCGTTTTGCTGTTCCTTCTGCTGTTCACTGTCTGGAACGTCGACTTTCTGTGGAATGTCCTTTGGACACGAGGCTATTCGCTCGCCTATCCGAAGCCGATATTGGCGAAAGAAACGGCCCAGACGGGCGATCCAAACCAATGCCGCCGCTCGGCGATTGTCGATGTTCAAACCTATCTCATCGACTTTGTGGTGAATGAGAACGCGTGGATATCGTCCATGCCGCAGTACAAGCTCGGTTTGCTTGGTGTGGTGTCGTGGGAATTGACGCCTTTCTTCGACAACAAGGCTGCCATCCAGCGCGGTGTGCTCAGCGCCCTGCGACGGACTGGCGTCGAATTGACGGATATCCTAGGGCGCGTCCGTGGTACCTCGCAGGCTGATCCCGACCTCCAGGCAGCGCGCGGGCTCATGCAGTATGACGAACGCACCTGGTGGTTCAATCCATTCGATCCGACGCGTCCCTTCGGCCCGGTTCAGCCCTCATCATCCATCTACCGAAGCGCGATCCCGCTTTATGAGAAGTTCAATGACCGTTTAGGCAACTGCCAGGCGAGTTTCGATGCGCGCGCCGACAATCTCCTCCAGTTTCTGGAGCGGATAACCCAGGATACCGGTTCGACGGTCGATGCGCTCGCCAAGCGGTCCCAGGGCACCCGTTATGACCCTCAGACCGACACCTTTGTCGCCGGCGAGGGCAATGACCGGGGATGGTTTGATTTCCACGCCGATGATCTATTCATGTTCGCCCTTGGTCAGATGTATGCCTATCACGGACTTCTGCAGGCAGCGCGGCTGGATTTCGCCGACGTTCTCAGCAAGCGTGATCTCGGACCGGTCTGGGATCTGCTGGAGAGGCATGTTGCGGAAGCGGCAGCGCTTTCACCAACGATTGTCTCCAACGGCCGGGAGGATGGGATGATCATGCCCGATCACCTTGCTGTCATGGCCCAGAACATTTTGCGAGCCCGTGCCAATATGACCGAATTGCGGGACGTGCTTAAGCGCTAGGGCGTCCGTCGAAATAGGAAACGATACCAACTGATCGAAATGTAATTTGACCGCGTGGCTCTGTTTCCCTTGAATCATTGTCACACTGTGCCCAATTGGCAACAGACTTGATTGTTGCTCCGCCTCGCGTTGAAAGGCTGCGCATGGCGGGTTAAGACGAAAACAGACTCGGGGGAAAAGGGAGCCGCGAGCGGTTTGAAGCACAAGAAAGATCATCATATGGCTGCCGCGGCCCAGCACTCGAAGAAGAAATCCGAAGACGGCATTTGGGAAACAGTCAAGGTCATCGTCCAGGCCTTGCTGATCGCGTTCTTCGTGCGCACCTTTCTGTATCAGCCCTTCAACATTCCCTCCGGCTCGATGTATCCGACCCTGATGGTTGGCGATTACCTTTTTGTTTCCAAGCTTTCCTACGGCTACGGCAAATACTCATTCAATTTCTCGTTTGGAATTCCGGGCATCGAGTCGTTCAAGATCGGCCCCATGCCTTTCGACGGCAGGGTTTTCTTCGCGGAGCCGCCCGAACGCGGCGACGTCGCGGTGTTCAAGCTCCCGCGTGATAACGAAACAGATTACATAAAGCGTGTAATTGGGTTGCCTGGCGACCGCATCCAGATGCGCGAGGGCGTCTTGTTCATCAACGGCGAGGCCGTCAAGAAGGAGTATATCGGCGACTACCCCAATGACGATGGCAAGGCTTTCTCCTACGGGCATGCCAAGATACCTATGTATCGGGAGACGCTACCTAACGGGGTGACATACGAGGTACTTGACGCCGAGCCGAAGGGTGCGGCGGATAATACCGACGAATATCTGGTACCGCCCGGCAAGTACTTCATGATGGGCGACAATCGCGACAATTCGCAAGACAGCCGCTACAGGGAAGTGGTTGGCTTTGTTCCTTACGAGAACTTCGTCGGCCGCGCCGATCTGATCTTCTTCTCGATCGAGCCCGATGTCTCGCTGTGGGAAGTGTGGAAGTGGCCTTTCGCGATCCGTTGGGGGCGCTTCTTCAACATCGTCAATTGACGCCGTGGTCCGCTTCACGGAAGCGAAATACCAGGAACTTGCCGAACGCCTCGGCTATGACTTCAAGGACCGCGGGATGCTGCGGTTGGCGCTGACGCATGCGAGCGTCGGGCGCGCCAGTCGCGACTATGAAAGGCTCGAGTTCTTGGGCGATCGCGTGCTCGGCCTAATTATCGCCGAGAAGCTTTATCTTGAAAATCCCGGTCATCAGGAAGGCCCGATGGCGTCTTGGCATTCAGCACTCGTGCGCGGCGAATTATGTGCTGAGATTGCCCGCCTGATCGGTCTCCAGGATTTCATCCAGCTTGGCCGCAAGGAATCGGAATTGGGTGTGCATTTGAGCTCGAGCGTGCTCGGAGATGCCATGGAGGCCATGATTGCCGGCATCTATCTCGATGGCGGTCTCGAAGCTGCCCGCAAATTTATCCTGCGATTCTGGGGCGCCGCGCTTGCCGACAAGAAATCGCTACGCAAGGACGCCAAGACATTCCTCCAGGAATGGGCGCTCGCTCAGGGTCACTCGATCCCGGCTTATCGCATCAAGGGCCGCCAGGGCCCTGATCATGCGCCGGTATTTGTGGTTGAAGTTGCCGTCGGCGACCGCCATCCGGCCGAAGGGGAAGGCCTCAACAAACGGTTGGCCGAGCAGGCTGCGGCTCGGGCCTTCCTGCTGCGTGAGAATTTGAGAACATGACCGCCGAACAGACAAGCTGTGGATTTTGCGCCGTCATCGGTGCCCCGAATGCCGGTAAATCGACGCTCGTGAATCAGCTTGCGGGCAGCAAGGTGTCGATCGTTTCGCGAAAAGCCCAGACGACTCGCGCCCGTATCCGCGCCATCGCGATCGAGGGAAATACCCAGATCGTCTTCGTGGATACGCCGGGCATTTTTACCCCGCGTCGCAAGCTCGATACGGCGATGGTCGCCAACGCCTGGAGCGGGGCAGGGGAAGCCGATGCAGTGCTGCTCATCGTCGATGCGCGCAAAGGGCTTGATGACGAAGTCCGCACGATCATTTCCGGGCTTGGCCAAGCCAATCTGAAACCCGCACTGGTTCTCAACAAGGTCGATGCCGTTCCCCGTGACAAGCTCTTGCCGCTCACCGAGGAACTGACCGCACTGTTTCAATTCTCTCGCGTTTTCATGGTGAGCGCGATCAATGGCGATGGTGTCGCCGATCTGAAACTCTACATCGCGGAGCAGATGCCCGAAGGTCCCTGGCTCTATCCGGGCGACCAGACCGCCGACATCCAGCTGCGCTTTCTTGCATCTGAAATAACCCGTGAGAAGCTTTACGAGCGTCTGCACGATGAATTGCCTTATGCCTCGACAGTCGAGACAGAGACTTGGGAGGAGCGCAAGGATGGGTCGGTCCGCATTGGCCAGATCATCTTCGTCGAGCGCGACACCCAGAAGATGATCGTTCTCGGCAAGGGCGGCCAGACCATCAAGCAGATCGGCCAACTCGCCCGCACCGAACTGGAGGCGCTGTTCGAGCGCAAGGTTCATCTTTTCTTGTTCGTGAAGGTGCGCGAGAACTGGGCCGAGGATCCCGAGCGTTTGCGCAATATGGGCCTCGATCTCTGATGGAATGGCGGGAGGAGGGCATCGTCCTCGGTGTCCGCCGCCACGGCGAGACAGGCGCCATTGTCGACCTCCTTACCGGCGGCCGCGGTCGCTGGTCTGGCCTGGTTCGCGGCGGTCGCTCGCGCACCCAGCGCCCCGTCCTGCAGGAAGGAAACCTTGTGCTCGCAACCTGGCGGGCGCGACTTGAAGAGCATCTGGGCAACTTCGCCATCGAGCCTTTGTCATTGCGATCGGGTTGGCTGATTGATGATCCCGCCAAACTTGCCGCTCTGACCACGCTGACTTGCCTCTGCCAGCTTCTGCCCGAGCGCGAGCCGCATTCGCGGCTCTATGAAGCAGCACGCCTCGTGCTCGATGCGCTTGATGAAGCGACGATCTGGCCGGCCCTCTTCGTGCGCTGGGAAATGGGTCTGCTTGACGAGTTGGGCTTCGGACTCGACCTCGGCCAATGCGCCGCGACAGGCAAGCGCGAGGAGCTGATCTACGTCTCGCCCCGAACTGGCCGCGCCGTGTCGCGCGAGGCGGGCGAACCCTATCGCGACAGGCTCCTGAAACTGCCGGATTTCCTGAAAGGCAGCCAGGGGGCCGCGCCCGATGCCGCCGACGTCATCGACGGCTTCCGCCTGACCGGACATTTCCTTAGCCGTCATATTTTTGAACCGCGCAATGTCGATCCACCTGATTGTCGCGAGCGCATGATCGCGCGGATTTTCCAAGTCCCAGCGCAACCCTGAGATTTGATTGCGGCCTCTTGCTCCGCTAGCGGCGGGCGCCTCGAACGGCTATAGACCCGCCCGGCAACCAGCTTCAGCAGTGCGGAGAGCATTCATGGAATTCAGGCAACTCGGCGGGTCCGGCTTCACGGTGCCAGTCCTCAGCCTTGGGACCGGGACTTTCGGCGGCGGCAACGCCTTCTTCAAGGCCTGGGGCGACACGGATGCCAAAGGCGCGACCCGATTGGTTGATATCTGCCTCGAAGCCGGCATGAGCATGTTCGATACGGCCGACGTCTATTCCAAGCGGTCTCGCCGAGGAAGTCCTGGGTGCCGCCATCAAGGGCCGTCGCGACAAGGTCATCGTCTCCACCAAGGCGACCTTCCGCTTCAGCCCGGAGCCGAATGATGTCGGCTCATCCCGCTATCATCTGACCGAAGCGATCAATGGCTCCTTGAAGCGTCTCGGAACGGACTATATCGACCTCTTCCAGCTTCATGGTTTCGATGCCATGACGCCGATCGAGGAGACGCTCTTCACGCTCGACGAAATGGTTAAGGCGGGCAAGATCCGCTATATAGGCTGCTCGAATTTCTCCGGCTGGCACTTGATGAAGTCGCTGGCGATTTCCAAACAATATGGCCTCGCGCGCCATGTCGCGCATCAGGCCTATTACTCGCTCATTGGCCGCGACTATGAGTGGGAACTGATGCCGCTAGGCCTTGATCAGGGCGTGAGCGCCGTAGTCTGGAGCCCGCTTGGATGGGGGCGTCTCACTGGCAAGATCAGGCGTGGCCAGCCGCTCCCCAAGACGAGCCGTCTCCATATAACGGCCGAGAACGGGCCGCCGGTTTCCGACGAATACCTCTATCGCGTTGTCGATGCCATTGACGAAGTCGCCAAAGAAACCGGCAAGTCCGTTCCCCAGATCGCGTTGAACTGGCTTCTCCAGCGCCCGACAGTTGCCAATGTCATCGTTGGTGCCCGTGACGAAGCGCAACTGCGCGAAAATCTCGGTGCCGTTGGTTGGAACCTCACCAAGGACCAGGTCGCGCGGCTCGACAAGGCGAGCGAGAAGACCAAGGCCTATCCCTATTGGCATCAGGCGGAGTTCATCGAGCGAAATCCGTTGCCGGTCTAGGCGACTATGCTCGGGCGCCTCAACCACGTTGCCATTGCGGTTCCCGACCTTCGTCGCCGGGACCGCGGTCTATCGCGATACGCTCGGCGCGCGGGTCTCACAACCCCAGCCCGAGCCCGAGCATGGCGTGACGGTGGTTTTCGTCGAGCTTCCCAACACCAAGGTAGAACTGCTTGAACCCTTGGGCGAGAATTCACCGATCAAATCCTTCCTTGAGAAAAACCCGTCGGGTGGCATGCACCATGTTTGCTACGAAGTGGATGATATCATCGCTGCGCGTGATCGATTGGTCGCGGCCGGGGCGCGGGTGCTGGGCGACGGCAAGCCGAAGATCGGCGCGCATGGCAAACCAGTCCTTTTCCTGCATCCCAAGGATTTTTGCGGCACGCTCGTGGAACTGGAACAGGCATGAGCATCGGCAGCGCACTCGCCGTCTATTTCATCATCTGGTGGGCGGTGCTCTTCACTGTTCTGCCGATCGGCGTGCGAAATGCCCACGAGGCCGGGGAGGAAGTCGAACCCGGTAACGAGCCAGGCGCACCGGTCAATCCGAACCTCCTCAGGAAGGCGATTTGGACCACTTTCATCTCAGGCCTCGTCTTCGTTTTTGTCTATTTTGCCTTCACCCAGGACTGGTTCTCGCTCGGGCGTCTAACGACTCCATAAGTATTTGCTTTTATTGGATTATTTCTATCGTATAAATACTGCAAGTCATTGCTCTGAGGCGGCCTATCGGCTATGTTTGGAGATTGTTCGAATCTCTTCTCCCGATGGCTGTGAACGGGAGAATTTCCTTCCCTCCAAAGGCTTTCCGTGACCGATAAGGACGAAAATTCCGCAGGCGATATTTCGCCGATCACCATCGAAGAAGAGATGAAGAGAAGCTATCTCGATTACGCGATGAGCGTGATTGTGAGCCGCGCTCTTCCCGACGTCCGCGACGGTCTCAAACCGGTTCATCGGCGCATCCTCTATACGATGTATGAGAACGGCTTTACGCCGGACAAGCCCTACAAGAAATCTGCCCGCGTCGTCGGCGACGTCATGGGCAAGTATCATCCGCACGGCAACCTCGCGATCTATGACGCTCTGGTGCGTCTCGCGCAGGAATTCTCCTTACGGCTGCCATTGATCGACGGGCAGGGGAACTTCGGTTCCGTCGATGGCGATCCGCCGGCGGCCGATCGCTATACCGAATGCAGGCTTGCCAAAACGGCGATGCCGATGCTCGACGATCTCGACAAGAACACCGTCGATTTCTCGCTGAACTACTCTGGCGAATTCCGCGAGCCGTTGGTGCTTCCGGCGAAGTTCCCGAACCTTCTCGTCAATGGCGCAGGCGGTATCGCGGTCGGCATGGCGACCAACATGGCGCCGCATAATCTGAGCGAAGTGATAGATGCCACCATCGCCGTCATTGACGATCCAGCAACCTCGATCGACGACCTAATCAACATCATTCCGGGTCCTGACTTTCCGACCGGCGGTGTCATCCTCGGTCGCGCCGGCATCAAATCTGCCTTCCATACCGGCCGTGGTTCGATCGTCATGCGCTCACGCGTGCATGTCGAAGAGATCCGCAAAGAACGCGAAGCCCTCATTGTCACCGAGATTCCCTACCAGGTGAACAAGGTCACGATGATCGAGAAGATCGCGGAAATGGTCCGCGAGAAGAAGATCGAGGGCATTTCCGACATCCGAGACGAGAGCGACCGCCACGGCATGCGCGTGGTCATCGAACTCAAGCGCGATTCGGTGCCGGACGTCGTTTTGAATCAGCTTTGGCGCTTCTCGCAACTCCAGCAGTCGTTCGGCGTCAACAACGTCGCACTGACCGGCGGTCGCCCGGAAATCCTCAATCTCAAGGATCTGATTCAGGCCTTCATCGCCTTCCGCGAGGAGGTGGTCACCCGCCGTATCAAGCATTTGCTGACCAAGGCTCGCGACCGCGCCCATATCTTGGTCGGCCTCGCGATCGCGGTAGCCAACATCGACGAAGTCATCGCGTTGATCCGCCGTTCGAAGGATGCAGCGGAAGCCCGCGAAGCGTTGATGGCGCGTGCCTGGCCGGCAAAAGACATGGCGCCGCTGATTGCGCTCATTGCCGATCCGCGCCATCGCCTCGCCGAGGATGGCACCTACCGCCTCTCCGATGAACAGGCGCGCGCTATTCTTGATCTGCGCTTGCAGCGCCTGACGGCGCTTGGCCGCGACGAGATCGGCGGCGAACTTGAGAAACTCGCCAAGGAAATCACCGACTACCTCGAAATCCTGCGCTCCCGCGCTCGGGTGCAGACGATCATCAAGGACGAGATGATCGCTATCAAGACGGACTTCGGAACGCCGCGGCGTACCGAGATCGTCGACAATGAGGGCGAGGTCGAGGACGAAGACCTCATCCAGCGTGAGGACATGGTCGTTACCGTCAGCCATGCGGGCTATGTGAAGCGCGTGCCGCTTGCTGCCTATCGCGCGCAACGTCGCGGCGGCCGCGGCCGCTCCGGCATGGATACGCGCGACGAGGATTTCGTCACCAAGCTATTCGTTGCCAGCACCCACGCGCCAATTCTGTTCTTCTCCTCGATCGGCATGGTCTATCGCCTCAAGGTCTGGCGTTTGCCGCAAGGCAGCCCGCAATCGCGCGGCAAGGCGATGATCAACTTGTTGCCGCTCGACAAGAACGAGCGCATCACGATGATCATGCCGATGCCCGAGGACGAGACGACCTGGGATTCGCTGCATATCATGTTCGCGACGAAGTCGGGCGATGTACGCCGCAACGACCTCTCGGATTTCGGCAATATCAACCGGGCCGGAAAGCGCGCGATGGATCTGAGCGCCGGTGATCAATTGGCGGGCGTTGAAATCTGCACGGAATCCGACGACGTGCTGCTGACCACGGCGCAAGGCCAGGCGATCCGTTTTGCCACCTCCGATGTACGACTGTTCCAAAGCCGGAACTCGACCGGTGTGCGTGGCATCAGGCTGGCCGGGGGCGATGAAGTGATCTCCATGTCGATACTGCGGCATGTCGAAGCCTCAGTCGAAGAGCGCTCTACCTACCTCAAAATGGCGCGCGCGGTCGCAGGCGAGGAGGCAGAGACAGGCTCAGTCGACGAGGAGCCGGTTGCCGACGTGAGCCTGAGCCAGGAGCGCTACGCCGAGATGGGCGCTGCCGAGCAGTTCATTCTGACGGTTTCCGCAAAGGGCTACGGCAAGCGTACTTCCTCCTACGAGTATCGGATTGCCAATCGTGGCGGCAAGGGCATCACCGCGATGATCGTCAATGAGCGCAATGGGGTGTTGATCGCTTCATTCCCGGTAGAAGAACTCCGACCAGATCATGCTCGTAACCGACAACGGCCAGCTTATTCGCTGCCCGGTTCACGACATCCGCAAGGCCGGTCGGAATGTCCAGGGCGTGACGATCTTCAAGACCGCGGGAGGAGAGCAGGTCGTTGCTGTCGAGCGGATCAGCGAAGAGGCGAACGAGGACGAGGCTGGCGAGCCGGAGGTCGAGGCTGAGTAGCTTTTACTTTCAATGCCTTAGGATAATAATATAAAAACAGCATAAAACTCCTTGACTTTTCGGGTCCGGATAACTATGTTCCCGATATGTTCGAAATATGGGGGTGGTAATGACGAAGCAGGCCGGGGACAAGTGGTACAGGCAGATAGACGGGATTGCCCGCGCGGATAGTTTGGTTTCCAGGACTAGCTTGCCCTTTGGAGGGGAGGACCGCGCATGATGACCATCCAGGCCTACATCGCCTTCTGTCTGGCCTGCACGTTGATCGTGATCGTCCCGGGGCCGACCGTCACGGTGATCATTGCCAACAGCTTGCGCCACGGCGCCCGCGCCGGGCTGCTCAACGTGGCCGGCACCCAGGCCGGACTGCTGCTCTGGCTCGCCGTCGCGGTGCTGGGCCTGGCCTCCGCAATCGAATTCATGGGCGTATGGTTCGACGTGCTGCGCGTCGCCGGCGCCGCTTACCTGATCTGGCTCGGCATCAAGTTGATCCGCTCCAAGGGCGAACTCATCACCGCCGAGCGTACCCGCCCGCGTGGGAGCTTCTTCCTCCAGGGCTTGATGGTGATCCTCTCCAACCCCAAGGTCCTGCTCGTCTTCGGTGCGCTCATCCCGCAATTCATCGTCCCGGAGGGCGACTATGTCCGCCAGCTCCTGTTCCTCGGTGTGACCTTCATGGTCATCGCCACGATCTTCGACAGCGTCTACGCCTTCGCTGCCGGCGGCGCGGGATCGTGGCTGTCTCGAACCCGCATCCGGGCGATCGAGACGGTGAGCGGCCTTTGTCTCATCGGCGGCGGCATCTGGCTGGCGCTCAGGGGGAGGTAACCCGGGCTGCGCCCAAAGCCCAGCCAAGCTTCACCAGATGCGCGCAGCCAGCGTTCAAGCGTGAGGCTCACTCAGATCGCGAACGCGATCATGATCCCGCGCAGATTACCGCTTTCTCCAGCCGGCGCAGGCGGCCCAGGTTTAAGAGCAGGAACGCCAATCCGTACAAGGCGACTTCGATCGGCAGCGTCCGGTACACTCCGTCTATCCACGGCCCCCGGGGCCAGAAAGCGACTGATCTGTAATAGCGAAGCGCGAGGTTGGCGCCGCTGTAGAATGAAATACTGCAGGCCACAATGAGAGGCACGGTCGCGCCCCCATATCCGGAAATAATAACCCTACGGCACCATAGCTTACTCGGACGCCGTCGCCGCGGATTTAGGCTATGCTTATCTCATCCAACAGTCGGACGACATTGGCATGCTTGAAGCGGACAAGGGTTTCACCGGCTCCATCCCGGAGAGTTACGACCGCTACATGGTGCCGTTGATTTTCGAGGCGTTTGCGGCGGATCTCGCGTGGCGTGCCGCGGCTTTATCGCCGGGCGCCGTTCTCGAGACTGCTGCTGGAACCGGGGTTGTAACGCGTGCGCTGGCCGCGAGGCTATCCCCAGACGCGAACTACGTCGTGACCGACCTGAACCAGCCGATGCTGGATTATGCCGCTTCGCGACAGGCTCCCGACAAACGGCTCTCCTGGCGCCAGGCTGATGCTATGGCATTGCCATTCGGGGGCGCAAACTTCGATGTCGTGTGCTGCCAGTTCGGCGCGATGTTCTTCCCCAATCGCGTGTCCGGCTACCGCGAAGCCAAACGAGTTTTGAAGCCCGGCGGGCATTTTGTGTTCAATGTCTGGGACCGAATCGAAGAGAATGAATTTGCGGATGCGGTGACCAACGCCCTCGCAGGGATTTTTCCAGGCGATCCGCCGCGCTTTCTGGCCCGCACGCCGCACGGCTACCACGACACGGCGCAGATCCGCAGAGATCTCGACGAAGCGGGATTCACCCGGGTTGATATCGAGACGCGAAGCGATTTGAGCAGGGCATCCTCGCCGCTCATTCCCGCCATTGCTTTTTGCCAGGGGACGGTTCTGCGCAGCGAAATCGAGGCGCGGGATCCAGGAGGTCTGGAAGCCGCCACCGATGTCGCGGCATCCGCGATTGCACAGCGCCATGGCAACGGCGAAGTCGTCGGCAAAATCCAGGCCCACATCATCACAGCAGTCGCCTAGGGAAAAAGATCATACCCTCGATTTTTCCCTCGTTTTTGCGGAAAGCGGGAATTCGCCTCGCGCCATGACGACCTACTTCGCCAATGCCTCGTCCCAAAAGGTCTTCTTGAGGCCGCGTTCAAGCCAAAATGGCTGCCATTGCCGAGCGTCGCCGGCACGGTTGGATAAAATTTCTTGGCCTTTTCGCAGTCGTTGGTTCCGACCGAGATATGCGCCAGAATCGACTGGTTGCTCATTATTTACCGAACCTCCTGATGCTTGTGCCGTTACCGTGCCGCGGAGGCCCTGACATGTTGCGGCAGCATGCCGAAGCGGCTATGCCAGCGCCATGACCCGCACCGGATTTTATCCCGGCTCCTTCGACCCCGTCACCTATGGGCATCTCGACATCATCGCGCGTGCCGCGCGGTTCGTCGACAAGCTCGTCCTTGGTATCGGCGTCCATCATGGAAAGCAGGCGCTTTTGACGCCTGAGCAGCGGATCAAGCTTCTCGATCAAGTCACCCGCCCGATCGTCGAACATACCAGGGTGAAGATCGAAATCGTCACTTTCGACGATCTGGCGGTCAATGCCGCGCGCCGCGCCAATGCGGGCCTCATCATCCGTGGCCTGCGCGACGCAAGCGACTTCGACTACGAGGTTCAGATGGGCCAGATGAACGGTGCCATGGCGCCCGACATCGAAACCGTCTTTCTTGCCGCGAGCCCCGCGACCCGCATGATCGCGTCCTCGCTCGTCAAGCAGATCGCCCGGATGGGCGGCGATATTACCCTTTTCATCCCCAAGGAAGCGCTGGCTCTCGTCAACGCGGCGTTCGCCGAAACGCGATGACCGGCCTTTAATTCGGCCAAATCCGCCCCCTACAAGCCGTTCAAACCCAGTCAACCCAAGGAGTTCGCAATGAAATTCAAACTTGCCGGTACCCTGGCCTTTGCCGGTGCCCTCAGCGCCATGATGGCGGCCTCGGCATTGGCAGCCGACGCCGAAAACACGCTCGTGATCAAAACCAGCAAGGGATGCAATGTCATCATCTCGCTCTTGCCGGATGTCGCGCCGAAGCATGTCGCCCAGATCAAGAAGCTGACACGTCAAGGCTTCTATGACGGCATCATATTCCATCGCGTCATCGACGGCTTTATGGCGCAGACGGGCGACCCGACCGGCACCGGCATGGGCGGCTCAAAAGAACCCGATCTCCAGGCCGAATTCTCCGACAAGCCCTTCGTTCGTGGCACCGTTGGCATGGCGCGGGCACAGGATCCAAATTCCGGCAACAGCCAGTTCTTTATCATGTTCGCCAATGGTGACTTCCTTAATGGCCAGTACACGGTATGGGGCGAAGTAACCGACGGCATGGATTGCGTCGACCAGATCCAAAAGGGCGAACCGCCGGCCAATCCCGATAAGATCGTCTCCATGAAAGTATTGAAGGACATGAAATAATGGCCGCCGACCTCGAAAACACCCTCTATGTCGACCTGCCCAAGGGCCGCGTGACGATCGAGTTGCGTCCCGATCTGGCCCCCGGCCATGTCTCGCGCATCAAGGAGCTCGCCCGTGACGGCTTCTATGACGGGACGCCATTTCATCGCGTGATCGATGGCTTCATGGCGCAGGGCGGCGATCCGACCGGCACCGGCACGGGCGGCTCGAAAAAGCCAAACCTCAAGGCCGAATTCTCCGGCGAGCCGCATGTGCGCGGCGTCTGTTCCATGGCGCGTTCCAGCGATCCGAACTCCGCCAACAGCCAGTTCTTCATCTGCTTTGGTGATGCAAAATTCCTCGATCGCAATTACACGGTCTGGGGCAAGGTTACGTCGGGCATGGAACTCGTCGACGCATTGAAGCGTGGCGAACCGGTCCGTGATCCCGATCGGATCGTGACTATGCGCGTCGCGGCGGACGTGAAGAGCTGATCGGACTTGCGCGTCGCTGCGATATCGGCTGTGGCCGCGGCGTTCCTCGCCACGGCCTCGTCCGCTTGGGCGACCGAGGATATCGAATGCAGGGCGCGCGCTAACAAGGCGTGGATGAGTTTCGTCGTCGGTACGACTCCGGGTCTTGCGCCACTTGGCCTCTCGATGGGGGCCGGCGACAGGATCTGGTCGACGGACAAGGCCAATGGCGGCACCTTGATCGTGGTGAAGCAGGCGTTTTCCGATGACGATGGGATGAAAATCGACGTCCTGGCAGAATCCGAGCTCGCGGGCGCCTTGCGGGTGAACTTCGGTCATGAAGAAGGTCAGGAGCCGGTGCTTGCTGGCATCCTCCATATTCATGGAGTTGGCGCATGGCCGGTGGTCTGCGGCGAAGGCGGAGAGGCAACGGAGGCAGAATGATCAGGAAGACGATTCTTGGAACCGCGCTTGCAGTTGTGGGTGCGATGATGGTGGCGGGCGCGGCGCATGCCACCGAGACGACGATTTGTTCAGGCGACGGCGCTTCGATCTCGCTGCTGATGGGCGCACTGCCTGTCGTCTCCATCGCCAAGGCGGACATGGAGGCCGGCACGAAGCGCTGGTCGACGCAGAAGGAAGACGGCGTGACGCCGATCTCGGTTGGCCAGGCGTTTGAAACCTCCGAAATCCTGCATGTCGACATCACCGACGACAATGTCAGCGAGATTCTTGCCAAGCTTCGCGTCTACAAGGCGTCTGAAAGCGATTTCTACGCGGCCGGCGGAACCTTGTGGATTTCGGGCGTCGGCGCTTGGGCAGTGAGTTGTTCTGGACCTTGATGATTGCGCGTCTCCGATTTTGACTTCGACCTTCCCGCCGACCGCATAGCCTTGCGGCCGTCGCGGCCGCGCGACGCGGCCCGGCTCCTGGTGGTCGCGCCAGAGCAACTGAGCGATCGCTCGGTGCGCGATCTGCCCGACCTTCTGAAAGCCGGCGACGTGCTCGTCTTCAACGATACGAAGGTGATTCCGGCCGCTCTGTCGGGCCGGCGCATCGGGCGCGGTGTCGAGCCCGGGATCGATGTGCTGCTGCATCAGCGTCTCGATGCTGCGCGCTGGCTGGCTTTCGCCAAGCCTGGCAAGCGCTTGAAGGCGGGCGATCGCATCCGCTTCGGCAGCGAAGGACGCGTGTGTTTGCTTGGTGCGCTCGAGGCGACCGTCGAGAAGAAAGGCGAGGGGGGTGAGATCACCCTTGCCTTCGATTTTTCAGGTCCGGTACTCGACGAGGCGATTGCCACCTTGGGAGACATGCCCTTGCCGCCTTACATCGCCGGCAAGCGCGCCAGCGACGAAGAAGATCGCAAGGACTATCAGACGATCTACGGCCGCGAAGAGGGAGCGGTTGCCGCGCCCACCGCCGGTCTGCACTTCACCGAGGCGCTCCTGTCGGCGCTCGATAAACGCGGCGTTGCGCATGAATTCGTGACGCTGCACGTCGGCGCCGGGACCTTCCTGCCGGTGAAGGCCGAGGATACACGCGACCACAAGATGCATGCCGAATGGGGCACGGTGAGCGCCGAAACGGCGGCCCGGCTCAATGACGTGCGTGCCAAAGGCGGCCGGATCGTCAGCGTCGGCACAACATCATTGCGCCTGCTTGAAACGGCGGCACGCTCGGGCAAGATCGAAGCCTTCTCCGGCCCAACGGATATCTTCATCACTCCGGGGTACCGGTTCCGTTCCGTCGATGTGTTGATGACCAATTTTCATTTGCCGCGCTCGACGCTCTTTATGCTGGTTTGCGCCTTTGCCGGCCTGGAGCGGATGAAGGCTGCCTATTCGCACGCAATCGCCAATGATTATCGTTTCTATTCATACGGCGATGCGTCGCTGCTATTCCCCAATCCCTGATGTCAGATCCAGTCTTCTCCTTCACCCTCCACGCGACCGACGGCGCCGCCCGTCGCGGCACGATTACGACTCTGCACGGAGAAATTCGGACCCCGGCTTTCATGCCGGTTGGCACTGCGGGAACCGTCAAGGGGCTCTATCTCGACCAGGTGAGGGGGACTGGTGCCGACATCATCCTTGGCAATGTCTATCATCTGATGCTGCGGCCCGGTGCTGAGCAAGTTGCAGCGCTTGGTGGCCTGCACAAATTCATCGGCTGGGATGGTCCTATCCTCACCGACAGCGGCGGCTTCCAGATCATGTCGCTCGCCAAATTGCGGAAAGTGAAAGAGGAAGGCGCGAGTTTCCAGTCGCATCTCGACGGCCGGCGCTACGAGCTCACCCCAGAGCGGTCGATGGAGATCCAGCGCCTTCTTGGCTCTGACATACAGATGCAGCTCGATGAATGCCTGCTCTATCCGCATACGGAGAAAGATGCAGAGCGCGCCATGGAACTTTCGCTGCGTTGGGCCGAGCGCTCGCGCCGCGCCTTCGGCAATCAGCCCGGCCGCGGCAATTTCGGCATTGTCCAAGGCGGTGTCACCCCGCATCTGCGCCGCCGCTCGGCGGAAGGGTTGGTCGCCATCGGCTTCGAGGGCTATGCCATCGGCGGCCTTGCCGTGGGCGAAGGCCAAGCCCTTATGCTGAGCACGATTTCCGACACTATCCCGCATCTCCCGATCGACCGTCCGCGATACCTCATGGGTGTCGGCACGCCTGAGGACATTCTTGAATCCGTCGCCTGCGGCATCGACATGTTCGACTGCGTGATGCCGACGCGATCCGGCCGCCATGGCCAGGCCTTCACGCGCTTCGGCAAGGTCAATCTGCGCAATGCCAAAAATGCCGCCGACCCGCGCCCGCTCGATCCGGAATCCGTCTGCCCGGCGCTGTCGCATTACTCGCGCGCCTATCTCCACCATCTGGTCAAATCCGGCGAACTGCTCGGCATGATGCTGCTGTCCTGGGCTAATATCGCCTATTATCAGGATCTGATGCAGGGTATCCGCGCAGCGATCCAAGCAGGCTCTTTTGCCGATTTCGCCGCAGCGACGAAGGATCGATGGCGGCGCGGCGAGGATAAGCTAAGCTAGGCGCCCGCCTTTGGAGTGACTGACATGAAGATGACCGGCGAAGAAATCATCCCCGTCCCGCGCGAGGCTGTTTGGAAGGCGCTCAATGACCCCGACATTCTGCGCCAGGCCATTCCTGGCTGCGAGGAGATCGCGAAGAATTCCGACACGGACTTCACGGCTCGCGTTGTAGCAAAGGTCGGCCCGGTCAAGGCGCATTTTACGGGCGAAGTGCAGTTGACCGATCTCGACCCGCCGAACGGCTATACGATCTCGGGCGAGGGCAAAGGCGGTCTTGCCGGCTTCGCCAAGGGCGGAGCGGTCGTGAAACTCGAAGACGTGCCCGAAGGCACCAAGCTCATTTATAACGTCGAAGCCCATGTCGGCGGCAAGCTCGCAAGCCTTGGGTCGCGCCTCATCGACTCGACTGCCAAATCGATGGCGACGCAGTTCTTCGACAAATTTGCCATCCTTGCCGCAGGCGGCGATCCCAATGCGCCGCAAGAGGAAGAAGAAATGGCGGAAGATGGCGAGGAGAAGCCAGAGCGTAAGGGCTTCTTCGGGATGTTCAAGAAGAAGTAGAACCTACTTTCCCGCGCCGGCCGTGTGCTCGCCCTCGCGGGTGAGATAATAGGCGGCGAGGATCGGAATGAAGGTGACCGCGATTACGAAGATCGCCACGACATTGGTCACCGGTCGCTGTCGTGGGCGGATCAACTCATTGAGCATCCAGATCGGCAGCGTCGTCTGCTGGCCGGCGGTGAAAGTCGTGACGATGATCTCGTCGAAGGATAGCGCGAATGCAAGCATACCGCCGGCAAGAAGCGCGGTGGCGATCTGCGGCAGCACCACATAGCGAAACGTCTGGAAGCCATCGGCGCCCAGATCCATCGACGCCTCGACCATGCTCTTCGAAGTGCGCCGGAATCGCGCCAGCACATTGTTATAGACGACGACGATGCAGAAGGTCGCGTGACCCAGAACGATCGTCCACGTCGAGAACGGAATGTTCATGATGTCGAAAGCCGATCGCAACGAGATGCCGGTGATGATGCCGGGGAGCGCGATCGGCAGGATGAAAAGCAGCGAGATCGAGTCCCTGCCGAAGAATTTGGCGCGCGACAAGGCTGCCGCGGCGAGCGTCCCGAAGATCAAGGCAAGGAACGTGGCGATCAACGCCACCTTGAGCGACAGCCACAAGGGCGGCCAGATGTCCGGCCTGTCGAACCATGCGGTTGAGAACCAGTGCGTGGTGAAGCCGGGCGGCGGGAATTGGAAGCTCTTTTCCTCGGTCGTGAAGGCGTAGAGGAAGATGAGTGCCAGGGGGAGGTGCAGGTAGAGCAGCCCCGCGACGGCCCCAAGCTTCAATGGCCACGGTGCGGCGATCGTACCGTCAGAGCGCATCGAAGGCCCCCAGCCGCTTCGCGATCATAAGATAGATGCCCATGATGATCATAGGTACGACGGTGAAGGCGGCGGCGAGCGGAATGTCGCCCGCGGTGCCCTGCAGGCTGTAAACGGTCATGCCGATGAAGGGCCGCGAATTGCCGACGATCTGCGGAATGATGTAGTCGCCGAGCGTCAATGAGAAAGTGAAGATCGAGCCCGCAATGATGCCGGGCATCGCCAGCGGCAGGATCACGGTCCGGAATGTCTGCTTCGGATTGGCACCAAGATCGGCGGCGGCCTCGACGAAATTCTTCGGCACCCGCTCAAGTGCCGCTTGGGTCGGAAGTATCATATAGGGCAGCCAGATATAGACGAAGACGAGGAACGTCCCGATATAGCTGAAGGAAAGCGAAGGGCCGCCAACGATCGGCAGCGCCAGGATCCAGTCGAGGAGCCACGTGACATGGAGCCGGGTGGCGACCCAGGTGATGATGCCCTCCTTGGCGAGGATCAATTTCCAGGAATAGACCTTGACCAGGTAGCTCGACCACAACGGCATCATCACGGCGAGATAGAACAGCGCCTTGGTTGTGCCGCGGGCATAGCGTGCCGCATAATAGGCGATCGGAAAGGAAATGATTGCCGAGGCGACCGTGACGAAGGCCGCCATCGTCACGGTACGGACGATGATGCCGATATTGGATGGCTCGAGCAGTTGCGCATAGGTGCGCAGTGTGAATTCGTGGACGACGAGGCCTGAAAAGTCGTCGAGCGAGTAGAAGCTCTGCACCAGCAGCGCCAGGAGCGAACCGACATAGACGACGCCAATCCACAGGAGCGGTGGCGCAAGCAGCAGCAGCGTCAGAACGCCCGGCCGGCGAAACAACGCGTCGGATATCCGCGTAAGGGCGGAATTGGGTCTGGCGCTGGCGGCCGTCACCCCGCATCCTCCATGGCAACGAGGCATTCCCTGTTCCACACGAAGCGCAAGAGATCGCCTTCTGCAAATGCTCCCGCGCCGGCAGGGACCGCCGCAATGAGGCGCGTGCCGTCGAACTCGATGACGACGCGCGTGATGGCGCCCTGATAATGAACGGCGACCACGCGGCCTTCGGCGCTGCTGGCGCCTGGGTCCCGCGGTTCGCCGCCGCGTTCTGCCGTGATCTTTTCAGGCCGGAGACTCGTCCAGTTCGCAGGCCCTCCATGCCGGGATGAAAATTCCGGGCTGAGGATATTGGAAGAGCCGACGAAATCGGCAACGAAGCGCGAGCGCGGCCGCTCATAGACCTCGCCCGGCGAGCCCGCCTGCACGATCCTCCCGTCATTGAAGATCGCCACCCGGTCGGCCATCGACAAGGCCTCGCCTTGGTCATGGGTGACGAAGACGAAGGTGATTCCGAGCTGCTTCTGGAGCGCCCGCAATTCTTCCTGCATCTGTTCGCGCAGTTTGAGGTCGAGAGCGCCCGAGCGGCTCGTCGAGAAGCAAAACCTTGGGCTCATTGACGAGCGCGCGGGCGAGCGCGACGCGTTGCCTCTGGCCGCCGGAAAGCTGGCTCGGACGGCGCACTTCGAAGCCCGATAGCTTTACCATGGCGAGCGCAGCCTTGGCGCGGGCCTCGCGGGTGGCGCGATCGATGCCCTTGATCATCAATCCATAGGCGACGTTTTCGCCGACCGTCATATGCGGAAACAGCGCGTAGTCCTGGAAGACGGTGTTGACATTGCGCTTGTAGGGCGGAAGGCCTCCGGCCGTTTCTCCGAAGATTTCGATATGGCCGGCGGTCGGCAGCTCGAAGCCGGCGATGAGGCGCAGGCACGTCGTCTTGCCCGAACCCGAAGGCCCGAGCATGGCGAAGAACTCGCCGGGAGCGATATCGAGAGTTACATCATCGACCGCGCGAACGGTGCCGAAATGGCGCGAGACATTCTGAAATCTGACAGCCGCTGTCATGATGAAGTGCGAAATAAAGGGATCCCGGCCGAACGGGCCGGGATCCGGATTGAATTTGGGCTACTGACCCATGACTGCGATATAGTCCTTGACCCACTGCGAGTAGGGCACGCAATTGCCGTCCTGCTCGCATTTCGCAGTCGGCGTGCGCCAGAACCAGATCTTGTCGAAATTGCCGTATCCGTTGAGTTCGCAGCCCGCGTCCGTCAGCAGAGCATTGCCGGTGCAGGCGGCCGGAACCGTCGGAACCGAGCCGAACCACGCTGCGACATCGCCTTGGACCTTGGGCTCGAGCGAATGGTTCATCCAGAGATAAGCGCAGTTGGGATGCGCCGCTTCCGAATGCAGCATGGTCGTGTCGGCCCAGCCGGTGGCGCCCTCTTCAGGCACTGTCGAGGCGATATCCTTCTTGTCGGCCTGCAGCAGGTTTACCTGGAACGGCCAGGATGAAGAAGCGACGACGCCTTCGTTCTTGAAGTCGTCAACCTGCACCATGGCGTCGTGCCAATAGCGCCCGACCAGCGCGCGCTGGCCCTTGAGGAGTTCAAGCGCCGCGGCATACTGGTCCTTGTTGAGCTCGTAGGGATTCTTGATGCCGAGTTCGGGCTTCTTCTTCATGAGATAGAGCGCCGCGTCGGCCACGTAGATCGGGCCGTCATAGGCCTGCACGCGGCCCTTGTTGCTCTTGCCATCCGGCAGGTTCTGCTCCTCGAAGACCACCGACCAGCTCGCCGGCTTCTCTGGAAACACCTTCGTATTATAGGCGAGAACGTTTGGACCCCATTGGTAGGGCGTGCCGTAATGCGAGCCATCGACGGTGTGCCACGGTGCGTCCTTCAGCCGGTCGTCGACGGTCTTCCAATTGGCAATGATGTCGACATTGACCGGTTGCACTTTCTTGCCGGCGATGAGGCGAAGCGAGGCATCGCCCGAAGCGGTCACGAGATCGAAGCCGCCCTGATTCATCAGGGTCACCATTTCGTCCGAGGTCGCCGCGGTCTTCACATTGACCTTGCAGCCCGTCGCCTTCTCGAAATCGGTCACCCAGTCGTAATTCTTGTCGGTCTCGCCGCGCTCGATATAGCCCGGCCATGCAACGATATCGACTTGGCCCTCTCCCGGGCCGATCTCCGTCTTCATGTCGGCAAGGGCCGTGCCTGCGAGCGAGGTGGCCGCCAGAAGCGAGACGACGACGCGTTTGAATGATGTCATGAACATATACCTCCCTGTGAGCCGGACTGAAATTTCCGTCCGCGTATGGCATGCCGACCGGCTCATCGGACTGATGAACACGCCTTGGAATAGCGGACCTGCGCCATGCTTTAGCGGGTCTCCGAACGGAAGGAAAGCCACCCAAAACCCCTGGTTGCACCAATGCCGATCAGGATTTGACCCACCTCCGTCAGGTGTTAAGGTAAAAAGAAAAGAACCTGGGGAGCGGAACGCGCGTGGCAAAGGCGAACGGCAATGGCCAGCCGGCTGTTATTGTCGAGAACCTGCATAAGAGCTTTGGTGAGTTGGAAGTTCTGCGCGGGGTAGCTCTGACCGCCCATGAGGGCGATGTGGTGTCGATCATCGGCGCCTCGGGTTCCGGCAAAAGTACCTTGCTTCGCTGCATAAATTTCCTGGAAGCCCCGACCCGCGGCCGTATCACGGTCACCGGCGAGGAAGTGGCGGTAAAGACCGGGCCCGATGGCAACCTCCATCCTACCGACCGCCGCCAGCTTGAGCGCATCCGCACCCGTCTTGGCATGGTCTTCCAGTCCTTCAATCTGTGGCCGCACATGACCGTTCTCGGAAATGTCATCGAGGTGCCGGTTCATGTTCTCAAAGTACCCAAAGCCGAGGCCATCGACCGCGCCGAGAAGCTGCTCCACAAGGTAGGCCTCCACGAGAAGAAAGATCAGTACCCGGCGTTTCTGTCGGGTGGCCAGCAACAGCGCGCCGCTATCGCGCGCGCGCTCGCCATGGAGCCCAAGGTGATGCTTTTCGACGAGCCCACCTCGGCACTCGATCCCGAGCTGGTTGGTGAAGTGCTGAAAGTCATCCGTGATCTTGCCGACGAGGGTCGCACCATGATCCTGGTCACACATGAAATGGCTTTCGCCCGCGAAGTCTCGAGCCATGTCATGTTTCTCTATAAGGGGCTGGTCGAGGAGGAGGGGCCGCCGGCCCAGGTCTTCGGATCGCCAAAGAGCGAACGGTTCCGGCAGTTCGTGAAAGGTATCAAATAGGCCCTTTGAACTAGGGTAGCGGCCCGGCTAGGATATCGGACTGACGCCTCACCCAAACGAGAACGTCGACAAAGGCCGCCCGTCTAAAGGCGGGCGACCATCAGGGAGTAAACAAGGGAGAATATGATGAAATTAACCCGCCGTTTTGCATTGGCTGCCGCCGCCGTTGTTATGGTTGGCTTTGCGGCCCAGGCGCAGGCCGAAGGTATCAAATTCGGTGTTGCCGCCGAACCCTACCCGCCCTTCACGTCCAAGGACGCGTCCGGCACCTGGGTAGGCTGGGAAGTCGATCTCATGAACGCGCTTTGCGCGCAGATGAACGAAAAGTGCGAACTGGTCGAAGTCGCATGGGATGGCATTATCCCGTCGCTCACCTCCAAGCAGATCGATGTCATCTGGTCGTCGATGTCGATTACCGACGAGCGCAAGAAGACGATCGATTTCTCCGACATGTATTACGACACTGCCGCCGCCATCATCGGACCCAAGAATGGCGATGTTGATATCACCCCGGAGCACCTCAAGGGCAAGACAATCGGCGTTCAGGTGTCGACTACCCATGCGAACTACGTCGACAAGTATTTTGGCGCCGGCTCGACGGTGAAGACCTATCAGACTCAGGATGAAGCCAACCAGGATCTTGCCGCCGGCCGCCTCGATTATACCCAGGCCGACGCTCTGGCGCTTGCCGCGTTCCTCAAGACGGAGCAGGGCATGGCCTGCTGTGAGATGAAGGGTATTGTTCCCCACGACGCAGAGATTTTGGGCTTCGGTGTTGGCGCTGGTCTGCGCAAGGAAGACACCGCTCTCAAGGACAAAATGAACGCTGCGATCAAGGCGTTGGCTGCCGCGGGCGAATTCGACAAAATCACCGCCAAGTATCCTGAACTGACCGGCCTTGTGGTTCCGAAGGCGAACTGACGTGCTTGGCTGCGCCGGTCTTGCCGGCGCAGCTTCTCCATGCGGGTAGGGGGCGGGGGGTAGATGCCCACCAAAGCTGGCAGTCTCGAACTGCTTCACGACTGGGGCGGCAACCTCCTTATCGGCGCGCTCAGCACGATCCAGATATCCCTGTGGGCCTACGCACTGGGTCTTTGCCTCGGCCTGCTTGGCGCCGTCGGCAAGCTCAATGGCGGTCGCGTCACCCGCGGCATACTCGAAGGCTACACCACGATCGTTCGCTCGGTCCCTGAACTCGTACTAATCGTCATTCTTTATTACGCTGGTACCGACACGCTCAACCGCCTGCTCGCGCAGTTTGGCGTTGAAGCCATTCAAATCAGTGGCTTCATGGCGGCGGTTTTTGTCCTCGGCTTCGTGCAGGGTGCCTACTCGACGGAAGTCCTGCGCGGCGCCATCCAGGCGATACCGATCGGCCAGATCGAAGCGGCCCGCGCATTCGGCATGTCGCCATTGACGCGCTTCCGGCGTATCACCTTGCCGGCCATGCTGCCCTACGCGATCCCCGGCCTGTCCAATCTGTGGCTCAACGTCACGAAGGATTCAGCGCTTGTCGCGGTTGTGGGCTATAGCGAACTCGCGCTCGCCACGCGCCAGGCGGCCGGCGGTACCAAGGCATACTTCCTCTTCTACATCGTTGCCGCCGGCATCTATCTGACGATCTCCATAGTCTCGCTGTTTTTCTTCGGTCGCGTCGAACGGCATTTTCGCCGCGGCCAGCATCGGGCGAGGTGAGGCGATGAACTGGGATTGGCTGCCTCATTACGCCCCCCTCATTGTGCACGGTATTTGGCTCACCCTCTATCTGCTGGTCACCTCCTGCGTATTGGGGATGCTGATAGCGGTCCCTCTGGGCCTCGTTCAGGTGACGGGGCCGCGGCCTTGGCCTGGCTCGCCAAGGGCTTCTGTACGGTGATCCGCGGCACCCCGCTGCTCGTCCAGATATGGCTCTTATACTACGGGCTCGGTTCTCTCTTTCCCTCCATTCCCTGGATCCGGGAAAGCTTCATGTGGCCGGTGCTTCGCGAAGGGATTTTCTACGGCGTCCTGGCGCTCACCCTCAGCTTTGCCGGCTATGAGGGCGAAATCATGCGCGGCGGCTTCCTCAGCGTGCCGCGCGGCGAACTCGAGGCGGCGCGGGCCTTTGGTATGAATCCGTTTACCATGCTTCACCGTATCTGGTTTCCGCGCGCCTTCCGCCTTGTTCTGCCCACGCTTGGCGGCGAAGTGATTGGTCAACTAAAAGCGACTCCGCTGGTTGCAACGATTACGATCATGGAGGTGTTTGGGGTGGGGAGTAAGATCAGGCAGGATACATATCATGTCTATGAGCCGCTCCTGCTCGTGGCGTTTATCTATTTTTGTATGACCTTTGTTATCACCCGTATCTTCGGATGGATCGAACGCCAGGTGCCTCAGAAACGATGAAGTGTGAAGTTCTTGATCGGCATGCTCCGTCCCTGATCGCCATCCGGCGTGACCTGCACATGCATCCGGAATTGCAGTTTGAAGAGGTTCGCACCGCGGGTGTCGTCGCGCGCCACCTCGCAGGCATGGGCTTTAAGGTCAGCGAGGGGATCGCGACGACCGGCGTCATCGGAACCTTGAGCAATGGCACCTCGCGGCGCGCGATCGGCTTGCGCGCCGATATGGATGCGTTGCCCATGACCGAGACGACTGGCCTTCCCTATGCGAGCCGCACGCCTGGCAAGATGCATGCCTGCGGCCATGATGGCCACACTACGACCTTGCTCGGCGCGGCGCGGTATCTGTCTGAAACACGCAATTTCGATGGTACCGTCCACTTGATCTTCCAGCCCGCCGAGGAAGACATCAGCGGCGCCCGTCGCATGGTCGATGAAGGGCTCTTTACCCGCTTTCCCTGTGATGCCGTTTACGCGTTTCACAATCTGCCGGGCTATCCGGCGGGGCAGGTGCTCTACAAGACCGGCCCGGTCACCGCCGCTGTCGACGTCGCTCGCATCGTTGTGCGCGGTGTTGGTGGGCATGGTGCCATGCCGCATAAAGCGACCGACCCGATTGTCGCTGCTGCGGGAATCGTGCTGGCGCTTCAGACCGTGGTATCGCGCAATGCCGATCCGCATGAGCCGGCGATTGTAACCGTGGGTACCTTGCACGCGGGTACGATCTCGACGGTCATCCCCGAAACGGCATCGATAGAGGTGAGCATCCGCAGCTGCAGCCCATCGATCCGCAATCTGATCGCGACGCGCATCCCGGCGCTCGTCAGAGCGCAGGCGGAGAGCTACGGCTGCACCGCTGAAATCGACTATGAACTGAGCTATCCGCCATCCATCAATACTGAGGCGGAGACCGAACTTCTCGGCGCTGTCGCGGCGGAGGTCGATACCGGACATCCCGCGATCCGCATCGAACATCCCTTCATGTTCAGCGAGGATTTCTCCTACATGCTTGAGCATGTCCCCGGCAGCTATTTCGCCATCGGCAACGGCGACGGTCCCAACCGCAAGATGCTCCACGATCCGGGCTACGATTTCAACGACGAGGTCTTGGTGAAGGGCGCCGCATTGTGGGGACGCCTGGTCGAACGCTTCCTGCCGGCCGCCTGACTTGCGCGGCATTTAGGCCCGCTGAGGCTTGCCATTAGTTTTTCTCGGCGCCGCGCCGCTTGATCCTGGCGCCCCATCTGTCATTCTTCGCCGGCAACCCTCCCATATCCGGAGGCACCCTGGTGCAATCTCAGAAGCCCGCCATTCCCGACAAGGTCATCGCCAAGTGGCAGCGCATCGTCGATCTCCTCGCGGGCGTTCTTCTTGTCCCGGCAGGCTTGGTAATGCGGGCCGCGCCACCCGATCATCTCGTCCTTGTCTCGAGCGCGGGGGCCGAAAATCCCTACACGCCCGGCATGGCGTTCACGCTTCATAGTGGTCTTTACTGCGACGCCGTCATGGACAATCGCGCGCCGCTGCTGGTGCGCGACGCGGCCCGCGAGCCGGAATGGCAGACCAATCCCGATCTTGTCCACGGGATGACTTTCTATCTCGGTTACCCGCTGACCTGGCCGGACGGCTCGATCTTTGGCACGATCTGTGTGCTTGATGGACGCGATAACGACCTGGCGATCCGCTACGGCCAATTGCTTGGCGAGTTCAGCCGCGTCATCGACGGCGACTTGGCTCTGCTGGTGGAGATGGCCGAGCGCAAGCGCCTGCTTGGCGAACTCGAATTGGCACGCGAAGAGCTTGAGGCGCGGGTTGCAACGCGGACCTCCGAACTCACCGCCGCCAACCGGCGGCTCAAGGAACGCGAGCATGAACTGGAGGAGGTCAATGTCGCCCTTCGCGTTCTGCTCAACCAGGTCGAGAAATCCAAGGCCGAGGTCGGGGAGCAGCTCGTCCGCAACATGGCCGAACTCGTTCTGCCGCATCTCGACAAGCTCAAGAGCAAGGTCCGTGACGCGGAAACCGCAACCTACGCGGCACTGATCGAACAGAATATCCGCGCCATCACGACGCCCCTGGCGCGACGCTTGTCCACGGAGTTTGCGTCTTTGACGCCGACGGAGGTGGAGATCGCCCAGCTCGTCATGCAGGGAAAAAGCACCAAGGAAATTGCCCGGGCTCTGTCGCGCGCTCCCTCCACGATTGATTTCCACCGCAACAACATCCGCAAGAAACTCGGCATCGACAGCCGCAACCTCAATCTGCGAGAGTATCTGAGCTCGCTCCATTGATATGGGGATTTTCCCCATAGCTTCACCTGAGAGACCTCATATCTCGCCGTACCGTGACGCTTGTTATCCTTTGGCCGCGCCCTGGTGGCGCGTCACGTGAGGGATCTCCATGGATAGCAAAGATAAGACTCTGTCTCCCATTGCCTATGATGGCCGCAGGGCGCCCGAGACATCGCCCTTGTCGCGCCGCTCTTTCTTCGTGGCAGCCGGCGCCGCCGGTATTGCCGCGACCGCCGGCACGCTCATGCCACGCGAAGCCGCAGCGCAATCGACCGACTGGACCCAGCCGGGCAACAACAATCACGTCATCGAATTGCAGGAAGCCAAGACCTTCCCGACCGGCGGTCTGCGCATCGACTATTACGGTCACTGTGCGCTGAAGCTGACCTCGCCGGGCGGAGCCACCTTGCTTTTCGATCCGTGGCGCGACGACCCGTCGGGTGCCTGGGGATTGTGGTTCAAGCAGAAATTCCCCGAAACGCTGGTCGATATCACGCTCTCGACCCACACCCATTTCGATCACGATGCCGTGGATCGTCCGGCTTCGACGATGGTTCTCGATCGCATGGCCGGCAGCTTCGGCTTTGCCGATTTCAAGATCACCGGCTTCGCCGACAAGCACGCCTGCCTGGCGCCGGGCTGGTACAAATGGACCAATGCGCTCGCCGAATTCGGTGTCAAGGCGTGCCCGCCGGATAATGTGGGCCATATGGACATGGTCAGTTACCTCGTCGAGGCGGGCGGCATTCGCACGCTTATCTGGGGCGATAATCGGCACAATCCGGCGGAGGGATTTTGGAACTCCATCGGTCAGGTCGACGTGCTGACCCTTCCTGTCGACGGTTCGCAGCACATCCTCTCATACGAGCAGGGGAATATGATCGTCGAAAAACTCAAACCCAAGGTCGTCATCCCCACTCATTACCTGAACGAGACGACGACCTACACGCTCTCGACGCTGCAGTCGGCCGATGAATGGGTGAAACAGCAGAAGAGCTTCAAGATGCTGGACGGGCCGACGCTCAATCTCTCCTCAGCGGACGTGAGCAAGATGGATCGCGAATTCCTTTACTTCGGCAGCCACGCCCAAACCGCCTAGCGCCGTCTCAGAGGATCGTTCCCGGCGGTAGGACGCTCTTGAGCGCGGTGATGAAGGTCTGCATCGCGAGCGCCGTCAGGATGAGCCCCATGATGCGGCCAATGACATTAGTGCCCGTCTCGCCGATCAGTCTCTGGATCGGCGAGGCGAGCAGCAGCGTGAGATAGCTCAGCACCATCACCAAGAGCAGGGTTGCTGCTGTCGCGCTCTGGTGGAACAAGGAATACTGGTGATTGTCGGTGAGTACGACGATCGCCGTGATCGCGCCGCCGCCGGCCAGCATCGGCGTCGCCAGTGGAAACACCATGACGTCCTTCGCCGCTCGCGGCTTCGTCGAAACGTCAGCACCTTTATCGTTCTCGCTCGTCCCATAGATCATGCGGAGACCGAGGGTCAGCAAAACCAGTCCGCCGGCCAGTCGGAAGGCCGGCAGCGAGATACCGATCGCTTCGAGCAGGATTTGTCCGAGCACCAGGAAGAACAGGAGAATGACGCTGGCGACCACGCAGGACATCAGCGCGACGCGACGCCGGTCGGCCGCGCTCATCCCTCCGGTGAGCGCAAGATAGACCGGGATCACCGCGATCGGCTCGATCGTGACGATCAGCGTCATGAAATCTGTAATGAACGTATCATAGTGCATGTCGTCGTGTGCCCTCGTTTAGGACAGCACGTCACGGAGAGTGAAGCCGAGTCAAGCCTGCGTTGCGCGACTCGCTTTTCTTCCAGCACATTCCCCGCTAGGTTTTCTTTTGTGCCTTGGTGCTGGGTTCTCTGACACGGGAGCTTGGCTTAAAAGGGAATGCGGTAAGGGCGACCCACATCGGGGCCGAATCCGCAGCTGCCCCCGCAACTGTATGCGCAGAGGCGTCCGGACATGCCACTTGCCGCTTGCGGCTGGGAAGGCCCGGATTGCCATCGACCCGCGAGCCAGGAGACCTGCCAGAGCATGCAACCTACAAACCGCCGTCGGGTGAGACGGCAAGGAGATTAGCATGCATATCGAACCCGGCCTCGTCGCCGACAGTAAAATTTGGTTGAGTTATGTGACCGCCGCCGGCGCCGTCGCATTCGCGGGCAAGCTCGCCTGGAGTGAAATCAAGGAGCGCGGAGCATTGTCTCTTGCGGGCCGCACGATAGCCACAACCGCGCTGGTTTTCACATTCTTCGAAGTTCTGCCGCACTATCCGATCGGCGTCTCGGAGGTCCACCTCATTCTCGGATCGACCTTGTTCCTTCTGTTCGGCTCGGCACCCGCGGCCATCGGCCTGGCCCTCGGCCTGCTGGTCCAAGGGCTTTTCTTTGCGCCCTTCGATCTGCCGCAATACGGGATGAACGTGACGACGCTTCTGGTTCCTCTCTTCGCCGTTCAGGCACTCGCCAGGAGCGTTATTGCGCCCAGCACGCCTTATGTCGAGTTGAAGTATCGGCAGGCCCTTGCATTGTCGACCGCCTATCAGGCCGGCATCGTGGCCTGGGTCGCGTTCTGGGCACTTTATGGTCAGGGCTTCTCGATGGCGAACGTCGCGGCGATTGCGAGCTTCGGCGGGGCATATCTCCTGGTCATCGTGGCTGAGCCGCTGATCGATCTTGCGGTGCTGGCCGTCGCCAAGGCGCTGCATGCCCTGCGCGGCAGCCGGTTCCTGGAGACGCGCCTCTTCAACGCATCCTGATTGGGGCACGGTCGGGCAGGGCCTGGTGAAGGTCCTGTGCGACCTTTCGGCCTTGGACATGATGATGGCACGCGGACAATAGTGATCGGATGAAGCCGGGGCTGGTCATGATACTGCGCCGCCGCCACGCGTTAGCGCGCTGGCTGGTTGCGCTGTTGCTCCTGCCCATCGTCCTCGGTGTCATCCCCGCCGCGCCGCTTTCAGCCGAGCAGGCGCTGGCGCGCGATCTGGCGCTCTCGATCTGCACGCCAAATGGTGCGCAGGATCAGGGCAGGTCGCCCGCCTCGCATGGCCAGCAATGCGTTCTCTGCACGGTCGGCTGCGTCACCTGCGCGCCCGCAGCGCCCGGAAGCGCAGCCGTCACGCTCGTGCCGCGGCCATCCTCTGGCTTCTTCAGGTTGGCGGCAAGCACCGCCACCGAGCCGCATTGGTCGCTGCGACGCGAAGGCTCGCCGCCGCGCGGCCCCCCGACATCCCTCATCGTCTGATTGATCTCCGCCGCCACGCCTGAACCGCGTGGCGAATACTGGCGTTTGATGACGAGGGAATCCCCATGTCTTCCTTATCCGTAGCAGAGCAGCGCGATCCCGCTGCGAGTTCGAGACTCTATCGCGCAATCTGGCGCTGGCACTTCTATGCCGGCCTTTATGTTGCGCCGTTTCTCCTGATGCTGGCCACCACCGGCCTCATCATGGTCTATGGCAATTCGATCGAAACCTTTCTCGGCAAGAAATTCTATGTCTCGCCGGGCGGCGAGCGCGCCAGCCTCGTCGATCAGGCCAAGGCGGCGCAGGAAGCGATCCCCGACGGCAGCGTGACGATGCTGGTCGTTCCCCGTTCAGCCGAGCGGGCCAATGTCTTCGTGGTGTCCGCCAATGATGTCGCCAATGTCGTCGCCGTCGATCCGCATGGACCGGCGGTGCTCGGAACCATCGTCAAGGACGACACCTGGTTCTACTGGGCCGACAAGATTCACGGCAGCTTCTTCCTCGGCACCACTGGCGACCGCCTGATCGAGATTGCCGCCGGCCTCGGCATCGTCATGGTGCTGACCGGCCTTTATCTGTGGTGGCCGCGCAATGGCAACGGCTTCTTCTCGGCCTTCATCCCAAATATCACCCTGCAGGGCCGTGCCCTCTGGAAGGAACTGCATTCGACGCTCGGCGTCTGGATCTCGATCATCTTGCTCTTCTTCTTCATCTCCGGCCTCACCTGGGCCGGGGTCTGGGGCGAGAAGATGACCCAGGCCTGGAGCACCTTTCCGGCCGAGAAATGGGACAATGTCCCGCTCTCCGACGAAACCCATGCCAGCATGAATCACGGAGCGCTGAAGGAAGTACCCTGGGCGCTCGAGCAGACGAAGATGCCGGAATTGGGCTCGAATGCCGGGGCAAGCGGGCTTCCCGAAGGCATGCCGGTCAATCTCGATACGGTTGCGGCATTCGCGAGGTCCATTGGATTCGACGAGCAGTTCCGCATCAACCTGCCGGCCGGCGAGAAGGGCGTCTACACCATCTCCGCCGACTCCATGGATGCCGACACCACCGATCCGATGGGCGATCGCACCGTCCATATCGATCAGTACACGGGCAAGATCCTCGCCGATGTGCGCTTTGCCGATTACAGCCTGCCCGGCAAGGCCATGGCGATCGGCATTGCGCTCCACGAGGCGACCATGGGCTGGTGGAACACGCTTCTCAACACGCTCTACTGCCTGTCGGTGATTTTCGTCACCATATCGGGTCTCGTCATGTGGTGGAAACGCCGGCCGGCCGGCGCGCTCGGAGCGCCGCGCTATCCGCGCGACTACCGCATCCCGCGCTTCATCCTCGGCGCCGGAATCGTGGTCGCAATCCTCTTCCCATTGACCGGCATCGCCATCGTCGCCTTCGCCATCATCGACTTCCTGCTGCCCAAGCGGCTCAAGGAAGTCGGCTTCCAGAACGCTTGAACATTTGTCGCAACGGAGAAATCACCATGCGCCTCATCAGAGAATTCGCCTTCGCCATCTCACTCACCCTTGCTGCCTCATGGTCCATCGCCAACGGCCATGCCCATGAAGCGAAGGTCGGCGATCTTGAGATCATCCATCCCTGGACGCGTCAGCCCTTGCCGGCTGCCAAGGTCGCGGGTGGATTCTTCGCGATCGTCAACCATGGCAAGACCGACGATCGCCTGGTCAAGGCTACGGCCACCATCAGCGACAATGTCCAGATCCATGAAATGACCATGGATAACGGCGTCATGAAGATGAACGAATTGAAGGACGGCCTCGTCATTCCGGCCGGCGGCACCGTCGAATTGAAGCCCGGGTCCTTCCACATCATGTTCATGGATATCAAGGAGCGCCCGGTCGAAGGTACCGCGTTTGAAGGCACGCTCACCTTCGAGAAGGCAGGCAGCGTGGACGTCGACTACGAAGTCGAAGCGCCCGATGCTGGCATGAATTGAGGACGCAGTAATGCGCAGATCACGATTGATCTTTGGATCGGTCACATTGGGGGTGGCGGCGGTGCTCGCCGCCATCCTCCTGTGGAACCAGCTCTGGCGCGACGCGCCCTCTCTCGTCTCCATCGGCGGGCCGTTTCGCCTGGCTTCCGCCAATGGCGGAATTGTCGATACCGAGGAATTGCACGGCCATCCCTATGGCGTCTTTTTCGGCTTCACCCATTGTCCGGAAGTCTGCCCGACCACGCTTTATGAGATGGATGCTACACTCACCCAGCTTGGCGCTGAGGCCAGGGACTTCCGGCTCTTTTTCATTACCGTCGATCCCGAGCGCGACACGGCCGAGCTTTTGAAAGGCTATGTCGGCAGCTTTGATAAGCGCATGGAGGGCCTTGTCCCGACGCCGGACGAACTCAAGGCGGTCGCCAAGTCCTTCCGCGTCTATTACGACAAGCAGCCGACCAGCGACGGCTCCTACACGATGAGCCACACGGCCATGATCTATCTCATGGACCGAAACGGCCAATTTGCCACCGTCATTCCCTATGGCGATACCGCGGAAGGCCGCCTCGAAAAGATGAAGAAGCTCATGGCCGGAGGAGCATAAGGCGCGGCTTGCCATGGCGCCGCGGGGCTCTATTCTGGGCAACCTTCATAAACACCCGCGATGGAAAGCGAATATGGCAAGTCCTCCCAATACCGGAACCTTGATCTCCGCCGGCACCATTCGCGGCACGCCCGTTTACAATACGGATGGCGAGGCGCTCGGCAGCGTCGAAGACATCATGGTCGATACCGCGACCGGCCGCATCGCCTATGCGCTCATGTCCTTCGGCGGATTTCTCGGCATCGGCGAGCGCAGCCATCCCTTGCCGTGGGCGGTGCTCAAATACGACAAGGCGCGGGGCGGCTATGTCGTGCCTTTGACCCGGGCGATGCTCACCGATGCGCCGACCTACGGGCGCGACGATGCCCCGCGCTGGGGGGAGCGCGCTTATGAGGAACGCATCCACGACTACTACAAAACCAACCGCTACTGGATCAGCCCGATGCCGTGATGGGCCGCTCTTGATCGTCATCCCAGCGAAAGCTGGGGTCCAGTGGGACGTTTCCGCATGCCACGCGCACCGGCAGTCTATATCATGGCGAACAAAAGGAACGGCACCCTCTACATAGGTGTAACGGCAGATCTAGCTCGCCGGTCATGGGAGCATCGGGAGGGCGTTCATCCGGGGTTTACCAAGCAATATGGACTATCGCGATTGGTTTGGTACGAGAGGTACGATCTCATGACCGATGCAATTGCCCGCGAGAAGCGGATCAAGGCATGGAAACGCGCTTGGAAAATCGAGCTGATTGAGGAGCTCAATCCGAGTTGGCGTGATCTCTATGAAGAATTGATCCAGTAGACGTCATGCCAGCGAAAGCTGGCAACCATTGCGGTACGGCGTGCCATTGACCCCAGCTTGCGCTGGGGTGACGGAACATTTTTTTGTCGTGAGTGCTCTCGCTCGTCCTGCCAGCGAAAGCTGGCAGCCATCGCGATACGGTGTGCTGTCCAACTTCCGCTGGGATGACGGAACGTTTTTTTGTCGTGAGTGCTCTCACTCGTCCTGCCAGCGAAAGCTGGCATCCATCGCGATACGGTGTGCTGTCCAACTTCCGCTGGGATGACGGAACGTTTTTTTGTCGTGAGTGCTCTCACTCGTCCTGCCAGCGAAAGCTGGCATCCATCGCGATATGGTGTGCCGTCCAACTTCCGCTGGGGTGACAGAGCGTGTTGTGTCGTGAGTGCTCTCACTCGTCATGCCAGCGGAAGCTGGCAGCCATCGCGATACGGTGTGCTGTCCAACTTCCGCCGGGATGACGGAACGTTTTTTTGTCGTGAGTGCTCTCACTCGTCATGCCAGCGAAAGCTGGCATCCATCGTGACACGGCCTACCATGGATTGAGCTTGCGCTGCGGTGGTGAACCCTACCCCACCAGCTCCAGCGTATGCCGGGCGATCATCAGTTCCTCATTCGTCGGAATGACATAGGCCTTCACGCGCGAGTCCTTCTTCGAGATTTCGCTCGCACCCGCTTCATTGGCATCAGCGTCGAATGCGAGCCCCATCCAGGCCAGCCGTTCTGAAATCATCGCGCGGATCGCCGCCGAATTCTCGCCGATCCCGGCCGTGAACACGAAGCCATCGATTCCGCCCAGGGCTGCGGCGAGCTTGCCCGCTTCGAGGCTGGCGCAATATGCGAAATGCGCGACCGCAAAGCGTGCCTTCTCATCCGGGCTCGCCAAAAGATCGCGCATGTCGTTGCCGATGCCCGACAAGCCCTTGAGCCCGCTCTCTCGGTATAGCAGGTCGCTGACCGCAGCCGCGCTCATGCCCTTTTGCCCCACGAGATAGAGCACGACGCCTGGATCGATCTGCCCTGGCCGCGTTCCCATCACCAGCCCGTCAAGCGCCGTAAAGCCCATCGTGCTGGCGATGCTCGCGCCGTTCTTCACCGCGCACATCGATGCGCCGCTGCCCAGATGCGCGATGATCACCCGGCCCTTCGCCACTGCTGGCGCGACCTCTGCGAGTTTTTGCGAAACATACTCATAGGAAAGCCCGTGAAACCCGTAGCGCCGCACGCCCTCGTCATAGAATTTCAGCGGCAGCGCATAGACATCGGCCTGCCGCGGATGATTGCGATGGAAGGCCGTGTCGAAACAGGCGACCTGCGGCAGGTCGGGATCTTCCTCCATGATGAGCCGGATCGGCGCCAGGTTGTTCGGCTGGTGCAACGGCGCCAGTACTTCATAGCCCGAGAGTCGCTCGAGGATCCCGCCATCGATCACCACCGGCTTGGAGAAATCCGGACCGCCATGCACGACACGATGGCCGATCGCGCGCAGCGTGAAGCCGGAAAGCGTCGCAAGCCAGCCGCGCATGGTCTTGATCGCGGCGGGAAGGTCCGCGATCGCCGACGGCGCGAAGCTCTCGTCGATCGTCTCGCCGCCTTCCACCTGCGCCTTGAGCCGTGGCCTTGTGCCGATGCCGTCGAGCTGTCCGTGTACCAGCCGCGCGAGCCCGCCATTCCCGGTCCCGAATATCTGGAACTTGAGGCTCGACGAGCCGGCATTGATGACGAGGATCGCGTCCATGCGTTCAGGCAATGACCGGCGCCGTCTTCCGGCGCAGTGCGGCATAGAGCGAAGCGATGGCGCAGGAGGCCATGCGCGAGCGCACCGAATCGGCGCGCGACGTGAGCACGATCGGAACCCGCGCGCCGAGAACGACGCCGGCCGCGTCGGCATGCGCGAGGAAGGTCAGGTTCTTCGCCAGCATGTTGCCGGCTTCCATGTCGGGCACCACGAGGATCTGTGCATGTCCCGCGACCGGTGAGTTGATGCCCTTGATGCGGGCCGCTTCCGGGTCGATCGCGTTGTCGAAGGCAAGCGGTCCTTCCAGCAGGCCTCCGGTGATCTGCCCGCGATCCGCCATCTTGCACAGGGCGGCGGCATCGATTGTCGATGGAATCTTTGTCGTCACGGTTTCCACTGCCGAGAGGATCGCGACGCGCGGCACCCCGAGCCCGATCGCCAGCCACAGGTCGATGGCGTTCTGGACGATGTCGCGCTTGGCATCGAGATCGGGGACGATGTTGATCGCCGCATCGGTGATGAACAAAGTGTCGGCGTGGCCCGGCACATCCATGACGAAGACATGGCTGATGCGCCGAGCCGTGCGCAGGCCCGTCGTCGACGAGGTCACCTCATGCATGAGTTCGTCGGTATGGAGGCTCCCCTTCATGAGAAGCTCGCCCTTGCCCTCGCGGATGAGTTCCACGGCGCGCGCCGCGGCAGCATGGCTGTGCGGCGCATCGACGATCGGAAGCGCGCTGATATCAATTCCGCAATTGGCGGCGGTCGCACGGATTTTGGCCTCGGGGCCGACAAGCATTGGCTGGATGAGCCCTGCTTCGGCCGCCTCCAAGGCACCGCGCAACGAAGTCTCGTCGCAGGGATGCGCGACGATCGTCGGCACAGGCTTGTGCTGCCGCGTCGCCGCGATCAATCGGTCGTATTTCGAGAGCGTTGTGGTGGTTACGGTTTCCTGCGCCAAGTCTGGCCCTCGCGATCTCTGAGTCCAGCCTGTGCCGCACCCAGCCGAAAGGCGCAAGCCTCGCCCGTTGCAGCCTCGCCCTCGAATTTGGCCTTAGCCAACCACCGTGCCAGCACTGGCAACTATCAGACGGCTCGCTGATTCCTCATCTTGACGTAACGCCGCCTTTGCGCTGTCCTGGCGAAATGACGGCGAATACCTCCGTTATGAAATTCAGTCGCCTGCTGGCGCCAATCGCTGGAATCAATCTCGCGATCATCATGGCTGCGATAGCGTCTGCCTCCCGCTCGGCGAAGGCTGCACCTGACGATGATATCCATATTTCGATCGAAGCCGAGCTATTCGCCCAGACGAAATACCGCAAACTCAAACGTCATAAAGCGCTCGCAGTGGGTCCCTTGGGCCGATACGGCTATGGCTGGAACTATCCCTCCGCCAAGCAAGCGGAGAAGACGGCGCTGGAATTCTGTCGCAAATCGCTAAATGCGACCGGCTTATCGCAGGCTCAGCGTAAATGCGTCCTGTATGATGTCGATGGCAAGCTCACGGGGCGTGGCAAACCGCAAGGTGTGTCATTCGACCTTAAGCTTACTGAACCTGATCCCACCTACCAGGGGGGACGGAAAGTACATCCGGACGGTGAAGCTGTAGGTACGATCATTTTTCTTCACGGCTGCAGCGGCCTTCTCGAAGGTGGTTGGCAATACTCCTGGGAGAGTTTCTATTCCGCCGGAGGATATCGGGTCATCAGCCCGGATAGTTTTGCCGATTCCCGAGACCCTTCCTTTTGCAGCACGAAAGATAAGTGGCCCACGATCGAAGAGGACTATCGGCGGTCCCGTAATCTGAAATTTCGGATTGCCCAGACGCGACGAACCATAGAATTGGTCCGCCGGATATTTCCAAAGCAGCCAATCTACATACACGGCCATTCGGAGGGAGGGCTCGTCGCCCAACTTCTGAATGAGAGCGTCGGCGGAATTATCGTGACAGGCGCCAGCTGTGGGCTATGGGATTCGCGGATCTCGCGCACGACAGCCAAGGTGCCGACATTGTTGATCGTGGGAACTAAGGATCCGTTTGTGTTGGCGGCCGAGACTGCAAAATCACTCTCGCGACATTGCAAGGGAGTGACGGGCGCTGGTCCGATGACGGTCGTTTCGGTCGAGGGAATGGGTCATTACGCAGCCGTTTGGTGGCCCAAGGTCGCCCAGGCGGTCGGCAAGTTTCTAAAGATAAAGCCAGTCACGATTGCCGACAGTACTGAGACGCCCAAAGACTTGCCGCCCATCCCCGTCGACTATTACAAGACACCCGACCAAAAGGCATTCGCAGCGGCGAGCGATAGGGTCTGGTCATACTCGGGAGATCACGACACGCAATACGCCGCGGAGCAAGCGGCGCTCTTCGGCTGTGATGAACAACTGCGCTGGAACCCGTTTAAGGAATCCAGCAAGCAGCATCGTTGCGTGGTGATGAATACTACCAGCCCTAAACCGGGATCGACGGCGGTCAGCAATCAGAAGTAGCAACGTTCTTTCGTTCTGCAGAACGACGAAATGAATGGCCGTTCAATAAAATCAGGTGCGCCGAAAATCGCAATTCCATGTTCGTAAGAAGTCCGATTCTGGCCTCCAGGAGCAGGTTTTTTGATGCCTTTTGGCGCGTTGGCAGACGCCTGATTGCGCTGTAGCTTGCGGTGACCACACCAGGAAAGCCCCGATGAACATCCATTCCAAGCGCGACGCCGCCTTGTCCGAAGCCGTCGATCGTTACATCGCCAAGCGGCCAAAAACCCAGCAGTTACATGCACGTGCAAAGGAAGTGATGCCCGGCGGAAACACCCGCACCGTGCTCTATCATCCGCCATTTCCGGTGCGTGTCGACACCGCCGAAGGCGCCCGGCTGACCGATGTTGACGGCCATCAATACATTGATTTCCTTGGTGAATATTCAGCCGGAATCTATGGCCATTCGCATCCGCGCATAAAAAAGGCGATGTCGGAGGCCCTCGAAACCGGCCTCAATATCGGTGCCCATCATCATCGCGAAGTCGCCTTCGCGGAAACCGTTTCCAAGCGCTTCAATCTCGATCTCGTGCGCTTCTGCAACTCTGGCACCGAGGCCAACATGATGGCCCTTGCGGCCGCGCGTTGTTTCACAAAACGTAAGAAAATCATGGCCTTCCACGGAGGCTACCACGGCGGAACGCTGTATTTCACGCATGGCGCCAGTCCGGTGAATGCCCCGTATGATGTCGTCCTGGCCCCCTTCAATGATTGGGAAGGCACGCGCCAAGTCCTTGACAAGGAAGCTGATTTGGCAGCGGCGATCATCGAGCCGATGCAGGGCGGAGCCGGCTGCATCCCAGCCGACCGGGAGTTTCTTTCAGAGCTTCGTGCCGAAACCAAGAAGCGCGGAATTGTCCTGATATTTGATGAGGTTATGACCTCGCGCCTGGGCCCCAACGGTCTGTCTGCGATCCTCGGCCTCGAACCGGATCTCAAGACTCTCGGCAAGTATATCGGCGGCGGAATGTCGTTCGGCGCCTTTGGCGGCCGGCGAGACATCATGAGCCAGTTCGATCCCTCGCGCCCCGATGCGCTGCCCCACGCCGGTACCTTCAACAACAATACGCTCACGATGACTGTGGGCCAGGCCGCGATGACGGAAGTCTTCACACCCGAGGCTTGCATTGCCCTAAACGCACGCGGTGACAAATTGCGCAACGATCTCAATGACTTGTTCATGCGCTATCAAGCTCCGATGAAGGCGACAGGATTAGGGTCGATGATGGCGCTGCACCCCGTCTCCCGTGACATCAAGAGCGTCGAGGATGCCGATCACGGCGATACAAGACTGCGGCAGCTTCTTTATCTCGATCTCTTGGAGCAGGGTATCTATATGGCTGATCGTGGATTTATCGCGCTTTCTCTGATGGTTAGCGAGGAAGACTGCAGCAATCTCGTAGCCGCAATGGAGCGGTTTCTCGAAAAGCGAAAGGAGACATTGAAATAACAGATATTGACATTTGTCAGTTGTTGCTTACGCTGACCTCCATATTTGCAGGAGGTCAGCATGAAAACGCGCAAATTGGGACGTTCAGGCCCTGAAACATCCGCCCTTGGCCTCGGCTGCATGGGCATGTCGGACTTTTACGGCCCCGCCGATCGTACCGAAAGCATCGCGACAATCCACGCTGCGCTCGACGCAGGCATAAGCCTATTGGATACCGGCGACTTCTACGGGATGGGCCACAACGAGATGCTCATCGCCGAAGCCTTGAAGGGCAGGCCGCGCGACAAGATTCAGCTCTCGGTAAAATTCGGCGCCTTGCGCGATCCGGCGAACAACTGGTCAGGCTTTGATGCACGCCCCGTGGCGATCAAGAATTTTGTGGCCTACAGCCTGAAGCGGCTAAATACCGATTATATCGACATTTATCGCCCCGCGCGCCTCGATCCGGCGGTGCCCATAGAAGAAGTGGTGGGCACCATCGCCGACCTCATCAAGGCCGGTTACATCCGTTATATTGGGCTCTCAGAAATGGGCAGCGACACCATCCGCCGCGCCAGCAAAGTGCATCCGATCGTTGATCTCCAGATCGAATATTCCCTCATAAGTCGTGGAATTGAAACGGATATTCTGAAAACATGCCGCGAATTCGGGGTCGGGATCACCGCCTATGGCGTTCTCTCCCGTGGCCTGATCAGCGGCCACTGGTCGGCTAACCAGGCAATGCAGAAGGGCGATTTCCGCGGCTTTAGCCCGCGTTTCTCGCAGGAAAACCTCGATCAAAATCTGGCCCTCGTCGAACTCCTGCGCCAGATAGCCGAGGCCAAGGGGGTGACCGTTGCCCAACTCGCGATTGCCTGGGTTCTTGCCCAAGGCGCTGATATCGTTCCCCTTTTTGGCGCGCGTCGCCGTGATCGATTGAGCGAGGCGCTGGGTGCCCTCGACATTTCCTTGAGCGCTGATGACTTGCGACGAATAGAACAAGCGGTTCCTAAGGATTCAGCGGCAGGCGAGCGTTATCACCCGACCCAGATGGCACATCTCGACAGCGAGAGGAAATGAACGATCAGGCCCTGACAGCGGAGCAGATCCTCGACGCCGCGGAAGACGTTCTGCGGCGCTACGGCCCCGCCAAGGCTAATGTCGTTGACGTTGCGCGTGCCCTGGGCGTTAGCCATGGCAGCGTCTACCGCCACTTCGCAAGCAAGGCCGCGCTCCGAAACGCGGTCATCGAGCGTTGGCTCGCACGTGTCTCGCAACCCCTTGAAAGTATTGTGAAAGAGGAGGGCGCCGCAAGCGCCCGCCTGGTACGATGGTTCGAAGCCTTGCGATCAACCAAGCTCAAGAAGGTCGGTGAGGATCCGACGATCTTTGCGGCCTATCACGCGCTGGCGCTCGAAGCCGGCGACAGCGTTGCCGATCACGTTGCCCATCTGACCGAACACCTCACGCAGATGATCGCGGACGGCATCGCAAGCGACGAGTTCGCTGCCCAGAATGCCGGTGAGAGTGCCCATGCATTGTTCGATGCCACCCTGCGCTTCCACAATCCTGCTTACGCGGGCGAGTGGCAGGCCCCCGACAACAAGCCTGCGTTCGATCGCCTCTTGGCACTCCTCCTGCGTGGGCTGGGCGTGCGCTAGATTGGCTTTGCGCGCAGCCTTCGGCTAGGCTTTCCCCATAACGGGGAAATCATGCTTCAAAAGACATCAAATCGCTTCAACGCTCGAGATCTTTGGCAAAAGGATCATGACCACTTTCTGCACCCCTATACCCATTTTGACAGCTTCAAGAAGGAAGGCTCGCTCGTCCTTGCCGAAGCCGACGGATGCTATGTCACCGATGTGAACGGCAAGCGCTATTTTGACGGCATCGCCGGCATGTGGTGCGTGAACGTCGGCTATGGTCGCAAAGAAATTGCCGAAGCCATGGCCGAGCAAGCCCTGACGCTTTGCTACACGACCACTTTCGTCGATGTCAGCAATGCTCCGGCCGCAGAACTCGCAGCGAAGCTGGCGCAACTGGCCCCCGGCTCGCTCAATCACGTCGCCTATGCGACCTCAGGTTCTTGCGCTGTCGACACGGCCATCAGGCTTGCGCATTACTATCAGTCGCGCCGCGGCGAACCCGACCGGCGTTTCATCATCTCGCGGAAAAACTCATATCATGGTTCGACTTATCTCGGCATGAGCGTTGGCCGTCGCGACGGCGATCAGTCGCCGCATTTCAGATACGTGCCAGACCTCGTCCACCATCTCTCGGCGCCTTATCCCTATCGCCGGCCGGAAGGAATGTCTCTGGAAGCCTTCAGCGATTTCCTGGTCGAAGAATTCCGAGCCAAGATCGAGGAATTGGGTGCCGAGAACATCGCCGCGTTCATTGCCGAGCCGGCGCAAGCGTCCGGCGGCGTCACCATTCCACCGCCACGCTATCTCGAGCGCATGCGAGAGCTTTGCACGGACAACGGCATCCTTTTCATCGCAGATGAGATCGTGACCGCCTTCGGCAGGTTGGGACACTTTTTTGCGTCGAAGGACGAATTCGGCGTCGTTCCCGATATCATTGTCTCCGCGAAAGGACTGACCTCGGGCTACATCCCACTATCGGCGACCATTTATTCCGACGAAATTCACGAGGTTATTTCGGCCCCCGATCCGGATGGCTGGTTCACTCATGGCTACACCTATTCAGGCCATCCTGTTGCCTGTGCGGTTGGCCTCAAGAATATCGAAATCATCGAACGCGAAGATCTTTGCGCAAACGCAGCCAAGGTCGGCGACTATCTCGAAAAGCGACTGGCCACACTCGCGGACTTACCGATCGTCGGCGATGTGCGAGGCCGTCGATTGATGATGTGCCTCGAATATGTGAGGGACAAGAAGACCCGCGAGAAGCTTCCCGACGAGGCCAATATCTCGAAGCGCATCTCGAATGAATGCGAAGCAAATGGCCTGCTTGTTCGCCCCCTCGGCCATCTCGACATCCTGTCGCCGCCGCTCACCATGACGATGGCGGAGGTCGATTTCATCGTCGATACCCTGGGTAAGGCGATCCGCAGGGCGACCGACGAACTTGTGCGTGAAGGTGTTTTGTAACTTCAGCGCTCAAGGCGACTAAGCAGGTAGACGTCTTCGGGGCCATCGATTTCGTCGACCTGTGTTCCGATCTTCACGAAGCCGAAGCGGCTGGCAAGCCGAAGCGAGGGAAGGTTGTCGGGGGCGATGGACAGCACGGCCTGATCAGCGCCGTTTTCAGCCGCAAAGCGCAACATTGCAGCAAGCGCCTCCCTTGCAATGCCGCGCCGGCGCCAGGGCTCGAAGATCGTGTAGCCGATCTCAGCCATGTTGGAGGCTTGCGGGAACTCGCTATGCGACAAGGGCTGCGCATGGAAATTCACGTAGCCGACAACGCTATTTGTCTCGCGAAGGATGACCGCGCGGATCGACCAGGGCAGGTAGGCCGGATCATTCGCCAACTGCTCAAGCCGCATGAGAGCAAGCCGTTTCACGTCGTTCCAGTATTGTGGCACGGCGCAGTCGAGCAGACGCTCGACCTCGGCAATATTGCCTGCGGCTGTGTGCTGAAGGGCCTCGACCGATAACAGCCTGAGAACAAGGCGTTTGGTCTCTATCTCCCCGGTTAGCGTCATGTCCTGGCGAGCGCGCGGCGCAGTTCGGCCGAAAGATTTCCCCGGCGATTGGCCTCGACTTGATCGAGTTTCAACCAGCGCGCCATGTGTCGAAGCTCTGCTCCGAGTGCCTCTGCAGTCTCGCCAAGATCGGCACCATTTTCGAGATGAGCGGCATTGGCCCGAAGCACCGAAGCCTGACGATCAGCCTTGAGGCATATCCGCCCTGCAATGCGATCGCCGTGAACGAAGGGCAGCACATAGTAGCCGTAAATCCGTTTCGGTTCAGGCGTATAAATCTCGATCCTGTAGTGAAAGTCGAAAAGCCGCTCGGTTCGATCGCGATCCCAGACAATGGGATCGAAGGGCGTGACCAGAGCTTGAGCGTTTGCCTTGCGCGGAATGAGCGCGTCCTTGTGCAGATAGCCGGGCTGATCCCAGCCCTCGACCTTGACCGGCAGCAGGGTTCCTTCCGCAGACCATCTCGGCAATGGCGGGCGAACCTGCGCGATCAGCAGCCGAAAATTATCCGCGATATCAGCCTTGGTGCCGATGCCCAGCGCCCTTACCGAAGATCGACCAGTCTCTCTCATCGCGTCGGGCTCGGAGAGTGCCGGACCATTGAGGATATCCGACGGAATGACGCGTTCGGGGATATCGTAGATCCGCTCGAAGCCCGTCGCGTTGCCGCGGAGTCACGTCGCCAGTATCGAACAGGTACTCTAGCGCGTATTTGCCCTTGCCCCAGCCCCACCAGTTGCCGGTCCGCTCGCCCGGATCCGGCAGATCAGCGACCGTGACGGGTCCGTGGCGGCGCACATGGGCGAGCACTTCCTCGACATAGGCTTTCTGCTCGGTGGCAAAGCGGGCAAGCGCACCATAGGTCCCGTTGCCCGAACGCGCGCGGTCCATTCGCCAGCGGAGCAGGGGATAGTAATCGAGCGGTACGAAACTCGCCTGATGCGCCCAGTATTCGAAGAACTGCCGCTTCCTCTTGCCGAAGGTGCGCGCGTCGAGCGCGTCATGCTCATAATGACCGACCCTCGAGAAGACGGGCAGATAGTGCGATCGCACCAGCACATTGACGCTGTCGATCTGCAGCACATTCATTCGCGCCACGGCGCTGTTGATGCGCGTCCAGTTCGCCGTGCTGTCGCGGGTGGGCGTGATCAAACCTTGCGCGGCAAGCGCGATCCTGCGCGCCTGTCCGATCGACAAACTATCCGGACGGCGAACGCTCACGGTGCGAGCTTCTTGCGCAGATCGATATGCAGATCATCGAACCCGAACTCTCGATACACGTCATGAGCACGCTTGTTGTCTGCCAGGACCTTGATCCGCAATTCCGTGCGCCCGGCACGTCGAGCATAATCCTCACAGGCGTCCAGAAGCTGTCGGGCAATGCCGCGGCCGCGTGCCCGCGCAGTCACCACAAGGTCGCCGATATGGGCATAAGTGTAGGCAATCTCGTCCCTTTTGCCGTCCTCTACCATCGCTGTGAAGATGCTGGCATAGCCGACCGCACGGCCGTCCTCCCAGGCCATGAGGATTGTTCCGTCATCCTTGCGGGAGTATTCCTTGACGAGATCGAGATACCACGCCCCGATTTCATCGGCTGGTTTCATAAGGTCATAGAGCTGCGTCTCAAAACCCTGCAACTCGCGCGCAAGGCTTATGAACGCCTCGGAATCAGCTTCGGAAAAGGGCCTGATGTCGATCATGGATGGTCAAACTGGCGAGGCTGGAGGGTGAAATCAAGCGCTGGACAATCAGCTGGGCGGATGCCACTTTGTCGGTAATGACCATGCTTCGGCTCGCATCGCTCCTGCTTTGCCTCGCTCTTCTTGGGGGCTGCGCCTGCGCGCCCGGAACCGCCACGGCGCGCAAGACGCCGACCGTCGAACAGACGTTCGGCGCCGGCGTTTAGGTCAGCGCGGCGCTTCGCCCGTTGCGGCCTCGAACAAGCTGAAAAGCACACCCGACACGCAGCCAGGATCATGCGGGGCATTTTTGTCAACCGCGCCGAGCCCCTTGCTGAATGGATAGGATGCATAACGGACTGCATCGCGCGAGAGTGCCATGCCGCGCAGCAAATTCCCGACAGGATCGGCTTCGCGTGAAGCCTTCTTCGGTAACTTGTCATCGCCGATGCGATAGATCGACTGGCCTTCCTTGATCGTCTCGACGACCTTGATCCGATAGAGCGATTCGGGATCGACGGCCGTCGGGTTTTCCGAAAGAATCACCAGATCGGCCAATTTGCCGACCTCGATCGAACCTTTCGTGCCTTCCTCGAAATACTGATAGGCCGGCCAGATTGTCATGGCTTTCAGCGCCGTAAGGGCATCGACGCGCTGGTCGGGGCCGATGATATCGCCAGAGCGCGACCGCCGCGTGACGGTGGCCGAGAGAATGCGGATTGAATTGGGCAGCGCCACCGGCGCGTCGTGATGGCTCGAAAACTTCATGCCGCGCTTGAGCATCCAGCCGGTTGGCGAGATATTGTCGGCAAGCGCCGGCCCCACGGTGCGATCGCGATGCCAATCACCCCAATAGAAAGTGTGCATTGGAAAGAGCGACGGGAAGACATCCAGCGCCTTGAGGCGGTCGACCTGGTCTTCCCTGAGAAACTGACCGTGGACGAGGACGGCCCGACGATCGACCTTTCCGTATTTCTCCTCGGCCGCCGAAATGGCCGCCAGCAGAAGATCGCTCGACGCTTCGCCATTGGAATGGGTGAGGATCTGATATCCCTTTGCAAAGGCTCGATCGATGGCCTCGAAGACCTGATCATTTGTCGCGGCCGCATAGCCGACGTAATCGGCGCGATAATTCGCTGTCGGCTTGTAATAGGGCCTGTCTCGCCAGGCCGTGAAGCCTTGCGGCGAACCGTCGATGGTGAGCTTGGCGCCACCGACCCGGAAGCGATTCTTGTAGGTGCGGCTAGCCTCCTGCTCGATGAGGTCGCGGAAGCCCAAGACGTCGGGAAAGGAGATGACATCGACCGGAAGGTCACCGGCTTCGGCGACGGCTTTCATCACCGCAACCTGCGATGCCGTCGAGCGGCCATCGGTCTGCGTCGTGTAGCCGAAGCTCGCCTCCATCGCGATACCGGCCTTGAGGAGTTCCTTCGCACCATTGGGATCGAGATGGGCAAAGAGTTTCGGCAGCGCGCCGAAATTTGCATTCTCCTGGAGTACACCATTAGGCTCTTGCGAACCCGGCCGTCTCTCGATTACGCCGCCTGGCGGATTGGGCGTAGCGGCGGTGATGCCGAGAATTTCCAGCGCCTTGGAATTGGCGACGCCAATATGTCCGGATTGGTGCACGACATAGACCGGAATGTCGCCTGAAACCGCGTCGAGTTCATCGCGATTGGGCGGCCGTAATTCAGCAAGTTGCGCTTCATCATAACCGAAGCCGAAAATGAGATTGAGCTTGTTGACCGCATCTGCGTTGGCATCTGCCCACTTCTTGAGGACACCCTGCAGTTCCGGGATGCTGTTGACCTCGCCATCGGGCGGCGGAAGCAGATTGGCGGATAGAGCCTGCACCCCGACAGCCATGACATGGCCATGCGCATCGAAGAAGCCCGGGATCAAGGTGTGGCCTTTGAGGTCGATGACCTGCGTCGCTGCACCTTTGAGCTTCATGACATCATCGGCGTTGCCGACGGCAATGATCTTGCCGTCCTTCACGCCTACCGCTTCGGCACGCATTGCGGCATCGTTCATGGTCAGGATCGGGCCGCCGGAATAGATCTTGTCGGCCATGTCCTGGCCGTGTGCCTGGAAAGTGATGAGGCAAAGCGCCGACATGCCCAACAGCGCTCGCCGCGCGACGCACGATGCAATGATCATGGGAAACTCCGGGCTGCGAAAAGGCAAGCCGCCAACCGGCTCGCTTGGAGCGAGCTTACGTCAATCCGATTCTGCTCGCAGCCGCAAATCTCAGGCGGCCTCATTGTGCCACATGGCCTCGGCCGGACGCGCCTCATTCGCGTGAAGCTTCGGGTTGTGTTTGTAGAGAGTAGAGCAGTAGGGGCAGATGATCTCTTCATCGTGACCCATATCGAGATAGACATGCGGATGATCGAAGGGTGGTTTGGCGCCTATGCACATGATCTCATGCGCCCCGGTTTCGATCGCGGCGATGCCCATGTCGTTCTGCAAATGGGGAACCGTGCCGGCCATGCGTAAACCTCTAAAACTGCTTGTTACACGGGGCCGATAGCATATCTTGCCGGCCGCGCAAAGCTGACGGAATGCCCATGCCGACCTTTGATTCAGACGGTGTCGAGATCGCCTATCGCGAAGCGGGCGCGGGGCCTCCGGTTCTTCTGATCCACGGCTTCGGCTCCAATATCGACGTCAACTGGGGCGAGACAGGCTGGATTTCGACCCTCGTCAATGCCGGCCATCGCGTCCTAGCACTCGACAATCGCGGCCATGGTGCAAGTGCCAAGCTTTACGACAAGAAAGATTACGCAGCGCCGGAGATGGCCGAGGACGCGCGGCGGCTGCTCGATCATCTTGGCATCGTTGAAGCCGCCGTCATGGGCTATTCGATGGGCGCACGGATCGCGGCCTTCCTCGCCATCGCGCATCCGGCGCGGGTGCGCCGGCTGGTCCTTGCGGGGCTTGCCGCCAACATGATCGAAGGCGTGCCGGGCGGCGAGGCAATTGCGCAAGCGCTGGAAGCTGATTCGATTGCAGACGTCACCGGCGCCGAGCCGCGCGCCTTCCGCAAATTCGCCGAGCAGACGCGCAGTGACCTCAAGGCGCTTGCCGCCTGCATGCGATCCTCCCGCGAGAGGATCGATCGCGAGGCACTGGCCCGCATTCGCTGTCCGGTCCTCGTGGTCGCCGGGCAACTCGACGAGATTGCCGGGCCGGTCCAGCCCTTGGTCGATGCGATCCCGGGTGCGAAGGGCATGGTTCTGCCGCGCCGTAACCACATGAATGCCGTCGGTGATCGCGACTACAAGGCGGCGATCGTTGAGTTTCTCGCCTAGAGTCCTCGGAAATTGGGCTTGCGCTTTTCAAGGAAAGCCTGGCGACCTTCGGCATAATCTGCGCTGCTGAAACAGGCGTCGCTCAATCGGACCAGTTCATCCACCTGTTCCTGGGGGATAGTTGTGGCGGAGATCGCCGCCACGGCGCGTTTTGCGGCGAGGATCGAGAGCGGCGCGTTCGCAGCGATATCGGCACAGATTGCGTCCGTCGCCGCCGCAAGCTCGGCGGTTCTGACGACCTTGTTCACTAGGCCCATGCTCATGGCTTCGGCGGCGGCGACACGCCGGCCGGTGAAGAGCAGGTCCCTGGCCGTCGCCGCACTCACCGCGCCGAGCAAATCCCGTAGGCCGGTGACTGGATAGGCGAGGCCGAGCTTCGCCGGGGGCAGGGCAAAAGCCGCCGGTCTCAGCGGCAATCCTGAGGTCGCAGGCAAGCGCGATGGCGAGGCCGCCGCCTATGCAGAAGCCGTGGATCATGGCGATGACCGGCAATCCGGCGCCGCGAATGCTGGCAAGCGCCGCCTCGTTCTGGGCCTCATAGGCGCGCGCCTGGCCGACATCACCCCGGTTCAGGGCAAATTCCGAGATATCGGCACCCGAAGCGAAGGCCTCCTCACCGGAACCGGTAATCACGACGACACGGACGGCGTCTTCTGCTGCGAGCCGGGCCATGGCGCCCGGAATTCCGGCCCACATCGCAGCCGTGACGGCATTTCGACGCTCGGGCCGGTCGAGGACAAGGAATCCGGTATTCCCGGCCACGTAAGCACGCAGATGTGGGGTCGAGGTGGCAATGTCCATGCATGGCATAGGCCTACCTGACTGCCGTTAACCCGGCAATCACTTCACTTTTCGTTCGCCCACTCCACATATCGCTTCTCTGCGCTATAATGTTTCCAACCTATGGAGAATTCCGATGCGTCAGGCAGCACTCGCCCAGACCGTTCGTCTCGATCCCGTTTGGGACCGCATGCGCCACGAAGCGGCCGAAATCACCCAGAAAGAGCCCTCGCTTGGCGGGTTTATCTTCGCTTCCATCCTCAATCATGACTCTTTCGAGAAGGCGCTCGTTCATCGCCTCGCCCAGCGCCTAGGCAATGCCGATGTTGGCTCGGAACTCATCGTTCAGGCCTTCGAGGATGCGATCGAGGCCGAACCCGAGATCGGCCATTCGGCGCGCGCCGACATCATGGCCACCTTCGAACGTGATCCTGCCTGCCATCGCTATGTCGATCCCTTGCTCTATTTCAAGGGTTATCAGGCCATCCAAACCCACCGCATGGCGCATCGTCTTTGGCTGCTTGGGCGGAAGGATTTTGCCTATTACCTGCAGAGCCGCTCTTCGATGATTTCTTCCGTCGACATCCATCCCAATGCCAAAATTGGCAAGGGCATCATGGTCGACCACGGGCATGATATCGTCATCGGCGAAACGGCGGTGATCGAGGACAATGTTTCGATCATGCAGGGCGTGACGCTAGGCGGCACCGGCAAGGAATCTGGCGACCGTCATCCCAAGATCCGTCACGGCGTGCTGGTCGGTGCCGGCGCCAAGATCCTTGGCAATATCGAGATCGGCCATTGCTCGCGCGTTGCGGCCTGCTCGGTGGTGCTCCACGACGTGCCGCCGAACCGCACGGTGGCCGGCGTTCCCGCCAAGATTGTCGGCTATGCCGGCTGCGCGGAACCCGCACGGATCATGGACCACACCATCGCGCCGGGCGACGAACAACGGGCCGGTGAATGAGGCTTGTCACCCTGCGAGGCGGGGTCTAGACGGTCGTCAACCACAGGCCGAGGAGCCCGCCTTTGAAACCTGAAGAGATAAAGAAACTCACGCAATATCTGCGGACCAAGTTCCAGCTCGAAAATATCGATGTTCGCAAGCGGCCGCAGAAGACCGATTCAGCGGAAGTCTACATTGGAGACGAATTCATCGGCGTCATCTTCCGCGATGAAGAGGACGGCGAACTCTCCTACAATTTCTCGATGGCCATTCTCGAATTCGACCTCGAATAGATCATCGCGTGACGACCTACGCATTCGGTAGCATATCACCGACCCTTCACGCGGAAGGATGCTGGATCGCGCCAAGCGCGAGCGTCATCGGCAACGTGAAGCTCGAACGCAACGCCAGCGTCTGGTTTGCCGCGGTTCTGCGCGGCGATAATGATCCGATCGTCATCGGTGAAGACAGCAATATTCAGGACGGTTGCATCATGCATACCGATCCGGGCTTTCCGATGCTGGTCGGCCGCGGCTGCACGGTCGGACACCAGGCGATCCTTCACGGCTGCATCATCGGCGATAATTCATTGATTGGCATGGGCGCGACGGTCCTGACCGGCGCACGCGTCGGCAAGAACTGCCTGATCGGCGCCAATGCTCTTGTCACCGAGGGCAAGGAAATCCCTGACGGTTCGATGGTTTTGGGCTCACCGGGTAAGGTAATCCGGCAATTGAGCGACGACGAGATCCGCCGCAATGCCAAGGCAGCCGCCCACTATGTCGCGAACTGGCAGCGGTTCGCGCGAGACCTACGCCCGCTCGCCTAGGAAGGCGCGCGTAAAGGCGGTGTCGGCCCGGTGCAAGATTTCGATGAGACCGGCGAGTTCTGCTTCCATGATCGCGGCAAGGGATCCCGGCGCGCTCGGGTCTGGCGGCGGAAAAACCGGCCCGAAGGCCTCCAGCCGGTGCCGGCTTTCGACTGGGAATGCCTGGTCGAGCTTTTCTTCGGCAATCTGATAGGTACCGTCAGGCTGACGCTCCGCGACGAGGCGGCCGGCAATAATCGCCCTGAGAACGGTGGAGGTGTTGCTTCCCGCATAGCGCGCGGCGGCATGGATGGAGAGGGGCATCGACGTCGCGGAATCCCAGTTGTTATGCCGCGAAGCTGGGGCCCGTATGGTTAACGGAGGGTTAACGAGCCGATCGCTCTGTCACCGATGCCAGCGGTTCTTGCTGCGTGATGCAATGGATGTTGCCACCTGCATAAAGCAGGTCTCGCGCGTCGACCTGAACAACTTTTAGGTCTTTGAACACCTCGCGAAAAAGATGTGCGGCCCTAGCGTCGGATTTCTCTTCGCCGAACGCCGGCAAAATAACGGCCCCATTCGCGAGGTAGAAGTTGAGATGCGATAATCCCAGGCGCGTTCCGGTTGCCTCGTTGTAAGCCGCCGGCGGTTGTGGGACTTCGATTACCTCGAATGAACGTCCGCGCGCGTCTTTGGCAGACCGCAGAATTTCCAGGTTGGTAGCGATCGCTTTGTAGTTCGAATCGGCGGGATCTTCGCAGGAGAGTGCAAGTACGATCCCTGGCGACACGAAAGCGGCGAGCAGATCGATATGGCCGTCAGTGATGTCGTCGACTAAACCCTGCTTCAACCAGATTATTGTGTCGACTCCGAGGAAATTCTCGAGGTGCAATTCAACTTCGCGCCGCGACAAATGCGGGTTCCGGTTGCGATTGAGCAAGCACTGTTCAGTGGTCAGCAACGTTCCTTCACCATCGACATGGAACGAACCGCCTTCAAGGATAAGCGGCGCTTCGATACAGTCGATTCTCTCCCGTTCGAGAATTAGCCGGCTTACCGCTTGGTCGCGCTCGAAGGGTATTCCTGCCTTGCAACCCCAGCCATTGAAGCCCCAACTCACGCCTGCGAGCCGGCCGTCGGGATTGATGACGAAACTCGGGCCATTATCTCTTAACCAACCATCATCGATTGGCGCGGGCTCGACGTTGATCCCACCGCCGCAAAGTGCTCTTGCTGCGGCAACATCCGCTTCGTTCGCAATCATCGTCACCGGCTCGAACTGCGAAATCGAGCGCGCAACCCTCACGGAAGCCATTCTGGCTTCTGCGAATCTCCCGCAGTAGCCAGCTTCATTGCTTGGCCAGGCCATCCAGCATCGGCGATGCGGATGCCACTCGCCGGGCATGTAGAAGCCTTGCTCTTTCAGGCTCGCCATTCCGGCCACCATAGCGACTGCAGCGACAGCGCTCACTGAAAAATGCGAAGCCGGCTCTGGGTGGGACAGAGCCGGCTCCTGGACCCGGTCTGGTGGGGATGGGGAGAGGGACGCCGACCGGATCTTTCTCGGAAATCTTGCGATCTGGCTTGTCGCTTAATCGCCTGCGCGGCTCTTTCCGGCAACAAAGCCGCTCGCTGTCGTCGCCTGTTTGGTAAGCGCAACCCATTCCATCGGATTCTGGGCCGACTGACGCTTCAGGAACTGGTAGCGGGTATCGCTCCATCGGCGGATGTCGTCGCGACGGTTGTCGAGAACGTAGTCGCCGGTATCGGCAGTGACGGTGAGGACGGCATGACCTTGCCTGTGCTCGTCGAGAACGACGGTGATGCGCAAGGTCGAGGCCGGAAAGCCCAGGCGCTCAAGATAGCGCTTCTTGAGCAGCAGATAGTCTTCGCAATCGCCGGCATCGGTCGGATAGGTCCAGAATTCCGGCTGCCCGTAGAGTTCCTGGTCGCTGACCGGCGCAATGCGGCTGTTGACGTAGGTATTGACCTGATAAAGCAGGTTCCAACGTTCGGGTGTCAACTCGATGCGCTTGGTGCGGCTTCCTGTTGGCCGGCACTCTTCGGGAGTACGCGCGCAGAAGCTAACAAACCCTACCGGCGCAAGCGTTTTGCCGTATTCGCGCGCTGCGTTGGACTTCTCGATGTTCGATTCAACCGCGGACGCAGGTGCCAGCCAGCACAACCATCCACACAGGATCGCTCCTGCCAAAATCTTCTTTTTCATTATGACGCCCCATTCCCTTATTGAGGCTCACGATAATCGAGAGACTTTGAGATCGCGTTCAGGCGCGAGCGCTAAGTTGATGAAATGAATAGAGAATTCATCAATACATTGGCGACCGCTCGTTAACCAAACAGCCGTCAGACCCCGTGGAAACGGGGCAGATCAGTCAGATCTTGGTAGGAAATAGGAGGTCTTAAGCGACCTGATCGCTCAATTGCGTCTGGTCTAGGGGGCGCAGGAATTCGATCGCGATTCCGGTTGGATGATAGCGTACGACACGGCCACGCATCTTTCCGAGCGTGATATGGGTTCCGATGCTCGGAACGATATCGACCTTGATCGCTGCGCCGGACAGCGAGATGTCAACGACTTCGCAAGAATAAACCCGACCGTCGGGAAGGGTGATCGCGGATTTTGCGTCCTTCGGCTCGTAGCGGGCATGACGGCGGGATTCGGCGGTCTTGGCGTTCCGGCCGGCCAGCCAGGCAAGGCGCGAGATGAATCTGTCCCGCCGGCCACCGCTCAGGGAAAACAAAACCCGGAAGCCACCGGGAACCCGGTCCGCTGTGATGGCCTCGACCCTTCCAACGTCGTCAATATAGGCAACGATCTGCTGCCCGCCGCCTGGAACCTGATCGGTCAGGAAGATCGCGCCTTCGACGGTTAGATTGGCAACTTGGCAAGGATGCTCGGTCATGTCCGGCAGCATGAAGCGGCCGAACATCACGCCACGGCCGGAACTCGTTTGCGAATTACGCGTGTCGGAGGAGACGGAGGCAGCCGTAGACGCTTTCATGACAGATCTCGAGGCGCCATTTCCCGCTTCTAATTTACTGCGAAGCCGGCCCTGATGGGTACCGACAAACGTAGAGTAATTCCCGGCGATTGAAGATTAAGTTAACCGAGCCGGCGAGGTTTGATTAGTTGCCGCCGCCCGACACAAGACGCAGCGGGGCCCTGACGCGGCGGTCAAGGTGCCCCCCGGGAACCGGTTCCGTCCAAATCGTGCGTGCCGACGTGAGTTCGATGCTGACGATCCGTTCGCAACCGAGCGCTTCTGCGTCCCTGAACGGCAGCGCGCCGCCGAAAATCTGGATCGAGCCGTCGCGGGCGCGCAACGGGAGGGCGATGATTTCGACGTCGATTATCTGATCGAGGGAAGTCGTTAGAGTAAATCTCAGCGCGCAGGGCTGAAGATCCTTGCTGACTCCATCGAGCAAGCGCTCGATCGTTTCAAGCTCGAAACGATCCCAACCCGTCAGGACCTCCGAGCCTGTTAACTCGCGCCGCCACAATTCGCACACTTTAGAGCCCGCCAACCGCCAAACATAGCCGCCGCTGCGGGTTGACCGCTCCATGATAAATAACCAGGAAACGAATTGCCCTAACTGGCGCAATTCCACGTCACCCCTGTGGGGAGCCGGAGATTCCCCGCGGATCGCTTCCCAATGCCTAAAAATAGCTCGCGAACCGGGGTGAAGCGCGTCGCCGGGCGGCTTTGTGATGATATTTGTCTCGCTCGCCAAGTCTCGCACGATCAAAAGGCTCCTGTACCAATCCAGAACTCGCCCCCGAGGTTTGCAGAGCCCATGCCAAAGGCTAAGGAGGGGACGATGGACATGCGAAGCACTCCCGCCGGGAAACCCGGCCAGAAAATCATTAACTCTCCTCCCGTCGTGCTCGGTCTGATCGCGCTGCTGCTGGCGATTCATCTCGTGCTCGTCTTGCTGGGCGAGGATTGGCAGGTCTGGAGCGTTGCGGTCTTTGGCTTCAATCCGTTGCGCTGGCTCCCGAACACGCCGATCGCCATGCTTGCGGGCTCGCAATACTGGAGCTTTCTGACCTACGCGCTGCTGCACGCCGATTGGATGCACGTGGGGCTTAACTGTCTTTGGCTTCTGGTTTTCGGCACACCCGTCGCGAGGCTTGGCGGTCCATGGCGTTTCCTCACGGTATGCGGCGCAGGCGCCTTTGGCGGTTCGCTCGCAAGCCTGATCATGCATTGGGGTCAGGATATCAACCTGATCGGTGCCTCTGGCTCGGTCTCTGGCTTGCTGGCGGCATCGGTGCCGATCCTGTACGGCGCGGCTTCGCCCAATCGGTACCTGTCACCCGGTGAGATGCTGCGGAGCCGCTCGGCTCTGATCTTCATGGGGATTTGGCTGGCCATCACCCTGATTACTGGGTCCGCCGACATGACCGCTGGCGCGTACGAAGGATTGCAGATCGCCTGGGAGGCCCATATCGGCGGCTTCATACTTGGACTTGTCGGATTTTACGTCGTGATGCCTCGCGCACAACCAATGCTCCGGTAGCCGTTAAGGGCTTCGCCAGTGTGAATGGCCTGTTTTCTGTGATATGGTCTTCCCGGGCCGGGAGAACGGAGGGTGCAGTATGTCAGTCGCGCAGATCCTCTCGACTAAGGGCCGGGCGGTACATACCGCCATGGCGTCGGACAAGCTTGAGACGATCGCCAAAGGCCTCGCCGACAAGCGCATCGGCTCGGTGGTTATCACCGATGCAAAGGGGGAGATTGCCGGCATCGTATCTGAGCGTGACGTCGTTCGCGCACTTGCGCGCAACGGAGCAGGGGCTTTGGACCTTGCTGCAAGTGTGGTGATGACCAGCGATGTACGCACCTGTGGTCTGGCCGATTCGGAAGTTGAGCTGATGGCGGTCATGACAGCTCATCGCATCAGGCATTTGCCGGTGGTCGAAGGCGGTCGCCTTGCCGGGATGATCTCCATCGGCGATGTGGTGAAATTCCGCATCGAGGCAATTGAGCGCGAAGCCGAAGACATGAAGAGCTACATCGCCACGGCTGGCTGAACTCACATCAAGCGGAGCAGGCGCTCGAAATCCGTAAGGACGCGGTCCACCGCTTCGCGGCCGGCGGCGATTGCCTCTGGCGCTTTGTCGAAATCGAATATGCCGATATCGGGTGTCCGCGGTTGTATCAGGAGATCCGGTGGATCGCCGGCTAGGCGTGATCGCGACAAGCGATCTTGCGTGATGTTGAAGGCGGCAACCAGCACCGCCTTGAGGGCCGGTGCGCCATTGCCCTCGGGGGCTCCCGATCCAGATTGCGGATTCTGGATGACAGTACCTGAAGCAGAATCGGGACCAAGCGTCACCGCGATGACGATACGCGCGCCGAGAGCGCGGCAGGCCGTGACCGGGATCGGATTGACCACCCCGCCATCGATCAGCCACTGCCCGGCGACCTCGACCGGGCGAAAAATTCCGGGAAGCGCATAGGAAGCGCGAATTGCCGGCACGAGGCGTCCGTCGCGCAACCACAATTCGTGTCCAGTCGCATAATCGGTGGCGATCGAGATGAACGGGATCGAAAGATCCGCAAAAGTCCTCTCGCCGAGTTGTTCGTCCAGCAGCTCGCGAAGTTTTTCACCGGCAATTACTCCCGAGCCCTGCCAGGAAAGGTCGAGCAAGGAGAACATGCGCCGTCGCGTGATGCCAAGCGCGAATTCCTTGAGTGCCCCAAGCCGTCCGCCCGCATAAAGGCCGCCCGCGAGTGCTCCCACCGATGAGCCGGCGATCACTGCAGGGACAACGCCGAGCTCTGTTAGACGATCGAGAACGCCGATATGCGCCCAGCCGCGCGCCGCACCCGCGCCGAGTGCCAGGCCGATGGGGGGCAGGCGTCCGCCGCGTGCCATACTAGGCTGGTTTGTAAACTTGGGCCGGATCGAAGACCGGCGCGTTGTCAGTGAATTCGAGTTCTCCGCCGTCAAGACGGCGATAGAAGCAACTGCGGCGCCCGGTGTGGCACGCAGCGCCACGGCCTTGTGGCTCGACCTTGACCAGAAGCACATCCTGGTCGCAGTCGACGAGAATATCGACGACACGCAATGTTTCGCCTGATGTTTCGCCTTTCTTCCACAGCCGGCCGCGAGATCGGCTCCAAAAATGCGCCATGCCCGTCACGCGCGTCAGCCGCAAGGCTTCATCGTCCATATAGGCAAACATAAGAACGGCATTGTCGGACACGCTCGTGACGATCGCGCCGATTAACCCGTGCTCATCGAAGCGGGGGCGGAACTCGCGGGTTTCCTCGAGCTCCGTCATGATCAGAGCGAGAAGCCACCGCCGGGCGAGCGCACCAACTCCATGAACCGCGCCTGCAGCATCGGGTTCGACTTGAACTCGCCGGTGAATTGCGTGGTGATCGTCGCGACATTGCGCTTGTTGACGCCGCGGAGCGACATGCACTGATGCACGGCTTCGATAAACACCGCGACACCACGCGGCTCGAGCGCCTTGTCGATAGTCTGGGCAATCTGCGCGGTCATCGTTTCTTGTGTCTGCATCCGGCGCGCGAAAATCTCGACAACCCGCGCCAGCTTGGAAATGCCGACGACGCTGTGGCCGGGCAGATAGGCGACATGCGCCCGACCGATGAATGGGACGATGTGATGTTCGCAATGCGAGTTGAATTCGATATCACGCAGCATGACGAGATCGTCATATCCACCGACCTCTTCAAAAGTGCGGGAGAGTGCCTCGATCGGGTTTTCTCCATAGCCGCTGAAGAACTCGCGATAGGCCTTCACGACCCGTTTCGGAGTCTCGCGCAAGCCTTCGCGGTCGGGATCTTCACCTGCCCAAGCGATCAGGGTCCGGACGGCAGCCTCGGCTTCGGACTGGCTGGGACGTTTGACATCCGGGCTGCGGCCAGCCGCAGCGATGTCGAGGGGTAGCTTCTTGATAATCGCGTCCATTCGCAAAACTCTCTGCCTGAGCCAGACCACATTTCAACGACAATAAACATGGGTAAGCGGGTTCATCACGTCCCACTTACCCACTTGCGCCCAGGTCGCCGGAGCCCCCATATCATGGTCCATGGCGCCCGGCAAACCGGCGGCGACACCTGTGCCGCCAAGACCGACCGGCTGAGAATGTGGCTATGATCAACGAAGTCTACAATAAGCGGATACTGGCCTTCGCGGCCGATATTCCATGCCTGCATAGGCTTGATGCGCCCGACGCAACGGCAGTCGCTCACTCGCGATTATGCGGGTCCAAGGTGACTGTCGATATCAAGATGGAAGGCGACCTGGTTACCGACTTCGGTCATGAGGTCAAGGCTTGCGCGTTGGGCCAGGCATCATCGTCTATCATGGCGCGCCACGTCGTCGGCTCGTCCGCCTCCGAGCTCAGCGATCTCCGCGCGCAGATGTACAAGATGCTCAAGGAGAATGGTGCGCCGCCGACGGGTAAATGGGCTGAATTGGAGGCGCTCTTGCCGGTTCGTGATTTCAAGGCGCGCCACGCCTCGACCCTCTTGACCTTCGATGCCGTGACGGATGCTGTCGACCAGGTCCTCGCTCGTCAAAAAATCCCAGCATAAACGGTCCCTTAACCTAAACAGGGCATTGTCCCTCCATGGTATGTTGTGGAGCGTGGGTAATGCGTCCTTTCAATTCGCGCAGCTTTCTGGGTTCGCTGAAAGCCGGCTATCTTCTCACCGCAGGCGCGGCAGTACTGCTCTCTGCGTGCTCCGGTTCGATGGAGCGTTTCGCCGATAATCCGTGGAATTCCGATCCCGTCTATACGGCCTCGGTTCCCAAGGAGCCCGCGGAAGAGAAAAACAGCGATAGCGCAATCACCTCGAAGCCGCTCGCATCTTCGCCGAGCAAACCCGCCGGCGATAATTTTGCGAGCAACGGCTACAATTATCAGCGCCAGCAGCAGGCGACCACCCAGATTAACCCGAACCCGGGCGGCCAGGTTCGCATCGAACCGGGCATGACGCTTTTCTCGGTCGCCCGCGCGAATGGCATGACCGTCGGAGAACTCGCCGCCGCCAACGCAATCTCGGCTCCCTATGCCGTGCGCACTGGCCAGATGATAAACATCCCGACCCGCGCCGATCTTGCCAAGCTCCAATCCAATGTTGCGCAGGCCGAACCCGCTTACGCGGCGCCTCAGCGCACCTCCAATGCGGGATCCTCGCACACCGTGCGCGCGGGGGAGACGTTGTTCTCGCTCGGCCGCCAGTACAATATCAGTCCTTATGCGATCGCCGACGCGAATGGCTTGTCTCGCTCGGCAACGCTGCGCTCCGGCCAGATGGTCACGATCCCGGGCCAGGCCGGTGGCAGCACCGGCGGCGGTTCGACCGTCGCAATGACCGAACCTGTTACGCCGACGGTCACCACGCCGTCGATGCCTTCTGCCAAGGATGCTTCGCGCATCGATGAACCTCAGCCTGGCGCGGCCGAACAGATTCCGATGGCCAACAATTCCGAGCCCGCCGCGCAAACGGCGGAATCGACGGCTCCGCAACCAGCCCCGGAACCCGGACTTCCCGGCATGCGCTGGCCGGTTAAGGGCAAAGTCATCTCCGAATTCGGCTCCAAGCCAAACGGTCTTCGCAACGAAGGCATCAACATCTCGGTGCCCGAGGGCACCAGCGTGCGGGCTTCCGATAGTGGCATCGTTGCTTATGCCGGCAACGAACTCAAAGGCTACGGCAATCTCGTCCTGATCCGCCACGATGGCGGCTGGGTGACCGCCTATGCCCATAATAAGGAATTGTTCGTGAAGCGCGGCGACGCGGTGAAGCGCGGCGACATCATCGCCAAGGCCGGCCAGACCGGCTCGGTATCGACCCCGCAGGTTCACTTCGAAGTCCGCAAGGGCGCAACGGCAATGGACCCGATGAAATTCCTCGGTCCCGTGACCGCCGCGAACTGATCTGACACCTAGTCGATTGCGGAGCCCGGCCATGCGTGCCGGGCTCTTGCTTTTTGGCGGCAGCGCTTTGATGCTGCGGTGATGATCGTTTATGGCCGCCGCAGCTCTATCAATGTCCAGAAAGTACTCTGGTCCCTTGCCGAACTCGGGAAAGAGTTCACGCGTGAAACTGTTGGCGGAAGATTTCGGGGGCAATGATACGCCGGCCTATCGCGCGATGAATCCAAACGGCTTGATCCCGGTCCTGCGGGACGGCGACGTCGTCATGTTCGAATCGAACGCCATCGTTCGGTATCTCGCTATTCGCTACGGGGCAGGGAGCCTGCTTCCGGGGGAACCCAAGGCACTGGCCGCTGCTGAACAGTGGATGGAGTGGACGCAGACGACCCTGATGCCATGGGCTTCAGTTCTTTTCTTCAACCAGGTGCGCACGCCCGCCGATAAGGCCGACCACAAGGCAATGGCCGAAGCTGACGCTAAGCTTCACTCAGCCCTCGTGATCGCCGACAAGGCACTCGCGGGCAGGGCGTTTTTCGCAGGTGACCATTTGACGATCGGCGACATCGTGCTTGGCTGCTTCAGATGGCGTCTTGATAAACTTGACTGGAAACGTCCCGATACACCCAATCTCGATCGTTGGTTTGCGGCGCTCCAGGCACGGCCGCCCTACAAGCAATGGGTAATGGTTCCGGTCGGCCGCAGTCCTGCGGAATGGGCCGTCAATGAAAAGGCGCTGGGCTAGAAGGCCCAGTTGATACGCCCTTGCACTGCGTTGTCCCGGAGGTCGTTGGCGAACTGCCCCGCATAAGAAGCGCCAAATACTACACCGTCGGCGACCTCAAACGCGAGACCGACATCGATCAGGGCGCTGTCGCGGACAATCGGAAGGCCGCTCGCTGAGAAGCCGATATCCGTGTCGGTGAATACGACTGCGGTTTCCGGCGTCAACTCGTCGAAACTATGCTGCCATGCCAATGATGCGCGCGGCATGATGACGGCCTCGCCAACTGCCGCACGCCCAGCCCAACGCAAGCCCAGAGTGGAAAAGCCGACATCCTCATCGGCACTCTTGCCGATGAGTGCGGCAATGCCGCCATCTTCCCTAAATCCATCAGTCTTCACGCGCACATAGGCAAGACCGGCGAAGGGCTCGATAGCCATGTCGCCGGAAAGTATCGGATAGGCCAGTTCGCCGAAAATCTGGCCCGTGTCGCCGTTATAAGACGCCTTTTCTCTTTCGAAAAGTCCCGGGTAGGCGACGCTGCGCGCCGTGTCGATATCATGCCAGCTCCAGGCAGCGCCCGCCCGCAAGGCGACAGGACCGAGATCGCCGCCGCCATAGACGGCGAGCGAGTAGGTGTCCACGTCGGCGGAACCCGCATGTGCATCAAGCTGGATTGATGACTGGCTGGAAGCTGCCGCGGCGCCGATCCGCCAGTTCCCATCGAAACCGACATCGAGCCCTGTTACCAGGCCGCCTAAGTCACGCGTGCCGCCGGAGGCGTTGCCGTTGCCGTCATAGGTTGCCCACGAACCAAATGCTTGCCCCCAGACGCCGACTTCGCTTGCAGAGGGACCTTCGGGACTTTCAATTCCACCAGAGGGGCTGATTGCGATCTCGCTTCCCAGCCCCTGATATTGCGCCTGCACAGCGCGTCCGAGCAGCGCTTGGCGCAAATAGCCGCTGTCCTCGGCGAGAATGCCGAGCGTCGTGGGATGGACTTCCCCGGCTAGCGCTGTGAACGCCTCCTGCGCGGTGGCTTTATCCAGATAAAAGATGGATGCGGCGAGGGGGCCGAAGGGCGCGGCATCCAGTGCATTTGCCACAGCGCGCTGATTGCGGGTCTCGGCGAAGGTTTCGTAAGGCACCGCATCGAGCGTCAATACTGCGTCATTGCCTGTTCCGCCGTCATAGACGATGCTTGGCGAGACGAAGATGCTGTTCGAAACCACCTGATTGAAGCTGCCGGCGATTGCACCGGATGACGACTTCTCGATAACGAGATAGGAAGTCGCTGGCGCATAGTCGCCGCCGGCGACCAGGACGCCGAGGATTGAAGCGCTGAGAGCGACGTCCTCTTTAATCACCAACCGATCGGACGCGCCTGCCGCATTGGCTTCGACAAGATAGATGGCATTGGCCAATGAGGCTTCGCCGTCGACGCTCATCGTACCAATTCCGTTTCCGAATGCCGTCGTGGCGCCCGGAGACAATAACCCTTCCACATCGATCGACCCAACCAATCCTGTTCCGGCAAGTGCGCCGGCAGGATCGACGGAGACGTCGGATTTGATCCCGCCGTTGACGATAAGAGTTCCCTCGCTCGACACGGGTCGGCCCCGTGTACGTGTTGTCTCCCGCCAAAGTAAGGAATCCGCCCGCAAGAGTGAGACTGCCGCCAGTTGTACCGGCAATTACACCGTCATCGGTAATGACGCCGGAGAATATACCGGCCGCATTGGTCAGGATGAGATTTTGCCCGCCCAGGTTCGTCTCGCCGGAACCCGCTAGAGTCTGAATGCTAATCGGTTGCCACGCGCGCGAGATATCGAAGACGCCGTCGTTCAAAACCCCGGATGAGGCGGCAATGCCTCCAATGCCTGCCAAGTAGAGGCTTGCATCTTCGCGGACCTCTGTCAGGCCGGTGTAGGTGTTGGTTGCGCTGAACTGTACCGCTCCGCCTTCATCGATCGTGACACCACCAGCGCCCGAGACGACGCCGGCGAGGCCCAGCCATACATTGTCGTCGTCAACGATGAGTGGACCATTGGCCGTCGTCATGAGTGGCGCGTTGGTGACGAAGAAGGGCGTATAACCAACGACCTGATTGGTCAGGTCGAACATCACCGAGTTCTGCAGGAAGAAAGGGAGACCAATCGTGTTTGTCGACGTTGAAAGACCTGCATCATACGAATTGGGCTCGGGAGGCGTATTATTGGTCAGTGTCAACTGGCTCGGCGGCAGGCCCTGAATTGGGTCCCCGCTTGTGGGATCCACGCCGGATACTTGTAAAACGACACCTGTGTTCACTTCCGTCCCGTTGCTCGACACCTGCGCAATTTGTTCGGGAGAAGCGTTTGTTTGCAGCGACAGGTCGGGCGTGCCGGTATCCAGCAAAGCCGGAAGCGTCTCAGCAATGGCGGGCGTTGTTCCGTCGGCGGGTGTCAGCGTCGTCTGGAAGATGGTTCCGCGCTCCACCGATGCATTGTTTCCCGTGCCGTCACCGTATGGATTTTGGAAGGGCTGGCCCGCCTGCGCCCAGGGAACCACCCCGTCATTGCCACCAATTGTCGGCGTCGCGGCCCAGAACTGGCCGAGCAGTTCGGCGGATAGACCAACCGTCACACAGGGACTGCAAGAGGTAATCGGCGTGGTCTGGCCTGCGATCTCCACCATTATGCCGTCCGGTTGCTGGGGCGGGTTTATGGAAGAGAATGGATTTTGCTGGCCGTTCGCCGCAACCACATAGCCTTGAGCCCTCGCTCCTAAAACTGTGGTCTGGCCGAGTACTCCACCAGCGTAGTATCCGCTCTGCGTGCGGTGACCATCGTCCGGACTGACCACGAGTGGGACATCGACCGTGAAGTTGCCGGCGCCGAAAGTACCGAAGAACCCCTTGAGTTCCCCGTCCACATGGAACGTATCGACCACGGGCTCTGTGAAGGGCGGATAGTCGGGTGGGCCGAGTTGGTTGGGGTTTTGGGTCTCGCCGGGTCCATAGTTCCAGGCTGCATTCACGACATAGCCGGGATTGCCCGGATCGACGCTTAGCGTGACCGGCGAAGATGTCGGATCCGCGCTTGCGTAGAAACTGAGCGACGGCACATGGACGAGATTGCCGGTATATCCACGACAGTAAAAATTGTCAGGCTGGAGCGAACTCCCACCCAGGCAGAACTGGGCATTGTTCATCTTATCGCCTCCTGTCGACAAAACCGTCGAGTTCAGGAGGCAAATTGCTGTTTGGCTGCGGCGGATAGCCGGGCCACCACTCCGGATTGTAGAGAGCATTGAAGACCGGGGACCCGGTGTCGAACACGTAGGGCTTAGGGTCGCCGCCGTTGATCCCCACATAGATGCCGAGCTTTACCTGGCCATTCTCCGGGTTGAGGCTGAAAAAGAGAGGAATGTTGACTGAAGCGTCGGGCTGCTGGGTATCCGCCAGAGCCGGCAATGGGCCGAACGACAGCGCTGACGCCAAAAGTGCAAATATCGTGGGTACGAAAAGAACGCCACTGCGCAAAAAGCAGTTAGCATCCGACCAACGCCTGGATGCGCCGCCTGGCTCTTCCCCCATCGCCCATTGCCCCCGCTACGGCTTTTTTGTTCTGAAATTTTGCGTGACAGGATGGGGTCGGGTCAACCAGAAGTTTATGCGACTGGAACGGGGGCGCTAGCTCGACAGTCTGATCCCCAACCGACCGGCCTGGTCCTGGATGAACTGCCAGGCGACCCGGCCCGAACGCGACCCGCGCGTTGCCGCCCACTCGATCGCGCCCTGCACGGAGTTCGGCTGCACCGATAGGAAGATCGAAGTGCCGACTATAGGCCTCGATCATTGCGAGATAGTCGTCCTGCGAGCAATGATGGAACCCGAGCCACAAGCCAAAGCGGTCGGAGAGCGATACTTTCTCCTGCACTGCCTCCGAAGGATTGATGGCAGTCGAGCGCTCATTCTCGATCATGTCGCGCGGCAGCAGATGCCGGCGATTGGAGGTCGCGTAGAAAATCATATTGTCGGGACGGCCCTCGATTCCGCCTTCGAGCGCCGCCTTGAGAGACTTGTAGGAGGTATCCTCCGCATCGAAGGAAAGATCGTCGCAGAAGACGATGAAGCGGAATTTGGGATGCTTGCGGATTAGAGCCATCAGGCGCGGAAGGCCCTCGATATCCTCGCGATGTATTTCGACAAGCTTGAGCTTGCCGCCATGGCGTTCATTGATCAGATGGTGCGCCGCCTTGACGAGCGAACTCTTGCCCATGCCGCGCGCACCCCATAGCAGCGCGTTGTTGGCCGGCAGCCCCTGCGCAAACCGCTCCGTATTTTCGATCAGGATGTCGCGGGTGAGATCGATCCCCTTGAGAAGGCCGATATCAACCCGGTTGACGCGAGCAACCGGATCAAGGCGCGCCTCCCCGGCATGCCAGATGAAAGCACTTTCGGAGGCCGGATCGACCACTGGCGCTAAAGCAGGCGCCAGTCGATCGAGGGCCGCCGCGATAAGCTCCAGACGGGAAATTATTTCTGGGTCTGAGGACATTGACACAGGCGCGGTCCATAGGGCTTCGCCCTGGCTGAGGCAAGGGTTTGCCGGTTGCAATGGCCTGACTGCCCGCTATATACCCTCCAGCCAAATCGGCGACCTCCAGGAGATTCCCACCCATGTTCGTGACGCCAGCCTTCGCCCAGACCGCGGCGCCCGGTACAGGCGATTTCCTATCCATGATTCTGCCTCTGGTGATGATCATGGTTATCTTTTATTTCCTCCTGATCCGCCCGCAGCAACGCAAGGTCAAGGAACACCAGGAACTGGTGTCGAAGGTTCAGCGCGGCGATACGGTCGTGACGAATGGCGGCCTCATCGGGCGCGTGACGAAGGTTACCGATGACAAGGAGCTTCAGATCGAGATCGCCGAGAATGTGAAAGTGAAAGTGGTAAGGTCGGCGATCAGCGACGTTCGGGCCAAGGGCGAACCGGTCAAGGATGAGGCGAGCAAGTAGCCTCTATGCTTCACTTCTCCCGCTGGAAAGTCTTCGCCATTCTCGCGACCGTCGTTTTGTCGGCGCTGCTGGCGTTGCCGAATGTCTTGTCGCCCGATCTGCAGAAAAAAATCAGCGAGTACACCATCGCTCGGCCGATGACCCTCGGTCTCGACCTCCAGGGTGGCTCGAACGTGCTCCTCGAGGTGGACCGCAAGGATTTCATCAATTCGCTTCTGACACAGCAACTCGCTGATATCAGAACATCGCTGCGCGAAGGGCGCATTGCATTTCGGCTCAATCGCACCGCCGACGGCGCAATCGTGCAGATCACCAAGCCCGAGGATGGAGAAAAGGCCGAAGGGATTCTGCGCAATCTGCGGCAACCCGTCGAGACCGGGTTTCTTGGCTCCGGCGCGAGCGCCAATCTTTTCGATCTCGATCGCAATGGCCAGCAATTCACCTTCACGATTTCGCAGATCGGCCTCGATGCGAAGATTGGACGCGCGATCAAACAATCACTGCGCATCATCGAGAACCGCATCAATTCGTCTGGTGTGACCGAGCCGACAATCCAGCAGCAGGGAAGAGACCGCATCGTTGTGCAGATGCCGGGTATCGGCAATCCCGACGAGGTTGTGAAATTGCTCGGCCAGACCGCTAAGCTCACCTTTCAGCTTGTCTGCGAGGCACAGCCGACGACAGCTGATCAACAGCCGCCGCCAGACTGCAGCGCCTACCCGATGAAGGAAGATCCCAAGCAGATCATGTGGGTTCAGACTTCAAGCGCGGCGACGGTCGACGGCGCCGATCTCTCCGACGCTCAGCCGGCCTTCAGCCAAAACAACCAACCGATCGTCAGTTTCAAATTCAACCAGCGTGGCGCGCTGCGCTTCGGAAAGTTGACGGCCGACAATGTCGGCAAGCCCTTCGCCATTCTCCTCGACGGCGTGGTGCAGAGCGCCCCGCGTATCAACGAGCCTATCCTTGGCGGATCGGGTCAGATCTCCGGCAACTTCACCGTTGAGGAAACCACGAACCTCGCCATTGTGCTGAGATCGGGTGCCCTGCCGGCCAAGCTTGTTGCGGTCGAACAGCGAACCGTCGGCCCCTCGCTTGGCGCCGACTCGATACGCGCCGGTTTCATTGCAGCCCTGATCGGTTTGGTGCTGGTTCTGGTCTTCATGATCTTCGCCTACGGAATATTCGGCATCTTCGCGAATATAGCCTTGCTTGCGAACCTCCTCATGCTGATCGCGATCATGTCCGTAGCGGGCTTCACGCTGACCTTGCCGGGTATCGCCGGTATCGTTCTGACGATGGGTGTTGCGGTCGATTCGAACGTGCTGATTTACGAGCGTATCCGCGAGGAATGGCGCAATGGCAGAACGGCGTTGAATTCGATCGAATCAGGATTTAAGTTTGCGCTCGCAACAATCCTCGATTTCGAACATTACTTCGTTCATCGCTGCCGTCGTCCTCTTCGGTGTCGGATCAGGGCCGGTACGCGGCTTCGCCGTCACCCACGCGATTGGTATTCTCACCACCATGTTTACGGCGTTCACGCTGACGCGATTGATTGTGGCCTTCTGGGTCCGTCAATCCCGGCCGAAGGAAATCCCGCTCTAGCGGTTCAAAATCATGTTCAAACCAATCCGACTGATCCCCGACGATACCAAAATCCCGTTCATGCGGGCGAGCCGCTTCGGTTTCTTCATCTCGGGAATGCTTTGCGCCGCCTCGATCCTGCTCTTCGCAGTGTTTGGCCTGAATTACGGGGTCGACTTCAAGGGTGGGACGAATTTCGTCGTGCGCTTTCCGCAGGCCGTGAATCTCGACGATCTGCGCACGAAGATGAATGGCCTCGGATTGGGTGAAGTTGAAATCCAAGGCTTCGGAGAACCGACCGACGTCTCGATCAGGATCGAGGCTCAGGAGGGCGAGGAGGCACAGAACGCCGTTACCGCCAAGGTGAAGGATGCGCTCGGAACCTCTGTCGAGTATCTGAGCATCGAAAGCCTCGGACCAAAAGTCTCTGGCGAATTGACTGAGCAGGGAACCATCGCCGTCGTCACTGCGATCCTTGCCATCGTCATATACATCTGGTTTCGGTTTGAGTGGCAATTTGCGGTCGGGGCCGTCGTTTCGCTGTTGCACGACGTGTTGCTTACGATTGGCCTGTTTGCGCTATTGGGGCTTGACTTCAATCTGACGATCATCGCCGCCATTCTCACCATTGTCGGCTATTCGCTTAACGATACTGTCGTCGTTTTCGATCGTATTCGCGAGTTCATGCGCAAATACAAGCAGATGCCGCTCGCGGATTTGATCGATTTTTCCATCAACTCCGTTTTGCCGCGAACGTTGCTGACCTCGGTCACCGCTTTGCTGGCGCTCTTGTCGCTCTACATCTTTGGCGGTGAAGTTCTGCGCGGTTTTAGTTTTTGCATGCTGTGGGGTGTCTTAATCGGCACCTATTCCTCGATCTTTATCGCCTCGCCGATTCTCATTCTGCTCGGCACCAACCGCGACTCGCTTGGTGGAGCCAGGGCGAAGGCCGTCGAGAAGGCGCGTCCTTGAGCGCATACTTTCCTGGCCGCGCACTGATCGACGGCTACGGAAATGGCGGCTTCCTCTTTGCAGACATGTCGCATCGCGGCTCGATCCTGGCGACTGCCGAGGGCATCAGCGAATGGCGTCCGGCCGATGTTGCCGCGATTGAGCCGGACGATCTGAGGGCGCTTCGCGAAAGCTCCGAGCCGATCGATATTTTCATCCTGGGCAGCGGGCGCGCGACTAATTTTCCTTCGAAAGAGATCAGGGCGCAGCTTGCCGAGATATGTCGAAGTGTCGAGGTCATGAGTACTGGCACGGCCATCAGCACCTATAACATTCTCTTGGCCGAGGCGCGCCGCGTGGCCGCCGGCCTGATCGCCGTCGATCACGCGAGATGACCGAAGGTGCGCGCACCCATTGCCTCGAGCTGGTGCGGCAGGCGGATAAAGACCGTTTTCTCTCTGCACTCTTCGCTCCCGAGGCCGTCCAGCCGCATCTCATGGCGCTCTATGCCTTCAACATCGAGGTTGCGCGTATCCGCGAGGTTGTGAGCGATCCCAAGCTCGGCGAGATCAGATTGGCGTGGTGGCGCGACACGATCGCTGCGCTTTATGCGGGAATACAGGCTGAGCATCCCGTCGCGCAGGCCCTCGCTGCGGCAATCAAAGAGGCTGCATTGCCGCAGCAGCCATTTCTGGCGTTGATCGAAGCGCGACAGTTCGATCTCTATGACGACCCGATGCCGACAATGGGCGATCTCGAGGGTTATCTCGGTGAAACCTCATCGGCGCTTATTCAGTTGGCCGCCATGATCCTTGGCGGGAGTCAGGCGAGGCCACTCGCAGAAGCCGCAGGGCTCGCCGGTGTCGCCTATGGGCTGGCCGGATTGCTGCGTTCATTGCCGGTTCAGCGCGCACGCGGCCAATGCTACGTCCCGAAGGATTTGCTGGCGAAGCACGGACTGACTCCGGCTCACTGGCTTTCGGCACGCGACGACCGGCGAAGCGCAATGGTGATCTCCGAATTATGTGACCATGCCGCCGAGCGGCTTCGTGACGCGCGTGTGGCCGCTGAGGGCGGCCTTGGGGCAACCCTGCCTGCCTTCCTTCCGGCGAGCTTGACCGGGCTCTACATCGGCCGCGTACGCAGGCTTGGAGCCTCCGCAGTGACGAAGGAAGCCGGGGTATCGCAATTGCGCCGCCAAGCGACACTCTACCTAAGTGCGAAGAGAAATATGTTTTAAAGCCCAAATTAGAACATAATTCACTTGTATGGGATAGTTATGAAATTGGGGAGACCCGGATGTTGAAGCGCCTATCCCGTCTGATTCCCGATCTTTCCCAGACGGTCGGCCGATTTCCCGTCCCGGTTCTCATCTCCCTAGCGCTTTTCGTCTATGCCAACCTCGATGTCGCCGGACGTTTCTCAGACGGCTTCGGGACCGACAATCCCATTTATCTGGCTGGCGCCGCGGCCTTCATGGCGGCCGGCGCGTTCCACTATTTCGCTCTTGGGCGTGGTCTCGGCTGGGGCAAGGATTTCGTACTCGCTCTTATCGCCGCCGCCCTCGTGGGCGCGTCCGCCTACCTGGCTCAACCTCTCCGGATTTCCTGGATATTCCTCTTCGCAGGGGTGCTTCCGATCTTGATGATTGCCGGATTTCCTCCGGCCGGGGGCGAAACAGGGCGCCTTGTGGCTCTTCAACCTGAGACTTGGTCTTGCCGTCCTACTTGCCATAATCGTGGGGGTCGTCTTCGCCGCCGGTCTCTCGGCAATCGTCGAAAGCCTGAACTTCCTCTTCGAAGCCGGGTTGCCGAACGAACTCCACGGCCATATCTGGGCTACGGCTGCATCTCTGGTCGCGCCGATCTACGGACTATCGCTCGCGCCGCGCGAACTCAACGAAGAAGTCCACATCGCCGACCAACGCGATACTTTGCTTGAGCGCGGCGTTTCGGTCCTGGTGAACTACATCCTCGTGCCGATCACGCTCGTCTATGCGCTGATCCTGCATGCCTACGCAGTCAAGATCCTGCTCGATGGCAACCTGCCGCGGAACCAGATCGGCATGATGGTGACCATCTTCGCCCTAGGCGGCACTGGCGCCTGGCTGATCGCCTGGCCGTGGCGCGATACCGGCAGCCGGCTGTTGCGTTGGTTCGTGCATGGCTGGTTCTGGCTCACCATTGTACCAGCTATTCTGCTCATCGTAGCGGTCTGGGAGCGCATCGCTGCCTACGGTGTGACGCCTGAGCGCTATGGCCTCGTCATCGTGGCGATCTGGCTTGCAATCGTCACGCTCTACCTCGCCGTCCGGCGCAACAGAGCCGACATGCGCATGCTTCTGGGGAGCTTTGCGGTGCTTGTCCTGATCGGCGCCGGCGGGCCTTGGGGCGCGAACGGCTTGACCATCAGCGATCAGTTTGCGCGGCTCACCAGCTTGTTGAGTACAAACAAAATGCTCGGCGACGACATGCGCGTTGTGGACCCGTTGCCCGATATCCCGAACGATACGAAGAGCCAAATCCGATCGATCCTCGATACTCTGAACCAGGTGGACGGCTTGGACCGATTGCGGCCGCTCTTTGCCGGTAAGCCGAACGATCCCTTTGCAAAGGGTGAGACCGGTTGGGCTCTTAATAGCGCGATCGCCGACGCGATGAACCTCAACCAGTATCAGACAGCGGCGACCTATGTGAGCTTCACCGCTAACCGCCCCGGAACATTCGAAATCACCGGAACCGGCCGGCTGCTCGGACCGGTCCGCGCCTTGTATTCGGGGCAATCACCAACCGGCGATGAAGTGACCGCGACTTATGGTGATGCAGGCATGACCATTCGCTGGCGCGAGCGCAGTTGGACTGTCGCAACCGAAACCTTGATGGAGAAAGCCGAGGCCGGGCGAAACACGGATGGGGTGCCCCTCAAGCTGACAGTGGACCCTGATGTCGATATGGTGGTGACAGAGCTTTATGGCGACAAAGGCGAGCGCTCTATCCTGCGCGGCGCGACATTCTGGCTGCTGGTGCGGGAGTAGCCTTTGTTTCTCTCATCCCCAGCCGAGGAGAAAAGGTTCAGTCGAACTTGATATGCTTCGGAAAGACGAACTCGGCGCGATGATCGACAGCCGGTTTGCCGAGGGTGCTCGCCAAAGCCATCGTGCGGCGGCGCAGCTCAAGGAGCAGATCGCGCCGGCTCTCGAATGCCGCAAGATCGGCGAAGGCGATCGGTTCGCCGATTGCGACATCGACACGGCCGCCGATGCGGCGTGCCGTCTCGCGAAAGAGCAATGACAGCCGCGCCGTATAATTGAAATGACTGGCGATCTGAAACAGGCGCGAATTCTGGCCTGCGAAATACACCGGAACGACGGTCGCTCGCGTGTTGACGATGAGCTTGGCGATGAAGGGATGCCAAGCCGGATCAAGGGCCGCACCGGAGAATGGCTTTTGACTTGTCGCCACGCTGCCCCCCGGAAAGACACCGATGGCGTGACCTTCGCGCAGCCATTGCAGCGCATTGGCGCGGGCCCGCAAGGTCGTGGCGCGCGCCTCCTCCGTAGGGCCGAAATCGATCGGCAGGAAGACCTCACGCAACTCCGGAGGCTGGCAGAGCAGGCTGTGGACGAGCATGCGCAGATCAGGGCGAAGTTGCGAGGCTAGCCAGCACAGCACGATACCATCGAGTACACCAAACGGATGATTGGCGACAAACACGACGGGTCCCACGATTGAGGCGCTCAGGTGGGTTTTACCCTTGCAGTGAATATCGAGTTCGAGGAGGCGTATTGCGGCATCGAAGAAGAGACTCGCGCGGATGCGGATTAGCGCGGAACTCGCCATAGAGCCGTTTGAGGCGCGGCTGTCCGCTCACGATTTCACTGCCGCGTATAAGCGCGCGGCGAAAGGTGGAATGTTCAGGGCGAGAATAGGAGAAGTTGATGAGTTCGTCGGCGCCCGCTTTGGCGCGGCGCGGCAGGCTCAGACTGAAATTCACGTTTCGCTATCCTATCGGCCGTGAAATGGCCGTTCTGCGAAACTATGGCTGTTTGCTGACAGTCTCGTGACTGTTCACGCCGTCGGCATGTCTGCGGAGCTAAGATAAACCCTGACCGTAGACCGCAGCGAAATAGAAATTATTCGGCGGCAATTGCCCGGCCGGGGCCGAGCCAAGCATCGAAATCGGCCAGCGCCCGGCGCGTATAGGCCTGCTTGCGCGCGACCGCACGCTCGGCATGGGCGAAACGCTTGCCATTGAGCGTCCGCGGCGCGTCGACTGGTGGAAACAAACCGAAATTGACATTCATCGGTTGGAAGGACGAGCCCCGGGAATTGGTCGTCTCGATATGGCCACCAATGATGTGGTTGATGAGTGCGCCATGCGCCGTCGTTGCGGGGGGAATTGTGCCGCGCTCGCTCTTGCATTGCGCGGCCGCCAATCGTCCGGCCATGAGCCCGATCGCGGCGCTTTCGACATAGCCCTCGACGCCGGTGATCTGGCCGGCAAACCGCACCCGCGGCGCGGCCTTGAGCCGGAGTTCTCCATCGAGGAGCCGCGGACTGTTGATGAAGGTGTTGCGGTGCAGGCCACCAAGCCGCGCGAACTCGGCATTCTCGAGCCCCGGAATGGTGCGGAAGATGCGTACCTGCTCGCCATGCTTCAGCTTCGTCTGGAAGCCCACCATGTTGTAAAGCGTGCCGAGGCGGTTATCCTGGCGCAGCTGCACGACGGCGTAAGGCTTCTCGGTTGGATTGTGCGCATTTGTGAGGCCGCGCGGTTTCATGGGACCATGGCGCAGTGTCTCTGGCCCTCGAGCGGCCATGACTTCGATCGGCAGGCAGCCGTCGAAATAGGGCGTGCTGGCCTCCCATTCCTTGAATGACGTCTTGTCGCCCGTAATCAAAGCATCGACGAAGGCTTCGTATTGCGTTCGATCGAGCGGACAGTTGATGTAGTCCTTGCCGGTCCCGCCTGGGCCCGCCTTGTCGTAGCGCGACTGCATCCAGGCGATGTCGAAATCAATGCTGTCGTGGTGGATGATCGGCGCGATCGCATCGAAGAAAGCGAGATCGGCTTCACCTGTGAGGCCGCGGATGGCATCGGCGAGCGCCGGTGAGGTGAGGGGACCCGTCGCGATTATGACATTGTCCCAATCGGCCGGCGGCAGGCCCGATATTTCGCCTGGCTCGAATGCGATCGACGGATGCTCGTGCAATCGCGCCGTGACAGCCGCGGAAAAGCATCGCGATCGACGGCGAGTGCGCCGCCCGCCGGCAGTTTGTGGCGATCCGCCATGCTCATGATGAGCGAGCCGGCGCGGCGCATTTCTTCGTGCAGCAGACCGACCGCATTGGTGTCGGCATCGTCGGAGCGGAACGAATTCGAACAGACAAGCTCGGCGCAATCGCCGGTCTTGTGCGCATCGGTCGCCCGTACCGGCCGCATCTCGTGCAGAACGACGTGTGATCCGGCCTGCGCCGCTTGCCAGGCGGCTTCCGACCCTGCGAGCCCCGCGCCGATGATGTGAATGACGCCTGCCACGCCTCAGGCCTTGGCCAGCGCGGCGCGATACTTCGCGGCCTGTTCGGCGAGCATATTCTGGTCCGCCATCTGGCCGGAATGCGGCTTCAATTGCGTGCCCGCCGGGCGCGGAATGATATGCACATGCAGGTGGTAGACGGTCTGGCCGGCATCCGCCTCGTTGAATTGCTTGACGAGGACGCCTTCGACGCCAAACGCCTTTTGTGCCGCGCGCGAAATCTTCTGCACCGTCGTCATGAGTGCCGTAAAGTCTTCGGGTCGGCGTCGAGCAGGTTGCGCGATCCAGCTTTCGGAATGACCAGCGCGTGGCCGTCGGCCTGCGGCATGATATCCATGAAGGCGAAGGTGTGTTCGTCCTCATAGATCTTGTGGCTTGGAATCTCGCCACGCAAAATCTTGGCGAAGATATTGTTCGGATCATAGCTCGGCATGGCTTCGTTCCTCAGGCGCTATGGATTTTGAGCGTGGCTTGGCTGTCCACGAGTCTCTCGGTAACTTGCGGCATGACTATCGCATCGACATTGGCGAAGGCGAGCCGTAAATGATCCTCCTGGCCCGGGCCGAACATGCTGCCCGGCAGACAAAGCAGGTCATGTTCGCCAGCAAGATGCCGGGCTACGGTCTTGGCAGGCAGGCCCGCAAAGGGATGGCGTACATAAGCGAAGAAAGCGCCGACACTTTCGAGCTTATAGGAAAGATCGTTGCGCGCGAAGGCGGCCCGCAACGCATCGGCACGTCCATGGATCATCGCGATCTTCTCGGCCTTCCAGGCGTCGAGATTGCGGAGCCCGAAATGGGCCGCAGCCTGCGATATGTGGGGCGCGCAGATCGCCACGCAGTCGAGGATTTTTTCGACCTCCTTCAGGACCGCGGGCCCGGCAATCAGCGAGCCGACGCGATAGCCGGTCATGCCGAAGACCTTGGAGAAGCTGTAGAGCTGGATGAAACTGTCGCGCCATGAGCCGTTTGCGAAGAGGTCGTGGGCTGGCGCTGTATCAGTGCGGAAGTCCTTGTAGGTCTCATCGAGCACCAGCACTGTGCCCTTGGCACGCGCGAGCTCATGGAACGCCGCGAGCATGGCGGGCGAGTAGATAGCGCCCGTCGGATTATTTGGCGAGCACAGCACGATGGCCCGCGTTCGTTCATCGATCAGCTTCGATGCATCTTCCGGCGACGGGACGAGACCGGGCGAGCGGCAGGGAAGATGCCGGACCTCGGCCCGCAACATGTCGAGCCACATCTGGTGATTGAAGTAATACGGGGAACTCAGGATCACATTGTCGCCAGGGCCGACCAAAGCCATGACTGCGGCCGCGAAGGCCTGGTTGCATCCAGCGGTGATCGCGACGTCGTCAGCCGCAATCTTCCCGCCATAGGCAGCGCTCATATAGGCGCCAAGGCTTTCACGCAGTTCCGGCAGCCCGAAGATGTCCGTATAGAGGCTGGTCGCATCCTCCCGCGCGAACCGCCCGATCGCTTCCTGCATGGCTTCGGCCGGCGGATAGCTCGGCACGGCCTGGCAGAGATTGATCACCGGTCGGTTGCGCGGGCCTGGCTTGAGCCAGGTCATCGCTTCGGCAATCGGCGGAGCCTCGACCGCGGAGATTGCCGGATTGGTGCGGATGTTCATGGCAGCCTTGTCAGCACGCCTAGCGCGGCTTCGCAAGCTTCGCGCTTGGACTGAGCCGGTTTTTGCGGCAGAACACCCCCTCCGATAAGCTGAGGACTGAGCGATGAAGGCGATCATAATCGAGAAGACCGGTGGCCCCGAGGTCATGGATTACAAGGACGTGAGCCTTGCCGATCCTGGTCCGGGCGAGGTTCGCGTGCGCCACACGGCGATCGGTGTGAACTACATCGATACCTATCACCGCTCGGGGCTCTATCCAGTGCCGTTGCCATCGGGCATCGGCCTGGAAGCCGCCGGCGTCGTGGAAGCGGTCGGGGCAGGGGTCGGCAATCTGAAGCCGGGCGACCATGTTGCGTATGGATCGGGCCCGATCGGCGCCTATTCGGAGGCGCGGAACATCCCGGCGGCGAAGCTTATCAAGATCCCGAATAGCAACGTCATTGCGGATGAAGTTGCCGCGGCGATGATGCTGAAGGGCATGACGGTTCGCTATCTCTTGCGCGCCACCTATAAGGTGAAGCCAGGCGAAACCATCCTCTTTCATGCGGCTGCCGGGGGGGTCGGCACGATATTCGGCCAGTGGGCGAAGGCGCTCGGCGCCACGGTGATAGGTACTGTCGGCTCGGACGCGAAAAAGGAAATCGCCAAGGCGCATGGCTATGATCACGTCATCAACAATCGTACCGAAGACGTCGTGAAGCGTGTCAAGGAATTGACGGGCGGCAAGGGCGTACCCGTCGTTTATGACGGCGTCGGTCAGGCGACCTTCATCACCTCGCTCGACTGCCTCCAGCCGCGCGGAATGCTGGTTAGCTTCGGTAACGCATCGGGCCCAGTAAAGAATGTCGATCTCGGGATACTATCTGCGAAAGGTTCGCTCTATGTAACCCGTCCGACGCTGATGACCTATACGGCGACGCCTGAGGAATTGAAGGAGACGGCCGACGACCTCATCGACATGGTCGCGTCTGGCAAGGTGAAGATTTCGATCAATCAGCGCTACAGGCTCGCCGATGCCGTGCAGGCGCATCGCGATCTCGAGGGTAGCAAGACGACCGGTACGACGATCCTAATCCCGTAACCTCAGGCCGCCTCGGCACGATCGCCGAGGGCGTCGATGAGCGGCCCGAGATGTTTCTCGAAGCGCTTCCAGCGCTTGACCGAGGTCTTGTAGATGGGTTGGCGGACCTGCCATGCGCTCAGCGTGAGGACCGTCGACTTCGCCGGGTCTTGCGACAGACAGACATCGTCCCACGGCAAGCCGACGGCGTCGATGAGGGCGCGAACCTTGGTTTCCGGTTCACCGGTCAGATCTTCATAGTGACTGTCGTAAATGGAGATCGGCAATGCAGCCTTCCAGTGGTCCATCAGTTTTGCATAGTACCGGTAATGCTGCCCGAGCAACGTAAGGTCGTTGGCATATCGATGGCTCTCATTGAATTTGTTCACAAAGATCGAGAGGCAGGTGTCGATCGGATCGCGCCTGCAATGGACCACGTGAATATTGGGAAATAGCAAAGTTGCAAATCCGAGCATCTCGAAATTGTGCGGCAGCTTGTCGACCACGCGGCGCTTGCCCTGTCCGTAGAAACTGAGGAGCTGTAGATAATTGTCGGCGAGTATCTTTGACTCCTCGGGCGTCATGGCCTTCGCAGCACCTGGAAAAGCTGCGGCGTCGCGCTTGAAACCCAAAGTCCTGCCCATCATTCTCAGGCGCAAGAGTTCGCCGGCGCCGGCCGCCTGGGGATGACGCGCGATGATTTGTTCGGTTAAAGTGGTCCCTGATCGCGGCATCCCAACAACCAGGACCGGAAGGTCTGAAGGACTTCCATAGGTCTTGTGTGCAGCGAAAAATTCCGGCGTGAACAGCTGCAATTGCATCTCGTAACGCGAAATCGAGTTCGGCTTGATCGATGTTGGAGATCTCCGTGCTTTGCCGATATGAGATATCGCTCAAAGGCACGATCATACTCGCCGAGATCTTCAAGAATCTTTCCCGCGGCGGCACTCAGGACGCCGATGTTCTCCGGCGCCATTCCCGGAGCGGCGATTGCCGCGTCGATGCGATCGAGCAGCGGCGATGCCGCGGAATATTTCTTGACGAAGGCAAGACGGTTAAGCGCCAGAACGCGCGTTTCGGGGATGGCTTCAAGTCGCCAGTAACTCTCCTCGGCATCGCCGTGACGCCCAACCGCCTCCAGCATACGCGCATGCATGACCCGCGCTTCGAGATTGTCGGGGTTCGTCTGAAGATATTTTTCTATATGGGGCATCCCCTTGTCAGCCTTGCCCATCTTCTCGAAGAAATCACCCAAAGCCAGGACAGCGCTGGCATATTGCGGGTCGAGCTTGGTGATGCGCATGAACACCGGGATCGCGAGTTCCACGCGCTCCATTTTCATGTAGAAGCGTCCAAGATTGTTCAGATAGCCGACATTGTTCGGCTCGCGGGAGACAGCGAACTGAAAATGCTGCATAGCCTCGCTCTTCCGCTTCTGCGATATGGCGACAACGCCGGCCAGATTGTGGACCTCTGCATCGTCGGGATTGTTTTTCAGCAGCCGCTCGCACATGGTGCGGGCTTCGGCCAGTCGTCCTCGCGCCGTCAATTCAGTTATCGCGCGCAATGATTGGGCAATCTGGCTTGAGCGCAATAGCTCGCTTCTCACGTCCATTGTGTTTTGTCCTTAGGACTGGGGGCAGGTTTGGGTGTTCTTGTTCGCGAGGGCACGCCAGTTCGCTGAACAGCTAATAGAGCTACACAGGAAGTCTGCCAGGCTTGTGCTCGGCAGGGCATGCGCAAGATTGAGCGGACGACCATTGCCGTCAGATAGCGTGCTGACAACCATGCCGGTGAGTTCACCCGACTGGTTGAACACTGGCCCGCCTGATTCGCCTTTCTGCGTCGACATCCGCAGAACCATCGCATCGGGGTATCCGAATGGTCCATACTGGACGGCGCGGCCGAAATGCATGGTCTCGACTTGACCAATTCGCGCGGTGTCGCCCTGCGCATGCGGCTTACCAAGCGAGAAAACGGTTTCGTTCTTCGTCAGACAAGGATCCCCAGTCGGATGTGCCGGGCTGCCCTCGAAACCGCTGAGCTTGATCAGCGCCATGTCGTTGTTGGGTCGGATCGCCACAACCTTGCCGGAGTAAAGACGCCCGTCGGACCCCCGCGCCGTGACAGTATATCCTTTCTGCATGGCGACATGCGCCGCGGTGAGGATATAGCCGGATTTGTCGACCACGAACCCGCTACCCGATGATACGGCCAAGGCAGGGTCGCTTTCGGCGCTCTTGTTCCGCTTGTGAGATTCCGAGACGGTCAGGGTAACGTAGGAGGGGCCTGTCTGTTTCAAAAGGCCGCGCATCGCCGTTACGGATGCAGGCGTAGCCTCCCCGGTGACCATGTAGCTGCGGTCCTCTTCGAAGACCTGATTACTGGCACAAGCCCCAACCAAGCCTGTCAAGCAAAGGGCGCCAATTGCTCGCCATCTCATGCAGATCACATAACAAAGCTTTGCGGCAGCAACAAGAACGGAAGCAGCCATCTTGCGAAGAAGAATTGGTGGCAAAAAAAGACGGCCCGCATTGCTGCAGGCCGTCCAACATCCAGAGAGTAGTTTAGGCTAGAAGCGCAGGGTCGTGCCGAACAAAGCCTGCCAGTTGCTCTGATCGAAGTCGTGGAACTTCGCATAGGCATCTGGATCGTCTTTGCAGCCAACGGCGTCATCCGGATAGAAGTCGAAGCCGACGCAGCCACCCTTGAAGGTCTGCCAAGCATAGCTACCCGTGACGAACACGGTAACCTGGCTGACCGGATCCCAGAACCAACCGGCAGTCGCCTGCCAGGAGTCGTCCAGGAAACCGAAGTAGGCATCCTTGTTCTTGAAGTAAGCACCACCGATTTCCAACCGGCTCGCTTCGCCGACATTGGCGATGAGACCCAAGCTGGCGCCCCAGTATTGATCATCCGGGCCGATCAGCGTGTAGACAGCATCCTGATAACCTTCGCCCCAGAAGCCGGCAGCCGTCACAGTCGCGACATCGCCGAGACCGAAGCGGGCACCCGCACCGACGAACCAGTTGTCGTCAGCCTTGTTCTTCTTTGAATAGAGGTCCGATAGTTCATCAGCAAATGGGCTCAGGAGGTAGTAGGTGTAATTACGGTCATCCTGTTCCCACAAACCAGTCAACTGCAGGAACACGCCTTCCGCGTCGTAGGCGATATAGCCGGCAACCGCCGGGACGTCACCGAGGTCGTTACCGACATTGGTGCCGCCGATGGCCACGCCAAACTGCTCGCCAAATGCATTGGCATATGACGAGTAGCAGACTGTCGGAGCTTGGCTGATGCCGCCGAGTGCAGAGGTACCCGTGCAGAAGTCATCGCTTTCGTTGTCTTCAAGAGCGATCGCGAAAGTAACCGGACCACCATTGTTGAACACCAAGCGCATCTGCTCGGTCGAGCCATCGTCACCCAGGAGACCCGTGTAGCCAGGGCCTGTGAAGTCCCAGTCAACACCAGCCTGAGGTGCCGCAGTCGAATCCCACAGACCAGCAATGAGCTGCCATGAGGGCGAGAACTTCCACCAAGCATAGGCTTGGTTCATCTGGACGCCATTGTTGTCATCGAACGGGTTGCCCGCCTGGAGACGGATACGGCCGCCGACTTCGCCAACAGCCGTTTCGGCCTTGCCCGTCACGACGAGACGGCCACGGACCTGAACGTCGAGATTGTCGTCGCTGTCCTTGATCTTGAACTTCTGAGAGACGAAGTCGTCTTCGCCGCAGAAATACGGATCGCAGCCGGCTTCGAACTTGCCGTGGATGTCGTCATTTCCGTTATAGACCAGGATCGAGCGAATTTCGCCGGATACCGTAACTTCGGCAACCGGAGCAACGTCCGCCGTCGGCGAAACGCCGATGGTAAATCCATTGTCGACCGCCGTCAGCTCGCGCATGTCGGCCTTTTCAGGCACCGCGTCATACACAGCCCCACCGCTGCGGAATGACATCAGGCTGTAGCCGGACGGCAAAGAGGTTGAAGGCTGAGCTTCGATCTGCGTTACCCGCTGTTGCAGCACTTCCAACTGAGCCTTAAGATCAGAGAGCTCGTCAGCTTTTGCAGCAGTGGCCGTCACGGCGAATGCCGCACCACCGAGGAGCGCCCACTTTAACATTTTCATTCTCGTTTCTCCCACGTTCTCTGGAGTTGAGTAGCTTGGCCCCCCGATCCCCTGCTTGTTCGGCATTGGAGGACTGCACGATTCCCTCGCACACTCAGTATTACTCGCCTGTCCCCCCTCGAAGGTCAACAAATGCAAGCTCTGTTTTGCCAGAATTTCGCCACATGTGTCTCGTTTGCAACACTGTGCGAGGTGCTGTCCTAGGCTCTTGAGGAAGTATAAAAACATTAAATATTACAAAGACATAGGAGACCTATCGCAGGGTGTTCCCAATCCAGCCTAGGCGTCCAACTGCTGGAATTATGGCAGCCTCGTCATTGTCTGAGAGCCCCCCCAATGCGATACATGAAGAGGCGATTGAAGGGTCATGGGGTTGGGAATCGATGTCATTTCCCGCGCTTTGAGTCCTTCCGGAACGGAGAATCGCTTCGGTCGATGCAAGACGCTGGCGAGAATCGGTTGGCACAGTCCGAAAGAAGGCTGGCAGAGGGGTGTCACATATGAGTGCAAATCCAGTTCGCTGGCTTAGATGGTCTCCATTGGCTCTCCTGCCGTTTTTGGGTGCCTGGTGGATTGGCAATCCTGGCCTTGAAAAGGATTTGCAGGAATCGGCCCTCGCGGCTTCGAAAGCCGGCGGCATGGACTGGGCGCGAATCGAGATTGCTGGACGCGATGCGGCAATTTCCGGCGAATCGCCTGACCAAGCAGCCATTGACGCTGCCGCACAGGCCGTTGCCGGGACCTATGGCATACGCCGTGCGGTGCTCCTGGCTACCGTTGCCCCGCCGCCACCGCCGCCGCCGCCGCCACCGCCGGAGCCCGAACCTCTGGCCCCTCCGACCGTCGCCTCGTTAATTACCAACAAGGCCCAGCCCGAAATACGCGGCACCTGGCCCGAAAGCGCTGCCAAAAACCTGAAGGTCACGGTGGCCGAGCGCGGCTTTAATCTTGGGGAGAATCCGGAACTCAGCTCTGACGGCAGCGGCAACTGGAAACTGGTGCCGGCAGCGCCGATGGCGGACGGACAATATGAGATAAGTGTGGAGGTGTCTGACGGAGCAGGGCGCACGGCGACCATCCAGAGCCCAGGCAAGCTGACAGTGGATACGGTGGCGCCTGCGGAACCGACCGTGAATGCGGTGACCGCGCGGAGTTCGCCTGACAAACTGACCGGGACATGGCCCGAGGGCGATGCGGTTTCCCTCAAACTTTCGCTCGCTGACCAGGTTTACGAACTCCAGAAGAGCGACCGGTTGACGACCGACGGAAAGGGCAATTGGGACCTGGCACTACCGGATCGGCTGCCTGAAGGGCGCCAGGACATTCAGGTCGACATCGTCGATGCCGCGGGAAATGCACTGTCCAAGACTTTCAAGAGTGCGATCGACATCGACGCCACGCCCCCGGCCAATCCGACCGTTGCGCCGTTCAAAGGTGCAACCTCACCAGCGAAGATCGCCGGTACGTGGGCCGAGGGCGACGCCGTCGCCCTGACGGTCAAACTCGGCAAAGAGGCGTATACGCTTGGCAATTCGACGGCGTTGACATCGGACGGGAAGGGAAATTGGACCCTTGCACTAACGTCGCCTCTTTCGCCGGGAAGCTATGATATCGCGGTCGAAACGGCCGATCGGGCGGGCAATGTCAGCCGAATCGATAGTCCCCGCGCAGTCGAAATTGTTGCGCTGCCGTTTGCGCCAACGGTGAATCCAATTGCTGGAAACAGCCCGCAGCCGCGCATCAGCGGCACCTTCGACGCGAACGCCACCAAGAAGCTTGCTGTTACGATCGGCCCAAAGACGTATGAGTTGGGTCGTGACGGTGCCTTGACCGCTCCGGATACAGGCTCCTGGTTGTTGGCGGCGGAAAAGCTGCCCGATGGCGTCTATGATGTTCAGGTGGCTGCCACGGACGAATTCGGCAACGTCGTGAAAGACACAACGACCGGCGAGATCGAGGTCGATACGATGCCGCCCGCGGCGCCGACGATCGAAAGAAAGCTCACTAATTCGCGCACGCCAAGGATCGCCGGTACATGGGCAGAAGGCGATGCTGCCGATCTGACTGTTAGCATCGGCGGCAAGACGTATAAGCGTACTGGCGCGCCCTCGCTGACGATTGAAACCGGCGGCCGGTGGTCGCTCGCGCCCGAGCCCCTCGCGGATGGCTATTATGACGGAGTGGCCGTCTCCGCCGATCGCTACGGCAATAAATCCCGAGATACCTCGGTGGCGGAGATCGTCATCGATACGACGCCACCGGCGACCGCGACCGTCGATAAATACGCCGGCAATGATTCAACACCCGCAATCAGCGGCACTTGGCCTGCAGGTGACGCGACCGGCATTGCTGTAGGCATTGCCGGCCGAAGCTACACTCCGGAAAGCGCCAAGGACGGTACTTGGAAGCTCGATATCATCGATCCGCTTCGCGATGGCTATTACGACGTGGTGGTTTCGGCCAAGGACGCCGCCGGCAATGAGAGTCGCGATGCGTCGGTTGCCGAAATTGTCATCGATACCACGCCGCCTGCCGCGCCGACCGTCAATGTCGGCACCGCGTTTCCGATTACCGGCACTTTTGCGCCCGGTGATACAAAGTCGCTGGCGGTGACTTTTGCCGGCAAGACCTATGAGCTGGGGAAGTCATCCGAACTGACGGCGAATGACGGAACCTGGTCTTTGATGCCAACGATCACGTTGACGCCGGGCGTTTACGACGTGGCGGTGGCCGCAGTCGATGAATACGGAAACCGGTCGACCGATGCGTCAACCGCGGAATTCTATGTTGCGGAACAGGCACAGCCACCCGAACCACCGGCCCCACCCGAGCCGCCGGCACCTCCGTCACCAGAGCCGCCGCCTCCCGAACCGCCGGCACCTCCACCCCCCGAGCCGCCGGCGCCTCCCGAACCACCGGCACCGCCCGAGCCTGCGGCGGACATGCCTGTCCCAACCGTCGAATCGCAAATTGTAACGCTCTCACGCCCGAAACTCTCTGGCACTTGGGCAGAAGATATCGCGAAAAGCCTGAAAGTATCCGTGGACGGAAAGGACTATGTGCTCGGCCAGTCGGAATACCTGGTTTCGGACGGAGCCGGGCATTGGACCCTCACGCTTGACCGCCCCTTGCGAGACGGGATCTTTGATGTGGTTGTGGAAGCGATCGACGCCGCCGGCACCATCAAGACGGACCGGACCAAGGACGAACTCATCGTCGACGCAATAGGCCCCGCGACACCCACTGTGCGGCTCTCGGCAACCGAACTCAGTCCGGCTTCCGTTTCCGGGACCTGGGCTGAAGGCGATGCAGTATCGCTTGGCGTCGGCATCGACGGCGCGACGGCGGTTCTGGGCACGGATCGTGCCTTGCGCAGCGACGGGAATGGCAACTGGACGCTGGGTCTGACAAAGACCCTTGATCCGGGTAGTTATGATGTGGTCGTAACGACCAAGGACGGGCGCGACCGCATCTCTTCGGATCAGACCAAATTCGAGATCCTCGTGAAGGGTGTGGAGGAGGCGAAACCGGTACCCGATACAGCACCCATCGATTGCCAGAGCGAGTTCAACACGCTTCTGACGGTAGAAGGCATTCGGTTCGGATCTGACGCAGCCCAGCTTCACGAGGTAAGCCTCGCCACGATCGCCAAACTCGCCGCAATCGCCCCGAGTTGCCCCGACAAGACGATAGAGATCGGCGGTCACACCAACTCGACCGGCTCCGCCGAATACAATCTGGCGCTCAGCGAGCATCGCGCGGTTGCGGTGCGTGATGCGATGATCGCGGCGGGTGTCGAGGGCGCAAGATTGATTGCCAAGGGCTACGGCGAATCGTCACCACTCGCGGACAACGGTACCGAACAGGGCCGAACGGTAAACCGGCGGATTGAATTCAAGATCCTCAACTGAAGAAGGCAGTGGGATGGAAGATTTTTGGAATTTCAAGGATAGTTGGATCGTCGTCCAGCATAACTGGATATGGGTGCTGATTGCGCTGGGCCTCGGAGTCTATGTCGGCTGGCGCACCTACATGCCCTCGAAGCCTTAGAGTCGGTGCAGCATGTCGCATCTCATTCTTGAACTGGTTCTGTGGATACTCCTTGCCTTTTTCATCGGGTGCTTGCTGGGCAGCATTGCCCGGGCGCTGAGCATTGGCAAAGCTACACCCGCTACGCGGGAACCTAAGTCTGGCAACATCGACGATGCAGATCATATTCTCGAGCCGGTCGAATTCGAAGCGGCCGATACGCCAGCGACAACGCGGATTGATCAAGCCCACGCCTCCAAGGCCGAGCGTCCGAAAGGCATTGCTCAGGCAAGGAGTGGAAAGGCCGACAATCTGCAGCGGATAAGCGGCATCGGTCCCAAAAACGAGCGCACGCTGCACAGTCTCGGCTTCTTCCATTTCGACCAGATCGCTGGTTGGAGCGATGAGGAAGTCGCCTGGGTCGACGATCATCTTAAATTCAATGGGCGGATCATCCGCGAAGAGTGGATCCTACAGGCCGGACTGCTTGCTGAAGGTAAGGAGGAGGAGTTCGAGCGCCTGTATGGCAGCGGTCGCCGCAAACAGGGCGTCAGTGCGCCGAATTGACTGCCGTGCCTAGACCGTCAGGTGCCGCTTGATCTCGGCCTCATCGAGTTCGCTTGCATTGCCTGAGACGACAATTTCACCACGGTCGATAACGCAGATCTTGTCGGCAAGCTCGCGGGCGAACTCGTAATATTGCTCTACAAGCAAGATACCTATGCCGCCCTTGTTGCGGAGAAACGAAATTGCCCGCCCGATATCCTTGATGATCGAGGGTTGGATGCCCTCGGTAGGTTCATCCAGCAAGAGCAGCTTTGGTTTGGTTACCAAGGCCCGCGCGATGGCAAGTTGCTGTTGCTGCCCACCTGAAAGATCGCCGCCGCGCCGCCCAAGCATGGTGGACAGCACCGGAAAGAGTTCAAAAATCTCAGCCGGAAGCTTGCGCTCCGATGCCGGTAGTTTGGCGTAGCCGGTCTCGAGGTTTTCCTTCACCGTCAGCAGGGGAAAGACCTCGCGGCCTTGCGGCACGTAGGCGACGCCCAGCCTCGCGCGCTCGAACGGTTTGAGTGCGGAGATATCCGCTTGTCCGAGTGCGATTGTCCCGTGCGTCTGGCGAAGATGGCCGACGATTGTGCGCAGGAGGGTCGATTTCCCGACACCGTTGCGGCCGAGAAGGCAGGTCACCTTGCCGGTCTCGACGCCGAGCGATACTTTTCTCAGCGCTCGAGCGGCGCCATAGGATACGTCGATGTCGCTGACGGTGAGCGCGTTCATCGTCCGAGATAAACCTCGACGACGCGATGATCGGCGCTGACATGGTCGAGCGTACCTTCCGATAGCACCGAGCCTTCGTGAAGAACGGTGACCTTCACGTCGAGCTCGCGCACGAAGGCCATGTCATGCTCGACAACGACAACCGAGTGCTCGCCTGCAATGGACTTAAGCAGCTCGGCAGTTGCTGCCGTCTCGGCGTCGGTCATCCCCGCGACCGGCTCGTCGACGAGCAGGAGCTTCGGATCCTGGGCCAGCAGCATGCCGATTTCGAGCCATTGCTTTTGCCCGTGAGACAGCCGTGCCGCCAGCGCGTCACGCTTTGATGTCAGCCGGGTGATTTCGAGTATCTGTTCCACACGTGTCTTTTGCGACGGCGTGATCCGCCACAAGAGCGAAGCTCGAACACTGCGGTCACCGGACAGCGCGAGCGAGATGTTCTCGCGAACCGTCAGCTTTTCGTAGACGCTCGGCTTCTGAAATTTCCGGCCAATGCCGAGCTGTGCAATTTGCGCCTCGTCGAGCTTTGTGAGGTCGCAATCTCCCTTGAACAGGACATCGCCGGCGTCGGGCCGAGTCTTGCCGGTGACCACGTCCATCATCGTCGTCTTGCCAGCGCCATTGGGTCCGATGATGGCCCGCATCTCGCCTGGAGCAATGATGAAGGATAGGTCGTTCAGCGCTTTGAAGCCGTCGAAACTGACGCTGACTCCGTCGAGATAGAGAATGCTGCCGGCTGCAAGCTCCATCGTGCTACTCCGCAGCTTCGGGTTGGGCGGCCGCCATCGGTGCAGTGGCTAATTTGCGGGAACGCTTCTTGAATATCCCAGCGAGCCCCTGTGGCAGGAACAGCGTGACCGCCAGGAAAAGCCCGCCCAGCGCAAACAGCCAGATCTCGGGAAGAACCGATGTGAACCAGCTTTTGCCGAAATTGACTACGATTGCCCCGATTATCGGGCCGAAAAGCGTGCCGCGACCACCAACGGCAGCCCAGATGACGGCCTCGATCGAATTTGCCGGGGCAAATTCGCCGGGATTGATGATGCCCACCTGTGGCACGTAAAGCGCTCCGGCGAGACCGGCTATGCAGGCCGACAAAGTGAAGGCGAATAGCTTGAATGCCTCGACGCGATAGCCGAGGAATCGCGTTCGGCTTTCGGCATCGCGGATCGCTGTCATGACCGTGCCGAGGCGTGATCGCGTAATGAAAAGGCAGATGACCAGGCTTGTCGCCAATGCGAAACAGGTCGCCGCGAACAGCGCCGCGCGCGTGCTGCCCGCCTGCAGGTTGAAGCCCAGGATATCCTTGAAGTCAGTCAGGCCGTTATTTCCGCCAAAGCCCATGTCGTTGCGAAAGAATGCGAGCATGAGTGCGAATGTCAGCGCCTGCGTGATGATCGAGAGATAGACGCCGCTGACCCGTGATCGAAACGCGAAGAGACCGAAGAAAAAAGCAAGCAGCCCCGGCACCAGGAATACCATGATCGCCGCGAACCAGAACTGGTCGAAACCGTACCAGTACCAGGGCAGCTCGCCCCAGTTTAGGAACACCATGAAGTCGGGAAGTTCGGCATTACCATATACTCCGCGCGTGCCGATCTGACGCATGAGATACATGCCCATGGCATATCCTCCCAGCGCAAAAAACGCGCCATGACCGAGGCTGAGAATGCCGCAAAATCCCCAGATGAGATCGATAGACAGCGCCAGCATGGCGAAGCAAAGATACTTGCCGAATAGCGCCATCACATGCGCCGGGACGTGCAAGGCAAATTCGGGCGGTGTCAGCAGATGCAGGGCAGGGACCAGCACCATGGCGACAAGAACCGCCAGCGTCGTGATGGCGACGCCGCGTGCACTATTCAGCAAGCGCCAGGTGATCATGCTTCAACCGCGCGCCCTTTGAGCGCGAAGAGCCCGCGTGGCCGTTTCTGGATGAACAGGATGATGAATACGAGGACCAGAATCTTGCCGAGCACCGCACCGGCAAAGGGCTCGAGGAACTTGTTGGCGATGCCAAGCGTCATTGCGGCAACAAGCGTGCCCCACAAATTGCCGACGCCGCCGAAGACAACGACCATGAAGCTGTCGATGATGTAGGATTGCCCCAGATTGGGGCTCACATTGTCGATCTGGCTGAGCGCGACGCCGGCAATTCCGGCGATGCCCGATCCAAGGCCGAAGGTGAGTGCATCGACGCGCGCCGTGTTGATACCCATGGCGCCGGCCATTTCGCGGTTCTGCGTCACCGCGCGCATCTGCAGGCCGAAGCGCGTGTAACGCATGGCGAGCAACAGGCAGAAGAACACGGCAAGCGCGAAAAAGATGATGGCGATGCGGTTCAATGTCAGCGAGATTTCGCCGATCTGGAACGAGCCCGACATCCAGGATGGCGTGCCGACTTCGCGGTTGGTCGGCCCGAAAATCGACCGGATGGCCTGCTGGAGGATGAGCGAAAGGCCCCAGGTTGCGAGTAGTGTTTCCAGAGGTCGTCCGTAGAGAAACCGGATGACGCTACGCTCGACACCTATGCCGACAATGCCGGTGAGGACGAAGGCGAGGGGGAGCGCGATGAACAGCGAGTAGTCGAAGAGCCACGGCGCCGAATTGCGGATGATCTCCTGCACGACGAAGGTCACATAGGCGCCGATCATCACCATCTCGCCATGTGCCATGTTGATGACGCCCATGACGCCGAATGTGATGGCCAATCCGATGGCGGCGAGAAGTAGAACGGAACCTAGGCTCAAACCATAGACAGCGTTCTGGAGTGCATCCCACCAGGCCCTGCCGCTTTCGAGCGACGCCAGGGCTTCCTGCGCGGCGCGCGCGACGCGATCCTCGCCGCTCGCAATGGAGGACAGGAGTGCGGTCGCATCCTGTCCACCCTTCGCCTTTACGACCGCAATGGCGGCAATCCGCTCATCCTCTGGCGCCGTGGACGTGAGGACGAGGGCGGCTAATGCCTGCTCCATGGCAAGCATCACCGCAGGGTCGTTCTCCTTGCCGATCGCTTCCCGCAAAGGCTCGGTCGCCGCTTGATCGCGGCTTCGGAATATTTCTTCGGCCGCCTTAAGCCGCGTGGCCGGATCGGCCGCGAACAGCGTCAGGCCGCCGATGATCGCCTTTATCTGGCGTCGCATTTTGTTGTTGATGGCGATCTTGTCGAATTCGCCTTCCGCGGCTTGTCCGAGGTCTTCCCCGGTCGCGGCGTCGCTTATTCTGATCTGCCCGCTGCCTTCGCCGATGACCACGCGACGATCCGACTTGCGGATCAGGAGCTTGCCGTCGCCGAGTGCTGTGAGGACATCCGCGACGCGCGGATCGCCGCTCGAGACGATGGCGGCGATCGCTTTTTCCTTTTCAGGAAACTTGGATGTGTCGATGCCTTTGACTGCGCTTGCCAGATCCGCCGCATGCGCGGCACAGCCAATGCAGACGAGCCAGAACAGGACGGCGATGGCGCGTAAAGCGGAAGGTGGGTGTCGCATGGACCTCGGGTGGGATTGGTGGAGGCAGATCCGGGAAATGAACCCGGATCTGCCTCCGGATGCGAACAGGAAAAGCGGCTTGGCCTTTAGCTGCCTTGTCCCCCGCACTTGCCCGTTACAACGTTGAAGTTCCCGCAAGCGAGCGGCTTGCGCCAATCGGAGATGAGGTCCTTCGAGCCCTCGAGATAATCCGACCATTCATCGCCGACCACCGTGCCGGAGGTTTGCCAGACGGTCTGGAACTGTCCGTCCGCCTGAATCTCGCCGATAAGCACCGGCTTGGTGATGTGATGGTTAGGCATCATTGTCGACGTGCCGCCTGACAGGTTTGGAACGCTTACTCCGATGATTGCCTCGCCGACGGCATCGGGATCGGTCGTGCCCGCCTTCTTCACCGCCTCGACCCACATGTTGAAGCCGATGACGTGGGCTTCCATCGGATCGTTGGTCACGCGCTTCTCGTTCTTGATGAAGGTCTTCCAGTCCTTGATGAACTGCGCGTTGATCGGAACATCGACGCTCTGGAAGTAATTCCAGGCCGCGAGATGTCCGACGAGCGGCGCGGTGTCGAGCCCCGCGAGTTCTTCTTCGCCGACCGAGAAGGCGACGACCGGAATGTCCTCGGCCTTTACGCCCTGGTTTCCGAGTTCCTTGTAGAAGGGAACGTTCGCATCACCGTTGATCGTCGAGACGACAGCGGTTTTCTTGCCTGCAGAGCCGAATTTCTTGATGTCGGATACGATCGTCTGCCAGTCGGAATGGCCGAACGGCGTGTAATTGATCATGATGTCTTCGGCCGCGACGCCCTTCAATTTGAGATAGGCCTCGAGGATCTTGTTGGTCGTGCGGGGATAAACATAGTCGGTTCCGGCGAGGACCCAGCGCTTAACACCACCTCCTTCTTCGCTCATCAGATAATCGACGGCCGGAATCGCTTGCTGGTTGGGGGCGGCACCCGTGTAGAAGACGTTCTTCGAGCTTTCCTCACCCTCGTACTGGACCGGATAGAAGAGCAGGCCGTTGAGTTCCTCGAATACCGGCAACACGGATTTGCGTGACACGGACGTCCAGCAACCGAACACCGCTGCAACCTTGTCCTTGGCGAGAAGGTCGCGCGCCTTTTCCGCAAAGAGCGGCCAATTGGAAGCGGGATCGACGACGACGGCTTCAAGCTTCTTGCCGAGCAATCCGCCTTTCTTGTTTTGCTCGTCGATGAGCATCAGCATGACGTCCTTCAAGGTCGTCTCCGAGATCGCCATCGTTCCCGACAGCGAATGCAGAATGCCGACCTTGATTGTGTCTTCCTGGGCTTGTGCTGCCGTGCCGCCGAGCGCCATCGCGCCGAGCATGGCCGCAGCCAAAATTCGATTTCTTATTCCTGTTATGAGTGCCATTCGTTTCTCCCCGTCAAAATGACGCTGCATTGCAGCGCAAAGCGCGTGCCAAGCCGGAGAAGAGAAGATGAGGGCTTATAAGCTCATGAAATTAATGGGGAAATATGACAATGGCGCAATAGGCGGCAATGCCTGATTTTTTTGCAGCGCAAAAATAATGTGCGGTCGGGCTACCCGTTGCCCAAGCTTTCATCGCTTGGGCAAAGAGGCTCAGCGCGGTAGAAGTATCAATTGCACTCGCTGCTGCTTGTCAGCAGATCGGCAATTGAAGCCGGTTTGACGGAACAGCCGCCATCACTCTTTTCATCTTCACCCGTCGTCGCAACCGTGACGGCGCCGGGCGACCCACGACGAAGGTCGGCAGTCATGCCGTGCATCGTGCTTGGCGTGAGGCGCGATCGATAGACATAAGTATTTTGCAATACCTTCTGCACGTACTGGCGCGTTTCCTGGAAGGGGATGGATTCGACCCAGTCGATCGGGTCGACCTGCCCGCTGCGCAGGTCTCCATAGTCGGCGAGCCATTCGCGCGCACGGCGCGGTCCCGCATTATAGGCGACGAGCGTCAGGACATAGGAGCCGTTGTAGTCGGCGATCAGATCGCCGAGATGGGCAGCGCCAAGCTTCACATTATAGGCTGGATCGCCCATCAACTTGCTTTCAGCGTATGGCAGCCGGTACTGCTTCGCCACCAGCTTTGCGGTGCCCGGCATGAGCTGCATCAGCCCTTGCGCCCCGGCATGGCTGCCGGCATTGGAATCGAATTCGCTTTCCTGGCGCGCCAACCCAAACACCAGCGCCTTCTCGACCGGCGGCCCAATTTGGTTCCATGCGGGCATCGCCTTGGTCGGGTAGCCCCAGAAATCGATATCCAGGTCTTTGCTTGCGGCAGCCTTGGCCATGCGCAGCGAGAGCACGGGGCCGCCTGCGTCCCAGGCGAGCGCGGCTGCTGCGTTCATATCATCCACGCTCTTGAAGCGATTGGCGAAGGCCGCAACGAAAAGATTGAGTTCGCGCTTGCGCCCGCTCGCAGCCACCATCTTGAAGGCACGAGCGACCTCATCTTTCGCAATCCGGTTGAGGGCTGCTGCTGAAGGCTGGCCGCCTGCCATCTCGACCGGCGCCTTGGTCATGCCGACCTGTTCACGCGCGAGCTGGCCGTAATAGATCGTCGGGAATTGGGCTGCCTTGCGATAGGCGGCCTTGGCTTCGCCGGCAGAACCGAGTTCCGCATAAGTGCGGCCGAGCCAGTACTGGGCACGGGCGAGGTCGGTCCGGGTTGGTGCGATCTCCTCGATCCGTGTGAAATGCTTCAATGCGGTTTTGGGATCTTTCAGATAGCGCAGCGCGATCCAGCCCGACAGGAACTCGCCTTCGACCGCATTCGGTCCGCTCGAATAGCCGCTAGCCGTCGCAAGCCGGTAGGCGGCCTTCCAATTGTCGGTGCTGCCGAGAGCCAGCGAACGCCGGGCGATAAGGCGGCGCTCAACCCACCAGGCGTCGCCATCCTGGATGATATCGTGATCGGCGGGAACCTTGACGAGTACTGCGCGCGCCTTGGCGTTCTGGTTCGTCCAGCGGTAATGCCGCGCCAGCGCATATTGTACGGGCAGCCATTGCCTCATGGCCGAGGACAGGCCCGAATATTTGTTTTCCGCCCCGGCCGCATTCTTGATCAGGGCTTGGGCGGTTTGTGCGGCTGCCTGATAGTCACGCGGCAGTCTCTTCGAGGCTCGGATCGCCGCATTTGTTTCCTGCGCATAGATGAGCGCCGCGACTCGCCGCTTGTGGTCATTCGCCGTAATGAGGCTTCCGAATTCGCTTAGCGCGCTCTGCTCGGTTGCCGCGTCGAGTTGCGGTCGTTCCCAGGCTTTGCTGAGCCATTGCCGTGCCGCTGCCTGGTTACCTTTGGAAAGATAGGCGCGCGCCAGGGCCAGCATGCCCTCGGAGGTCTGAGGCTTGCGGTCGGCGAAATGGGCAAATACCGTCTCGGTCGGTTCGCGATTGAGATAGAGCGCTTGCTCGGCGCGCTTCATGAGAGTGTCGGACAAAGGCCAGTTGGGCGCGTCGCTGAGGAACCGCATGATCCGCTGGTAGCCCGCGAGCTTGCCCTTATCGCGCAAATAGACCAGTTCGACCATCTTGACGGCCGCTGGGTCGCCGGAGCGCTCCGCCAAATCCTGGGCCTCGCTGAGTTGACCCTTGAAGGCGGCATCGACGGCGGAGATAGCGGCACGGCTGGGTTCGGCTGCGGAGGCTGCGGGAATCGGCAGTATGAGCACCGGCAAGGGGCTAAGCCCGCTGGCAGTGAGTGCGGCAACAAAAAATAAGGTCCCGAATCCCTGTCTACGTCGCATCACGCCCCGCTCTTTACCCTGTCAACCCAACGCGCCTAACCGGCAATTGCGACCATGATTGGGCAAATTCACCTCAATCCGGCGTGCTTGCCGCTCCATAATCCACAGTCTATTGTGGCGCCCCTGCGTCCCTCAAAGGCGGGCAGCCCGACACACTAGGCGGGCTTGGTTTCCAAAATCTTATAACCGGAGCGACCCTAAGTGAACTTTCGCGGCTCAATTCCAGCGCTTATCACCCCTTTCAAGAACGGCCGGGTCGATGAAGCCGCGCTCCGCAAATTCATCTCGTGGCAGATTTCCGAGGGGAGTCACGGGATCGTTCCCGTAGGCACAACCGGCGAATCGCCGACCCTGAGTGAAGAAGAACACAAACTGGTGATCGAGATCGCCGTCGACGAGGCGAAGGGTAGGGTTCCCGTCATTGCCGGTACCGGGTCCAATAATACCCAAGAGGCGCTCGAATATACGCGCCACGCCAAGCAGGCGGGTGCCGATGCTGCCTTGATTGTCGTTCCTTACTATAACAAGCCCACCCAGGACGGCCTCTACGCCCACTTCATGACCATCGCCAAGGCGGTCGATATCCCGATCTTCGTCTACAACGTGCCGGGCCGCACGGTGGCTAACATCACCGTGGAAACCCTGGATCGACTTGCCAGGGACTGCCCCAACATCATTGGAACCAAGGATGCGTCCGCGGATCTGACGCGCCCTTCTCGCCAGCGGCTGGCTTCCGGTAACGACTTCATTCAGCTTTCGGGTGAGGACGGAACTGCGCTCGCCTTCAACGCGCATGGCGGCAAGGGCTGCATTTCGGTGACGGCCAACGTAGCTCCGCGCCTCTGCGCCGAGTTCCAGGACGCAACACTCTCCGGCAACTACGCAAGAGCGCTCACCCTGCAGGACCGTCTGATGCCGCTGCATGTTGCCCTGTTCGTGGAGACATCGCCTGCGCCGGTCAAATACGCTGCCAACCTGTTAGGCCTATGCGAGGCTGATGTGCGGCTGCCACTGGCACCAACGGGCGAGGCGACACGCAGGCAAGTGCGCGACGCCCTGGTCCATGCCGGGCTGTTGAACTAGGACAAGGTCATGTCATCGAAGAGCGGTGGCGCGAAGGCCTCGCGCAAGGATGACACGCGCAAGGTTGTCGCCGACAACCGCCGCGCGCGCTACGACTACGAGATCTTGGACACCTACGAAGCCGGCATTGAATTGCAGGGAACTGAGGTCAAGTCGCTGCGCAGCGGCAAGGCCAATCTGGGTGAATCCTACGCATCGGTGAAAGACGGCGAACTTTATCTCGTCAATGCCTATATCCCCGAATACAGAGAAGCAAACCGCTTCAATCACGAGACTCATCGGCCGCGCAAGCTGCTGCTGCATAAGCGCGAGATCGGCAAGCTTGCGATAGGCGTGCTGCGCGAAGGGCTAACCGTCGTGCCGCTCAAGATTTACTTCAACCTGCGCGGACGGGCGAAGGTCGATATCGCTTTGGCCAAGGGCAAGAAGCTCCACGACAAGCGCGAGACGATCAAGGAGCGGTCTTGGGACCGGGAACGCGCCCGCCTGATGCGTGAAAAGGGTTGAGAGTGCTGGCCGCGGTCGGCCAGGCGTTGCCTGATCTCGATCTTCCCGCGACGAATGGCAAGACGATCAATCTGCGCAAGCTCCGCGGCGAATCCATTGTCTTCTGTTATCCGTGGACGGGACGGCCGGGCCATCCCAACCCACCGAATTGGGATCACACCCCTGGCGCCCACGGATCGACGCCTCAGGCTGAAGCCTATGCCGCAGCGCACGCACATTTTTTCGCACTCCGTGTGCGTATCTTCGGCCTAAGTCTTCAGTCGACGGAATATCAGCGGGACTTCGCCGAACGGTGTGCCCTGCCTTTTGCGTTGCTGTCCGATCTGAAGCGGCAGTTTTCGGAGGCGCTGGATTTGCCGGAATTCGAAACCGGCGGCGTGACATATCTCTCGCGGCTTACCCTCTTCGCCTGTGACGGTGTCATCCGCCACATCCACTATCCCGTTTCCGATCCCGCCGGCGATGCAGCAGCGATGCTGGCCTGGCTGCAATCGAGATAGCTTCGCACCGACGCGAACACATTCTCGAACATCGCCGGCGTCAGGACGCCGGTATTCGTATTGTAGCGCGAGCAGTGATAGCTGTCGAAGAGCGCGACAGGATTCGTGGCGTGCTTTGCTCCATGCGTAAAAGGGAAGGCCGCACGCCGCTGTGCAAGCGCGGATAGTACCGAGTCATGCGCGATCCGGCCGAGCGCGACGATTGCGGCAAGCCGGGGCAGGGCGGCGATCTGTGCTTCGAGAAAAATCCGGCAGGTCTTGATCTCCAGTGGCGTCGGCTTGTTCTCAGGCGGCACGCACCGGACCGCGTTCGCAATCAGTGCACCCGTCAAAACCAGGCCGTCATCGATCCGCTCGCGATAGTCGCCCTGCGCAAATCCAAAGCGACGAAGTGTCGAGTAGAGTAGCTGCCCGGCATAATCACCGGTAAATGGCCGTCCCGTGCGATTGGCGCCCTGCAAGCCTGGCGCCAGGCCGACGATCAGGAGGCGGGCATTCGGATCGCCGAAGGAGGGAACCGGTGCATTGAACCAGTCCGGATGCGCTTCGCGCTGGACTCCGCGAAATGCGACGAGCCTCGGACAGAGCGGGCAATCGCGGCCCGGATTTGCGGCAGCCGGTTGGGCAAGCACGGCTTAGATATTGTCGTCCACGAATTCTTCGAAGTTCCGCTCAGGCGACTGCGACGGCGGGTAGTTGCGCTCGCGCGGTCGCGTATCGCGATCGACTGGATCACGCCCGATTTCGTCGCGTAGATCGGCGAGATCGATGAATTGGTCTCCCTGCCGGCGGAGATCATCGGCGACCATGGGCGGCCGGGTCGTCAGGGTTGAGACGACGCTCACCCGCCGGCCTTTGGCCTGCACGGCCGAGACCAGCGAGCGGAAATCGCCATCGCCGGAGAACAGAACGATATGGTCGAGGTTGTCGGAGAGCTGCATGACATCGATGGCTAGCTCGATATCCATGTTGCCCTTGATTTTCCGCCGGCCCATCGAGTCCGTGAATTCCTTGGCGGGCTTGGTCACGACCTTATAGCCATTATAGTCGAGCCAATCGATCAATGGGCGGATCGGCGAATACTCGGCGTCGTCCATCAGCGCGGTGTAGTAGATTGCGCGGATCAGCCGCGACCGTTTGCGGAAAAACCCGAGGAGCCGCTTGTAGTCGATGTCGAAGCCAAGTGCTTTTGCGGTTGCATAGAGGTTGGCGCCGTCGATAAAGAGCGCTACGCGCTCATCCTGATAAAAATTCATGGTTCAAATCTCCACTCTCAAATTTGGCAATTTTCATAGGCGTCGGCTAATCGCCGCTCAAGCGCAATCATGATACTCGTGGCGCTGGGAGCCAATATGACGGGACCCTGGGGGACGCCACGTCAAGCTGTTTCCCGGGCTCTTCGCGAACTTGATCGCAACGGCATCGCTTTGGTGTCCGCCTCGCGCTTGCTTGAGACGAAACCATTCGGCCGACCCAACCAGCCGAACTTCGTGAATGCCGTGGCGGCGATCGAAACGCGCCTTCCACCTCCAGCGCTCATGTCGCGGCTCCATGCCATTGAGCGTGCGGCAGGGCGTAGGCGGACAATACGGTGGGGACCCCGTACGCTCGATATCGACTTGCTGGATTATCGCGGCCTTATACTGCGCCGAAAGGACGTTTCAACCGCGCGTGGCAATCTCGTCTTGCCGCATCCGGGCATTGCCGAACGCACCTTTGTCCTCGAACCGCTTCAGGAAGTCGCCCCGGGCTGGCGTCATCCTGTTTTGCATGCCACCGCGCGCGAACTCTGGCGGCGATTGCCATCGCGAAAGACCGCAAGCATCAAAAAGCGGGTGCGAAAAAGGGCAAGGCCGTAAAGCCTTGCCCTCAATATACAGCGTACTTCTTCTCCTCTGGAGCAGCGACACCCTTGCCACTGCCGGCGACTGCCTGCGAGAAACTCGCGGCGCACCTGGAGACACCTCCCCAGACCTGGGTCCTAACAACCGGAACACCACGTCCTTGTCGTTATTAAGCAACACGCTAGCATAATTTTACCGCCTGTCACGTTAAATGTGAAGAAAGGTTGACAGTCTCGGGGCGGTTGCCTCGCAGGTCGCGAATCCGACATCACTTGAGTTATGTGGTGTTTCGCGTAAACAGGCCCCGCTTCCGAAATACGTGACAGGATTCTCTGCACATGCGCCTATCCGCCTATTTTCTGCCGATCCTGCGGGATGATCCCAAGGAGGCTGAAATCATCTCCCACAAGCTGATGCTGCGGGCGGGGATGATCAGGCAGGAAGCGGCCGGCAGCTACTCCTGGTTGCCGTTGGGGTTCCGGGTTCTCAAGAAGATCGAGCAGATCGTTCGCGAGGAACAGGACCGCGCCGGCGCGATCGAGGTTCTCATGCCGACGATCCAGCCTGCCGATCTTTGGCGCAAATCCGGTCGCTATGATGCCTATGGCAAGGAAATGCTGCGCATCAAGGATCGCCATGACCGCGACATGCTCTTTGGTCCGACCAACGAGGAAATGATCACAGATATCTTCCGCCAGGGTGCGCAAAGCTATCGCGACCTGCCGCGCAACCTCTATCACATCCAGTGGAAATTCCGCGACGAGGTGCGGCCCCGCTTTGGGGTCATGCGCGGCCGCGAGTTTCTGATGAAAGACGCCTATTCGTTCGATCTCGATGCCGAGGGCGGCCGGCACAGCTACAACAAGATGTTCGTTTCTTACTTGCGCACCTTCGCGCGCATGGGCCTCAAGGCAATTCCGATGCGTGCCGAGACCGGCCCGATCGGCGGCGAGGACAGCCACGAATTTCTCGATTCTTGCCGAGACTGGCGAGAGCGCGGTCTACTTCGACCGCGATTTCTACGACATGGACTGGACGGAATTCTCGATCGACTATGACGATGTCGGCGCCGTCGGCAAACTGGTCGAGGACTTCACGTCCAAATACGCCGCGACCGACGACAAGCACGAAATCGCGGAATTCGAAAAGCTCCCCGCCGACCGCCGCCTCTCGGGGCGCGGTATCGAAGTCGGACACATCTTCTTTTTTGGCTCCAAGTACTCCGAACCACTGGGGGCCGTCGTCCAGGGGAAAGATGGGCAGCCCGCCACGGTGCTTTCTGGCTCTTACGGCATCGGCGTGTCGCGCTTGGTCGGGGCGATCATCGAAGCAAGCCATGACGCGGCGGGCATCATTTGGCCGGAGCCTGTTGCACCTTTCAAGCTGGCGATCGTCAATCTCAAGGCTGGCGATGCCGAGACCGATGCGGCGTGCGAGAAAATCTACGATGCCTTGACCGCAAAGGGTGTCGAGGTCCTTTATGATGATACCGACGGGCGGCCCGGAGCCAAATTTGCAACGATGGACCTCATCGGTTTGCCCTGGCAGGTGATCATCGGCCCGCGCGGGCTGAAGGAAGGAATCGCGGAGGTGAAAAACCGGCGCACCGGCGAGCGTTCGAATGTTCCGCTTGCCGAGATCGTGGATCGCTTCAGCGCCTGATGGACCGCGCCTCGGGCGATACGCGACCCTTCGCCGGCTTCGAACGGCTCCTTGCGCTGCGCTATTTGCGTGCGCGTCGTCGCGAAGGCTTCATATCGGTTATTTCGATCTTCTCATTCCTCGGCATCATGCTCGGCGTTGCGACGCTGATTGTCGTGATGGCGGTCATGAATGGTTTCCGCACCGAACTCCTGAACAAGATTTTGGGATTCAGCGGCCATGCGACCATCGTCTCCGAGGATCGAGAGCCGATCGCCAATTTCAAGCCGATCGCCGACCGGCTGTCCCTCATCCCGGGGGTGAGGAGCGTCATACCCTTCGTTGAGGGCCAGGCGCTTGCGACATCGTCGGTAACCAGCAGCTTCGTGCTTGTGCATGGTGTGACCGAAGCCGACTTGAAGCAACTCAAGGGTCTGCAGAACGACAAGCTGATCACCGGGTTCAAGGACCCGAACATGATCGACGAGGTGCCATCGCTTGACGGCTTCGACAAGGCCGATGGCATCATCATCGGCCGCGGCCTGGCCGATCGCCATCTGCTCGGCCCTGGTAGCACGTTGACAATCATCTCGCCCGAAGGCCCCGACACCGTCATGGGCAATGCCCCGAGAATTCGAGACTTCACCGTCGTCGGGATCTTCGAGGCTGGCATGTCGCTTTACGACGATGGCATGATCTACATGCCCATAGCCGATGCACAGGAATACTTCGTCTCGGAAACGGGGGTGTCGGCGATCGAAGTCATGATCGACAAGCCGGAACAGATTGACAGCTACTTGCCGGCTATCGTCGATGCAGTAGGGCCGGGCTATTCGATCCTCACCTGGAAGGGTCGCAACCAGACATTCTTCACGGCCCTTGCCGTGGAGCGCAATGTGATGTTCTTCATCCTGGCGCTGATCATTCTTGTCGCTGCCTTCAACGTTATATCCGGCATGATCATGCTGGTTAAGGACAAAGCCCATGACATCGCGATCCTGCGCACGATGGGCGCCACTCGCGGTGCCATCCAGCGCGTCTTCTTCATGACTGGCGCGACCATCGGTGTGCTCGGAACGGTCGCCGGCGTCATTCTCGGTATGCTATTTGCGTTCAACATCGATCGCATTCAGGACGGTGTCGAAGCTGTCTTCGGCACCCGTGTTTTCCCGAAGGAGATATACTTCCTGACCCAGCTTCCTGCCGATATCGATCTGGTGCAGACATTCTGGGTTGCCCTCATGGCCTTGATCCTGTCATTCACGGCCACCCTCTACCCTTCATGGCGGGCGGCTCGTCTCGACCCCGTGGAAGCGCTGAGATACGAGTGATGGAGCAATCTCTCAATCCCGCGCTTCAACTGCGCAATGTCTGTCGCAGCTACAGTCAGGGTACTGAGCGTCTCGACGTCTTCGTCAATGCGCAGCTATCCGTTGCCGCTGGCGAGATCGTCGCCTTGGTGGGGCCGTCGGGCTCGGGCAAATCATCGCTGCTCCATATTGCCGGGTTGCTCGAGACGCCTACCTCGGGCGAAGTCATGATCGCCGGCCAGAATTGCTCGAAGCTCGATGATCTGGCGCGTACCCGGGTGCGCCGTGTTGGAATTGGCTTCGTTTACCAGTTTCATCACTTGCTGCCCGAGTTCAACGCGGTTGAAAATGTCATCATGCCTCAACTCATTGCGGGTACGCCGCGGCGCACGGCGGCCGCGCGTGCTGCCGAACTCCTGGGCCGCTTGGGCCTTGGGGGGCGTTTGACGCATCGGCCCGCCGAACTTTCTGGTGGCGAGCGCCAGCGCGTCGCGGTTGCTCGCGCCCTTGCAAACAAACCGCTATTGCTTCTTGCCGACGAGCCGACCGGCAATCTCGATCCCCGCACCTCCGAACAGGTCCATGAGGAATTCGTCCGGTTGATCCGCGAGGAAGGCATTGGCGCCTTGGTGGCTACCCACAATATTGATCTTGCCCGGCGCATGATGCGGATCGTCCGGCTGGATAACGGAGCCCTGGTCGAACACCAGGTCTGATCCGAGATATGTGGATGGCCGGTCCCGACGCCTCGAAATAGACTGGGCTGATCGGCTAGACTGGGGTCATGGCAGCAGAATCGCAGGCTACCGGCGTGCCCTTTGTGCATTTGCGCACGCACTCGGCTTATTCCCTTTCGGAAGGCGCCTTGCCCATCAAGCAGATGGCGAAGCTCGCTGCCGATATGGGTATGCCGGCGATCGCCATCACGGACACCGGCAATCTCTTCGGCGCGCTCGAATTTTCCGAAGCGATGGTCGAAAAGGGTATCCAGCCCATTATCGGCATCACCCTTCAGGTCGACTTACGTGACACAGACCGTGACCACGCCGTACGACCCAGCGCGACCATTGAACGGTTTCCGGTATTGGCGCTCTTGGCCAAGGATGAGACCGGCTACGCCAATCTTATGAAGCTGTCGAGCAGGGCCTTTCTTGAAACGCCTGACAACGCCGAGCCGCATGTCACGTTCGATGTTCTTTTGGCTTTTGCACAGGGCCTGATCTGTTTGACCGGTGGTCCCAATGGCCCCATCGACATGGCGCTCCGCCAGCAGCATGCGCCTCTTGCCCGCGACCGCCTGCTTCGCTTGCGCGAAATGTTCGGCGACCGCCTTTATGTCGAACTGCAGCGCCATGGCAGCGACGATGAAGGTTTCAGCGAGCAAGCCCTCGTAGGTCTAGCCTTCGAGCACGACCTGCCGGTCGTTGCGACCAACGAACCTTACTTCGCGCGGCCCGAAGACTATGCCGCTCATGATGCGCTTCTGTGCATCGCCGACGGCGAGGTTCTGGCAACTGCGGATCGCCGCCGTGTCACGACGGAGCACTACTTCAAGACGCCTCAGGAAATGGCGACCTTGTTCGCCGACATCCCCGAGGCGATTGAATCGACCATGGAGATCGCCCGGCGTTGCGCTTATTTCGTGAAGTCGCGAAAGCCGATCCTGCCGAAATTCACCGAAGGAGACGAAGCTGCTCTCCTACGCGAGGAAGCCCGCACCGGCCTTGAAGCGCGTTTCGCTCAGCGCCCTCTGGTCGAAGGCGTCACTGTCGAACAATACCGCGCTCGGCTCGAATTCGAACTCGATGTCATCATCAAGATGGAATTTCCGGGCTACTTCCTGATCGTCGCGGATTTCATCAAGCACGCCAAGTCGAAGGGCATTCCCGTCGGTCCCGGTCGCGGCTCCGGTGCCGGCTCGCTCGTTGCCTATGCGCTCACCATTACCGACCTCGACCCCTTCCGCTTCAACCTGCTGTTCGAGCGCTTTCTCAATCCCGAACGTGTATCGATGCCGGACTTCGACATCGATTTCTGCCAGGACCGGCGCGACGAGGTGATCCACTACGTCCAGGAGCGCCACGGCAACGAACGCGTGGCGCAGATCATCACCTTCGGAAAATTGCAGGCGCGCGCCGTGTGTCGCGACGTCGGGCGCGTGTTGCAGATGCCTTATGGCCAGGTCGATCGCCTCAGCAAGCTGATCCCGATCAATCCGGCCAATCCGGTCACGCTGGCCCAGGCAATCGACGGCGAGCCGCGCCTCCAGGAAGAGCGTGACAAGGATCCCGTCGTCAAGACGATGCTGGAGATCGGCCTCAAGCTCGAGGGCCTCTATCGTCACGCCTCGACGCATGCCGCTGGCATCGTCATCGGTGATCGCCCGCTCGATGAACTGGTACCGCTTTACCGCGATCCCCGCTCCGTCGATCCCGGCCACGCAATTCAACATGAAATATGTCGAGAAGGCCGGACTTGTGAAGTTCGACTTCCTCGGTCTCAAGACGCTGACCGTCATCGACAAGGCCGCTGCGTTTGATCCGTCGCCGCGTTCCGGATTTCGACATCGACCGTATTCCGTACGACGACGCCAAGACCTACGACATGCTGGGAAGTGGCGAAACCGTCGGCGTGTTCCAGTTGGAAAGCTCGGGCATGCGCGACGTCGTGCGCAAGATGCGCGCCGACTGCATCGAGGACATTATCGCCATTGTGGCGCTCTATCGGCCAGGTCCGATGGACAACATCCCGCGCTTTATCGCGTGCAAGAAGGGCACCGAGGAGATCGATTTCCTGCATCCCTTGATCGAGCCGATCCTGAAAGAGACCTATGGCGTCATGGTCTATCAGGAGCAGGTGATGCAGATCGCGCAAGTCCTGTCCGGTTACTCGCTGGGCGAAGCCGATCTCCTGCGCCGCGCCATGGGCAAGAAGATCAAGTCCGAGATGGATGCGCAGAAGGAGCGCTTCGTGTCGGGTGCGACCGCCAGGGATATCGAGGCGCATCGCGCCGAGTATATCTTCGATCTCATGGCGAAATTCGCAGGCTACGGCTTCAACAAGTCGCACGCCGCCGCCTATGCCGTCGTCGCTTATCAGACGGCCTATCTCAAGGCCAATTATCCGGTGGAGTTCCTTGCCGCGTCCATGTCGCTCGACATGGGCAATACCGACAAGCTGATGGTTTTCCGGCGCGAGGCGCAGCGCCTCGGCGTTCGTATTGTCCCGCCCTGCGTGAACGCCTCGACGGTCGACTTCGAAGTAACCGATGGCGCCATCGTCTACTCGCTCGCCGCGCTCAAGAATGTCGGCCAGGGCATGGTTCGCCGCTTGGTCGAAACTCGCGAGGCCGGGGGCAAGTTTGCCTCGCTTGGCGATTTTGCCAGGCGCATGGATTCGCGCGAGTTGAACCGGCGTGCGTTGGAAAGCCTGGTCAAGGCGGGCGGTTTCGATCTCTTGTCGGCCAATCGCGCGCAGGTCTTCTATGGCATCGACGCGATCATCGCTATGGCGAGCCGCACAAGTGCGGAGTCCGAAGCTGGACAGAATGACCTTTTCGGCGCCGCAACAGGGCCGGCCGAGGACGTTGCGCTGCCTGCCCGTGACGCCTGGCTGCCGATGGACCGGCTGGCGCAGGAATTCGAGGCGGTTGGCTTCTATCTCTCCGGCCATCCGCTCGATGATTATCTCAAGCCTTTGCAGCGCCTGGGGGTGGAAACCTGGACCTCGTTCCTCGACAAGGCCTTGCATAAGGGCGCGACCGCCGCGAAACTTGCAGGCACCGTCACCCATCGCCAGGAGCGACGCGCCAAATCGGGGACGAAATTTGCCTTTGTCGGCTTTTCCGATCCGACCGGCCAGTTTGAGGCGATTTGCTTCTCCGACACGCTCGCCGTATCGCGCGATCTTCTTGAGCCGGGCAAAGCCGTGATCGCCCGTGTCGAGGCCGACGTTGAGGGCGATGAAGTGCGTTTGCGTCTTCAAGGTGTCGAGAAGCTCGATGAAGCCGCCTCCGCCATCACATCTGGCGTGACGATCTTCGTGCGCGATGCGGCGCCGGTCGAATCGATAGCCAAGCGGCTCACCAATGGCGGTCGCTCCCCGGTCCGCATCATCCTCCAGACCCCGCAAGGCCAGGAAGTGGACATCGCACTCGGCAGCAAGTTCACCGTCACCCCTCAGGTCAAGGCGGCGATCAAGGCCATATCCGGGGTGGTCGACGTCCAGGATTTGTGAGACTTTAACCAGTCTTCGGCATCCTGCTGCCCCGGTGATGGGCGTTGGTGAGTAGGGGTGGCCTTATGCGTAAATTCTGGGTCCTTTGTGTCGGCTTGGGCTTGGCCATTGCGGTGGAACCCGCCGCGGCAGGCAAGCTGCAATTTTCGCCCGATACCTTCGAGATCTATGGCGGGCTCGGCAATTCGCCGAGCAAGGGCACCACGAAGCGCACCCGCAAGATTTCCTATAGCGGGGCCAAAACGGTCGATTTCACAAGCGGATTGGCGCCAGGATCCATCCTGGTCCGCACCTATGACAAGAAGCTCTATTTCATCCTGCCGAACGGCAAGGCTATCGAATACGTAGTTGGCGTCGGCCGTGACGGCTTTACTTGGTCCGGCCGCAACAAGATCAGTCGCAAGGCGGTCTGGCCCGACTGGCGGCCGCCGGCGGTGATGATCGAGCGCGAGGCGGCCAATGGTCACTACATCCCGGATTATATGCCGGGAGGGCCCGACAATCCGCTCGGCGCCAGGGCGCTCTATATTGGCGACACCGAATTTCGCATTCACGGCACGGCCCAGCCATGGACGATCGGCGGTAACGTTTCGTCAGGTTGTATCCGGATGCTGAACGAGGAGGTCATCGACCTTTACGACCGCGCCAAGGTCGGCGCGCTGGTGGTCGTGGAATAATATTTCGAACCTCTTGCAATCTTGCGGGTTTGGGAATAGAAGGCCGCGTTTCAGCCAAACCCCAGCGTGGAGAAGACGAGCCTCATGGCGCGCGTCACCGTTGAAGATTGCATCGACAAACTGCCCAACCGATTCGAGCTCGTGCTCCTGTCGGCCCATCGCGCCCGCATGATTTCGCAGGGCGCCCCCCTCACCGTCGGCCGCGACAACGACAAGAACCCGGTCGTCGCTCTTCGCGAGATCGCCGACGAGGCGATCGACAAGGACGATCTGCAAGGAAGAATACATCCACGCCATGCAGAAGCATGTCGAAGTGGATGAGCCCGAACTACCGGAAGTCCCGCTCATCCAGCAGTCGGGCGGCGTATCCATTGTCGTCGAGGCCCAGGACGTCGGGACCGATGTTGCCGACTTCGAGAAGATGACCGAGGAGGAACTCCTGCGCGGTCTGGAAGGCCTGCCGCCTGCCGAAAGCCCGGGAAGCCAGCGGAATGGTTATTGATCGTTTTCCCTAAAGCGATTTTTCAAGGCCGGACCCAGCGCGTCCGGCCTTTTTTGTTCTACACTCGCGCCGGAGGTTAGGCGCGATGATGCGGCAGTACGAACTTGTCGAGCGGGTGACGAGCTATGATCCCGACGCCAACGAGGATCTGCTCAACCGCGCCTATGTCTATGCCATGCAGGCGCATGGCCATCAAAAGCGCGCCTCGGGCGAGGCCTATTTCAACCATCCCCTCGAAGTCGCCGCGATCCTCACCGAGCTCAAGCTCGACGATGCCACCATCGCCGCGGCCCTGCTTCACGATGTCGTCGAGGACACGGCGGCCACCCATCAGGAAATCGAGGAAAAATTCGGCAACGAGATCGCCGAGCTGGTCGATGGCCTGACCAAGATCAAGCGGCTCGACCTGGTGACCAAGGAGGCCACCCAGGCCGAAAACCTGCGCAAGCTGCTGGTCGCGATTTCCAAGGATGTTCGCGTCCTGCTGGTCAAGCTTGCCGACCGCCTGCACAACATGCGCACCCTGGAGCACGTCCCGCCGGACAAGCGCCAGCGCATCGCTCAGGAGACGATGGACATCTATGCGCCGCTCGCCGGCCGCATGGGCATGCAGAATGTCCGCGACGAGCTTGAGGATATCGCCTTCAAGGTCCTCAATCCCGACGCCTATGCGACCGTCAAGAAGCGGCTCGACCGCCTGCATGTGGAGAGCGGCGGCGCCCTGATCGAGATCGAAAAGGCCCTGCAGGCAAAGTTCGCCGAGATACGGCATTGAGGCCGAAGTTTCCGGCCGCGAGAAGCGCCCCTACTCGATTTGGCGCAAGATGGAGCGGAAGCACCTGTCGCTCGGCCAGCTCTCCGACATATTCGGCTTCCGGGTCATCGTCCCGGCCAACGGAGCAGTGCTATCTGGCGCTCGGCGTCGTCCATCGCACCTGGCGTGCGGTTCCGGGCCGCTTCAAGGACTATATCTCGACGCCCAAGCAGAACGATTACCGCTCGCTCCACACCACCGTCATCGGCCCGCATCACATGCGCGTCGAGATGCAGATCCGCACCCGCGATATGCACGAGATCGCCGAGCGCGGCGTTGCGGCGCACGCGCTCTACAAGGATGTCGCCGATCCGCGCAAGGCTCAGAATGGCGTGCGCGTGCCGGCGGCGGAATCCAACGCCTATCGCTGGCTTCGCCATCTTGTCGAGATGCTATCGGAGGGCGAAAGCCCGAAGGAGTTCCTCGAACACACCAAGCTTGAGCTGTTCCACGACCAGGTTTTCTGCTTCACGCCGAAGGGCCAGCTCATCGCCTTGCCGAAGGGGGCAACACCGATCGACTTTGCCTATGCGGTGCACACCGAGCATTGGCGATAGCTGCGTCGGCTGCCGCATCAACGGCAGCCACAAGCCGCTTGCGACCGAACTTGAGAACGGCGATGAGGTCGACATCATCCGCTCGGAGGCCCAGGTGCCTCCGGCCGCCTGGGAAGGCCTCGCCGTTACCGGCAAGGCGCGCGCGGCGATCAGGCGCGCCACGCGCGCCGCGGTGCGCCGGCAGTATGCCGGGCTCGGCCGCGAGATCATCGAGCAGGCTTCTCGCCAAGAACGGCAAGGCGCTCTCCGAGAGCGCCCTCCAGGCAGCAACGCCAAAGCTCGGCCATCGCAATGTCGAGGATGCGCTGGCCGCCATCGGCCGCGGCGAGCTGGCCTCGAGCGACATGCTCAAGGCCATGGGTATCGAGGTCAAGGATGCCGAAGAACGGCGCGGCACCGCCGCCAAGCCCAAGGGCGAGAACGAAGAAGCGCGTGCCGGTTCGCGGCGTCGCGCGTGGAACCGCGCTCAACATCTCGCTTGAAACCGGCGCCGTGCCGGGCGAGCGCATCGTCGGCATCCTCACGCCGGGCGAGGGCATCACCGTCTATCCGATCTTCGCCAAGGCGCTGGAGCAGTTCGATTACCGAGCCCGAACGCTGGGTCGATCTGGCGTGGGACGCGACGGCCGACGAGCAGCGCTTTCCGGCCCGCATCAAGGTGACGATCCATAACGAGGTCGGTGCGCTCGCGCAGGTCGACGCAGACCATCGGCGACTCCGCCGGCAATATCGATGAGTTGCAGATGGTGACGCGCGAAGCGCGGCGCGCGATTTCTACGATCTGGACATTTTGCTGGAAGTCCACGATCTGAAGCATCTCAATGAAATCATGGCCGAGCCTGCGGGTCCAAGCCATTGGTCAGTTCGACGTGAGCCGCAGTGACGGGATAGGGGACGAGATGACCGCAAGAACAGGTTCTGAATGAATTCCGTGCTGCGGGTGCCCTTGCTCGAGGGCCATTTCATCCTCTCATCCGGCCTGCACAGCGGCCGATACCTTCAATGCGCCCGCGTGCTGATGGACCCGCGGCGCGCCGATCGGCTCTGCACGGCGCTCGCCGCCAAGCTGCACGAGATGCTACTCAGGCTCCCATCGATCTCGTCGCCTCGCCGGCCATGGGTGGTGTCATCGTCGGCTACGAGATGGGACGCCAGCTCGGCGTGCCGGCGATCTTCTTCGAGCGCGTCGACGGCAAGCTCGCGCTGCGTCGCGGCTTCACGATCGAGAAGGGCATGCGCTGCGTGATGGTCGAGGACATCGTGACCACCGGCCTGTCGTCGCGCGAATGTATCGCGGGCATCGAGGAGGAGGGCGGCGTGACGGTTGGCGCCGCCTGCCTGATCGACCGCTCCGGCGGCAAGGCCGACCTCGGCGTGCCGCTCGCGCAGTCTTGCCCAGCTCGATATCGCCGACCTATGCCGCGGACGCGCTGCCGCCGGATCTCGCTGCAATTCCTGCCATCAAGCCCGGGCTCGCGAGACTCAAATGATCGTCGGGATCGGCAATGACATTGTCGACATCAGGCGGCATGAAAAGACGTTGGAGAAATACGGTGAGCGCTTCATCGCCCGCGTCTTCACCGAGATCGAACGCGGAAATCCGATCGACGCGCCCAGCGCGCCGCCACCTACGCCAAGCGTTTCGCGGCAAAGGAAGCCTGCTCGAAGGCCTTGGGAACGGGCTTCCGGCGGGGCGTGTTCTGGAAGGACATGGGCGTCGTCAACGAGCCATCCGGCCGCCCGACGATGGAACTGACGGGCGGCGCAAAGGCGCAGCTCGATCGCATCACGCCGGCTGGCCATGTCGCTCGCATCCACGTGACGCTCACCGACGACTTTCCCTATGCCCAGGCAATCGTGATGATCGAGGCGCTCCCGGCGGCTTGATCCGGTCGCTTTGGCGGTGGCGGTTCATGGATTGACAGAGTTCCAGTTATGTTCTAATTCTTTGATATGGATTCGAACGCAGTCATTGAACGCTGGCGAGTGCCGCTCTTGGGCGTTATCGCGGAAATGTTCGCCGAGATCGGGCTCACCGAGGGCGGTACGGTTGAACGCGTACCGAAGCCGGTCCACCGCTTTGTGCTGCGCATCCTGCGAACAGCGGAATCGGCGGTCAGGCGGCTCATCATCGCCGCGGCCCGCGACATCATCGTTGAGTATAAGCCGAGGCCTCCAGCAGCGCCGAAAAAGCCTAAAGCCTCTGGCGAAAACGGCCTGGAAGCCAAGGCCAAACGCAAACGCCGCCCGCTGTTCAATTTATTCGACGCACTGAAGCGCTATGGCCGCCGTTTTAAGAAGAAGGCTCGCAGGGCCGAACCCCGCATCCACGTCTTCGGGCCCGATCCGCGCATCCCTGAGTTCCTGCGGTCTCAGGCGTCAGCTCCAACGCCGGCCCCTGTCCGACAGAAAGTCATCGTCGATGACGGCATGGTCAGCGCGGCGAATTTGGTCCGCCGTCTCGTGGCCGTCATGGATGCGGCCCAAGACATCCAACACCACGCCATGCGGCTCGCACGCTGGCAGGCGCGTCCAAGGAAGAGCGCCGTCCCGAGCGTTGGAGTCCCATGCGCCCCGGTCGCCCTCCCGGGTTCCGCCGCCGGGCCATCCACGAAGTCGACGAGATCCTCAAAGAATGCCACTGGCTCGCCCGCAGTGCGATGCCTCAACTCGACGACACGTCGTAAGGGCCAAGGCCAGACAAGTCACATCGCCATGCCCTTCCCGTCACCCTAGCGCAAGCTCGGGTCCCTTAGCTATTTCAGCGACGGTACCTCTCAGGGAATGCCAGCTTTCGCTGGCATGACGGTCCGTGTACGGATCAAATCTCACCGTTTAGCGCCGGGATCAAGGGTACAATCGACAATTATGTATTGCCGTCATCCTTCAAGGCCCATTGCCCTAGAAGTCGGCTTCCTTAAACGGCGCGTGCGCGGCGAGAATTTCCTGTTCCTCGCCGATCGCCTCGCGCTCGCGAGCGAGATAATCCCCGACCGCGCGCGACAATCGCGGATCTGCCAGGTAATGCAGGCTGTAGGTCGCGGCCGGCACATAGCCGCGGGCGAGCTTATGCGGTCCCTGCGCACCGGCCTCGACGCGAGCGAGCTTATGCGTGATCGCGAAGTCGATGGCCTGGTAGTAGCAAGCCTCGAAATGCAGGCAGTCGTGATGCTCGGTCGCTCCCCAATTGCGCCCGTAAAGTGCATCCGAGCCGATGAAATTGAGTGCGCCGGCTATGATGCGGCCATTGCGGCGGCACATGATGAGCAGGATGTGCTTCGCCATCGCCGCGCCGATGAGGCTGAAGAAGCGTCGCGTCAGGTAGGGCGTTCCCCATTTGCGCGAGCCTGTGTCCATATAGAACTCGAAAAACGAATCCCAATGGCCCTCGGTAATGTCGCTGCCGGTCACCCAGTCGATCTCGATCCCGGCCTCGCGTACCGTCTCGCGCTCCTTGCGGATATTCTTGCGCTTGCGTGAAGACAGGGCTGAAAGGAAGTCGTCGAAGCTCCCATAGCCCTGATTAAGCCAATGGAACTGGATGTCCTGGCGTTTGAGCCAGCGCTTTCTGCCGAGTGCGTCCCAGTCCTCGCGGGGCAGGAATGTCATGTGCACCGACGATGCCGTTGTCTGCGTACACACCGCCACCAGCGCATCGGCGAGCGCGGCGCGCAGTTCCGCCGTCGGCGCCAGAAGCCTCGCTCCTGTTGCCGGCGTGAACGGAACACACACCTGCAATTTCGGATAATAGTCTCCGCCGGCACGCTCAAAGGCTTCGGCCCAGCCATGGTCGAACACGTATTCGCCATAGCTGTGGTTCTTGAGATAACAGGGAACAAGCCCGAGCGTTTTGCCCTCGGCATCGCTTAAGACCAGATGCGCCCCCTGCCAGCCTGTCTTCGCGACCGCCGATCGCGACTCCTCGAGGCAGCGCAGGAAATCGTGAGAAACGAATGGATTGAAGGCGGCGCCGGGCGGATTGGCGAGGCTGTCCCAATCAGCCTGCGCAATCTCCTTCATGCTGCGAATGATCCGGGCATTCGCCACGCGCGCGCTCATTCAGGCAGCGTAGCCTTCGAATGTGATCTGGTCGCTATAGCGCCGCGCATGCCGCGCCTGTTCCGGAGTGCGGATCGTCCAGGAGATGACCGGTAGGCCGGACGCGCGCAAATGTCCGATGGGCGGGAAAGGGAGTTCGGCCGCGCAAAACGAAACGAAATGCGGCCGCGTTCGATCGGCATGCGAAAGTGTCCGCATTTCCAAGCGTCGCTCCACTGGCAAATACGCATAATAGGCGTCCGTCGTCCGGTCGGCGACGATGCCGCGCACGGTCAGCGGGGAGCGCTCCCTGACATGTGCGATGATGTCCGGATCGAACGACATCAGGGCGTATGGCCCTTCATAAGATTTGAGAACGTCGAGCGCGCGATTGGTCAGTCGGTTGTCGCCGTCACAATGGCTCTTGATTTCGATGACGAGCGTCGTGCGGCTCGCGATCTGGTCCAGCATTTCGGCAAGCGTTTGCATCCTCGCTGTGGAGTTTTTGAAAGCCACCTTTTGCAACTCGCGTATCGACTTTGTATTTACCGGCCCGCTCGCGTCGGTCAGGCGGTCCAGCGTGTCGTCGTGAAAAACCATCGCCTCGCCGTCGCGCGACAGTTGCAGGTCGCACTCGATGGCATAGTCATGCGCGACCGCCGCGGCGAAAGCGGCCTCGGTGTTCTCGAGGACGCCTTTGGCCTTGTCGTGCAGTCCGCGATGGGCGATTGGCCGGGTTACCAGCCAATCCAGCCGTCGCAGCTCTCGCGTAAATCGCACCAAGCTTATTCGACCTCGGCGACTGCCTCGACCTCGACCGCCACATTGACCGGCAGCGAGCCGGAACCAACGGCTGAGCGCGCATGCTTTCCCTTGTCGCCAAATATCTCGACGATGAGGTCGGAAGCGCCGTTGATGACTTTGGGGTGATCGACGAAATCGGGCACGCCATTGACGAACCCGACCACTTTGACGATCCGCTTGATCCGGTCGAGATCGCCGCCGACGGCATCCTTGAGCTGCGCCACCACATTGATGGCGCAAATCCGCGCCGCCTGCGCCCCTTGCTCGACGGTGTATTCCTTGCCGAGCTTGCCTTGATACTCGATCTTGCCATCCTTGAGCGGAACCTGGCCGGCCGTGTAGACGAGGTTGCCGGTGCGAACCCAGCCCACGTAGTTGGCGACCGGTTTGGCCGGCACCGGAAGGGTGATGCCGAGTTCGGCGAGCCGCTTGTCGATCTGTCCCATCTTTGTCTCCTGTTTAAAGCCCAGTATCTTTGCCGGCTCTCAGCCGGTCAACAAATCGCGCGGCCGTTCGCCGCGGAAAAACGCATCGAGGTTGTCGACCGCACGCATGCCCATGGCGGTTCGCGTATTGTGCGTCGCACTGCCGAGATGCGGCAACAGAAACACGTTGTCGAGCGTGCGGTAGCGCGCATCGATGTTGGGCTCGCCCCGGAATACATCGAGCCCGGCGGCGGCAACCTGCCCGCTCTTCAGTGCGGCGATCAAGGCATCGTCATCGACGATTTCGCCGCGCGCCGTATTGACGACGATGGCACCCTCGGGGAGGAGGGCCAGCGTCTTGTCGTTGATGATCCCGCGCGTTTGCGGGGTCGAGGCGCAGTTGATGGACAGGAAATCGCACTGCGGTAGCAAGTCCTCGAACCGCTGGTGGTAGCTCGCACCGAGGTGAGCCGCCTCCGCGACTTCCGACCGGTTGTGATAGTGAAGCACCATATCGAAACCCTTGGCACGCCGTGCCACCGCGCGCCCGATCCGGCCCATGCCGAGGATGCCAAGTCGTTTGCCGCTAACATCGTGGCCCAGCGGGTGGGTAGGCGACCAGGTTCCCCAATTGGCTTGTCGCACCATGCGCTCGCCCCAAAAGGCGCCGCGCGCCGCGCCCAGCATAAGCAGGAGGGCGATATCCGCGGTCGCATCGGTCAGGACATCGGGTGTGTTCGTGACCGTAAGGCCCCGTGCCTTGGCCGCTGCGATATCGACATGGTCGAAGCCGACCGAGAATGTGGCGATGGCCTTGATGCTGGTGGGCAGTCGCTTCAGGAAATCCGGCGTCATCTTGTCGGCCGGCGTGATGAGCAGTCCGTCGCAGCCCTCCGCCCGCGCCAGCAGTTCATCGGCGGTCAATTGCTTGTCTTCGGCGTTGAAACGCGCGTCATAGGTCTTGGCAAGGCGTTCCTCGACGGCTTTCGGGAGTTTTCTGGCTACGCATATGCGCGGTCTGTCGGCCACTGTTCGGATCATCTTTCTGCTGTATTCTGATAGTCTGGTCTGGCGGGAAGCTTGGGCGCTTTCATGCCGTAGGCCGCCCGAAAATGCCAGAGGTAGCGAGTGTTTCGTATGAAGCAAGGTTTGAGGGTGGTTGTTCTGGCGCTGGGCGCGCTACAGGCCGCACCGGGGCTAGGATTGGCTGCCGAGGTGATCTTGGCGCCGCATCGGGCCGTCTATGACGTAACGCTCACGCGGGCGGATGAGCGTGCCGACCTGTCGGGCGCCGACGGCCGCCTTGCCATGGAACTGGGTGGTTCGGATTGCGAAGGCTGGACCACCAATTTCCGAATGGCCAATGAATTTCGGCCCCGGGAAGGAAACGGACGGCTCGTCGACACCCAGTCGGCGAGTTGGGAATCGGGGGACGGTCTCTCCATGCGCTATGACCAACGCGAATTCCTCGACGGCAATCAGCAGGCGGAACGTAAGGTTTCAGCCAAGCGTGATGCGAAAGGCGGCTCCGGGCATGCTGAGATCGAGAAGCCCGAGCAACAATCGATTGAACTCTCGCCTGATACCGTGTTCTCGATAGAACATCAGAAGCGGCTGCTCCGCGCCGCTATGGCCGGCAGCACGCATGACTCGACCCTTGTCTTTGATGGCTCCGACGACAGTTCCGGCTATCGTGCAATAGCCTTCATTGGCTTGAAGAAGTCGCCCGGCCAGGCAAAAATGACCATTACCGGGGCGTCCGGCGATGTTCTGGCGAAGCTTTCCTCCTGGCCCATGACGATTTCCTTCTACTCGACGAAGTCGGGCGAGGATCAGGGCGAAGCTACGCCCGCCTATCAGATCGGTTTCACCATGTACGAGAACGGGGTCGCCGATAACCTCGTGCTCGACTACGGCGATTTCGCCCTGGGCGGAAACCTGAAAGTCCTCGACTTCCTTAAGCAATCACCTTGCGAGTGACGACATTTACGGCGTGAGGGACTCGATCACCTCATCGCCTTTCATGGAAACCGTCACGATGTCCGAACCATCCACGTCCATTTTCATGAGATCCAGCATCCGGATCTGGCTATTGTCGTAGGTGCGGAAGTAGTAGCGCATCCGTTTGAGATCGCTTGCCGCCGTCCATAATGTGTAATCTGCAACGACATTGCCGTGCGCATCCTTCTCGCGGTCCCGCGCGGCGCCCTTGGGAATGTCAAACTGATTGAGGACGTGGAAGGCTTCGAGCACCGCATCGTCGCCGGTCTTCGACGGCAATATCGACTGGCTGAAGGCCACAGCCCGCACGAATTGCGACGGAGGGGTGAAGTCTCCCGGCAGACCGAGCATTCCCGATCCCTGGCCGGTCGGGGTGAGTGTCACCGATCCAAGCTTTACGTCCGGCGCATTATTGATCGAGAAATTGAGATAGTTGCGCAGATTGGTCATGTGCCAGTCGAAGGACGGGCTGTTGGTGATGACGCCGAGCGGCGCATCATACATCGTAAGCTTGCCGCCGACATATTCGATGACGGCGCTTTGCCCGCTCGCGTCATGAACGATGTAATGCGCTTCCGGCGCAAAGCCCCAGGCCTTCAGGACCGTGCTTGCGACAATAACGTTCCCGATATTCGCCCTGACCTCAGCGACGGTCGCGAAATTTTCCAGAAGATAGGAGCCCACTTCCCACTGCGCGATGGTCTTCCCTGCATCAGCCTCGACATAGGGCATGTAGCCGGCCGAGCCCGGGAAATAGAAGGTACCGGTGGCAAGCCCCTTCTCGTTCAGCCCGTCGAGAAGGATTGGCAATCCGGCGCCATTGGCACCGACACTGGCATATTTCGTCTTCCATGTGAGGCCCGGCTTTCCGTCGGGAGTCGTCCCTGTCCGGGCAAAGCCGCGTGGGATCATCAGGATGTCCGAATCGAGATCGATTCCGAACTCAAGCGTTCGAGCATGAACCACCGTCCCGTCCTCAGCGGTGAGCCTTATGCCGGTGCAGGACTCGGCCGCAGTGCTGAGTAACAGCGCCGCCGTTGCGAGCGTGGCAACAGCCTTACGCAGGGTCGGGAACATGGGCATGTGAAACTCTCCAGTTGGCAGGCCGAGCACGGTGATTGAGAAAATGGAAGAATTCGTTAGCCGGTCAGCTCAAACTGGCGCTTCAGGTTCCTTCGACCATCACGATGACGCGGGTGCCGACTGGCGCGCGGGCATAGAGATCCACCACGTCCTGATTGACCATGCGAATGCACCCTGAAGAGGCATTATGGCCGATCGAGAGGGGCTCCGTCGTCCCGTGAATCCGGAACAGGGTGTCGTTGCCGTTCTGGAACAGATAGAGCGCCCGTGCCCCGAGCGGATTATCAGGCCCGCCAGGCATTCCGTCCGCCCATTTCGCCTTCTCGGGATGCCGTTCGATCATTTCCTTTGGCGGCGTCCAGGTTGGCCACATAACTTTGCGCGAGACATCGGCTAGCCCAGCCCAGCGAAAGCCGTCCTTGCCGACCGCACAGCCATAGCGGACGGCCTGGCCACCATCGACGATGAGATAAAGCTGCCGGTCGGATGTATTGACGATGATCGTGCCCGGACGATGGTGTCCCGTATATTCGACGATCGTGCGCCGATAGGCCTTTGGCAGTTTGTTGTAGTCGAACGCAGGCAGTGGATAGGGGTCGTTTTCATCCGCCAGCGCAGGATACGCAAGTGGCAACGGCAGGGCGCTCGCGATGTGCACCGGCAATTAGCTTGCGCCGGCTGATCCGCAATCCGCGATCTGGCTCGAACTCAGTCATCGAATTATCTCCCGGAGATTGTCCTTGTCCCGCTGGCGGGAATACTACTCCCGCGAGCATGAGGCGTAAATGCGTCAGTCGAGGCGGCGCCGGTCACCCCAGCGCCGCACCCGGGTCCAAGATCCCGTCAGTTCCCGCTGACCGAGGTCAGACTCTGCATGACGTTTTCCAGGTTGAAGCTTCCGGGCTTCTGACGTGGCGGGAATTCCTTGAAGCTCTGCAGCCAATTGGCGACATAGGCTGATTGCCTGGAGCGATCATGAACATGTGCTCCATGTACCAGCGCTGGAATCCCATGGCATGCTCATGCTCCGCGCGTTCGAACGGGTCCATCCGCAGATTGGTGAGGAGCGGCGCGCGCAGGACATCGAAAGCCTCTTGCCAGACCCGCAATCCCTCGCCCTTCTGTTCGAGGAACGTCACCTTCCATGGGCCGTAGCGCAAGGCCGCGACACTGCCGTCGTCCGTCCAGTAGATGAACTCCTTGCGCGGCCAGGCGGCTTCACCCTTGAGCGCCGGAGCGAGATCATAGCCGTCGAGATGGACCTTGTAGTCGCGGTTGCCGATCTTCTCGCCTTTGAGCAATTCCTCTTTCACCTTCGGATCGCCGGCTGCGGCGAGAAGTGTCGTGAGCATATCCTCATGCGCGGCGACATCATTGACCACGGTTCCGGGCTTGATGGTGCCGGGCCACCGGATGACGGTTGGGACGCGATAGCCGCCTTCCCAATTGGTATTCTTCTCGCCGCGGAACATTGTCGTGCCGCCGTCGGGCCACGTGAAGGTCTCCGCGCCATTGTCGGTCGAGTACATGACGATCGTGTCGTTCTCGATGCCGAGTTCCTTGAGCTTGGCGAGAAGCTGCCCAACCTGCGCGTCGTGTTCTGCCATGCCGTCGGCATAAATGCCGTAGCCGGTCTTGCCCTCCGACTCGGGCTTCAGATGCGTGAAGACATGCATCCGGGTCGAGTTCCACCACACGAAGAACGGCTTGTCGTCCTTGTGCGCCTTGTCGATGAAATCGAGGGCCGACTTAGTGACCTCTTCATCCACTGTCTCCATCCGCTTCTTGGTGAGCGGGCCGGTATCAGTGATCTTCTGCGTTCCGTCGGCCTGCGCCCATGAATGGATCACGCCGCGCGGACCGAACATCTTTTTGAATTCTTCGCTCTTGGGATAATCGACGTTCTCGGGTTCTTCCTCGGCATTCAGATGATAAAGATTGCCGAAGAACTCATCGAACCCGTTGTTTGTCGGCAGCATGTCGTCGCGGTCGCCGAGATGGTTCTTGCCGAACTGGCCCGTCACATAGCCCAATGGCTTGAGCAGCGTGGCGATTGTCGGATCTTCGATCTTCATGCCTTCCGGCGCGCCGGGCAGGCCCACTTTTGTGAGGCCGGTGCGGATCGGCGATTGGCCGGTAATGAACGCGGCTCGTCCCGCTGTGCAGCTCTGCTGTCCGTACCAGTCGGTAAACAGCGCGCCATCATTGGCGATGCTGTCGATGTTGGGCGTCTTGTAACCCATCATGCCGCGATTATAGGCGCTGATGTTGAATTGCCCGATGTCGTCGCCCCAGATCACGAGGATATTGGGTTTCTTGTCTTGTGCAGATGCCTGGTGGCTTAGCCCTCCAAGGCACAATAGAGCGGCGGCGAACAATGTAAGCCGTCGCGAGAAGTCCGGTCGAAGCATCCTCGTTTCTCCCATTGAGAGCCGGCCCCCGGCTCGGATGTCTGTTGAAAACGAGTTAGCCGTAAGCTATCGTCAAAGTTAAATCCAATATCTTATTGTTATATATTCATAGCCTCGAGGCATCATGCATTCGCTCCATCATCTCGAACTCGTCAACGCTCTGGCCAAATACCGTCACTTTGGCCGCGCTGCCGAGCAGCTCGGTATTTCGCAGCCGGCTCTCTCAAAAGGCCTCAACCATCTCGAGAACGTTCTGGGCGTCAAACTCTTTGACCGGGCCGCACCGATAGCGCCCACTGCCTTCGGTGATATCGTGTTGATGCGCAGCGCCGCCCTCGCCAACGCATTTGAGGAATTGCTCCGCGAAATCGAACTTGCCAAAGGGCTCGACCTCGGCACGCTCAATATCGCTTCAGGCATCTACCCGGCCGAGATATCGGCGCATGAAGGGATGGCCGAACTGTCCCGCCAGCATCCTTGGCTCCAATGCGACCTGACTATCAAGCAATGGGTGGGCGTGATCGAGGATATCCTCACAGGGCGGTGTGATCTCGGCATCGCCGACATCACCGTCGCGGCCGGCAATCCCGAACTCGTGACCGAGCCGATTCGCCAGTGCGCCGTGCCGATGTTCTGCCGCGCTGGTCACCCTATCTTGAGTAAGACCCACCTCACCATCGACAATCTGTTCGACTATCCTTGGGTCGGGCCAAGTTTACCCGCGACCATGAGCGAATTCATGCCACGGGAAGCAAGGCCATTCGGCTCTATCGACAGTACGACAAAGCGCTTGGTGCCGCGCCTCAGGGTCGAGAACTTTGGCGCCATCAAGCGGATTGTTTTGAGTGGCGATGCGCTTTCCGGCGCGCTGCCGGCGATGATCACGGAAGAACTTGCACAAAATCGCCTCGTGATTTTGCCGGTTGAGGTTCCCTGGCTCGTTCTCAACTACGGCTTCATCTGGAGGCGCGGGCGCACGCTGTCGCCTGCGGCTCAGGCCTTCATCAAGATCGTCCGCGGCATCGAGGCGAAGACGGGCCAAAACAGAGCCTAATCGTCTCCTTCGCTTCCACGTTTGCTGAATCCCAGACCGCGCTCGATCGCCTCCTGCCCGAACTTATCTCGCAGCTTGTCCATAGCAAGCTCAGCCTTGCCGCGGGCCGCTGCGATTGCGTCGAGGGTTTCGACATCGGGCGATCTCGCTGCCTGCGTCAGATGCGTAATGCCGATGCCAAGCAGACGATAGCGTGTCGTCCCGGTTTCGCGTTGGAGCAGGGGGCGTGCTGCCGAAAAAATGCGATCCGCTAGCTGCGTCGGTTCGCCGAGCGTTACGTTTCTCGTGCGGATTTTGAAATCCGCCGTCTTGAGCTTCAGCACGACGGTGCTTCCCGCCATCTCCTCGGCCTTGGCGCGCCGCGAGACCCGCTCGCTCATCCGCCAGAGGATGCGTTCGAGTTCCTTGTAGTCCGAAATGTCTTCGTTGAAAGTCGTCTCCGAACTGATGCTCTTGCTTTCGTCATCCGGCTCGACATGTCGGATGTCCTCGCCGCGTGAGAGGTGATAGAGCCGCGCTCCGATCGAGCCGAATTCGCGCATCAGCCAGGATTTTTCACGCGTCTGCAATTGTCCGATGCCGGTGATGCCGGCGCGTGCCAGGCGCTCCTGCATGGCCTTGCCTACACCCCATATGAGACTGACTTTCTGGCGCGCGAGGAAATCCTTCGCCTCGGCCTTGCCGATCACCGAAAACCCACGCGGCTTTTCGAGATCGGAGGCGACCTTGGCGAGAAACTTGTTATACGAAAGCCCGATCGAAACCGTGATGCCGATCTCGCGCTCGATCTCGCGTGCGAGAACCGCCAGGCTCACGGCGGCACTGTGGCCATGCAACCGCTCCGTCCCGGCGAGGTCGAGAAAGGCCTCATCGATCGACAAGGGCTCGACCGCTGGCGTGAGGGCGAGCAGTTTGGCGCGAACTTCGCGACCCACCGCCACATACTTCTGCATGTTTGGCGTGATGACCGTTGCTTCCGGACAAAGCTTCAGCGCCTTGAACATGGGCATTGCCGAACGCACGCCCTTGATGCGCGCGATATAGCAGCAGGTTGAAACCACGCCGCGCCGTTCGCCACCGACGATCACCGGCTTGTCGCGCAAAGATGGATCGTCGCGCTTCTCGACCGCCGCGTAAAAGGCGTCGCAGTCAAGATGCGCTACGCGCAATTGGCGCAATTCGGCATGCCGCAACAGGCGCGGGCTGCGGCATTGTCCGCAGCGCTCCGCATCATCGGCTGCCTCTGCAAGACAGTCGCGACAGAACCCGCCACCGTGCCATTCGCCTGCGTCGGTCATGCGGCAATCTTAGCGCATCATCACACGGTTGCGCAGGGCACTGGTTTCGGCTTCACTTCGGCTCTTGTGGGGGAGTGATGATGTACAAGCTTTATAACGTGAAGACCTGGGGTTCGCTTGCGCCGCACTGTGTGCTTGAGGAACTGGGTGTGCCCTACCAGAACATCTGGATGACTGGCGACCAGGTGCGAGACCCTAAATTCAAGGAGATCAGCCCGCTCGGTTTCGTACCCGTGCTTGGCCTTCCCGACGGCCGTCCTATCATCGAATCGGCCGCGATCGTGGCCTTCCTCACCGATGCGCATCCGGACAAGAAGCTTGCACCGGCACCGGGCGAGGCCGATCACGCCGAATATCTCTCCTGGCTCGTCTTCATGTCGGTCAATCTCTACCAGATGATCAGCATTCACTTCGCGCCGGGCATGCTCGCCGACACCGAGGATGAGAAGGCGACCGTTGCCCGCCGTGCATCCGAGAATGCCAGCGCGCTGTTCGACATGATCGAAGCACGACTTGCAAAAGAGGGCCCCTTCATCCTCGGTGACCGATTTTCCGCAGCAGATATCTACCTTTTTATGCTCAGCCTCTGGGCGCGACCATCCGAAGCGGAGCATCTCACCCGATACCCGCATATGGCCAAGGTCTCGGCCGCCGTGCGCGCCCGTCCCAAGCTCAAGGCCGCCCTAGAAGCCCACGGCGTGATGGGATTAGGGGCCTATGGCGCATGAGCGACGACGCTACCGACCGGATGATGATGGAGACGCTCTATTGGTGGGGCGTCCCAACGCTTTTTCGCGCGCCTTACGCGCCGGACCTCAAGGATTGCGACATCGCCTTGGTCGGCGTTCCGCACAGTTCCGGCAATGGCTCGACCGAGCGCGACCAGCATCTGGGGCCGCGCGCCGTGCGGAATGTTTCCGCGCATAATCGCCGCTACCACAAACATTTTGATTTCTCGCCATGGGAGGTCGCGCGTATTTGCGATGTCGGCGATGTTCCCTTGCCGGAGGCGATGGACAACGAAAGATGCGTCGAGCGCATCTCGGCATTCTTCAAGCGAATTGCCGATGCCGGCATCAACCCCGTTTCGATCGGCGGCGATCATGGCATCACCGGCGGCATCGTCCAGGCCATCGCGGGCGAGGGCAGCAGGCTGACCGGCGGACGAAAGGCGGCGCTCCTTCATCTCGATGCACATACCGATGCCTACGAAAATATCGAGCACTGGATGGGCGCGAAGAAATCGGCGGCCCATTGGGCCGCCTATTGCGTGCGCCAGGGCAATCTCGATGCCAGCCGCAGTACACAAATCGGCATGCGCGGTAATCCGCGCACTCGCAACTGGCTGCAACCGTCCTATGACCTTGGCTACGAGGTCATCACCATGGACCGCTATCGCGAGATCGGCGCCGAGGCGTGTATCGATATTATCCGCAAGCGCATCGGTGACAGCCCGCTCTACATCACCTTCGATCTCGATTGCCTCGATCCGGCGGTAGCGCCTGGCGTTTCCAATATCGAAGCGGGCGTCACCGGCTGGTCGATCGATGAAGCCAACCAATTGTTACGCAGCGTGCGTGGGCTCAATGTCATCGGCGGCGATGTCGTCTGTCTTATGCCGACCAAGGACTCGCCCAACAATATCACAGCCATGGTGGCCGCCCACATCATGTACGAGATCGTGAGCCTCATCGCGGATCGCAAGCGGGGCGGCTAAGCCAGGTCTTCCTTTCCCGCGAACGGGAGAAGACCAAATCCTACTTCCAGTCCAGCGAGTTCTTGTAGATCTTTCCGTCCTTCATGATCACCTTGAAGTTCTTCAAGGGATCGGCAACGAGGCTTAGGTCCTTCGTCGGATCGCCATCGACGAGCAGCAGGTCGGCGATTGCCCCTTCCTCGACGACGCCGAGCTTCCCCGGATAGGGATTGCGCATCCCCGTCAATGTCAGCAATTCGGCATTGTCGTGGGTTGCCATCTTCAACGCTTCGGCTGGCGTGTACCACTTCTGAAGAGCGACAAGGCGCGAGCCCTGTTCCGCCGCTTCCTGCGGCGAGAAAAGGATGTCGGTGCCGAAGGCTGTCTTGAGGTTGTACTTCTTGGCCAGCTTGTAGACATTATCCGTTCCCGCCACCACCTGCGCCTTCTTCGCTTGTTCGGCGGGTCCGAGTTGGCTCGCGCCGCCGCCTGCATCAGCGAGGAAAGGCTGGGTGCTGAGCCAGATTCCCTTGTCGGCCATCAGCTTCGCCGTTGCCTCATCCATCAGGTGGCCATGCTCGATCACCTTCACGCCGGCGCTGATCGCTCGCTGTATCGCCGCCGACGTATAGGCGTGCGTGGCGACATAGGTGCCCCAGTTTTCTGCTGCCTCGACGGCCGCACGCATCTCCGGTTCCGTGAATGTCGAGACGTCGAGTGGGCTGAAAGGCGAGGCAACACCACCTCCCGCCGTCAGCTTGATCTGCGAGGCTCCTTGCATGAGTTGTTCGCGCGTCCTGAGGCGCACCTCATCCGGGCTGTCGGCGATCATGGCGCCACCAATCAACTCGATCCGCGATTGCGCCGTGCCGAGCGGTCGCGGCAGTTCGGTGGGCGAGCGGAAATCGCCGTGGCCGCCGGTGATCGAGATCATCGCGCCGGAGGGATAGATGCGCGGCCCCCAGACAATGCCCTCATCGACCGCGCGTTTGAGGTCGAAGGAAGGCCCGCCCATGTCACGCACTGTCGTGAAGCCGCGGAACAGGGTTGCCCGGGCCTCCTCGGCGGCAAGCAAATTCTGATAACCGACGCCGGCGTTGAGCGCCTGCAACGGCGTCAGGCGGATCAGCATCGTGTGCCAATGCGCATCGATCAGGCCCGGCATCAATGTCCGGCCGTTACCGGCGATGATCGTCGTGGTCGCGCTGCGATCGACCGGAATGGGCTCCTTGGAAATCTTGGCAATCAAGCCATCCTTGACGAGCACGTTTGTGGGCTCGGACAAGGCCGAGCCGGTGCCGTCGAACACCCGGACATTCTCGAACAGCGTCGTGCCCTGCAGGGGCCATTCCTGGGCATGCGCAACAAGCGCGCTTGCGCACAGCGCCAGACAGAGCAGGGCGGATCCGATTACGCGTGTAAGCATGAGTCACCTGAAAGAATTGCTGACGACACGCTAGGCCGAGCGGGCGGGATCGTCGAGCCTTTGGTGCAAAAGATTTGGGCGCGGCCGCATTTGACCGCGCCCAAATGCAGTTAGCGATAACGCCTAGTTACCCGGTTTATTACGGATCGCCTCTTCGATCTGCGCCTTGACGGCCGCCAGATTGAAGGACGCTCCTTTCTGCATGGGCGGGAACTCGATCGCGGTCTGGGCAAGTGCGGCGACCTTTTGCTGAACATAGACGAAGCGCCAGAATTCACGCGCCATGAACATGTCCATGTATCCAGGCGCCCCTTCGAGAAGATTGGTGGATGGTGTCCTCTCGAACGGGTCCTGCTTGATGTTGACCATGATCGGCATGTTCAATGGCACCTTCGGTCCCGGCCAGCCGTCGGGCTGGTCGAAGAAGCGGAACTTGAACTCGTCGAGTCTGAGACCGCCCAGATTGGTTTCCACGAAATACCAGATCTCGTGCCGCTTAGATGGCCCGGCTCCGGTGAGCAGATCGGTCTGGTCGTAGCCGTCAAGATGGACCTTGTAGTTGGTGCCGTTGAGGTCTTTGCCAGCCTTCAGCTCATCGACGATGTTGGCATCGCCCGCCGCCGCGAGGAAGGTTGGAAACCAGTCGAGTCCGCTGATCGAGGCCGTTCTCGATCTTGCCAGGCGCCACCTTGCCAGGCCAGCGAATGATCGCCGGAACCCGGAAGCCGCCTTCGTAGGCAGTCCCCTTGGTGCCTTTGAACGGCGTTGCGCCCCCATCCGGCCAGGTGAACACCTCGGCACCATTGTCTGTCGAGAAGACCACGATGGTGTTTTCGGCGATACCCATGTCGTCCAGCGACTTCAACAAAGTGCCGACCGAGTCATCGAGCTGCGCCATGCCGGCTTCTTCCATGCCGTAATTGGTCTCGGGGTTCATCATCGCCTTGTACTTTTGCGAGAGGAACGTGAAGACGTGCATGCGCGTGGTATTGTGCCAAAGGAAGAAAGGCTTTCCCTGATCTTTCGCCTTCTTCATGAAGGCGATCGACTCCTTGACGAGTTCCTCATCGAAGGTCGTCATGTCGTATTTGGCGCCTGCGACGCCTTCGCCTTCGCCGCCATAGGGTGTGCGGCCGGTGTCGGGTCCGGGCGCCAGCGGTCCTTCATCGACAAGTTTCTGCTTCCCGACCTTGCCCCATCGCGGGTCGACAGTCGGATCATCCGTGTCGCTCGCTTCGCAGCGCACCAGGTTGCGCGGGCCGACAGAATTGCGGATCGCCGGATCAGTCGGATACGAAAACCAGTAGGGATCCGACATGGCGTCGAGGTGATAGAGATATCCGAAGAACTGATCGAAGCCATGCACGCAGGGCAGGTACTTGTTCAGATCGCCCAGATGGTTCTTGCCGAATTGGCCGGTGGTGTAGCCCAAGGATTTCAGCGCGGTCGCGATTGTCGGCGCCTGCGCCGGCAGTCCGACATCGGCACCCGCCTGGCCGACCGTCGTCATTCCGGTACGGATCGGCAATTCGCCGGTGATGAAATTGGCGCGGCCTGCCGTGCAGCTTGCTTCGGCATAATAGTCGGTGAAGCGCATGCCTTGCGAAGCCAGCCGGTCGAGATTCGGCGTCTTGCCCGACATGATGCCCTGGTGATAGGCGCCGATATTGAATACGCCGACATCATCGCCCATGATGAAGAGAATGTTTGGCTTGCTATTGTCTTGGGCTCGCACCGGAGACGAAAGCTGCGGCCCGAGCGCCAAGAATGTGGCGAGCGCCGCCAGCGCCAGCCATCGAATGGTTCTAAGGATCATTGGAGCCTCCCAAAAACGGAGCACGCTTTCGCGCCTCCTACACACCAGATGATTTGAACACCCGTATGACGCCGTCGGGCAGAGACTGACTCCACCCATGTCGCCATGTCTCAGCGTGACCCTCCCTGTCTCTGGATGTCAAGTCATACATTTGCGTTTGAGCCAGCCTCGTCCGGCAATTGAATCTCGCCTAGTTCCGCCTCAGCGCTGGCGACATGGTATGTGGACTCAGTTGCTGCCGCCCTTCGCGGCGTTTTCCTTGATCCGATCGTCGACGCTCCAGCGAACATGGTCGATCGAGAAGTTCGCCGGCGCCTGGCTCGGCGGGTCTTCCACGAAAGTCTCGAGATGAGCCCTGGCCCTCATTATCCCCGTCGTGATGACTTAAGTATTCTTCATCAGCCAACCGACATACTGGTCCGAGTCGATGTCGGCGCGCTCGGAAGGATCCATGCGGAGATTGGAGATTTCGGCACGCGAAGAAAAGTGAGGGGATTGGACCACACGGGAAGGCCGCTGGGAGCGCGTTGCTCCTCGAGGACAAGTTTCCAATCGCTATCGCCGCCTCAATCAGAGGTTACCTACGCCGCAGTACTTCTCATCTACCACGACGATCAGCGCGGAAAATCCCCCGAACGGTCCTCGATGTCCTGTAACCGCTCGCGGTCCAGCGGAAAGGACGATGGTCGAGGAGCTGCGAAATCGAGCTTGCCCAGGTCAACGCTGCGCATCCGCCGGTCGTACATGGTCCAGTAATAATAGACCTTGTGACTGGTGTCGGCGATGACCGACCATTGCGTGTAGCCGAGGTGAAAGTCTTCCGGGCTGGCGCCTTCGCGCACCAGGCCCTTCGGGATATCGAAGTTGTTCAGCATCGTGGCCGCCGCGTCGACAGCTTCGGCTGCATCCTTGACCGGCTCCATGGTATTTACAAAGGCGACGGCGCGGATGAATCGCGACGGCGGCGTGAAATCGCCGGGCAATCCCGAGCATGCCACTCCCGGCTCCGAATGGCGCCAGGGACACCCCGTCTATGCTGCGATCTGGCGCAGCGCCGCTTGGCTTGAGATTGGCATAATTGCGCAAATTGAGGAGATGCCAATCATAGGCCGGGGAATTCGTCATGACGCCCACCTTGTTGTCGAAGATCGTAAGGCCGGCGGCTGTATATTCGATGACGATCGAGGCACCGGTTGCGTCGGTGGCGACATGATGCAGCGGCACCGGCGTACCGAACTCCTTCTCGATGTCGGCATTGCGCACCACACGAATTTTAGGCATTGCCTTGCGCACCTCCTCGACCGTCTTGAAGTTGCTTAAAAGATAGTTGACGATATCGACGCTGCTGATCGTCACTGACTGTTGGTCCGCACTCGATTCCTGGAACTCCGCAAAGCCCGGAAAGAACAAGGCGCCGACGGTCAGACCGGCTTCGTTCATGCCGTCGGTTGCATAGGGCAGGCCGCCGGCATTGATGCCGACAAAGCCATAGGCATTTTTCCAGGCCATCCCCGTCTTCCCGTCGCCGAGCGCTGATGCAAAAGGCATTGCGCGGGGCACGAGGACCATTTCCGATTTGAGGTCAGACGCGCCCCATTCCATCGTGCGTGCGTAAATGCCGGTCCCGTCCTTCGCCTTGAACACCATAGACGTGCATGCAACGGCTGGCGACAGGACGCCGCCCAGCACAGACGCGGCCAATAGTGACGTAATGAGCTTCCTTGCCGTTCCACGCTTCTTCATGGTGGATCTTCCTCTGTGTGTTTCCGATGATTGATCTACTATTGCGCCGGCTGTCCACCAAGCTCGGTGATGATATGTGGCCGTGCCTCGTTCCAGCTTCCCGTCCGCAGCGAGACATAGTCGACCGGTTCGAGATGACGCGCAAAGCGTTCGTCGTGAAGGAAGTGGACGAGACGCGCATGCGGCACATGTTCATAGGCCGATGCGATGAATGAGGGACTGTCGTCGATGAATACGACGGGGCCGTCCACCATCGCGGCGAGCGCCTTGATCGCTGGTCCTTTCGGTCCAGAATTGGTGATGACGGGGAATTCTAAGCCATGCGCGCGGAGGTTCTCGCGCCGCGCATCGCCGCTGTGATGCGGCAGGTTGGTGAGGAGGACGACCTCGGCATGCCCGGCAATCGCCAGCAGCGAATCGATTGCCCCGTCGATCGGCTCGAGATGGCGCGTGCGCGTTATGAAGAAATCATCGATGAGCTTGCCGACTTCGGACGCGGCAATGGGATCATTGCCGATCTGGCGTCGGATATTTCCGTTCAGTGCGAAGCTCGACGTATCGAGCCATAAATCGCGCTCGCCGAGATAGATTTCGAGCGCGCGCGTGAAGTGCACGACCACCTCGTCGACATCGCAGATCACCAGCCGGTCGCGGCGCGTCAGCGCCAAGTCGTCGAGTTGGCCGCGTGTTACGTCGCTCAGCATGATGCCGCTCCCGGCAAGCGCCGTCGCGCTGCCATCACAAATTCGGGCTTGAGATCCTGGTTTTCGCTGAAAGCCAGGAACAGCTTTTCGTCGGCAAGAAGGTAGTCCAGCACGCCGGCGAGGAAGGAGGGCTCGCTTGCCTGTGCCCGGAGGTTCTGCGGCGACACCCCGCTGATTGCCAGGAAGCGCCCGAGCCTCTCGCCGTCTTCGGCAAGAAAACCGAGACAATTCAAGGCGATGACCTCGGCGTCGGGAGCGGATTGTGAAGTCTTGAGCGGCATGGGTTGCTTCGAGTTAACTAAGATCGTGCATGGTGGCCTGAAATCAAGCCTGTTAAACGCTTGGTTTACGGAATCGGATGAGACTCGGCTAAGGCGCGGGGAGAGGGCCCTGCAGCTTCAGCGCTTTGAGCGTTGATATACAAACCCGAACAGAGAGACGCCAGCCGTGACTTCCGCAGCGACCCAAAGGGTGGGAATGATGAACACGCCGGGACCCGTCCCTGCAGCCCAGAAGACCGTCCTCGTCGTCGAGGACAACGAGCTCAATATGAAGCTCTTTCACGATCTTCTCGAGGCCCATGGCTATCGGGTGCTCCAGACGCGCGATGGATTGTCGGCGCTCGACATCGCCCGCCAGCACATGCCCGACCTGATCCTGATGGATATCCAGCTGCCCGAGGTATCGGGCATCGAGGTGACGAAGTGGCTGAAGGAAGACGACGAACTTCGTCGCATCCCGGTCATCGCCGTCACCGCCTTCGCCATGAAGGGCGATGAAGAGAAGATTCGCGAGGGCGGCTGCGAGGCCTACATCTCCAAGCCGATCTCGGTAATGGGTTTCCTGCAGACCGTTGATAGCTTCCTGAAGGCACCGCAATGACCGCCCGCGTACTCGTCGTCGACGACATTCTCGCCAATGTGAGGTTGCTCGAGGCCAAGCTCGCCGCCGAATATTTTGAGGTCGTGACCGCCATGAACGGCGTCGATGCGCTCGAATCGGTGCAGCGCACCAAGCCCGATATCGTGTTGCTCGACGTGATGATGCCCGGCATTGACGGTATCGAAGTCTGCAAGCGCATCAAGTCCGACACCCAGACGCAGCATATTCCGGTGATCATGGTCACCGCCCTCGACCAGCCGGAAGACCGCGTGCGTGGCCTCGAAGCCGGCGCCGATGATTTCCTCACCAAGCCGGTGAACGACCTTTCGCTCTTCTGCCGCCTCAAGAGCCTGGTGCGGCTGAAGATGCTCACCGATGAATTGCGTGCCCGCTCGATCTCAAGCGACACCCTGACCTTGCTGGGCGAGGGCAGGGGCGACAATGAGATGCGCCGCGGCCGCATTCTCGTCGTAGACAACCGCGCGGCCGGAGCCGAGCGCATCAAGTCGGCGCTTGAAGGCCGCCATGAAGTGACCGTCATCGACGACCCGCAGGCAGCGGTCATCAATGCCGGCGAGAATGTCTACGAACTCATCATCGTCAATCTTGACATGGAGAATGTCGACGGCCTTCGCGTCTGCTCGCAATTTAAGTCGCTCGAGCGCACCCGCCAGACGCCGATCCTCATCGTCGTCGATCCGGACGACCACCAACGCCTGATGCGCGGTCTCGACATGGGCGTGAACGACTATCTCATCCGTCCCGTCGACCGCCAGGAGCTCTTGGCCCGCGTCAATACACAGGTGCGCCGCTGGCGCTATGCGGAGAAACTCCGCAACAATGTTCAGGCCTCGATCGAGATGGCGGTTACCGATCCGCTGACCGGCCTCTATAATCGCCGCTACATGGAAGGCCAGATGGCTATGCTGGTCGATAACGCCGCCAGCCGCCAGCGCTGCGTTTCAGTGATCGCGCTCGATGCCGATCACTTCAAGGCCGTGAACGATACCTACGGCCATGATGTCGGCGACCGCGTTCTCCAGGAACTCTCAAATCGTATCAAGCGCAATGTGCGCAATGTCGACATGGCGTGCCGTACCGGTGGCGAGGAATTCATCGTCGTATTGCCCGATACCGAGCCGCGCGTGGCCGAGAAGATCGCCGAGCGAGTTCTGCGCGCAGTTTCCGCCAAGCCGTTTCCGATCCGGCGGAAAATCCTTGCCTCTGACCGTCACGGTCTCGATCGGCGTTGCCGGTTATGAGGGCCTGGGCGATCGCGCGTCGGATATTCTCAAGCGTGCTGATGAGGCGCTTTATCGCGCCAAGCACGAGGGCCGCAACCGCATCGTCTCGGCAGCAGCCTAGCACGCACCTCGCAGGTGCATCGCGAAAGCGATGCCTCGAACGGCTCTGCGTGGATGACCTTTAGAGCGCCTTTTCGCTATCGCGCGGCGAAAATCGATGCGCGGTTCAGGTTGAGCGCCAGCGCAATCTTCTCCCCAACGCGGCTCACGTCGTGAGCCTGCAGTTCGGCGATGACCGGAACGCCGCCAATATCGAACGTGGCAAAAGTCCGCGATCCCGTCGGTTGCAGGAGGTCGACGGTGGCATCGAGCCGCGCAATTCCGGGCGCCAAGTCTCCTGCTGCCCGGCTGATATGCTCCGGCCGCAGCCCTAAAGAGACATCCGCGGGCGGAGTATTGGTGGCAAGACGACCTGCCGGGAGGGGCAGGCTGGTGCCGTCGTTCAGTACGACGCGATCGCCGCCATCCCGCGCGAGTTTACCTGGAATGAAATTCATCTTCGGCGAGCCGAGGAAGCCGGCGACGAAGCGGGTCGCGGGTCTTTCGAACAGATCGAGCGGCGCGCCCTGCTGTTCGATGACGCCATCGCGCATCAGCACGATCCGATCGGCGAGCGTCATCGCCTCGATCTGGTCATGCGTGACATAGATCATCGTGGTGTCGATTTCCTGGTGGAGTCGCTTGATTTCTCCGCGCATCTCGTCGCGAAGCTGGGCATCGAGATTGGACAATGGCTCGTCGAACAGGAACACTTTTGGATTCCGGACGATCGCGCGGCCGATGGCGACGCGCTGGCGCTGGCCGCCGGACAATTGCCGCGGCAGACGGTCGAGAAGGGCATTGATGCCGAGCATCGACGCCGCACGCGCGACGCGCTGTTCGATTTCGGCCGGCGGCATTTTCCGCGCCTTGAGTCCGAAGCCGATATTGGCACGCGCCGTCATATGCGGATAAAGCGCATAATCCTGGAACACCATCGCCACGTCGCGGTCGCGCGGCCGCATGTCATTGACGACATCGCCGCCGATTGCGATTTCGCCGTCGGTGATTTCCTCGAGGCCTGCGATAGTCCGCAAAAGCGTGCTCTTGCCGCAACCGGAAGGACCCACCAGCACCGTGAACTCGCCGTCGGGAATGTCGAGGTTGATCCCTCGGACCGCATGTACGGCACCGAAATGCTTGTGCAATTCGGTGACTCTGACCTCTGCCATTAAACTGATCCCTTAGCCACGGATAGCACCCAGCGTCAGCCCGCGAACGAGGTGCTTCTGAACGAGCACGCCGAGGATGATGGACGGCACCAGCGAAACGATCGCCAACGCGCTGGCCTCGCCATATTGCGCGCCCTGGAAGCTCAGGAAGGCGCGGAAAACGGTGGGCAACGTGTAGGCATCGCGGCTCGTCAGCACCAGGGCGAAGAAAAACTCGGTCCAGCAGGCGATGAATGTGAATACGCCGGCCGCGACAATTCCCGGCGCCGCCAGCGGGACCGCCACGCGCCAGAACGACGTCCAGCGCGTACACCCGTCGACCAGGGCAGCCTCCTCGAGTGAACGCGGCATGCCGCGGAAATAGGCAAACATCATCCACACCGAAACCGGCAGCGTGAACACCGTATAGGCGAGGATCATGCCGATATGAGTGTCGTTCAGGCCGAGTGCCCGATAATTCAGGAAGATCGGCAACACGATGGCGATCGGTGGCAGGAAGCGCTGTGACAGGACCCAGAACGAAAGATGCTGACCGCCGGTGTTGAAACGCGCCAGGCTATAGGCCATCAGCGTTCCGAACAGGCAGGACAGAATTGTCGCCGATGTCGCGATGATCAGGCTGTTTATCAGCCCGGTTAGGCCTCGATAAGCGAACAGCGCCGCGGTGTAGTGAACCATCGTCGGCTTTGCGGGATACCATACCGGTGGGATGGCGAGATAGTCGTCGCTGGGTTTGATCGACGTGACGAATACCCAGTAAAGCGGTGCGAGAACGAATGCGATGCAAACCGCGAGAAACAGAATACGCCCGATCGGTACTCGTGAACGACGCGAGTGGCGAACCGGCTTCTTCACGGTAGCGGCCATCACCGGGCCTCCGCCTTGAGCAGGCGCCGCACCAGGACGATGATCACCAACAAGGTAAGCACCATGAAGATCCAGGCACCGGCCGTCGCGCGCGACAGATGGAATTGCGTGAAGCCGATTGTGTAGAGATAGAAGGACGTGCTGTAGGTCGACGTGCCGGGGCCGCCTCCGGTCATGATGAAGATCGTATCGAACAATCGTACCGCGTCGAGCAACCGGAACGTTAGGGCCAGAAATATCATCGGGGTGAGGAAGGGAATGGTGATGTTCCAGAACGTCAGCCAGGGCCCGACGCCGTCAAGCTCGGCTGCTTCATAGACATGCGGCGGAATTGATGTGAGCCCGGCGAGCAGGATCACGAACATGAAGGGCGTCCACTGCCACACATCGGCAAGGATGAGGGCTATGAAATTCCACGGCCATTGCGTCAGCCATTTGATGGTGACGTCAAAGCCGAGCAATTGCCCGAGGATGTAGTTTGTCGGGCCAAACGGGTTGTGCAGCATCAATACCCAGACTTGGCCGACGATGACGGGGCTGATGAAAAGCGGAACAATCAGAATCGAAATGATGAGCCCACGGCCGCGGAAGGTCTTCGCCAGGGCCATGGCGATGGCAAGTCCGAGGAGGAATTCGACCGTGACGTTGATGACCGAGAGAACGACGGTGATCCATAGCGAGTATCGCGCCACGGGATCGAAAATGACCTGCGAGAAGTTCTTCAGTCCGACGAAGGCGTGGCCGGGAATCTGGAAATCGTAATTGACGAACAGGACCCAGATCGAAAAAATGAGTGGGTAGACCGAAATGGCGAGAATGAGGAGCGCTGCTGGTGCGACGAGCAGCCACTTGAACCACTTGTCGCTTTGCCGGGCCGAGGGAAACTGCCTTCCGCCGCCGATCGCCCCATTCGCCGTTGCGCTGCTTGCCATCCCCGCCTAGTCGCTTTTGTTTTATCGAGACGCCCCCCGGGTGTCTCGCAATCGAAAAAGAGAGGGCCACCGCATGACACGGTGGCCCGTTGCTGTTTAGAGTTTCACGGCCATGCCGAGCTTTTCCACCGTATTCGCGGCGGTGGCGCCCGGCAGCTTCAGGAACTCCACATAGAAAGCCTTCTGGGCGTCGACACCGAGATTCTCGGTGGTTGCATCCCATTCGGCCGAAGCCGTCTTCAAGGCCTCCATCGGATCGGTACCGGCCCACACCGACGTGCACATGCGGTCGAGCGAGAGCTGGTAGTCCTGCGCACCCGGCATGATCGGATCGAGCAGTCCGACATTCGCCGAGGCGTTGAGGTTTGCCAGATACTCCGGCGCGCTCGGGAAGAGCTGGCCATAGAGGTCCGACTTGAAGTGCGAGATGCGATAAGGATCGCGCAGCGCATAGGGAAGCATGCAGCGGGCCAGCGACACTGGCGGCGAACACGCCCACTGCATGAACAGATAGGCAGCTTCGAGGTTCGCCGAATCCGCGGCCAGCGCCTTGTTGAAGCCGAAGGCGTGTTCGGGATTGCCGCCCGGCACGATCGCGTATCCGACTTTTCCCGCAACCGAGGACTGGGGAATGAACGAGATCGCCTTGTCGCTCTGCGAATAGCCGGCCGACATGCGCCCCGTCGGCGGCCATGAATAGATCATGGCGACCTTGCCCTGCAGCCACGCCACCCACAACGATACGGCATCGAGTTCCTCGTTGCCGGGGATCGATGCCTTGTTGGCGGCGATCATGTTGTTGAGCGTCTTCAGGCCGATGTCGTTGGCGATCGACGCCTTCATGCTGTCATCGAAGAACGATCCGCCATTCGACCGGAATTGTTGCATGAAGTCGAACTGATTGCCGGGCGAGCCCGCCTTGCGGAAATGGCCCGCGCCGTAGACGTTCGGCGCCATCTGGTCGGTGATGAACTGCGCGACCTGCGCGTAGTCTTCCCAGGTCTTCGGCACTTCGAGCTTCTTGTTGAACTTCGCCTCGTAGGCTGCGTTCAGCTTCGGATCCTCGAAAATGTCTTTCCGATAATAGAGAGCGAACATGTCGCCATCGTCGAAGAAGCCCCAGATCTTGCCCTTGTAGGTCGGCAAGGCTTTGTAAAGCGGATGATAGTCCTCGAGATCCGCCGTGTTCATATACTTGGCGATGAAGTCGTCGAGCGGCGCGATCACGCCGCCATCGGCGAGTGCTGGCGTCCACTGCGGCTGCAGGTCGAGGATGTCATAGGCACCGGACTGGGCGATATGTTCCGCGATCGGCTTCGAATACATGTCCGGCGAGGGCAATTCGACGACCGTCGACTTGATGCCGGTGAGTTGCTCCCAGAGGGGGCCGGAGAAATTGCGCGGATCGAGCCCTTGCAGGCCCGCCTCGTAGGTCATGTTGAGGTTTGCACCGGCGAACTTCTTGGCAGCTTCGACGGCCCGGAAGGCAGAACCGTCGGTCGGGCCTTCGGTCGAGGCCTTGAGCGCCAGCGCCTGGGCCTTGCCGAGGGGTGTATTGGGATCTTCGAGCTGCATCGTGGCTTGCGCCAGTGCGCCGCTGACGAAGTCGGGGCACAGGCCACCGCCCGCTACGGCCAGCATGCCGGCCATCTGGCCGAAGCGCTTGATGAAGGTGCGCCGTGTCGGCTCCCCCCTCAGCCAAGCGTCAACGTCGGCGGCAAGGCCGGCGTTGAAGTCACGTTTCTCGCGTTCGTTCATTTCACTCCTCCCATGTGGCGGCGCCGCCGTTCTGCGGTCGCCGTCCATTGTCCACTCTTGTCGAGTTGTTCGATTCGAAACGCCGCAGACTGCGACGTATAATCAATACTGCAAGCGATCCTTGGGCGCCGTCAACTGTGCGGCTCTGTAATGTTCTGGGCCTCGACCAGGGTTGGTTACCGCATCGCGCCGCAAGCACCTGTCCATTCCGCGAAAACCCCGATATCCTTGCGCCATCTGTGGCGTCGACGCTACGAGGGGGCCTCGGCTTGATTGATTCACCTCATTGGAATGCCGCATGAACCTCCAACTCGCTCTCATTTTGCTCATGCTCGCGGCGTCGGTCGCCATGTTCGTGATGAACCGGCCACGCATGGATGCGGTGGCTCTCATCATGCTCACCTTGATGCCGTTCACCGGCGTCATCACCATGAACGAGGCATTGGCCGGATTTAGCGATCCCTCGATTGTCCTGATTGCCGCCTTGTTCGTGATCGGCGCCGGATTGACGCGAACCGGCATCGCCCGCCGCCTCGGCGACTGGCTCAATGCCAAGGCAGGCTCGGGTGAATCCCGCCTGATCGTAATGCTGATGGGATCGGTGGCCGCGCTTGGCTCGCTGATGAGTTCGACAGCCGTGGTGGCGATTTTCATCCCCGTCGCCTTGCGGATCGCCCAGAGCAGGGGGCTCTCGCCGGGGCGCCTGATGATGCCGCTCAGCGTCGCGGCACTCATTAGCGGCATGATCACGCTTGTCGCCACCGCTCCCAACCTGGTCGTCAATGCCGAATTGATGCGTCAGGGCGCCGAAGGCTTCAACTTCTTCAGCTTCACGCCGTTCGGCTTGCCGATCCTGGTGCTCGGCATTCTCTACATGTTGTTTGCCCGCCGGATGCTGGTCGACAAACCGGCGGCAGAGGGCGGCGCAACGGCGCGGCCAACCTTGAGTGCCTGGACCGGGCGCTATCGACTTGCCGATCGCGAGCAGCGGCTCCTGGTGACGCCGGCTTCCTCGCTCGCCGGCAAACGCTGCCGCGATATCATGGGCCGCATTCCCGGTGTCTATTTGCTCGGCATCGAGCGCGGCAGCGGCTTCTCGCTGAAAGTCCTGCGTCCCGATCCGCAGACGAGCATCGAGGCCGGCGATGTGCTGCTTGTCGATGCTGAAGTTTCGCAACCCGAAATCGCCAAACTGCGCTCCGATTTCGCACTCGACGCCCGCCCGCTCACCGAAGGTGTCGATTACTTCTCGGACCGCTCGCAGGATCTCGGCATGGTCGAAGTCATCCTGCCGGCTGACTTCGCAGTTCATCGGCCTCACCGTCGAGGAAGCCCAGTTCCGAAACCGCTTTGGCCTGACGGTCATCGGTCTGCGCCATGGCGATGTCGTCGTACCGCAAAGCATAAGGCAGGAGCGCTTGAAGCTCGGCGATACGATGCTGCTTGCAGGCTTCTGGTCCGACATCCGCAAACTCCAGACAGATTCCCACGACCTCGTCGTCCTCAACATGCCGGCCGAGTTCGAGGAAGTGTTGCCGGCGGCCAATCGCGCGCCTTACGCATTGGCCGTGCTTGGCCTTGTCGTGGTGATGATGGCGACCGGAATCGTGCCCAATGTCCAGGCGGCCTTGATCGGCTGCCTGCTGATGGGGCTCTTCGCTTGCGTCGATTTCAACAGCGCCTATGGCTCGATCAGCTGGAAGACCATCGTGCTGATCGTCGGCATGCTGCCATTCTCGCTCGCCCTGCAACGGACCGGCGGCGTCGATCTGGCGGCGGACGCGGTCGTTCATTTGGTCGGCGAGTCGTCTCCCCGCATTGTACTGGCGACATTGTTCGTCATCACGGCAGCGCTCGGTCTCTTCATCTCGAATACGGCGACCGCCGTCTTGATGGCGCCGGTCGCGCTGGCGATCGCCAAGGATCTCGGGCTTTCGCCCTATCCCTTTGCGATGATCATCGCGCTCGCCGCTTCGACCGCCTTCATGACGCCGATCTCATCGCCGGTGAACACGCTCGTCGTCGGGCCGGGGCAATACAGCTTCGGCGATTTCGTGAAGGTCGGCGTGCCGTTCTCGATCGTCGTCGCCATCGTTTGCGTGCTGATGGTGCCGATCTTCTTGCCTTTCAACTAGATCGCGTGAGTTCAATGAACAGCGACTTCAGGAATGTCTCGACCGGCCATCTGCCGAAGCCTGAGAGCATCGAGCGGATTCTCGCTGAAGCCTACGAAGACGCGAGGACCGACGACAGCGGCGAGAACTCGAATGTCTACCCGGCGCTGGCCCGCATGCCGCGCGATCTCTTCGGGCTCTGCATGGTAAGCGCGTCCGGCCGCGCCTATGCGGCGGGCGACGTCGATCGCGAATTCTCGATCATGAGTGTGTCGAAACCCTTCATCTTCGCGCTCGTCTGCGAGTTGATCGGCCCCGCCGAAGCGCGCGCAAAGCTTGGTGCGAACGCCACCGGCCGGGCCTTCAATTCCCTGGCCGGGATCGAGGCCATGCCCGGCGGCGTCACCAATCCGATGGTCAATGCCGGCGCCATCGCCACGACCAGCCTCGTTCCCGGAGCCGATAGCGATGCGAAATGGACATTCATCCAGCGTGGCCTCTCCCGCTTTGCCGGTCGCGAACTGGCTCTCAACGACGAGGTCTACGCCTCTGCCACCGATACCAATTTCCGCAATCGGTCGATCGCCTGGATGCTGCAGAGTTCCGGCGCCATATATTGCGAACCCCAGGAAGCCGTGGAACTCTACACGCGTCAGTGTTCGCTCGATGTCAGCTCCCGCGATCTCGCCGTGATGGGCGCGACCCTCGCCGATGGTGGCGTCAATCCGGTGAATGGCGAGCGGGTCGTCAGCGCCGAAGTGTGCCACTACGCCCTGGCGGTCATGGCGACGGCGGGCCTCTACGAGACCTCCGGCGACTGGCTCTACGAAGTCGGCCTGCCGGGCAAGAGCGGCATTGGCGGCGGCATCGTCACGGTATCGCCGGGCAAGGGCGGCATCGGCGCCTTCGCCCCGCCACTGGACAAGGCTGGAAACAGCGTCAAGGCCCAGCGCGCCACCCGCTTCCTGTCGCAACGCCTCGGCATGGATCTTTTTGTCTCGGCTCCCGGTGCGCGGGAGCTTCGTGAAATAGCCGCTTTGTCACTTTAGGGCGAACCGATGAAACACGCTCTGGCCGCTACGCTTGCTGTTTCCCTGCTGCTGGGTTCGGCGCTGGCTCATGCCGAAGAGCCGACCGCCGAGGCGGGCCAGGGGCTTGCCGAGGCGAACTGCAGCCGATGCCACGCCGTTGGCAATGACGGCGCAAGCCCGATCGCCGCAGCGCCACCCTTTCGCGATGTCGCCAAGCGCTACAGCCTCGAGGAGTTGATGGACGGGTTCATGGAGGGCTTGCCGGTGCGCCACGAGATCATGCCCGACTGGGACATGACCGAGGACCAGTCGATCGCGCTCAGCCTCTACATCATGAGCCTGGCGAAGTAGTCTTTCGTCTCTCCACTTTGCCGGGCCGCAAGGTCTTGCCGAGGATGTGTTCGTCACGGCCGATGACATGTGCCGAGCTTCCCACCAGCAGCGGGTCGGCGCCCGTCACCACTTTGCGGCTCTTGGCCGGGTAGGGGAGGCTCGACAGGAAATGCTGCAGGCAGGCGATGCGGGCCCGCTTCTTGTCGTCGGACTTGATGATCGTCCACGGCGCATCCGCGGTATCGGTATAGAAGAACATCGCCTCCTTGGCCTCGGTATAGGCGTCCCACTTGTCGACCGAGGCGCGATCGATCGGTGAAAGCTTCCACTGTTTGAGCGGATCGTTCTGGCGCGACGAAAAGCGCCGCTGCTGCTCCTCGCGGGTGACCGAGAACCAGTATTTGTAGAGTCTGAGTCCTGAGCGCACGAACATGCGTTCGAGTTCGGGGCACTGCCGCATGAATTCGAGATAGTCGTTGGGGTTGCAGAAGCCCATCACCCGCTCGACCCCGGCGCGATTGTACCAGGAGCGGTCGAACAGCACGATCTCGCCGCCCGCCGGCAGATTTTCGATATAGCGTTGAAAGTACCACTGGCCGCGCTCGCGATCGCTCGGCTTCTCGAGCGCAACGATGCGCGCGCCGCGTGGGTTGAGATGCTCCATGAAGCGCTTGATCGTCCCGCCCTTGCCGGCGGCGTCGCGTCCCTCGAAAATGACGACGATGCGCTCGCCTGTTTCCTTCACCCAGTTCTGCACCTTGAGCAGTTCAACCTGCAGCGGAACCATCTGGCCTTCATAGGATCCCTCGCCGATCCGGCTGCGATAGGGGAATTCTCCGGTCTCAAAGGCGCGCCGGATCGCGTCCGGGTCATGCCGCATGCGCGCCACGGCATGGCCGCGCGTCTCGGCGGCGGCTTTGGGATGCGCGGCCGGCAGGGGTTGGTCGAGGTCGGGCGGGGCTTCAGGCACGGGCTTATCTCCGCTATGTCGCGAAGCTGTCACAATCGTCCAAGTTGCAGGCCTTGCCCTTGATCCTGGTCAATCGCGCCTGCGGGTCTTGACCTTGATCAAGCCTCCGTCACGCTTCCCCGTTAGACTGCCATTGTGACCGACACCTCCGCACCCGCCCTCAACCGTGTCCTGAGCCTGCCCTGGCTCGTTTTCTACGGCGTTGGCGTCACCGTCGGCGCCGGCATCTTCGCGTTGATCGCCGATGTCGTGGCGATCGCCGGGGATTCTGCACCCTGGGCCTTTTTTGCAGCCGGGATCGTCGCCTGCTTTACGGCCTTCTCCTATGCCGCGCTCTCGGCGTCCTTTCCGCGCGCCGCGGGCGAAGTGCTCTATGTCATGCATGGCTTCGGCCACTGGCTGGGTCTTGCCGTCGGCTATGGCCTTATCGTCACCGCGCTCACCTCGAGTGCGGTCATCGCCGTTGCCTTCGCGCGCTATGTCGCGAGCTTTTCCGGGCTCCCGAAGCCTTAGGGCTCACCGGCATCGTCGTCGTGCTCGCCGCCGTGGCGATAGCCGGGGTGAGGGAAGAGCGTCGCTGTCGCCGCCCTTATCACCATTCTCGAGGTCGGAACCCTCCTTGTCGTGGCCGCGGTCGGGCTGCCCGGCCGCGATCGAAACCGGCGCCTTGTGGGAGACGCTTGTGCCGCCCGCTAGTTTTGCCGGCTGGAACGGCGTGCTTGCCGGGGCCTTTCTCGCCTTTTTCGCCTTCATCGGCTTTGAGGACATCGTCAACATGGCGGAAGAGACGCGCGAGGCGAAGGCTGTCGTGCCGCGCGCCGTCATCCTCACCCTCGTCATCTCGGTCGCCATCTATGCGCTCATTGCCGCGGTCGCCGCCGCCTATCCCGACCGCGCCGGGCTCATTGCGAGCAAGGCGCCGCTCGCGCTGATGTTCGAAGGCTTCACCGGCCTCTCGGGCACGACTATTGCGGCCATGGCCTCGATCGCCATGGTCAACGGCATCCTGGTGCAGATCGTCATGGCAAGCCGCGTGCTCTATGGCATGGCGAAGGAGGGCATGGCGCCGGGCTTTTTGCCAGGCTTCACGCCGGCCGCCAGACCCCGGCCATAGGCGTCGGGTCATTGCCGCGGTATCCTCGCGCTGGCCTTCGCGGTGCCGTTCCTGAAGCTCGCGGAACTGGACGAGCCTCATCATCCTTACAATCTTCGCGCTGGTGAATATGAGCCTCTTCCTCATCGGCCGCCGCAAGGGCGCGGAGCCCACCTCGCACGCTGGCGCTATTGGGGCTTGGCCGGCGCCGCTGTCTCGGCGGCGCTTATCATCGCCGAACTCGCCGGGTGATACTTTGTCCTCTCCCGCCTGCGGGAGAGGAGGGACCCATTGCGAAGCAATGGGAAGGTGAGGGGCGGGCATTTCACACCTCGCGCCCACCGTCATCCCGGCGAAAGCCGGGACCCATCGCTCCGCCTACGTCTTCCCGAGCCGCTTTGCGCTGTACACCACGGCATCGTTGATCCGCGTCTGCCAGCCGCTCCCCGCGCGGCGGAATGGCAGGCCGCGCTGGAGAAGCTTGTCGTCCTGACAGAGATCGGCACACGCGAACCACTCGGCCGTCAGTTTCGGCGCGTCGTCAGATCTGCGGAGCGCTTGCGTGATGCGCCTTTGTTCGCGGTCGTTGGCTTTCTCATGGGATTGATTTGCCGCCCAACCCTTAACTCGCCAGCCGGGCCATTACGTTGGCTCTATGCGTTCACCCAAATCGAACACTGCTGCGGCTATCGTTACTAGTCGGCGGGTTTATCCGCCGTCGGCTCGTCAATCGCTCCGGTTGACGCCTTTTGGGCCCCCTTACGCTTGTGTTCCGATTTGCCGGAGGCGGTCATGATGCATAAGCGAAAAGAAACCATGCCTGCTCCGATTTAGGTGGTTCGACCTACTGGAAAAAGGATTCGACCAAATTCCCGCATCTCGCCTGCCGCATTTTTGAATCTAATGATCCATGAAGCGCGAACTCAATCTATTACCCGGTCGCCCGCCGGGTCGGTTCCTAAGGAGAGTCGCTGAACTCACCTTTGGCGAGACCAAATCCAGGTCTGTGATCGAGCCAATCATAACTGACCAATCTGCTGAGTTTGAGCGGGCACGAGACCGGGGAGTATATAACTCTGGCCGTTTGTACAAAGGCCCGATGCACGGTCTTGGTGATTTGGCGAATGGGCTGGGAACTAAAGGTACCAGTATTGCTGCTTGTCGGCTGGCATGTTTTGGGTTGGTTCAAAGAACTAATAAGCTAAACTGAGATAAGCGTAGGGCCGAGGAACTATTGGAATTTGAGACTTTCTTCCCGAGGCAGCCGCGCTTGTAGAGATCGATGAAATTGGTTCCGTCCTGGCCGCGGACTGGAAACTCGAACTTGTAATCGCCGTCCCGCGGCTCTTCGAGGTCGAGCGCCCGGCAGAAATCGTTCAGGAAGGACTGCGACTGCGAGCGCTCGCCGCCGCTCGCGCCTTGCCACTTTGCGATGAATGCGTCGATCTCCCCGCCCATCATCTGACGTTAGGCGATTTGCGGAAGTGCGGAAAGGTGGCTAACTCGCGAGCGCCAATTCCTTTGACGGCTCAGGCACCTTGCCTCCCATATCTTGGGCAGCTTCGATCCATGCTGCGATGGCATCCTGCACATTCGCAAGCGCTTCCTCGGCGTCTCGCCGTCGCTCACGCACCCGGGCAGATCGGGCACGGTCGCGAGGAATCCGCCGCCGTCTTCCTTCGACAGGGGTTGAACGATGACTGGGTACTTCAACTCACTCATTCCGTGTTCCTCACCGCTTCGATGAAAGCCACGAGCTTGCGGATATATACAGGTTTGATCGGGCGCTTGAAAGGAATGGTCAGAATCTGCTGGCTTCCCGCGTGACTGATTTTGTAGTGCGATGATCCCGCCCGCGACGGGGCACATGATACACCGAACTCGCGGCATACTGATTCCACATCCGAAATGTGCCAGTCGCCTTGCGGATTGCGTCGCATCCCCTCTAGGCGCTTAGTCGTGCGATGCTTTTCCACCCGGACATCCTGCCTGCAAATATACCTTTGGGGGCAATATTGAATAGCCGCGCTGATAAGTGTGAAGCCTCCTATTCCCGTCCCCGATTTGTTCTGGTACACAAATACAGAACATCTGCACCTAACCAACCGGGGCGCATCCGCATGAGCGAGGCTAAACCCATCACCGAACTGACCCCCGACGCCTGTGAGCAGGTCCTGACCCTCATGATGCAGGCTTGCGGAAGGATTGCCGACGATCACGGACTGGTCATCGACGACTTCCGGTGGCGCGGCCGGTCGGATGGCAACGCCTTCGACACGGGATTTCGCGTCAGCGTCATCAGGAGAGCCGGGGAAGATCGCAAGCGGGAACAGGAACTCTTCGCCGCAGCGGCCCAGCAGATCGGCCTCAGGGCGTCGGATTTCGAACGCGAGTTTAGCGTGGAAGGCCAGCTCTTCCGCATCACCGGCATTGATCCGCGGCGGCCAAAATATCCGATCTCCGCGGAACGGGTTTCCGACGGCCGGCTGTGCAAATTCCCAACCGACGAGGTAGTCAAGCTGCTCAACGGGCAGGCGAGCGCCATGCTCGCGCAAAGGTAGCGTGATTTATGAGCGATCACGCTCCGGTAGCGACGTTCTGTCATTCTGCAGAACGACGAAATGAATGCCCGTTCAAAATTATCGCGCGCACCGAAATCGCCGAATTCGTGTCGCTAAGAATGCGGAAATCGGGGGTCAAAACACGTGAAAATGACCTCTCGGACATGCGCCGCGGCATATCTATCGCGGCTCCGCCCGAGTCTGTTTTCCGCTAGTGTAGACTCAAGACCGCGGGGGCTGCCAAGCTCCCTTCAGCGCGATTTGGGGACGTGCAATGGAGATTGTCGGTCTTGTGGTTGTCTTGTTCCTGGCGCTCCTCGCGCTGAACAAGATATCCAAGCTGGAACGCGAAGTGGCCAGGCTTTCGGCCCTTTTGCCGAAGTTCGTGCCGTCGCAACCCGTTGTTCCTGTTGCTGAAATTGCACCGCCGCCGGCGCCCGTCGCACCCGTTGAGACGGTGTCTGAAACCGCTGCGGTCGAACCGGAAGTCATGCCGACAGCCTACGAAACCATGGCTGTCGAACCCGCTCCGCCCCCCTCCAAGCATGATGTCGAACAGGCCGTTGCCTCGCGCTGGTTCGTTTGGGTCGGCGGCATCGCCATCGCGGTCGGGGGTGTGCTTTTCGTCAAATATGCCGTCGACAATGACCTCCTCTCGCCAGCCCTGCGTTGCGCTATCGGCTTGATTTTCGGGCTTATTCTGGTTCTCGGAGGCGAATTCCTCCGTCGACGGACTGTTGCACGTGAAACGTATGTTCCTGCCGCCGTCACCGCCGCAGGCCTCGTCATCGCCTTTGGCAGCATCTATGCGGCCTACAGTTTCTACGGGCTGATCGACCCCCGGACCGCCTTTGCCGGCTTGGCGATCGTCGCTCTCGGCGCTTTCCTGCTGTCGCTCTCACAAGGGCCGCTGATCGCTGCCCTGGGGCTCATCGGCTCCTATGCGACGCCGGCCGTCATCCCGTCCGCAGGATCCCTCGGCGGCCGCCTTTTTCCCCTATCTTTTCATTATCTTGGCTGCCTCCTTCGCGGTTCAGAGGCAGCGCCCGGGCTGGTGGTGGCTGGGTCTTGCGGCAATCCTCGGCGCGCTTGGCTGGACGGCCATCTGGATCGGTTCGGGCATCTATGAATCCGGCGACATGGTGCCGATCAGCCTTTTCGCTTTGGCGCTCATCGTCGTTCCCTTGCTGGCTTTCGCCGGCAGGCCCATCGGCCAAAGCATTCAATTTGCAGTGTTTTTGGGAGTGCTCGCGGGTTTCCTGCTGCTTGCGGGGCTCGCCGTGCGCGCCGGTCATTCGCCGGCCACACTGGGCTTCCTCGGCGTCGCGGCAGCCATCGCCTTCATTGGTGCGATGCGTGAAAAGCTCGATTTTCTAGGCCCCCAGGCGGTGGCCTTGTGCCTCGTCGCGCTCGCGGGTTGGAGCGCGCGTGATTTCGCCGCCCCCGCCTATGACGAATTTGGCACTTATGTCCTCGTTTTAGGCCCTGAATCCCTGCGATTCCTGCGCTGGATGGCGGGCTTTGCCGGGGCTTTCGTCATCGCCTGTTACATCGCCATGTGGGCGCGCCCCAATCCGGCGCTCTGGGCCGCCACGAGCCTCGGCACCGTGCTGGGCTACGGCTTCGTGGCTTACGGCCGCGCACCAACCGCCATCAGCGACAACCACTGGATGTGGATCGGGGCGGGCCTCGCCGTCCTGCTCTTGGTTGGCATGCTGGCCGGTCGCCGGCGCCTTGCCATTCCTGCTTTCAACGCCGCTCTAGGGCTGCACGGAATAGCCGCGACTATATTGGCAGGATTTGCCTGCACCATGCTGCTCGAGGACATCCAGCTCACCATGGCGTGGAGCCTGTTGGTGCCCGTCGTCGCGGTCGTAGCGTTCATCCTGCCGGCCCGCTACCTTGGCGGCATCGCCTCGATTATTGCGTTGGTGGTTACGGCCCGGCTTCTCGCGGCACGGGAATTATGGTTCGAAATCAATAATTTGTGGCTCGGACCGCATTTCGTGCTTTATGCCTATGGCGTGCCCGCGGTGCTGTTCTGGCTATCGAGCCTGGTATTCAGACGACGGGACTATTCGAGGGCCGCCATTGCGCTCGAAGGCGCCTCGCTCGGCCTCGCCATTGCGTTGATTTCGCTTGAACTTCGCGTGCTGATCGGCGGCGGAGTGCAAAATCCTGAACCAAGCTTGCTGGAATCGAGCGCGCATGCCCTGGCCTGGCTCGGCGCCACAATAGGCTTGCTCTATCGCCAGAAACACGATCCGTCCCCCGTACCGCTGTGGGGCAGCCGCTTCCTGCTTCTCGCGGCAAGCGCAATCCTCATTTTCGGAAATCTAACTTCCCTCAACCCGATCGTCACCGAACGGCCGATCGAAGGCGAAGCATTCGCCAATACGCTGTTGCTAGCCTATCTGCTGCCCGCACTGCTCATCGCGATCATCGTGCCATGGCTGGGCCGGATAGGCTGGAGCGCGATGCAACCGCTCTTCGGAATCTTCGCTCTCGTACTCTCGCTCGCCTATCTCACCTTACAAACCAAGCGTTTCTTCCAGGGGCCGGTCCTCACCTTTGACGTGATCAGCGATGCCGAGAACTATGCATATTCCGCCGTATGGCTCGCTTTCGCCTTGGCGCTGTTGATCGCCGGCATATGGCGCGGCCGAAAATATCTGCGCTATGCCGGCCTCATCGTTACCGCGCTTGTCGTGATCAAGGTCTTCCTCCTCGATATGTCGGGACTTTCCGGGCTTTACCGGATCGCGTCCTTCATCGGCTTGGGTCTCTGTCTCGTCGGCATCGGCTACCTCTATGCGCGCTTCGTGCAACCGCTCGATCAGCGCAAAGAGGAAGCGCAACCGGTCGCAGCCTAATAGCCAGGAAGCACGATCAATTTTGGCCGCGTCGGCAGGCCATTCGCGGAAACGATCGTCACGGGACTAGAAGCCATTTCGACTTCGAATTCGGACGACGCGTTTGAAATGAACCGCGTTAGCGTGGTCGGCCCGAAGAAATGCATCGGGATCACCACCCGCGCTTTGAGTTCCTTCAGCACATTCATCATGCTCGCCTGCGCCATGGTGTAGCCGCCATCGACAGGGACCAGCACAATATCGAGCCGGCCAATTAACCCGACATGTTGCGGCGTCAATTCATGATGCAGATGCCCGAGATGCCCGATGCAAAGACCAGCCACTTCAAAAATGAAGATCGAGTTGCCGTCGGCCTCGCGGCCCGTCATGCCGCCGCGAATATCCGTCGTGACATTGCGAATGCGCACATCGCCCACGGTCAGATTATGCTGTGCTGGGCTTCCATCGTCGCTCCAGCCACGCAAAACATGCTTGATCGCGGGATCCGGATTATCAGTGTAGTGACTGGTGTGAGCACGGTTCATCGTCACCACGTCCGGCAGCGCATCGCCGGCGTAGCCGTTAAAGTCGGTAGCGATTTTGATCCCGGCTGGACTCTCGATCAGGAATGTCGCGTGACCTATAAAAGTCAGGCGTACTTGATCGGCCTCAAGCGCGGCGGGGCTGTAAGCGGCGCGCTGTACGGGATCGGGCGCGTGCGCCATCGCAAGGCAATCGCTCGCAACGGCGTAAGCCGGGGCGGCGGCTAGGAGGGAAGCCAGCACGGAAACGATGCCGGCCAGACTGCGCATGAGCATATGCGGTCTCCACAGGTTCAGCGTTTGATTGCTATGCCGAGTGTGGAGACGCTTGAGCGCAGATCAAATCACGGTATCGCGATCAGCAGCAGATAGGCGACGAAGACGACGAGATGGACGATGCCGGTGAGCACATTCGTTCGTCCCGTTCCGAAACTGATGATGCAAAGCGTGAGCGTGACAGCCAGCAGCACCATGTCGCCGCCGCCGAGCCCCAGGATCAAGTCTGTGCCGGAAAGAAGGCTGATGGTTGCGACAGTGGGTATCGTCAGACCAATGGTCGCCAGCGCAGATCCCAAGGCGACGTTCAAGGCGCGTTGCAATTCGTTGCGCATCGCCGCGCGGATCGCCACGAGCGCTTCGGGCAGGAGAACAAGGAAGGCGATGAGCGCGCCCACGATTGCGTCGCCTTGCTCGATCTGAAGCGCCTTCAGTCCGTCCTCGACGCCCGCCGCCACGCGCTTTGCGAGTATCACGACCGCCAGGAGACCGGCGATGAGACAGATCGCGTGCAGCGTGATCTCCAGGGCCGATCGGCTCGGATGTGACGATTCCTTGTGATGCTCGGCGACGTCGTCGATGAAGTAGCGGCGATGCCGCACCATCTGCATGAACAGGAATGAGCAATAGAGCAGCAGTGACAGGACGCTGACGAAAACGAGTTGCAGGGCGGAAAACGAGCCTGGATTCGCCGTCAATGTGAAATCGGGCAAAATGAGAATCAGTACCGCGAGGGTCAGAAGCACCGCGAGAAATGCGCTCGTGCCTTGCTGCTTCAGATCCTGCTCATAATTGCGCAGCGCGCCCAGCGTCAGACAGGTCCCTACAAGTCCCGTACACACGATCATGACGACTGAAAATACGGCTTCTCGCGCGAGATAGGGATTTGGATCGGCATGAAGCATGACCGACACGATGATCGAAACTTCGATGATCGTGACGGCGATTGTGAGGAGCAGGGTCCCAAAGGGCTCGCGGAGTTCAACCGCAAGCGCCTCCGCATGATGCAGAACGATGAAGACAGTACCAAGCAGGATCGCCGCGGCGAAAAGTGAAACCGCGATCTCGCTGGTGGCGTCGTGCTCGATCGTAGCGGCGCTGGTAAGTTGGATTGTGAGCGCTGCTGCGAGCGCGACCAAAGGCATCACGTAAGCGAGGAACGCTCGCCGCTTGCCATGGGGGGCGACGATTTCGCCCTGCTCGGTAATTCGTACGGCCTCTCCCGCGAGTCCGAGCTTTTCGAATCGGTTTGTCTTCATGGCGCCTCACTGATCGCGCGCCCTCTATAAAACAGGAAATGCAGGGCATCTATGCGCAACAATCGCCCCATATCCGCAGGCCGCGCCTTAACAGGGCATTCCCGGCATCTTATGTGAGGTTTCCACAGCAATTGGGCGACTAAAGATGGTCCCGTTCTCCGTCCTCGATCTTTCACCCGTTCCCGAAGGCGTTACCGCCGATTTATTGCGCTACTCGCCGTCCAGCCCCGTTTTCTGCAGTTCTTTCGGTATTGGGATCATTCGACCACCGGCATCGCGAAACTGAACCTTGCCCGGCCAACTGGATCTCGAGTTCAGCTATGAATCCCGGCCGAGCGATTTCCATTCTGTGTTTTTCTGCACCTGATAGATACCTATCATCACTCCGCGCCCGGGAAGGATGGGTGTGTAATCCTGGTCCTTCCAATGCTCATCGATGGCCTCGACGTTGATTTCGTTTTCTCCGCAGAGGCTAAGGGCCAGTACCAGCACAACGTCCGCCGATTCTCGCCGGCGTCTCGAAAGGAGAGTTGGTGTTCGTTCCCGAATTGCTCAAACATCTTTGTCAGTTTGGGCCAATCATCTATGGCGATCTGAAGATCAAGGCTCGCTTGGGGACCAATGGAAGTCCGGCCGTCGCGGAACATTTTATGACATGTTCGGTCCCTAGTTATGCTTGGAATTGCGGCGACGGCACCAGCTAACAGCAATCCCACTGCGGCCAACCCGATCCCGAAACCGCCATTTCTCGTGCAACCCAAGTTTTGGTTTGGAGTTGGTTCGATCGCGGTACCAGTTGCGGGCACGCTTCCGGTTATTCTCAAAATAAGCCAAAGACCAATCCTGCGAGAGCACCAAACGCACCCAAATAGAGCAAAAATTCGGAGTACTCGATCCATCCCGCAGTCGTCGGCACGCCGTCGACTATTGTGGGCACTCCGCTGCTAGATGCATTGGTGCCATCCTTAGGTCTGCAATGGCCATGTGAGCATGCCGAGCGGAAAAGCACCGACAACAAAACCCACTCCGACTGATGAAATTAATCTAATCCAACCCTTGGATCGAAAAATCAAATAAAGCGGCAAGCCGAAGACGATGACATGACCAAACGCGACGAAAAATACCGTAGGAGCTCGTTCGATAGATTGGTCAAGAACCACCAATACAACAGTGGGTGCCAGTGCGGCGAACAAAACAGCGGCGAGGTGTACTGCGATAGGTTTAAAGGGAACATTAATCTCAGGGTGCTTGTCAGGAGATTGCATCGAGATCACGCAAAAGACGGCTATCTACGGCAAAGCTAGCATGCTCCGATCCAATCTCAACTACTTTCACGAGTTGCTATGGATAGCCGCGGTGCACCCAGTCCTGCGAGTGTCGCCCTCTCGCAAATTTGCGTACGAGTTCTTATGTTGGCGAGCACGGTCCAATGCCAAAGATAGTGATGCACTTCCCTTTTCCGTCCTCGATCTTTCACCCGTTCCCGAAGGCGCGACTACCGCGACGGCGCTTCGGAACTCGCTTGATCTCGCCCGTCACGTCGAGAAATTAGGCTTTCACCGGTTTTGGCTCGCCGAGCATCACAACATGCCGGGCATCGCCAGCGCCGCGACTTCCGTGGCGCTCGCCTATGTAGCGGGCGGCACCAGCACAATCAGAGTCGGCTCCGGCGGAATCATGTTGCCAAATCATTCCCCGCTGGTGATTGCCGAGCAGTTCGGGACGCTTGAATCGCTTTTCCCAGGACGTATCGATCTCGGCCTGGGCCGCGCACCGGGCACCGACGGGCTCACCGCTCGCGCCTTGCGACGCGATCCGGCGCAGGCGGCCGACCATTTCCCGCAGGACGTGGTCGAGCTGCGCGCTTACTTTGACGATCCCGAACCCGGACAGCGAATTATCGCCGTACCCGGGGCGGGCTTGAAAGTGCCCCTCTGGATCCTTGGCTCTAGCCTCTTTGGCGCACAGCTTGCCGCCATTCTCGGCTTGCCATTCGCCTTCGCCTCGCATTTCGCGCCCGACGCCCTTCTGCCGGCCCTCGAAATCTACCGGGAACGTTTCACGCCCTCCGAGCAGCTCGCACGACCCTATGCCATGGTGGCGGCGAACGTGATTGCTGCGGACACGGAGGAGGATGCGCGGTTGGCATTCACCTCTATTCAGCAGTCCTTTGTGCGTCTGCGGCGTGGCGCTCCCGGCAAGCTCCCGCCGCCCAATGCCGCTGCTGAAGCCGATTGGACCCCGGTCGAGCGGGCAGGGGTCGATTCCGCTCTTCGCTACGCCTTTGTTGGTACCAGGAACATGGTCAGGAAAGGGATCGAAGACTTTCTGACTCTCACGCAGGCTGACGAGCTCATGGTGACCGGGCATATCTTCGATCATCAGGCGAGATTGCGCTCCTTTGCCATCGCCGCCGATGTGCGAGAAGCCATGGCGGCGGAGAAAGCAGCCTGAAGGGCGTTGTTGCAGGCCCTTGCGTTTAGGCTCCGTTCCACCTATAAGCCGCCGCGCTTAATCACACACGCGGATGCGGGATGTTTCGCACGGGAGCTTCGGTTCCCCACATAGCGATGCCTCCCTCCGGTGCCGGGTAACCGGTCACATCATCCGCGGCGGATCAACCGGAAAAGGACAGACAAGGCATGTCACTGCCAGATTTCACTATGCGCCAGCTCCTCGAAGCAGGCGTGCATTTCGGACATCAAACCCATCGCTGGAACCCGAAGATGAAGAGCTACATCTACGGGTCGCGTAATGGCATCCATATCATCGATCTCGCGCAGACCGTTCCGCTCCTGCACCAGGCGCTGGTCTCGGTTCGCGACACGGTCGGCAATGGTGGACGCCTGCTGTTCGTCGGCACCAAGCGCACCGCGCAGGAATTGATCGCCGACGGGGCGAAGAAGTCTGCCCAGTATTACGTGAATTCCCGTTGGCTCGGCGGCACGCTCACCAATTGGAAGACGATCTCCAATTCGATCAAGCGCCTGCGCCAGCTCGAAGACACACTTTCCAAGTCCGATGTCCGGCCTCACCAAGCGCGAACTGCTGACGCTGACCCGCGAGAGGACCAAGCTCGACCAGGCTCTGGGAGGCATCAAGGACATGGGCGGCACGCCGGACATCATGTTCGTGATCGACACCAACAAGGAGCAGCTTGCGATCAAGGAAGCCAATCGTCTCGGCATTCCGGTCGTCGCGATCATCGACACCAACAGTGATCCAGCCGGCATCACGCATCCCATCCCGGGCAATGACGATGCGGGCAGGGCGGTTGCGCTCTACTGCGACCTGATCAGCCGGGCAGCGATCGAGGGTATCTCGCAGGCTCAAGGTTCGCTCGGACGCGATGTCGGTGAATCGGAAAGTCCGATGATCGCCGAATCTGCTCCCTGAAGCCGCTAACGCCTAACGGAGAATTCACATGGCTGAGATTACAGCAGCGATGGTCAAGGACCTGCGCGAAAAAACCGGCGTGGGCATGATGGACTGCAAGGCGGCTCTTGCCGCCACCAAGGGCGACATGGATGCCGCCGTCGACTGGCTGCGTGCCAAGGGCCTTGCAAAGGCCGCGAAGAAGTCGACCCGCGTGGCGGCCGAAGGCCTCGTCGGCCTTGCAACCGGCGACAAGTCGGCAGCCCTCGTCGAAGTGAACTCGGAAACCGACTTCGTCGCCCGCAACGAAAAGTTCCAGGCGATGGTCGCCGAGATTGCGAAGATCGCGCTGAACACTGGCGCCAATCTTGAGAAGCTCAAGACCGCGCAAATATCCGGGCTCGACACCACGCGGTTGCCGAATACGTGGCCGAGATGGTCGCGACCATCGGCGAGAACATGACGGTTCGCCGTGCTGCCGCGCTTGCGGTCGGCAGCGGAACGGTCGGCACCTACATGCACAACCAGATCGCGCCCGGACTGCGGCAAGATCGGCGTCCTGGTGGCGCTTGAATTGACCGGCAACCAAGACGAACTCAAGGCATTCGGCCGCATGCTCGCAATGCATGTCGCGGCGACCAATCCCGGTGGCCCTCGATTTGGCCGGCGTTCCCGCCGACACGCTGGCGCGCGAGAAGGCGATCCTCGAAGAGAAGAACGCCGGCAAGCCTGCCAATGTCATGGAAAAGATCGTGGCCAGTGGCCTCAAGTCCTATGCCAAGGAGAACTGCCTGCTCGAGCAGATGTATGTGCATGACGGCGCCAAGACCGTGACCCAGGCCTTGGCGAGGCGGCGGCCAAAGCCGGCGCGCCGAGTCAAGATTGCGGGCTTCGTGCGCATGCAGTTGGGCGAAGGCATCGAGAAGAGGCAGCGACGATTTCGCCGCCGAAGTCGCCAAGGCGGCCGGTCTCTGAGCCATTTACAATAGTTGCAACGGCCCCGTTTCGGGGCCGTTTTCATTGTGCGATCTTGATTGAGCGGCGAATCAGCCGCCAGACTGCATGACGTCGGTTGCGTCGGGCCGGGGACTTCTCACATGAGCAAGCTTGCCTATAAGCGCGTTCTCCTCAAGGTGTCCGGCGAGGCGTTGATGGGCAGCCGCGACTACGGCATCGACCTCGACACCGTGGGCCGTGTCGCGGATGACGTCATTGCCTGCCTAAATGCCGGCATCCAGATGGCGCTGGTAATCGGCGGCGGCAACATCTTTCGCGGTGTCGCCGGCGCGGCGAAGGGCATGGATCGCGTCAGCGCCGATCACATGGGTATCTTGGGCACTGTCATGAACGCACTTGCCATGCAGGGCGTACTCCAGGCGAAGGGGATCGATGCCCGGGTCCTCTCGGCGATCGCCATGCCGACGGTCTGCGAGACCTATTCGCGTGACAAGGCAGTCCATCATTTGGACCAGGGCCGGGTCGTCATCTGCGCTGCGGGCACCGGTTTGCCATTCTTCACAACTGATACCGGTGCTGCCTTGCGCGCCGCCGAGATGGCTTGCGATGCGCTTTTAAAAGGCACGAGCGTCGACGGTATTTATTCCGCCGATCCGAAGCTCCACCCCGATGCCGAGCGCTATGATCGGCTAACCTATACCGAGATTCTGTCCCGCGATCTGCGCATCATGGACCCTGCCGCCATAGCGCTTGCGCGCGATAATGCGATTCCGGTAGTTGTTTTCTCCATCCGCACGCCCGGCGCGGTCCTTGAGGTCCTGCGCGGAAAAGGACGTGCGACGACAGTGACGAGAGACTGATATGGCACAACCCGCTCCCTTCGACGCTAAGGAGCTGAAACGGCGCATGCACGGCGCCGTGGACGCTCTCAGACATGATTTCGGCGGTCTCCGGACCGGCCGCGCTTCGGCGAACCTCCTCGATCCCATACAGGTTGACGCCTATGGCGCGATGATGCCGCTCAACCAGGTCGCCTCGATCACCGTCCCGGAGGCTCGACTGATTTCGGTCAATGTCTGGGACCGCGGGCTCGTGGTCGCCGTCGAGAAGGCCATTCGCGCCTCCAATCTTGGATTGAATCCGCAGACCGAGGGACAGGTGATCCGTCTGCGCATGCCAGACCTGACTCAGGATCGCCGGAAGGAACTGGTAAAGGTTGCACACCAGTATGCCGAAAAGGCGAGGGTCGCCGCGCGCAATGTGCGTCGAGACGGCATGGAACATCTCAAGCTTCTTGAAAAAGAACATTTGATTGGCGAGGACGACCATCGTGACAAGTCGGCCGACGTTCAGAAGATGACCGATGAGACAATCCGTGAAATCGACACGGCACTGAAGACCAAAGAAGGCGAGATCATGCAGGTGTGAGTTGGCGGCTCACACCCCCGAGGCACTGCTCAATGACTGAATCCGATATCGTGCTACCGCTCAAGCATGTTGCCATCATCATGGACGGCAACGGCCGTTGGGCGAATGCGCGTGGCCTGCCGCGCACTGCAGGACACAAGCAGGGCGTCGAAGCCTTGCGCGGCGCGGTTCGCGCCGCATCCGACCTCGGCATCCGGTATCTGACAATCTATAGCTTCAGTTCCGAGAATTGGTCGCGCCCGCGAGCCGAGGTGTTGTTCCTCCTCGATCTGTTGCGCCGCTTCATCCTTCAGGATGTCGCCGAATTGCATCGGGCGAATGTTCGCATCAGGGTGATAGGAACCCGTGAGGGTTTGGATGCCGATATTATCGCGCTGCTCGATCACAGTGAAAAGCTGACCAACGAAAATACCGGCCTCACCCTGGTCGTTGCCTTCAACTATGGCAGCCGGCAGGAAATCGCCCGCGCCGCACGTGACATTGCATCGGATATCAAGGCAGGGCTCATCGAACCCGATGAGATCACCCCGGAGCTGATCGGCAGCCGGCTCGATACCGTCGGCATCCCGGATCCCGATCTGCTCATCCGTACCAGTGGCGAGCAGCGGATCTCGAACTATCTCCTGTGGCAATGCGCCTATACCGAATTCGTTTTCATTGCCGAGCATTGGCCCGATTTCACGCGCGAAACATTTGAACAAGCGATTGCCGAATATCGAAGACGCGAGCGTCGCTTCGGTGGGCTGGCGGCTCAGACCGCTTGACGATGGCAGGCCGGGAGCCAGGTGCCACGCAGTCACCCAAATGGCAGGATCTCGGGCTCAGGGCGCTTTCGGCACTGGTCCTCATTCCGATCGTGCTTCTCGATGTCTGGTTGGGTGGCGTCTGGTTCGAGATATTCGTACTGCTGATCGGTGTCCTGATCGCGCGTGAGTGGGTCCGCCTCTCGCTCGACGACCAGGACCTGCAGCTCGCCCTCCATGCCCTGGCGGTGCTGGCAGCGGGCATTCTGCCATTCGGGCCAGGGTTCCTCGCCGCTGGGGGCATGATTGCCGTTGCATGGGCGATAAGCATTTGGCTCGCCCGGGCGGCCGGCCGGAAGGCGATCTGGTCCTACATCGGCATCCCCTATGCGGCCGGTGCCACCATGGGGCTGATGGTTTTAGGGACCGACCGCGCCTATGGGGCATTGGCGATCGTTTGGCTGATGGCCGTGATTTGGGCCGCGGACAGCATGGCCTATTTTGCCGGCCGCACCATCGGCGGGCCGAAGCTTGCGCCGGTCCTCTCGCCGAAAAAGACCTGGGCGGGGCTCGGCGGCGCAGTCGTCGGCGGAATCCTGGCTGCGCTTGCGGTCGGCATCTTTGCCGGCCTTGCTTCCCTCACGATGTTGGCAATTCTGGGGGCGTGCTCGCCGCCGTCGGGCAGGCGGGCGATCTGTTCAAATCGGCGCTCAAGCGCTTCTACGGCGTCAAGGACGCCGGGCAGCTGATTCCAGGCCATGGAGGCGTCCTCGACCGGGTCGATGGACTGGTCGCAGCGGCAATGGTCGCGGCCCTGATTGGGACCTTGCATAGTGGCTATTCTGCAGCAGGTTCCGGCCTTCTGCACTGGTAACCATGATTTGCCGAAATATTGTCTAAATGCCGCGATTGTGTGGTTAATAATTGGTCCACTGAACCACCGTCGCGCTGAGGTTAGGCATGAGTTTTTTCTTCAATCTCGATCTCGGCTTGGTCGGGGTTCTCTCCTATACGCTGGCTTTCCTGCTAGCCCTCACCGTTATCGTATTCATCCATGAATTCGGTCACTTTCAGGTTGCGCGGTGGTGTGGCGTGCGGGTGGAAACGTTCTCCGTGGGTTTCGGTCGCGAAATCCTTGGCTGGACGGATCGCTACGGAACGCGCTGGAAAATCGGCTGGATTCCGCTTGGTGGCTTCGTAAAATTCGAAGGCGACGCCAATGCTGTCAGCATGCCTGATGGCGCCGCAGAGTCGCGCCCGGCATCCGAAGGCGACTTCCACCAGAAAAAAATCTGGCAGCGCGCAGCTGTTGTAGCCGCAGGTCCGATAGCCAATTTCCTATTGGCAATCTTCATATTCGCCGGCTCAGCGCTTCTGATCGGAGTGCCCATCAACGAGCCACGAATTGACGGGATCGTTCAAGGTGGCGTCGCTCAGCAAGCCGGACTTCTGCCGGGCGACTATGTCCGCTCGATCGACGGTCGCGATATCAACACCTTTTTTGACCTGGCCGAAACGGTTCGGTTCCGGCCCGGTGAAACGCTCGTTTTCGGGCATCGAACGTCAGGGTCGGCCCCTGACGATCGAGCTTGTTGTCGGTTCGCGTGAGGAGAGCGACCCGTGGGCTGGCAAAATGCGGGTCGGTTTCCTCGGTGTCGAGCACAGCAACGAAAACGACATGCGCATCGAGCGACAATCGCTGGTTTCATCCATCGACTACGGCTTCGACCGCACATGGATGATCATAGATTTGACGCTACGCTACATGAAGAAGCTCTTCATGGGCCAGGAGAGCCCGGCGCAGCTCGGCGGCGTGATGTCGATGGCCAAGGCGGCTGGAGACGCGGCCGCCCAGGGTCTCCTGCCGTTCATTTGGGTCGTCGGCTTTCTTTCAGTCAGCATCGGCTTGATCAATCTGTTCCCAATACCGATGCTCGATGGGGGGCATTTGGTGTTCTATGCGATCGAGGCTGTCCGCCGCCGTCCGCTTGACGCCAATGCTCAGGAATGGTGCTATCGAATTGGTTTTTCGCTCGTCCTCGCACTGATGCTTATTGGCAACGGCAATGATGTTTGGAGGTTCTTCAAGCCAATTCTAGGTCTTTGATAATACGGCGATATCTTTCATTTGCTTTCGTCGTTAAAGGGCGTAAAAGGGCTGCAAGTAAAAGCCAAGGTGATGCGGGGCGGCGTCGACTTGAGGGTGATTGGCTAGCTTATGAACTATCGTTTTTTTGCAGTTTTTGTGTGGGCGCTGCTATTTGCCGTGGCGGGGCCTGTAATTGCGCCAAAGCTTCTCGTTTCTCAGGCCGAGGCACAGACGATTTCGCGCGTTGTCGTTGAAGGCAACCAGCGTATCGAGCCCGATACTGTCATGTCTTACATGCAGATTGGTGCGGGCGAATCTCTATGATCCGATGCTCGTCGACGAGTCCGTCAAGGCCCTGTTCCAGACCGGGCTCTTCGCTGACGTGAAGATGTTCATGCGCGGCTCGTCGCTCGTTGTGGTTGTAGAAGAAAACCCCTTGATCAACCGCGTGAATTTCGAGGGCAACAGCGAGATCAAGGACAAGGATCTCGCCAAGGAAGTCGAGCTAAAAGAGCGTACGGTGCTTACGCGGGCCCGCGTCCAGAGCGATGTCCAGCGGATCATCACGCTATATCGCCGCTCGGGTTATTACTCCGCCCGTGTTGAACCAAAAATCATCCGCTTGCCGCAGAACCGTGTCGACTTGGTCTTTGAGATCGACGAGGGCACCGAAACCAAAGTGGCGTCAATCGCCTTCGTGGGAACGAATTCGTTCAGCGACAGCGACCTTCAAGTGGTTATCACCACCAAGGAATTGGCGTGGTGGAAGTTTATGTCGTCCTCCGACCGCTATGATCCGGATCGGCTGAACTACGACAAGGAACTCTTGCGCCGTTACTACCTCAAGACCGGCTATGCAGACGTGAAAATCATCTCTGCGGACGCTGAACTCGCGCCCGATGGCGAGAGCTTCTATATTACCTTCGTGATTGAGGAAGGTCCGCGCTACACGATCGCGTCCGTTTCGATCAATGAGGGCGATACGAATCTCAATCCCGATAATTTGCGTTCTGCTGTCCTGATCGGACCTGGTGAAGACTACGACGCCACAAAGATCGACAGGACGGTTGAGAAAATCACGATCGAAGCGGGCAAGGCGGGGTACGCGTTCGCCAAGGTTGAGCCCGAGATGACGCGCGATCCTGTCAATCGCACTCTCGCGATCGTCTATAAAATTCAGGAAGGGCCGCGCACCTATATCGAGCGAATCGACATCGTTGGTAACGTCCGAACCAGGGATGATGTCATTCGGCGCGAACTGCGCCTCTACGAAGGCGACGCCTATAATCGAATACTCGTGGACCGCGCGCGTCGCCGCCTGACCGCGCTCGATTTCTTCGAGAAGATCGACTTCAAGGAGGAGCCTGGATCCGCTCCGGACAAGGTCGTACTCACGATCGACCTCGTCGAGAAATCGACGGGCTCACTGAATTTCTCGGCGGGGTACTCGACGAGCGACGGCGTAATCCTTGGTGTCTCGGTTTCAGAACGAAATTTCATGGGCCGAGGCCAGTATGTGAAACTCAACACGCAGTTGAGTTTTGACAGGCAGTCGGTGGATTTCAGCTTTACCGAGCCCTATTTCATGGGGATGCCGCTCGCCGTCGGCACCGATCTCTACACGACCTACACAAACGATCAGAACACCTCTTCATATTCGATATTCGCCGTAGGCGGCGCGTTACGGGCGGGATTCCGAATTGATGAGTTCCAGGGCATGGGCTTCAGGTACAGCCTAGCTCGTCGCGATGTAGGAGATGTTCCCGGATAATGCTTCGCTCGCCATTCAGGATTCCGAGGGCATCACTTGGAAATCGATGATCGGCAGCACCTACACTTATGACGATCTTGATAATCCGGTGCGCCCGACGAAGGGCTTCCGCGGGAAGGTTGGTGTCGACGTTGCCGGGCTTGGCGGTGACGTCTATTACGTGGGGACCGAGGCCTCCGGCTGGTATTTCTATCCGGTTTATGAAGAGAAGGTTGTTCTCAAGCTGGAAGCCAATGTCGGCGTCGAGCAGCCCTGGAACGACAAGGACATCCCCATCCAGGACCGTTATTTCAAAGGCGGGGATAGTTTCCGCGGCTTCATGCCCCAGGGCGTAGGACCGCGTCAGGAAAACTCGGACACCGGGCGCAAGGATGCAATCGGCGGCCAGGTTTATGCGGTCGGCACCGTGGAAATGACGTTCCCGCTCGGGCTTCCTGAAGAATTCGGCCTCGAAGGATCGGTCTTCTCGGACTTTGGTACCGTGTTCGATGCCCCCGAAAAGACGACTAAGGATGCAACGCAGTGCGCCGAACTCGATCCGCCTTCGCTGCCGCCTTGCAACCAGGTCTTCGATACGGCCGCTCTGCGCGCATCGGTGGGCGCCGGCGTGATCTGGCAATCGCCCTTTGGTCCGCTGCGCGTTGATCTTTCCTATCCGTTCGCAAAGGCAGATTACGACAAGACAGAGTATTTCCGATTCAGCTTCGGAAGCCGCTTCTAGGAGAGAGTGCGGGCCACAGGATAAGTATGAGGATTTGCGGACGGGTGATACCGTCCGCAAACGCTTTGGGGCATAGGATGGCAGATCAATCGCCGACGCTAGGCAGCGCAGATATCTCGCGTATCATGAAGCTGCTGCCGCATCGCTATCCGTTTCTGCTTATCGATAAACTTATCGATATTGATGGCGACCAGTCATGCATCGGCGTCAAGAACGTGACGATCAACGAACCGTTCTTTCAAGGTCATTTCCCCGGTGCGCCTGTCATGCCCGGAGTACTGATCATTGAAGCCATGGCGCAAACGGCCGGCGCTCTCGTCCTCAATAAACTGGGCGACGAGCATGCCGGCAAGCTGGTGTTCTTTATGTCGATCGACGGTGCCCGGTTCCGCAAGCCCGTGATGCCGGGCGATACCGTGCATATTCACGTCAAGCTCGCGCACAAGCGTCCGCCGGTATGGAAATACGCGGCTGAAGCTCAGGTCGACGGAAAAAAGGTCGCCGAAGCTGAAATCGGCGCGATGCTGATGAACGACAGAGGCAAGTCCTGACTTAGCGGCTGCGTCGGCTCATCGGCACATAGTCGCGACGCGGCGAGCCGGTATAAAGCTGCCGGGGGCGCCCGATCTTCTGGGACGGGTCTTCGATCATCTCCTTCCACTGCGCGATCCAGCCCACGGTACGCGCCACAGCGAAAAGCACTGTGAACATGGAAGTCGGGAAGCCCAGAGCCCGCAGGATGATGCCCGAGTAGAAATCGACATTTGGATAAAGTTTGCGCTCGATGAAATAGGGGTCGCTTAGCGCCGCCTTCTCAAGCTCACGCGCGACGTCGAGCAGCGGATCGTCCTTGATGCCGAGTTCGCCCAGCACTTCATGCGCTGTCTTCTGCATGATTTTCGCACGCGGATCGTAATTCTTGTAGACGCGGTGGCCGAATCCCATGAGCCGCGTGTGCTGCGACTTGTCCTTCACCCTTGCGATGAAGGCGGGAACCTTGGCCGGATCGCCAATTTCGCCGAGCATCTGCAGCGCGGCTTCATTGGCGCCGCCGTGAGCCGGTCCCCAGAGGCATGCGATGCCGGCGGCAATGCAAGCGAATGGGTTCGCACCCGACGAGCCCGCGAGCCTCACGGTAGAGGTCGAAGCGTTCTGCTCGTGGTCGGCGTGCAGGATGAAGATCTTATCCATGGCACGCGCCAGTACCGGATTGACCTTGTAATCCTCACAGGGCACCGCAAAACACATGTTCAGGAAATTCGCGGCGTAGGAGAGGCTGTTCTTGGGGTAAACGAACGGCTGGCCGATATGATACTTGAACGCCATGGCGGCGATCGTCGGCAGCTTCGCAATCATGCGCCGCGACGCGATTTCGCGCTGCTTCGGATCGTTGATGTCGGTTAAATCATGATAGAAGGCAGACATCGCACCGACCACGCCGACCAGGACTGCCATCGGGTGAGCATCGCGCCGGAACCCGGAATAGAACCGACTCATCTGCTCGTGGATCATCGTGTGATGCGTGATGGCATGCTCGAATTCTTTGCGCTGCGCTGCGTTCGGAAGCTCGCCGTAGTAGAGAAGGTAGCTCGTTTCGATGAAATCGCCGTGCTCGGCCAATTGCTCGATCGGATAGCCGCGATAGAGCAGGATGCCTTCGTCGCCATCGATGTAGGTGATCTTCGACTCGCAAGAAGCAGTCGAGGTGAAGCCCGGGTCGTAAGTAAAGACACCGGCCTCATTATAGAGTTTGGTTATATCGAAAACATCAGGACCAAGGGTCCCGTGCCGGATCGGGAGGTCGAGTGCCTTGCCTTCGATCGACAATCTTGCCGTGGTTTCTTTATCGGCCATGTCTGCCTCCTCGCGCTTCGCGTCCATCCTGTCGCCGAAGTTCGACGATCAAGTAAACGCCAATGTGCATCGCAGCTATCGAGTGATTATCCCACTCCGCAGGAGAAGGGTCAATATCACTGACCTGTTTTACGTCAAGTGATCCTTGATCCTTGCCAGCGACTCTTCACGCCCAAGCACTTCAAGAACATCAAAAATCCCAGGTGACGTACTGGTTCCCGTCAAGGCAGCACGCAAAGGTTGGGCAAGCTTGCCGAGCTTGATGCTATTTGCCTCGGCGAGCGACTTTACATCCTGCTCGATCCGCGCCGCGCGCCACTCGCTTCCGGGAACCTGGTCCAGCGCTTCGACACTGATAGCGAGGGCCGCCTTGCCATCCGCGTTGAGAAGCTGGGCAGCCTTTTCGTCGAGCTTCAACGGCCGCTTGGCGAACAGGAACTTCGCACCATTCATGAGATCGACCAAAGTCTTGGCACGGTCTTTCAATCCAGGCATCGCTCGCAGAAGCTTTGCCCGCATGATCGCATCGATCTGCGCGAGCATATCCGCTCCCCCCTCGACATACGGGAGAAAGGAAAGGAAATGATCGAGTAGAACAGAATCCGATGTATTCCGGATATAATGGCCATTGAGATTCTCAAGCTTGGCAAAATCGAAGCGCGCCGCTGATTTGCCAATTCCGTCGAGATCGAACCATTCGATCATCTGGTCGGTCGTGAATATCTCATCATCACCATGACTCCACCCGAGGCGAGCGAGATAATTGCGCATGGCCTCCGGCAAATAGCCCATGGCACGATAGGCTTCGACACCTAGTGCCCCATGGCGTTTCGAGAGCTTGGCGCCGTCCGGCCCGTGGATGAGCGGAATATGTGCCATCAGCGGAACATCCCAGCCCATGGCACGATAGATCTGCGTCTGGCGCGCGGCATTCGTCAGGTGATCGACGCCACGAATGATATGTGTGACCCCCATGTCGTGATCGTCGGCGACGACAGCCAGATTGTAGGTCGGGTTGCCGTCTGAGCGCAGGATGATCAGGTCGTCCAGATCCTTGTTTGGAAAGGTGACGCGGCCTTGAACGGCATCCTCGATGATGGTCTCCCCGATCTGCGGTGACTTGAAGCGGATGGCTGGCATCACACCGGCAGGTGCCTCGGATGGATCGCGGTCCCGCCAGGTCCCGTCATAACGGATAGGACGTTTCTCCGCCTCGGCCTTTGCCCGCATCGCTTCGAGGTCGGCCGACGTGCAATAGCAGCGATAAGCTGATCCGCGCTGTAGAAGTTCCTCGACGACCTCGCGATGACGCGCGACGCGGCTGTACTGGGAGACGGCATCTCCGTCCCAGCCCAGTCCCAGCCATGAAAGGCCATCCAGGATCGCGGTTACGGCAGCGTCCGTCGATCGTTCCCGGTCGGTGTCCTCGATCCTAAGCAGCATCTTGCCGCCAGTGCGCTTGGCGTAGAGCCAATTGAAAAGGGCCGTGCGGCCGCCACCGATATGAAGGAAACCGGTCGGGGAGGGTGCGAAGCGCGTAACGACCGGCGATGACATAGAGGAAATTCTCCTTCATTATAACCTAGGGGCAATCGGGCTGCCGCAGGCGCCGATGCGTTAGCACGGAGACCGTAGGCAGGTAAGGGGATGGGGCTGAGGTGAGCGTCACGACGCTGCACGCGGATGAAGCAATCCGTCTGGCGCCTCGCGCCCTACGGCTGGCAGATCGCTTGCGCTCGCTTGCAGCAGCCCAGGAAGGCGCGCTGTTCGCATGGGTGCCGGTACTGTTGACGGTTGGCATCTGGATCTATTTCTCGTTCGAGACCGAGCCATCGATCGTCCTGATCGCCTCTCTCGGAGGTCTCGCCGGTGCGTTGGCGATTGCATGGTTTAGATGCCGCCACGCTTTACCGCTCGGTCTTTGCCTGGTGCTGGCAGGTCTCTGTCTTGTCAAAGCCCGAGCGGAATGGATCGACGCGCCTGTCCTTCCCGCCTCAACGGCGGAGATCATTTGCGAAGGCATCGTAGAAAAGGTTGAGGCACGCCGCGGCAACCGCGTTTCGCTCACGGTTTCGGTCTCAGCACTAACAGGCGTTGCGCATGCGAAGACTCCGGCAGAGATCACACTTCTCGCACCCGCCAGCCCTGTTATCCGCATCGACGACAGCATCAAGGCACGCTGTCGGCTGGCCCCTCCGCCGGCTCCTGTCGCACCGGGAGGTTTCGACTACGCGCGTACCTTATGGTTCAAAGGGATCGGTGCAACCGGGCGCGTGATCGGCAACGTTGAAGTGGTTGGTCAGCGAGCCTCGCTCGCTGGCAGCTTCCAGGGCTGGCTCCAAAATTTGCGCACCACGATCGGCGACCGGATTCGCACCCAACTGAACGGCGACATCGGCGCCATCGGCGAAGCACTGATTACCGGGGAGCGTGCCGAGATTTCACGCGAGGCCAATACCAGTCTCCAAATCTCGGGACTGGCGCATGTCCTTTCCATCTCGGGTCTCCATATGTCCCTCGTGGCGGGCGGTGTCTTCGCGCTGATCCGCGGTCTTCTGGCGCTGTCGCCCGCGTTGGCCTTGCGAAGGCCTATCAAGAAATGGGCGGCCTGCGCTGCTCTCATCACTGGTTTCGCTTATCTGCTGTTGTCGGGAAACGAGGTTGCGACGCAACGCTCCTACATAATGCTGGCGATCATGTTCCTCGCCATCCTCATCGACAGGCCGGCACTTTCAACGCGAAATCTGGCATTGGCAGGCTTGGTGATACTTGTAGTGGAACCCGAGGCCGCGATTTCGGCAAGTTTTCAGATGTCGTTCCTGGCGGTCCTGGGCTTGGTCGCATTCTCCGACGCCTGGCATGGACGATCCCAAGGGGAGCGCTCTGTCATCTCATCTCGGTGGATGATCTGGATGCGGGGGGCCGCAAGAGCGATCCTGCTCGCGACCGCGACAACACTGATCGCCGGCACGCTATCCTCGATACCGGCCGTGTATCATTTCGGCCGCGCTTCCCCCTACAGCTTGATAGCGAACCTGCTTGCAATGCCGGTTATCGGCATACTGATGATGCCCATGGCGATTGCCAGCGTAATCTTGATGCCTCTCGGCCTCGATTACCTGCCATTGCAGGTCATGGGCGAGGGCATCCGGCTCATGCTCGCAATCTCCGAATGGGTGTCGGCTCTCCCTGGCGCTCGCCTCTATCTTCCGACCATGCCATTGCCGGCTTGTCTGCTCCTTGCGGCCGCGGCCCTGATGCTGTGCCTGCTCCGCGGTCCGGTTCGATTTGCCGGAGCAGCATTGGTTCCATTGGCATTGCTGGTGATTGTGAACCGCAGCGAGCCTGATGTTCTTGTCGAGCGGACCGCAGCGAATGTCGCGATCAGAACGCCGGAAGGTGCGCTGGCCTTTGCCAACCTTCGACGCGGCCGTTTCGCGGCCGAGAAATGGCTGCAGGCGAACGGCGAAGAAGCGCGGCTGTCATCGGCTTCCAATCATGGTGTTTGGAAATGCGACAAAGGCATTTGCATCGCGTCCGCTGATGGCCGGCAAATTGCCTATGTGGATGACGAAAGCGCGATCCGGCTCGCCTGCCCGCAGGTCGACATACTGGTTGCAAGATTCCCACTGCGTGACGCTTGTGACGCAATCCCGATCACCATCGACAGGTTCGATGTCTGGCGGAATGGCGCCTATGCTCTCTACATGTCTGACGGGACATTGGAGCAACGCACGTCTCGGGCGGGGCAGGGAGATCGCCCATGGACCGTCAGACCCATCGCGCGACGGGACCTCGACAAGGAGGACCCTGATACGGTCCAATAGGCGCCTTGCGAGGAAATCCCATGGCCCGTGCATTCCCCAATCTCTTCTCGCCGTTCCGGCTCAAGTCGATCGAAATCCGCAATCGGATTTTTTCGACCGGGCACGACACCTACCTCCCGGAACACGGCCTGCCGTCAGACGCGCTCATCGCCTACCAGCGGGCACGCGCCAAAGGTGGGGCTGGGCTGATCGTCATCCAGGTCGTCGGCGTGCATGAAAGTGCGCGTTACACGAGCGAACTGTTGATGGGGTCCTCTGATGATTGCATCCCATCCTTTCGACGCTTGATCGACGCCATTCATGCCGAAGGCACGAAGGTGTTCGTGCAGTTGTTCCACCCTGGCCGCGAACTCCTTGGCCGCCCAGAAGGCGTGGTGCAGACGGCCTACGCGCCATCATTGTCGCCATCGGAAAGGTTCCGTGTCGTGCCGCGGCCACTGAGCCGGGAGCTTATCTGCAGAAATCCTAGACGGTTACGGCGCGACCGCAGCCCGCATGGCCAAGGCCGGTGCCGATGGTGTCGAGATCGTTGCCAGCCACGGCTATCTGCCCGCGCAGTTCATGAATGCCAAAGTCAATCGGCGCGAAGACGACTATGGCGGCTCGCTCGAAAACCGTTTGCGCTTCACCCGCGAGGCGATTGCGAGAGTCAGGCGATCGACGCCCGACGACTTCATCATCGGCATGCGTTTCTCAGGCGACGAGAAGGATGCCGAGGGACTCGAGGAAACCGAGACGCTGGCCATCGCGCGCTCACTGAAGAACGAACTGGATTATCTCAATGTCATTGCCGGCACGTCGGCATCGGCTTCGGGCGCCGTCCACATCGTACCGTCCATGGCCAATGCCCACGCCTATCTGGCGCCCTATGCGGCGCAGGTGAAACAGGCGACGGGTTCTGCCGTGTTCGTCGCCGGGCGCATCAACCAGCCGCAGGATGCCGAGCGCATCATCGCGCAAGGCGCAGCCGACATGTGCGGCATGACACGCGCCCTGATCTGCGACCCCGATATGCCAGCCAAGGCGATGGCCGGCCACGCCGACGACATCCGCGCCTGCATCGGGTGCAACCAGGCCTGCATAGGCCATTTTCAGCTCGGGCTTTCCATTTCCTGCATTCAGCATCCCGAGACTGGCCGAGAGCTTCAATATGGCGAAGTACAAAAGGTTGAGCATTCCCGCCGCATCGCCGTCATTGGCGGTGGACCCGCCGGTCTCAAGGCCGCAGCTATCGCGGCCGAGCGCGGGCACGACGTTCATCTCTACGAACGCGAAGTTCAGTTTGGCGGACAGGCGCGCCTGGCGCAGCTCCTGCCGCATCGCGCGGAATTCGGCGGCATCATCGGGAACCTCGTGTCGGAAGCGACGCGCGCCGGTGCCAAGCTGCACAATAAGCGCGACATGAAGCTCGCCGACCTGACCGCGAGTGGAGCTGAGGCCATCATACTTGCAGCCGGCAGCCGTCCGCATTTGCCGGATTTCGAGGTGGGGGCAGGGATCGACATCGTCCACGCCAGCGAGATCCTGGACGGCAGCAAGACAACGGGAAACCGCGTTGTCATCTATGACTGGCTGGCCGACTGGACGGGCGCGGGAATTGCCGAGCGCCTCGCACAGGACGGCGCCCATGTGCGACTTGCCGTGAACGGGATTTGCGCTGCCGCCAATATCCAGAATTACATCCGCGATGAGGCTAATGCTCGTCTTTTCCGATTGGGCATCGAAATCCTGCCCTGGATGCGCCTCTACGGCGCTGAGAACCGGACCGCTTATTTCCTGCACACGGCGGCGCAGGAGGCTGTGGTCCTTGAGGATGTCGACACGCTTGTGCTCGCATGCCCAAACAGTCCGGCCGACGAACTCGCCGATGGCATCCGTTCGCTGGGCCTGGAACTGCATATGATCGGCGATTGCCTCTCGCCCAGGACGGCAGAGGAAGCGGTTTACGAGGGGCTAAAGGCAGGGCTGGCAGTCTAGAGCAAGATAAGAGCAATACTTATCCTCCGTGGCAGGCCTTGAGCTTGTCGCTCGAATTTGAGATTTGATCCGTACACGAACCGTCATGCCAGCGAAAGCTGGCATCCATCGCGACATGATGTGCCATGGACCCCCCAGCTCGCGCTGGGGTGACGGATCTGTGGGAGACTATGCAAGCCGGTGCGTGTGTTACGACGTGTCGGGCGTCAACGCGGAGCGGGCGAGCCAGTGGCAGTCTTTCAGGATTTCATCGACCTCATGGGTCGCTCTGATGCGCCAGCCCGGCGGCCAACCAAGGCGCAAGGGTGATTCCCGTTGCGGCCGGCGCCTCTCAAGGGGCTTGCCCCGCCACCGCAGATAGCGCCTCGCCTGGCGGCCAAGATCCTCGAGCGCATCCATGGCGGCAAGGAGACGGCGGCACAGACGCAATGCACTGACAGTCCCATCGTCGATCGCGCGGGCTTTCTCCGTACTTGGCGCTGATGCCGGAGCTTGAGGCCTGAGGAACGCAGGGATTCGGGGATCGAAATCAAACACATGAATACGCGGCTCGATCCTGCGCCTTTTGCGCCCGCGGGGAATGCCCCAATCCTTGCGCCTGGGAGTATCGAACAACCTGAAGCGCAGGCCGCGTTTGCGCTTAGGGTTTCCATGACCTTCTCCTTCGGCTTTGCTCTCTGTTTGGCCGGAGTCTTTAGGCGCCCCCGGCACCGGACGCGGGGGTGAAGGCGCAACCGCGACGTCGCGGGCCGCCGCGATGATCAAGCGCCTGAGTGCCAATTCAGCCGACCGCAGAACCCTTTGCACCTTCCGGTAGACCGGCCGCGACACGCGCTCCACCACCTCGTCTTGGGTGAGCCCGATCTGCGCAAACAGGTCCAAGACGACGGCGACAAGCCGTGCGCGACTGCGTTCGATGGCAAAGTTCCAAACCATGCAAGTTGACTAGAACATACAAGGAACTTAGTCAATCATAAAAGCGCGTATGGATGCGAGATAAGATGAGAGAGAACACGAACCATGAGCAATAGGGATGTTGTACAGGCGGGCGCCCTTCGAGGGCCGCTGCGCGACCACCTCAGGGCGAGGTCTGATTAGAGTCTGCTCTAAGAGGCGGTGTCCGCCGCTATAGCCTCCGCAGCCGCTCGTGTGATGGCATCCTTCAGGACGTCTGATGATTGCGCGCCGACCACCCCGTAACGTCCCACAAGAATGAAGGTGGGGACGCCGGTAATCCCAATCTCGGAAGCCTGGTTGACCTCGGCAATCACTGCATCGAGGTCTGCTTCGGACTGCAGCAACTGCGCAACCAGCGTGCCATCGAGCCCGACATCGACCGCTGCTTTGATGAGAACATCACGCGCACCGATATCGGCGCCTTCGATCCAGTACAGGCTGAAAAGTCGCTCGACCATTTCACCCTGAAGATTATGCGTCTGTGCCCAACGGATCATCCTGTGGGCATCGAGGCTGTTGGGCGTGACGGTGATCTTGTCGAATGCGTAGGGTATGCCCTCGCGCTCGCCCGCTTCCACCAACGGCTTGTGCAAGCCCGCGAGCCTGGGACCCGATCCAAATTTCTTCTCGAGATAGGCTTGCCTTGGAACGCCCGCCTTGGGGATCGACGGATCGAGTTGAAAAGGCCGCCAGCGCACGTCAACAGGTTGAGAAGACAAGCGCCGCAACGGCCTTGTCGAGGCGCCGCTTCCCCAGAAAACACCATGGGCAGATCACGTCTGATACGACATCGATCGTGACCGGCGCGCTCATCGAACGAATGCCATATCTTGATACTGATCGCGAAACGCGATGACATCGGGCTTTACCGATTGGGGCTGCTCGCCAGCGACCATCACGCGCGCCATCAATCGCGCGATCTCCGCCATGGCGTCTTCCTTCATGCCGAACCGTGTCACTTCCTGCGTGCCGATGCGAATGCCATTAAGGTCGCCAGCCAACGGGGCAATGGGAAGCCCTATTCCGCACAGCATGATATTCGCCTTGGCGAGGTGCTTTGACGCCGTCTGTCCGCCACCATAGGGCTCGGCACGGATCGCAAGATGGTGGCTCTCCGTGACTTCTCGGCCTTCGACACGGTGGACCGCAACCCCTAGCATCCTCCAGCGCGCCTCCAAGAGCTTGCGCGTTACGAATGCACTGATCGGCATAGGCCTCTCCATACGCGAGCAGATCGAGGACCGACATGGCGAGAGCGGCCGTCTTGCCAAGGTCGAAATTTGCGGTGAGCCCAGGATAGGCGATCTGGTCGATCCGCTGCGCCAGTTCGGCTTCGGTTGTGAGCACGAGGCCGGAAGGCGGGCCGCCAAACGCCTTGTAGGTCGACATCGTCATAAGATGAGCGCCTTCAGCCAAGGGCTGCTGGAAGCGGCGGCCGGCGATCATGCCGGCCATATGGGCGGCATCGTAGAGGACATAGGCGCCGATCTCATCGGCAATCTGGCGCACTTCGCGGACGGGGTAGGGGTAGAGGCACAGGCTGCCGGCAAGCGTGATCAGTTTCGGCCGCAGTCGTTTTGCATCGCTCCGAAGCCGATCGAGGTCGATCGTCATCTTGTCGGGCTGGAAAGGGACCGGGTGGGTCTCGACTCCATAAAGGCCGGCGGCGCCAGCTTGATGATGAGTGACATGCCCACCCATCTCGCCGGTGAACGCCATGATGCGATCGCCCGGCTTGGCAACGGCCATGAAAGAATAGAGGTTGGCCAGCGCGCCCGAACCGACCCTGATCTCCGCATAAGGCGCGGAAAAGAGCCGCTTGACCAAACTCTCGGCGATAACTTCGATCTCGCCTGCGGCTTCCATACCCATTTCATACTTGTCGCCCGGATAGCCGAGACTTGGCCGGTTGCCGAGCGAGCGGCCGAGGAGTGCCGCGGCGCGAGGGTTCATGACATTGGTGCCGGCATTCAGGCCGATCGATTGACGGTCGAGAATGCGCTCGTGCCGATCGACTGTCGCCAGCAGATTGGCTTCGATCGAGTCGAGGTCGTTCCAGGCGGCAACCGCCGCCTCGATCTCACCGACCACCGTCGCGCAATCCTCGGGAAGCCAGGGCTTGTTCATTTCCCGCCCATTGCCTTGCGCCACAGGGCGCTGGCTTCGAAGCCGGGCAGGGGTTGTTGTTCGGGATGTTCGACGGCTTGCCAGCGCGCGATCCACTGGCCGCCCGCGTCATAGAGCGGAACGATGTAGTACCCGGCGACCAAAAGCCTATCCAGAGCGTGAACCGCGGTCACCAGATCCTCGCGTGTCTGCGCCGAGGTCAACGCGTCGATCACCCGGTCGACATCCGGGTCGGCAATGCCCGCATAATTGCGCGTGCCGGGAGTCTTGGCGGCGTCGCTTCCAAAATAGAAGCTTTGCTCATTCCCCGGCGACAGGGAATTGTACCAAGTGGCCGGAGCCATATCGAAATCGAACTCCTGCAGCACCCGGCTGAACTGCGCTGCATCAACGAGCCGAACCCGTACATCAACGCCTATCTGGCGAAGGCTGCGCTGGTAATGAAGTGCGATCTTCTCCTGCTCTTTGGTTGCGACACTGATTGCGAAGGTAAGCGGCTCGCCGGTCTTCGTATTGACGAGACTTTGATCCTTGATCTCGTAGCCGGCCTGTTTCAGCAGATCGACGACCTTGCGGAGCGACTTGCGGTCTCGGCCTGAGCCATCGGTCTGCGGAAGCTGGTAAGTACCGTCCAGCATGGCTGGCGGAATTCTCTTGGCTGCGTCACCGAGCAACGCCAGTTCGCGCTGATCGGCGGCCACGCCGCGCGACGAGAGTTCTGAACCCGAATAATAGCCGTAGGTGCGTTTGTAGAGATCCGAGAAGAGATTTGCGTTTGCCCATTCAAAGTCAAAAGCGGCAATCAGCGCTTCGCGAACAAGCGGATCGGCAAAAACCGGGCGTCTTGTATTGAACGCAAACCCGGATGTGGGAGCTGGTGTCTTCTGCGGAATGGTTTCGCGGACGACCTTGCCTTCTTTCGCGGCGGGAAAGTCATATCCGGTAGACCATCTGACCGGGTCGGCCTCCACGCGGAAATCGGCGAGACCCTTCTTGAAAGCCTCGAACGCCGCATTGGAATCCCGGAAATAGTCGAGCTTGATCTCGTCGAAATTCCACAGGCCGCGATTGAAAGGCAGGTCCTTGCCCCAGTAATCGGGATTCTTGCGATAGACGATCGACTCGCCGGGCTTGATCTCACCGAACTTGTAAGGGCCGGACCCCACGAATGGGTCGAGGGAAGTCGCGTCGAACTTGCGATCCTTCCAGTAGTGTTTGGGAATGATCGGCATCAGGCCAAGCAAGAGCGGCAATTCGCGGTCGCCGGAATCCTGCTTCATGACGATCGTGCGCTCATCCGGCGTCTCGATCGACTTGACCTTCGAATAATAGGTCTTGAAGCGCGGCAACCCCTTGTCGCGCAGCGTCTCCATCGAGAACACGACATCTTCAGCCGTAACCGGCGTGCCGTCCGAGAACTTTGCCTCGGGCCGCAATTTGAATGTAACGCTCTGGCGATCGTCGCTGACGTCGATCGTCTCGGCGAGGAGACCATAGAGCGAGAAGGGTTCGCCCCAGTTGCGCCCAAGCAAGCTCTCCACGACATAGGTGCCCGAGCCATACGGCTTCTGACCCATGACGATGAATGGGTTGAGGCTGTCGAAGCTGCCGGTGATCGCCTGGCGCAAGACGCCTCCCTGCGGCGCGTCGGGATTGGCGTAGGGCAGATTCTTGAAATCGGGCGGAAGTGCCGGCTCGCCATGCATGGCGATGCCATGGCGCGGCTCGGCTGCAGCCGAAACGCAAAGGCCGATGGTGACGCAGAGAGCGAGGAACGTGGCTCTCATCGCTGAGCGCTAGTGCTTCCGGAGATCGCGCATCCGGTAGTATTTCCGGCGCGAAGTCATAGCCCTCGAAATACTCTTTGACCTGCGGGTGGCGCACCGGCTGATCGGAATCATCGACGAGAAGATTCTGTTCCGAGACATAGGCGACATACTCGGTATCGTCATTTTCAGCGAGCAGATGATAGAAGGGTTGGTCCTTGCGCGGCCGGATGTCCTCGGGGATGGAGAGGTACCATTCCTCGGTATTCGAGAATGTCGGATCGACATCGAAAATCACACCCCGGAACGAGAACAGGCGGTGCTTGACCACCTGGCCAATTCGGAATTTTGCGGTGCGCAAATCACTTTCCATCGCAGCTAGATTGCAGCAGATGAAGGCCAAAGCAAGGGCCGGCTGACCTTATCCAAGCCCGCGCATGACGCTTGGGAGGGCGCCTGCTGGCCGCATGCCGCGCCGCATTGCAAACCGGCGGAACGGTCCGAAATTGCCGATGGCCGCAAGAGCCGCAGCCCGTGCACCATTGACCAGCGCCAAATCGGCCAGAAGCGAGCGATTCATGAGGTCGATCGCGGCCTGGCGGGGCACGATGTCGGCGGCGCGGGCGGTCTTATAGAAGGCAATCGCGTCCGGCGATCCGGGATCGCTGAATTTATGAATTATATCATGGGCTTCGGCTGCGTCCCTGAACGACATGTTCAAGCCCTGGGCGCCGATGGGTGGCACGACATGGGCAGCCTCGCCGACCAGCATTAGCCGCGCCGCGGCAAGCTCTTTGGCCCTCATGCCGCGCATCGGAAACAGCCGGCGCGAGCCGATATCGCTGATCCGGCCCAGTTCTCCGTGGGTCGCAAGCTGTATTTCGGTGGCGAGAGCTTCATCGCCCAGTGCCATCAGTTCGGCGGCACGCTCTGGCCGTTCCATCCACACCAGCCCCGATCGAAATCCCGGCAGCGGCACCGTGGTGAAGGGACCGCCGGCGCGATGATATTCGGTCGAGGTGTCACGATGCGGAGCGGAGTGAGCAAAGCTCGTGGCTATTGTCGCCTGATCGTAGGCCCATTCGACAACACCAATCCCGGCAGCCTGTCGAATGCGCGAATTTCGCCCATCCGCCGCGACGACGAGAGGCGCTGAAAGGGAATTGCCGTCGCCAAGCCGCACAATGGCCAGGTCCTGGGCGACCGAAAACTCGACGACCTCAAGCGGGATGATGCTCACTCCCAGGTTTGCGGCGGATTCGTCGAGCGCCGGCACCAGCCGGGCGAGGGGGATGTTCCATCCAAACGGCTCGCTTCCACCAAGCTCGTTTGCGTCGAACATCAAGTGCGGCGCCGAAACGGCGCCTTTCAGATCATCGACAAGACGTAGGCGTCTCAGCGGTGCCGAATGCGCGACGAGATCTGCGGGCCATACGCCGAGATGGGTGAGGAGATTGATCGCCGGCTGCATGAGCGCGACCGTGCGCGGATCGGCCTCGGACGCAGGCCGGCCTGAAACAAGTGCGACCTTCTTGTTGATTGACGCAATGAGACATGCCGCGGCAAGCCCGGCTGGACCGCCCCCGGCAACAATCACGTCAAATTGCCTGATACCCATTCCGCGAGGATGCGTTGACGCGCACGGCCGGGCAAGGGATGCTCTTGTCGCGGAAGTGGAGCGGCCATGTCGGCCCAGACCCTGAGAAATGCGATTGCATCGCGGCGTGCCCTGATGTGGCTCTGCCTTGGAACGATTACGCTTTCGGCTTGGATCTATCTCGCGTCCAACCAGGACGCCTTCCAGGCGTTGTGCCGCGCCCTGCCGATCGGCGTTTCTGCCCGCGACTTCGCCCTCGTTTTCTCCATGTGGCTCGCCATGGGCTTGGCAATGATGCTGCCGTCGGCCATGCCGATGATCGACACCTATCTCGATATCGCCGATGCGGCGGCCGCAAAATCGATCGCCATCGTGCCCGCGCCCCTTCTGGTCGCAGGCTATTGCCTGGTCTGGTTTGGTTTCGCGATCGCGATGACCTTCGTTCAGTTCGAGGCGGCAGCCTGGTTGCAGGTGCCTGATCCGCGCATCGCCGGCGCGGCGCTTATCGCCGCCGGCCTCTATCAGTTCACGCCATTGAAACATGCCTGCCTGACCAAATGCCGCGCCCCGATGCCCTATTTCCTGCGCCGCTGGTCGGATCGGCCGCATAAGGTTTTGCTCATGGGCGTGGAGCAGGGTGCGCTCTGCCTTGGATGCTGCTGGGCACTGATGGCGCTTGCACTGGTCACGGGGTTCATGAACCTCGCCTGGATGGCTGCCGTCGCCGCCGTTGCGATCCTGGAAAAGCTGCTCCCCGAACCCAAGGCAATCATCTATGGCTGCGGTATCGGCCTGATCGGAGCGGGCGTCTTGGTCTTTGCTTTTGGATAGGAGTGCAAATGGCGGCGCGTGAAACCTGGCACATCAAGGGTGAGTTGATGTTGTCGTGTAACTGCACGGTTTTCTGTCCCTGTGTGCTCTCGCTCGGCAAACATCCGCCGACCGAAGGCTACTGCCAGACCTGGGGTGGCGTCCGCATCGACGACGGCAAGTTCGGCGACACTCGATCTGTCGGGCCTCGCCCTCGGTCTGGTGATCGAGATCCCGGGCCAGATGAGCCGTGGCAACTGGTCGGCCGGTGTCTTCATCGACAATGCTGCGGACGTCTATCAGGTGAAGGCCATCACGCGCATCATGTCGGGGCAGGCCGGTGGGACCACCCACCTCCTGTCGATCCTCGTCGGTCGCTTTCTGGGGGTATGGCAGGAGGATGTGAAATACGAGGTCGATGGCGACGTCCGCCGCTTCACCATCCCCAAGATCATCGATGGTGAGATCGTGCCGGTGCCGGGCAAGAGCCCAGGCCAGCACACGACGATCGAAGGCAGCCAATACTGGATCGGCCCCAAGATTATCGTCGCCCAAGCGCAAAAAAGCCGCTTCCGTTTCCAAGGGCGAAACTGGGACTTCAAGGGCAGATCCGCCGAGATCTGCCCTGTGGATTGGCGTGGACCCTGATTGCCTATTTCGCCGGCAGCGGGTTGCTGGTCATGGACGGCCGCTTGGAAAAAGCCTCATGAAAGGCTTTGAGGTTCTTGCGTCCTTCCGACCACGCCCAGTCCGGCATCCGGAATTCGATATAGTCGAGGACCACCGCAACGGCGATCGAACCGACATTGACCTCGGCGAGGGTGGCGCCCCATTCCTTGTCGAGGTCGTCGAGCGATGACTGAACCCGGCCGCGCTGGCGGGAAATCCACCCGGCCCACTGCAACTCCTTGGGCCGAACGCCCGTCTCATAGCGGTATCCAACGGACGCATCCCCCATGCCCTGAGCAAGCGCCTGGAGTGTCAGGACCTTGAAACGCTTGACCCCGTCATTTGGAATGAGCGTCGAGTTACCCGCAACATGGCAGAGGTATTCCATGATCACGCGGGAATCATAAACGGCATGGCCGTGCTCGGTGACCAAAACCGGTATCTTTCCGAGCGGCGCGACCGGAACCAGATTGCTGTTGGCCTCAACGGGCGAGACCTTCGTCTCCGCAAGCGTGACCTTGTCTCCCAGGCCGGCCTCATGAGCGCAAACCATGCTCATCCGGACGAAGGGCGAGATGATGTCACCGTGAATTTTCATAAGCAGTCTCCAAACAACCTAGGCTTCGGCCGGACAATGCCATAACAGCATCGCTGTTGATAACTGCATTGCGGAATTACACCCTTTTTATAGACGGAAGGCCTGTGCTAAGGTTGTCCGTCCAATCCTAGCGTGTAGCTCGTCCCGACGGACAAAGAGGCAAAGAATGGCACACGAAAAACCACAAAATTTGCAGGATACTTTTCTTAATCACGTTCGAAAGCAAAAGGTCCCCGTGACGGTATTCCTCGTTAACGGTGTAAAATTGCAGGGCGTTATTACCTGGTTCGACAATTTCTGCGTGTTGCTGCGGCGCGATGGCATGTCGCAGCTTGTCTACAAACATGCGATTTCGACCATTATGCCGGCGGGACCGATCAGCCTGTTCGAAGAGGAAGGAACGGCTTGACGTTGAGGCGAAAGTCTCAAGGGGGTCAGGAAGTCCGCTTTCAGATCGAGGGGCCGAAGGCGACAACGGCCATCGTCGTCAATATCGAGCGGAAAAAGCGGGCAGGCGCCGCTATGCCCGCCCGAGACGCTGAATCTCGACTTCAGGAAGCGGTGGGGCTGGCGCAGGCGATCGAACTCGAGATCGTGGGAGAATTGACCGCGGTCATTGCAGCACCACGACCTGCAACGCTTCTCGGTCAAGGCAAAGTTGTCGAGATCGGCAAGCTGCGCGAGGAGACTGGCGCTGATCTTGTTGTCGTCAACGCCCAGCTCGCACCGATCCAGCAGCGCAATCTCGAAAAGGAATGGGATGCAAAGGTGCTGGACCGCACCGGCTTGATCCTCGAGATTTTCGGGCGCCGCGCTCAGACCCGGGAAGGTACCCTCCAGGTCGAACTTGCGCACCTCCAATACCAGAAGAGCCGGCTGGTACGGTCCTGGACGCATCTTGAGCGCCAAAGAGGTGGCTTCGGCTTTCTCGGTGGCCCCGGCGAAAGCCAGCTGGAAGCGGATCGCCGCTTGATCGGCGAACGGATCAAGCGGATCGAGCTCCAGCTCGAATCCGTCGTCAAGACGCGCGCGTTGCATCGCAAGGGTAGGGCGCGCGTGCCTTATCCGGTGGTGGCTTTGGTCGGCTACACCAACGCCGGCAAGTCGACGCTTTTCAACACGCTGACATCCGCCGAAGTCCTCGCGAAGGATCTACTGTTCGCGACTCTCGATCCGACGATGCGTGTCATTTCCCTACCGCACGGACGGAAAGTCATCCTCTCCGACACGGTCGGTTTCATTTCGGATCTTCCGACGTCGCTGATCGCAGCGTTTAGGGCAACGCTTGAGGAGGTGATTGGGGCCGATCTCATCCTTCATGTCCGCGATGTCAGCCATCCGGAAAGCGACGCGCAAGCTCAAGACGTCAAGCGGGTTTTGGATGAGCTTGGAATCCGCGAAGATCAATCCGAGAGGATCATCGAAGTCTGGAACAAGGCAGATCTCCTGGATCCGGAAGCGCGTGCGATGCGCGAGGCACAAGCGCACCGCCACAGCGATCTCGTCCTGGTCTCGGCGATCACGCGTGAAGGACTGCCGCGGCTATTGTCCATGATTGAAGGCAGGCTCGGCGCGGTGAACGCCGTTTTTCAGATCTTTCTCGATCCGAGCGACGGTGAAGGTCAGGCTTGGCTGCATGACCGTGGCGAAGTCCTGGACCGCGAGAATTTTCCCGATGGGCGCATCAAATTGACGGTAAGGCTTTCGGAGGATCGCGCCGGCCAGGCCCAGGCGCGCTTCGGACGCGCCATGCGAACCGATGTCGATTTGGGTGCCGCCGCGGAGTAGGGCAACTCACCTGCCCTTGGCTTTGGCTTCATCCCATAACCCATCCATCTCTTCGAGGTTCGAGTCCGCGGGCTTTCGCCCTTGCTTTTCAAGCTCTTCCTCGATGAAGCGAAAGCGCCTTTCGAACTTCATATTCGCAGCGCGCAGGGCAGCTTCCGGATCAATGTCGAGATGGCGCGCCAGATTGGCGACAACGAATAGAAGATCGCCAAACTCTTCGGCTTGCTTCTCAGGTGGCGCTGATTTCAGCTCATCGACCTCTTCAGCAAGCTTGTCGTAGACGTGGCTGATATCAGGCCAATCGAAGCCGACCTTCGCGGCCTTGGCTTGTAGCTTGGTGGCACGCGTCAGTCCGGGCAGTGCAATGGGAACGTCTGCGAGAAGGCCATCCTTCGGCGGCTTCTTCTCCTTGGCCTTGATATCCTCCCAGAAGCCCTTGGCGAGGGTGGCGGACCGCGCTTGCGTGTCTCCGAACACATGCGGATGCCGGCGGATCATCTTGCGGTTGATTGCCTCGACCACGTCGTCGAAATTGAAGCTGCCTTCTTCATCCGCTAGCTGCGCATGGTAGATAGCCTGGAGGAGCAGATCGCCGAGTTCGTCGCGAAGCTCCGACTTCGCACCCCGCGCGATCGCATCCGCCACCTCATAGGCTTCCTCGATCGTGTAGGGCGCGATCGTCTCGAAACTCTGCTCGAGATCCCATGGGCAGCCAGAGCCGGGTGTGCGCAACGCCTTCATGATGGCGCGCAAGGTCTCGATCTTTCGAGGGTCCATGTCAGTTGGATCAGTCATTCGCATAATATATATTATGGAATATTTTTGTACTGCGGGATTCTAGTGATTGTTCTGGAATTCCAACCTTTTAGCCTCGAAATCGAACCGTGCATCACAACCGCGGCTGCTTGGGCCAGCTCTTCGGTTTGCACGTGGCGACCTTGCTTGGTCCATCGGGCTCGTCCGACCATTCCTGGTTCATGCAGTCGAACCAGTACGGCGTCTGGGCAGCCCATGTGGTGCCGGCAAACTTCTTCTGCAGAAGCTCCTGCGCGGCTTTCGAGTAAGGCCCATGACCTCCATGCCAGTCGCATCCGTAGCGCGTCGCCTTTACCGCAAGCGCCAGAGCCTCCGGTGCTCCATCATCGCCCTTGCTGCGCTTGCCCCAGTCTATGGCGCGGTCGCTCAATCTCTTCGGCGCGCTCGGCATCCTACTGAGTGACGAGACTTCCTTCCAACCGATGTCGCGGATCGCCGGATTGGTCTTCAGTACAGCCTCGCGCTTGGCATCGAGCTCAGCCTTGGTTGCAGGATCGATGACGGCCGCGAGCGCGTCCTTATCCCATTCGGCGGTTGCGTTGCCTGACACACCGTCGAACTCCGTTCTGAGCGCCAGCAGATTTCGATCGGGCTCGAAAGGACACCACCAATTCTTGTCGTTGTGGTCGAAGGAGTCGATTGCGCCAACAGCCCCCGGATCGGTCATCGACAGCGGTTCCCAACCGCCTGGACCATTAAGAAGGATATTGTAGCGCGGCGTCCGCAGAATGGTTAACAGCCGGAGCTGGTCGGGCTTGGCCTTGGGATAGTCCGCAGCCGTCTTCTCGGCGATTGCCTTCATCTCCGGATTGAGCGCGAACACTTCTTCCGTGAATTTGGCTTCCGGCAGGCCGCCGCGTGCATAGACACGTGTCCATGCTGCGCGCGCCAGCAAAGCGCGCTCGGCATCGTTGAAGGTTTGTGCATCCTTCGACATCGCGCGCAACTGTTTGGCCGGGAGGAAGTTCATGACGGCCAGATCGGTCTTGCGCGATTGCGTCTGGAGCGCGGCAAGCCATTCGGAATCATCTTTCGCGAGCCACAATGCCAATTGCCCGGCAACGTCCTTGTCGGCAGCCTCAAGTCCCGACACGAATTCAGGCGTGAGCAGGTGGTCGCGATAGCGCCTACCCTCCTCCAGCATCCCGAGGCCGACGAGATACTTGCCGAGCGCAGTCACGGCTCTGGCATAGGCCTTGGAATTCTTCGCGGGAAACGCTTCGAGGCCGGCATAGGCTTCCTCGAAATTCTGCGCCAAGGCCGAAATGCGAACCGCATTGTAGAGAAGGATGCCCGCCGCCGCGGTCTCTGCGGCATTGCCACAGCTTGCCTCTGCAGCTGCCGCAGCCGCTTTTGCCTTGGCCCATAATGCTGCGCGCTCGGCTGGGTCGGGACGCGCCTGGAGCGAACCGATCGCATCTTTCGCCAAGGCCGGCATGCCCGGCGCCAATGCGGTTGCGCGATCGATATAGGAGCGCGTGCGATCTTCCCATTTCGGGCCGACATATTGCCAGGCGGCGCGCGAATAATAGTCGTCCGCCGTCTGCCCGGCGATCATCCAGGGCACGATCGGCTTTTGTCGCGCGGCGTCGACGATCGCCTTGGAAATGGTGGGATTTTCCGGCAGCGTGCCATTGAGCCATGAATCGTCGCGCTTGGCCCTGATACCGACGAAATCGATGTCATAGAGCGCGCGCGCGTAATCGGCTTTGAGCTTTGGCGAAGCCAGGATGTCGGCGGTTGGTGTATCGATCACCGCGATGGTGTCGTTGAGCAGGTCGCTCCAACCAGCCGCCGTGTCTTCCAGATTGGCAATGTAGCCGAGCAGTTCCTGGGTGATTTCGTGGACGCTTGAAAGCGAGCTGTCGGCAAGGATCGCGCGCGCCTCGGCGCGTGCCTGGTCGAGCTGCTTCGCATTCGCCAGGATATTGGCGACCATGTAGCGCGCCGCGGCACGGTGCGGCGATTGTGAAGCGCCAATTGCCCGGAACTGGTCGAGCGAACTTGATTTGTCCTTGTAGAAGGTCAAGGTCGCTTGCTGATAGGCGCGATCCGCTTCCTGGATGAGACGCAAATCGTCCTTGATATCGAGCGCCGGCGGCAATTCGGCGACATCCGCACCGCCGCAGGCCGCGAAGACGGCAAGCTGCACCTTCACCCATTGCTTCACGTAGTCATGCCCGGCACCAAGCACGGCGATGCGCTTCTCGAACTCCTGAAGCGGGTAATTGATGCGACACTCATAGGAAAGGTACTCGGGAAGCGCCGTGCCCGGCAGAACCTGAATCGCCAGTTCCTTGAAACGACGCTCGTCTTCCCATCGCTCGCCGCCTGGATAGCTGGCATCGATCATTGGATCGCCAAGCCCGTTGAGGACGCGCCAGGTTCGCGCACTGAACGGCGCGTCGGCATAGAGATCGATCGCAGCGGCGAGCTTGGCGGGATCCGGCGCGGTGCCATCGGGACACGCCGCAGCCAGCGGCGATACCGTGAGAAGCAGGACCCCGATCGCCGACATCCACCGTTTCGTCATCGCCAGGCCCTTCCTCTTCAAGCCGTCAGAATCATCCCGTCATAGGCTGGTTCGACATTAGCGGGAAGCTCAGCTTTCAGCGTGTCGAAATCGAGATCGATATGCATGTTGGTGATGACTGCTCGCTTGGGTCTCAGCCGTGCAATCCAATCCAGCGTTTCCCCGAGGCTGAAATGGCTGGGATGCGGATCGCGCCGCAAGGCATCGACGATCCACAGGTCGAGACCTTGCAAGGCCTCTAAGCTGTGCTCGGGAATTCCATTGATATCAGGTGAATAGGCCAGATTCCCAAAGCGAAATCCGAGCGCATTGATAGTGCCGTGCTCGACTTCGAAGGGAAGCGCCGCGATGCTTCCCCCTGCTCCGGTAATCTCCAATGAGGTGCCGGCGACGAGGCGATTGAGGTCCAGAATGGGCGGGTAGTCGCTGCCGGGCGCGGTGTAGAAGCAGTAGTTGAAGCGGCTGGTCAGCAATGTTCCTGTGACCTCGTCCGCCCAGACCGGCATGCGCTTGCGCCGCATGATGTAGAAGGCGCGCAATTCATCGATGCCGTGGGTGTGGTCGGCATGCTCATGCGTGTAGAGCACGGCATCGAGCATCTTCACATTCTGCCCCAGCATCTGTTCCCGCAGATCGGGCGAGGTATCGATCAGCACGCAGGTCTCGCCCTGCTCGCCCTTGCGCCTGACGAGAAGCGAACAGCGGCGCCGGCGGTTCTTGGGATTGGTAGGATCGCATTGGCCCCATTGATTGCCGACGCGCGGCACGCCGCCGGACGATCCGCAGCCGAGAATGGTGAATGTCAATGTCATGCCGCGTCGGCAAAGCTTTGCGGACGGGCGACTTTCGAAAACAACCTGAAGAAATTTTGGCTCGTCACGCGCGCCATTTCATCGGAAGCGACCCCTTTGATCTCCGAAAGTTTCTCGAGAGTCTTCACGACGAAGGCTGGTTCGTTGGTCTTGCCTCGATAGGGAACCGGCGCGAGATATGGCGCATCGGTCTCCACCAGCAATCGATCGAGTGGGATATCGCCCGCTGTTGCCTGAATGTCGGCCGCCGACTTGTAAGTCAGAATTCCCGGAGAACGAGACATAGGCGCCAATCGCGACGCCCCGCCGCGCAAGCTCTGCCTTCGACGTGAAACAGTGTAGCAAAGGCTTGAAGGCACCGCGTGCCATCTCCTCTTCGAGAATGGCCGCTGTATCGGCTTCCGCCTCGCGGCTGTGGATCACCAGGGGCAAGCCCCGCCTCGCGGGCCGCTGCGATATGGACGCGAAACCCTGCAGCCTGCGCTTCGCGCGGGCTGAAGTCGTAATGATAGTCGAGTCCAGCCTCACCTATGCCGACGACCTTTGGATGCTGCGACAGGGTCACGAGATCCTGGACCGTGACATCAGGCTCTTCGGCGGCATGGTGCGGATGGGTGCCGACGGTGCACCAGACCTGCGGATAGCGCTCGGCGATCCTGAGCACCGAGTCGAACTGCTTCACGCGCGTTCCGATCGACACCATCAGCCCGACGCCAGCCTCCGTCGCGCGCGCCAAAACTCCATCGATATCCTCGGTGAGACCGGGATAATCGAGATGGCAATGGCTGTCGATGACCGGATGAGCCATCAGGCCGGCTCCTCTTCCTTCTCGACATAGCGCGGGAAAACCGGAGCCGGTGGCGGTAGCTGTCCGCCCGATACAAGCGGGCCTTTCAGCGAACTGAACATGCGCGCATCCACCGGTACGGAGAGCAGATCAAGCAGCTTCCCCGCAGAAGCCGGCATATAGGGCTGGATGAGGATGCCGACCTGCCGCAAAACCTCGGCCGTCACATAGAGAACTGTCTCCATCCGCGCCGGATCGGTTTTCTTCAGCGCCCATGGCGCCTGCGCCGCGAAATAGCGATTGGCATCAGCTACGACCTTCCAGATCGCATCGAGCGCGCGATTGATGCGTATAGGCCTCGAGCATGCGTCCGGCATTCGCCAAGCAGTGCCGCCGTTGCGTCGAGCAGTGCCTTGTCGTCTGCGCTTAACGCCCCGCATGCCGGCACCCTGCCGTCGCAATTCTTGGCGATCATCGACAGCGAGCGCTGCGCGAGATTGCCCAGGTCATTGGCAAGATCGGCATTGATACGGCCGATGATCGCTTCATGGCTGTAATTGCCGTCCTGGCCGAACGGCACTTCGCGCATGAAGAAATAGCGCAATTGATCGACGCCATATTCGCGCACCAGGCTCTCGGGCGAGATCACATTGCCGACCGACTTCGACATCTTCTCCCCGCGATTGAAGAGAAAGCCGTGAACGACGATCTGCTTCGGCACCGGCAGCTTCGCCGACATCAGGAAGGCCGGCCAATAGATCGCGTGGAACCGCGTGATGTCCTTGCCGATCATATGCGCATCCGCCGGCCAAAATTTGGCGCGCGGGCGCGTTGGCATCGGGATAGCCCGTGGCCGTGATGTAGTTGGTCAGCGCATCGACCCAGACATACATGACATGCTTCGGATCGCCGGGAACCGGAATGCCCCAGTCGAAGGTCGTGCGGCTGATCGAGAGATCGTTGAGACCGCGCTTGACGAAGGCGACGATCTCGTTGCGGTACTTCTCCGGCGTCACGAAGTCCGGGTTGCGCTCGTAATGTTCGAGCAGCGGCTTGGCATAGGCCGAGAGCTTGAAGAAATAGCTCTCCTCCTCCACCCATTCGACCGGCGTGCCTGTCTTGAGCGAGAACCGCCGGCCCTCGCGCTCCTCGGTCTCATCCGCGTCGTAATAGGCCTCGTCGCGCACCGAGTACCAGCCGCTGTATTTCGACAGATAGATGTCGCCATTGGCCGCCATCCGCCGCCAGATTTCCTGGACGGCCTCCTTGTGGCGCTCCGAGGTCGTGCGCACGATGTCGTCGGCCGGCGCGTCGAGTTGCGCGCCCATCTCCTCGAAAGAGCCCGGCAACGCGATCGGCAAGCTGCTGCGGCGTGATGCCTTCCTTGGCCGCCGTCTGCTGCATCTTCTGGCCATGCTCGTCCATGCCGGTGACGAACAGGACATCGGCGCCGTCGAGCCGCTTGAAGCGCGCGACGACGTCGGTGGCAATGCGCTCATAGGCGTGGCCGATATGCGGCGCGCCGTTGGCATAGGGAATTGCGGTCGTGATGTAGAACTTTGCGGCGGACATGGTTTGCTGTTTCGGCTGAGCCGTCAGGCGGCCTTCATGGCCTCTTCGAGCCGTGACATGGCATCGAGGATCGCTTGGCGGCGGTCGAGGTTTAGGGCATTTGTCAGGCGAATGGAATGGGCGATCTCGTCATGCGCTCCTGCCATCGCCGCCCCCTTGTGCCCCTGCGCAAAGCGCCGCGCCTCGCCTGCCGTCCAGTCGAGCAAAAGCTCACAGAAAACGTCGAAATCTTCCGCCTCCGTCACGGCCAGAAAACCGCTCGGCCAGCCTGAATTGCTCCGACGCGTCTGGAGCGCGCCGCGCTCTGAGACAGAGGTTCGAAAAGTATCGAATATTTCCGCACCCTTGTTAGCGAGAAGCTCGATAGCGCCCGGCCTGGACTGCCGCCGACAAGATAGCGGCGCGATTTAATGCGCTCTGGTCCTTCTCCTGCGAACCATAAACATCCTTGATGACCCCAGAGCGCTTCGTCTGTGCCAAGGGACGCAGATCGATCCGCAGACTGCGCGACTTGATCGTGCTGAGCAACGCGCCGGGCCGTGGCTGATGAGGAGAAATAGGCATCGCGCCGGCGGTTCTTCGAGGATTTTGAGAAGCGCATTGGCGGATGCGGAATTGAGTCATCGGCTGCGTCGACGATGCAGATTCGCCAACCCCCTTCCCCGGCGGTCCTTGCGAAGAAGGCGCTCGCCTCGCGTGCATCGTCGATCACGATCTCCGACTTGAGGCGCTCGCGTTTCGGATCGAATTGCCGCTCGAGCACGAGAAGATCGGGATGCCCGCGTGACACGATGCGCCGGGCTACGCCTGCTTCCGGGCGCCACGTAGAGCGTCGAATGGCCCTTGCACCAGCTTCGGGGCGGGATGCTCAAGGATGAATCTGGCGAAGACGATAGGCAAGCGTTGCCTTGCCGATGCCGCGCCGGCCCGGCAAGCAACCAGGCATGATGCATGCGACCGCTCTGATAAGCGCGCAGCAATTGCTGTTCGACGGTCTCTTGCCCGACGAGGCTAGATCCGGCGGCGCGGATGAGTGTCGATCTCGCGGGGATCCTCTGATGTTGCCATGGTCAGGTCACCAGTAGCTTTCACGTGATGCCACACAGCTTCAGCCGTTGCCTCAACCGACCCGCTCACATCGACGACTTTGCAGCGTTCCGGCTCTGACTTCGCGATTGCCAGAAAACCATCGCGAAGCGCTGATGAAAGCTCACCCCCTTGCGCTCGAAGCGGTCCTCGCCCGGTGTTCCGCGCCCACCCGCCCTCGCCAGCCCCTGCGCAACGTCGAGGTCGAAAACGAGGGTGAGCTGCGGCCGGTCCGCCCCGACGACCTTCTTTTCGAGCATGTCGATCAGGCCCATGTCACAACCGCCGGCATAGCCCTGATAGGCGCGTGTGGAATCGATGAAGCGGTCGCAGATCACGATCTCGCCCTGGCGAGTGCCGGCCTGATCGTCTCCCTCAGATGCGAGTCCCGCGCCGCGTAATTCGAGCAGTGCCTCAGCCTCGGGCGACCACCTGTTTGTATCGCCGCTGACCAGCAATGCACGGACCTGCTCTGCACCGGGCGACCCACCCGGCTCGCGGGTTAGTGTGACCTTGTGCCCGAGGTTCCGCAGTCGTCTCCGCAAGCAGCCTGCAATGTGTGCTCTTGCCGGTCCCCTCTCCGCCTTCGAAGGTGATGAAACTGGCGGCCATCTTCAGCCGCCGAACACCATGTAAACGACGCTGTCCCAGGCCTTCTGCCACATGGAATCAGTCGCCACGACGGCCTCGCTGGTTTCCACCGGAACTTCCTGGAGAACGCGTCCGTTCACCAGGAATCGGACCTTGCCGATATTCTCGCCCTGTTTGATCGGCGCCCGCAGCGGCCCGACATAGGCAAGCTTGACCTCGATGGACGATTGTTCGCTAGGGGAGAGCAATAGTTTCACGTCTTGCATGACAACAAGATCGACATGCGACTTGTCCCCGCCCCAGACGCGCGCCTTCGCGACGCGATCATTGGCAGCAAAGGCGACCACCGGCTTGAACTGTTTGAACCCCCAGTCGAGAATTTTCTGCGCTTCCTGCTTACGCTCGTTGAGCGAGGTAAGGCCGGCGACAACAAGGATAAGCCGGCGCCCGTCGCGCATGACGGATCCGACCAGCCCATAGCCGGCCTGCTTCGTGTAGCCCGTTTTCATCCCATCCGCGCCGGGATAGTCCTTCAGCAGAGGATTGCGGTTGTTCTGCGTGATCTTGTTCCAGGTGAACGCTTCCTGGCCGTAGTATTTGTAATACTCCGGAAAATTCTTGATGATGTATTGCGCAAGGATCGCCAGTTCCCGCACCGACATCAAATGTTCGGGATCTGGAAGCCCCGTGGAGTTTTTGAAAACCGCTTTTTCGACACCGAGCTGCGCGCGCACGCTTGAGTCATTTGTTCGGCAAAGACGGTCTCAGAGCCAGCCATGCCTTCAGCAATGGCAATACACGCATCGTTTGCGGACTGGATGATTACCCCTTGGATCAGATCCGATAACTTCACGCGGGAATTTAGCTCCGCATACATCGTGGAGCCCCCTGACGGAGCCCCACCCCGTCGCCACGCGTCTTCAGAGATCAGGAATTCCTGGTCGAGAGTGCAGCTTCCCAGCCTTGAGCGCTTCGAAGACCATGATCATGGTCATCAGCTTGCTCATGCTGGCAGGTTCGATCTGTTCGTCGGCGCCCTTTTCGTAAAAGACAGCCCCGGTCTGGGCGTCCATCAGGATCGCTTCTTTGGCTTTGGTCTCGAGCGGTGGCGCCGGTTCCTGAGCGGCAGTCGGCCAGACCGCGAACAGCAAAGCCAGCAGGGCTATGGAGATGAATGAAAACGGCTTCACCGGCATGCACAGAATCCCTGTCGAGCTGGGCTCCGGCCCCTGCTCCCGACAGAAATTATGTACTGAGCGAGCCGGTCAAAAGCAACTTAAGGCTCAGAGAATTCCCTGCACGCTCACAAGCTTGGCATCGCTGTGACCGGCATTGACGGCATCCTGCAGGGCGCGCTGGGCTTGCGAAGCATCGGGCAACGGCCCGATCCTGACACGATAAATCTGGCCTGTGGAACCGGAGACTGCCGTGATAACGACCGGACCGGATCCCGCCAGTTCGGCGCGTATCCGCTCGGCATTGCCCGGATCCCGAAAAGAGCCGACCTGGACAAAATAGCTTCCGGACGTTTCTGTCGAAGTGAAAGCCTCGCGTGGTGCATAGTTTGAGCGCTTCGCAGGCATTGCTAGAGCAGCAGTCGTAATCGAGGTGGCGCCTCCATTACGAAGGCCCTCGTTGAGCGCCATCAATTTCGATCCCCGGTCATTGAGCGGTGCTGGTCCGAGATATTGAACCCGGACCTGCGTTTTGCCCTTGTCCTTGTAGCCAAGTACGGTCGCCGCTTGTCGCGATAGATCGATGATCCGGTCACCTACAAACGGCCCCCGATCATTGATCCGCACAACCACCTCCCGGCCATTCTGCATATTTGTGACTTTCGCATAGCATGGCAGCGGCAAGGTGGCATGGGCTGCGGTGAGGTAGTTCATATCGAACCATTCGCCGTTGGATGTCTGCCGCCGGTCGAATTGCGGCCCGTACCACGAGGCAACCCCAACCTCATCATAGCTAGGCTGTTCGCGCGGCGTGAACCAGCGCCCGGCGACCTGATAAGGTTCACCCAGTTGATATCGCCCGCCACCGCGCGGCAGCGGGCCATTCCCCGGGTAGCGAGGGCTGCCTTGGCCTGCGAATGGATCGAGCTTTGCGGTTTTGTTGGATGAGGAGCATCCCGAAAGGGATACGAATGCGAGAACGCCAATTAACGCGGCGACGATTCCCGCGACGCCAATACGCACTGACCACCCTCCAAGCACCATGACCCACACTGTGCCTTCCCCAGCACAGCTGATGTTTTCGCTTGTCTTGGGTAAAAAACTGGTTGCGAAGCGTGGTTAAGCAGGAGTTAGCGAACTCGTCACTCCGAGGAGGAGTCGGTCTTTACGGTTCGCGGCGGCGGTGGCGGCGCGATGACTTCAGCCTTAGCCTTTACTTCATCAACTGCGGGCGGAGTTTGGCCAGACGGCGCCTCCTCAACCGGCGCGTCTTCGCTATCCAGCGGAACCTCGGTCTGCGTCTCTGCCTTCATCTCGTCGGCCGCATTCGAAGCCGGTGCGACCTTCGGCTTCTCCGTCGGGACGATAGGAGCCTTTGCAGCCTCCTGATTCTTTTCGGGCTCCGCTTTGACGGTGGCCTCGACTGCCGGCTTCCCCGGCTTCGTGTCCTTGGCCTCGGTCGCCGAGCCCGTCAGCCGGCGAACATTGTCTTCGGCATGGGGGTTACCCTTGGCAGCTGCCTGGCCATAAAGCTGGAGTGCGATCGTCTTGTTGGGTTTAGTGCCCCAACCCATCTCGTACATGCCACCGAGGTTGTTGATCGCCCAGGCGTCACCGCTCTTCGATGCTTCATCGAACAGTTTGAAGGCTTGATCGTAATCGCGTTGGACGCCCTTACCGTTCAGATACAGGAGCCCGAGATTGTTCTGACCGATCGCCAGTCCACCATCGGCGGACTTCTTGTACCATTCGGCGGCCTTGGCATTGTCGACGGCCACTCCAAGCCCGTATTCATAACTGTAACCGAGCCAGTTTTCCGCATCGATGTTACCGGCCGCGGCCGCTTCCTGGTACAGCTTGAATGCGGCATCCAGGTCCTTCTTTACACCGCCCTCGCCTTCTTGAAGCAGTCTTGCAAGACGGAACTTCGCCTCGATGTTTCCTTGGTCCGCCGAAAGGCGGTACCACTTGGCCGCCTCGGCTTTGCTGACCTTGGCCTTTTCGCCTGTCTCGTAGGCAACTCCGACCGATAGTTGCGCTTCCTCGTCACCGACCGAAGCAAGCTTGAGGCGCTTATCGAACGGGACCTTCTCGAGGGCTTGACCCATCGCCATCGGCGCAAACGCCGCAGCTAACGATAAGCCAAGGGCCAATCGGAGACTAAGCTTCCGCATATCCGCTACTCGCAACCAAACAGCCATCCGGATCCCCAGACGACCAGTTTATTATGGCGCAAGCTTGACGAGGCGGTGTCGCCCGATCGGCCTAATTGATCCGCCGGAAATTGTTGGATCTGCAGAGAATTCCCGCGACGCAGCCCTTGACCTGCAGCGTGCTGCCGCTGAGCTTCAGTGACGCCGAGTACGAGCGCCCATCATCCGGATTATAGATCGTTCCCGACCAATTATTCGAGCCATCAGGAGCCATATTGGAGGCGAGCATCAGGCCGAGAAGCGGTCGTTTGCGAAGCGAAGGGTTTGGATTGAGTTTGTCAACTTTAGGCTTGCCCGTCTTGTCGAGGGGTTCCTTTAAAGCGACGATGCGTGCGCACAGCTTGGCAGAACATTTGCTGACCCGCACGGTCACCTTTCCATTGGACATGACCCATGTCCCTGACGGATCGGCGGCAACCGCCGCTCCAGCACCAATCGCTGTTACCGAAATTATTAGGCCGACAAGCCCTGCCCTCAGACCCTTCATGTCTGTCACACTCCTGTAGCAAAAAAACAGATTCTACGCAGGTTTTGGACCACGCCATATAAGTACGGCGTTTACCTTAACCAGTTTGCCCGGCTCTGGCCGGCGCCTCAAGCCGCCTCCTGACCTAGGGAAGTGGCAACAACGTGTCCAGCGCTGGACCAGACTATGGCGAGCGATTCGCCCCCACGGCAACGAGTGCTTCGAGAATAGCCTTCGTATGGAAGGGTTTTTCCACAATCGGGCACCCGTCGAGTCGCTCGTTCGGCTCGCCGGGACGCAATAGATCGCCGGTCACGAAGATCATCCTTCTCTCATACTGTGGATATCTAACGAGAATTTTGCGTCGTAAGTTCCGGCCGTCAATGCCGGGCATGCGCAAATCGCAGAAAATCGCGTCGTAATTCTCATGCGCAAGGAGTTCTACGGCCGATGCCGCCTCGGAGGTCTTGTCGGCTTGGTGTCCCTCGCGCGTAAGAATCTCGATCAGCATCGAGGCGATTTCCGGCTCGTCGTCGACAACCAGGATGCGATGACCTGTCGCGCGGGTTGGGGCTCGCTCGACCGTTTTCGTTGAAATCGACTGAGTACCGCCAATCGGAAGCGATAACCGCATGCAGGCGCCGAAACCATCAGGCGGATCGGTGGCCTGGAGCTGGCCACCATGCGCCGCAATCATGCCGAAGCTGACCGCGAGCCCCATTCCCGTGCCCATGCCCATGGATTTCGTCGTGAAAAAGGGCTCGAAAACGCGCGTCCTGATCGAGGGATCGATCCCCATCCCCGTGTCGCAGACCTCGGCGACCACCGATAAGCCATCGGGCGAGGTTTTGGTGGTGACTGTGAGCGTTCGTTCTGCGTCGATTTCGCGCATCGCATGATCGGCATTGACGAACAGATTGACGAAGACCTGGATCAACTGGTCGGGATCGGCCGTGGTTTCGGGAAGAGTGGGGCTGAGTTTGAGTACCGTTTTGATCCCGCTTGTGCGCAGCGGATAGGCGACAAGCTCGAGTGCCGCAGTAATCGCGGTGTTGAGCGAAGTCGAAACACGGACCGACGGACTTTGCCGCGCCATGGCGAGGAAAGTTTTTGAAACCCGGGCGCAGCGTTCAGCCGCTTCGCGAAGTTTGGCCAGACGTTCTCGCTGTACCGAATCGCGGGCATCCTCCTCAAGCATAACGGCGCGGCCTATGACCACCGAGAGGGGATTGTTCAACTCGTGCGCGACGCCTGCAAGCAGCGAACCCAGTGCGGTCAGCTTTTCGCTCTGGTGCAGCGCATCGCGTTGCCGCGCGACTTCGGCCTCAGTGCTTTTCTGTACCGTAAGATCACGCAGGTAGACCACGAAGAGCCGGCGCCCGGCTTGTACGATTTCGGTTATCGCCAGTTCGACCGGGACATTGCGTCCGGTTCCGTGGCGCAGCTCCATTTCAATTCTGCGGCCTAGAATGCGGCGTGCACCGCCACGCAGCAAATGGCGGACGAAGTTCGCGGTCGAACGCCGACGCGACGGTGGCATCAACGTCTCGACAACGGGACGGCCCAGAACGAGCGTGCGGCGGAAACCGAAGATGGATTCCGCAGCAGGATTGAACTCGAGAATCGCACCGGCCTCGTCGATGAAGACAATGCCGTCAGGTGCGGTCTGAAGCATCGCTACGCGCGTTGCCTCGCTCATGACGAGGCTCGAGGTCGAAAGCTCTACCGCGTCGCCAAGCAGATAAGCGATGGTTTCAAGGACGGCGCGCTCGGAATCGGTCCAATTTCGCTCTTGCACGCAATCATCAAATCCGATGTGACCCCACCAATGGCCGTTGACCATGATAGGCACGCTCATGAAGGACTTGATCTTCTGGTGCTCGAAATCCGCCCGCAGATAGCCCCTCAGGTCGCTTGTGTGCCCGGAAATCGTCTCGCCTCGCCGCCGGCGCTCGGTCCATTCGGTTAGAAGTGGGTCCGCCTGGCTTAGTCGTTCATTGACGTTTCGGGGATCGCTCGCCAGTGCTTCGAGTCCAGGTGCTGCCCAGTCGAAGAGGCAGGATTGCCCGAGTCCGCCGCCGACGATCTCGTGGACCTGGAAAAGGAAAACCCGCGATATGCCGAGGCCTGCGCCGAGTCGGTCGAAGATGACTTGCAGATGGCGCATCCAGTCGCGCCCCGAGCGAAGCTGTTTTGCGGCCTCGGCGATGAGGACCGAGTGCGAAGCGCCCTCCTCGCTCATGGTTTGTGGCCGGCCCGGTCGGCTGTCACGAACATGTAGCCTTGTCCGCGGATCGTCTTGATGACTTGCGGATGCTCCGGATCGTCCTCGAGCTTCCGTCGCAACCGCATGATGCGGATGTCGATCGACCGATCAAACGCTTCCATATCCTTGTTGTGAGCAAGATCGAGCAATTGGTCGCGCGTCAGGATTCGGTTTGGCCGATCCGCGAATGCCTTGAGGAGGTCGTACTCCATAGCGGTGAGCGGCACATCCTCGCCGGTGATCGAATAGAGACGTCCGCTTTCGAGATTAAGCATGCAGCGCCCCATCCGCACTTCGTGGCCTAGGGTCGCGCCGCTCGGCTGCTTGTCGGCGGAAGGCTGCTGGACGCGGCGAAGGACACTGCGCACCCTCGCCAGCAACTCCCGAGGATCGAAGGGCTTTGCGAGATAGTCGTCCGCGCCCATCTCCAGCCCGACGACGCGGTCGATGACCTCGGTGCTGGCCGTCACCATGATGATGCCGATTGGTCCCTGGTTTCTGAGGTAGCGGGCAAGGCTGAGACCGTCTTCGCCGGGCATTCTGAGGTCCAGAATTGCCAGATGTGCCGGACGCTCGGCGAGAATGGCACGCATGGCGGCACCGCCGTCGGCGGTCGATACGGCGTAGCCTTGGCCGGCCAGATAGTCGCGTATCATGGCGCGAACCTCCGGTTCGTCGTCGACGACAACGATATGCTCGTCAGCCATGGGCGTAGGCAACCTTCCAGCCTTTACGAAGTCTGAAAGCGATTAGCACCGGTGTCCCGCCAGCGCAAAAAAAAGACGCCCTCCGGGGAGGGCGCCAAGTGCATCATGCGAGAGTGAGGGGAATTGCAGGGGATCTCACATGACGATAACGGTGTCGCCCACCTTCACGCGGGTATAGAGCTCGGTCACGGCCTCATTCAGCATCCGGATACAACCCGAAGACGCAGGACGGCCGATCGAAGACGGCTCATTGGTGCCGTGAATCCGGTAGAGCGAAGATCCTAGATAGATGGCCCTGGCGCCCAGAGGATTGTCGGGACCGCCCGCCATGTGAGCCGGGAGCTCGGGGCGGCGCTGGCGCATCTCATCGGGCGGATACCAATCCGGCCACTCGACCTTGCGGCTGACCTTGTGCGTGCCGGCCCACTCGAAGCCGTCCTTGGCGGTCGCGACGCGGTACTTAACCGCGCGACCATCTCCCAGAATGTAATAGAGATTGTGCGTCTGACTGACGATGACGATCGTGCCTTTGTTATACGGGCTGTCGAAGGAGACGATTTTTCCGTACTTGAACTTTGGATCGGAAGCCTTCGCCGTCTTGGCCTTCTTGGCGGGCTTTGCAGGCGCAGTCACGGTCGCGGTATCGGCGTTGGTCGTTTGACTTGCTGAAACCTGGTCGAGCGAAAAACCCATGGCCAGAAGGCCTACGGTCATCGCCGCCGTCGCCACAAGATTTCTCAGTCCCTTCATCATCGCCGTCTTCCTGCTCATCTCTTTTCCCTCCGGACCTTCATCTTAGGCCACCAGCTATGGCGGCCTTTTCGCGACCGTCAGTTTCGGTCGGATGGCGGAAGGAACAGGGTTTCGTTTCAAGAGTTTCTGTGTTGGGCGCACTTAAGCAGGAAACATTTGAAACAAAGCTTCGCGGGTCGCGAAAATTGTTTGCAACACAAGCGCTGTAGAAACGGCACCATCGAATTGGGCAACGCAAGAGCGAGCCCCGCAGGGAGAACGAACATGAAGACTTCAATCATCACCACGGCAGCTGCCATCGCCGGCGCCGCGTTCCTTATTTCGGCGAGCCTCGTCTCGGCCTCGATCGAGCCGACCGTTTCCACCCAGATGCTCCAGTCCAATGCTTCGGTAAAGGCAGACCGGCTCGACAATCCCTCGTCGACAAAGGCCGACCGCCTGCCGGTCGCCACGACGGTAACTGGAAACAAGACTTTGGTGGTTGCTTATCGCACCGGACCGGGTGCATCGACCGCGATCCTTTTCTAGGCCTTAAAAGTTCTCACCTGGACAGTTCCCCCGCCCCCTCGCTGTCCAGGCCCACGTAGCGGCGGTCGCTGGCATTGTCCGGCGGCCGCCGCTCCCCTTTTGGGGAGGCACGCTTTCGATCAGAAGCCGAACCGGACGCCGGCTAAGCCCTGGTGCTGCTGCAGGTTCGTACCCTCGGCGTTGGTGTTGACGTAGCGATAGCCAAAATCGAGGGTAAAATTGTCGGTTACATCGATCGCGAAACCGCCGGTCAGGTCAAAGGCGAAGGCGCTGTCGCTTTCTCCGCGATCCACCCATGTCATGCCTGCGCCAGCCCCAACGTAGGGCGTGAAGGTACTGCCGGTGGGGATATCGAGATAGACATTCGCCAGTCCCGAAATCGAACTCATGCTCCCGCCGTACCACCACCCGATGTCATAGGTCCCGGAATAGGAGACCGTCACATCGCTGCGGAGCCAATCATTGAACTGATAACCGAGACCACCGCCACCGACGAAGGCGCTGTCACCCTCACCCCAATCCGTATACGACCAGCCGAGGTCAGCGCGAATATAAGCTCCCGACGACTCGTCCTCGGCATTCGCGACACTATGGCAACCGAGCAAAGCAAGCCCAGCAAGCGCAGCCTTCACAAACTTCATGACAACTCCAACCATCAGCCTTCAGAATCGTGGCCTCGACGGTAGGAGAGGATTTCGTCACGAACCAGATTGTCTGGAGCAAAAGCTGTGAAATTCTAAGAATATGTTGCAGATACGGCACAATATTCGTCTGTAAAACGCTGCGCACTACTGCATTAACTGGAAATATATGACGTAGAATTGCGCCACTACTTTAGATGGAAGAATTTCCAGGCTTCTATTCTGCGGCGCAGGCCATCGAAAGCGACTGCGACATGCGTTTGACAATCTCATCAAACTCGCCCTTCGCCTCCACGGGATACTTGATCCACAAGTTCGCCGTCAGGGTCGGGCAGTTCTCCGAGATCACTCCCTTTTGATAGTAGAGATAACTGGCATCGGTGGCGCCAACCTCGAACGAGAGCGGATGGACGTTTTCGAGCGTAACTTCGATGCCGCCAAGACGCATCGCGTCGATCTGTGCCGCAGCCAGCGCCGCAAAAGCCAGACTCAGATTATTGCCTCTGAGATTGGGGTCGACGTCCTGCGACCCATATACGGTGATCGACTGTTCGCCATCGGCGGAGGTCAAGGAGAGTTCATCGCCAAGATCCCCCAACTCATATGCAAAACCTGAAGCCGGGATATCGGCACTCAGCCCGTATTGCCGATTGGTGTAGTGGAACCAGTTTTTGTCGATCGGCTTTCCGGGGAGCTTGCCGATATCTACTGTCTCCTGCGCCAGCGCGGCTGATATTGCGAACGGCACGACAAGAACAACAATCAGCCAGTGAGCCAGAAACCTCTTGGTCAAGGCCCTCGGCCTGCGTTCATCCTCGCGCGTTGCCAAAGAGCACATCGGATTCGCTCAGCTGTTACCTAATGTATTGCCGGCCGACCGCGATCAATTCTCGCAGCATTTCCACCTTGGCTCGCTCCGCATCCACGACCTTGCCGTCCATTTCTGCCGTCAGATCGGCGACCTCGAGAATGGCGTCGAATGCCGTAGGGCGATCGATAGCCAGCCTGCCTATGATCTGGGCGGTCTCGAAGGGGCTGGGAAGATGCCGGCGTGCCCACCTGATCGCGCGCGCAACCTCGCCATTGGCAGGAACAACGCCGACTTCCCGCGCCCGCACATCCGCAAAGCGCTGGAGCACCTGCTGCTCCTGGACGTGATAGACTCCATCTGCCATCACGACCGTCATCAATAATCGGAGTTCCTCGCCGATCTCGCCGATGACGGACTTAGGCATTTGCGACCCGTCCGGCAGCGCAAGTTCCACGCTGAGGTCAATCGAATCGATTTCACCCTCGTTATCCACGACGAGATCATCAACGTGAGCCGCTTGGTCACCGTTCTTGGCGAGATGCGGACCAATCCAGCGATCCACTTCGCTGAGACGGCCTATCCGGTTACCGTGGTGAAATGCGATGATTGCGCCGGGCGCCGTTGCATCAGGGCGCAGTTCGATCGAATCGCCGGCTCCGACCTGGTCGCGCACGTAATCACCCTGCCCCGCCCTTGCGAGATCAGTGACCGAGCATTGATAATTCGTCCGCATGGAGACTTCCTGTAGCGGATGCGGGTAACGGGCGAAAGACCGTCCGGTCCATGGCACTGGGTCGTCGTTAATCTGGCCAGGCCCGAGCGCGCCGATTCCCCACCACCCACTCAACTCGGGGCGATGGAAATGGATCGTCCTTTCAGGCGAATACGGGTCGAGTTGAACGCAGCCTCGAAGAGACTCGCGCAGGATTGCGCTTTTAATCGCCCAAGACGCGCAAGGGGCGGCGGACCATCACGCTCCCCTCCTCCGTCCTCGAACCCCTCTCACCGGCTCGGATATCGCAACTGGAGACGAGTCTTGACGGTTAGCCGGCGCCTGGGGCATGGGAGCGCCGCGGTCACGCTTAATGTCTATGCTTACCAGTTCGAAAAGACCGCCGAACAGGCAGCACTGCAGCTATAGGTATAGACGCGGCGCTCAGAGTGCCGCCCGAACGGTGATCGCCTTGAATGGGTGCCAATCCGGTGCCAATTCTCGGTTTGGACTGACGGTGATGCTTCGCTAAGTGATTGAAATCACTCTTGCGGAGGGGTGGCAGAGCGGTCGATTGCGGCGGTCTTGAAAACCGTTGAGGGTGCAAGCCCTCCGGGGGTTCGAATCCCTCCCCCTCCGCCAACTACCAGTGATTTGTTTGAATATTTTCAATCTTAAATATACGAGCTCACCAAAGCGAACCCTCAGGTTACACCCGGGTTGAAGAACGCCAGCCCTGGCTTCCCGTGGTTCGGACTGAGCATGCTAGGCCGAATACGCCAGCCAGCGGGAGCCCATGTCGTTTTCACGGCAATTCATAATGCTTGCTGTTGGTCAGAACGCTGGCGTTTTCTATCGACAAACTCAATCCGCAGAACGATAGTTACGGGGAGCCAAGCGGAGTAGTGGCAATGCCAAACGGAACAGTAAAATGGTTTAATTCCCAGAAGGGCTTTGGATTCATTCAACCTGATGACGGTGGGAAGGACGTCTTCGTCCATATAAGCGCCGTCGAGCGAGCCGGAGCTAGTAGCCTGAACGAGGGACAAAAGGTCAGCTATGATGTGGTAACCGACCGCGGCAAGTCGAGTGCTGGGAATCTAAAGATTTCGTGATGGGTCCGAATATGCGCAGATGATGTCAAAAAGAATTGAAACTGAAATACTTGTGAGCCGCGCCTGCGCCCGAATACGTGAGGAGACAGGCGTAGATCCGCTATCCAGCGTAAAGTCTGGGATGTGGGGGCAAATTGTTGGTCTCCGCAGCGACTTTCCGGAGCTAACCGATGATGAAATCATCAATGTAGTCGTTTCCGATTACGACCTGTGAGCATGCGGTCTGGCTCATCGATTGCAGCGGGTACTCGGCTAACTTCTTGAAGGCACTTTTCGCGCAAATAAACCCAGAGCAAATAGGCCCGCGATTCGAGCAGCTCGACGGACGCGTCTTTTTCGGCAACGACCGTCTTAAGGGAGACCAAACCAACACTAGTCCCGAACACGCGTCACGGACTTAATCTTGCCTCGTGAAGTTCCAGCTTTTTCTGCAATGGCGTCGTCCTGCTCTTGGATAGTGCTCCAAGCCGCCTGTTCGCCGTCTAAGCCCGCAATAACCTCCATCGGCACGCGCCGCCGAGAAGTCATGCGGCCATCCTCGTAAATAACGTCGAATAGCGCGAACTCTCCTTGATCCCGATGTTTAGCTTTCTTTCCCATCGCCACCCTCCGTGACGTGCTGCTCCACGTTCTCTTGTTTTCGCTCGACCGTTTTCTGGTCTTGGCGATCAAGTTTGGCCTGCGCCTTCTTGAGTTTCGAACGCTCGCGGTCTTGGCGCTGTTGTCCGTAGTTTGGTTTGAAAGGCATAGATCGGTCTCCCTTGTCTTTGGCAGGGGTGTATGAGCTGCGGGTTGTTTTCTTGGGTAGCGGGCGCGTGGAGAAGGAGGTGCCTACCAGCAATATCAAGCTTGGGCAAACACGAACGCGCATTGGCGGCTGATCTACAACTACCCAGGGGAGAAGCCAGGATCGCTTTCGCACGCCAGGCGATAGCGGAACGGCCAAATCCCAGTAAAACTGGAGAATCGCGAGGTTGATGGAGCCTAATGGAAGAGGAGGACTCCCCTCCGCCACTGTTTGTCGTGATCGGCTTCCACGGATCCATCGCGGCCAATACACCTTCAAAGGCAATCTCGATTTGCTCAAGAAAGCCAGCAATGAGCGTGCTAGCGATACCGGATAGGGCCTTAGTCGCCGACTCTATTCATACCCGCTAGCGATCGTCGGGATCATAGCCAAAGATCTCGAAATCTCGCGCAAACAGTTCCGCAACAATTGCGTAACAAGCATCGGAGTAAAACTGCGCGCGCTTTGAGGCGGCGGAGGTCCGGTGCGGTCCGTCCTCTCTCACAAGCAATTTCTCTTCCCGCCATGGAGCGATCCGCGCCACGATCCGCGGAAAATCGCTGTCGATCGTTTCGAGCTTCGCAACGAAATCATATTGCGCAATGGGCAACACGAGATAATCGTGCTGGGGCGACCAATGATGATCAATATGGAGACCGCCGCCGACAAGGTAGCGGCAGAAACTCTCGAAATCTGGGGGCTTCGCGCCCTCTCGATGTCCGGCGAAATTCTGCTTGAGCGGGTGTTCCGGTTTGAGCTTTGGATAGCGCTTAACTACCTTGCTGAGATAGGCCGATAGCGTTCGGTCGTAAGGATTGCGCGCAATCAGGAACTTTGTGTACGCGTCAAGATCGTCGACCTGTTCGGGGGTGAGTTCGGACGCATTCTGGACGAGCTTCTTCGCATAGCGCTTGTCCTCGATACGTTGTGCAAGGTCGCCTCCTTCGAAGATATTGAGCATGGTTGATACCAGCGAGGAGTTCCCGTTTTTGGGAATCCGGTGGTACAGCACCTTTTGTTCGGGAATGACAACGCAGCGCAAATCTACATCGCGCAGAGTCATCGCTCCTTGATAGGGATGTCGCACATAGAATGGTGAGGCTGCTATGCGCCGTTCTTCAAGCGAAAGCATCTTCCGGCGCAAGACCGCGGGATAGCCCTTCTGAAGGAACTGCTGCTTTGCATAACGAAAATAGGACATCGCGACTTAATTCTATGAACGACCCCGTTTGGGCTATCACTATCGCTGGATCATCAACCGCCCGGCGGCTCCGCCCCCGGCTTGGGTTGGTAGTTAGGGATTTCACGGCAACTATTGGTGTTGCAGAGCCAGATGTTTCCCGTATAGCGGTTGAGCACAAAAGAACCCACGGCGGTTGGCGTGCTCACCGGCACAATCGTATAGGCGCCGCCGATCAAGAAGCTCCCGATCGCCAGGACGATGCCGATTACAATCACATAGACAATATTCATTGGATCACCCCTGGACCGAAAGAGCCACCACGTGAGATCATCGATCATAGACATCGGATCCGCCCGACTCCTGCACCGGGTTGCCTGCCTAGCGCGTTGAAAGCGGTTTGTCAGCCCTCTCGGAAGGTATGGGCGATCTGGTCCGTCAGAGGTTGCAGGAAATAACTGAGCGGCGAGCGCTCCTGCGTCTGGATGAACGCCTCGGCTGGCATCCCCGGCCTAAGTTTGTTGGCGCCGAGCAATTTGATCTGGTCTGCCCCGAGTCGCACCCGCACCGCGAAATAGGGCGGGAGATCCTTTGAGGTCTGCGTAAGGTCGGCGGCGACTTGCACGACCTCGCCATTGATCTCAGGCGTTGTGCGAAGGTCGAAGGCTGGAAAACGCACTTGTGCCATCTGGCCGATATTGACCTGATCTATATCCTCCGGACGCACATGCGTGTCGATGACGAGTTCATCGAGTTCAGGCACGATCGCCATGATGTCCGCGCCGGGAGCGATTACGCCGCCGATCGTGTGGACGGCGAGCTGATGCACGATCCCCGCCCGTGGAGCGCGAATCTCCGTGCGCTTCAGTTTCGCATCGGTGGCAACATACCGCTCCATGTTCTCGGAAATGCCCGCCTCAGCCTCGCGCAGGTCGCCCAGTGTCTTCGTGCGGGCATCGTCCTCGATCTGAATGATCTGCAGTTTGGTTTCGCTGACCCGCCCTTCGGTCGAGGCGATCTGCGCCACGAGTTCGCCTTCCTCCCCTTCGAGGCGTGCCCGCTCGCGATCGAGTGCGAATACGCGGTTGGCTTGAACCAAGCCCTGTTTCAGCAATTGCTTGAGGTTGCCGAGTTCCTCGCGCACCAAGACTGTCTGTTCTTTCTTCGACGCGTACTGCGCCTGAAGGCCTTGTACTTCCTGCTGAAGCTGGCCGATGCGCTCTGTCAGCTGTTCGATCCGGCCGGTCAGGGCGGCTTTCTGGACGGTAAACAGCTTGTTTTGGCCGGCAATCAGGTCGGCGATGTGCTGGTCCTTGGCGCGCGCCTCGATGGTTTTCGGAAAACTGATTTCACCTCAAGTCGTCGCGTTCGGCAATCAGCCGCGCCTTCTTGGCTTCGAATTCATCGAGCATCGATTGCAGGATCGCAAGTTCGGCGCGCGCGTCGGTTTCATCGAGCTTGACGAGTAACGCGCCGGCCTCGACACGATCGCCTTCCTTCACCGCGATATCGGCGACAATACCGCCGTCGCGATGCTGAATGCGCTTGAGGTAACTCTCGACCACTGTGACGCCCGGCGCAATAACGGCCCCTTGGATCGGCGCCATCACTGCCCAGGTCCCCAGCACCCCGACAAGCAGGCCTAAACCGACAAAGCCACCAATCTGGTAACCGCGCAACGTGCGGACAGTCGAGGACGAACTCATGCGCCTTTCGCCTCCGCTACGATCGTAAGACCGCCCGGCCTGCCGCCGCTATCGACCGGACGCGCCAGCACCTTGGCCAGGATTTCATCCTTCGGCCCGAATGCTGCAACCTTGCCCTCGCTGAGAACCATGAGTTTGTCGAGCGCACCGATGGCACTGGGCCGATGGGCAATGACGATGACTGTCCCGCCGCGCGCGCGAACGCTCGAGATGGCGCGAACAAGTGCTGTCTCACCGGCCGCATCGAGATTGGCGTTGGGCTCGTCCAAAACAACGAGCGGCGGATTGCCATAGAGCGCGCGCGCCAGGCCTAGTCGCTGGCGCTGGCCGGCCGAAAGACGCCTGCCCCCCTGCCCGATCACCGTGTTGTAACCGTCGGGCATGCCGAGAATGAGGGTGTGGATGTCTGCCTGCTGGGCGGCATCGACGATCGCCTTGGAATCGGGCGACACTTCAAAACGTGAAATGTTCTCTGCGATCGTGCCATCGAAGAAATCGCTTTCTTGCGACAGATAACCGATGGAGCGGCCCAAGACGTCCGGATCCCACTGATCGGGCGTGGCGCCGTCGAGCCGTACCGTGCCGCGCGTCAGCGGCCAGGCGCCAACAAGCGCGCGCGCAAGCGTGGATTTGCCGGCACCGGTCGGTCCGATGATGCCTAGTCCGCCGCCCTGCTCCAGCGCGAAACTGACATTGCTTACCAGCGGCTTTTCCGCTCCAGGCAGATAAGCAGAAAGATTTTCGACCGTGAGCGTGCCGCTCGGCTTCGGCAATTCCATGAGCGGCGAGGATTTCGGGACTTCGGCGAGGAAACGCTTGAGCCTCTGCCAGGAACGGCGAAATCCTTGGAACTGAGGCCACTGACTGACCGCTGTTTCGATCGGTGCGAGCGCGCGCGCCATGATGATGCTGGCCGCGATCATCACACCGGGCGAAACTTCGCGCTTGAGCGCCAGATAAGCGCCGACGCCAAGCACCGCCGATTGGAAGACAAGCCTTAAGGTTCTCGACAGCGTCGTGAGCAAGCCGCTGCGATCGCTTGCAACCATATGGCTTGCCAGGGCCTCATCCTGCGTTCGCGCCCAACGATCACGCAATCGCCCAAGCATACCCAGTATCGTTGCCACTTCGATATTCGTGCGGCATTGATCGGCCTGCGCCCCGGCAAGCCCGATCGCCTTTTGCGCATCGGCCGCATGCCTTCGCGTGACTTGCTCGGTGATGATCGCGAGTGCTGTCAGAACCACGCCGGCAATGAGCGCCAGCCAGCCGAGCATGGCATGCATCGCGAAAATAATGGCGAGATAGATCGGTGCCCACGGCATATCCAGAAATGCTATTGGGCCATTGCCCTGCAGGAATTGCCGAATTGTCTGCAGGTCGCTCAACGCTTCGCTGCGCCGCCCGCCGCTGCGAAACGATTGCTGCGCAACGGCTTCGAAAACGCGCCCGCGCAGGCTCTCGTCGAATATCCGCCCGATGCGGACCAGAAGGCGGGAGCGTACGAATTCAAGGAAGCCGTAGAGACTGTAGAGAACGGTCGCCAACAGAGCCAGGGCGAGGAGCGTCGGGATGCTGCTGCTGGTCAGCACCCGGTCGTAGACTTGCAGCATGAACAGCGGGCCGGTCAGCATCAAAAGATTGGCGAACATGCTGAAGACCGTCAGCGAAACCACGGCCGATCGGCACGGCGCGAGCGCCGCCGAAAGCTCCGATCCGGCAATGGGTTGTGTCTTCGCCATTACGTCCACGTCCGCGGCGAATAATCCAACGGAACTATTCTTAAATCCTTAAACCACCGCCCCATGGTGGGAAAGGATTAGCCCAAACCCGCTAATGTCCCGTAACCGGCCAACACTCAAATATGCTTAAACTTTTTCGGATTGCCGCGACTTGCCGGCTGCTTTGGCGATGATTGGCCGGTTGTCTCGCGCCCGCGTGCTTTCGCGCTCCATGATTTTGAAGCCGATATCGATCCGCTTGCGTTGCGGCCACGCGCCCGAGCCGCGGATGATCTCGAGCACGATCTCGGCCGTCTTGCGGCCCATCTCGTAACGCGGAGTCAAAACCGAGGTTAGCGAAGGATAGGCGCAAGCCGCGTATTCGAGATCGTTGAACCCGATCAGCGAGATCCGTTCCGGAACGGAAATGCCGAGTCGATGGCACTCGAACAGCGCACCAAGTGCCAGGTCGTCGTTGCAGCAGAATACGGCTTCGATATCGGGGCGCCTTTCAACGAGGCCGCGCATCAATTCTCCGCCCAGCGCCACGCTCGAAGGATTGGGGCTGCGTCCGGCAAGTCCCGTCATGTCGAGGCCGGCCTCCCGCATCGCGCGCTCATAGCCGGCGATGCGATTGTACAGGCGAGGGTCGCGCGGTGCGCCGATGATGCCGACTTTGCGATGACCCAGATCGATCAGGAAACGGGTCGCTGCATGGCCCGCCTCCTCATGCGAAAGCCCGATATTGATATCGATGGGACTCTTGGCCAATTCCATTGTCTGGACGACGGGAATGCCGCTGCGCTTGAGCAACTGCTTGGCGCGCGGTGTCTGATCGATGCTCGACACGATCATGGCTTCGGGATGTTGTCCGAGCAAAGTCGCGATCGCCGTTTCTTCTTCCTCCGGCACATAGCGACTGTCGAGTACCATCACCTGCAATGCTTCAGGCAACAGCAAATCATGCAAGGCGCGCAGGAAATCCGCGAAGACGCCATTGGTCAGTGAAGACACGACAACACCGATGAGTTGTGTCCGTGACGATGCCAGCATGCTCGCCGCGCGGTTCGGCACGTAGGCGAGTTCATGGATCGCCTTCTCGATGCGCTTGCGCAATTTCGGCGTCACCATTTCCGGATGGCGGATCGCCCGCGATACCGTCACCGCGCTCACGCCGGCGCGCGCCGCGACGTCCGACAACCTGCTCCGCGCTCGATGTTCGTGCCGTTTGCTCATGCGTTTTCGAAGTTAATTGACAGCGCTTTCATCTACCTATACCGATATTGCCGTCCGGTACCAAGAAATCTTGCGTATCGCACATGCGAACAAGCGCAACCGGACAAGACAAAGCCACTCATTGGCTTTCATGGGAGGAATACATGATCTCTAAGAATTTTGCTTGCCGGCTTGCGTCCTTCGCAAGCGCACTTGCGGTTTCCTGCGTCCTCGCATCCGCCGCTCACGCCGGTCCTGAAGTCGTCGCAGGTCCCTCGGCCGAACCGGAATGCTACGTGCCATGGGCCGCCGACACGACATTCTTCAAGTTCCCCAAGAAGGATGGCCCCTACCGCATCGCACTGGCCAATGGCTTCATCGCCAACACCTGGCGCATCCAGATGATCAAGACCGCCAAGGCCTATGCCGAGCAGCCAGATGTCAAGGCGAAGCTCAAGGAATTCAAGGTTATCTCGACGGGTGAAGACGTCGCCGCTCAGATCGCCGCCGTCAACAACTTCATCGATTCAGGCTATGACGCCATCGTCGTCAATGCCCAGAACCCGGACGCCTTCAAGCCGGTGATCAAGCGCGCCAATGACGCGGGCGTGGTACTCGTCGCCTTCGACAACATCCTCGACACCAAGGACGCGATCAACGTCAACGTCGACCAGAAGGGCCTCGGCGTATTGTGGGCCAACTGGCTGGCGAACAAGATCCCCAATGGCGGCAAGATCCTCGAAGTGCGCGGCGTCGCCGGCACCTCCGTCGACACCGATCGCCATAACGGCATCCATGAAACTCTCGATGCCACGGGCAAGCCGTGGGAAATCGTCGAGGTCGTCGGCAAGTGGGACGACCCGACCGCGCAGAAGGTCACCGCCGACGCGCTGGCCGTCCACAAGAAGTTCGATGGCATCACCGCGCAGGGTGGTGACACTGGCGTCGTGCAGGCGCTGATCGATGCGAAGCATCCCTTCGTACCCTTCGGCGGCGAGACGGAGAACGGCTTCCGCACTTTCTGCGGCAAGTATTCCGGCGAAGGCCTTGTTTGCTCGTCGGCCGGCACCGGCCCCGCACAGGTGGCCGTCGCTATCAAGACGGCTATCGATGCCCTTGAGGGCAAAATCGTACCGCAGTCGGTCAAGCTGCCGCTCGCGATCGTTGAAGATCCGAACTTCAAGGACGGCGAGAACTATTATGCGGACCAGTCCCCCAATTTCTTTGTCGGTAACTCCTTCCCGACTTGCGGTATCAACTTCACCGCGCAAGAAATCATGGGACAATCGGAAGCCAACCAGTAATATCGGTTGAACGGATTGGCGCCGCGGGACCAACCCGCGGCGCTGTTTTCGAGGGGGGTGGGATGGAGCCGGTTTCGCCTTCGTTGTTCCGCGCGGACGGCGTTTCAAAGCGCTATGGCGGCGTGAGGGCGCTCGAGAATGCTGAACTCGACGTCGTTGGCGGTCGTATCCATGCAATCCTCGGCGAGAACGGCGCTGGCAAGTCGACCTTGATCAAGGTCATGTCCGGCGTGGTGCAGCCCGACGAAGGCCGCATGCTGCTGGAAGACCAGGAGGTCCGGTTCAGCAGTCCCGCTGCTGCCAATAAATCCGGGATCGTTTGTATCTTTCAGGAATTGTCGCTGATCCCCGATTTGTCGGTCGCCGACAACATCATCATTAGCGACCCACCGCAGCGTTTCGGCATGATCGACCGCAAGGCGCAACGTCGCCTGGCGGAAGCAGCACTTGCGCGCGCCGGCGCCGAAGACATCCATCCCATGGCGCCCGTCAAGGACTTGCCTTTGTCGCGCCGCCAGATGGTCGAGATCGCCAAGGCGCTCGCCCGCAATCCTCGCATCCTCATTCTCGACGAGGCCACATCCGCCTTGACTGCCGCGGACGTCGCCAAGGTTTTTGCGGTTCTGAAGCGCCTGCGCAGCGAAGGCCTGGCGCTGCTTTACATCTCGCATCGCATGCACGAGATCGCCGAACTCGCGGATGAATGCACCGTGTTCCGCAATGGTCGCAATGTCGCGACTTTCAAGGCCGGTACCAAGACCGACAACGAAGTGGTCGAGATGATGATCGGCCGCGAATACAGCCACATCTTTCCGCCGCGCCCTGCCCCTCCCGACAGTTCCTTAAAGCCGATGATCGAGGTGAAGAACCTCTCATGGACGGATCGGCTGAAGGATATCTCGCTCGCGGTTAGGCCTGGCGAGGTCGTCGGCCTCGGCGGTTTGGACGGCCAGGGTCAGCGCGAATTGCTGCTTGCCCTGTTTGGCGTTTTGCGCAGCGTATCCGGCGAGGTCCGTATCGATGGCCAGAAGACGCACATCGGAAGCCCGCACGCCGCCAAATCGAAGAAGATTGGTATGGCGCTCATTCCGGAGGATCGCAAGACCGAAGGCCTGATGCTGCCGATGTCGGTGCGCGACAATCTTTCATTCGCGGCTATCGAGCGCCTCTCTCGGTTTGGGATCGTCGACCGCGGCGCCGAGCGCAAGGCAATCGACGATATGATCCAGCTTCTGGCGATCCGCACCGCCGGCACGGATATCCCTGTCGGCTCTTTGTCGGGCGGCAATCAGCAGAAGGTGGTCATTGCCAAATGGCTGATGGTCAACCCGCGCATCATCCTGCTCAACGATCCCACGCGCGGCATCGATGTCGGCACCAAGCAGGAACTCTACCAGCTCCTGCGCAAGCTCGCGGCCAGTGGTGCGGCGATTCTTTTCTATTCCACCGATTACGACGAACTCATTGGCTGCTGCGACCGCGTGCTCGTCCTCTATGATGGCGGTGTTCGCAAGGAACTGGTCGGCGCCGAGATCACAGAGCGCGCATTGATCAGCAGCGCACTCAACATCAATCCAGCCATGGAAGGGACCGGAACTGCGCCGGTGCACACTGCATGAAGGATTGGCGCTACTATTTCGCAGAACATCGCGGCACCCTTCTCGCCGCCGCCGTCTTTGTGTTGATGTTCATCATCTATGCCAGCAATCACCCGGCCGGCTTCAGCTCCAACGTTGTCACGACGGCATCCAACAAGAGCGTGCTGCTGGCCCTGGTCGCGATGGCGCAGACCATGGTCGTGCTCACGGCCGGCATCGACCTCTCGGTCGGCATGATCGTCGTACTGACCAACTGTGTTGCCTCTTGGATTGTTGTCGGCTCTGGTCTCACGACGATGGCCGGCATATTCGGGGTTCTGCTCACTGGCGTTGTGTGCGGGGGCATCAATGGCTTCATCGTCATTTATGGCCGTCTGCAGCCGATCGTCACGACGATTGCGACTGGCGCGGTCTTCTTTGGCATTGCGCTGGCGCTGCGGCCATTTCCGGGAGGCGGCGAGATCAACGAGGACCTTGCGGACGGAATAACCGGCAAGCTTCCAGGAGGAATACCCGCGAGCCTCGTCTGCCTCATCGCGATAATCCTGATAGTCTGGGTTCCATTTAGGCGATCTGTATATGGCCGTGCCGCCTACGCGGTCGGCTCATCCGAGGTCGCTGCCTATATGTCGGGGGTACCGGTCAAGCAGGGCAAGTTCGCTGCTTACGTGTTGTCGGGACTGCTTGCTTCCTTGGGTGGATTGTTCCTTACCTTTTTCACCTACTCGGGAGAGGCATCGCAGGCGAATGGCGGGAATTACACCCTCTACTCGATCGCCGCTGTGGTGCTCGGCGGCGTTTCGCTCTTCGGTGGGTCGGGAAGCGCCGTCGGCGCCGTCTTCGGTGCCTTCATGTTCTCAACGATCGGCGACTTGTTGTTCGTCTTCGAAGTAGACCCGTTGTGGCAACCTCTGTTCCGGGGCGTTGTGTTGGTCGCCGCGGTCAGCGTCGGCGCCATCGGACTGTTTCGAATTCGCAATCGCCTTGATCTTTTCGGATAAGTTATGGCCACGCAGGTTCAAAGCTATCTTCGAAGAATTGACCCCGCAGTCGCAATAGCTTTCGGCTGCATCATCCTCCTGCTTTTTCTCGGCAGCTTGGTTCAGTCGAATTTCCTGTCGCCGGAATATCTCTTGCAGCAATTGAAGGTGGCTTCCTTCCTCGGCGTGATTGCGACGGGGATGTTCATCGTGATCCTGCTCGGTCAAATCGACCTCTCAGTGCCCTGGGTGGTGGCGGCGGGCGGTATGATGGCGGCGGCGATGACCGCCTATGGTCCGGTCGGCGCGACCCTCGCAATTCCCTTCGGAATTTTATGCGGTGTCGTGTTCGGATTGATGAACGGCTTTGGCGTCGCCTATATGCGGATACCGTCGATGATTGTGACGCTTGCCGTCAACGCCGTGGCGCAAGGCCTGATGGTCGTCCACACGGGCGGATTCTCGCCACAGGACGCAGCCTCCAAGTCCATGCGCTTCCTTGCGACGGGCGATACTCTCTTTGGTATTCCCAACGCCTTGATCGTATGGGCGATCATTGGTGCACTGGCGGTCTTCCTGCTGAGCCGCACCAGCTTCGGCCGCGCCGTCTACGCCATCGGTAACCGCGAGCGCGCAGTCTATCTCTCCGGCGTCAACAGTCAGCGCGTCGTGCTGATCGCTTTCGCAATCTCCGGGGGTCTTGCAGCCTTTGGCGGGGTTCTGCTTGCCGGCTACGCCTCGAAGGCCGCGCAAGCCATGGGTGATGCCTATCTTCTGCCTTCGATCGCCGCGGTGGTTCTGGGCGGCACGTCGATCCTTGGCGGGCGCGGCACCTATCTTGGCACTGTCGCCGGTGTGATCCTTATCACGCTGCTGCAGTCAATCCTCTCGGTCCTGCAGATGCAGGAGTGGGGCCGCCAGGTCATCTATGGCGTCGTGATCGTGGTGATGCTTCTGATCTATGGAAGGCAGCGCCCGCAGGGCTAAGGAACCGCCACGCGCTTACGCACTGACAGCTTTTGCTGCCTCTGTCGCATTGAAACGCCGATAGGTCCGGCGCCCGCTCGCCTTGGCGAAATAGAGGGCTTGGTCGGCATGGCGCAGCAAGCCGTCCTGATCGGAATTGTCGAGTGGATATGTCGTGTATCCGATCGATATGCCGGGAAGGAGCGTCACATCCCCTATGCCGACCGGCTGGCTGAGGGCTTTGAGTATTCTATCGGCCAATATTACGGGATCGGATCGCGGCGAATTGCCCGAAACCAGAATCGCGAACTCGTCGCCGCCCAGGCGCGCCACGAGGTCTTCTTGTCTGATGGCGCTTTCCAGACGTCGCGCCACCTCGACTAGCATCTTGTCGCCCGCCTCGTGCCCGAAATTGTCGTTGACCTCCTTGAACCGATCGAGATCCAGCACCATGATGGTCAGCTCGCTTGCGCCGGCGCGCGCTTCGTCAAGACGGCGCATGAACTCGCGGTGAAAATTCGCGCGGTTTGGAAGCCCGGTGAGCGAATCGTGAAACGCCTGATAGCTGAGCGAGCTTTGCAAGCGATGCTGCTCGGTAGCGTCGCTGACGATCCTTAGGCTGCAGCCATTTGCGAGGACCGTTGTCCGCTTCGAATAGGTCTTGCCGTCCTCGAGACCAGTCAACACCTTGCCCTCTTCGCGCAGGCCATGGAGCTTTCGCAGGACATAATCCTCAACACTCTCATTGCCCAGGAACTGTTCTTCCCCGAGCGCAATGGCCGCCTTGATGATGTCGGTGAAGTTGGCGCCCGGCTGTCGCAAATGGGCCGTGCGCGGAAAGAGTTCTCGATAGCGCACATTGCAGAAGACAAGCACACCCTTGGGATCGTAGATGGCAAGTCCGTCTTGCATATTGTCCAAAGCCAGATCGAGATAGACTTGCATTTCCTCGAGCTTCGCTTGGGTGCGCCTTTGCTGGGTGATGTCGCGATTCCAGGTAATGAGCGCAAAAATCTTGCCGGAAGCATCTCTCACAGGAGCCTTGAGGGTGGAGACGTATCGGCAGATTCCGTGCGGAAGCACGAGCTTCTGTTCGAGTAAGCGATTTTCCCCTCCATTCAGAACCGCTCTCTCGTCCTCTCGAAATCCTTCCGCGATCTCTTTCGGGTAGAAATCAAAATCCGTTTTCCCAACAAGATTCTGCGCCGTTGCAATCTCCATCAATCGCGATGTCGCGGGATTAGCGGCAAGGAAGCGGCCATCGAGGTCCTTGATGTTGAGGCAGTCGGGGAGCGCGTTGACCATCGACTGGTAGTAAGCGTTGATGGTCAGGAGTTCGCGCCGTCTGGCTTCCAGCACCAGCACCGCCCCCAATAGGAGCGTCGCGCTGAAAGTGTAGAACATCGGAATGCGCAGATCGACAACGGAGGCAAACTTCGGGAATGCAAGCATCATGAGACCGCTGGTTGCGGCTACTACCGCAAATGCCAGCACAACGACCTGGAACAGTGTCGCCGGTCGTCCGCGTCGCAGCATATAACCTGCGGTACCGATAGCCATTGCCAGAAGAATGAAGATTACCGCCGGCAGTACATTACCGCCCAGATATAGTCTGTATGCCAGGGCCACGGCGCCGGTCACAAGTGCAGCCGGAACGCCGCCGAAAAAACCCGATATGACGATCATCGCCGTGCGCAAATCCAAGTAGCGCCCAGGCGCTGACTCATACGCCATCAGCATAGAGCCGAGGGTGCCCAATGCCATCAGCAGCCCGAACAGTGTTTTCTGGGTGGTCGCGCTGAACTGCGCAACCCACTCGCTGGCCGATGTCCACCCCACCAGCAGCGCCAAAATCACTGCAAGATTGGCGGAAAGGGGCTCCCACATAACGCAACTGACTCCACAGCACTCGTGGAGGGAAGCTTATTGCAACCACGAGTTTTGAAATCGCTACTTCGTTCGGCGCAATTATTTCAAAACTTCGTCAATCCGGGTTTTGTGAAGTTAGTTGGTGAAGGAGCGGTTAGCGCTCAGATGGAGCTTCGACTGGTCTGGGCCACCAATTGGTAAGAAAAGCTCAGATTTTACCGCGGTTCCAGCCGCGACCGGCGTCACCAAACGGCTCGAACCCGTTCGCGGTTACCGCGACAGTATCCTCCAGTTTGACGAAACCGCGCTTGGGATGCGGCATCGTCGTTTCGATCGAAAGCACCATGCCGGCCTTCAGCGGCTGGTCCGCGTCATCGCCTGGATAAGGCACGGGACCATTGCTCGTCAGCCGTGGTGCCTCATGCGAGATGAGTCCCATCCCATGTGCGCAGAAATGCATATGAGCGCGGTTCGGCGACGTCGCCAATACCTTCTCGGCCGCGGCATAGATCTCGCTGCCCGTCGCCCCTGCGCGAACCGGCTTGCGAGCGGCCTGTTGGACCGCGTCAACCTCGGCAAGCAGGTCCTGCAATTCGACATCCGGATCGCCAAGAATCGCCATGCGGCAGAGGTCGCCAATGTAACCATGATAATTGCCGCCGGAATCAAGCGACAGGATTTCGCCCTTGTGCCACTTCTCATCGGAAGGCGCACGGTTGTTACTCGTGCCCGTGGTGATGAGGCAGTATTCGAAGGTGAGGCCGCGCGCGACTTCCTCGCGCTTCAAGGCTGATACCAGTTCGTGCTTCGTCGAGCCTGGACCATGGCTCGACATGACGGCGAGCATGGAATTGACGACTCCTTCCGAGGCCTTCTTGACCAAGTCCAGCTCATGCGGCGTCTTGACGGCGCGCAAGCGTTCGAGCGGGATGAGGCAATCGGCGATCGCCGTGTTGGCGAGGCCCGATTGCAGAAGATTGTAGGCATCGGCAGGAATGAAGGCTGTTTCAACACCGATCTTGCGCGGCGTCTTACCGAGTTTGCCAACATAGTCGAGCGCGGCGCGCATCGCGTCGAGCGATCCCCAGGTTTTGGTGATGACATTTGGCACCCAGAAGCGGCCATGCGCGCGCTCGTAGGATTCCATCGAATTGGCGATATAGGCGGCGTCCTCGGGGTGGCCCTTCGGGTATATGAACACCGGCAGATAGCGGCTGAGACCAATGGCATCCATGGCGTCGAAGAAGAAGAAGCGGTAGCCGCCGAGGAGATACTGGATGTTGTGCTTGGAGGTGACGATCAGCACGTCGAGGCCGGCCGCGTCCATGATCGCGTCGAGCTTGTCGCTATCAAACGGGATCTTGCTGGTATCGAAAGGCTCGTCGGTGCCGGCTATAGCGGTCGCACTGGTCATGGATGATGTCCTCGGTTGCCGGGGCAGCTTCCGTCTAAGGGGCTTGACGGTCAAGCGCGTGCGTCAAAGTTTCACCACATGGACCCGGCATCGCCCCGATGCTAGAGGGACCCTCGGAATCATCGTGAATACGGAGAAATCAATGCGCCGCATCGCCAGCATCCTTGTTGCTGCTGCTTTCCTCGGAAGCTTCGCCGGATCGGCGCTCGCAGCCTGCGCGCCCCCCGGCCCGGCCGGGTTCCCCAAATGGTTGAACGGGTTGAAGAAGGAGGCGGCCGGCATGGGGGTATCGTCCCGCGGCCTCGCCGTGCTCGATCATATCCAATACGACAAGCGTGTCATCGAGCGCGATCGCTCGCAGAGCACCTTCGCCCTCACCTTCCTGCAATTCCAGGCGAAGTTGATCTCCAACAATCGCATGAGCAAGGCGCAGGGCTTGCTCAAGAAACATGCGGCGCTGTTCTCGAAGGTTCAGAAGAAATACGGCGTCCCGGGCACGGTTCTGGTGGCTTTCTGGGGTCTCGAGACCGATTTCGGCTCGTATCTGGGCGACTTCAAGACGATCCAGTCTCTCGCCACGCTCGCCTATGATTGCCGGCGGCCCGAAAAATTCCGGCCGCAAGTGATTGCCGCACTCCAGATCATCGACCGCGGCGATATGACGGAAGATCAGATGGTCGGTGCCTGGGCCGGCGAAATCGGCCAGGTGCAGTTCCTCCCCGCCGATTTCCTCGAAAGCGGCGTCGACGCCGACGGAGACGGCCGTGTCGATCTGATCGGCAGCGTCAACGACATCATGTTTTCAGCGGCCAATCTGCTCAAAACCCATGGCTGGCAGGCCAATCAACCCTGGTTGCAGGAAGTCGAAGTCCCCCAGGAACTACCCTGGGATCAGGCTGACATCGCGATCCAGCTGCCGCGCGCCCAGTGGGCGAAATGGGGCGTCACCATGCGCGGCGGTGGCGCCGTCAAGGCGGACAAGGTACCCGTGTCGCTGCTGTTGCCGATGGGCCGGCATGGTCCGGCGTTCTTCGCCTACTACAACTTCACCAAGGTCTACCTGAAGTGGAACGAGTCGCTCACCTACGCCCTCACCGCCGCCTATTTCGCGACGCGTCTCGCAGGTGCGCCTCCGGTTGAACAGGGCAATGGCCCCGTCGATGCGCTCGACTATAAGCAGATCATGGAGTTGCAGAAGGTCCTCTCGAAGAAGGGCTATGATGTCGGCGAAATCGACGGAAAGCTGGGTTCTCAGACACGTGCCGCCGTCAAGGACCTGCAGATCAAGCTAGGGCTTCCGGCCGATTCATGGCCTACCACGGCCTTCTTGGCTAAGCTCAGGCGCTCCTGATAGGAAATTCCGTTATATAGGATTAAGAGCATAGTTTCGCCATATTTACGGATTACATCCCCGTTCGAAACATACGAATGGGGAACGAATGATCCGAACGTTCATCGCAGCTCTTAATCCTTTGGTCAACCCTCTCGGCGGCCAGCGCAATGGCTGAAATCCGCGATCCCCGCCGAGACCACTGCTGGAATTTTCGAAAGCGGCGCTCGCCTCCGCCGGCACCGACGAGCCGACAGCCGAGGCCACCAGCTATGCAATGCTGCACGCCTCGCTCCATGGGGTTGATAGCCACGGCATCCGCCTCCTCCCCTTCTACGTAAAATCCCTCCGGACGGGCTTGGCCAAGTCGAACCCGACAATCACGGTCAAACCGCAGCGCCGCGCGGCCGTTTTGGTCGATGCCGATGGCGGCCTTGGCCATCTGCCGACCTATCGCGCAACCGACGAAGCCTGCGCGCTTGCACGCGATTGCGGGATCGGCATGGCCGGTATCATCAACTCGACCCACTTTGGAGCCGCCGGCGCCTATGCGCTCGCTGCCGCCAATGCTGGCTTTATCGCTCTCGTAACCTGCAACTCAGGCGCATTGGTGGTTCCGCATGGTGGCCCACGCGCATTTCACGGCACGAGCCCGATCGCCATCGCCGCTCCGCGCGAAGGGGGCGATCCGTTCCTGCTCGACATGGCGACCTCGAGCATTCCTTGGAACAAGGTCTTGCGCTACCGGACCGAAGGACTGCAACTGCCGGAAGGCGTGGCCATCGACGCGAACGGAGCGTTCACGCGCGATCCCCATCAGGCCCGCGCGCTGGCACCAGTCGGCGGTGTCGACTTTGGCTACAAGGGCGCGGCTCTTGCCGGCGTCGCCGATGTCCTGGGCGGGGCAGTCATGGGCATGCGCCTCTCGCACGAACAAGATGGCACGGCTTTGGGCGATACCAAGGTGGGCCATTTCGTCATCGCCATCGATCCGACGACCTTCGTCGCGCAAGCTCTGTTCAATGAGCGCATGGCAACCTATCTCGATGCCTTCGCCCAGCAGCCCGGAACCATGCCAGCCGGTGGCCCGGAATGGGCAAAGCGCCGCGACCGCGAAGCAAACGGGATTCCCCTGCCCGAAGGCCTGCGGGCGGAGCTGGAAGAGTTGGCTGTGAGCCAAGGTACGACGCTGCCCATTTAGGCGCCTTGGCTTCTCCCGCAGTCGAAAGAGGCCGAATGGGTCATGCAGCCTTGGCAGTCGGCCCCCACGGCATTCGCGGTTGGATGACTCAGGGTCGGCCTCTATAGCTCGTCGCATGAGCGTCGCCACCCCGGTCGTCCCGCACGATAACAGGACACGCGGCATCCTATGGATGCTCGGAACGATGTTCTGCTTCATCTCGCTCGATGCGCTCATGAAATTGCTGCTCGAGACCTATCCGTTGGTGCAGGTCACCTGGGCACGTTTCTTCTTTGCAACCGTGATCGCCATCATCGTGGCTGCGCCGCGGCTTCCTGAAATTGCGGTCAGCCGCGCCCCGCGGTTTCAACTTCTCCGTTCGGTGCTGTTGATGTTCACAACCGGTGTGTTCAACGCCGGAATCAGGACGACACCGCTCGCCACCGCGACGACGATCATGTTCATGAGTTCGATCCTGGTCACGGTCCTTTCGACGTTCGTGCTCAAGGAGCATGTGGGACCGCGCCGCTGGGCAGGTATCGCCGTGGGTTTTCTTGGTGCAATGATCGTCGTGCGGCCTTGGGAAAGCCTCGAGGGGACGATCGGCATAGGCGTTTTGCTGCTGCTAGTCGCCGCGCTCAGCAATGCCAACTACCAGATCGCCACGCGCCGGGTACGCATGGACGATCCCATGACATCGCTGCTTTATACCGCCGTTGCGGGCGCGGTCGTGACAAGCCTCATGCTGCCATGGTCGTGGAAATGGCCGACGGCGACGGATTGGTTGCTGCTCTGCTCTACCGGCCTCTTCGGTGGTCTTGGGCATCTCTGCCTGATCCGGGCGCTGCAGGCGGCCCCGGCTTCCGTCGTGGCACCCTTCTCATACTCATCGCTCATCTGGGCGACGCTATTCGGTTTTGTCATATTCGGTGAGCTTCCGGACGTGTGGACCTGGGCCGGAGCTGTGCTTATTATCGGAAGCGGACTCTACATTTTCCATCGCGAGCGCCAGGTGGCAGCCGAGAAGCGGTCGCCCTAACAAGAGGAAATGCCATGACGACAGTGACCAAGCTCAAGCCCGCCAGGACCCCCTCGACCGAGGAACAGCAGATGCGGGTCGATCTCGCCGCGGTCTTCCGATTGGCGGTCCACTATGACTGGCACGAAGCGGTGGCCAATCATTTCAGCCTTGCGGTCTCGCCGGACGGCAAGAAGTTCCTGATGAATCCGCGCTGGCGGCATTTCGATCGCATCAAGGCTTCGGACCTGATGCTGCTCGATGCCGATGACCGCTCGACGATGGAGAGCCCTGATGCACCGGATGAGACTGCCTGGTGTCTCCACGGACGCATCCACGCACTGTTGCCGCATGCGCGCTGCGTGCTGCACGTGCATTCGCCCTATGCGACGGCGCTCGCCAGCCTTGCGGATCCCGAGATCAAGCCGATCGATCAGAACACGGCGCGATTCTTCAACCGCGTTGCCTATGACATGAGCTATGAAGGCATGGCGAATTCCGATGCCGAAGGCGAGCGGATCGCCCGCCTGCTTGGTAACCGCAACACGATGATGATGGGCAATCACGGAGTGCTCGTTGTCGGCAAGACCGTGGCCGAAGCCTTCGACGTGCTGTATTACCTCGAACGCGCCTGCAAGACCTTGGTCCTCGCCTATTCGACCGGCCAGAAGCTCAACATCATGTCCAATAAGGTTGCCGAAAAGACCGCCCGCGAATGGGAAGAGTACGGGGATTCCATGTCGGTACACCTCGACGAGATGAAGAAGATTCTCGATGCGAAAGACCCGTCCTATGCGCAGTGAGCCAATGGAGACCGTAAGCTTCGTCGCCATGAAGGATGGCACCAAGGAGGACTACGAGTTCCTCCGCGAGTTCGAACACGAGCACAATAGCGAAACCGCCAATCGCGTATTGCGCGAATTGCGCCTGCAGGACGAGGAGACGTTCCCCGGCTACAAGATAAGCCGGCTCGGCCACGCGCTGCAGGCCGCAACGCGCGCCTATCGCGAAGGCGCCGACAAGGATTGGGTTGCTGCCGCCCTGCTCCACGACATTGGCGATGGGCTCGCGCCGCAAAACCACGACCGCTTCGCAGCCGAGGTGTTGCGGCCGTTCCTGCGCGAGGAAGTCACCTGGACCGTCGAGCATCACGGCTCATTCCAGATGTATTACTACGCGCACCACTATGGCTGGAACCAGCATGAGCGCGAGAAGTATCGCGACTCGATCTATTACCAGTCCTGCGTCGATTTCTGCGATCGCTGGGATCAATCGTCCTTCGACCCTGACTATCCCAACGAGACGCTCGAGTTCTTCACGCCGCTGGTCCGCGAAATCTTTGCGCGCAAGCCCTACGCGCCAGAGGTAATTCAGAAAGGGGTGATCGGAGGCGTGCCGGCATTGCCGCTGGCGGCCGAGTGAGTGCCAATGCCGATGCGCAGTTCTGGCAGAGCGCGAATGACAAGCTGATCCGCTATGGCGGGCATTTCTCGCCCGTCATCATCGAGCGCGCCAAGGGTAGCTTCGTCTATGACGCGGATGGCCGCGCCATCCTCGACTTCACCTCCGGCCAGATGAGCGCAATTCTCGGGCATTCGCATCCCGAGATCGTCGAGACCGTGTCGAACGGCATCGCCAATCTCGACCATCTCTTTTCGGGCATGCTGTCGCGCCCGGTGGTCGAACTGGCAGAGAAGCTGACGCGGCTCACCGGCCCTGGTCTCGACCGCTGCCTTTTCCTGTCAACGGGTGCGGAATTGAACGAAGCCGCGATCAAGATGGCAAAGCTCTATACCGGCGGCTTCGAGGTCGTGGGCTTCGCGCAATCCTGGCACGGCATGACGAGCGGCGCCGCCTCTGCCACCTATTCGCATGGCCGCAAAGGCTATGGCCCGACGCAGGTCGGTTCGTTCGCAATACCGGCGCCTAATCCATTGCGGCCGCGCTTCGGTCCGCGTGACCAATACGACTGGAGGGCTGAACTCGACTACGCCTTCGACCTGGTCGACCGGCAGACGACCGGCAATCTTGCTGCCTTCATAGCCGAGCCGATCCTGTCCGCCGGCGGGCTCGTCGTGCTGCCGACTGGATACCTGAAGGCCTTGAAGGAGCACTGCCACAAGCGCGGCATGCTGCTGATACTGGATGAAGCGCAGACGGGGCTTGGCCGTACCGGATTAACCTTTGCCTTTGAGCGTGACGGCGTGAAGCCGGATATACTCACGCTGTCGAAGACGCTCGGTGCAGGCTTGCCATTGGCCGCGACCATCACCTCGAAGGAAATCGAGGAGAAATGCCATGAGCGTGGCTTTCTCTTCTACACGACGCATGTGTCCGATCCCTTGCCCGCCGCGATCGGTGCCAAGGTCATCGACATCCTGTTGCGCGACCGTCTCGCCGAGCGCGCCGCCGCTGCCGGGGAGCACCTGCGCAATGGGCTCGAAGCCTTGCGGCAGCGCCATGAATGCATCGGCGATGTCCGCGGCCACGGGCTCATGATCGGGCTTGAGATCGTCAAGGACCGCAAAAGCATGGAGCCGGACGACAAGCGCGGGGCGGCGATCACCGCCAAGTGCCTCGATCTTGGTCTGTCGATGAACATCGTCCAGATGCCGGGCTTAGGCGCGGTCTTCCGGATTGCACCGCCGCTCACCGTCTCCGATGACGAACTCGATCTCGGCGTCTCGATCCTCGACAAGGCGATCACCGCGGTTTGAAATCTTTCACCCTCCCCCTTGTGGGGAGGGAAACAACACTAATCCATGCGTCGCAGGCGACTGCGCCATGCCGTTCACCGACTGGCGCGTGCGCATGGCAACCGCCATCGTGCCGACCATGTCGAATTCAGAAACCCGGCGCAATCTATGGGGCATTGCCTGCCTATGCCTCGGTGTCGCGATCTTCTCGACGCAGGATGCCATCATCAAGGGCATCAGTGGCGACTATGCCGTGACGCAGGCGATGGTGACACGCTCGCTCGTGGCGCTTCCGATCCTTGCGGGCTTCGTGCACTGGGAAGGCGGTCTGCGACTATTGATTTCGCCGCGCTTCTGGATTCTGACAGTGCGCGGCTTCATCCTGTTCCTCGCCTATACGACCTACTACATCGCCTTTCCGGCTTTGCCGCTCGCCGATGCGATAGCACTATTCTTCACCGCCCCCTTGATGATCACCTTTCTCGCGGTACCCATTCTTGACGAGCGTGTCGCTCTCAAGGAGTGGATCGCGGCCGGTGTCGGTTTCGCTGGCGTTCTTGTCATGCTGCGGCCGGGAAGCGGCCTGTTCGAGCCGGCGGCATTGTTGAGCCTGGCCAGCGCCTTCTTCTACGCAATCGCGGCAATCGTCGCCCGCAAGCTCGGCGTCGAGGAGAAAGCCTCCGTCATGGCCTTTTACCAGAACGTCGTCTTCATGACGGGTGCCGGCCTGATGGCGCTGTTCTTTGCCGGCATGGGCATCGAGAAGGCGGCGCATCCGAGTCTTGAGTTCCTGGTACGGCCATGGGCCTGGCCCAATCTGCGCGACTTTCTATTGATGGGCGCTTGCGGCGTCATCGCGGCAGTGGCGATGTCGCTGCTGACCAATGCCTATCGCCTGGCGCAGGCGAGCCTCGTTTCGGTGTTCGAGTATACCGGAATGCTGTGGACGCCCTTATGGGGCTATTTCCTGTTTGCCGAGATACCGACCTGGGGAACGGTGATCGGCGCCGTCCTCATCGCCGCCGCCGGCATCCTTGCGATCCTCCGGCCCGGACGCCAGCGGGGTCCGTAATCGCGACAGCTTGGGCGCAAGCCTTGTTGCGATCTTAATGAAGCTCTGCTTAGCATCTCCGGCTCGCAACTTTACGGGGTTATCCGATGATCCGCAGAGCCATGATGATCGCCCTCGCTGCCTTTCTCCTTGCCCAGCCGGTCCTGGCACAGGATGAAGAGGATGAATGGTCCGGATACTATATGGGGATCGATGCACTGGACGGATCGATCGATTCCTTGTCGATCGTCCACAACGAGGACGGGACCTACCGCATCCTGATGAGTTCGACGGGGCTTGCGTTTTGCAAAGACGGAAGCGAGGCCGGTTTGATCAGCGCGACCGGAAAGGTGGTCGATGGCAAGCTCGTCCGCGAGAAGGTGAGCTATACCTGCACGATCTCCCATGAATCGAAGCCATTGCCGGACAGCACCTATACCCGAGATGCAGGAACCGGGATCCTGAAGCTTGAGGGGCCGAGCAATCGGGTGAATTACTACCACCCGATCAGCAACTGAATTGCGCGGCTAGCGGCGCTCTTCGCTCGCGGGATTGCGGATCACCAGCACCATCGTCGCATGGGCATCGACGCTTGCCAGTATTGACGAGCTTGTGCGGCCGGTCGCCACGGAAGCGGATAGCCTCGCCCACTTTCAGCGTGCGGCTTTCCTCCCCGGCCGTGACCTCAAGCTCGCCCTTGAGAAGGTAGAGATGCTCGATCGTGCCGGGCGGGTGCGGGTCCGACTCGAGTACCCCGCCGGGCTTTGCCTGGAAATCATACCACTGCAGGGACTCGACGAGGTTCAGGGGACCTGCGATCGCCAGCCGGCAGAGACCGTCCTGGCTTTCGAGGATGGGAATTCCTGACTTTGTCTGGTGTTCGATGAAATTGACGCCGGAATCGACGCGAAGAACCTCGTCGATCGTTGTTTCGAGCGCCTTCGACAGACGGAAAACCGTCCCGATGGTCGGGTTGGTCTCGTTGCGCTCGATCTGGGAAATGATCGATTTGGCAACCCCCGAGTGCTCGGAAAGCTCACCCAACGACATGTTATATGCCTTGCGCAGGCGCTGAATGGTTTTGCCGAGGGCGGGGGTCGGATCAACCTGTTGTGACTCGCCCGACTTTCGGCTCCGGCGCGTTGACATATTGCAGTTCTTTCTTTAGTACCTATGTTCGTTAAAGAGAACGTTCGGAATTACGAACCCGCTAATCCGCTTCTAACCCTTATTTCGTGCGCAGAATCAAACGAAATCAGGGTGATGGCAAAGCGTTAGGAAATACCGAACGGACAATGCAGCGAACGGACTGAGGCTATGGGTTTCATTCGGATTAAAGATCAGGCCGGCCGCGACCACGAGGTGGAAGCCGTGGAAGGCTGGCGGATCATGGAAATCATCCGCGAGCACGGCTTTGATGTCGGCGGCTTGTGCGGCGGCGCCTGTGCCTGTGCGACCTGCCATGTCGAAGTGAGCGATACCTGGTCCGACAAGCTTCATCCGGCGCGTGAAGAAGAAGAGGCCATGCTCGATGAATTGCCGCTGATCCATCCCGGCTCGCGGCTTTCCTGCCAGATCATCTACACGCCGGACCTCGATGGTCTTGGCGGTGCGCCTCGTCAACGGGGCGTGAGGAGTAGTCGCATGCGTTATTTTCCCTCTTTTCGTCGACCTGAAGGACCGCCGCGCCGTCGTAGTCGGCTCGGGCGAGGAAGCCTTGCGCAAGGTTCGCCTGCTTCTGAAGACGGATGTTGCGATCGACGTCATCGCGCCTGAGACTTTCCGCCGAACTCGCCGATCTGCGCGATACCGGTCGCATCACCTGGAAGGCCAAGACCTTCGCAGCCCGCCATCTTGATGGGGCCGCCGTCGTCTATGTCGCGGACAGGGCATTGGAAGATGTCGTCTCGTCCGAGGCGCGAAGCGCAACATCGCCGTCAATGTGGTCGACCGCGCCGAATTGTCGACTTTCATCCAGCCAGCCATCGTCGATCGCGATCCGCTCGTCGTGGCGATCGGCACTGAAGGTGCGGCTCCGATGCTGGGCCAGGGCTTGCGCGCCCGCATCGATGCGTTGCTTCCCGCAGCCCTTGGGCGCCTCGCCGCGAGCTGCCGAAGGTTTGCGCGAGCGTGTCGCGAGCACGGTGGCACCGGGCTTCGCCCGCCGCGACTTCTGGCAGAAGTTTTTTTTCGGATCGATCCGCGACAGTTACTTGGCCGGCGACACGTCCGGCCTATGCCCGCGAGCTTGAAGCCGCGCTTGCCGGAGACTCCTCCCCACCGGCAGGGCGCGTCTCGCTCGTGGGCGCCGGCCCCGGCGATCCGGAACTCCTGACGCTCAAAGCCCAGCGCAAGCTGATCGAAGCCGACGTCATCGTCTATGACCGCCTCGTCGGGCCTGCAATTCTCGAAATGGCGCGCCGCGATGCGACCCGCATTCCGGTCGGCAAAACACCCTATGAGCCCTCGCCCAAGCAAAGCGAGATCAATCGCATTCTGATCGCCGAAGCAGGAGCCGGACGCCGCGTCGTTCGCCTCAAAGGCGGCGATCCCTATATCTTCGGCCGCGGCGGCGAAGAGCAGGCCGCTCTTGAAGCTGCCGGTATTGCGGTCGATGTCGTTCCCGGCATTACCGCGGCTCTGGGCTGTGCCGCATCGATCGGCCTGCCATTGACCCAGCGCGGCCAGAACACAGTCGATCACACTGCTCACCGCAACATCCGAGCGCGGGCTCGCGGAACAGAATTGGACAGCCTTGGCGCAGCCCGGACAAGCCTTCGCGATCTACATGGGCGTCAACATGGCGGGCGAGATTGCCGCCAAGCTGCTCGACGCCGGCATCGATCCCGCCTGCCCTGTCACGCTGGTCGAGAACGGAACGCTCGACAATGAGCGGACCTTTACGACCGCCATTGGCGATCTTTGGGAAGCCGTTGCCAGCAAAGGCATTCTACGGACCGGCCATGATCTATGTCGGTCTCGCCAAGGCCAAGGCTTCCGCCGATATCGTCACCTTCCCTGTCCGGGCATCAAGCGAGCCCGAAGCATTGCGAGCCGTATCATGAGCATTAATGAGAAAGGCCAAGCCATGACCGCCAATCGCCTGCGCGACGGAGCGGTTGTCTTCTTCACGCGCACTGGCGACTGGAGCGAGGCAATCGACGGCGCCGTGCTTGCAACCGAACCCCAGGCTGCAAAGGCCCTTGAAGCGCGTGGCAAGGACGATGAAAGTTCGACCTTGGTTACCGGTGTTTACCTCTTCGATGCCGAACGCGAGAACGGACATGTTCGCGCGCTGCATATTCGCGAGCGCATCCGTACGCTTGGGCCGACGGTTCGGCTCGATCTCGGCAAGCAGGCCGAAGGGCTTGGGCGGCGCTTTCCCGCGTCCGAGATGGGAGGCTGAACCATGTATCGCTATGACGAATTCGACTATCAGTTCGTGCGCGACCGCACCGCGCAGTTCTCGCGACCAGGCGAAGCGCCGCCTAAGCGGCGAACTGACCGAAGACGAATTCCGCCCCTTGCGGCTGATGAACGGACTCTATCTGCAGCTCCATGCCTACATGCTGCGGATCGCCATTCCCTATGGCACGCTTTCATCGCGCCAGTTGCGCCAGCTGGCGATGATCGCGCGCCGCTGGGACAAGAATTACGGCCATTTTACCACCCGCCAGAACATCCAGTTCAACTGGATCAAGCTCGAAGATACGCCGGACATCCTCGCGGCGCTTGCCGATGTCGAGATGCATGCAATCCAGACCTCCGGCAATTGCATCCGCAATGTCACGACCGACCAGTGGGCGGGTGCTGCGGCCGATGAAATCGCCGATCCGCGCCCCGTTGCCGAACTGATCCGGCAATGGTCGTCACTGCACCCTGAATTCTCCTACCTGCCGCGCAAGTTCAAGATCGCCGTGACCGGCGCCCCCAATGACCGCGCCGCGGTGAAGGTGCATGACATCGGATCTGCGCCTGCACAAGAACGACAAGGGCGAAGCCGGCTGGGAGGTGATCGTCGGCGGCGGCCTTGGCCGCACGCCGTTGATCGGCGTCACCGTGCGCGAATTCCTGCCGCAGCACGAACTCATCGCCTATCTCGAGGCGATCATGCGCGTCTATAATCTCTATGGACGCCGCGACAACAAGTACAAGGCGCGCATCAAGATCCTGGTGCACGAACTCGGGCCGGAGAAGTTCCGCGCCGAGGTCGAGGCCGAATATGCCAAGCGGCCGAAGCAGGAAACCGAAGTCGAAGAGCGCGAGCTTGCGCGCATCTGCCGCCTATTTCGCGCCGCCGCAATTCGAGCGCCTGACCCGCTGGTCGCCGAAGTTCGAAGAGGCGCGCCTCGCCAATCCCGCCTTCGCGCGCTGGGTACGCACCAATGTGGCGGCGCATTTCGCCGATGGCTATTCGATCGTCAATATCTCGCTGAAGCCCGAAGGCGGCATTCCCGGCGATGCGACTTCGGAGCAGATGGAACTCGTCGCCGATCTCGCCGAGGCCCACAGCTTCAGCGAGATCCGCGTGAGCCACGCGCAGAACCTCGTCCTGCCGCATGTAAAGCGCGACGACCTTTTCGATGTGTGGAAGGCTCTGGATGCCGCCGAGCTTGCCGCCGCCAATCTCGGCCTGACCGGCGACATCATCGCCTGCCCCGGCCTCGACTACTGCGCGCTGGCGACTGCGCGCTCGATCCCCATTTCGCAGGCCATCTCGCGCAAATTCGCCGATTACGACCGCCAGCAGGATATCGGCCCGATCAAGATCAACATTTCCGGCTGCATCAATGCCTGCGGCCATCACCATGTCGGCCACATCGGTATCCTCGGCCTCGATAAGAAGGGCGAGGAGTACTACCAGCTCACGCTCGGCGGCTCCTCGTCAACCAGCGCCTCGATCGGCCAGATCATCGGCCCGGGTTTCGCGGGTCCTGATGTGCCCGACGCGATCGAGAAGATCCTCGACACCTATCTCAAGCATCGCCAGCCGGGCGAGGAGTTTCTTGCTGCCTATCGCCGGCTCGGCGCCCAGCCTTTCAAGGAGGCCCTCTATGCCGCTCATTAAGAACGACAGATTCATCGACGATCCGTGGATCCATGTCAGCCTGGACGAGCCCCTGCCCGCCTCCGGCGATATCGTGGTCCCCTATCGCGCGCCTGCTCAAGGAGTGGGAGGCGCTGACCAAGCATGATGGCCGGCTCGGCGTCGTCTTCACCAATATCGATCGCGTTGAGGCGTTGACGCTGTTCCTGCCGAGGCTTGCTTTGATCGTGCTGCCCTTCCCATCATTCACCGACGGTCGCGCCTATTCGCTCGCCAGGCAGATCCGCGAAACGGGATTTGTCGGTGAATTGCGGGCAAGCGGCAATGTGCTTCCGGATCAACTCCAGTTCATGCGCCAAGTTGGCTTCGATGCCTTCGAGGTGACCGAACGTTTCGCGCCTGATGTTTGGCTCAAATCGTCGCGTCAGATGTCGCTCGCCTATCAGCGTGGCCTCTATCGTCCGGCGGGCGAGGCAGAAGTCTGGTCGGAGCGTCATCGTGATGCCGAACCATGGCTCGAACAGCCGCATGCCGGTTAAGTCTTTGAGGCTAATCGTGGACGCCATGCATCCCAACTCCGAAATCGTCGCCCGCTTCGGCGGCTTTGACGGTGTCGATGTCCTCGAGCCGCTAATCAAGCGGCTTTATAAGAACCGCATCGCGCTCGTCTCGTCGTTCGGGGCGGAATCTGCCGTGCTTCTCCACATGGTAGCGCAGGTCGACAAGAATGTGCCGGTGATCTTCATCGATACCAAGAAGCACTTCTGGGAGACGCTTTCCTATCGTTCAAAGCTTGTCGACCACCTCGGCCTTACCGATATCCGCAATATCCAGCCGGATACGGACGATGTCCGCCTGCTTGATCCGGACGGCTCACTCCACAAGTCAAATCCCGATATGTGCTGCCACATCCGCAAGACGGCGCCGCTGGAGCGTGCGCTTGAAGGTTTCGAGGCGTGGATATCCGGCCGCAAGCGCTTCCACGGCGGCGGGCGCGCTACCATTCCCACACTTGAAATGGCCGATGGTCGCCTGAAGATCGAACCCCTGGCCCGCTTCACCGCTGGGGATCTGGACGCCTATATGCGCCACTTCGATCTGCCGCGGCATCCGCTCCTCTCCGAAGGCTATCGCTCGATCGGTTGCTTGCCTTGCACCACCAAGGGCGGGACCACGGATAATCCGCGCGCCGGCCGATGGCTCGGAACGTCGAAGACCGAGTGCGGCATCCACTGGACGCACAACGGGCGGCCGATCAACCTGTCGCGATCCTGAGATCCGAACGACCGCGCTCGACGAATAGTATTCCAACGCTGAGGGGCTCGCGAGATGTTTGATTTCGTCGTCTTCGCGGCTGTAGGCTTTTTCGCGCAGTTGATCGACGGCGCTCTCGGCATGGGCTATGGCGTGATCTCTTCGGTGATGCTGCTCGCCACCGGCGTTCCTCCGGCGCAAACCTCCGCGAGCGTACACGCGGCCAAGCTCTTCACCACCGCAACATCCGGCGCATCCCATTTCCTGCATGGCAATGTCGACCGGAAGTTGATGCTCCAGCTTGCGGCAACCGGTGTCGTAGGTGGTATCGTCGGAGCGACGATCCTTACTCAAGTCTCCGGCTCGACCATGCGCCCCTTCGTCTTCGTCTATCTCCTGGCGGTCGGCATTCTCATCCTTTTCCGATGTTTCAAGCCGGCGTCGGAAGCCTTCCCGCGCATGCGGCTTGTGGCTCCGCTTGGTGCTACAGGCGGATTTCTTGACGCGATCGGTGGTGGCGGCTGGGGGCCGGTGGTGACCTCGACATTGATCGGCACCGGCGCACCACCGCGCTATGTCATCGGCTCGGTCAATGCCGCGGAATTTGTCGTCACCTGCGCGGTGGTCTCGGTATTTCTGACAAGCCTGCTCTTCGGCGTCTGGCATGAATCGGAAGGACTGCTTGACCATGCCATCCCCGTTCTGGCGTTGATCGCCGGCGGCATTCCTGCGGCACTGTTCGCTGGACGCCTGCTGAAAAAAGCGCCCCGCAAACCGCTGACGATTGCCGTCAGCCTGCTGATCATCGGCCTCTCGTCATTCGAGCTGATCAGGTGGCTTCTCAATTAAGTCACTTGGGGCACGCCCGATACAGAAACCCTTAATTCCGGGCGCTTAACCTGACACGCGAGGGCGGGTCAGCATGGTCGATTTCGTTGCATTTGCGGTTGTGGGTTTTCTTGCCCAATTGATCGACGGCGCGCTCGGCATGGGCTACGGCGTCATTTGCTCCATTCTGCTACTGGCGACAGGCGTTCCTCCGGTTCAAACCTCGGCGAGCGTTCACGCAGCGAAGCTCTTCACCAGCGGGACCGCCGGCACTTCGCACTGGCTGAACGGCAATGTCGATCGCAAATTGATGATCCAGCTCGCGATTTCTGGCGTGGCGGGCGGGGTCAGCGGCGCGCTGCTTCTCACCCATGTCTCCAGCGCGACCATGCGTCCTTTCATCTTCTCGTATTTGCTGATTGTCGGCGTAGCGATCATGGTCCGCGTCTTCAGGCCGGCGCGCGAATCGCTGCCGCGCGGAAAACTCGTTGCTCCCGTCGGCGCGGCTGGCGGCTTCCTCGACGCACTGGAAGGCGGCGGCTGGGGACCGGTGGTCACTTCCACATTGATCGGTTCTGGCGCCCCGCCGCGCTATGTCATCGGCTCAGTGAACGCGGCTGAGTTCGTCGTGACATCGGCCGTGCTCACGGTTTTTCTGGCAAGCTTCTTCCTTGGAATAACCCAGCAATCGCAAGGCATGCTCGATAATGCGATATCGATCGCAGCGCTCATCGCCGGAGGCGTTCCCGCTGCGCTCCTATCAGGCGTGCTGCTCAAGAAGGCGCCGCGCAAGCCGCTAACCATCGCAGTCAGCCTGCTCATTATCGCAATATCGGCGTTCGAGCTCGTGAATTGGTTCGCAGGCTTCGTCTAGTCGAGCTAGAACGGAACCTCATCATCGAGATCGCGCGAGAAGTTCTGTCGACCGCCGCCACCCGCAGCCGCACGCGGCCGATCCATCGGGCTCGCCTGGCCGAAATCGTCGCTTGAATCGCTGCCGCCGCCCGCGCCGCTACGGCCATCGAGCATCGTCAGTTCGCCGCGATATTGCTGCAGCACCACTTCGGTCGAATATTTTTCGACGCCGGCATTGTCGTTATATTTGCGAGTCTGCAACTGCCCCTCGATATAGACCTTCGCACCCTTCTTCAGATACTGCTCGGCTATCTTGGCGAGGTTCTCGTTGAAGATAACGACGCGATGCCATTCTGTTTTTTCCTTGCGTTCGCCCGTCTGCTTGTCGCGCCAGTTTTCGGATGTCGCGATGCTGAGATTGACGATCGCGCGGCCGTCTTGCGTATGCCGCACTTCCGGATCGCGGCCGAGATTGCCGACCAGAATGACTTTATTGACCGAACCCGCCATGTCGTAGCTCCCTATGTCGCCCGCAACTTAGTCGAATGCGGAAATTCCGGCAGTCGGATCGACTGCTTATCCACCGCATATATGTTCTCTTTTCGTTCAAAGCAAGTCGCGTCATGCTGCCCAAAAAGGAGATGCCCGTGATCCGTGAAGTCAAAACCACCGAAGCTCCCCAACCCTTCTCGAACTATGCCCAGGCAATCGCCGTCGAAGGTGCAAAGAAGCTTGTATATGTCTCAGGCCAGGTGGGAGCCGATGCCGACGGCATCATCGCCGCTTTGCCGGAACATCAGCATGAGCATGCCTGGAAGAATGTCCTGGCGATCCTGGCCAAGGAGGGCATGGACCACCGCAACATCGTCGATGCCCATGTCTATATTACCGATGCCGCCCATATCGGCATCTACCGGGAGGTGCGCGACCGTATTCTGCAGGGCCACCGCTGTGCAGCGACCTTATTGATTGTCGCCGGCTTGGCGCACCCGGCTATGTTGATGGAGGTCTCGATAACGGCAGCGGCCCCGATCTAGGATCGAGGCCGCTACGAAAACTGACCTATCGAAGGAGTGTTAGTGGCGTCCGAGCAGTCGGGCCAACCGGCCCGGCTTCTTCTGGGCCACTTCCTTCGCACCTGCAACATGAGCCGGGCCATCCACGCCCTGCATCAGAGCCGTGCTGTAAACGTTTGTATAAGCTTCAAAAATCCAGTTCATGGCCTAACTCCTATTCGTCTTCTTGTGTGAGCTCAATTTAGATACTTCGCGCTTGCATCACAAACGGCATTATCCTACGCTACCTGTAAGGAAAACTTACGTGTGACCCAATGGCCCGGCGGCTTCCATCCCTCAATGCCCTGAAAGCCTTCGAAGCGGCGGCGAGGCTTGAGAGCTTCACCGAGGCCGCCGGCGAGCTTTTCGTCACCCACGCGGCGATCAGCCGGCATATCCGCGATCTCGAAGAATGGCTGGGGACAGTGCTGTTCGTCCGCACCGGCCGCGGCGTTGAACTGACCGAGCCCGGGCGCCGCTTCGGCAGCCGCCTGACCCCCCTCTTCGACTCCCTGTCGGATGCAACCCGCGAAGCCGCCGCCCAAGGCCAGGTCCGCACGCTCAATGTCTCCGTCGAACCCGCCATCGCCTCACGCTGGCTGGTCCCTCGCCTCGGCCGCTTCCAGGAGCTTCATCCCGATATCGAACTCAATATCGACCCGACCTCGCGGCTCGTCGATTTCCGCGCCGGCGATGCCGATGTCGGCATTCGTTACGGGCCGGGCCGCTGGCCCGATGTGGAGATGACCAAGCTCGTCGACAATATCGAGATCTTTCCCGTCTGTAGCCCGCAGCTCGTTGCAGGGCGCGACCATCTCGTTCCGGCCGAACTTGCCAACTTCAACCTTCTCCACGAAGCGCGAAAGCAGTTCTGGACCGACTGGCTTACCCAGGCTGGCGTCACCGGCGTCGAGGATTGGCGCGGCACGGTATTTCAGAACCATCTTGCCATTGAGGCCGCCGAGGCCGGCCAGGGCTTTGCCTTGGGCGACCAGATCCTCTGCACCGACTCCATCGTTGAGGGCTGGCTAGTGCGCCCCTTCGCGCTCGACATGAGGGACCACGGCAGCTACTTCTTCGTGCGCGCGAAAGGCTCGAAGGAATCGGCCCCGTCGCGCTCATTCCGCGAATGGCTGATGTCGGAACTGGCCGAGACGCAGCGCAAATTCAATTCCATCAAGGCCCAGGGGCAAAAGAAGTAGACGATGCCGCGCAAGAGATATGACTGCCTGAAATGCCCGGGCTATTGCTGTTCCTATCCGATCATCGAGGTGAAGGATCGCGACGCAGTGCGCATCGCCAAGCACTTCGACATGCCGCTGGAGAAGGCCGAGAAAAAATTCTTCCGCATTGACCGCACCCATGGCCGCGTCATGCGCCGCCAGAAGGATGAGCATTTCGGGCGCATCTGCCAGTTCTTCGACACCAAGGAGCGCCGTTGCACGATCTATCATGCACGCCCACGCGCCTGCCGCGAGTTTCCCGGCGAGTTCAATTGCGGCTATTGGGATTTCCTCGCTTTCGAACGCAATGCGCAGGAAGATGAGGAGTATGTCTCGACCACCTGGCACACCTCGACCACATGAGCGACGTCTCGCTATTCAGCCTTGATGGTTGCGCCGCGCTGGTAACGGGCGGAAGCCGCGGCATCGGCAAGGCGATCGCGCTGGCTTTGGCGCGCGCCGGGGCCGATGTTGCGATCACGGCACGCAATGAGCGTGACCTCGACGATACTGCCGCCGAAATCGAAGCGCTGGCGCGCAAGGCCTACTGTATTGCGCAGGACGTGTCCGACGCCGATTCCGCCTCAAGCGGTGTCCGGCAGGCGGTCGACGCATTGGGTGGCCTCGATATTCTCGTCAACAATGCCGGTGCCGAGGAAGTCCGCGCCTCCGTCTCGATCGACGAGACCCTGTGGGACAAAATCGTCGACACCAATCTCAAAGGCGCCTTCTTCTGCGCCCAGGCCGCCGCCAAGCACATGATTGCGAGTGGCACCGGCGGCTCGATCATCAATCTCCTATCGCTCACCTCCACGGTCGGCATTCCGACCGCGGTGCCCTATGGTACGTCGAAAACCGGTCTTCTCGGCATGACGCGTGCGCTCGCCGCCGAATGGGCGCCGCATGGCATCAGGGTCAACGGCATCGCGCCCGGCTATTTCCGCACTGCCATGACCGAAACCTTCTACCAGGATGAAGCCTGGCGGGATCGCATGCTGTCGCGTATCCCCTTGCGCCGCTTCGGCCAGCTTGACGACCTTGCCGGCGCCATCGTTTTTCTGGCTGCACCGGCTTCGGCCTATGTCACCGGCATCATGCTGCCGGTTGATGGCGGCATTCTCGCTTCGCTCTGAGGTTCCCATGTCCGCGTCTGTCAATTTCCTTCGCCTCGCCGATCTTAAGCCCGAGGATCGCGCCCAATTGCTCAAGCGCACCGAATCCGACCTGGGGCCTTATCTCGAGAAGGTAAAGCCGATCATCGAAGCCGTCCGTATCGAAGGCGACGAGGCTTTGGCCCGTTTCGCCCGCGATTTCGACAAGGCACCCGTCGATGCAAAGCGCATTGCGGCCAGTGAAGCGGATTTCGAGCGCGCGCATCGGGAACTTGAGCCCGAAGTCCTCGAAGCGATTACCTATGCGGCCGGCAACATCCGCAAGTTCCACGAAGACCAGAAGCCCGAGGAAATGTGGTTCCACGAGATGCGTCCCGGCGTCTTCGCCGGCGACCGGATGAACGCCATCCCGTCGGTCGCCTGCTACATTCCGCGCGGCAAAGGCGCCTTCCCAAGCTCGGTCATGATGCAATGCATCCCGGCTACCGTGGCGGGGGTTGAATCGATCCAGATCATCACGCCGCCGGGTCCTGATGGAAATATAGACGCGGCGACGCTTGTCGCGGCCCGTGCCGCCGGAGTCTCGCGCGTCTATCGCTGCGGTGGTGCGCAAGCCGTCGCCGCCGTCGCCTATGGCACGCAGACGATTCCGAAAGTCGTGAAGATCGTCGGTCCTGGCTCGCCTTGGGTTGTTGCAGCCAAGCGTCTCCTCGCCGATCTCATCGATACGGGCACGCCGGCAGGTCCGAGCGAAGTCATCATCTTCGCCGACGACACCATTGACGGCCGCCTCGCTGGCCTTGATCTGCTCATCGAGGCTGAACACGGGCCTGATTCATCAGCGTTCCTGGTAACGACGAGCGAAGAGGTTGCGAAGGCGGCTCTGGCGTCCCTTCCGGACTATTGGACGAAGATGAGCGACCAGCGTGTTTCGTTCACCAAATCAGTGCTCGGTTCGCATCGTGGTGGAATTCTGATCGCGCGCGACACCGCTGAAGCCGCGGATTTTGTAAACGACTACGCGCCTGAACACCTGGAAATCCTCTCCCGCGAGCCCTTTGCCTATCTCGGGCAATTCAAGAATGCCGGCGAGATTCTTCTCGGAGAGCATACCCCGACCACGCTTGGCAATTTCGTCATCGGGCCCAATCACGTTTTGCCGACCGGCGGCTGGGCTAAATCCTTCTCGCCACTCTCGGTCTTCGATTTCATGAAGCGAACTTCGATCGGCTATGTCACGCGGCAAGGCTATCCCGAGCTTGCCAAGCATGCTCGCGTCATCGCCACCTACGAAGGCTTCGATGCCCATGCCAATGCGGTATCCGAACTCCGCACACGGCTGCTTGGCAACTGACATGCGCGCCGCGCGCCTTTACGGCATTGGCGATCTTCGAGTTGAAGTGATACCCGAACCCGGCTCGCCGACCGGCGCCGATGTCCTCATCAAGGTTTTGGCCGCCGGCATCTGCGGATCCGACCTTCACAACTTCAAGACGGGACAATGGCTGTCGCGCAGCCCCTCGACGCCCGGTCATGAACTTACAGGCGAAGTGATTGCTGTCGGTCCGGATGTCAGGAAGTTCAAGCGAGGTGATCGCGTCGTCGCGGATTCCCGGGTCGCCTGTGGAACTTGCGCCGCCTGCCGACGCGGATCACCTAATCTCTGTCCAAACCTCGGCTTTGTCGGTGAAGTCTGTGACGGCGGCTTTGCCGAGATGACAGTCCTACCGGAGTCGATCATCCTCCCCATTGACCAGGCGCTCCCACCTGCCGTCGCCGCGATGGCTGAGCCGTTGGCCGTGGCATTGCACGCCCTCAATCGCCTGGCACCTGAACGTGGCGAACCGGTCCTCATTGCCGGCGCCGGACCGATCGGGGGGCTCGTCGCCCTTGTCCTCGCACGGGAGGGCTTCGGCCCGCTTTACATCGTCGATCGCAACGAAGCCCGTCAGCGTCTCGTTGCCGACGTGACTGGCGCTACGCCTGCGACGCTCGAGGATGCGCCATCCACGCGATTTGCAGTCGACGCGACGGGAAGTGCCTCTGTCGCTGCAACTCTCGCAGCACGCTCCGCGAGCGGCGCACGCATTGTCTTTGTCGGCATCTTCCACGAGAAGCTGACGATCGACCCCAATAACATTGTAGAGCGGGAAATCGATCTCGTCGGCTGCGGCGCGTTCGCCGGCGAACTGCCCTTGGCCGTCGAGCGATTGACCGACCTATGCCGCTGACCTTGCACGCTATGTCGAGGGTCCTATCAGGCTCGCCGATGTTCCCGGACGCCTATCAAAGCCTGATCGCCGGCAGGGCGACGAAGCTGAAGACGATAATCGACCCGTTCCTGCCTTAGTCCCCCTGCTGGTACCAGGCGAAGCCGGACCCGTTCCAATAGATCAGACTGCTGGCCGATTCTGCCTTCATCGCCAATATCCCGTCGCCCTTCAGCGTCGGGGGCGCGTTTTCGTCGGCCCCCATATGTACCTTACCCTTCTCATAGACATACCAAGCGTCCATCCAGTCGAAGTTATCGCCGCCATTTCCGGTCGCTTTTCCCGCACCCACGATCGCAATCTTCTTCTTCCCAAGGACGAAAGCGATTCCCGCCTTGCCAGAGGACTTTTCCTCGATGAGAAGCGCAGTATCGACCTTACCATCACCGTTGAAATCCCCCTGCAGATAGTACGGGTTGACGCGGGTCGAGATCTTATAGTTCATCGTCTTCGGATTATTGCGCAAAGCTTCCGAAACGGCCGGAGGCAGGCTCGCCGCCATCACGAAATCAATATCCTCGGTGCCTGCAGCAAAGCCGGGTCCGAGATAGAACTGCATTCCGACGAGAAGACCGGCCAACAAACGCTTCATTTCTCGTCTCCACTGTGGACAACACCCCACATACTGACATGTTCTGACGCCAGACTGCTGACAATGCGCGCCAAACCCATTGCAGTCGTTCACCCTTTGGACTAGGCCTAACATAATCGCGGCCAGACGTTGCCGGGCACCTGCTGGCAGCCCATTTAAAGCGTAGCCAACCAGCATGCCAGAACAACGCAAAGTCATCTCCATTCAAGGTGCCCGCGAGCACAATCTCAAGAACGTCTCCCTTGAGCTTCCGCGCGATTCTCTGATCGTCTTCACCGGTCTTTCGGGCTCGGGGAAGTCTTCGCTCGCCTTCGACACGATCTATGCCGAAGGCCAGCGCCGCTATGTCGAAAGCCTTTCGGCCTATGCGCGCCAGTTCCTGGAGATGATGCAGAAGCCCGATGTCGACCAGATCGACGGGCTTTCTCCTGCCATTTCGATCGAACAGAAGACGACGAGCCGAAATCCTCGTTCCACCGTCGGCACGGTCACCGAGATCTACGATTATATGCGCCTGCTCTTCGCGCGCATCGGAATTGCCTATTCGCCCGCAACGGGACTGCCCATCGAAGCGCAGACGGTCACTCAAATGGTCGACCGCGTGATGGCATTGCCGGAAGGCACGCGGCTCTATCTGCTCGCCCCGATTGTACGCGGCCGCAAGGGCGAGTATCGCAAGGAGTTCGCCGATCTGCAGAAGAAGGGCTTCCAGCGCGTCAAGGTGGATGGCCATTTCCACGAGATCGATGCTGTCCCGGCACTCGATAAAAAGTACAAGCACGATATCGATGTCGTGGTCGACCGCCTCGTCGTTCGTGCCGATCTGGGCAATCGGCTTGCCGATTCATTCGAGACGGCTCTCAAGCTGGCCGACGGACTGGCGATTGCCGAATATACCGACAAGCCCTTGCCGGCGTCGGAAACCTCGGCCGAAAGTGCCAATAAGTCGAAAAACGAGACGCACGAACGCATCCTGTTCTCGGAGCGTTTCGCCTGCCCAGTCTCCGGCTTCACGATCGACGAGATCGAGCCGCGCCTCTTCTCGTTCAACAATCCCTTCGGCGCCTGCCCAAAATGCGATGGCCTCGGCACCGAGCTTAAATTCGAGCCCGATCTCGTCGTGCCGGATGAGAGCCTGTCATTGCGCGATGGTGCCATCCTGCCCTGGGCCAAGACTGGCAACACGTCGCCCTATTACGCCCAGACGCTCGAGGCACTCGCCAAGCATTACAAATTCTCGATGACCGCGCCCTGGTCGCAATTGCCGAAGAAAGCAAAGGACGCCATGCTTTTCGGCACCGGGGATGACGAGATCACCTTCGTCTATGATGATGGCCTGCGCACCTACAAGACAAAGAAAACCTTTGAAGGCGTTATCGGCAATATCGAGCGGCGCTGGCGCGAGACCGATTCGCAATGGATGCGCGAGGAACTTTCGCGCTTCCAGTCCGACCATCCCTGCGAGGAATGCAAAGGCTTCCGGCTCAAGCCGCAAGCGCTCGCCGTCAAGATCGACGGGTTCCATATCGGACAGATATCCGATCTCTCGATCCGTGGTGGCGATCAGTGGTTCACCGACCTTCTCGGCAAGCTCAAGCCGAAGCAGAAGGAAATCGCGGCACGGATTCTGAAAGAGATCCGCGAGCGGCTTAGGTTCCTCGTCGATGTCGGCCTCGACTATCTGACTCTCTCGCGCCGCTCTGGCACATTGTCCGGCGGCGAAAGTCAGCGCATCAGATTGGCATCGCAGATCGGCTCCGGCCTGACAGGAGTCCTCTACGTCCTCGACGAGCCTTCGATCGGCCTGCACCAACGGGACAATGCACGCCTGCTTGAAACGCTCGTTCATTTGCGTGATCTCGGCAACACGGTGATTGTCGTCGAGCATGACGAGGATGCGATCCGTAGTGCCGACTATGTCGTCGATATCGGGCCCGGGGCCGGCGTCCATGGCGGCAAGGTCGTGGCTAAAGGCACGCCGGCCGAAATCATGGCCAATCCGAATTCTTTGACTGGTCAGTACCTCACGGGTTTCCAGCAGGTTCCGCAGCCCACCTTCCGCCGCAAATGGGAGAAGGGCCGCTCGATCCGCGTCAAGGGCGCGCGCGCCAACAATCTCAAGAATATCTCGGCCGAGATTCCGCTAGGCGTCTTCACATGCGTCACCGGCGTATCGGGCGGTGGCAAGTCGACCTTGCTCATCGACACGGTCTACCGCGCAGCAGCCCGTAAGCTCATGGGCGCGCGCGAAGCCCCGGCCGAACATGATCGGATCGAGGGTCTCGAAGCGCTCGACAAGATCATCGACATCGATCAATCGCCGATCGGCCGCACGCCGCGATCGAACCCAGCCACCTATACCGGTGCCTTCACGCCGATCCGTGACTGGTTCGCCGGCCTTCCAGAGGCCAAGGCACGCGGCTATGAGCCTGGGCGCTTCTCGTTCAACGTCAAGGGTGGGCGCTGCGAGACCTGCCAGGGCGATGGTGTCATCAAGATCGAGATGCACTTCCTCCCCGATGTGTACGTCACGTGCGACGAGTGCCACGGCAAGCGCTACAATCGCGAGACGCTCGAGATCAAGTTCAAGGACAAGTCGATCGCCGATGTGCTCGACATGACGGTTGCGGAAGCGGCCGATTTCTTCCGCGCCGTGCCGAGCGTGCGCGACAAGATGACGACGCTCGAGCGCGTCGGCCTTGGCTACATCCATGTCGGCCAGCAGGCGACCACGCTTTCGGGCGGCGAAGCGCAGCGCGTCAAGCTCGCCAAGGAACTCTCCCGCCGCGCCACCGGCCGCACGCTCTATCTTCTCGACGAGCCGACGACCGGCCTTCACTTCCACGACGTGAAGAAGCTGCTCGAAGTCCTCCATGAGTTGGTTGATCAGGGCAACACGGTGGTGGTGATCGAGCACAATCTCGAAGTGATCAAGACCGCCGACTGGGTCATCGATCTTAGGCCCCGAAGGCGGCGATGGCGGCGGCGAGATTGTCGTGGCCGGAACGCCCGAGGATGTCGTGCGCGAGAAGAAGAGCTACACCGGCCGCTTCCTGCGCGACGTCCTCAAGCGCGGCAAGGCCATCAAGACCCAGGCGGCGGAGTAGTCACCCCTTGCACATGTGATGTCTTTATGGGTTCGAATCGTCACAACGCGTTCAAGAGGCCCACCCCATGCCGCAGCCCAAGATCGCCATGCTTACCGCCGGAGGCCTCGCGCCATGTCTTTCTTCCGCGGTCGGCGGCCTGATCCAGCGCTACACCGATCTTGCTCCCGAAGCGCCGATAACCGGTTATCTTGGCGGCTATGCCGGGCTGCTCACCGGCAAGTCCGTTGAGGTCACCCCCGAAGTGCGCCGCCGTGCCTATGTGCTGCACAAGCATGGCGGAACGCCGCTTGCCTCGAGCCGCGTCAAGCTCACCAACGCCGCCGATAATGTGAAGCGCGGGCTCATCAAGGACGGCGAGGATCCGCTGAAAGTCGCAGCCGACCAATTGCGCAAGGATGGGATCACCATCCTTCACACCATCGGCGGCGACGACACCAACACCACCGCCGCCGATCTCGCCGCCTATCTGGCGCGCCATGATTATGGCCTGACCGTCGTCGGCCTGCCCAAGACCGTCGACAATGATGTCGTCCCGATCCGCCAGACGCTGGGTGCCGCCACCGCCGCCGAGCAAGGCGCGAATTTCTTCGAGAACATCGTCAATGAAGGCAAGGCGCGCCTCAACACGCTCGTCGTACATGAGATCATGGGCCGGCATTGCGGCTGGCTCACCGCGGCGACAGCGCGCGCCTGGCGCCATCGCCTGTCGCATATCGAATTCCTGCCCGAACTCAATCTATCGCGCGGCCAGAAGGATCTCGACGCGATCTATTTGCCCGAAATGAGGATCGACATTGCGGCCGAAGCCCGTCGTCTGAAAGCGGTGATGGCAACCAAGACATCGGTCAACATGTTCGTCAGCGAGGGCGCCTATGCCAACGAGATCGTCCAGGAGCTGGAACAGTCAGGACGCACGTTCGGCCGTGATGCCTTCGGCCATGTGAAGCTCGACGAGGTCAATGTCGGCGAATGGTTCGGGCGCCAATTCGCAAAGCAGATCGGCGCTGAGCGCACCATCGTGCAGAAGTCGGGCTATTTCTGCCGCTCGGCCGCGGCGAACGCAGAAGACCTTCGCCTGATCCAGGGCATGGTCGATCTGGCAGTCGATTGCGGACTTGCCGGCAGATCCGGCGTCATCGGCCATGACGAGGAGCGCGGCGGCGTGCTCCGTGCCATCGAATTTGAGCGCATCAAGGGCGGCAAGAAATTCGATCTGACGACACCCTGGTTCGCTGAGATCCTCGACGGCATTGGGCAGGAAAACTTCACGGTTCCGTGAGAAATTAGCATTTCGGTTGTTACAGTTTCACAGCACCCCTAAATCCCTGGCGTCGACAATAAACAAAGGGGATTCATATGACGACAAATTCTGGAATCATTCCAGCAACTTGGTCCGGACCGCTGCTCAGCGTTCTTCGCATCGTAACCGGCCTGCTTTTCATCGCCCACGGAACGGCCAAGCATCTCGGCTTTCCGCATATGGCCAATTTCGACCGACTGCAGACTTTCTCACTTGGCGGTATCGCGGGCCTGTTCGAATTGATCGGCGGCGCCTTGATCATCATTGGCTTGTTCACGCGCATTGCCGCCTTCGTGCTGTCTGGATTGATGGCGGTTGCCTATTTTTTAGCGCATGCGCCTCAGGGCTTCCACCCGATCCTCAATGGCGGCGAACTGGCGGTGCTCTACTGTTTCGTCTTCCTCTATTTCGCAGCGGCAGGCCCGGGTCCATGGGCCATCGACGCGCGTAAATCCACCTAGCGGATAGCGCAACTCACCATCTGGTATGATCTTACAGAACCAACGCATCGTTTCCGCATTGGAGACTGCGGTGGTAGATTGTTTGCCAGATGGTGAGCCGCCTTCCGATGTCAAAGCGGATTCGAAAGACGAAAGTCAGACCGAAACTCGACGTTGAGCCGGTCGAGGACATTCGCCCGGCCGGCCCGGAAGCGATGCGTGATCCGCCGTCCTCATGGGATGCGGTTGACGAAGCTTCGGACGAATCCTTCCCGGCAAGCGACCCACCGGCTTTTTCCGGCCAGCGGTAGGTTTGGGCGGGGCTTGATCCACGTCAATGAATGCACCTGCTGCTCGCTTAGGCTGGCATGATGAAGCACAGCTTGAGCATCGCCACCTTTCTGATTCTGGCAGGCACATCCGCATCGGAGGCAGGCGGTCCGACACTTGTCGATATGGGCCGCGAATTGGCCGAGCTCAATTGCGCCGGGTGCCACAATATCGAAATAACAGGCGATAGTCCGTTCGCGGCCGCCCCGCCCTTCCGCGCCATTCCGTCGAAATACGATCCAAGCCAGCTCGAGGAAGCTTTCGTGGAAGGCATCGTCGTCGGCCATCCGGCGATGCCGGAATGGGAGATGACCCCCGAACAGGCAACTGCGCTTTCCGCCTATATCGCCAGCCTCGCGAAGTGACAGGCGGTTTGGCTACCCGTTTGCACTCTCCGCTACTTCGGCAGTCCACACCTTGAAGTTCTTCAGCGTGTGGCGCCCGAAGGAATGGACAAGCGGAATATCGGTGGCATCGCGACCGCGGGCCAGGACGATGCGGCCAATGCGCGGCCTGTTGTGGCGCGCGTCGAATGTGTACCATCGCCCGCCGAGATAGACTTCGAACCAGGCGCTGAAATCCATTGGCGCTGGGTCAGGCGGCACGCCGATATCGCCGAGATAACCGTTCACATACCGCGCGGGAATATTCATGCAGCGCGTCAATGTGATTGCCAGATGCGCAAAATCGCGGCACACGCCGATCTTTTCGTTGAACGCATCGAAGGCGGTGCGGGTCGCACGCGCGTGCTGGTAGCCAAACTCCATGTGGCCATGAACGAAATCGCAGATTGCCTGGACCCGCGACCATCCGGGTTTGGTGTTGCCAAAGAGGTCCCAGGCAATCTGGCTGAGCCGGTCGGTTTCGCTGTAGCGGCTCCCGAGTAGATAGACGAGACATTCGTCCGGTAGATACGCGACCGGTATTTCCTGTGCCTCGGGCACAACAGGCTCATCAAGGCCGCTATCCTTGATGATGCCGTCGGTCCGGATCGTCAGCCCTTCCGGCGGTGCAATGAATCTGCGACAGGCATTCCCGAACATGTCGAAATAGGAAGAGACCTGTACATCGGGCGTTGTTCCGAAAAACTCCCGCCGGATATCGGCCGACCGCTCGCTATGGACTGACAATAGGCAAACCATGGGAGTCGCCTGCGACACCTCGAAGGTCATCTCATAGCCGTAGCGGATCAGCATCCCAAAAACCTCGCATCAATACGTCGCCGGCAGAAATGCCAAACGCGCCGCGGGGTTGCACCTCTTCTATAGCCTGCGTCACCATGGCCCCGCCAGCATCAAGTGTTGGTGTCAAAACGCCGCGTTGTGCGCTAGTGATAACCCGGTCAGTTCAAGGATGGCCGAGCCGGATGCAAATTCAGGTTCTCGGCGTCCGTCGGTGTTACACGCCGGCCGTCGACGAGAAGTGCTTTTCGATACGGACAAAAGGATGAGACTTGGTGAGTTCACAATCATGGTCGGCCAGGCTGGCCAAGCACCGGCAGCAAAACAATCTTCGTGGCGTAAGCGAAATCGCCATAACCTTTGCGTGCTTTGCCGCGCTCTGGGCAGCCATGTGGGCTCTGTCGCATTTCAGCTATTGGCTCACGCTCATATTGGCGGTGCCAGCGTCAGGTTTCTTGGTCCGGCTTTTCCTGATCCAGCATGATTGCGGCCACGGTACCCTTTTCACGCGGCGCGCCGTCAACGACTGGGTCGGGCGCGTTCTCGGCGTCTTGACGCTGACGCCGTATGACTACTGGCGCTCAAGTCATGCGCAGCATCATGCAAGCTCCGGCAATCTCGACCGGCGCGGTATTGGCGATATCGACCTCCTGACCGTCAATGAATATGCCGCCCTTGGCCGCTGGGGCCGGCTGAGATACCGCCTCTATCGGCATCCCCTCGTCATGTTTGGATTGGGGCCTACCTATCTCTTCGTATTCCAGCACCGGTTGCCGATCGGAGCGGCGCGCGGCGACAAGGCGGCCCGCACCAGCGCGTTTGCAACCAATCTCGCGATAGCAGCGCTCGTGGCGATCATGGCAATGCTGCTGGGTTGGTGGTCGTTCTTCCGCATTCATGCGCCGATCACGATTATTGCGGCGTCGCTGGGAGTTTGGCTGTTCTACGTCCAGCACCAGTTTGAAAGCACATTCTGGGCGAAGCCGCCCGAGTGGTCCGCCGACGCTGCCGCCCTGCACGGTAGTTCCTATTACGACCTGCCTGGGCCCCTGCGGTGGCTGACCGCCAATATCGGTCTTCACCACTTGCACCACCTCTCAAGCCGGATTCCCTTCTATCGACTGCCCGCCGTGCTTGAGGAATGGCCTGAACTGGGCGAGGTGCAGCGTCTCACAATTCGCGAAAGCCTCGCATGTGTGAGATTGACCTTGTGGGATGAAGCCAACCAGCGCCTCATATCTTTCCGTGAGGCTGCTGCAGCCCTGCCCCGCAAGAGCACGGTGGCTGTGGGCTGAGATGGGGCTCACCTTTCCGAATCTCATGCGTCGCTATGATGCGACCAGAAAATGCGTGCGCTTTTCTGGATATGACGGAGCACTTGAGAGACCGTTCTTTATCGAGGAGGCCGCAATCTGCCGGCTCGACCCGGCCGCGCAACAGGATGAGACCTCGTTGCTTTCAGCATTTGATCACTATCGAGTGCAGATATACCAGGCCGCAGCACGGATTTATGCTCAGCGGCGCGAGGGCTCTTACACCTTGAAGGCGTCGGATTTCTGAACGATAGCCCGGTCGGAGTGCCGTTCTATCCGCCGCGTAACGATTACCAAACGGTCGAAGGGCGTTCGCATTGACCGCTGCGGTCCACCTCTTCTTGAGGTCACGAGTGGCGAACCGCGGCCCGGCTTGACTTAAATGGCCCCCTCCGCCATACCCCACCCAAATTGTAGCGGGCCGCCGTCGCCCGAGGAGAAATTATGGCCAAGGGCAATGTTATCAAGATCAAGCTGCAGTCCACTGCGGATACCGGTTATTTCTACGTGACCAAGAAGAATGCGCGCACCAAGACCGACAAGATGGCGCTCAAGAAATACGACCCCGTCGCGCGCAAGCACGTGGAATTCAAGGAAACGAAGATCAAGTAAATCCACCTTAAGTGTAGGAAAAGGCACTGCTTTCAACGCGGTGCTTTTTTTGTAAAAATCGTCGTATTTGCTGAGACACAACGCTAGGAGCTACATGATGGCAGCCGCAGAAGACTACCGCTCGCAACTACCTTCCCTCGCCTACCGCAACCAGGCGTTCATCAATGGCAAGTTCGCAGCCGCAGCGTCGGGCAAGACTTTTGATTGCATCTCACCGATCGACGGCAAGGCGCTCACCAAGATCGCCGAATGCGACAAGGAGGACGTCGATCGTGCCGTAAAGGCGGCGCGCGCCGCTTTCGACAAGGGCGTGTGGTCGGCGGTGGCGCCCGCCTACCGCAAGAAAGTGATGCTCAAATGGGTGTCGCTGATCGAGAAACACAAAGAGGAGCTTGCGCTTCTCGAGACGCTCGACATGGGCAAGCCCATCGCCAATTCGGCGGGAGGCGACCTTCCCTCCGCGATCCGCTGCATCCAGTGGTATGCGGAAACGGCCGACAAGGTCTATGACGAGCTCGCTCCGGCGCGTCCGGATTCGATCTCCATGATCACCCGCGAGCCGATCGGCGTCGTCGGCGCGGTGGTTCCGTGGAACTTCCCGCTTCTCATGGCGTCGTGGAAGCTTGGACCGGCACTCGCCACCGGCAATTCCGTGATTCTCAAGCCCGCCGAGCAATCTCCCTTGACGGCGATCCGCATTGCGGAGCTAGCCGCCGAAGCCGGCATTCCCGATGGCGTTTTCAACGTGCTTCCGGGTTTCGGCGAGACGGCCGGCCAGGCCATGGGCCGGCATATGGATATAGACATGATCGCCTTCACCGGCTCGACCGAGGTTGGCAAGTACTTCCTGCGCTATTCCGGCGAGAGCAACATGAAGCATATTGCGCTCGAAACTGGTGGAAAGTCGCCCAACATCATCTTCGCCGATATTCCCGACATAGAAAAGGCCGCGGCGACTGCGGCGGGCGGCATCTTCTATAATTCCGGCCAGGTATGCACCGCGGCCAGCCGCGTCATCGTTGACGAGAAGATCAAGGACAAGTTCATCGAACTCGTGGCCAAGCACGCCGAGAAGTGGCGGCCTCAGGATCCGCTCGATCCGAAGACCCAGATGGGCTCGATGGTCGATGAAGGTCAGATGGATCGCGTATTGTCCTACATCGACATCGGCAAGAAGGAAGGCGCCCGGGTCGCATTCGGCGGCGAACGCGCCCGCAAGAATACCGGCGGCTATTATGTTGAGCCCACGATCTTCGCCGATGTGAAGAACTCGATGCGGATCGCCCAGGAAGAGATCTTCGGGCCTGTGCTTTCGACGATCTCTTTCAAGGACGATGCCGAGGCGGTGCAGATCGCCAATGACTCGATCTATGGTCTGCAGGCCAATCTTTGGACCCGCGATGTCACCCGCGCCCACAAGGTCGCGCGCGCCCTGAAGGCGGGAACCGTCAATATCAATGCCACCGACGGCGGCGATATCACCGCGCCCTTCGGCGGTTACAAGCAGTCAGGCATCGGTCGTGACAAGTCGCTTCACGCGCTGGAGAAGTATCAACAGATCAAACACACCTACATCCAGCTCTAGCAGGCAGGGCAGCCGGGCCGGTCCCGGCTGCCACTTTGTCGCTAATTGGGAAACACGGCCTTTGCGTCCCGGACGAACAGCGCCCTGAGCTTGTCCCAGAAGCCGCCACCCAGCATCGCCAATCCGATGATGAGGACGACATCCCCGATCACTCCGTCGCGTACCGTGTGCCGGCCGATGGACGGCGCGAGTTCGGCCACATACGGCGCAATCCAGGCGAGAATGATTGGCACCACGAGCAGTAGCAAGCCCATTCGGTAGCGAATGGGGCCTACTTGATCTGGATACGCATACCGCCGAAAGGCCCCGAAGATGACGGCCTTTAGCTGGTCGAAGCCGGCACGGCCAAGAAAGGCTGCGCTTGCAACGAGGAGTACCTTGTTGAGCACGAAATTGATGACGCCGACGGCACTCACGATCGCCGGGCTGGCCCCCACTCCGACGGCTGCAAGCGTGATGAGATGGACAGCGAACGCGGCGATGAAAGACGCGATTCCGAGCGCAAATCGCCACTGAGAAGAGGCTTGGCGGGTCACATTTTCGGTCATCTCAGCACCTGTAGGCGAGGCACTATTTCAGTTTGATGCCGCACCTCGATCCACCACCATCGGTCACAACTTCCAGCATGTGGCTTTATCGGAGACAACACGTATAAATTGCCTCATATCAATGGGCGCAATTTATACGTGCAGTCACTTCTTGATGAGCTGAGGCCTGCTCCTGGTAGCCGCGATCACCTGATCGCCTCCGGAACCCGCGCGCTTGTCGGTCAGCAGGCCCCTGACGGATGGCCCTTCGAGCTTGCTGTATTTTGCGGCCGCATCCCCCTCAATGTGAGATTACGTGCGACAGAGGAAGCCTCCGCCGCACTAGCGATCGCAGTGCTCGGAGATGTCGGGGCTATTGAGCCGATCGACCTCTCCCAATTTGCTCGAAGCTGCATTCGCCGCTGGCAGGGCACTCGGTGCACACTCTCCTGGCCGGGCTTCCTTCACCTCGACCCTGGCGATCCACTGAACGCGCGGGTTCAGAGCGCCGGTGATTGCGCCCGTCTCGAAGCGCATTATTCAGATTTGAGACCGGCCAAGCGGTCGGCGGTATCGGAAGTCTATCGACACCCGCTCGATGTCCCCTGGCTCTACGACCCACTCGACTACGAGGTCATGATCCCCATACTGAATGCGCCGGGTGTCCGTCGGTTACTCGACCTCGGCTGCGGATCGGGACGCAATGCGGTTCCCCTTGAGAATGCCGGCTACGAGGTCCACGGCATCGATTCAGCCCCCGAAAGCATCAGGATCTGCAAGCATTTCGTCAACGCTCCCGAGCGATTCGGGGACGCCCCGATATCCGCGCTTCCTTACCCTGAGGGGTTCTTCGATGCGATGCTCGATGTCGGCTGTTTGCACATGCTGCTCGACCGCGCCTCTCGCATTGAAGCGCTCATGGAAGCGGCGAGAGTCCTGAAGCCAGGCGGGTTTCTCTGTGGCCGAGCACTAACGACGCGCGCCCCCGATTGGCTCGCGGCACAGCCTTTCCAATCCGGAGCCGCAGGATTTCAGTCCCGATGAAATCATCGGGGAATTGAAGCCGTTCTTTGAACCGCACATTCTCGCTCAGACTCAGCACCTGACATACTACCGACTACTTAAGATTGCATAATATCGCACAAAGCAATTCTTGATTGTGCGCGCGTGTTTTGTTACCTTAACGTGCGTCTCGCATCATAATACAACTTAAGCGAGACTCACAAAGGAGAGAAACATGTCGACAACTCGCAAATCCACGACCAAGCCGCAGGCCGAAGAACTCGATCTGGCGATCAGCACGACCGACGCCGCGCTCGCCGCCTATCTCCGTCCCGGCATGGTCTATAACAAGGTCTGATGATCTTGGCGGGCGCGGTAATTCCGCGCCCGTTTTCCGATGCGATATCGCGCCGCGCAGACCCTCACCATCCACCCGTCGAACGGACGTTTTTTGGTGATGAATTTCCTCACCAGAACGGCATTTTCGGCCAATTCGACGGTTCTCCTCGTACTGGAAGCTTTTCGGAACTGGCAAAGCGCAGCCGAAATCCTCCCGGAAAAGTCCCGCGCGTCTGTCCAGCGAGAGATCGAAAAACTGGCGAATTTGGGCGCTTTATTGCGTGAAAATGATGCGGTTTTGGCGCTCGAAGAGGCCTATTTCGCGCAATGGGAATGGACGATTTCAGCCGGCGTTTTTCACTTCGGCCTCCAGGACGCCGCCTACCAGCCGCCGCAAGCCACTGTGGACGCCCAGAAAAATCGCGCGAGGAACGATCCCTCCCCGCCGCTCTACCTCGCCCACGAGGCGCCAAATCCGCTTCCAAGTCCCCCTGAAAACGCACTCAATCGATTGTTTTTGGCGCGCAGGACGTGCCGGGAAGCCGCAAAGAGGCCGATCACACTGGCACAAGTATCGGACTGTCTCTTTGCGGGACTCGGGCTGGTCGGCGAGGTCGAAATGGAAAATGGCCCTTTGCCGCTCAAAACCACCCCTTCCGGCGGCGCCCGAAATCCCTTCGAAGCCTATGTTTTTGCACGCAATGTCGATGGCCTGGAGCCTGGAATTTATCACTATTCGGCCAAACAGCACTCGCTCCGCTGTTTGCGGCCGGGTCCGGCAACCGTCTCGGACCTGCTGGGAGACCAGGACTGGGTCGAGCCGATGCCTTGCATCGTTTTTCTGGTAGCATTTCTGGAGCGAACCATGTGGAAATACAGCGATCCAAATGCCTATCGCGTGGTTCTCATCGAAGCGGGGCATATCGGCCAGAACATCATGCTGGCGGCCACGGAAACGGGTCTTTCGGCCTGTCCGACCGCTGCCCTCGCCCCCAGCGCCATCAAGGATCTGCTCGGGGCTTACGCGGCTTACCCACGCCCCCCTCTATGCGCTGACGCTATCCTATCCTGCTGTTGGATAAGGTGCCGGCCCGGGTATCTCCGGTGCGAGGAGGCCACTCGTTCCGTCCCGGGCCGGCGGCCCCAGAGGCCCAGGAGATGCGGCGGACCTGAACCAAGGGGCTTCCTTTTGGCCATCAAAGGCCTTGCGCACCAGAAAGCAAACGCCGGGCCACTTCGCGCGGACGACTGTGATAGGACGAAATAGGGTAAATCGGACCCGGCTTACGAAGCTTCGATCGCCGATTTCAGGTCAACAAGGAGATCGCCCGTATCCTCGAGCCCGACCGACAATCTCAACATCCCGTCGGTGATGCCCATCTTGGCCCGTGCTTCCGCGCCGATATTGCGGTGCGTTGTGCTCGCCGGGTGCGTAATAAGTGACTTAGCGTCACCGAGATTGTTGGAAATATCGATCAGCTCAAGGCGACGCAGCACATCGAAGGCGCGTGTCTTTCCGCCATCGACTTCAAAGGTCACCATCGTGCCGCCGGCCGACATCTGTGCCCGGCACAGGGCCGCCTGGGGGTGAGTGTCGAGATGCGGATAAATTACCCGAGTGACGCCCGGGAGCCCCTCCAAAGCGGTCGCAATGACCTGGGCTTCGCGGCTCTGGTGCAGGACGCGCAACTTGAGCGTCTCCAGCCCCTTGAGCAGGATCCAGGCATTGAACGGCGAAATCGAAGGGCCTGTGTGCCGCAGGAAGGGCTTCAGAAGCTCGTCCTTGAACTTGCGGGTGGAGAGGATGGCGCCGCCAAGAACCCGGCCCTGCCCGTCCATGTGCTTCGTCCCGGAATAAACGATGACATCGGCGCCATAGGTCAGGGGTTTCTGAAGGATTGGGGTCGCGAAGATATTGTCGACGACGACATTGGCGCCGACCGTCTTCGCCATCTGCACGACAGCGGAAAGGTCGATCACCTCCAGCGTCGGGTTGGATGGCGTTTCCAGGAACACGCATTTCGTGTCGGCCGTGATGGCCTTGCGCCAGGCATCGAGATCCTTGCCGTCGACAAGTTCGGTGCGGATGCCGAAGCGCGGCAGGATCGACGTCACGATCTGGTAGCAAGAGCCAAAAAGCGCCTGCGAGGCGACGAGCTTGTCGCCGGCCTTGAGCTGGCAGGCGAGCGCGCCGAACACCGCCGACATGCCTGAGGCAACGGCATAACAGGCCTCTGCACCCTCCAGGAGCTTCAGTCGCTCCTCGAACATGGTGACGGTCGGGTTGCCATAACGGCCATAGACGTAACCGTCATCCTCGCCCGCAAAGCGACGCTCGGCGGTCTCCGGTTCGTCGTAGACGAAGCCCGAATTAATGTAGAGCGCTTCGGAGGTCTCGCCATGCGGCGAGCGGTCGAGGCCGCCGCGGACCAGCTTGGTTGCCTCGCCCCAGCGGGCCGGCGATGAATTGCGACGATCCTTTTTCATCAGCTTTGCACCCAGGGAAGGCCACCGGCTTTCCAGCCGCCGACAGTGCCGCGATGGCCATCGGCGTCGCGGTCGCCCTCAAAGCCCTGGGCCACATTCCAGCAGTTGGTATAGCCGATCCCGGCGAGTGCCGAGGCAGCCTGCCCGGAACGCGCGCCCGAGCGGCAGATGAACAGCAATTCCGTATCCTTGGTAAGCCCCGCTTGCTCGATCTCCTTGGCGAAGTCGAGATTGGTCTGCATCGATGGATAGACCTGCCAGGACAATCGCAACAATCGTTCGACCGCCGGCACGCCGACATAGGCCCATTCGGGCCCGGTGCGCACATCGATGAGGACGGCTTGCGGATTGGCCTTGAGGCGATCGAAGGCCTCGGCGGGAAGGATGTCACCCTTGTGCATCGAAAAACACTCTGTTCTTAATTCCGAACGCGGGCCGGACCATAATCGAAAGCGCCGTCCAAGAAAAGCGTCTTCCATGCATCTCGCGCCAAAGGGTTCGGAGGCCTAGATAGGTCCTATGCAACGTTCGGAAATACGCACGCAGCTTTGGCGGTCCTGGCCGGTGGCCTGGGAGGTCGCCACACGACCTCGTTCAATATCCGGAGGCCGTCGCCCGCATGGATGCCGAGGTGGCGGCCATCGCCAAGGGCGATGCGCCGGAGCGCGTCTGGCTTCTCGAACACCCGCCGCTCTACACCGCCGGGACCAGCGCGGCGCAGAGCGACCTTGTCGATCCTGAGCGATTTCCAGTCTACCCCTCGGGGCGTGGCGGTCAATTCACCTATCATGGACCGGGGCAGCGGGTTGCCTATGTCATGCTCGATCTGAAACGACGCGGCGGTGATGTTCGCGCCTTCGTCGCCGCCTTGGAGGACTGGATCATCAGTACGTTGGCCGAATTCGGCATCGCTGGAGAGCGCCGGGAGGATCGCGTTGGCGTGTGGGTCAGGCACCAGACCGAGACAGGCGATGGCGAGAGCAAGATCGCGGCGATCGGTATCAGGGTGCGCCATTGGGTGAGCCTGCACGGGATCAGCCTGAATGTCGCGCCGGAGCTTTCGCATTTTACCGGCATCGTGCCTTGCGGCGTCACCGAGCACGGCGTGACCAGCCTGCGTGCCCTGGGGCTCCCCGCGACCATGGCCGACGCCGATAAGGCACTGGCGGAGGCCTTCACACGGGTCTTCGGCCCGATCACTCAATCTTGACAGAAATTGTCACCAAGCTAGTTGCAGTTTACGGCGCTCGGCGCTAGGACAATCCGCGACGGTCAACCGTCCATGCAATTTATGGGAGCATCCATGAAACTCTATTATTCCGCGGGGGCCTGTTCGCTTTCGCCCCATATCGTATTACGCGAACTCGGCAACAAATTCGAACTGGAAGCCGTCGATCTCGCCACCAAGCAGACCAAGTCCGGCAAGGACTTTACCAAGATCAATCCCAAGGGCTATGTCCCCGCGCTCGAACTCGAGAATGGCGAAGTTCTCACCGAAGGCCCCGCCATCGTGCAATATCTCGCCGACAAGGCAAACAGCGATATCCTGCCGAAGGCCGGCACGATGGAGCGCTACCGCGCCGTGGAAATGCTGAACTTCATCACCGCTGAACTGCATAAGAGCATGGGCAGCCTGTTCGACAAGAGCATCACGCCCGAAGCCAAGAAAGCCACGATCGACAAGATCTCCAAGCGCGTCGATCATTTGGATGCGATCCTGGCCAAGCATCCCTATGTGCTGGGCGACAAGTTCAGCGTCGCCGACGCCTATGCCTTCACCGTTCTCGGCTGGGGCAAGTGGGTCGGCGTGGATATCTCCAAGTGGAAGAATATCTCGGAATTCATGAAGCGCATGGAAGCGCGCCCGGCCGTGCAGGCGGCGCTTCAGGCGGAAGCTGCGTAACAATTTGAACTAATACTTTGCATTCTGAAGCGCCCATCGCCCTGCCTACAGGACGATGGGCGTTTTTGATTTTCGCGCCAGTCGCGATTTGACCGTTAACTCAGTTGATGTCATCCCCGGACTTGTTCCGAGGATCCATTTCACCAGTACTCGGTAGACAGAGCATCTTGATCGATGGATTGCCGGAACAAGTCCGGCAATGACAAAATATGCGAGGCCTGTCTACTCACGCCTCCGACAGAGACCAATGTTCCGGCAGGAGGTCGCGCAGTGTCATTTCCCGGCCGCCGCTGAGTACGATGATCGTGTCGGCATTGCGCGGGTCGATCTGATAGACAAACTCCCGGCACCTCCCGCACGGCGGAATGACCTTGCCGTTCCAGTCGACCGCGGCAAGTTTCACGATCCGGCTTTCGCCATTGGTGATCATCGTGCCGATGGCATTGTGTTCAGCACAAAAGCCCATGCTGCAGGCCGTGTCGATCGATACACCGACATAGACAGTGCCCTTCTCCGTAACCAACGCGCAAGCCACATCACCAACGCCTACAGTTGGCGATAGCTTGCGCGGATCGAGGACTTCTCTTGCACGAAGCACCAACTCATCCGAACTGACCATCTATCAAAGCCCCCTGTCAGTGCCCACTCACGGTTGGCCGAGCTGTTCGAGCGCGGTGCGCAGCGATGTGCTCGGGATTTTGACCAGGCCCTGATAGGGCTGGTCCATCTCGACGATCATGAATAGCGCACCCGAAAGCCCGAGCGCTGCAACGAATAGCGCCGCGATGACGCTGGCATTGCGCGGCGCAAACAGTCCGAAACTCGCGAATATGATCGCCAGCCAGGAAACGACCACGATGAAGAAATGCCACGGGAAGCGGCTTCCGATCTGCTCGATGGTCTTCCATCGCGATTCCGCGATCCTGTAGGTATTGTCGAGCGCCTTGCCGAGAAGCCAGCGCTGCTGCTCCGTTTGCGGAGTGAGTGAGAAGAGCTTCTGCTGAACCGCGACTATTCCCTGTCCGGCGCCAAGCGCTGCAAGAGAGACATCGCCGCCCTCCTCCGGCCAGATCTGAGCAACCCGCTCGGCAAGCACTTGTTTGAGCAGGATCCGTATTTCGTTCGTCTCTGGACCGTAGGTTGCCAAGGTTCGATCGAGCATGATGAACTGCACGCCCGCACTTCTCAATTCACCTTCCTTCTCCGAAAGGGAGCCAATTGAGGAGCCCGTGAGAAGACCGAGAACAACGGCGGACAGCGTCGCCAACATCGCCATGACGACCCTTATGACATCGCGCGATTCGGTGCTCATGAGTTGGGTAGGAAGTATCTTTCCCAAGGCCATGCCAACAATCGCACTGCCGAAGATGACCCCGAAGATAATGACGCCGATCAGCACGCTCATTGGCTTCTTCCTGGCCTGATTTCCATCCCCTAGGCAGTCGGCCGAATTGAAAAATCCGTCCAGCCCTCATCATCAACCCCGTGTCGTTCGATTCGCGACACTGTCGCGAAGCGCGGACCGCGTTGCGCCGCAGAAAAAAGGCGTTGCAGAATATCTTCTGGACCACTCATGACAGCCTCGACCCGTCCGTCCGCGCGATTGCGCACCCAACCGGTGAGCCCGAGCGAACGCGCCTCGCCCGCGAACCATTGCCGGTAGCCGACGCCCTGCACCCTGCCCTCGATCAACAGGTGGAGCGCCGGTCTCGTCATCGTCTCAGGCGAATTCCATGATCACGGCATCGACTGCGAGGCTGTCGCCGACCTTGGCATGGACAGCCTTCACCGCGCCGTCGCGTTCGGCGCGCAGGATGTTCTGCATCTTCATGGCCTCGACGACGGCGAGCGGCTCACCGGCCTTGACCTCCTGGCCTTCCTTGACGGCGATCGACACGACGAGCCCCGGCATCGGACAAAGTAGTTTATTGGAAGTGCCCGCGCTTGAGGCGGCGGGCATGAGCCGGGCAAGCGCTGCCTCGCGCTCGGTATAGACATAGGCCTCGACGCTGGCGCCGCGGTGATGCAACCGATAGCCATTGAGTATGCGCTGGACCTGCACCTTGACAGGCCGGCCGTTGATGTCGCCCGACCAGACCGGTTCGCCGGGATGCCACTTCGCACGCAATTCCTGAGGCTTCGCACCATCCTGCCGGGTCGTGATCTGCGAGGCTGCATCGCCGGAGACTTCGAGCGGAATCCAAAGGTCGCCAAGCCTGACGACGCGGCGCGGAGAAAACTTCACCGGCTTGCCGCGTAATTGGCCATCGATATGGCGCTTGCGGAGATTGTCGGTGTGATCGAGCGCGGCCGCGACACTCGCCAGCAACTGGCTGAGTTCGGGATCGAGCGCGCGCCCGGAAAAGCCCTGCGGAAATTCCTCGGCAATGAAGCCGGTCGACAATTCGCCGGAGCGCCAGCGTGGATTTTCCATGATGGCTGCGAGGAACGGCACATTATGCCGGATACCCTCGATATAGAAACCGTCGAGCGCGCGCGCCATGGCATCGATCGCATGCGTGCGATCGGCGGCGTGAGTGCAGAGCTTGGCGATCATCGGATCGTAATAGATCGAGATCTCGCCGCCTTCATAGACGCCGGTATCATTGCGCACCGTGGCGCCATTCTCGGCACCCTCCGCCGGCGGCCGATAGCGCACCAGCCGGCCCGTCGATGGCAGGAAATTGCGATAAGGGTCTTCGGCATAGATCCGTGACTTCGACCGCCCAACCTTTGAGCTTCACATCGGACTGAGCGAGCGTGAGCTTCTCGCCGGCGGCGACACGGATCATCTGCTCGACGAGATCGATACCGGTAACGAGCTCGGTCACCGGATGCTCGACCTGCAGCCGCGTGTTCATCTCGAGGAAAAAATAGGAACGATCCTGCCCGGCGACGAATTCGACAGTACCGGCCGAGTCGTAGCCGACGGCCTTGGCGAGTGCGACCGCCTCCTCGCCCATCGCCTTGCGTGTCGCGGCATCGAGCAAGGGCGACGGCGCCTCCTCGATGACCTTCTGGTTGCGGCGCTGGATCGAGCATTCGCGCTCGCCGAGATAGATCACGTTGCCATGCTTGTCGCCGAGAAGCTGGATTTCGATATGGCGCGGATTGACGATGAACTTCTCGATGAAGATGCGGTCATCGCCGAATGACGAGAGCGCCTCCGACTTGGCGCGGACGAAACCGTCGCTCACCTCGCCGTCATTATAGGCGATGCGCATGCCCTTGCCGCCACCCCCGGCGGAGGCCTTGATCATCACCGGATAGCCGACCTTGCGCGAGATGGTGATCGCTTCCGCTTCATCCGCGATGATCCCCATATGGCCGGGGACGGTCGAAACGCCGGCCGCAGCGGCAGCGCGCTTCGATTCGATCTTGTCGCCCATCGCATCGATGGCTTCGGCGTTGGGTCCGATGAAAGTGATGCCCGCGGCGGCGAGCGCGCGCGGGAAGGCCGAGCGCTCGGACAGGAAACCATAGCCGGGATGCACAGCCTCAGCCCCGGTCCTGCGGCAGGCTTCGACGATCTTGTCGATCTCGAGATAGGACTGCGTGGCTGGCGGCGGTCCGATATTGACCTTCTCGTCCGCCATTTCGACATGCAGGGCGCGCGCATCGGCATCGGAGTAGACGGCAACCGTCTTGATCCCCATCCGGCGCGCCGTCTTGATGATCCGGCAGGCAATCTCGCCGCGATTGGCGATCAGGATTTTCTTGAACATGCAGCGGTTCTAGCCCGCGCCTGCATTTGCGGCAACGGGAGGGCGGTACCGTCCTTAAGCCTTAGATTTCCTTGGCGACGCCCTCAACCAAGGGCACGAACCGCACAGGGAGCAGATGCTCCTCGGTATGTCCATCGGCGGTCCGGGTCACCCGCACCAGGTCCTGCTTGCCCGGCGCGCTTTCCAGCGGGATGATCATGATGCCGCCTTCGGAAAGCTGTTCGAGGAGCGCCGGCGGGATTTCGGTTGCGGCGGCGGTAACGATGATCCGGTCGAACGGCGCCTGGTTGGGCCAGCCCTTGGTGCCGTCGCCGACCATCTGGGTGATGTTGGTGAGCTGCAGGTGTCTTGAAACGCTCGCCGGCTTGCGCAGCTAGCGTGCGATAGCGCTCGATCGTATAAATCCGCCGGCAGAGCTGCGACAGGATCGCCGTCTGGTAGCCCGAGCCGGTGCCGATCTCGAGCACCTTGTGGCGCTTGTCGAGCTTGAGCCGGTCGGTCATGAAGGCGACGATGAAAGGCTGGCTGATCGTCTGGCCGCAGGCGATCGGCAGTGCATTGTCGTCATAGGCACGGCCGGCGAATATCTCTTCGAGAAAGAGTTCGCGCGGCACGGTTTCGATCGCCTCGAGCACCCGCTGGTCCCTGACGCCCTGGTTGCGGAGCGCCATTAGAAGCTGGATCTTGCGGTAGTCGTCGATCACTTCGTCTCGAGCGCCACGCGCAAAGCTTCCATTGCCTCGATATGGGTGAGGTTCATATGGAGCGGCGTCACCGAGATGCGCTTGTCGAAGACGGCGCGCAGATCCGTTCCGACCGGCGGGTTGCCGCGCTCGCGCTTGAAGCCGAGCCAGTAATAGCTCACACCGCGCAGGTCCATGCGCTCATCGACGAGCAGCAGGTTCTGGTCGCGCTTGCCCTGGCGCGTCACCTCGACGCTCGCGACCTCATCCGGCCGGCAATCGGGGAAGTTGATGTTGAGGAGAATGCCGGGCCCGAGCTGCAGATCGATCAGCTTGCGGATGATCGCCGGCCCATGCGTCTCGGCGACGTCGAAGCGAATGCCCTCGTTGTGGATGCCCATGACCTGCGACAGCGCGATCGACCTGAGCCCGAGCGCGGTTCCTTCCATGGCGGCCGCGATGGTGCCCGAATAGGTGACGTCGTCGGCGATGTTCTGGCCGCGATTGACGCCGGAGAGAATGAGGTCTGGCATTGCCGGCATAACCTTGCGTACCGCCAGCAGGACGAGTCGGACGGCGTTCCCGAGACCTCGAAGCGCCGGTCCTCGATCTCGCGCAGGCGCAACGGATCGGCAAGCGTCAGCGAATGCGACGCACCCGACTGTTCCCATTCGGGAGCGACGATCCAGATATCGTCGGAAAGCTGGCGCGCGATCTTTTCGAGCGAGACGAGGCCCGGCGCGTTGATGCCGTCGTCATTGGTCAGCAGAATTCTCATCAAGTCCGTCCGATCTGTTCGAGCCCGCCCATATAGGGCCGCAAGGCTTCCGGGATTGTGACGCTGCCGTCGACGTTCTGATAATTTTCGAGCACCGCGATGAGCGCGCGCCCGACGGCGACGCCCGAACCGTTGAGGGTGTGCACGAAGCGAGCCCCCTTGCCGTCCTTCGGCCGATAGCGCGCATTCATGCGCCGGCCTGGAAATCGCCGCAAACCGAGCAGGATGAAATCTCGCGATAGGCGTTCTGGCCCGGCAGCCACACCTCGATGTCGTAGGTCTTGCGCGACGCAAATCCCATGTCGCCGGTGCACAAGCACGATCGTGCGGAACGGCAGACCGAGGCGCTTCAGCACTTCTTCCGCACAACGCGTCATGCGCTCATGCTCTTCCGCCGATTGCTCCGGCGTCGTGACCGACACAAGCTCGACCTTGGAGAACTGATGCTGGCGGATCATGCCGCGCGTGTCCTTGCCGGCCGCCCCCGCCTCGGCCCGGAAACACGGCGTCCAGGCTGTCACCCGCATCGGCAATTGTTGCTCGTCGGCGATCGCCTCGCGGGCGAGATTGGTAAGCGGTACTTCGGCTGTAGGGATCAGCCACAATCCGCCGCTGACACTGAATTGATCGTCGCGAAACTTCGGCAACTGCGCGGTGCCGAACATCGCCTCGTCGCGCACCAGGAGTGGCGGACTGACCTCGGTATAACCATGCGTGCCGGTGTGGAGATCGAGCATGAAGCTGGCAAGCGCTCGCTCCAATCGCGCCATGTGTCCCTTGAGAACGACGAAGCGCGCGCCGGAAAGCTTGGCCGCCGTCTCGAAATCCATGAGGCCCAGATCTTCGCCGATCTCGAAATGCTGCTTCGGCGCGAAATTGAAGCTGACGCGGTTCGCCATGGCGGCGGACTTCGACGTTGCCATGTTCATCCGCACCGTCTGGAACGTCGTCATGCGGCATGTTCGGGATGGCCGCGAGATCGACATTGAGTTCCTCGCTGACCAAGCGCTCCCGCGCTTCGCTGTCGGCGATTACATCCTTGAGCGCGGCGACTTCAGCTTTGAGCGCTTCGGCACGGACCTTGTCGCCCGCCTTCATCGCCTCGCCGATCTCCTTCGAGGCGGCATTGCGGCGGGCCTGGGCCTCTTGAAGCTTATGCGTCCATTCCCGGCGCGCCTCGTCGCGGCGGATAAATCCGTGGGCAAGTGGCGCAAGGCCGCGCCGCGTGAGACCTCGATCGAAACCCTCCGGGTCGTCGCGGATCAACTTGATGTCATGCATGAGAAAAGTCCCGTTTCGGCCCCCCGTATAGGGCCCGAATCCCGCCGCGCCAAGTGATGTGCCTAAAGGGTAGCGGCGTCCTTCGCTGCTTCCGCAGCCGCCCGGCGCCTGTCGAGGATACGGACCGCCTGAACGGCGACCTCATAAAGCCCCATCAGGGGAACGGCCATGGCAATCTGTGAAATGGGGTCTGGCGGCGTCAGGATCGCGGCGACCGCAAAGACGCCGACGACCGCGAATTTCCGGCCACTCTTGAGCTGCTCGTAATTCACGATGCCGATCTGGCCGAGCAGCGTCAGGATCACCGGCAACTGGAAGCAGAGGCCAAAGGCAAGGATCAGCATCATGACGAAGTCGAGATAGGACCTGACATCCGGCATGAGTTGAACCTGGGCCTGGCCATCACCGCCCGTTCCCTCGACGAGGCTGTAGAAGAATTTAATCGCCACCGGCAACAGGCCGAAATAGACGAGCGCGGCACCCATCAGGAAGAAGATCGGTGTAGCGACCAGATAGGGACGAAAGGCATTGCGCTCGTTCGAATAGAGGCCCGGCGCGACGAACTTGTAGATCTGGATCGCGATCAGCGGAAAGGTCACGAACATCGCGCCGAAGAAACCGATCTTCAGCTTCACGAAGAAGAAGCCGAGAAGCTCCGTCTGAATGAGTTCGACGGATCGTCCCGTTCCCCACCTGAACGGCAGGATGAGCAGATTGAATATCTGCGTCGAAAGCGCGAAGCTGATGATGAAGGCGGCGGTCAGGCCGATCACGCAATAGATCAGGCGGCGGCGCAGCTCGATCAGGTGCTCGAGCAGAGGCGCTTCAGTCGAGTTGATATCCTGCTGCGTCACGCGGGCGTCCTCAGGAGGCCTGCTTCAGATCGGTCGCCGCTTCTTCGACCTTGGCGGGCGATGGCGGCGTCACAGTCGCTGAAGCGTCGGCTACCGCAGGCGTAGATGCCGGCGGGGTGGCAGATGGCGTCGGTGATGTCTTCTCGGTATCGTTTATGGTGCCGAAATATTGCTTGAAGCTATCGTCCTGCTTCTTCAATTCGGACGTCACGCTGTCCTTGACGGCGCTGACCGGATTCTTGAGCGATTGCAGGTCGCGCTTCACCTCGTCGAGACCTGCCTCCTTCATGGCGGCGTCCATGTGGCCCTGAAACTCGCGGGCCATGCCGCGCGCCTTGTTCATCATGCGACCTAGCCCACGAAGCACGCGTGGCAAATCCTTGGGTCCGATGACGATGATCGCCACCAGCGCAATTACCACTAGCTCGGTATAGCCAATGCCAAAATCGAACATGGAGCCCTCCGGGCCCGGACGTGTTTAACGGACCCGCCGCCTGGTGCCTCAGGTCTTGGCCTTCTCAGGCTCCGCCTTGGCGGCCTCGGCGGCTTTCTGTTCGATGGACTTGGCTTCCTCGGCTGCTTCCGTGGCGGGGTCGTCAGCCAGCCCCTTCTTGAAGCTCTTGATACCCTTGGCCATGTCGCCCATCAAATCGGAGAGCTTTCCCCGACCGAACAGCAATAGCACCACCAGAATCAGGATCAGCCAGTGCCAAATCGAAAACGAACCCATTGAAATCTCCCTGAAATCTTTGGATGAGCCCGTCCGGACCCTAGAATTGGCCGGCACTATTGCAGAAAGGGTACGGGCTCGCAACAAACCGCAGCTTAAGCCTTAGTTAGGATCGCCACCGTCGTTTGGGAAGACGAATACCTGGGTCGGATCGACCGAAAAATGCTCACTTTTACCTTGCCTCGGGGCATCCCGCGCGGCGGTGCGGACAAAAAGTGGATCTTCGACACCCTTGAATAGAACTGTGCTTAACGTCACATCGCCGAGATACTGGGAAGCAAGAACAAATCCCTCAACGCCAACGCCATTCCTGGCCAGTTCAAAAGCCTGAGGGCGGATCAGCACAAGGGCGCGATCATCGAGGGCGCAGTTAGGAGCCGCAAAGCTGCCAAGCGGCGTTTCGGCGCGGCCCCGGCTGACCGCTCCTGCAACTTCGTTCATATCGCTGAAAAAGCGCGCCGCGGCAGCATCCGCAGGGTGTTGATAAAGTTCTCGCGGAGTACCGGTCTGGATGAGACGACCCTGGCGCATCAACAGGATGCGATCGGCCATCGCCATCGCCTCACCAGAATCGTGCGTTACGAGCATCGTCGTAGCGCGCGTTTCCTTCAAAAGCGCGAGGGTCTCGGTGCGGACACTTTCGCGCAATCGCTGGTCGAGACCCGAAAACGGCTCGTCCATCAACATGACTTGTGGCCGCGGCACGATCGCACGCGCCAACGCGACCCGTTGCTGCTCGCCTCCCGAAAGTGCATGCGGATAGGCCTCCGCGTAGCGTTCGAGACCAACCCGGGCCAGGGCCTTCTCCGCTTCGGCCAGAGCCTCGGTACGTTTCAGGGCTTTGAGACCGAACGCCACGTTCTCGATGATCGTCAAATGCGGGAAGAGCGCGAAATCCTGGAACATCAGTCCCACGCCTCGCTTTTCAGGCGGCACGAAGGCTTTGGGTCCTGCCATTTCGAGCCCGTCGATCAGCACCCTTCCCGCCTGCACGCGTTCAATCCCGGCTGCAATTCTGAGGAGAGTCGTCTTTCCGCAACCCGATGGACCGAGGAGACACACGATCTCGCCGGGTTCGAGTTCGAAGCTCACATCCCGAACGATTTCGTTCTTCCCGAAAGCGAGTGAGACTTTTTCGAAGGCAAGCCGACCCGCGAATGTCGCGGCAGCTGTACCGCGCTGACCCCATCGGCCATTTTCAACTTTTGCGCTGAGCCTCGCCGAGACACTCATGCGCGGGATGTACACAGCGAATGGCCGATCAGCAACCTCGGATATATATTATATCCCGCGTTAAGGCTTTTCTTCTTCCTCAGCCTGAGCTGACGGATCGGGCAAATGCATATCAAGCGGCATCTGATCCTCAGCCTCGAGTGGATCCTCGTCGGGCATCAATTCGTCGCCGGCGCGTGGCGCGGGAACATCGAAACCTGGCGGTAAATTCGCATCGAGGAGCCCCGCCCCCTTGAGTTCCTGGACACCCGGGAGATCGCCCGGATCATTCAGGCCGAATTGGCTGAGGAAGCCGTCGGTCGTACCGTAAGTTACCGGACGGCCCGGCGTGCGCCGTCGACCGCGCATTCTGACCCAGCCGATCTCAAGCAGCATATCGAGCGTGCCCTTCGAGATGGCGACGCCGCGAATTTCCTCGATCTCGGCGCGAGTGACCGGCTGGTGATAGGCAACGATCGCCAGTGTCTCGAGCGCCGCCTTGGAGAGTCGCTTTTGCTCGACGGTCTCGCGTCGCAAGAGGAAGCTGAGATCGTCAGCCGTGCGCATCATCCATTTGCCGGCGACCTGTACGAGATTGACCCCGCGATTCTGGTAATTCGTCTGAAGGTCGACAAGCAGGCTGTCGATATCGGCGCCTTCCGGCAAGTGCTTCGCCAATTGATCCTTGGACAAAGCGTCGCCGGCGGCAAAGAGTAGCGCTTCCACTATTCGCAAATGCTGGCTGCGATCCGCACGCGGATGAATCGCGACTACGCCGCTCTCTTCGCCCTTTTCGGGTTCTTCCGAAACGATCATGGCCGGCTGACTCATATTGTAAAACCTCTATTCTTTCTACGCTGCTTTGCCGCGGCGCATGTAAATCGGATCGAATGCCGCTTCCTGGCGCAGTTCGATACTTCCTTCCCGCGCCAACTCCAGGCTGGCCGTGAAGCTCGATGCCATCACTGAGCGGCGCATGGACGGCTCGGCGAGATACTCCACAAGAAACGCATCGAGGCGATTCCAGTCGTCCATAAGACCGATCAGCCGCTCCAGTACGCCGCGCGCTTCCTTGATGGACCAGGTCGGAAGCTTGCGCACCTGATAGCTGCGATGCCGGAGCTTCTCCTGGCGGCGTTGCGCATAGGCTTTGAGAAGATCGATCAGGTTGTCGGCATATTCGCGCTTGGTTTCGAATACCGTCGCCTCTGGAGCGCCTCGCGCAAAAACGTCGCGTCCGAGCCGATTGCGCCCCATAAGCTGCGCTGCCGCCACCCGCATCGCCTGGAGACGCTGCAACCTGAAGGCAAGTCGCGCGGCAAGGTCTTCGGCTGGAGGTTCCTCGCTGCCAGGAGGCGCGGGAATCAAAAGCCGCGACTTGAGATAAGCGAGCCATGCCGCCATGACGAGATAGTCAGCGGCAAGTTCTAGCCGCTTGGCACGCGCCTTCTCGATGAATTCAAGATACTGCTCGGCAAGCGCCAGGATCGAAATGCGTGCGAGATCGACCTTCTGATGCCGGGCGAGATCGAGCAACAGGTCGAGCGGACCCTCAAAGCCGTCGACATCGACGATCAGGGTCTCGCCTTCATCCGTCTCGGGCTCGGCGCGAACCGGCCCTGCGCCGTCCGGCCAGACGTCCTGCGATGTGGTTTCGGTGTTCATTCAGCCATCAATTTTCGACATCGCGACATTGTCGCAATTCGCGGCACTGATTCGCTCTGCTCTTTTCAGCTTATCCGCAACTTCAAGCCGTTGCGAGCCGATCCAGATCCTTGAGCGCCATGGCTTTTTCATACGCCTGCGGGCGCCCGACGGACTTCGTAGCCCGGCGAGCCCGCGACAAGGCCTTACCCTTCAGCAGCCCCGCAGCGCGGGCAACCTCCTCCATCTCGCCGATTTGACCGTTGCAGTGGAGCAAGATGTCGCAACCGGCCTGCAGTGCGCCGGCCGCTCTCTCCGAGAGCGAACCCTTGAGCGCGTTCATGGAGAGGTCATCGCTCATCAAGAGCCCCCGGAACCCGATCGTCTTCCGGATCACAGTTCGGATGACTTTCTTCGACAGGGTCGCCGGAGCATCCTTGTCGAACGCCGTGTAGACGACATGCGCCGTCATAGCCATGGGGGCATCGGCAAGCGCTGCGAAGGGTGGAAAGTCGATGGCTTCGAGTTCACCGCGTTTAGCGGTGACCACCGGCAATTCCAGGTGGCTGTCGGCCTTTGCGCGACCATGGCCGGGAATGTGCTTGATTACCGGCATGACGCCGCCTTCCATCATCCCCGTCATGTGGGCACGCGCCAAAGCGATGATCTGCGTCACGTCCCGGGCGTAAGCACGATCCCCGATGATGTTGTGGCCATCCGGCTGCGGCACGTCGAGCACCGGCACGCAGTCGGCATTGATGCCGGCTGCGATCATGTCTTCCGCCATCAATCGCCCGACATTGCGCGCGGCGCGTAGCGCCGCGAGCGGATCATTGCGATAGAGTTCGCCGTAACGGCTCGCCGCAGGATACTTCCGCCAATGGTTCGCACGGCGGTCCGAGGCGCTGAACGCGCCCACCCTCCTGATCGACGAAAACCGGGGCATTGCGCCGGCCAACGATGGCGCGGAACTCAGTAGCGAGAGACTTGATCTGCTCGGGCGACTCGCAGTTGCGACGGAAGACGATAAGCCCCCAAGGCTTCGTCGCATCGAAGAAGCGACGTTCGTCCTGTGACAAGGCGTATCCGCCACAGCCTGAAATAAAGGCGCCGATCTGCATGTTCGTCAACCTGTTGATGGGGAAGAGCTTAGAGGCCCCGCACGGCGCAGTCGCGTTCGCCTGCTGCAATGAGTGAACTGCAAAGCTTCGCCGCCTGGCTGCGCGACGGCAACGGACCGAAACCGAGTCGATAGCGCGTCGTTCCGGCTACGGTTGCCTTGGTGATGCGGGTCGAAAGATTGCCAATCAGGCTGCCATAGCTTCCGCGCAAGCGATCAAGCTCGGCGCGCGCTTCGGTTTCGCTGCGCAGTGATGCGACCTGCGCAACATAGCCTGTGCCGCCTGATGTCGATGAATTGGTGGTGGTTTCCTTCGGAGCCGGTGCGGATTCAGGCACGAGCGCGCTTGATGTCGTGGTGCGCTGCTGTGTGTCGATCGACGCAACCTGGTCCTGGCTGGATGCGCTCGACTTCTGCGAAGTTGAAATCGACTTCGCGGTAGAGCCGGCATTTTCGGCCCGCTTGCCGGTTAGCTTCTTGGCGCCATTGCCGAAAAGTCCGGAGGTACTTGTGGTGTTCGACGTTGTCGATGCCACGTCCTGGGTGGACGGAGTGATGCTCTCGGCAGCGACAGGAGGTGGCGGCGGTTCTTCTGGGGGTACGAGAACCAATGGCTGGCCATTGTTGGCAGCCGTTTCAGCAACGCTCTTTTGAGCCTTGGCCTTGGATGTTGCCGCCTTTTGTTTGGCCTTTGCCTTTGGAGGCTGGACCTCGTCGGGATCGGCCGCTGCAGGCTCGTCGGATGGCGGCGTCGCCTGCTCGTCAATCGCCGCACCATCATTCGCCTCGGCCATCGCGAGGCTCTCGCCCGCCGAAGCGGAAGATTTCGGCGCCATCGGCTCGGGCTCTGCGGAAAGGCCGCTTGCCTGCGCACCGCGGGTCGCGTTGTTCACTTCGGCGGCGAGCGTCTGCGTATCCGGTCCAGAGATCGAACCCTGAGTCCCGTCATTGCCGGGCGTCGGCGGCAGCGGCAGCGGTTCGGGTGTCGGCATCGTCTCGCCGGCGTTCTCTCCACTTGCCGGCTCCGGGATCGGCATGGCGGAGGAGTCGTTGTTCATCCCGGTCTGACCGCTGGGAGCAACCGGCTCGGGCAGCATGTTGGTGTTGTCCGGCTGCGGCGTCGGCTCGACCAATGAAGGCTGCTCCTCGGTCGGAACCATCTGGCCACCGGCATCGGCCTCGCCGAGGATACGATCATAAATCTTCTTCTTGGCTGTCGAGGCGGTAGACGCATTGCCGTCTGTCGCTTCCGCATTCGGCTCCGGATTGACCTTTGCTGGGGCATCAGGAGCGGTGATCACCGGCACCGAACCACTGCTCGTGACCGAAACCGGCTTCATGTGGAAATAATAATACCACAAGGCGGTGACGAAGAGCCCCGCCACCACGAGAATGGCGAGCAATATCAGCAGTGGTCCACTCGACCGGCGGCGTGGCGCTTCATCGCGCTCGGTCTCGTCATATTCCTGATAGGCTTGGTTGTAGTCGCGGGCGTTGGCGCGCCGGCGTTGCGGCGGCGCCTCGTCTTCAAAGACGTCGCCCATATCTTCTTCATACTCTTGGCGGCGTCCGCGCCCGCCTCCCCGTCGTGGTTCGGCGCGCAGCATATCGCCACGCTCTTCACCGCGCAGACTTGGCTCAGGCCGCCGCCTAAAATCTTCCGCCGGCTCGCGGCGTCGCTGATCGCCGAACCCGTTGTCGCCGAAACTTGGACGCTGAGTGTTGAACGCGGTGCGCTGCGGCGCCTGAATTCCACTTCCACGCTTAAGCGCGCTTTGGAAGCTTGGCGGGTCGAGAGGCCGATAACCGAGCGAAGGTTGCGTGCCGGCGCCAGGCTGCGGTTGCATCCGCCGCAAATCTCCACCGGTGCCAGCGATCGGCTTTTCCCCGCCAAGTGTCGGACGTGGCGGCGTGACGTTTGGTCCGTTCATAGGTGGCGGTGGCGGAGGCGCCTTGCGCAGGAGCCCGGCCTGGAATTCCTTGCCCGGACTTGCCGGAGTCTCGCGCTTGGCGGCAGCGATCTCTTCCTCGGCGAAAGTGAATTTGGGCTTGTCGCCGGGCGCCGGTAGCGGACGGGGCTGATCGTTGCGCGCCGAATCACTGGCTCGCGTTTCGGCCTTTTCCCTCGCCATCGAAACCCGTTGCTCGGCAAGTTTCTCGGCAGCCTGGCGTTGCGCCTTCAAGCGTTCGGCAAGGCTGTCTTGAGCCACCGCAACGGCAGGCTTGGGCGGCGTGGGCGTGGGGGAGGTCTTGGGCTGCGGCATGCTGCGGGCGCCCGGTGTTCGGGGCGCCATGGGAGCAAGTTTTGTTACGGGTTGCGGCGCACGGGGCGCGGTTCCTGAGGCTTTCTGCGCAAGCTTGGGCTCGGCAGGTGTCGGCTTAAATTCGTCGGCGATTTTCGGCATATCCTTCTTACCGTTTCCAAGGCCCAGCTTTTCGCGCCAGCTCCCCTTGCTCGGTCCATTGGAGGCGTTCTGATCCATAAAACCCCATCCCGCACTACATCTCGTCGACGGGCCTCACCCCGAGGATTCGAAGGCCATTTGCAAGAACATAGCGAATCGCGCGCAAGAATGCGAGCCGTGCGATAGTCGTCTCAACATCGCCTTTGACGATGAAGCGCAATTGCGGCGCTTCTTTGCCCTTGTTCCACAGCGCGTGAAAATCACTCGCCAAATCATGGAGATAAAAGGCGATCCTGTGCGGCTCATGAGCCGCGGCGGCAGATTCCACGATCCGCGGCCAGGCGCAAACCCGGCGGATCACCGCCATCTCGGCGGGGTCGCCGGACAAGGTGAATCGCGCAAGGTCAGGCATGAGGGCCGCTTCAGCGGGTGCATTCCTGAACACCGAGCAAATCCGGGCATGCGCATATTGGACATAAAAAACCGGATTGTCTTTCGAGGCTTCGGTAACTTTCTTGAAGTCGAAATCGAGCGGCGCCTCGTTCTTCCGAAACAGCATGATGAAGCGCACGACATCGGCCCCCACCTCGTCGACGACGTCGCGCAGCGTCACGAATTCCCCGGCCCGCTTTGACATGCGGACAGGCTCGCCGCCTCGGAACAATTTTACCAATTGGCACAGCCGGACGATGACCTCGACCGAATCACCGGCATGCGCCGCCGCTACCGCTTCGAGCCGCTTGACGTAGCCGCCATGGTCGGCCCCGAGCACATAGATGAGCTCCTTGAAACCGCGCCTGATCTTGTCGCGGCTATAGGCCACGTCAGAGGCAAAATAGGTATAGGATCCGTCCGATTTGACGAGCGGGCGATCGATGTCGTCGCCAAATGCCGTGGCGCGGAACAGCAACTGTTCGCGGTCTTCCCAATCCTCCGGAACCTCGCCTTTGGGCGGCGGCAAACGCCCTTGATAGACATGGCCCGCCCGCCGTAGCGCCTCGACTGTCTCGGCAACCGCGCCGCTTTCATGCAGCGCACGCTCTGAGGCGAATAACTCATGGCGGATATTAAGCGCTGCAAGATCCTCGCGGATGAGATCCATCATCATGCCGATCGCGGTTGCGCGTATTGGCGCGAGCCACACCGATTCGCCAGCATCGAGAAAGCTCTTGCCGTACTCGCGAGCCAGCGCCTCGCCTACCGGCTTCAGATACTCGCCCGGATAGAGCCCCGCTGGAATCTCTCCGATCTTTTCGCCGAGCGCCTCGCGATAACGCAGATAGACGGAACGCGCGAGAATATCGACCTGCGCCCCCGCATCGTTGATGTAATATTCCTTGGTAACCTGGTAGCCCGCCTCGCCGAGCAGGCTCGCCAAGGCATCGCCAAAGACCGCCCCCCGGCAATGGCCGACATGCAAAGGGCCGGTCGGATTGGCCGAGACATATTCGACATTGACCTTCAGCCCCTGCCCCATTCCCGAGCGGCCATAGGCATCCCCGAGATCGAGCGCGGCGAGCAGCGCTTTCGGCCAGAATTCAGGGTTGAGCGTGAGATTGATAAACCCCGGCCCTGCAACCTCCGTGGACTGAATATCCGGATTGGCGGCGAGCTTTTCGGCGAGCTTTTCGGCGAGCGCGCGCGGCGCCATGCGCGCGGGCTTCGCAAGCACCATCGCCGCATTGGTCGCGACATCGCCGTGCGCCGCATCACGCGGCGGTTCGACCGCCACCTTGGTGAGATCGAGGCCTTCGGGGAGAACACCTTCCGCCGTGAGGGCGGCAAGCGCCTCGGCCACGACTTGCTCGAAATGGGCAAACAAATTCATGATTAACGCGCAATCGCACACAACTGAGGGGGAAATGCGGGCCGTAGCCGAAAAGCCTTCGCTACGCAACCGCCAGCGTCAACGCGACAGCGGTTCAAGATCGAACAGTCTTTTGTGTTGGTCGAGCGCGTAGCGATCGGTCATGCCAGCGATGAAATCGCAAACCTGCCGTGCGAACCGGCTGCGATCGTCGGTGAAGGAATCCTCCCGCCAATCCTTCGGAAGCAAGCCCGGATCGGCCATGTAGGCTTCGAAAAGGTCACGGATCACCCGCCGCGCCCGATCGGTGATGGCCAGCACTCGCTCATGGCGATACATGCGCTTCGAGAGAAAGCCCTGCAGCACGCGGTTGTTCTCGCGCATCTGGTTGCTGAACGCCACGAGCGGGTCCCCAAGCGCTCTTACGGCATTGGCGGAATTAGGCTTGTACTTCGCAGCTCGCCGGTTCGTTTCAACTAGGAGATCGGCGACCATCGCGGCAATCAACCGTCGCACCGTCTCGTGGACGAGCCGACCGCGGTCGAGCTTCGGATAGGTCTTGAGCACTTCGGCAAGTGCCGTCCCGACCAACGGCACGTCGCCCAGGTCGATCACTTCGAAGAGATGAGCGCGCAGACCGTCATCGATATCATGTGCGTTATAGGCGATATCGTCGGAGAGCGCCGCGACCTGGGCCTCGGCTGACGGCCACGAGGCAAGCTCCAGATCGTGTACCTCGGCATATTCGACGATCGCCGCGGGCAATCCTGATTCGCGGTAATGGCCGAGCGCGTGGCCCTCATTATCGATCAGCGGGCCATTATGCTTAACAAGCCCTTCGAGCGTTTCCCAGGTAAGATTGAGCCCGTCGAAATTGGCATAGCGATGCTCAAGCCGGGTCACGATCCGGAGCGTTTGTGCATTGTGATCGAAGCCGCCATAGGGCTTCATCAGGGCATCGAGTTCGCGCTCGCCGGCATGCCCGAATGGGGTGTGACCGAGGTCATGCGCAAGGGCCAGCGCTTCGGTCAAATCCTCGTCGAGGCCAAGCGCCCGGGCGATGGATCGCGCGATCTGGGCGACCTCGATCGAGTGGGTCAGCCGCGTCCGGTAATGGTCACCCTCGTGATAGACGAAGACCTGCGTCTTGTGTTTCAGTCGCCGGAATGCGGAGGAATGGATGATCCGGTCACGATCCCGGGCAAACGGCGTTCGCGGCGGGCTTTCGGGCTCCGCGACCAGGCGTCCGCGAGTGAGGGTCGGATTGGAGGCATAGCGGGCCCTAGAGGCAATCATGCCCCGCCCCGTTGACAACCACCGTGCCCGCGCCGACATAAAGCCCCATGAGCGAAGCCGTTGCCGTCACCGAGCGGGCTGCCTCCCGCATCAAGGAAATCCTCGCAATCGAGCCGGGCAAGAACGCTTTGCGCGTCTCGGTCAATGGTGGTGGCTGTTCCGGTTTCCAATATGGCTTCGAACTCGAGGACATGCGCAATGACGACGACCTCGTCATCGAGAGGAGTGGCGCCACCGTTCTGATCGATTCCACGTCCCTCGTCTACCTGAGCGGCTCGCAGATCGACTTCGTCGACGACCTGATCGGCCAGGCCTTCAAGATCACCAACCCCAACGCGACCTCGTCTTGCGGTTGCGGCACCAGCTTCTCCGTCTAGCCCCTCGGCGCCGCATCAATGCGAATTGCGACCTGGAACGTTAACTCGGTCAAGGCCAGGATTGATACCGTCATCGCCTGGTTCAAGGAGGCGACGCCGGACGTCGTATGCCTCCAGGAAATCAAGTGCGAGGACCAAGCCTTTCCGCGCACACCCTTCGAGGAACTTGGCTACAATCTCGCGATCCATGGTCAGAAGACTTACAATGGCGTCGCCATCCTGTCGAAAGCTCCGCTCGAGGACGTGACCCCGCGCCTGCCCGGCGGCAATGGCGACGATCATGCACGCTATCTCGAAGCGGTGATCATGGGGAAGCGCGAGCCGGTCCGGATAGCCTCGGTCTACCTCCCGAACGGGAATCCGCCGAACACCGACAAATATGCCTACAAGCTCGCCTGGATGGATCGGCTTGTAGCGCGCACCCGCAACCTCCTCGCGCTCGAACAGCCTTTTGTCCTGGCCGGTGATTTCAATGTCATCCCCACACCGATTGATGCCAAGCATCCGGAGGTTTGGAAGGACGACGCCTTGTTCTTGCCGAAGACGCGCGCGCAGTTCCGGCGCCTCATGGCGCTCGGCCTGACCGACGCCGTCCGCGCCGCCTCACCTGGTCCAGGTGTTTATACTTTTTGGGATTACCAGGCAGGTGCGTGGCAAAAGAACAACGGCATCAGGATCGACCATTGCCTCCTGTCGCCGCAGGCCGCCGATCGCTTCGTCAGCGCAGGATCGACAAGCATGTGCGGGGCTGGGAGAAACCGTCGGACCATGTGCCGGTGGTCATTGAACTCGATATCTGATCGCTTAGTTCCTGCGGGTGCCTACTCCCGCCCACGATTGTTCCATATTTCCCGCATATCGCTCGCCGGCATCACAGGTGATTCACTTGCGGCACTTAGCGCGCGCGCCTGCGGCCCGTCCTTGTCCAAGGACACATCTTCCACCACTTCACAATATCTGTCCGTCAATCGTGGGTAGGAGCGCCCGCAAGGGTCGATTTCGGGGCGCGCTTGCAGCGTGCCGCCGCCAATAAGTGTTAAGGCCATCGCGGCGAGCGCCAATCGATGGGCATTCTGGATCCTTGGATAGCTTGGCATTTGCGATTCCCTTTCCATTCTAGAAGCGCGCTGGAGTGAGGGAAGCTTGCCTGCCTTGACCGCTGGGGTATCGCAACGACCGCCGAATTGTTCCGAAAAGTTCCGAAGTCGGATAGCTTACACCGATGGACAAATCGCAGTTTACCTTTGGCCCGTTTGTTCTCGATGCCCGGCGCAAGCTCCTTATGAAACAGGACACACCCGTGCCCCTGGGCCAGCGTGGCGTGGCGCTGCTTGAAGCGCTTCTTGCTGCCGGGGGCCGCGTCGTGACGAAGGCCGACCTTATGGATGTTGCCTGGCCCGCCCAGCAGGTCGAAGAGAGCAACCTGTCGGTTCAGATCGCGTCCTTGCGGAAGTGCTTGGGCCCGAGACATGACGGTCTCGAATGGATCACAACCGTTCCGCGGGTTGGCTATAGGATTCTCGCTTTCGATAGACGTTCGGATGACATCCCCGATCAGGCGGTGGGAGCGACTTACGCAAGACCGACAATCGCGGTGCTGCCGTTCCAGAATCTGAGCGGCGATCCCGAGCAGGAGTACTTCTCCGATGGCGTCACCGAGGACATTCTCACCGATCTTGCCAAGGTTTCGGGATTGTCCGTCATCGCCCGCAACGCCGTTTTTGCCTACAAGGGCCAGATCGCCGATAGCCAGGAATTGCGCGGCAGGCTAAAAGTTACGAACATTCTGGAGGGCAGCGTCCGCAAATCTGGCAACCGGGTCCGGATCAGCGCCCAGCTCACCGATACGGTCAAAGGCACCCACATCTGGGCAGACCGCTACGACCGTGAACTGACCGATGTATTCGCGATCCAGGATGAAATTACCAAGATCATCGTGGAACAGCTCAGCATCTGGCTGCTGCCGCAAGAAAAGCGGGCGATCGAAACAGCTCCGACACGCAATCTGGATGCATATGACTATTATCTTCAGGGCCGATATTTCTACCATCTGCATACGATGCAACACGTCCTGATTGCCCGGAGGATGTTTCTCAAGGCTGCCGAAATCGACCCAACCTATGCGCGCGCGTTTGCCGGCCTCGCCGACGCCGGTTCGTTCCTGTACGCAGTGCATCATCCCGACGTGACGATCGAAGAAGTTCTAGCAGCAGGACAAAGGGCGTTGGCACTTGCTCCCGATCTCGCTGAAGCGCATGCAGCCTATGCATTGGGATTGGTTAGAGCGGGCCGGTCGCTGGAATCCGTTACTGCGTTCGAGCAAGCGATCAAGCTCAATCCCAATCTGTTCGAAGCGCATTACCACTACAGCGAAGCGCTTTATGACCTCGCCGCATGGGAAAAGGCAGCGGCGTCTCACGAACGCGCGCTCGAGATATCACCTGACGATTACCGATGCCTCCTCATGCTCGCCCAGATGTATGACATCCTCGGACGTCGAACAGAATCCGAGAACATGGCTCGCGCTGGCATTCGGAGTGCCGAACGCGCGCTCGCCTTGCATCCCGACGTACCGTTGGCCGCCACGCTCGGAGCCGGGGCCCTGGCAAAATTGGGCGAGCTGGAGCGGGCCTTGGAATGGACAGCACGGGCCTTGACGATCGACCCCGATGGAGCGCTGACGCAGTATAATGCCGCGTGCAATTACGTGCTCCTGCTTGAGGTTGACAAGGCTTTGATCCTGCTGGAGCGCTGGATCGCCGAGGCTCACATGGCGACGAAAAAATGGCTCCTTACCGACAGCGATTTTGATGGCATCCGCGATCATCCGCGATTCAAGGCCCTCATCACCCAAATCGATTGACCGGATAGTCTTTTCAGTTCCAAGCCGCAAGTCCCGCAACCTCGCGCTTGAACGCAACCTTGTCGGGATCAATCGTCTCGCCAAGCTGCTCCGCGTAGCGCCGGCCCTCATAGACGGCGTGCGCAATCGTCGCCGGCGCCAACGCATCACCGATCAAGGTCACCGACTGGAGACCGCCATCAGCCCATTCGGCGGCGCGAGCTTGAAGTGACTCGTGGAGTTCCGTTTCCGGCAAGCGCGCGGTGACGAGAACAACCGATCCCGCCTCGATCTTGTGCGGGCGCCCTGTATAGGCGCAGGCAAACTCTGCGCCATCGGCCCCGATCGCGCGCAAGACACGATTGCATTCAATGCCGATACCAAGCTCGATGATCCGCGCCTGAATGAACGCCTGCTCCATGGTCATGAAAGTCCAGGCTGAGACCATGGATGAGGTAGTGGTGAGCGTCACCGTGAAGCCGGCGCGCGCCAGATGTTCGGCAAGTACGCCGCCCATGTAATAGTGGTCATCGTCATAAACGAGGACATTGCGATTGCTTGGCATTTTGCCAGCCATGATGTCGTCCGGCGTCAGCACATCGGCATCGGCGGCGATCGGCACTGGTTTCAACACGCGCCGCGCCACGCCATCCCGCCGCCATTTGGCGCCCGTCGCAAGCGCCACATAACGAACACCGAGCGTCAGCACATCATCAGCCGTCAGCGTGCTGCCGCGATAGACCTCGACATTGGCCATGCTGGCGATCTGGCCCGTGCGGTAATCGGCGACACGCCCCCAGGCAGAAAGCCCCGGCAGTTTGCGCTCTGCCGTGACACGGCCGCCCAGTTCGCCCGAGGCTTCAGCGAGCGTTACGTGATAGCCGCGCCGGCCGAGCATCATGCTTGCTTCTAGCCCGGCAGGTCCCGATCCGACCACCAGCACGCGTGCATCGGTGTGGCGTGGACGGATACGCTCAGGGTGCCAGCCCTTGCGCCACTCCTCGGAGAAGGACGGATTCTGCGTGCATCGGCTCGGTGTCGTGGTGAAGTCGCCGGCCACGCACATATTGCAGCCGATGCATTCGCGGATATCCTCGATGCGCCCTTCTTCGATCTTCTTCGGAAGGAACGGATCGGCGATCGACGGGCGCGCCGCGCCAATGAGATCGAGAATGCCGCTCTTCACCATGCGCACCATGGTGTCGGCGGACGTGAAGCGGCCGACGCCGACGACCGGCTTGGTCGTCAATTGCTTCAAGCCCGTCACGAACTGTTCCTGAAAGGCCTCTGCGGCAAAGCGCGAAGTCTGGCTGTCATTCTCCCAGCCCGACAAGGTGAGGTCCCAGCAATCGGGAAGTTCGGCCATCATGGCCACCATGTCGCGCGCTTCGGCGGCATGAAGGCCCTCCTCGCCCAGCAATTCATCGACGGAGATCCGGCAGACGACACCCATGCTGTCGCCAACCGCTTCCTTCGTGTCCTCGATCAATTCGCGCAACAGGCGCGAGCGGTTCTCAAGACTTCCGCCATATTCGTCAGTGCGTGTGTTGTAGCGCCTCGAAATGAAGTACATGGCGCCGCCGAAGAGCTTGCCGGCATAGACATAGGCAATGTCGTAGCCCGCCTTCTTTCCCCGCAAGGCGGCGTTGCGATGCCAGCGCCGCAAGTTCCGGATGTCTTCCTTGTCCATCGCACGCGCCTGAACCGGATCGTTATAGGCGGTGGCAACGGGAAGATTCGCCGGCCCGAACGGCACTTCGCGGCTGTAGAGATTGGCCGAGTTCATGCCATTGTGACAAAGCTCGAGCGCAGCGAGCGCATCGTACTTGTGGATGGCCTCGGCGATGCGCGCCAGCATCGGCACATCCTGGTCATCCCAGAGTCGCAATTCGATATAGGGCGATATGTCGCCGGTCGGATGGATTTCGGTCTGCTCCGTAGAGATGATGCCCCAGCCGCCCTCGGCCTTGATCTCGCGCATCACGGCGTTCGAGGTCGCATCGCGATATCCCATGCCGTTGCAATGCGGCACCTGGAAGAAGCGGTTCTTGGTGGTGACCGGGCCGATCTTCACTGGCTCGAACAGAATGTCGTAGCGCGCATCGCGAGTCATGGCCGCCTTCCCCTATTGTTTTTGCCGCGCGAGTTCGAGGAAATCCACGCAGGCATCGAATTCGCGCCTGAGCGCGGCACGTCGTTGCATCGCTTCCTCGTCTTGCCCCCATAATTCGGTTTCCCAATCCTCATCGACGAAAGCCGCGCGCCACGCTGCTTCCCGATCGAGCGCTCCATCGGCAAGCATTGCCGCGATGAGCGCTGAACCGGTGATCGTCGCAAGGTTGTAAATTACGGCAAGCGACCAGGGATCAAGCTTGTCGATATGCCGCGCGAAGGCGCCCAGCGCTTCCGCCGGCTGCCGGCGATGGACAATGCCGGCTGTTGTCACAAATGGGGCATCGAGCTGCGCCATCGCCCAATCGACCACGGGATTCCAGTGCTCCGCCTGCCGTGCGACCAGTTCTTCCGGTTCATGCGCCCGATAATTCACCTGATCGGCCTCGGCGAATTTCACGATCTCATCGGCGATACGCTGCTGGTCGTCGGCTACCCGGTCGATCGTGGTATTGGCGAGCTTGGTGAGTATCATCGCGGCAGGATCGATCTTGTCACCCTGCCCTTCCCATTCCTTTGCGATCGCCTCGGCGAGTGCACGGGTCGGAAGCCGCAACGGTTGCTTCATCGGCGTGCGCACCGGCCGGCCGTCGAGCGCTATCCCGTTATCGTCGGTCACCGTCGCTGTCTTGTAGAAACGTTTGCGCGGAGTCGTGGTCATGCCTCCTCCGCCGCCTCGTAGCGATCGGCGTCGAAGCCGAACAACTGGAACGTCTCGCGCATATGCGGCGGCAATGGCGCCGTCACGTCGACGGTCTTGCCGTCGCGCGGATGCGCAAACACGATGCGCCGCGCATGCAGATGCAGCTTGCGGCTTATCGAAGCCGGCAAGTCCTTGTCGCCGTCATATTTCTCATCACCGGCGATCGGCGTCCCGACATGCGCCATATGCGCGCGCAATTGATGCTGCCGACCCGTCACCGGCTTGAGAGATACCCAGGCGAGTACCGGCGGCGCCTTGTCGATGACGTTGTAATGCGTCACCGCGCGCTGGGCGTCGTCTTCCTCGCCCTCCTCGCTCGGCCGCACCTGGTCGCCGCGCGGCCCCTTGGCCTTGATGAGCGCCACATCGACCTTGCCCTGCGCCGGCGACGGTACGCCGCGCACTGCCGCCCAATAGGTCTTCTTCACGCCGCGCGTCGCGAACAGTTTGCCGAGCGCCGCCGCAATCGCCCGGCGCTTGGCGACGACGATGACACCCGACGTATCGCGATCGAGCCGATGCACAAGGCGCGGCCGTTCGCCCAATTCGAGGCCGAGACTCTCCAGCAAGCCGTCCAGATGGCGGTGTGTACTGGTGCCGCCCTGCACGGCGAGGCCTGATGGCTTGTTTAGGATCAGGAGGTCCTTGTCCTCGAAGAGCGTCATGTCCTTGATCAGAGCACGGTCCGCCTTGTTGAGCGGTTTCAACTCTGCGGCCGGCTCGTCGGCAGGTTTCTTATCGAAATTAAGCGGCGGCACGCGGATTTCCTGGCCTTCCGCCAGTCGCGTATTGGTGCGCGCCCGGCCGCCCTCGACCCGAACCTGGCCCGAACGCGTCAATTTGTTGAGATAGGCAAAATTGACTTGCGGCAGGTGCAAGCGGAACCAGCGGTCGAGCCGCATGCCCTCTTCCTCGCGCGAAACGATATGCCGCGTGACCTCAGCCACGACGCCTCAAAGCCAGCCTTTTTGCTTGAAGTAGAGGAAGGGTAAAACGGCGGAAAGGATCATGAGCCCGATCGCAAAGGGATAGCCGTAAGTCCATTCGAGTTCCGGCATGAAACGAAAATTCATGCCGTAGACGCTCGCCACCAGTGTCGGCGGCAGGAACACCACCGCGGCAACGGAGAATATCTTGATGATGCCCGCCTGCTCGATATTGATAAGGCCCAGCACCGCATCGAGCAGGAAGTTGATCTTGCCCGACAGGAACGACGAATGGTCGGTGAGCGACGCGATATCGCGCTGCAGGATTTTCACCCTGGCGCGATGGTCCTTCATTTCCTTGACCTGCTTCATCGCATCGAGCGTCGCCGTCATGTAGGCGCTCATCCGGCCTATCGAGACGAGGCTTTCCCGCATTTTCGAGGTGAAGTCGCCTTCCTCGCCGATCTTCTCGACCAATTCTTCAAGGTTGGGTCCCTTGCGCCGCTGACGGCGGCCTCCAGGCATCTTGCTGCGGCTGAAAACCTGGCGCGACGTATCGTCGACGATGAGCCCGACGCGCTCGAGATGGTCGGCGGCGCGGTCGACCACCGCTTCGAGCAGGCTGATGAGAATGCCCCAACTTGTCATCGACGTCGTCTGCGGCTTCATCGCCCGGCGCACATAGGCGGGAAAGGCCTGCGGGTGGTGGTAGCGCACCGTAATGAGCCAATGGTCCTTGACGATGAAGGTGACGGGCGAGGATTCCGGCCTGTCGTTCTCACCGCGCCTGATGAGCGTCGCGGTCATGAAGGTTGCGCCGTCCTCCTGGTAAAGGCGGCTCGATGCCTCGATCTCGGCGAGTTCCTCGCGCGTCGGGATGTCGATGCTCAGCGACTCCTCGACCGTCGATTCTTCAAGCTCGGTCGGCTCCACGAGATCAATCCACACGGCATCGTCCGGCACCTTCGGCCGTGCATCCGGCGGGTACTCGGTCAGGCAGCCATTGGCGGTTCCATAGGCACGCAGCATGGCTGCAGGAACACCCTGTCAGCTGTTCCAGTCAAGCACGACTTTTCCGCAACTGCCCTGCTTCATCAGGGCGAAGCCCTGCGCGTAATCTTTGGCCTTCATCCGGTGGGTGATCACTTTGCGGATGTCGAGGCCCGATTGCAGCATGGCGATCATCTTGTACCAGGTCTCGAACATTTCCCGGCCGTAGATGCCCTTGATGGTCAGCGACTTGAAAATCACCCGATTCCAATCGACCGTGGTCGGCCCCGACGGGATGCCGAGCATGGCGATCTTGCCGCCATTGATCATGTGATCGACCATCTGGTCGAAGGCCTTTGGCGCACCTGACATTTCAAGTCCGATATCGAAGCCCTCCTGCATGTGCAGCTTCTGCATCACATCATTGAGGTCTTCGCGCGAGACGTTGACAGTGACCGCATCCGTCACCTCCCGGCAGAGTTCGAGGCGGTAGTCGTTGATGTCGGTGATGACGATATGCCGCGCGCCGACATGCCGGCAGACCGCAGCCGCCATGATGCCGATGGGGCCCGCCCCGGTGATCAGCACATCTTCGCCGACCAGGTCGTAGGCTAGCGCCGTATGCACAGCATTGCCGAGCGGGTCGAGGATGGATGCCACCTCGTCATCGACCTCGGGCGGCAGATGAATGGCATTGAAGGCCGGAATCTTCACATAGTCCGCGAAAGCGCCCGGCACATTGACACCGATGCCCTTGGTTTCGGGATCGAGATGGAAGTGCCCGGCGCGTGCCATGCGGCTCTTCATGCCGATGAGATGGCCCTCGCCCGAAACCCGGTCACCGATCTTTACCGTGCGCACGTGGCTGCCGATCTCGGCGACCGTGCCGGCAAATTCATGACCGACCACCATGGGCACCGGAATGGTTTTCTGCGCCCACTGGTCCCATTTCCAGATATGGAGATCGGTACCGCAGATGCCGGTCTTGGCGACCTTGATCAGGATATCGTCCGGCCCGATCGCCGGCACCGGCTCGTCGCGCATGACAAGACCCTCCGACGGCTCCGCCTTCACCAAAGCACGCATCTCAGATCACTCCCATTTGACGACCGACATGCGTGAAGGCAGCGATCGCCGCATCGACGTCCTGCGTGGCATGTGCCGCCGACATTTGCGTACGGATACGCGCCTTGCCGTGCGGCACGACCGGATAGAAGAATCCGGTCACGTAGACGCCTTGCTCGTAGAGCCTGGAGGCCATTTCCTGGGCAAGCTTCGCCTCGCCGAGCATCACCGGAATGATCGGATGTTCGCCTGGCAATAGGCTGAAGCCTGCATTCGACATGCCGTTTCGAAATCGCTTCATGTTCGCAAACAGTCTTTCGCGCAGATCGTCGCCCTGCTCGGCAAGATCGATCGCCTTGAGCGCCGCGCCGACGATCGGCGGCGGCAGCGCATTGGAAAAGAGATAGGGCCGCGAGCGCTGGCGCATCAAATCCACGATCGGCTTGGCGGCGGCGATGAAGCCGCCGGCTGAGCCGCCGAGTGCTTTGCCGAGCGTACTCGTCACGATGTCGGCCTTGATGCCGGCCCGCGCCGCAGTGCCGCGTCCTTTCGGACCAATGAAGCCGGTGGCATGGCAGTCATCGATCATCAGGAGAGCCTCGAACCGATCGGCAAGCGCCCTGACATCTTTGAGCTTTGCGAAATATCCATCCATCGAGAAGACGCCGTCGGTCACGACGATGATCCGCCGCGCCCCACCCTGGCGCGCATCGGTGAGCTGGCGCTCAAGATCCTCCATGTCGCCATTGGCATAACGATAGCGCTTGGCCTTCGACAAGCGGATACCGTCGATGATCGAAGCATGATTGAGGCTGTCGGAAACGATTGCATCCTTCTCGCCGAAAAGCGGCTCGAAGATGCCGCCATTGGCATCGAAGCAGGCGGCGTAGAGGATCGAATCCTCGGCATCGAGATAGTCGGCGATGCGCCGTTCCAGCATGCGGTGAAGATCGGTCGTGCCGCAGATGAACCGAACCGAGGCCATGCCGAGGCCGTGGCTGTCGAGCGCTTCCTTTGCGGCCTCGATAAGCTCGGGATTGTCGGCAAGGCCGAGATAGTTGTTGGCGCAGAAATTCAGCACCTCGCGGCCGGGCGCGACCTCGATGCGGCTCCACTGCGGTGACAGGATCGGCCGCTCGGTCTTCCACAGGCTCTGAGCCTTGATGTCTTCGAGTTCGGCGGAAATATCGTCGAGGATGGACATGGAAGGCTCCCTAGTGGGTCAAGCCTACTGCAATACCGTCTCACAATCTCCATGGGCGCCCTTGAGGCGCCCATCCAAGCTGGATGGCCGGGTCAAGCCCGGCCATGGAGGTTTATGCTACCTACTCCGCTTTCGCCTCGCGCTTGGGCGACTTGCGTGGCTTCGAGGCACCGTTCGCTCGCCGCGGCAAAGCCTTGCGCTCTTCCGGACGGGGCAACGCCTTCTCCTCATCCCGGCTTAGGAACTGGAAGACGAGCTTGCCCTCGCCGTCCTCGGTCGGTTCGAACAAGATGCGCACAGTGCCGCCATGCATGAGCTTTCCAAACAGCACTTCGTCGGCCAAAGGCTTCTTGATGTATTCCTGGATGACGCGGGCCAACGGCCTTGCACCCATCTTCTCGTCATAGCCCTTGCGCGCCAGCCAGTCGCCGGCCTCCTGCGACAGTTCGATATTGACCTGCCGCTCGCCAAGCTGCGCCTCGAGCTGGAGCACGAATTTCTCGACCACCTTGCGCACCACTTCCGGCGGCAGATGGGCAAAGCCGATCGTCGCATCGAGGCGGTTGCGGAATTCCGGCGAGAACATCCGGTTGATCGCTTCCTGGTCGTCGCCTTCGCGCTTGTTGCGATGGAAGCCGAAGGCGGCTCCGGCAAGATCCTGGGCGCCCGCATTTGTCGTCATGATCAGGATGGCATTGCGGAAGTCGACCGACTTGCCATTGTGGTCGGTGAGCTTGCCGTGATCCATGACCTGCAGAAGAATATTGAACAGGTCGGGATGGGCCTTCTCGATTTCATCGAGCAACAGCACGGAATAGGGATGCTGGTCGATGCCGTCGGTGAGAAGGCCGCCCTGGTCGAAACCGACATAGCCCGGAGGCGCGCCGATCAGACGGGATACGGTGTGCCGTTCCATGTATTCCGACATGTCGAAGCGCAGCATGTTGACGCCGAGCACTTCTGCAAGCCGCTTGGCGACTTCCGTCTTGCCGACGCCGGTCGGGCCGGAGAAAAGATAGCAGCCGATCGGCTTTTCCGGCTCGCGCAAGCCGGCGCGAGCCAGCTTGATGGAAGCGGCAAGCGCCTCGATCGCCTTGTCCTGGCCGAACACCATGCGCTTGAGTTCGTTTTCGAGATCTTTCAGCACACTGGCATCGTCCTTGGAGACCGTCTTGGCCGGGATGCGCGCCATGGTGGCGATCGTATCCTCGATCTCCTTGACGCCGATCACCGTGCGCCGCTTGTTTTCTGGGAGCAGCATTTGCGATGCGCCCGTCTCGTCGATCACGTCGATCGCCTTGTCCGGCAGTTTGCGGTCGTTGATGTACCGCGCCGACAATTGCACGGCGGTCTCGATCGCATCCTCGGTGTAACGGACCTTGTGGAACTCCTCGAAGTAAGGCTTGAGGCCCTTCATGATCTTGATCGCATCCGGGATCGACGGCTCATTGACATCGATCTTCTGGAAGCGTCGCACCAGCGCTCGGTCCTTCTCGAAATGCTGGCGATATTCCTTGTAGGTGGTCGAGCCCATGCAGCGAAGATTGCCGCCGGCAAGCGCCGGCTTCAGCAGGTTCGAGGCATCCATGGCCCCGCCGCTGGTCGCACCGGCACCGATCACCGTGTGGATTTCATCGATGAACATGATGGCGCCGGGCTGGCGCTCGATTTCCTTGATGACCGCCTTGAGCCGCTCTTCGAAGTCGCCGCGATAGCGGGTCCCCGCGAGCAGCGCGCCCATATCGAGCTGGAAAATAGTGCAGTCCTTGAGAACCTCGGGCACATCGGCATTGATGATGCGACGCGCCAGGCCCTCGGCAATCGCCGTCTTGCCGACCCCCGGATCACCGACGAACAATGGATTGTTCTTCTGGCGGCGACACAGAATCTGGATCGTGCGGTTGACCTCGGTCTGCCGACCGATCAACGGGTCGATCTTGCCGTCCGCGGCCTTGCGATTGAGGTTGATGCAATAGGCGTCGAGCGCATCGCCGTCCTGCTTCTTCTTGCCGCCCTCGCCCTGCTCGCTCTCGCCGGACTGCTGGTCCTGCTCGACACCGCGCGCCGGGCGCGCATCCGAGTGACCGGCTCGCTTGGCGATGCCGTGGGAGATGTAGTTGACGGCGTCATAGCGCGTCATGTCCTGCTCCTGCAGGAAGAATGCCGCATGGCTCTCGCGCTCGGCGAAGATGGCGACGAGCACATTGGCGCCGGTAACTTCTTCGCGGCCGGAGGATTGAACGTGGATGACCGCGCGCTGAATGACGCGTTGGAATCCGGCGGTCGGCTTTGAATCCTCGCCCCGGTCGGCGACAAGATTCGCGAGTTCGTGGTCGATATACAATTCGAGATTGCGGCGCAGAAGATCGAGATCGACGCTGCAGGCCCGCATGACGGCCGCGGCATCCTTGTCATCGATCAGAGCCAGCAAGAGGTGTTCAAGCGTCGCGTATTCGTGATGGCGTTCATTAGCGATCGCCAGGGCTCGGTGCAGCGCCTTCTCAAGACTTCGGGAAAATGTCGGCACTCAGTGCGCTCCTATTCCTTCTCCATCGTGCATTGCAGAGGGTGCTGATGCTTCCGCGCGAAGTCCATGACCTGCGTCACCTTCGTTTCAGCAACCTCGAACGTATAGACTCCGCAGATACCAACACCCTTCTGGTGAACATGCAACATGACGCGCGTCGCTTCTTCGCGCGTTTTGTTAAAGAATTGCTCGAGCACATGGACGACGAATTCCATCGGTGTGTAATCGTCGTTCAGCAGCAGCACCTTGTACATCGACGGCTTTTTGGTTTTCGTAGCCGTCTTGGTGATGACGCCGGTCTGGCCGTCTTCGCGAATGGGTGGGCGTGGAGCCATAGCTCGCATAATATAGGCGCATATGCGCGGAATGGGAGAGACCAAAATTTCAGCAACGCCGGGAAAGTAAATTGGGGCTGCCGTCACAAAAGAAAAGCCCGGCAAGAAGGCCGCCGGGCGCTGCAGTCATATATCGGTACACAATTTGGTAAGTCATGCTCACCTGAACAGTCTGCGGCGAAGCTTGAACGCTTTGCCGCAAGCCGGAACTAAATTTAGATGAGCGGCTTGAAGCCGAAGGTTGCGAACTTCGATTTCGAAGGGCTTATAGGCTTCCTTGGCGGCGGCCGAATAGAGCTCGCCAATCTTGGTGGCTTGGCCGACGAAAGCCTCATAGGCTTCCTTTGCGTAGCTCTGCTGCAGCTCAACGACCTTGTCGAAGGACTTGGCAGAAACCGCACTCTGGAAAACTTCAGTGTTCTTCTCGAACGACTTGCGCGAGAATTCCGCAGCTTCCGTTGCGATGGCCTGGAGGCCCTTCGTCATAGCGGTCGCCGAGGCAACGTAGGTCTCTAAGCCGTCCTTGCCGAAGGCTTGGAAGTCTTCAAACGACTTGATCATAAGCAGTCTCCTTGATGTACATCGGGCCAGGCCCTTGTGTAGCGTCATATATGCAGTGCACAAAAATTGTCAAGATCGATTTTGCATTGCACAATTTCTGCAGATTTGTTTACCACTCGGTAAGGCTCGAAGGGTGACAATCGTCCCCGAAAAAGCTATTGGGACGAACAGTTCGAGCCTGCGTCGGCAGAGTCGGCCTCGAGGGGTCGGTGTTCGGACACTCGTTTTGAGGGGACCCTGCGTGGGCGGGTCCCGTGGGTTGGACCCCCGGTGGGTCGTAAGTGGGATGGTAGTCGGGATGCGGGACGCAAACGCGCGGTCATTGGCAAAATCGACGTATTGGCGCTGTGTATCAGGGTTCGCAGCCCTTCTGATGCTCGTCGCCTCCGGCACCGCTGAAGCTGCGGGTGGCCCGAAATTCTCGGCCATTGCCGTTGATGCGAGGACCGGCGAAGTCCTGTTTTCGAGCGACCCCGACGGCAAGCGTTATCCCGCCTCCCTGACGAAAGTCATGACCCTCTACATCCTGTTTGGCGAGTTGAAGGCTGGGCGGATGACAATGGCGACTCCGCTCAAGATGTCCAAGCGGGCTTCGGGCATGGCGCCGACGAAGCTTGGCGTACCTGCCGGCAAGACGGTTTCGGTCGAGGACGCGATCAAGGCGCTCGTGACGCTTTCGGCCAATGACGTGGCCGCTGCGATCGGAGAAAACATCTCGGGCAGCGAAGGTGCATTCGCCGATCGCATGACGAAGACCGCCCGCTCGCTCGGTATGAGCCGCACCACTTTCAAGAATGCGTCGGGCCTCCCCAATCCGGGTCAGATGACGACGGCCCGCGACATGGCAACGCTGTCGCTGCGGGTCCAGCGCGACTTCCCGCAATACTATCCCTACTTCAAGCTGATGTCCTTCAACTACAAGGGGCGCGTCATCCGCACCCACAACCGCCTTCTCGGCAAGTTCGACGGGACCGACGGGATCAAGACCGGCTATATTCGTGCCTCGGGCTTCAACCTGACCTCTTCCGTCAGGCGCGGCGACAAGCGCATCATCGGCGTTGTCATGGGCGGTCGGACAGGCAATGCCCGCAACCAGTACATGATCTCGATGCTCAGCAAGCAATTGCCTAAATGCAAGGATGGCAAGGTGCTCGCCGCGTCGATCAAGGGCTCGGCCGCACCGAAGGATCTCGATGTTGCGGCCGTGGAAGAGACGGAAGCCGTCGCCGTCGACCAGATCATCGAGCCGGAAGCGCAGCCGGCACCCCAGGTGAGCGCATCGAAGAAGACGAAGGCCGCTGCCGGGAGCGGCCGTCCTTCCGACAAGACAGTCGCCGATCTCGCCCGCGCCGCGGTCGAAGTCGATGAAGGCGACGCGGAGGATTCTTCCGACGAGGAACTGATAGCCGAAATTCCGCCGACAACACCCGACACCGCGACTGTCGCCTCGCTCGCCGAGGGACAAGCCAGGTCCTGGTCGCGCCGCTTCCGCAAGGCACCGAGACCATGGTTTCCAAGCAGGCAAGCGGCGAGGCTCTGCCCTTTGCGGTGAAGGCCAATGCCGGCAGCTCGGGTTGGGCAGGTCAGATTCTCGTGCCGCCGTCTGAAATGAGCTGGAAAATCCAGATCGGTGCTTTTCCGAATAAGCGCAGCGCGCAGGACAAGTTACGCGATGCCCGCAAGACTGGACTGGCGCTTCTCGACGACAAGCAAGCCTTTACCGTCCAGGTGCAGAAGGGCAGCGAAACGGTTTACCGGGCTCGCTTCTCCGGCTTCTCGGAAGATGCAGCCCGCGCCGCCTGCCGGCAGTTGACCCAGAAGGGCATCGGCTGCGTGGCGCTCTCGCCTCAGTCCTAACTCTTCGAATTAAGAACCACTGCGACCCGTTCAGCCGCCGCCCAGCCGCTTTGCAGGGCGCCATGGACGGTTGCCCATGACTCAATTGAGCATGCTTCGCCGGCAAAGAAGAGGCGCTCGCCCAACGGGTCTTGAAGCTTGTTGCGCGCGCGGGCCCTTCCGGGGAGTGCCGCCGAATTTGCCCCGCGACTCCATGGATCCGCATCCCAACCGGTTGCGATACTTCGCGTAACGTTCCTACGGACTTTTGATCCGAACACTGCAGCGAGTTCGTCTACGGCCGCCGCGATAATCGATTCGGAACCAGCAGCAGCGACGTCGTGAGCATACGCGCCACCGAAATAAACCGTGGCTACGGGCAACCCAAACGGGTGAATCTGAACACTCGCCATCCGGCGGGTCTGTGAACCGAGAACGGCATAGGTGTCAGGCTCGATACCCAGCAAACCCTGGTCGATGCCGAGAATGGCCTTCTCGCAGGATCCGAGTGGAAGGTCCTCGAAGGCCTGCATGAAATCGGATGGCAAAGATGGATGGAAGCGGGGAATGCCCGTGGCGATGAGTGATGGTGGCGCTGTGACAATGGCAGCACTGGCCTTGACGGTGCCCTTGGGCGTCTCCGCCACCACCTCCCGATTGCCCCATCGTATGTCGGTAACAGGAGCGTCGAGAGTGACTGGCAATCCCGCGCCGTAGCGCGATACTAGTGCACCTAAGCCGTTCTTTTGTGGCCAGTCCTCGTGTGTGCGGCGGAAGCGCGCCAGATCGAGCGTCGAGGCCTTCTCCGCATCGACGCTCGTATCCCAGGACAGGACGGCATCGCACAGTTGTGTCCATGGGCCGTCGCGAGGCGTCACGTCAGAGACGGCAACATCAAGCCCCGCAAGACCAGCCTCGTTGATGGAATTGAAGTATGCGGAAATAGCGGATTCCGCCCCCCCTATCCTCATCCTCGCTCAACCAACGATGCCCGTTCCAGCTTCGGAAAGTCATGTTTCCACGTGACACTGTGAAGTCGAGTTCTTCCGCTATCGGGACCCACGGATTCTCCTCAGCCGAGTGGAGCCAATGGCAGCCAATGTCGATCGGAAAACCGAAGGAATGGGCTTCGGTCCAGGCGCGACCGCCCATACGATCGCGTGCCTCCAAGAGCCGAACGGTAAGACCAAGGTCAACCGCACGGCGAGCCGCACCCAAGCCCGCAGCACCCGCTCCCACGACGACCAGATCTATGTCATTGCTAATGGCCACGAGAACCGTTCCTCTTCGTATGGGGTTGCGATGACAGCACTAATTGGGATCGAGCCTTATAAGCCGCGACACATCGCAGGCCTCGGCATATGGGCAGTGCGCGATTGGCGATTCAAGACCTATTCAATCGCCGGCCATGGACCTAAGCCCAACGCGTCGTCACTCGACCAAGATCTAATCTCCCAGGGACGTGGCTATCTTGAGAAAAACCTGGATGCGATTTCGGCCACGCCGCATTACGGACTTGGCTTCGTCATCATTCATGAGTGGGACAGTGACGAAAAATGGCTTCTCATCAATTGGTGGACCGATGGTTGTATCTGTCGTCGATTGCTGGCGGGTGCGAGTGGCAAGGATTCGAACAGGTTTGGACCAGTCTCCTCTGACCTGATGGCCTGCGTCTATGAGCTTGTGCCGATCGATTTTGAAAGCCGCGCCTGGACGACAACTGTCTTGTCTGGAAAAAGCACCGATGCCTATCTGGAGCGATGGTTGCCGGATGGGGCTTACTAGCGCGTGGCGCTCTCGCCTCAATCCTGAAGCAGGCGCTCTTTCGCCTGGTTGATCTTGGTGGCGAGATAGTCCGACCCACCCTTGTCGGGGTGGAACTCCTTCATCAATCGGCGATGCGCCGCGCGAACGTCCTCCGACTTCGCACCCGGCTTGAGGCCTAGAACCGCAAAGGCCTCCTCCTCGCTCATCTTGCCGCTTGGCCCTTGAGCCTTCTGGTCACTCGCCTTGCCGCCCCAGGCTTCGCGCCAATTGGGCTTGCCGCGGTCGAGCCAGGCTTCGAGCAATGGCAGGCTTTGATCGCCCGCCTTCGCACAGAGGTCATGCAGGCTGGCGAGTTGTGCATCGGTCAGGCTCGAAAGGCGCTTTCCCCTTAAGGGACCAGTGAGCACTTCGCCGTCCATGCGTCCTGTATCATGGTCGAGTTCCATGCCGATCACGGAAGTCCGCACCCGCGAAGTCTGGCCGGGCGATTTCTGCTCCCATGGAAAGCCGGTTGGAAACAGGGCCGACTTTCCCATGAGTCCCAGGCCGAACGCGAATAGCGGCGCCGCAACGGGCCACTGTCCGCGCAATGTCAGAAAGCCGGCGCCTGCAATGCAGGCGACGCCGCCAATCTGCCGCGTCAGCTTGCTCGCCTGACCAGGCGTTGCCTTGGCGAATTGGCGGATGAGCCACAACCCGCCAACCACAATGACAAGAGCGATGAGAAAACCGGGCATGGGCTAGCGAAGCTGCTCGAGCAACAAGGCGGCGGTGCCGCCCTTGGCTCTGGAATGGCTTTCCAGCGCCTTCCGGCCGCCCGCCGCATAGACCGCGACGGCGGAAAGAAGATCGCGCAAAGCTTGTGCGGAATTGCCGTCGAGTCTCAGATAGACGCCGCCGGTCAATCGCGCGATTTCACGGTACGCCGCGCCAACCGCGCCGTCATGACCCTCCTGAAACATGAAGATCGGAATGCCGAGCAGGCCGACCTCGCCCGCCTTGCCGCACAACTGATCGATATTCTCTTCCACCGCATCGCCGACATAGACGACGGCATTCACCTTGGCCTTCCCGGCCTCGGTCTTGATATGCGACAGCACCTTGCCGATCTGCGTATGGCCGCCGCGGCAATCGACGCCCGCCATGAGGCGGGCGAGCGCCGTCGGCTCGCTCACCCATTTGGACGCACGGCATTCGTTGAAATCCGCGGAAATAGACAAGCTGGACGTCGAGCCCGCCGATCCGCTCGGTCTCCTGGAACATCTCGCCCTGGATCTGGAGCGCGCGGTCCCAGGTCGGCTGCCGGCTCATGGTCGCATCCATGGCGAAGATCAATCGGCCGCTGGCCTCTCCCTGGCGTGCAGGAGGCGGCATGGAGCGCACCTGCGCGAGGAAGGCATCGATATTGTTCTCCTCCGCCGGCGGCTTGCTGCCTTCGGTGGCAATGGGGGCTTTGGGATTCCCTGCGGTCATAACGCTGAAGATAATAGCAGGAAGCTTAATTCAAAGCGCATTCGATTGCCGGAGCAAGGCCTTGGCCGCCGCCTCCCCGGCAATGATGGCACCCTCGAACCATCCGGCCTGGTCAGGCGCAATGTCCGATGTCGCAAAGGCAAGCCGGCCTTCCGGTTGCCAGTTCGCGGAATCGGCCATTTCCACCATGTCGGCCGGCAGCGCCACCCAGGTCCCACGCGCATAAGGATCGGCAACCCAGTCATGCCAGTCCCAGGCGACGAGAACGGCATCGGGGAAGAAGCGCTGCAAGGCGCCGGCAATGGCATGGCGATCGTCGGGATCGAATTTCGGGTCGGCAATTCCGAAGGAGACGATGAGCGTCGTTCCGTCGTCGGCCGTGCGCTCAGCGAACATCCAGGACAACCCGTCGATGCCACCCGTCGCCAGTTCGCCAACGGCAACGCCGCGCGCCTTGATCCACACCTTGATCGCCTTGCCGCCATGGCCACGCGCGATTGCGGCGCTCTTCTCAGGCGACAGCGCGGGCGTGAAGGAGATCGCGTTGAGCGCATTGATCGGCAGGCAGACGATCGCGCCGCGCGCCTTGACCTTCCCGCCACTGGCGCAAGTCACGATGGTTTCATCCGTAGACTGATCGATGGCGACGACCGGCGATGAAAGCCTGAGTTCCGCGCCGGTTTTCTCTATCATGCGACCGGCAAGAATGCCGGCGCCCGGAACCAGCGTGTTCTGCAATTTATCGATCATGCCTTCCGGCCGCCCTTCGCCATAGGCGCAGCTTGAAATGAATTCGCTCGCTGAAATCACCGCCGGATCGCCATTTCCGGACACCGTCCACCACGCCATGACGTTATTTCGCGCTTCGGAACCGGCATCGATGCGATCGAGATAATCGTTGAGGCTCGCGCTCATCATCGACTGGCCATCGGCATCGGTGCGCTCGCCCGCCTTGTAGCGGGCAGCGTCGGACGCAATACGCGCCATGGTGCGATCGAAACCCGCACGCGCTTCCCTGCTTGCCGGCTCGCCAAGCCGGAGCGTAGCTCCGTCATGCCAGAAATGTTCAGATACGGCTGAACGCGGCCGGAGCGCCGTTTCCGTCAATTCGGCATAATGGCGGATGCGATCATGCCAGGGCGTTATCCACGAGCCGCCGAATTCCAACAACTCGCCGCCGGCAGTGAAGGGTCGCGTGAACGCCCTGCCCCCGGCGCGGTCGCGCGCTTCGAGGATGATCGCCGACTTTCCCTGCGCGGTAACGACGCTCGCAGCGGCGGCGCCTGCCAAGCCGGCACCAATGATCACGATATCGCAGTCCAAATCGCTCATGCCTTCACCAGCTGAACCAAGGTGAAAGTCCCATTGGCAGGCTGCTTCGCATCATCCTGCCAGTCGCAGAGCACGCAGGCCTCGCCATAGACGTCGTTTTCGACCGACTTGACGGTCATCACCGGGCCACCGGATTTGGCTTTCACACGATCTCCAGCCTTCGGATTAATGATCACTGCTTTCCTCCCTAGAAATCCGCCAATTCAATCAATTAGTTCCTATAAAGTTGAGAAAGTCCTTGACTAGCGAGAACAAATCATCGTACATATGCGGCAGGAAAGGAGGAGACAATGCGGGCGATCATAGGATTTCTGACAGTCATCCTCCATCTGGCAAGCCGGTTAGGGACTGCGCTCCTCCATCGACATAAGCGCGGCATTGCCGCCGGATGCGGTGGTGTCGGTCGAACAAACCCGCTCGACCGCGAAGCGCTGGAGGTAGTTGGGACCGCCCGCCTTGGGGCCGGTGCCGGAAAGGCCCTCCCCGCCGAAGGGCTGGGCGCCGACGACCGCGCCGATCTGGTTGCGGTTCACGTAAAGATTGCCGACCTTGACCCGCGCTCTGACCTCCGCCGCGGTGGATTCGATGCGGGTGTGAAGGCCGAGGGTCAGTCCGTAGCCGGTGGCGTTGAGCGCCGCGCAGAGTTCCGCAAGCCGATCGCCGGCAAAGCGCACGACATGCAGGATCGGCCCGAAGACCTCGCGGGTCAGTGGTGCGAGGGACGGCAATTCGTAGGCTGCCGGCGAGACGAAGGTGCCCTTGGCGGCACTGGCTGGCAACGGCAGGTCGATGAGGGTCTTGGCCTCGCGCGCCATACGGGCCTTGTGGGCATCGAGCGACTTCTTCGCCTCCTCGTCGATCACCGGGCCAACATCGGTCGCGTAATCGAGCGGATCGCCGATCGTGAGTTCCGCCATCGCGCCTTTCAGCATCGGCAGGACACGATGGGCGATGTCGTCCTGCACGAAAAGCACGCGCGCCGCGGAGCAGCGCTGGCCGGCGCTGTCGAAGGCGGATGCGAGAACGTCGCGCACCGCCTGCTCCGGCAGGGCCGAGGAATCGACGATCATGGCATTGATGCCGCCGGTTTCGGCAATCAATGCCGGGATGGCGCCGCCGCGCTTGGCGAGCATCCGGTTGATGAGGAGCGCCGTATCGTTGGAACCGGTGAAGCAAACGCCACCGATGCGCGGATCGGCGAGAAGGATATTGCCGATCCTTGCGCCGTCGCCGGGAAGGAATTGCAGGATCTCGGGCGGCACGCCCGCCTTGCGCAAAAGCCGCGTGGCAAGATAGGCGACGAGCGGCGTCTGCTCGGCCGGCTTGGCAATGACGGCATTGCCGGCCGCAAGCGCGGCCGCGATCTGGCCGGTGAAGATGGCGAGCGGAAAGTTCCACGGGCTGATGCAGGCGAAGATACCGCGGCCATGCAGGGAGAGTTCATTGCGCTCACCGGTCGGACCCGGAAGCAGCATGGGCCGCGTGAAGCTTCGCCGCGCCTCTTGCGCGTAATAGCGCAGGAAATCGACCGCCTCGCGCAGATCCGACTGCGCATTGTCGAGCGTCTTGCCGGCTTCGCGGATGAGAAGCGCCATCAGCGCAGGCGTCTCGGCCTCGTAGAGATCGGCGGCGCGCTCCAGAATCGTCGCACGCGCATCGCCGCCGCGCCGGTCCCAGGCTTCTTGTGCCTTGTCAGCAATCGCCAGCGCCTCGGTAACAGCCGCATCGCTCGCCTCGTAAACACGCCCGATCTTGCGCTCCCGGTTGGAAGGATCGGTGATCTCATGCACCGGCCCGTCACGGCGCTCCGTGGCGCCGACGAAGCGTTGCGGCATCTCGCGGAGCGGCGAGCGACTTTCCGATGGCGCCGGAGAGCGAGGCGCGCAGGCCATCCTCCCACAATGGCACGCCACGCGAGTTGATACGCGGCGCGAAAATATCGCGCGGCAACGGGTATACGCGGATGCGGAACGGTCGCATGGCGATCGATCTCGACCACCGGATCGGCGATGATGTCGGCGATCGGCGCCTCGTCATCGGCGAGGCGATTGACGAAGGACGTATTGGCGCCGTTTTCGAGCAATCGCCGCACCAGATAGGCGAGAAGGTCTTCGTGGCTGCCGACCGGCGCATAGATGCGGCAGGGCTGGTTCATGCGACTGCGCCCGACCACCTGCTCGTAAAGCGCCTGGCCCATGCCATGCAATCGCTGGAACTCGAAATTCCGGTCATTGCCGGCCATGACCGAGATGGCGGCGACGCTATGCGCGTTGTGGGTTGCGAACTGCGGATAGAAGACATCGCGTCGCGACAGCATGTAACGCGCGCAAGCCAAGTAGCTGATGTCGGTCGAGACCTTGCGGGTGAAAACCGGATAGCCGTCATAACCCGCTTCCTGAGAGCGCTTGATCTCGGTGTCCCAATAGGCGCCCTTGACGAGCCTGACCGGGAGCTTGTGCTTGCTTTCGGTGCCGAGCGCGGCGAGCCATTCGAGCGCCGGCATGGCGCGCTTGCCATAGGCCTGGACGGCAAGACCGAGCCCGTTCCATCCCGAAAGTGTCGGATCGAGCACCAGCTTACCGAAAATCTCCAGAGAAAGGTCGAGACGGTTGACCTCCTCCGCATCGATGGTGAGACCGATATTGAGCCGCTTCGCGAGCGCGGTGAGGTCCTTGAGACGCGGCAGCAGTTCGGCCAGCACGCACGCTTCCTGCTTGACGTCGTAGCGCGGATGCAATGCCGAAAGCTTCACCGAAATCGACGGTCGCGCGAAAATGTCGTTGCCCGTCGCCGAGGCCGCTACATCCTCGACCGCTTTCACATAGGCCGCATAGTAGCGATCGGCGTCGGCGGCGGTATAGGCAGCCTCGCCCAGCATGTCGAAGGAGAAGCGATAGCCTTCCGCCTCGAGCGGCCGCGCCACATTCAGGGCTTCATCGATCGTGCGGCCGAGCACAAATTGGCGGCCCATGATGCGCATCGCCTGCTTCATGGCATTGCGGATGAAGGGTTCGCCCGAGCGCGAAACGAGACGCTTGAGATAACCGCCGATATCGGTTTGCGCATCGCGGCCTAGCGAGACGAAACGGCCGGTGAGCATCAGCCCCCAGGCCGACGCATTGACGAACATCGATTCCGACTGGCCCAGATGGGATTCCCAGTTCTTGCCGCCGATCTTGTCGGCGATGAGCTTGTCGGCGGTGTCATCGTCGGGAATGCGCAGTAGCGCTTCCGCAAGACACATCAGCACCACACCCTCTTCGGAGGATAGCGCGTATTCCTGCATGAAGGCATCGATGCCGCCCTGGCGCTGGCGCCCGGCCCTGACCGCTGCCACGAGTTGGCGGGCCAGTTCGTGCGTTTGTCGGCCTTCCTCATGCGTCAGCCGCGCCTGATGGGCCAATTGGCGCACCAGCACGGTTTCATCCGCAAAGAGCTTGTCTTCGATGGGGGCGCGGCTCGGCAATTCTGGCATGGGACGGACTCGGGGCTAGTGTGCTAGCGAGCCTCTATAGGATGAGGCTTGAGCGCATGGAAGCATCGACGCCGGAGGCCGGGACGGAACCGGCAAGTCCCGACGTGATCCGCGATCTCGGCGCTCTGCGCGCGCGGGTCGCTGAATGGCACGGTGCCGGCGAGAAGGTTGCCGTGGTGCCGACCATGGGCGCCCTTCACGACGGCCACCTGACGCTCCTGCGCGAAGGCAAAGAGCGCGCCCAACGCACCATCGTGACGATCTTCGTCAATCCCAAACAATTCGCGCCGACCGAGGATCTCGCCCGCTATCCGCGCGACGAGATGGGCGACCTGGCAAAGCTGGCCAGCATAGGCGCGGATGTCGTCTATGCGCCGCCGCCGGACGATGTTTATGCGCCGGGCTTTGCAACCGCAGTGAAGATGGAAGGCCCTGCCAAAGTCGGGCTCGAAGACAAGTTCCGCCCGCATTTCTTCGATGGTGTGGCGACCGTCGTCGCCAAGCTTTTCTGCCGCACCGCCGCCGATTTCGCGATGTTCGGCGAGAAAGACTATCAGCAATTGCTGGTGGTGCGGCGAATGGCGAAGGACCTCGATATTCCGATCGAGGTCGTCGGTATCCCGACAGTGCGCGAGGCGGACGGCCTCGCGATGTCGTCGCGCAATCGCTACTTGAGCCGCGCCGAGCGCCATCAGGCGGCGACCTTGCCGCACTTGCTGGTGCAGGCGGCCGAGAAGATCAGGGGCGGGACAGAGCCATCGCGCGCAACGGGTGCTGTGAGGCGATCGTTGACGACATTGGGCTTCAGGGTCGATTATGTGACCGCGCGCAACGCCGATACGCTCGCCTTTCCCGAGTCTCGCCATGAACCTTTACGCATCCTTGCCGCCGCCTGGCTCGGCACCACGCGATTGATCGATAATGTGGGGGTATGAGAGCTTGCACAAATCTACTTCTCCTCTCCCCTTCGCCGCCGAAACTGTCCCCATTGTCGATACTTCGCGATTGAAATTGCGTCGACATGAGATCGCCGATTTCGAGGCTTGCGCCGCGATGTGGGGCGATCCGGCGATCGCCCGCTTCATCGGCGGCAGGCCCTATACGCGCGAGGAAGTCTGGGCGCGGATGCTGCGCTATGTCGGGCACTGGGCGCTCAAGGGTTACGGTTTCTGGGTGATCGAGGAAAAGGCGAGCGGTGAATTCATCGGCGAGGCCGGCCTTGCCGACTTCCAGCGCGATATTGATCCACCCTTGGGCAACGGCCCGGAAGCCGGCTGGGCCTTGCGCGCAGCCTCGCATGGCAAGGGCTATGCGGAAGAGGCCCTGCGCGCCGTGCTTGCCTGGGGCGATGAGCACTTCAGGGACGAAACGATCCATTGCCTGATCGACAAGGATAATGACCGCTCGATGAAGCTCGCGCGCAAATGCGGCTTCAAGCCACTGCGCGAGGTCACCTACAAAGGCGCAGCGGGAATGGTTTTTGAGCGCAATGACAGTTCCCACCCCGCCTCTCCACTCGGGACAGGAGAAGGAAATCAGAGCTTCTTGTAAAGTATCAATCGGCCTTCCGATGCGAAGCCGAGCTTGCGGTAATAGCCCTGGAGTCCATGCGCTGCTTCGGCAAAGGGCGTGACCGTCACCTGATAGCCCGTGGCGCCACGCTCTTTGAGGAGGGCCTCGACCGCTGCGACCAATGCTTGCGAAACGCCCTTGCCGCGCCATTCGGGCAAAACATAAAGATCACCCATTTCGCCCGACCAGCCGAATTCGATGCCGAACTCCATCGAGATCGTCGCGACTCCGATCGCTTGTGCATTCACTTCGGCGATGTAGAGCCCGCACGCCTCGATCCCTGCCATGCGCGATGTGTTGGCACGAATGAGATCATCGGGCGTGTTGAAGCCCTCTTCGCGAAAGAACCGGATGAGGAGATCCGCGGCGGCGCCGGCATCATCGACCGTCCGAAGCCGCCTGATCGAAATTGAACTCACAACAATCCGAGCTCGGCGAGCTCGCGGCGCATCTTTTCCGGCAAGCCCTTGCCCGATCCGCCACGCGGCAGATCGGGAGGCGCATCATCCGCTTCGAGATAACGCCAGCCCTGGAAGGCGCGGCGTGGCGTCGGGCGCACCAGCACGATCTTCGGCTCGAATTCGATGCGGCAGCGTTCGATGCCTTCGGCATCGGTCACCGGAACCAGCCCGGCGATCGGTTGGCGACAGAGGATCATGCCCCGCACCACCCAATAGAGCGAGCCGCCGGGAACGATCTCGTCCTTTCGCTTCGGGAACATGCGCGTCGTATGCGAGAGGTCGTCGCGCCCGGCGCGTGCGTCCTCGATCCAGCTCTCGAGCTCCTCGACCTCGGAGACGCCGACACACAGTTTGACGATATGCAGAGCCATGGCCGCCATTATGCGCCATCAAGGGGCCTTGGGAAAACAGGGGCGGCGGACTTATCCTCAACCCGCGGCAGGCGGCTCGATGACGCAGAGGATATCACGCTCGGCAACCTGGGCGCCGGCCACGGCCGACAGGGTCTTGATCGTGCCGGAAATGCCGGCCTTCAAGGGATGCTCCATTTTCATGGCCTCAAGGATGAGGAGCGGCGTGCCGGCTTTTACTGATTCACCCTCCGCGACCATCACGCGTACGACCTTGCCGGTCATGGGCGCACGGGTAACGGCACCACCCGTTGCGGCGCCAACATCGCGGGCGAGCGGATCGGCTTGCTCAATCCTAACCTGGATGCCGTCGACGTCGACATAGGACGCTCCGGTCGCCGGCTCGCGGGCCATGACAAGCGGTTCGGACGCATCGGTCGCGAAGCGTCTTTTCCCGAAAGTGAATTGGCCATTGGCGACTTCGAGCTTCGCCGGCGTGCCGTCCACGATGACCTCGAAGAAATCCTTGCGTGGCGTGCCGCCGAGCGACCAGCCGCCAAGCGCAGTCCATACATTGTCTCGAGGTCTGTCGCGGTATTGAGCGGCGAGCCAGGCGGCGAGCGCCCTGCCCTGTACCAACTCCGACGCGGCTGCGTGAACAAGCTTGTCTATGTGATGATCGATGAAGCCGGTCGAGACGTCTCCGCTTCGGAATGCAGGATGGGCAAGGATGGCGGCGAGAAATGCCTTGTTGCTCTTGAGGCCGAGCACGCGGGTTTCGCTCAGCGCCTGGCCGAGGCGGCGGATCGCTTCCTCGCGCGTTTCGCCGTGGGCAATGAGTTTGGCGATCATCGGATCGTAATAGGGCGTAACCTTGTCACCCTGCCGCACCCCGGTGTCGATGCGAATACCGTCCTTCGGCCAATCGAGCGCGAGCAAGGAGCCGGCCTGCGGCAGGAAGCCCGAATCGGGGTCTTCGGCATAAAGCCGCGCTTCGACGGCATGGCCCTGAAGCTTGAGGTCGCCTTGCGCGGAAAGGCAGTGATTCGCCGGATGCAACGCGGAACTGGAGTTCGACCAGGTCGCGGCCGGTCACCATTTCGGTGACCGGGTGCTCGACCTGGAGGCGCGTGTTCATTTCCATGAAATAGAACTGCGCATTCTCGAGATCGGTGCTGCCGCCGACAATAAATTCCATCGTGCCGGCGCCGCGATAGCCGACCGACTTGGCACCAGCGACCGCCGCTTCACCCATGCGTTGACGCAAGGCGGGGCTCATCCCGGGGGCGGGTGATTCCTCGATGACCTTCTGATGGCGCCGCTGCAGCGAGCAATCGCGCTCGAAAAGCGAAACGCAATTGCCATGGCCGTCGGCCAATACCTGGATCTCGATATGGCGCGGACGCTCGATGAACTTCTCGATCAATACGCGATCATTACCGAAAGCGGAGGCCGCTTCGCGCCGGCAAGCCTCGAGGGACGAGGCGAAGTCGGCTGCATCCGCAACCTGTCGCATGCCCTTGCCGCCACCACCCGCCACTGCCTTGATCATCACCGGATAGCCGGTCTCGGCTGCGCGCGCGGCGAGGAACGCGGCATCCTGCTCCTCGCCGGAATAACCGGGCACGACCGGCACGCCAGCCTTGGCCATCAGGCGCTTGGCCGCATCCTTGAGACCCATCGCGCGGATGGCTGAGGGCGGCGGCCCCACGAAAACAATGCCCGCATTCTCAACGGACTCGGCGAATTCCGGATTTTCTGAAAGAAATCCATAGCCAGGATGGATGCAGGCGGCCTTCGCGTCCCTGGCGATCTCGATGATGCGGCCGGCATTGAGATAGCTCTGCTTTGCCTCGGCAGGCCCAAGTCGGTGTGCCTCGTCGGCAAGCGAGACATGCAGGGCATCGCGGTCGGCGTCGGAATAGACGGCGATCACCCGCATGCCAAGCTGGCGTGCGCTTCGGGCAATACGACAGGCGATCTCGCCGCGATTGGCGATAAGGACGGATGGAAGCATGCGCCAATCATCCCATGGACAGCGCGCCAAAGGCAAACCAGATTGGGTGCCTTGATGAAGGGGGCTGACATGGCGTTTCACTTACTGGCGGCGGATCAGGCGCGCAGCGACGCGAAACCCGGCGCGGCCTCGCCGACCACCGGCTATCTGGTCGGCGCCCTGTGCTGGCTGCTCTCGGCCAATGTCTATATCGCGGTGAAATGGGTGGTCGAAGACCTGCCGCCCTTCACATTGGCGCTGTGCCGGGCGCTCCTCGCGGCACTCGTCCTCGTGCCCTTCGTCTTTTCATACCGCGCCGAGATGATGAAGCTGCTAAAGGAACGCTGGGTCGAGCTCCTGGTGATCGGCGGAAGCGGGTTGTTCCTCACCCAGGGCCTTATCTTCCTCGGCCTGCTCTATACCGACGTCATCAATTGCGGCCTGATCATTTCGCTCATGCCGATCATCACCATGGTCCTCGCCTTCTTCGTGTTGGGCGAACCCATGGGCGCATGGCAGGCGATCGGCGCGGCCGTCTCCTTCATCGGCATGATCGTCATCATCGTGCACGGACAGTTGTCGCAACTCCTCGGACTCAACTTCAATATCGGCGAGTTGTGGGTGCTGCTCGGCGCCTTCGGTTTCGGGCTCTACACGGTGCTTCTGCGTCGAGCCAAGTTTACCATGGACCGCCTGCCCTTGCTGGTGATGCTGCTGCTCGCGGGCTCCGTCGTCGGCGTTCCCTTCGCAGTCGTCGAAATCCTGATGGGCGATCATTTCACGATGGATATGCGCGGCGCATTGGCGCTCGGCTACTGCGCGATCTTCGGCGGCGCGGTGATGTACTGGCTCTTCAACTGGAGCATCGAGATCCTCGGCGCCGCAAAAGCGGGCCTCCTCATGTATCTCCAGATGCTGTTCGTGCCGTTCTTCGCCTATCTTCTGCTTGGCGAGAAACTCCAGCCCTATCACTTCGTAGGCGGCGCGCTCATCCTGCTCGGCATCGTCGTGGTCGTCGCAAAGGCAACGAAGCCCGCTACATCCTGAAGACGCCGAAGCGCGTTTTGGGTATCGGCGCGTTCAGCGTCGCCGCAAAGGCGAGGCCAAGAACGTCGCGGGTTTCCGACGGCGCGATGATGCCGTCATCCCATAGACGGGCGGTGGCGAAATAAGGATTGCCTTCGTTTTCATACTGCTCGCGGATCGGCGCCTTGAAAGCCTCCTCCTCGGCAGTGGTCCAGCTTTTACCCTCGGCACGGAGATTATCGCCACGCACGGTTGCAAGCACGGAAGCCGCCTGCTCGCCGCCCATCACCGATATGCGGCTATTCGGCCAGGTGAAGAGGAAGCGCGGGTCATAGGCCCGCCCGCACATGCCGTAATTGCCGGCGCCGAAAGAGCCGCCGATAATGACGGTGATCTTTGGGACCGCGGCACAGGCGACAGCGGTGACAAGCTTGGCACCGTCCTTCGCTATGCCGCCCGCCTCATAGCGCTGGCCGACCATGAAGCCCGAAATGTTCTGGAGGAAGAGCAAGGGGATGCGCCGTTGGCAGCACAATTCGATGAAATGCGCGCCTTTCTGCGCCGATTGCGAATAGAGGATGCCGTTATTGGCGAGGATGCCGACCGGTATCCCCCAGATATGCGCAAAGCCGCAGACAAGCGTTTCGCCATAGAGCTGTTTGAATTCAGCGAAGTCCGAGCCGTCGACGATACGGCCGATGACTTCGCGAACATCGTAAGCCTTGGCGAAAGATGGCGGGATGACGCCGTCGAGTTCGGCTGGATCGAGGCGTGGAGCGATAATGTCGCGCCGTACAATCGGATGGGCATCGGGACTGTCAAGATGCGCGACGATCTGGCGAACGATCGCCAAGGCATGCGCGTCATCGACCGCATAGTGATCGGCAACGCCGGATTGGCGCGCGTGAACATCGGCACCGCCCAGATCCTCGGCGGAGACCTCTTCACCGGTCGCCGCCTTCACAAGCGGCGGCCCAGCCAGAAAGATCGTGCCTTGCTTGCGCACGATCACGGTCTCGTCCGACATGGCGGGAACGTAGGCGCCGCCGGCAGTACAGGAACCCATGACACAGGCGATCTGCGGGATGGCGGCTGCCGACATTTGTGCCTGGTTGAAGAAGATGCGCCCGAAATGCTCGCGATCAGGGAAGACTTCGGTCTGGTTCGGCAGATTGGCGCCGCCTGAATCGACGAGATAGATGCAGGGCAGACGATTTTCCTGGGCGATCGCCTGGGCGCGCAGGTGCTTTTTCACGGTCAACGGATAATAGGTGCCGCCCTTGATCGTCGCATCATTGCAGACGATCACGCATTCGCGCCCGCTGACCCGGCCAATGCCGGTGACAAGTCCGGCGCCATGGATTTCGCCACCATAGAGATCATGGGCGGCAAGCGGCGAGAGTTCGAGAAACGGTGTCGCCGGATCGAGCAATGCATTGACCCGGTCACGCGGCAGCAGCTTGCCGCGCGAGGCATGTCGCTCGCGCGCCTTTTGCGGGCCGCCTTCGGCTGCTGCCGCTCGACGAGCCTGCAACTGCGATACGAGTGCGCGCATCGCAGCCGCGTTGGCTGCAAAATCATCTGATGAAACTGAAATGTGCGATTTGATGATCGCCATGGACGCCTGTGAGATTCGAACGTCCCCAATCTTGTGCCAGAGGCTTGCAATCCGCAATCCATCGGCTATAAAGTTCCCTTACGTAAGAATTGGCTAATTGCGGTTTTCGCCCAGATCGCGAATGCCTGCTTCCTTTTTTGGAAGCGGCTAGGGGTGGGGGCTTGCGAGGTCACTCCGACCCCCACCCTGATTTTCCTGGCCAAGGCGCAGCAAATTATCACTCATCCGGACTGGGTTCGGGCCAAGGCTCCGCCGCGGCGCCGGCATACCATTCCTTCATCGCCGGGAGAGCAAGGATAGTGTCGACATAGGCGCGTATATCGGGCGCCAGCTGCCCGCCATAGGTATCGAAACGCGTGACCACCGGTGCATACATGGCATCGGCAGCAGAAAAACTCCCGAACAGGAACGGACCTCCTGCTCCATATTGCGATCGACAATCGCGCCAGATCTCTTCGATCCGGTCCGCCTGCTTCTGTCCTGCTTCGGACAGCGCCTTGTAGGATTTCACCCGGCGGAGATTCATGGCCCACTGATTGCGGACTTCCGCAAAGCTCGAGTGCATCTCGGCCGAGACACACCGCGCCATGGCACGAGCCTCCCGGCCACCCGGCCAGAGTTCCGTTTCAGGGTATAGTTCGGCCAGATATTCGAGGATAGCGAGTGTGTCCCAAATCCTGCGTCCATCGTGATGGAGAACCGGGACCCGGCCCGACGGCGAGACCTCAAGAAGCCGCGATGCAGTATCCGGCAGCCGCAATCGCACGAATTTCTCGGTGAACGGAATTCCGTGATGCTTCAGGGCGAGCCACGGCCGGAGCGACCAAGACGAGAAACACTTGTTGCCAGTATAAAGTTCAAACATGTTCAATGATCCTAGTCGACTTCATCAGCCGGGATGATCCAACTCTCTTTGAGTGCCGCCTCTTGCCAAAGTTTGAATGCAGAGGTGCCGAGGGTTGCCGCCACATAGGCCGATGTGTCGGCGGCATCTGAGAGAAGATATGTGGAAAAGCGGCTCGCCACCGGTGCGTACATGGCATCGGCAATCGAGAACTTGCCAAACAAGAATGGGCCGCCCTTGCCGAATTTCTTGCGGCATTCACGCCAAACGCCTTCGATGCGGGCAATATCCGCTTTCACTGGGTCGGACAATTGCACGGATTTAGGCGGCCGGCGGATATTCATCGGGCAGGCGCTGCGCAAGGCGGAGAATCCGGAATGCATTTCATTCGCAACGGATCTCGCAACAGCGCGCGCCGTCTTGCCGACCGGCCATAATTTCTTTTCGGGGAAGATCTCGGCAAGATATTCAACGATCGCGAGCGAGTCCCAAATTATCAGTTTGCCGTGATGAAGCACCGGAACACGCCCCGCTCCGGAATGCTCCGCGATCGCCGCTTTGGTATCAGGCGTATAGAGCGGGATCACCGTCTCGCGAAACGGGATTCCGGCCATGGTCATCGCCATCCACGGCCGCAGCGACCAGCTCGAATAGTTCTTGTTGCCGATAATTAGATGAAGTTTGCTCATGCCCTCTGTCCATACGTGCCGCCGTCCCACGTTTGGCTAGGGCTTGGGTGGAAGTTTCTCCACCGGGCCCCCGGCCGCTTTCCAGGCAGTAAACCCGCCCTTGAGGTTCTTCACCGGCTTGAGTCCCATGCGTTGTAGTGTCTCGGTCGACAAGGCCGACCGCCATCCGCTTGCACACTGGATTATGAAAGTCTTGTCCTCGCCGAAAATCGGCTTGAAATAAGGGCTTTCAGGATCGACCCAGAATTCGAGCATACCCCGCGGTGCGTGGAGGGAATTGGGTATCCTCCCCTCGCGCTCGATCTCGCGAGGATCGCGGATATCGACGATCACCACATCGGGCTGCTTTGAATCGGCGATGGCCTGCTCAGCCGTCACACTGTCGATAGCAGCTTCGGCATTGGCCAATAGCTGCTTGTAGCCAACAGTGATTTTCTGTGACATATGCCCCGCCGCTTGTCGTTGAGCCTTAATTGACGACTTTCGATGCCGCCGGTCAAGAAGCCGCTCGACCCATGCATGAAGAGTTCAGCCATCGTGACGCACTTGCCGCACTGAGCGCTACGGAACTTAGCGAACTCAAGGAGACGCGCGACGTTCCGGGGCTCGCGCATCTTGCCGGGCATGTGCTCTTGCTTTGTCTTACCGGGAGTCTTGTCCTGTGGATCGCCAATCCGGTACTGAAAATTCTTGCGATGACCTTGCATGGCATTGCGCTGGTCTCGCTTTTCGCGCTTGAGCATGAATCGATTCACGGAACCGCGTTCAGGAGCCCCTGGCTGAACACGATAGCCGCGGAGGTCAGCGGGTTCCTATTGCTGCTCCCGCCACGCCATTTTCGTTTCTTCCATTTCGCACATCACCGGCATACGCAGGATCCGGCGCATGATCCCGAGCTTGCCAGTCCTAAGCCTCATGACTGGCAGGGCTATCTCCTGCATTTGAGCGGCCTTCCTTATTGGCGCTCCGAGATCACGGTCCTCTTCACCAATGCTCGGGGGCGGCACCTGCCGGATTTCGTGCCACCAATGCACGCGCCAAGCTCGTTCTCGAGTCGCGACTGCATCTCGCAGCGATGACCGGGCTTGCCCTTGTTGGCGTTGCGTTTGGCTGGACGTGGGTCCTGACGCTCTGGGTAATCCCGGCGCTACTCGGCCAGCCATTCCTGCGCGCCTATCTGATGGCCGAGCACGGCGCCTGCCCGCTTATCGCCAACATGCTCGCCAATTCGCGAACCACCTATACCAATCGGATCGTCCGCTTCCTGGCTTGGAACATGCCGTTCCACAGCGCCCACCACGCTTTGCCGACCGTACCATTCCATCGCCTGCCGATGCTCAACCGCAATCTTGCATCGCGCCTGAAGGTGACAGCCCAGGGCTATGGCGAGGCGCATCGCCAGATTCGCGCTTCGTGGGCTACATCGAGCGTGGCAGGTAAATCCAAGCCATAAGCCCCACAATCGCCAGCCAGAACCCGAGGATGATGAACACGACCCCGAGGCCGAAGAAGCCAAGCGCGATCGAGAAGACGAGAGAAGGGATGAGATCGGAAAAGTCGATATAGGTGCGGTAGACGCCAGTCATGGCAGCGCGTTCGCGCCCCTTGACCGCACGCAGGAACGGGATGCCGCCGACGCCGTCCAGCGATGAAGCCGCAATCGAGCCGATAAAAAGCAGGAATGCCGCAATGAGCGGCGCGCCGGTTCCGGCGAGGCCCGCCCCAATTGAAGCCACGGCGCCGCCAGCAAAGGCGCCGACGATCACGTGCCTGACGCTCGTCCGCTCGGCAATGCGACCGAAGACGATGGCGAGGATGAGCACGGCATTGCCGGCCGACAGGAGCAGGCCGCCCGCCTCCTTGCCCAATCCGCCTTCGATCATGAGAAGCGGCCCGTAAATGAAGAAGCTCGACCAGAAGCAGGAGCGGCCGAAAGCGATGAGCCACGCAAGCCGCAGACGCGGCTGGGAGACGAACCGCCCGACGCTTGCCCAGGGGCTCACCGGCCGTGCCGGGCCGGCCTTGATCGCGGGGTTGCTCGAGAGCCGCAGGTACCAGAACATGACAAGCAGCACGACGGCGCCAATGATCGCCGCGATCTGCGGCGCGGCATGGCCGTAATTCGCGTAAAGCCAGATGCCAAGATAGGGACCTGCCGTCCAGGACACCACCGAGAATGAGAGGCGCAACGGCTCCGAGCGTACGAGTTCTGCACGGCGGATATGGTCGAGAATATAGAGCGAGAGGGTGATGTTGAGCACCGCCGTCCCCAGCACGCGCAGATACATGCCGGCCGCCTGGCCGACCAGCGTGAAGCTTGCAAAGCACAGGCTCGCCGCGATCAGTAAGACGACGCCGGTCGTGTAGACCCAGCGCCGCGGCATGAAGTGATGGAGGAGCGGGACCGCCAGCGTGCCCAATGGCACGAAGAGTCCGACGGTCGTGAAGAGGAGGCTGACATGCTGGCCGGATTTGAGGAGGTCATAGGCCTGGACCGAAACGACGGCCGAGACAACCGCGCGCGCAAAGGATTCGACCGCGAAAAGGATTGCGAACGACATTGCGCCGGGTTTGGGAGCCGCCGGCATCCAGACTGCGGTAGGTGACTCGGAGGCCATGAGGAATCTTGGGTGCTGTCCGATTGATGCACCCTACGCGCGGGTGCCGCCAGCGTCGGGCACGCCACGCCGTTATGCGAAAACGACATGACGCAAATAAGAGTCCCTATGACAGGGAATCTTGGTTAAACAGCCGCAAGTTTGCAATGCAGCAAGAGGAGCATAGACCCATGACCACCTGGCCCCGTCATGCCACCTGGAAAGGTCCCATCGTAATGATCGGCTTCGGCTCGATCGGTCGTGGCACCTTGCCTTTGTTGCTGCGTCATCTCGATCTCGACCGCAACAAGTTCACAGTCATCGATCCCGATGACAGCAATCGCAAGCTTGTCGAAAAGGAAGGCCTTGCCTTCATCAAGGAAGGGGTCACCAGGAAGAACTACAAGTCGCTATTGAAGCCCCTGCTGACGGCCGGTCCCGGCCCCGCCTTCATCGTCAACCTCTCGGTCGATGTTGATTCCCGGGACATTATGCGGCTCGCCCGCGAGACGGGCGCTCTCTATATCGACACGGTCATCGAGCCGTGGCCCGGCTTCTATTACAATCCCAAGCTCGATAATGCCGCGCGCACAAATTACGTGATGCGCGAAGCGACGATGAAACTGAAGGATGAGTTGGGGCCTGGACCTACCGCCGTTTCATGCTGCGGTGCCAATCCCGGCATGGTGTCGTGGTTCGTGAAACAGGCGCTGCTGGATATCGCGTCCGCTCTCAAGATCAAGACCAAGGAGCCAGCGACCCGCGAGGAATGGGCGAAACTGATGAAGCGCGTCGGGGTCAAGGGCATCCACATTGCCGAGCGCGACACGCAGCGATCGAAGAACCCGAAGCCGCTTAACACTTTCGTCAATACCTGGTCGGTCGACGGCTTTATCTCCGAAGGCCTGCAACCAGCGGAATTGGGCTGGGGCACGAATGAGAAGAAGCTTCCGCCCGATGGCCGCAAGCACAAGACCGGCAGCGGCACAGCGATCTATCTGACGCGGCCCGGCGCCGATACCCGCGTACGCACATGGACGCCGACGGCGGGTCCGCAATACGGCTTCCTCGTCACTCACAACGAAGCGATCTCGATTGCCGACTATTTCACCGTGCGAGACGGTAGGAAGGTCACATACCGCCCGACCTGCCACTACGCCTATCACCCTTCAAACGACGCAGTGCTGTCGCTGCACGAGATCTTCGGGCTTGGCGGCGAACACCAGCCCGTCAAGCACATCCTCGACGAGAACGAGATCGTCGACGGCAGCGATGAATTGGGCGTGCTGCTCTACGGCCACAAGAAGAACGCCTATTGGTACGGCTCGCAGCTTTCGATCGAAGAGGCGCGCAAGCTTGCCCCCTATCAGAATGCGACAGGCCTGCAAGTGACGAGCGCAGTGCTGGCGGGCATCATCTGGGCGATCGAGAATCCCAACGCCGGCATCGTGGAGACCGACGAGATGGATTTCCGTCGCTGCCTCGAAATCCAGAGGCCTTATCTCGGCCCCGTCGTCGGCGTCTATACCGACTGGACGCCGCTCAAGAACCGCGTCGAACTCTTCGCTGAGGACATCGACAAGCGCGATCCCTGGCAATTCAAGAATGTGATCGTGAGGTAGTCCTTAGGTTTACCGGATCATATACACCTTGCGGACCGTCTCATGGACGCGGCAGGTGCCTTTCCAGTCCTGTGGGAAGAACGCGACGGTGCCGGGCGTGATCTCGATGACCTCGCCCGATTCATGCGTGTACGTGCAGCGCCCTAACAGGAAGTGGCAGAATTCGTCGCGCGTGACATGGCAGTTCCAATAGCCCGGCGTGCAGATCCAGATGCCGGTCTCGTTCTCGCCATTCGGTCCTTTGTGCAGAAGGATGCCCGAGGTGAGTGACTCGCCCTCGATCATCGTCGGGACGACGCCCCAATCCTTGAAGGGTCCGGCAAATCCTGCCGGATCAGTGAGGTGCGGCGCGGTGGAATCGAGCTTGGTCATTCTGAATTCCTAACTCAGCATGTAAACATTGCGCAGGGTCTCATGGACTGTGCAGGTGCCGGTCCATCCTTCCGGAAAATGCACGACCGTGCCTGGAACGACTTCGATAACCTCGCCCGACTCATGCGTATAGGTGGCCCTGCCCGACACGAAATGACAAAGTTCGGCGCGCGGAATCGACAACGGCCAGGTGCCCGGGGTGCACTGCCACAAGCCGACTTCCGGCTGGCCTCCCGGCCCCTTGTGCAGCAGCACGCCGTCGCTCTTGGAGTTACCCGCGATTGGATTTGGCTGGTGGCCCCAATCCTTGAGCGGCCCGGCATAATGCGCCGGATCGCGCAAGTAGGGTGCGGAGGAGTCGAACTTGGCATCGGTCATGCGGCGTGCTTTGCTCGCAAGTTTGCCGATGATCATGGCGGCTTTGGTCGGCCCGTGCTGCGAACGCATCTTCTTCGAAGTCTTCTTGAGCTTCGCCTTCATCTTCTTGTCGGTCAGCATCGTCATGATCTTCTTTTGAAGCTCTTCGTCGGTCCACTCATAGCGATCCAGCTTGAAGCCGTGGCCCGTCTCCTGAACGCGCGTCGCATTGTCGTGCCCGTCCCACACATAGGGCATGATGATCGCAGGTTTGCCGAAATAGAGACACTCCGTGAAGGAGTTGTTCCCGCCATGATGGATCACCGCGTCGACCTGCGGGATCACCGAAGGCTGCGGGTACCATTTGTCGATCAGCACATTCGGCGGGATGTCCGTATACTGATCCATGTAGTCGCCGACATTGACGAGTGCGCGTATCGGCATCTTGCCAACCGCCGCGATCACCCGCTTTAGAAGATCGACGTCGCCAGAACCGAGTGAGCCAAAACTCACATAGATCAATGGCTTGTCGTTGTTTGCCTTGAAGCGCGGCACTTTGTAGGGAACATCCTTGCGCACGCAGCCTTCGAGATACTGGTATTGCTTGGCCGAAAGCCTGTGCCGCCGCTTGAACTTCACCGCTGTCGGATAAAGCAGGATATTCATGTGCGGCGAGGCTTCGAAGAACTGCCCAATGGGATAGGGCTTTTCGCCGACCGACTTCAGGAATGCGTTGAAGTTCTGGTGGATCGGCTTGATGACCTTGTTGAACCGGTCGCGATAGCGCTTGAAGCCGGCCTTGTCCTTCGCACCGCAGCCAGAAAGATGCGGCGGAATATCGGGATCCTCGATCTCGTTCTCCGAGCATGAAATGATCCGCACCCACGCCTTGCCATTGTCGCGCGCATAGCGCTTGATCGCCGGAAACAGGATGACATTGTCGACCCCGACGACATCCGGCCTCACCCTCTCGAGCACGCCGGGGAGATCCTTCTCCGCCCATTTGGCGGTCTCGACGATCATCTCCCAGCAGCCCTTCACGTAATTGTCGATCTGGTCGTAAGGACTCTTGCGGAAATTCGGGATATGGCCGTTGATGAAGTCGACCCAGAACTTTGCCATTTCCTCCGGCGGCAGGGGCTCGGACAGATTCACCGGATGCGCCTCGAAGCCATAGCCCTTATAGACATCGACGAAGCCGGGATCGGAGAGGAACACGACCTTGTGGCCAAGCTTCTCCAGCGCCTGGCCGATGCCGACCGAGTTGAGCGCTGGCCCGAAGGCGGCTTCGGGAAAGAGTGCGATAACCTTCTTGCGCTTGACTGGCTTCCGCGCGCCTGCCTTCCGCACCGCTTTCTTCGCTGGCTTTTTCGCCACTTTCTTTGCCGCCTTCTTGGCCATGATCGTCTCCTGTTTCGGCCGTCTTATCAGAACGTTCACTGTCCCGGAATACGTCCGCGGTTGAACCTTTGCGCTGCGAGCAGCAGCACGAAACTGACGAGCATGATGATCGTTGCCATGGCATTGATTTCGGGCGTCACGCCGAAGCGGATCATCGAATAGATGCGCATCGGCAAGGTGGTCGAGGACTGTCCCGCACCCGCGGTGAAATAGGCGATGATGAATTCATCCACTGACAGCGTGAACGCGAGCAGTGCTCCGGCGATGATGGCCGGCAGGATCAAGGGGAAGGTGATCCGCAGGAAAGTCACGCCTGCCCCCGCGCCGAGATCGCGCGAGGCTTCCGCCAGCGACCAGTCGAAGCTCTTAAGCCTCGCCCGCACCACCGCGCAGACAAAGGCGATATTGAAGACGACATGCGCAAGAATGATGGAATGCAGCCCTAGCGTGAAACGCACGAGCGTGAAGAACGAGAGAAGCGCGATCGCCAGCACGACGTCGGGAATGATCATGGGGGCGAAGAGCAGCGCCTCGATCGCCGGCCGAGTCTTCCCGCGCTCGACACCCAGCGCCAGGGCCGTCCCGATGATTGTCGCAATGATGGTCGACACAGTTGCGACGACCAAGGAGTTCCACGTCGCGGCGATGATTTCGGGGCTGTCCAGCAGTCGCCCATACCATTCGGTCGAGAAGCCGGTCCACACCGTCGGCAGGCCTGCCTTGTTGAAGGAGAGCAGCATCAGAACGGCGATCGGCAGGTAGAGAAAGATATAGATTCCGCCCAAGTGGAGCTTGAGGACTCTAGGCATTGGCGATGCCTTTCTCGCCGCGCGCCCGCGCGCTGGCGATAGCTTGCGCGAAAAGCAGAATCAGCATGAGCGCGATGAGGATCAGAGACAGCGCAGCACCGAACGGCCAGTCCCGCGCGGTGAGGAACTGGTCGTAGATGAGATTGCCGGCCATCAGAAACTTGCCGCCGCCCAGAAGGTCGGGGGTTATGAAATTGCCGATCGACAGCACGAAGACGAAGACCGCACCCGCTGCTACACCTGGCGCCGTAAGCGGCAAGGTGATACGGGCGAAGGTGGTGATCGCCCCTGCCCCCAGATCGCGCGAAGCCTCGGCATAGGACGGATCGAGACGCTGAAGCGCGGAATAGATCGCTAGGATGACGAACGGCACGTAATTGTAGACGAGGCCGAGGATCACCGCGAATTCATTGTAGAGGATTGGCAGCGGATCGGTGATGAGGCCAATCCGTTGCAGCGCTCCATTGATGAGGCCGGCAGGGTTCAGGAGTACGATCCAAGCATAGGTGCGGATCAAGTAATTCGTCCAGAACGGCAGGATCGCGAGAAACAACAGCGCCGTTTGCCAGCGCGCCGGTGCTCTCACGATAGCATAGGCTGCAGGGTAGCCGATGATCAGCGCGATCAATGTCGAAAGCCCGGCCACCCGCGCTGAATCTAAGAATATGCCGAGATAGAGGCCCTCGATCGCGCGTGAGAAATTCTCGAAGGTGAAGGCATCCCAATCTATGCCGCCATAAGTGCCGCGCTCATAGAAAGCCATTACGAAAATCAGCAGGCACGGCATGACCATGAGAACGCCCAGCCATAGAAGGCCGGGCGTCATCAACAGCCATGAGGCCGCGCGCGGACGCATGTCAGTGCAGCAGTCGCCGGCGCGAAGGACGGCGCGGCTGGCGAGCGATTACTTCGACGACACGATCTCCGTGACCGTCTTGGAGAAGTCCTTCATTCCATCGCCGAGGTCGCGCAATTGCTCATACTTAAGTAAGTCTGCAGGAGCGATCGCCATGTTGGGATACTGGGTAAACAGCGCCTTATCGACCGCATCCATGCCCGCCTTGTTCGGGGTCTTGTACATGATGTTCTCGACGACCCACTTGCCGGTATCGGCTTTCAGCACGTAGTCGATGAACTTCTGCGCGGCTTCCTTGTTGGGCGAGGATTCGACGATCACCATCGTGTCCACCCACAGGTCGGAGCCCTCCTTCGGCACGACGTATTTGATCTTGTCGTTTGACGCGATGCCGTAATTGCACCATCCATCCCAGGCTTCGACGAGTAGCGCTTCGCCCGAAACCAGCTTCTGGTAGAAAGTCGTGTCGTCATAGGCGAGGAGGTTCTTCTTCGCCTCGATCAATACATCCTTCGCCTGCGCAAGCTTGGCGGGATCGACCGTGTTCACCGACATGCCGCCGGCAAGGAAGGCCGGCACCATCAGCCAGCGATCCGTCGCCAGCATGGTCATCTTGCCCTTGAGATCGTCGGTCGGCTTCAGAAGGTCGTTCCAGCTTGTCGGCTCGGCCTTGACCAGATCCGAGCGATAGCAAAGTCCGGTCGTTCCCCAGGAATAGGGGACCGAGAACGTATTGCCCGGATCGTGCTGCAATTGCGAGGCTTCGGGATAGAGATTGGCAAGATTGGGAATCTTTGAATGATCGATCTTGGCGGCGATGCCGAGCTTGTTCAGCGCTTCCGCGAAAGGCGACGAGACAAAGAGCACGTCATAGCCCTGCCCGTTCGACGCGACGACCTTGCCCATAATTTCTTCGTTTGTCGCATGAACCGCGACTTCGACATCGATGCCGGTCTCTGCCTTGAACTTCTCGGGCAGATCCTTCGGCATGTAGCCATCCCAGTTCGAGATGACGATCTTTTCGGCCAAAGCGGCATCGGCCAGTAGAAAAATTGCTGCCGAAGCACTGAATGCGACGGCCAAAGTCCTGATAGTCGACATGAAACCCTCCCTAGGTTTTTGTTTGGGGCGCACCTTGCCACGGGCCAAAGCCGCGCGGCAAGGGGCGCCTGCGTCGTAGGGAGGCCGAGATCAGCCCGCTCGCCAGGGATTGGGTGTCGCCTGGCGGAGCGAAGCATTGAGGGTCGAAACCGTGCCCTCGCTCGGCTGGCGATCGAGCGACATGACCGGCAGCATCTGGCGCAGCGCGTCGTGATAATTGCGCACGCCGGCCTCGAGGTCGGAGAGGATCATCCCCTTGTACCCAGAAGACTGCATCGACTCCCATGACCAGATAATGAGCTGGGTGTCTTCCGCACCGGTGATCTCGTCGATGCGGCGGGCAAGGTAGCGCGATGCACGAACTTCGCGGCGATCATCATCCAGCGCGTAATAGGCGATGCGCTGCACGGTCTTGTCGATCGCCATCGGATATTCCTGATAGAAGCCGATGAGGTCCGGATAGAGCATGAGTACGAGGTTCGGAAACAATCCGAAATAGAACCACTTCGTCTGGAGCTCTTCGGGAAGATGCTTCATCGGAGGAAGGGTCTTCTTATAGTTCTTCACGCTCCAGTATCGGCTTTGCCCTTCGTTGAACTGCCCCTCCGAGCGCGACACCCCGAAGTTCTCGTTGAAGTCGGCATAGCGGCTGCCATAGAGATCGTTCAGGGCCGGATGGGCGACGGGTACGTGATAGCCTTCATTGTCGACGTCACGAACCGCCTTCCAGTTGACCGGCATGTCGTAAAGCTTGAGCCCGGTATAGGGCTTGACCTCCCCGAGCCGGTAGTGGCGGATCATCTCTTCCTGGGGCGCCATCAGGGAAGCAACCGACGGCTGATCGCCTTTGATGAAACGCACGAAGACGAAGCCATGCCAGATCTCGTATTCGAGCGGCACAAGTCCATGCTGCACCGGATCGAGCTTTGGAAAGGTCTTGGCTTGCGGAACTGCGCGAAGTGTTCCGTCAAGATTGAACGACCAGCCATGAAACGGGCAGACGATCGCCGATTTGCAGCGTCCCTTCTGCTCGGCAACGACCCGGCTGCCACGATGTCGGCAGACATTGTGGAAGGCGCGAACCTTGTCGTCCTTGCCGCGCACGATGATTGCGCGCTCGCCGACGATATCGAAGCACTGGTAATCGCCCGGCTTCGGCAGGTCGCTGACGTGGCAAGCAAGCTGCCAGCACTTGCGGAAAAGCTCCTGCTTCTCGACCTCAAGCAATTCCTGATTGAAATAGGTCCAGCTGGGCAAACCCGCCCTGCGATCATCAGCGAGGGCCGGCACCACATTGGCGATGACGTTCATATTTGACCCTCCTTTTTTGATTGAATGATCATTCAATATAGATTGGGACGGCTCTAAAAGCAAGCCAAACGCCCCTTCATTGACGACCAGCCGAGCGACATGCGATACAGATTCTGTTTCGTGGTGCCTCGATGCCAGCCGGCAAGAGGCCTAATAGGGAACACGGTGCGGACCACCCAATCGGGGCCAAATCCGTGACTGCCCCCGCAACTGTGAGCGGCGAGGCTAAGTGCATGAAAAGCCACTGGGAAACCGGGAAGGCAGCACAAGGCCGACGACCCGCGAGTCAGGAGACCTGCCGCGCGACATCCCGGTCATTCGCCGGGAGAACGTCAACGCACCGAGTGCACGGAGGGTGACTCATGACTACGCAGACAGCCGGACTTCCCGATCCAACTTATCAGACCAGCGCCGCGCCGCCGGAATCGCCTCGCTGGTGATCGGCATGTTCCTGATTTTCGGCGTCGGCCTGTCGCATATCGCCTTGGCCCATAACGCGGCCCACGATACGCGCCACGCCATCGGCTTTCCCTGCCACTAACGGGAGAGTTTCATGATCGGGCGAGTTATTCTCGCCGCGCTCCTCGCCGGAGTCGCGGCTGGATTCATTATGGGCATTATCCAGCACTACAAGCTGACGCCCCTTATCCTCGAAGCTGAAGTTTTCGAGACGGCCGGCGAGGCGGGTCACAGCCACGAAACGACGGCTGCCGCCGAGCCTGCGGCGTCCGAAGCAGCCGCGCCCGAGGAATGGTCGCCGCAGGATGGTTGGCAGCGGACGCTGTACACGACCGCTGCGAGCATGTTTGCCGGCGCCGGATTTGCCGCCGTCCTCGCAGGCATTGCTCTACTGACCGGTATTCCGCTCACGGCGCGCAACGGACTGCTCTGGGGCCTCGCGGGCTTCATCTCGGTCAATCTTGCGCCCGCGATGGGGCTTTCGCCGGAATTGCCGGGCATGCCAGCCGGCGATCTCCTGGCGCGCCAGATCTGGTGGGTCGGCACGATCATCGCCACTGGCCTGCGGCATCTACCTTATCGCGATCAAACGCCAAGTCCTGGGCGATTGCGGTCGGCATCGCGCTCATCATTGCGCCGCATCTGATCGGCGCACCGCAACCGCCAACCCATGAGTCGGGCGTGCCCGCCGGGCTCGCGGCTGAATTCGCCGCCAATTCGATCGCCGCTGCGGCGGCCTTCTGGTGCATCATCGGCGTATTCGCAGGGATCGCGCTCGATCGCACCACCAGAGGCATGTGGGCGACATGAGCACCGCAAAAATCCCGGCGACCGTCATCACCGGCTTTCTCGGCGCCGGCAAGACGACGCTCATTCGCCACATGCTCCAGAATGCAGGGGGCCGTCGTCTCGGTCTCCTCATCAACGAGTTTGGCGATGTTGGCGTCGATGGCGAGATACTCAAAGCCTGCGGTTCTGACGTCTGCGGCGAGGATGACATCATCGAGCTCGCCAATGGCTGCATCTGCTGCACGGTAGCGGATGATTTCGTGCCCGCCATCGAGAAGCTGCTCAACCGGCCCAACCCGCCTCAGCATATCGTGATCGAGACCTCCGGCCTTGCCCTGCCCCAGCCCTTGGTGCGCGCCTTCAACTGGCCCGAGATCAAGTCGCGGGTAACCGTCGATGGCGTTGTTGCCGTCGTCGATGCCAAGGCACTGGCCGAAGGCCGTTTCGCCGATGACGAGGCTGCACTCGCAGCGCAACGTGCTGCCGACCCCAATCTCGATCACGACAATCCGATCGAGGAAGTGTTTCAGGACCAGCTCAACTGCGCTGATCTCGTGGTCCTCAACAAGACCGACCTCCTCGACCCAGGCGAAGCCTCGCGCCTCAGCGATGAGTTGCGAGGCAAGCTGCGCCCCGGCACGCGGGTCGTTCCAGCCCGCAAGGGCGCGCTCGCGTCCGATATCCTGATCGGACTCGAAGCCGAGGCCGAAAGCGATGTTGCGAACCGCCCCTCGCACCACGAACTCGAGGGAGAAGGCGAGCACGACCACGACGATTTCGAAAGCTTCGTGATCTCGCTCGGCGTCGTCGATGATCGCGAAGACCTCTTGGCTCGCATCAGCGAGGCGATGCGCGAGAACGACGTTCTGCGCTTGAAGGGTTTCGTTGCGCTAGACGGTGCCGCTGCCCGCCTCCTTGTGCAGGGCGTCGGCCCGCGTCTCGACAGTTATTTCGACCGCCCCTGGCTTCCCGGCGAAGCGCGGCGCACGGAGCTTGTGGTGATCGGCCTCAAGGGTTTGGACCGGGCGCGGATCACGGCTCAGCTCGCGGGCTGATGCATCTTCTCGCCACACAGACGGGCCAGATCGATGGCGGCGCCGAGGCCGTCGATCTCGGCCAGTCTCGAGGCGACATCGTCATCCTCTCGGCGGCGGACAGCGAACTGGCGAGCCTCGCCCGTGCCTTCGACGCGCTTCCTGAGCCGAAGCCGAGTTTGCGGCTCGTCAACATCCTTCAACTCCAGCACAATCTTTCGATCGATCTCTATGTCGAGAAAACGCTTCGCCACGCGAAACTGGTAGTGCTGCGCTTGTTGGGCGGCGTCGGGTATTGGACCTATGGTCTCGACGAGTTGGTGGCGTGTGCGCGCGACCACAAAATCGCGTTCGCCATTCTGCCCGGTGACCAGCGGCCTGACCCGGAACTCACTGCCCATTCGAACCTGCCACCATCGGTCTGCGAGCGTCTGCTGCGCTATTTGACTGCGGGCGGCCCAGACAACGCACGCAATCTACTCGATTATTGCCGCTTTCTGATTGTCGGCGGCGCCATGCCGCCGGAACCGGCACAGCTTGCGCCGGCTGGCGTGCACCGAAAGCAGCAGGTCGGACAAGTTACGCCTGTGGCCGGCATTGTCTTCTATCGCTCGCTCGTCGAAGGCGGCCAGACCGAACCGATCGACCGGTTGATCGCCGCACTCGCCGTAAGAGGCGTCAGCGCAACGGCGCTTTTCGTGGCGAGCCTCCGAGACTTGGAAAGTGTCCGGCTCATCGCCGAAACCTTCGCAGACAATCCTCCGGATGTAATCCTTAACGCCACGGCCTTTGCGGTGTCGTCGATGGGCCAATCCGGCGAAGGGCCATTTACTGAGTTCGATTGCCCCGTCCTGCAGGTGATCCTCGCCGGCAGCAGCGAACAGGCCTGGCGTGACAGCGCGCAAGGCTTGGGTCCGCGCGATCTTGCCATGAATGTCGCGCTGCCCGAATTCGACGGCCGCATCATCACGCGCGCCATTTCCTTCAAGAGCGAGCCGCAGCTTCATAGCTCAACCGATTCCAGGATAGTCACGTACAAATCGGTCGCCGATCGCGTGGAGTTCGTCGCCGAACTGGCCGCGAATTGGATCAACCTGCGCAACACTGCGCCGGCAATTCGGCGCGTCGGGATTGTGTTGGCCAACTATCCGAACAAGGACGGACGCATTGCAAACGGCGTCGGCTATGACACTCCCGCCAGCACGATCGCGATCATCTCAGCGCTCGAGCGAATTGGCTACGCTACCGGCAACTATCCGCGCGACGGCAATGCGCTAATCGAGACATTACAGCGCGGACCGACCAATGCGGCATCGAGGCGCGGGGCCTCGTGCAGATTGCCTGGTGCCGATTATCGCGAGATGTTCGCTGCCCTTCCAACGGCACTTCAAGCCGCTGTCACCGCGCGCTGGGGAGCGACCGAAAACGATCCTTTCTTCCATGACGGTGCTTTCGAATTGCCGTGCCTGACCTTCGACAATGTCGCCGTCGCGATCCAGCCGGCTCGCGGCTACAATATCGACCCGAAGTCGAGCTACCACGATCCGGCGCTCGTTCCGCCGCACGGATATTTCGCCTTTTACTTCTGGCTAAGGCACGTGTTTCGCGCACATGCCGTGATCCACAATGGCAAGCACGGCAATCTCGAATGGCTTCCCGGTAAAGCCACGGCGCTATCCTCAGACTGCTACCCAGACGCAACATTGGGCCCCCTGCCCCAGCTCTATCCCTTCATCGTGAATGATCCTGGCGAGGGCACGCAGGCAAAGCGCCGGACAGCGGCCGTCATTATCGATCACCTGACGCCACCTTTGACACGCGCCGAGACCTACGGCCCGCTCAAGGATCTCGAGGCGCTTCTCGACGAGTATTACCTCGCGCAGGGCCTCGACCATCGTCGCGCCGTGGCACTCAAATCCGACATTCTCGATCTCACACGAAGCCAGCAGCTCGATCTCGACATAGCTCTGAGCGGCGATGATGACAGCGATCTTCAGACGCTGGACGCCTTTCTCTGCGAATTGAAGGAAGCACAGATCCGCGACGGTTTGCATGTCCTCGGAACCTCGCCGACGGGCGCACAGGAGATCGACCTGCTCGTCGCGCTGAGCCGTGTTCCTCGCCATCTCGGCGAAGCCGGCGATGCTTCCCTCATTCGCGCCATTGCGGCCGATCTTGAGCTTGGTGACTTTGATCCGCTCGACTGCGAGATGGCGACATCTTGGACTGGGCCACGACCACCGGCACTGGCGACGGCGGGCGATGCTCTCTGGCGAACCACCGGCGACACCGTCGAGCGCCTCGAACTGCTCGCCGCAGATCTTGTTTCCAGAAAATCCGCAAGCCTTTGGTGAACGCACGCAATCGGTCTTGAATGAGATCGCCAATCGGATCGCGCCGGCACTTCGAAAATCAGGTACGAACGAGATCGACGCGATTGCTGAAGGGCCTCGACGGACGGTTTGTCGCCTCTGGCCCTTCGGGAGCCCCGACGCGCGGCCGTATCGATGTGCTACCGACGGGCCGTAATTTCTATTCCCTCGACAATCGCACGGTACCGACACCTGCGGCCTGGCGCTTGGGCGAGGCATCGGCCTGCGCCCTGCTCGATCGCCACTTTCAAGACCACGGCCGCTACCCGACATCGCTTGGTCTATCGGCCTGGGGCACGTCAAATATGCGTACCGGCGGCGACGACATCGCCCAGGCCCTTGCGTTGATCGGCGCAAAACCCGTCTGGGAAAAGGCGAGCTGGCGCGTGACAGGCTATCGAGATTGTCCCATTGGCCAAGCTTGGCCGGCCGCGCGTCGATGTCACGCTCCGCATCTCAGGATTTTTCCGTGACGCCTTTCCGGCGCAGATCGAACTGCTCGACAGGGCGATACGGGCGATTGGCGCGCTCGAAGAAGACGATCCCGATAATCCGATCGCTGCGCGGATGCGCAAAAGACCCAGGCCCTCCTAGAAGCCGGAATGTCCTCTGCGGAGGCCCATCGGAATGCCGGCAGCCGCATTTTTGGGTCGAAGCCGGGAAGCTATGGCGCGGGCCTGCAAGCCTTGATCGATGAGAAATTGTGGGCAGACAGAAGCGACCTCGCGCGCGCCTATGTCGTCTGGGGTGCCTATGCCTATGGCGCCCACGAGGCAGGCCGCGCTGATGAGCGCGCCTTTGCGGACAGGCTCAAGACGGTCGAAGCCGTCATTCACAACCAGGATAATCGCGAGCACGATCTCCTCGATTCCGATGACTATTACCAGTTCGAGGGCGGCATGACCGCCGCGGTCGAGGAGGCGAGCGGCAAGCGGCCCTTCGTCTATCACAATGACCATTCGCGCCCGGAGCGGCCCGTCATCCGGACGCTGGAAGACGAAATCTCGCGCGTCATGCGATCGCGCGTCGTGAACCCCAAATGGATCGCCGGCGTCAAGCGTCACGGCTACAAGGGGGCCTTCGAAATCGCCGCAACCGTCGACTACATGTTCGCTTTTGCGGCGACGACCGGCGCGGTGAAGACGCATCATTTCGACCTCGCTTATGATGCCTTTCTGGGCGACGAGGAGACCCGCGGCTTCATCGCCAGCAACAATCCGGCGGCCTTGCGGGAAATCGCCGAGCGGTTTGAGGAAGCGGCAAGCCGCGGCCTGTGGACGCCGCGGTCCAATTCAGCCCACGTCCATCTGCGCGTGCTTCAGGAGAGCGCATCATGACCGAAGACGACAACGAACGTCATCACGAGAAAATGCGGAAGAAGAAGGCCGCGCGCGACAAGATCATGGCCGGCAAGACTATCGAGAAGGGCCTGCTCATCGTCCACACCGGCAAGGGCAAGGGCAAGTCGACCGCAGCCTTCGGCATGGTATTCCGCGCCATCGGCCACGGCATGCGGGTCGGCGTCATCCAATTCGTGAAAGGCTCCTGGGGAACCGGCGAGCGCACCATGCTCGAGAAATTTCCCGAGCTCGTGACCATCAAGGCGATGGGCGAAGGCTTTACCTGGGAGACCCAGGATCGCGAGCGCGACATCGCCCATGCCCGCGCCGCCTGGGAGGAGGCCAAGCGCATGATCGCCGATCCGAGCTATTCGATGGTGATGCTCGACGAACTCAACATCGTCCTGCGCTACGATTACCTGCCGCTGGACGAGGTCCTTGATGTCCTGCGCAACAAGCCGCCGGACAAGCACGTCATCGTAACCGGCCGGAACGCCCGCGACGAACTGATCGAACTGGCCGATCTGGTGACCGAGATGGAACTGGTGAAACACCCCTTCCGCTCCGGCGTCAAAGCCCAGGCCGGCATCGAATTTTGACGGCGCGGACGACGTCTTCTGCGTCGCTCCCCGCATTGACCCGGTGACAGCGGATGCCTAGGAAGGACGGCGCGATACCAGCAGCGTTCCGTCAAGGAACTGAAACACAGTCCGGTGCGGTCGACCCAAAGAGGGGATCAAGTCCGGAGCTGCGCGAACCATGAGCCCTTGAAGGGCAATGGAGCTCTGCCTTGTGTGTCGCATCGAAAGGCGGAGCCTATGGCAGAGAAACTTGGGGTGATGTTGTGCGGCCACGGCAGCCGCGACGAAGACGCCGTCCGCGAGTTCGCCGTCTTGGCGCGGCATCTTGAAAAGCGCCTGGCTGAATATCCCGTTGAGTTCGGCTATCTCGAATTTGCCACACCCATCATCCGCGACGGCCTGGACAAATTGCGCGCCAAGGGCGTCAACCGGGTGCTCGCCGTCCCGGGCATGCTGTTCGCCGCGGGCCATGCCAAGAACGACATCCCGTCGGTTCTCAACACCTATGCCGCCGAAAATCGCATCAATATCGATTACGGCAAGGAACTGGGCATCGACCCGAGATGCTGAAGGCCGCGGGCGACCGCATGCGGACGGCGATTGCCGATGCGCCCGAGACGGGTCCCGGCGCACGAGACGCTTCTGGTCGTCGTCGGTCGCGGCGCGTCCGACCCGGATGCCAATTCCAATGTCTCCAAGGTCACGCGCATGCTGCATGAGGGCTTCGGCTTCGGCTGGGCCGAGACGGCCTATTCCGGCGTCACCTTCCCGCTTGTCGAACCGGCATTGGAACACGCCGTGCGGCTGGGCTATCGGCGCATCATTGTATTCCCCTATTTCCTGTTCACCGGAATTCTGGTCCAGCGCATCTACGATGCGACCGATGTAGTCGCGGCGCGGCATCCCGACATCGAGTTCATCAAGGCGCCCTATCTCAACGATCATCCGATGGTGATCGACACCTTCGAAGAGCGGGTGCGCCAGATCCTGACCGGCGACACGGCCATGAACTGTCAGATGTGCAAATACCGCGACCCAGGTGCTGGGCTTCGAGAACGATGTCGGCGCGGCGCAGGAAAGCCACCACCATCATGTCGAGGGCTTGAGCGCCGTCATCAAGGAAACAGCGCGCGGCAAGCCTTTGCAGGGACACGGCCATAGTCACAGCCACGGCCATCATCATAGCCACGGTCATGGCCACGATCATGATCATGAACACGGCCATACCCACGCGCCCTATCCGCATGCCGATCATCCGCTTGGGGCCGAAGAGCCTGAAGATAGACATGACCGCGCTCGACTATCTTCGCGATCCCGACGCGATCTATGCGCGCTCTTTCGAATCGATCCGCGCCGAGACGGATATTTCGCTGCTTCCCGCCGAGCGCGCAGCAATCGCGCGAGCGCATCGTCCATGCCTGCGGCATGCCCGAGGTGGCGACGGAGTTGCGCATCTCGGATGACTTCGTCCCGCGTGCCACGGCGGCGCTGAAATCCGGTACTGCCATTTTGACCGATGCCGAGATGGTGAAGAGCGGGATCATCGCATCGAGGTTCCCGCCGGGCGTCAGGCTCTATTGCCATCTGAACGATCCTGCCGCGCGCGAGATCGGGATCAGGGAAAGGACCACGCGCTCGGCCGCGGCAGTCGAACTCTGGATGCCGTATCTCGACGGCGCCGCTCGTCGTCATCGGCAACGCGCCGACCGCACTCTTTGCTCTGCTCGAGCATCTCGACGCCGGCGCCCCGCGTCCCGCCGCCATCATCGCGCTGCCGGTCGGATTTGTCGGCGCCGCCGAGGCCAAGGACGAACTGCTGCGCGACCCGCGCGGTATCCCCTATCTCACCCTGCCGGGCCGGCGCGGCGGATCGGCCATGGCTGCCGCCGCCGTCAACGCACTCCTGATCGCAGCGGCATCATGACGCAAATGGCTCACGATCATCGGCATGGGCGAGGACGGCTATGATGGCTTTCGGCGCGCGCCAAGCTCATCGTGCAGCAGGCCGATGTCATTGTCGGCACCGACCGCCTTCTGGCACTGACGCCCCGGACGACGTGCGATCAGGCACGAATGGCCGCAGCCCTTCAGCGCGGTCGTCGACCCAGATCAAGCGACTGCGCGGGCGCAAGACCGTGCTCCTCGCGACCGGCGATCCGTCGAACTACGGCGTGGCACGCAAAGTTCTGGAACTCACGCCCGTCGACGAGGTTGAGATCATCCCGCATATTTCGGCCTTCAGCCTCGCCGCGGCGCGGCTCGGATGGTCCCTGCCCGACTGCGACACACTCACCTTGCACGGCCGCCCGGCGGCGCAGATCGAAGCCTTCATCCAGCCGGGCGTTCGCCTCATTGCCCTTACAGAAAATGGTGCGACCGTCGCTGACGTCGCGCGCCGGCTGGTCGCGCGCGGCTTCGGCCAAAGCCGTATCATCGTGCTCGAGAACATGGGCGGCCCCGGCGAAGCGGCAGTCGAGCCTCCATGCCGGCTGACTTTCAGCGATGTCCCTATTCCGATCTCAACACGATTGGCATCGAATGCATTGCAGACGCCGGCGCAGCGCTCCTGCCGCGCATGCCCGGCCTTCCTGATGACGCCTATCGAGCATGACGGCCAGCTCACCAAGCGCGAGGTGCGCGCCGCCACACTCGCAGCGCTAGGCCCGACGCCGGATGCGCTGTTGTGGGATGTCGGCGCCGGCTGCGGCTCGATCGCCATCGAATGGATGCGCGCCGCGCGTGGCGCCCGCGCCATCGCTTCGAACGCGACGAAGATCGGCTTGAGCATGCTGGCCGAAAATGCCGACCGTCTCGGCGCGCCGCGGATCAATATCGTCGCGGGCGCGGCGCCCGATGCACTTGCCGGGCTCGAGCGACCGGATGCCGTCTTCATCGGCGGCGGCATGGGCGATCCTGGCGTTTTCGAGACTTCGTGGGAGGCGCTCAAACCCGGTGGCCGCATGGTCGGCAATGTCGTCACGCTTGAAGGCGAATTGCATGTCATCGACCTCCAGGAGAAGCACGGCGGCGATCTCGTGCGCATCGATGTGTCGGTCTTGAGCAAGGTCGGACGACCTGCGCGCGCTGAAACCCCGCATGTCCGTCCTGCAATGGCGGGCGACCAAGCCATGAGCACGCTTTACGGCCTCGGCGTCGGGCCCGGCGATCCCGAACTCATGACCATCAAGGCCTGGCGGATCATCGGCCAGGTGCCGGTCATCGCCTACCCGGCGGCGAATGGCGGCGACAGCCTCGCGCGCAGCATCGCCGCCCCCTTCATCCCCGAGGACGCGATCGAACTGCCGCTTCCCATCCCGATGCGCACCGAGCGCGAGCCGGCGCGCGATGCCTATGACGAGTCCGTCCGCCTCATCGCCGCCCATCTCGATGCCGGCCGCGATGTCGCCTTTCTCTGCGAGGGCGATCCCTTCTTCTATGGCAGCTTCATGTATCTGCATGAACGCCTTGAAAAGACTCACGAAATCACCGTCGTGCCGCGGCGTCATCATCGCTCACCGCCTGCGCTGCCGCGATCGGACGTCCCCTCGCCGCCCGCAATGACCTGCTGAAGGTGATCCCCGCGCCATTGGCCGAGGAGCAGCTCAAGGCCGAGATCGCTACGGCCGATGCCGCCGCCATCATCAAGGTCGGCAAGCATTTCGACAAAATTCGCGGCGTTCTGCGATCGCCTCGGCCTTGCCGATCGCGCCTTCATCGTCGAACGCGCCACGCGCGACGATGAGCGCATTACACCGCTCGAACAACTGCCCGAAGGCGAGCGACCTTATTTCTCGACTATCCTGATTTACAAGGGCAGCGAGAAGTGGTGATGCGGCCGGCGATATTCGCCGCGCGATGGCGCGGCCTCGCTCGCTGCGCGCATTGCCGAATGCATGTAATGGCGACGTCATCGCTTATGCCGACGGCGCGCTGATCGGTTCACTGCAGACGGCGTTCCGCGACGAGCGGCCGATCATCGCGGTCTTGCCGCCGCCCATTCTCATCCGCGCGCTCGCGCCACTGCTCGACAACAAATATACCGATCCACCCGTCGTGTCGGTCACGAATGACGGCCGCTTTGCGATTCCCCTCCTCGGCCTCAATCATGGCGCCGTAGCGCTCGCCTCGCGGATTGCCGAAGCGATCGGCGGCACCCGTGCCGGCGGCACCGCGACAGAAGCTCAATTCGGCATCGCGCTCGACGATCCGCCGCACGGCTATCATCCTGTCGAACCCCGAGGACTACAAGGATTTCGCCGTCGCGCTGCTAGACGGGGAAAAGGTCAGGATTGAAGGTAGCGCGCCGTGGCTCTCCACCCTGCCGCAGGATGACAGGCGCTCTCTACGCATCACCATCACCGAGCGGCGTCTCGCGGGCTCGGCCGACTCATCTCGTCTTTCATCCCGGCGACCCTCGCCGTCGGCGTCGGCTGCGAACGCGGTACGGCCCCGCAGCGAAGTGCGCCGACCTTGTCGCATCAGACCTTGCAAGCCAACAGTCTCTCGCCCAACGCCGTCGCCTGCTACGCCTCGATTGACATCAAGCAAGATGAACCGGCAATCACACGCCTTCACGGCCGCGAATTTGTAACGTTCTTCACGGCGGAAGAGCTTGCGCAGCAGTCGCACCGCATCGCCAATCCTTCCGAAATCGTGCGCCAGGAAACCGGAACGCCAAGCGTCGCCGAAGCCGCCGCGCTGGCCGCCGCAGGGCCTGACTCCGAATTGATCGTCGCAAAGACGAAAAGCAGGCGCGCCACCTGCGCAATTGCACGGTCGCCGCAGCCCCATCCTGGACCTTGCAGGGCGGTCGCGCGGGCGCCTTGCCGTTATCGGACTCGGCCCTGGCGATCGCAGCATGCGCACGCCCGCCGTGCAGCACGAGCTTGTGCGGGCGACCGACTGGGTCGGCTATGGCCTCTATCTCGATCTTGCCGCCGATCAGCTTACCAACCAGACGCTTCACAATTTCGCGCTCGGCGAGGAAGAAGTCCGCGTTCGCCATGCCATCGCGCTCGCAAAGGAAGGCAAGCACGTCGCCCTTCTCTGCTCCGGCGATGCCGGCATCTATGCGATGGCGGCGCTCGTCTATGAGGTGATCGAGCTAGAACCCAACCGCATCGACGTCGAGGTCCTCCCCGGCATCTCGGCGTTCCAGGCCGCGGCTGCCAAGGCCGGCGCGATGATCGGGCATGATTTCTGCTGCATCTCGCTCTCCGACCTTCTCACGCCGTGGCCGGCGATCGAGAAACGGCTCCATGCCGCGGCCGAGGGTGATTTCGTCATCGCCTTCTACAATCCCCGCTCGCTCAAACGCCGCGATCAAATCGAGCGCGCCATGGCGATCCTGTCCCGACATCGCCCGCCCGATACGCCGGTCATCATCGCCTCTAATCTCGGCCGCAAGGACGAGAAGGTCACGATCGTTCCCCTGGGCGAGTTCCGTGCCGAAGTGGTCGATATGCTGACACTCGTCATGGTCGGCTCCTCCCAATCGCGCGCTTTCCGGCGCGGCGACGGAAACGTCTACGCCTATACGCCGCGTGGTTATGCAGCGAAGCGGACAGACGGATGATCGCCGCGGTCGAGAGCCTGTTGCCGATTTTCGTGCTGATCGGCCTCGGCTTCATATTGCGTTGGCGCAACGTCGTGCCGGAAGACATGTGGCGCGGCGTCGAACTCTTGGGCTACTGGGTCTTCTTCCCGGCGCTCCTGTCGGAAACGCTGATCGAAGCCGATCTCGCCTCGCTTCCGCTCGCCTCTATCACCTTCACCATGGCGCTTGCCTTCGCCACGATGGCGGGAGCGCTGTTGGCACTTCGCCTTCCGATCATGCGGGCGCTCGAACATCAACGGCGCCTCCTACAGCTCGCTGTTTCAGAATTCGACGCGGTGGAACGGTTTCATCGCCCTGCCAATCCTCGACAAGCTCTATGGCAGTGAGGGCGTGGCACTCGTCGCCATCATCATGGCGATCCTCGTGCCGATCGCCAATATCGTCAACGTGGCCGTCATTGCGCGCAATGCGGGCGCACGCCAGCTCACCTACAAGCAGACCGCCTTCGTGGTGTTTCGCAATCCCTTCATCTGGGCAACCGCTATTGGTCTCGCTATCAATCTCATCGGGATTCCCATTTACGAGCCCGATGATGACCGGATTGCACATGCTCGGTGGTGCGGCGATCGGCACCGGCCTGTTGATGGTCGGCGCCGGATTGCATGCCGAAGAGGCGCGGCGCCCATCCCCGGCCGTCTGGCTTGGCACGGGCCTGAAGCTTCTCGGCATGCCGATGATCGTCTTTGCCTGGATTTCGATATCCGGCATTTCCGGCCCGGCGGTCGTCGCCTGCATGGTTTGCGCGGGCGTTCCCACCGCCATGAGCGCCTATGTGCTGGCCCGGCAAATGGGCGGCGACGCGATATTGGTCGCAACCACCGTCACGCTGCAAACGCTGCTTTCGCGTCGTCACCATCCCGCTTCTCATCGTCTTCGCGGAAAGCGTGAAATGAACGCCTTCGTCGCGCTGTTCCCGGTCTTCATCGTGATACTCGTGGGCTACCTGCTGCGCCGGTCGCGCTTCATCGACGACCATCATTGGCTGGGTGTCGATCAGATTTGCTACTACGTCCTGTTCCCGGCGATCATCTTCAAGGAAATCGCCGCCGCCGATTTCTCGCATATTCCGGTTTGGAGCATGGGCGCGGCGATGATGTTCGCCATCTCGACCATGTTCGTCCTTCTGCTCGCGGTGCGCCCGTGGCTTTGCCGCGCGCTCGCCATGGATGGTCCCGCTTTTACCAGCCTCTTTCAGGGTGCCACGCGCTGGCACACCTTCATCGCGCTCGCCCTCATCCCGATCTACTTTGGCAACGACGCCATCGCCCTTGGGGGTCTCAGCGCGGCAGCGATGATCCCCCTTCTCAATGTGGTCAATGTTGCCGTGCTCGCGCATTACGCTTCCGGCCGCAAACCAGCTGCCAGGGATGTTGCGCTCTCGATTTTGCGGAACCCCTTCGTTCTCTCCTCCGTTGGCGGCGTCCTGTTCAAGTTTACCGGCCTCCCCTTGCCCGGCCTCGGTTACACGGTGCTGGACATGGTCGGGCGCGGTTCATTGGGCCTCGCTCTCCTGGCGGTCGGTGCCGGCCTGCGGCTCGACCAGGCGGTGGCCGCAAAGCGCCCGGTCATAGCCGCCACGGCCCTGAAACTGCTGCTGATGCCGGCCCTTTTCGCTGCCTGGCTCTGGCTGTTCGGCGTCACCGGCCCGGTTGCAGCCATCGCCATCCTGTCGGGCTCCGTCCCCACCGGCTCGGGCGCCTATATCCTCGCCAAGCAGATGGGCGGCGATGCGCCATTGGTCGCCAATATCCTCACCTTGCAGGTTCTCTGCGCGGCGATCACCATCCCGTTAATCATGACCATTGCCGGTTAGTTACCCACAGGCGAATGCAGCCGCTTGCAGTGTCGGGGCAACGCCCCTAGACAGTGGCTTTTAATGACATCCCCCACCCGTCCCCCTCGCCTTCTCAAAGGGCTGCACCTGCTCGGCATCGAGGAAATGTCGAGCCAGGAGATCGTGGCACTGCTCGATTTGGGCGAACGCTATGTCGAGGTGAATCACCAGATCGAGAAACGCCACGCGGTTCTCGGCGGCCGCACTCAGATCAATCTTTTCTTCGAAGCCTCGACCCGCACCCAGAGCTCATTCGAGATCGCCGGCAAGCGTCTCGGCGCCGATGTCATGAACATGGCAGTTTCGACATCTGCCGTGTCCAAGGGCGAAACACTTCTCGATACCGCCATGACGCTCAACGCCATGCACCCGGATATCCTTGTGGTTCGTCACCAGAGCTCCGGCGCGGTCGAACTCCTGGCGCAGAAAGTCTCCTGCGCCGTGGTCAATGCCGGCGACGGCCAGCATGAACATCCCACCCAGGCCTTGCTCGACGCGCTGACCATCCGCAGGCGCAAAGGCCGCATCGAAGGCCTTATCGTCGCGATATGCGGTGACGTCCTGCACTCCCGCGTCGCCCGGTCGAACATCCATTTGCTCAACAAATTGGGCGTTCAGGTTCGGGTCGTGGCGCCCTCCACCTTGTTGCCGACTGGCATCGCCAATTTCGGAGTCGAGGTTCATCGCAATATGCGCGACGGGCTCGACGGCGCCGACGTCGTCATGATGCTGCGATTGCAACTCGAGCGGATGAGCGGCGCCTTCGTGCCCTCGCAAGCGTGAATATTACCGCTTCTTCGGCCTTAACGAGGAGAAGCTCGGCTTTGCCAAGCCCGACGCGCTGGTCATGCATCCGGGCCCGATGAATCGTGGCGTTGAGATCGACTCGAATGTTGCCGACGGTAGCCAATCGGTCATCCGGGAACAGGTAGAAATGGGCGTGGCCGTGCGCATGGCCGTGCTCGATGCACTCGCGCGAAACCTTCCGGGCGGAGCCAACGCATGATGGCCCCCGTCTCGCGCTCAGCCACGAACCGCCGTGCCTATGTCAATGCGCGGCTCGTCGATCCTTCGCAGGGGCTTGATGGCGCTGGCGGAATCATCATCGAAGACGGGTGGATCCTCGCCGCTGGACCCAGCGTGACGGCGCAGCACGCCGGCGCCGGCACGACGATCGTCGATTGCCGCGGACTGGTCCTGATGCCGGGCCTCGTCGACATGCGTGTCTTCACCGGCGAACCGGGCGCCGAATATCGCGAAACACTGGCGACGGCGTCCGAAGCCGCGGCCGCCGGGGGCGTGACGACGATGATCGTCATGCCGAACACCAATCCGGTGATCGACGACGCCGCTATAGTCGATTTCATCCTCAGGCGTGCCCGCGATACGGCGATCGTGCGCGTGGCGCCGATGGCGGCAATGACCAAGGGTCTCGGCGGCGAATCGATGACCGAGATCGGCGCCTTGAAAGAGGCTGGCGCCGTTGCGGTCACCGACGGCAACCGGGCCGTCGCCAATGCGCGCGTGTTTCGACGCGCACTCTCCTATGCCAACGATTTTGACATGCTCGTCGTGCAGCATGTCGAGGAGCCGACACTCGCATCGGGCGTGATGAATGCCAGCGAAACGGCGAGCCGGTTGGGGCTTCCCGGCATCCCCGCCGCCGCTGAAGTGATCATGCTGGAGCGCGACCTGCGCCTGGTCGAACTCACGGGCGCGCGCTATCACGCCGCGCAGATCTCCTGCGGCACATCGCTCGATGTCATCCGCACCGCCAAGCAGCGCGGCTTGCCGGTGACTTGCGGCGTCTCGGTCCACCATCTGACATTCAACGAGCTCGACATCGGCGCCTATCGCACCTTCTTCAAACTCTCGCCGCCGCTTCGCAGCGAAGAGGATCGCGCGCGCACTGGTCGAAGGCGTCGCTGACGGCTCGATCGACGTCATCGTCTCTTCGCACGATCCGCAGAGCGCCGACACCAAGCGGCTGCCCTTCGCCGAAGCCGAATTCGGCGCGATCGGCCTGGAGACCATGTTCTCGGCCGCGCTGTCGCTTCACCACAATTCCGGCGTGCCGCTTGGCGCGGCTGATCGAAGCGATGTCGGTCGCGCCGGCACGGATACTGGGTCTCGAATGCGGGCGGCTAAGCCCTGGCGCGCCCGCAGATTTCGCCCTCGCCGACCTGCAGAAATCCTGGAAGGTCGAAGATTCGGTCTTGCGGTCGCGATCCAAGAACTCGCCCTTCGAGCATCGGACGCTGGAAGGCGCGCATGGTCGAAACGGTCGTTGCGGGGCAGACCATATTTACCTAAAGTCAATATCAGGAGGGATCTATGGTCGACTGGTCGAGCCTGAGTTTTGTCACGGTCCTCCTTGCGATCATCGCCGGCTATTTGTGCGGCTCGATCCCATTCGGCCTGCTGCTCACGAAATGGGCAGGGTTGGGGGATGTGCGCAAAATCGGCTCCGGCAACATCGGCGCAACCAATGTTCTGCGCACCGGCAATAAAAAGATTGCCGCGCTTACCCTTGTTTTGGACGCCCTCAAGGCGACCCTACCGGTCGTTGTTTTCCGCGAAACAAATGGCGAGGCGGCCGGTCTCATTGCCGGCTTCGCCGCACTAGCCGGGCATATCTTTCCCGTCTGGCTCAATTTCAAGGGCGGTAAAGGCGTCGCGACGGGCATCGGAATGCTCTTCGGCGTTGCATGGATTCTCGGCGTCGCATTCGCTGCTGTTTGGTTGATCGTCGCCTTCCTGTTCCGCACGTCCTCCATTTCCGCGCTCACTGCGAGCGCGCTTACACCTCTTTGGGCCTATCTTCTTGGCCGCTCCGATCTCGTCATTCCTTTGATCATTCTCGCTGTGGTCGTCTGGTTCTCGCATCGCGCCAACATTGCGCGCCTCCTCGCCGGCACCGAGCCCAAGATCGATCTCGGCCGCAAGGCATGACCCGAAAGCCTGTCACGCCGGCTGAGAAACTGGCGTGGATCAGGCTTGCCATGAGCGAGAATGTCGGGTCGGCGACTTTCGACCATCTGCTCAAGCACTATGGCAGCGCAATCGATGCGCTCGAGGCGCTCCCGGAAATCTCGCGGCGCGGCGGCTATGGCGCGGCCATTGCGCATATTTGGAATCGATGAAGCCGAGGCCGCATTTGAGCGGGCATCGGATTTTGGCGCCCAATTCGTCACCTGGAGCGAACCTGACTACCCGCCGCTCCTCAGGCAGGTCGATCTCCCGCCGCCCTTCCTGACCATCAAGGGCAATGCAGAATTGGTCGAGCGACCCTGTCTTGCCATTGTCGGCGCCCGCAACGCTTCGGCCTTGGGTTGCAAATTCGCACGCAACCTCGCGAGCGAACTCGGTCAAGCGGGTTATGCCGTCGTCTCAGGACTTGCCCGCGGCATCGATACCGCCGCTCATCAAGGCGCGGTGACATCCGGAACGATTGCCGTTCTCGCTGGCGGTATCGACATTGTTTATCCGCCGGAAAACGACAGGCTCCAGGCGAAGATTGGCGAAACCGGGTTGCTGGTGTCGGAAATGCTCCCCGGTACGATTCCGCGCGGGGTGCACTTCCCGCGCCGCAATCGCATCATTTCCGGGGCCAGCCTGGGTGTCATCGTGGTCGAGGCGGCGTTGCGTTCCGGCTCTCTCATCACCGCGCGCATTGCGGGCGAACAAGGCCGCGATGTTTTTGCGGTTCCAGGCTCCCCTCTCGATCCGCGCTCTCAAGGGACCAACCGTCTCATCCGCGATGGCGCGACGCTGGTCACCTCCGCCGAGGACATTCTGGAAGCGCTCGGGACGCTCAGGAGCGCACTCGCGGCACCCCCGCGAGCCGGAGCTCGCTTATGACCTGTCATCAGATCAGGCGAGCGAGACGGACAGGTCCCGGATCGCAGCCCTGCTGAGCCCGGCGGCGGTGGACCTTGATACACTTATCCGTGAAAGCGGAGCGCCGCCTTCCGTCGTGGTCACGATCCTCCTCGAGCTGGAATTGGCCGGTCGCGTGACGCGCCATCCTGGTCAGCTCGTCTCTCTCGCCTGAGAACCGCGCCGCAGATCAGCCTCCGTCGGTTGCGTTCTGTGCGCAATCAAAAATGCCTCTTGGAAAGCCATTTCAAGGAGTTGCGCCAGGAACTTGAGGCTGTTTCTCCGCGCCAGGTTACGCAGTTCCAGAGTGAGATCAGCGATGTAATGCGCAGATTCTCTGGCCTCTGCGTCAGCCAGCTTGCGTGGCTGAAACGCCTCCCCTTGCTCGGAAAACCCACGTACCGAACCGCTTTTTCCTGCTTTTTTTGCGGCCATAAGACCAAAAACCTCGTTCCCCGCCAATCGACCGAATGCAATATAAGCGTGTCCTTGCGTCGCGAAAGAAACCTAAAATTGTCATTGGGTAACAAATAACCAAGGGGAACTTTAGACCGTGGGGTTCTTGCGGCACCGCAGCGATCCCTATATGAGGCGAAGCCCCCATATCGGAAATCGCAAGCTTAATGACCGTCGTCGTCGTCGAATCTCCGGCTAAGGCCAAGACAATCAACAAGTATTTGGGCAAGGACTTTACTGTTCTTGCGTCCTATGGCCATGTTCGTGACCTGCCGTCGAAGGATGGGTCAGTTCGCCCCGACGAAGATTTCGCGATGTCTTGGGACATCGATGCGAAGTCCGCCAAGCAAATGTCCGAGATTGCCCAGGCGCTCAAGGAGAGCGACCGGCTGATTCTCGCAACCGATCCCGATCGCGAGGGCGAGGCGATTTCCTGGCACGTGCTCGAAATTCTCCGCAAGAAGGGCGTGGTGAAGGACAAGCCCGTCGAGCGGGTGGTTTTTAACGCCATCACCCGGCAAGCCGTCCTTGAGGCAATGCAGCATCCCCGCAAGATCGATAACGATCTTGTCGATGCCTATCTTGCCCGCCGCGCACTCGATTATCTTGTCGGCTTCACCCTCTCGCCCATGCTGTGGCGCAAATTGCCCGGCGCCCGTTCGGCGGGACGCGTGCAATCGGTTGCCTTGCGCCTGATTTGCGACCGCGAACTCGAGATCGAGGCCTTCAAGGCCCAGGAATATTGGACGATCGAGGGTGATTTCGCGACCGGCCGCGGCGATCTTTTCTCAGCCCGCCTTGCCGCGATCGACAGCAAGAAACTCGGCAAGTTCGACATCCCGAACGAGGCATCGGCGCGCGCTATCGAAGCCGCACTGGCGGGAACGCGCCATACGGTTGAATCTGTCGAGAGCAAACCGGTCAAGCGCCACCCATTCGCACCGTTCCGTACCGCGACGTTGCAGCAGGAAGCCTCGCGCAAGCTCGGCATGTCCTCGGCCGCGCACCATGCAGATCGCCCAGCGGCTGTATGAGGGCGTGAATATCGGCGGCGAGACCGTCGGCCTCATCACCTATATGCGTACCGACGGCGTGCAGATAGCCGGCGAAGCGATCGCCGCCGCCCGCAACGCCATCCTCAAGGCCTTCGGCGAACCATACCTGCCCGTCGGTTCCGCGCCAATACACGACCAAGGCGAAGAACGCGCAGGAAGCGCACGAGGCCATCCGCCCGACGGATCTGATGCGATTCCCGGAGCATGTGAAGCGGGTCCTCGAGCCTGAGCAATACGCGCTTTATGAACTGATCTGGAAGCGCACCATTGCGAGCCAGATGGAAAGCGCCGAGATCGAGCGGACGACCGCCGACCTCATCACCACCGGCAATGACGGCAAGCACTATACGTTCCGTGCCACCGGTTCGGTCATCAAGTTCGATGGTTTCCTGAAGCTCTACCAGGAAGGTCTCGACGACGAGGAAGACGAGGATTTAAGGCGCCTGCCCGCCTTGTCGCGCGGCGATGCGGTCGGCGTGCGCAAGATCGCGGCGGAACAGCATTTCACCGAACCGCCGCCGCGCTATTCCGAAGCCTCGCTGATCAAGAAGATGGAAGAATTAGGTATCGGGCGCCCCTCGACCTATACCGCCATCCTCACCGTGCTGCGCGATCGCGGCTATGTCCGGCTGGAAAAGAAGCGTCTGATCCCCGAGGACAAGGGCCGCATCGTCACGGCCTTCCTTGAATCCTTCTTCGGCCGTTATGTCGAATATGACTTCACGGCCAATCTCGAGGAGCAGCTCGACCGCATCTCGAATGGCGAGATCGACTGGCGCCAGGTCCTGCGCGATTTCTGGCGCGACTTCACCGCGGCCCTCGGTGAGATCAAGGATCTGCGCGTCTCCGAAGTGCTCGACGCGCTGAACGTTGTTCTCGCACCCCACATTTTTCCGCCGACGCGCCGCCGGAGGCGATCCGCGCACCTGCCCGTCCTGCGCCAACGGTCAGCTCTCGCTCAAGCTCGGAAAGTTCGGCGCCTTCGTCGGCTGCTCGAACTATCCCGAATGCCGCTACACGCGGCCGCTGTCGGCGCCCGGCGGCGGCGATCAGGCAGCCGTGCCGGCCGAAGGCCTCGAGCTTGGCGTCGATCCCGAAACCGGAGAGAAGGTCACGCGTCGCGAAGGTCGCTTTGGTCCTTATCTTCAGCTTGGCGAAGCGGTCGAGGGCGAAAAGCCGAAGCGATCGTCGATCCCGAAGGGCTATAATCCGAACGAGATCGACCTCGAAACGGCGTTGAAATTCCTCTCGCTTCCGCGCGAAATTGGAACGCATCCCGAATCCGGCAAGCCGATCACCACGAATTTCGGCCGCTTTGGACCCTTCGTTCTGCATGACGGTTCCTACGCAACGCTCGACTCCGCTGAAGAGGTTTTCACCGTCGGTATCAATCGCGCCGTCGACCTCCTCGCGCAGAAGCGCGCGAAGGGCCCGCGCGCACGTCCCGGTGCGCTCAAGGATCTGGGTCCGCATCCCGATGGCGGCGGCAATATCCAGATCATGGCGGGCCGCTTCGGTGCCTATGTGAAACACGGGGCAGTGAATGCGACGCTGCCGCGCGATAAGGCACCCGAGGAATTGACCGTCGAAGAAGCGATCGCATTGATTGCGGCACGGGCGGCCAAGGGTGGTGGCGGCGGTCGCAAGCCTTCGCGTGGCGCATCCGGCAAAACCGCTAAGCGCGCAGCCAAGTCGCCGAGCGCGGCAAAGGCGCCCGCAAAGCGCGCCGCCAAGACGCCAGCCAAGCGTCCCCGCAAGAAAGCCGCGGCCGGCGCCGCGGACGTCTAATTGGCCAAGCGCGGCAAGTCGACGCCGTCAAAGCTGCCCAGCGAGGCTGAACTCCTCGAATTTGTGCAGGCAAGCGGCGGCAACGCCGGCAAGCGCGAGATTGCACGTGCCTTCGACATCAAGGGCGGCGATCGCATTGCGCTGAAGGCAATGCTCAAGGGCCTGGCAGATTCGGGCAAGCTCGCCCGCCGGCATCGCCGGCTTATCGACACCTCGACACTGCCGCCGATCACCGCCATTGAAGTCGTCGGCATCGACCCCGACGGCGAATTGATCGGCGTGCCGCTGGAATGGGATGAGACCGTCCTCGGCAAGCCGCCGCGCATTCTGATCGAGTCGGCATCGGGATCGAGCCGCGAGGACATGCAGCCTCCGGCGCGCGGCGAGCGTATCCTCGCCAAGATCGAGCCGACTTCCGATCCGGCCTGGCCGTTCAAGGCGCGTATCGTCCGCCGCCTTTCCGATAGCAGCAGACGCGTACTGGGCATTTTTCGTGTCACCAAGGGACAAGGTGCGCGCATCATTCCGGTCGACAAGAAGGCGCGCCACGATCTTCGCGTGCAGCCCGGCGATGAAAACGATGCGCGCAATGGCGAACTCGTCTCGGCGGAGGTGCGGCGCGATGTCGGACGCGGCCCGGTCAGTGCGCGGGTTCGCGAACGTCTCGGTGACATGGAGGATCAACGAAACATCTCGCTGATTGCCATCCACCAGCACGGCATACCAGACAGTTTCCCGGAGCGCGTCCTCGCCGAAGCCGCCGCGCTCAAGCCATTCTCGCAAGCGGGAAGAACCGACCTTCGCAATGTGCCGCTTGATCACCATCGATCCGCCGGATGCACGGGACCATGACGATGCGGTCTGGGCCGAACCCGACGACGACCCGGCCAATCCGGGGGGCGTAAAGGTCATCGTCGCCATTGCCGATGTCGCGACCTATGTGCGCTCGGGGACCGCGCTCGATCGCGAGGCGCGCATCCGCGGCAATTCCGTCTATTTCCCCGATCGCGTCGTTCCGATGCTGCCCGAGCGCATCTCCAACGATCTGTGTTCATTGCGCGAGGAAGAAGATCGCCCGGCGCTTGCCTGTTTCATGACGTTTGACGCCTCGGGGATCAAGAAAAGACACCGTTTCGAACGCGCCATCATGCGCTCGGCGGCGAAGCTCTCCTATCAGGAAGCACAAGCCGCGATCGACGGTCGCGCCGAACGCCAGGACGGAGGCGTTATTGGAACCCGTCCTACGTCCCCTCTGGCAGGCATATGGCGTGCTCATGAAAGGGCGCAGGAGCCGAGAACCGCTCGAACTCGATCTGCCGGAGCGAAAACTCATCCTCGACGCCCACGGCCTCGTCGAACGTGTCGTCACGCCGGATCGCCTCGATGCACACAAGCTCATCGAGGAATTCATGATCCAGGCGAATGTCGCCGCGGCCGAAGCGCTCGAGGCGAAGAACTCGCCATTGCTCTATCGCGTCCATGAGCCCCCTGCCCGCGAGAAGCTTGCAGCCCTCTCCGAATTCTTGAAGACCGTCGGCCTCAGCCTGCCGCTCGGCCAGGTCATGCGGCCCAAGCACTTCAATCGCATTCTCGCAGCCGCGGCCGGCAAGGAGTACCAGCACGTCGTCAACGAGATCGTCCTGCGCACCCAGGCGCAGGCCATCTATTCGCCCGAAAACAAGGGGCATTTCGGCCTCACGCTTGCGCCGCTATGCCCACTTTACCTCGCCGATCCGGCGCTATGCCGATCTGATCGTCCATCGCGGACTGATCAGCGCCTTCGGCCTCGGCAGTGACGGACTTACGGCTGAGGATATCGCACGCCTTCCCGATACTGCCGATCTGGTATCCGGCGCCGAGCGGCGCGCCATGGCCGCCGAGCGCGAAACCGATCGATCGGCTGATCGCCGCACATCTGGCCGGCCAGACCGGTTCGAATTTCCGTGCACGGATCAGCGGTGTTGTCGGCGCGGGCCTCTTCGTGACATTGAGCGAGTTGGGCGCCGACGGCTTCGTCCCGGTTGCGACATTGGGCCGCGAATACTTCGTCTATGATCAGACCCGTCACGCGCTCATCGGCGATAAGACCGGCGAGACATTCCAGCTTGGTGATCGCGTCGAAGTACGATTGGTCGAAGCGACGCCGGTTTCGGGCGGAATGCGCTTCGAGATGGTGTCGGAAGGCCGGACCGGAAGGCCCGCCTCACCGCCGCGGCACGTCAAGCGCGGCCGACGGCCCCGCTAGACGGCCAGCCTCGACTGCGATGAATTCATCGACCATGACCCGCCAGATCGTCTCGACGACATGCTCCGGCGCCCCGAATTCGCGGGCGGTTTTTCGAACATTGGCGACGACCTCCTCGACGCGCTGCGGAATATAGGCAGGCAGGCCGTCGCGCTTCTTGAGAATGATCGCCCTGTCGATGAAACGGGCCCGCTCGGCGATGAGCGCCACCAGTTCGGAATCGATCTTGTCGATCTCGACCCGCAACTCTTCCATGCTGCTGCACGCTTCCGGCGAGCGGCGAACCGGGCTTGTTCATTGACGTGTCCTTTTGTGCAATTCGATGGTTACGACCGTAACCAATTGGCACCTTGCGGCAGGACGTCGCGCGGCGCGGCGTACCCTGTGATCTCAATAGGATAGGCCCCATCTTGGCGGCATGACAGATGTTCCACATCACACCTCCATTGGAAATGATCGTTCAGCGGGCCACGCGATGCTGCGCGGTTTCCTGATGCGTTGCCCGGCCTGCGGTGAGGGCAACATGTTCTCGCGCTTCTTGAAGGTGGCTGACACCTGCCCGCATTGCCGCGAAGAATTGCATCATCAGCGCGCCGATGATGCGCCGCCTTATTTCACGATCTTCATCGTTGGGCACATCGTCATTCCGCTCGTCCTCGTCATTGAGAAGATCTGGCATCCCGATATGGTCTGGTTTATCGGCGCCACACTCATCGTAACGCTATTGCTGACGGCTTTCCTGATGCCGCGGGTCAAGGGCGCGGTGGTCGCCATGCAGTGGGCGATGCGGATGCATGGCTTCGACTATGCGGCGCGAGACCAATCCGCCGAGGCAACGCTGGACAAGGACCCTGGCCTCCCGGCATAGAGGGCCGTGTCCACTATCGATCCTGAACTGCGCCAGTCGCGTCACTTCGAAAAGCCCCAGCACCCTCGCGATTCCGCGACCTTGATTGTGGTTCGGCGCGACGATCATCATCCGCGCGTATTGTTGGGCCAGCGGCATGCCGCGCATGCCTTCATGCCCGGTAAATTCGTCTTTCCCGGCGGCCGTCTCGATCCGCACGACAGCCGGATGACTGCGCTCGACGACCTCTCCGCCGAAACGATCGGTCGCCTTACCCATCGCATGCGTGGCCGGCCCAGCAACGCGCGCGCCCGGGGTCTTGCCCTGGCCGCCGTGCGCGAGACATTCGAGGAAACCGGCTTCGTGGTGGGAAAGCCACACGATGGCGCGCTTCGCTCGCCTGGCGGCGGATGGGACGCTTTCCTCGGGTCGGGGCATGCGCCGAGCCTCTCGTCACTGCATTTCTTTGCCCGCGCGATCACCCCGCCTGGTCGCACAAGGCGCTTCGATTCTCGCTTTTTCGTCGTCGATGCGGCGCACTTCGCTAACCTCGATGCCCCCATCACGCCGGGTACCGACGAGCTTCTGGAGCCGCACTGGTTTACCTTCGACGAGACCAGGACCCTCGACCTGCCCCAGATCACCGCCGATATCCTCCGACGGCTCCGCACCATATTGGACGCAGCACGCTGGCCGGGCTTGAGCGATCCGGTCTCATTTCAGTACCAATTGAACGGCAAGTGGCGCGAAGACACTCTGAGTTAGGCCTGTTTGCCAAGCCGAGCCTGCTCCTCTAAACACCGCGCACCCATGAACCAGCTTCTACCCAAGTCCAGATTGGTGCCCAAAGTGGGCCTCGTCAGCCTCGGCTGCCCCAAGGCGCTCGTCGATTCCGAGCGGATCCTGTCGCAGCTTCGCGCCGAGGGCTACACGTTCTCTCAGAACTACGACGGCGCCGATGTCGTGATCGTCAATACCTGTGGCTTCCTGGATTCAGCCAAGGCCGAGTTGCTTTCAGCCATCGGCGAGGCGATGAAGGAGAATGGCCGGGTCATCGTGACCGGCTGCATGGGTGCCGAAGCCAAACAGATTACCGACGCCTACCCGGGCGTCCTCGCCGTCACCGGCCCGCAGCAATATGAGGCTGTCGTCAACGCCGTGCATGCGGCGGTGCCGCCCCTGCACGATCCAAAGTTCGATCTCGTTCCGCCGCAGGGCTTGAGGCTCACGCCTCGCCATTATGCTTACTTGAAGATTTCCGAGGGCTGCAACAACCGTTGCTCCTTCTGCATCATCCCGAGCTTACGTGGCGATCTTGCGAGCCGGCCGGCCGCGTCCGTGCTTTACGAGGCCGAGCGTCTTGTAAAATCCGGCGTCAAGGAACTCTTGGTCATCTCGCAGGATACCAGCGCCTATGGCCTCGATCTCAAATATGCGCCGAGCAAGTATCGCGGCCGCGAGGTGCGCGCCAAGTTCTTCGACCTGGTCCGCGAACTGGGCGAGTTTGGAGCCTGGGTCAGGCTCCACTATGTCTATCCCTATCCGCATGTCGACGACATCTTCCCGCTCATGGCGGAGGGAAAGATACTTCCCTATCTCGACATTCCCTTCCAGCATGCAGCGCCGCGCGTTCTGAAGGCGATGCGCCGTCCCGCCAACCAGGAGAAGGTGCTCGACCGCATCGCGTCGTGGCGGAAGATTTGTCCCGATCTCGCCATCCGCTCGAGCTTCATCGTTGGCTTCCCGGGTGAGACCGAGGAAGACTTCACTTTCCTGCTCTCCTGGTTGAAAGAGGCGCGTCTCGAGCGCGTCGGCTGCTTCAAATACGAGCCCGTTGCGGGTGCGACGTCCAATGCGCTCGGCCCTCATGTCCCCGACGAGGTCAAGGAAGAGCGCTGGCATCGCCTGATGCAGGTTCAGCAGGAAGTCAGTGCCGAAATCTTCGCCGCCAAGGTCGGCCGCGAGATCGATGTCCTCATCGACGAGATCGATATGGAAAACGAGGAAGCCGTCGGCCGTTCGCCCTGGGACGCGCCTGAGATCGACGGCAATGTGTTCCTCCCCGGTGCCACCAGCCTCAAGCAAGGCGATATGATCCGTGCAAGGATCATCGAAGCCGAGGAATATGATTTGATCGGCGAACAGATCGCATAGGATGCTTGGGCGGGCGTTACGGCGCACGCTCCACATTGTCGCCCTCATCCTTGCCGCGCTCATTCTTCTCATCGTCTGCTATTTTGTCGCCGCTCTCGGCTTCGCCCTGTTTCCCGCCGCTGGTCGATCGCAGCAGGCCGATGGCGAGCCGGTCGTCTATGTCTGCACCTCGCCCGCCCATGCCGATATTGTAATGCCGAGTCAGGATCCGCTGATCGACTGGAGTTCTCTTCCTTTCGGCCATCCCGCCCGGCCTGCCTGCCGAAGCTTATCTCGCTTTTGGCTGGGGTGATCTGCGCTTCTTCCTGGAAACTCCCCGCTGGGCCGACGTGCGATTGCCTGTTGCGCTGGGTGCGCTGGCAGGTCTGCACGATACGGCTATTCGCGTAGTCGCCGTCGACCAGCCAGCCGGCGGGCGATCCTGACTGCCAATCGCTGCGCGTGGATCGCGCCGGTCGCCAGGCCCTGATCGACCATATCCGCGTAAGTCTCGCTAACGAGGCGAGGCCCCAGCCGGTGGCGCAGTCGGGCTTCGAAACCTACTATCTCGCAAAGGGGCGATATGGACCGCTACGCACCTGCAATCAGTGGGTGGCCGAGGCCTTGGCCGTCGCGGGCTTGCCACATGCCCGCTTCGCCCCCTTCAGTTTCAGCATCATTTGGCCTTTGGTGGAGAAACGTCAGACCCTAGGAAACCAGCTGCATTCTCCGGGCTCTCGTTGGTGGCATGTCGAGCCCGCCGATATTCATGATTGACATTGTTCCTTTTTAGTTCTAGACTGGTCCGGATGGACTGGAAACTTGCCGTCGAACGCTGGCGATTGCCGCTCTTGAGCGAGGTCTTGAAGCTCTGCGCCGAGATCGGACTGACCGAGGGTGGCACAGTCGAGAGGATTGCAAAGCCTCTCCACCGCCATGTGCTTCGCATTCTGCGGACGGCGGAATTGGCAGCCCGGAGACTGATCGTCGCGGCGGCACGCGACATCGTGGTGGAGTACAAGCCCAGGTCTCCGGCGGGACGGAAGAAGCCAAAGCCGTCGAGCAGCGACAAAACCAAAGCCGATGTCGAAGGAATGCCGAAACGCAAACGCGGCCTCCTGTTCAACTTATTTGACCCTCTGAAGCGTATTGGCCGCCGTTTCAAGAAGAAGCGCCGTGGTCCCGAGCCCCACATCCATTCCATCGAGTCATTCCTTGAGCAGAAACAGGCTGAGATCGCCGCTGCTCAGGCAAAGCAGCAGCAAGTCGTCGATGACGGCATGGTCAGTGCGGCGAACCTGGTCCGGCGTCTCGTGGCCGTTGTCGATGCACTTAATGACATCCCCCGCCACGCCTTGCGGCTCGCCCGCTGGGAGGCGCGGCCCAAGGAAGAGCGCCGCCCTGAGCGCTGGAGTCCCGATGCGACCCGGTCGGCCGCCGGGCTATCGCCAGCGGGCAAAGCATGAGATCGACGAGATCCTGAAAGAGTGCCACTGGCTCGCCCGCAGCGTGCATCCGCAGCTCGACGACACGTCGTAAGGGCCACCCCTCACAATGGAATGTTGTCGTGCTTCTTCCAGGGGTTTTCGAGCTTCTTGTGCCGCAGCATATTGAGCGCGCGCGCAATCCGTTTGCGCGTCGTATGCGGCATGATCACGTCATCGAGGAAGCCGCGCTGTGCCGCGACGAAGGGATTGGCGAAGCGCGCCTCGTAATCCTTGACCCTCCCCTTGATCTTCTCCGCATCGGAGAGTTCGGACCGATAGATGATTTCGGCCGCGCCCTTGGAGCCCATCACAGCGATCTCCGCCGTCGGCCATGCGTAATTGACATCGCCGCGCAGATGCTTCGACGCCATGACGACATAGGCGCCGCCATAGGCCTTGCGCGTGATCACCGTCACTTTCGGAACCGTCGCCTCGGCATAGGCGAAGAGCAATTTGGCGCCATGCTTGATGAGCCCGCCATATTCCTGCGCCGTCCCGGGAAGAAATCCCGGCACGTCGACGAAGGTCACGATCGGGATATTGAAGCAGTCGCAAAACCGCACGAACCGCGCGGCCTTGCGGCCCGCATCGGAATCGAGCGTGCCGGCCAGCACCATGGGCTGGTTGGCGACGAAGCCGACCGTTTGTCCTTCGATCCGCCCGAAGCCCGTCACGATATTGCGCGCGAACGCCTCCTGGATCTCGAAGAAGTCACCCTCGTCCACCGTCTTGAGGATGAGTTCCTTGATGTCATAGGGCTGGTTCGGGTTGGCCGGGATCAAAGTGTCGAGCGACATCTCCATGCGCTCACCAGTGTCGAGCACTGGCAATTGCGGTGGGCCGGAGAGGTTCGACGCCGGCAGGAAATCCATGAGCCTACGGACTTGCAGGAGCGCCACGACATCATTGTCGAAGGCCTTGTCGGCGATAGAGGACCGCGTCGTGTGAACGGATGCGCCGCCGAGTTCTTCGGCGGTGACCGTTTCATTGGTGACCGTCTTCACGACATCGGGCCCGGTCACGAACATGTAGCTCGTGTCGCGCACCATGAAGATGAAATCGGTCATCGCCGGCGAATAGACATCGCCGCCGGCGCAAGGCCCCATGATCACCGAAATCTGCGGGATGACGCCCGAAGCCAGCACGTTGCGCTGGAAAACATCGCCATAGCCGCCAAGTGCGCTGACACCTTCCTGGATGCGCGCGCCGCCGGCATCGAAGAGTCCGATGATCGGCGCGCGGTTCTGCAGCGCCAGGTCCTGGATCTTGGTGATCTTGCGGGCATGCGCTTCCGACAATGAGCCGCCGAAAACGGTGAAATCCTTGGCGAAGACATAGACGAGCCGGCCGTTGATCGTACCCCAGCCGGTAATCACGCCGTCGCCGGGAAAAAGCTGCTTCTCCATTCCGAAATCGGTGCAGCGGTGTTCGACGAACATGTCGAACTCCTCGAACGAGCCTTCATCGAGCAGAAGTTCGACCCGCTCGCGCGCCGTGAGCTTGCCGCGCGCATGCTGCGCATCGATGCGCTTCTGGCCGCCGCCAAGCCGCGCTTCGGCGCGTTTGACTTCGAGCTTTTCGAGGATTTCCTGCATGCGTAACTCCCGGTGCGCCTCCGCTCTTAGCGGGGCCGGCCGGGGGCCGTCAAACGACTGGAAATTAAGGATTAGGCCCGGTCTGGCTCTCGCCTGTGGGAACCACCAGCGGCGCATCGACCGGATACTGGTCTGCCCAGACGGTCGCCCTGGCCTCTGCTTCAAGCCGCTCTTCTTCCGAAGCCTGGGCGAGCATCTTGTCCAGCCTGTTGATGATCTCCGGATTCTCCTCGGGACGCGCGGTATCCTGGGCGAGGAGGTACCACATCAGTGCCCGCGTATGATCCTGCTCGACATAATCGCCGTTGGCATAGAGATCGCCGAGCATCGCTTCTGCTGGCGCATAGCGCTTGCGTGCGGAAGAGACGAGCCACTTGAGACCTTGATCAGGCTTAGCGCGGATGCCCTGCCCTTTCAGTGTCATCACGCCGAGCCCGTATTGCGCCGCCGGATGCCCGAAAGTCGAAGCAAGGCGATAGAGCCGCAAGGAACGCTCGAAATCCTGCTCTATGCCGTTTCGCTTGCTCCCGGTCCTGTAGGCATCCGCAACGCGAACCAGCGAATCGACCATGATCCTTAAGCGGTTCGGTTCATTTTCATCGGGATTGAACGCGTCCGCCACGCGACCGTAATAGGAAAGCGCCTTGGCGGCGTCGATCTCAACGCCGCGTCCCAGGCGATACATGTTGCCGAGATACCAGTCGGCGACGATGTTGCCCTGGTCGGAGGCCTGCAGAAAGAACTTGAGCGCCCTGTCGTAATTACCGTTCTTGTAGGCCTTTTTGGCCTTCTTCAGTTCGTCGGTCCAGAACGGCACGAAATCGAGGTCGGGTGCTGAAATATTCGGTGCCGCGGGAAGGTAAGAATAGAATTCGGCCGCGAAGTCCGAGATCACGTCTTCGCTCCTCGCCTCGCGAACAAGACTGACGAGCGCAAGGAACGCGAGCGCCATCGCGGGCAAGATCCCCGATAGCGGACGCACGCTCACCGGCGCGCACCGATCATATGTCGGCGTAGCAAACACCTTCTCGGGCTCCTCCTGGATGCGTTACGCAGCCTTTGACTGCCGGTCCGACCTGCTGTGCATATTTCCAAAGGGCGCCTGCCCCATATCCGTGGTCGCGCGGCGTCCAGCTCTTGGCTCTCGTTGCGAGTTCGGCGTCGCTGACATCGCACGACAAACTGCCCGCTTCCGCGTCGATGGAAATGATGTCGCCATCCTTCAAAAGGCCGATCGGCCCGCCAAGCTGCGCCTCTGGGCCGACATGGCCGATGCAGAAGCCGCGGGTCGCACCCGAGAACCGGCCATCGGTAATGAGCGCCACCTTGTCGCCCATGCCCTGGCCGTAGATCGCAGCCGTCGTCGACAGCATCTCGCGCATCCCCGGGCCGCCGCGCGGTCCTTCATAGCGAATGACCAGTACTTCGCCTTCCTTGTACTGACGCTTGGTGACAGCCTCGAAACAGGCCTCTTCGGAATCGAAACAGCGCGCCGGTCCGCTGAATTTGAGCTTGCTCATGCCCGCGACTTTGACGATCGCTCCTTCTGGAGCGAGGTTGCCCCTGAGGCCAACGACGCCGCCGGTCTTGGTGAACGGCTTGTTGGCGGGACGAACCACATCCTGCGTGTCGTTCCATTTCACCGACGCGAGATTCTCCGCCATCGTCCGCCCGGTCACCGTCAAGGTATCGCCATGCATGAAGCCGTGATCGAGCAGCGTCTTCATCAGCAATGGGATGCCACCGGCCTCGAACATGTCCTTGGCGACGTATTTGCCGCCGGGCTTCAGGTCGGCGATGTAGGGCGTGCGCTTGAAGATTTCCGCGACTTCGAAGAGATCGAATTCGATGCCGGCCTCATGCGCGATCGCCGGCAGATGCAGTGCTGCATTGGTGGATCCGCCGGAAGCCGCGACCACTGTCGCTGCATTCTCGAGCGCCTTGCGGGTGACGATGTCGCGCGGACGGATATTGCGCGCCACGAGTTCCATGACCTGTTCGCCCGCTGTGAAGCAAAACATGTCGCGGACTTCGTAAGGCGCCGGCGCGCCGCAGGAATAGGGCAAAGCCAAACCAATCGCTTCGGCAACCGTCGCCATCGTATTGGCCGTGAATTGCGCCCCGCACGAGCCAGCAGACGGGCAAGCGACTTGTTCAAGCTCTTCGAGATCGGCCGTCGACATGGCGCCGACCGAATGGCGGCCGACCGCTTCGAAGACATCCTGAATGGTGACCGGGCGGCCTTTGAAGGTGCCCGGCAGGATCGATCCGCCGTAGATAAAGACCGACGGCACATTCAGCCGCACCATCGCCATCATCATGCCAGGCAGCGACTTGTCGCACCCGGCAAGCCCGACCAGCGCGTCGTAGCAATGCCCGCGCATCGTCAATTCGACTGAATCGGCGATGCATTCCCGGGAAACCAGCGAGGACTTCATCCCCTGGTGTCCCATGGCGATGCCGTCGGTAACCGTAATCGTGCAAAATTCGCGGGGGTGCCACTGGCGGCCGCCACGCCCTTTTTCACCGCCTGGGCCTGCCGCATGAGCGCGATGTTGCAGGGAGCGGCCTCATTCCAGCACGAGGCAACGCCAACGAACGGCTGTTGTATCTGCCGTTGCGTTAGCCCCATTGCATAGTAGTATGAGCGGTGAGGCGCGCGTTGCGGGCCAACCGTAACGTGGCGGCTGGGCAGGCGACTCTTATCGACTACAAACGCATCCATCGATCGACCCGCTTCACCAGTTACGGCAGAGGCGCAAACGGACCGGCGTTGAAACAGAACCTGACTCGCAAACCATTGACCGAAACTTCTCCCGCGCGCCTTTCCTGCCCGCAGCTGGCGCTCAGCATAATGTTAAATACCCGCCCCAAGAATCTGCTGCGTTTCAACGCAACCATCTCAATCGTTACTTAAAAAGCTATTGGTGAATTGGGGCGGATGAAAGGATGATTCTGGAGCGGAATCCGGCGAAAGCGACAAAAGCGACATTTGTGACATTTGCGCCACAAAGGAGTAATCACCCGGCCAATGGCAACAATGAATACCAGTAAAATTGTCGCCAACGCGACGGGCACACACCTCCGTTTCGATTACATCCCGAGGCCCGGCCTGCTGCGGATTGCGCTCACCAACCTGTTCCTCAACCTGATAACCCTGACCATTTACCGTTTTTGGGCCAAGACGAATGTCCGGCGGCACATCTGGAGTTGCGTCCACATTAACGGCGAAGCTCTGGAGTATACGGGCCGCGGCAAAGAGCTTTTCATCGGCGCACTGATCGTTTTCGGAGTGCTCATACTCCCTGTCGTCTTGCTTCTTATGGGCCTGCAGATTGGCCTTGGGCCTGAACACCCCGCCGTCTTCATTGTCCAGTTCGTGTTCTTTCTCATCATTTTCGGGTTGTGGGGCATGGCCGTCTACCGCGCCCGCCGCTACCAGCTTTCCCGTACCTTATGGCGCGGCATCCGCGGCGCGCTGGTGGGCTCCCCCTGGAGCTACACGGGATTGCATGCCGGGGCCTCCCTGCTGGCGCCCATGACACTCGGCTGGTCGACGCCTGCCATGAATCTCAACCTCCAGGAGCGGATGATCGGCGACATGCGCTTCGGCAGCATGCCATTCCGCTTCTCCGGCACCGCCGGACCGCTCTACGGCCGGTATGCGATTACGTGGTTCTTGGCGGTCGCCATTTTTCTGACGGTCTTCATTGTCGGAGGCACTCTCATATACTCCGCATTCAGCGCGGAGATATGGACGATCCTCTCCGGCTCAGTAGCAACCAACTCACCTTCCCAGAACAAGGCCTACGAGGACGATGTACAGGCCTTCCTCATGATCTTTGGGGTGCTCGGTGTACTGATCCTAGCTTGGCTTGCGCAAAGCCTAGTCTGGCCGATCTACCTCGCGCGGGAGATGGCAGTCTTTGCCTCCTACACGACACTTGATTGCGCACGATTTAGAACTCGATGCGACGGCAGGTAGTCTCTTTCTGCTCACTTTCGGCAACGTGCTGCTGTGGATATTCACGATCGGTATCGCGACGCCTTTCATCCAGCAGCGAACGATCAAATACATATGCGACCGGCTGAGCGTCGTTGGTGAAGTCGATATCGCGACGATCCTCCAGTCTCGCGCACCGATACCGCGATCCGGCGAGGGCCTTGCTGATGCCTTCGATGTCGGTGGCATCTGATGGACCAAACGCCGGCGCGCTACTTCGACGGGAAGACCGCAGTCGAGCAGCCGGTGACAGCGCAGCTCGACCTCCATGCTTTGACGATCGCCGGTGCTTCCTTGTCGACCATCCGATGGCCGCTAGCGAAGCTCCGCTCGATCGAGCCCCCAACTTCTGGCATGCCCTTTCGCCTTGCGAGCGAAACAGACCCTCACGCGCGTCTCGTCATCACCAATGACGCATTTGCCACGGAGCTGCTGAAGCTGGCACCGCAGCTCAGGGGCGGCTTTACCTCGCGCTCGCTGAAGCGTTTCACCGCTGTTGTCGCCATCGCCTTGGTCAGTGTCGCCGTGCTCGCCTATCTGACGCTTGCCCTCGCTCCGCGCCTGATCGCGTATTCGATGCCCGACAGCTGGCGCAACGCTCTTGGCGTTCGTTTGGAGTTGCTGATGGCGAAGGAGATGAGGGCATGCAATGCCCCGGAGGGGCGCGCGGTTCTTGATCGGTTGGAGAGGCGCATCCGCGAGGAAAATCCCGACCTGCCGCATTTCACGCTTACGGTCTACGAGACGCCGGTTATCAATGCCTTTGCGCTGCCAGGCGGTCGCATTGCCGTCTTTAGTAATCTCATAACGACTGCGGATACGCCTGAGGAGTTGACAGGGGTCGTTGCACACGAAATCGGCCACGTCGCCAATCGTCATTCCGAAGCGCAGCTGGTCCGTGCAGTTGGCCTGCAATTGCTTCTAAGCCTCGCCACGGGCGGCAATGGCGGCAATCACCTCGGCGAATTGGCGAGTCTTCTGACGATCCTGCAGTATTCGCGCGATGCCGAGCGAGAAGCAGACAATTATGCACAGGAGACGATGGCCAGCGCGCAGATCGACCCGCTTGGGCTGAAGCATTTTTTCGAGAAAATTCAGAAACTCGACGGAGATTCGAGCATCCTGGGTGATCTTGGCAACATGCTAAGTACGCATCCGGTAACGCAAGAGCGGATCGATGCCATCAAACCTCTGAGCGGCCCGTCGCGACCGGTCCTCACTCCGGAGGACTGGGCAACGCTGCGCAAGATCTGCGGGTGAACTCTACTTTGTAGCGAGCTTGACCAGCGCGGTCATGATCTGGCGAACACCCTTGAGACGCTCCTGCGGCGTGTCCCAGTCGCGCATGATGACGAGCCTCATGTCCGGGCGAAGCTTCGCAAGCTTGCCCTGGCTGGTAATCCACTCGACGAGCGCACCGGGCTTCGCAAAGCTGTCGCCTCTGAAGCCGATGACGCAGCCCTTGGCACCGGCATCAACGCTTGCAACATTCGCGATCCGGCACAAAAGCTTGATCGATACGATCGAAATCAGATGTTCGACTTCATCCGGCAAAGGCCCAAAGCGATCGCGCAATTCCGCGCTGAAGCCGTCAAGCTCGGTCTGGTCGCGAAGATCGGCAAGCCGCCGATAGAGTCCAAGCCGCACCTGCAAATCCGGCACGTAGTTCTCCGGAATGAGGACGGACGTGCCGATATTGAGCTGCGGTGACCAACCGCCTTCGTCCACCAGCGTCTCCTCGCCAGTTCGCAGATTGGCGACTGCTTCCTCGAGGAGGTTTTGGTAAAGCTCGTACCCGACTTCCTTGATGTGACCCGACTGCTCTTCGCCAAGGAGATTCCCGGCGCCTCTGATATCGAGATCGTGGCTGGCGAGTGAGAAACCGGCACCCAGCGTGTCGAGCGACTGCAAGACCTTCAGGCGCTTCTCCGCCGCCGGCGTCAACACGCGATTGGCCGGAGTCGTCAGCAAGGCATAAGCGCGCTGCTTCGAACGGCCGACACGCCCGCGCAACTGGTAAAGTTGGGCGAGGCCGAACATATCGGCACGATGGACGATCAGCGTGTTGGCGGTCGGAATATCGAGGCCGGATTCGACGATCGTCGTGGAAAGCAGGACATCGAAGCGCCGGTCATAGAAGCCCGACATGATATCCTCGAGCTCGGTCGGCGCCATGCGGCCATGGGCGATACGATACTTGATCTCCGGTACGTAATTTTTAAGGAAATCCGCCTGTTCTTCGAGATCGGATATGCGCGGGCAGACATAGAAGCTCTGCCCGCCTCGATAGTGTTCGCGCAACAGGGATTCACGAATGACGACCGGATCGAAGGGCGAGATGTAGGTACGCACCGCAAGGCGATCGACCGGCGGCGTCGTGATCAGCGAAAGTTCGCGGACACCCGATAGCGCCATCTGCAGCGTCCGCGGGATAGGCGTCGCGGTCAGCGTCAGGACATGCACGTTACTGCGCATCTCCTTCAATCGTTCCTTGTGCTTGACGCCGAAATGCTGCTCCTCGTCGATAATCATAAGACCGAGATCGCGGAACTTCACGTCCTTGGCGAGGAGCGCATGCGTTCCGATGACGATGTCGATATCACCTGACACCAGGCCCTGCTTGACGGCATCGATCTCCTTGCGGCCGACAAGGCGCGAGGCCTGCCCAAGACGCAGCGGATAACCCTGAAAGCGCGCGGAGAACGTAGCAAAATGCTGGCGCGACAGAAGCGTCGTCGGCACGACAACCGCCACTTGGCGCCCGTTCATCGCCGCGACGAAAGCAGCCCGTAACGCCACTTCGGTCTTGCCGAAGCCGACATCGCCGCAGACCAGACGGTCCATGGGGCGGCCTTTCTGAAGATCCTCGATGACCGCTTCAATGGAGTCTAACTGGTCCTCGGTCTCCTCATACGGGAACCGCGCGGAAAACTCGTCGAAGGCGCCATCGGGCGGTGGCAATACTTCGCCGACCCGCAATTCGCGCGCTGCGGCCGTCTTGATGAGTTGCTCGGCCATGTCCTTGATGCGCTGCTTGAGCTTGGCCTTGCGCGCCTGCCACGCGCCGCCGCCCAGCTTGTCGAGCTGTGCACTTTGTTCGTCAGACCCATAACGGGTGAGCAGCTCGATATTCTCGACCGGCAGGAACAGGCGATCATTGCCGGCATACATAATGAACAGGCAATCATGCGGCGCGCCTTGAACCTCGATCGTCTTGAGCCCCTCGAAGCGACCGATGCCGTGATCGACATGCACCACGAGGTCGCCCGGCGTAAGCGCAGTAAGTTCGGAGAGGACATCGCTGGCCTTGCGACTTTTACGGTCGCGCCGGATGAGGCGGTCACCGAGAATGTCCTGCTCGGCGATGATGCCGAGTGTCTCGGTCTCGAACCCCTCCTCCATCCCAAGCACGATCGTACTGACGATCTCGGGCGCGCGGGCCAAAGCCTCCGCCCAGCCATCGGCGGCGGCAAGAGGCGCCAGTTCATGATCGCGTAGGATTGTCTCGAGCCGTTCGCGCGAACCCAGGGTCCATCCCGCGATCACCACCCGCTTCTTGGCCTTGCGCAGGGCATCCGCATGGGCGCGCACCGCTTCGTAGACGCTGCCTTTTGCCTCGGCGCGTTCAGCGGCGAAGCTGCGCCCCTTGCGCCCTCCAAAGGACACAACCTTTGCGGTCGGCGAATCCGGAACTTCGAATGGCGATACCGATAGCACGGTATGATCGGCGAGCATGACCGCCCACTCGTCGGCGCTGAGATAGAGCCGATCCGGCGGCAGTGGCTTGTATGTTTGGGCACCAAAATTATCGTGGCCCAGCGCTTCCTGGCGGGCGACGTAGAACTCTTCGATCTGCTCGCGTCGGGCCGCCGCCGATTCCTCGGCTGAATGATCCAGCGAGATGACCACATCGCCGGCGTGATCCACCAGCGTCGCGAGCTTGTCCTGCAGCAGTGGCAGCCAGTGTTCGACCCCTTGCGGGCGTCGGCCCCCCGTAACAGACTCATAAAGGGGATCATTGCGGTCGATGCCGCTGAAGGCCGTTGCGTAATTGGTCCTGAAGCGTCCGACGGCCTCTTCGGTGAGAACCACTTCGCTCGCCGGATGCAGCATGAGTTGCCGCAGCGTGCCCGTCGAGCGCTGGGACTGCGGATCGAAACTACGGATCGATTCGAGCGTGTCGCCGAAGAAATCGAGGCGTACCGGCTCGGCGACGCCAGGCGGATAGACATCGATGATGCCGCCGCGAACGGCGAAATCGCCCGGATCGACCACCGTTCCGGTGCGTGAAAAACCGTTCTGCGCCAGAAACGACTGCAGATCGTCCATATTGATCCGGCGACCCGGCGCCAGTGCGAAGGTCGTAGCCGCAAGCGTTTCGGGCGACCAGACCCGCTGCAGCACCGCGTTGACGGTGGTGAGCAGGATCGTCGGTCCCGACCGCTTCTCGCTAAGCCGCGTCAGGGCGGTCAGTCGCCGTGCCATCACCTCGGCAGCAGGCGACACGCGATCATAGGGCAGACAATCCCATGCCGGGAACGAGATCACCTCGACATCCGGTGCGAAGAACGCGAACGCATCGGCAAGCGTCGCGGCGCGGCGGTCGTCGACCGCCACATGTAACAGCACCCGTTCGCCCAAATTTTTCGCGACTTCGGCAAGTGCCAGAGCATCGCAGCCGGGAGGCGCGCCCGATATGATCGTGCGTTGCGGCAGTGCCAGCCGCGCTGCGATGTTGATCTCGAAGCTCATGGCTTATGCGCTAAAACGCGCGACAACAGCGGCAGGCGCTCGATGGGCGCTGGCTTCTCGCGCATCAGCCAGGCGAAAAGATCGTTATCGGGAAGGGATACGATTTCCGCGAACTCGACGAGTTCGCGGCCTTCAAGCTCACCAACATGCGCCTTCGCGAATCCGCCAAGCACGAGATCGAGCTCCTTGAGGCCACGATGCGTCGCGCGCCACAATAGTCTGCGCCGCTCGGCGTCCAACTCTGTCGTCTCAGGTGCCATGGAGGGCCGTTGCATAGCCAGAATGGCGGGGCTTCGCAACCGCTTGCGTCGTTCCCGCAAACCCGCGAACAGTATCGTCATGCGACCGGCCATTCTCAATCCGCTGTTTGCCTCGGCCAGCGCCTTGAAGGGCGTCGGCCCGAAGCTTGAAAAAGCCTTGGCGCGACTGCTCGAACGCGAGGGCAGCCCCTCTGGCGTCCGAATTCTCGACCTCCTCTTTCACATGCCCACCGGGATCGTCGATCGCCGGGCGCGCCCGAAGATTTCCGAACTGCCGATGGAGGGCGTCGTCACGCTCGATGTGACAGTTGGCCGCCATCACGCGCCCCCGCGCGGCGGGCGCGTGCCCTATCGGGTCGATTGCAGCGATGACACCGGAAGCCTGACGCTTGTCTTTTTTCATGCCCATTCCGAGCATTTGACGAAGCTCCTGCCGGCCGGTGCCACGCGGTTCGTCTCGGGCAAGATCGAGTGGTACGGCGGCAACCCGCAAATCGTCCATCCGGACTATATCGTCTCGCCCGAAGAATTCGCGAAGCTACCCCAGATCGAACCCATCTACCCGCTCTGCGAAGGCATCGGCGCCCGCATCCTCGCGCGCGCCATTCAAGGCGCGATCGGAAAGATCACGTCACTGCCGGAATGGCAGGAAATCAACTGGATTGGCCGTCAGGACTGGCCAGCCTTCGATGCGGCACTGCGCGGCGTCCACGCCCCTGCCTCGACGACTGACATCTCGCCTGCGAGCCCGCAGCGCAGCCGTCTTGCCTATGACGAACTGCTCGCCAATCAACTGGCGCTCGCCCTCGTGAGACGCGGAATCAAGCGCGCCGCCGGCCGCGACCTCTCGGGTACAGGCGTGCGCCGAAAACAAATCATTTCCGCCCTGCCCTACAGCCTGACCCAGTCGCAGCGCCGGGCCGTCGAGGAAATCCTGCGCGACATGGGGGCACCAGAGCGGATGCTTCGTCTGCTCCAAGGCGATGTTGGCGCTGGCAAGACGGTCGTCGCTTTGCTGTCGGCAGCCGCAGCGATCGAAGCGGGGACGCAGGTTGCCTTCATGGCGCCAACCGAGATCCTCGCCCGCCAGCACTTCCACAGTCTGGGGAAACTGTGCCATGCAGCGGGCATCCGCGTGGGGCTTTTGACCGGCCGCGACAAGCCCGCAGCACGTGAGGAAACGCTTGCCGCGTTGGCTGCGGGCGAGATCGACCTCCTATTAGGCACGCATGCGCTGATCCAGGATGGCGTCAATTTCAAAAATCTCGGCTTGATTATCATCGACGAACAGCACCGCTTCGGCGTGCATCAGCGCCTCGCGCTCCAGGCGAAAAACGACCCTGCGCCGGAAATCCTCGTCATGACGGCGACGCCGATCCCTCGCACCTTGGCGCTCACGGTCTATGGCGACATGGACGTATCGAAGCTCACGGAGCGGCCCGCCGGCCGGCAGCCTATCGATACGCGCACCATGCCCGTCGAACGCATGGACGAGGTGATTGCCGGCCTGCAGCGCGTCGTTGCTGATGGTCAGCGCGCCTATTGGGTATCCCCGCTGGTCGCTGAAAGCGAGCTTGTTGACCTTGCTGCGGCGGAACAGCGTTTTGAGGAGTTGAAGGCCCATTTTGGCGATCGGATCGGCCTTGTTCACGGCCGCCTCAAGGGGCCCGAGAAAGATGCGGTGATGGAGCGGTTCAGGTCGGGCGAGATTGCTCTTCTCGTCTCGACCACCGTCATCGAGGTCGGGGTCGACGTCCCTGAAGCAACCGTGATGGTCATCGAGAACGCCGAACGCTTCGGCCTCGCTCAACTCCATCAATTGCGCGGTCGCGTTGGCCGCGGTCGGGACAAGTCCTCCTGCATTCTCCTTTATAAATCGCCTCTGGGAGAGACTGCGAAGTCTCGCCTCTCGATCATGCGCGATACCGACGACGGCTTTCTGATTGCCGAAGAGGATCTGCGCTTGCGCGGCGCCGGCGAAATGCTGGGAACGAAGCAGGCCGGCCTGCCTGAATTCCGTATGGCCGATCTCTCGATCCATGGCGACTTGCTGGCAGCGGCCCGCGACGATGCCGCGCTCATCCTTTCACGCGATCCCAAACTGAATTCGCCGCGTGGCGAGGCCCTGCGGGTCCTTCTCCATCTGTTCGAAAGAAGCGAGGCCGCGCGCCTTATTGCGGCAGGCTAGTCTCGCGCTCGCGCCGTTCAACATCGGCAACGACGGCCTCAGCAGTCTTGCGATCGATTGATGCGCCCCCCGCCGCGGCACCTTCCGGAAACACCAGACCGCACGAGATGATGAGTTTCAACGCATCCTCGACGTTCATATCGAGAATGCGCGCCTCCGCGACATCGAAGAAATAGAGAAAGCCCGACGTCGGATTGGGCGTGGTCGTAAGGTACGCGGCATACATGCGCCGTCCGGGCTCAAGCCCGATCTGCCCGCCGTCGACTTCTCGCGAAATGAAGAACAGCGTGTAGAGCCCCTTCCGGGGAAACTCGATCAGCGCCACCTGCCGGAACGTTCCGCCGCTCTGGGAGACGATGGTCTGGAAAATCTGCTTCGTACCCTTGTAGAGCGAGCGCACCACCGGCATGCGGTTGAGCAGGTAATCCCAGTAGGAAATCAGCGTGCGGCCCACGAGATTGGCGGCAAGCGCGCCAATCAATGTGATGCACACCAGCGTGAAGAGGAGCCCAACGCCCGGCACTGAAAAAGGTAGGTAGTGTTCAGGCGTATAGATCGCGGGAATAATCGGTTTCACCCAACGGTCAAACAGGGCAACAAACCAGTAGGTCGCCCATAGTGTGATGGCGATTGGCGCCGCGATCACCAGACCGGTGAAAAAATAGGTCTTGATCCTGCCGAAAAACGGCCCTCCTGAGCGTTCCTCGGAAGCGCCCGGTTTTATGGAGGATTTATTTCGCCCGTCATCGGCCATGCGATCCATGCTGTTTGCTACAGCACTGGGGCGAAGGCAAGTCTGTCTGAGAGAAGTTTAGGAATTGATCTTGCTGACGTAGCAGGAGACGCCACGCGATTTGAGCTTGCTGCACATGCCGCGAGCAGAATTCTGGTCGTCAAAGCCGGCAATGCGCAGGCGGTAGACGATACCGCGATCGCCAAGATCGGCCTTCATGACGACGGGCTGTTGGTCAGCCAGGATTTTGTGCTTGGCCTTGAGTTTCTTCCAAACGGTCCACGCGACCTTCTCGTCCTTTTGCGAAGAAATCTGGACGGTCCATCCGGAGAGGGCAACATTCGCAGAAGCTACCGGTTCTTTTTCGGCAACCACGGCGGGCTCAGCTTCGGGCTTCGGTTCGGGCGTGACCACGGGTTCCGGCGCCGAGACCGCTTCAACGACCGGCTCCTCGGCCAGTGGCTCATCGGGCACTGCCTCGACCGCGACGACCCTTTCCGCAGGCTCTTCAACCGCTGCCGGTTCTTCGACCGCTGCAGGCTGCACGCCTGAGGGTTTGTTTGCCTCGGCAGGAATACGATCGACAATCGTCTTGACGCCTCTGCCCTCGATCGCGACCGTCGTCTCGGTCTCTTTCGAAGGACCGGCATCGGCAATCTTCATCGAACCATCGAGAAGCTGCGGCGAAGAGTCTGGCTTGTCTGCTTGCGAAACAGAACCCGTCTCAATTTTGTCGCCGCCGCTATTTGCGATGTCAGCGGCTGGAACTGTAGGGACGACTCCACCGAGTGCAGCAAGGTGCTTTCGCGCCGGCTCGAAATTCGGATTCTCTGCAAGAACCTGCATGAGCGCGCGGCGAGCGTCGATCGGCCGCTTCAGCGCTTCTTGGGTCAGCGCCTCGCCGAAACGGGCGAGATAGGCCTGCGGATAATTGTAGCGCAGTGCCTTTTCAAAGTCGTTGAGTGCGAAGAGATACTGTCCGCTGTCACGCAGGACATTGCCACGCCCGTAATAGGCATGAGCGAATTTCGGGTCGAGGAACAGCGCGCCGGTGAAGTCTTCAATCGCCAGCGCCGGACGATTGCTGCTCTGATAAGCGAGCGCGCGATTGTAAAGCGCGGTGGCGCGCATCTTGGCATCGAGTGCGTCGATACCGATCGCTGCCGTGTAGTCGTCGATCGCCTTCTGGAATTCATTGCGGCGCTGATAGGCGAGTCCGCGATTGAGGAGTGCATTGGCCAGCGTCTCGGTCGGCAATTGCCGGGTCTCGATCGCGGTCGAATAGGCCGAAATCGCTTGCTCGTAGTCGCGGGCGCTTAATGCCTTGAACCCTTGACCGACGAGTTGAAGTGTTGCCTGGCTAGGCGTAGCAGCCAGTCCAGTGGCTGCCGATGGCAGCAGCACCAACGCGGCACAAACAGAAGCAAGAAGTACAGACCGGACGCTCATGTCCGAGACTGTCGCCGATTAAGGTTAAAGCTTGCCTAAAGCCGCCAGAGCTATTCGACGGTCACGGATTTCGCGAGATTCCGCGGCTGGTCGACGTCAGTGCCGATGTTCACCGCCGCATGATAGGCGAGCAATTGCACGGGAACAGCATAGAGCAGTGGGCTTATGAACGGGTTGGCATGCGGAATGGAAATCCGCACAAACCGCTCATGGTCCGCTCCCGGAGCGTCAGCCTCGGTCAGAAGGACGATCCGGCCGCCGCGCGCCGCCACTTCTTCCATATTGGAGACCGTCTTCTCGTAGAGTTCGTCACGCGGTGCGATGACGATTACGGGTACCGTTTCGTCGATCAGCGCGATCGGCCCGTGCTTGAGTTCGCCGGCCGCATAGCCTTCGGCGTGGATGTAGGAGATTTCCTTGAGCTTCAGCGCCCCCTCGAGCGCGATCGGATAGTTGATGCCGCGCCCCAGAAACAGTACGTCGCGCGCATTCGAAATCTGCTTGGCGATATCGGCAATGTGCTTTTCCTGCTTGAGGATCTCGACCATATGGCGCGGCGCCTCGATCAGCGCACTGACCAACTCCCGCTCCTTTTCGGCCGAAATCGCGCCACGCTGCCGGCCCGCGCCGATTGCCATGCAGGCGAGCACGGTGAGCTGACAGGTGAACGCCTTGGTCGACGCGACGCCGATCTCGGGGCCGGCATAGGTCCGGAAGGTCATGTCGGCTTCGCGTGAGATCGTCGACTCGGGCACGTTGACGATGGCGAGCGTATGCTGGCCTTGCGACTTGCAATATCTGAGCGCCGCGAGCGTATCGGCGGTCTCACCCGATTGCGAAATGACGATCGCCAGTCCGTTCTTCGGCAAAGGCGCTTCGCGATAGCGGAACTCCGATGCGATATCGACTTCGACCGGCAGGCGCGCGAAGCGCTCGAACCAGTACTTGGCGACGAGTCCGGCATAGGCGGCGGTTCCGCACGCCGTGATCGTCAGCCGATCGAGCTTCGCAAAATCGAATGGCAGATTATCCGGCAGTTTGATCCGCCGTTCGGCGAAGTCGACATATTCGGCAAGCGTATGGCCAACAACTTCCGGCTGCTCGGCGATTTCCTTCGCCATGAAATGGCGGTGATTGCCTTTGTCGACAAGGTTCGACGAAACTTGCGAGAAACTCACCGGCCTCACCGTCTGGCGTCCCTCGACGTCGTAGAGTTCCATCGAATGACGCGTCAGCGCCACCCAGTCGCCGTCTTCGAGATAGGTGATGCGATTAGTGAAGGGCGCAAGCGCCATCGCATCGCTGCCGATGAACATCTGGCCCTCGCCGTGGCCTACCGCGAGTGGCGCACCCTTGCGCGCTCCAATCAATAGATCCGGCTCGTCGCGAAACATGATGGCGAGCGCGAAGGCGCCTTCCAGCCGGGCAAGTGTCGAGCGCACTGCTTCGCGGGGCGACTTGCCTTTTACCCGTTCGCGCGCAACCAATTGCGCCACGACTTCCGTATCGGTCTGCGTTTCGAACTTGGCGCCATCGGCAATCAGTTCGCGCTTCAGTTCGGCAAAATTCTCGATGATGCCGTTGTGGACGATCACGACATCGCCCACCATGTGCGGATGCGCATTGGCCTCGGTCGGCGCGCCATGCGTCGCCCAGCGCGTATGGCCGATGCCGGCAATGCCGTCGAGCGGGCTTTCGCGCAAGCGATCTTCGAGATTGCGCAACTTGCCCGGCGCCCGGCGCCGACCGATCTCGCCCTTTTCAAGCGTCGCGATGCCGGCTGAGTCATAGCCGCGATATTCAAGTCGCCGCAGCGCATCGACGATGTCAGCCGCGACCGGCTTGATGCCCAAAATGCCAACGATACCGCACATGCCCTGCTCCTGACCTCAACCCTTGGCTTTCTTGCGCGACGCCTTCGCCGCCCGGAAACGTGCCGACCACGCGTCGACAGTCTTGACCGGCGCACGCGTCAGCGCCAATGCGTCCGGCGCGACATCACCGGTGATCACGCTGCCTGCGCCGATCGTCGCGCCATCGCCGATCTTGACCGGCGCCACTAGCACGGCGTTGGAACCGACAGACACCCCGGCACCAATTTCGGTGTGATGCTTGTCGAAGCCGTCGTAATTGGCGGTGATCGTCCCTGCCCCGACATTGGTGCGCGCGCCAATATGCGCATCGCCGATATAGGTCAGGTGATTGGCCTTGGCGCCCTTATCGATTTTGGCCTTCTTCACCTCGACGAAATTGCCGATATGTACGTCTTCGCCGATTTCCGCACCGGGCCTCAATCGCGCGAATGGTCCGATCCGCGCGCCCGCCTCGATCGATGCGCCCTCGATATGCGAGAAGGCGAGAATATGGACATTGTCGCCAACCGTAACGGCCGGCCCGAAAATCACATTCGGTTCGATGACGACGTCGCGGCCGATCTTCGTGTCGGCACAGAGAAAGACAGTATCCGGAGCGATCATCGTCGCCCCACCGTCGAGCGCGATCGCACGATAGCGGTCCTGTAAGAGCGATTCGACGCGGGCAAGTTGCGCCCGCGTATTGACGCCCTGTACTTCCTGCTCGGGACAGACGCTCAAGCCGACGCGCTTTCCTTCCGCGACACAAAGCTCGACGATGTCGGTGAGATAAATCTCAGCCTTGGCGTTGTCGGGCTTGACGGCGGCAAGCAACCGCCACAGCAACCCGGCATCGACGGCAAGAATGCCCGAATTGCACAAGCGGATGAGCCGCTCGTCGGGAGTGGCGTCGAGTTCCTCGCGGATCGCATTTACGCCGCCGTCGGAACCACGCAGCAGCCGTCCATAGCCCTTGGGAATGTCTGGCTCGAATTCCAAGGATCGCGAGCGGCTGCGCCCCGCTTACCTGTCCGATGAGCGCCCGCAAGGTTGCGGCCTCGATCAGGGGAACATCGCCGTAGAGGACCACGATCGTCCCCTTGAACGCTTTGAACTTGGGCTCGGCCATGGAAACGGCATGCCCGGTCCCGCGCCGCTCGGCCTGTGTCGCCATTTCGGCGCCCGGGACATAGTGCTTCGCCTCGCCGGAAAGATCTTCCTTGCCCGGCCCGCAAACCACCACGCATTGCGCCGGCTCAAGTTGCTTGGCGGCCGTTAATACATGACCCAGCAGGCTCCGTCCGGCCGCCTTGTGCAACACCTTCGGCAGCTCGGAGCGCATGCGCGTTCCCAGCCCCGCGGCCAGGACGATGATGGCAATCTCTGTCATTGGGTGGTCACCCGGCTCTCATGCTCCCCCGCTAGCATTTTGCATGCCACAAAAGTGATGAAAGATTTGCTTTCGGGCCCCTATTTGCCATCTGCGCGGGCGATTGAGGCATCTTCTGGGCATCGGCCATCGTTCTATTGACCCCCAATCCGGCGCCGCCTATGGTCCGCGCGCCCATTCCCGGCCTCGGGCCCGTAGCTCAGTGGTAGAGCATCTGACTTTTAATCAGGGGGTCGTGCGTTCGATCCGCACCGGGCTCACCAAGCAAAATCAAAGACTTGGCGAGCAAAATCCCAAGCCGGAAATTGCTTCAAGCCCTCTCCGGGCTAATGCCCGGCTAATTTGACAAGAAAATCCCGCCATTGCGGACCGGGGAGAAGCAAGCTTCTCAAATACGAGCGAGGGCCGCGCGGAGGTTGAATGCGGCCCAGCGCGACCCTCACGGCCAGGCGGTCGCGTGGATCGGGAACGCTGGCCGGTGCAAAGGCTACCACCTCTCACGCGCATCATGGAGGGCAACACTGCCTATATGGACAACAAAACTCCGTCCTTTCGACCGGGGCTTTCAGGTGTGCAAATCTGCCTGCTCACTGGCAGCACCCTGTCGAGCAATCGGCGAGCCATGCTGACCTCCTGCAGGGGTTTGCTGGCTGGGGCCGGGAGGAAGTTCGTGCTTTCCCTCGGCTCGCTATTATGTTATCATTTAATACATGGCGGAACAAGAAAAAAGGATAACACAAAAGAAACGTGGACGGCCCGCTACAGGCAAGGGTGAGCTGATCGGCGTTCGACTTTTGCCTCCGCTCCTCGATGGTCTTGATGCAATGATCGCACAATCCAAAACGCCCGACGATTCCCGCCCCGAAGCCATCCGCCGCATCCTCACCGCCCACCTGAAGCGCCGCAGGATGTTCGATTGAGCGATAGGCCTGATCTTCTCGATCTTCTCGGAATGATTGCGCTAGTCCTGGCTATCATCGTGCTCGCGTGGATAATCCAGGATGGGTCGCTAATCAGAGGCGGCGATACAATCGGCCCAATCTAGGCGTCAAGCGCCGCCCTTACCGGGTGATTGCGTCAATCGACCCCTAGCTGGGGGCTTTTCGGCGTTGAGCTACACCCGCTTGCTTCAGATCAGTCGAGGCCAATTTTCACGGAGTCACCGAGCAGTTCGGCCAAGCACCGCTTCTGTTGGATAACAAGCACCGCTTCTGTTGGATAATTTGAGCGGCCAGGACCGTCAACCCTGGCTTCTTGGTGCCATGAGGGCTGTTGGTAATAGTTGCGGACAGCCATTGCGGCCTCCATACAAGGTTGCGTGGTTAGGCCGGTCAGGGGTTCGCGCATTTGATCGGCCCGCTTTTCTGTATTACAAGAATAGTATGTCGCCAATACACGTAATACAGATAAAGAGAGGGCGCCCTGCCACTGGCGCCGATCCCGTCGCTACGTTGCGACTGCCGCCCGAATTACGCGCCGCGATCGACAAGTGGGCTACGAAGCAGAAAGACGCGCCGTCGCGCTCCGAGGCCATCCGCCGCCTTGTCGAGGCAGGGCTGAAGGGGAAGCGGTGATGAGATTTGCGATGTCTCGAAGGGGCCTGATCGCCACGATCGGCGCCTCCCTCGTGTGGCTGCCAGCGCTTGCCGCTCAAAATGACGCTGAGGTTCGACGCGGTTTGGTCGGCACTTGGGTTTGGGCATCTTATACTAACGGCCAACAAGTCTACAACGAATTGACCCTCGCAGGAGTGGGAAACGGAAGTGGTGACTTTGCCTATTCGCAGGCTGATCAGGCCGGCCATCTTGTCACTCAGACCGGCAAGTGGGGATACTCCGACGGCTTCATAGGTTTCAACACGCTATGGTCAAATGTCAAAGACCCAACCGGCATGTACCTTGTGTTAGGATCAATTCAAGTTGTTGAAGTGGGTGAGGACTATGTTCGGACGACTGAAGGATTGGCGCGGCGAAAGCGCTAGCTCCCGCCGCATTCTCACCGGCTACCTGAAGCGCCGTGGAATGCTCGGGTGACGCACGATCTCTCGAGGCGCATATTGCTTTGCCGGCCTCGGGGCGGTCTCACCGACATTCTGTCGCAGATCGAGAAGTCCTGCCGCTATGCGGAGAGGACAAACCGGGCCGTGATCGTTGATACGAAGTTTGGCGCCGACAGCTTTGCAGACGAGTTCGGCCGTTACTTTGTTTCAAGGCAAACCCACTTGATCCTAAACGCAGTTGATCTCTATCCGCTTTTCGATCGCGCCACGACCTTTCCGGAATGTCTGCAGGGACGTGTCTCGTCTTACGAATGGGATTACGACAACGTCAATTTGGTATTTCTTGAGCGCGAGACGCGTCAGCCCCTCACCTTCGATTTCGCCAAGGCATATCGACATGACCTGCTCGTCCATCAGGAAGCGCGAAGGCGGCCCTATGCTGCCTCGGTCTTCATGCGGATAAAGCTGCAGCCGCCATTGACCAAGGAGCTGCTTTCGAGGTTTGACAAGATCGCAGGACCCTATATTGGCGTGCATGTTCGGCACACGGACTATAGGTCGGATTATCAACCGCTGATCGGGCGCATCGCGGCGATGGACATGGCAAAGGTGTTTCTCGCAACAGACAATCAGCAGGTGCTGGACGAGTTCAGGGCATCACTCCCTGGAAAACAGATATTCTCCTTTACAGAGGATCTGTCCGTCGACGGCAAGCCGATCCATCTCCGTGCTCCCGCGAATGGCGATTTATACAGGCGCAATTGCGACGCCATACTCGACCTGCTCTTGCTTGCATTATCGGGCGGTGTCGTTTCGGCCGATGTTACCAACAATCCCTACGGTATCAAAATGGCTGGATTTACGGTGCTGGCCGCGGACCTCATCACCCAACAACGCTACCTATCCCAAGTGCTGGGCGAGACAGTGAAAATCGGACTTGATTAGAGCGCCGGCGAGAAAAGCCGATTCCCTTTTTATCCGAACGGGTGCCGTAGCCGCCAGCAGGCAAGCTTCGATTTCTGACCAGAAGGAAAAGACGCTCTCTCAACAGTGACATCTTCCCGAGCCCTCAAATTTGAAGATAGTAAAGTCGTAAAAGATAGCACCGCCTAAGTCCGTCAGGACCATCACCAGTAGCGCTCGCGGATCGCCGTCAATGTGCGGATACTTGCTGGGTCAAACAAAACGCAGCCTGAATACCCTGTTCATCCAGCGTTCAAATCATCGGGCTGCAACGGCGCGCATGGGACGGACGCCATCCTGGAACGGCCGAACTCTGTAATAAGCCTGTCACACAATGGCCGTTTGTATCTCCTGCGTCAGTAAGGAGTGATACGTGTCAATGAGAAAACCAATCTGGCAAATCGCCCAGAGCCAGGCAGAGCTGTTTGTCGTCGGCGGCACATTCGCCATTGCCGTCTATGGTCTGCTTTATTTCAATTGGTTAATTGCCGTCAGCCGATTTGCGCTGCCGCGATAGGGCTGCCCGGTCGGCTATGGCCAAACTTGATCGAGGTTGACTTAAGAACTTCCGTTACGCAAACTTGGGGCATTGTGTAACGCGGGAGGGCGGCGACCATGACTTTGCATCGTGTCCTGTGGTTCGTCGTATATGTCTCGTGGTTCGTCGTATTTTTGGCCGCTCTCGGCATAGCCGCTGCAGATGCCGGCAAGCCCTCTTTTGTGAACGACAAAAGCGGCATAATAAACGGCCGCTTCTACTGGAATGATGGTGTCGGCAAGAGCGTGATCTATTCCGCCGTCGAAGCGGACGGAAAACTTCTGCGCGGCAAGATACCACCGGGTCGCCATAACTACAGGCTCATGGTGGAGTTCTACCGCTCAATCGCCCACTATCGTGGCTTCGTCGTGGTAACAGCGACGCTCAATCCCAACGGCACCTACGTGGCGGAGGGCGAAGTAACCAAGAAGTCCGTGACGATGTGGATCACGGATGCCAGCGGTAAGCGCGTCTCGTCCATCGGTGAAGTGTCTTACAAACACTGCCCCTTCTGGCCGATATGCACAGAGTAGTCGCCGCCTAAGCCTTCGGATCGTCGCGCACCACGACCGTCGTCGCGATGGGGCTGATATCATCACCCGGCATGCCGACCCGACGCGCATGTTCGCGTAAAAACTCGGCATCCTTCGCCTCATAGATGCAGATCGTCCCGAGCTTGCCGTCGTCTTCTTTGACGACATAGCTGCGGATCCAGCGGACCCGGTCCGGCATGTCCTCGTTTCCAACTTTTGTAGACTTTGCGGCGGCGGCCTCGAGAGCCTTGGAATCGGCCCATGCGCTGCGGCGGCGAATAGCGAAGAGTTCCATCTGGATGTCCTCCATATTCTGGTCAAAGGATATCACCCCCGTGCTACGGGGATATGCTGACCATTTCCGTAATCCTGCACGGAGTTCGGACGAGGATGGGAGACTCCGGCATGCGCGGAATCTCCCAGCCGTTGCATCCGAGGATGAAGGGCTACGAAAGTTGAATCGAGCTGCCCTCGTCATTCAGGACACCAAAATCGGGAAGAGCACCGGCCCACGGCGTGCTGGCCCCGCCGAAATTCGCGTGCTCGAAGACTTTGGCATAGCAATTATTATACGCGATGAACGACTCGAAATCGTCGTTCCAGTCGTCGCCGACATAGGCGATCGAACTGTCGATGTCGTTGAGCGTGTCACTACAGGCCGGCCCAACCCAGCTCGTAGATCCCGCGCCGAAAGTGCAACCCGTGTAATGATCGTCGCAGAAGATTGTGAGGACCAGTACATCCGCGCCCGATTTAGGGCCGTTCGCCGGGCCCTGTTTCTTGTCGGTCGACGCATTGAGTTGCTTCAGCAGCTCCTTGTCCTGCATCGCAACGGCGACATCGGCTGGCGCGTCGGTAATCTTGCCGCCGGTTGCGGCCGCGACGAGTTCGGTGAAGGTGTCATAACAGGCCGTCGCATTCTCGGTCTTCGTCAGGCTGGTGAGACAATGACCCTTCCTGGCTGCCTTTGCCTCCTTCCCGCTCATCGACTCTTCCGTCGTCGTGGTCGTCGTTGTCGTGGTCGTGCTCGTCGTCGTACTTTTCGTGGCCGCGCTGGCAGCAAGGCCAAGGCCGGACAGTGCGACGGAAGCAAGCACAAGTATATTGAAGCGGTTCATGGTAATACTCCGCATGTGAGGGGTGGGATTTGATACTTCGGAAAGCGATGTCGCCTCCCGTGATCATGGATAGCGCAGCGCTCAAACGATGGCTGTGCGGAATGCCACAGTGACGTGGCGATCATCTCAAACCGTTTGGATCACTTCGAATTTTAGCGAATATGCAAGCTCGTCCGTGTACGGCTCAGCCGACTACTCATCGCGTCAAATCGCAATTTGCCTTGGCATCGCAGACGCGACTTACGTCGCGAGCGCCAGCCTGTACTCCAGCCAGCGCATGATCGGCGCCTTGATCGTGAGCATCGCCGAATAACGCAATCGATCCTCCGCATATTCGCCGATCACGCGATGCAGTGCGCCAAGGCTCTCGGCATCATCGTCGAGCGATGAAAGAGGATGCGAATAGGTGTGGATCCCGAATGCCAGCGCCTTGGTTTCGGGCAATCGCACGAAGGTCTGGCGCTCTGCTCGTATCCACAGGCAGTCGCCTGTGCGGCGGAAGTCCTCTTCCAATGCCGCGGCGGTACGAGCCGACGCCGCGACATTGGCCTCATGAGAACCTTCGGGAAAAAGCCGATCAGCGATCGAGGTCAATACCCAGTTGAACCGTACGACTGGGCCTGTCGCCTGGACATTGGCGAGCACACGATCGATGCGGGCGCCAAGCTGGTCATTGAGGCCAGGCACGAATTCATGCGCAAAGCGCATGCTGCGCCCGACCGAAGAAACGATGCGACCCGACGTCGTATAGGCATTGGAAGCCGCGGTGATGATATCCGCACCATCGACCTTATCGATCAGGATGAAGTCCTCCTCCAGTATTCTACCGAGGGTCTCCAGCGGCTCGGTGTGCGAAAGTTCATGCCGCGTGCCGTCGATATGATCGTGAAGACGGCCCTGCTCGACCGTGAACGCCCCGCCATGCTGCTCAACAAGATTGGCGGTCACAAGAGCGAGCAATTCGGCCTGCGCCGGTCGTGACGATGCCAAGGCCCCATAGAAGAGTGGTGGCAATCCTTCCAGACGTGTTCGCTTCGCCGCCATGAACACCGCGTGATCAGGCCCCGTTTCAAGCCATGCTTCCAGCGGCATCGGCTTCAGGCCGATTTCGAAAGCGGCACGTGCCGTCCGAAACGGCCGATGCCTTGGCAATCCCATGTCGATTGAATTCAAGATCGTGCCTCAATCCTATCCGTCGAGAGATTGAGACAGCACGCTTGGCGGTGCAAGCGGCTCCTGCACAGAAGTGAGCCGCGCAAGCATTTCCCCACGCGGCTCGGGGTGTTGACTAGCGATTGGCGAGCTGCAGCACGCGACAGACCGCCACCATGTCCCGGCTGAACGATGCCGGCGCAGCCAGGATCGAGAAGCACTTCTTCTTCAGCTTACGCCGATCGCTGTCCGACATGTCGGCCAACATTCCTGCAACGCCGGAAGGAAGTTCGACACTGGGCGTGGGCTTGCGGCTCGGAGGATTGGTCCCCGGAGGCTGCGTGCCCGGAGGATTTCCCGTTCCGGGCGGGTTGCCGTCGGGAGGATTGCTCGCAACATCACCGCCAATATCGACATCGACGTCGGCACTGACGCCATTGCCAACCGTGGCGCTGACACTTGATCGGACGCCGCCGCCGACGGAGACATCGACGTCGGCCGAGACGCCGTTACCAACGCCCACATCGGCGCTGGCATTCACGCCATTGCGGCCACCGATCGACACATCGGCATCGACGCCGTTGCGCACGCCGACGCTGGCATTGATTCCGCTTCTGCCGCCGATGCTGACGCCGACACCCTTGCCGCCATTGTTATTGACACCAACGCCGCCGAGGCCATCGCTCCAGGCTGGCGTGCCCAAAGCAACCAGTCCCGCAACCGGCAAAGCGCAGATGAGAGATCTCAAAAACTTCGCGTTCTTGACCATTGTCTGATCCTCGCTGTTCGAGGGGGCAACACGCCGCCGCTCGAAAATGCAACGCGGGTCCACAGCGCAAGGGTGCGAAGCATCCGCCGTTAAAACTAACAGCTAGGGTTGTTCGCGAGTTTTCGACAAATGATCGAGGTCGCGCGGCAACCCTACGCGGAAAGCGCCTCGATCGCGACAAAGACGAGCGCGGTCACAAGGGCCGCCAAGCATACAATGATAAGTTGCTTTCGGCGCTGATGCGTCTGCATGCGCTTAATTTCGGGTCGCATTCAAGCCCCTCCTCCCCAGAGGAATTGCTTAATGATTAGGCAGGGATGGCGGGAGTTGCAACCACCGTTGCGGTAATCCACAGGTTGTTGGGCCTCAATAGGAAAACCCCGCCAGGCAAGCCTGACGGGGTTTTAACCGGGAGCCGATTGCCGCGCCCTTCACGCTGGACAGAATGCGTTCGTCGGGTGGTGGTTCCATGGCACAAAGTCTGTCAGGTTAGGCCACCAAAAAGAAGCTTACGTTGGGGGGATTTTTTATGCCGGTGTTCTGTCAGCTCAATGCCAGAAAAGGGGGACAGGTCTACGTTAACCCCGAACTCGTCCGCTTCGTTTCGGCCGCGCCGGATGAAGGGACGATGGTCAATTTCGCGGATGGAAAGGGCATCGTCGTAGAGGGCGATCCGAAAAAGATTGCCACTATGCTTTCGCTTGCTCGCAACGCCTCCCCCGGCAACCGGCCCGCTCCCCGCGCATCCCGCCCGCAACCGAGCTAACCTTCCGCCGAGTTCTCGTTTTGCGGCGCTGAGAATCACAGCTATCCTGCAAATCATGCAAAGCCAGATCACCGACTCGCGCTTGATTTCCGAACTCGGTGCCGAGCTTCGGCTGCTCTTGCCGATCGCCATGGCTGACGGCACGTTGCATTCCCGCGAGCGCACCATGCTCGAACGCTACGTCGCCACGCGCGCCCGTGACGTAGAACTGAGCTATGACGAAACCGAGCTTGCCGCGGCCCTGCGCTGGGCCCAGGCCAATCCGCCGACCCCTACCCAATGCGCCGACCTCGTCGCTTCGGCCATTGCGAAACGGGCCGACGCTATTGCGGTACTTTGGGAGATGGCGCAGACCCTCAGCGAGGCCGACGGGATCGTCACCGGCGTCGAGACGGTGCGGCTTGCAAAACTGAAACAACTGCTGGATCAGGCCGCGGCAGCAAACGAAGCCGGCAATGCCTGAGCTGCCGCCACCGAGCCCGTCCCAGATCGTCACCGAGTTGCTGGCGGCCGAGCGGACATTCCTGGCTTGGGTTCGCACCAGCATCGCGGTTGCAAGCCTGGGGTTCGTCGTCGCAAAATTCGGTATCTGGCTTCGCGAGCTTGCCGCCCAGCTCAATCCCCAAATTCATATCGAGACGACCGCCCTCTCTTTGCCGATCGGCATAGGCATGATGGTCTTCGGTGCCGCGCTGACCGCCTTGGCGGCCTGGCATTTCAGGATCGTGCGCCGGGCCATCATGAAGGGCGAGATCCGCTCCAGCACCTCCCTCGTGGTGACGATCACGCTGGGGGTGGCGCTGCTGACCTTCGTGATGGTCATCTACTTGCTGGCGGCGGCGGCAAAGTTCTGAGGCACGCCCCAAAAAAGCTAAAACCCGCCAAACGAAGTTTGGCGGGATTTAGCCCCCTCTCAGGGTGGTCATCAGCGACGTGGGACGGCGAATCTCCGGCGCTAACAACGTGAGGGGGATAATATTTTGGTTAGCGTGACTCCGACGTGACCACCCGCTTGAGACTTGCCGTTGATACTTTTCCACAGGAGCGTTGATGGTCAGGTGATCGAGTCACGGCTTGGTCACGCTGCCTTCTTACGTTCGAGAATGTTTAGGCACGTGAGTTGTTTCTTCCGGAAATACCTCCTCAACTCCAAACCCCGCCCGACGCGGGGTTTTCTTTTTGGGGAACCCGGTCGTGCGCTCAGGCTTTCCAATCCACATGACGAAAGCTCAGGCAACCTCGACCTTATCTAAAGTTCTGGCGATCATCCTGCTGTGCATTGTGGTCGCCGCGACGATCGTCGCCAGTCAGGCCGCCGATCAGGCGCAGTGCGAAAGCGCCTGGCTGAAGGCAGATGCCAACCGCGACGGTCGGTTGCAGCCCGAGGAAGTGGCAAACCTGGCGCCGGCCAAGTCGGCAGACGATGCCGCAGTCACAATGACCGAGGCCGAGTTCATGGACGCGTGCCAGAAAGGCATGTTCGATAGTATTTTCGCGCCTCAGCAGTAATTCGCGCTTTAATACTTCATCGAGCGTGGCATAAATGTCGTGCCCTGTTGCACCTTTCCCACACTACAGATGAATCAAGCGCGAAGTGTCATCCGCGAATTGAACCCAGCATCAAGAAACGTTAGCCTTAATTCCTGAAGGGACGGCGACAGGAGCACGCGCTCCGACCCCTTCAAAGCGAGAAGCCCGTCCGTCGATGAGGACGGACGGGCTCTTTGGCGCGCAAGCTCGGGACGGCGACAGGAGCCGCGCGACCAACTCGCTCGCAACGTGGGAAAGTCGATTACCCGCCCCCTCTCACAAGGTTGGATAGTCCCCTTGATCCCCCGCTGGATCGATTGCGAGAGTCCTGCCCAATCGTGGCAATTTTGCGAGCGCGCTTCACAATCGGCAGGCAAATAATTCGGCACGCGGATATACGCCGCGCCATTCACTTGATAAACGGTCTTTCGCTTGCTTGGTTCCGGCGCAAGAATGCTGCGGATCATTCCCATTCGAGGAAGCTTCGTGAACATTCTTGTGGTTTTCGATCATCCGCGCCGCGAATCACTATGCGGCCACCTGCTCCAGGCTTTTCTCGCCGGCCTCGCGCAGTCCGGACATCGCGCCGAGATCGCCGATCTGCGCGCTGAGAATTTCGATCCGCGCTTGCCGCCGGACGACGAGCCCGACTGGGAAGATTCGCGGAAAGTCTATTCGCCTGTCGTGCTGGCCGAGCAACAGCGAATCCTGCGCAATGATGCGATCGCCTTTGTCTTCCCCGTCTGGTGGTGGTCCCTGCCCGCCACGACCAAGGGCTGGATCGACCGTGTCTGGAACAATGGCTGGGCGTATGGCGATCGCAAGATCCCGCTCCGCAAGGCCCTGCTCATCGGCGCGTGCGGCGGCGATCAGGCACAATTCGAGAAGCGCGGCTATGACAAGGCGATCGAAACGCAGCTCCTGACCGGGATCATTGACTATTGCGGCATCCCGGAAAGCGAACTGGTTCTCCTCTACGACCTGTTCAGCGATAACCGCATACGCGAGGCCGCAATCGCCCGGGCCGGAGAACTCGGCCGTGATTATTTCGGACGCGCCTGAGCCTCATGACCAATATCACCGAGCTTATGCATCCGCCCGTTCTGGTCCTCGACCCTGACGACAGTGTTGCGCACGCGATCGAGGCGATACGTGCTACACCGCGCGACAGGCTCTACACCTATCCGATGGTGACGGACGGCAAGGGCAAGCTCGTTGGCATCTGCGTGATGCGCGACCTGATCCTCGCCGACCCCCAAGACAAGATCGCCGACGTCATGATGAACAAGTTCATGGCGCTCAGGGCCGGCTATGATGTCCGCCAGGCGCTCGATGCCATCAGGGGCCTCGAAATCCCCGAATACCCGGTTTGCAACAAGCGGGGAAAGCTTTCCGGCGTGGTGCGCGCCGCGAAGCTCCACACGCTTGAAGAACAGCGCCTCGCCGCAGTGCCCGGACAAATGGTCGGCGTCGATGCCGGCGAGGTCGTAGCAACCCCCTTCCTCGCATCGGTGAAATCGCGTTTTCCCTGGCTGATCGTCAACCTTCTCACGGTTTTCGCCGCGGGCCTCGTCGTCGGCTACTTCCAGGATACGATCGATCGCGTCGTTCTTCTCGCAGCCTTCCTTCCCGTTCTTGCGGGTCAGTCGGGAAATACCGGCGCGCAATCCCTTGCCATCACCTTGCGCACCCTCGAGCGCGACGGAAACACCGCCTTCTACCGTCACGCGATGTGGAAGGAACTGCGCCTCGGCATCCTGCACGGCTTCGCAACCGGATTACTGGTGGCTCTGGCGATCTATCTTTACGCGGTCTACGAGGGCACCAAGGGTGCTAGCGTGCTTGCCGGAATTGGCTTCATCGCGACCCTCCTTTCGGTGATCGTCAGCGGGCTTTCGGGCGCGAGCGTGCCTGTCGTCCTCAAGAAGCTCGGCGCCGATCCCGCCGTCGCCTCGAGTATCATTCTCAGCACCGTCACCGACATCGTCAGCATGGGCTCGATGCTGGCGCTCGCCACCCTGCTCATTTCGCAGATGACGTAAGGCGGCGCTATCCGATGATCGGGCGCTTGTCCGAGCGGGCCGCGGCAAGCGTCTTCTTGAAGATGACCATCGGCAGCAGGAGCATGGCCGCGACGCCGAACACCCAGATGATGAGCGTCGCCAGGATCCAGGTCGAGAAACCTGTGATGACCAGGTGACCCGACAGGAGCGACGTCACAAACAGCGAGGCGAGGATCACCACCAGCGAAATGCCCCCGACAAGCACCCGGGCATAGCGCATGGAAAGCTTCATCACCAATGGAGCGAGGATGAAGCGCACCACCGAGAAGATCGCCACGACGATGAAGAAGCCCGTCACCGAGATCTGCATGTCCGGCGCGAGGACCCACTGGGCGATGAGCAACCCGATCGCATTGGCGCATAATTCAAGCACGATCGAGGCTATGAGACGCATCATGGCCGAATCCCCCGAATGATTGCGCAAGTATACGGCAAAGCGGACCGGTTGGGTATCCATTGCCCACCAGCCTTCACCGTCCTGTCCTGTTGCGAAGACTTCACGACGTGTCTGGCGTCAGCGCAGAGCGGGCGAGCCAGTGGCAGTCCTTCAGGATTTCATCGACCTCGTGGGTCGGCCTGATGCGCCAGCCCGGCGGCCAGCCGAGCCGCAAGGGGGATTCCCGTTGCGGCCGGCGCTTCTCGAGGGGCTTTCCACGCCAGCGCACATAGCGCTTCGCCTGGCGGGAAAGGTCTTGCAACGCATCCATGGCGGCGAGGAGACGCCGGCACAGTCGGAGTGCACTGACGGTGCCGTCGTCGATCGCGCGGGCTTTCTCCGGCGGTGGCGCTGATGCCGGAGCTTGAGGCCGCAGAAATGAGGGAATGCGGGGATCGGAAGCAAAGAAATGGATGCGCGGCTCGATCCTGCGCCTTTTGCGCCCGCGGGGAATGCCCCAATCCTTTCGCCTGGGCGTATCGAACAATCTGAAGAGCAGGCGGCGCGTGCGTTTGGCTTTGGGATCCAGATTCCCTTGGTCCTCGCGCTTGCTTTCACCGGTGTGTTCCACAGGCGCCGCACGCCTGGGCGCCGGCTGCACCACGATATCGCGCGCCGAAGCGATGATCAGGCGCCTGACCGCGGATTCAGCCGAGCGCAGAACCCTCTGCACCTTCCGGTAGACCGGCCGCGATACGCGCTCGACCACCCCGTCCTGGGTGAGCCCGATCTCCGCAAATAGCTCCATAACGACGGCGACAAGCCGTGCGCGGCTGCGTTCGATGGCATAGTTCCAGTGCATCGTCGCCGTATAGAACATAAAACGAACTACGTCAATCATCTGGCTTTGATGATGGAAGATGCCTTCAGTGCGTGCATAACACCGCCGCAAACGATTGACGCAGGCTCATTTTGACTAAAGGTTATATTTACCGAGTTGCAGGAGCATGTCGCCAATGGACGCAAAGTATGTGGAGCGAGAGCTTGTGCGCTTCCTCAGTTCTTCACAACCAGGCGTATTGTGCATCACAGGCGGATGGGGAGTTGGCAAGACATTCACATTCAAACGGATATTGGGCGCAGCGGCTTCAGGAATACCCCAGCAGTTCAACAGGTACTCCTACGTTTCACTCTTTGGTCTGAACTCCCTCGACGAAGTGAAGCGTTCTATTGTCGAGAATACAGTTTCGCCGAAGGACGCGCTGGCGGGCCCGACTCGCAACTCACTAAAGGACTTATATGGCGAGATCGACTTTTTAGGAGGAATGCTAAAGTACTTCTCCAAGATTCCAATTCTTGAAATCCGTCGCCGTATCAGCAAGTAAAGTCTTATTCGTCACGCTACGCAATCAAATCGTCTGCATAGATGATCTCGAGAGAACTGGCTCCGCACTGAACGTGAAGGATGTCATGGGGATTGCGAACCATTTAAAAGAGGAAAAACTTTGTAAAGTCATACTTTTATTCAACATCGAGAAACTCTCCGAAAAAGCCGAGTTCGAGAGGCACTCCGAGAAGGTCGCGGACATAGTTATGACTTTTGAGCCCTCTCCGTCGTACGCAAGCGACGTCTGTTTAGACAGTGATTACCCCTATTCGGCCCATATCAAATCCGATTGCGAGTTGTTAGATATATCGAACATAAGAATTATAAAGCGGATTGAATATCTAGCAAAGTCAATCACGTCTTGTGTCAAAGGCATCGATGACAGAATCATTCGCGAAATAATACATACGCTATCACTAGGTTGCTATTCGCGTTTTCAACCGGATATCGCACCAAGTATCGATTATCTCATTTCGTACAATGAGCTATCGACGTTTTCCAAAGAACCAAAGAGCGATGCAGAAAAGCGTAATCGCACGCTCTTAGAAAAGTATAAGTTTCTTTACACTGATGACTTGGACGCTGTTATTCTGCACGGCGTCAAAAATGGCTATTTTGACCATGACGCAATTGCGATTTTAGCTGAGAAGGCAGAACGCGACTTCAGCAAAACAGATACACAGAATGCTTACCATCAAGCATGGCGCCCATACCACGATTCATTTCGACAACGACGCGGATTTCGTATTGGCAAACATTTTTGAGAAATCGGTTCAATATTTACAGTACGTCTCTCTACCCAATCTTGATGCGACGTACAAAATGCTGAAAGAGTTTGGTCAGGATGATCGCGCTCGACAGCTACTCGAAACTTACATTCGGGAACGGAACGAAACGCCAGACTTTTGGGATTTGAGCTCGGCGCCGTTCGGAGACTTGGTAGCGGAGCCTGCGATCATCGAAGCGTGCGAAGCAAAGTTGAAGAGTATGTTGCCACCCCTTGACCTAAAGGAGGTGCTGTCACGCATTGGCAAAAATCATTCCTGGAATAATCGCGATACTGAATTCTTGGTTTCATTAGAGCCTTCGAATTATTTTGATCTGTTTAAGCAGCTGAAGGGGGAGGACCTTGCTCAGGTCCTGGACGGCGCGCTTATATTTCGAGGTACTGGGGATGGGCAATATGATGCGATTGGTGAGCTGGTACAAACAGCTTTTCTGTTCTCAAATCGCCGCCGAAAATCCAATGAACGCGAAGCGGGTGCGAAAGTGGAGGTCAAAGCGGTGACGCTGAAAATGAGCTGGGTTCCCCATCGCGTATCCAGCTGTAAATCCAAGCTTCACCCCTTATTCCACGCCAACAAGGCGTAACATCAAGGCCAAAAAAATTGCGGGAGGCAGGAGGCCCAAACGACCGGCACCCACGCGTATACGCGATCTTAAACCGCTGCCCCCGCCTCCAGCGCCTCCCGCAGGAAGGCGAGATCGGCATGGCGGGTCTCGAGATCGGGCCGATCTGCAGCCGTCCGATAATCGCGCAATACTTCCAACGCCCGGATCAAGCACCGGCAAGGGCGGGCCGCTGGCGGTCAGGCCCTGCATCCGCTCCTCCTTCAGATGCGCGGCCGGTTCGACGATGAACTGGCGGACGAGCTGGTCGTGATGCTGCCGCGCCGTTTCGCCGAAGAGATCGCAGATCTCGAGGAAGGCGACGCGCATTCCGCCGGAACCACCCCTCGCCCGCATTTCCCTCTGCGAGCAGCAGCAGTTCATCGAGCAGCGATCTATGCGTCATGCATTCGCGCAAGCCGCGCCTGGTCGGACGGCAGCATGAACAGCATCTTGTCGACGAGAAGCTGCGCGTAATATGGATCGCTCGCCCGGCGTGAGACCGAGCAACAGGTCGATCTCGTTGATGCCGGAAAAATCCCCTGCATTGGCGCCGCGATAGACCTGCCGCCCGACGCGATAGGGTTTGTAATAGGGCCTGACACTGTAGAAGAAGCGGTCGACATCGAGCTTTTCATAAAGCCTGGCATTGGCCGCGCTCACATCGCGCAGGCCATCGCGCGCCGCGGCAAAAAGCACATCTGCGACCGGACTGGAAACGCCGAGCGGCACGATGCGGGACAAGGCATCGGCGGTGCGCTGGTAGCTCAGGATCGCGCGCGTGTTCTCGTCGATGAACAGGAATTCGTCCGGCAGCGAAGTGAAGCTCTTGCGCACGCCGTTGACCGCCAGATTATGCGTGGCGAGATGGGCGGTGGCAAAGCGCGGCGCCATGCCGATCGAGGCGCCGACATTGAGCGCCAATGATGAGGCCTCCTGGAAGGGCGATTTCTCTTCCCGGTCGGGATTGGTGAGCTCGTGGCGGCGGAGCGCGCCCATATACAGGCCGACATTGCCGAGCACCGCAAAGCCGCTCTCGAAGCCGTCGCCGGTGTTTCCTTCCGCGAGCAGATCGACGACATAGGCGCGGCCCTCGTCGCGCAGTTGGCGTTTGAGGTCATCGCCGACGCCTTCGACATGGGCGCGGTCGTCTTGGGCGAAATAAAGCTCTTCCAGCGCCGTGTTGATCTCGACGAAGGCTGACCGGATCCAGCCATCGAAGGCTTCAACACGCGGGGAGATCTTCATGGGCTGGCGCCTCCTCCCTCCCCGCGCATGCCGCGCGGCGGAGGGAAAGTTTGAGCCTAACTGAACTCCCGCGACAGAGCCGCGAAGGCTGCAAGGTTCAGATGATCGATGCTGTCCTTCACCGGTTCCGGCTGCGAGGAGAACTTGGCGATGACCAGGTCCGCATCCGGATCGATGTAGAGCCACTGGCCGTGAATGCCGATGCCCATGAAGGCGGATGAATCGACGAGATTGTAGAATTTGCTGCGATAGCGCCCCTGCGCCACGAAATTGGTCATGTCGCCCTTTACCCACTGATCGACGCTGCCGCCGGTGCGGATGTCGTCGATCCACGCACCCGGCACGATCGCGCGCCCATTGGCAACGCCGCGGCAGCGGATCATCTCGCCGAAGCGGGCAAGATCGGCGACCATCATGCAGATGCCGCCGGCCGTGCGTACCGCACCTGCCGGATCAAGCGTGATATAGGCGTCCGATTCCGCGCCCATCGGCTTCCAGATACGCTCCGACAGAAGCTCCGCAAGCCTGCGCCCGCTGGCCCGTTCGACGACCCAGCCGAGGAGGTCGCTATTGGGCGAGCGGTAGTGGAAGCGCTCGCCATGCGGATGGGTATTTTTCTTCAGGCGCGCCAGGAAATCGCGCGTCGTCTCGCTATCGGGCTGGCGCGGATTCCACCCCGTCGCCTGGCGATAGGCGAGATAGAGTTCGTCGGGATTGAGATAATCCTCGTTGAACTGCAGCGACACCGTCATGTCGAGGAGATGGCGCACTGTCACGTCGTTGTAGACCGACTGCGCAAGCTCGGGGACGTAACGCGTGACGGGGGCGTCGGGATCGAGCAGATCCGTCGCCCCACACGACGCCCGCCAGGATCGCCGTCACCGATTTCGAAACCGAAAACAGGATATGCGGCTCGCGCGAGCATTCGGGATTGCGGTACCATTCATGCAGGACCGCACCTTGGTGCAGGACCATCCAGGCATCGGTGTAGGTCTCGTGGAGAAATGCCGCGATGGTGGTCTCGCCGCCCGATGGCGATGCGACGGGCAGGCCGCCGAAATCGTGAAAGGCGCGCGGCAATGGCTCCGATTGGCCCGAGGCCGCGATATTGGCGCTTGGGATGATCTCGCGCACGCGGGTGAAGCTCGCGCGGTTGAAGGGCGGCAGGCGCCAGTTTGCGAGATTAACATTGCTGGTTTCGGGTGCGGACACGGGATTGATTTCTCCTTGAAGCCCGGAGGCTGGCGGAATAGGCCAGATGTGCCCCAAAAGGGCAACTGTCTTGAATTTACCGGAGGTCCCATGATCGCGACCCGCATCCTGACCGTGTTGCTTGCCCTGCTCATCGCCATTCCGGCGGCATGGGCGGGCGACTATGCCTTTCGCGACATTCTCGGCTTTGATCCGGACGGGCGCTATTTTGCGTTCGAGGAGTATGGCGTGCAGGACGGGTCGGGCTTTCCTTACTCCAACATCTTCGTGATCGACACGACCACCGATAGCTGGGCCGACGGCACGCCCGTCCGCCGGCGGATCGATGACGAGGCAACGCCCTTGAGCAAGGTTCGCAGCGAGGCCCGCGCCAAAGCCGATCCGATCCTCAAGAAGCTCAAGATCGAGCCGCGCGGTCTCCTGGTCGTCAGCAATCCGGCGACCGAACTCTCAGCCGACCCCTATAGCGTGCGCTTCCGTTTGAACGACTTCTTCAACATGCAGGAGCGCGCCTGGAGCCTGCGCCTGACGCCGATCACCGTGCCGGAGCCCGCCGCAACCTGCGAGAATCTGGGTCCGGTCAAGGGCCTCAAGCTCGAACTGACCAATCCCGAAGGCGAGACCAAGGTGATCGCCGAGGACAAATCCATTCCCGAGTCGCGCTTCTGTCCGCGCGACTATGCGATTTCCGATGTCATCGCGTTCACGTCAGGAAGCGAGACGACGATCGCGATATTGCTCAGCCTGTTCCGCCAGGGTTTCGAGGGGCCCGACCGGCGCTTCATCGCCGTCACCACGCACGTAACCGACCATTGAGTGCTGGCTAGACCACATTGTCCGGCGCGAGATGGCAATCATCGCCGCATTCGATCTGGATCGTCGGATGGACGATGGCAAAGCGCACCGAGAGCTCTTTGGCCAAGCGGGTGAGAAAAGCGTCGCCGGGAGCGCCTTCCGGCATGACGAGATGCGCGGTCAGCGCGGTTTCAGTCGTGCTCATGCTCCAGATGTGGAGATCGTGCACTTGCGATACGCCGGGCAATCCCGCGAGATAGGTTTTGACCTTGGCCGCGTCGATCGCCGAAGGCACCGCATTGAGCGTCATGGCGATCGACTCGCGGAACAAGCCCCAGGTTCCCCAGACGATGATCGCTGCGATGACAAGGCTGACCGCGGGATCGACCCAGCCCCAGCCTGTGTAAAGAATAACCACGCCGGCGACCACGACGCCCGCCGACACCGCGGCATCGGCAGCCATGTGAAGATAGGCGCCCTTGATATTGATGTCGCCCTTGCGACCCGAGGCGAAGAGCCACGCAGTGACGCCGTTGATCACGATGCCGATCGCCGCGACGATGATCACCGTCAGGCCTGCGACGGAGGCGGGTTCGGCAAACCGGCGCACCGCCTCCCAGGCAATGCCACCCGTGGCGACCAGCAGAAACACCGCATTGAGCAAGGCCGCGAGTATCGACGTGCTCCGCAACCCGTATGTATAGCGCTCGCTGGGCGGCCGCTTCGCCAGAACGCTCGCACCCCAGGCGATGACGAGGCCCAGCACGTCGGAAAGATTGTGACCGGCATCGGCAAGCAGCGCCATTGAATTGGCGAGGAAGCCGTAGAGCGCCTCGATGACGACGAAGCCGAGATTGAGCGTGATGCCGATCGCGAAGGCACGGTCATAATTCGCCGGCCCATGCGAATGGCCATGTTCGCCATGCTGGTGATGATGACCGGCTTCGCCGTGGTCGTGATTGTCGTGGGTCACTCATGCCTCGCACGCGCGAGTCGCGCAGCCAGCACAATATACTAGATACTAGCGGCTTCAGTTCTGTTTGTGCAGGTGATTGCCTGCCGAAAACAGATGAGGGGGCAAGGTCATCGGACCACCGCCCCCTCTCTTTTGCCCGCGATTCCCCTCACGGTTGGAGGAAAACTACCGTGCTGCGCCCTGCCCGGTCAACGCTTGAATTGTGGCAAACGTCACAGCGTCAGCTTTGACCCCGAGAGCCATTGCGCACAAAGAATTTGCCGGATTAATCTGTAGGCGGATTAAAAACCGCAATGCTCCGTGGAAAAGAAAAAGGCGCCGCTCCAATCGGGACAGCGCCATTTCTCTTCAGAGTCTTTCGTCTGCTTCAAACGACCCAGCGCATCACCGCCATCGCAGCGACAATCAGGGCGAGGCATCCGACGAACGTGAGTATTGCACGTTCGCTAATCACAGGTTCTCTTCGTATCATGTCTTCCACCGAGATGCCCCATCTCGTATGCCCTCATATGCACCGCCTTTGCAGTGCAACAAAGCATGCTGTGAATCTTTGGTTAACCCTAAATTTCAATCAACGGCGAGGTTCAGTCGGGGTCGTCCGGTGAATGGACGATCGATTGTGTGCGCCGTGCCGGATGGGCGGCGAGGCCGAGCTGGATCAACCGCCTGATTGCCTCCGGCCGGCTCGGCGCCTCGTCTCGATTGCCTCTCCAGAGATCAATCTGTTTCAGTAACATAGGCTGCAGCCTGACCTGCACCTGCTCACCGCGCCCTGTCGCCGGTCTGCCCCGCTTCTTTGCCCCGTCCATGACCTCGAACCCAGCGACTGTCCATTTACTGGTATCCGAAATAATTGTCGTGAACAACGCAAGTTTTTCGGGAACTCAAAATGGACGACCGCATTCTGGCTATGTGCGGCAGGTCGAAAGATATTGCTGCATCAACGAAACCCCGTCAGTCGCCCCCGGCCGGCGGGGTTTCCGTTTGTCAGTCTCCGTCCTGGCCAAAGCCTGGCGATTTGACCGTGAGATTGTAGCGGTTCTTGCCTTTGGCCGGATAGAACATCTCGATGCAATTGCCTGGACCGTCGGTAAAGACCCACGGATGTGAAACGAAAGTATCAATTGTATAACTCTCTCCGGGATTGAGATTGGCGTAGTTCACCATCTTGCCATTGTAATCGAGCCAGAACACGCCACGATACTCGCCACTTTTGTTGACGAATTTAACTTTGACCGAAGCGGTCGATTTCTTCGACTTCGCGCCCAGGTTGCAGCCCGCGGCTTCTGCGTCTCCACTCGCGATCCCAAGAGCAATCGTCGTGGCGATCGCAAGCCCGCTAAATGCCGTCAGTTTCATAGTCTCCGTCCTTTCATGTTTGATCTGGTTTATCGAGAATGATGATCACCGCATCGAATGGGACTTCGGAGACGACTTGGCTTTGGTGTCCCTTGCCGTGATTGTCAGCCATGAGCCAGGCATCGCCGACACTGACTGTCCTCACGCTTCCATCCGTCGCCGTGACCTTCAGAGCCCCTGCCCAACAAAACATCATCTGGCGGAAAGGCGACCGGTGCAGCGCTCCTTCCCAACCGACGGGAATGCGGATGACGGTATAGCCGGAGGCTTTTTCGATAGCCGAGGTATAAAATGGCACCGCTGGTGGCGCGAAGTCGTTGAGCGTTCGCGACAACTCGTATTCATCGAAAGAACTCACGCCCGCCTCATCTTCAGCGAGACGATAGACTCGTAGTGCATTCATTGATTTGCTCCCGAAGGACTCGGCTTTGCGTCAACCTGCCTTTATTGCGTCGTGAGGGCAATATTGAAAAACCTGCGGCCGAATAAGCTTGCTTGCAATTACGACTGAGCGCACGGTGCCGGCAGACCGACAGTGCGGCACCCCAGCGAGACCTGAAGCCCGATCTGATCAAGGAACTCCCGTTCCATCGGTATGGCTCGCTAAGGAAGGTACTGATGGCATTCAAATCACGCAGCCCCCAACCCAAGACCGCCGCCGCGCCATTGCAGATTAAGTCCGACGCCCTGCGTCAGAAGCGGCTTGCCCACGAGGAGGCCCAGAGGGGCGCGGGATTATGGGGCGATATGTCCGTGGGGACCATCAAACGGCAGGATCGGGTATTTGTCTATTTGTGGAAGGGCGACGTACGCGCCAGCCTTTCGGCAATGGCACTCAAGCGTCCCAAGGAGATGCTTGAAGCCGACCATGCGGCGTTGCTGCAATGGCTGAAGACAGGCATCATCGACGAGTTCAAGTTGGCTTTTGCGGCCTGGAATGTGAACGCGCCGGAGGCCGAAAAGATCAAGACGGAGTTAATGACCAAGCACCGCGACGAAGGATTGACTGTGATCAATCCTGCCTGACCGAACGAAGGCCTTCGCCTCCCGCTGGCTAAAACCGCGGAGTGGCGACCCGGCCGTCCGGTCTAACCTTCGGTTTCGGCATCGGAAGCAGCCCCTCGCGTTGGGCTTTCTTGCGCGCCAGCTTCTTCGCCCGGCGGATCGCTTCGGCTTTCTCGCGAACGCGGCGCTCCGAGGGCTTTTCATAAGCACGGCGAAGCTTGATCTCGCGGAAGATACCTTCACGCTGCATCTTCTTCTTGAGAACGCGCATCGCCTGATCGACGTTGTTGTCTCGAACGATTACCTGCATGCAAGTCCTCCTTTGCGCGGAGTATTCGCGCATTCATTGTTTTTGGTTTGTCGGACATTCTCCCGCAGGAGGTATGATGCTTTTGGCGCGGCCCCGTTAAGGGGCCCGCCTACGGCGCCTGAAGTAGCGAGCCCTGCCAGTACATCCGTGGTCAGGGCCCCTACGCCAAGGGTATTCTCGTTAGACGGCGCGAAGATTGTCGGCCGATGCCTTACCGGTCTTGCGATCGGAGACCAGGTCGAACGAGACCTTTTGACCTTCATTGAGACTGCGCATGCCGGCGCGTTCAACGGCCGAAATATGCACGAATACGTCCTTGGTGCCGTCTTCCGGCTGGATGAAGCCAAAACCCTTTTGGCCGTCAAACCACTTCACAGTTCCTTGCGTCATGAGACAAATCTTTCAAATACGCGTTGAGATAGGCCACGAAATCGCGGCCGGTTCAGTCATCGAGAATTTGGGAAGAAGATTGTCAGACCGACGCTTAACGTCACGGGCCAATTCAATTCGGCCGAAACTCGATCACAGCGATGTAGTACGCCTGCCACGCCGTTACAAGCAAAAGCTGCCGCCACGCGTGTTGACGGCAGATCTTGTCGTCAGATGAAGGAATGCGTCAGTCGGTACAGCGGAAGCTCGCGCGGATAATGCCGGTTCCCTTGTGATCCATGACGATGTCGAGCTTCTTGCCCTGCTGGGTCATGCTGAGTTCGAAGCTCTTCCCGGAAAAGGCATGGCCAAGGCCGCTTTTCCACTTGCCTTTGCCGTCGGCAACCGAGGCGTCGCCTTCGACCCAGGTCGCCTCGGCGCTCCAGCCACTGCTTGATTCGACGAAGTATTTCTGGATCTCGGGATTGTCGGCGATCATCAAAGTGCAGTTTGAGCACTGCCCGGCACTGGAGGTCGTCTGCTTGTAATTTCCACAAAAGCCAACCGAAGCGGTCTGCTTCGATGGCTTTTTCGTGGTCCCGGCAAAATCTTCGTCGTCTTCACCATCGGCACTTTCATCGTCATCGGAACTGTTGCCGGCAAAGTCACCGCCGCCGCCACCAGCATAGACCAGCCGGTTCTTGCCCTTGACCGCGACCACGCTTTCGAGACACTTCCCCTTTTCCGTGGTGATGATCCACGGATGAGTACGGTAGGTATCCTGTCCAGCGCGCTGACCGGGGCGTAGCGTGTGATAAAGCACTCGCTTGCCCTTGTAGTCGACCCAGTAGACGTTCACCGTCCGCTTGGACTTGTTGATGAACTCGATCGTTGTGGGCTTGTCACCCTTCTGCGATCGCAGCCCCTGTTCATTGCAGGCCGCATGGGCCGAGGCAGTCGCGACGATCCACAGCGACAACACAGCAAGCATAGCGAAGATGCGGCGCATCGAGCACTCCCGTCGATTGCAGATGGTATTGCAGAGTTGTGCTAGCCGCGGGCCTTCTTCAGCGCCCTGTTTACCTGCTTAGCATCGCCTGCCGTGTACAAATCGGCGACTTTCGACTTCGCTTCATCGACCGAGCGGCCCCAGTAGCGCGCCAGGGCTTCCGCGTCCTCGTAACTGTAGCCAGTGTCGCTCCAATCGCAGCGACCTTGCTGCCGCGCCTGGCCCAACATGTTCCTCAGATTCTTGGCGAGTCCGTTGGCTATCTTCTCGCCGCCTGTCGACTTGGCCTGGTCGACGCCCACCCCCCAAAACCCAGCAAGCAGTTTGGCATCGCAGTAATTATAGCCCTTGCTGAGAAATACCGAGGAAAAGTCCTTTCGCGAATGCCGGTTCGAGCATTCCGGCCGTAGCCAGGGTGAGTGATGTGCTCATGACCAATACGCGAGCAAACTTAATTGTCGTCTCGCGATCAAGGCAGTTCCAAGTCATCGGCCGTCCTCCATAATGACGGCGCGGACGGTATCAGGAGGTATTGCGAATGCAATGGAACCATCGGCAAACAAAAATATATTTTTGCGCCCCGCGTCTGGCCCTGCCCTTGCAAAGCTAGATACGCGGCAGGTCCAGTTCTCTCGTCAAGGCCTCGGAAGTGTCCGGAAGACGTGTCGTGAGCGCCGGCACGCTCGCGCACCACTCCAATATCGCTTCGAAGACCTGCCCCGCCTGAATGATCCGCGCTGCCTCAAGGCTCGCAGGAAGAATACGAACTTCGAAAGTCTGCTTTTTCGGGTTCTCGCCAATCACATTCACGAGGTTGAAGTCGCAATACTTGGATAACTTGCATTCTCGAAGCTTTTCCACGGCCATATCCCACTCCAATACTGGAAACTCTGGAGACGTCGCAAGCTTTACGAATGCGCGGGGCCAGGCGCCAAGCCGCACACAATTGGGATTTGTTCCGACATGCTGCTTCAAATACTGCCCGTGCCGCAAAAACAGTCGCGCGATGTTGGCGATCGCGTTGGCTGATTTGAGCCGCGCGCTATCGAAATGGATGTGGGTGGCTCCCTCCCAGGGCACTTCGAAACCGGCTGCCTTGGCTTCGTCAAGCAATAGCGTCAGCCGTTGCAGATGCTGCTCTTCCATCGGCGCCGTTATGATTTCACAGGCTCGCTCCCGCTCGCCCGATGCGTAGGCGGCAAGCGCCACGGAGACGTTGCGCTGGTCGACGACCTTGACCATGCCCGACGGATGCCGCCCAAGCTCGGTCTTGAACAACCTCGCCACAGGCTCAAGGACGGTATCGAGCACGGCAGTCGGGTCACAGTGATACATGACCAATTGCAGGAGCCGGGCATCATCGCTGACAATGCGGTACCAGCCGTTCCTCGGCGGGGCGGCTTTGTCGAGGCCGCGCCGCAATGTCACATCATCTACGAAGGCCGCGACCGGCGCCTTGTCCGCGTTCAGAGCCCTGAACCCGATTGTCAGGTTCTCGAAGGTGGGTGTGCCCGGAACCTTGCTTGGCTCGGATTGTGGATAGAATATCCGCTCGACCGAGCCACCGCATCGCGCGGCGATCCGCCGCGCGAGATCCTCCCGGGTCGTCCCGCGTGGCGCCAAGAGTTCGACCTCGAACCCCGCCTTCCACCTCATTTCCACTGCTAGATCACCTGCCCGGCTTTGTCTTGCGCTGGACCTTTTTGCCCTGGCATCGCGGGCATTTGGGAATGGCGTCTGATTCAGTCATCTCTCTGACGAATTCGTTGCCGCAGCTTTGGCAATACAAGGTGACTATTCTGCCCATGCACTCGTGTGGGTGCTCACGCGCCAGCAGTCAATGCATAAGATCAACCCCGGCAGCACACGATTTCACGGACTTGGCAGGTCAAAGCCAAGTTTAAAGGTTGATCAAGAGGCCTGGCGATTCACTTCTGTTTGCGAGAGAGGCGCCTCATCCGCCTCAACACGATGTTTTCCTGGGCCGCTTTCGCGTAGATCGCATCTTCGGTACGCCCAAGTTTCAATCCGATCGCGGGTCCTGACGTATTCTCTTTCACGAGTTGCCTAAGCACTTTGAGTTCTTTCGGCGTCCAGGACTTTCCATGGTTCCTGAGCTGATTCGGCATTGGAGCGCCCTCCCCATCAGGCGTAGTTTTGCCTGACATGCGGCTACAGGCAAGTGCCGCGAAGTTGAGCCGTTCTGGAATGAAGCGCAATTGCAGGAGAGGATTTGGCCCCAATGCCCAGAACCTACCGCGAAATCGCGACCGAGGAGATGGTGAGAACTGTCGAGGAGGCGATGAGCAACGTCATCGACTACTGGGGAGACCTGCCGCCGCCGATGAAGGAAGCGATCGAGACGTTTCGAGCCCGGTTGGGGAGCGCGATCGATTCTGTGGAGTTTGTCCGGAAGGCGCTCGACCGCGAGGTCCGTCAAAATGGCGCTAAGGACGGGCTCGCCTGATGCCGAAACCGCCCCGAACGGCCGGTCTGTTCGGGGGGCACCATAACCAATTGATAGTGTTGGTGGCCGCGCCCGGACTCGAACCGGGACACCCTTTCGAGTTGCAGATTTTAAGTCTGCTGTGTCTACCATTCCACCACGCGGCCATGCGTGCTTCTAACCCTTGGCACCGTCCCGGATCGGCGGGGAGAACTGCAGTCCCATGTCCCAGGGAAGGTAGATCCAGGTATCCTGGCTGACCTCGGTTACGAAAGTGTCGACCATGGGGCGCCCGGCTGGTTTGGCATAAACCGTAGCAAAATGCGCCTTGGGCAGCATCTCGCGGACCGTCTTGGCGGTGGCGCCGGTATCGACGAGATCATCGACGATGAGCACTCCTTCGCCACCGTCGCTGCCCAGCACGTCCGTCCCAACCGATTTGAGGACATGGAGTTGGCCCTGCTTGTCGTAGTCGTAGGAGGCGACGCAGACCGTCTCGATGACCCTGATTCCGAGTTCCCGGGCCACGATCGCGGCTGGAACCAAGCCACCCCGGGTGATGGCCACGACTGCGCTGTAGGGGCCGGTTCCGCTCAAGCGCCACGCCAGTGCCCGTGCATCGCGATGGAACTGGTCCCAGGAAACCGGGAAGCTTTTCTGCCATTTCTCGTCCATTGCGTCCCCCAAGCCAAGAGCCCTGCTTATGCCGCGCCGCGAAACCGCTCGCAATCGCGTTTCGTGGTCAACCCTTGCTTCACCATTTGGGCCCAAATTCACCCCGAACCTGCAGCTTCCCGGGGGATTCCATGCACAGGGCCGGCGGCCAGATCGCGGATCTCGCGAACGCCTTCGAGATCGCCAATGTTGAGACGCTGATCGTCGCCCTGCCCGAGGTCGAGGTCATCGCTTGCACGCGCGCCGCGATCACCCGCTGGAACTGCCGCGAAGAGGATGTGATCGGCAAGAAACTTGTGAAATATGGCGCAGGTGCCATCTCGGCACGCTACATGACCGACGACATCTCCGGCGCACAGAAGGTCGAAATTGCCTTCACCCCTCCGCTCGGACAGGCCCGCGTCAGTCATTTCACCCCGCAGAGCTGGCAGGCGGACGGGCGCGAATTCATGATCCTGATCGGGCAGCATGGCAGCCAGGCCGAAGCCGAGACAGCGATCCAGAATGAACGCCGCCTGCAGCTTGCCTTGCGTTCCGGCGGCTATGCCCTGTGGGATTACGACTACCGATCTCGGCTCACGAACAACGCGCCGGAAATCTGTGAGATGCTGGGTTTCGATGAAGGCGCACTCGATCTCGATTTCGTCAACTTCAATGCCCGCATTCATCCTGACGACCTCGACAAGACGCTCGACGAGAAAATACGCAACGCTCCCTTCGGCGCAGACTTGTTCCAGACAAAATACCGGGTCCGCAACAAGAACGGTTCATATATCTGGATCGAGGCCGTTGCGGGGCTGGTGCGCGATCCCGTCGACGGCAAGCCGGCGAAAGTCGTGGGACTCTGTCGAAACATCCAGACCGAGATGACGGCGCTTGAGAGTATCAGCGTCAGTGAGCGCAACCTCCGCCGCTCGCAATCCGCCGCGAGGATCGGCAGCTTTCACCTCCGACTGGACACTGGCGCTTCCACCCTATCTGCCGAGATGATCGACCTGCTTGGACTCAAGGGCTCGGCCTTGCCGCCGACGCTCGGCATGTTCGAGCAGATGATCATGACAGGCGATCAGGCGCGCTTTCGCGATGCGATCCAGGCGGCGCGCCTTGGTGCTCCGCCGGCCAAGCTTGAGATCACGGCCAGGCTCGCTTCCGGTGAGCAACATTATTTTCAATGCAACATGGAAGCCGAGCGTGGTCCCGGCGGTACCGTCGAGGCCGTCTTCGGCACCTGCCAGTGCATTACCGACCGCCGACTCCTCGAACGAAAATATCTCCAGGCGCAGAAGATGGAGGCCGTTGGACAATTAACCGGCGGCATCGCCCATGACTTCAACAACCTGCTGATGGTCGTGATGGGGAACCTGCAATTGGTGGAACAACTGGTGCGCCATGACGAGCGCGCCGTCAAACGCTTGCGCGCCGCCATCGACGCGACCGACCGCGGATCTGACCTGACTCGCCGATTGCTCGCCTTTTCGCGCCAGCAGACGCTCCAGAACGAGGCTATCGAGGTCAATACATTGATCACCGCAATGCAGGACATGCTGAGCCACGCCCTGGGCGGCCGCGTCGATCTCAACATCATGCCCGGCGACGATGTCTGGCCGGTAAGCGCCGACCCGACCCAACTCGAGACCGCGATCCTCAATCTTGCCATCAACGGTCGTGACGCCATGACGGGCAAGGCCGGCACCCTGGTCATCGAGACGACCAACCGGACCCTCGACGAGACCTATTGCAGCCAGCATGAAGAAGTGCTGCCCGGTCACTATGTCGAGATCGCGGTAAGCGATTCAGGTTGCGGCATTCCTGCTGCCGACATTGAAAAGGTCTTCCAACCTTTCTTCACGACGAAGGATCCGGAAGCCGGATCGGGCCTCGGCCTCTCCATGACCTATGGCTTCGTGAAGCAGTCCGGCGGCCATATCCGCATCTATTCGGAAGTCGACCATGGCACGACCGTCAAACTCTATTTGCCGGTACTTGGCTCAACCGCGATCCGGCTCGAAGCAGCGTCGGCAGAAGCTAAGCCGGATCCAGTCGCCAACGAAGCCTCGCCCGACCATACGCCGGTTGTGCTTGTGGTCGAGGACAACGAGGCGGTCCGCGAAGTGGCAGCCGCCATGATTGCCGAAATGGGCATCGAGACGCTGCAGGCCGCCAATGGACCCGAAGGCCTCGAACTGATCGGGCAGCGCGACGATATCGATCTCATCCTGTCCGACGTCATCATGGCCGGCGGCATGAACGGACCCGAACTTGCCAAACGCGCGCTCATGCTCAAGCCACGGCTCAAAATACTCTTCATGTCGGGCTATGCAGCGGGATCGGTACGGCAAATCCAGGACCTTCCGGACCAGGTGGAACTGGTCAACAAGCCCTTCACGCGCAGTGATCTGACCGACAAGGTGCGCAGGGCCCTGGCGGCTTGAGCTCTCTAGCCGGCGATTTTGCCGATTGTAAAATGACCGTCAGAAAACTGTCGTAAAGGCGTCACCGGACTCGCGGCTTAAAGACCGGGCCATCAAAGGTCGGCCCGGTCTCGATGAACGCTCATTTCCCTCATCCTCGACGCTATCGCGCGATATTCATTTCCGACGTCCATCTCGGCACCCGCAGGGCGCAGACCGAGAGCCTGCTCGGCTTTCTCAAAGTAACGGAAAGTGACTGGCTTTATGTCGTCGGCGATCTCGTGGACAACTGGGCACTGCGCAAGACCTGGCACTGGGATCAATTCCACAATGACGTGATCCAGAAGCTACTGCGAAAGGCGCGCAAGGGCACGAAGGTTATCTACATCCCTGGCAATCACGACGAGAATTTTCGCGACTTCGTCAATCTGCGATTTGGCCGGGTGTCGGTTCTCAATGAGGCGATCCATCCCGGCGCCAATGGCAAGCGCTATCTGGTCCTCCATGGCGACAAGTTCGACGGCGTCGTCTACTACGCGCCATGGCTCGCGAAACTCGGCGACAGCGCCTACGACTGGTCGATCACCCTTAATGCCGGATTCAACCGGATCAGGCGACTCTTTCGCCTGCCCTACTGGTCGCTCTCCGCCTACCTCAAGTATAAAGTCAAGAAGGCGGTCGAGTTCATCTCGCACTTTGAGGACGCCGTCGTGCGCGAGGCACGCCTGCGTGGCGCCCAAGGCGTGATCTGCGGCCACATTCACACTCCCGACAATCGCGATATTGACGGCGTCCACTATCTCAATGACGGCGACTGGGTGGAAAGCTGCACCGCACTCGTCGAGCATTTTGACGGCCGCTTCGAGATCGTCGCCTGGGCCGACCTCAAATCCCTCACTGCCGGAGCCGCCAATGCGTATCCTGATCGCAACCGACGCCTGGCGCCCGCAGGTTAATGGCGTCGTCCGCACCCTCGAGCGGACGTCCCTCGCACTTAAAGAACGTGGCCATGATGTCCGTTTCCTCTCGGGCGGCGACAGGCGCACTTGGCCGTTGCCCTTCTACCCCGAGATACGGCTCACCTTCCTCACTTCCGACGAGGCCGGGCAACAAATCGATGAAATAAGGCCCGACGCGATCTATATTGCGACCGAAGGACCTATAGGCTGGGCGACTAGGCGTTGGTGCCTGCGCAACAAGATCCCCTTTACGACCGGTTTCCACACCAAGCTCGCGGATTACACGGCGCTACGCATACCACTTCCCGGCGTCGCTCAAGCAAGCTGGCGCCTGCTGCGGCAATTCCACAAGCCGAGCCGCTGCGTCCTAACGCCCACGCCATCGATCGCCAATGAGCTGACGGCGCGCGGCTTCCCAAATGCACGCAGTTGGACGCGCGGCGTCGACCATCATCTTTTCAAGCCAGGTGCGCGCGACCATTTCAAGCTGCCACGGCCGATCATGCTGGTTGCCGGCCGCGTGGCGCCTGAGAAGAATCTGGAAGCATTCCTGAAGCTAGAACTTCCCGGCACCAAAGTGGTAATTGGCGACGGACCTAGTCTCGAAATACTGAAACGCCGCTATCCCGCTGCGATCTTCACCGGCTATGCCTTCGACAGCGACCTCGTATCAATGCTGCAAAGTGCCGACGTCTTCGTCTTTCCGAGCCGCACCGATACCTTCGGGCTCGTCATGATCGAAGCCATGGCATGTGGAACTCCAGTTGCAGCCTTCGCCGTCCCAAGTCCCGTCGATGTCGTCGCCGAGGGCATATCAGGCGCGATCGACAGCGATCTTGCCAAGTCCATAGACCGCGCTTTGAGCCTCGATCGCGGCAAAGTCCATGATTACGCCCAGACCTTCACCTGGGCAGCGACGGCCGATCTTTTCGAGCGTCATCTGGTGAGGATCAGCTGGAACTCTTCTCCGTCTCTGCCTCGGACCAGCCCCTCGCCTTTCCCTCTGCGGTGAGTTGCTCCGCCATGGCGCGGACATCTGCAAACGCCGCTGCAAGGGCGACGGGATCGCGCGACCGCAGCACGAGCTGCGCGGCAAATCCGGACGCAGATTCGAATGGGTAGGACCCGATGACAACCTGGGGGTAGCGATCCTGGACGTCTTTCAAAGGCTTGGCGATATCGCCCTCGCCCCCGAGCACGGTTATCGCCGTGCTCTCAACCTTGATGCCACGTGCAAGTTTCGGTGCCACCGAATCCATCATCGCGTGCATGACTTTCGGGATACCGGCCATAACGAAGACATTCTCGATCTGGAATCCAGGCGCCTTCGACACAGGGTTGTCGATCAAAGTGGCGCCCTTGGGAATGCGCGCCATGCGCATGCGCGCCTCGTTCGGCTCGCGTCCTATCCGCTTGAACCATTCGAGCAGGATCGCCACCGCATCCGGGTCGTGATCAACCTCGACATTGAAAGCCTTACCGACCGAGTCCGCTGTGATGTCGTCATGGGTGGGACCAATGCCACCGGTCGTGAAAACATAAGTGTAACGTGAGCTCAGGGCCCTCACCGCAGCCACGATCTCTGCTTCTATGTCCGGAACAATGCGCGCTTCCTTGAGGTCGATGCCGAGCGAAGTCAGATAATCGGCGAGGAAGCCCAGATTTTTGTCCTTAGTCCGGCCTGACAGGATCTCATCGCCAATCAGCAATACGGCGGCGGTTGGAGCAGCGGTCATCCTCAATTCCCAAGTAAATCGGCACCGCCACTCCTGCCACTGGGTGGCCACACTGTCAAAACAAGGTAGCCATAACTTGCGAATTTTGCCGGTTCTGCCTATTTGTGTCGGGATTCAAGGAAATCACCATGACTTACGTAGCTGCCACAGATTCGCCGCGCATCAAGAATGGGCAGATCAAGCTGCATGGCCCCGAGGCCTTTGCCGCCATGCGCAAGGCCGGCCGTTTGACGGCGGAAGCGCTCGATCTGCTTTCCGGCTTTGTCCGCCCCGGCGTGACCACCGATGCGATCGACCGGCTCGTGACGGAATTTGCGAATGACAACGGTGCTCAGCCCGCGCCGCTGAATTATCGCGGTTATCCCAAAGCGATCTGCACCTCGATCAATCACGTCGTCTGCCACGGCATCCCCAATGAAAAGCCATTGCGCGAAGGCGACATCGTCAATATCGACGTCACTCTGATCGTCGATGGCTGGCATGGCGATTTAAGCCGCATGTATGGCGTCGGCGAGATCAACCGCAAGGCGGAACGCCTTCTGCAGGTCACCTATGAATCGCTCTTGCGCGGCATCGCTGCCGTCAAGCCGAATGGACGGACCGGCGATATCGGACATGCAATCCAGAGCTATGCAGAAGCCGAACGCTGCTCGGTCGTGCGCGATTTCTGCGGTCACGGCCTCGGCCGCGCCTTTCACGACCACCCGAACATCCTGCATTACGGGCGCCCTGGCGAAGGCGTCGAGCTTAAGCCCGGCATGTTCTTTACGATCGAGCCGATGATCAATCTCGGCCGCGCGCACGTGAAGATCCTGGGCGACGGCTGGACAGCAGTGACGCGCGACCGTTCGCTGTCTGCCCAGTTCGAGCACACGATCGGCGTGACGGAAACAGGCTGCGAGGTTTTCACCTTGTCGCCACGCGGCTTGGATTTTCCACCGCCAGCGGTCTGACGGTCATATGCCCAAGGGGCTCGACGAAGGGCCTGTTGCGCCAGATCATCTCGGACATCGCGAGAGACTAAGAGAGCGATTCCGTACCAGTCCCGACGGGCTTCTCGATTACGAACTTCTCGAATTGTTGCTGTTCTTCGCCTATCGCCGGCAAGACACGAAGCCTATCGCCAAGGCGCTGATCGCGCGGTTTGGTGATTTCGCCGAGGTTATCAGTGCCGAGCCGGAGCGGCTGAAAGAGACTGATCAGGTTGGCGATGTCGCCGTCACCTTGCTCAAGACAGTGGAAGCGGCAAGCAAGCGCCAGGCTCGCGTTCGCGTGCACAGGCCATTGGCGCTTTCCTCATGGTCGAAGGTCATCGATTATTGCCGCACCCATATGGCGCGCGAAGCCAAGGAACAGTTCCGCATCCTCTTTCTCGACAAGAAGAACAACCTCATTGCCGATGAAGTCCAGCAGCAAGGAACCGTCGATCACACGCCAGCCTATCCGCGCGAAGTGATGGGCCGTGCGTATCAGCTAGGAGCGACCGCGGTGATCCTGGTGCACAATCACCCGACCGGCGACCCGACGCCCTCCGCTGCCGATATCGAAATGACCAAGAGCATCGCGCAGCTTGGAAAAGGCATGAATGTGATGGTCCACGATCACATCATCATGGGACGCGATGGCGAAACCAGCTTCCGCCAGCTCAAGCTGATCTGAGGCGTTCCAGCACGTCGGGCGTATCGATGTCGGTGAGGACCGCCTCGTCGGCGACGGGAATTTCCACAAGTTTTTCGCTGTGTGCATCGAGCAGACTGCGCGCACCGCGGTCGCCGCTCAACTGGCATATCTCGGCGAAAAACTCTCGCCCCCACAGCACCGGATTGCCAAGCTTGCCGTCATAGGTCGGTACGCAGATCAGGCGACCCTCGGTCGGATTGAACGCCGCTATCAACCTATCGATCACCGCGGGTTCGACGAGCGGCATGTCGCCAAGGCAGACAACCGCACCGGCGACATTCGCCGGCAAGGCCGCGACGCCGGCACGCAAGGATGTCGAAAGTCCCTTCGCATAATCGGCATTATCGGCGATCGAGACGTCAAGGCCGTCAAGTGCTGCACGGACCTCGTCCGCCTGATTTCCCGTCACGACCACTACCGGACTGGCGGCAGACCGCACGACATGTCTCGACTGTGACGCGGATGAGAGGCTTGCCGCGAAAATCCGCAAGCATCTTGTTCTGCCCCATCCGGGTCGATTTGCCGGCGGCAAGAACAACGGCAGCAATGATCGGCGCCTTCTGTGTTTGGGCATCTTCACGCGGCGCCGGGCGACTCGGATATCTCCTTCAGAAGACCGCCCGCCCCCATGTCCATGATGTCCTGCGCGGTAACATGCAGGCCCGCCATGACCCGCTCCAGAACCCAGTCGAAGCCGTTCACTTTGGGCGACCGGGCGCAGGACGGAACGCCGATCGCCGGAACACCATCGAGACGGCCGAGCATCAGAAGATTGCCCGGATCGACCGGCATGCCGAGATGGACGACCTCGCCGCCCGCTTCGACCAAGCCTCGCGGGATGACGTCGCCGCGATCGACGATCGCCGACGAACCGAATATAAGGATCGGGTTGAGACGGTTGCGCGTGAAGCTTGCTCACCGCGTCTTTGATCGGTTCGACCGCGTGATCGCAGACGACGACCTCATCGACGGCTCCCGCCAAGCGCCGTGATCCGCGCCCTGATCGACGCTTCCGATTTGGCGACGATCGAAGGCCTTGGTTTGCGGCAGGCGCGTGATGATGAGCCCGGCATGGCGCGGCCGGAACGCCTCGACGCGAACAATCGGCTCATCGCCAATGATCGCCAGCGCGCGCGTCAGGACCGGGCGTGGCACGGCAAAGGGAATCACCTTCACGGTCGCCACCATCTGCCGCGCCTCAACCCGCTCGTGATTGGCGGCCGGTGGCGAGCGTCAGGCTTTCATGCAGGCGGTTGAGTTGGCGAACGCGATCGGCATCGATGACGACCAAGCCCGGCGCCGAGCGTATGAAGATTGGCGCGGCCGGTAAACGGCTCCTGGGCCTTGGCTGCCCACTGCCGGCAATGGCCCGCGCCACGGCCCCGGCGGCCTCATCCTCGGGGACATCATCAGCATCCAGTCGTGCTGCGTAGACGCGTCCACACCGCCTCGCCCAGAAGCTTGACGTCAGCGGCGCTAAGCAGCCGCCCTTTCTTGAACAATCCCGTTGCTGGCGAATGCCATGCGCGAGGATCGCACCCGTCGCTTGATCGAGGGCAATGCGGCCGAATTTCACCTCATTCTCCAAGCCGCAAGACGCGCGTCATCTCGGCCATGATCGAGATGGCGATTTCCGGCGCACCCTTGGCGCCGATATCGAGACCGATCGGGCCGTGTATGCGCGCCAGGTCGGCAGGCGTGAAGCCCACTCCAGTCAGTCTTTCGCGCCGCGAGGCCTGCGTTTTCTTGGACCCCAGCGCGCCGATATAGAAACATCCGATCGCAAGGCGGCGGTCAGCGCCGGATCGTCGATCTTGGGATCATGGGTCAGCGCAGATCATCGCCGTTCGCGCATCGAGCCCGATACGCGGCAGGATTTCATCCGGCCATTCGGCGAAAAAGCTCGATATCCGGAAAGCGCGCACCCGTGGCAAAGGCGCCACGCGGATCGATGACAGTCACCGCATAGCCCGCTCCGCGCGCAATCGGGATGACCGCCTGTGCGATATGCACCGCGCCGATGATGACAAGCCGTAGCGACCGGATTGTGGATTTGAACGAACTATTCGCTTTCTCAATCCTTTGCACACCCGATTGGTCGAAGCGAAAGGCCTGATCGAGCACGGCAGCCAGGGGATCGCTTTCGGCCTTCTCGCGCGGCACCAAGACGCTGCTCGCCCGTCGCCAGCTCCGTCACGAGGGCGACCGCGCGGCGCCGCGCCTGCGCGACGAGCAACTGCATCGAGCAGCGGCGCTTCATTGCACCAAGCGGCTCGACGTAGATCCTGATCTTGCCGCCGCAGGCAAGACCGACCTCCCAGGCCGTTTCGTCGGCCACGCCGAAGGCGAGGATCTTGGGCTTACCCGACGCGATCGCGTCGATTGCCTCGGTCACCACCGCGCCCTCGACGCAGCCGCCCGAGACCGAGCCGATGAAATTGCCCTCTCCGTCGATGACCAACTGGCTGCCGACCGGCTGCGGAGCCGAGCCCCAGGTCTCGATCACCGTCGCCAAGGCCAGTTTGCGGCCTTCGGACAGCCAGTCGCTTGCCTGCTCGAGAATCGCAGAACCGTCTGCCATCTTCGCCTCCTCAGGCTTGCCGCGCCATGCGCATCCAACGGGCGCGGATCATGCGCCTGGCTCTTTGGCCCGGCAAGCGCACGAGCCAGATCGCTCAGGCTGTCGAGCGAATGCACCGGCCGGAATTCATCGACATAGGGCATGATCGCCCTGATGCCGGCCGCGCGCGGCTCGAAACCCTGATAGCGCAGCAGCGGATTGAGCCACATGATCCGCCGCGCGGCAAGCCGAGCCGCTTCATTTCGCGTTCCAAGCATATCAGTGTCGTCGCGATCGAGACCATCGGTCATGAGCAGGACATGGGCGCCCTGCGTCAGGACCCGGCGCGCCCATTGATAATTGAATTCCTGCAGTGCCGCGCCGATGCGCGTGCCGCCCGACCAGTCCTTCACCGACGCCGGCAACCTTCTCCATCGCCTCGTCCACATCGCTGCGCGCGAGTTCCCGCGTCACGTTGGTCAGCCGCGTGCCGAACAGGAAGACCTGCACGCGCTCGCGATCATTGATGAGGGCATGCAGGAAATGCAGGAACATGCGGCTATAATTCGACATGATCCCGAAATGTCGCACAGCACGACCGAGCGGCGGTTCGCGCCATCTCCGCTCGCGCCGCTCCAGAGCAATGATGTGGCCGCCGGCCCGCAGCGAACCCTTGAGCGTGCGGCTCATGTCGATCCGGCTGCCGTGGGCAGCCGCGCGAAAGCGCCGCGTGCGTCACTTCGATGCGATGAATGCGCATGCCGGCATCGCCCGCCGTGCCTCGCACCTGTTCGGCCAGAGTCATCTGCTCGAAGTCCTTTGCCCGCAACACCTCGTCGGGCGATGATGTGAAAGTCGCATCAAGCTCGATCGTGCCCGGCGGTTCTTCGCGCCGGCTTTGTGCATCGACCTTGTCGAACATCGCCTCGGCCAACCGTCGGAAGCCGGCCTTCTTGGCCTATCGTCGGCCGGCTCGCGTGATCTGCTGGAACAGCATCTGCATGAGCTGCTCGAGCATCTTCGGCTTCTTCCAGAAGACGTGAAAAGCCTGGTCGAACAATTCCTTCTGGTCGCGCCGCTTCACGAAGACGGCATGCAGCGTCCAGTAGAAATCCTCGCGCGACGCGAAGTGGCCCCGCCATGGCGGCATCGAGCGCATCGAGCACATGCGCCCGGGCCGACCGGCAGGCCTGCCTCGCGCAACACTCGCGCAAAATGCATGATGTTGGCCGCGAGCTTGCCTCGCGGGCGATAGCACTCGTTCTGGTTGGCCGGCGGGATCATACGTGCGCGGCGGCGCGAATCTCGGCCTTGATCTGGTCGAGGATGCGCTTGGCCTCCGAGCCCTCCATGCGCACGATGTCGTCCTGGTATTTCAGCAGCACACCCAGCGTGTCATTGACAGTCTGCGGATCGAGGGACACGGCGTCGAGTTCGTGAAGAGCCGTAACCCAATCGAGGGTCTCGGCAACACCCGGCGACTTGTAGAGATCGCCACCGCGCAGGGCCTGCACAAAGCGCACCACTTCGCGCGCCAGCGCCGCGGACGCCTGCGGGACGCTTTGCCTTGACGATCGCCAGCTCGCGCTCGGCATCGGGATAGCCCACCCAATGATACAGGCAGCGACGCTTCAGCGCATCATGCACTTCGCGCGTGCGATTGGAGGTGATGACGACGATCGGCGGCTCCTCCGCCTTGATCGTGCCGAGTTCCGGGATGGTAATCTGGAAATCGGAAAGGATCTCGAGAAGGAAGGCCTCGAAAGCCTCATCGGTGCGGTCGATCTCGTCGATGAGGAGGACCGGTGCAGCTCCGGCTTCGGAGCCTCGAGCGCCTGCAGTAGCGGGCGCTTCACCAGGAATCGTTCGGAAAAAACGTCGCTGCCTAATCGCTCGCGATCCAGTTGGCCCGAGGCTTCGGCGACACGGATCTCGATCATCTGGGCGGAATAATTCCACTCATAGACGGCCGAGTTGATGTCGAGACCTTCATAGCATTGCAGCCGGATGAGGCGCCGGTCCAGGCCCTGCGGCAATGACCTTGGCGATCTCCGTCTTGCCAACGCCCGCTTCGCCCTCGAGAAACAGAGGCCGCCCATGCGCATGGCGAGGAACGCAACAGTGCCCAGATCCCGGCCTGCGACATAATTCTGCGAGGCTAAGAGAGCGGACAGTCTCGTCGATCGAGGCGGGAAGCTTACTCACAAGAAACTATCTCCGACAGCAAACGGCCCGCGAGCGCAATAGGCCCGCGGGCCGAAATAATTACGCGAATGACAAGCGTCACTTGGCCTGTTCGACCGCGCGCCTTGCCAGCACGTTTACGAGATGCGCCCGGTAGGCGGAGGAAGCGTGGATGTCGCTGTTAAGATCGCCGTCCTTGACCTTGACGCCCGAGATCGCATCGGCGCAGAAGCTCTTTTCCAGCGCCTTTTCCATCTCCGGCACACGGAACACACTCGGGCCAGCACCTGTCACCGCGACGCGCACGCTGCCATCCGCAAGCTCGGCAACGAACACGCCGACCATCGCATAGAGCGAGGCCGGGATTCGGGAACTTCACATAGGCGGAGCGCTTCGGAACCGGGAACTCGACCGCCGTCACGATCTCGTCAGGCTTCAGTGCCGTCTCGAACATACCGGTGAAGAACTTGTCGCCGGCGATCTTGCGCTGATCGGTATGAACGGTGGCACCGAGGCCGACCACAGCCGAAGGATAATCGGCAGCGGGATCGGCATTGGCGATCGAACCGCCGATCGTACCGCGATTGCGGACATGCGGATCGCCGATACCGCCGGCGAGCTTCGATAGTGCCGGGATCGCCTTCTTGAGCCCAGGATCGGCGGCGACCGCGGCATGGGTCGTGCCGGCTTTGACCGTCACGGTACTGCCGGACATCGAGACACCGGTGTTCTTCAGACCGCCGAGGTCGATGATGTCAGATGGCGACGCAAGGCCGCTGCTTCATCGTCGGAAGAAGCGTCATGCCGCCGGACATGAACTTTGCGTCCCTGGCGCCCTTCATCAGCTTGACAGCGTCAGTCGCGTGTTGCGGACGATGATAGGTGAAGTTTTCCATGGCTGAGTTCCTCCCCTAGCCCTACTCGGCCGCTTTTTTCATGGGTTGCAATGCATTCCAGACCACCTGCGATGTCGCCGGCATGGGCAGATCCTTGACGCCGATCGCATCGGTCAATCGCATTCATCACCGCCGCCGGAGCCGCGATCGCGCCGGCCTCGCCGCAGCCCTTGATGCCCTAAGGGATTGGACGGGCATTTGGTCTCGGTGAAGGCCGAGCTTGAACGACGGCACATCCGCCGCTCGCGGCATGCAGTAGTCCATGTAGGAGCCGGTCAGCAATTGACCTGAATCGCTGTCATAGACGCAGCCTTCGGTCAGCGCCTGGCCGACGCCCTGCACGATGCCGCCATGCACCTGGCCCTCGACGATCATCGGATTGATGACCGATGCCGAAATCATCGACCGCGACCCAACTGGCGATCTGCGTGACGCCGGTATCGGGATCGATCTCGACTTCGCAGATGTGACAGCCAGCCGGGAAGGTGAAGTTGCTGGGATCATGGAACGACGTTTCCTTGAGTCCCGGCTCGATCTCCGACGTCGGGAACTTGTGCGCCACATAGGCCGCAAGCGCCACTTCGCCGAAGGCCATCTTCTTGTCGGTACCCTTCACGCTGAAGGTGCCGTCCTTGAACTCGATATCGCCTTCAGCGGCTTCCATCACATGCGCGGCGACTTTCTTGGCCTTGGCCTCGATCTTGTCGAGCGCCTTGGAGACTGCCGTCATGCCGACGGCACCGGAACGCGAGCCATAAGTGCCCATGCCGAACTGCACCTTGTCGGTGTCGCCATGAACGATCGCGACATTGTCGATGTCGATACGCCGAGGCGCTCCGACACCAGCTGCGCGAAGGTCGTTTCATGACCCTGGCCATGGCTGTGCGAGCCGGTGAGGACCTCGACGGAACCTACCGGATTGACCCGCACCTCGGCCGATTCCCAGAGACCGACGCCGGCGCCCAGCGAGCCGACCGCCGCCGACGGCGCGATGCCGCAGGCTTCGATGTAGTTCGAGAAGCCGATGCCGCGAATCTTGCCGCGCTTGGCTGCTTCCGCCTTGCGGGCCGGGAAGCCTTTGTAGTCGGCAATCTCCAGCGCCTTGTTCAGCGAGGCATTATAGTCGCCGGCGTCATAGCACATGATGACGGGCGTCTGGTGCGGGAAGCTCGTGACGAAGTTGCGGCGCCGGAATTCAGCCGGATCCATCTTCATCTCGCGCGCCGCGGTCTCGACGATCCGTTCCACCACATAGGTGGCTTCCGGTCGGCCTGCCCCGCGATAGGCATCGACGGGCGCAGTGTTGGTATAGACCGCATCCACCTCGGCATAGATCGAGGGGATGTTGTACTGGCCCGACAGCAGTGTCGCATAGAGATAGGTCGGGACGCATGAGGCGAAGGTCGAAAGATAGGCACCCATCGCGGCGATGGTGTTGACCTTCATCGCCAGGATCTTGCCGTCCTTATCCATGGCAAGTTCGGCGTGGGTCACATGGTCACGGCCATGAGCATCGGCGAGGAAGCTCTCTGCCCGCTCCGCCGTCCACTTCACCGGCCGTCCGCCGACGCGCTTCGAGGCCCAGAGGCAAACCACTTCTTCGGCATAGATGAAGATCTTGGAGCCGAAGCCGCCGCCGACATCCGGCGCGATCACGCGCAGTTTGTGCTCCGGCGCAAGGCCGTGGAAGGCCGAGATCACCAGCCGCGCCACATGCGGGTTCTGGCTGGTCGTGTAGAGCGTGTAGTGATCATCGCCCGTGTCATAGGAGCCGATCGCCGCGCGCGGTTCCATGGCGTTCGGGATCAGGCGATTATTGACGAGGTCGAGCTTGGTGACATGAGCTGCGTTCTTGAAGGCGGCATCCGTCGCCGCTTCATCGCCGAGCGACCAATTGAAGACGAGATTGTTCGGACGCTACCTCGTGGACCTGTGCCTTGGCCGAGGTGGCCTTGGCGGCGTCGACATTGTGCGGAAGCACGCCGTAATTGACGTCAACCAGCGCGGCAGCCGCCTTCGCCTGCTCCTTAGTTTCGGCAACGACGACGGCGACATGATCGCCGACATAGCGCACCTTGCCGACTGCCAGGATCGGGTGCGGCCCAGCCTTCATCGGCGAGCCGTCTTTCGAATGGATCATCCAACCGCAGATCAGGCCGCCGATCTTGTCTTCGGCAACGTCTTCGCCCTTGAAGACGCCGAGGACGCCCGGCGCCTTAGCGGCCTTGGACGTATTGATCGATTTGATGTCCGCATGCGCATGCGGGCTGCGGACGAAATAGGCGTAAGCCTGGTCCTTCAGATTGATGTCGTCGGTATAGCGGCCCTTGCCGGTGATAAAGCGGTGGTCTTCCTTGCGCTTCACTCGCGCGCCGATGCCGGTCTCGCTCATGATTTCTTCTCCCGTGATGTCTTGGACTGGTGCGCGCAATCACATGCGCGAGGCGCCGTCCTGAATGGCTTTGACGATGTTGTGGTAGCCCGTGCAGCGGCAGATATTGCCCTCAAGCTCGTGGCGGATGGTGGCTTCATCCAGGTTCTTGCCCTTGCGGTTCACAAGGTCGACCGCGGCCATGATCATGCCGGGCGTGCAGAAGCCGCATTGAAGTCCGTGGTTTTCGCGGAAAGCTTCCTGCATCGGGTGCAGCGAACCATTCTTTGCGAGGCCCTCGATCGTCGTCACCTCGGCCCCTTCGCAGGCGATCGCGAGCGCCGTGCAGGACTTGATCGCGTTGCCATCGACATGGACGACGCAGGCGCCGCACTGGCTGGTGTCGCAGCCGACATGCGTTCCCGTAAGTCCCAATTTCTCACGGATAAACTCGACAAGCAGCGTTCGACCTTCGACGTCGCCGCTGACTTCCTTGCCATTAACTTTCATAGAAACGGTCGGCATCCGACATTTCCTCCCAAGTTGCCGCGCTATGCGGAACGATTTCAGAGCGTCCCGGCGCTGTGCCGGCCACCCCTTGTCTTTGCCGAGCGCATCCTTGCGCGGCTCCAATTGGTAGGTCAAGGACTACCCACGCAATTTTGCCCGCTAGCAGCACCCAAAAACGACCCATCCATGCTACGATTAAATGAGAGTGAGCAGCCCCGAGGAGAACCGCTGATGGCGAGAACCGGATTGCTACGCCTTCTGCTTGTGCTGGGACTTATGATGCCCAATCTGACGGCACGCTCTGACGAAATCAGCCGAGCGGATCAGTCGGCTTTCCAGCAGATCATCAATGACCAGATTGCCGCTTTCAACGCCGATGACGGCTTGCGCGCCTATTCCCACGCCGCGCCGGTGATCAGGCAGCTCTTCCCCTCGCCCGACATCTTCATGTCGATGGTGAGGCAGGGCTATCAGCCGGTTTATCGGCAGAAGTCATTCAGCTTCGGCAAAGCCCTGGACGATATGGGGCGGCCGACGCAGGAGGTGACAATCGTCGATGTCAACGGCCAAACCTGGACGGCGATCTACTCCTTTGAGCGACAGGCGAATGGAAGCTGGAAGATTACCGGCTGCCGATTGGTGAAGGTTCCGGGCGCGGATGTGTAATATGGCGGGGTGATTCCCGCCCGCCGCTATTACCTGATCGCCGCCCTTCTCATCGTCGCTCTGGCGATCACGCTCTTATTGATGGGGCGAGAGCCCATTTGCAAATGCGGCTATGTCAAAATCTGGGAAGGCGTCGTTCAAAGCCCCGGGAATTCCCAGCATCTGACCGACTGGTACACTCCGTCCCACATCATTCACGGCTTCATATTTTACGGAATATTGTGGGTCTTTCTCCGCCGCTGGCCGATCGGCCTCAGGCTCGTGATTGCCATATTGATCGAGGGCGCTTGGGAGATCTTCGAAAACACCGACCTTATTATCAACCGCTACCGCGAAGCGACGATCTCGCTGGACTACTACGGCGATAGCGTCATCAACTCGGTCTTTGACGTGTTGGCGATGGTGTTCGGCTTTTTTCTCGCAGCGCGCCTCCCGGTCTGGTTCATCATCGCTCTTGCCGTCGCGTTGGAGCTTTTCGTCGGCTACATGATCCGAGACAATCTCACGCTTAATGTCATCATGCTGTTGTGGCCGCTCGAGGCCATCAAGAAGTGGCAGGCCGGCGGATAAGCGAGGGTGCGCGGCCGAATCTCGCCTTGAAGGCGCGGGAAAAAAGCGCCAGCGACGAGAATCCGCAAGCCAAGGCCACGTCGCGCACGCTCATCCTCGAATAGGTCAGCAACTGCTCTGCGCGCTCCAGCCTTAGCTGGCCATAGAATGTCTTTGGTGTGACGCTTAGATGTGAACGGAACAGTCGTTCCAAATGCCGCTCCGAAGCACCTGCCCCTTCCGCAATATCGCGCATCGTGAGCACATCTTCGATATTCTCCTCCATGAGCCGTATTGCTGAGAGGACGCGAGGCTCCGACACCCGATAGCGTGACCCTGCGGGAATTCGCGCCTCACCAGGATGATTGAGGTGCCGAGTGTGAACCAGCGTATCGGCGACCTTGGCCGCTAACGCCTCACCTTCGATCGCGGCCAGCCAATCAAGCATCATGTCGAGCGCATTGGCGCCCCCCGAAGCGGTCATTCGCCCGCGATCGAGCACATAAGTAGTCTCGGCGACATCGACGTTCGGATAGGACTCGCGAAGGGCCGGCAGCGTCTCCCAATGACAAGTCGCGCGATAGCCGTTCAGGACACCGGCTTCGGCGAGCAGGAAGGCTCCGGCATCGACCGCTGCGAGGAGGCTGCCATTCCGGGCCGCCCGCCTGATTTCGTTGAGCACGGGCTGCACCATACCGGCTTCATGTTCATACGAGGCGCAAACCACCAGCAGATCGGGCTTGCCCACGCCTTCGAGGCTCGAAGACGCAGAAACGGGAATTCCGTTGGACGCCGCGACCCCTCCCCCGTCCATCGACACAAACCGCCAAGAAAAAATGTCTCCGGCAAAGCGGTTAGCCACTCTGAGCGGTTCGAGCGCGCTGAACAGCGCAATCATCGAAAACCGCGGGATCAGCAAAAAGACGACGTCATGTCGACGGACTAGCATAGCGGGAAAGATCAAACGAACGTCGGGAAAAGTCAAATGGCAAGATGTAAACTGGGTAAAACGGCTCGATCTCAAGGGAGCGACCCAGATGAATCCAAAGATCATCATTACCTGTGCCGTGACCGGCGCCGGCGACACCGTCGGAAAGCATCCGGCCATTCCGGTAACCCCGGAGCAGATCGCCAATTCCGCGCTTGAAGCCGCTTCGGCCGGCGCGGCGGTGGTGCATTGCCACGTCCGCGACCCTAAAACTGGCAAGGGCGCCCGCGGCGTTGATCTCTATCGCGAGGTGATGGAGCGAATTCGCGCCAAGAACAAAGACGTCATCATCAATCTGACCGCCGGCATGGGCGGCGATCTCGAAATCGGTGCCGGCGAAAAGCCGCGGCAGTTCGATGAGAACAACACCGACCTTGTGGGACCAATCGAGCGCCTCCTCCACGTCGCCGAACTTCGCCCCGAATTGTGCACGCTCGATTGCGGCTCACTTAACTTCGGCGACGGCAATGGCATCGTTGTCCAGACCCCGATGCAATTGCGCGAGCAAGCCCGGCTCATTCAATCCTATGGCGTCAAACCCGAGATGGAGATTTTTGACAGCGGCAACCTCTGGTTTGCCAAGCAGCTCTGCACAGAAGGCTTGATCGAAGATCCGCCGCTCTTCCAATTATGCCTCGGCATTCCGTGGGGCGCACCCGGTAACAGCCAGACCATGGTTTACCAGGTTGGCGAATTGCCGAAGAACGCGATCTGGGCGGCTTTCGGAATTGGCCGCAACCAGTTTCCGATGGTGGCGCAGGCTGTCCTCCTCGGAGGCCACGTTCGCGTCGGCCTGGAAGACAATCTCTGGCTCGAAAAAGGCGTCTATGCCTCGAACGGCGCGCTGGTCGAAAAGGCAGTCAAGCTCATCGAGCTTGCTTGGGCCGAAGATCGCCACGCCGGATGAAGCACGCGACATCCTCAAGCTGAAGAAGAAGTAATCCGATGAGCACTGTTAAAACCGTCGGCGATCGCCGGCACCGGCCTGATCGGCGCCGGCTGGGCTGCAAGATTGCTCGTCCGCGGCATCGACGTCGTCGCCTATGACGTCGCCCCGGCAGCGGAAGCAAAGCTACGCGCGGCGATCGACGTCGCCTGGCCATCCATGCTGAAGTTGATCCAGGATCCCAACTCGAAACGCGGCGAACTCACCTTCACCACCGATCTTGCGACGATGGCGTCACGCGCCGATTTCATCCATGAAGCGGCACCGGAGCGCGAGGCCCTGAAGATCAAGCTCTTCAAGGATATCGACGCGATCGCCCGGCCCGACGTCATCATCGCCTCGTCCTCGTCCGGCTTTCTTCCCACGCGCCTTCAGTCCGAATGCAAGCATCCGGAACGCGTGATCATCGGCCATCCCTTCAACCCGGTCTATTTGCTGCCGCTGGTCGAGACAGTTCCCGGCGAGAAGACCTCGAAGGACGCGATGGACCGGCCGGCGTCTATTTCGAATCGATCGGCATGCATGTGCTACGGCTCAAGAAGGAGATCGACGGCTATATCTGCGACCGCCTGCAGGAAGCGCTGTGGCGTGAGGCGCTCCACATCCTCAACAAGGGCATCGGCACCACCGAGGACATCGACGATTCCATCGTCTATTCGGCCGGCATGCGCTGGGCTTTCATGGGCTCGTTCCTGACCTATCACCTTGCCGGCGGCCCTGGCGGCATGCGCGACTTCATCAAGCAGTTCGACCCGACCCTCGAACTGCCGTGGACCGACCTCCCCTTCCCGAAGTGGAACGAAACGCTCGAGAAGCGGCTCGTCGAAGGTTGCGAGGCCCAGGCCGCAGGTCGCACGGTTGCCGAGATCGAAGCCAAGCGCAACGACGTGCTCGTCGATATGATGCATCTCTTCAAGCAGCACGGCGTGGGCGCCGGTCTGGTACTCCAACGCGAGGAAGAGTCCGCGCGCAAGCGCGCATTGCGTTGGACCAAGGGGAGCAAGATTGCTGCTCCGCTCGCACTCCATCGCGGCATCGTCCAGTCCGCCTGGGTCGACTACAACGGCCACATGTCGGATGCTTATTACTTCGCTCGCATTCGGCGACGCGCTCGATGCATTCTTCCGGTACATCGGCGATGACGAAGCTTATCGCGCTACCGGACAGACCTTCTTCACCGCCGAAACCCATCTCAACTATTTCCGGGAGATGAAGGCCGGCGATACCTTCACCATCGAAACGCAACTCATCGGCTGCGACGAGAAGCGCATGCACCTTTTCCATCGCATGCTCGACGCCAAAGGCGCACTGGTCGCGACCAACGAGATCATGCAACTCCATGTCGACCAGAAATCCGGAAAGGTCTCGCCGATGCGCGCCGATCTGTTCGAAGCGCTGTCGGCGATCAAGGAAGCACATCAGGGCTTGCCGAAGCCGGCCGAGCTTGGCCGGGTGATGGAGGTCAAGAAGAAGTAGCGCGAATAGGCCTTGGCACGGGCTGGAGGAAACATGTCTGCACAACGAGTAATGATCACCGCAGCAGCGGCCGGCATCGGGCGCTCGATCGCCCGCGCCTTCGCCGATGAAGGTGCAAGAGTTCACATCTGCGATGTGAATGAAGCCTGCCCTAGCGGAATTTCGGGATGAGAATCCGGAAATCGCGGCGACCCATGTGAACGTCCGCAGCGAGGGCGAGATCGAAGCTTGGTTTGACGATGCGCTGGATGATCTCGGCGGCCTCGATGTCCTGATCAACAATGCCGGCATCAAGGGACCGACGGCGCTCGTTGACGATATTGAGTATGCCGACTGGCGCGAGTGCCTCGAAATCTGCCTCGACTCGCATTTCCTTTGCGCCCGGCGCGCCGCGCCAGTGATGAAGGCGCAAGGCTCGGGATCGATCATCAACCTCTCCTCGATGGCCGGCATGGTCGGCTATGGCCGTCGGTCGCCCTATGCGGCGGCAAAGTGGGCCATCGTCGGCTTCACAAAATCATTGGCGATCGAGCTCGGCCCCTTCAATGTCCGCTGCAACTGCATTTGCCCCGGGACGGTGCGCGGTGAGCGCATCAATCGCGTCATCGCCGGCCGAGGCCGAGCAGCGCGGTGTCAGCTTCAAGGACGTCGAGACCGGCTACCTCGAGGGCCAATCGATCAAGCGTTTCGTCGAGCCGGAAGAGATTGCTGATCTTTGCCTATTCCTCGTCTTCGCCCGGCTCAAAGATGATTTCTGGCCAGGCCATCGGCCTCGATGGCCACACTGAAACCTACAAGATGAGCTGATCCATGGATTTCTCGCTGAGCGACGAACAGCAGATGATCATCAAGACCACGCGTGATTTCGTGGTCAACGAGCTTTATCCGCATGAGGCAGAAATCGAGGAGACCGGACATCTGCGCCCGGAGCTGCGCGACGAAATCAAGAGCAAGGCAATCGAAGCCGGGCTCTATGCCGCAAACATGCCAGCCGAAGTCGGCGGCGCCGGTCTCGATACACTGACTTGGGTCCTCTACGAGAAGGAACTCGGCAAGGCAAATTATGCCTTGCATTGGACCTGCGTGGCGCGGCCTTCGAACATCCTGATGGCCTGCCAGGGCGACCAGCGCGAACGCTATCTGCTTCCCTCGGTGCGCGGCGAGAAGTCTGATTGTCTTGCGATGACCGAGCCAAGCACGGGGTCAGATGTGCGCGGCATGAAGACCTTTGCCCGCAAGGACGGCGATGACTACGTCATCAACGGCACCAAGCACTTCATCAGTCACGCGGACGAGGCAAGTTTCGTCATACTGTTCGCCGCAACCGGCGAAGAGGACACGTCCAAGGGCAAGAAAAAACTGATCACCGCGTTCCTGATCGACATGGGCACGCCGGGTTACACCGTACGCCCCGGCTACAAGAACGTGTCGCATCGCGGCTACAACAACTGCGTCCTCGAATTCAACGATTGCCGGGTGCATAAGTCGCAAATTCTCGGCGAGGTTCACAAAGGCTTCGAGGTTGCCAATGATTGGCTGGGCGCCACCCGCCTCCAGGTAGCCGCGACCTGCGTCGGCCGCGCCGAGCGCGCGCTCGAACATGCCAAGCAGTTCGCCGTAGACCGCATCCAGTTCGGCCAGCAGATCGGCAAGTTCCAGGGCGTATCCTTCAAGCTGGCCGACATGGCGCTCGAATTGAAGGCCGCCGAACTCCTGACTCTCGAAGCCGCCTGGAAATTCGACAACAAGACCGTATCCGACATGGACATGGCGATGGCCAAGCTGAAGGCAACTGAGATGTTGGCCTTCGTCGCCGATGAAGCGATCCAAATTCATGGCGGCATGGGCCTCATGTCGGATCTTCCGCTCGAACGCATCTGGCGCGATGCCCGCGTCGAGCGCATCTGGGAAGGCACCTAGCGAAATTCAGCGCCACATCATCTCGCGCAGCCTGCTGCGCCCCTTGGGAGGCTGAATGAACGCCCCTGCCAAGAAGTTCACGCGCGATCTTTCCCGGCTACTCTCGCCGCACTCCGTCGCCTTCATCGGCGGCGGCGAATGCGACGTCGCGATCGGCCGCACACGCGATCTGGGATTTGCCGGCAAGATCTGGGCCGTCCATCCAAAGCGTGACAATCTCGGTGGTATTCCCTGTGCTACGCTCGGTCGACGAGATCGACGGCACGCCTGATGCTGCCTTCATGGCCGTGCGCCGCGAGCCGACCATCGAGGTAGTTCGTAACCTCCGCGCCAAAGGCTGTGGCGGTGCGGTGATCTATGCCTCGGGCTTTGCCGAAACCGGCGACACGCATTTGCAGGACGAGTTGCTGGCGGCCGCGGATGGCATGCCGCTCATGGGTCCCAATTGCTACGGCTTCGTCAACGGCATGGCGCGCGCTGCATTATGGCCGGACGAGCATGGCGTCGATCCGCGCTCTGACGGCGTGGCGATCATTACGCAGTCCGGCAACATCGCCTGCAATTTCACCATGACGCGCCGCAGCCTGCCGCTTGCCTCGATCTATGCGATCGGCAACCAGGCCGATGTCGACATGGCGCAGATGCTGGAGGCGCTGGCGCTGGACGAGCGCATCACCGCGATTGGCCTACATATCGAGGGCTTGAAGGATATCGAAGCCTTTGCCCGCGCCGCCGCAATCGCACGCGAAAATCGCAAAGCCGGTGATCGCGCTGAAGACCGGACGTTCCGAGCAAGGCGCCAAGGTCGCGATGAGCCACACCTCATCGCTCGCCGGCGCCGACACGCTCTACGACGCTCTCTTCGACCGCTATGGCATTGCGCGGATGACCTCGGTCACGGCATTCGTCGAGACGCTGAAGTTCTTGCACCATGGCGGCCCCCTCAGGTCGAACCGTATCGTTTCGATGAGTTGCTCGGGCGGCGAGGCAGCCCTGGTCGCCGACATGGCGCTCGAGAAGAAAGTGATCTTTCCCGCGTTCGACGACGCTACCAGACCGAAGGTCGCCGCGACACTCAACGAGTATGTGTCGATCGACAACCCGCTCGATTATCACACCTTCATCTGGAACGACGAAGCCAAGCTCACCGCCACCTTCTCGTCGGTTCTCGCCGGACGGCTTCGACGTCGGGATGCTGATCCTCGACATCCCGACCAATCCGAAGATGCGTCCTGATACCTGGCTCGTGACGGCCGAGGCACTGATCAACGCCGCCAACGCCACCAAGGCTCGCGCCGCCATGGTGGCGAGCCTGCCGGAATGCATGCCGCTCGATCTTGCAGCCGACTCTCGCTGCCGCCAATGTCGCGCCGATGGTCGGCCTCGATGATGCGCTCACCGCCTTCGAAGCAGCAGCCTTCATCGGAGACAACTGGGCACGTCGCGACACGCCGCCCGACCGCTTGGCCACGTCGAACCGAGTACGGGCGAGGCGGCAGTCCTGAGCGAGTACGACGCGAAGTCGCTGCTCAAATCCTATGGACTTACGGTTCCCGAAGGCCGTGTTTGCAGGGCAGCGGATGCTGTCGCGGTCGCGCGCGAACTTGGCTACCCGGTAACGCTCAAGGTGTCGTCGGCTGCCATCGCCCACAAGACCGAAGCCGGCGGTGTGGCGCTCAATCTCAATTCCGACGCGGACGTCGCTACGGCGGCAACCCGCATGGCGAAGCTCGCGCCAGACGTGCTGGTTGAACGCATGGTCACGGGCGCGGTCGCCGAATTGATCATCGGGCTCAAATCCGATCCGCAATTCGGACCAGCGCTCGTCGTGGGTGCCGGCGGAATCCTCACGGAACTCCTTAAAGATACGGTGACCCTGCTCTTGCCGACCTCGCGCGCCGAGATCGAACGCGCCCTGAAATCTCTCAAGGTCTGGAAGCTTATCGAAGGCTTTCGCGGCAAGTCCGGCGACCAGGCCGGCGTAATGAAGGCGATCGAAGCCGTCGCAGCCTTCGCCGAGGCCAATGCCTCGGCAATCGAGGAAGTCGACGTGAACCCTCTGCTCGTCCTGCCGCCTCGCCAGGGCGCCGTCGCCGTCGATGCCCTGATCAAGATGCGAAAGGAATAGCCTCGTGACCTCTCCCCTCAATGTCGAGCGCCGCGGCGCTGTCCTTGAAGTCACCATCGACCGGCCCAAGGCGAATGCTATCGATGCCGCCACCAGTCGGATCATGGGCGAAGTCTTTGCGGCCTTCCGCGATGATCCCGAATTGCGCGTCGCGATCCTGACGGCTGCAGGCGAGCAAGTTCTTCTGTCCGGGCTGGGATCTGAAAGCAGCGGCGGCAGGCGAGTCACCCGATTCCGACTATGGCGTCGGTGGTTTTGGCGGCCTCCAGGAATTGCCTGGCCTGAACAAGCCGGTCATCTGCGGCGGTCAATGGCCTCGCCTTTGGCGGCGGCTTCGAGATCATGATCTCAGCCGACATCATCATCGCCGCCGAACACGCTACCTTCGCTCTCCCTGAGATAAACTCGGGAACGCTAGCCGATGCGGCGACCATCAAGCTGCCCCGCCGCATCCCCTATCATGTTGCGATGGAAATGCTCTGCACCGGCCGGCGCTTCGACGCGCAGGAAGCAAAGCATTGGGGTATCGTCAATGAAGTCGTCCCGGCGGCCGACCTGATGACGCGCGCCCGCAAAATTGCCGAGCAGCTTGCGGACGGCCCGCCGCTCGTCTTTGCCGCCATCAAGGAAACTCTGCGTGAGACTAGCCACCTGCCGATCCAGCAGGCCTTCGATCTCGTCACCAAGCGACGCCTGAAAACGGTCGATAGGCTCTATTCCAGCGCAGACCAACTTGAGGGCGCACGCGCCTTTGCCGAGAAGCGCAAGCCGGTCTGGCGCGGAAATTAGCCGACTACATCAACCAGTGGCGGCTCTGCAGCCGGATGCGATCAACCTCACGTTGGAGCATCGCAAGTCCGTCAGGCTGCACCCTGTGGGACCGCTCCCGATTGGGAGAGGCGCTAACCGCGTCCGGGCGGATTCCTCCAAAGAACCTCGATACGAGCCTGCGAAAAGTATATGCGCTGTCGGTTTCGGACCGGAACTGGGATACCAGGGGGGCATAGGGATTGTGTGTCATGATCTTAAACTTCTGTTAAGAGAGTGATTTGCATGACGACAGAGATATTCCCTTGCATTAGGGAATTCAAACGACTAGTTTTCTCAGTACCTTCAAATTTTACTTGTAGATAAGAATGCTCCGCACCCTCCCCGGATTGAGCGCCATAAAGGCCTTCGACGCGGCCGCCCGCCACCTCAGCTTCACCAAGGCCGCACAAGAACTCTCGGTTACCCCGGCGGCGGTCAGCCACCAGATCAAGGAACTGGAAGAACAGATCGGCGTCTCGCTCTTCCAGCGCACGAGCCGCAGCATGCGGCTTACGCGCGAGGGCGAAATCCTCCGCACCTCCGTCTCGGACGCCCTCAACGGTCTCAATGGTGCGCTTCAGCGCATCCGCAAGCTGCAGAAGCAGAACCGCTTGAACGTGACTGCTTCGCCTTCCATCACCGCCAAATGGTTGGTGCCGCGCCTTGATCGTTTCCTTGCACTACAGCCCGGCGCCGATGTCAGGATCGACGTGTCGCAATCGGTTCTCGACTTTGAGCGTGACGATGTCGACATCGCCATCCGCTTCGGCACCGGCGACTATCCAGGCCTGCGTGTCGATCGCCTTTTCCAGGAGATGGTCTTTCCGGTCTGCAGCCCCAAGCTTCTGACGGGTCGCCACCCCATCCGTGAACCGCGCGATCTCCTCCACCACAATCTCATCCACCTCGATTACCAGGCCCAGGGCGCGGTCTGGCCCAATTGGCGCATGTGGATGATGGCAGCAGGCATACGCGAATTCGACGATACGCGCGGGCTGCATTTTGGTCAGACAGCACTCGTGCTGCAGGCAGCGATCGAAGGCCAGGGTGTCGCCCTGGGCGAATCGGCACTTGTCTCGGCCGACCTCGCCGCGGGCCGCCTCGTCAAACCCTTCGAACTTGCGCTGAAAGCCCCACCGCAATTTGCGTATTACGTGATTACCCCGCTCGAGATCGCAGAGTCGCCGATCGTCAAGGCATTCCGCCAATGGATCATGGCCGAGGCTTCGGAAGTGCCGGCTCAGCCTACCGGTTGAACCGGCCGATACAGAGCTGCGACGGCCGCTCCGATCCACAAGGTCGCGGTCGCTGCGAGCGACACGGCCATAAAGCCTAAATGATCGTAGACGCTCCCATAGACCGCACCGCCGACCCCGACTGCGACATACGTGATGAACGAGAAGAGCCCCATGATCGTGCCGCGCTTCTCGACCGGTGCCTGCCCGAGATAGGCCACAAGCGATGTCATGCAAAGGTGATTGGCTAGACCCCAGAAGAAGGGGTAGGTCGCTGTCGTCCAGATGTGCCAAGTCGCAAAAGGCAGCGCAGCGTAGTTAAGCCCTACAAGAAACAGAGCACCCGGCATCACCCGGCCGGGTCCCGTCTGGTCGATCCACTTGTCAAGTACGACACCAGCACCAAAGCCGATACCATAAGCCAACGAGATCAAACCGCCGAGCCACGCGCCTGTGCCATGCAAGGTGCGCACGTGATCGCCCACGAATGTGTATGTCTGATAGAAGCCGATCATGTAGCAGAACGTCGCCGCAAGACCCACGATCACGCCCGGCACGCTGAGCGCGGCGCGATAGGATGCGCTCCGCATAGACGCCGCCGCTGCACCGCGCGGCAACAGCCCCATCACCAGTGCCGTGAAAAAGCTCAATCCTGCAACGATCAGGAAGATGCCGCGCCAGTCGATCCACGCAGACAGCAGTGCGGCAAGCGGCACACCGCCCACCATCGCCACCGACCAGCCGAAAATCACTTTGCCGATGGCCTGCGACCTCTTCTCAGGAGAGCTAATCTCGGCAGTAAAGGCATAGGTTCCCGGGATTATGACGCCAGCCGCCAGTCCCGTGACAGCCTGCCCGGCAACCAGCACATGCCAGTCCCAGGACAGGGCGCAGATCGTGAGCCCCGTTGCCATCACTACAAAGGCGATTCGCAAAGCGTTACGTTTGTCCCAACCTCCTAATCGTGGAGCAGCAAGCAGAGCGGCCACCGCGACACCGATTCCGTAAGCAGCAGATGCGAACCCGACTTCGCGAGCGCCAGTCTGGAGCGAACGGGCAATATCAGTCAGCAAAGGTGATAACATCAGAGCCTGCACGCCAACGGCTGCGATGCCGAACATGAGCAGGATGAGGCGCGCGTCCGGGCGCGGCGCGGCATCTCCAACTGAAGCAGTCATCCAATTACCCTGATCAGCAAGTGCCCAACCTTGAGACGACGCACCGGCGTGATCGGGCCGCAACTTGACCCTGCTGCCGTCCCGGCGCAGCATGAATACCTGATCAGGCGGCGAGGATCATCATGGTTTCACAGGCAGCTTTGACCGACCTTCAGTCGGCATACCGGCAGTGGAACGCAACAAAGGCCGGTAACGCCGACCAATTTATTGGACTCATGACAGATGACTTCACGATGGGGTCGCTATCCGCAGGCGCTGCCGGAATGCGTTTCAGCCGTGATCACGTCAGCCGCGAGCAGGCGCGGTTCTATTTTGCAGAACTCCTCGATGAATGGGACCTGATTTTCAATCGCGTGCGGGATTTTGTCGTCCAGGGCAGCGAAGTCGCCGTCATTTGCGAGTGTTGTTGGCTGCATAAGAGAACAAAGCAGGTTGTCTATTCCCCTAAGCTTGACCTGTGGAAGTTCAAGAGCCGCAGGGCGATTGGCTACTTCGAGTTCTTCGATACCGATCAGGCGCTTGCCGCAACCATGGGCCGCCTCTCCCTGAGGACGTCGCAGCCGGCTCCGCTTTATGCAGATGCGCCGCCGCGCGTTCACGACGCGCTTGACGAAAAAGCGCGCGCGAATACGCGCAAAATGAAGCGCTTTTTTACCCAGTATGAAGCGAAGAAAGGCGCTAATTATCCCGAATTGCTGGCCATGATCGCCCCCGTCGCGAGTTGGACATCGCTTGGAAACGGCGCAAGAGGACTGCCATTTACGCTTCCGCGCACCACTCGCGAGCAGGTTCGCAACTATTTTGAGGCGTTGTTCAACGAATGGGAATTGCTCAGCTTCCAGATGCTTGACGTGATTTCTGGCGGTCCGTTCGTGATCTCTTACGGCCGTGTCGAGTTTCGCAACAAGCAAACCAATAAGATTTTCGCATCGCCAAAAGCGGATGTCTATCGCTTCGAGGGCGATCAGATCGTTGAGTTTATCGAGTATTTCGATACGGCCGGGGCGGTTCGCACAGCCTCCGCCTGACATTCGGTACGAGATGCTGGTCGTCGCTTGGGCTATTGAGGTTGGCTGAACGTTGGACAACACCGCATCCGCTTATGCCGCCAGCCCTTATCGAAATCCGCCGCTACGCCCCGCGCGACCTCGACGATGCCGCACGCGCGGCCAACGCTGCTTGCTGGCAGGCATACGCATATTTCGGCTATGCCCACCCGGTTGCAACGACGCGCCAGAGACTGCTCGACGCACTCGAAGAAGGGCAGGATTTCTGGGTCGCCGAGGTTGCGGGCGCCGTCGCCGGCATCATGACGCTACAGCCGAATTTCATCGATAAGCTCTTTATCGCCCCTCACCGCCAGGGATGGGGGCTCGGCACACGCCTCATGGCACAAGCCAAGTTGTTATACCCCAACCATCTCGAACTTCATTGCGCACAACAGAATTATCCCGCCTGCCGCTTCTACGAACGGGAGCAATTTTATCCCGCGGTATGCCGGCTGGAAGATACCCTCGGCATTCCCGAGATCGTCTACCGTTGGATCGGCAATCAGCTTTATAATCGCTTGGCAGGCTTACGCAGTTCACCCTTGAATTTGCTGTAATCTCGGATACTCCATCGGTTCTAACCGGCCGCAAACGAGGCGAAAACGAATGCCCTCCGAGATCTTCCACCGCGACTTCAAGCCACGCCCATTCTGGTGGGAAGCACATGAGCCGCAGCCATTGCCGCCCTTCGATCTCCCGAAGAAGGCGCGTGTAGCGATTGTCGGCGCGGGCTATGCCGGTCTTTCAGCGGCAATCGAACTTAATCGCGAAGGGTTGGACTGCATCGTACTGGATGCCAATGAGCCGGGCTTTGGCGGCTCGACCCGCAATGGCGGCATGGTGTCGGGCGGCGTTAATGTCGGCAAGCGCTATCTTGCCAAGGCGCTCTCGACCGAAGAGGCCGCACCCTTTCTCAACGACGCTGCTGAGGCTTTCACGCTGATCGAAAACCTGATCGCACGCGAGAATATTGCCTGTAACTGGACGAAGGCTGGTTACTTCCTCGGCGCCTGGTGCCAGAGTCACTATGATGCGATGGCCAAGAAGGTGGCCACCCTTAATGAGCACGCAAAGTCGGAAGCCTTCGCCGTGCCGCGCGAACGCCAACGCGCCGAGATCGGCTCTGACTACTATTTTGGCGGCATGGTGGTGTCTCGTGCAGCGCATATCCACCCTGCCCTGTACTTCAAGGGTCTTCTCGAGCTTTGCCAAGCGCGCGGGATTCCGATCGCCACCAAGACGCCGGTCACGAGCTTGGCCCAGAACGGCAATGGCTGGCTGGTCGGAACACCACGCGGCACGATAGAAGCCGGCGATGTCATTATCGCCACGAATGGTTACACCGGCAATGTCACGCCGCAACTCCAACGTCGCGTCGTCCCGGTCGGATCATATATCATTGCGACCGAGGAACTGCCGCCCGACATTGCCAAGGGCATCAGCCCCAAGAACCGCTCGATCGCCGATACCCGCCGCGTGCTCACCTATTACCGAATGTCGCCGGACGGGAAGCGCCTCATTTTCGGGGGCCGCGCAAAGTTCGGCCACACCGATCCGGTCGAAACGGCGCCAATTCTTTATCGCTTCATGACGGATCGCTTCCCGCAGCTCAAAGGCTCAAAGATCACGCATGCCTGGACGGGGAACGTCGCCTTCACGCTGGATGAGCTGCCGCATATGGGAAAGCTCGATAATCTGCACTTTGCGCTCGGTTGCAATGGCTCGGGCGTAGCGATGATGACCTATCTTGGCCACGAAACGGCGCGCAAGATTGCAGGCAAGGTAAATCGCGCCAATGCCTTCGACCGGCCGGAATTTCCCGACCATCCGCTTTATTCGGGCAACACCTGGTTCCTGCCCTGGATCGGCCGTTACTTCCGCACCCGCGACTGGATCGATCGCCGCTTCAATTAGAGCGCAAGAAGGACTAGCCGCAACGCGCCTGAAGACTCCACGTCCCGCCGGAATATTTGGGCGTGTTTGAGAGCCGTCCACGCTGACCTTCCGGGCAGGCAAAATGGCCCAGCGCCGAGGTCGCGATCGCCTCGGCATCCTTCTGGTCACCGGCCTTCATTGTCGAGGTAGTTCCATTGACCTTCATGTCGAAGACCTTGAGCGAGTCGTTGTAGCTGTAGCGTAGATTGTAGTGCTTGCCGTTATAGAAAATCGGCTCGGTGCGCGATGCAGTCTGAACCGCCTGGCTGCCGTGCGTGATGTCGACGTTCTTCGATTGTGAGCATGCTGCAAGGAGCAATAAAGATAGCGCCACCGGCAACTGAAAACGGGTCATGCGACTCCTTTGCGGCGCAAGGCCGGATTGCATCGGATATAGCCGCCTCGACCTCGACGCCGCAAGCCGCACATGGCATAGAGCCCGTCATGTCAAAATTCGATCCAGCCTCGCTCCTCGCCGCACGCGCCTCAGCTTCGGACGAAGGGGCCATCATCCGCATGTCCCAGAAGACGCGCGACCTACGTGCACAAGGGCGCGACGTAGTCAGCCTAACTCTCGGCGAACCGGATTTCGACACGCCTCTCTTCATTCAGGAAGCCGCGACCGCCGCGATGCGCGCTGGCCACACTCACTACTCGCCCGTCGCCGGCATACCCGAGTTGCGCAATGCGGTCGCGCATAAACTCAAGACCGAGAATGGTCTCGATTACGGTGCGGGTCGGATCGTCATGGCCAATGGGGTCAAGCAGGCGATCGCCAATACGGTTTTCTCGCTCATCGAGCCCGGTGACGAGGTGATCCTTCTGGCCCCATTTTGGGTTTCCTATGAACTCACCGTAAAACTTGCGGGCGGAACGCCGCGCATTCTCTCCGCGGGCGTCGAGCAGGACTTCAAGATTTCTGCGGATCAGATCGCAGCCGCGTTGACGCCGAAAAGCAAGCTGCTGATCCTCAACTCTCCCAACAATCCGACCGGAGCCGTTTGGTCTAAGGCGGAACTGGCAGCCCTGGCGGATGTCGTCTCGGCGCACCCACGACTTATGGTTCTGTCGGACGAAATGTACGAATACATCGTATTCGATAGCGAAGTCTCCTCCTTCGGTGCCTTGCCGCACATGCTGGAGCGCACCATAACCGTAAACGGTTTCTCCAAGAGCTTCGCCATGACCGGCTGGCGGCTCGGCTACGCCGCTGCGGCAGATCCGATCGCCCGATCCATGGCGCGTATGCAAAGCGCCTTCTCAGCGGGTGCAAATTCCTTCGTGCAGCGCGCTGCCGTTGCCGCTCTGGAAGCTCCCCGCGATGATGTTGTCCGGATGCGCGAAAGCTATCGCCGCCGCCGCGATATCGTCGTTAAGGGCCTATCGGATATCCGCGGGATCAAACTCGCGCCCATCCCGGCCACTTTCTATGCCTTCCCGGATGTATCTGGTTTCCTGGGTCGGCGCCCTGAAGCTGCAACAGTTGATAGGCTTTGCGATTGGCTGCTTGAAGTACATGGAGTTACGACAGTTCCGGGATCGGCATTCGGCGACGAACGCTGCATTCGCCTGTCCTTTGCCGCCAGCGAACGCGATATTGAGGCTGGACTAGATCGCCTGAAATCGGGCTTCGCCGCCCTAGGCTGACTACTCCGCGGCGAGCCGCTGCGGTTCTTCCATAAGCGCCTCCGGCAGTTCGTCTTTCGACGCTGCCGGGCTCGGCGTTGGCACGGGAACGCGGGCCGATGCCGGCCGGCGATCGGCCGCGAGATAGGTGTAGACCACCGGCGTGATGAACAAGGTGAAGAGCGTGCCGATCGTCATGCCGGCCGCGATCACGACGCCAATGTCGAAGCGGCTCTTTGCACCGGCGCCGTTAGCGATCAGCAACGGAACCATACCGATCACCATGGCGGCCGTCGTCATGAGAATTGGCCGGAGCCGAACCGCCGCCGCCTCCCGAATGGCCGCAAACTTGTCGTAGCCTTCGTGCTCCTGAAGCTTGTTGGCGAACTCCACCATCAGGATCCCGTGCTTGGAAATGAGGCCGATCAATGTGACGAGACCAATCTGGGTATAGATATTGATAGTGCCTGAACCGAGATTGATCGGCAGCATGCCCTGTGTCGCGCCATTGATCTCGCCGAGGATGAAAAGCACGAACATTGCGCCGAACATCGAGGCCGGCAAGCCGATCAGGATGATGAACGGATCTCGAAAGCTTTCAAATTGCGCCGCAAGCACGAGATAGATGACGATCAAAGCGAAGAGGAAGGTGACGGCAAGCGCATTGCCCTCCTGGATGAACTGGCGGCTTTCGCCTTGAAAATCATAGGTCATGCCCTGAGGCATGAGTTCGGCAGCCTTCTGCTGGAGAAACGCGATGCCTTCGCCAATCGTACGGCCGGGGAACGGCACGGCCTGGAAGGTCGCGGAATTGAGCTGCTGGAAGGTTGCGAGGCTGTTCGGCTGTACCGTCTCGTCGAGCGAGATGAAGGACGAGAGCGGCACCATTTTCCCCAACTCGCTCCGCACTTGGTATTCGAGCAGGCGCTCGGGCGATTCGCGGTAAGCACGCGGCACCTGCGGGATGACCTGATAGGACCGGCCCTGTATGTTCGACCGGTTCACGTAGTTGCCGCCGAGCAACGTAGCCAGCGTTTGGCCGACGTCGCTCATTCTCACCCCGAGTTGGTTCGCGCGATCCTTGTCGACGATGAGTTCGGCCTGCGGAGTCTCAAAACGCAGGTCGGTATTGGTAAAGATGAAAAGACCACTCTTCTTGGCTTCGGCGTCGATCTTGTCGAGCACCTCGCCGACCCGCTGATAGTCGCCCGGAAACTTTAGCACGAACTCGACCGGCATTTCGCCTGCGCCGATCGGGATCGCCGGCGGCGCCGTGGCGAAGGTCTTCACGCCGGGGATGCTTCCGAGCTTGCCCTGCATCTCGCCGATGATTTGTGTATCGGAACGCTGGCGTTCGGCCCACGGCTTCAGAATGAGGCCGACGAAGGCCATGTGGGTCGAACCACCCATGCCGTTAATGGTGAAGACGTTTTGTTTTTCAGGGACCTCCATGAAAATGTTGGTAGCCCGATCGGTAAAGGAGGTGAGGTAGTCGAGATTTGTATGCTCCGGAGCGTTGACAAAGGAGAACAGCACGCCCTGGTCTTCCGATGGAGCGAGCTGTTTGTTCATTGCGGTATAAAGAATGCCGGTCATCGCGATAATGATGACCAGCATGAACGCGAAAACCGGTCTCTGCTTGAGGGCGCCACTCAGCATACGTTCGTAAACGCGACGGATCGCCGAGAACACTCGCTCGACGACTCGCGAGAACCACCCTTCATTACCGTGCGCCGTGAAAACTTTTGAGCACATCATCGGCGACAGGGTAAGCGCGATGATGCCGGAAACGACAACCGCACCGGCAAGCGTGAACGCAAACTCCTTGAACAAGGCGCCCGTCAGGCCGGATGTAAAACCGATAGGCGCATAGACCGCGGCGAGCGTCGCGGTCATGGTGATGACCGGACCTGCGATTTCTCGAGCGCCTTTGAGCGCCGCATCGAAGGGCGTCATCCCCTCCTCGATGTGGCGATGGATATTTTCAACGACCACGATCGCATCGTCGACAACCAGTCCGATCGCCAGCACGAAGGCGAGCAGCGTCAGTAGGTTGATCGAATAACCGAGCATCAGCATCACCGCGGCGACGCCAACGAGCGACAACGGGATGGTCACCATCGGGATCAAGGTGGAGCGCAAATTCCCGAGGAAGAGGAAGATGACGACGACGACGATGATCGCGGCTTCGACGAGAGTCTGGCTCACTTCCTCAATCGACGAACTGATGAATGTGGTGGCGTCGAATGCGATCTGCGCATCTAGGCCTTGGGGCAATTGCCGCTGGATCTCGGGAAACGCTTCACGAACATTGCTGATCACTGTCAGCGGATTGGCGTCCGGAGTGGCATTGATGCCAAGGAACACAGCCTTGAGACCGTCAAAGGCCGACGACGAATCGAAATCCTGGGGTCCAAGATCGACGGTCGCGATCTGACCCAATCGAATGAGCTTTTCGCCGCGCGCAGCGACGACAAGCTTCTCAAAGTCCTCCGGCTTCTCAAGCGAGGTCTGAGCATTGATGTTCTTCTGCGTGAAGTCGCCCTTAACCTGCCCGGCCGCAGTGGTGAAGTTATTGGTGGTAAGGGCATTGCTGACATCAAGTGGCGTCACGCCGAGCGCCGCCATCTTGTCGGGATCGAGCCACACGCGCATTGCGAAGGTCGATCCACCGAGGATATCCGCCGACGCGACACCATTGATCGCTTGAAGTTGGGGCTTTACCACCCGGTCGAGATAGTCGCTGATCTGCGCCGACGACATCGTGGCCGAGTTGAACCCGATATACATCAACGCGTAAGGCGTGCCCGTCGTGCGTTTCACGATCGGATCATTCGACTCGCGTGGCAGCGTACCCTGGACTTCGTTCACCTTGGACAGAACGTCCGCGAGGGCTCGGTCGCCATCCGCGTCGAGCCGGAGCTTCATGGTGATCGTCGAGACATTCTGCGCCGAGGTCGATTTCAGCGTGTCGATGCCTTCGGTGCTGGCCACAGCCTGCTGGATGGGTGTTGTGATGAAGCCTTTGATCTGGTCAGCATTGGCGCCCGGATAGGACGTCGTGATTGTGATGGTCGTATCGGAGACCTTCGGAAACTGCCGGACTGGCATATTGAAGGCTGCCTGCAAACCGACCAGCAGGATGAGCAGGCTCACCACCGTGGCTAGGACGGGGCGGCGGACGAAGATGTCGGTGAAACTCATCGTCCCCCGCCTGCCACTACTGTGTCAGCTTGTTAGTCGGCGCATTGAGCGCGACCGAGTTATCGATCCGAACCTTCGAACCCTGGTCGACCTTGTTCTGGCCGGCAAGAACCACGCGCTCGCCACTTTTTACGCCCTCGACGACCTGCACCCTGCCATCGCGCGTCGGCCCGACTTTAACGAACCTGCGCTCGATCTCGAACACATCTTTGTTGTCGGCGGTCTGCTCTTTCGGCGGCACCACGACCAAGATACTGTCGCCATAGAGGCTGAAGGTAACAGCAGTCTGAGCCACCGTAACGACTTTGTCGGGCTCTCCCACATCCACCGCCACATTGGCGTACATGCCCGGCACCAGTCGGCCGTCCGTATTGGATAGGCTAGCCCGCACCGTGATCATACGGCTGGATTCATCGACCTTGGCGTCGGTTGTCGTTATTTCTCCACGAAAAGCTTCGCCCGGATATGCGGTGAAAGTCGCGGTGACCGGCAGACCCGGCTTGAGCTTGCCGTAATCGCTCTCGGTCACCGTAAAGTCCGCGTAAATCGGATTGACGCTTTGTAGCCAAACCAGTTTTTGACCAGGCGCAACATACTGACCGACCGCAATGTCACGTAACCCCAGGGTGCCATCCCACGGCGCGTAAACGCCCTTCTGAGCGATTTCGGCATTGGTGCGCTCGATATTGGCCTGCAAACGGTCACGTAGCACCATGGCTACGTCCAGATCAGCCTTTGCGGCAAATCCCTTGTCGAAAACCTTTTGACGACGGTCCAGTTCGGTCTGCGCGTTCTTCAGCTGGATTTGGAAGTTGCGCAAGTCGGCATCGAGCATGTCCGTGTCCAGTTGAACAAGCTTGTCGCCCTTTTTCACCTTTTGCCCGGAATCGAAGTGGATGTCACGGATCACACCCCCAACCTCAGGCGTCACATCTATACCATTCACGGCCGTCATGGTGCCCAGTGCCTGGACGCGGGGTTGCCAGGAATCCTCGCGAGCCGCGTCTGCTGAAATTGTTTCGACCGGCGCCGGGGCGCTCATGATCGCCGTAGCGATCATCTTTGGTTTGAAATCAAAGGCATACCACGCGATCAGCGCGGCTAGCCCGCCGAAGATCACGGTGACCAGGAAAAAGTATATGATGCGGCGCAACATCCGGCAGTAGATAGTAGCTACCCCCCGCTGTGTAAACGGGCGAGACTGCAATTTTTCTTTGTTGAAACAATATCCCTGACAGCACGTGTCAGGAGATTACCCCGTGATTCTGCCCAAACTTTAAGCTGTTGGCAGCCGAAGCTGCCCCGCTTGTCTTTGCCGATACCGCAGTCTAAACCAGCCTTAACGCGGGCCGGTCATGAGCTTGCGACTTACTATGGGGCAACGGCGCAGGGGGCTATGGAGTATTTCCTCGAGCAATTGATCAACGGGCTGACGCTCGGCTCAATCTACGGTTTAATCGCTATCGGCTACACGATGGTCTACGGCATCATCGGCATGATTAACTTCGCGCACGGCGATGTATTCATGGTCGGCTCTTTCATATCCCTCATCGGTATTCTGGCCATCGGGGTCTCCGGCGACAGCGGCGCATTCACGGTCATTATCTCGCTGATCTTGGTCCTGGCGATCGCGATGACCCTCGCGTCTGTATACAATTGGACGATCGAGCGGGTCGCCTACCGTCCCTTGCGCGGCTCCTTCCGTCTCGCCCCGCTCATTTCCGCCATCGGCATGTCGATCGTCCTTCAGGAATACGTCCGCATCGCACAGGACGGCCGACCAAAGCCCGTGGCCCCGGTCGTAACCGGTGGACATGATCTGGTCCACAGCGGCGATTTCGTCGTCCGCCTTTCCAATATGCAGATCATCATAATCGTTTCGACGCTGGTCCTTATGACCATCTTCACCCTCATCATCACCCGAACATCCCTGGGTCGAGCCCAGCGCTCCTGCGAGCAGGACATGAAGATGGCGGCCCTGCTCGGCGTCGATGTCAACAGGACCATCGCCATAACCTTCATCATCGGCGCGGCGCTGGCTGCCGTTGCGGGCCTTCTCTTCTTCTTGCGTTATGGCGTGATCGATTTCTACATAGGCTTTCTTGCGGGCATCAAGGCGTTCACGGCAGCTGTCCTGGGCGGCATCGGCTCGCTGCCTGGCGCGATGCTCGGCGGACTGGTGATTGGCCTGATCGAGGTGTTTTGGTCTGCCTATTTCTCAGTGGAATACAAAGACGTTGCAGCCTTCGCGATGTTGGCGATCGTGCTGATTTTCCTCCCCCAGGGCTTGCTGGGCAAACCTGAAGTCGAAAAGGTCTGACATGGCAGCGCAGGCGAAGACCGCTTCGGCGCAAGCCCCCCTCGATATTCCCGCCATTGTCAAAGACACGCTTCTAACGGGCATCATCGCACTGGCGATTTTCGGCCCGATCATCGGCATGAAGACCGTGTCGATCGGCAATGCCCTGACACTTCAATACCGTTGGGGACTGGTTGCAGCGCTTGTCGCGATCGTCATGGCAGGGCGCCTGCTGCTGAACATCTTCGTTTGGAGTCGCCCCCAGAATCAGGGAACTGCGAGAGCTTCTTCGAAATTTGCAGCCGCCATCGAGCCTTTGGGCAAATATGTCGGCATAGGCTTACTCGTCATTGCACTACTTCTTCCCTTCATTCCCGGCGTCGATCGGCGCATCGTCGATCTCGGCATCCTGATGCTCACCTATGTGATGCTCGGCTGGGGTCTCAATATCGTTGTCGGTCTCGCCGGGCTTCTCGATCTGGGCTATGTCGCGTTCTACGCCGTCGGCGCCTACTCCTATGCCCTACTCTCCACGATCTTCTTCCCTATCTGGTTCGGCGACGGCATTACGCCATGGGCCTTCTGGCTCGTGCTGCCCTTGGCCGGCATTCTCGCCGCGATGTGGGGCGTCATACTCGGCTTTCCGGTCTTGCGATTGCGCGGTGACTATCTTGCCATTGTGACGCTGGCCTTCGGCGAAATCATTCGCGTGATACTCATCAACTGGGATGATTTTACCGGAGGTCCCAACGGCATTTCCGATATTCCGCGCCCCTCCTTTTTCGGCATTCCGTTCACCAATGACGAGAAAGGCTTCGCCGCGACGTTCGGCCTCGAATATGCACCGATCCAGCGCATTATCTTTCTCTATTACGTGATCCTGGTGCTCTGTCTGATAACCAATTTCGTCACGCTGCGTCTGCGTCGCCTTCCTGTCGGTCGCGCATGGGAAGCTCTGCGCGAAGACGAGATCGCCTGCCGCTCGCTCGGTATAAATACCACCAGCACCAAGCTCACTGCTTTCGCGATAGGCGCCATGTTCGCCGGCTTTGCCGGCTCCTTTTTTGCAACGCGGCAAGGATTCATCTCACCTAAATCTTTTGTCTTCATGGAATCGGCCATCGTACTAGCAATCGTCGTTTTGGGCGGCCTTGGATCCCAAGTCGGCGTAGCCATCGCTGCGATCGTAATCATCGGGGCCTTCGAACTCTTTCGCGAGATGTCATGGCTCAAGGCAATCATGCCGGCAGGATTTGATCCGGTGCAGTACCGCATGCTTGCCGTCGGCATCGCCATGGTCCTGATCATGCGTTGGCGTCCACGCGGACTCGTCACGCGGCGCGAACCCACAGTCTACCTGAAGGAGAAGAAGGCCGTCTCCGGTGATCTCGTGGCACAAGGACACGGCTAATGGCGACGGCCGGCAGCGTTCCTATACTCACGGTCGACCATCTGACCATGCGGTTCGGTGGCTTGACCGCGGTAGGCGATCTTTCATTCACCGCGGAACGCAATGACATCACTGCGCTCATTGGACCGAATGGCGCGGGCAAGACCACCGTGTTCAATTGCATCACCGGCTTCTACAAACCAACCGAGGGAATGGTCGCGCTACGCCATCCAGACGGTCAGGAGTTCCTGCTGGAGCGGATGGATGACTTTCGCATTGCGAAGCACGCCAAAGTAGCGCGCACCTTCCAGAACATCCGCCTTTTTTCTGGCATGACGGTGCTCGAAAACCTGATGGTTGCGCAACACAATCGTCTCATGGTCGCGTCTGGCTACACTTTTGCTGGCATATTCGGCTCCGGCAATTATCGCCGTGCAGAGCGCGAGGCGATTGACGTATCCAAATTCTGGCTCGATCGCATCGCCTTGACGGATCGCGCTGATGATCCAGCCGGTGACCTCCCGTACGGAGCACAGCGCAGGCTGGAAATCGCCCGCGCCATGTGCACCAACCCCCTCCTCCTCTGTCTTGACGAGCCAGCCGCCGGCCTCAATCCGCGTGAATCGGAGGATCTTAATCGCCTGCTCTTGTCCATCCGCAAGGAGCAAGGGATTGCGTTGCTTCTGATCGAGCACGACATGAGCGTCGTGATGGGCATATCCGACCACATCGTAGTGCTCGACTACGGACAGAAAATCTCGGACGGCACGCCCGCCGAGGTCAGATCGGATCCGGCCGTCATTCGCGCCTATCTGGGCGTCGACGAAGACGAAGAGCCTGCCGCAATCGTCGCCGAGGCGCTTGGCGCCGCGCAGCAGGTGCAGGATCGGCCATGAGCGAAGCCATGCTCACCGTTCGCGGTGTTGAAACTTTCTACGGCAAGATTCAAGCCCTGAAGGGAGTGGATATTGACGTCGCAAAAGGCGAGATCGTCGCCCTCATTGGCTCCAACGGCGCCGGCAAGTCGACACTGATGATGACGATTTGCGGCACCCCGCGGGCCCGCGCCGGCAGCATAAAGCTCGGTGATCACGACATCACACAAATGCCGACCCACCAGATCGTTCGCCTAGGTGTCGCGCAGTCTCCCGAGGGCCGGCGCATTTTCCCGCGCATGACAGTCCTCGAAAATTTACAGATGGGTGCCGCGGTAAGCGACCCGGCGCATTTCGATGAGGACCTCCAAAAGGCCTTCAAGATGTTTCCCATCCTCGAAAAGCGCCAGACGCAGCGCGGCGGAACACTTTCGGGTGGTGAACAGCAGATGCTGGCAATTGCTCGCGCCCTCATGGCGCGGCCGCAGCTGCTGCTTTTGGACGAGCCCTCGCTCGGCCTCGCGCCGCTGATCGTCAAACAGATTTTTTCGGTCATTCGAGATCTCAATGCCACGCAGGGCCTGACCGTCTTCCTGGTCGAGCAAAACGCCTATCATGCGCTTAAACTCGCCCATCGCGGCTATGTCATGGTGAATGGCCGGATCACGATGACCGGAACGGGCAAGGAGCTTCTTGCCAAGGATGAAATCCGCGCCGCTTATCTCGAAGGGGGGCATTGAAGCGCCATGTCGCTCTTCGTCGAAGACAAGCTTTCGATCTTTCTGATCATGACGGTGATCATCGGCGGTGGCGCTGCCTTTCTCGCCGGCCGCGCCCTCGCCTCCAAATGGCGCCCGCTCTGGATGCCTGTTATGTACATGCTCCCGCTGGGCGCCGTTCTGCGCTTTTTTCACTATTCGCTTTTCAATGGCGAGCTTCTGAGCCTCCACTACTTTATTACCGATACCGCGGTTCTGATCGCAGCGGTCCTTTTGGGTTACCTCTCGACCCGCGCCGCCTTGATGACCCGTCAGTACCCTTGGCTCTACGAGCGTTCAGGTCCCCTGAGCTGGCGAAATCGCCGGGCAGCACCCTAAAATTCCCTGCCCCTTCCCAAGCCTGCCCGAAAGAGGCTAGAACCCCTCCAAGGGGTAAAGAGCCCCCCCAAAAGGCCTAATTGGGCCGTTTTCCAAGGGAGAAACAAATGAAGAAACTATTGCTGTCTGGCGTTGCTCTTGGCTTCGCCGCGGCGCTTTCTGTCTCGGTTGCCTGGGCTGATGTTTCGATCGGTGTTGCCGGCCCGATCTCGGGTCAATATGCGAGCTTTGGCGAACAGCTGAAGCGTGGCGCCGAAAAGGCCGTTGCTGATCTGAACAAGGCGGGCGGCGTTAACGGTGAACAGATCGTTCTGGAAGTCGGTGACGATGCTTGCGATCCGAAGCAGGCCGTGGCGGTTGCCAATCAGATGGTGTCGAAGGGCATCAAGTTCATGGCCGGGCACTTCTGCTCCGGTTCCTCAATTCCGGCTTCTAAGGTCTACGAAGAGGAAGGCATCCTCCAGATCACACCGGCCTCGACCAATCCCAAGTTCACGGATGAAGGCGGCTGGAACGTCGCCCGCGTTTGCGGTCGCGACGATGCGCAGGGCATCGTTGCCGGCAATTTCATTGCCAAGAACTTCAAGGACAAGAAGATTGCGATCATCGACGACAAGTCGGCATATGGCAAAGGTCTGGCGGACGAAACCCGCAAGGCTCTCAACGCTGCTGGCGTGAAAGAAACGATGAATGAGTCCTACACCGCTGGTGAAAAGGACTACACCGCGCTCGTCTCGAAGATGAAGGACGCCGGAATCGAAGTCGTCTATGTCGGCGGTTATCACACCGAAGGCGGCCTCATCCTGCGTCAGATGCGTGACCAGGGCTCGACTGCTCAGATGATCTCCGGCGATGCATTCAACACGGAAGAATTCTGGACCATCACCGGCCCCGCCGGCGAAGGCATGATATTCACCTTCGCTCCCGAGCCGCGCAACTTCCCGACCGCCAAGGCAATCGTGGAAGAATTCAAGGCCGGTGGCTACGATCCGGAAGGCTACACGCTCTACGCGTATGCTGCCATCCAGGCTTGGGCCCAGGCCGCGAAAGCGACCGGCGGGACCGATGCCAAGAAGATTTCCGAATGGCTGCGCGCCGGCAATCCGGTAGAAACCGTTCTTGGCACAATCTCGCTCAATGAAAAGGGCGACATTAAGGATGCCAAGTACGTCTGGTACGTCTGGCATGACGGCAAGTACGCCGAAGATCCGACCAAGATGTAAGGCTTATTCAGCCTGATACAGCGCCCGCGCGGCACCTCGCCGCGCGGGTTTTTATTTGCAGCAATGCTTACTTGGAAAGCTAAATTCTTAAGCGTTTCATCAATAGGCGATTGAAACTTCATTGCTACTCCTCCAGCCAAGGCCACTGAATAAACGGGTAACCGGCCAGTCTCACTAGGAGTAGCATCGATGTTTGGATCTCTTAGCGTCTCGCGTCTGCCAAAGCGCCTTGCCTCGTGCGGCTTCGCCATGGCGCTCGTCGCCGGCGTCAGCGCAGCTCCGTCTGGAGCGACTTCCCTTGCCGACTACTACCGCACGATGTTCACGATGAAGTTCTGCACTGCCAGCGCGAGTGGTAGCGACGAAGTCTCGGAAAGCGACGTCGAGCAGGAAATCCGCCTGCCCGTGGACCAGGAGTTCATCGACGCAGACGCTACTTCGGAAGACGTTGAGCCGATCTTCGATCAGCTCAACGCTGAGTATAATGCGAATCCCACCGCCTTCTGCGAACAAAATTCCGCGGCCGCGCAAGAAGTGATCGACGGCAACCAATAGTCTTTACACTGATTATTCATCGAAGAGCGGGCCCGGCTTCTCTGCCGGGCTTTTTGCTGTTACTCGGTCAGTAGTATTTGCCTGTGATTTTAATGCGCCTTCAATAAAACTTGAGCCTTAGAATTTACGCTTGCGCAACAGCCCGCTGCCATAAGCGACGGGCGCGCAAAATTCAAAAGCGTGGCACGAGGTGCGACAGCTCGGAGCAAATGCAGTCATGAAAACGAAAACTTCCAAATTGCTGCGGAACTTCTTGAAAAACTCGGCAGGCAATGTGTCCATGATCTTTGGGCTGTCTGCTATCCCGATGTTCCTCGCGGCTGGTGCGACCATCGAATACCTGAACATGTCGAAGGCGCGCACCGAGATGCAAGCCGCCGTGGATGCGGCCGCCCTGGCTGCGGCTAACACTTACGCTCTTGGTGGCACGACCTATGAAGCCACCGCCAATAATTACATAAACAAGAATCTTCCCAAGGCGTTGAAGCCGGGCTCGCTCAAGGTGGACGTCAAGGTGGACAAGGTGCAGAACCTCATCAAGGTCAATGCAACCGGTACCGTTGAAAGCGCCTTCGGCGACGTCATGTATATGGCCAGCGGCGGCCCGGATGCCAGCGAGATGGTCTCTGACGATGCCGGCAATATCGGCGCCAAGGCCACGGTCTCACTGCCGGTCTTCTCCGATTTTCACAAGGGCGAAATCGCCATGGTCGTCGACTTCTCCTGGTCGATGTATGACAAGGTCGATGGCGTGCGCAAATACGTCTCGATGCGCGAAGCGGCCGTCAAGCTGATCGACGATCTCAGCCAGAAAGGCGTCAACAACGACGTCAAATTCGGACTCGTACCGTTCTCCGAATCTGTCCGCGTTACGATGCCAAAGAATTACATGGATGGTCAAAGCAGTTCGTCGACCTGGACCAAGTGCATCGAGGACCGGAAATATCCCTACAATCGCGAGGCGACGACGCCGAGCACAACGAACAGCACGAACAATAAGACCCGTTGGGGCTATTACGGTACCGACATTTGCGGCGACTATCAGACCTACAACGTGACCGTTAAACCCCTTACGACCGATCATGCCTCAACCAAGGCGCAGCTCAACCAGATGTATCCGATCGGCAATACGCACATCGCGCTGGGACTTGAGATGGCTTACCACCTCTTAACTCCCAACGCGCCCTATACCGAGGGCGTGGCGATGGGGAAGGAAGATACCTTGAAGGCCGTCATTCTGCTGACGGATGGCGCGCAGACAAGCGCCGGCTATGGCGCCAACAGCAAGTGGTCGGTGGCTGCCGCTGAAGCTAACACCGCGGCCCTGTGCACCGCGCTGAAGACTGCCAAGGTCCGCGTCGTGACCGTCTCCTTCGATCTGGATGACGTCGCAGATGCCGCCTCGGAGAAGCGCCTTCAAGATTGCGCCAGCGGGCCGGATTATTATTTCAATACCGACAACAATGCGGAACTGGCGACCGCCTTCGGCGTCATCAAGAACCAGCTTGCCAAGGTGATGTATCTTTCCGAATAGGCGTCCCAAACCTGCTTCAAAGGCCCGGTCGAAAGTCCGGGCCTTTATTATTTCCGGATATGGGGTGCCCCCCGGAATGGGCTTGACCCAGGCTTCGTTCCTTGGGAAGCATGGCCCGCATCCAGCGGGATTCTGTCGGTGAAGGCTTTTTTCGTCCAGATTAAGTGTGAGCTAGGTAAAGCTTACGATGTCGCGACGGCGATAGTCGACGCCGAGCTCGCCTCCGAAGTCTATTCGACTGCCGGCGACTACGATCTGCTCGTGAAGATATATCTGGACCGCGACGATGATATCGGCCGCTTCATCAACGAGAAGGTTCACGCCATTGCTGGCATCAAGGATACTTACACCATCATAACCTTCCGCGCTTTCTGAGGCCCCCATGATCCCGCGCTATTCCCGCGAAGCCATGGCCCTAATTTGGAGGCCCGAAACACGCTTTCGCATCTGGTTCGAGATCGAAGCGCACGCGGCCGATGCCATGGCGGAGCTCGGCATCATTCCACGCGAAGCGGCTGCGACAATCTGGGCCAAGGGGCGCGAGGCTCATTTCGATGTGGCGCGCATCGATGAAATCGAACGCGAGACCAAGCATGATGTCATAGCCTTCCTGACCCACTTGGCGGAAATTGTCGGGCCAGAGGCGCGCTACATCCATCAGGGCATGACCTCCTCCGACGTGCTCGATACGTGCTTGAGTGTCCAGCTGGCCCGCGCGAGCGACCTCTTGCTCGCCGATCTGGACCTTCTGCTCGCGGCCTTGAAGCGCCGCGCCTACGAGCATCGTGCTACGCTCACGATCGGCCGCAGTCATGGCATCCATGCCGAACCCACCACCTTCGGTGTGAAACTTGCCTTCGCCTATGCCGAGTTTGCTCGCGCGAGGGAACGTCTCGTTCACGCGAGGGAGGAAATTGCGGTTTGCGCCATTTCCGGTGCCGTCGGCACTTTCGCCAATATCGACCCGGCGATAGAGGCGCATGTGGCGCTGGCCATGGGTCTCAAGCCCGAGCCGGTCTCGACGCAGGTCATTCCCCGCGACCGCCACGCCATGTTCTTCGCCACGTTGGGCGTGATTGCTTCGTCGGTCGAGCGGCTCGCAACCGAAATTCGCCACTTGCAGCGCACCGAGGTCCTGGAGGCTGAGGAATACTTCTCACCTGGCCAGAAGGGCTCTTCGGCTATGCCGCACAAGCGCAACCCGGTGCTCACGGAGAATCTGACCGGCCTCGCGCGTCTCGTTCGCTCAGCCGTGACCCCTGCTCTCGAGGACGTAGCACTCTGGCATGAGCGCGATATTTCTCATTCCTCGGTCGAACGCGGCATTGCGCCCGATGCGACGGTGCATCTTGATTTTGCGCTCGTCCGTCTGGCCGGCGTCATCGACAAGCTTGTGGTTTATCCGGAAAATATGCGTCGCAATCTGGACCGGCTGGGTGGCCTTATTCATTCGCAGCGCATTTTGCTGGCTCTCACTCAGAAGGGAATGAGCCGAGAAGATGCCTACACCGCGGTCCAGCGCAATGCCATGCCGGTCTGGCGTGGCGAAGCCGATTTCCTGAAGCTTCTGAAGGCCGATCCCGAAGTAAAAGCCCGCCTATCCGACGTGGATCTGGCGGGCTTGTTCGACCTTGGTTACCACGTGAAGCACGTGGATACGATCTTCCGACGCGTGTTCGGCGAATGATCGCGTTCAGTTGGTGATCGTGATCTTCGTCGATTTCATACCGTACTGCTGGACGAGCCCGTAGAGAGCAGCGGCATTCTGCGGCGACAGCCTGATGCACCCGTGAGAGGCCGGCCGACCCAGCGACTTCACATAATTCGTGGCGTGAATAGCATAGCCGCCGCGGAAGAAGATTGAATGCGGCATCGGCGCATTGTCGTATTTGCGCGAATAGTGCATTTTCTTGAGCACATACGGCTTGAAGTTACCGCGCGGCGTGTAATAGCCCGAGCGAGCCGTCGACACTCTCCACGTCGCGTAGAGATCGCCGTCGACGTCGACAGTCATGGTCTGAGCAGAAATATCGATGCGGACGGCGACACTTGCATTAGCCGCCGAAGTCCACACCGCACCGGAAATCAGGATACCCGCCGCAAAAGCGGCAAGCCGCTTCAAAGTTACACTGTACATGGTCATTTTCCCCAGCCTTGTTGCCTCAAAGGCGGGTTGCACCATCACAAACCTGCACGTTAAAAGCAAGATATGCGCGGACTATATTGCTTGCGTCGGTGAAAAATCTCTATGCTAGTCGAATAGAAATTCGCGGCCGATCTTAACTCTTTTGACCCCGCCATAGGCAATGATATCGGCCGTTGCATAGGTTTCGGTGAGCGTCGCCGGTAAGAAACTCCCGGTTCCCACCATGTCTATTGGCGCCTTGGCCGCTCCCATGATCTGGCATTTCTGGGGATCGAAACCTGAAGAAGCGACGATCTGGGCATCCTTGTAGCCCGCCGCATCGAGGGCCCGTCGTACGTGGATGACCGACGCAACCGACACGCCCTTGCCGAACAGGATGCGGCGCACCTTGTCGACCAGGATGTTGTTGGGATCAAGCTGCACAGCCCGCTGGCCCAGCACCTGCTCGACGATATTATACTCGCCGGAAACCCCCAGCCAGTGGCCGACGACATCGACCGATCGCTCGTAATCGAGGCCTTGCGCGAAACGGCCGCCGTGGATGTCGAGGCGAACGCCGAATGTCTTGCCCTGATCCTGCAATCGCGCTTCGTCGTAGAACCAATGCGCACACTTGAGCGAGTCGGAGATTTCCTCGCCCGTGTAATCGACGAGAGCTACCAGCGTCCGCGCCCCGGGAAGTGTCTTCGCAAAGAGCTTCAACGCTTCAAGAACATCGCCGCCCGTATACCCGACGAGCGCATGCGGCATGGTCCCGAGGCCTTCCGAGGCGCCGAACAACGGCGCCGTCAGATCCTGGGATGACCCGACAAAACCCTTGACCTTCGCATCGGCACGCTTGGCAGCATCGCTGCCAACCGACGCGCCATAGGCGGCGAGCACGTTCATCTCCGCACCGCTGCCGTGGCGGGCATGCATATCCATAAAGCCGGCGGTCGGAATTGCGCGGCACATCTCATAGGCGTTATTGGCCGATACACAGGGAAACCCGGTCTTCTGCAACACCAGAGTCTCGATCTCCGAGAGCTTCGCCATGGAGCCGGTGATCTCCATCATCTTCACTTCCGAAGGTACGAGGTCGCCCTCGTTGAAGAACCGCCTGATACGGCTGCCAGGCGCTAGTCTCTCGACGATGCGGATGGCCGGCTCGAAGGCCGCCACCACGCGGCGTCGCATGAAGAGCGCGAATGTCACTTCGACATCGCCATGCTCCTTCACGATCTTCGCGGTATTGGTGAAATACTTGTCGGTCTGGATCGAGATTGGGCCGGCCGCGAGACACATCTCGACTATCTTATCGAGAACTGCCTCCCGCCGCTCCGCGATCGGTGTACGCTGATCCATGGACGCTTCCTTTACCCGCGGCAGTGTCCTCCGCCGCGGGCTCGAGGTCAATTCTACTCGCTGGCCGCGATCAGGCTCTTGGCGCCCGCCGCGAGCAATCCGACTTCGGTCACGCCGACGATGTAGCGGAAACCGCGTTCGGCAAAATATTTGCAGTTCTTGGGCGTGCCGCCAAAAGCGCCGCCGATCAATCCGTTCTTGGCGGCCGCTGCACCGATCTTGCGAACCGCCGCGTCGAGCTTCGGTATCGTGAGATCCGCATTGAGCCCATGGCCGAGCGATATGCCGAGATCATTGGGTCCGATGAACAGGCCGTCGAGACCTGTTGTAGCGGCGATGGCGTCGACATTGTCGAGCGCTTCTTGCGTCTCGACCATCGCGAAAGCCAAGGTCCCTTCATTGGCTTCGGCGAGATAAGCCGTCGGCGCAACGCCCGCCGCCTGCACCGCCGCATAGCCGCCCCAGCTTCGCATGCCCTGCGGCGGATATTTCGCGGACTTGACGAGTGCCGCAGCTTCTTTCGCCGAATTGATCATGGGCACGATGATTGCGGCAGCGCCGACATCCAGTGCCTGGCCGATCAGCCCCGGCTCGTTCCACAAGACGCGGATCATCGCCGGCTTTCCGGCCGCGATGATCTCGGGCACCATGGTTACGACATCGCCGAAGCTCGAAAGCCCATGCTGCATGTCGATGCACACGCCTTCATAGGGCAGTCGCGCGAGTTGTCCGGCGAGGACCGAACCGGGCATCGTTGCCCAAATGAAGTAGAATGGCTTTTCCTGCTTCAGCCTTGCTCTGAGATCGAATCGCACGCTCAGCGAGCCTCGCCGCGGAGCTGCTCGAAGGCGAGCGCGCGAAGCTCATCCATCGTGCGGCGAATCTGATGGTCGGTCTGCGCGATCTTCTTGGCGTCGAAATCGGCGCGAATCTTCCGGAAGACGTCCTCATCGCCGGCTTCGGCGAAATCCGCCTGAACAACCGACTTTGCGTAAGCTTCCGCATCCGCGCCAATAAGCCCCAATTTGTCGGCCGCCCACAGGCCCAGGAGCTTGTTCCGGCGCGCCTCGGCGCGAAACCGCGCTTCCTCGTCAAGGGCGAATTTTCGCTCGAACCCTTCCTCGCGCTTATCGAATGTCGTCATCGGGCCTCTCCCGTTAGCCATTTCCTGGGCGACAGATAGCCATAGGAGAGCCCCAAATCAACCTGGACTTCCGGGATTGTGCAGCGCACACCCCTCCTGTAAAAAGGGGCTAATGCCCATATCTAATGCCGATATTAAGTTGGCGTCATATTTTCGGAACAAGTTGTGTGTGTGACTCGGGCCTTGTGGGGTGTAGCCTGCTAAGGCCTTAAAGGATTGCCGGATGAGGATATTGAAGATGAACTCCAAGCGGACGCGAATTTACGAAGGCAAGGCCAAGATCCTTTACGAAGGACCGGAGCCCGGCACGATCATCGTTCACTACAAGGATGACACGACCGCCTTCGACGCGACCAAGAAAGCCATCATCGATGGCAAGGGTGTTCTCAACAATCGTATTTCGGAATTGATTTTCACCCGGCTCAACGAGCTCGGGATGCCGACGCATTTCCTGAAGCGCCTCAATATGCGCGAACAGTTGGTGCGCGAGGTCGAGATCATTCCGCTTGAAGTCGTGGTGCGCAATGTTGCGGCAGGCTCGCTGTCCAAGCGCCTCGGGCTCGAGGAAGGCAGCGCACTCCCCCGCTCGATCATCGAATTCTACTACAAGAACGACCAGCTCCATGATCCGATGGTGTCGGAAGAGCATATCACCGCGTTCAACTGGGCGAGCCCCCAGGAGATCGACGACATCATGCACATGGCGATTCGCATCAACGACTTCCTGTCCGGCCTTTTCCTCGGCATCGGCATCAAGCTCGTCGACTTCAAGGTCGAGTTCGGTCGCCTCTATGAAAACGACATGGTGCGCATTGTGCTCGCCGATGAAATCAGTCCCGACTGCTGCCGTCTTTGGGACATCAAGACCCAGGACAAGCTCGACAAGGATCGCTTCCGTCGCGACATGGGCGGCCTCATGGAAGCCTATCAGGAAGTCGCCCGGCGTCTGGGTCTCATCATCGAATCCGAACAGCCCGAACGCTCGCGGCCCGAAGCTCGTGAAGACGGACTGACTATGAAGGCGCGTATCAGGGTAACACTCAAGAGGGGCGTACTCGACCCCCAGGGCAAGGCGATCCAGGGCGCGCTTGGCTCGATGGGCTTTGGCGGCGTCGAGGGCGTGCGGCAAGGCAAGTATTTCGAAGTCGACCTTGCCGAGACCGACAAATCGAAGGCAATGTCTGCGGTGAAGGCGATGTGCGACAAGCTCATCGCCAACACGGTCATCGAGAATTACGAGATCGAACTAGCCTAGTGCGACACCTGTCATGAAATCCGCCGTCATCGTCTTCCCCGGCATCAATCGCGAAACCGATATGATGCGGGCACTCGAGGCCACGACCGGCACTAAATCCGTCGCGGTCTGGCATGCCGACACCGAATTGCCTCCCGTCGACCTCGTCGTCGTGCCCGGCGGCTTCTCCTATGGCGATTATTTGCGTTGCGGGGCTATTGCCGCGCGCTCACCGATCATGACGGACGTGCGCGCCAAGGCCGCCAAGGGCCTGAAGGTTCTCGGCGTCTGCAACGGCTTCCAGATTCTCACCGAAGCCGGTCTCCTGCCAGGCGCTCTCATCCGCAATGCCGGCCTTAGGTTCGTCTGTCGGCAGGTGAAGCTGCGCGTCGAGAATACGCGTACATACTTCACCAACCGCCTCAACCAGGGCGATGTCGTGCGCTGCCCGATCGCCCATGGCGAGGGTAATTACGTTTGCGACGATGAAACACTTGCTGTCCTCGAAGGCGAAGGTCGCGTGGTGTTTCGCTATGTCGAGGGCAATCCCAACGGCGCGACCAACGATATCGCCGGCATTGTCAATAAGCCGGGCAACGTCATCGGCATGATGCCGCACCCCGAGAACATGATCGAACCCTTGCACGGTGCGACAGACTGTCGGCCGCTCTTCGAAAGCCTGCTCGCCGCGTGAGCAGTCCAACGCCCATCCTCTACGGTGCGCGCTACAGCACCTACACGCGATCGGCGATCATGGCGCTAGCCGCCAAGGATGTCGCGCACCACTTCGAGATCGTCGATATCTTTTCGCCCGAGGCCCGCGCGAAGAAATACGACGCTATCCACCCCTTCATGAAGATACCGGCGCTGCGCCATGGCGACGTCACGATCTACGAGACCGATGCCATCAACCGTTACATCGACGAAGCCTTTCCCGGTCCATCGCTCCAGCCGAGCGAACTTTTAAACCGTACGAGGATGAACCAGATCATCTCGATGGCCGATTCCTACGGCTATCGCACCTTGGTCTGGGACATCTACGTCGAGACCATATCCAATCCGCGCGATGGCCTGCCCACCGACGAAGCCCGCGTGGCTTCCGCCATCCCGCGAGCCAGGACGCTACTGACCGCACTCGCGGGCCTTCTCGGGCAGAATGCCTACCTGACCGGCGACACACCCTCGCTCGCCGATTTCCATGTGGCACCGCAATTCGGCTATTTCGTTGAAGCCGAGGAAGCCCGTGACCTCCTGGCGCAGTTTCCGAACCTCGCCGCCTGGTGGGACCGCGTCACCGCGCTGCCTGCCTGGAAGGCGGCCGCGGCCGAAGGTTGACTCGCGCCACGCAATGATTGTCCTCTTCACCTCCTCCCGTTAAACCGCAGACGCGATGACCCAGGCCCCCGTCAAAATCACCCCGCAACTCGTCAAGGAACATGGGCTCAAGCCCGATGAGTATGACCGCTTCGTGAATCTGATCGGCCGCGAGCCGACCATCACCGAGCTTGGCATCGTCTCGGCCATGTGGAACGAGCACTGTTCCTACAAATCCTCCAAAAAGTGGCTGAAGACGCTCCCGACCAATGGCCCGCGCGTGATCCAGGGGCCGGGCGAGAATGCCGGCGTCATCGATATCGGCGACGGCGATGCGATCGTCTTCAAGATGGAAAGCCACAACCACCCCTCCTTCATCGAGCCCTACCAGGGTTCGGCGACCGGCGTCGGCGGTATTCTGCGTGATGTGTTCACCATGGGCGCCCGCCCCATCGCTGCCCTCAATGCCTTGCGCTTCGGCGCGCCGGATCACCCCAAGACCCGTCACCTCGTCTCGGGCGTCGTTGCCGGTGTCGGCGGCTATGGCAACAGCTTCGGCGTACCGACAGTCGGCGGCGAGGTGAATTTTCACCCTCGTTACAACGGCAATATTCTCGTCAATGCCATGGCGGTCGGAATCGCCAAGACCGACGGCATTTTCTATTCCAAGGCGACCGGTGTTGGCCTTCCCGTCGTCTATCTCGGCGCCAAGACAGGCCGCGACGGCATCCATGGCGCGACCATGGCGTCCGCGGAGTTCGACGATAAGGCCGAGGAGAAGCGGCCGACGGTCCAGGTCGGCGACCCCTTCACGGAGAAGTGCCTTCTCGAAGCCTGCCTGGAACTCATGGCGTCCGGCGCCGTCATCGCCATCCAGGACATGGGTGCCGCCGGCCTCACCTGCTCCGCCGTTGAAATGGGCGCGAAAGGCGATCTCGGCATCGATCTCGACCTCGACAAGGTGCCCTGCCGCGAAGAGGGCATGACGGCTTACGAGATGATGCTCTCGGAAAGCCAGGAGCGCATGCTCATGGTTCTGCGTCCTGAGAAGGAAAAGGAGGCCGAAGCGATCTTCCGCAAGTGGGGCCTCGACTTCGCAATCGTCGGCTACACGACCGATACGTTGCGCTTCCGCATCAGCCACCAGGGCGAACTCAAGGCCGACCTCCCGATCAAGGAATTGGGCGATGAGGCTCCGGAGTATGACCGGCCATGGACCGCGCCTGTCGCGCCCGCATCAGTAGATCCAGGCTCGCTTCCGATACCCAACGACCTCAAGCCCGCGATTCTGAAAATCCTGGGCTCGCCCGACATGAGTTCACGGCGCTGGGTCTGGGAACAATACGACCATCTCATTCAGTCGAACACGGCGCAAATTCCTGGCGGCGATGCCGCCGTCATCCGCATCGACACGAAAAAGGCCATCGCGGTCACGACCGACGTGACGCCCCGCTACGTCGAATCCGATCCCTATGAAGGCGGCAAGCAGGCGGTCGCCGAATGTTGGCGCAATTTGACTTGCGTCGGCGCCGAGCCGATCGCGCTCACCGACAATCTCAATTTCGGTAACCCCGAACGCCCTGAGATCATGGGCCAGTTCGTCAAGGCGATTGCCGGCATTCGCGAAGCCTGTCTTGCGCTAAGTTTCCCCGTCGTTTCCGGTAATGTCTCGCTCTACAATGAGACCAACGGCCAGGCCATCCTGCCCACCCCCGCGATCGGCGGCGTCGGCCTTCTCCCCGACCTTTCCGTCATGTCGACCATCGCCTTCAAGACGGCGGGCGATTCGATCATCCTGGTCGGCGGCCACGGAACGCATATCGGCCAGTCTGTCTATTTGCGCGAGATACTCGGGCGCGAGGATGGTGCGCCCCCGCCCGTTGATCTCGCGCGCGAACGCCTGCATGGCGATTTCATCCGCAAGATCATCCGCGCCCGCGAAGTCACCGCGGTCCACGACATTTCCGATGGCGGCCTCGCCCAATGCCTCGTCGAAATGGCATTGGCTTCGGGCAGCCTCGGCGCCGAGATCGCGCTCGACAGCCACGCACCCCACATCGCCCTCTTTGCGGAGGATCAGGCGCGCTACGTCGTCACCTGCCCCGCAGACAAGGCCAAGGCTCTGGTTGAATCGGCCTTGGATTCAGGCATCCCCGCCGAGCAGATCGGCGAGGTCATTACCGCCGGCGGATTGATTGTCTGGCCCGGGGCCTCTATATCGCAGGAAGAACTGCGCAATGCCCATGAAGGCTGGTTTCCGGACTTCATGGGCGCGAATCCCGCCTGAGCGAGGCACTTTTCCCATGGCGATGAACGCCGTAGACATCGAGAGAATGATCAAGGAAGGCCTTCCCGGCGCCAAGGTCGAGATCCGCGACCTAGCCGGCGATGGCAATCACTATTCCGCCAATGTCGTTTCGGCCGAATTCAAGGGTAAGTCGCGCATTCAACAGCATCAGATGGTTTACGCAGCCCTCAAGGGGCGCATGGGCGGCGAATTGCACGCCCTCGCCCTCCAGACCGGCGTGCCGGAGGAGTGAACATGACTGACATCAACACCTGGATCGACGACGTCGTGAAGTCGAATGACGTGGTGCTCTTCATGAAGGGCAACGTGCAAATGCCGATGTGCGGCTTTTCCGGCCGCGCCATCCAGATTTTGAGCCACCTTGGCGTGCCCTTCAAGGACGTCAACGTCCTCGAGTCGGAAGAACTCCGCCAGGGCGTCAAGGCCTATACCAACTGGCCGACCATTCCGCAGCTCTACATCAAGGGCGAATTCGTCGGCGGCAGCGACATCATGATGGAGATGTTCCAGTCGGGCGAACTCAAGCAGATGCTCGACGAAAAGGGCGTACCCGTACAGGCGTAAAGCCGCCACCCGCATATCTGCATAGCGTCCGGCCCGATTGACGAACTGGGCCGGGCTCGGGCACCTGTGAGGCTCATCACCTGGACCTGATGCCTCACTCCTCGACCATCGCCGCACGCGTTTCCATTCTGCCGCTGCTCGCCCTGCTTGGCGGCGGCATTGCCGTTGGCGTATCGCCGATTTTTGTTCGCCTGTCCGATGTCCCGCCCATGGTCTCGGGCTTCTATCGCCTCGCCTTCGCCTTGCCGCTGCTCTTCGCCATTGGCCTTGCTGATCCGAAATCGCGAGCCGAGCGTCCCTCGGCCATGACCGCGCGCGATTTCTGGCTCCTCATTGCCTGCGGGCTCACCTTTGGCGCCGACATTGCCTTCTGGCATCTCGCACTTGCCTATACGAGCGTCGCCGATGCGACCCTGCTTGCCAACATGGCGCCGATCTTCGTCACCATTACCGCCTTCTTCCTGTTCGGCGAGAGGATCAGCCGCGGCTTTGCGCTCGGTCTGACACTCTCCATAATCGGCGTTGCAAGCCTGGCATTGCAGAAGAGCGCCGGCGTAGAGCCGCCAGATCGCCTCCTCGGCAATCTCCTCGCGATCTCGGCTGCCGTCATCTACACGGTCTACATGCTGATCGTCGCGCGCCTGCGCCGTCGCCATTCGGTGCAGACCGTGATGGTCTATTCGACGATCATCTCTGCCCTGTCGCTGCTTCCGCTGGCGCTGCTGACGAGCCCGACATTACTGCCGCCGACGCTCTTCAGCCTCGCCGTCCTGATCGCCCTCGCAGCCGTCAGCCATATCGGGGGCCAGGGCCTTTTTGCCTATGCGCTGGCCCATCTCCCCACCTCGCTCTCATCCATGATGCAACTCATGGGCACCGCGGTCGCAGCCCTTGCCGCCTGGGTGATCTTCGGTGAGGCACTCACCTGGCTCAAGCTCGCCAGCGCCGCGGCCATCCTGATCGGTATTTACATTTGCCAGCGGGCGGCACGGCGATGAGTGCAGGCGCCAACATTGCCGCCCCCATTGCGCTCCTCTTCACCATGTTTTTCTGGGGATCCTCCGGTACCTTCGTGCGCTCTTTGGCACTCGCCATCGAGCCCGAGAATTCGCTCGCCATTCGCTATGCGGTGTTGACCGTCATCAATATCGCCGGCTTGCTCATCGCTGGCGACTGGCGCATCGCCCGCGCCGATATTCCGCGCTTCCTCTTGGCCGGCCTTGTCGGCATGGCCGGCTATAATCTCTTCTTCAATTACGGGCTTGCCGAAGTTGAAGCCGGCGTTGCGGGCGTCATTGGCGCCGCAGGCCCGCTCGTCATCGCGCTCGGCGCCTGGCTCGTCTGGCGCGAACGCCTGACCGTCCATTTCCTCATCGGCGTCGGCCTCGCTCTCCTTGGCGCGCTTTCCCTGTTCTGGAGCGATCTTATTGCCGCCACGGGCTCGCGAATTTCGCTTCATGGCACGGCGCTCGTCTTTCTCTCGGTCGTTTGCTGGGCGATCTACACGATTACGTGCCGGCCGCTCTTTGCCCGCTACTCGGCCTTTACCGTTACGGCCTGGACGATGATCATCGCCGCGCCGCCGATCGTGCTCAATGCTTCCGCGCCGCTTCTCCAGGTCGCTGCCGGCCTCGATACAAGGCAGTTGGCCGAACTCATCTATCTCACCTTCGCCAATGGCCTGCTCGCCACTTGTCTTTGGAACTACGGCAATGCCAGGCTTGGCAATGTTCATGCCGGCGCCTTCCTCTACCTGATCCCGGTGATCGCAGTTGCCTCCGGTTCCATTTTCCTGGGCGAGACGATCACCCCTGCGATTATCCTCGGCGGCGCGCTGACCCTTGTCGGCGTCGCGATCGCGCAGATCGGCCCCACGCTTCGCGCGCGCCGCATCGCATGATGCCGCTCAGGCCGGTTCTGGCACTTGTCTTCACGATGGTCGTGTGGGGAATCCAGCCGGTATTCACCCGCACGGTCGCCCTCGATCTCGGACCCGCCAATGTATTGGTGATCCGCTACATTATCGTCTCGGCGCTCTACCTCACCGGCCTTTTCTTTCTCGGAAGCTATCGCATCGCGGCTGCGGATTGGCCGCGGCTTCTCATCGTGTCGTGGGTCGGCATGCTCGGATACAACATCGCCTCGACTTTCGGCTTCGAGCATGTGCCCGCCGGCATTGGCGGCCTCATCATTGGCACGCAGCCGCTGGTCATAGCCCTCCTCGCCGCGCTGCTTGCGAGTGAGCGGCTGACACTTGCAACGATCCTCGGGCTCATCGTGGCCTTCATCGGCACCAGCATGCTGTTCTGGAAGGATCTTGCTGGCGCCGCCGAAGGTTCACATTTGCTCTGGGGCGGCTTCCTCATCTTCATGAGTGGTGTCGCGTGGGCCGTCTATGTCGTGCTCTCCAAGCCGCTCATTCAAACCTACGGCGCCTATTCGATCTCGGCGATATCGATCGCACTGGCGACCCTTCCGATGCTGCTGATGACATCCGCCGAAACGCTGGCCACTGCCAAGGCCATGGACTGGGCCGATTGGGGCAACATGTTCTATCTCACCGTTATTGCCGCGGTGATCGCCACCATCACCTGGAACTATGGAGCGAGCCGCCTGCCCTCTGCCGCGGGCGGTGCATTTCTCTATTTGATACCGGTCATTGCGGTGACCGCTAGCGCTGTGATTCTGAAAGAGCCTGTCTCGCTCAACATGCTCGCAGGTGGCGCGCTCATCCTGCTGGGGGTCGCCATAGCCCAGCTTGGGCCGCGCCTGCGCATGGGTCTGCTGCGCGATTGAGCATTGATCGCCCTGCCGCCGGGCCTATCCTTTGTGGATGATCGAAAACGCCGCAAAACCGACCCGCTGGTACTATGACCCGACCGTGCTCATCATCGCCGGTTGCCTGGTCGCCGTCGTTTCCTTCGGTGCGCGTGCCACCATGGGCCTCTTCACTTATCCGATCTCCGAAGCGCACCAGTGGCATCGCGAGACCTATGGCTTCGCCATGGCGATCCAGAATCTCGCCTGGGGTATTTTCCAGCCGATTGCCGGCGGCTTTGCCGATAAATACGGAACCCCGCGCGTCCTCATCGTCGGCGCTTTGATATATGCAGCCGGCATTGCCTTGATGCCCTTTTCAGACACGCCGGGCCTCATGTTCCTGACCGGCGGCGTGATAGCCGGTGTCGGCATCGCCACGGCTTCATTCACGCTCGTCATGGCGTCCTTCGGCCGCTTGGTCCCTCCGGAAAAACGCTCCTGGGCATTCGGCATCGCCACGGCCGCGGGCTCGCTCGGCCAGTTCATCTTCGCGCCGCTGGGCCAGGCCTTCATCGCAGCGTTTGGATGGGAAACCGCCTTGATGCTGATCGGCGCGCTCGTGCTGCTCATCATCCCCTTGTCGATTCCTTTGGGCGCGAAGGGCGCATCTCCACAGGCCGTTTCGCCGACCCAGCCGGCGATGACATTGCGCGAAGCCGTCACCAAGGCCTTCGGCCATTCGAGTTTCATGCTGTTGACGGCGGGCTTCTTCGTCTGCGGATTTCAGATCGCCTTCGTCACGATCCACCTGCCCGCCTATCTCATCGAGCACGGCATCAGCACCTGGCTTGCCGCCTCATCGATCGCCATCGTCGGAATCTTCAACGTGATCGGATCCTATAGCGCCGGCATTATTGGCGGGAGTTACTCCAAGCCCTATTCGCTCACGGCGATCTACATTCTGCGTTCGATCATAATCGTGCTCTTCATCACCATTCCGATATCGCCGGCCTCGACGATACTCTTTGCCGCGTCGCTCGGCCTCCTGTGGTTGTCGACGGTGCCGCTCACCATGGGTCTCGTCACCGTCATGTTCGGCACCCGTTATGTTGCGACGCTGTACGGTTTCGTATTCCTGAGCCACCAGGTTGGTTCGTTCTTCGGCGTCTGGCTCGGCGGCAAATTCCACGACCTCTATGGCAGCTACGACGCTGTTTGGTGGATGGCGATCGCACTCGGGATCTTCGCCGCCGTCGTCAACTGGCCGATCCGCGAGCAGCGCGCGCCGGCCTTCGCGACCTGATCATGCATTGGCCGGGACATCGGCTCGCAATCGGCCTCGTGCTTGGTGTGCTTGTCGTTTGGCTCGCCGGTATGGCGCTCGCAATTCGCGCTGCGCGTCTGCCGCTCGATGCCACGGGTCCGATGATCGTCGTCTTCGAACCGGGCATCGCAAAGGAAGATATCCTCGCGCGAATTGTAACGGCCGGCGCGCGGCCGATTCGCGAAACCTGGCTCGGATTTGTCTGGGTCGTCGATGGCGAGCAGCCGGAAACTTCAGCCCGCCTCTTGAGCCAGGGTGCCATCGGCACTTATCGTGAACTGCCCATAACTGCGTCATTGGCTGGCTGTTTTGCGTTCGCCGACGCCAAAGTTGCCGACGCTTTCACCATTCGGCCTTAGCAGCACTCTTTAACATGGGCTGCTAACATATTGAACTCATTGATTAATTTGACAATCTTATAGCGTCAGGCATCATCGTCGCGGGTGAAGACCACGGGGGTTGCCGATGATCGACAAGGATTTTGCCTGCCAGCTCAAAGGCTGGAGCATGACGACTGCGGAGATCATGTATCGCATGCCCGATCATCGCGATCTCCTGCAGATGTTCCTCTGGCAGGACTACGATCTGGCGCCACGCTTTCCCCGCCTCATCAAGTTCCTCGATTTCTGGAGCCACAATCTCGACGGCCCCTTGTCGACGATCCGCGTCGCTCATGCCGCGATCTCGGGTCCGGCCGAAATGCGCTATGTCGGCAGCGAGTGGCGGCTGCACTGACAGGATACTTTCCCCTCCCTTTCGTGGGCGAGGGAAGCAATTGCTCCGCCTACGGATCATCTCCCTCGCCCTTGTGGAAAGGGATTGAGCGTTGGGGTCGCTCGGGCGCGTGAGGCAATCCGATTCGTCTTGTGCCGCACCCGGTGCTATCGCTCGCGGCGATACTTGCGATTCGGGAAACCTTCACCGCCATGGCAGCCAACGACACCGACGATAGCCAATCGCCGCGACTGTCAGGCCTCGCCTGGCTCCCCGTCGCCTGGCTTGTCTTCTCCATGGCGATGGCGGTCTATCGTGCCTGGTCTGTCTGGCCGGCGCTGAACGATTACGAACTGCCACCCGAGGCCACATGGCTGATCCAGGCCGAACTCCTGGTCGCTGGCATCTTGCTCATCGGCGGCCTCTTCGTTCTCGCCGCAGCACTTGGGCAGATGCGCATCTATCCCAGAGCCTTTACGCTTTGGCAGGGCTTCAGCATTGCAGCGATTATTGCCGGCGCCATCTACACCGCGCTCATGCCGGCTTTCATCATGGCACCGTTGACCTATGCCATCTGGCTCGGCGAAATCGTGGTCGGGATTGCCTGTATCGTCATCGTCCGCCGCAAGCCTGAGGTCCACTCCCCACGGCCGGGAGCACCCACGGCCTATTCGGCCCTGGCCCGCATCATCTTTGCCTTTCTCGGCGTGCTTATCGGCGGCTTCATCGGCTTCTGGCTCGGCATCGGCTTGGGTGTCGCTATCTCCGAAACCACCAATATGAGCTGTTTCGAAGGCGCCTGTGGCTACTTCGCCGTCTTGATCGGAATCATCGGCGTATTGGTGGGAGCTATCATTGGCCTCGTCCTCGCGCTGTATTGGACGCGCCAAAAAAAGCCTGCCGTTACCCCTTGAGCCGCGCGATCTCGGCTTCGAGTGCCGCGATTTTTTCGTCCCGCTGGGCTAGCGCCGCCGCAACATCCTCAGCATCGAAGCGTTGCGGTATGTGCTGCGAGCAATTCACATCCCAGGCACTCACCGTGAAGAGGATCACCTGCTCCGGTCGCGCCTTGTAGCCCTCCGGCATCAACCTGGCGATCAATGCCGCATCGCCCTCGACCACGCGGGCCTCGCCCCAGATCTTGATCCGCTGCTTCTGCGCATAGTCGATCAGGAACAGAAACGCCTTCGGGTTCTCTTCGAGATTTCCGCGTCGTGATGTATTGCCGGTTGCCGGCGTAATCGACGAAGCCGATGGTCTTCTCGTCGAGCACCTTGAGGAAGCCTGCCGGGCCGCCGCGATGCTGGATGGTGGGCTGGCCCTGCCGCATTGGCCGTCGCCAGGAACACGCTCGTCTGCGCTTCGATGAAGCTCTTGAGATCGTCGCGGATGACGGTCGGCCAGGCTCCCTCCTCCTCCTTGTGGGCATAGCCCCGCCGCGAGCCTTTGCGCGTCTGGATCGCCTTGACCGTCGGCGTGAATGCCACATCGCTCGAATAGATCGTCTGTGCGTCCATGGAACCTGCTCCTAAAGGTCGAGATCGCTGAGTGACGGGTGATCGTCGGGGCGCCGGCCGAGCGGCCAGTGATACTTTCGCTCCGCCGTGCTGATCGGCAGGTCATTGATGCTGGCGATGCGCCGTCGCATCAGCCCGTCCTCGTCAAATTCCCAGTTTTCATTGCCGTAGCTGCGAAACCAGTTGCCGCTGTCGTCCCGCCATTCATAGGCAAACCGCACTGCGATGCGGTTGCCATGGAACGCCCATACCTCCTTGATCAGGCGATAGTCGAGTTCGCGTGCCCACTTGCGCGTCAGGAATTCCGCGATTGCCGCGCGGCCCTGGAGAAATTCGGCGCGGTTGCGCCAATGGCTGTCTTCGCTGTAGGCGAGAGCGACCTTGGCCGGGTCGCGGCTGTTCCAGGCGTCTTCGGCCATGCGCGCTTTTTGCGCGGCGGTCTCGGCGGTGAAGGGCGGCACTGGCGGACGGCTCATGGCTTTCCTCCTTGGTATGCGGGATCGCGCTGCGGCCGGCCCATCGGCCCGGCCGCCAGCCGCGGTATGATTTCAGGCGGCCTTGCTGAGGGCAACGACAGGGAAGTCGATGTCGGTCTTGGCGACCTCGTTGATGTAGGTTGGTCCAGGTATTGAGCGCCACATGCATGACGATCTCGATCACCTGCGCCTCGTCATAACCTGCCGCCTTGACCGCCAGTATGTCGGCCTCGCTGACATGGCCGCGCTCGCGCGACACTTTTACAGCGAAGCGTACTGCCGCATCCGCCTTCGCGTCGTTCGAGGCGCCGTTGCGATTGGCTGCCATCTCCGCCTCGTCGAGCTTGGCGAGGTTCTTGCCCAGATAGGTGTGCGCTGAAGCACAATAGCTGCACCCATTGACCGCGGCGATCGCCAGTGCGATCCGCTCGCGGGTTTGCAGGCGGAAGTTTGCCCTTGCCGAGCGCGCTCATCATGCCGAGATAGCCCTCCAGCGCCGCGGGGCTGTTGGCGATCATGCGAAACATGTTGGGTACTGAACCCAGTTGCTTCTTGACTGCTTCCAGCATCGGCTGCGAGGCGGCGGGAGCTGCATCGATGGTGGCTGGTGTAGCTATGCGGGACATGGCGATCTCCTCCGCGGGTTTGTCTCAATGAACAGCCGCCATTTAGTACCTTCCAAAAATAGAGGGTAGATGGTAAAATCGGTGGTTATCCTTCCATAATTTGGAAACTGAGATGGACCGCCTCGAAGCCATGGCAATTCTGCTCGCGGTGGTCGATTCCGGCACCCTGTCAGCCGCCGCGCGACAGCTTCGGCTTCCACTGACCACCGTCAGCCGCAAGATTGCAGACCTTGAGACCCATCTCGGCACCAGGCTCCTGGCCCGCGGTAACCGGCGCGTGGCCCTGACCGATGCGGGCCTGTCGTATGTCGCTGCCTGCCGTCGAATTCTCGAAGATGTCGGCGAGGCCGAGCGTATCGCCGCCGGGGAGTACAGCGCGCCGAGGGGCAGCCTGCTCATCACGGCGCCGATCGTCTTCGGCCGTCTGCATGTCCTGCCGGTTGTTACGGAGTTCCTCGCCGCCTATCCCGATGTCGACATCCGATTGAGACTTGCCGATCGCCTGGTCAATCTGGGCGAAGAGCACATCGACCTTGCGGTGCGCATTGGCGATCTCCCCGACAGCAGCCTTGTCGCGATCCGTCTTGGCGAGATCACGCAGGTCGTTTGTGCGAGCCCGATCCTACCTCGCCTCGCACGGCACGCCGACGGATCCGCGCGACGTTGCCAACCGGACTTGCATTGCATTCGAAGGGTTAGGCCCGCACCACGCCTGGGCCTTTCGCTCCGGCAAAGCCGAAATAGCAGTCAAGATCCGTCCTCGCCTGATCGTCAACACCGCCGAAGCCGCGATTGATGCCGCCGTCACCGGGCTCGGGCTGACACGCGTTCTATCCTACCAGGTCGCCGGGCATTGCCTCTCTGGCAAGCTTGTCCGGTTGCTTGCGCCCTATGAACTTCCTCCCTGGCCCGTCAGCCTTCTCCACGGCGGTCAGGGTCTGCTGCCGTTGAAGCTTCGGGCTTTTTTGGACTTCGCGGCGCCGCGCCTGAGATCTACGCTCGCCGGGGTCGCCCTTTAAATCACCATCCGCAAGAGTGATGAAATTTGGCGCTTGCCGTGTTACGCTGGGGCATCCGAAAGGATGTTCCGATGATCCAACGCGCGCCAGGACTATTGCTGCTCGCCTCCCTCATCGTCGCCAGCGCTTCGCCGCTCGCCGCCAAGACAATCGAAGTTCCTATTCACTGGTCCATCCAGAAAGGCGAGATCAGCATCGCTCGTCTGCGCTTGATGGCGGGGCCAAAGCTCCGCAAGGAAATCTGCGCCAAGGCAGGCGCTTCGCTGCGCGCGGGCGACACGGTACACGTGTCCATCTATGGCGCCGGCAATCAACTGATAACGGCCTTCACCTACACCAAGCGCGATTGCCAGTGACCCGGCGGGCGCCTTCCGCATATAATCATCGGATCGACGCCGAATGAGGTCGCCCCGCAAATGCTGCGCAGATTTGCCTTGGTCGTTCTGGTTGGTTCAGCCCTCGGCGCGCCGGCGATGCCTGCTTCGGCAAAGTCGGTGTCGATTCCGATCTATTGGTCGGTCGCCAAGGGCGAACTCTCGATCGCCCGTTTGCGGGCTTCGGTCGGGCCGAAGGTCAGGAACTATGTCTGCACGACCTATCGCAAGGGCCAGCACCCCGGCAACGCATTGAAGACCGGCGGCAATGTGAGGGTCACCTTCTACGGCTTCGGCAGGGACGTTTTGACGAGCTTCACCTACACGCAGCGCGATTGCCGCTGAGGCCGGCCCGCAGGGCTTCGCTCCGTTCCGTTGGCCAAACGGAGGGGAAGCGAGAAGCCCTGCAGGGGCCTCGCCGGGTGGATCGGATTTCGGGCCCCGATCCTGGCGCATGGCGACAGTCGGAGTGGCACGCGGAAAAAGCTTGGACTTGCCGGGACATCGGGGACCTAGCGGGCAAAAATAACGGTCGCACAATCGATTGGGACCCTACGGCGATAATCGCCATACCCGCTTGTCGTGACACCGCACCCTTGCGACGTTCCGATCACCGCAATGCGCGCTGCTCCATCTGGCGCAAAGGCCCGAAAGGCACCATAAACTTCTTAAAAACCCCTGCTTACGAGCCCAACAAGTCCCAGTCGGATTGTTCGCTGTAAATTAGAGATCAGACCCATGGCGATACGCCTCTATAAGTTCCTTTGCTTTCGCGCGGTTTTTTGGTCCCGCGCCATCGGCAATTGCCCCCAAACAATTCATGACTAACTCGGCGCTGGCGAAAAAGAACGACAAGTCCCGCTGCTTCAAGGGATAGTAGACTTTGTCGGACATCATCCATCCGCGCATGCGGTCCAAGAGATTTAGGAAACCAGCATGAGTTCTTTCAATTCCTCGGCTATCCAATCCGCCAAATCCGAGGCACCCCCAGCTTGATGCCAGCGATACATGAAGCTGAGCAATTCCGGGACACTCAGAATTCGCTTGCGATCTCCCCCTTTCAATCGATCGAACACCAACTTAACTGCAAGTTCTAACTCGGGGCGGGTAAGAATGGGGGTCCTTCCCGAAGTCGAAGCGGCTTCGACCAGTCCATGTGCAAATAGATCATACCCAATCACATCTGCTAGAAGCCAGCCAAGTGATCTACCATTTCTGAAGACTTGAGAAATCAGCCTCTCACGTTCTGGTTCGTTCAACGTCTTTAGCGTCTTCTCAAAGAACTGCCTAGCGTAGCGCCAAGAGGTCTTACCGGATAGTCCGCGTTCCGGTTCACTTGCTTGAGCTTTGTCGGCCATATTGGCCAACACACTTGAGAGCGTTGCAAGCGCACCGGGACCAAACATATTCGATGGAGTTCGGTTCGCCCGATCCAAGAATTGATCAAATGCACTGCCGCCCTGAGGGCGAATTTTTTGAACCAGCCTCTCAAGCTCTCGGGTGAGGGATTTTTGGTCAAGACTGCCACTTGTCAACTTTGCGAATAATGCATCGTCTAGAGTTCCGGCAGGCGCAGCGAAGCTAAAGTACAGACGAAAATGTGACGGACTGCCTAGTCTCCGGCCGATCTCAAGGGCCGTTATTTTTCTCGGAAGCTCTATGTCGAACGCGGTCTTCGCCGGATCAGCGTTTCCGGAAAGGCCCGGGATGTATTCCATCGCAGGCCAAATCGAACCAACAGAGCTTGCGTCGTCATCCGGTAGCAGTTCTTGCAGCTTTGCCCCAATTCGCTTTCGCCCGGACTCCGATATCACTGCACCATTCCTTAGTGCTGCGAAATCGGCCAAATACCCTTCCAGCCAATCGTACAGATCCGACCGCTTTAACCGGATCACTTGGAGCCAGCACATGTCAACGTAATCTACAAGACCCGCAACAGGAGGATAATACAGTCGAAGCGCATTCAGTATCCGGGTCACGTCGCGAGGAGTTCTAACCAACCCCCCGTAAGTGTCGGTAAGATAGGCTAGCCTGTCTAGTTCGTCGGCTCCCAATGGAGCAGAGAGGACATCGGCGTACAGGGCGAGAGATTCTTGATGCAGCCAACGTCGAAGATCGAACAACTCGGGATGTGGAACACGGAAACTGACTTGGACGATCTTTTCCAGGAACGCAGGGCCGTCCTGCAAGCCGAGTGCCGTAGCCAGCGAGTTCGCTAAAACAGGCGCATCGTAAGCTATAAGGTAAATCACATTGGGAAAGTCCCCAATGGCGCGCACCAAGCGCACAATCTCGACAGCCTCGGCGGGTTCTAAGCGATCAATATCGTCGATTGTAACAATGAACTTGCGGTCGAGTTCTCTAAGGTCTTTGATAAGCTCATCTTTCAAATCGAGAATATTCTTTTCCGACTTTACTGCCTCCAGTGTTTTGGCCGCTACCTCAAGCCCGCTTGCGGCTAAGCTAGCACCCAGCACTCCAGCAATTCCGGCTAATTCTGCAAGCGGCGAAACTCCACGAGCAAGAGCTGCGCCATATGCACGGAGCTTTTCACCGATTGCCTTCGCTTTTTTGACATCAACTTTTGCACCAGCTGGGGACGACTTGTGATTGGCGGTGACCTCGTGAGCAAGAGCCGCAATCAATTGCATGAGTAATTGATCGCGCCGGCCAATTAGCCATGGATTAAATGGAATCACGGAAGCTCGAGAAGTGTCCACAGCTTTCGCCAAGAGATTGACTATGCTCGATTTGCCCGACCCCCATGGTCCTTCGATTCCAACCACAAATCCATCGCGGGTCGTACGTGATAGCAGAGCCGATGCCAGTCCCTTCGCGACACTAGCGAATCCAAGACGATCGTCCGCAGGATTAATAATGGGTCTGTCTGAATCAAGTTCTGCGCCGCGCCGAGGCTCGATCGATTCTCTTTTTTGACATGCACTAGTTCCTCGCCGCGAGAGCAACCGGGGACGCGCGTTCCCGATATTGATCGGCGCAGCGATCCCGATATTCGCCCACATGTCGGGAGCGAGGCAACAGACACGAATAGTCGCCACACGCCATGTCAGGCTTTGGCGCCGCCTCATGGCACTTCCGATGAGGTCATCAGTCTATCGGCTACATGGACACAGTGGAAGGCCGCGACCCGTGAGACTCATGATCAATGATCTAGAGGTGCTCGCGAACTTGTCCGGCACCGAAACGAGGTCACCGATCAATGTCGCGCAGATTTCTATGGCTTCGGCAGGGACGTTTTGACGAGCTTCACCTACACGCAGCGCGATTGCCGTTGAGGCCGCCCCGCAGGGCTTCGCTCCGTTCCGTTGGCCAAACGGAGGAGGAGCGAGAAGCCCTGCAGGGGGCCTCGCCGGGTGGATCGGATTTCGGGCCCCGATCCTGGCCACAGATTCACAATGTCAATCAGCGGGTGGGTTGCCCCACACCCGCTGATTAGAACATTAAAGGAACTTAGTCAAGGATTATTTGATCGGCCTAGGATTTTAACCTAAGCCTTTGATCGCTTAGCGCGAATAATACTCGACAACGAAATGCGGCTCCATCTGCACCGGATAGGGCACATCGGAGAGCGCGGGAACCCGCACCAGCCTGGCGGTCATCCCCTTGTGGTCGGTCTCGACATAGTCGGGCACGTCGCGCTCGGCGAGCTGGATGGCTTCCAGCACGGTGCCAAGCTGCTTCGACTTTTCCGTCAGTTCGATCGTATCGCCAGCCTTGAGACGCATGCTCGGGATCGTGACGCGCTTGCCGTTCACCTTGACATGGCCGTGGCTCACGAACTGGCGCGCTGCAAACATCGTCGGCACGAATTTGGCGCGATAGACGATCGCGTCAATGCGCCGTTCGAGCAGGCCGATGAGGTTTTCTGATGTGTCGCCGGTGATCCGCGAGGCTTCCGTGTAGATGCCGTGGAACTGGCGCTCCGAGATATTCGCGTAATAGCCCTTGAGCTTCTGTTTCGCCTTGAGCTGGATGCCGTAGTCTGAAAGCTTGCCCTTGCGGCGCTGGCCATGCTGGCCGGGGCCGTATTCACGCTTGTTGACCGGGCTTTTCGGCCTGCCCCAGATATTCTCGCCCATCCGGCGATCAATCTTGTGCTTGGCCTGGATACGTTTCGTCATAGTTCAGTCTCCAAAGTCATTTCCAAATGAACCGACGGCCTCGAGAGACCGCCCAAATGTCGCTTGCCCTCCTCGCGCCGGTGATCCGGCCGACAGGATGTTAATCCGCAGGCAAGCAGGAATTACGGAAGCCTAACGGCCTTCCGCTGGCGGGCGATGTAGAGGAACGGCCCCGATCTGTCAAACCTGACCTAGCAGTCCAACCTACTCCGACTTGACCCTGACATAGCTCCCCGGCGCGTCCTCGATCGCCTTGAGCGATCCGCTGCCGGGAATGCGCGCCTTCACCTTCTTGCCGGACTTCGGCGCGATCCATTTGAGCCAGTCCGGCCACCAGGAGCCCGCATGCTCGGTCGCACCTTTTAGCCAGGCCTCGAAATCGGACGCCGGCTTGTCATTGGTCCAGTACTGGTACTTCTGCGCATCCGGCGGATTGACGACACCGGCGATATGGCCGGACGCCGCGAGCACGAAACGCGTATCACCGCCGAAGTTTTCCCCGATGCGATAAGCGGAAGCAGCGGGTGCAATGTGATCTTCGCGCGTTGCCAGATTATAGATCGGCAAAGTCGCCTTCTTCAGATCGATGCGAACATTGTCGAGCACCATCTGCCCTTGCGAGAGCCGGTTGTGCAAGTAGCAATCCCGCAGATAGAAGCTGTGAACCCCCGCCGGCATGCGGGTTGAGTCCGCATTCCAGTAAAGCAGGTCGAACGGCATCGCGTCCTTGCCGAGCATGTAATTGTTGACGACATAGGACCAGATCAGATCGTTCGAGCGCAATAGATTGAAGGCGTCCGCCATGCGCCGGCCGGAGAGATACCCCTTCTCCGACATGCGCGACTCGATCCACTCGACCTGCTCTTCATCGACATAGACCTTGAGATCGCCGGCCTTCTCGAAATCCACCTGGCTTGCAAAGAAAGTCGCCGCACTGACGCGATCTTCATTGCGCGCCGCAAGATAGCCGAGCGATGACGCGACCAGCGTGCCGCCGACGCAATAGCCGATGACGTTGGCTTTCTCGGCGCCTGAAGCTTCGCGCACCGCATCGAGCGCGGCAATGAACCCATCTCGCATATAGTCGGAGAAGCTCTTCTGGCTCTGGCGGATGTCGGGATTGATCCACGAGACGACGAAGACGGTAAGTCCCTGCTCGACCGCCCAGCGAACGAATGATTTCTTCGGATTGAGGTCGAGAATGTAGAACTTGTTGATCCATGGCGGGATGATCAGCAAGGGGGTCTCGTAGACCTTCTCGGTCGCCGGCGCATACTGGATGAGCTGCAGCGTATCGTTCTGGAAGATCACCTTGCCGGGCGAGGTCGCGATGTTCTTTCCAACCTCGAACGCGGTCTGGTCGGTCTGCTTGATTTTCAGCCGTCCGTCGGGCGTGCTCAGATCCTCCTCGAGATGCTTGAGCCCTTCGATCAGATTGGCGCCATTGGTGGCGAGCGTCGTACGCAGCACTTCCGGATTGGTGAACGCGAAATTGGTCGGCGATAGCGCATTGGCGATCTGCTCGACATAGAATTTCGCCTTGTGCTTGGTGTGCTCGTCGACGCCGTCCGCGTTCTTCACCGTATCGACCGCCCAGCGCGCCGAAATCAGATAGAACTGCTTGAGGAAGTCGAAGATGCTGTTTTCCTGCCAATCCTTGTCGAGGAAACGCTTGTCGCCGCGCTCGGGCTTGGCGATATCGTCCACCGGCTCGCCGAGAAAGCGCCGCCAGCTATTCTGCCAAAGCTGGCTGTAGCCGTTCATGAGCTGCATTTGCGCGTCCATGAACTTCTGCGGGTCGGCCATGTAGGACTGCGCCACGGCCCCCAGCGTCTTGGTCACCTGCTCGACCGGGGTGACCTGCGCCTCCATTTCCATGTTCGCGGCATCCGGCCGATCCGCCAGCATCTTGGCGATCACGCTGGCATGCTCGAATACCTTTGCCATGTTCTGCGCGAACTTGGCCGGATCGGCGAGCCTGTAATCGGCTGGTTTCGGAGTGGAATCAGTCATGGGCCGCCTCGTGCCGTCACTTTCTGTCAGATTAGTGACCGATCGGCGCAATCGCAATTCGCCTCTGGAAGCATCCGCGTCAAATGGCTAATCCCTGCCCATGGCTGGAACCGACAAGACTCAAAATCCCACGATGGGGCCCTCGCCCATCGTTGTACTGGTCAATCCGCAGATGGGCGAGAATATCGGCACGGCGGCGCGTGCCATGGCCAATTTTGGGCTCAACGACATGCGCATCGTCGACCCTCGCGACGGCTGGCCGAACAAAAGGGCGTTCACGACCTCCTCGGGTGCCCATTGGATCCTGGAGAATGCCAAGGTCTTCGCGACGCTGCCCGAGGCCTTGCAAGACATGAACTACGTCTATGCGACCACCGCCCGGCCGCGCGGCTTGATCAAGGAGGTGATAACCCCCGAACAGGCCGGCCACGAGATGCGCCGGCGTATAGGCGAAGGTCAAAAATTGGGCATCCTTTTCGGCCGGGAACGCTGGGGGCTCGATAATGACGAGGTCTCGCTCGCCGATATCATCATTACCGCGCCGGTAAATCCGGCCTTCGCCTCGATCAACATTGCCCAGGCCGTTCTTCTCGTCGGCTACGAGTGGTATCGAATCACCGCCCAGACGCTGGGCCAGCAAACGCCGGAATTGCCGGCGCTCGAGGGCCCCGGACTTCAGACGCCAGACACGCGCCCCGCCACCAAGGAAGAACTCTACGGTTTCTTCGAGCATCTCGAGACCGAACTCGATACCGCCGGCTTCTACAAGACTGCCGAAAAAAAGCCCGGCATGGTGCGCAATATGCGCAATCTGTTTTCGCGCGCAGAGCTTGCCGAGCAGGAGGTCCGCTCCTTGCGTGGCATGGTCGCCTCACTTACACGGGCTCACTTGCGCAAGAGGGAAAAAGGCGGGGAATGAACGCACCGCGAATTTTGTTGTTCGACTCAGGCATGGGCGGACTGACGGTCGCACGCGCCGTGCGCGCCGAATTGCCGGATGCGACTTTGCTCTATTCGGCGGACAATGCCGCATTTCCCTATGGCGCCTGGGACGAGCCCGCTTTGGTCGATCGCATCGTCAGGGTTGTTGGCGCGTTGATCGAGCGCACCGGCCCAGACCTTGTCGTTATCGCCTGCAACACCGCGAGTACCTTGGCGCTCGCCGCCCTGCGCGAACGCTACGCCGTACCCTTCGTCGGCACTGTCCCGGCGATCAAGCCCGCTGCAGCACAGACCAAAAGCGGAATCATCGGCGTTTTGGCCACACCCGGCACCGCCAAGCGCGAATATACCCATGCGCTGATCCACACATATGCGTTCCACTGCAAGGTATTCCTCCACGGCGCCAAGCGCCTCGCTGAGATCGCCGAAGCCAAACTGAAGGGCCACAAGGTCAGCGAAACGGAACTACGCGATGAAGTGGCACCCGTATTTCGCACGCGAGACGGCAAGCGCACCGATGTCGTGGTGCTCGCTTGCACGCACTATCCCCTGCTCACCGCCGACATCGAAAAAGTCGCGCCCTGGCCGGTCGCCTATATCGATCCCGCACCAGCAATCGCCCGACGCGTGACCGACATCCTGCAAACCACCAAGCGCGGCGCCGGTAGCTCGCATGCCAGCGGCACGGTCTTGCTCACCTCCGCGCGCGGCAGCGCTTCGGAAAGCCTCGGCGCTTATGCCGCCATGGGCTTCCCGATTCACGAAGTGATCGATTTGCCGGTTTAGCTACTGGCCCATCTCCCCTCGTCAAAGAAGGGAGCGGCATCCCGGGTGCTTGATGTCGTTGGTTTGTGTGGAAAAAAGCGCCCGATATTTCTTGATCGTTTTTCACGGGGTCGAAAACGCCCTAAGCCGCGCCAGAGCGTCATAGGCTTGATGCATCATGTCCCAAACAACTTCGCCGGCTGGACGGACTTTATTGACCGAACCAGCAAACTGGCCCGCATAAAGAGCCAAAGCCTCTAGATCGCCGGTCGTATGTCGAAGCGGCGACCATGTGCTGTAGCGGTAAAGCTCATCTTCCCCATCGCGCGCGATAACTTCCTTCGCAAACTCATCCGGCCCGTGACCGTGCAGGTTTTGGGCGAATTTTTCAGTAACGCTGTTCGCGATGGTCCTGACAGGCGACTGCGGCGGCCATCCGATGGCGAATACCTCTGAATGGACAGTGTCCTCCGATGACGCCTCGACGATCCGACGCTTGTGATAGTCATGGCGAAGGACTCTTCCGTCGCTAGGAAAGCAGTTCCGCAGTGTACGCCCTCTGCGCCAAGAGCGAGCGCTGCCACCAAGCTGGCACCCGAGCCAAAGCCACCGGCACCTATGACCGGGATTTTGAGAGCCGCTGCGACTTGTGGCAGAAGAACCAGCGACGTGACCGAGCCGTGGACGTGGCCCCCTGCCTCAACGCCCTGGCAGATGACTGCATCGGCACCGGCGCGCTCGGCCGCCAAAGCATCAGCCAACCGGCCAACCTGGTAGATCACAATGCACCCGGCGTCGTGTGCGCGCTGGATCACCTCCGGTCTGACGTCCCAAAAGAAAACCATGACGCCGACTTGCTCTTCAAAGCAGATGCTCAACTCCTCGTCCAACAGGACAGGATCGGTTACAGCCGGCACGAGGTTCACACCAAAACGTCGGTCGGTCTGCTGCTTGATAATCGAAATCTCCCGTCGAATGAGTTCCGGTCGTTCTTGCACCATGCCGATGCAACCAAATCCCCCGGCCATCGTAACAGCCGTGCACAGCTCAGACCTCCCCGGACCACCCATGCCGGCTTGAATAATCGGATAATTACAGCCCAATAGGTCGGTGATCCGAGTCCGCATAGGTCTGGGCTTATCCATCACGCTTCCTCCATCGAGTGTCACTGCGCCGGCGGTTCAAGCGACATCCGCAGGAGTTCCCTCAAGTCCCAATTTGCAGAGCGAATATCATCAATTTTCCACCCTTCGGGGTCGTGTACCAAATCATATCGCAGATGTCCTGGCGCCTGATCTTCAGCAGCGTCAGCGTAGTTGAGTGTAACAGCGACCGCCGCGCTCGCGACATCTTGCTGAATCAATTGTGCTTTGAACGAACCGAGAGTGAGGCCGTTAGTATCGGCGACGACATCAAAGTCGATTGGTCCTAGTTCGTCATCCGCTGGCCGCGCAGCATCGGCTTTTGCCCAGAGCTCCATTAGGGCCTTGGACAGGTAGGTCGGTCGCTCAGTTGCTTCGATAAAAGTCGGGCCCTCTCCTTTCACAGCAGCTGTATAAAGCGCTGTGACAAGTCCCATAGGGTCCTCTGTCGCCTTGGCAGCTGTCGCAATGATGGCCAATAGACTGAGCGAAAAGAGAAGCTTGAAAATGTATAGCTTTGCGGTCATTGCATCACGTGCTCCAAAGATATACGCATCGCCGGCCTCGATGCCGTTCGTGGGCCTAGCTTCTCTCTATGTCCGATTCATACGCCACAGGCGGAGGCCGTCGTCACTCTCCAAGCAACAACCAGGCGTAATGGAATACCGGCACCGTTGCGCTGATGTCGATTCCGGCCATCCCGATGAAATAAAAATTGCTCTTGAGCATCGCAGGTCCTCGGCTCCAATGTTCAGGAGATAGACGACTTGCCGTTTGAACTAGAGATGAACGTCGCTAGATCGCCGAAAAGGCTGTTACCGTTCTTCTTTGTTGATGATCAAATGCATGCTCGCCGGGAAATAGCGACAAGTGGCAGTCGATCGGAAACAACCCTCACCCGCCTCGGACCTTCGCCCTTGTCGCACTCCCCCCAAGGGGAAAGGGAATTGTCGCGCCATTACTCTCCGCTCTTCCTGCGGTTCTTGATCCACCGCACGGTGCCGGTGGCGGAGCGCATGACCACCGTCTCCGTCGTCACATAGCCAGGCTCGAAATGGACGCCTTCCAGCATCGACCCGGTGGTGACGCCGGTTGCCGCGAACATGACGTCTCCTTTGGCCATTTCCTGCATCGTGAACTTCTTGTTGAAATCCTCGATACCCATTTTGCGCGCACGAGCCTTCTGGTCTTCGCTCTTGGTCACGAGCCGGCCCTGCATCTGGCCGCCGATGCAGCGCAAGGCCGCAGCCGCCAGCACTCCCTCCGGCGCGCCACCGATGCCCATGTAAATATCGATCCCCGTCTCGTCCGGCGTCGCTGTATGGATGACGCCGGCGACATCGCCGTCGGTGATGAGCCGGATCGAAGCGCCGGTTTCACGAACCGACTGGATCAGCGCCTCATGGCGCGGACGATCGAGAATGCAGGCTGAAATCTCGTTTTGCGAAACGCCTTTTGCCTTCGCCAAGCGGCGAATATTCTCGGCCGGAGGCACATCAAGATCGACGACGCCTTCGGGATAGCCGGCGCCAATCGCGATCTTGTCCATATAGGTGTCGGGCGCGTGCAATAGACTACCACCATCGGCCATGGCCACGCAGGCAATGGCGTTTGGCATCGCCTTGGCGCAGAGCGTCGTACCCTCGAGTGGATCAAGCGCGATGTCGATGCGCTGCCCGGTGCCGCTGCCGACCTTTTCGCCGATATAGAGCATCGGCGCCTCGTCGCGCTCGCCTTCGCCGATGACGACCAGGCCATCCATGTCGAGAATGCTGTTCAAGGCCTGCCGCATGGCATCGACTGCGGCCTGGTCAGCCTGCTTTTCGTCGCCGCGGCCCCGCCAATGCGCGGCCGCGATCGCCGCCGATTCCGTGACACGCGCGATCTCGATGGTCAGTGTCCTGTTCAGCATCTTGGCCTCTTCTCTCTCGCTCGAATTGTCAGAGCCGCTCGATCCGAATCATGCGCGGTTTCGAAGCCGCATGCCCGTCACTCTCTATCCGCTGCAAGGCGGCCCGCATCGACAATTCTAGCGTATCATGTGTGATCAGGATGAAGGGCGCAGTGGCGCGCGGCTGATTGGAGCGCGGTGCCCGTTGCACGATGCTGGCGATGGAGATCTTCTCATCTGCGAGTATGCGGGCGATCGCCGCCACTTCGCCAGGACGATCATGCAATTCGAGCGCGATATAATAACCGCCGACATGCGCCTTTGCGGGGGCACGCTTATAGGCGCGAAGATCGCTCGCCGGGATGCCGAACACCGGGCGCAAGTTTCCACGCGCCACATCGACGATATCGGAGACGACTGCGGATGCTGTCGGATGCGCGCCGGCACCGCGACCTTCGAGAAAGAGATCGCCGGCAAAATCACCTTTCACGACGACCGCATTGAAAACGCCGTTGGTATCGGCGACCGGCGAGCCTTTCGGCACGAGAGTCGGATTCACCCGCTGCTCGATGCCCTCGCCATGCGCCACCGCCACGCCGAGCAGCTTGATTTTATAGCCCATGTCCGAAGCGTTGCCGATGTCTTCGAGCGTGATCGACTCGATGCCTTCGATGTCGATATCGTCGAGACTGACCTCAGTGCCGAAGGAAAGCGACGTAAGCAGCGCCAGTTTGTGTGCGGTGTCGAAGCCGCCGACGTCGAAGGTCGGATCGGCCTCGGCATAGCCAAGCTCCTGCGCCTCGGCGAGGACACTCGAAAAGCTCCGCTGCTCGTCGCCCATTTTGGTGAGGATGTAATTGCAGGTGCCGTTGAGAATGCCGAACACCTTGGCCGTTCGATTTCCTGCCAATGCCTCGCGCATCGTCTTGACGATGGGAATGCCCCCGGCGACGGCTGCCTCGAAGGCGAGCGCCACGCCACTACTTTCCGCCAATTTCGCAAGCTCAACACCGTGATGGGCAAGCAGCGCCTTGTTGGCGGTGACCACCGGCTTGCCGGACGCAAGCGCCGCTTCGACAGCCGCCTTGGCTGGATCGCCCTCGCCCCCCATCAATTCGACCAGGACATCGATCTTATCCGATTTGGCGAGCTCCGTGGGGTCGTCGAACCAGGCGAGCTTGGAGACATCCTGCGAGCGCTTCTTCGAGGAATTCCGGGCACTTACGGCCGTGACTTCGATCGTCTTGCCAGCTCTGAGCGCGAGGTTCGCGCCGTTCTTTTGCAGGAGATCGAGCACACCCCCGCCGACTGTGCCGAGCCCGGCAATTCCGAGCCGCAAAGCTTTACCCATGACGAGCGCCTGTTTCTTGATCTAACCCGGGGCGACTTATGGCCAGAACGGCCCCGATTGGCAAGGAACGACGCTACAATGCCAGTTTAATCAATCCGCCCACGACAGCCACCGCCGCAACGCCTGCGAGCCATAGTGCCACAAACCAGGCAAGCCGCTTCCAGACCGGCCGCGGCGTGTCCATCAGTGATAGCCGTGCGGGCCAACCTTGCCGCGGAACACCCAATAGGAATAGGCGGTATAGGCGAGGATCATCGGCACGAGGACCAGCGCGCCTGCGAGCAGGAAGCCCTGGCTGATCGGTGGCGCTGCCGCTTCCCAGATCGTGATCGAGTGCGGCACGATATATGGATAGAATCCGATGCCGAGCCCCGCATAGCAAAGCAGGAACAGGCCGAGCGTCGCCAGGAAAGGCCGCAGTTCCCGCTTTTGCAACAACCCGGAAAGCAACAGATAAGCCATGAGCGCCACCATGATCGGCACTGGCGCCACGAAAAGGATCTGCGGCCACGCGAACCAGCGGCCCATGTAGACAGGATCAAGGAACGGCGTCCAAAAACTGATCGCTGCGATGAAGGTAAGCATGACGAGCGCCAGCGGCCAGGCCAATTCCTGCGCTTTCGTTTGCGTACTGCCCTCGCATTTGAGGATCATCCAGGTGGAGCCGAGGAGCGCATAACCAGACGCGAGCGCCAGCGCGGTGAAGATACTGAATGGTGTAAGCCAGTCCCACCAGCCGCCGGCATAGGCTCGGTCCTCGACTGGAATGCCCTGCACGAAAGCCCCGAGCGCGAAGCCCTGCGCGAGTGCCGCGATGAGAGAGCCGCCAAAGAATGCCCAGTCCCAGAGGAACTTGCCGCGCTTGGTCTTGAAGCGGAATTCAAAGGCAACACCGCGAAAGACGAGCCCCAGCAGCATGGCGATGATCGGCGCATAAAGGGCGGGCATGATGACGGCATAGGCGAGCGGGAAGACGGCGAGCAGGCCGCCACCGCCCAAGACCAGCCAGGTTTCATTGCCGTCCCAGACGGGAGCGACAGAATTCATCGCCTGATCGCGCTCTTCCTCCTTTTTGAAGAATGGAAAGAGGATGCCTATGCCAAGATCGAATCCGTCGAGAACGACATAGGCGATGACCGCGAAAGCAATGAGCCCTGCCCAGATGAAGGGGAGATCGATCGTCATCCTGGATCTCCTCAGCTGATCGGTCGATTCGAGCACCGGAGCCGGCATGATGCCGGAAGCCCTGATCGGTCCCTCTGCGGGAATGTCAGGCTCATTCAAGCGCGGCGGCTCGCCCATGAGACGCAGCATGTAAAAAATGCCTGCCCCGAAGACGAGGAAGTATATGATAACGAAGGCGGCAAGCGAAAAGGCTACCGCCGGCGCAGCGATTGGCGCCACCGAATTCGCCGTGCGCAGCAAACCATAGACCGTATAGGGCTGGCGTCCGACCTCGGTTGTCACCCAGCCCGACGACAACCGCAACGAATCCCATCGGCCCCATCAGCAAGGCGAACCAATGAATGAGACCCGGCCGATAGAGCGTGTCGCGCCAGCGCTGCCAGAGGCTCCATAGGCCGAGGCCGAGCATCAGAAACCCGATCCCGACCATGAGGCGGAAGGTCCAGAAAATGACCGTCGCATTCGGCCATTCCGCGACCGGCCATTGATTGAGGCCGGGCACGGTGCCGTTCAGAGAGTGGGTGAGGATGAGGCTGCCAAGGCGCGGGATTTCGACCTTGTAGAGAGTTTTGCCCTCCTCCATGTCCGGCCAGCCAAAGAGGATCAGCGGCGCATCTGCCTGCGGCTCGAAATGGCCTTCGATGGCGGCGATCTTCGCCGGCTGATACTGAAGCGTGTTCAGGCCATGCTGGTCGCCTGCGAGGATCTGCATCGGCGCGACGATCGCCAACATCCACATCGCCATCGAGAACATGGTGCGCACCGCAGAATTGTCGCGCGCCCGCAGCAGATGGAAAGCGCCGACCGCGCCAACGACGAGCGCCGTCGTGAGATAGGCGGCCAGCACCATATGTACGAAGCGGTACGGGAAGGATGGATTGAATATCACCGCCCACCAGTCCACCGGGATGAACTGGCCGACATCGTTGTTGGCGTGTCCGGCCGGCGTCTGCATCCAGCTATTGACGGCAAGGATCCAGAAGGCCGACAGCGCCGTGCCGAATGCCACCATCAATGTCGCGAAATAGTGGAGTTCCTTGCCGACCTTGTTCATGCCGAACAGCATGACTCCAAGGAAGCCTGCCTCGAGAAAGAAGGCGGTGAGCACCTCGTAGCCCATCAGCGGCCCGATCACCGGCCCCGCCTTGTCGGAAAAGACGCTCCAGTTGGTGCCGAACTGGTAGCTCATGACGAGGCCCGACACGACGCCCATGCCGAAGCCGATCGCGAAGATCTTTTTCCAGTAGTTGAAGAGCGCCAGATAGCGCTCCTGGCCGGTCTTGAGCCACAAGGCCTCGAGAACCGCGAGATAGCTCGCCAGGCCGATGGAAAAGGCTGGAAAAACGATATGGAAGCTCACCGTGAAGGCAAACTGCCAGCGTGCCAGGAGCAATGCGTCCCACGAATCCATGACGCCTATATAGCCTTCGATTGCCACGATCGGAAATGAGACAGATGGCGCGCCCGCAATTCCGTTGGAATTGCACTAAAGTGAAGACAAAGGCGGAGACTATTTTTTACGCCCCTCGCGCTAAGGGGTGGCAACGAGAAATCTCACGGAGATCGCGGTGTTCATTGGTGACATTCTAGTTGCGCATGGGCTGGTCACGCAGGCGGATATCGCCGCGGCCCTCGAACATCAAAAGACCAACGGCGGACGTCTCGGCGACAATCTGATCGCCCTTGGCAAAATCAAGCCCGAAGACCTCGAAACCGTGATGCACGGCGCGCCGATGCAGCCCAAAACCATTGCCGAAACCGGGCTGGCTCTGACCGACCTGCTCAATCTCATGGTCAAGGCGATGTATTCGGGCAATGCCGAAACGCCCTCGATGCTATCGAGCATCCTGAAACTGCCGCATCGCCTGATGCAGTTGCTGATCGAAGAGGCGCAGGCCCGCAAGCTTCTCGACATCCTGGGCTCAGCCGCCGGCAATGCCGTTTCCGAACTGCGCTACACGCCTGACCGAGAAGGGCAAGCAATGGGCACAGGACGCCTTCGAGCAGAACCAGTATGTCGGGCCTGCACCTGTCTCGCTCAGCGCCTATTGCGACCGAATCCAGCGCCAGCGTATCACCAACGAACAGGTTGGCCGCGACGCGATCGATGGCTCATTTTCCAATCTCATCATCTCGGACGAGTTCGTCCGCCAGATCGGCCCAGCGATCAATGCCGGCCGCTCGATCCTGCTCTACGGACCTCCGGGCAACGGCAAGACCTCGGTTGCCGAGCGGATCGGCAGCATCTTCAACGACATCATCTACATCCCCTACTGCTTCGAGGTCGAAGGCCAGATCATCAAGGTCTTCGACCCCGGCATCCATAAGACCGCGCAGTCCAGCGGCACCAAGATCAAGGCGATAAGACGCGAGGATTTCGACCGTCGCTGGGTCGCCTGCCGCCGGCCTTTCATCGTCACCGGCGGCGAACTAACGCTTGAGATGCTCGATCTGAGCTTCAATGCGCAGGCCCGCTTCTATGAAGCCCCCCTCCACGTGAAGGCCTTGAGCGGCATCTTCGTGATCGACGATTTCGGCCGTCAGATGGTCACGCCGGAGGCCTTGTTGAACCGCTGGATCGTGCCGCTGGAAAGCCGCATCGAATTCCTGAAGCTTCACACCGGCAAGAGCTTCTCATTGCCATTCGACGAACTCGTGGTGTTCTCGACCAACCTCAGCCCCCGCGACCTGATGGATCCGGCATTCCTGCGCCGCATCCCCTATAAACTCGAAGTCAGCGGTCCCTGCCCCGCGGATTATGCCAAGATCTTCCGGATCGTTGCGCAATCACAGGGCTTGGAAGCGCCCGATGCGATGATCGACTTCGTGATCACCGCGCTGACGCACAACAATGATTTTCCGCTGGCCAGTTTCCAGCCGAAATTCATCATCGACCAGGTGCGTTCCGCCTCGAAATTCGAAGGCATCCCGCCGCAATTCCGGCCCGACTTCATCGTCATGGCATTGGAAAATCTCTATACCAAGGACACGCCGGGATATCGCAACGGCTTCTCGTTGCAGAACTTTTCCAGCGCAGCTGCTGCTCCGGCACGCGCCGCCTAGGCCGCCGCCTGGACCTGACGTTTAGGCGCCGCCCACGCACGCCGGCCGAGCGAGAGAAGTGCAACGGCGAGGCCGGTGCCGAGCACGTATCCAGGCCGGCCTTATGACGGTCGGGAAAAGCAAGTTCGCCTGCAGCACCGCCAGCGGCTTGACCCCTGTTGCAACGCCATACCACGCCGCTTCGAGTCCGACAGTGGCGAGCGCTGCCACGACGGAGATCCCGACAAGAGTCCAAACCGACCTGAGTCGTGCTGCACCGGGTAAACGGTAGAGCATGACGAGGATAAAGAACCCCATCATCAGCGCAGCCTGGGAGGCATCGATCTTCGACTGCATGAAAAAATGCAGAATACCAAGCGTGGCGATTCCGTAGGCGGCGCGGTGCAATGGCTTCCACTTGCGTCCGAGCTTGCGCACCGCCGCATCAACCGATGTAGCTCCGAGCACGACAAGCGCAACGACGGCAACGAAGCCGATCGTGAGATAGATGCGCAAAACGATTTCACTTGCGACTTTCGCGAGATCGAATTTCTGGTCCGCTATGTAAAGCGAGAAATGCAGGAGCGCGTAGCACATCGCTGCAAGCCCAACCTGCCGCCGCACGAGTGCAAGGCGTCCCCATCCGAATATCCGTTGCAAAGGCGTGATGGCGAGTACGATGACGATCATGCGCACCGTCCACAGGCCCGACTCGAGGATCGCCTCGTGGATCGGCAGGGGCCCAAGATCGCCACTCCGCCAGCGCCATATGATCCAAAGCAACGGCAGAAATAAGCTTGCGAATACCGCCGACTTCAAGAGCGAAAAGCGGCCGGTTCGGTCGGTCCAGGGATACAATCGAAATCTCATGAGCTGCGTTCGCCACCATATAGGGCGACTTCGCCGTACTCCAGCCTCACAACTTCTCACGCTTGCGAGAGCGCAATCGCGCCTATTCTGGACGCCGCCCGTCCGGAACTGCAATTGGCCGGACGGCCGCTCTCATGGTCGACGGAAGCGGCGGGACGCCTCTGACGAGATATTCTCTCTCGCCAAAAGGCGGGACTGTCAGGGCCTGATCGTGATCACGGTGTTCTTGGCGCCATATGATTTGACCAAGGCAAACAGTTCGCGCGCATTGTCGGGATGAAGCCTGACACAGCCATGAGAAACCGCGCGGCCAAGCCGCTTCACTTCATAGGTGCCGTGAATCGCATAGCCGCCAAGGAAAAAGATTGAATACGGCATCGGCGAGTTTTCGTACTTGCTTGAATACCACATGCGCTCGAGCCGCGTCGGACGGTACTTGCCAACCGGTGTACGATAACCGGGCCTGGCGGTGGAAACACGCCAAGTATGGCGGTTGAAGAACCCGGCATCGACCCGCATCGATTGCGAAGAAAGACTGATGTCGATCTTGAGCTTGTCGGTGGCGGCTTGGGCTGGTGCCGGCGATCCGGCAAGGTTGGTCGCGAGAAGGCTGAGCAACAAAATAACGGCCGAAAGACGCAAGTGACACAACAGACGTTTCATGAATTCCCCGGAATATATCGCCCCGACCAACTTTATCAGTGATTATTCCCCGATTAGCAACCGGCACCTGATCAACTACGCGTGTCTAGGTGTCGGGCTTGCCGTAGCTGCGGAAACCATCTTGACCACAGAAGCGCGACGAGGACGGTTCCCGCGCCGCCAACCACTACCGCCGGAATAGTCCCGATCAATGCCGCCGACACGCCGGCCCGGAACTCGCCGAGCTCGTTCGAGGCACCGACGAAAACCATGTTGACCGCATTCACGCGGCCGCGAACCAGGTCGGGTGTCCACAATTGTAACAGCGTCTCGCGAACATAGACGCTCACCATATCGAAGGCGCCCATGAACAAGAGTGCCACAACTGAAACCCAGACGATCGTCGAAAACCCGAAAACGATTGTTGCGACGCCGAAGCCGGCGACGCTGGCAAACATGATCACACCGGCATGATCGCGAATGGGGTTGCGGGCGAGCCATAGCGCAACTGCAATGGCCCCGATTCCGGGAGCCGAACGTAGAAGCCCGAGCCCCCAAGGTCCAGTCTCGAGGATATCGCGCGCATAGACCGGCAATAGCGCTGTGGCTCCACCCAGCAGGACGGCGAAGAGATCGAGCGAAATGGCGCCCAGCACCACCTTCTCGGACCAGACATATCGAAATCCGGCGAACAGTGTCTCAAGGCTCGTCGCCTGCCTCGAGGTTTTTTGCGGCGGCTTCGGCACGAGCAGGACGAGCAAGTGCCGCGGCGCACATCAGCGCGAGAGCGGTGCCGTAAGCGAATTCTGCGTTGAGCCCGTAGAGCAACCCACCGGCAACAGGACCAACGATGGTCGCAACCTGCCAGGCCGACGAATTCCATGCGATGGCGTTGCTCAGGTCTTCCGGCGGCACCAGGTTCGGCACGAGCGATGATTGCGCTGGGCCGAGGAATGCGCGGGCAACGCCGAACAGTATCAGAACCGCAAAGATCGGCATCACCGATCCGTGCTGGGTCCAGACCAGGAAGAGCAATGCCGCGCAGCACACGGCCTCTAGTGCCTGGCAGATCGCCATGATGAGGCGTCTGTTAAAGTGATCGGCGGTTGCGCCTGTGACGAGGACGAGCAGCAATGCCGGCAGGAATTGCACCAATCCGACGAGTCCAAGGTCGAAGGGATCACGCGTCAGGTCATAGACCTGCCAACCTACTGCGACGCTGACAATTTGCGTCGAGAAAGTCGCGAGAAACCGCGACACCCAGTAGAAAACATAGCCGCGATGGCGGAAGGCTGCGGCGCCACCCTGGATTTTTGTCGAAGGCTCTGAACCGGGCGACGTGGTCATGTGCCGCCCTAACCCGGCTGGAGATTCCTGTCAAAGCCGCGCGACGAAAGGCAGCCATGCCTTCTGCGAGGGCATCAGTTCTTTGACCGTGTCATGTGTCGGTCGACGACGCGCTGCAGCAAGGGCATATAATGCCGGAAGCCCGGTGTCGCCATCTCGGGGTCCTTGCCTCCCTCGTCCCATAGCCTTACGCGGACTGCTTCCTTGAAATGCGGATTGCGCCGGAACTCGGCGACTTCGGTATCGTTCATCGGGCCGCCCTGGAGGCCAAGCGTGTGGATCGAGGCTTGGGACAGCTTGCCATGGTAACTCGGATCGGTGGCGCAGAGATAACGCTTGGCCGATACATGCAGGCGCACGCACTCGATGACCACTGGCGGAAAGAATCCTTCGAGCACCCGGGCACCCGCCTCGTCATGGAAGTTATCGTCATGCGATTTATCCGAAAGCGGCCCGAACTCGCTCGTGTAGTGGCCAATGTCGTGAAGCAATGCAGCAGCCACCAATTCTTCCGACGCATTATCCTGCTCGGCGAGAACCGCCCCCTGCAGCATGTGCTGCGACATGGTCACCGGCTCGCCGAGATAGGAGTCTGCCCCACGCCTCTCGAAAATGTCCGCGATGAAGGGAACGATCGTATCGCGATTGAGAACGGGTTCGCTCATTGCTGTGATCCTTCGAATTCGATAGCGGCCAAAGTCGATAGCAGCCCGTCCTTATCCGCGTAGCAACCCTGGAGCCAGCGCTTGCCGCTGCCAGAGAACGCCCTTCGGGCATGGAGGACGCGCGTGTTGTCGACGATGAAGAGTTCGCCGGGTGCGAGCTTGAACGTCACCTGCATCGATGGGTCTTCGACCAATTCCGCAAAACGGCGATAGGCGGCGTAATACTCCTCCATCGCCTCGTAAGGCACATCGACGAGAGACGCGGTCGAGCGGTTGTTGAAGCGGATGGCGATCAGTTCACCGTCCGGCCCGAGCTCGATCATCGGCCGCTTTGAGGTCAGCCGCACGCCTTTGCTACCGGCATATTCAAAGCGCGCACAATGTTTGGAGAGGAGTTCGAAGCCACGCGGATTTTCCTTCTGGAGTCGCGCGGCCACCGCGAAACCGTCGACGACGATCGAATCGCCGCCTTCGACGGTATTTTCGAGGCAGGCAAGAATTTGCAGTGTCGGGACCGGGTCGCGATAGGGATTGTCCGTATGCGCCTGAAGCCCGAGATTAGTATAGGCGAGATTGTTTGGATTGACCTCGGCTCGGACCTCGAACCAGCGCCCGTAATTCGTCTCGCGCACATAACCGAAAAGCTCGGCGATCTTGCACAGGCGACCCGAATCGGTGGGCACCCCGGTCATTACGGCAAAGCCGTAGCGACGCACGGCCGCGAGCCAAGCGCCGAGCAAAGGGCGATCTTCTGCGACGCTCATGTAATCGGCCGTCGGCACCCGCGACTGAAGATTGGCGTCCCACCTTTCGACTGTCGCGTCCGTCCAACCCGGAACCCGCTCCAGTTGCTGATCATAGATGCGCTCCGCCAGCCAGTCGGCCGGGAAACGCGCGCTCCTTTGCTCAGGCGCGAAGACAACTTCGAGATCGCCGGAAGAGCCGATCTCTGTGCGCGCGATCCGAGTCTCGGTCGGGATATCGAGCACGGTGATAAGCCGCTGCCCGTTGGTCGGGCTACGCGTCTCGGCATCGAGGGCATTATCGCGAAGCCACAATGCATGAAACCGAGCATTGCGACCTCCCATGGTCAAGCTCCAGAGCCCTGCCCTCGTCCAATACCCGTGCCGTCGTGATCGCCATAACCATTTCCTCGATCTTGCTCTTGCTGTTTGAACTGGTTCCAGGCATCATACAAACTACGCTTTATGGATATATGACACTGTTTTACTTATGGCAAAACCGGATCGCGATTTCCTCCCCCATTTGCCGTGGCTGCGCAGCTTCGAAGCCGCGGCCAGGCGCCTGAACTTCACGCTTGCCGGTGGGGAATTGGGACTGACGCAAGCGGCCATGAGCCAACATGTCAGCGCGCTGGAAGCGACATTAGGTGTAAAGCTGTTTCATCGACGGCAGCGCGGGGTCGAACTGACCGCCGATGGCGCCGCCTACCTCCCACACGTGCAGACGGCACTTGCTGGTCTTGCCCGCAGTACAGCCGACCTCTTCGGCGAGCGTCGCGGCACCGAGATCACTATCATCGCACCGATATCCTTTGCGACATTGTGGCTGGCACCGAGGCTTGCGGCTTTCAGAAAGTCAAATCCGGCGATCACACTGAGCATCACCACCGCGCATGTTCCAGCTGACTACCCGGTGGATGCAGGAGATTTCGAGATTCGCTTCGGAACCGGAGCCTGGGCAGGACGTCAGGCTTGGCGCTTGACGAAGGAGAGACTGACTCCGGTCTGCGCACCCGTACTCCTGCCACGCAAATCCAAGGATTGGACGCATCTGCCTCTTCTTACCGTAAAAGGCCCCCGCGAGATGTGGCGCGACTGGTTTGTTCGCGCCAAGCTCGAGCCATCACGCCCGGTCCTCAGTTTCGACAGCTTCATCGCCGCCCACGCAGCGGCGATTTCTGGAGCGGGCGTGTTGCTCGGCTCAAGGCCTTTGATCGATCCGGCACTGCATGGTCGCCGGCTTATTCGCCTTTCCCAAATCGAGCTTGAAAGCCCGAACGGTCACTTCCTCGCTGCGCGGTCGACGCTTTCCCTCGGACCTCCGCATCAGAAGGTACTCGAGTGGTTTCTCGACGAAGCTGCTAGGATGGGGTCCGTGCCGGGAGATGAAGGTGACTGAGAATCCCATCGGCCTTGCGAACCTGCCGCGCCGCATCCACGAGTATGTCGACCAGTGGGCGGCCCGCGCACCTGATACCGTCGCGATCGCCGATCACGACAGCCGGGCGCTCACCTACGCGCAGCTGCGCGAGGCCTCCCTGGCACTCGCGAAGGCCCTGTCGGACAATGGTGTCGGCGGCGGTGACCGCCTTCTGATCATCAACGAGAATTCGATTGCCGCGGTGACGGCCCTCTTCGCCTCAAGCCGCCTCGACGCCTGGGCCGTCCCGGTCAACGCGCGCCTTACCGCACCCGAGATCGACCGCATCCGCGAACATGCCCAACCGCGCGCGATTCTTGTCACTCACGCCGTTTCGCTTGAAGCCAAGGCACATGCCGATCGCTACGGCACAAGCCAGGTCACGTTGCCAGGCCTTGCACCTCTGAGCCTTCTCGGAAATCTCGTTGCGGATCCTGAACCTGTCTCCCATGACGCAACGAATCAGGTCGCCGTCCTGATCTACACGTCGGGCACCACCGGCGATCCCAAGGCGGTTATGCTCACGCACCGCAATCTCGCAACGGTCGCGGCCATTTCGGTCATGATCCGCGGCACGAGCAACACTGATCGCGTCATCGCGGTAATTCCCATCTCGCACGTCTTCGGCCTCGCCTCGGTGTTTCTAGGCGCGATCTCGGCCGGGGCAACGGTGCAATTGCTCCCGCGTCTCGAAGCAGACCGCTTGGCTGATGCGTTGGAGGCGGGCGCAACGATGCTGCAAGGCGTTCCCGCCCTGTTTGCGCGCTTCATCGACTATCTCGAGCGTTCCGGCCGCGATTTACATGCGCCGCGTCTGCGCTATCTCTCCGCCGGCGGCGCGCCTCTCGATATAGACTGGAAACGCGACATCGAGCGCCGCTTCGGAACCCAGCTTCACAATGGCTACGGCCTGACTGAAACCTCTTCGACCGCTGGCATCACCCGCATCGGCGAAAATCACGACGACGACACGATCGGCCTTCCCGCCCCCGGCGTCGCGATCCGCTTCGTCTCAACGGACGGCCGGGAATGCGCGGACGGCACGGTCGGCGAGTGTCAGGTCAAAGGCCCGAATGTCATGAAGGGTTACTTCCGGAACGACGAGGCCACACGCGCCGCTGTCACCGCTGACGGTTGGCTCCGCACCGGTGATCTCGGCTACCGGGGCACCGCTTGGGCAAATGTACATCGTTGGTCGTAGCAAGGAACTCATCATCCGCTCGGGCTTCAACGTCTATCCCATCGAGGTCGAAACTGCCCTGAACTCGCATCCTGATGTCGTTTGTTCGGCGGTGATTGGCCGGCGCGTTTCGGGCGATGAAGAGATTGTGGCGTGCATCGAATTGACGCCCGGCACCGGAACGACCGCCGCCGACCTTACTGCCCATGTCGCGAAGCGCCTCGCGCCCTATAAGCGACCGCAGCACATCTTCGTCCTGGACAGGCTTCCGACCAGTCCCACGGGCAAGATTCTCAAGGCCAAACTAGGGCCGGTAGTTGAAAGCCTGCTCAAGCCTTCAGTCTGAATTGCCCATATCCGGGAGCCCTGCTATAGCCGCCAGCACCCATATCGCAGCGCAGCATGAGGCTTTCAGAAATGGCGAAGATCAAGGTCGCAAATCCGGTCGTGGAACTCGATGGCGACGAGATGACCAGGATTATCTGGCAGCTCATCAAGGACAAATTGATCCACCCCTATCTTGACGTGCCGCTCGATTACTACGACCTCTCTATCCAGCATCGCGACGCCACCGACGACAAGGTGACCATTGATGCCGCGCACGCCATCAAGAAGCACGGCGTCGGCGTCAAATGCGCCACGATCACGCCCGACGAAGCGCGCGTGAAGGAATTCAACCTCAAGCAGATGTGGAAGTCGCCCAACGGCACGATCCGCAACATTCTGGGCGGTGTCATCTTCCGCGAGCCGATCATCTGCAAGAATGTGCCGCGCCTTGTTCCCGGCTGGACCGAGCCGATCATCGTCGGCCGCCATGCTTTCGGCGACCAGTATCGCGCCACCGATTTCCGCTTTCCCGGCAAGGGCAAGCTCACCATCAAGTTTGTCGGCGAAGACGGCAAGGTCATCGAGCACGAGGTCTTCCAGGCGCCGGGCGGCGGTGTCGCCATGGCGATGTACAACCTCGACGAGTCGATCCGCGACTTTGCTCGTGCCAGTTTCAACTATGGGCTCGCCCGGAACTATCCGGTCTATCTTTCGACGAAGAATACCATTCTCAAGGCCTATGACGGCCGCTTCAAGGATATCTTCCAGGAAGTCTTCGACGCCGAGTTCAAGGCCGAGTTCGAGAAGCGCAAGCTTCACTACGAGCACCGCCTGATCGACGACATGGTGGCTTCGGCGTTGAAATGGACCGGTGGTTATGTCTGGGCCTGCAAGAACTATGATGGCGACGTGCAGTCCGACATCGTGGCGCAGGGTTTCGGTTCACTCGGTCTGATGACCTCCGTGCTGATGACCCCCGACGGCAGGACGGTCGAGGCTGAAGCGGCTCATGGTACCGTCACGCGCCACTACCGCCTGCACGAGGAAGGCAAGGCAACATCGACCAATTCAACTGCCTCGATCTATGCCTGGACGCGCGGCCTTGCGCATCGCGCGAAACTCGACGGCAATGCCCCGCTCAAGAAATTCTCTGAGACTCTCGAGAAAGTCACCGTCGATACGATTGAATCGGGTCAGATGACCAAGGATCTTGCCGTGTTAGTCGGTCCGGATCAGTCCTGGCTTTCGACCGAAGGATTTCTGGATGCCGTCGACGAAAACCTGAAGACCGCAATGGCCTGATCAGGCCGCAAGGCGATCGATCTGGCGCAGCAGCAGAGCCGGGTCATAGGGCTTTGTGATGATGCCCGTTGAAGCTGCATCGCCGGGGAAGGGTTCGTCACTGGTGACAATGATCGTCGGCCTGGCGTGACCCTCGGCCTGGAGCTGGGCGTAGACGCCCGCCGCATCGATAATCCGCGATCCCAGTTCGAGGACGAGCACATGCACGCGCCCTTCCTCGATCCGTGCGCGCGCTTCGGCAACGCTTGCTCGCGTGAGCGGATGCGTATTCCGATTCTGCGAGACAGGCCCGCAAATTGTCGCCCGCGTCCGATCCATCTGACTGGGAAAGTATGATCCCGTCGGTTCCCGCATTTCCGATCGCGGCAAGCAGCAGCTCTGGTATGATCGGCCCGTCCAGCATTTGCACGCCCCCGTGCCTGATCATCTCCTGGAGAAGCTGACCGACGCTGAAGCCGGTCATAAGATAGCTGCGCATTTCTGCCTGACGAGCACGCAAGTCGAGGAAACTCTGAATGGAATTGCGTCCCGGAAGCGACGCGTCCAGGAAAGCCACGCGATACTGGCACCTGTCCAACCGGCGCAGAGCTTCATTGCCGCTGCTCGCCGTATCGGCGACGTGGCCCTCCAACCGTAGCAGTTCTGCAAGCGCATGCGCCGCATCGGGGTCGTCATCGGCGACGAGGACGCGGAGCCGTTCGGACACTAGGCGACCTCCCTCATTCCCGGCGCGAGCGGAAACCACAGAGTGAGACAGACGCCCGATCCTGGCGAAGCTTCGGTGTCGATGCCGCCACCATGCTGCTCGAGAATGCGTTCGGCGGCCAGTAATCCAAAATCGGTTCGCGAAAAGTCCGTTTCCGCATCATTGCCGGCCATGCGGTTGTCGGCAATCGTGATTTCGACACCGCGAGGCGACCCTTGCGTACCGATCCTGATCAGAGGGCTGGAGCCAATGGGCACGCCAAGTGCGAGGGCCGCCGCCGTGCAGTCCAGGACATTGCCGATCGCCCGTTCCAACCATTGGGCATCGAATTGAGCCTTAAGTGCGCCTAATCCCAGATTGCATTCGAACCGTAAATCGGCCGGCAATCGTTGCGCCTCCTGCTCCACAATTCGCGCGATCCAGTCGTCGATATGATGCGTGCCAAAACTCGGCATGCCCACACGCGATAGGTCCAGGAGTTCGATGATGAGGTGATCGCAACGCAGCACGCCATTGTCGATGCGTGCGAGGTGCGGTGTGGCTTCGGGCTGTCGATCGTTCAGGACGCGCGACAGGAGGTAGGCGGAAGTTCTGATCGACCCGAGCGGGTTGCGCAGTTGGCGCGTCAACGCCGCGGTAAGCTGCGCAAGGTCGGCGAGGCGACCGCGCTTGACCCGTTCGCCTTGCGCCTCGCCGAGCTTGCGCATGTTCTCGGCAAGCTCTCGGTTAAGCATGGTGATGTCATCATTGATAGCCTGCAACCGCGTTGCAAAGGCTGCCGAATCCGCTTGTGCGGCCGCGAGTTCGTCATTTGTGTTCTCAAGCTCACGATATTTCTGCTTCATCAGGCGGCCCACCCACAATCCATAGGCCGTGACACAGCAAACGATGACCGCAATAAGCGCGGCGATCAGATACTCATACTTGCGCCATTGTTCGACAAGTACGTGGCTCTGGTCGACATTCGATGTCTTGACCATTGCCACGAGTTGATTGAGGTCACCGACGGCGTTCCGCAGTTCTTGGTAACGAGACTGTAGCGCGCCAGCTTCTCTCACCGCGCCGGTTGTATCGCGCTCGGCGATCTCGCGCATGATCTCGATGGCCGTTCGCTCCATATCGGCGGAAGTGGAACCGATGCGCGCCATCAATAGCATGGCACGCTTTGTGGCGCCTTCGGGAAGAACATTGCGCAGCTGCACGTGGAGCCGCGCGGCTTCCTGTCGAAGCTCGTAGAGTTTGCCTTTGAAGCTCGACGCCGAAAGGTTCGTGTCGCCCGTTGTGATGGCATCCGTGGCAGCAGCTTGGGCGTCGGCCGCCGTGTCGACCAGGATCCACGACGAGGCCATGACCTGGTCGAGCGCTGCGAAATCTTGCACATTGCGCTCGAAAACCCGGATGACCTGATGGCTGAGAAATAGACCGCCGAGAATGGCAATCAGGTCGAAACCGGCAAGCAAAAAATAGATGAGGTGGACCTTCGGCCACGGCCTGTTCGGCCGCCCGGCAGACGCAAGAACTCTTTTCTCCTCCGTCACTGGCAGGCATGGTCTGTTCGATTCGTGCGATCCGGCAGCGTGTCGCTGGTTGGTAAAGAAAGTGTTTATTCTGAAGCGGCGCTTTAAGGCTTTTGCGGACGATAGGCTGCGGTACTCGGCCGCTCCGGCGATTGCTGACATGTTCCCGCCCAAATCTCGTATAGCGTCAGCCATAATTGGAGAACGAGGATGACGAGCGACTCGACCATCAGCGGCGGCTGCCAGTGCGGAGCAATCCGGTTCCGGGCTGTTTTGCCGCTTGGCCATGCCGGCATTTGCCATTGCCGCATGTGCCAAAAGGCATTTGGCAGTTGGGGCGCGGCGCTTGTGTCCATTCCTGAAGCACGGTTGGCCTGGACTCGAGGCAAGCCGGGTGAATTCAGGTCTTCGCCGATCGTTGCCAGGGGCTTTTGTCGCGACTGTGGAACGCCGCTTTATATGAAGGAGGATGGGTTTCCTGATTACGAGATGGCAATCGGCTGTCTCGACAACCCGGAATTAGCGCCCCCGACCACCCAGGTGGGTATTGAAAGCGAGTTGAGTTGGTTTGGCACCCTCGCCAGCCTGACGCGGAAACGCACCGAAGACGATCGCACCCCCGACGATCTCAAGAAGCTCAGGTCGCTGCAGCATCCCGATCACGATACCAAGACATGGCCAGAATCATGACCGCCTCGGAACCATTGCATACCGGCGGTTGCCAATGCGGCACGATCCGCTACGCGCTATACGCCGATCCTTTCAACCCGCATATTTGCCACTGTCGCATGTGCCAGAAGGCGGCGGGCTCGTTCTTCGCGCCCTTTGCTTCGGTCAATCTTGAGAACTTCGCCTGGACGCGCGGCACGCCCGGCATATTCAAGTCGTCCGCGGTGATCGAGCGGGCCTTCTGCCGGCAATGCGGAACTCCGCTTAGCTACCGCAATATCGAAGAGCCGCATATCAGCATCACTATCGGCTCGCTCGATGAACCCGAGCGCGTGCAGCCCGCTGTCCAAACAGGAGTTGAGAGCCGCATGTCGTGGTTCTCGGGGCTGCATACCCTGCCGGACATGGAAACCGAGATTCCGCAAAGCCCGGTCGAGCGGCGAAAATTTGAGAGTCGCCAGCATCCGGACATCGACACCGGACATTGGCCTTAGACGACCAGGGCTAGGCTGCGTTGGCGATCGCATCGCGGATGGCGGCAAGTGCGGCATCCGCCTTGGACGCATCCGGTCCGCCGGCTTGCGCCATATCGGGCCGGCCACCGCCGCCCTTGCCGCCCAGGATTTCTGAACCAACCCGCACCAAATCCACGGCATTGAAACGATTGGTCAGATCCGGCGTGACGCCGACGATAATACCCGCACGGCCCTCTGCATTGATGCCGATCAGCGCCACGACGCCAGACCCGAGCTTGGCCTTGCCGTCGTCGACCAGCCCCTTCATGTCCTTGGGCTCGATGCCGGTAAGCACCCGTGAAATAAGTTTGATGCCACCGACCTCACTGACCGCATCGGCGGTGTCGCTACCGCCACCGCCGAGCGCAAGCTTCTTCTTCGCCTCCGCCAGCTCGCGTTCGAGCCTGCGTCGGTCCTCGACCAATTGCTCGACGCGCGTGACGATTTCCGCAGGCGCTGCCCGCAACGCCTGCGCGACGGCCTGGACGCGCCTATCCTGAACTTCGAGGTAGGCTCGCGCCGCATTGCCGGCGAGCGCTTCGATGCGGCGGACGCCCGCCGATGAAGCCGTTTCCGCGAGAATCTTAATGAGCCCGATATCGCCGGTGCGCGAGACATGCGTCCCGCCGCATAATTCCAGCGAATAGATCGGCCGGCCCGCGCCATGGGCGTTGTGGCCCATCGAGACGACCCGCACTTCATCGCCATATTTTTCGCCGAACAGCGCCATCGCGCCCTCGCCGATCGCCGCATCGACGCTCATCAGGCGCGTCGTCACCGCATCATTCTGCTGCACGATCTCGTTGGCGATGGCCTCGACCTGCGCCAACTCATCGTGGCTTATCGGCTTGCTGTGCGAGAAGTCGAAGCGGAAACGCTCCGGCTCCACCAGCGAACCCTTCTGGGCGACGTGACTGCCGAGCGTCTCCCTCAGCGCTTCATGGATGAGATGGGTTGCCGAGTGGTGCTGGCGATTGCCGGAGCGGCGCGCATGATCGACGATCAGTTCAACCGCATCGCCGCGCTTGAGCCTACCAGATTCGAGCTGGCCGATATGCGCAATGATATCTCCAGCGCGCTTTTGCGTATCGGTGACGCGAAACAGGGCGCCGTCCGCGGTCTTGATGACGCCGTGGTCGCCGGTCTGGCCACCCGACTCGCCATAGAATGGCGTCTGGTTCAAAACCAGCGCCACCGGTCTCCCAGGCTCGAGGCTTTGGACCTCCTTCCCGTCAGAGATGATCGCTGTGACCACGCCTTCCGAGGTCTCCGTCGCATAGCCGAGAAACTCGGTGGCTCCAGCACGTTCCTTGACTTCGAACCAGACCGTTTCGGTTTGCGCCTCGCCCGAACCTTTCCAGGCTCTGCGGGCATCTTCACGCTGCGTCTCCATCGCGGCGTCGAATGCCTTGGTGTCGACCACAATGCCGCGCGGCCTGAGAGCGTCCTGCGTCAGGTCGAGTGGAAACCCGTAAGTATCATAGAGCTTGAACGCGGTTGCGCCCGGGAATGAAGCCCCCTTTTGCAATCCGGCTGATTCCTCATCGAGGATGCGCATTCCGCGCTCCAGTGTCTTGCGGAACCGGCTCTCCTCGAGCCGCAGAGTCTCGGTAATGAGTTCCTGGGCGCGCCCGAGTTCGGAATATGCAGCACCCATCTCGCGCACCAGCGCGGGCACCAGCCTCCACATCAACGGGTCCTTCACGCCAAGCAATTCGCCATGGCGCATGGCGCGCCGCATGATGCGGCGAAGCACATATCCGCGCCCTTCATTCGACGGCAGCACGCCATCGGCGATGAGGAACGAGGAGGCACGTAAATGATCGGCGATAACCCTGTTCGAGGCGCGCGCTTTCCCTTCCGCCGGCACGTTGGTGATTTCGACGATCGCCGCGATAAGCGAGCGGAACAGATCGGTCTCGTAATTGTCATGCGTGCCTTGCAACACGGCCGCAACGCGCTCAAGCCCCATGCCTGTGTCGATCGAGGGCTTCGGCAGAGTGACACGCTCGTCCTTGGAGACCTGCTCGAACTGCATGAAGACGAGATTCCAGATCTCGATGAAGCGATCACCATCGGCGTCGGGGGAGCCCGGCGGCCCGCCGGGGATCTTGTCGCCATGGTCGAAGAAGATTTCAGAACAAGGTCCGCACGGTCCGGTATCGCCCATCGCCCAGAAATTGTCGGAGGTCGGGATGCGTATGATGCGGCTGTCGGGCAGCCCCGCGATCTTCTTCCACAATTGGAAGGCCTGATCGTCTTCGGAATAGACCGTGGTCGTCAGGCGCGAGGCCGGTAGCCCGAACTCTTTGGTCACCAGCGTCCAGGCCCATTCGATCGCATCCGGCTTGAAATAGTCGCCAAAGGAGAAGTTTCCGAGCATCTCGAAGAAGGTGTGGTGCCGCGCCGTGTAGCCGACATTGTCGAGGTCGTTGTGCTTGCCGCCGGCGCGCACGCATTTCTGCGCCGTGGTCGCTCGCACATAGGCCCGTTTCTCGGCGCCCGTGAACACGTTCTTGAACTGCACCATGCCCGAATTGGCGAACATCAGGGTGGGGTCATTGCGCGGCACGAGTGGCGAGGAGGCAACCACTTCATGTCCCCGGTTCTTGAAGAAATCGAGGAAGGTGGAGCGGATCTGCGCAAGTCCGGTCATGGTCGTCCAATGCCCTGTGAATGGCGCCCCTGGGCGCTTCATGAATGGGCCGGTCTTTTAGGGTTCGCGCCTATCGCTGTCCAGAATAACTGGGCCTGGACGCAAGAAAACGGCGCCCTCCTCGGGCAAGGAGGGCGCCTCACCGCAGCGTGTGGGGCCACACCTGCATGACACCGGCACCGGACAGGGGAATCCGGGCCGGAATGGATGAAATGGAAATTGATGCCGATCCAGTCGCGTACCAAACACACCACGACTGGCCGGGACAGGCATGGAGCCTGCCAGGAAGCTACGCTACCAGGCGTCCAGGCGGCTTAATCGTCACCTTCCTCGGCGGCTTCGGCATTGGTGATGCGGGCGGCGATAAGGCCGGCATTGGATCGGATCGCTTTCTCGATCGCATTGGCGATGTCAGGATTCTGCTTGAGGAAATTCTTGGCGTTTTCGCGTCCCTGCCCGATGCGATCGCCGTCATAGGAGAACCATGAGCCGGATTTCTCGACGATCCCCGCCGTAACGCCGAGATCAAGCAATTCGCCGTTCTTGGAGATGCCCTCGCCATACATGATATCGAACTCGACCTGCCGGAAAGGCGGGGCCACCTTGTTCTTCACGACCTTGACGCGGGTCTGGTTGCCGACCACCTCGTCGCGGTCCTTGATCGCCCCGATACGGCGGATATCGAGACGGACGGAAGCATAGAATTTGAGCGCATTGCCGCCCGAAGTCGTCTCGGGAGAACCGAACATCACACCGATCTTCATGCGGATCTGGTTGATGAAGATCACCATGCAGTTCGATTTCGAGATCGAGGCCGTGAGCTTGCGCAACGCCTGGCTCATTAGCCGTGCCTGGCTGCCGGGCAAGGAATCGCCCATTTCGCCTTCGAGTTCAGCGCGCGGGGTGAGCGCTGCCACCGAATCGACGACCAGCACCTCGATGGCGCCCGAACGCACCAGCGTGTCGGCGATTTCGAGCGCCTGCTCGCCGGTATCGGGCTGCGAGATCAGCAGATCGTCGATATTGACGCCGAGCTTGCGCGCATAGCCGGGATCAAGTGCATGCTCCGCATCGATGAAGGCGCCAATGCCGCCGAGCTTCTGCACTTCGGCAATCGTCTGCAGCGCGAGTGTCGTCTTGCCCGAGGATTTCGGGCCCGTAGATTTCGATGACGCGTCCGCGCGGCAAGCCGCCAATGCCGAGCGCGATATCGAGCCCCAGCGATCCTGTCGAGACCGCCTCGATTTCCAATGCGGTCTGCGAGCCGAGCTTCATGATTGAGCCCTTGCCAAAGGCCCGTTCGATCTGGCTCAGCGCTGCATCCAGCGCCTTCGACTTGTCCATTGCTGTATTCTCGACGACCCGGAGATTCGCTTGCGCCATCTTGTTAGGCTCCCTTATTTCATAGGCGCCGGTGAGGTGCAACACACCCGGCCGCGCCGCCATGGACTTAATATGTACGAAGTTTGTTCTTGTTGCAAACCGTTTTTGTATCACATTGAAATGATGAACTAATTAGCAAAGCCGCCGGAACGTGATATGAACATAGAGAGAATCACTTGGAATTCCGCAACAGTTGTACGGCCGGAAATCATCGTCTATAAGCGCGGCCCGAAGGCCTCGTGGCGGAGTGGTTACGCAGCGGACTGCAAATCCGTGCACCCCGGTTCGATTCCGGGCGAGGCCTCCACGAATTCAGTAGCTTAGCGAGCCACCTCTTTCTGTCATTTTAGCCTGCCAGCGTCTCGCCAGCAGCTAAAGCGGCTTCGAATTACCCATGCCCCTCGCGTCCCGGGTCAGGTTTCGCAGGAAGTGCGGCGCGACGTTGGCTAGCCCTTCATGGCAGCATCGAAGAGGCAGCGCCGTAACGAGTTGTTTTGCGGCGACTTGCCTACCCCTTCGCCACCCCTTCCATGAGGCCCTTGAAGAAGAGCTTTTGCGCGAAAGTGAAAGCAACGACGCCGGGCGTGACGACAATCACATAGACAGCGGCCAGTGCCGGCCACGACCATTGCCCCAGCCCGCCCTGAGCGCCGGCGAGCACGACCGGCATGGTTCGCGCCACCTGATCATTGGTGAGCGTGGTGCAGAGAAGGAATTCGCCCCACGCCGTCACGAAATTGACGATGAAAACCACCACCAGCCCGTTGCGCACCATCGGCAAGCCGATCTCCCACAGGCTTCGCCACGGACCCGCACCGTCGACCTTGGCGGCCTCGAACACTTCATGCGGCACGAGTTGGAAAACACTGCGCATGATCAGAATGCTGATCGCCAGATTGAGCGTGATGTAAGGCAGGATGAGGCCGCTCGTCACGTTGATGAGACCTAGAAAATTCTGAATCTCATAAACGCTGATGATCGAGACGACGCGTGTGGGAAAGTACAAAGAAACGAGGAGTGCCGCGATCAGAATGCCGCCGCCACGCGGTCGCATGTGCACGAGCGCGTAGCCTGCCAGCACGGCGCAGAAGGTCGTGATCAAGACTGTCGCGGTGGTAACGTATATGCTGTTGAAGAGATTGATAGGAAACGTATCGATCCGCTCAAACACATACTTGTAGTGCGTGAAGTCGAACTTCCGCGGCCAGAAATCACCGCGCATCGAGTCGGGGCGCGATTTTATCGACATCATGAAGACCCACGCCAATGGCGCGAGAATGATAATCATAAAGAAGTTGATCACGCCGTGGCGGAAAATTGATCCGCGGTGCCGCTGTAGCCAGCCGGATTGCGCGGAAGAGCCGACTGCGGTGCTTCGGAAACCGCCCATGCGCTAACCCCTCGGCCGGAAAATGCGGATCAAGATGACCATGACCACCATCATTCCAGCAGCGCCCAGCATGCCGATCGCCGCAGCAAAACCCTGTCTCCACAGACCCAATTTGAAGGCCTGATCATACATGAAGATGGTCCAGGTATAGGTCGGAGAGGCACGGTTGAAGCCGCCAAATATCAGATACTCGTCGATGACTGCCATCGCGGTTCCAAAGCGCAGCACGATGAGAATCATCATGATCGGTGCCAAGGCCGGGCGGGTGATGTGCCAAAAGATATTCCACTCATTGGCACCGTCGATACGGGCCGCTTCCGGCAGATCACGTGGAATGGCCGCGAGCCCAGCCAGAAAGAAGATTGTGTGATAGCCCAGCCCCCACCACCATTCCATGATGGCGACAGCGGGCAAGGTCAGCGGTGTGCCTCCAAGCCATTGCGGGGCGTTTTGGATCGTGAAGATGCCAAGTACGTCGACCAGGAAGTGGTTTATCGGCCCGACCTGGTAATTATACATCCACTTCCACAGCACGAATACGAGCGTGCTTGGGATGACGGCCGGGATCAGCAGTATGACGCGGTAGAATGTAGCGAGGCGCGCATTGCTGATTCGATCGACGAGAATAGCGAGCAATAGCGGCAGCACGATCGTTCCCGGCAGGAACATGATCGTAAACAAAGCCGCGCGCCACATGCTCGCCCAGAAGAGTGGATCGGTGAGGGCTACGCGATAATTCTCCAGCCCGATGAATTTGGCCGGCGCGTCGGAAAGAAACTCGTAATCAGTGAAACTGATCCACAAGACCCGAGCGATCGGATAGACCTGATAGCCCACGAAGAATATAATCGCAGGCAACAAAAACCACCAGGGACTAGCGCCCTGGCGAGATGCTGAAAACCAGCCGCGCAGTTCTCCGGGAAGCTTCAAATCGCTAGAATTTCGCGCGGCCGTATCCGTCATAAATGATGCCAGGAGAAGACGTTGGCAAGGCCTCGCACAGTATGCTGCCAAGGCCTTGCCATGTGACTGCTAGTTGCTGCCGCGCTTTATCTCCGCCTTAACGGCGTCGGCAACCTTCTGCATTGCCACTTTCGGATCAGCCTCTTCACCTTTGAGATAGGTCTCCCAAATCGGTTTACCGATCACGAATTGCTGCAACCCGAAGATATTGTTGTTGATGGCTTTGGCGCTATCGAGCTGGTTACGCACCAGTCCAACGAACGGCGGCAGCCAATCCGGCTTGTTCGCATCCCACTCGGCATAGATCGACTTGTAGGGAGGCAATTGTCCTGGATGAGCACTGGGCGTACCGACGATCGAATCCTTCCAGATCTGGCGATCATAGGTCAGGGCCTTGATATACTCTGCGGCCTTTTCCTTGTTCTGGCCGTATTTGAAGAGGGCACAACCCGTCGTCCAGAAAACCGTGGAACCCGTGCCGTTCGCAAATTTCGGCAGCGGCCCCATATGCAGAAGCTTCGGATCATCCCAATTGCTCGCCATGCGCAAAGGCGCGTTGAAATACTTCGTGAAGTATCCCACGCGCTGTGCCGCAAATGCGACTTCATCTGGCGTTCCGTTGACGCCGCCATCGGTCGCACCTTCGAGCAGGATGTCCGGATTGGCGACAGCCATGATCTTTTTCATCAGCATCAAGGCCTCGATGGCCGGGTCGCTGGTGAAATCAAACAGGCCTTCCGAGGTGTAAACATCGGGGCTCATGCTGTGCGTCATCGGAACAAGCGAACGCCAACCATGCGAGTCGAATGTCGCACCGAATGGGGCCGCACCGGAATCGACAAGCGCTTTGGCGTTGGTCAGGAGCTCATCCCATGTAGCGGGAGCGGCATCGGGAAGTTTCGCCGTAGTTGTTAGGCCGGAATGCCAGCCGGTGCCCGTCACATCGAGCAGAAACGGCCAGCCATAGAGCTTGCCATCGATCAGGTTTTCGGCGCCGATCGACGGAATGATATCGGCGAGCACGTCCTTCGGAATATAGTTGTCCCACGGCTCGATCACATCTGCGGCGACCATTGCCGACATTTCAACGAAAGGCGTCTGGCCGACATAGACATCCCAGGTGCTTTGCTTGGCCTTCGCTTCGGCGACGAAACGTTCGATGCCAAAACCTTCGACCGGAGCAATCTGGTAATTGATGCCGGGGAACTGGCCGTTGACGGTGGGGATGCCGGGGTGAAGATCTTCGATCCATTGATAGAATGTCGGTGTCAGAGGACGATCATCGGCATAAGCCGGCCTCGTGCCCGTTTTCGCGAGAGCCCCTATTCCCGCGACGCCCAGGCCCGCGACCAGACTGCGCGTCAGGAATTCACGACGATCGATCCTCCCTGCCTGCAATTGCTGACGAGCGGCTTCGCGGAACAAAACTTCTCTTTCGTTTCGATTGCCCATTATCTCCTCCCTATAGGTTGACCGGGCTTCCTCGTTAGTGTCTTTACTACGAGCTGGCATCGTCGCGTCGAGCTCAAGGCCGCTCTACTTAAGCGCAGATACGCCCGGGATTTTGCCCGGACCTCAATTGAGCAGTATCGGGATATTATCAACAAGATCGGTGGATACAATAAGAACGATGGGACAAGCATCAAACGTTCTCGATCGATTTCGACTTGACGGGCAGCGTGCTTTCATTACAGGCGCCAGCAAAGGATTTGGGCGCGTTATCGCCATCGCCTTCGCGGATGCCGGAGCAGACATAGTCCTGAATGCACGGAACACGGAAGCCCTTGACAGGACCGCCGAGGAGATCAGAAGCCGCGGTCGCAAGGCTTGGATTTACGCAGGCGATATTGCGGTGCCTCAAACATGCGAGGTTTTATGTAAGAGCGTCGTTGAAGAAGCAGGACCCATCGACATTCTCGTCAACAATGTCGGTGGACGCAATCTCGACATCGCGGTTGAGAATACCGACCTGTCGACGTGGCAGCATTACATCGACCTCAACCTCACTCATTGCTTTCTGTGCACGAAGATCGTGGGCGGCGACATGCTCAAGCGCGGGCGGGGGCGCGTCATCAACATCGCGTCCATCAGCGGATTAATCGCCAATCGCGGCATCGGCGGCCGGCATTATGAAACAGCTAAGGCCGCGCTCATTCATTTCACTCGCGCCACCGCCGCCGACTGGGCGCCGCGCGGCGTGACGGTCAATGCGATCTGTCCGGGTCTGTTCATGACCGAGGCCAATATCCCCTGGGCGGAGAAACATCCCGAGGTCATCGAGACCTTTGTTCGCGCCGTCCCGATGGGGCGCACCGGAGAGCCGGACGAGATCGGCCCCCTCGCGCTTTACCTGGCCTCACCCGCGTCGAACTATGTTACCGGTGCCGCCTTCGTGATCGATGGTGGTTACACTTTGTGGTAGCGACCAAAACTAAAGCTTGCACCGCTCGTAGGTCTTCATCCAGGGGCGCACTTTCTCGAAGGCGGCGCTGGCGGCGATGACGTCGAAATCCGCATAGCGCTTCCCGACGATTTGCATACCAACCGGCATGCCATTCTCAGCGAGGCCCGCAGGAACGGATGCAGCTGGATATCCGATGTAGTTGATGAGGAAGGTCATGCACCAGCCGATCAACCGGTTGATCTTCTGGCCCTCGACCTCCGCAGGCCCAAGCGTATTTCCGTCGGTTGCATTGTCGACTGGAAGGCAAGAGAGAGTCGGGGCAACAAGATAATCGTAACGATCGAGGATGCTTCTGAGTGCATCGAAGACTTCGGTCCGGATCGCTTGGTCGGCAAGATACTGCGTCACCGTGATCTGGCGGCCGATCTCGTCCCAGTACCAGAATTCCGGCGGAAGATCGCCGCGATGATCGCGCGCGAGGTCGATGCCTTCCGCCTTGAAGCCCTCCAGAGCCGCGACTTGGCGCGGCGCGATGAAGCGGCACCACAGATCGCTGAGCTCCATGTGCGAGCGGCGAATGGTAGGTGTGACCTCCTCGACATGGGCACCAGCTTCCTCGAAAGCTCTCACAGCCTGGTCGACGACGGCGGCCACGCGCTTGTCGACGGGAAAGATGCCGTAGTCGCGCGTGTAGGCGATTTTCTTGCCAGCGATCGAGCTCCTAAGCGCGGCTTTGAAGTCGACCGTATCGTTCAGGGCATACGGATCGCGTGAATCGTACCCCGCGAGTGCCCCCATTGCGAGCGCGCTGTCCTCAACCGTCCGGCTGATCGGACCCTCAAAGATAAAAGGTGTCATGCCGTTGAAGGCTTCTGGGCGCGTGACGAGGGGTACGCGGCCGAAGGACGGCTTGTAGCCGAAGACCCCGCACCAGGCGGATGGAATGCGGATCGAACCGCCTCCATCGGTTCCCTCGCAAAGCGGCAGGAGGCCGGCCGCAACGGCACCTGCACTGCCGCCCGAGGAGCCGCCTGTGTTCTTGGTGAGATCGAAAGGGTTCTTGGACGGGCCGTAAAGGTAATTGTCGCAGGTTCCGCGAAAGCCGAACACCGGGCTGTTGGTCTTGCCGACAAATATTGCGCCGGCCTTCTCCATGCGCTCGACAAACATGCAGCTGAAGTTGACCACATAATTCTGCAAGGCACGAATACCGCCAAAGGTCGTTACCCAGCCGGGCTTGAAGTCGAAGCAGTCCTTCATCGCCATGGGCACGCCGTGGAACGGCCCTAAGGCGTCACCGCGCATCACTGCGGCCTCGGCTTGCTTCGCCGCCTTGCGGGCATCGTCATAGCCGAAAATGACGAGCGCGTTGATCTTGGGATTGTGCTCTTCGATCCGCGCTATCGCTGCATCGACAACTTCGACCGGCGACACATCCTTGCGCCTGATCTTCGCTGCGAGAGAAGCAGCCGATTCTGTGTGTGCGAGATTTTCCTGCGCAGCCATATTTGCCTCGTTGATGCTGAAAATTAGGCCTTGGCCAATACCGCCTTGATGGAAGCCGTGGTCGTAACCAGCCGATCATATTCCGGCGGTCGCAATTCGCCTCCCATGAAGACGTGGTCACGACGGAACTGCATGCCCCCCGGCGCAAGTTGGAGAGCCGCGAAGTGCAGCTCCTTTGGTTTGGCAGCCGCAATAATCCGCTCGATATTGCGAGTGGTGATGCCACCGCCGGGCATCACGATGATCCTCGAGCCCGCCCTTTTGACCAGCTCTATGATGAGCGGCAGTCCTTCAAGGACGCTCGGCTCATGGCCGGAGGTCAGGACGCGATCGACACCCAAGCCGATCAGCGTTTCCAGCGCTTCGAATGGATCGGGCGTCATATCGAAAGCACGATGAAACGTTATCGACAGAGGCTTTGCGCGCTCGATCAGCGCGCGACTCCTTTCAACATCGATTCGCCCGTCGGGCATCAGGAGTCCAATAACAACGCCATCGGCGCCTTCGGATTTGGCGGTATCGATGTCGAACTCCATCTCCGCGAATTCGTCGTCATTGAAGAGAAAATCACCGCCGCGCGGGCGTATCATGACCTGCAACTTGATCTTATGGATTTCGCGCGCTCTTCGGATCAGACCGCGGCTTGGCGTAATGCCGCCTTCGATCAGCGCCGCGCAAAGCTCTACTCGATCGGCGCCCGCTTCGCGCGCGGCGCGTGCGCCAGCAACGGAATCAATGCAGATTTCGAAGATCACGCCATCACCTCTTCACTTGATCATGACAGCCGTCGCATCGTCTGCCGGCTTAAGCCGGGGATATTTGTCGCATGATGGATCGGCAGCTTCAATCGCCCGAACTTCGCGCAAGACTTCATCGACACCACCCTGCTCTGCACAACGCGCCACCAGACTCTCGTTCGAGTAAAGTCGGTAGTGATCGACGGCGCGGTAAAATCCATCTGTGCATAACAGCAAGGCATCGCACTCTGGGAGTTCGAAGAACTCCGGCATGTTCAGCGATGCTGCGTCAGCCTCAAGGATGCTGTAGCCGTCGGGTCGATTTCGCCTAAGGCGCGAAACCGCCATTTGCGGGCGGAATTCGGCGAGTAGCGCTTCCGCATCGGTGATCCCGCGCTCACGCCGCGCTCTCGCCTCACGAGCCAGCCGATAATCGAATTCATTGTTCGGCGAGGCGACCCAGAGATGGTGATCGCCCGACGCCGATCTTGCAAGCAGACAGGAGTCCCCCAGCCGCAGCCCCTTCCATCCATCGTCGTAATGCTTGACGAAGACGAGGCAGGCCGCGGGCGGATCGTAGTTGGCCGGAACCTGCAGACCTCTGGTTACGGCTTGCCAATCGCCTGTCAGGTCGCTCACCAGTGCTGCCAGAATTTCTCGCATCGCAAGCGGCAATCCCGCCAGCCGGTTGAGGTGCTCGTCGGCACGCCCGACAAGCCAACTGGCATCGGTAGCTCCCGGTAGAATATTCTCGGCATTTATCCCGGTGACGCCGTCTAGGATCCAAGCTGCTTGAATGTTGCCGACGGACCCCACCCACCCGTAACCGTCTTCGTTATTTTCTTTGCTTGGCTGGGTTACTGCGCCCACTAATCTCACGGCATATCCATCTTCAACGAAAAAACGACTTCAACTCTTAAGGCGAAACGGCACCGCCCGCAACGACCGGAGGTCCATCGCAGGGCTGGCTTTGCGTTCACGTAGCGGCGTTGCAGTGACGGCGAAACGGGCGACATCATCACGCTCCCCCATCATCATCGCGCTCCTCCTCCCCAGTTAGGTCTGGAGTAATGAAGGCCATCGTGCTTCTTTCCGAACGCTAGAGCGTCAAGGGCGGGCCTCAACAATGCTAATCCTCGTGACCGGACCTTCCGGGAAAGTCGGTAGCAACCTCATCCAGGCGATATTGTCAGCGCCAAGATTCGCGAAAGCACGAATCCGCGCCCTTTGCCACAATCGCCTGCTTCCCGAGACGGATCATCGGGTCGAGGTGGTGCGAGGCAGCATCGCAGACCCTGAAACGGTCAATGCCGCCATGGCCGAGGTGACACATGTCGTCCACCTCGCGACCTGCAAGGAAATACCTCAGACCGTCATGGACGTGACGGTGAAAGGCATGTTCTGGTTGCTGGAGGCATTCCGCGCAAGTCCAGCTGCGCAGCAGTTCCTACTGGTCGGTGGCGATGCTGCGGTCGGACATTTCTTCTATCGTCAACCCGGGCCGATTACCGAACAGACGCCGCACATGGCCTATCCGGGCTGCTATGCTCTTTCCAAGGTGCTCGAAGAAGTCCTGCTCACGCAATATCAGATCCAATACGGCATAAATGGCTGTTGCTTGCGCGCGCCGTGGATCATGGAGAAGGACGATTTCCGTTATAGCTTGTCTTTCGGTGACGACCTTTTTGGCGGGCCGGACTGGAAGACGATGGTGCCACTGGAGGTGGCCACGCGCTGCCGCGAACAAGGTACGATTCCGTTACTCAGAGACGCAGACGGAAAGGCTTTGACGCGGAACTTTGTCCATGTCGATGACCTCGTCACTGCGATCCTGGTGGCGATCGACCATCCAGCTGCGCGCAATCAGCTCTTCAATATTTGCATGGATGAGCCGGTCGACTACGGCGACGTCGCACGATATCTGCGCCAGACACGACAACTCGAATCGATCGACATCCCGAGCCAATTTCACTCGACCTGGATGGATAATACGAAAGCCAAGGCCGCCTTGGCTTGGCGGCCGCAATACGATCTGAAGCGGCTGATCGATTCGGCCTGGGCGTATAAGCGCGCGCCACACGATCCCCGCATAATCTGGTATCCCGGATAAGCAGTTCGGCGTCGCACGTCGCGCCCCACGTGTGGGGTGGTTGCCCAACGGCACCACCAGCCAACCGACGGTATGGGCTCCTGGTCGGGAACCTTTCACACACCCAGAACTTGACTTTAGAGCGGGTGAAAGGAGCACATATGTCTGTGGATAAAAGGATGCAAAACCCGGGAAATCCATATGATCCGGACGACCCCGACAATTACCTGAACCGAGATCAAATCCCAGGAAGTTCCAATATTATTCCGTGGATGCTGGGGGGGATGTTCGCTGTCGCCACTATAATTGGGCTCTTTTTCGCTGAAGAAAGTCCCTTGACGCATCGGCCTCAATCCACGTTGACCACCGAAAACGTTTCGCCACAGCAATCGCCAAACGAGTTTCAGTCGAACTAAGAATAGCTGCCGCCGGAATGGCTTATTGCTGCAGTAACCAGCAGGAGAGCCACAGCAAGAAGTGGCGTTACGCATCCCTCTTCTGGGCTGCCTCGTCGTGCTCGCAGTCTTGACGATCGTCTTTACCGTTTCATGAACCATTCATCCGCCCTGCTTCAAGATTGATGTATGGTTAGATTTGATCCGTCGCTCTATTCCCTTAAGCTCGTAAATCGCGAAAACCCACGGCCTTGGTCGTGGGCGATCCTCAAGAATGGCTTGAAGAACCCTATCCAGCGTTCCACACGTTGGTTTTCCACCGAGGATGAGGCTCGTCAGGATGGCGAAACCTCGCTCGACAGTCTGATCGAAGTACTCAAGTCACGGCGGTCGAGTTCCAGGCACGGGCCTACTGCATCAAGCCCAAACGAGACGACCAGTTGAGTTCATTGCTGAGCGCATTGAACTCTGGACCCTCGGCAAATCCCGTACTAGAGATTATGCATTCCTGAAGAGAGTCGCGCTCGTAGAAGGCCGTTCTCTTCAGTCTAGGGGGACGGCAAAGTTGAAGCGGCACAGGTCAGGAGCGGCGCGTAGCGCCCATCACGCTCGGGGTATCCGCGCGTGATATGGTCATGGATAAGTTTTGCAGGCGGCTATCTCCTCGGAGGGTTCTCCGGGATTCTCCTCCTTGGCATGTTCATAGCCGGTAGCAAAGGCGATGAAACCGCCGACAACCCCATTTCACGCATCGACGACCAGAAAAATACCGTCGTGAAACTGGATTTCGTGCAAGCGGCGCGCATGGTCGGCCCGAGCCTTCGTAATCCGCCGGACCAGCCTGCTTAACGGTGACATCGGCGCCGCACTTGGCTATTCTCCGGAATGAACGGAGATTCTGTGATGTTGATGCATGATTGGACGGCCAAGCACTGGATCATATCTTCGATAATAATCTTGCTGGCGGTAGGTGCCTTTGCCCTGAGTTGGTCGTAGTCCGTATCCATAGCGGTGCCAGTCGTAAAACCTTGGAGTTTCAGATGATTTTCAAACCCCTAGCTGTTGCATTTCTGGCACTTGGACTTGTCGCGCCGAGCGTGAATTTCGCGAGTGCACCCGCTCAGGCCGCTAATTACGCTTCTGAATCGAAGCGCAATTATTGCGCCAAGAAGGCCAAGAAATACGCCAATAAGCGCGCCAATAATCGCACTGCGCGCAATGTCGCGGGCGGTGCGGTCGGCGGCGCCATTTTGGGCGGAATTTTTGGCGGCGGTGGTGGTGACGTCGCAGCCGGGGCCTTGATCGGCGGCGGCGTGGGCGCGATCGGCAGCGCCGCGTCCAACAAGTGGTACAAGTACTATAACAGCGCCTATTACGACTGCATCAACAGCTAGTCTGCTCGGCTCTATTTAGCGAGGTGCCGCCCAAAGAAAGCGGCAACCTCGCCGATTGCCTCCAGGGCCTCAGGCGCGGGATATGCCGTAAGATATTGCGCATGTGACATTCCTTCGAACACCTGCAATTCGGCATCCACACCCGCCTCGCGCAATTTCCGATGTGTTCGAACTGTCAGGCTCAATAATAGATCGCGCGTGCCGGAAATGAGAATTGACGGCGGAAAGCCGGTAAAGTCCCCATAGAGCGGCGAGAGGGCTGGATCTTTAAGATCTTGTTCGCCCGCATAGAGTTTAGCTGCGCTCTCAAGCACGCCTTCATAGCTCACCAGCGAATTGTCGACCTCGGCATTTGCGAAATAAGTATCCCCTGTCTTGGTCAGATCGGCCCACGGCGTGCCGAGGAAGAGAACGCCTGGCAGCGGATCGCCTGCTTCTTTGAGTTTCAGTACGGTCGCCATCGCAAGACCGCCGCCTGCCGACGACCCGAATAGGGATGATTTCGCGGGATCACGTCCCTTCATCACAGCGCGCCAGACAGCAAGTGAATCGTCAAGAGCCGCCGGATAGGGATGATCGGGTGGCATGCGATAGTCGACAGATATCACCTCCGTCTTCGTTGCGTGCGCAATCATCGCCGCTTCGCCGGTTGCCGCATCGCCACCGAAGAACACGTACGCCCCGCCATGGACGTGAACGAATGTCCGGCCCCGATTTTCAGGCGGAATATCGGGGGGAACGATCCGGTAGCATTTCACGCCCGCGATCATCACTGGGGTGACCTTCAGATTAAGCGCAGCCCACAGTGCCCGGGCACCTTTGTCGCCTTCGGTATCATAGGCGTCGATCAGCGCCTGCCATTGCTCAACAGTCCTGGGCTCATCGCGAGCAGTCGGGTTGGGCGGCGCACCGATAAATTTCGCCAGTTGTTCGCTGACCGTGCTTGGCACTGGCAGCAACCGCGCCGGGACCTCGCGCGCCACTTCGGCTCTCGCTGCGAAGTCTGGGGTAGAGAGCAAAAGTGCACCGGCGATAAGGCACAAGCGCGGGGTTAGCCAAAGAAAGCGGCACGGATGCGGCATTTCAGGATCCAGTATGAGTCTCGAAAGGCTAACACGCGGCGGCCCGGGCACCAATTGTCGCCCGGCTGTTCAAGCGTCACGCCGCAGGCTAATCATGCCACCCACAACGAAGGGAGATTTCATGCCGAGAATCGCACGCGACCGGATCAAACAGGTGGTTGACGAAGTCCGGGCCCTCGATCCGCCCGCGGACTCCTTTTGGCAAATCGTCGAGGAGCGTCTCGGCCTTGATTCGGGCGACGTTTTTCACTTCATTGCGGAAGACCCTGTTTTCTACGGCTTTGCCGAAGACGAGGAATTGCCCCCAAGGAAATCCTAGCTCGCCTTCTTTCTCGCCACGAGGGACACAATGATTTTGAGGAACGCTGAATTTGCTTAGGAAAGGCAAGCAACGCCGCTCCAAGACCGGCGGCCGTGTAATCGGCACGCTAGCGAGCGTTTATTTTGCGGTTGCTCGTACTCTGCCCGTGGGCGCCGCATCCAACATGGGCGGCTTCATCGGTCGAACCCTTGGCATGACGCTGATGAAGGATCGCAACATCACGCGCAATCTGACAATCGCATTTCCCAATCTTTCACCGGCCGAGCGGGATCGTCTGGCGGCCGGAATCGCCGATAATCTAGGCCGCGTGATTGCCGAAATGCCGCACCTCGAAGCATTCCGGAACAGCACCCACAAAACCCGCATCGACATTGAGGGTCTGGACAATCTGCCAAAATCAGGTCCGAGCGTCTTCGTCGGCGGTCATCTGAGCAATTGGGAAGTCGGTGTTGTTGCGCTCTGCAAGCATCTCGGTGGACTTAACACGCTTTATTCGCCGATCGGCGTACCGGCCGTCGACCGGCAATTGCAGCACTATCGTGGCAAGACCGGCGCCAATTATCTTGAGCGGAACCGCTCGTCGCTACGCACCATTTTCGATGACATGGAAGCGGGTCGCAGCGTTGCCATGCTGATCGATCAGCGCGTGGCGGCCGGGCCGACCGTGAATTTCTTCGGCCGCCCTGCCCTTGCTTCCAGTCTGCCGGCGCGTCTTGCAATGCGTTTCGGCGTTCCGATCATTCCGGTGGATGGTTCCCGCATCACACCACATCACTTCGTCGTTCGGCTACATGATCCTATCAGGGCCCTGGAATATCCTGCCGAGATTCGGGAACAAGAGATGACCCAGGCGATGATGACGGCCATCGAAGCAATCGTGCGCCGCTCGCCCGATGTGTGGTTTTGCAACAAGGCGCGTTGGAAGGATTCAGCGACGAGTTTGCTTGCAGGCAAAGAGGCTTCGGCGCCCTTGGCTGGCGCGATGACTACAAAGGAAGAATATTAGCCCGTCGAGCCTAGCTCCTCGCCGTCTCGCTCACGATGTCGAGCACAATGTCCGGCAAGCCGCTGATCTCTTCGATCTGCCAGAAGCGCCGCGTGTCGGCGGGGGCATCCGCCTGCTCCAATGCCCAGGTCAAAGGATGCGGAACGTGAACGCCGAAGCTTCCGGCTTCGAGGGCCGGCACGATATCCGACTTCATCGAATTCCCCACCATCATGCTTCGGTCGGGTCCGTTGCCATGTCGCGCAAACAAGCGCCGATAAGTGTCGGCCGTCTTGTCGCTGACGATTTCGACAGCATGGAACAGATCCCCCAAGCCAGAGCGTGCAAGCTTCTGCTCCTGATCGAGAAGGTCCCCCTTGGTGATCAGGATGAGTTGGTATTCGGTCGCGAGCGGCTCCAGCGTTTCGCGAACCCCCGGTAGGGTCTCGACCGGATCGGCATACATGTCGTGACCGAGCGCTAGCAATTCGCTGATGATCGAAGTCGGCACGCGCCCGTCGGTGATACTGATCGCCGTCTCGATCATCGAGAGCAGGAAGCCTTTGCGGCCATAGCCATAGAACTGCAACATGCGCCGCTCGGTCTCCAGCAGCCGCCGGGACAAATCATCCGGATTTGCGTAATCGGCCAACAGCGTTGTGAAACGCGCCTCTGTCAGGCGATAGACACGCTCCGTGTGCCAAAGTGTGTCATCGGCATCGAAACCTATGGTGGTGAGTGCGCGCACGGTTAATACCCTACGACTCTTTCGGGCTTTTGGGAAAGTCGCCCCGAATATGTCATAGGATGGCCTCATCCGCAGCGTACTGCCCAGCCCCGAAATGAACGAAAGCCGGAGACGGATGATGAACTGGATGAATGCCAAGACAACCCGCGGCTTCGGCTTGGCGCTGACCTTGGCAGCCGGCACGCTCGCCTACCCGATGATCTTGCCGGCGTCCGCCGACGAGTCTCTGAACGTCACCTATGACGTCGTGGTCTCGGGCCTCCAGGCCGCCCAGATCAAGTTCGAAATGGACCTCACGCCCACGGGCTATAATTCGAAGGCCAGCGTCGAGACCCAGGGCATCGTTTCCTTCTTCTCCGATTCACAGACCTATGTTGGCGCCTCGGGCGAGATCGTCAACGGCAAGGCGGTGCCTGCAAGTTTCTCCACCCGCACTGAGAAATCGGGCAAGCAGAAGGATTTCAAGGTCCGCTGGGCTGAATCCGGCCAGCCAGAACCTCACGAACCACCAGTCAAAAATCCCGAAACACAGGCCGAGATCATCAAGGCGCTTACGGCTGGCGTCATCGATCCGTTGACCGCCGTATTACGAGTGCGAGGCGAAGCGCCATGCGAGGGAAAGCAGCGCGTCTATAGCGGCCGCGACGTGTTCGACCTGACGTTCAAGCTCGAGCGCGAAGTGACTTTCGGCGACAAGTCCGACGGTGTCTATCGCGGTCCTGCATTTCAATGCCAGATGATGTATCGCCCGATTGCCGGGCGCGACGCGAACAAGGCGCGCAAGAACAAGTCCGAACCATGGGCCGTGACCGTTTGGTTTGCACCGGTCGACTCGCAGTCGCTGGGCGGCCAGATGCTTCTTCCCGTCGCCGCAGCCGGCAAGCTTGATGGTCGCAAGTTCCGTGCATTCGCCAGCCGGGCGAGTGCTTCGGGCCAGGCCCTGAATCAGTTATCAAGCATCTCCACCAATTAGGTTTGACTTATTTCCATATATGAGACATTTTCTCATATATGGAAAAGATCTTAGACAGCTCTTCGATCGATGACCTCATTGCCGAGCGACTTAAGATCCTGCGCAACGAACGCGGATGGTCGTTGGACGAACTGGCCCGCCGCAGCGGCGTAAGCCGCGCCACCCTCTCCCGCCTTGAGAACTCCGAGGTGAGCCCGACGGCCAGCGTGCTGGGCAAGCTCGCGGCAGCATTCGGCATGACCATTTCTCGGCTTATTCAAATGGTCGAGGTGCAGTTTGTACCGGTCATACCGCGCGACCGGCAATTGCTGTGGATCGACCCTGCGATCGGCTTCCGACGCCGATCGATCTCTCCTCCAGCACAAAGCCTGGCGGGCGAAGTCCTGGAATGCGAGATCGATCCCGACACGCGCATTTCCTATGACGACACGCCTCGCGCTGGCCTCGAACATCATCTTTACCTGGCCGAGGGCGAACTCGAGATAACCTTAGGTCAGAACACTCATCACCTGAAGGCTGGCGACTGCCTACGTTACCAGCTCTCGGGCGCTAGCTCTTTTGCGACTTCCAAAGACAGTGGCGCGCGCTATTTCATTTTCCTCGTCTGACGGTCATTCATCATGCAAGTTTCGAAGCTCTTACCTGCGAATTTCAGCAACGAACTCGCTGGCCTGACCGCCCTGCTGCACGCTTGCGTCATCGACGGCGCCAGCATCGGATTCATCCTGCCGTTCAGTGAAACGGAGGCCGAAAGCTTCTGGCGCGACAAGGTGTTTCCCGCGGTGGCGCATGAAACGCGTATCGTGCTCATTGCCCGTCTCAACGACGAGATTGCTGGAACGGTTCAGCTTGACTACGAAACGCCGGCCAATCAATTGCACCGCGCCGAGGTTCGCAAGCTGCTGGTGCATCCGAATTTCCGTCGACGCGGTATCGGCAGAAAATTGATGATAGAGATCGAGGCGTTGGCATCGGCTCTTGGCCGCAGTCTCATCACCCTCGATACGCGCACCGGTGACATGGCGGAGCCGCTCTATACGGGACTGGGATACAGCGTGGCTGGCGTGATCCCGGGCTACTGCCGCGACGCGCAAACGCAGCGGCTTGACCCTACGACGGTGATGTACAAGAAACTCAGACCTGTGATTTCCGCAACGTAGGGAGTCTCCACCAAGGGGAGACTGGTGACGTGATTTCCGCGGAGCAGAGTGTCTCCGATCCGTTCCAACGCCGTTCGAGATTCATACTGACGTTGCGTCATAGAATTCGGACTCAACCCGGGTCAACGGACAAGAAGTCGATCGGTTCCCGGTGAGTTTGACAAAATACCGCAGCGGTGAGCCTGCCGCCATAAACACATGCCGTGTCGAGATTGACGCGATTTGGAAGTGCTTCCGGCTGACCCGAACGCTGCGGCGTGTGCCCGTGAACGATGAGACGGCCATGATCCAAATTTGACGACAGGAAGGGCTCCCGTATCCACATCAAGGCATGGCGATCCTGACGAGCGAGGGGCACACCGGGCATGATTCCCGCATGCGCATAATATCTTTCCCCATCATCGTATCCGAGTTGCAGCGCCTCGATGAAGGCGCGATCGGCCGAGGGAATATCCCGCGCCGCGCCCACTCCATAACTCTCGAGCGTTGCATCGCCGCCATTATGAAGCCAATTCGTGTCATCACCGGTCCGAAGGGCCTCGATCAAGAGGTCTTCATGATTGCCCATGAGGCACACGACGCTGTCAGGCTCGCGCTCGGCACGGGCGCGTATCGTTGCAATAACCCCGGCACTGTCGGGACCGCGATCGATATAGTCGCCGAGAAAGACAAGCCGGAAAGGCTTCGCTTGCGCATAATTCCCGCAGGCGACAAGCAGACGACGCAGCGCCCCGCTGCAGCCGTGCATATCGCCAATGGCGAATGTCAGCGTGTCAGCCGGCTTTGGCTGTCTTGCCATTGACCGTAAAGCCTAGCTTTGATGCGACGCCCGGATAGCGCTGCTTGAGCCAGGAGCCGACGCCCACTGTGGATTTCCGGCGAAACCTGCGGATAGGCGCTGAATCGACCGACAGCACAATAAGCCCGGCCGGCACCATCCAAAACCCGAAGACCGGCAGGAAGCCCACCAGGCCACCGGCCACCAGCGCGCCACCGATGATTCGGCGATGCAACCGACGATTCGGCAGTCCGACCCTGTGTCGTCCGAATTTGATGCTGGCCAATCAGACTCCTTAGATGCTGTCACAGGGCATATGGAGCCGATGGAGGTGTGGTTCCAGCCCGAGGAAAACACTTTTAACGTGTGATCGCCTCTGCTATAGCGCCCACCGGCTGATCCCCGATAGCTCAGTTGGTAGAGCATTCGACTGTTAATCGAATTGTCCCTGGTTCGAGTCCAGGTCGGGGAGCCAACTTTCTCCTGTAACTTCAATCACTTGCGAGATTACCTTTTTCGCATTCGCAGAGACGCAAGCCCTAGACGGTGCGATTGACGGTAATCTTCCGATGCAATTCGGAGCGCTCGGTTGAACTCCGCAGGCGCAACGTCGGCTCGGTCTGTGCATCTTCCACTTACTTCCCGCCTCCGGACAGGCCGAATTTGTAATTCAAACGTAACGACGCCATATGAATAGCGGTGTTGTTTGGCGCGAGGTTGACGCCGGCCAAATCCGGCAGAAGGTCAGTCGTGAAGGCGTCCGACCGGCCGAAATTGTAATAGTCGTACTCAAGAGCGGCGGACCAATTGGAAGGGAGCGCATATTCGACACCCGCGCCGAGGGTAAACCCTGTGTTGTTCGATTTTGAGGAAAGGGGTTCGACGAGGTTGCCGGTGCTAAGTAAAACGGCTGCAACCGTGTTGAACTTGTCCTTCTGGCTGTTCCAGGCGACGCCACCTTTGCCATAGACTAGGGCGCGGTCGAAAGCCAAGCCGGCGCGGCCGGTAAGCGACGCCAGCGCATCGACCTGCGATCCACAATCAAATCCGGAGAGTATCGCAACAGGATACGTACCAAAGCACGTGTTATTGCCACCGATGTCGGCCAGGGCACCTGAAACTTCAGCGCCAATCACGAAACGGTTCATCTGATAATTGACGCCGATCTGGCCACCGCCAAGGACGCCGCCCAAGTCCGCATTGTCAGTATGTGGCAACGTCGCCGAGAACGGGTCGTCATAGTCTGTACCCCCAAATGATGAGCCAAGTGCCACGCCCGCATAGAACCCGGTCCAGTCCACCGGCGCCTCTGCAGTAGTGGAGGAGTCCGATGCAATCAGATCACCGAACCTGTACGACGCCTGGAGAAATCCGGAATAATTCTGTAGGGAGGCTTTTTGCGGCTGCGCAAAACCCTCCACAACACCAGTCACTGGATTTGCAACTGGAACCTCGGAATTAGCTGACGTCGTGGTGAAATACGAGTAGCGGCCGCCAATACCGAGGCTCAAACGCTCGGTCATGTCGTAAGACAGCGCCGTCTCGAACTGCGTCCCCCATCCGTGGCCTGTTTGAATCCACGGATTGAAGGGGGCGCTCAGCCAATGATTGTCGTTGCCGGAGTAATTAGCATAAGGGATCCAGGCGGCATCGACGTCGAGGCGAAACTGATCGGCAAGCCTGGCTCTACTGTTGAGGCCGACTGCCACACCGCGCCAGCTTTCTGACTTGCTCAGTACGACGAAATTCTCTGGAACCTCCGTTATTGCGGGGTCTGCGCTTCCGATCTGATCTAGTCCGAAAGCGTGCGAATGGGTGTAGAGCGACCGATAGCCAACAAAGGCGCCGAATTTGTCCGGACCTTCTTCGATGAAGTTGTAGCCGATGTCAGCGGCGCCGTTGATCTGGCGGCCATCCTTCAGGTTCGACAGCGTGTTGGAATAACCACCTAATTGAGGGATGTCGAAGTCTTCATCGGTCATCGAGCCGCCGAGGAAACGACTTAGGCCGATATTGCCCTTGGAGAACAACCCGCTCTCATGGTCGAAGCGAAAGAAGGTCTCGAAGCCCTCCTGATCCTTATTGCGAAGCACGATGCGCGAGTTCTGACGATCAGGAAAGGATGAGGGAGCGTAGAGGTCAAATTGCGTGCGGGTCGAACCGACCCCGACGAGGCGTTCACCCACTTCCAACGACCATCCGCTCGCGCTGAGGAGAGTTTCGTCCAGTTCTGCTGCCTGTATTTCTCCTCCGGATGAGCCGAAGCGATAGTTCACGCCCGCCTTCACGACGTCCATGTTCTGCTTGAAGCCGACTGTCGACACAGCATGAAATTCGGATAGGGGGTCGTCGAGCCGATAATTGTCAGCCGAATTGCGGAAATTGGTCCGGTTGTATTCAAGAAAAGCCGACATGTTCGGTGAGAACGCATATTCGGCACCCGCTCCGAACATCGGGCCCCAGTGGGTATCTTCTGACGAAGTGTACTTTTTGTCGACGCCGAAAAGTTCCATCGTTCCTGAATGGACAGCCCAGCCCGCGCCTGCCTTGCCGTAGAGCAGCAGGTTGCCGAATGTACGACCGAGGCGGCCGGAAATATTGCCCATGGCGGTAGTAGAATTGCGGCAAGTCCAGGCAACGAGAATGGAACCGTCGAATGCACACTTAGCGAAGCCTTCATAGTCACTCAGACTGGCCGCCGCTTCGGCACCGAGCACATAGTTGCCGATCTGGTAGTTGCCGCCTACCTGGCCACCAACCAACAATCCTTCAGAATTACCCTCACCCGGAAAACGCTCCGACGGAAAGAAACCCCAGGTATCGAGAAAGCCTGTTGCAGAGGTCCACTCGTCATAGCCTATCGCGCCACCACCATGTAGACCAAGATAGACGCCGGTCCAGCTTCCGGCCGTCATCGGCGTGACTTCGTTCGGCTGATCGGAGAAAGGAAGGCTGTCGAGCTTCTGGTTCAGTCCGAACTTCACGATATGGGCGTTCTGCTCAATCGAAGCGCCGAATGAAGTTCCGAACTGGTCCGTGAATGTGTGGTCCTGCGTGCCGAAGTCGACGTAATCGTACTCGATCTTGGCCGTCAACGTCGGACTAACGGCGGCTTCGACCCCGGCGCCCACCATCCATCCCCATTGCGACGTGTCGGGCGTCGACCAGGTATTCTCAAAAACCGTCATGTCCATCTTTTGGCTGTTGTGCGCCCAGGCTCCGCCAGCCTTGCCGTAAAATAGAAGGTCTCCGGTTGTGAAGCCGAGCCGCGCCGCCATTGTTCCCAAATAGTCAGTTTGGCTCAAACACGCGCTGGTCGCGAAGAAACAACGCGAAACGTTGTTGATGTTGACGGAGCTAAACTCGCCTTCGACACCGAGTACGACGTTGTCGATCTGCCGATTGTAACCAGCTTGGATACCGAAGATGCCGCTGCCACCTACATTCGCACCGTCGAAATCTGAACCGAGATACCCGAAGAGGCCAGTCGGATCTTTCCACTCACTTCGTGAGGCAACCGCGCCGGCATGGACGCCGTAATAGAAGCCGGTCCAGTCAAACTCCGCCGGTGTCACGATGTCCGCCGCGAATGCGATGCCGGTTGGTGAAACAATAAGGAGCAAAATCACAATGCGATAGATAAGTGACATTGTTCGTCCCCCCGTCAGACCTGGTCTACACGCTTTACTTTTTATGCAGGCGCCGCAAATTCCCACCGACTGAATGCTAATTCCACGTCACCCACAGTATCCACAATTAACGAATACTTCAAATCTACTATTGTGCCTGCGGGGGCGAAGATGGAGTTCAAGCTCTCGGAGCCAAACTCCAAACACCCCGCTGTGGCTTGATCTGCCTGCAAGTGCTCTTCGCCGGCATAGGCTTGTATTTCTCCAGACATATCAATTGGTTGGAGATGTGGCTGGTGCTCGCAGCAAGGCGGCGATCACCTGCTGACCGGCCTGATTGTTAAATCCGGCTCCAAACCACCTCGGACCCGTTCGGATTCGTTGGCATATCCCTTGCACCAATGCGCCAGTCTTATCGGGGTGGGTGCCTTGAGGTCGCTAGTGAGTATGAGCCCGATCATGAGTAGCAATACGTTTGTCGCACGCGATTCCTCGGCGACAAAAGATCAGCCCTTTGCCGGGGCTGGTTCTGAGAGGCGTGTTCAAGTGTTGACCCAATTTGAGCACGCCAAAACGATCTGGAGGGATCTGGTTAACCAAGGCGCGATGTGCAGCCGCTATCAACATATGGGCTGGATGTCACGGTGGTGGGAGAACATTGGTCGCCAGCAAGGCATGGAGCCCTACCTCGTTGTCCTGAGGAACGATGCGGGAAAGGCCATCATGCTCTTGCCCTTGGTCCGCAAACGGATAGGGCCGTTGCACGTCGGAATGTTCATGGGCGGAAAGCACGCCAATTTTAACCTTCCGATTTGGAGGGCGGAATATATCGAAGAGCCGTCGTCCACCATCAAAGCTCTCGCCAACGGGCTGAGGAAGGCCGGCAGGAAGCTCGACCTCCTTCTGCTCCTCAACCAGCCCGGCGTTTGGCGCGGCAAAGCGAACCCGCTTCTGGCTTTCCCGCACACCCCTTCGCCGGGAACGGTGCACACTTGTGCGCTGAGACCAAATTTCGAGGAACTCCTCAAGGAGCGTGTTGGCGGAAGTTCGCGCAAGAAATTGCGCCAGAAAGAGCGCATGCTGGGAGCGCAAGGCGTCGTCTCGTCGCGGCGCGCTCGGACGGACGCTGAAATCGCGCAGGTTCTCGAAGCATTCTTCGATCAAAAGCGAGCCCGAATGAACGAACTCGGGATGAGTAATGTTTTCGACAGTCCGGGCGTGAAGGAGTTCATTACTTCTGCGGCATCTGAGGTGGATCCCGATACGGGCGAACTCAATCATCGAACTCTATGCGACTTTCGTCGGCGACACGGTAGCGGCGACTTTCGGCGGCATCTATGCAGATGGCCGTTTCAACGGAATGTTCAATTCAATGACGCCGGGAGAAATGCGCGAGCACAGCCCCGGCGATCTGCTGCTCACGAATGTCATTCGGATGTGCTGCGAACGCGCAGCCGAACGCTTCGATCTCGGTGTCGGCGATGCCGCCTACAAAAAAACTTTCTGCAATGAAGAAGACCCCCTCTACGACTCGATTGTGCCGCTCACCGCGCTTGGGCACTTGGGTGCACCACTGTACCGACAACTTCGCGCCTTGAAGGCTGTTGCAAAGCGGTCAGATCTCGCGATGAACGCGATCAGGATTTTCGGAACAATAAGATCGGGAACTCTGCGTCATGACCTCCTTTAGAACGGATGTGGCGATTATTGGAGGCGGCTTTGCGGGTGCTGCAGCAGCAACCATGCTTGGTCGCGCGGGGATCAGTACGGCGCTCGTGGAACCACACGCCGAAAAACGCCCGGAGTTCCGTTGCGAAAAACTCTCTGGATCGCAAGTGGCTCTACTGAACTTGACCGGTCTTGCGCAGGATATCTTGCCGAGAACGAGTATAAACCAAGAAATCTGGGTGATCAGATATGGCCGTCTGATCGACCGGCGACCCACCGCCGCTGCGGGCTTCTATTATCATGATTTCGTCAACTCGTTGAACCGGATCATTCCCGACTCCGTCCATCACTTTCAGACCAAAGCCAGAGCAATCCATCACGACGGCGCTTCGCCTGTAATAGAACTCGCCACAGGCGACGAGATCGTTTCTCGCGTTACAATTCTGGCGACGGGCGTCAATCCGGGCTTGCGCGCAAGCGCAGGAGTCAACGAGCAAATTCTGAGTAAGGAGCATTCGATCAGCCTCGGCTTCGACCTCCATCCCGTAGGCAGGCCCAACTTCGAGTTTCCGGCACTCACTTACTATCCGGATACCCCCAGCCAGAATATTGCGTACCTTACGCTGTTCCCGGTGCCGGGCGCCATGCGCGCCAATCTTTTCGTCTATTGGGCGTCCGATGATGCGAGGTTGCAGGAATTTCGGCACAACGGCACGGAAGCACTCCGGAAACTCATGCCAAGCCTGGAACAGTTCACCGGCGAGTATACGATCAATGGGCATGTAAGCATCAGGCCGGTTGATCTCTACCGTTCGACTTTGCCGACAGTGCCTGGCGTAGTGTTGGCCGGCGATGCCTATTCGACCTCGTGTCCCGCCGCCGGAACTGGCAGCGACAAGGTTCTGACGGATGTTCGGTTGTTGTGCTCGACCTATATCCCTAAATGGCTGAGCTTGAGCACCGTCAGTTCGGCCGACACCGATGCCTTTTACTTCGATCCTGCAAAAGTGAAATGCGAGGCAGACTCGTTTGCGAAAGCGATAAAGCTCCGCCACCTTTCGACGGAACAGTCCCTGGCTTGGGCTTGCAAACGCGGCCTGCGCTTCGCCGCTCAAAGCGTCATAGGCAAGTCTCGCGGCTGGCTGCCATCGGCCACGCCGAACATCGAAGTGCCCGCCCGGTCATAATTGATCGACGTCAGGACCGTATGCTGGCCAATTAGGCCGGGTTTGTCCATTTTCAGGCCACGAATCTCTGCAAAATGTAACTTGTTATCCTTCTGAAATCCCATCTAGATTGACTCTTCGGGGGCTTGGCGATCGTGACACCGCGGGACGGCATGCGGATCTTCATCGTTTGGGCGCTGTTTATTTGCGCATTTGCGGCGACTTCAGGGGTTCAGGCTGCCAAGCCGGGCTCCGGAAAACAATTGGAGACGCCCGATACCGGCAAGACCGAGGAGGCCGCTCCAGGCAAGCTCGCGGCTCCAGGATCAGGTGGTGAGCCGGAACTCCTGATCGAACCCGGCACGCATACAGCGCCAGTTCGCCATGTCGTGCTGAGCCCCGATCAAAAAACCATGTACACGGCCGCCTTCGACAAGACGATCCGTGTCTGGAGCGTGCCCGACGGAAAGCTTCTGAAAATCCTGCGCGTGCCGATTGGCGACGGCTTCGAAGGCTCGCTCTTTGGTCTCGCGGTCAGCCCTGACGGCAAGACGCTCGCCGTCGGCGGCTGGATGAAGCAGCAGTATATTTATACGATCGATATCGTGACCGGAAAAATCCTGCGTGCCTATGGCCCGAACAAGGAGACGCTCCTCAACGTCCTCTTCTCGCCTGACGGCCAGTCGCTTGTCGCCGTCTTCAACCTCAAGGTCGGCATGCGCATGTGGGATGTGGCGACCGGCCAGCTTAAGACCGAGGACGCAAATTATGGCGGCGAAACCCGCGGCCTCGCCTATCGCTCCGATGGTTATTTCGCAACGTCGTCGCATGACGGACTGATCCGCTTCTACAACCCGGATGGGACCTTTCTAGCGAATGTCCCAATGAAGAGCGGCAAAGACGGCTCTAACATCGCCTTCTCGCCGGATGGCAACAAGCTCGCCATTACCTACAATGACGGACCCCTTGTTGACCTCCTCAATGTGAGTGACTTTTCGTGGTTTCCCTCACCCGACGTATCAGGCTTCGACAATGGCGATATAGGGGCGGTAGCTTTTTCTCCAGACGGTCAATTTCTATATACCGGCGGCAGATTGCGTGACGCCAAGGGCTGGTACCAGCTCGTGCGTTGGGCCGGCCAGGGCAATGGCGAGCGAAGCACGGTCCATCTCTCCGCCAACACCATTTTTGATATCGAGCCCTACGGCACGGACGGAGTTGTATTCGTCAACGGCCAGCCGGCTCTGAATATCTACTCGGGCGGCCAGATCATCATGGGCATCTATCCAGCGACCGCTGGAATGGGCCTGATGGGCAAGGATTCGATCACCGCGAATGCGGACGGCACGCAGGTCCGCTTCGCCTTCGATTATGGCGCCACGCAGCAATTCATGTTCGATCTCAATACGCTCGAACTGAAGGACATGAAGGGGATCCCCGATACGCTGAAAGGCGCCGACACCACAAGCCTGCCGATCACGAAGTGGAACACCTTCGCAACGCCTGAACTCGATGGCAAGCCGCTCGATTTCGAGATCGCGGAGATCAGCCATTCGCTTTCGATTGCCGACGACAAGTCGAAATTCGTCATCGGTAGCTCATGGTATGTTCGCGAATACGATAGGGATGGAAAATTCCGCTGGCGAAGCCCGATTGCGGGCTCGGCCTGGGGGGTAACCTACGCTCAGAATGGAAATCTGATTATCGCGGCAGTCGGCGATGGCACCATTCGCTGGTTTCGCGCCAGTGACGGCGCCCCCCTCCTCTCTCTCTTCGTCCAGACGGTGGACAATCGCTGGATACTCTGGACGCCAAAGGGCTATTATGCGGCATCGGCCGGCGGCGAAAATCTTATCGGCTGGAATGTCAATCGCGGCGAAACTGTAGCGCCCGATTACTTCCCGGCTTCGAGTTTCCGACATGTTTTTTATCGGCCAGACATCGTTCAGAAGGTCGTCGCATCGCTCGACGAGAACGCCGCTGTCCAGACAGCCAATGTCGATGCCGGTCGCAAGAACGACGTTGCTCAGGAAGGCGTTCGCGGCATCCTTCCGCCGGTCGTCGAACTCGACATGGACAGCGATGAAATCAACACGGCGACTTCGCCTGTCGAGGTTAAATACAAGGTTCGCTCGCCCAATGGCGAGCCGATCGAGTCCATCGAGATCCTGATCGATGGACGCCCGCTCGAAGCCCGCGGCGCCATGCCGATCCCGGATGCCGAAGAGACCCAGGATCTGAGCATCCCCATTCCGCAAAAGAGCGTCGAAATCGGCATTATCGCGCGCACGAAATCGGGTGCGAGCGAAGCCAAGATCGTCAAGGTGAATTGGGACGGCGCCGCCGCCGATTTGCTGAAGCCGAAGCTCTACGCCGTGGTTGTCGGCGTCAGCAATTACGATACGGATTCGCTCAAACTCAAATACGCGGCGCAAGACGCGACCGATTTTGCCGCCGGCATCAAACGCCAGGAAGGCGGCATCTACGGCAAGGTCGAGGTTAGGCTGCTGACCGACAAGGGCGCGACCCGCGACAGCATCGTCGACTCCCTGGAATGGCTCGAAGGCGAAGTCACCAGCCGCGATGTCGGCATGGTCTTCATGGCTGGCCACGGCGTCACCGACAATCGCCAGCGCTTCTTCTATCTTCCCTCCGACGCCGACATGGATAAGCTTCGATCGACCGCGGTGTCGCGCGACGAGATGCTGAACACCATGAGCAATCTTGCCGGGAAGGCACTGATGTTCATCGATGCGTGCCACTCGGCGGCAAGTCTTGAAGGCGAGCAGACGCGCGGCGGCACTGTCGACATCACCGCGATCGTCAATGAATTGTCGAGCGTTGAGAACGGCGTCGTCATGTTCGCGTCCTCGACCGGCAGCCAGGTTTCCATCGAGCGCGACGATTGGAAGAACGGCGCCTTCACCGAAGCGCTGCTTGAAGGCCTGTCTGGTTCAGCCGACTACGTCAAGGACGGCAAATTGACGATCGCCGAGCTTGATCTGTGGCTGTCCGAGCGCGTCAAGCAATTGACCGACAAGCGCCAAGCACCGGTCGCGCGCAAGCCCGATACCGTTCCCGATTTCCCCATAGCGATGGTGCGCTAGGTATGAAAACTCTGCGCCTGAAGTGGTCCGCGCTCGCAGCGGCGGCAGTCCTTGGTTGTCTTTCGACGGCAGTCGAAGCGAAAACCGTAGCACTGCTTGTGGGTGTCGCCGACTATGACGCGGCGAATGGTATCCGCGATCTGCAAGGCCCGCGTAATGACGTCAGCATCATGTGGCGGCTGCTCAAATCACGCGGCGCCAATCCCGCCGACATTGCCGTTCTTGCCGACCATCTTCCCGCTCAGCCGGAATTCCCCACTGCCAACGGCCTGCCGAAATACCAGGCCATCATCGCCGCGCTCGATCATCTGGCTGAAATTGCGCAGCCTGGCGACACGGCGATCTTCTACTATTCAGGCCACGGCATCACACAGCCCGATCTCGATCCCGCCAGCGAGGAGGAGCCCGAAACCGACGGTCAGGACCAGGTACTGCTTCCCGCCGATGTCGGCCCTTACAATCCTGTCGAGGACGGCATCAAGAACGGGCTCGTCGATGATGAACTGGGGAAAAAGCTATTGGCGATCCAGGCCAAGGGCGCCTTTGTCTGGGCGATCATTGATGCCTGCCATTCGGGAACCGTCACGCGCGGTAGTGATGTCACGCGAACCGTCGATCCCTCCATCCTTGGCATTCCGCAAATAGCGACGCGATCAGCGACACGCGGCGGCACCCGCGCCGGCGCTATCACGCTTAAGGGCAACGGAAACCTCGTCGGCTTTTACGCGGTCGACTCTTTCGACCAGGCGATCGAGCGGCCCTTCGCAGGTTATGATCTGCCGATGACCGGCGAAGGCGACACGCAACGCATGGGCGTCTTCACCTATCACCTTCACCGCGCTCTCATGCGCGGCACGGCGCAGACCTATCGCGATCTCGCCCAGGAAGTCGTCGCCGACATCACGGGCGATCGTTCGGGAGGTCGCGTCCCACCTCCCGTCTTCGACGGTTCGCTCGATCTGCCCATCCTCGGCGGCAGCTTGGGCGACGGGCCGCCGCGCATGGTTGCGGTCTTGAAGGAGGGCACGCTCACCATCCCCGCCGGAACGCTGCATGGCTATGATCCCGGAGCCAAGCTCGCGCTTTATGCCAAGGCAGGAGACAAGGATCCGATCGCCCATGCCGTGATCGACAGCGCCACCGCCGCGACCAGTACGGCGCGCAAGCTGAAATGGGAAAGTGCTGAGGAACCCGAGGAAGGTGCCTTCTCGGTCGCCGTCGAAAAGCCGGCTGTCACATTCCGCTTCGCCGTCGCGCCGCCCCCGGATGCCGAACTCGGCGTCAACGCCGCGATGCTCAAGGACGCGATCGAGAAAAGTCTCGGAGCCGACGCGGCCAATATCGGCATTGAACTCGCACCCCCGGGAGACCCGCAGGCCGATTTGCAATTGCGCGTGGCCAAGGACCGCTTGTGGATCGTGCGCCCCGAGCGGCCCTGGGTGACGGAGGCCGGCAGCTTCGACGAGACCCCTAGCCTCGCGATCGGGAGCGATGAGAAAGCTCTGTCTGAAGAGTTGAAGGAATCGGTCTGGCTTCTTGCGCGCGCCGCAAAGCTCGTGCGTGTCACCGGTGCGACAAGCGAAAGCACGATCGAGGAAGGCAATAGCGTTGCGATCTCGGCAAATGTTTTTCGTGACGGCGCCAAGGGTGCCGACGCCAAGACCACCTGCACTCCGAAGGGCGATACGAGCCTGCCGAAGGCAGCGCTCTCGCCTCTCCTTCCTTACGCCGCCGGCAATTGCGACTATATCGAGATCAATGTCAGCAACCCGACGGACTACACCTATTATGTCGGCGGGTTTTACGTGGACGCATTGGGTGGCGTTTCCCCCCTCATCCCCAAGGACGCCGATCGTGGTTGCGTACGCAAATTGCCGGCCGGCAGCGGTGGCAGCGTGACCTATAAATTCAAGATCAACACTTGGGATGCCGCGAATAACCGCCCTGCCGCGACCGGCGTCGAGAATGCTGTCGTGTTGGCGATCCCCGAGGACGACACAAAGATCGCGCCGCGTCTCTGCTCTCTGGTGCAGCCGACGCTCGATCGCACACAATCGACGCGCAGCGCCGATGAAGCGTCCGCCGCACGCGGTTCGGGATCATCTCTGAAACAATTGCTCCAGGGCGTGACAGGCTCAACGACCCGCGCCGCGACGGTGGCGACCAGCGATGAAGATACCGGCCCGCAGATGGGCGGCGGCCTCTTCGTGTTCGATGTAAGGCCGTAGCGCACTCACTCCGTTCGTAGAATCTTGTCCATCGCTCTACCGCGCGCCAACTCGTCAACGAGCTTGTCGAGGTAACGGATCTCGCGCATGGTCGGCTCCTCGATCTCTTCCACGCGCACGCCGCACACGACACCCATGATGAGGTTTCTGGAAGGATTGAGGCGTGGCGCCGTCGCGAAGAATGTCTCAAAATCGGTCTTCTCGGCGAGCTGCGCCCGAAGCGCTTTCTGATCGTAGCCCGTCAGCCAGGAGATGATCTGGTCGAATTCAGCTTTGGTGCGGCCCTTCTTCTCCGCCTTCGCGACATAGTGCGGATAAACGCTGGCAAAGCTCGTCGTGAAGATCCGATGCCTTGCCATGAGCCTATGGTCGCCATCCGGCGAGCAGCGCATCGGCCAACCGCGTGAATTCGACCTTTTCGCCATCGGTATTGCGCAGCAGCCGCACCGCTTCGATGCGCCAGGCACCATCATCTTGCTCCGCGAGCCACCCAGCCTGCAGCGCCGGCATGAGCCCGGCATTCGCGCTTTCCTTTGCAATTTCCGCAGGCGCTGCCGGCAATTTATCGCGCAGGCGGAACGGCACGCGCAGGCTGCGCTTTCCCGCATCGGTGATTGTCAGTGCCAGGCGTTGCCCCGCATCCTTCGGAATAGCGAACTTCACTGCACGCTCGCCGGTCGGCGTAAGCACCGTTTTCTTGCCTGCCGTTTCGAGCGTAACGTCGAATGGCGCAGTACCGCCGCTCCATTCGACCCAGACGGGCGCATCGCCCCGCAAAAGGTTGTTCGGACCGCGATTGGCAACGGGAACCAGAAGCGTATCTTCCGCGCCTTTCGAGATCAGATTGGCCGGGACTTCTTCATCCTCTTCGCCAACGAGCAACGAGCCGATCGCCGTTATGAGGCCCCAGGTTTCACCGCCATGTGCAGTCTCGGCTGACACTGTGACACGCATTGCCTTGTCGCCCACCTCCACACGTCCGCCCGCGCCGTAGTCGACCAGCACACGACTCCCGGGATCGCGCACGAAAACAACGTCTCCATCATAGAGCGGCATCCAGATCTGCGGCTTGTGCTCTGCGCCATCGCGCACGACGACCGTACCCTTGGCGAGATCATCGCCCGCGAGATCGATCTCGACTATATGCGCGACCGCCTCGCGTTCTACGGCGAAACTCGGCGAATGCCAGAGCAAGAACCCGACGATGGAGAAGAATGTGACGAGAACGCGCATCAATGCTTGCCTGACCTGTCCTTGAGTATCGCCCGCCAGCCTCGCCCCGATCGCCAGTCGACAATGATCCCGACGATCGAATCCGCAATCTTGTAGAGCGCGAAGACGGTCAGCCCCAACGCGATGACTTCGACCGACGTGGCAAATCCGAACCATCGCGACACCATAAACAGCGTGCTGAAGCCCACGATGCCGATAAGCACGACGGCCGGCGCCGCCTGAAATCTGACGCCAATGAACGCGACGATCAGAAAGAAGGCAATCCCGAGAAGGTTCTTCACCAAGGGCGATGCGGCAGGCGTGTCGCTCATCACCTTCGCGAGGGCCACCGTGTTTGCGATGATCGTAACGCCCGGCATGGAACCAAGCGGCGTTGCATAGACGTCGCGCGAATCTGCATGCGTTACACCGATCAGAACGGCGCGATCCCTGAATATGCTTGTATCGACTTCACCGGTCGCTTCGACCGCATCACCGCTCACGCGTACCAGACTCCATGCGCCGATCCTGCGCAGCAAGGCGGTCGGCTTCCCGTTCAGATCGGTCGCATTCAATGTCGACGATTTTGCGGTGTCGCTGAACGCAAAAGGGATCGAAGCTTCGAGCCGGCGATGCTGCGGCCAGCCGCCGTCGTCTAGCGCCGGTCGTCCGCCGCATTCGGCTGCTATCTGCTGGTCGAGAAATGACTTGAGCGCCGCGCCTTGGTTCTCCAGTGCCGCCGAAACCGCGAGTGCCGCGGAGGGAAAGGCCTCGCCCGTCGCTCCGTCGCACACAGTTTGCCAGAAGCGCACCTTTCGCACCACACGATCGCCGCCGAACGAAGGAAGCGCGCTGACCCAGGTCACGTTGGGCTTGTCAGCAACGACGTTGTCATAAGGTGTCTTGCGGTAGGAATCGGCAAGGAAGGTCTGCCCCTCGCCCGGCAGGCTCGCGCCCTTGAAACGGATCGCGCGGACGATGTAGAGGGGCGGCGCGTCGGGGGGATAATGTGCCAGCTCGTTGTAGAGTTCTGGCGTCGGCGGTTGTCCCTCGGTATCGCCCGAAAGATCGAAATCGACGACGATAGCCCGCGACCCGCCTTCCCGCGCCGCCCGCACCAGTTCGGCAATCGCCTTGTGCGGCGTGATCACCGGATTGCCCCAACGGGTGCGCGTTTCGTCATCGACTTCGATGAGTGTCACGGGCACGGCGCGCTTCTCGGCGCCGGTAAACAGTGTCGACATCTTGATGAGCTTGTCGGTCGAGCTCAAACTTTCATAGGCTTCGAGCATGCCCTTGCCGACACCGAGGATGGTGAGGATCGCGACGAGCACCGCGGCGCCATAGCTCCACGCGCGGCGTTTGCCGACCGGTTGCAGCGAGAACAGTGATTTGACCAGGCTAACCACCGGTCTTGCATCTCCGGCTTAAATGCGATGAACCCCGACGCCTTGCGCCGGGGTTCCAAGTTTTGTCAAGCAATGCTGCTGGCGCCTACTGCAACGCCGGATAGAAAGCGTCGAGATAGTTCATCATCACGCCCTTGGTATTGCCGCTGGCCTGTGCCTTGTCCCATAGGGTTTTGAATTTTTCGCGGCGACTGTTGTAATTCGACGCCCACTTATCCTGTGCTGCCGGATACATGTAGATCAGCGTGCCATAGTCGACCTGGGAGATTTTAGAGTTCTCGCCCGGCGAATAGCACTTGGCCTTGGCGCCGTCCTTGAACATTTTGGCATCGAAATAATACTTCATCACCGACTTCGGATCATACTCCGTCATCAGCGCGTCCGGATCCCACAACACACGCATGTTGTTGTCGACGGTGGCCTTGTCCCAGGCATTCGGCGGCTCGGCAAAGGTCTTGTAAATATAATCCCAGTTGAATTCGGCGTCACACGTGCTTGCCGGGCTCTGGTGCTCGTGATGCAGCCCCAACGCATGGCCAAATTCGTGATAGACGATGCCGGCCGGCCTCTCCGACTTGATCTGGTCGGGCGTCAATTGGTCGAAGCCTTGGAGATTGAGCGTCGCTTCTTCAAGGCGATAATAATGGAGAGACGCCGTCCCAAGCGCCGACCAGTATCCGGGCTGGTCGAAGCTCACCCGAATATGGTCGAGGCGCTTGGCCGGATCGCAGCTGCGCGGCACCTTGCCATTGCCCCAGTCGAACGAAATTCCGACTTCCTTGATAATCCACACATCGGCTAGTTCTTTGACGGCAACTCTGACCTCGTCGCTGCCGCCCATGAAGCACACGCGAAGCTTCTTGTAGCTCGGAGGCCACTGGAACATTGGCTCGAATATGCCGCGGGTTTCTTCCGCCGTGCCCAGTGACTCGACGCTCTGAAGCTGCTGCGCCATTCGATCGATGTATTTCTTGGGAAGGAACTTTCCCGTCACCGGATCATGCGCCAGGGCTGCGCCGCTCGCAAAACCGAACGCGGCCGTGACGCCGGCCAGGACACCAAGCCAACCTTTCGCCGTCATAGACCAAATCCTCCTGATGTTTTCCCTTGCAAGGCCGAAATCCTATCATACCGAACCCGAGGGACAAGCCGTATATCCCAGCACAACATGAAGAAAATGCGGAGGAATTTTGATCCCGCCGGGGCATGGCAGAGATCTCATAGGGCGCTTTTTGGTGCGTCGCACAAACACAAATTCACTCCCGGCTCATCGCCGGTTTTGACAGTTCTGTAAAAGCGAGGAGTGTGTCCTTCTCCGGGTGACACCTTGGCGATCGCATTCGCGAATGGCGTCCGCAGCATTGGATAAGGTCGGATCAGAACAGCTGCTAAAAAACATTGGCAGAGAAACACTCACAAGGAAGCGCTTTCCGCGAGCCGGAATGCAACGTAAGATCGTGCAATGGATAGGCGTCGGATTGAGTCCTGCCTCCCTGCCAAGCTTCACTCCTTCAGTCGGCAGGTGCTCGATTATTATCTCGATGGCCGGCTCTCGACCGAAGAGTTCCGGCGCTGGTTTCACATGCCGAATTCCGAATATCTGATGCTGGGCGACTGCATCGCTCAGTTTGTGGATCCCAATTACATCCCCGAAGCCGATCGCCCGCACGGCATAAAGACGGGAACGACGAAGAAGATTTAGTGCGGCTCGCCGTTTCCCGACAGCACTTGCGCCGCGCCTCGCACAGCGCTTCGAAAGGCATCGTCGAAATTCACATCGCGAATTTTCCACGCACGATCGCCATTCGGCACGATCAGCCGCCAGTCGGCTGCCCAGCCCAGGCTGCTCCTGTTCCAGACAAGCGTCCCTGTCAGCGCCAGATTCGTGCCGTCTCGTTTCGCCAGGGCTGTCAGGGCGGCGCCATCGGCTTTAGGCAAGGTCTCGAATGTTAAGTTCATCTCTGCCTTGCTCGGAAGCACGACCGGAACGCCCATTTGCCAGGACACTGCGGCCAGCGAATCGCGCTGATCGATGCCATGGTCGCCGTCCCTTGTCAGGACATAGGTCGTAGTGTCGAGCCGCACCGCGATAAGCATGGCAATCGCCGGACGCTTCCCTCTCCAGAGCTTGCTGCCGAGTTCGTTTAAGGCACGGTCGATCTTTGTTGGATTGAATGTCACGGTGAGATCGAACGGTCGGTCGCGCGACCCCTGCTCGTCATGGATCGGGATTCCTTCCAGCCGGTCCCGATAATGAAATCCCGCGACATATTCGGCTGCATGATCGGCAAGCTTCACAACCCGGGGATCGGCGAGCAATCGCGGATCGCCCGAGGCCTTCACGAGCACGTCGGCGAGACAAGTTGCAAAGCCGGTCAATCTGCTTGGCAGTTCCTGTCCCGTGACGATCGTCTTCGCCTGGTAAATGTCATCGCTACCGGCAAAGGAATCGGTCGCGCAAAGAACCCAGACCGCGATTCCAGCGATTAATCCGAGAATTCGATGCATAACGCCGGCGAAGGTGAGACCTGCGCCCATGCGGGTCAAGCTTGCTTGACTTGGCCGCGTCCATTCCGGATCATCCGCGCCCCACACAGGGCGCCCATGGGCGCCACGGAGAATTCTATGGATTTCAAGCCTGACGTCGTGTCCGCGATTGGCAACACGCCGCTGATCAAATTGCGCAAGGCCTCGGAATTGACCGGCTGCACCATTCTTGGCAAGGCCGAATTCATGAACCCGGGCCAGTCGGTGAAGGACCGCGCCGCGCTCTTCATCATCAAGGATGCCATAGCGAAAGGCACGCTGAAGCCCGGCGGAACGATCGTCGAAGGCACCGCCGGCAATACCGGCATCGGCCTTGCGGTTGTCGCCAACGCCATGGGCTTCAAGACGGTGATCGTCATCCCCGTAACCCAGAGGCAGGAGAAGAAGGACGCGCTTCGCCTGCTCGGCGCCGAACTGGTCGAGGTGCCGGCAGTCCCCTACAAGAACCCCAACAACTACGTGAAATATTCCGGCCGCCTTGCCGAAGCTGCTCGCCAAGACCAGCCCGAATGGCGCCATCTGGGCCAACCAGTTCGACAACGTCGCCAACCGCCGCGCGCATATTGAAACGACGTCGCGGAAATCTGGCGCCAGACCGACGGCAAGGTCGACGGCTTCGTATCGGCTGTCGGTTCCGGCGGCACGCTCGGCGGCGTCAGCGACGGCCTCAAGGCCAAGAATCAAGAATATCCAGATCGCCCTGGCCGATCCGATGGGTGCGGCGCTCTACAGTTACTACAAAACCGGCGAACTGAAATCCGAAGGGTCCTCCATCACCGAGGGCATCGGCCAGGGCCGCATCACCAAGAATATCGAAGGCGCGGTCATCGACGATGCCTTCCAGATTCCCGATGCGGAGGCGATCCCGATCGTCTTCGATCTTCTTGCAACATGAGGGCCTGTGCATGGGCGGCTCGACCGGCATCAATGTCGCCGGCGCCATCCGCCTCGCCAAGCAGATGGGGCCGGGTCATACCATTGTGACGATCCTCTGCGACTACGGCACGCGCTATCTGTCGAAGATGTTCAATCCCGCATTCTTGCGCGAGAAAAACCTGCCGGTTCCGGATTGGCTGGAGCGCAAGCCCAGCGTGCCCAGCCGTCTGTCGAAGAAGTGCCTGCGGCATGACCGAACATTCTCTACCGCGAGGATGCCTATCGCCAGCCGCCGAGGCCAAGCGTCGATCGCCATCAACGATCGCGGCGGCATCATCCTCGACCGCACGGTTTTCTATGCCACAGCCGGCGGCCAGCCCGGCGACAAGGGCATGCTAGCCTTCTCGACGGCAACGCGATCCCCATCGCCACCGCCGTCTATGACGAGGCGAAGAATCATCGTTCATGTGCCGGCGCAACCGGGCCGCATTGCCCGATCCTGGCAGCCGATGTCGAACTGCGCGCTCGACTGGGCGACCCGCTATCGCAACATGCGCGCCCACACGGTGATGCATCTCCTGTGTGCGACAGTGCCCTTCCCGGTTACCGGCGGCGCCATCACCGACGATGGCGGGCGCATCGATTTCGATATCCCGAAGGACCAGGTGCCCGACAAGGCCGAACTCGCCGAAAGGATCAACGCACTGATCGCCGCGGATCACGCAGTCTCGTTTCGCTGGATCAGCGATGAGGAAATGGAAGCCAACCAGAATCTGATCCGCACCATGTCGGTGAAGCCGCCCATGGGCACCGGCCGCGTACGCCTCGTCGCCATCGGCCCAGATGGCAGCGTCGACTTGCAGCCCTGCGGCGGCACGCATGTGCGCTCGACTGGCGAAATCGGCGCGATCACCGTTGCCGGCATCGAGAGCAAGGGCAAACAGAACCGCCGCATCCGCCTCGCTTTCGCCTGAGAGAATTCGCATGTCGCCCTATGTCGTTTCCACCCAATGGCTCGCCGAACGCCTCGACGCGCCGGATATTTCCATCATCGATGCCTCCTGGCACCTGCCCGCCGCCAAGCGCGACGCCAAGGCTGAATTCCTCGAAGGTCACATTCCCGGCGCGCAGTTCTTCGATATCGACGCTATTTCCGACACCGAGACCAGCCTGCCGCACATGCTGCCGTCGCCGGAGAAATTCGCCTCGCGCATGCGCAAGCTTGGCATCGGCGACGGCAAGAAGGTGATCGCCTATGACGCGGCGGGCCTGTTCTCGGCGGCCCGCGCATGGTGGATGTTCCGCGTTTTCGGTCACGACGATGTCGCCGTCCTCGATGGCGGCTTGCCGAAATGGAAGACGGAGGGGCGCCCGCTTGAAGACGGCCCAGCCGCGAAGCCACAGGAACGCCATTTCACCGCGCGCTACCAGGCGATGATGGTGCGCGACAAAGCGGACGTTCTTCGCGCTGTCGAGAAGCGCGAAGCCGCGATTGCAGATGCGCGCTCACTCACTCGCTTCAGCGCGCAAGAGCCCGAACCGCGCCCGGGCGTGCGCGGCGGCCACATGCCGGGCGCCAAGAACGTCCATTATGCCACCCTGCTCCGGCCCGATGGGACCCTGAAATCACCTGAAGAAATCGCCACGGTCTTCGCCGGCGCGGGCATCGACGTGACAAAGCCCGTAATCACCACCTGCGGCTCAGGGGTGACGGCCGCCATCCTGTCGCTCGGCCTGACTTTGCTCAATGCGAAAGATCACGGCCTTTATGATGGCTCGTGGTCCGAGTGGGGTGCAGCCACCGATACGCCCGTCGAGACCGGCACCTGATATGGCGGAAACGATCGAGACCATCGTCACCTATCTTGAGATGCGCGAGAACCACCATCGCCATGTCCCGCCGCCCGCCAATCTAAAGCTGCTTTTGATGCGCGCGGAATCGCCGCCCGTCCATTTCTATCGCTATCTCTATGACACGGTCGGTGATGGGTTGATGTGGATCGACCGCAAGAAAATGTCGGACACCGAGCTTATCTCAAATATTTCCGACGAACTGGTCGAAATCTACGTGCTCTACGTTTCGGGAGTTCCGGCCGGCTTTTTTGAAGTCGACGCACGCGGCAAACCGACCGAAGTCGAACTGAAATATTTCGGCCTGATCCGCGATTTTCATGGTCTCGGACTCGGCAAGTATCTCCTCGCCGAAGCGATCACCGCCTGCTGGGCGCACACACCGGAACGCGTGATCGTCGATACCTGCACTTTCGACGGGCCTATCGCCCTCCCCCTCTACCAGAAGATGGGCTTTGCACCCTATGACCGTCGGCCCAAGCTCTACACGCTGCCGGAAGGCACGACGCTCGATATGTTCCTTGATCCGAAATACTCTGGGCACCTCATCTAATATTAATGCAGTATCTGGCTCAGGAACAGCTTCGTCCGCTCGCTTTTAGCGTTGGTGAAGAACTCGACCGGCGAGTTCTGCTCGATGATCTGGCCCTGATCCATGAAGATCACTCGGTTGGCGACCTGGCGCGCAAAACCCATTTCATGCGTCACGCACAGCATCGTCATGCCGCTCTGCGCGAGATCGACCATGACGTCGAGCACTTCCTTAATCATCTCAGGATCGAGCGCCGACGTCGGCTCGTCGAACAGCATGATACGGGGGTTCATGCACAGGGCCCGCGCGATCGCCACGCGTTGCTGCTGGCCGCCTGAAAGCTGTCCGGGATATTTCTTGGCCTGGTCGGGGATCTTGACGCGCTTGAGATATGTCATCGCGGCCTCCTCGGCTTCCGCCTTCGGCATTTTGCGCACCCAGGTCGGCGCAAGCGTCAGATTCTCGAGCACGGTAAGATGCGGAAAAAGATTGAAATGCTGGAATACCATGCCGACTTCGCGCCGCACCTCATCGATACGCTTGACGTCATTGGTAAGCTCAATGTTGTCGACGATGATCTGCCCGGCCTGGTGCTCTTCTAACCGGTTGATGCAGCGGATAAGGGTGGACTTGCCAGAGCCGGACGGCCCGCAGATGACGATGCGTTCGCCCTTGTAGACGGTCAGATTGATGTCGCGCAGGACATGGAAATCGCCGTACCACTTGTTCATGCCGACGATCTGCACCGCCACTTCATCACCGACTTCGAGTTTTCTCGCGGCCTCAGCCATAAAATTCAGTCCTTACCGTTTGTGGCCGGTCGCGAGCCGGCGTTCGATGAATATGGAATAGCGCGACATGCCGAAGCAGAAAATCCAGAACATCAACGCCACGGTGAAATAGCCGGTCGGCGCGGAAGCGGCAGAGGCCCATTTCGCATCGCGCAAGCCCGCCTGGACGATGCCCAGAAGATCGAAGATACCTATGATCGAGACGAGCGTCGTGTCCTTGAACAGGCTGATGAAGTTCCCGACGATATTCGGGATCGATATCTTCAAGGCTTGCGGCAGGATGATCTTGGCCATCATCTGCCAGTAGGAAAGCCCGAGTGCCTGCGCCCCCTCATATTGTCCGCGCGGAATTGCCTGCAGGCCAGCGCGCACCACTTCGGCCATATAGGCCGACGGAAAAGAGGGCAACGCCAACCAGAGCACGCAGCAGCTTGTCGAAATTTACACCCGCCGGCAGGAACAGCGGCAGCATGACGCTCGACATGAAGAGCACGGTAATCAACGGTACGCCGCGCCAAATTTCGATAAAGACGATCGAGAACATCCGTACGACCGGCATTTTCGAGCGCCGGCCCAGCGCCAGCATAATGCCGATCGGCAAGGACACGACGATGCCGGTCACCGCGACGACTAAGGTGAGAAGCAGTCCACCCCACTGCGAAGTCTCAACCTGTTCCAACCCGAAATCGATGTCGAGCAAGAGCATGGCGACCAACAGGCCGCCCGCGACCAGCGCCCAGCCCTTGAGCGCCGAGCGCCCGGCCAGCGTCTTATCGGCGAGCGCCGCCTTGATTGAGACAGCGCCGACTAAAAAGGCGAGCACGCTCGACAAGAATGGCAAGGTTTCGACACCGGCAAAGCCGATCGAGACATTTGGCGTGTCGATGAAGAAGCCCGCCAGCCACACGAGCAGCGCCACGGCCGCGAGGATCATACCCAGCCGGTTGCGAGCGAGCCCATCCTCAAGCCCATAGGCCGCGATCGGCACGAGGACAGCGGCGAGAAGGAGAAGCGAGATCACCCCGACATAGGTCTGCGCGAGGAAGTTCACATTGCCGCCGCTCAGCAGAATTATGGTGATGAGCGGAAACGCGATCAGCAGGAATAGCGCGTTCCACAATTTCCCGCCCAGAGACGGGATGAGCATCGGGATCAGCGCTACTCCGCCGATCAGGAATACGAGATTGGGGCGCCAGCGTTGGTCGATCGTATAGAAGCCGTAGATCCACTGCGGGAACTTTTCCCAGACAAGCGGCCAGCAGGCGCCGACGCCCTCGCCTGTACAGGCCTCGCGATCACTGCCGGTCCAAACCGCATCGAAGATGCCCCACTTCACCGTGTCCCAGATCAAGTATCCAAGCAACGCGCCGAACACGACGGTCAGCAGTATGTTGAGCGGTGAAGAAAACAGGTTCCTGAGAAGCCAGCCCCTCAAACCCGCGGCATTGGAGGGTGGCGGCAGGAGCGGTGCATCCTCGGTACGGACGAAAGCAACGCCGGTCGTGTCAATCGGCATGCTAGCGCTCCACCAGTCGCATGCGAGAGTTGAACCAGTTCATGAAGCCCGATGTCAGGAGGCTCAGGCTCAGATAGACGACCATCCAGATGCCGACGACTTCGATGGCCTGGCCGGTCTGGTTGAGCACGGTACCGCCCGCCGCGACGAGGTCGGGATAGCCGATGGCAACCGCCAGGGAGGAGTTTTTGGTTAGGCTCAGATAGGTGCTGGCAAGTGGCGGGATGATGACCCGCATCGCCTGCGGCACGACCACAAGCCGGAGGACATGGCTGGGCGAAAGCCCTAACGCAAGTGCAGCCTCGGTTTGTCCGTGGCTTACCGACTGGATGCCGGCACGCACGGCTTCCGCAATATAGGTGCCGGTGTAGATTGACAACGCAAGGAACAGCGCAATGAATTCGGGGATGACGGCAATGCCGCCGGCGAAATTGAACCCCTTAAGCGCCGGGAATTCCCACTGTATGGGGAATCCCGCCAGTGCGAAGCCGATGAGCGGAAGACCGACGATGAGCCCGATTGACGTCCAAAGGACTGGAAATGTCTCGCCCGTCTGAACCTGTCGCGCCTTGGCCCAGCGTGCGACGATCCAGCACCCGATGAGGCCAAGGATGAGTCCAACCCCGCCAAGCCAGGCACCTTCTCCGAACAGTGGGCGCGGCATCATGAAACCGCGGTTGGAAAGAAAGAAACTATCGAGCAGGCTGAGTGCCTCGCGCGGTCCGGGCAAAGGCTTCAAAACCGCGCCGTAAAAGATGAAAATCCACAAAAGCACCGGAATATTGCGGAAGATCTCGATATAAAGCGTCGCAACCCGCGCCACGAGCCAGTTCTTGGACAGGCGCATGATGCCCATGGTGAAGCCGATGATCGTGGCGGCAACGATACTCACGGCCGAAATCAGAAGCGTGTTCAAAAATCCCACGAACAGCGCACGCCCATAGGACATGTCGCTGTTGTAAGGTATCAGCGACTGAATGATATCGAAGCCGGAAGACTTTGAGAGAAAATCGAAGCCCGAAGAGATATTCCGGCTGCGCAGGTTGGCGACCGTGTTCTGGACGATCTCATAGGCAAGAATGGCAAAGACGACGAGGAGTATGATTTGGATAAGAAGCGCACGCTTGCCCGGATCATTCCACGGCGACACGCGTGGCTTGCCGGCTACATCCGTCGTTGCCGTCATTCTCTTGCGTCCCCTTCCGGCGTTTAGAGCGTCTATCGCGCCCTTTTTCGCCGGCCCTCGAGTGCGGGTTCCTCCCAAAGACCGAAGGGCCCGGCAATGCTGCCGAGCCCTTCAATCAATTCTGCTTAGCGGATCGGCGGCGCGTATTGCAGGCCGCCCTTGTTCCACAGCGCGTTTTTGCCGCGCGCGATCTTGAGCGGCGTCGTTTCACCGACATTGCGCTCGAAGATTTCGCTGTAGTTGCCGCCATTCTTGATGATCTGGTAAGCCCACGCGTCATCGAGCCCGATGCCGACGCCAAAACCCGCACCCGAGCCATCTTCATTGGGCACGCCGAGGAGGCGCTTGATCTCGGGATTGGTGGACTTCTTCATTTCATCCACATTGGCCTGGGTCACGCCGAGTTCTTCGGCATTGAGCAGCGCGTAGTAGGTCCACTTCACGATATTGAACCAGGCATCGTCACCCTGGCGCACCACCGGGCCGAGTGGCTCCTTCGAGATGATCTCGGGGAGCACAACGTGCTCGTCCGGATTCTTGAGCTTGAGGCGCTCGGCATAGAGGCCTGACTGATCGGTCGTGAACACGTCGCAGCGGCCTTCGTCATAGGCCTTGAGAACTTCATCCGAGTTCTCGATCGCCACGACTTGGTACTGCATGTTGTTCGCCTTGAAGAAGTCGGCGAGGTTGAGTTCGGTGGTCGTTCCGGTGTTGGTGCAGACCGAGGCGCCGTTGAGGCCGAGCGCGCTGTTGACGCCGAGGCCCTTCTTCACCATGAAGCCCTGGCCGTCATAATACATCACACCTGCGAATTTCAGGCCGAGCGACGTATCGCGGCTCATCGTCCAGGTAGTGTTGCGAGAAAGCACGTCGACTTCACCGGACTGCAGCGCCGTGAAGCGCTCTTTCGCGGAGAGCGGCGTGTACTTGACTTTGCTCGCATCGTTGAAGATCGCCGAGGCGACCGCCTTGCAGAAGTCAACGTCCATGCCTGTCCAGTTGTTCTGCGAGTCCGGATTCGAAAATCCGGGAAGACCTTGGCTGACGCCGCATTGGATGAAGCCCTTGGCTTTCACGTCATCCAATGTTCCGGCCATTGCCCCACTCGCGGTCAGCGCGAGGCCAAAGCCGAAAACACATGAAAGTAGTTTACCCTTCATAACCGTTCCCTTTTACTGAATATCGGCGTCGTCACCGCAAGCACTAGTCCGGCTTCGGATCGAATTTCTATCACCGGCGCACCCGCAGGGCAGATCGCACGTGGTTTCTCGTCTCCCTCGAGATGCTTAAGTCTTGTGCATCCCTTGATTGTTACAGAAGCCGAGAACGGCGCCCCGGTCAAGCCTTTAGCGCCTCAACCAAAGTCGCAACATTACTAAAGCTCCGCATTGCGGACTTGTGAGGACGCGCGATCATCACCACGGGAATCTTTCTTTCCCGCGCTGCAATCAGCTTTGCGGCGGTGGCCTCGCCGCCTGAATTTTTCGTGACGAGAACGGTGATGTGTTCGTCGGCCAGCAACCGAAGTTCCTGATCGACAGTATAGGGTGGGCGGATCTGCAATTGGCGCCAGGCTAAGGGCAACGGCTGGCCGACCGGCTCGATCACCCGAACGATGCCCGAAAGATCGCTCCGTGCAAGGAAGGGTTGGAGGCCGCGGTGACCGATCGTAAGGAGAACGCGTGCATGGAGCGGCACTGTGCCTGCAGCGGCCTCGACATCGGCGGTTTCTATCCACCGATCGCGAGGTTCGCTCTGCCAGGCTTGGCGCTGCAATTGAACGCAAGGGATGGCGAGTTGCTGTCCTGCGGCGGCGATGTTGGCAGAAATCTTTGCGGCAAAGGGATGCGTCGCGTCGACGATCATGTCTAAATGCTCACGCCGCAGATAGGCGACAATTCCCTCGACCCCACCAAACCGGCCGCGATGAACTTCGCCCTTGGGCAAAATGGGATCCTGTGTGACGCCGGCCAGTGCGGTCACCACCCCGAAGCCATCCTCCACCAGGCGATCGGCAAGCAAGCGAGCTTCGGTCGTTCCTCCGAATATGAGAATGCGTTTAAGTGGCATGTGCGATGACGTGCCCTTCGCGGTCGGCGATCACAATATCAAGGGCGACCGGCGCGCCGCGCAAAACTCCAACGCCTGCAACAAGCGCCGATTCCGCGACCACACGGGCAATATCAACGCCTGCACTTCGGCACAGTTCAAACACCTGCTGCGCCGTATTGGCCGAGAGTACTGCTGGCTCAAGTGTCGGCGGGACATGCTGGGCCAGCCACGCAAAATCGACTTGGCTCCGCCCGGAATGCAGATCCATCGCACCTTGCGCGAGTTTCACCATTTTTGCCGAAACCGCCGGCGATAGTGAGCCGTGGCACCGGATGATCGCGCAGATACTTCAGAAGCCCGCCGGCGAAATCGCCCATGTCGATCATCGCCTCAAGAGGCAGATTATGAAAAGCGCGCGCCGCATCTTCCGATGTCGACCCCGTTGCCCCCGCAATATGCGTGAGGCCGGCGGCCCGCGCCACATCGATACCGCGGTGGATCGAGGCGATCCAGGCCGAGCAGGAAAACGGATGACGATGCCCGTCGTGCCGAGGATCGACAGGCCGCCGACGATCCCCAGACGCGGGTTCCAGGTCTTTTCGGCAAGCTTCTCGCCACCCGGAATGGAAATTTCGATCTCGACATTCCCTGGCCCGCCTAGCTCGGCTGACGACCTCTGCGCATCATCTCGCGCGGCACGGGATTGATCGCGGGCTCGCCCGGCGGGATTGGCAGGCCCGGCCTGCGTCACCATCCCGACCCCCTCTCCGGCCTTGAAAGACGATCCCCTCGCCGCCCTGGTGCACCGTTGCTACGACGAGGCAGCCATGGGTGACGTCGGGATCATCGCCCGCATCCTTGACGATCCCGGCCCTGGCCCAGCCGTCGCCTTTGCCCTCAAGCGCCAAGGCAAAGCTCGGCCGCTCGCCCTTCGGCAGGGTGATCTCGACCGGATCGGGGAAATCGCCTGTCAGCAATGCCGCATATGCCGCCTTGGTTGCCGCTGTCGCGCAAGCGCCGGTCGTCCAGCCGCGTCTCAATGCGCCTTCCGGCTTGTCTCTGGAGGCTGTCATGGCCGCTATGTATAAGAGGCCCGCGCGGGAGAACCAAACGGCGTGAAGACTGATCCCAAATCGAAGCTTGAAAGCTGGGCCGAGGCCGGTGCGGCGCCGGGCTTTGCGCGCCTCGACGCCGAGGCTTTCCCCGTTTTCGAGCCGGGCTGGGTCTGGCTGGCGGGCGCCGGCCCCGGCGCGCCGGGCCTCATGTCGCTTCTCTGCTACCACGCCATGCAGCACTGCGACGTCGTGGTTTACGATGCCCTGGTCAATGCCGATATCCTGCGCTGGGTGAGGGTCGGCGCCGAAATCGAATATGCCGGCAAGCGCGGCGGCAAGCCGTCGCCCATGCAGCGGGACATTTCTGAACGCCTGATCGAGCTGGCCCATGCAGGCAAGCGCGTCCTGCGCCTTAAGGGTGGCGACCCGTTCATGTTCGGGCGCGGCGGCGAGGAATGCCAGCATCTCGCCAAGGCCGGCGTGCCGTTCCGCATCGTGCCCGGCATCACGTCAGGCGTCGGCGGGCTCGCCTATGCCGGGCTGCCGGCCACCCATCGCGACACCAACCATTCGGTCATCTTCCTCACCGGCCATGACGCCTCCGGCAAGATGCCAGCCAATGTCGATTGGGCGGCGGTTGCGCGCGCCTCGCCGGTCATCGTCATGTACATGGCGGTCAAGCATCTGGGCGAGATCGCCCGCGCCTTGCGCGACGGCGGTCGCGCCGATCATGATCCGCGTCATCATCGTCTCCAATGCCACCATGCCGCACCAGACGGTCCTTGACACCACGCTCGGCGCTGTCGATGCATTTCTCGAAACGAATACGCCCGCCACGCCGGCCATCGTGGTTGTCGGACGTATCAGCGAATGGCGCGCCATCCTCGACTGGTATGACAGCCGCGCTGAAGGAGAATCCCATTGGCTAAAGCCATCGTGATCGCCGCGCCCTCCTCGGGCAGCGGCAAGACCGTGGTCACGCTCGGCATTGCTGCGGGCGCTTGCGCAATCGCGGGCTGCAAGGTCGCCTCCGCCAAGGTAGGCCCCGACTATATCGATCCGCGCTTTCATGAGGCCGCGACAGGCCGGCCCGTGCTTCAATCTCGATCCCTGGGCGATGCGCGGCGGCACCATCGGCGCGCTATCTCGATCATCTCGGCAGCGGATGCCGATCTCGTCGTCATCGAAGGCGTCATGGGCCTGTTCGACGGCCCCGAACGCGGAGGCGGCAGCACCGCCGATCTTGCGGCGAAGTTCGATCTTCCGGTGGTGCTCGTCATCGATTGCAGTTCCATGGCCCAGTCGGTCGCCGCGCTCGCCCGCGGCTTTGCCGATTACCGCCGGTGATGACGATCTGCCGGGCGTCATCCTGAACCAGCGTCGCCAGCGACAAGCACGAACGCATACTGCCGCGTTGCGCTGCGCGAAGCAATGCGACAGTCCTTGGCGCACTGCGGCGCGATGCCGCGCTCGCCTTGCCATCCCGCCATCTCGGCCTGGTGCAGGCGCGCGGAACATCCGCGATCTTGAAGAGCTTTCTGGAAAACGCGGCAAGCTGCCGTCGATCACGCGGTCGATCTCGACGCCTCTGTTGACGCAAGCCAGAGCCGCTGGCGATTCCGAAGTACAAGTCCGACCCCATAGTGCCGCTCGGCCAAGAACATCGCCGTGGCATCGGATATCGCCTTTGCCTTCGCCTATCCGCACCTGCTTCATGACTGGCGCCTCGCCGGCGCCACGATCTCGACTTTCTCGCCGCTGGCCGACGAGCCGCCGCAAGAAACCGCCGACGCGATGTTCCTCCCCGGCGGCTATCCCGAACTCCACGCCGATCGCTTGAGCGCGTGCCAGCGGCTTTCTCGCTGGCCTGCGCGCGGCCGCGAAACGCGGCGCGCTGATCCATGGCGAGTGCGGCGGCTTCATGGTGCTCGGCGACTATATTATCGATGCGGAAGGCAAGAACCACGCCGATGGCCGGGCTCCTGCCGCTTGGACACGAGCTTCGCCGATCGAAAACTGCATCTCGGCTATCGCACTCTCGCGCCCTTGATAGCCGCTGCCTTTTCCAGCCGCCATGCGCGGCCACGAATTCCATTATTCTACGATCGATTGGCAGGGCGACGCGGACCCGCTCTTCAAGGCCAGCGATGCCATCAGAGACGGCGCTCGGCAAGATCGGGCTGTCGTCGCTGGCAATGTCATGGGATCCTACGCCCATCATGATCTCCGCAGACATCCAATGACTGCCCGCGCCATCATGCTGATGGGAACCGGCTCCGATGTCGGCAAATCCCTCATTTCCGCCGGGCTTGTGCCGCGCATTTGTGAATCGGGGCCTCAGGTTGCGCCGTTCAAGCCGCAGAACATGTCGAACAATGCCGCAGTCACAATCGACGGCGGCGAGATCGGCCGCGCCCAGGCCTTGCAGGCACAGGCCGCCCGCATTCCGCCAGTCCGTCCACATGAACCCGGTGCTGCTCAAGCCCGAGACCGATCGCGGCGCACAGGTTATCGTCCAGGGGCGCCGCCGCGAGACCTCATGTCTGCGCGCGACTATTTCCGCAACCGTGCCGTCTACATGCCGGCCATCCTCGACAGCTTTCAAGCTCTCGCGCCGAGAAGCCGACCTCATCATTGTCGAAGGCGCCGGCAGCCCGGCCGAAACCAACCTGCGCGACGGCGATCTTGCCAACATGGGCTTTGCCGCCGCCGCCAATATCCCGGCTCTCCTTATCGGCGACATCCATCGCGGCGGCGTCATCGCATCGATCGTCGGCACCTTTGCGGTCATCGACTGAGGCCGACCGCAATCGCTCTAAAGGCATTCCTGATCAACAACTTCCATGGCGATCCTGACCTCTTTTCGGAGGGCGTGCGACCGCATAGAGACGCTGTCCGAGCGGCCGTGCCTGGGGGTCATCCCGCATTTCGATGGCGCAAGCCGACTTCCCGCCGAAGATGCCCTGGCACTGGAGCGCGCAACGCGCCCGAAGGATGGCAATTACCGTCATTAAGGTTCCGCGCCTGCCGCGCATCGCCAATTTCGACGATCTCGATCCCTTGCGCCTGGAACCGGGCGTCTCGGTCGAGATCGTACCGCCGGGACTGCCGATCGGCGATGCCGATCTCATCATCATCCCCGGATCGAAAGCGACAGTCTCCGACCTCTCTGGCCCTGCGGCGCGAGGGATGGGACATCGACATCCTCGCCCATGCGCGCCGGGGTGGCGCGATCCTCGGATTGTGTGGCGGCTATCAGATGCTCGGGCACACGATCAGCGATCCGCTTGGCCTCGAAGGTCCCGCCGGCGAGGTCGCGGGGCTAGGCCTTCTCAATGTCGCGACCGAGTTGACGCCGGACAAGACGCTGACGCGCGTAACCGCAAGACACGCCTCGACCGGCGAAAACATCAGCGCCTATGAGATCCACCTCGGCCGCACCGTCGGAGCGGATTGCGCGCGACCATTCGCTTACATTGATGGCACGCCCGACGGCGCGGTCTCTGCCAATGGCCGCATCATGGGCACCTATCTTCACGGCTGCTTCGCGAGCGATGGTTTTCGCGCCGCATTTCCTCAAAGCTAGTGGCGCGAGTACCGAGCGATCTCGCCTTCGCCAGTGTCATCGACGAAACGCTCGACGATCTGGCCCACCATCTTGCAAGGCACGTCGATCTCGAACGTCTGCTCGGCATGACGGAGCTGGTCGCGCCGTGATCTGGCCTGCCCCAGCCTTTGGCGCAACCGCGCTTGCGCTCATCATCGAGCGCGTCACCGGCTATCCCGACAAGCTCTACAACAAAATCGGGCATCCAATAGAATGGATCGGCTGGTGGATCGGCTGGCTCGAAGACAAGCTCAATGATCGCGACGCGATGCTTCTGCCATCGCGGCTGCGTGGCATTCTGGCCCTGGCGCTCGTTCTCGCGCCGATATTCGCCATTACCTATCCCCTCGGGATGGCTTTACGCGAAATCACCGGAGGCTGGATCCTCGAAGCGGCAATAGGCACGGTTTTCCTGGCTCAGAAATCACTGCGTGACCATGTCCAGGCAGTTGCCGTCGCTCTCGATCATGATCTTGGACCGCGGGCGCCTTGCGGTATCGCGCATTGTCGGTCGCGATCCCGGCATGCTTGATGAATCAGGTGTCTCGCGGGCGGCGCTGGAAAGCCTTGCCGAAAATGCCTCTGACGGGATCGTGGCTCCAGCCTTCTGGTTTGCGCTAGGCGGCCTTCCCGGCCTCGCTCTCTACAAGGCCATCAACACCGCAGATTCGATGATCGGCCATCGCTCCGAGCGATATCTGCATTTCGGCTGGGCGTCGGCGCGGCTCGACGATCTGATAAACCTTCCCGCCTCGCGATTGTGCGGCGCTCTCTTCGCCGCCGCTGCGTGGACCTTGAACGCGGAAGCAGCGCGCAATGCCGTCGATGCGATGCGCCGCGATGCCGACCGGCACGTCTCGCCCAATGCCGGATGGCCGGAATCGGCTCTCGCCGGCGCGCTCGATATCCGCCTCGGCGGCCCGCGCGCTTATTCAGGCCACGCCGTCGATCTGCCGACCATGGGTCACGGCCGCGCCGACCTCGACCGCAACGACATCCGGCGCGGCCTCAAGCTCTACGATCGCGCGATGACGGTGCTTTGCGTTCTTGCAATCATCCTGGCGCTGATCGCTTCACCGTAATCGGCAGGCCTGCGACCACCAGTACGACTTCATCCGCCGCCGCCGCGATCGCTTGGTTCGCGCGGCCCGCGGCGTCGCGAAACCGGCGCGCCAGCGCATTCTCGGGCACGATGCCAAACCCGACTTCGTTTGAAACCACAACCACATGGCCTTTGCCATTGGCAAGCGCCGCGCAGAAATCAATAATCGCCGGTTCGACGGCGCGATCGTGAAACATCAGATTGTTGAGCCACACGGTCACGCAATCGATAAGAATGACGCGGCCCGGTGCATCCTGCTGTCGCAACACCTCCGCGCAGATCGAGTGGCGCTTCGATGGTTCGCCAGCCGCGCCGCGCCGCTCCTGATGATGGCTGATGCGCTCTTCCATCTCTACATCGATGACTTCTGCCGTCGCTAGATAAAGCTTCTCGCCGGAATGAACCTGCGCCCGCGATTCCGCATAGGCGCTCTTGCCCGACCGCGCGCCTCCCAATACGAAGAGTGACCTTGTCATGGCTTGGCTGGCGGAATCCGCGCGATGAAATGCCCGCGCATCGCCTGCGGCCATGCCCTGAACGGTACCTCGCCCGTAACGCTCTCACCATGAAGATCGAACCAGGCAAGGATCGCCTCCGCCTGGGCACGTTCCGGCACATGCGAGCCGGTCACATACGTGAAACGTCCGGTGTCGCGCAGGATGACGCTGCAGGGCCTCGTACAATTCCACAGGCAGACTTGACGCTCGACGGCGACATCCCCGCGTCCGCGATCGGCAAGCACAGACTCCATGTGCCTTGCGAGCGTCTCGCCGCCCGTTAACCCTTCGGGACCTTCGCGCTCCTCGGGCGAGTAGCGGCAGGTCGTGCAGAAAACCAGTGATCGCATCGGGCGTGGTAACCGGCAGTGAGCGTTGCTATTCTCTTGAAAGCTGCCTGCCCGCCTGTCAACTTTACCGGACCCTCCCATGCCCGCCCCGCGTATCGCCTTCGTTGCTTCCGACGCGCCCGCCGCCAAGCGCGCCTTGGCGCGACTGTCCAAGCGCTACGGCAATGCTGAGGTCGAGCGCGCGAACATCGTTGTCGCCTTGGGCGGTGACGGGTTCATGCTTCAGGCCCTGCATCGGTTCGTGTCCTCCAGTAAAGCCATTTACGGAATGAACCGTGGCTCGGTCGGCTTCCTGATGAATGACTACGAGGAGACAGGACTGCTCGAACGCCTTGCTGCCGCGGACGAGACAGTTATCCATCCCCTGCGGATGACCGCCATCGACGCTGAAGGCAAGCGTTACCGCAATCTCGCCTTCAATGAAGTATCGCTCCTGCGCCAACGCCACCAGGCAGCCAAGCTGCGCATCTCGATCGACGGCAAGGTCCGGCTCGAAGAACTCATTTGTGACGGGATCATCGTGTCGACGCCAGCCGGCTCCACCGCCTATAATTTCTCCGCCCACGGACCAATCCTGCCGATCGATGCCCGCGCTCTCGCGCTGACGCCGATCAGCGCCTTCCGGCCGAGGCTCTGGCGCGGCGCCATCCTGCCGCAGCGCTGCAAAGTCGATATCGAGATCCTGGAACCCGACAAACGTCCTGTTGCCGCGGTGGCCGATCACATCGAGGTTCGCCAGGTCGCGAAGGTGAGCATCGCTGAGGATCGCAAGTCTTCCGCGCGCATCCTCTTCGATAACGGCCGCAACCTCGCGGAGCGCGTCCTTGTCGAGCAGTTCCAGATTTAGCGAAGCGTTAAGTTGCCGCTGTTAGCGTTCCTCGTCCGGTGCTTGTATCAATCCCGGGCTGGAGTTGAGTGCCGGGTTCGCAAGAACCCGGCCTTTTTCTCAGGCGACCTTGGCGTAATCGGCTTTGACGCGCCGCGCCAGCAGGCGCACCGGCTCTTCGGCAAAGCGTCCGACATGGTCGAGTTGCCGCGCCCGCTCGCGATCCGGCATGGCATGAAACTCGACCATCATTGTCGTGATCAGCTGGCGGCCGAATTCCTCGCCGTCCATCTCAAGCTCTTCCTCGATAGCCTGGCGTTCGACCGCCATCGCCGCGCGCAGCACCGGATGACACGCTTCCGGCAATCCGGCACGCCGGAGAATGGCACGGGACCGCATGGCGCTGCGGCTATACATCATGCTTTGCGCGCGCGAGATGCTGACGTCGGCAAGATGCGCGAGCCCTCCCTCCACGACACACATATGGCCAAGGCAGGCCGCGCGTAGCAGCAGGGCCGGTGTGAGCATTTGCTTGTCCGCCATGGTGGCGATCGCGTCGGCAAGATCGTCTGTGTCAGTCCCTGCCAAGAGATCGATGATCGTGCCTTCGGTAGCGGTCGCGACGAGTTCATCGACAGCGACTGGCGGCAGCCAGCCGCGCTCCGTCACGAGACGCTGGATATGGCGTGAAGCCAGCCGAGCCTGGAGAATTCGCACATCGACGGGAAGATCTGGGTGACGCAGCAGGCGTTCGAGGATCGCGGGCTCGTTACCGTGTTCCTCGTAAATGGTCCGAAAATGTACGGCACTCAGCGGTGCGAGACGGTTGTCAAGCACCGCACAGGCCGCTTCGGCCTCGCTTTTCGCAAGAATTTCATCGATGGCGTTCGCGGTGAGGTCGGAACGGCGCGCAATCTCCAACTGCCGCGGCAGGTCGCCCACCCGCGCGATCGCTGCCATGCGCCAGCCATCGAGAGCCGGAGATACGGCAAGAAAAGGAAGCGCGATTTCGTCTTCGCTCGCCACAACCGTGAACACGATGTCGGCATCGAGAGTTTCGGCGTCGGCGAGCACCCGCGCCAGGCATTCGCGGACTTCGGAATAGTCGTCGGTGGCGAGTTTGAGCAGATGCGGCACCACCGCGCGCCGGTCGGCATCGGCGGTTTTGGGATCGCAGGTCATGCGACCCAACTCGGTGGCAAGCTGGCAGCGGTCGCCGATCGTTCCCGCCAGGATGACGGTATCGAACACCGTCACATCCAGGCTGCTTTCCCCGCTATTTTTGGCTCTCGCCACCATAAAGGCATCCATGACCGATGCCTCTAGCCTGCCTTGCAACATTTAAGATTTGGTTCACCATAAATCGGAAAGCTCGCAGGCCGTCTATTCCTTGGCGATGGCTTGCGCCGCAAGCGGCGTCGACATTGGGCCGACCCGCATTCCCTCGCCCGATTGCATCTTGATGTTTTCCGGCCGCTTGACCCGCCGGATCATCGTCATGCCGGCGATCGCCGCATAGACGACGATGAGATAATAGAGGAAGCCGTTATAGCCCATCATCTGCATGAACTGGCCGGCAAGAAGCGGCCCCATCATGGCGCCGAGGCCGTACAGCATGATCAGCTTACCGCTGCCGCCCAGCATTTGATCCTTTTGCAGATGATCATTGGCATGCGCCATGACCAGCGAATAGATCGGCAGCGCGATGCATCCGAACAGCGCAAAGAATGCGATCATGAGAAAGGGCGAGATGCCGCCCAGCAATGCTGCTGCCAAGGCGATCACCACCGCCGCCGCACTGAACGCCATGATCACCGAGCGTCGATCATAGCGATCCGACAGCGCGCCGGCCGGAAACTGCGTCAGGATCACCCCGATCGGCGGTAGCGCCATCATGAGCGACACATATGGCAGCGCCATTCCCTGCATGATCCCGAACACTGCGCCCATGCTGAAGAAGGCGCTCTGCGCCATCCCGTTCGCGAAGGTGGCAACGACAGCCAGGGGCGAGGCACGATAGATTTCGCCGAGGCTGACTTTCTTCGTTCCCGCAAGGCTCGGCGTCTCTGTCGGAACCAGAGACAAGGGAACGAGCGACAGCGACAGCAGCGCCGACACGATGATGAAGCGGGCGAAGCCCGATCCGTCAGACACGTTGAGCAGCAACTGGCCGCCGCCCATCGCGCCGTAGCTCACCACCATGTAGACGGAGAGCATCTTGCCGCGGTTCTGGTTGCTGGAGGCCGCATTCATCCAGCTTTCGCAGACGATATAGAGGCCGGAGGTGCAGAAGCCGGCGACGAAACGCAAGATCAGCCACCAGGTGGAGTCGACCCACAGCGGATAAAGCATCACCGCTGTCGACACCACAGAAGCGAAACCGGCAAAGACCCTGATATGGCCGACCGTCTGGACGATGCGCGGCGTCAGCCACGCGGAAAGTAATAGCCCCGCGAAATAGGCCGACATGATGAGGCCGGTCATGACAGTCGAGAAGTTTTCTGCACTCGCCCTGACGCCGATCAGCGAGCCATGCAGGCCGTGGCCCAGCGACAGAAAGGCGACGGCAATCATCAGAATGCCAATTTGGCGGACAGAGGCGATCATGAAGTCGGTTCCGGAGAAACCGGCTGTGTCCGGTGCGATTGTGTCGGTTCTATAACAGCCCGACCTGTTTCAGCTTGAATTCCAGCAAATCGCGGTCGAGCGGTTTCATGAGGCATTCCGCGGCCCCTTCGAGAATGACCCGGCCGATCGTGTCGGTGTCCGGCTGCTCCGTGTAAAGCAGCACCACCGGCGGCTTGCCGCGTGCGTTCTTGCGGATACGCTTCACGAAGTCCCCCGAAGACATGTCGCCGATCCGATCGGTCATGATCACCACATCGGGCCTGTGGGTTTGGCAATGTTTGAGCGCGGTGGCGGCATCAGACGATTCCGTAAGTTGGAATCCGTACCCACCGAAAAGGCGTGACAACTCCCGCAATTCCGTACGATCTTCGTCAACAAGAAGGCATTGTGTCATCTCGACTAACCCTTCCAAACGCATTTACGCCCGTCCCGCAATCTGTCCCTTTGCGACTCCTGCGCCCGTGTGGTTAATGCGTGGTTAACAGGTTTTCCACAGCTCTCCGTCGACGACTTATCGCAAGTAGTTCAGAGAGTTAGAGTCATAACTTCAAGAGTTGTCCACAATCGGGGAAATCAAGCCGTTCCCATTTCGTGCACGACTCCGGCGCGACTCGGTTGAACTCGAGGCTACCCTCGATCGCGCGTATGACGCATGGGCATCCGTGGCGCCCCGCGCTTACATGCTTTAACCTCGCTTCTGCGATCAGGGAGCAATGCGGCATGGCGGGTCTGTGGTTTGAGGAACTGGAAGTCGGGCGCACCCATCGCCACCCGATCACCCGCACGGTGACCGAGTCCGACAACATCTTCTTCTCCTGCCTCACCATGAATCCGCAGCCGCTTCATATCGACCGGCATTTTTCCGAGAGCACCGAATGGGGTCAGCCACTGATGAATTCGCTCTTCACGCTCGGTCTGATGATCGGCATTTCGGTCAACGACCTGACCGTCGGCACGATCGTCGCCAATCTGGGCATGACGGAAGTGAAGTTCCCTGCCCCGCTCTTCCAGGGCGATACCATCCATGTCGAAACGCTGGTCGCCAGCAAGCGCGAAAGCAAGTCGCGCGCTGACGCCGGCATTGTCGAGTTCGAGCACAAGGCTTTCAAACAGGACGGTACGCTCGTCGCCCAATGTCGTCGCCAGGTCTTCATGCGCAAGAAGCCAGCCTGACCCATGCGCTCGCTTCTCTTCGTTCCCGCCGATAGCGAGAAAAAGATACCGAAGGCGCTCGCCTCTGCGGCCGACGTCGTCATATTGGATTTGGAAGAACTCGGTCTCTGCCGCCAACAAATCTGCCGCGCGCGCACTCGCCGCCGAGGTGCTTCGCTCAAATCGCGGCAGGCGTGTCTATGTCCGCGTCAATGCGCTGGATACCGGACTGACCCTCGACGATCTTGCGGCCATCCTGCCCGCCAAACCACACGGCCTCATCCTTCCCAAGTCCACCTCGGCAGAAACCTTGAACCAGCTTCACGCGTTGATCATGATGATCGCACCGGGCGATGAGGCAACGCCGGTCATCGCCATCGCGACCGAGACAGCTGCCTCGATCTTTCACATGGGAAGCTATGTAAACGCCCATCCTCGCCTCGCAGGCTTGAACTGGGGGATGGAGGATCTGGCCGCAGGCCTCGGCGCGCAATCAAACCGCGATGAGCATGGCGAGCCGACCGAACCCTATCGTCTCGCGCGTACGCTGACCCTATTCGCCGCGCGCGCTGCCGGGGTCGCGCCGATCGATGCGGTCTATCCCAATTTCCGCGATGCGGCCGGTCTCGAAAAACAGTGTCGCGAGGCGGTACGCGACGGCTTCACCGCCAAGATGTGCATCCATCCCGATCAGGTCGGTCCTATCAACGAGGCCTTCACACCATCGTCCGCCGCTGTCGATCGCGCCCGCCAGATCGTCGCGGCCTTTGCCGCTGCCGGCAACCCAGGCGTGCTGGCTGTCGATGGCGAAATGCTTGATGCTCCTCACCTCAAGGCCGCGCAGGCATTGCTGCGCAAACTCGCATAACGGAGATAGTGATGACCTGGCTTGATGCCTCCTACATGGCCCGCAAGGGCGTTGCCAAAAACAAGGTCGGCGCAACGCATGAACTGACGGAAGCCAGGCAGGGCAAGTACAATTACGTCTACGGCCCCTATGCGAAACCCGTCATGCGCATCAAGCCCGGCGACCGTGTGATTGCCGAAACGCAGGATGCCTTCGAGGGCGCGATCAAGACGGAAAAGGACCTACCTTCGGCCAAGCTCACAATGCCCTTCGTCAATCCGCAATGCGGGCCGATCGAGGTCGAAGGCGCGGAGAAAGGCGACGTGCTCTGCGTGCATATCGAATCGATCGAACCGCGCGGGCCGCAGCCGGTCGGCACCTCTGCGCTCATCCCGGAATTCGGCGGCCTCGTGTCGAACAATGCCACCGCGATGCTGAACCAGCCCCTCCCCGAGCGCGTGATGAAATATGAAGTCACCCGCAACGGCATCAAGTTCAACAAGAAGATCACACTCCCCTACGAACCCTTCATCGGTACGCTCGGCGTGAGCCCGCAGATCGAGGCGGTGTCCTCGCTACAGCCGGATTACTGGGGCGGCAATATGGATCTCCCCGATGTTTGCCCCGGCGCCGTCGTCTATTTCCCGGTCAATCACAAGGACGCCTATCCTGTTTCTCGGCGATTGCCACGGCACGCAGGGCGACGGCGAATTATGCGGCGTCGCGGTCGAGATGCCGTCGACAACGACGGTCCGTGTCGATCTCATCAAGAATTGGACGATCGGCTGGCCGCGTTTGGAGAATGACCGCTTCATCATGACGATCGGCTCGGCGCGGCCGATGGAGGATGCCGCACGCATCGCCTACCGCGAACTCTGTCGCTGGCTTGCAAGCGACTTCGGCTTCGATGAATTGGAAGCCTATTTCCTCCTTACCCAGGCCGGCCGCCTGCGTGTCGGCAACATGGTCGATCCCAAATACACGCTCGGCGCCTCCATCCTCAAAACCTATCTCGCCTGATCGCATAGGAGCTTCTGAATATGGACCTCGGACTCAAAGGTTTGAACGTCGCCATCACCGGCGGCTCGAAGGGTATCGGCCGCCAAGCCGCTGAAATCTTCGCTGATGAAGGCGCCAATGTCTCGATCTGCGCGCGCAAGGCCACCGACGTGAACGACGCGGTCGCCGCGCTCAAGAAGAAGAACGTAAAGGCGATGGGTGCGGCCATCGATGTCGCCGATAAGGCGGCGCTGGAAGGCTGGGTCGCCGAAAGCGCCAAAACGCTCGGTGGGATCGACATTCTCGTCGCCAATGTCTCGGCACTTGCGGTTGAGGACAATGAAGAGGCATGGCGCAAGCAGTTCGATGTCGACATGATGCACACCGTGCGTGCCGTCAACGCCGCCATTCCCTATCTCGAGAAATCGCGCGCCCCCTCGATTGTCATCATTTCGAGCGTCTCCGGCCGCGAGATTGATTTCACCGGCCCCGCCTATGGCGCGATCAAGGCGGCGCTCATCCATTATTCGCAGCGTCTCGCCTTCCAGTACGCGCCGAAGATGATCCGCGTGAATAGCATTTCGCCGGGCAACACCTATTTCGAAGGCGGTGTGTGGCACTGGATCGAGGGCAATCTTCCCGATCTGTACGGCAAGGCCATGGCGCTCAATCCCACCGGCCGCATGGCGACGCCGCAGGAAGTCGCGCGCGGGATCGTCTTCCTCGCAAGCCCTGCTTCGGGCTTCACCACCGGCACCAATCTGGTCATCGACGGCGCCCTGACCCGCGGCGTGCAGTTCTAGCGCCGCTTCAATCGGGCCGGCGCATGCGCCAGGCTTCGGTGATCGTCGCGTATTCGCTATAACCGAGCCGTGCGATCGGCTGCATCGCGGCCGTATCGACGCGACCATCCTTGATGAAGCGATCATCGATATGAATTCCGACGATGCGGCCGATCACCGCGAAGTCGTCCGCATGTCCCTTATCGTCTGGAAGCGGCACGACCTGATGCAACACGCATTCAAGACACACCGGACTGGCCGCCACGCGCGGCGGCTTGATCAACTGACATGAGGCCTTCGCCAGTCCGGTGAATTCGAACTCATCGACCTCTGCCGCGACCGTCGCCGAACTCATGTTCATCTGCTCGCGCAGTTCGTGCGTGGCGAGATTGACTGCGAACTCGCGCGTCGCCTCGATGTTCTCGACCGAATGCTTGCGACCGCCGGAGCCGTAGACGACGTAATGCGGATGCTCGGAAATGGCGTTGAAGAAACTATAGGGCGCGAGATTAGGTACGCCATGCGAGGACAGTGACGAAATCCAGCCGATCGGACGTGGCGCCACCAAAGCTTTGAACGGATCGAGCGGCAGTCCGTGGTCATTGGCGCGCGGATCGTAGAACATCAGGAAAGCCGCCTTAACAGCGCGGGAAGCTCGACGATCGACTGGATCGTGTGATCGGCCAGATGCGCGATATCGTCATGCGCTGCATTGCCCGTGAGCACGCCGATTGCAAGCCCGGCTCCCCCGGCGCGCGCCGTTTCGATGTCATGTGGATTGTCGCCGACCATGGCAATCTCTCTCGGCTTAAGCCGCGTTGCCTCGGCAAAGGCGTGGATCATGTCGCCTGCGGGCTTCGGCCGCGTCACGCTATCGGCGCCGATGATGATGTCGAACAGTTCCGCCACGCCGAGTTGCGTCATGTGACTGCGCGCCGAATGCTCCGTGTCGTTAGTCGCCACGCCCAGTCTCAATCCTTGGCCGCGCAACTCCTCGAGCACTGGCTCCAGCACCATCAGAGGCTTCAGGTGCTTGATTGCGAGATGGCGATAATCGTAATCGACAACCCGCATTTGCGCATCCGCTTCATCCTTGCTCAGCCCCGGCCACCATACGTCGACGAGTTCGCGCGTAGTACCGCCTGCGAGGATCGACCCGGATCTCACCAGACCCGTTGCCGGGTCATAGCCGGCCTTGGCCATGATCGCGTCGATCTGCGCGGGCTCGGTCGTCACCAATTCGGCGAGCATCTCGCGATAGACCGGAACCCATGTGCCGTTCATGTCGATCAGGGTTCCGTCCTTGTCGAACAATATGCCGCGAATGACCATCATTCGCCCCAGCGGGTCAGAAGCGTTGCGGGATCTGGCCGCGGTCGTTCTTCGAGGGCTGCGGTCGACGTGCCCAGATAGATGAAGCCCGCCACCTTCTCATGCGGCTCGAGCCCCATGGCCTTGAACACTTCAGCGTCATAAGCGGGCCAGTCGGTCTGCCATTGCGCACCAATGCCCATGGCCGAGGCGGCGAGCACGATGTTCTGGCACACGGCCGCGCTCGACAGGAGCTGCTCCCACTCGGGAATCTTCGGATGCGGCGCAGCGCGTGAGATCACCGCCAGCACCATCGGCGCCCGCATGAAAAGGCCGCGCTGGAAATCAACGCTGTCCGCTCCGTGGTCTGGATATTTCTCACGCCAGCGGCGGCCCAGGATCTCGCCAAAGCGCTTCCGCGCCTCCCCCGAAAACAGCACGAACCGCCATGGCGTCAGCTTGCCGTGGTCGGGCACGCGCACGGCTATGGAGAGGATCTCTGAAAGTTGTTCGGGGCTGGGGCCCGGCTCCCCCATGGCTTTGGCGGAACCGGATTTCCGGGTCTTGAGCAGCTCAAGCCCGGAGGAATTATCGTTGAATATCATAGCACCTAACAATCGAAGCTCGCCTTGCTTGTCAAGCATTCGCAACAATGAGACGACAATCGCAGCAGTCCCGTTAACCCAATATTAAGCATGTCGTTGAGTGCCGGACCGCTTCGTGATTCCATCCTCCCAGCCGGCCACGTCTGGTCCGGGAGTTTATAACAGGGGTAGGCGTGTGCGCGTCACAGTCCCTCGTGCCTCGCACCAAGGACGTCGTCGGAGTGATCAGACCCGCTGGTTGATCGCTCTGGCGGCCGTCCTGTTCTGGAGCTGCCTCTTCGCGGTCATTCAGGTCGGATCGGCGCTCAATGCCGCGACCACGGCAAGCATCGACCGCAAGCCCGAAACCCCGCTTCTGAGCGACAACGTCGCCCATGAAATTCGCATGGAATCGGTCCATTCCGGCAATGAGGGTCTGGAACTTGCCGCTCGCCTCACCGAGGACGGCGGACTGATCCAGCGCCCGATTTCCTGGCTTCTTCGCGATGCCGAGGGCGAGATCGTCATGCGCAGCACGGCGCCTGCTGCCGGCACCTTGACCCCGCCGGGCGCATACGAGGTTGAAGCGACCTACGGCGCCGTTCGCTTCAAGCGCCAGATCAACCTGCCGCCGGGCTACAAGCTGGGCGTCGTCTTCACGCTGAATGTCGGTGGCATACGCGTGCTCCCTCGTCTCGCTGGGATCGGCCTTCCCGCCACCCCTTCTTTCACCACAATCTACGCCGCATCGGGAAGTGCTGCGGGCCAACTGGTGGGCGTTTCGGAGTTGCCGGGCGAGATCATCCGCGTCGGCTCCGGTTCCTACCGTATCGAAAGCCGTTTCTCACCGGGCAATGTACTCGCCGTCACCGAAGTCACCGTGAAGCCCGGCCGCATGAGCGCCGTCGAGATCGATCATCCGGCGGGCCTCGCGCATCTTGTCGTCAAACCGGCACGGCCGGCGGTCTCCTGGACGATCACCGATGAAACCGGCGCCGAACTGCCGCCGATCCCTGGTGCCATCGCGGATGTCGTATTGAAGCCCGGCCGCTATACCGCGCGTGCCGAAATTGGCGACAAGACGCTGACTCAGACCTTCTCGATTGGTGCAGGCCAGTCGCAGGACGTCGTCATACGGGATTAAGCCTGCACCGCCCTCCACGCGGCGATGATCGCTTCTGCCGAAATCTTGATATCGGCCTCCTGCGTTGCACCGGATGTAACCGAAAGGCGCATCACCCAGCCGCCGCGCCATTCTGCACCCGCCGCGAACAACACGCCGTCCTGCTGCACGCGCGCAATCACTGCCTTCGTGAGGTCGGCGCTTTGCGCGCCTTCGCCAAAACTGACAATCACCTGATTGAGCACGACCGTGTTGCGGACATGTATTCCAGGTTCGGCACCAAGCTGATCGGCGAATAGCCGCGCCAATCGGCAATGACGTTCAACAAGCTCCGCAACGCCCCTGCGCCCCAGCGCCTTCAGCATCGCATAGACGGGAACGCCGCGCGCCCGTCGCGACAGTTCCGGTACCAGGGCCGAGGGCACGCGATCGCCCTGTCCGACGGACGGCAGATAGCTCGACCATTGCGTCATGGCGCGTGCGTGGATCGATCGATCGCGCACGATCGCAAAACCGCAATCATAAGGCGTCTGCAGCCACTTGTGCCCGTCGGTCGCCCATGAATTCGGCATTCTCAATACCTTCTGTGAGGTGCCGATAGTCTTTCGTGGCGCTTGCCCAGAGTCCGAAGGCACCGTCGACATGCACCCACGCTCCATGCGCCTTCGCAATCCTCGTGATCTCGCCGAACGGATCGAAGTCACCGGTATTGATCTGCCCGGCCTGCGCGATAACAATCTTCGGGCCCTCTGCTTCCTTGATCGCGCGGGCGAGATCGTCGGGCCGCATGCGTCCTTGCTCGTCCGTCGCGACCTTCGTCACCCGCCGATAGCCGAAGCCGATGAGTTGCAGGGATGAGAAGAGCGAGGAATGCGCATCCGCGCCGATGAACACAGTCACCGGTGGAGCGCCGAACAATCCATCGGCATCGGGATCCCAACCGGCTTTCAGCAACACGCCGGTGCGCGCCGCGGCAAGCCCAATTGCATTGGCAACCGTGGCACCCGTCGTAAAGCCGATCGACGATTCCATCGGCAGGCCGAGAATCTCGACCAGCCAGCGCTCGGCGATTTCCTCGATCGCGGCAGTAGCGGGCGTCGATGAATGATAGGCGGAATTCTGACCCCAGGCGGAAACCAGCCAGTCAGCAGCGACGCCGGCGGGATGCGAGGCGCCGATCACCCAGCCGAAGAAGCGCGATCCGATCATCGGCATCAGGCCTGGCTCTGCCATCGCCGCCAACTGGTCGACGACCGCTACGGCATCCATGCCTTCCTCAGGTAATGGCTCGGCGACTGCCTCGAGCATCGTATGATAGTCCGCGCGCGGCAATTGCGGATCGGCGGCCACGCTTTGGCGGTAGGCTACGGCATGCTTCATCGCCGTGGCGAAAACAGATCCCAGCTCGGTCGTCATGGCTCCTCCCCGGCATTTGGGCCAGTCATAGGGCGGCGGCTTTGGCCTGTCCGCCCGATTCGGACGTGGTCTCTAGCTCTCCAAGTCGGCGAGGATTGGGCAGTCGGGTCGCTGGTCGCCATGGCAGCGCCTGGCCAAGTCCTGCATGGAATTGCGCAGAGCGGTGAGTTCGCCGATTTTCTTGTCGAGTTCCGCCACGTGCGCCTCGGCGATACGCTTCACCTCCGCGCTCGGCCGTTTGCGGTCGTGCCACAGGCGAAGCAGGTCGCGTATCCGCTCCACGGCAAAGCCAAAATCGCGGGCCCGGCGCACGAAGCGCAAGCGATGCACGTCGGTTTCGGCATAAAGCCGGTAGCCGCTCTCGCGCCGTTCAGGCTCGGGCAGTAGGCCGATCCCCTCGTAGTAGCGGATCATCTTGGCGCTGACGCCCGAACGCGCCGAAGCCTCGCCGATATTCATCCGCGGCAACTCCTCGAGCTTCCAATCATGGGAAGGTCTATATCACTGCCTATGGCGGGCGACAATGACACGCAGCGCACGCCAAACGGAAAGCCCGTCGCGCCCCTCGCAAGTCCTTATCGTGTAGGCCTGTCGTCAGCCGGAGGCGAGGGCAACACTGTCTTCGTCGAGCTCGTGTTCCTTCACCACTCTCAGAAACTTTTCCGCCTCGCTCTTGATGCGGTACTCGTAAGAATGCCCATCATAAGGCATTGCCTGCGTGATCACATAGTGTTCGATCTGGATGCTGGAAAATTTTCGAATCAGTCGTACTTGCTGGCCGACAGCAAACCTGGGCTGCATCATCAACGCCTTTCGCTGCGTGCCTATCTGAAGTGTGAAGTATTAAAGTGGAAGCTTAACCGAGATCGCCAATCGAGAGCTTCGCCAATGTATCGGCGCAAGCGCGCGCGACCGAAACATTCGCCTTATCGCTTCCTGCTGGCGTAGCCCAACCGCCCTTTTCGACAAAACCGCGCTGCTCATATGGCGAAAGCTTCTGCAGGCTGGTCAACTGTGTGGCGGCATCCGGCGCATGCTTGAATTTATCGACGCAGACCGGCGCGAGAGCCATCGCGACGGCAGAGTCAGCCCGCTCTGTCGCCTGCTTTTCTGCGGTTCCGCCGGTCACCCATCCGCCCCACTTGAAGCCAACGAAGGCAAGCACGACGGCGCCCAGCACGGCACCGAGCAATATGGCTTTTACAGACGTCATTCTTTGCGGAGAAACCGGCATGATGTCACCCTGGATTTGAGAGGTTGGAACTCGAACTGCCAAATAGGCGGGAGTTGCTACCTCTCAGTCACAGGCGAGCCAAAAACACAGTGCCGATGATCGAATCACTATGCGCTGCGATAGCGTGAACACCTAATCAATTATTCCCGCGTCCAATCAAACGCAGAGCTACACGAGCACGCGTCGACCCTACGTTCGGACGTTGAGTTGCTATTTTTGCTTGCGCACTGCGCCGGCGGATTTTCCTGGCGGGGTAGCGAATACCGAAACCTTCGCTGCCTCCGGCGCCTTGACTTGCTTCGGTTTCTTTTTCTCGCGATTGCCGCGTTGCTCACCCTTTGGCATGGTGCCTCCTAAGCCTCATTTGAAAGTACCGACAATGTGGACCCGGTGCTTGATCGCACAAGGGGTCCCTTCGAAGTAATATTGGGAAATTCCTCAAATATACGAATTGACATTAGGTGATTTGGCCAGAACGATCGCCCGTTATTGGCAGGCTCGGATATTCGAGAGCGAAACGCAAGTGATAGGCGTCGATTTCGCCAGAGCCGCTGCCTCGCCGATATTCATTCGAGGTCGCTTCTTGACCTTCCCATGATGGGAAGGTCTATATGACTGTACATGACCGACCACAATCACGCCTGCTGCTCCGGCCATCACGCCAAACCTGACGCCTCCAAGGTCATCGATCCCGTCTGCGGCATGACCGTCGATCCCGCCACGAGCCCGCACAAGACGGATTATCAGGGCCAGGACTACTATTTCTGCTCGGCCGGCTGCCGCAGCAAGTTCACCGCCAATCCCGGCAAGTATCTGGGAAAGAGCGAGGTCGCGGAGCCGCCACCCCCGCCGGGCAGCATCTACACCTGCCCCATGCATCCCGAGATCCGTCAGGTCGGACCGGGTTCATGCCCCATCTGCGGCATGGCGTTGGAGCCGGAAACCATCACCGCCGAGGCCCCGCCCAATCCGGAATTGGCCGATATGCAGCGGCGTTTCTGGGTCGGGCTCGTTCTCGCCGTGCCCGTCTTCATCCTCGAAATGGGGTCGCACCTTGTCGGCGGTCACGCTTGGCTCGCGCAATCGACGTCGAACTGGATTCAGCTAGTCCTCGCCACGCCTGTCGTGCTGTGGGCCGGCTGGCCGTTTTTCGAGCGCGGCTGGCAATCGCTCAAGACCCGCAATCTCAACATGTTCACGCTCATTGCCATGGGCACCGGCGTCGCCTGGGCCTACAGCGTCATCGCAACCCTCCTGCCGGGCATTTTCCCGCCCGCCTTTCGCGCACACGACAACTCCGTCGCCGTATACTTCGAAGCCGCCGCCGTCATCACCGTACTGGTGCTTCTCGGCCAGGTCCTTGAACTGCGCGCCCGCGAACGCACCTCCGGCGCCATCCGCGCCCTCCTCGATCTGACGCCCAAGACCGCGCGCCGCATCGCCGCCGATGGCGCGAGCAGGATGTGGCGCTCGACACTGTCGTGATTGGCGACAGATTGCGTGTGCGACCGGGCGAGAAGGCCCCGGTTGATGGCAAGATCGTCGACGGCCATTCGGCATTCGATGAATCCATGGTGACGGGCGAAAGCCTCCCCGTCGGCAAGGACATCGGCGATCGCGTCATCGGCGGCACGCTCAATCAATCGGGCTCGGTCGTCATCGAGGCCGAGAAAGTCGGGCGCGACACCCTCCTCGCGCGCATCGTCCAGATGGTCGCCAATGCGCAGCGTTCGCGCGCGCCGATCCAGCGCCTCGCCGATCGCGTCTCCGGCTGGTTCGTGCCCTTGGTGATCGCCGTTGCGATCATTGCCTTCATCGCCTGGTCGCTGTTCGGCCCGGAGCCGCGCCTCGCCTATGCGCTGGTTGCCGCAGTGGCGGTACTCATCATCGCCTGTCCCTGCGCTCTCGGTCTGGCAACGCCCATGTCGATCATGGTCGGCGTCGGGCGCGGCGCCCAGGCCGGCGTCCTCATCAAGAATGCCGAGGCGCTGGAGCGCCTTGAGAAGGTCGATACGCTGGTCGTCGACAAGACCGGCACGCTCACCGAAGGCAAGCCGAAAGTCACCGCGATCGTCCCCGCCGAGGGCTTCGATGAGGCAACGCTTCTCAAATTTGCCGCGAGCGTCGAAACTGCTAGCGAACATCCCCTCGCCCGCGCCATCCTTGCCGCCGCCACGGATCGCAATATCGCTACCTTACCGGTGCGCGGCTTCGATTCCCCGACCGGCAAGGGCGCGATCGGCATGGTCGAGCGCAAGCGTATCGTGATCGGCAATGCCCGCTTCCTCGCCGAACTCAACATCCCGACCGATACGCTGCAATCCGAAGCCGATCGCCTGCGCGGAGATGGTGCGACCGTGATCTTCATCGCGATCGACGGCCGCCTCGCCGGTATCATCGCCATTGCCGATCCGGTGAAGCCGACGACCCAGGCAGCACTTTCGAAGCTCACCGCCGATGGCATCCGCGTCGTCATGCTCACCGGCGACAATCGCCTCACTGCCGATGCCGTTGCGCGCCGGCTCGGCATCGCCGAAGTCGAAGCCGACATCCTCCCCGACCGGAAAGGCGCAATCGTCGAGCGCCTGCGCAAGGAAGGCCGGATCGTCGCGATGGCCGGCGATGGCGTCAACGACTCGCCTGCGCTTGCTGCCGCCGATGTCGGCATCGCCATGAGCACCGGAACCGATGTCGCGATCGAAAGCGCCGGCATCACGCTTCTGGGCGGCGATCTCACCGGCATCGTTCGAGCTCGGGAATTGTCGCGCGCCGTCATGCGCAACATCCGCCAGAACCTCTTCTTCGCCTTCATCTACAATGCTGCCGGCGTGCCGATCGCCGCTGGCCTTCTCTATCCCGTCTTCGGCATATTGTTGTCGCCGATCATTGCCGCCGCCGCGATGTCGCTCAGCTCGGTCAGCGTCATCGCCAACGCATTGCGGTTGCGGTTCGTGAGACTGCGATTGTCCTCTCCCGCGGGCGGGTGAGGATCTCATTTACTTCGCCGGATCTTTCGGCGACCACAGGATCGTCCCGCCATCCTTCTCATAGGCCATGCCGTTCGGATAGCTGATGAGCTCGAGCTGCAACCCCCACGGCGTGAAGAAATAGAGGATCGATTGGCCCGCCGCCGGCCCTTGGTCCACCGGCAACGGCCCCATCAGGGTCTTGACGCCATTGTCCTTCAGGTACTTCGCCGCCGCATTGATGTCCTCGACATAAAACGCGATGTGATGCCCGCCGATATCGCTGTTCTTCGGAATCGCATTCTGCTGGTCGGGCAATTCATACTGGAAGAGTTCGATATTCGAGCCGTGGCCGCAGCGCATCATGGTGATCTGGTAAATCTTGGCGCGCGGATTGACATTGAGGAGATCGGCCATGAACGTTCCCTTGTCGTCGGAGAACGGCCCGAAAGTCAGTGCCTCCTTGCACCCGACAATGTCGGTGAAGAAGGTGATCGCCTCCTTGATATCGGGAACGGTAACCCCGGTGTGGTCATGGCCAAGCATGCCCGGCATCGGCTCGGCTGAAGCTGACCCCGGCGCCGACAGCGAAGGCTGCTGCTGCCACCATCCCCATCCATGCGTTTCTTCTCATTTTCTTCTCCCTCTTGGCCGTTGCGGCCACCCAAAGATTATTTCAGAACTGAACGATCACGGCAAATTCCCAGCAAGCGCCCAGGACAGGCGATCCTCTTATTCAATTTCGTTGCCCTTGCGTAATACATGCTTCACACTCGACTGCGAACAACAGGGCGAGGGCAATGGGATGGCGCAGTGGGCAGTAATCTCGGCTCTGGCGGCACTCATGGTCGCCAGCGTCCCGGCGCAAGCCACCACCAGCTTGGAAAAGCAGGCCTGGACATCCTGCAAGAAAAAATACGGCAAAGCCTTGGTGAGCGCCGAAGTGCGCAAGGGAGGCAAGGAATTCTTCTGCACCTTCGCCACGCCGGCCAAGCCGATGACTTCGGCGGAGGCCTATGCAGCATGCAAAAAGAAGTACAGCGCAACTGCGGTGATACTCGTCAAATCTAAAAATGGGTGGCGCTGCCGATACCGCAGTCTCTAAGGGGTCTTGTCGCGGGCCGCCAGTGCCCCTGCGAAAAGAGCTATTTCATCTTCCGTATTATAGTAATGCACCGACGCGCGAACGATCTGCGATAGGCCCCGCGCATTCATGTCGAGTAATGTCGATGACGCGCCCGAGACCGAGACATTCATCTTCTGCCGGCCAAGCGCCTGCTTCACCACTCCCGCCTCATGTCCTTCGACCGCGAAACTCACGATCCCGCATTTCTCGCGCCCGATATCTTCAACGACGACACCTTTAACGCCGGCGAGCGCCTTGCGCAGATGAGCCGCCAGCATCTTCACCCGCGTTTCGATCGCCGCGGGCCCCAGCGCGAGCGCATAGCGCGCCGCGACACCGAGCCCGATCTGCCCGGCTACATAGCGCTCCCAGTTCTCGAAGCGGCGCGCATCCTTCCTGATCTCATAGCGATCGGGCGCCACCCACTCCGCTGCATGAAGATCGAGGAAGGGCGGCTCGAGCTTCTCGAGCAATCCGCGCCGCACATAGAGGAAGCCGGTGCCGCGCGGGCCACGCAGATATTTTCGCCCCGTCGCCGAGAGCATGTCGCAGCCGATCGCTTCGACGTCGATGGCAGTTGTCCGACCGATTGGCAGGCATCGAGCAGATAGGGAATGCCATTGGCCCGCGCGATCTTGCCCACCTCGGCCGCCGGATTGACGAGCCCGCCATTGGTCGGAACATGGGTGATCGCGATCAGCTTCACGGATCGGATCGATCATGCTCTCGAGCGCGGAAACTGAAATCTCGCCGGTCGCCTCGCTCGGCACCACGTCGATCGTAACGCCGGTTTTCCGCGCCGCCTGGAGAAAAGCGATGTAGTTGCTGGCATATTCGGCCCGCGCCGTGAGGATCCTGTCGCCCGGCTGGAAGGCGAGCGAGTAGAAGGCCATGTCCCAGGCGCGTGTCGCATTCTCGACGAAGGCGATCTCTTCCGGCCTCGCCTTGATGAGTTCGGCGACGGCGCGATAGCAGTCATCGATTTGCGCTTGCGCCTGCGCCGCGGCCTCATAGCCGCCCACTTCTTCCTCGCGCTTCAGATGCGCAATCACCGCATCGACGACCGATGCCGGCGGCAATGCGGATCCCGCATTGTTGAAATGGATGACTTCTTCGCAGCCCCGCGTCTCGGCGCGCACTTTTGCAAGATCGATCATGCGTTGACCTTCGTTCAGGCTTTGTCGAGATAAGGCGCGACGACCGCGCGGGTTTCAGAACTGGGAACCACTGGCACGATTTCGAATTCGACGCCGCTGCCGCGCCATTTGAGCGCCCATTCCTGCAGCAACCGCAGTTCATCGCATTCCATGAGCTGGAAGCAGCGATTGAAATTCGCCTCCACCCAGCTGTCGATATAGCGCAGGCCCTCCGGCAGCATGCGGCCTTCATCGCGCACCCGCTTGTAGACCGGCACCATGTCGTTGTCGCGAAACCGCTCGATGATCATGAACAGCATTTGTCGCTCCCCACAATTCGTCTTAGAACCTTTGATGCCCGGCTGGAAAGCACCCGGAGGCGCCATTTTCCGGATTTGCTTGCGCAATTTATCCCGGCCTCAAAACGGTTTATTTGCACTTATTGGAGAAATTCGCTGTGACCGGTTTTCATCGTCGGCGCGACGCGGCGGCAGCATACCAACCGGTCTCCGAACGAATCAGACGGGAGCGTGACATGAGAGTTGGGATAGGGTTGCTGCTGGCTTCGGCGCTGGCGGTTGCGGCCGGCTCGGCAGGTGCGGCCGAGGTCGCAGTGCCGCCATTCTATCGGTCTGTCATGGCAATGAAGCCTGAGGGAAAGCTCGGGGCGGTGATCGCCCGGGAGGCCGTCGACACGGCGATCTCGAATGCGCAGGCTTGGCGCATTGCTTACGTGTCATCCGATTTACTCGAGCGGCCGACGATTTCCACCGCCCTCGTCATCGCACCGGTCGATCCCATAACGACGGCGGGTCGTCCGATTGTCAGCTGGGCGCACGGCACGACTGGAACCGCGCAAAATTGTGGTCCATCGCAACAATGGGATCCCGCCCAACCGCTCAACCAGTATTTCATGATCGGCGGCACATCCGACAATGATTTCGGCATACCGGCGGCGGCAGAGTTCCTCGCCAAAGGCTACGTGCTGGTTGCCAGCGACTACCAGGGTCTCGGCGGCGGCGGGAAGCACCAATACGCGATATCCGCGACCCAGGGCCGCGACGCGATCAACGCAATCCGCGCTGTCGCCAGCCTCGGCCTCGCCGGGGCCAATAGGAAGGCGGCCATCTATGGCTGGTCGCAGGGCGGCGGTGCAACACTCGCCGCGGCAGGCATGGCTGATTACATTGCCAAGACAGGCACCGCCTTTGACGGAATAGATATCGTCGCATTCGCTGCCATGGCACCGCAAGACGTCGCCGTACTTGCGCCCTCCGGTGAACTCGACGATGCCGCAGCAGCGAAGCTCATGTCAGGACTGGCGACTTCGTTCACCAGCAATGTCTTCGACTTTACGCATTTCGCGATGACGATTTGGGCAACGGCCAGCGCCTTTCCCGATCTCAAACTGACAGACATTTTTACCGCCGACGGCGCCCGCTCCCTCGACCAGATCTTTTCCGGCAAGTGCATGCATCCTGCCTCGGATACGATCAACTTCGCCTTTGGCGCCGATTTCAAGACCTTGATGAGCACGGCACCGGCGAACCAATTGGCTTGGGCGAAGAGTATGCTCCTTGGCAGCGTTCTCCCGGTGGCGCCGGTGGCCCCCGTGATCATCTATTGGGGCACGCATGACACCGTGGTGCCGCCCGTCATGGGAGAGCTTTACCGCGAGCAGATGTGCAAACTGGCTGGAGCGAATATCGCGCGTATTCAACTTGACGGTGCCCAGAACCATTTCACGACGCCCGCCGCCGCCCAGCCGCTTTACGTGCCGTGGATCGTCGACAGGTTCGAAGGCAAACCTTTGGCTAATGGCTGCGACGGGAACTGACGGGGCCGGCACGGCCCCCGATCTTCCCTTCCCCGCATCCTTCCGGCAAAGTCGCCCCGGCCTTCAATTGGCCCGGACAGCATGCCCCGTAAGAAACCTCCCCTCTCCCTCACCGCCGATCTCATCAAGCTTGTCGACCGCCGCGAGCCCGATCCGGGTCCCGAGCATGGTCTCGTCGAACTGACGGATGCCGAATACGCCGCCGCGGCGCAGGATTTTCTCGCCCGCAACGGCAACGGCCCGATCTGGGTCTTCGCCTATGGCTCGCTTATCTGGAATCCCGAATTCGACTTTGTCGAACAGCGGCTCTGCAAGGCGCATGGCTGGCACCGCTCCTTCAGCCTCGTAATCGAGCGATGGCGCGCCTCGCCGGATCAGCCGGGCCTCATGCTCGCTCTCGACTATGGCGGCTCGTGCCAGGGCGTCGCCTTTCGTCTGCCCGATGATGACAAGCCGAAAAGCATGGAGCGGCTTCTGCGCCGCGAGGCGAGTTATCATGATGATCTCCTGGCGTTTCGCTGGATCGACGTGCAGGCGGGAAGTGACAAGCTCCGTGCCTTGGCGTTTTGGGCGGCGCCGCGCGCCAGGGGCTATTACTTGAATCTCCCTGTCGAGGAACAGGCGATCAGGCTTGCCCGCGCCGCCGGCCATATCGGCACCAGCGCTGAATATCTCTTCAACACGATCTCCAAGCTGGAGGAACACGGCATCCACGACACGTATCTGTGGCGACTCCAGGGACTCGTCGCCGAGGAAATCCGCCGCATGCATCCCGCTCACCCGGCTCTTGAGCATTAGAAACCACTGTCCTGCCTCTGCCGCGCCGCAAAGTGGCGTGGGAAGGGAGAGTTAGAGTCTTCTCTCGCTTGATCTCGATCAAGACACGCAATTCCTGAGCCGCTAGGAACGCGCTTGCATGCGCCAAGGGGGAATGTTCATGGCGATTGCCGGAGGCAACTCTTCCCAGCCGCGGCCCACGATGCCGATCGTGCGGCCGATCACCTTTACCGACCTTCGCGCCTGCCTTGCCGAGGGCATTGCCGATTTCCGCTGTGCGCCTCTCTACGGTCTCTTCTTCGGCGCGGTCTATGCTATTGGCGGCCTCCTGATCGTCGCCTTGGTATTCAAGCTGGAAGTATCCTATCTCGCCTATCCGCTTGCCATCGGCTTCGCCTTGATCGGACCTTTTGTGGCAGTCGGGCTTTACGAAGTGAGTCGCAGGCTCGAAACCGGCCGTCCGCTCGACTGGTCGGGCGTGTTGCGAGTTATCTACGACCAGCGTCGCCGCGAACTCTCCTGGATGGCTTTCGTCGTCCTGTTCGTATTGTGGATCTGGCTCTATCAAGTGCGCCTCTTGATTGCGCTTTTTCTCGGCTCCCGCGCCAGCATCGATCTTGGCCGATTCCTGCATGTGGTGATTTCGACGCCCGAGGGCCTCGTTTTCCTGGCCGTCGGCCACCTCGTCGGCGCGGTCCTCGCCATGATCCTCTTCTCGGTCACGGTCATTGCTTGTCCGTTGCTGCTCGACCGCAATGGCGATTTCGTCACCGCAATCATCACGAGTGTGAAGTCGGTGGCCACAAGCCCGGCGCCGATGATCCTTTGGGGCATGATGGTCGTCATGCTGATCCTGCTCGCCTCGCTTCCCGCATTCCTCGGCCTGCTCATTGTCCTGCCCGTACTCGGCCATGCCACATGGCATCTCTATCGGCGCGCCATTGCACCCTGATATGCGCCGGCGGCTCTTGCCAGCGTGACCGCCGCGCGACACAAGGCGCCATGCAGCCCCATTCGCACCGCGAGACACTCAAGGGCATCCTCCTTCTCGTCGCTTCTGTCTCGCTGTTCGGCGCGGTGGACGGCTTGAGCAAGGTCCTGGTCGAAACCCAGTCCTTTGGCCAGATCATGCTGGCGCGCTATGGCCTGGCGCTCCCCCTGCTCTACGTCTTCGCTGGTTTTCCGAAGCCCGCTGCTCTCTTTCGCACGGCACGCCCCGGCACGCAGCTCATGCGCGGTCTGGCGCCGTTGGTCATCGGCGGCTCCATGGTGTTCGCCGTGCGCTATCTGCCGCTCGCGGAGGCGACCGTCATCCTCTTCGCCGGCCCCTTTATGGTGGTGGCACTTTCGGGACCGCTGCTCGGCGAGCGCGTCGGCTCGGCAAGCTGGGTCGGCGTTGTGCTGGGCTTCATTGCCGTGATCATCGTGGCGAGGCCCGGTTTCTCCGACGTCTCGGTCTACGCGATCTTCCCCTTTGTCGCGGCGCTGTTCTATGCCGTATTCCAAATGCTCACCCGGCATCTCTCTGCCGCTGCCGAGCCCACCGAGACCACGCTTGCCTGGACACTTGCAATCGGGCTCGCTGCTTCACTTCCGCTCGCCATCATCGAATGGGTGCCTGTCAGCGCCACCGCGTGGGCTCTGGCGCTCTGTCTCACGCTCGTCTTTGCCGCGGCACAGCTTCTTCTCGTGCGCGCCTATCGCCACGCCACGGCCAATGTGCTCGCCCCATTCAGCTATGTGCAGATCATCTCCGCGACGATTTTCGGTCTCGTCGCATTCGGCGACATGCCCGATCTGTGGACGCTCACCGGTATCGCCCTGATCATCGCCGCCGGCGTCTATGTCATGCGCGGCAGCAGTGGGAGATAAGCGGTCGCCGGCTTACTGCGCCGGCCGGCTTCGCCAGCACGCCCGTTTCTTCATCAACCTCGCCTCTGAAGAGGAAACGCAACACCTGGCTGCAACGTCAGTATATTGCAGCCCCTGATAGCAACGTTCTTTCATTCTGCAGAACGACGAAATGAACGTCCGTTCAATAAAAATCATGCGCGCGAACTCGAACCAAATCGTGTCGCTAAGAATGCGAAAAATGGCCTCCCAAACGCGCTAATTCGACGTGTTTTGAGTGCTACGAGACTGCCTTTTGCGCGCGCAAAACGTCGGGCGGCGTCGCCTCGGCGCTGAGCTGCGCGATCGCCTCGGCAAGCTTCAGCGACGTCTGCTGCTGGCTTCCGAGGCGGCGGACATTGACCGTCCCCTCTTCCATCTCGCGCTTGCCGACCACGAGCATCACCGGCACCTTGGCGAGCGAATGTTCGCGCACCTTGTAGTTGATCTTCTCGTTGCGAAGATCGACCTCGGCACGAAGACCCGCCGCTGCAAGCTTGGCGCGGACCTCGCCTGCGTATGTATCGGCATCCGAAACGATCGTCGTCACCACCACCTGTAAGGGTGCGAGCCATAAGGGAAAATGCCCGGCGAAGTGCTCGATCAGGATGCCGGTAAAGCGCTCCATCGAGCCGCAGATCGCGCGATGCACCATGACCGGCATTTTCTTCTGCCCGTCGGCATCGACATAGAACGCCCCGAACCGCTCGGGGAGGTTGAAGTCGACTTGGGTCGTGCCGCACTGCCACTGCCGGCCGATCGCATCGCGCAAGGTGTATTCGAACTTCGGCCCGTAGAAGGTCCCTTCGCCCGGATTGATGCCGGTCTTGATCCTTCCGCCTGATTCCGCTGCGATTTTCTCAAGGAGCCGGCTCAAGACCGCTTCCGCATGATCCCACATCGCGTCCGTTCCGACGCGCTTTTCGGGCCGCGTCGCGAGCTTGACGACGACGTCCTCGAACCCGAAATCGGCATAGACCGAGAGGATCAACTCGTTGATTTTCAAGCACTCTTCGGCAAGCTGTTCTTCCGTGCAGAAGATGTGGGCATCATCCTGCGTAAAGCCGCGAACCCGCATCAACCCATGCAAGGCACCCGATGGCTCATAGCGATGCACCGCGCCGAATTCCGCAAGCCTGATCGGCAGATCGCGATAGGACTTGAGCCCGTGCTTGAAGATCTGGATATGACCCGGACAATTCATCGGCTTGATCGCAAAGATGCGATCATCCTCCGTCTCATCGCCGGCGGATCGCGCCATGAACATGTTTTCGCGATACCAGCCCCAGTGGCCGGAAGTCTCCCAGAGCACTTTGTCGAGCATCTGGGGTGCATTAACCTCCTGATAGTCCTGGGCTAATCGCCGCCGCATATAGGCGATGAGGGCCTGGAACATCGTCCAGCCCTTGGGATGCCAGAAGACGACGCCTGGCCCTTCTTCCTGGAAATGGAAGAGATCCATCTCGCGTCCAAGCCGTCGGTGATCGCGTTTCTCGGCTTCTTCAAGCGCTGTGATGTATCCTTGGAGATCTTTGTCGTTTGCCCAGGCGGTTCCGTAAATCCTTGTCAGCATTGGATTATTGGAATTGCCGCGCCAATAGGCGCCGGCCACCTTCATGAGCTTGAAGGAATTGCCGATCTTGCCCGTCGATGTCATGTGCGGGCCACGGCAGAGGTCAAACCATTGGCCCTGCTTATAGATTTTGAGGTCCTGATCGGCAGGAATGGCGTCGATCAGTTCCAGCTTGAAGGCCTCTCCCTTGGAGCGGAACACGTCCTTCGCTTGGTCGCGCGACCAGACTTCCTTGGTGAATCGGGCATCGCGCGCGATGATCTCACGCATCTTCTTCTCGATGGCCGGGAAGTCCTCCGGCGTGAACGGCGTATCGCGTTGAAAATCGTAATAAAATCCGTTCTCGATGACAGGCCCGATGGTGACCTGGGTGCCCGGATAAAGCTCTTGCACGGCCTCCGCCAGAACATGCGCGGCGTCATGCCGGATCAATTCCAGAGCTTCCGGATCATCGCGGGTGACGAATTTCAGCGTGGCGCCATCCGGCACAGGCTCAGAGAGATCGGCCAAGGCGCCATTGACCACCGCTGCAACGGACCGTTTTTCGAGGGATTTGGCGATCGACCCGGCGATCTGCGCTGAACTGGTGCCCTCCGGATATTGACGAGCGGCACCATCGGGGAAAGTCACAGTTATCATATCGTTACCTCCGGCTCACTCCTGCAGACCGCGCAGGTAAGCTAAGCTATTGAAAACATTGCCCTTGATCAGGATAAGGACGGCGGCCTTATCGCATCGGGCGTTTTCCCGGTCAATACGCGCTTGCGGCCTCCATTAATCTTCCTACTATACCATTTGGGCGGTGGTGGTTTGGCGTTCAGGGTGCGGGATGTCATCTCTGAGGGTATGCCTGGGGGGCACGCTCTTTCTGTGTGGCTTGCAGTTAGCTCAGGCAGCTGATGTCGCGAACATCGTTGCAGAGCCACCGCTTGTCTATGACTGGAGCGGCTTTTACGTCGGGCTGAATGGCGGCGACGCCTTCGCCGGTGACGAGACGATTCGGATCAAGCCCGACTTCCAGGAAAATGCCGGACACCTTGATCTCAATGGGTTATTTGGCGGCGCCCAGGTCGGCGCAAACTGGCAGACCGGCAACTGGGTGCTAGGCGCCGAAGCCGGCTTGCAGCTTGCCGACATCGTAGATTCCGACAAGCAGAGCGCCAGTGGCGTCGAAGTAAGTTCCAAAGGTGCAGTCGACTGGTTCGGCAGCGTTCGTGTCCGATCAGGCTATGCCATGGATAATCTATTGATTTTTGGTACCGCTGGCCTCGCCGTCGCGGGCGTCGATTACAAAGTCCACACGGTCGACGATCCTTCCTCAAGCATCAACCTCAGTGATAACTATACTGCGACCGGCTGGACAGCAGGCGCCGGCGTCGAATGGGGCTTTTCCGCTAATTCGAGCGCGAGGCTCGAATATCTCTACACCGACCTGGGCAAGAAGGAGATTGGCAGCAGCCTCTCCGATGACAGCTACTTCAAGACCTCACCCAGCTTTCAATCGATCCGGATGGGCGTGGATTTCCGCTTCTAATCAAGCCTTTAGGTAGTTAACGACACAACCTCCGCGCGATTTCATTTTTGGCGCACAATAAGGATTCGTTAACCTTAATTTCCGATTGTCGACCCGATTTCAACGCAACACCTCTCGGGTCGGAAACATGAAAAAGACGGCACTTAGTTTTTCACTCAGCCTCGCAGCACTTGTTGCGGCTTCAACCCTAGTCAATGCGGCCGACGTTCTGCCGCCTGCCTCAACCTGGACCGGTCCCTATATCGGCGCGTTCGGCGGCGGCACTTTTGTCGAGGGCCATTACGATTACGGCTATGACCCGGAGATGAGCGGGACCGGCGGCTACGCCGGCATTCTCGGCGGCTTCAACTATGATTTTGACGGTATCGTCGTTGGCGTCGAAGGTGATTACGGCTGGGGTGGGCAGACTGCGCAAAATCGCGATCCGGCCGAAGCGACCGAACTCAGCTTCGATGGCCTTGGCACACTCCGTGGCCGCATCGGCTTCTCGCCCGGAGACACCAATACCCTGATTTATGCCACCGGCGGTTACGGCTGGTTGGATGCGAAACTCGACGCGCTCGTGGGTCCTTATTCGATCCACGATTCTGACAGCAACACCTACAGCGGATGGGTCGTTGGTGGCGGCGTCGAGACCATGTTGTGGGATACCGGCCTGAGCGGGAGGCTGGAATATCTCTATGGCGACTTCGGAACCGAGAAGTACGCGCTCTCCGACGGACTAGGCTCGGGCGGCACGCTCGACCTGACGCTCGACAATGTCCACATCGTCAGGGCAGCGCTCGTCTACAACTTCAACGGTCTGCTCTGGTAAAAACAGAAAACATACGACGCTGACTTGAGCGCCGCGGCCAAAGGGTCACGGCGCTCTTTCTATTTCTCGTGCTGCGCACGATGCGGCGATCTTCCCCACCTGCCACCATGCGCCTTCAGTCGTCTGCGGCACTGGGTCGAACCCCTCCCCTCCCCAGGGATTGCAACGCAGAATTCGGCCCACCGCCAATATGCTGCCGCGCCAGGCGCCATGCTGCCTGATCGCATCGCTCGCATATTCCGAACAGGTTGGAAGGAACCGGCAATGCCGGCCCAAAAATGCCGATAACGTGTAGCGATAGAAGGTAATCACGCCGACCAGGATATGCGCGGCAGCGCTTTGGCCTGGTCGCTTTTCCGCCGCCGTATGACGTTCACACATGCTGGCTCCCGTCGGTGTCCGCTAGACTTGCCGCATGGCTCAAAAGCAACCCAATATCCTCTTCATTATGGCCGATCAGCTGGCAGCAGCTTTCCTTCCGGTCTATGGGCACAAGATCGTCCAGACGCCCAACATATCAAGGCTTGCCGCCGAAGGTGTGGTCTTCGAAAACGCATACAGCAACAGTCCGCTCTGTGCACCCGCCCGCGCAACGATCATGAATGGGCTCCTGTCCTCGCGCACCGGAGTCTACGACAATGCCGCCGAGTTTCCGTCGGCTATCCCGACCTGGGCGCATTATTTGCGCCTGCGTGGCTACCGCACATGCCTTTCCGGAAAAATGCACTTCGTCGGCCCCGACCAGTTGCACGGTCTTGAGGAGCGACTCACCACCGACATTTACCCGGCCGACTTCGGATGGACGCCCGATTGGCGGCTCAAGGATGAACGCATCGATTGGTGGTATCATAATATGACGTCGACCAAGCAGGCTGGCATCGCGGAGATGACCAACCAGCTTGAATTCGACGATGAGGTCGCCTTTCTGGCCATTCGCCGCATCTACGATTTTGCGCGATACGAAGCTGGCACGCCGTTCTGTCTGATGGCATCGTTCACCCATCCGCACGACCCTTATGCTGCTCGCGCGAAGTACTGGTCGCAATACAAAGACGAGAAGATTGATCTCCCGGTTACTCCGGCCATCCCATTCGAGAAGATGGACCCCCACAGCCAGCGCCTTTACCGGATGTCGGCGATGGAGGAGTACGACATTACCGATGCCGATATCCGCTCATCGCGGCACGGCTATTACGCCAATATCACTTACGTTGATGGCCTGATCGGCCAGTTGGTCGATGCACTCGAGAAGACCGGCCGGCTTGACGACACAGTTATCGTGATCACCTCGGATCACGGCGATTTCCTTGGCGAACGCGGGCTTTGGTACAAGATGTCGTTTCTCGAGTACTCAGCTCATGTTCCACTCATCGTCTGGTCGCCCAAACGCTTCGCCGCGCGGCGCATCGAGGAGCCCGTTTCGTTGGTCGATCTGCTGCCGACCTTTGCTGATATCGGCAATGGCGGCAAGGCCGATCTTGCGCGTCCTGTCGACGGCCGGTCACTACTCCCGCTGCTTGAAGGTGCGCCCGAAGATCCTGATGCGACTGCCTGGGGCGAATATCTGGCAGAGGGAGCAATCGCGCCTATCTATATGATCCGGCGCGGACCATGGAAGTTCATCTATTCCCCGACCGATCCGGATCAGCTTTTCAATCTCAAGGACGATCCGCAGGAATGGCGCAATCTAGCTTCCGAGCAACACGAGCTTGCGGCATCATTCAGGAGTGAAATTCTGGCGAAGTTCGATGTGCCGCGCATCCATCGCGAGGTCATGGAAAGTCAGCAGGCTCAACTCATGATGTTCGAAGCACTCAAGCATGGCGCGCGATTCCCCTGGGACTTCCAACCCTTGCGCGACGCGTCCGAGCAGTACACGCGCAACCACATGTCGGTTACCGACCGTGACGTTCAGAGCCGTTTTCCCCCTGCACCTGAGGCAATTAAGCGCTCTAAATCCTAACCAGTTTGTTCTTTATTCCGAACGCTGGGTGTCCTATATCGAAACCCAATTTCAACGGAGGTCCAAATGGCACTTCAGCTAGGCGACATCGCTCCCGATTTCGAAGCCGATACGACTGAGGGTCGCATTAAGCTTCATGACTATATTGGCAATTCCTGGGTCGTTTTTTTCTCGCATCCCAAGGACTTTACGCCGGTCTGCACCACCGAACTCGGCTATATGGCGAAGATCAAGCACGAGTTCGACAAGCGCAATACGAAGCTTCTCGGAATTTCTGTCGACTCCGTCGAAGATCACAAGCGCTGGAAGAATGATATCAAGGAAGTAACCGGCGCCGACGTAACTTACCCGATGATCGGCGACAGCGAATTGGAAGTAGCCAAGCTCTACGGCATGATCCACCCCAATGCGACCGGTGGTGCCAAAGGACGCACCGCCGCCGACAATGCAACGGTTCGCAATGTTTATGTCATCGGCCCAGACAAAAAGATCAAGCTCATCATTACCTATCCGATGAGCACCGGCAGGAACTTCGACGAAGTGTTGCGCGTGATCGACTCGCTCCAGCTCACCGCGACGAAGTCAGTCGCAACCCCGGCAAACTGGAAGCAGGGCGATGACGTCATCATTCTGGCATCGGTTTCGGACGAAGCGGCCAAGGAGAAGTTCCCGGGCGGATGGAAGACCTTGAAGCCCTATCTGCGCCTCGTACCGCAGCCGAAATAGCCGCATTACGACAGGTTACGACTTTTTTCGCCCCGTCGCAGCAATGCGGCGGGGCCTTTGCTATTAGGCAGCAGCCGCCTCGTCGGCATCGCCACGCGATGTGAGACCGAGCAACTTTATCTTGCGGTGGAGAGCCGACCGCTCCATGCCGACAAAATTGGCAGTGCGTGAGATGTTACCGCCAAACGTGAAAGCTGCGCAGCAAGATAATCGCGCTCAAAAGCCTCCCGCGCCTCCCGAAGAGGCATCGCCAGGAGATGCTCGCCGCCGAAACCGCTGCCAGTACCGGCTCCCGAGGTGCCAACATCATGCGGTAGCATTGAAGCGGTGATCGGGCTGGACGGCTCACCGCCGGCGAGGATCATGATCCGTTCAACATTATTGCGAAGCTGGCGGACGTTTCCAGGCCACTCGTGCGTTTGAAGTACCGCAGTTGCGTCTTCGGCGAGCTTTCTCGACGGTTGCCCGGATGCCATGGAGAATGCGCGCCCGAAATGTTCGATCAGTTCCGGAATATCTTCGCGACGTTCCGAGAGAGCCGGGACGCGGATCGGAACTACGCTCAGGCGATGGAACAAGTCCTCTCGGAATTTCCCTGCCGTGATTAGCGTGCACCAGATCGCGACTGGTGGAGGAAACGATCCTCACATCCACCTTGACCTTTTTTGCACCCCCGACGCGCTGAAATGTCTGATCGACAAGAACGCGCAGCACTTTGCCTTGCGTTTCGAGAGGCATGTCGGCGATCTCATCGATATAGAGCGTTCCGCCATGCGCCTCTTCGAGGGCACCCACCCGCAGCATGCCGCCGCCGGTATCCTCCGTCCCGAACAGTTCCTCTTCCATGCGTTCCGGCTCGAGCGTGGCCGCGGGAAGGATCACGAACGGCCCTTCTACCCTCAGAGATAGCGTATGGAGCGTGCGCGCAGCGATTTCCTTGCCCGAGCCCATCGGCCCGGAGATGAGGACACGGCTATTGGCCGGCGCCACTTTCTTGAGCGTCTGGCGCAATTGCCGCATCGCAGCAGAACCGCCCAGAAGCTCGGCATCGGTCCCCGCGCGCCCCTTGAGATCTTCATTCTCGCGCTTGAGACGTGAAGTCTCCAATGCTCGTCCGATGACGAGAAGCAGCCGGTCGGCCTTGAACGGCTTCTCGATATAGTCATACGCGCCACGCCGGATCGCCGAAACGGCGGTCTCGATATTGCCGTGGCCCGAGATGATCACCACCGGCAACTCGGGATGCTTCTCCTTAATGGCGTTGAGGAGATCGAGCCCGTCAAGCTTCGAGCCTTGCAGCCAGATGTCGAGCACGACCAGTGACGGACGCCGGTCGGCGATCGACATCAGCGCCGCATCGGAATTATGCGCGAGCCGCGTCTCATAGCCTTCGTCTTGCAGGATGCCGGCAATCAGTTCCCGGATGTCTGCCTCATCATCGACGACTAGAATGTCTGCTGACATGTATCGCTCCGGCCTCAGGCGGTTTCAGCAAGCTGGGTTGCAGGGATCGGTTCGAAATAGAGTGTGATGCGAGCACCAAGTCCGCCAGCAAAATCCTCCGGCAAGTCCTCGAGGACGAGCCGGCCGTGATGTTCTTCCATGATGCGCTGGACGATCGCCAGGCCGAGACCGGTGCCCTTTTCGCGCGTTGTCATATAGGGCTCGGTCAATCTGTGCCGGTTTTCCTTTGGCAATCCGACGCCATTGTCGGTCACGCGTATGAACGGCGTCTCGCTCTCCACTGATGCCTCAACGAGAACGCGCCCTGGCGGTTCCTGCTGAACGCCTTGGCGCCCCTCGATGGCCTCGCGCGCATTCTTCACGAGATTCGTGACTGCCTGCGTGACAAGTCGCCGATCAAACGGGAAGATCAAAGGCTTGTCGTCGGTCACGACATCGATCGTCACATCGGCGGAACTGACGCGTTGCAGGACCGTCGCCTCCTTGACGACACTGGAGAGATCCTGAAGCTCCAGCACCGCACTGGGCATGCGCGCGAAGGAAGAGAATTCATCGACCATACGGCCGATATCGCCGACCTGCCGGATGATCGTATCGGTACATTGCTCGAAGACTTGCTTGTCGGTCTGGATCTCGCGGCCATATTTGCGCTTGAGGCGCTCGGCGGAGAGTTGGATCGGTGTCAGCGGATTCTTGATCTCGTGCGCAATGCGCCGCGCAATATCAGCCCAGGCAGAGTTACGCTGCGCCGAGACGAGTTCGGTAATGTCGTCGAACGTGACGACGTGACCGTGTTCGGTATCCTCCGAACTTTCCGTCGTCACGCGGACGATGAAGCTGCGCTCCTTCTTTGCGGCCCTGACATTGACCTGGCCTTCAGCGGAACCCGATGCTCTGGGGATCGCCTGTTCAAGCACCGCAACGAACTCCGGCAGTGCCTCGGCAAGGGTCTTCCCGACCAATTCGTCGGCGCCCTTTGAAAGTAGCATCGTAGCCGAACGATTGACCATCGATATGCGGCCTTCTGGGTCGAGACCGAGCACGCCGGCGCTAACCCCGGAAAGCATCGCCTCGGTAAACCGCCGGCGCTCGTCGAGCTGCTGGTTTGTGCTGACAAGCTCGTTACGCTGTTCCTTGAGTTGCTCGGTCATCCGGTTGAAGGTCTGGCCGAGTGTCGTGAGATCGCCCGGACCTTCTACCACCTCGACCTTTGCGTCGAGATTGCCCCGCGACACTTCCCGCGCGGCATCGAGCAGGCGCACGATTGGTGCGACGAGGCGATCGGAGAACCACAAACCAAGCCAGACCGCGGCGAGCAGGAAGATCAGCGAGACGCCGGCATACATCAGCGCAAAGGTGACTTGTACGCCGACGCGTTGTTCGAGGAGCTGGTCGTATTCGGCCTTCGCGGCGCGGGTCTTCGCCAGCTGCTCAAGCACTGAAGGATTGAGCGTCCGATAAACATAGAGATAGTGCGACGGGAAATTCTGCAGCTTGATCAGCGCCCGCACCACATTGCCGCCCTCGCGCGGTGGAATGACGACCAATTCGCCCTTGTCGGCAAGATCGATCATTTCCTGGGTCGGCGGAATGAAAGTAATACGATTATTGGCCGTGACATTGGCATCCACCCGCTTCAGCTTGACGTCGAAGACGAAGACGCCGACCAGGCCGCGCAACACCGCATGCCGGGCGACGCGTTTGACAAAGTTTTGCCGGTCGTTGTCGAACATCTCCTTTTGCAAAATCAGGTCGGACGAGATCGTCGCAACGTCACCGCGCGTGGTCTCAGCATTGTCCTTTATGTAGGCTTCTGCGACCTGGGTGGCGCTATCGACGATCGAACGCGTACGTTCGGAAAACCAGGCATCGAGCCCGCGATTAAGAGTCACCGCCGCGAAGGCCGCCACGATCAGGGCCGGAAGCACGGCAATCAGGCTGAATAGGGAAACCAGGCGAATATGGAGCCCCGCGCCGGCAGTCTTCCGGCGCTTGGCGACCACCAGGCCCCAGAGCTGCCAGACGATCATGCCGAGCATGATGACGACCAGTACCAGGTTGACTGTAAGGAGCGCCCGGATGACTTCCGCCGTGGGCTTGACCGGAGTCAGGCCTGTCAGGATCGCATAGGTTGCAAGGCCGACAGCAATGGCCAGGCATACGATGAATACGCCGCTCCATGCGTGGATGCGGCGCACCGGATGTGCTGGCTGACCTGTCGAAACTGCTTGAAGCATTGCGCCCTGATTTCCAGCAATACTGTTGCCAGAAATCAACAATGATCGTGGCATATTTGCGACAGTTACGCTCCGCGAATGACCTTGAGGTCGCGCATCCTGATTTTCGATCGAAGCGTGTTCCTGTTAAGCCCCAGAAGCTCGGCAGCCTTGATCTGGTTACCCTTGGTCGCGGCCAGGGCGGCCCTGATCAAGGGAGGCTCCACCGAAGCCAGGACCCGATCATAAAGCCCGACAGGGGGCAAGCCGTCGCCAAAGCCCGCAAAATAGCGGGCAAAGTGCCCCTCAAGGAACTCGTCGAGCGTCTGCCCTGGATTGCCGCCTGCCTGATCCGGCGCGCGCGGAGAATCGGCCAATTCCCGATCGACCATCGGACCGGTAATGACCTCGTCCACATGCAATGCGGCGATCCTGCGGATCATGTTCTCGAGTTCGCGGACATTGCCCGGCCAGTGATGCGCCTGGAGACGTTCGAGTGCATCGACCGACATCTGTTTGCGCGGCAAACCCTCACGCTCGGCCTGCGCCAGGAAATGCCGGACAAGATCGGGGATATCTTCGCTGCGTTCGCGCAATGGCGGAAGCCGGATGGGCACAACATTCAGCCGGAAATAGAGGTCTTCGCGGAATGAAATCGCGCGCGATCATCTGCTTGAGGTCGCGATGCGTGGCCGTGATGATCCGAACATTGGTCTTGATCGGCTGAGTACCACCGACGGTTGTGTATTCCCCCTGCTGCAAAACGCGCAACAATCGCGTCTGCGCCTCGAACGGCATGTCGCCGATTTCGTCCAGAAAGAGGGTGCCGAACTCGGCCTGTTCGAAGCGTCCTGGTACGCGCTGGGTGGCGCCCGTGAAGGCGCCCTTCTCATGACCGAAAAGTTCGGACTCGATCAGTTCGCGTGGGATCGCCGCCATATTGACGGCGACGAATGGCCCACGGCGCCTGCGGCCATAGTCATGGATAGCGCGCGCGACAAGCTCTTTGCCTGTTCCGGACTCTCCTTCGATGATGACCGTAAGATCCGTCTGAGTAAGCCGCGCGATGATACGGTAAATATCCTGCATCACGGACGAGCGGCCGATGATCGGCAGTTGCTCGGGCGTCGATGCCGGCGGCACCGATGTCTGGCGTCCTGCCTGATCGAGTGCGCGACCGACGAGTTCGACCAGTACATTGAGATCGAACGGTTTCGGCAGGTAGTCATAAGCGCCGCGCTCGGCCGCGGTAATAGCCGTCATGATGGTGTTCTTCGCGCTCATCACGATGACTGGCAGGCTGGGTCTGATTTTCTTAATGCGGGGCAGGACGTCGAAAGCATTCTCGTCCGGCAGCACGACATCGGTCACCACGACATCGCCCTGTCCTTCGGCCACCCAATGCCAAAGGCTTGCGGCCGTGCTTGTGGCCCTCACATTGTAGCCTGCGCGGCTGATGGCTTGTGATAGGACCGTCCGGATTGCCGCATCATCATCCGCGATGAGCACCGTTCGCACGCTCATGAAGCGGTCTCCGTTTCGGCGATTTCAACTGGGTTACGCAACACGGGCAGCAGGATGCGGAAAGTCGTGCCGCGATCGCGCGGGAAACTCTCCACAACGCCGCCGTGGTCCTGGACGATTTTTGCAACCAGCGCCAAGCCAAGGCCGCGGCCGCCGGATTTTGTCGTCACAAAAGGATCGAATATATGCGGCCTGACATCCTCCGGTATCCCGGAGCCGGTGTCATGAACGCAGACTTCGAGCGGCAACGAAATGCGATCGCCGGAACTTGAGACTGAAAGCTTCATGCCCGGACGGAATGCCGTCGAAAGGGTGATTTCTCCCGCCTGCCCGGTGGCCTCGACCGCTTCCACGGCATTCTTGACCAGATTGACGAAGATCTGGATCAGTTGATCGCGATTGCCGAGCAAGGGTGGAAGCGAGGGATCATACTCCTCCCGGATCGCCACGGGATGCGACAGGCCCGCTTCCACGAGCGATTTTACATGCGCGAGCACCACATGGATATTCACGGGTTTGCGCTCCGGCGGACGCTCGTCCGAGAAAACTTCCATCTGGTCCACGAGATCGCGAATGCGGTCGGTCTCGCTGCATATCAATCGCGTCAATGCGCGATCGTCGCTGCCAAGCGCCGGTTCAAGCAACTGCGCCGCGCCACGGATGCCGGCGAGCGGATTCTTAATTTCGTGAGCCAGCATTGACGCCATGCCGGAAACTGAACGCGCCGCACCGCGATGGGTCAGTTGCCTGTCGATCTTGTGCGCCATGGATCGCGTGAGAAGCATGACAACGACAAATGAAGGACTATCCGAAATGCTCGTCGCCTGCAGATCGACCGAGCGCGCGCCACCGGTGCGGGGCGTGCCAACATTTACGGCATATTTTGTAACGATTCCGCCTGCTACACGTACTTGCCCAACAGCCTCGCGCAGCGGGCTTGAGCTGTGAACGAGATCGGTTAGCCGGCACCGCACGAGCGTGGCACTACTGGCTTGGAAGAAGTCTTCCGCACCCGAATTGACGAAACGAATACGATCCTCGGCGTCGATAACGAGGACGGCATCTGGCAACGCGTCAAGAATTGCCGCTGCGCCGGGAAGCTCGGCAAGAGTGCGATCACTGGCAAGGGTTGGACTGTTCATTATCAAGCGGCCAGTGCGACCGTGTCTTCGGCGGACGCATAAAGGTCGCGCAGGTGGCGTAACACATCGGTTTCGTTTGAGGCGGCCATCAACGCACGGCGCCGGGTTGACGCGGCATCGGGAGAGATGAGACGCCGGTCCACGATACGCTCCACCGCCCAGCCGAGATGCTTGCGAGCGATCCGCGCACCCTTCGCGGCGCCGTAGTGTTGGAGAATATCAAGATGCTGTTCGATAAGGAGGTTGCACTCCTGCGCAAGCGAGGGTTCATTCCTGCCATGCGACGCATTGAGCTGGTGGGCAATGACCGCCGGCCACCATGGCCTTCCATATGCGCCACGCCCGATCATCACGCCGTCTGCGCCTGAGAGGGCCAAGGCGCGGCGGGCATCTTGAGCAGTGATGATGTCGCCATTCACGATGAGCGGTATCGAGATCGCCTCTCTCACGCGCCTGACAGCCGACCAGTCTGCCGCGCCGCCATAGAACTGGCAGCGGGTTCGTCCATGCACCGTGACCATTGCAATGCCAATCGATTGCGCGCGCCGCGCAAGCTCCGGCGCGTTGATCGAACCGGCATCCCAGCCCAATCTCATCTTGAGCGATACGGGCCGTGTTGTTCCCCCGATCGTCGCCTCAATCAGCGCGCAGGCATGATCGAGATCACGCATCAAGGCCGAACCCGAAAGACCGCCTGTTACCTGCCTTGCAGGGCACCCCATATTGATGTCGATGAGGTCAGCGCCGAGATCCTCCGCGGCCTTCGATGCTTCCTTCATCCAACGCGCTTCTCGCCCGGCAAGCTGGATCGCCAGTGGCGAAATTCGGCCCGTTCCCGCAGTGCGCCGCAGCATGTCGGGCCGCGCCTTGACGAGTTCCTCGCTCGCCACCATTTCGGACACGACCAAACCGGCGCCGTGGCGATGTGCCAAAACGCGGAATGGGCCATCCGAAACACCCGACATTGGAGCGAGGAATACCGGATTGGCAAATTTCAAATTGCCGATGCTTATGCCCATATTTTAGGCAAACCGTCCATCTGATCGTATTTTATGCACCCTACTCGCTTCCCCAATTGCGTCAAGCCACTTCCTTGCCGCCGCGCTTGCACACTGTTAGAGGCGACACATGACAGTGGTTGCAATCGTCGTCGCTGCAGGCAGCGGCTCGCGGGCCGGCGGTCCGAAGCCTAAGCAGTATCAGGCAATCGCTGGCAAACCCGTCATTTATTGGACGCTGAAAGCCTTCTGTGACCACCCTCGAATCGATCGCGTCTGCACCGTGATCGCAGCCGAGCATCGCCAGCTTTTCCTGGAGGCGACCGCCGGATTGACCGTGGAGCCACCCGTCGATGGTGGTGAGACGAGGCAGGAACTCGTGCCGCAGGGGTGTCGAATCGCTGAAGGCCCACGAGCCCACCTACGTGCTCATCCACGACGCCGCGCGGCCCTTCGTGTCGCCCGAGTTGATCGATCGGGTCATAAGCGGTCTTGCCCACCACCCTTGCGTGATCCCGGGCCTTCCCGTCAGTGACACGATGAAACGGGCACCCGGCGGCATCGTCACAGGAACTGTGGATCGCGCCGATTTGTGGTCGGTGCAGACGCCGCAGGGCTTCCAGTACTCCTTGATCCAGCAGGCCCACGCCACGGCAGCGCAAGCCGGACAACTTGGGCTCACCGACGATGCAGCAGTCGCGGAGCGAGCCGGCTATCGCATTGCAATTGTGCTTGGCGAAACCGAGAACCGTAAACTTACGACGCACTCCGATATCGAGGATGCCGACTCGCTGCTGACAGCCAAGACCTTCGCCGGGCTTCCCGACGTGCGCGTCGGACAGGGCTTCGATGTCCACAAATTTATGTCCGGCGACGCAGTCACGCTGTTGGGCGTTCGCATCCCGCATCCCTTCGCACTTGATGGGCACTCCGACGCCGACGCGCCTATGCATGCCTTGACCGATGCGGTTCTCGGCACCATCGGCGAAGGCGATATCGGTGTTCACTTTCCGCCTTCGGATTCGAAGTGGCGCGGCGCCAACTCCAGCATTTTTCTTCGCCACGCGGTATCTTTGGTCGAGGCAAAGGGTGGCGTCATTGCTCATGCGGACATAACGATCCTGGCCGAGGCGCCGAAGATCGCACCGCACGTTGCGGCGATGAAGGACAGGCTTGGCGCGATACTTCACCTCGATCCGTCGCGTCTTGGCATCAAGGCTACGACGACGGAAACACTGGGCTTCGTCGGCCGTCGCGAAGGCATCGCCGCCTTTGCGACAGCAACGGTCAGGTTGCCGGCCCGCGGACCCTTGAGATGATCGACGATCAACTACTTTCCGTGGCGACCGACCTCCTCGAAAAGTGCCGGACGAGAGGCATCATGCTTTCGGCCGCCGAAAGTTGTACGGGCGGCCTGGTCTGCGCAGCTCTCACGGCGATCGCGGGCTCATCCGACGTCGTGGACCGTGGATTTGTGACCTACACCAATGAAGCGAAGCACGAAATGCTCGGCGTATCAGAAGAACTCCTAGGGAAAAATGGCGCAGTCAGCTGCGAATGCGCGGTCGCGATGGCGGAAGGCGCACTGGCGCGCTCCAAGGCATCGATCGCTTGCTCAATCACGGGGATCGCAGGCCCCGGCGGTGGCTCGCGGGAAAAGCCCGTCGGCCTGGTTTATGTTGCCTGCGCCGCGAAAAATCGGCCGACGAAACTGCAGCGCTTGCTCCTAACCGGCAGGGATCGTGCGAGCGTCAGGCTGGAATCGGCATTGACCGCATTACGAATGATCAGTGATCAGGCCGATTTGTTTCCCGCCGCCGGCGCCACAGAACCCTCATAGACGACGCGCGCCCGCGCCTCGAATGCAGCAAGCATCTTTCGCGCCGCCCAGTCGACCATTCCCGAAAGCAGCAACTGCAGCGAACGGCTCGCGAGTTGGTAATCGAGAAGATACTCGACTTCGCAGCCACCCTTGGGATTGCTGTGAAAACGCCAGAGACTGTCGAGATGCTTTACTGGAGGCTGATCGGACGTCGAGCGTATCGTAAGCCGCACAGGATTGAGCACTACTTCGGTCTTGAGATGCTCAAGGATCGCCAATTTCGGATAGGCGACTTCAAGGCTCGTAGAAAGGTGTACGAGGCCATTAGGCTCGACCCGCCGACGATTGACCGTGGCCGAGCGGCAGAGCGGCACGAATTGCGGGTAGGACTCAATATCCGCGACGACGTCATAGACCTGCTGGGCCGAAAACGCCGATGACCGGGAAACCGAGAATTTCGGCATCTTCAGGCGCTGTGGCGCGCTCGCGCTTCGCGCAATCGCTGGAAATCATCGCCCGCATGGTGCGACGATCGCGTCAGGGGCGTAGAGGCCACCATGAGGAAGCCCTTCGCATAGGCCGTTGTCTCATAGGCCTTGAACTCGTCGGGCGTGACGAAACGGTCGATCGCGGCGTGCTTGCGGGTCGGCTGCAGATACTGCCCGATGGTGATGAAATCGACTGTCGCGGCGCGCATGTCGTCCATCACCTGAAGAACTTCTTCGCGCTCCTCGCCAAGGCCCACCATCATGCCCGACTTGGTGAACATTTGCGGGTTTAGTTCCTTCACCCGCTGCAATAGCCGAAGCGAATGGAAATAACGTGCACCCGGCCTGATCCGCAGATAGAGCGACGGAACAGTCTCCAGATTGTGGTTGAAGACATCCGGCTGCGCCTCGACGACTTGCTCCAGCGCACCCTGCTTGCGCAAGAAGTCGGGCGTCAACACTTCGATCGTCGTCTTGGGCGAAGCCTTGCGGATTGCGCGAATAACTGCGGCAAAGTGAGCCGCGCCGCCATCGTCGAGATCGTCGCGATCGACCGAGGTGATCACGGCATGCGACAACCCCATGCTCGCGATAGCGCGCGCGACTTTCTCCGGCTCATCTGCAAGCAACGGTCCTGGTAGTCCTGTACGCACATTGCAGAAAGCGCAGGCGCGCGTGCAGGTATCGCCCATGATCATGAAGGTCGCGTGTTTCTTCGACCAGCACTCGCCGATGTTCGGACATCCCGCCTCTTCGCAAACCGTGACCAATCCGTCACGACGCACGATGTCCTTCGTCTCCTGATAGACGCCTGGCCCGGGTGCGCGCACCCTGATCCAGTCCGGTTTGCGCAACAGCGGCGCGTCCGGCTTGTTGACCTTTTCAGGGTGCCGGGGACGCGCCGCGCGCATGTCGAGGAGAGTGACCACTTGTGCTTAACCTTACGCTGAACGCCCTCTGATCGCCTTGACGATTACGATGAGGATCACCGCACCGACCACGGCGACCAGGAGATTGCCCCAGAACCAGCCGCTGAATATCTCGCCGAGGCGGATGCCAAGCGCATTGGCGAGGAACGCCCCGATATAAGCCCCGATGATACCGGTGATGATGTTCAAAAAGAGACCCATGTTCGACTTGGTGAGCTTCTCGGCAATCCAGCCGGCAAGCCCGCCGATAAGAAGCGTGCCGAAAAAACCGACCCCGCCTCCCAGATCCATCAGATTATTCACGTTCAAGCTCCTTGGCAGTTGACGGCTTCAGACGATAAGCCGTGCAATGATCACAACGATGACAGCGCCGATCGTCGCGGTGGCGATGGCGCGGCCAATTTCATTCTTGATTCCCAGGTCGATGCCAGCCTTCTCCAGGACGAAGCTGCCGACAAAGGACCCGATTAAGCCACTCACCAGATAGGCGATCAGATCCGCCGCCGCTACCGACCAGCAGGTTGGCCAGCCAGCCCGCGATCAGGCCGATCACTAGAGCAATTAGGATACTACGGCTTTCCATGTCCAACTCCGTCTGACCACCGCAAGGCCCAACTTATGGGCCAGCGGCTTTGGGCCTTCAAGCAAAAAGCCCTTACATGTGAATGACGCGGCCATAGGCATCCATCACGCTTTCATGCATCATTTCGCTTAACGTCGGGTGTGGGAAGACCGCGTGGATCAGCTCCGCCTCGGTCGTCTCCAGCCCCATGGCAATGACAAAGCCCTGGATCAGTTCGGTTACCTCGGCGCCGACCATGTGGGCCCCGAGCAATCGTCCAGTCTTGGCATCGAAGATCGTCTTGACCAGACCTTGATCCTCGCCCAGCGCGATGGCCTTGCCGTTGCCGAGGAAAGGAAACCGCCCAACCTTGACTTCGTAGCCCGCGGCTTTTGCCTTGGCTTCGGTCAGACCGACCGACGCAACCTGCGGATGGCAATAGGTGCATCCGGGGATCTGCTCCTTGAGCATCGGATGCGGATGCAGGTTCTTGATCGCCTCGACGCAGATGACGCCCTCATGCTCGGCCTTGTGCGCCAGCATGGGCGGACCTGCCACATCGCCGATCGCCCAGATGCCGGGCACATTGGTCTTCCCATAGCCATCTGTCACGATCGTACCGCGCTCGTTCTTGACGCCCAATGCTTCTAGCCCCAGGCCTTCGGTATTTCCGACCACACCGACCGCCGAGATCACGCGGTCCACTGTAAGCTCGGACTTGCTTCCGCCCTGCTCGATCGTCGCTGTCACAGAGTCGGCGTTCTTCTTGAGGCTCGCGACCTTGGCGCCCGTCTTGAACTTGATCCCGTGCTTTTCGAGCTGCCTCTGGGCGATCTTGGCAATCTCGGCATCCTCAACCGGGAGAATCTGATCAACGATCTCGACCACCGTTACATCGACGCCCATGGAATTGTAGAAGGACGCAAATTCGATCCCGATCGCGCCCGAACCAATGACGAGGAGCGACTTCGGCATCGCCGGCGGAACCATCGCTTCGAAATAGGTCCAGACAAGTTTACCGTCAGGCTCGACGCCGGGCAGTACCCGCGGCCGTGCACCCGTCGCGATAACGATATTCTTGGTGCGATACGTCCCCTCGCCCAGCGCGCCTTTCGGCACAGGGTGCTGCGGTTGCATGGCCGTCTTCGACGACTTCGACACGACCACTTCACCGGGCTTGGCGATCTTTGCCTCGCCCCAGATGACATCGACCTTGTTCTTCTTGAGCAGCATCGCGACACCGCCATTGAGGCGGCCCGACACGTTACGCGAGCGTTGGACGACGGCTGCGGGATCGAACCCGATCTTCTCGGCCGATAGCCCGTAGTCCTGGGCATGCCGCATATAGTCGTAGATCTCCGCACTGCGCAGCAGTGCCTTCGTCGGAATGCAACCCCAGTTAAGACAGATGCCTCCCAGATGCTCGCGTTCGACGACGGCTGTCTTGAGCCCGAGCTGTGCCGCGCGGATCGCCGCCACGTAGCCGCCGGGGCCAGCCCCGATGATCACAACGTCATAGTTCTTATCGCTCATCTTGCGACCTCTTTGGTGAGGAGTATCCAATCGCCATCATCGCGCGATCCCGGAAATGGTATATAGGCGCGGCGCGCCCATTCCTGAAATCCGAACGCCTGGTATAGCTGCACTGCGCCAGCGTTCACGCTTTCCGCTAGAACGCTCATCTGAGAAGCACCGGTCCGGCTCGCTTCTTTTTCGGCATCGGCAAGCATGATCGAGGCGACGCCCTGTCTCCGGTGCTCCGCGAACACCGCGAGCGCCATGAGAAACCACGATCCTTCGACCAGCGCCTCGAGCTCATGCGTCGGCGCATAGACATCCGGCAGTTTCTCGTCGGTCGCGACATGCTCAAGCCGATAACCGGTATAGGCGCCCGCAACCTGACCATCGACCTCTGCTATCGTCCATTTCAGGCAATGCGCCGGCATGTCGGCATTATTCCTGATCCGGTCCCGGCCTTTCGCAAACGCAGATTCCCTAGCTTCGCAGAGCGAGCCCCAGAACCAGTTGAGAAGCCCACGACCCGCCATGTCGACCAGGGCCGCAAGGTCAGCAGCATCGGAAGCCCGGCCAGCCCGCAGCTGCGCAAAATCATTCACAGCTCCAGGATCTTTCGGACTGGCTCGACCAAGCCCTCGCCGATTGCCCGCGTATTGCGCGTGTCCAGATGTACGCCATCTATGGGATCGGCTTTGGCTACGCTGGCGGCATCGAAGAACTGGCAACCAATGTCGCTCGCCAGTTTCGCATAGTGGCGCGCAAAGTTTCTTGATTCCTCTATCGCGTGACCGAAGGCGAGATCGAACTCCTCGTCCGCCGTTCGACAAAGTTGCGGTGGCGCCATGATCAAGATCTGCGGCGGCGAGCTGCCCGGCCCATAAGGGAACTGCTTCACGATCTCGACGAGCCGCTCCATCCCCCACTTCGCATCGACCGCCCGGCAGCGACCGCCGAATTTGAGATCGTTGGAGCCCAGCATGATGATGACGAGGTCGAGCGGCTGATGGGTCGACAGCATGATCGGCAAGGTCCGCGCGCCATTGCGATCTTCCTGCACAGCGAAATCGTCATAGATCGTGGTGCGGCCATTGAGCCCTTCGGCAATCGTGCGCGCCTTACCCTCAAGCCCCGCGGCAAGAACACTCGGCCAGCGATTCTCGAAAGCATGGCGTCTCATCGTGCCCGCCTCGAAACCCCAGGTCAGCGAGTCGCCATAGCAAAGGATGGACTTCATGATCACGCTCTCCCAATCACAAGCAGAGGATACGCCGCACGTGCGACACGAGGCCCTGCCCGATCGCCCGTGTATTTGCGGCGTCGAGATGACAACCGTCGATCGGGCTTGGCGCGCTCACTGATGCGGCGTCAAAGAAATGGCACTTCATCTCGCCAGCAATGCGCGCATAGAAACCCGCGAGCTTGCGCGATTCCGCGATGCCGCCTGGATAGTAGAGTTGATAGTCCGGATTGTCGGTCTGGCCAAGATGCGGTGGTGACACGACGATCACCTCGGGAGTTGGCATCCCCGGCCGAAAGCTGAATCGCTGGACAATCTCGATCAATCGCGCCATTCCCCACATGGCATCGAAGGCGCGGCGCGGACCGATCCATTGCAAGTCGTTGGTGCCCAGCATGACAATGACGAGATCGAGCGGCGAGTGACTGGCCAACAGCATCGGCAGGACAGCGGCGCCGTTTCGGCATCCCTCGGAAGCCGGATCGTCATAAACCGTGAAGCGGCCATTGAGCCCCTCCTCGATCGCTCGCACCCCGCCATTGAGCCCGGCTGCCAGTGCATTTGGCCAGCGATCGTCGAATTCATGTCTCGCATCCGAGCCCGGGATCATTCCCCAGGTCAGCGAGTCCCCGAAGCACAATATGGTCGGAACGCGTGCGATGACGGGATACCGAAATACCGGCTCAAGCCATCATCAAGGCGGGCTCTTCGATCAGCGCCTTGAAGGCTTGCAGCAGTTGCGCGCCCAGTGCTCCGTCGACGGCGCGATGATCGCAGGAAAGCGTGCAGGTCATCTGGGTACGGATCTTGATTTCATCGCCAACGACCACCGCGCGTTTCTCGCCGGCCCCGACCGCGAGGATCGTCGCATGCGGTGGATTGATCACCGCCGAGAAGCTTTCGATGCCGAACATGCCGAGATTGGATACGGCGGTCGTCCCTCCTTGATATTCCTGCGGCGCAAGGCGTCGTTTGCGCGCCCGCGCCGCTAAATCTTTCATCTCAAGCGAAATCTGGGACAGTGTCTTGGTTTCGGCTGCACGGATCACCGGCGTGAACAAACCGCCTTCGACCGCCACCGCTACGCCGACATCCGAATGCTTGTGCTTCAGCATGCCGCCATCGGTCCAGGTGACATTGGCATCGGGCACCCGCTGTAGGGCAAGTGCGAGCGCCTTGATCACGAAGTCGTTGACCGAAAGCTTCCAGGCCGGAGTCTTGTCCTTGCCCTGCGGCGCGAAAGAATTGAGCCGCTCGCGAATGCCAAGCAGGTTCTCGAGATCGCAGGAGAGCGACAGATAGAAATGCGGAATAGTCTGCTTCGCCTGCAGCAGGCGCGCCGCGATGATCTTGCGCATGCCGTCATGCGGCACGATTTCATAGCTTCCCGCCTCGTACATCTTTGCAATAGCATCGTCGGCCATCGGAGCTGCAAGCTGCGGCGCGGGTGCGCCCGGGGTCGGCTTCGCCGCCGACGCAACCTGTCCCGGCTTGGCGGTCTCGACATCCTTCAGCACGATCCGGCCATGCGGGCCCGAACCCGACAGGACCGCGAGATCGATGCCCTTCTCCTTGGCGATACGGCGCGCCAGAGGAGAGGCAAAGACCCGGCCATCAGTTTTTGGCGCGGGTGCTTGCTGCGACTTTTCCGTTGGCGCTGCAGCTTTCTCCGGCGCGGGCTTTTCCGGCTGTTTCTCGGCTTTCGGCGCAGGCATTGGCGCGGCTTCCGCCTTGATATCGGATGCCTTCTCGCCTTCATTCAGCAATACCGCGATCGGCGTGTTCACCGCCACATCGTCGGTCCCTTCGGCGACCAACAGCTTGCCAACCGTGCCCTCATCGACAGCCTCGACTTCCATCGTCGCCTTGTCGGTCTCGATTTCAGCCAGAATGTCGCCAGATTTGACCTGATCGCCTTCCTTCTTGAGCCATTTGGCAAGCTTGCCCTTTTCCATCGTGGGCGACAGTGCCGGCATCAGAATATTGGTGGGCATGGCGGGTCGCTCCTATGCGTAGAGAACGGCTTTGACCGCTTCGACGACCTCATCGATATTCGGCAGTGCGAGCTTTTCGAGATTGGCCGCGTAAGGCATCGGCACGTCCTTGCCTGCAACCCGCGCAACGGGCGCATCGAGATAGTCGAATGCGTAGGTCATGATTTGCGCCGCAATCTCAGAAGTCACCGAGAATTGCGGGAAGCCCTCTTCAACAGCCACGCACCGATTGGTCTTCTTCACGCTCTCGATCACCGTGGGGAGATCCATCGGGCGGATTGTCCTGAGATCTATCACTTCAGCCTCGATACCCTCTCCCGCAAGTTTGTCGGCCGCCGCGAGCGAATAAGTCATGCCAATGCCAAACGATACGATCGTCACATGCTTGCCTTGGCGCGCGATCCGCGCCTTGCCGATCGGCACCAGCCAGTCGTCGACCTTCGGAACATCGAAGCTCTTCCCATAGAGGATCTCGTTTTCGAGAAAGATCACCGGATTGGGATCGCGAATGGCCGACTTCAACAGCCCCTTCGCATCTGCCGCCGTGTAGGGAACGACGACCTTGAGCCCGGGTATCTGGCTGTACCAGGCGGCATAGTCCTGGCTGTGCTGCGCACCGACTCGGGCCGCAGCGCCATTGGGCCCGCGGAACACGATCGAACAGCCCATCTGGCCGCCCGCCATGTAGAGCGTCTTCGCCGCGGAATTGACGATCTGGTCCATCGCCTGCATTGCGAAGTTGAAGGTCATGAATTCGACGACCGGTCGCAGTCCCGCAAACGCCGCACCAACCGCGATACCCGTGAAGCCATGTTCGGTGATCGGCGTGTCGATCACCCGGCGCTCGCCGAATTCGTCAAGCATGCCCTGGCTGATCTTGTAGGCGCCCTGATACTGGCCGACCTCCTCACCGATCAGGAATACGCTGTCGTCGCGGCGCATTTCCTCGGCCATAGCTGAGCGCAAAGCTTCGCGAACCGTCATCGACACCATCTCGGTGCCTTCAGGCACTTCCGGGTCAGGCGCGGCAGCTGCGCTGCCGCGGGGTGACTTAGCTGGCGCGACCTTCGGCTCGCTCGACTTGCGCCGGCTTTTCCGCTTTCGGTTTTTCCGGCTCGGCGGATCTGGCAGCGACCGGCTCGGCAGATGGCTCGCCGATAACCGCAATCGGCGTATTGACCTTCACGCTTTCCGTGCCCTCAGGCACCAGGATCGAGGACAGTGTACCCTCGTCGACCGCCTCGACCTCCATCGTCGCTTTGTCGGTCTCGATCTCGGCGATCACATCGCCGGCCTTGACCTCATCGCCGACCTTCTTGAGCCACTTGGCGAGCTTGCCCTCCTCCATCGTCGGCGAAAGAGCGGGCATCAAAATGCTGGGCATCGATCATGCTCCATGGAAATTCAATTGGATCGCTCGGCGGCGAGGAGGAAGCTCATCGCCGCTGCGGCAATGACACCGAACGTCGCCATGCGATAGCGGGCGAGACGCTGCAACGGCCGGAGCCAGCCCACCCGGAACAAGACGGAAAGCTTCTGCCCCCGCGGAGCCAGCTGGACGACGGTGATCGCAGATATGACCGCTGTGAAACTGGCCGCGACGGCCACGAGAACCAGGATCACGAGCACGGCGATGATCACCTTGCACTTCCTCTCCTCCGGCTCAGGCTGTCACGTAGACGTCGGTCCACAATTCTGAAGGATCAGGCTCAGGATCGGACTGCGCGAATTCCGCGGCCTCGAGCACGATCGCTCGGATATCCTGGTCGATCTTCTTGAGTTCTTCTTCCGTTGAGCCCTCTCCAAGCAGGCGCTTCTTGACCTGCTCGATCGGATCGGCCTCTTCGCGCATCTTCTGGACTTCTTCCTTGGCGCGATACTTCGCGGGATCCGACATCGAATGGCCGCGATATCGATAGGTCAGCATTTCCAGGATGTAGGGCCCATGACCGGCGCGACAATGCGCAACCGCTTGGTCGCCTGCCGCCTTGACGGCGCGCACGTCCATGCCGTCGACCTGCTCGCCGGGAATTCCGAACACCGATCCGCGATTGTAGAGTTCTTCCGACTTGGCGCTTGCCCGGCTGATCGCCGTGCCCATCGCGTAACGATTGTTCTCGATCACGAAGATCGCCGGCAGTTTCCACAGCGAGGCCATGTTGAAGGTCTCATAGACCTGCCCCTGATTGGCCGCGCCCTCGCCAAAATAGGTGACCGACACATTGTCGTTGGCGCGATATTTGTTGGCGAAGGCCAGCCCGGCACCCAAAGGCACCTGCGCGCCGACGATGCCGTGGCCGCCGAAGAACTGGCGGTCGCGGCTGAACATATGCATCGAGCCGCCCTTGCCGTGGGAATAGCCGCTCCGGCGCCCGGTCAGTTCCGCCATGACGCCCTTGGGGTCCATGCCTGTTGCCAGCATGTGGCCATGGTCGCGATAGCGAGGTGATGACTTGATCGCCCTCTTTCAGGGCCATCTGCATACCGACCACGACTGCCTCTTGTCCGATGTAGAGGTGGCAGAAGCCGCCGATAAAACCCATTCCGTAGAGCTGGCCGGCTTTTTCCTCGAATCGCCGGATGAGGAGCATCGCCTTATAGGCGTCCAGATCCTCCTCGCCTGTGAAGCCGGAGCCTGATTCCGACTTCCCGCCAGGCTTGGTCGCCTTTTTTGCGATATAAGCCGACTTTACTGCCATGGCTGTAGCCTCCCCGCCTGACGGGAAGGACTGTAGCACCGAAAATGCTTACCGGCTTAAGGATTTTGCGATTAACTGAATTTCAGTTTACGGCCCATTGGCACCCTCGGTGAGGATCACAAAGTCTTCCTTCCGAGCGAATTCCAATGTCGATCGCGCCAGTTCTTCCACCATGTCGGGATCGGTCGCCTCCGGACGCATGAGTCCGACGCGCTGATCGAGCTGTTCGCGCTGTTTCACGATATCAGCAAGCGCTTGGTCGAGTTCGGTAGCCTTGGCCTTGAGAGCCTCCATGCGGTCGAAGCCGCGCGGGCCATAATAGGCATGCCAGCCAAAATAGCCCAGTAGCGTCAGGCAGGCGAGCAGCACCACCAAGTCGAATTTGCGCGCAATCAATTCGCGACCCCACGATCCTCGCTACATTCCTTGCCCAAGGCCGTGAAGATTCCATTAACCTTCGCGGCTTGACCGGGTGGGGTGCGAACTCTACCTATGTTCGAGGAGCCTGAAATGTTATCGAGCAGCCGATTTATCGTAGCCATTCACGCCCTTAGCGTGCTCGCCCGCTACGCCGGACGAGGACCCGTCTGCTCGAACCAGGTGGCGCAAAGCGTCAATACCAATCCCGTCGTTATCCGCCGCCTCATGTCGGACCTCGAAAAGGCCCATCTCGTGACCTCCGCGGCCGGGCGGACGGGCGGCTTTTCGCTGGCCCGCGCTCCCGAAGGCATCTCGCTTGCCGATATCTATCGCGCGGTCGAGGACGAAACGATCTTCCGCATGCATAAGACCGATCCGGATTCGGATTGTCCCATTGGCGCGCAGATCTGCAAGGTTTTGGCGGGTCCGCTTCATGCTGCTGAATCAGCGCTCGCGGCTTCTCTCGCCGGCACCACACTCAAGGATATCAGTGCGCGAATTGCCGCACCGGTCGCTCAGGGCGTGTAGACGCGGAAGTCTCCGACTGCGAGTTTGCCCGTTCCGGCCCCACCGATACGCAGCCATAACCCCTTGCCGCGGCTATCAGGCGGAAGGCTGAAGCTTTGCCGCCCCGGCTCGGTTTGCAGCACGTAGCTGAATACCTGCCCGCCATTGGCGCCGACGGCACCGCTTTCAGGCAACACCATCACATCGAGGACGGTCGCACCGGAAACGCCCGGCATCTCCGGCGGCGGCGTATAGTCGATCTCCGAAATTGCAACCGCTGTCTGTGAACCAAATTCAACGAGCACGTTCAAATCGGAATCGGGCGGATCGATCGTGATGGACGTGTCCGGCCTGCCGTCGAACAAATCCTTGAATGCATAGCGAGAGGCCGAATCGTCTTTCAGGGCAGAGGAAAAGCGGCCGGTGTTTGCAAGATCGATCGCCTTGCCGCCGGCGTTGGCAGCTACGGGCTGCAGCAGGCCGCCATTAGCCTTTACCGCCGTATTGATGGCATCCGCATCCTGTGACTTCGCAACAGTCTGGTTGGAAGTATCCGGCTTCGCGGCCTTGGAGGGATCGACCAACGTGACCGACACCGGCAGCGGCGGCGAATTGCTCGTTCCAAATGTCTGGATCGCCGCAAAAACCACCCCCGCCGCGGCCGCGAAGGCGCTGATTGCCAGGTGAACATTGTTAAGCTTCATGCCGTTCCCGCTAGACCGTATAACGGCCTTGGCGTCATGTGCCGGGCGTTTGTGGCAAGAGAAAGTCAGTCTAGGAGTCGGAGCGCAGGACCGATTTGCCCGCATACCGCGCCTGGGTTCCAAGTTCCTCTTCGATCCGCAGGAGCTGGTTGTACTTCGCAAGCCGGTCCGAGCGCGCCAGTGAACCTGTCTTGATCTGCCCGCAATTGGTGGCGACCGCGAGATCGGCGATGGTCGAATCCTCTGTCTCGCCGGAGCGATGCGACATGACCGCCGTATAGCCCGCCTTGTGCGCCATTTCGACGGCTTCCAGGGTCTCGGTGAGCGAACCGATCTGGTTGACCTTGACCAGGATCGAATTGCCGATGTGCTGCGTAATACCCTGCTTCAACCGCTTCGTATTGGTTACGAAGAGATCGTCGCCGACGAGTTGGCATGTGTCGCCGATGAGGTCGGTCAGAATGCGCCAACCCTCCCAGTCGTCTTCGGCCATGCCGTCTTCGATCGAGGCGATCGGATAGCTTTTGGTGAGCTTGGCAAGATACTCCGCCTGCTCCTTGATCGAGCGGGTCTTGCCCTCGCCCTCATAGACATACTTGCCGTCTTTGAAGAACTCGGTCGAGGCGCAGTCGAGACCGAGATAGGTATCCTTGCCCGGTTTGAAGCCGGCCTGTTCGATCGCTTTCATGACGAAATCGAGCGCCGCTTCTGCCGACGGCAGGTTTGGCGCAAAGCCGCCCTCATCGCCGACATTGGTATTGTGCTTCGACTTCTTCAGGGCCGATTTCAGCGTATGGAAAATTTCCGCCCCCATGCGAACGGCCTCGCGGAATGTCTCCGCGCCGACCGGCAGCACCATGAATTCCTGGAAGTCGATCGGGTTATCGGCATGAACGCCGCCATTGATGATATTCATCATCGGCACCGGCAACAATCGCGCCGATACGCCACCGACATAGCGGTAGAGTGGCAAGCCCGTGGCCTCCGCCGCTGCCTTGGCATTGGCGAGCGAGACACCGAGAATCGCATTGGCACCGAGCCGCTTCTTGTTCGGCGTACCATCGAGTTCGAGAAGCGCCTGGTCGAGCGCGATCTGGTCTTCCGCGTCCATTCCGGCCAATGCGTCGAAAATCTCGCCATTGACCGCTGCAACCGCCTTGGTGACACCCTTGCCGAGATGGCGCTTCGCGTCGGCATCACGCAATTCCACCGCCTCATGCGCCCCGGTGGACGCGCCCGATGGCACAGCCGCGCGCCCGAACGAACCATCCTCGAGCGTCACATCGACCTCGACGGTTGGATTGCCACGGCTGTCGAGAATTTCGCGGCCGGTGATGTCAAGGATGGCGGTCATGGAATATCCCCGTAATTTCGCCCTCTATGGGCAAAAATGGCGTGCGATGCAACGACCGGAGTTTCGGCGGCGCTACTCGCCGATCAGCTTGCAGGCAATGGCAATCGGCTTTTGCGCTGCTTCTTCGACAAGTCCCTGAAATATCCCGCAGTCGAGGAGATTGTCCTCGAACACCTTCCGGCTCGTATAGACATTGATGAGGACACTCGGCTTCTGCCCGACCACCTGCTCAATGTCATGCTTCGACATTTTGACCTCACCGAACTTGACCGGCCCTTCGCCTGGCAGGTCGGCATCTTCCTCGCCAAGCTGGATTTCGCCCATGTCATCGCCGGTGAATCCCTCTTCGGCCTCTCCGTAATACATGGCCGAGACGTGAACCATTTCCTTTGAACTCGCGAGTTTGTCCTTCGCCTTTTGGGAAAGGCTTACGACCACCTCGTAAGGCGGCAGCGAAACGTCCTCGGCCGCGAGGCAGATTATTGAAGTCGAGCAAACGATAGAAACGGCGACTAGCAGGCGGGTGATCATGACCGGGGTCCTTCGCTTTCCTTAGCCAGACGATCGATTTCTCATCAGCTGGCGGAGCAATGCTTCCATTTCATTGATCGGCACCATGTTGGGGCCGTCTGACGGCGCATGATCCGGATCGTCATGCGTTTCGATGAAAACCCCGGCAACGCCGACAGCCACCGCCGCGCGTGACAGAACCGGCACGAAGCGTCGCTCACCGCCACTTGATGTTCCCTGCCCGCCGGGCTGCATCACCGAGTGGGTTGCGTCGAAGACGACCGGACAGCCGGTCTCCGCCATGATCGGCAAGGCCCGCATGTCGGACACAAGCGTGTTGTAGCCAAAGGATGCGCCGCGCTCGGTCAGGATCACATTCGAGTTGCCGGACTCGATGATCTTGTTAGCGACATTCCGCATGTCCCAGGGCGCGAGGAACTGGCCTTTCTTCACATTTACAACACGCCCGGTCTTCGCCGCAGCAATGAGGAGATCGGTCTGCCGGCACAGAAACGCCGGTATTTGCAACACATCGATCACCGGCGCGAGTTCCGCACATTGCTGCACATCATGCACATCGGTCAGAACCGGAAGCGCGAACTCGCGCTTGATCTCTGCAAATATCGGCAGCGCTGCCGCAAGTCCAATACCGCGCTTGCCGGAAAGGCTTGTGCGGTTAGCCTTGTCGAATGACGTTTTGTAGATGAGCCCGATGCCGAGCCTCGTCGCGATTTCCTTGAGCTTGCCAGCCATCATCACTGCATGGTCGCGCGATTCAAGTTGGCAGGGCCCTGCGATCAGCGAGAGCGGCAATTTATTGCCGATCTCGATATTGCCGATGCGTATAACTGAGTTGGGTTTCATCGATCATAGACCATGAAAGTACCGGAACCGTGTGCGATGAGTTTGCCCTTGCCGTCCAACACTTTCGCTTCCGCCGTTGACAGCCGGCGACCGTGATGGATGACCTTGGCCGTGCATGTGACGCGACCCGTTTCCTCGGTCATCTTGCGCACGTAGTTAACCTTAAGCTCGATGGTGCCGTAATCCACACCGTGCCCAAGTTTCGATTGGACGGCGGCGCCCATCGCGCTATCGATCAGGGTTGCCGCATAGCCGCCATGTATCACTTGCTGGGGATTATAGAAGGCGCGGCTCGGAATGGCCTCGAAAGTTACCGCGCCGTCGCCGGCCTCGACCAGTTTCATGTTCAGGAGGCGGCCCAGCGCCGACAAGCCCTGCCCGTCCCAATTGCGGTCGAGGAATTCGCGTCCGTGAGGAGCTTTCAGGCCTTTGTCCATCGTCGGTCTCTAGCGCATTGGGGTAGAAAAAAGAATGCCGCCTAGACCAAACGGCTTCGCTCGACGGCTGCGCTTATGAAGGATGCAAACAGCGGGTGCGGCTCGAAGGGCCGTGATTTGAGTTCGGGATGGTACTGGACACCGATGAACCAGGGGTGGTTCGGCAATTCGACGATCTCCGGCAACAGCCCGTCTGGCGACATGCCCGAAAATCGCAATCCCGCCTTCTCGAGCCGCTCCTTGTACCGGGTGTTCACCTCGTATCGATGTCGGTGGCGCTCCGAAATCTGCGTCGACCCATAGATGTCGGCGACCTTGCTGCCCGGCTCGAGCCTTGCCTCATAGGCCCCGAGTCGCATCGTGCCGCCCAGATCACCGCCCGCTCTGCGCATTTCCAGTTCATTGCCGCGCATCCATTCGGTCATCATGCCGACCACTGGCTCGCTCGTGTCGCCGAACTCCGTCGAGCTTGCCGAAGTAATGTCGCAGAGATTGCGCGCCGCCTCGATGCAGGCCATCTGCATCCCGAAGCAAATTCCAAAATAGGGCACGTCACGCGTCCGCGCGAATGTCGCCGCTCTGATCTTTCCTTCCGAACCGCGCTCGCCGAAGCCGCCCGGCACCAGGATGCCGTTCACGCGATCGAGATAGGGCGTGGGGTCGCTTTTCTCGAATATCTCGGACTCGATCCACTCGACATTCACTTTCACCTTGTTGGCGATACCGCCATGCACCAAGGCTTCGTTGAGCGACTTATAGGCATCGAGCAGTCCGGTATACTTCCCGACAACCGCGATCGTCACTTCGCCTTCGGGATGGAAGATGCGCTGGGTAATGTCGCTCCAGCGGCTGAGATCGGGCACACGGTCGGGCTTCACACCAAAGGCGTCGAGCACTTCCCGGTCGAGCCCTTCCGCATGATAGGCGCGCGGCACATCATAGATGCTCGACACATCGAGTGCCTGGACGACCGCTGAAGGTCGCACATTGCAGAACAGCGCAATCTTTCGCCGCTCGGTGATCGGAATCTCGCGATCTGCCCGGCACAGCAATATGTCAGGTTGGATGCCGATCGAGCGCAGTTCCTTGACCGAATGCTGCGTGGGCTTGGTCTTGAGTTCGCCTGCCGTGGGAATAAACGGCAAGAGCGTGAGATGGATATAGATGCAGCTGCCACGCGGCTGCTCCTGTCCGAACTGCCGGATCGCTTCGAAGAACGGCAGGCCTTCGATATCGCCGACGGTTCCGCCGATCTCGACGAGCACGAAATCGAAGCCTTCATTGCCGCTGCCGATGAATTCCTTGATCGCATCCGTCACATGCGGAACGACCTGCACGGTGCCGCCAAGATAGTCGCCGCGCCGCTCCTTGGTGATGATGTCCTGATAGATGCGGCCCGTGGTGACGTTGTCTTGCCGGTTGGCCGAGCGCCCGGTGAAACGCTCGTAATGGCCGAGATCGAGATCAGTCTCTGCTCCGTCGTCGGTCACGAAGACTTCCCCGTGCTGGTAGGGACTCATCGTTCCAGGATCGACGTTGAGATAGGGATCGAGCTTGCGAAGCCTGACCTTGTAGCCTCGCGCCTGGAGCAACGCGCCCAGTGCCGCCGAAGCCAAACCCTTACCGAGGGAGGAGACCACGCCGCCGGTGATGAAGATGTACCGCGCCATGGGCCCCCTTTCTATCCGTTTGCTTCAACGATTCGAAGCCCGGAATTTTCATCCCGAGCTTCGGAACAAATCAAGATCAAACTGCCTAAGGAGTGACGGGGACTTGATTCTGTCCACCGCTGTTCGAAGGCGGTAGGTCTGGCAGCACGCTGCCCCCAACGGTTCCATCATTGCCTTCCGGATTCTGACCGGCCGGCTTCGCGGGCGCCTCTTGCGTCGTCGTCGGCACCGAATCGAAAACCGATCCACCGCCGGACCGCTTTGTCGAAAGCAAGGTCAGCGTGATCGATGTGACGAAGAACGCGAGTGCGAGAATAGCGGTGATCCGGGTCAGCGTATTGCCAACCCCGCGCGCCGAGAACAGCGAGCCAGCCCCACCGCCGCTACTGATGCCAAGAGCGCCACCCTCGGATCTTTGCAGGAGCACGACACCGATCAGCGCAAGCGCAATGATCAGGTGGATCACGAGTATGACGGTCAACATGGCATGGGCTTTCTAGCGGCTTGACGATGCGGTGGGTGGATTAGCGGGGATATGGGCGCTTGGCAATCACCGGTCAAGAATGCCGCAGGACATTAGAGGTAAGCCTTTATAATCCCAATGAAATCGACCGCCTTGAGGCTCGCCCCGCCAACCAGCGCTCCGTTCACGTTAGGAATGACCGCAAAGGCTGCCGCATTGGAGGGTTTGACCGATCCGCCATAGAGGATACGCATTTGGCCGCCATCTTCGCCTATGAGCGCTGTCAGACGCTCGCGGATTGAGTTGTGGATATCCCCCACCTCTTCCATGGTCGGTGTCAACCCCGTACCGATGGCCCACACCGGCTCGTAGGCGATCACCGTATTGGCCGAAGTCGAGGCTTCGGGCAGGCTGTCCTTTAACTGTCGCGACACGACATCGACGGCCTTACCGCCCTTGCGCTCGTCCAATGTCTCGCCGATGCAGATGATGGCCGTGATCCCGGCGCGGTGCGCCGCCGCTGCCTTGGAACGCACTATCGCATCGGTCTCGCCGAACCCGCTGCGCCGTTCGGAATGGCCGACGATGACCGCCGAACACCCGGCATCTTTCAGCATCTCCGAGGAAATCTCACCCGTAAAGGCGCCGCTCGCCTCCCAATGGCAGTTCTGGCCTCCGAGCTTCACCGGCGTCCCCGCGAACACTCCCTTGAGACGGCGGATGAGCGTTGCCGGTGGGCAGATCATGACATCGCAGCGCAGCCGCACATCCTTGAGCATTCCCGCGATCAGCCGCGCCTCGCGCAGTGACGCTGTCGTCCCGTTCATCTTCCAATTGCCCGCTACAAGCGGACGCGGTCCCCGAATTGCCATATTCACCCCCAGTTTGCGGGCTTCTAGCGCATCGAAACCGAAAGTGTGAGCCCTTTTGGGATGATCCGATGCGGGAATATGCGAATTTGGCGCGACTTTTCGCAGCCGCGCTAATCCACCTGGCGGCCCGTTGCATGGGCAACCCCGTGCTTGCGAGGCTGAAAGCGCATACTTATAAGGCTCCTAACTGTGTCGCTCCGGCCTCTCGACGGCGACGTTTGGCGAAGGAACATCGATGCTTGATTCATTGCGCAGGGCGGCCAAGAGCTGGGTTGCGAAAGTCCTGATTGGTATCCTGGCCCTGAGCTTCGGTGTCTTCTGGGGAATCCAGGACGTGTTCCGCGGCTATCATTCTGACGTCCTTGCAAGTGTCGGCGACCAGGAAATCTCAGCCTCGCAGTTCACGCGCCAGTTTCAGGATGCGCTGAGGACCTATTCGCGCCAGACGGGCCAGTCGATCACGCCCGACATTGCCCGGCAGATCGGCCTCGATCGCCAGGTCCTGATGGACCTGGTCCGCGGTTCGGCCCTGGATGCCGAAAGCAATAAGCTGAAACTCGCCATCTCCGATCAGCAGTTGGTTGGCATCATTTCGCAGCAAGAGATGTTCAAAGGCCTGGATGGCAAGTTCAGCGCCGAACTCTTCCGCAACATCCTGCGCAACAATAACATCTCGGAGGCCGACTACCTTGCCAGCGAGCGCAGCCGCTTCCTTCGCGTTGCGGTTTCTGACAGCGCCGCAGAAAACTTTTCTTCTCCCGCGGCGCTCGTCGAGGCTGCGTATCGTTTTCGCAATGAAGAGCGCGACGCGCGTTTTTTCGTCGTGACGGCGACCGACGCGGAAATCGCGGCCCTCACCGACGACGAGTTGAAGAAGTACTACGACGAGAACCAGCAGACCTACACGGCGCCTGAATTTCGCAGCGTGGTTGTGATGAAGGCGGATCCCGCCGATATCGCTGCGAAGATCATCGTGAGCGACGAGGTGTTGCAAGCAAATTATGATCGATACAAGGATGATTACGCAACACCGGAATCACGGGTCATCGAGCAGATCGTGTTCCCCAATCTCGAAGCGGCGAAGAAGGCCAAGGATCGTATGACGGCCGGCGAGGACTTCCTCGCAATCGCCAAGGAGATGGGGTTTGATGCGACGGCTGTTTCGCTCGGCGAACGGCGCAAGGGCGATATTCCCGACGATCTTCTGGCGGAAGCAGCATTCGCACTGCCCCTGAACACCATAAGCGATCCGGTACAAGGCCGGCTGTCGACAGTCCTCCTGCGCGTCACCAAGATCACGCCGGAAATCCGGAAGACACTCGATGAAGTGAAATCCGAACTCACCAGCCGCATCCAGCTTGAGCAGGCGAAGAGCCAGATTCTCGACCTTTACAATTCCGTGGAGGATGCGCGCGCTGCCCAGACTCCGTTCGAGGAGATCGCCAAGAAGGCCGGCATTCCCGTCGTGGTCGCCATGTCGATCGACGAAAAAGGCCTCGACAAGGATGGCAAGCCTGTCGAACTGCCCTTCAAGGATCAAGCCCTGCAGGCGCTCTTTGCCTCCGATGTCGGTGTCGAGAATGACGCGCTCCAGGAGGGCGACGCCTATCTTTGGTACGAGGTCCGCGAAGTGACGCCTTCCGCTTTGCGCCCCTTCGATGAGGTCAAGGACAAGGTCAAGGCCGATCTACTTGCTAGAAAGGTACGCGAACTTGCATTGGACAAAGCGCAGAAGCTTGCCGAACGCGGCAATGCCGGCACGCCGATCGAAACACTGGCGACTGAACTAGGCGCAGAGATCAAGGACATCCGCAGCATCAAACGCAACGAAACCGTCGATGGCTTCGACGCTGGCGCCATCGCTGCCGTTTTCGGCGTTCCCGACAACGGCTTCGCCTCGTCCATCCAGTCTGACGGAAAGAGTGCCAAGGTGATCAAGGCGCTTCCGGTCTTGGCGCAAAATTTCGATCCCACCTCGGCGGAAGGAAAGAAGATCGGCGACACCCTCGCTCAGGGTGCGACCAGCGACCTTAACGCCATGTTCATGACCGCCTTGCAGGAGGAGTTCGGCTGGTCCATTGACGAGGCGCTTTGGCAAAAGATCACAGGAACACCGAACCCCTGACGATCCTTGAAACCAATGCCTCGAAAGCCACAAGATGAAAGTCCAACCCGAATTCGACGAGTTCGCCCGCCGCTATGATGAAGGCGCGGCGCAGGTGGTCATGACCCGCCTCGTTGCCGATCTCGAAACACCAGTCTCGGCCGTCCTCAAGCTGACGCGCAATGCGCGCTATTCGTTTCTCCTCGAATCCGTCGAAGGGGGTGCCGTACGCGGCCGCTATTCGATTATCGGCATGAAGCCAGACGTTATCTGGCGTACCGATGGCGGGAACGCCTCGATCAACCGTCGAGCATTGTTTGATCCGGACGGCCCCTTCGAACCCCTGCCCCAGCCCCCGCTCCAAGCCCTCCGCACGCTGCTTGCCGAAAGCCGCATCCCTCTGCCGGAGGATGCGCCTCCCATGTCGGCCGGCGTCTTCGGCTATATCGGCTACGACATGGTGCGGTTGATGGAGGAACTGCCCGAGCCAAATCACGACACGCTCGGCATGCCGGACTCGGTATTGATCCGCCCGACCATCATGGCGATCTTCGATTCAGTAAAGGACGACGTCACCGTCGTAACCCCGGTCTATCCCGAAGACGGCATTAGTGCCAAGGCTGCCTATGCGCGCGCGATGGAACGGCTCTCCAATGTGGTCGAAGCGCTCGACCGACCGCTCGATCACGGCTTTGCCGGGCGCCCCGATACCCCCCCGATCAGCCCGCCAACCTCAAATACAACGCCCGCCGAATATCGCGACAAGGTGCGTCGCGCCAAGGAATACATAGCCGCCGGCGATATCTTCCAGGTTGTACTCTCGCAGCGCTTCGAGACGGAATTCACCCTTCCACCCTTCGCACTTTATCGCAGCCTGCGCCGCGTGAACCCTTCGCCGTTTTTGTACTATCTCAACTTCGACGAGTTCGCGATCATCGGTTCCTCGCCTGAAATTCTGGTGCGGGTCCGCGATGGCAAGGTCACCGTGCGCCCGATCGCTGGAACGCGCCGCCGCGGCGCGACTCCGGCCGAGGATCGCGCGCTCGCCCAGGAACTCCTCGCCGATCCCAAGGAGCGCGCAGAGCACTTGATGCTGCTTGATCTCGGCCGCAACGATGCCGGTCGTGTCGCCGAAATCGGCTCGGTCAAGGTCACCGACCGCTTCATGCTCGAATTCTACAGTCAGGTCATGCATATCGTGTCGAATGTCGAGGCCAATCTCGATGCGAAGTATGACTCGATCGACGCCCTGGTGGCGGGCTTCCCTGCTGGTACCGTTTCCGGCGCCCCGAAAGTTCGCGCGATGGAAATCATCGACGAGCTCGAAACCGAGAAGCGTGGCGTCTATGCGGGCTGTGTCGGATACTTCTCCGCCAATGGCGAAATGGATACTTGTATCGTACTGCGCACCGCCATCGTCAAGGACGGCAAGATGTATGTTCAGGCCGGCGCTGGCATCGTTGCCGACAGCGACCCCGAAAGCGAGCACGTCGAATGCGTCAACAAGGCGAAGGCCTTGTTCCGCGCCGCCGAGGAAGCCGTCCGTTTCGCCGGACGCGCCGGGAGGGGCCAATGATCATCCTCATCGACAATTACGACTCGTTCACCTGGAACCTCTTCCACTATCTGAGCGAGCTTGGTGCCGAGACTGTCGTCCACCGCAACGACAAGATCGGCGTCGGACAGGTCATCTCGGCCAAGCCCGAAGCGATCGTCCTGTCGCCCGGCCCCGCCACGCCGGATGATGCCGGCATCTGCCTCGAATTGATCGAAAAGGCCTCGCCGACCATTCCGATTCTGGGCGTCTGTCTGGGTCACCAGGCCATCGGCCAGGCTTTCGGCGGCAAGGTCATTCGCGCTCCTAAGCTCATGCATGGCAAGCTTTCGCGCATCCGCCACGATGGCAAGGGCGTGTTCGGCGATGTGCCTGACAATTTCGAGGCGACGCGCTACCATTCGCTCATCGTCGAACGGGACTCCCTGCCGAAAGACCTCACGGTCACCGCCGAGACTGATGACGGCATTATCATGGGCCTCAGCCACAAGACGCGGAATGTCCATGGCGTGCAGTTCCATCCTGAAAGCATTGCTTCCGAACATGGCCACAAGCTATTGAAGAACTTCATCGATCTCGCGAGGGCCCGCTGACATGGCCGATTTGAAGCAATTGATCGCCAAGGTCGCCAACGGACAGCCATTGACGCGCGAGGAATCGCGTCAGGCTTTCGATGTCCTGATGTCGGGCGAGGCCACGCCGTCACAGATCGGCGGTTTCCTGATGGCTTTGCGCGTTCGCGGCGAGACCGTGGCGGAAATCACCGGCGCTGTCGAAACCATGCGCGAGAAGATGCTGAAGGTTGCAGCACCGGCCGATGCCATCGACATCGTCGGCACTGGCGGCGACGCTTCAGGTTCCTTCAACATCTCGACCTGCGCCGCTTTCATTGCCGCGGGCGCCGGTCTCAAGGTCGCCAAGCATGGCAACCGCGCGCTTTCTTCCAAGTCCGGCGCCGCCGACGTCCTGACCGCCTTGGGCGTCAAGATCGACCTCGTACCCGAACGCATCGCCGAGTGCATCGATGAGGCAGGCGTCGGCTTCATGTTCGCACCCGCCCATCATGTCTCGATGAAGCATGTTGGTCCAAGCCGCGTCGAACTTGGCACACGCACCATTTTCAATCTTCTCGGTCCGCTTTCGAATCCGGCCGGCGTTCGCCGTCAGGTTACTGGCGTCTTCGCGAGGAACTGGGTCGAGCCCTTGGCGGAAGTGCTTGCCAATCTCTCCTGCGAGCGCGCCTGGATCTGCCATGGCGAAGGCGGCTTTGATGAAATCGTTTCGACCGGGCGCACCTGGATCGCTGAACTGAAGGATGGCAAGGTCACGAGCTTCGAAGTCACGCCGGAGGACGTCGGACTCGAGCGCAGCAATGTCGCCGATCTGCGCGGCGGTGACGCCGCTCACAATGCCGAAGCGCTTGTTGGTGTGCTGGCTGGAGCAAAAGGTGCATTCCGCGATTCCGCCGCGATGACCGCCGGCTCGGCCCTCCTCGTTTCCGGCAAGGCGAATACTTTTGCCGAGGGCGTGCGCATCGCCGAGGCTTCGATCGATAAGGGTGCGGCGCGCAAGAGCCTCGAAAAACTCGTCAAGGCTTCGCACGGTTGAAGCGATGAACGCCCGCCCCGCAACACTCGGCGCCGAAACGCCATCCGTGCTCGCCAAGATCGCCGCCTACAAGCGCGAAGAAGTGGCGAAAGCGAAGTCAGAGATCCCCGAGGGCGAACTCGAAGTGATGGCGCTCGACGCGCCGCCGGTTCGGGGATTTGCCGCGGCTCTCGAAGCGCGCATCGCCGCCGGCCAGTGGGCGTTGATTGCCGAGATCAAGAAGGCGAGCCCCTCCAAGGGCCTCATACGCGCCGATTTCAATCCGCCGCAATTGGCGCTTGCCTACGCCGCGGGCGGTGCGGCCTGCCTTTCCGTCCTCACTGACACGCCCTCCTTCCAGGGGGCGCCCGAATATCTCGGCGCCGCCCGCGCAGGTCAGCGGGCTACCGGTGCTGCGCAAGGATTTCATGCTCGACCCCTATCAGGTCGCTGAATCCCGCGCCTGGGGTGCGGACTGCATCCTTCTCATCATGGCGATGATCGACGACACGCTGGCCGCCGAACTTGAAATCACGGCCCATGACTGGGGCATGGATGTCCTCGCCGAAGTGCACAACGAAGCAGAGCTCGAACGCGCGCTGAAGCTATCGACACCGCTCATCGGCATCAACAACCGCGACCTCCACAGCTTCGCGACCAGCCTCGATGTTACCGAGCGCCTCGCTCCCTTGATCCCGCAGGGCTGTCTCGTCGTCGGCGAAAGCGGCCTCTTCACGCCGTCGGATCTGGCCCGCCTTTCGAAAGTCGGCGTCAACGCTTTCCTCATCGGCGAAAGCCTGATGCGCCAGGAGGATGTTGTCGCGGCCACGCGCGCCATCCTCGCCAAGCCATGACGCGCCTCACCCATCTCGACGACAAAGGCGCCGCCCGCATGGTCGACGTGTCGGCGAAGGACATTACCTCGCGCAGCGCGACGGCGCATGCGCTGGTCGAGATGAAACCGGAAACCCTCGATCTCATCCTCGCCGGCGCCGCCAAGAAGGGCGATGTCTTCGCCACCGCGCGCATCGCCGGCATCATGGCCGCCAAGAAAACCTCCGATCTCATCCCGCTGTGCCATCCGCTGGCCATTACCAAGGCGGAAGTCGAGTTCACGCCGCAGGGCAATGCAGCATTGATGATCGCCGCCACGGTCAAGGTCGAAGGCAAGACCGGCGTCGAGATGGAAGCCTTGACCGCCGCCGCCGTTGCCGCGCTCACGGTCTACGACATGTGCAAGGCCGTCGATCGCGGCATGCGGATCACCGATATCTGCCTCGTCGAAAAGTCCGGCGGCAAGTCGGGACGCTATTCGCGGCCCAAATCATGAGCCTTCTGCCGGTCGACGAAGCCAAGGCCCGCATTCTCGCAGGCGTCAAACCGCTTCCCGCCGAGACCGTGAGGCTCGGCGATGCGCTGGGCCGCGTCCTCGCGCGCGATCTGAAGGCGACGCGCGACCAACCGCCCTTCGCCGCAAGCGCCATGGACGGCTATGCGGTGCGCGCCGCGGATACGAGCACGGCCCCGGCGCGATTGAAGCTCATCGGCGTCGCGCCCGCCGGCCATGCCTTCGCAGGTACCGTCGGTGCCGGCCAGGCTGTTCGAATCTTCACCGGCGGACCCATGCCGCGCGGCGCCGACACTGTCGTTATCCAGGAGAATACCGACGCGGACGGCGGCCACGTCATCATCAACAAGGCGCCGATACCCGGCCATTCGGTGCGCGGCCGCGGCCTCGACTTTCGCAAGGGCGAGACGCTCGTCACCGCCGGGACGCGTCTCGACGCTTCCTCGATCGGTCTTGTTGCCGCGATGAACCATGTCGAGATCGCCGTACGCCGCGCCCCACGTGTCACGCTCTTCACCACCGGCGATGAACTCGTGCCCGTTGGCGGAAAGCCCGGGCCTGATCAGATCGTCTCGTCAAACAGCGTGGCACTCGGGGCTTTCATCCGCCACTTCGGCGGCGCGCCGCGCGATCTCGGCATCATCCCCGATCGCCTCAACGCCACAATCCGCGCCATCGGCAAGGCCGAAGGCTCCGACATTCTCGTCACCACCGGCGGCGCTTCCGTCGGCGATCATGATTTCGTCCGCGAGGCGTTGATCGCCGCCGGCATCAAAATCGATTTCTGGAAGATCGCCATGCGCCCCGGAAAGCCTTTGATGTTCGGCCGCAAAGGCAAGCTCAGTGTGATCGGGCTACCGGGAAACCCGGTTTCCGCCCTGATTTGCGCGAGGCTCTTCCTCAAACCCCTGCTCGACGCCCTGCTCGGCCTGCCGCCGGAGCCCCCGCCTCCGCTTGCCCGTCTCGGCGCCGGCATGGCCGCCAATGACGGGCGCCAGGACTATGTCCGCGCCGAACTCGCCCGCGATGCCGAGGGTCGACTAACAGTAAAGCCGTTCCCGAAGCAGGACTCCGCCATGCTTCGAACCCTTGTCGACGCCGGCTGCCTCGTTATCCGGCCTCCAAATGCCCCTGCCGCGCCGGCCGGGACCCTCGTTCCGGCACTACCTATAGATTTTTGACGCAGCGCCTCACGAAACACTTGCCGAACTAATAGAGAACGGTTATCTGTGTTTATCAATTGTTCCGATTCTCTTACCGAAAAGGCAGGTGACCTATGCTTACGCGCAAACAGCTCGAATTGCTCCTCTTCATCAACGAGCGGCTGAAGGAAGAAGGCGTTCCGCCGTCTTTCGAGGAAATGAAGGAAGCGCTCAATCTCCAGTCGAAATCCGGCATCCACCGTCTGATCCTGGCGCTCGAGGAGCGCGGTTTCCTGCGCCGCATGCCAAACCGGGCGCGTGCGTTGGAGGTGGTCAAGCTTCCCGAATCGCATTCGACGAGTCTGGCGCCCAAGAAGACGAATTTCACGCCCAATGTTATCCAGGGCAATCTCGGCAAGGTGAAGCCTATCCCGCCCGGCAATGACGGGAGCTACCGCCCGGCCATCGTTCCCGTCATGGGCCGCATCGCGGCGGGTGTGCCGATCTCGGCGATCCAGGATCATACGCACAACATCACCGTCCCGCCGGAAATGCTTGGCGCAGGCGAACACTTCGCGCTCGAGGTCAAGGGCGACTCGATGATCGATGCCGGCATTTTTGACGGCGATACCGTTCTCTTGCGCAAGACCGAGTCCGCCAATAATGGCGAGATCGTCGTGGCGCTGGTCGATAGTGAGGAAGCGACTTTGAAGCGCATGCGCCGCAAGGGCGACTCGATCGCGCTCGAAGCGGCGAATCCTGCTTACGAGACGCGTATCTTCGGGCCCGACCGCGTCAAGGTACAGGGCAAGCTCGTGGGCCTGATCCGCAAGTATTCGTAACGCTCAATTTCCCTCCCCCTTGTGGGGAGGGATTAAGGGTGGGGTCGCGAGCCCCTACCCAATCTGCCGTCGAAAGAGTAGCGCACCCCACCCCGGCCCTCCCCACAAGGGGAGGGTGAAAAGGGCGCCTACCACCAAACCGGCGCTTCGAATTTCCCGGCCGCCTGTTCGATGGCACTTCCGACTTGGAACAATGTCTCCTCGCCGAACGGCTTGCCGATGAGCTGCAGGCTCAACGGCAATCCTGCTGGATCGATACCGGCCGGCACCGTGATACCCGGTAAGCCCGCCATGTTCACCGTTACCGTGAACACGTCGTTGAGATACATCTGGACCGGATCGGTAATCTCGCCCGGCGCGAAGGCAGCGCTCGGCGTCGCGGGGGTGAGCACCACATCGACTTTGTTCCACGCCTCGTCGAAATCGCGCTTGATCAGTGTGCGGACCTTCTGCGCACGGACATAATAGGCATCGTAATAGCCGGCCGAGAGCACATAGGTCCCGATCAGCACGCGCCGCTGCACCTCGCGCCCGAAGCCCGCCGCGCGGGTATTCTCATACATCGACGTGATGTCGTCGCCCTCGACCCTGAGCCCATAGCGCACGCCATCATAGCGCGCGAGATTGGAAGAGGCTTCCGCAGGCGCCACGATGTAATAGGCGGGCAATGCATATTTCGTATGCGGCAGTGAGATCTCGACGATCTCCGCCCCCTGCTCCTTCAGCCACTGCGCTCCCTTGGCCCACAAGGCATCGATATCGGCCGGCATGTTGTCGACCCGGTATTCCTTCGGGATGCCGACCCGCATGCCCTTGATCGACCGGCCAAGCGCCGCCTCGTAATCGGGCACCGGCGTATCGACCGAGGTCGTATCCTTGAGATCGTGGCTCGCCATGGTCTTGAGCATGATCGCGCAGTCGCGAACATCGCGCGCGATCGGCCCGGCTTGGTCGAGCGATGACGCGAAGGCGACGATCCCCCAGCGCGAGCAGCGGCCATAGGTCGGCTTGATCCCAACCGTGCCGGTAAAAGCCGCCGGCTGGCGGATCGATCCGCCGGTATCCGTCGCCGTCGCGCCGGCGCAGAGATGCGCCGCCACTGCCGAGGCCGAGCCGCCTGACGAACCGCCCGGTACCAGCGCCGCATTGGAATTGCGCCGCCGCCATGGATTGATGACATTGCCGTAATAGCTCGTCTCGTTGGACGAGCCCATGGCGAACTCGTCCATGTTGAGCTTGCCGAGCATCACCGCGCCGTCGCGCCAGAGATTGGCGGTAACCGTCGATTCATAAGGCGGCTCGAAGCCATCGAGAATATGGCTTGCGGCCTGCGTGTGGACGCCCTTGGTCGCGAACAGGTCCTTGATGCCGAGCGGAATGCCTTCAAGCACGCCACCTTCGCCCTTGGCGAGCTTTGCATCCGAAGCCTTCGCCATCTCGCGGGCGCGGCCCGGAGTCTCGACGATATACGCATTGAGGATGCGCGCCTGCTCCATGGCGGCGAGATAGGCTTCCGTTAGCTCAAGCGAACTGAACTTCCGTTCCTTCAGGCCCTTTCGGGCTTCGGCGATGGTGAGCGAGGTCAGCTTGCTCATTCGACCACCTTCGGCACCATGTAGAACTCGTCCTCCGAGACCGGCGCGTTCAGGACCACCTCTTTGGGATAATTCCCATCGGTTACTACGTCCTTGCGCATTTTCATCTTCATCGCGACGACCGAGGTCAAGGGCTCGACTTGCGACACGTCGACTTCGTTCAATTGCTCGATCCATTGCAGGATGGCATTGAGTTCGCCTTCGAGGCGCGGCACATCCGCTTCCTCGACCTTGATGCGCGCAAGCTTGGCGATGCGCTTAACAGTCGCCCTGTCGACCGACATATCCGGGGATCCTCATCGTGACGCGGGCGCTTGTTATCATCCGATATGCTGCGGTGCAACCTGCGGCAACGCCCGCCCATTACCGTCACCTCAGCGAAAGCTGGGGGGCCCCTGAATCGCTTCAGCGAAGGCACCTGCTCAAGGGACGCCAGCTTCGCTGGCATGACGGATTGCCTTAACCAACCGCCAGTTTCTTCTTCTGCCTTCCCTCCGCGTCGAAATTCTCGTCCTTCAGCCAGGCCTCGAATGCCTTGCGGATCGACGGCCATTCCGTGTCGATGATCGAGAACCAGGCCGTGTCGCGATTGCGGCCCTTGATAATGAAATGCTGCCGGAAAATTCCTTCGAACGCGAAGCCGAAGCGCTTGGCCGCGGCGCGCGATGGCGCGTTGAGGGAATCGCATTTCCATTCGAGCCGCCTCACCCCCAATTCGTCGAAAGCATGCCGCATCATGAGGAAGATCGCATCCGTCGCCTCGCGGGTCTTTTGCAGCCCCGGCGACATCCAGATATGGCCGATTTCGATGACCCCGTTCGCCGCGTCGAGCCGCATGAAGGCACCCATGCCGGCCGCCTTGCCGGTGTCGCGCCGCACATACGCGTAGAACCACGGATCGCGCGACAATTCTCGCTCAAGAAGCCAGGAACGGAACGTCGCTAAATCGGCAAACGGACCATAGGCGAGATAGGTCCAGATATGATGCTCGGGATCACTGTCCTTGAAGGACTCATAGAGATCCTGCGCATGCTTTTCCGCCGAGAGGGGCTCAAGCCTCATCCAGCGCCCGAATAATGGCCTGAGATCCGGCGCGAGGCCGGGCGGCTTGTTCGCGACGATCTCGCCGACCGCGCGCTCGTTCTGCTTGCTCATCGCTTCTTGCCCGCCATCGCTCCGATCACAGACTAATGCTCTCGCCTGACTTGAGCGCCTTCACCTTCTTGGCGTCCGGCCGCATCGCTTCAAGGAAAGGCGCTTCGTGCGGAATGACATAGCCTTCGAACGAAGCATAGTGGCAAGGGATGATCGTGCTGAAGGCGAAGAACTTGCGGCAGGCGAGCGCCGCCTGGTCGGGACCCATGGTGAAGCGATCGCCGATCGGCACGATGCCGACTACGGGTTTGTAGAGTTCCTGCACCAGACTCATGTCGTGCGAGATGCCGGTATCGCCCATGACATAAACGGTCTTTCCCTTCTCGGTCTTGGGTTCGATCACGAAGCCCGACGGGTTGCCGAGATAGATCGGAACGCCGTCCTTCTGGATGCGGCTGGAGGAATGCCAGGCATTGGTGAAGATCACGTCGAAATCGGGAAATGAAATCCGCCCGCCATGGTTACCCGGGCTGTAGTTCTTGACCCCTTGCGCGGCGAGGAAATTGCAGATCTCGAAATTGCTGACGAGCGTCGCGCCCGTCGCCTTGCAGATCGCAACCGTATCGCCGACGTGATCGTCATGCCCATGGGTGAGGAGCAGATGCGTGCAATCGCGCGTCAGCTCCATCGTGCCTGGTTTCGCGGCCGGGTTCCCGGTGATGAACGGATCGACGAGGATAACGGCCTTGCCGGTTTCGATGCGGAAGGCCGAATGGCCAAGTGCCGTGATTTTCATGGGATTTTCTCCTTGGGCGTAGTTGATCATGCAACCGCTTTGCGCGCCCCGTCAAACCGCGTATCACGCTCGCCATGATCCATGACGTACTTGCCGCAGCGCTTTCCGGGCTCCCCGCGAATGCTCCCTTCCTGGGGCTTGATCTCGGCACCAAGACGATCGGCGTGGCGACAAGCGATGTCACCCGAACCATCGCCTCGCCGATCGAGACGATCGCGCGGCGCAAGTTCACCCTCGACGCCGCGCGCCTCCTCGAGATCGTCGCGGAGAAGCGTGCAGGCCTGATCCTGCTTGGCCTTCCGCTCAACATGGATGGGTCCGAAGGTCCGCGCTGCCAGTCGACGCGTGCCTTCGCGCGCAATCTCGAAAAGCTGACCCCCCTGCCGATCACCTATTGGGACGAGCGCCTTTCGACCGCCGCCGTCGAGCGCATGCTCATCGAAGGCGACACATCGCGGGCGCGCCGCGCCGAACTCGTCGACAAGCTCGCGGCCGTCTACATCCTGCAATCCGCACTCGATTCACTGAAAGCACGATCATGACCGTTCACTTCATCGGCGCCGGCCCTGGGGCGCCGGACCTCATCACCTTGCGCGGGCTCAGGCTCATCGAGCGCTGTCCTGTCTGCCTCTATGCCGGCTCGCTCGTGCCGGAAGAGATCGTGAAATCCGCGCCGCCAGGTGCCCGCGTGATCGACACCGCGCCCATGACGCTCGACGAGATCATCGCCGAAATCGGGACGGCCCATGCCGGAGGCAAGGACGTTGCGCGCGTCCATTCCGGCGATCCCTCGATCTATGGCGCCATTGCCGAGCAGATGCGCCGTCTCGATGAACTCAAGATCGACTACGACGTGACGCCCGGCGTCCCGGCCTTCGCCGCCGCGGCCGCCGCGCTCAAGACCGAATTCACGCTGCCCGAAATCGCCCAGACCGTGATCCTCACCCGAACGACAATGCAAGCTTCGCCGATGCCTGAAGGCGAAGCCTTGGAGGAACTCGGCCGTTCGCGCGCGACGCTCGCCATCCATCTGTCGATCCGCAATCTTGGTTATATTCAGCGCGCCCTGACGCCGCATTACGGCGAAGATTGCCCGGTCGTTGTCGTCTATCGGGTGACTTGGCCCGACGAGAAGATCATTCACGGCACGCTATCGACCATCGCCAAAAAGGTCCGCGCCGCAAAGCTCACCCGCACCGCATTGATCCTCGTCGGCCCGGTACTCGATGCGCATGGTTTCCGCGATTCAGCTCTCTACGATCCGACGCACGAGCATGTTCTGCGCAATCGCAAGACAATGGCAAAGTAGGGATGCGGCGCCCCGCAATGTTTGCGGAGATTCATCGTGCCGGATCGTTCAGAAAAATTTCGTCCGGACGGGCAGATCAGAGAAATCGCAACACCGCCAGCTCGGCCATGGCCAACGCATTGCTCTTCGCTGTTGAAGTGTCCATCTCGCGCGCCACCCGTTGGCCAAACGGGTAACGCGGTCGGTGCACCCTGGTGCCCGCCCGGTCGTGGATCGGATTTCGGGCCCCGATCCTGGCCTCTTATTCACAATGTCAATCAGCGGTAGGCACGGCACGTTCAATCTCGCTATCTAGAACACAAGAGGAACTTTGTCAAGGATTTTTGTGGCCTTATAGGCTTTGTTTCTGTAAAGCATTGATATGGAAGTCATAACCTCGACCAAGAACGACACTGTCAAACTCATCCGTTCGCTGGCGCTGAAGAAGCATCGGACGGATACCGGACTATTCGTCGCCGAAGGCCGCGAAATGCTGGCCCGCGCCAAGGCTACGGCTTGGAAGCCGCATACGATGCTGCTGCGCGATGGCACGAACGGACAGGAGCTGTTGGCTTGGGGTCGTGAATGTGGAGCGCGCTGCCTCCTTGCCAGCGAGACAGTGCTGAAAGCCGTAAGCGGCCAGGACAACGCTGCCGACTGCATAGCATTGTTCGAGCAACGCTGGCTCGATGCGCTTCCAGCCATTCCGAACGATGCGCTGTGGCTCGCCCTCGAAAACATCCGCGATCCCGGCAATCTCGGCACAATCATCCGAACGGCGGATGCCGTTTCTGCTGCCGGTGTGATCCTCGTCGGCCCAAGCTGCGATCCCTACGGACCAGACTGCGTGCGCGCGACCACGGGATCGATCTTCGCCCTGCCCTTGCTCAAGCAAAGTGAGGCTGAATTCGCGGGATTGCTGAAAAACTGGCCGGGCGAAACGGTGGGGACCTCCGCTGATGCGACGGCGGGTTTCCGCAAGAACTACCGCGCTCCGACGCTCCTCCTCATGGGAAGCGAGCGCGAAGGCATATCCGCTTCACTATCCGGACTTTGCAACAGCCTGGTCCGCATTCCGATGACCGGCGGCGCCGAATCGCTCAACGTCGCAGTCGCGTCTGCGCTCATGCTCTACGAGATACGCAAAGACACCCTGGCTTAAGCCTTCATTAAAGCACGGCCATCACCTTGCCGGTCGCAATGACCGACATGGCCTATATCGGCTTCGTGCTGGCGCTGAGCATCTTCGGTGCGCTGCTCGGCATAATCGCCCACTATTGGCGCGCCAACGCGACGCTCTATCCCGAGGATCTTGGATTGGGTGAGCCACTCGACATGCTCACGCGGGACGATTATGCGGTCGAGAAATACGTCGTCGAAGCCGAATGGGACGACGCCGGCTACTGGGACGGCGAAAGCGTCCGCAATGTGGTCTACTACATTGCCGGCGGCGCGACGGCTCCATTGATCCTGGGACTTGCCTTTTGGAGCGAGCGCAATCAGCTCGTTGCGGCCGCCTGCCAGGGCCTGACGTCCCTAGGCCTCGCTCCTCCCTTGTGTCCCTGAGAATCAAAAACCCGGCGCCCGCCTATGCAGGACGCCGGGTCTCTATCAGACCGTCAGGCCCGATTAGTACTTCCAATAGGGCTTCTTGTAGTAATAGCCCTTGTAGTGATACCCGTAGCCATTCCGCTTGACCTTGTAGCGGGGACCATACATGCCGGGATCGTAAACCCAGACCTTCGGGCCACCGTATTTCCACCACGGCTTTGCGTACCAGTAGCCACCATAGTGATAGCCATAGCCCGGCCGCTTATATCCATAGCGATTGCCGTGCTTGCCCTTCACATAGATCCAAGCGACCGTCTGGAGGTTTGAATCGCCCGTGGCCAACTGGCTCGGGAGCGGCGCGTAAGGTACAGCCGCCGAAGCCGGCGCGGACGAATATTCGAGACCGGCAACGCCGGCAACAGCCGCAATGACGACAGCGGCTACAGTTTTCCTCAGCATGGAGAACTCCTTTATGCCTGAGAACGCCCTAACGCCGTTACCAGAGTTGGGGTTCCCACACACGTTACATTACGGTGCTGAGTTAAGACGAAACTAAGGGCACCGATCCGTCGTCGGTCAAATTTAATAAATAACCACGCTTCTGATCGACTTGCCCTCATGCATGAGATCGAAGGCTTCGTTGATTCGCTCCAACGGTAACGTGTGCGTGATCATCGGATCGATCTCGATTCGCTTGTTCATGTACCAGTCGACGATCTTCGGTACATCGGTGCGCCCGCGCGCGCCGCCGAAAGCGGTGCCGCGCCAGACCCTTCCGGTCACCAGTTGGAAAGGCCGCGTGCTGATCTCCTGGCCGGCACCGGCAACACCGATGATGATCGATTGGCCCCAGCCTTTGTGGCAGGCTTCGAGCGCGATGCGCATGACTTTGACATTGCCGATGCATTCAAAGGTGTAGTCGGCCCCGCCGCCGGTCAGTTCGACGAGATGCGCGACGAGATCGCCTTTGACATCGCTCGGATTGACGAAATGCGTCATGCCGAAGCGCTCGCCCCACGCCTTGCGGTCGTTATTGAGATCGACGCCGACGATCATGTTGGCGCCAATCAGGCGCAGCCCCTGGATGACGTTGAGGCCGATGCCGCCCAATCCGAAGACGATGCAATTCGATCCGGTCTCCACCTTGGCGGTATTGATCACCGCACCGATACCTGTGGTGACGCCGCAGCCGATATAGCAGATCTTGTCGAAGGGCGCGTCGCTGCGCACTTTCGCAAGCGCGATCTCGGGCGACACGGTGTAGTTCGAGAATGTCGAGCAGCCCATGTAGTGATGGACCATCTTGCCCTTGTACGAAAAGCGCGACGTGCCGTCGGGCATCAATCCCTTGCCTTGGGTGATGCGAATTTTCTGGCAGAGATTGGTCTTGGGATTGAGGCAGTATTCGCATTCGCGGCATTCCGGCGTGTAGAGCGGAATGACATGATCGCCAGGCTTGAGCGACGTCACCCCCGGCCCGACCTCGACAACCACGCCCGCGCCTTCATGGCCCATGATTGCCGGAAACAATCCCTCCGGATCGGCGCCCGATATCGTGAACTCGTCGGTATGGCAGATGCCGGTCGCCTTAATCTCGACGAGCACCTCGCCCTGCTTCGGGCCTTCGAGATCGACCTCGACGATTTCGAGTGGCTTCGCCTTTTCGAAGGCAACGGCGGCGCGGGTTTTCATCCTGTATCTCCATCGAATGTGCAAATGCCGTCATGCCAGCACAAGCTGGCATGACGGCCATGATCGTGGTCGTCCTTAAGCCTTCAGCACGCCCGACGCTTGGGCGACCTTCGTGGCGATGAAGTCCATGAGCGGCGGCGACAGACAGTCGTAAGGCGGCAAGCCGATATCCTTGAGACGGCTGCGCACCGCATCCATCTTGTCGGGCTTGGTTCCTGCCTCGATGATCGACGAGACGAAGGCGGCAAAAGTTGGCGCCGACCAGCCGTCCTCCTTCGACAATTCCGTGTGGATGAAATCGAAGCCGTAAAGCGGATGTTTGGTGTTCTCGATGCGGCCATACATATGGACGCCGCATTCCTTGCAGGCGTGACGCTGGATCGCCGCCTTCTCATCGACGATCCTGAGCTTGTCGCCATTGGCGGTGACCTGCAGGGTATCGCGCGGGACGACGGCGACGACAGAAAACAGCGCGCCTTCCGGCTTCCAGCATTTGGTGCAGCCGCAAGCGTGATTATGCGCGCTTTGACTTGTCGTGGTCACCGTGACCGGTTTTGTTGCGCATTTGCAATTGAGCGTCCCGCCCTTGAACCCTTCTTTGGCGGGGTGAATCCCCTTATCGACGGATGGATGTATGGATAGACTCATGGCCGCGTCCTCCCTGACTATGGTTGAGCCGGGGCGCAATCTACACAGCTTGGGTGAAGTTTCCAACTCACCCGGCAACCAGGCTCACCTCTTGTTCCGCGCCCGCCGCAGCGGCTATGTGCATGCCAAAGCAATTCCGGAAGACAGGTCGGTTCGATGAAATCGCATGCGCGCGTGGTTGTGGTCGGGGGCGGCATCATGGGTGTCGGCCTGCTTTATCATTTGGCCCTCGAAGGCTGGAGCGATGTCGTCCTCGTCGAAAAGGGCGAACTGACATCGGGCTCGACCTGGCATGCGGCCGGCCAATGCCCGCATTTCAACGGCTCGCTCAACATGGCGAAGGTTCATGTCTACGGGACCGAGCTCTATCCCAAGCTCGAGGAACTGACCGGCCAGGCGGTCTCCTGGCATGGCTGCGGCGGCTTGCGCATCGCCCAGACGGATGAGGAGGTGAACTGGCTCAAATATGTGCTCGGCATTTCCAAGCTTGCCGGATACGAGGGCGAGATCATCGGCCCCGGCGAGATCAAGAAGTACCATCCCTTCCTCGAAACCTTCGGCATCAAGGCCGCCTTCCGGACCGTGACCGACGGCCATGTCGCGCCCGCCGACGTCACCAATGCGATGGCGGCCGGCGCGCGCAAGCTCGGCGCCGAAATCTATCGCCGCACCCGCGTCACCGACATCAAGCTTCTTCCATCTGGCGAATGGAGGGTCGTCACCGACAAGGGCGACATCATCTGCGAGCATGTGGTCAATTCCGCCGGCTCCTATTGCGACGTCGTCGGCTCCTGGACCGGCCACAACGTACCGGTCGCCAACATGCTGCATCACTACATGATCACCGAGCCGCTCAAGGAGCTGATCGACCTCGAGATGGAACTGCCGGTGGTGCGCGATCCCTATTCGCATGCCTATCTGCGCGAGGAGACCAACGGCATTCTTGTCGGCCCTTACGAAACCGACACCGCGCATGTCTGCTGGAATGGCGAGCCGCCGGCCTGGGATTTCGAATCCGAGCTCGATCGCGCCCGAACTCGACCGCCTGACGCCGTGGCTGGAACGAGCCACCGAACGCCTGCCGCTCTTTGCCAATGCCGGCCTGAAGTCGGTGATCTCAGGCGCCATCACCCACACGCCGGATGGTGTCTATCTCTCGGGCCCGGCACACGGACCGAAAAATTACTGGATGCATTGCGGCGCCTCGATCGGCATTTGCCAGGGCGGCGGCGCCGGCAAGTATCTCGCGCAATGGATGGTGCATGGCCAGGCCGAGATCAACATGCGCGAATTCGATCCGCGCCGCTTCGGCAATTGGGCGAGCAAGGACTATACCGCCGAAGTCTCGGTCGCCGACTATCACCACATGTACTATTGCTACAAGCCGGCCGAGCAGCATGAGGTCGGCCGCGAGCTGCGCACCTCCGCGCTGCATGACAAGCTGAAAGCGCGCGGCGGCCAGTTCCAGCAGATATTCGGCTGGGAGCGCGCGCGCTGGTACGACACGTCGGGCAAGGGCGAGCAATATTCCTACAAGCGATCCAACTGGTGGGAGCCGGTGAAGGCCGAGGCGACCGCCGTGCGCGAAGCGCGTCGGGCCTGATGGACCTCTCGACCTTCGCCAAGTTCGACGTCACCGGCCCCGATGCCGACACCTTCCTCGATCGCATCTGCGCCAACAAGATTCCGGCGAAGGACGGCGGCATCATTCTTGGCCATCTCCTGAACGAGAATGGCTTCATCGAATCCGAGCTGACGGTGACGCGGCTGAGCCCGGAGAAATTCTATGTGCTCTCCGCGGCCGCCGCCCAGCTCTATGACAAGGACCAGCTTGAATGGCGGAAAGAGCCCGGCGAGCGCGTCACCATCACCGACATCACCGATGACTATGGCGTGCTGGTGCTGGCCGGCCCCAGGGCCCGCGACGTCCTGGACGCAATGCACCAAAGCCGATCTTTCAAACGCCGGCTTTCCGCTGGCTCACCGCCAAGGAGATCGAGGTCGCGGGCGTTGCCGGCGTGCGCGCGCTGCGGGTGAATTATGTCGGCGAACTCGGCTGGGAATTGCATGTGCCGCGCGCCGGCATGGAGCGCGTGTTCGATGCACTGATGAAGGCAGGCGAACCGCTCGGCCTCAAGCTATTCGGCACCTACGCGATGAATGCGCTTCGCATGGAGAAGGCCTATCGCGGCTGGGGATCGGAACTGACGAGCGAAATCGACATGTTCGAAGGCTCGATGGATCGCTTCATCCGCCTCGACAAGGAGGACTTCATCGGCCGCGCCGCGAGCACTGAATTTCAAGCAGCGCGGGCCACGCATCAAGCTCGTCTATATGGAGGTCGATGCCACCGACAGCGATTGCCGTGGCAACGAGCCGGTCTATTCCAATGGCAAGGTCGTGGGCCTTACGACATCGGGCGCCTATGGCTTCGCGGTCAAGAAGTCCCTCGCCTTCGCCTATGTCGACCCGAAGCTTGCGCATCCAGGCAATGAATTCGACATCCTTCTCCTCGACGAACGCCGCAAGGCCCGCATCATCCCCGAACCGATCTGGGATCCGAGCAATCAACGACTGAGGGCTTGAAAATCATACCTCCGCAAACCGCAATAGCGCTCGGCATACCGGGAGACGGCAAAGAGCCGGGAGAAGGCGCATTGTCTCGTCTTGCCTTGTCCATGGGCCGCACGCCGCCCGCCGTGCTGCTGCTTTTGTCGATCATATCGGTGCAACTCGGCTCGGCGCTGGCAACCGTCTTCTTCTCAAGCCTCGGGCCCGCCGGGCACGGCTTTCGTCAGCACGCTCTTTTCGGCCGCCGTGCTCAGTCTCGTGCGCCCCCGCCCCAAACTCGACAAGCGCATCGTCGCGCATGCGCCGTTTCTGCTGCTCTTCGGTATCGCGATCGGAGCCGTCATGCTCTGCTACTTCCTGGCGATCCAACACATTCCGTTGGGCATAGCCTCGACCATCGCCTTCCTTGGTCCTCTGGTCCTCGCCATCGCCACCTCGCGAAAGCTCACGGATTTCCTGTGGATCGGCTTGGCTCTTCTGGGCCTGCTGCTGCTGACGCCCGAGATCGGCGCGAGCCTCGATCCGATGGGCCTTGGCTTCGCGGCACTGGCGGCCATCGCCTGGGGCGCATTCGTACCCTTGAGCAAGCGCGGCCAGATCATCTTCCATGGAATGGGCGGATTGACCCTCGCCATGTGGATCGCGAGCTTTCTGATCGCACCCTTCGCGCTTGTCGAGGGCGGACTTATCAGGCAACGAGCATGGACCTGTTAGGCGCCTGCGCCGTTGCCATTCTCGCGACGATCCTTCCCTTCGCGATGGAGTATCGCGCACTTACGCCGCATGTCGGCGCAGGACTTACGGCATCCTGCTCACTCTCGAGCCCGCACTTGGCGCCATTATCGGCGCCGTCTTCCTCGCGCAAGGCCTCGGCTGGATGGCGGTTATCGCGATTTTCTCCGTGACGCTCGCGGCGCTCGGCGTGACGGTTATCCAGGCCGACGAAGCCTGATCTCAGAACTGGGTCGTCAAGCGTGTCAGCCAGTCCGGGGAAGCACGGACAAGGGCAGCCTCCGCCGACTTGTCGAGACCCGAAAGGATGAACAGGCCGGTCACCAGCAGGACCGCGCCGAGCGTCACCTTGAGACCTTTACCTGCGGCGAGCATCCGATCACGCGCCTTGTGGAATATCTCGCGCGAAAGGAGCCCGATCGCAAGAAGGGGCACCGCCACGCCAATGCCGAAAGTCGTCATCACCAAAGTCACATAGCCAAGGCTTTCGCCGCGCGCCGCCAATAGCGAAGCCGCGCCGAGCGTCGGTCCGACGCAGGGTGACCATACCGCGCCGAGTAATAGCCCGATTCCAAACTGTCCGAGGGGCCCGGTGTCGGAAAACCCGGTCATTTGACGATGCGCCCAATCTCCGACAGGTCCGGCGGCAACCGCCAGGCGCCCCTGGAGCGCCGGACCATCAGCACCGCGCCGGCGCAGCAAAGCAGAATGGCCGCAACCGTTCTGAATACCCCTGTATCGAGACCAATCGAGAACCCGACCAGGGCGACGAACAGGCCAATGACGACGAATGACAGAACGACGCCCGCACACAGGGCCATGGGGCCGCCCCTGCCCGCCGCGGCCGCGGTCCCAAATACGATCGGAACCAGCGGCAGCACGCATGGCGAGAGTATCGAGAGCGTACCGGCCAGGAAGGCCAGCGCCAGGCTTGTCAACACGGCTGTGTTACAGCGCGCCGCGCATCAGTGCCTCGATCGAAGCCGCATCCGTGTCGGCAACCGATCGGCCAACTTCCTTCTCGCCGACAAAGACGATCAGCGTGCTTTGCGACTGCGCTCCAAAGGCGCGCACGAACGTCCTTCTGCGCATCGAAATCGACCCGGAAGGCCACCATGTTCATGAACGCACCATCCGATAGCAAATCCGAAAGGATCGGTTCCTGCGCCTTGCAGGTCGGGCACCAGTCCGCAGCGATGGCGATCAGGATCGGCTTGTTGTCCTTCTTTGCGGCCTCGAAGGCGGCCTGGCTGAAGGCGACGGGTGCCGCGGCACGGGCCGGCAGAGTGGCAAGCATCGCCAAGGCCGATAGAGATCAGCACGGCGCGGCGGGTAAGCATTCGAACTCTCCTTGTTGAGCGCGCGCCAATCTAGACAAGGCGATGATCGGAGTAATTCACATTCCCTCCCGGCCCGATCACAACTGCGTGGACTAAGGCCCGGCCTGCCCGGTGATCGCATCCGCCGTGAACGGCTTCTTCCAGCCGGTGAGTTTGAACATCGCCATCAACTGACCCTGTTTCGTCAGCGAGACCCGACTGCCGGGTTTGGCTGCGAAGAGTTTCTTCGCCGCTTCGAGCCGCGCCTCGCGTTGATCTTCCGGGATCGGCTCGGCGGTCACGATCTTGAGCAGCACAACGCCGCCGTCCTGAAGCCACGACACATCCACGGCCAGCTTGCTCTCGCCGATAGTCATCGCGCCACGCACCGGGCCACCCGCTTTCGGCGCGGCCAAGGCCACCCCGCCAGAGAGCAGGAGTGCCTATGAGAGCAATGCGGATTGCCATGCTGCGTGATTCCCCGCTAAGTGCCCGCCACATTCTACAACCCGGCCAGACAAATCCCAGAATGAATTCATCCGCTTCACAAGTAGCAGCGTCCGCTGCTGGCGATCGGCATCATGCTGGTCGCCATGGCAGTGCTGCCGTTTTTGGACGTGATCGCGAAGCATCTTGGCGATATCGGCGTGCCCGTCATCCAGATCGTCTGGGCCCGCATGTTTTTTGGCACGCTCCTGACGCTTCCGATCGTCGTCGGGCAGTACGGCTGGAAGCCGTCCTGACGCCAAATAGCCCGGGGATACAGGTTATCCGCAGCCTGCTCCTTCTCACATCGACCGGCCTGTATTTCTGGAGCTTGAAATATCTGCCCGTCGCCGACGCCTTGTCGATCTTCTTTGTCCAGGCGCTGGCAGTCACGCTGCTGTCGCCTTTCATGCTCGGCGAGCATGTCGGCATCAGGCGCTGGATCGCAACCGTTGTCGGGTTCATCGGCACGCTGATCATCATCCGGCCCGGGTTTCAGACGTTCAACCTGGGCATCGTCCTTGCCCTGGGCTCCGGCTTTGCGACGCGCGGTCTATATGCTGCTCACCCGCAAGATCGCCGGCCGTGCCAACGCGATCCTGACGACGCTTCACACCAATGCAGCGGGGATGGTGCTGGTTTCGATCGCAGTGCTTTTTGTCTGGCAGGCGCCGACGGCGCAGCAATGGATGCTGTTCGTGTTGCTTGCGCTGTTCGCCACCGTCGGCCACTACCTGATTGTGCGGTCATTCGACTATGCGGAAGCGTCCATGCTGGCGCCGTTCTCCTATACCGAAATCATCATGGCGGTGTTCGGCGGCTGGTATTTCTTTGGCGACTTCCCCGACAAATGGACTTTCATCGGTGTCGGGATCCTGATCGCCAGCGCGATCTATACATCCTATCGCGAGCGCCTGCGCCATATCCAGCGCATGCCGGAACCGGCGCCGTGAAGACTACTAGCATCCGGACGGCGCGCGCTGCGTTCCATGCGGAGCTTCAGCAGGTACCAGACGATCATCACGCCGACCAGCTTGCTCAGGACTTCGGTCGTGAAAGCGGCGGGCGTCAGATAGCCGGCAAGATACTGGAAGGCGAGCGTGTCGAGCGGCACCGAGATCGCGCTCGATACCAGAATGCGCTCCTGCAAGCGGGCGCTTCGTGAAAGTGAAGATCGCCCAGTCTGCCATTTCGGAAATGAAGAAGGCCGTAAGGCTGGCGATCGCCAGTTCCTGGCCCGACCATGAAATAGGTGATGATGCCGGCCAGCAATGTCGCCAGCAATATCTTCTGCCCGATCTGGCGCTGGCCATAATCGCGCAGCACGAAGACGAAGCCGACCACGACGTTAGCCACATAGAGGTCGCCGAAACTGGTCTGCCACGGCGCGACCGCCACGAACAGCCAGTTCACCAGTACGATGGAGGCGATATAGGCGACGACCCACATGGCGGCTTCGTTCCGATCCTTGCTGCTTAGCCGACGATTTCTGCCGGCCTTGAAGCACATGTCGATCTCCTTCTTGGCGTTTTCGGCGCTGTCGGAGCCATGCACCGAATTGGCCTCGATCGACTCGGCATGTGCCTTGCGGATCGTGCCGGCCGCGGCATTGGCGGGGTTGGTGGCGCCCATCACTCGCGATAGCGCTGAACGGCATTGTCGCCTTCGAGCACCTGGATGACGATCGGGCCCGAGGTCATGAAATTCACGAGATCATTGTAGAACGGGCGTTCCTTGTGGACGGCGTAGAAAGCCTCGGCATCCGCCTTCGACCACTTGGCCCGCTTCTGCGCAATGATGCGCAGGCCCGCCCCCTCGATCATGGCATTGATGGCGCCGGTGATGTTGCGGCGCGTGGCGTCAGGTTTGATGATGGAGAGCGTGCGCTCGGTGGCCATGAATAATCCCTTATGAATGCTTGTGGAAAGTCGCGCGCCTTATAGCGGCGGCGTCCCGGGGCTTCAAGTGCGGCCTCACCCCGTCCAGCCCAGTCCCTGTCGCCACGCAATTCATGGTCAGCAACGGCGAATTGAGCGATTTGGCGCGTCCGCCGCCATTGCGCGTCTCGCGCAGCAATTCGATCTGCCAGCGATTGGCCTGGCCGACCATCGGCCGCACGCGGTCGAAGCGGCGGCGGAATCCCGGGAAAGCGCTCGACGAGCTGCGGCGCCTCGGTAAGCTCGAGGACGGCCGCGACGGTCCGCTCATACTCATCGCGCACCAGCCCATAGATGCGCTCGGCATCGGCGCGCTCGGGTACAAGCTCGGCATAGAGCCCGGCAATCTCCATATCCGCCAGGTAGAGCGACTTCTCGACTTCGTCGATCGCAAGACGAAAGCCGCGCGAACGATTGAACATGTCCTTGAGCAGGAGCTGCCCCTCCTCGCCGCCATTCTCGAGGAAGCTTTCGAGCGCGGTGCCGAGCCCATACCAGCCGGTGACCACATGGCGGTTCTGGCTCCAGGCGAAGACCCAGGGAATGGCGCGAAGATCCTGGATGCCCTTGGCGCCGAAGCGCCGCGCCGGACGGCTGCCGATCTTGAGATGCGCAAGTTCCTCGACCGGGCTCGCCGCCTGGAAATAGCCAATGAGGCCCGGATCCTCGGCCAGCTTGCGATAGGCGGCAGAAGGATTCACGTGCGATCGCTTCGACCGCTGCCTGGTGCGCCGGATTCAGCTTGAGCGCGGTTTCGATCGGAGATTTCAGCGTGTGGACCAAGACGGCCGAGGTCGAGCACTTCAAGCTGGTAAAGCGCGGTCCCCTTATTGGCGAATTTGGAGGAGACGACTTCGCCCTGCTCCGTCACCCGCATCTGGCCGCCGATCGTGCCTGCCGGCTGTGCGGCAATGGCTCGGCCGGTTGGCGCACCGCCGCGGCTCACCGAACCACCGCGGCCGTGGAAGAAGCTCACCGCCACGCCGGCCTCGCGCGCGACATCGATCAAGCGCCGCTGCGCCTCGTAAAGCTCGAAGCTCGCGCAGAAGAATCCGCCATCCTTGTTGGAATCCGAATAGCCGAGCATGATTTCCTGCACCCCGCCATGCGCCTTGATCGAGCGGCGGATGAAGGGAACGGCGAGCAGCTCACGCAAGACGTCGGGCGCACGGCGCAAGTCGTCGATGGTTTCGAAAAGTGGCACGACCTGCAAGCGGCAGGCATCGCGCGCGTCCACGTCGGAGAACAGGCCGGCGTATTTGGCGAGGAGATAGAGCCCGAGCACGTCGCTTGCATGCTGCGTCATCGACAGGATGAACGTGCCGATCGCTTCCGGATCCGGGCCGTCAAGCGTTTCGCGAACCAGCGTCAGAAGATCGAGCAATTCGCGCGCTTCATCGCTCAAGCTCTTGAACTGCGGTACCCACGGCATCGGCTTCTTGAGCTCCGCCATGATCCATTTGAGCCACTCGGCGCTGCCCGGTTCCGGTTGCGACTTGCGCGATCCTACATTGAGCTTCGTATAAAGCTCGACGAGCACGCGGTTCACGACCGTCGTGTTTTGCCTCAGATCGAGGCTCATGGTGCGGAAGCCGAAAATCTGCACTTCCCAGCGCACCGGCCGCACCACATTGCGAGCGATCGATCCCGCCTGGATTTGTCCCAACGCCTTCTCGGCATCCGCAAGTTCACGCACGAGTTCGCCGGGGTCGGTGAACGGCTTTGCATTTCCGGGGTCGCTTGCAAATGTCGCGGCAAGCCGCATCCGCAAGGCTGTGAAATACTGGCGGAACGGCTCATTTGCGTTACGTGCTGCAATGCCTTCCGCATCGCCCGACATTGTCATCTGGCGCGACAGACGCTCACGAAATGCCGACGGAATGCTGACTTCGTTCGAACTGACCGATACAAGTTCCGCAAGCTCGGACAGTCTCCGGTCCAGGCGCTCGACTGCGGCCTTGCGGCTTTCTATGAGCGCATACTTCGTGGCGCTCACCGTCACGAAGGGATTGCCGTCGCGATCGCCCCCGATCCAGGAAGCAAAGCGCAAGGGCGGCTTGATGGTGAGGCCTAACTCCGGGAAGTGGCGGGCCAATGCGCTTTCGAGGAGATCGCATAATTGCGGCGTGCGATCGAACAGCGCCGACTTGAAGAAGTGCAGACCCCAGGAGATTTCCTGCTCGACAGTCGGCTTTTCGAGCCTGATTTCGCCCGTCATCCACAGCATGTCGATGTCGTCGCGAAGCGCCCGGGTCAGCGCCTGGCGCTCGCGCGGCGTCCAGCGCGGACTCTCCATTTCGTACAACTTCAGATAAATGCGGCGATGGATTTCGAGCACGCTGACGCGCTTGGCTTCGGTCGGGTGCGCGGTAATGGTGGGCGCGATATAGGCCTTCTCAAGAGCCCTGGCGACGGCCTCGGGCTCGATGTTCGCAGCAGCAATGGTCGAAAACGCGTTCGACAATGAGCCGATCAACTGGTCCTGCCCGCCATGTGCCTCGAGCCGCCGCCTGGCCCGCATGGCCGCGTTTTCCTCGGCAATGCTGAGGAGTTGCAGCCAGATTCCGACGACCTGGAGTGCTGACGGGATCAGCTCCGGCGCGAGCGAGCCCTGCATGTCGGGATTGTCGATGATGCCGGCGACCCTGGGCTCCCGGGCTCGGATGACCTGCCGCAGCAGGTCGCGCAGAAGGACCGTGATCTCGTCGACATAGCCGCCATCGACCGGCGCAAGCTGGACCCTGACATTCATGCGGTTCTCCGACGCAGTACCATTCTATCATGACAGGGTTGCTGGGACGCGCTAATGAGCGCGGCCATGCTGCATGTCAATAACCTGACCTACCGGATAGGCACCCGCCTACTTCTAGAAGATGCCACAGTCGCCCTCCCCGAAGGCCACAAGATCGGCCTTGTCGGGCGAAACGGCGTGGGCAAATCGACCCTTCTTCGCATCATCCTGGGCGAGCTTGGCACCGAATCGGGCTCAATCCGGATTCCCCGCCGGGCGAAGATTGGAACCGTTGCGCAGGAGGCGCCCGGCGGTTCCGAGAGCCTCATCGATACCGTCCTCGCCGGCGACCGCGAACGCACCGATTTGCTCGAAGCCGCCGAGATCGCAACCGACCCGCACGAGATTGCCGAGATCCAGACCCGTCTCGCCGATATCGATGCCCATTCGGCGCCGTCCCGCGCCGCAACCATCCTGTCGGGCCTCGGCTTCTCGGAAGAAAAGCAGGTGGGCCCTTGCTCTGCGCTGTCCGGCGGCTGGCGCATGCGCGTCGCCTTGGCGGCTGCCCTCTTCGCTTCGCCCGATGTGCTGCTCCTTGACGAGCCAACCAACTATCTCGACCTCGAAGGCACGATCTGGCTCAAGGACTTCATCCGGAAGTATCGTCATACGATCCTCCTCGTCAGCCACGACCGCGATCTTCTCAATGAAGCGGTCGATGCGATCCTGCATCTCGATCGCGGCAAGCTTACGCTCTACGTGGGCAATTACGACCAGTTCGAGCGCCAGCGTAGCGAGCAGCAGGCGCTGACCGTCAAGCTCAAGAAGAAACAGGAAGCACAGCGCAAGCACATGGAAGCCTTCGTCGAGCGTTTCCGCTACAAGGCCACTAAGGCCCGCCAGGCGCAGAGTCGCCTCAAGGCCCTGGCCAAGCTCGCGCCGATCGCCGACGTCGTCGAGGATCGCGTCTATCCGTTTCACTTCCCCAACCCGGAGAAGCCGCTCGCCCCGCCGGCGATCAAATGGGACGACGCGTCGGTGGGCTATGAGCCCGGCAAGCCGATCCTCAAGAAGATCACCTTGCGGCTCGATCCCGACGACCGGATCGCGCTTTTGGGCTCCAACGGCAACGGCAAATCGACCTTCGCCAAGCTTCTCTGCGGCAAGCTTGCGACGATGGGTGGCGAAATGCACCATCACGGCAAGCTCACCGTCGGCTATTTCGCGCAACATCAGGTCGATGAATTATCGCCCGAGCGCACTGCTTACAATTACTTCGAAGATCTGATGCCCGAGGCGACGCAATCGCAGCGCCGCGCAAGGCTGGGGTCCTATGGTTTCGGTGCGACATTGGCGGATTTGCCGACGCGAACGCTCTCCGGCGGCGAGAAGGCCCGGCTGCTCTTCGCCTTGGCCGCCTTCCACGCCCCGCATATTCTGGTCCTCGACGAACCGACCAACCATCTCGATGTCGACAGCCGCGAAGCCTTGATCATTGCGATCAACGATTATGAGGGCGCGGTGATCCTCATCAGCCACGAACGCCATTTGATCGAGACCTGCGCCGATCGCCTGTGGCTCGTATCTGATGGAACGGTCAAACCATTCGACGGCGACATGGACGATTACACGCGCCTTGTACTGGAGCGCAGCGGCGGCCGAGCGCCTCGTCGTCGCAACGATGAACCTGCCGCCAAGCCCGCCAAACCCAATCCAGTCGCGATTTCGCGACAGGTGCAGAATCTGGAAACCAGCATCGCCGCGCTACAAGACAAGCTCGCGGTGCTCGATCGGGCCCTTGGCGATCCGGAACTCTATACGCAGGAACCGCGCAAGGCCGCCGACTTCGCAAAACTGCGCGCCAGGCTTGCCGCCGATCTCGACCGCGCGGAGAGCCAGTGGCTGTCGGCACAGGAGAGCCTTTCCGATGCCTGAAGCGACAGGCACAAGCCACCTCCTTGACCTGACCATGCATCCGGCTGGGCTTCTGAGCGTGGCAATCTTCCTCATTGCCTATGCGTTCGTCGTCACTGAAGAATTGAGCAAAATGGCGAAGTCGAAGCCCGTGCTGGTTGCGGCGGGCCTCATCTGGGCGCTCATCGGCTTCGCCTACACGCAAGCCGGTCACAGCGAGGCGGCCGAAGAAGCCGCACAACACACCATCTTTGAATATGGCGAGTTGTTTCTCTTTCTGATTGTCGCCATCACGTATGTTAACACGCTCGAAGAGCGTCGCGTGTTCGACGTGCTGCGCGCCCGACTGGTCAATCTCGGTTTGAGTTATCGCAGCCTGTTCTGGGTAACGGGCGGCATCGCATTCTGCCTTTCGCCGGTTCTCGACAATCTGACGACATCGCTGGTCGTCGGTGCGGTCGTCATGGCGCTCGGTCGCGACTCGCCGCGTTTTGTCGCGCTCGCTTGCATCAGCATCGTTGTCGCGGCCAATGCCGGCGGTGCCTTTTCGCCCTTCGGCGACATCACCACATTGATGGTCTGGCAGAAGGACAAGGTTCAATTCTTGGAATTCTTCGACCTTTTCATACCTTCTCTCATCAACTGGCTCGTCCCCGCGGCAATCATGCATTTCGCCGTACCGCGCACCAAGCCGCCGGCCCAGGTCGACCGCGTCAATTTCAAGCCCGGCGCGCGCGGAGTGATCGTTCTCTTCGCTTTGACGATCGCTACCGCGGTTTCTTTCCGCAATTTTCTGGGGCTTCAGCCGGCCCTCGGCATGATGCTCGGCCTCGGCTACCTTCAGGTATGGTCTTATATTCTTCAGCGCCGCGGCAAGCGCCGCAACGATGATGACATGGTGCTTAACTCCTTCCACCAGATCGCCCGCGTGGAATGGGATACGCTGCTTTTCTTTTTCGGCATCATCTTCGCCGTCGGCGGCCTCGGCGTGTTGGGTTATCTGGCACTTGCCAGTGAGTATCTCTATATCGACGTCGGCCCGACTTTCGCCAACATCTCGGTCGGAGTCCTCTCGGCAATCGTCGACAACATACCGTTGATGTTCGCCGTGCTGACCATGAACCCCGATATGGCGCACGGCGAATGGCTCTTGGTCACCCTCACTGCGGGCGTCGGCGGCAGCCTGCTGTCGATCGGCTCGGCGGCAGGTGTAGCACTGATGGGTCTGGCCCGTGGCTCCTATACCTTTTCCAGCCATCTCAAATGGACCTGGGCCATCGCGCTCGGCTACGCTGCCAGCGTCATCGCGCATCTCGTTATCAACAAGAGTCTGTTCTAGTCGATGTCGCAAACGAACGCGGAAAATCACAATGCGCTGCGTCGCTTCATCGACCACGAGGCGACCGGCGGTATTATTCTCGTTGCAGCAGCGGCGCTTGCCTTGCTTGCAACTAACATCAATGGACTGGCGCAACTCTACGATTGGCTGATCGACGTTCCGGTCTCGGTCAGCATCGGCTCTCTCGCATTGAAGAAGCCGTTACTTCTCTGGATCAACGACGGACTTATGGCCGTCTTTTTCTTTCTCGTCGCGATAGAGATCAAACGTGAGATGCTCGACGGACATCTCTCCTCGCGCGATCAGGTGGTCTTGCCGGCGGTTGCCGCGCTAGGCGGCATGATCGCGCCATCGCTGATCTATGCCTATTTCAATTGGCACGATCCTGCCCTCTTGCGCGGCTGGGCGATTCCGGCCGCAACCGATATCGCTTTCGCGCTAGGTGTCCTGGCTTTGCTCGGCAGCCGCGTTCCCCTGGCTCTCAAGGTTTTCCTGCTTACCCTCGCCACACTCGACGACCTCCTCGCAATCCTCGTCATTGCGTTCTTTTACACCGACGATGTTTCGGTAACGAAGCTCGCCCTCGCCGGCCTTTCCCTTGCGGGTCTGGTCCTGCTCAATCGCATGAGGGTATCGCGACTGGCGCCTTACGTGTTCATCGGCATTGCGCTGTGGATCTTCGTGCTCAAATCCGGCGTACACGCGACGCTTGCAGGTGTCGCGCTCGGCTTGCTCATACCGCTAAAGCGAAAAGATGGCTCGGCGATGATCGAAGCGGTGGAAGAAGGTCTCCACCCCTATGTAAAGTTCCTTATTCTTCCGCTCTTCGCCTTCGTCAATGCCGGCGTGCCGCTGGCGGGTCTGAATGTCGCGTATCTCCTCACCTCTGTTCCGTTCGGAATTGCAGCGGGCCTCGTCATCGGCAAGCCGCTTGGCATCATGCTCGCCTGCATCGTCGTAGTTAAGATCGGTTGGGGGCGCCTCCCCGAACAGGTTGACTGGCGTCACATGATCGGAGTGAGCGCGCTGGCTGGCATCGGTTTCACCATGAGCCTCTTCATCGGCACGCTCGCCTTCAACGATCCGGCATTGGCAGATGCGGTTCGGCTCGGCGTCATCGCCGGCTCGCTTGTTTCCGCGGCGCTTGGCGCGATAATTCTGTTGACGTCGCCTGCCCCGCGCTGATGCGCGCCCTGTTGTCATTCGATCGTCATAGAACCCCCATCTAGTCGCTCCGCTCACCATCAAATCGATGTGCGTTTGCGCACGCTATGGGGAAACCATGCACACGACACTCCTGCGCGGCTCGCTTGCCGCTCTACTGCTCGCTGGAACGAGTCTTTCAGGCCATGCGGCCGAAGTCTTCAACCGCATTGCGACGTTCCATGTCGTCGATAATCTGCCGGCGGGCGCTGATCCCGCCAAGTCGACGGTTGCGGAAATCATCACTTCCACCGCCGACGGCAACACGCTCGTCTATACCGACAGCCCCGGCAAGCGCATCGGGCTGATCGACATCACCGATCCCAAGATGCCGAAGCCCGCCGGAACCGTCGACGTCGGCGGCGAGCCGACCTCGACCGTCGTCGCCGGAAGCTTCGCGCTGGTCGGCGTCGTAACCTCCGAGACGAAAGCAAACCCGTCGGGCCATCTCGCCATCGTCGATCTCACCAAGAAGACGGTCGCTGCCACCTGCGATCTTGGCGGCCAGCCGGACTCGCTGGCTAAGAGCAAAGACGGGAAGTTCCTCGCGATCGCCATCGAAAATGAGCGCGACGAGGAAGTAAACGAAGGCGCCATCCCGCAATTGCCGGGCGGCAATCTGACAACGTTTGCGATCGGCGCCGACGGCGCGGTTGATTGTGCGACGAAGGCGGTCGTCGATGTGACCGGCATCGCGGCGATCGCGCCGGAAGATCCGGAACCCGAATTCGTCGACATCAATGGCAAGAATGAGATCGTACTCACGCTTCAGGAGAACAACCACCTCGTGATTGCCGATCTCGCCACCGGCAAGATCGTCGCGCAATTTCCGGCAGGCACCGTTGATCTCCTGAACATCGACACAGAGAAAGACGGCATCATTTCGTTGACCGGCAAAAAGGAAGGCGTGCCGCGCGAGCCCGATGCCGTGCAGTGGATCGACGATGATCGTTTCGTGACCGCCAATGAAGGCGACTGGAAAGGCGGCAGCCGCGGCTTCACCATTTTTAACAAGGATGGAACGGTCGATTTCGAAAGCGGGCCCTCCTTCGAATATGAAACCGTTCGCCTTGGTCACTATCCGGAAAAGCGTAACAAGAAGGGCAGCGAACCCGAAGGCGCCGAGGTCGCGACCTTCGGCAGCGACAAGCTGCTCTTCATCGGCGCGGAACGCGCTTCCCTGGTCGGCGTGTACAAGGACGAAGGCCCGGGCAAGGCGCCGACCTTCCTCCAGGCGCTGCCCGGCGGCATTGGCCCTGAAGGCCTGCTCGCCATTCCTGCACGCAATCTCTTCGTGACAGCTGCAGAAACCGATTTGCGCGAAGACGGCCTCATTGGCTCCGTCGTCACCATCTATCAGCGTGGCGAAGGCACACAAGCCTATCCGACGATCCAGTCGGCCGATGACGCCAACGGCCTGCCACTGCCATGGGCAGCGCTTTCGGGAACGGTTGCCGATGCCGCGACGCCGGGCAAACTGTATGCGGTCATCGACAGTGCCTCGTCTCAAGGCCGGATACTGACCATCGATGCGACGCAGAAGCCTGCCCTCATTACCGGCGCCATCACCGTGACGAAGGACGGCAAACCAGCCGAACTCCTCGACCTCGAAGGCATAGCGCTTGCTTCCGATGGCGGCTTCTGGCTCGCCTCTGAAGGCAATCCGGAGCGCGAGAAGAACAAGACCCAGTCAACGCTGGTGAAGGTCGACGCGGCGGGCAATATCGTCGAGGAGGTTTCCCTGCCCGAGGCGCTAGCCGCCAACGCCACGCGCTTCGGCTTTGAAGGCGTGACGGTCACCGGAACGGGCGCCGAGGAGACTGTCTGGCTCGCGGTGCAACGCGAATGGAAGGATGATCCCAAGGGCCTGACCAAGCTTCTCGCCTACAAGCCATCCGACAAAAGCTGGGGTGCGGTCCACTACCCGCTCGATAAGGCTGACAAGGGCTGGGTCGGTCTTTCCGAAATCACCGCGGTGCCGGGCGGCCTGATCGTCATCGAGCGCGATAACCAGGTCGGCAAGGACGCCAGGATCAAGAAGCTGACCTTCGTCTCACTGGACGGTATCAAGCCGGCTCCGCTCGGCGGCGCCCTGCCGGTGGTGACGAAGAAGGAACTGCGTGACCTTCTGCCCGATCTTGCGGCAACCGGCGGCTACATCCTCGACAAGATCGAAAGCTTTGCGGTCGATGTGGCCGGCGAGGCCTACATCATCACCGACAATGACGGCGTCGATGGACACTCAGGCGAAACGCAGTTCATCGGCCTCGGCAAACTCAACACGTCGATGTAGGCGCAGGGTCAAGCAACAAGCAAAAGCCGGCAGGCAACGCCTGGCCGGCTTTTCTTCGTCAACTCCGAAGTGGCAAGTCAGGCCTGCCGACGTCCCGTCATTGAGGTATTATGCATTGATCACCCCCTCAATTCCCGGCCTGCTGGAGGCCGCTGAGATGCTTTCTAGCACCAACTCGATCAGGATGCGATGCGCACGTGGACAGCCTGTAAGAACCATTTAAAGACGGACAGGCTGTTGATCTCCATATCGTTGGTGATCGAGCCGTCGCTTGAGCGGGTTCCGGCCCGGATCAGAATCCACTGGTTTGCCGGCACAGGACCGTCGGTAAACAATTGTGAAGAATAGACACCGCCCGGAGTAAGGAACTCTCGTTGCTGGAACGTGGAGTTGTCGGTTACCCAATTGAAGCGTGACATCCACGCAAAAGAGGCACCCGATACATTAGGATGCAGCACGTGCATCATCAGGAGGTTTTCCTGGGAAGTGCTTGAATCCGAGGTCCCCCACTCGTCGGCCACCCTCAGTTCGTGTAAGGCGCGCCCGCAACGCGCTTCGACGATCACTTCGACGATCCCGGTCGAAGGTGGCAAATACCAAAAAACCATCTGCGTGTCGACATTTGCCCAGCCATTGTCGAAGTCGCTGGCGTCATTGTTGTCGAGACGCAAGTCCTGTCCGACAAGGCCAACATTCTCATCGCGATGATGGACGCGCGATACCCGGAAGGCACCGCTGCCCAGTGAGACCGGTTGAAACCCTTCCTGCCAGCCGTCATAGGGGGGTCGAAACGTCTGGTACGCGGAGCCGGACAACAGCGTCATGTGGTCCGTGTTCAGCCACGTCGCATAGCCTGATTTCTCAGCAAGCGTCGGGATCAATCGTTTTATGTCGCTCGCTGCAACTCGGTAGACGTCCTTGATCTTGCTGGCATTCGCGCCGAGCGAATTCAGGAGCTTGTCGACATTTCCCTTTCGCGACGCACTCAGGCGATCGTATTGCGCAGACATATCCGCCGGAGGTTGGAGAAGGTCGCGAAAGCGGATGCGCTCCTCCTGCATCTGGCGATGCAGCTTGACCCAGTTCTCGGTGCCAAGGACCTTTCGCATCTCATCGCGCGCGCGCTCCGCGACCGTGTCGATTTTTTTCGACAGCGTGACGCTTGCGTCTGCATTGCGCCGGTCGTGGTCGGCGGCAACCTCGTTCGCTTGTCGCGTCGCCGCTTCTGGGATGTTCGGATTGAAACGAACGTGCTGTTCGCTTGCATAGCTCTGCATTGGCATGATGGCCTCCGGGTTGATGTTGCCGAAAAACGCCGCGCAATCGGCCGCCGTCCATCACGAAATGCACGCTACCACAACAATAGGATGTATGGTGCGGCTTGAAGATTCGAATCTGCAGGCGTGCCTAACGCGCGAAAGCTCAGTCCTTGGTCGCCGCGCCGCGGTCAGCCATGTTGCGCCAGCGTCCGCCATCATCCTGGCGCCAATAGCTGACCGTGTGGCCGACGCTGGTCATCTGTCGCCACCAGTCGCGTGCTTGCGCCACCGTATCCGGCAGGCTGCCGTCGAACATCACGATGGCACGTTCCAGCCCGTCAAGTTCATTGGGTTCGGCGCCGTCGAGAAAGAAGCTCACATGCGGCGCATTGGGCCGATCGGCATTCGATGTCAGCCAGATCGGCTGGCGGGCCGCGTGGCCATCCGCGCTACTGCCGTGCGGCAGAAAGGAATCATCGCGATAGGACCACAGCAGTGTCGAAATGGCCTCGACGCGCTCTGCCACCCCCACCTGCACGACCGCGCGCCAGCCTCGCGCCAGAGTTTTTTCCAGAAGCTGCGGCAGCACCGCTTCCAGGGGCTGACGCTCCAGATGGTAGAAATAGACCTCGGTCATCGGCCGATCGTGCCCATCGCAACCGCGAAAAGTCGATTCTCTTTTTTTCGTGATGCCACTAGACTATCCGCAGTAACCGGGGATGGGGGGTTAGCATGGGGCAAAGGCTGGCGGTGATGCTTTCGGTGGCGATGCTTGTGCTTGGTGGCGCAACGCTCGCGAACCTGCGCCCGGCCATGGCGGCAGGCTTCTGCTCCTGTTGTCTCGATCCTATGCCGGAGGCTTGCTCGGCAGCCTGTGCCGCCCGCCAGACGACGCCTGGTGAGTGCCCGGCCTTCATCATCTATGAAGGCGCGGGTGCAATTGGTCCGGGGGGCAATCCGCTGAACGCCATGTCGCTGAAGGAATTGGATGTCGGCAAGCCCCGCCGCAGCGAACTCGAGGGATTCCGCAAATTTCTCGAAAAATACCGCATCAAGGCGATCAAGGATTGGCGCGCAGCGGCAAATGCTTACGACCGTGGAAAGCTTGCCAAGGACGCCTTCGAGGAAGCAAGCACGCTCTACCGCGACGCGCTCGTCGCCTATTATCACGGCATCCGCGCTTATCGAGAGAACATCCACGCGGCGCCGGAATAATATCCCTTATTCGTAATACTTCTCGACCAGTCGGTTGAGAAGGCGCACGCCCCATCCCGAAGCCCAGCTCTGGCTGATCGGTGTTTTGAGCGAATCCATCGCGGTTCCCGCAACGTCAAGGTGCGCCCACGGCACGTTATTGACGAAGCGTTGCAGGAATTGCGCTGCGGTGATCGAGCCGGCATTACGGCCGCCTATATTCTTCATGTCGGCGACCTCGAAATCGATCATCTTGTCGTATTCGGATCCCATCGGCATGCGCCACACCTTTTCGCCGGTCTCGAGGCCGACCTCGGCGAGACGCGTCGACAATTCATCATTGTTCGAAAAGAGGCCGGCATGCTCCTTGCCGAGCGCGACCAGGATAGCCCCGGTGAGCGTCGCCAGGTCGACCATGAACTCCGGCTTGAATTGGTTCTGGATGTACCAAAGCACGTCGGCCAGCACGAGCCGGCCCTCGGCATCGGTATTGAGTACGGCGATCGTCTGCCCCGACATGGATTTCACCACATCGCCTGGCCTCTGCGCATTGCCGTCCACCATGTTCTCGACCAGGCCGATGGCGCCTACCACATTGGCGCGGGCTTTGCGCTTCGCGAGCGCCATCATCAGCCCGACGACGCAAGCCGCCCCGCCCATATCGCCCTTCATGTCTTCCATGCCGGCTGCCGGCTTGATCGAAACGCCGCCCGTATCGAACGTGACGCCCTTGCCGATGAAAGCAATCGGCGCGTCGCCGCGCTTGCCGCCGTTCCAGCGCATCACGACCATCCGTGCGGGATGTGACGAGCCTTGCGCCACGCCAAGCAGCGCACCCATACCCAGTTTTTCCATCTGCGCCGGGGTCAGGATCTCGACCTGGACACCGAGCTTGGACAAGGCCTTGGCGCGATTGGCGAATTCGACGGGAAAAAGATGATTGGCCGGCTCGTTGACGAGATCGCGGGCCATGTGAACGCCCGCCGCCACGGCATCAAGATCACTGTAGATCTGCTTCGCCGCGGCAGCATCGCCGGTCAGCAGCGTCAGCGCCGACAGGCCGGAATTCTCTTCGGGCTTCTTCGATTTGTATTTGAGGAAGCCGTAGGTGCGCAGTCTCGCCCCGGAGGCAAGCAGCGCCGCCGCCTGCCCGGCCTTGAGCTTGACGCTCGCGGGGAAATCGACGGCGATCGTCGCTTCTTTCGCTTTCATCGCCTGAAGGGTACCGGCAATCGTGCCGCCAACATATTCGACCTCGCGGGCAGCGAGCTTTGCCGGATCTCCCAATCCAAACACGGCAATGCGCTCGAACTGCGTACCGGCGGGCGCCAGGATATCGAGCATCTGGTCGCGCTTGCCTTCGAATTTGGCGGCCTTGATCGCGCGCGCCACATGTCCGCCTGACGCGGCATCGGCCTTCGCACCCAGTCCGGACAATTTTCCGCCCTCGACTGCAAACGTGATAAAAATTCCCGACTTTGGCAAAGCGGGCGATTCGAATCTGATTTTCATGAAGAATCCTGGGAAAAAAGGCTTTTCGATGCGCTTCCCTTACCGTCTTAAGGGTTCAGTTTCAACGATCAACGCTTTGTTAGGGATGCCGACATGGCTGCCACGCCACGACCGCAATTTCTTCTGAGGCTCGCATCGATTTCCTTCTAGGCGAAGCTGATCAAACCAGTTAAAAAAGTGCAAACATTCGTGATTTGGCAGCTGACACTCCGGCCATGACGGGGGACACGGTCATTAGGGGACGGCGCAGTATTTTGGCTGCTGTGAGGAACTGCGCCTTGGCCAGCGCATGCCTCGCCGTTTTCGCGCTCGCTATCCCGCTATGGGGCTCGCCATCCGTCGCTGCAACGACCTCCTCGGCCAACAAGGAGGACAAGGTCAAGCCGGTGCTGAAGACCCCGCCCAAAGGCACCCGCGTCAACGTCATTGCCGACCGGATGACCTACGACTCCCGAACCAAAATTGCGGTGGCAACTGGCCGCGTTGAACTGACCTACGGCACCTACAATCTCATCGCGACCCGCGTGACCTACAACACGCAGACCGGCGTCATGACCGCCAATGGCGAAGTCCGGCTGATGGAGCCGAGCGGTAACGTCCTCGAAGCCGAAAAGACCGAGATGCGCAACCGTTTCAGGGACGGTTTTGCCGAGCACTTGCGGTTACTCTTGACCAACAATGCCGTCATCACGGCCGATTATGCCGTGCGTCGCGATGGTTACATCACGGTCTATGATCGCGTGGTTTACAATCGCTGCGCCACCTGCGTGATGCCCAATGGCGAGCCGCTCTGGCAGATCCGCGCGCGGCAATCCACCCACGACGAGCGCGTCCACACGATCTATCACAAGGATGCGACCTTCGAATTCGGCGGCATGGACATCATCACGGTGCCCGAGTTTTCGCAGCCCGATCCCACCGTCAAGCGGCGTACCGGCGTACTGATGCCCAAGATCAGCTACGGGAAGATCTATGGCGGTGGCGTCACTGTCCCCTATTTCATCAACCTCGCGCCCAATTACGATCTGACGCTGTTGCCGATGTTGACGTCCAAGCAGGGCCTTGTCGCCGGCGCGGAATGGCGCCACCGGCTGGATGCAGGAGAGTACTACGTCAAGGGCGCTGGTGTTTATCAACTCGACGATAATCAGCCGCCGCCGGGCGATAAGCGGTGGCGAGGTTCCGCCCAGACGGCAGGCGATTTCAAGATCAGTGATAACTGGAAATGGGGCTGGGACGGGACGGTCGTCAGCGACGTCGAGTTCATGCGTCGCTATGACATCGATGATCGCGATGAAATTACCAACAAGCTCTTTCTGACCGGCATCGACGACCGCAATTATCTTTCTGCGCAGGCGCTGCATTTCCAGGGCTTGCTGGCGACCGACGACCAGGACGAACTGCCCGTTGCTCTGCCCTATGTCCGCTACGACTATATGCTGGACCAAGCCGTCCTCGGCGGCGAGTTGGGCTTCAAGTCAACGGTCTACAGCCTGACACGCGAAGACGCCGTCGTTGCCTTCCCGACCGTTGAACTCGGCACCGATCAGCAGCGCGGAACGCTGGAGGCGAACTGGCAGCGGCAGATGTATACCGACATGGGCACGGTCATCACGCCCTTCGCGACGATGCGCGGCGACCTCTATGTCAGCAACAATCTGCCGAACGAGTACATCCCGGGCGATTACGGCAAGGATGAAACGACCGGCCGCCTCCTGCCCAAGGCTGGCGTCGAAGTAAGCATGCCGTTCATTGGCACGAACGATCTCGGGCAGCACATCATCACGCCGATCGCGCAAATCATCGCTGCCGGCGATGAGTCCAACCAGGACAAATTCGGCAAGGAAGATTCGATCAGCATCAATTTCGACGATACCAGCCTCTTTTTGCATGATCGCAATACCGGCCTCGACCAGTATGAGGCCGGCACCCGAGTCAATATGGGTGTCCTCTACACCTTCCTGGACCCGGATGGCGGCTTTGCGCGTGTGAGCTTTGGCGAATCCTTCCATGTGGCCGGCGAGAACAGCTTCCTCCCCGGTTCAGGTCTCGACGATGTGCGTTCGGACTTGGTCGGCGCGATTGCCTGGCAACCTTGGGAAATGCTGGGCTTTTCCTACCAGATCCGCACTGCCGAGGACCTTTCCGACATACGCGTCCAGCAGGCCGGCGTCAGCCTCACTTTCGACAGGATTTCGGGGTCTGTCCATTACGTGGACGTGGACGCCGCACCTGACTACGGGCGTCCCGAACCCGAACAACAGGTCTGGGGAACAGCGGCCTGGAGTTTTGTGCCTGGGTGGACCCTTTATGGTGGCGCCCGGTACGACATAGAAGGGTCGCAGATGATCAAGGACATGGTTGGCATCGGCTATGATTGCGACTGCTTCAACTTCAAGCTTCTTTACAAAGAGGATTACACGAACGGCGGCCAGAAAGGCGATGATATTGGCCGCTCGGTTATTTTCACGGTCGACCTGAAGTCGCTTACTGGCCAGGGCGAAAGCGAATGGGAAGGTCTGTGATGCGTATTGGCACCATTGCCCTAAGTACGATCCTCGCCTGCACGATGCTGGTCGGTATAGCGGGCGGTATAGCGCACGCCGATCAGCAGTCGGTTATCGTCACCGTCAACGACCAGCCAATCACCAGCTACGATATCGAGCAGCGTCTCCGCCTTTGGCAGCTTCTTGGCAGCTCGAAAAAAGACGCATCGCGCAAGCAAGCTCTGCAGTCGCTGATCGACGACATTATCAAGATTACCGCCGCCAAGACCAACAAGGTCGAAGCGTCGGAAGATATGGTCAATGCTCATCTTGAGCGCATGGCCAAGGGCATGCAGACGGACATCAAGGGGCTAGCTGCCAAGCTCAAGAAGCAAGGCATCTCGATCAACGCACTGAAGCAATTTGCGTCGGCTCAGATTTCGTTCAACAGACTGCTGCTATCGCTTTACAAAGTCGATGTTACCGTAGATCCCGCCGAGGTCGACAAAGCGATCGAGAAGTTTTCCAGCGATCCGCGGTTGAAACCCGTCACGGTCTATCAACTCATGGAAATCGAGTTGCCGGTCGAGAAGTCTGACCCCTCGATGCAGCAGCAGTTGATGTACGCTCGAGCTATGGAAGCCGAACAGATAAAGCAGCGATTTAAGGGATGCGCAAATCCCCGTGCGGCCACCGAGGGAGTCTACAACACCATCGTGAAGAAGCCGATGGAAGTCGACGCCTCCAAGATACCGCCTCAACTGAAGCAGGTTCTGGACAAGGCTGGGCCCGGACGATTAGTCGGGCCCGCACTGCAGGGCGCTTCCGTTCAGCTCATCGCTTTTTGCGGACGGCAGAATATCGCGCCACAGAAGCCGTCGCGGCAGCAGGTTGAATCAATTCTCGAAAACAAGAAGTATGATGGCTATGAACAGCGCTACATGCGCGATCTCCGTCGCACCGCCTTTATTGACTACAAGGATCCGAGTTATTCGCAGTAGCCGCCTTCGTCGCCTATCACGTTGGCCGTGACCGGCGACGGACTGCCTCCATTACGCGAAACGATCGCGAAATACGGGCTCGACGCAAATAAAGCTCTTGGCCAAAACTTTCTTTTTGATCTCAACCTAACCCGCCGCATAGCGCGCGCCGCAGCGCCTCTCGAAAAATACGCGATTGTCGAGATCGGTCCCGGTCCCGGGGGTTTGACCCGCGCACTTCTAGCCGAGGGCGCGAAATGCGTGGTTGCCGTCGAGCGCGATGAACGGGCCCTGCCGGCGCTCACCGAGATTGCAGAAGCATATCCGGGAAAGCTCGAAATACACGCTGCCGATGCATTGACGACCGATTGGCGATCAATTGTTTCAGGCCCGGCCAAGGTCATCGCCAATCTGCCTTACAACATTGCGACTCCCCTCCTCATAGGCTGGCTCGGAGAACCGTGGCCGCCGTGGTACGAGTCCATGACGCTGATGTTTCAGCGCGAGGTCGCCGACCGCATTACCGCATCGCCCGGATCCAAAAGCTATGGTCGCCTTTCAGTGATCTGCCAGTGGCGATGCAAAGTTTCCAAGCTCTTTGACGTTCATCGGAGCGCCTTCACGCCTCCGCCGAAAGTCACGTCATCCATCGTCCAGTTTCATCCGCGTTCCCGCTGCGAGCCAGACTGCCGCATGACGACGCTTGAACGCGTCACGGCGGCGGCTTTCGGTCAGCGCCGCAAGATGTTGCGTTCGAGTCTCAAGTCCCTGGGCGGTGATACCGCGGCGCTTCTCGCCAATGCTGGCATTTCGGGCGAGCTGCGCGCGGAAAATCTCTCCGTCGCCGCGTTCGGACGACTTGCACAGCTTCTCGACGACGTCGGCTGACGCGCTCCTCACAAGTCCTTTGTCAGCTGCCTGACGAAATCGGTAAGCCCGACACGACGGCGGCGCCTGAGTCGCTCCGCGATCAGGATCGCAGCAATCTGTTCGTTGCCGTCGGCGACGGAGTCATTGACGATCACATAGTCATATTCCGGCCAATGGCTGATTTCATTGGCTGCCGCAGCCATGCGCTTGGCAACGACGGATGAAGAATCCTGCGCCCGCTGGATCAAGCGCTCGCGCAAGGCATCGACGGACGGCGGCAGAATGAAGATTCGAACGAGATCGTCCTCCATCGCTTGCGCCAACTGCTGGGTACCCTGCCAGTCGATATCGAAGAGGACGTCCTTTCCGAGAGACAGCGCCTCTTCCACCGGGCGGCGCGGCGTACCGTAGAAATTGCCGAACACCTCCGCATATTCGAGGAGTTCGCCGCGATCGCGCATCTGCGCGAAGCGCTCCTTCGAAATGAAATAATAATCCTTGCCTTCGATCTCGCCGGGCCGCGGCGCCCGCGTCGTCACGGATACCGACATGGTGACAAGTGGGTCGCGAGCGAGAAGCGCCCGCGACAGTGTCGTTTTGCCGGCGCCGGACGGCGACGACATGACCAACAGCAGGCCGCGCCGCGCGATCTTGCTGCGTTTGATGCTTTCACTCAATGTTCTGCACCTGCTCGCGTAGCTGATCGATGACGGTTTTGAGATCAAGCCCTATGGTCGTCATACTGTGATCGATCGCCTTGGAGCATAAAGTATTCGCTTCGCGATTGAACTCCTGCGCAAGGAAGTCGAGTTTTCGGCCTGCCGGTTCTTTCGCCGCAAGGAGCACGCGGACCGCCTCGACATGTGCGAACAGGCGGTCGATCTCCTCCTGGATGTCGGCACGGGTAGCAATCAGTACGGCCTCCTGGTGCAGGCGCGTCTCGTCAAATCCGGAATGCGCATCAAGAAGCTTGGCGATTTGCTCGGCAAGCCGCGCCTTGATGGCTTCAGGCCGTCGCGCCGGGCAGTCGCGGGCCGCGGAAGTCAGAGCTTCGATACGATCGAGCTGGCCGCCGATAACCAATCCCAGCCTGGCACCTTCCGAGGCTCGCATGGCGGCGAGTTGGGTAAGCGCCACTTCGAGGCTTTCCAGCATGGCACGGTCGCGCTCGGCCGCAACCTCGACGCTCACTGGCTCGCTGACCACCTCGACGACGCCGCGAAGCCCGAGCAGCCCGTCGATGCGGGGCAATTCACCGCCTAGCCGTGCCTTGAGCCTTTCCGAAATCGCCAGAAGCTGCTCGAGTGCCGCCTCGTTGACCTTGAACACCTCGCTCGACGCGCCATGATCACAGCTCAGAGATACCTGCAGATTGCCGCGTTTGAAGCGGCGCAGGATGCTCTCGCGCGCCGGCGCCTCGAGATGTTCGAAACCGGAGGCCAAACGGCAACGCGCCTCCAGCCCCTTCCCGTTGACGCTTTTCACTTCCCAGTGCCAATGCAACCCGTTCACGGCGCCGCTGGCGCGGGCAAACCCCGTCATGCTGGAAAGTGCCATGGACCCCCGCCCAAGAATCAAAACAGGCCGGCACCTTAGCGCAAATTTGGCTGCGGAAGGCGATGCAAAGCCTACTTCTTTGGCTTGGGAACCGGGATAGGCACCAGCCTCTTTTCGACGGTTACGACGTCACCGGGCTTCAAATCTGCCTCAAGCACGGGTTCCGGCGCAGGATTGGGCGCCGGGCCCGCGAGTTCCTTGTTCTCTTCCACCAGCGCCGCGAGATCAGGCATGGGCTCGCCTTCCGGAACGGGGCTGGCGGCGGAATCGTTTGTGATTGCTCCGGGAGCGGGCTCGGGCGCGGCAGGTTGTGCGTTTCCGGCCGAGAATTCGGGCGTATCCTCGGGCAAGGGCAACTCAGTTTGCTTGCTTGTCGTCGTCGGCCCGGTTTCATCGGCAGCGGCGGCCGCATCGGCTGCCACATCATCGGGTTCGGCCTTGGCATCGGCGATCGCCTCGGCTTCGGCATCTTCCTTCCGCGCCTTTTCGATCTTGCGCCAGCTTTCCACATTGGTGCGATGCTGATCGAGCGTCTCGGCGAAGGCATGCCCCCCTGTGCCGTCAGCCACGAAGTAAAGGTCCTTCGTATCTGGCGGATTGAGCACCGCTTCAAGTGCCGCGCGGCCGGGATTCGAAATCGGGCCAGGGGGCAAGCCATTGATGCGATACGTGTTGTAGGGCGTCTTTTCGGCAATATCCTTCTTGGTGAGCGGTCGGTCGAGCTTCCCTTTGCCCCCGACGATCCCGTAGATGATGGTCGGATCGGATTGCAATCGCATGCCTTGCCGCAGCCGGTTCACAAAGACCGAGGCAACCCGCGGCCGCTCGTCCGCACGAGCTGTCTCCTTCTCGACGATGGAAGCGAGGATCAGCGCCTTTTCCTTCGTGTCGAACGGCAAATTCTGGGCGCGCTTTTCCCACAGCTCGGCAAGCAGCTTCTCCTGCGCCTCCTGCATATCCTTGACGAGTTCGTCGCGGGTAACGCCTTTTGGGAACACATGCGTGTCGGGCATGATCATTCCCTCGGTGGGCACGATGGTCACGTCGCCCGTGAGAACCGTTTGGTTTCGGATACGGTCAAGTGCCTGCTCAACCGTAAACCCTTCAGGGATCAGTAATTTGTAGGTCCGGGCCTTTCCCGAGACGATGATATTCAGGGCTTCCTTTACGCTTACGCTCGCGGGGAAGTTATATTCGCCTGCCTTGAGCTTGCCGCGCGCACCAGTCAGGGAGGCCGCAGCCGAAAACAGGGCCGCATCCGAGACGATACCGGCATCTTGCAGCGCGACCGCGATCTCGGAGGTTCGCAGTCCGCGCTTGATCTCGACAGTTTTTGCGGTCGCGAGTGGCCCTGGCGCGCTGTAATAGGAATAGCCGACGACGAAACCGATAGCCGCCAAGACGCCCACAACGATTCCAAGCATCAGGAACGACAGAAGGACCCGCGCCAGCGCCGACCGTCCGGTACGCGCGTCCGGCACCCGCACGTTGCGCTGTGGCCTTAAATCATCAGCGGTATCCGTCACGGCATCCTCATCGGAGTGATTCTCCGAGATTATTACTCTTCTTTCCGCTCGAAATTGCGTCTTTTCAATGGAAGTCTGGCGTCCGTCAGGCCGGCGCTAGGCCGCGTACCGGCGCAGGATCAATGACGCGTTGGTGCCCCCGAAACCAAAGGAGTTGGACAGGACAGTATTTATTTCCTTTTTCCGCGCTGTGAGCGGCACCAGATCGATGGCCGTATCTACTGACGGGTTTTCGAGGTTGAGGGTCGGTGGGCAGACATTGTCGCGGATGGAAAGGATCGAGAAGATAGCTTCGATCGCCCCAGCAGCGCCGAGAAGGTGGCCGGTCGACGATTTTGTCGAGGACATGGAAGTATTCTCGGCCTTGTTTCCGAGCAGGCGTTCGACGGCGCGTAATTCGATCTCATCACCCAAGGGCGTCGATGTTCCGTGGGCATTGATATAATCGACGTCATGCGCCGATATCCCGGCGCGCTTGAGGGCCGCCTTCATGCAGCGGTAGGCGCCGTCGCCATCGGGGGCCGGCGCCGTGATATGGTAGGCATCGCCCGACATGCCGTAGCCGATCACTTCGGCATAGATCTTTGCGCCGCGCGCCTTCGCATGTTCGAGTTCTTCCAGGACGACGACCCCCGCCCCCTCTCCCATGACGAAGCCATCCCGATCCTTGTCATAGGGACGCGAACCTCGCGTGGGAGTGTCGTTGAACTTTGTCGCGAGTGCCTTGCAGGCAATGAAGCCGGCGATGCCAAGTCGCGAGATCGCCGCCTCCGCGCCGCCCGCCAGCATGACATCCGCATCGCCAAGCATGATCAGCCGGGCCGCATCACCGATTGCATGCGAACCCGTGGCACACGCGGTAACGACCGCATGATTGGGTCCCTTGCATTTGAGTTCAATCGATACAAGACCGGAGGCGAGATTGATGAGTGCGCCTGGAATAAAAAACGGGCTGACGCGACGCGGTCCCTTTTCCTTCAGCAGCAGAGCCGTGTCTTCGATGCTCGGCAACCCGCCGATGCCCGATCCGATCAGCACACCGGTTGCGTATTGCTCATCGTCCGTCTTGGGCTCCCAACCGGAATCGAGCATCGCCTGCTTGGCCGCGGCCACGGCATAGATGATGAAGTCGTCGTAGCGACGCTGATCCTTAGGCTGCATCCAGATATCGGCATTGAATGTACCATCGCTGCCGTCGCCCCGCCTGATCTCGCAGGCGATGCGGCAAGCCATGTCGGATGCGTCAAACCGAGTGATTGGCCCTGCACCAGAGTTCACCGGCCACCAGTCGCGACCACGTCTGTTCGACACCGGCCGCAAGCGGCGAAACCAGACCCAGACCGGTGACGACGACTCTTCGCATTCAATCTGTCCCTGATAATTGACACAAAAACGCGAGGTGCAGGCGTATCATTCCTGCCCCCGCGCTGGCATTCATGCAACCCCTTGCAAAGAAAGGGGGAGCGGCTCTCTCAGGCGCTGCTCTTTTCGATGAATTTCACGGCATCGCCGACTGTCTGGATCGTCTCGGCGGCATCGTCGGGAATCTCGATACCGAATTCTTCCTCGAAGGCCATGACCAGCTCGACAGTATCGAGGCTGTCGGCGCCGAGATCATCGATGAAGCTTGCTTCCGGGGTCACCTTTTCGGGGTCGACAGTAAGGTGCTCGACCACAATTTTCTTAACCCGCTCAGCAACGTCGCTCATGTTCCATTGTCCTTGTGTTATTGTTCCGGTCGGCCGGTCATGCCTGCGTCGGGACACTGTGCTGCATGAACGCCCCCCTTTGTGCCCTGGCGCTTCCTAACACAGATTCCTTTCGCCTTGAAAGGGGCATCTCCGGGCCTTGAAATCTCTTATAAATCGGCCTCAGATCATCGCCATCCCGCCGTTTACATGCAGAGTCTGGCCGGTCACATAGGCCGCTTCGTTGCTGGCCAGATAGACCGTCGCTGCCGCGACGTCATCAGCGGTCCCAAGCCGGCCAGCCGGAACCTTGGCGATGATGGCTTCCTTCTGCTTGTCATTGAGCCCGTCGGTCATCGGCGTTGCGATGAAACCGGGCGCAATGCAATTCACGGTCACTGCCCGGCTTGCCAGCTCCTGAGCGAGGGCCTTGGTCATGCCAATCATCCCGGCCTTCGATGCCGCATAATTGGCCTGGCCGGCATTGCCGGTGACGCCGACAACCGAGGTAATGCCGATGATGCGGCCGAAGCGCCGCTTCATCATCCCGCGCATGGCGGCACGGGCAAGCCTGAAGCCTGCGGTCAGATTGACGTCGATGACCGCTGCCCAGTCGTCGTCCTTCATACGCATGGCGAGACCATCGCGCGTGATTCCTGCATTGTTGACGAGGATGTCGAGCGAGCCCATCGCGGCCTCTGCCGCAGGCACGAGTTTCTCGACGTCTTGTGAATTGGCGAGATTGCACGCCAGCACATGCACACGCTCGCCAAGCAAGGCCTTCAATTCATCGAGAACGCCGGCTCTTGTACCCGACACGGCGACGGTTGCGCCTTGATCGTGAAGTGCTTTGGCGATCGCCGCGCCGATGCCGCCGGTGGCGCCTGTCACCAGGGCGGTACGTCCCTTGAGATCGAACATCTGACTACCCTTGTCGCAATTGCGCGGCGGCCGCCGCGATTTCGTCAGGCGTGCCGGCCGCCATTGCATTCGCCGACGGCGCCGTTCTCTTGACGAGCCCAGTCAGGACTTTGCCGGCACCGAACTCGCAGAAGAGATCGACACCTTGCCCTGCCATGTACCCCATGCATTCGCGCCAGCGCACGCGGCCGGTGACCTGTTCGATCAAGCGGCGGCGGATTTCGGCAGGATCCGTCAGCGGTCCGGCGATCACATTCGCGACCAGGGGCACACAAGGTGCCTTGAACTCGACCATGTTAAGAGCTTCCGCCATCGCCTCTGCGGCGGGCTTCATCAACGCACAATGGAATGGTGCGCTCACCGGCAACAGTACGGCGCGCTTCGCACCCTTGGCTTTGGCCAATTCGATTGCCCGCTCGACCGCGGCACGATTTCCGGAGACGACAACCTGCCCCGGTGCGTTGTCATTGGCCGCCTCGCAAACTTCACCTTGTGCCGCCTCGCGCGCGACAGCTTCCGCATCCGCGCTATCGAGGCCCAACAGCGCCGCCATCGCACCGACGCCGATCGGAGTTGCGGCCTGCATGGCACGACCGCGGATCTTCAAGAGTCGCGCGGCATCTGTCAGCGAGAACGTCCCGGCCGCGGCCAACGCCGAGTACTCGCCAAGCGAGTGGCCCGCGACATAGGCCGCGGTCTTCGCGACCGCGAGTCCGTGATCGGCTTCGAGCGAGCGTATCGCCGCCATGCTTACCGACATGAGCGCCGGCTGTGCGTTTTCAGTCAGCGTAAGTTCGGCTTCCGGCCCATTCCACATGAGATCGGTCAGCCTCTGGCCGAGCGCTGCATCGACCTCATCAAAGACCGCGCGCGCTGCAGCGCTTGAATCGGCAAGCGCCTTTCCCATGCCGATCGGCCTGGCTTCCCTGCCCCGGAAAAATGAAGGCTGGCTTCATGATGCTCCACGATAAAGACGCAACTGGCGCGGGTTTGTCCCGCGCCAGACTGAAGTGGACCGGTGATTACTCTGCCGCGATGAGTGATACTTTGCCGGCCGTCTTTGCCGGCGTGATCGCACCATGCTCGATCTTCGTGCCGAGTACCTTAAGGCACTCGCGCATGAAAGCGGCAAGGCCGGTCCAGCCTTTCGCCGAAACCATTGTGCCATCGACGCAAGCCTCAGTCGGCCCGACATCGACATAAATTCCACCCGCGAGCCGCACCTCAGGCTCACAGAATTGGAGGGCCGCGACGCGCTTGCCCGTAACCACGCCGTCAACCGCGATGAGACCTGCACGCCATGGCAGATGGTGAAGATCGGCTTCTGCTCTCATGGAAATGACGCATGATCGCCTGAACGCGGGGGTCGATGCGGATATATTCGGGACCGCGTCCGCCAGCGATATAGATGGCATCGTAGTCTGCCGGCTTTGCCTCGCTGAAGGTTTTGTTCAGCGTATAGAGATGGCCATATTTCTCGGTATAAGTCTGGTCGCCTTCGAAATCATGCAGCGACGTCTTGATGTTCTCTCCGGCTTTGCGGTCCGGGCATACGACATGAACCGTATGGCCAACGGCGTGCATGCCTTGTTCGAAAACGAAAATCTCATATTCCTCGGTGAAGTCGCCCACCAGCATCAATATCTTTTTACCAGGCATCATCAGCTCTCCCATTGCAGATTTGCCGCGTTTTAGCACGGCTATCGCGAAAGAGGCCAGTGCGTTGACGCGGGCTCGGCAGGTGAGATACGAACGATGATGTTCTCCCTTGCCGATGTCGAGACCGCCGAACGCATCGTCTATGCCGCGATGCCGCCCACACCCCAATATGCCTGGCCGCTCCTTGCCCAGGAAATGGGCTGCGAAGTGTGGGTCAAGCACGAGAACCATACTCCGGTTGGCGCCTTCAAGATTTGTGGCGGCTTGGTCCACATGCATATGCGCAAGCAGCGCGGCCAATTGGGCGGCGTCATCACGGCAACGCGCGGCAACCATGGCCAATCCATCCCCTTCGCGGCGCGCCGTAACGGCATAGCCGCAACCGTCGTCGTCCCTATTGGCAATTCTCCCGAGAAGAACGCCGCCATGCGCGCACTCGGCGCGGAACTTATTGAGACCGGCAGCGATTTCGACGAGGCGCGCCAGACCGCAATGCGGCTTGCCGGTGAGCGCGGCCTCGACATGGTCGCATCCTTCCAACCGGAACTGGTTCTCGGGGTCTCTACCTACGCCAAGGAACTCTTCCGCGAGGCTGGCGAACTCGATGCTGTCTATGTTCCCATCGGCCTTGGTTCCGGCATTTGCGGCGTCATTCAAATGCGCGACCTTCTCGGCCTCAAGACCCGCGTGGTCGGCGTCGTCGCCGACAATGCTCCGGCCTACGCGCAGTCCTTTGCGGCCGGAAGGGTAATTCCCTCCAATTCGAGCGCTACATTTGCCGATGGCGTGGCGGTTCGCGTTCCCGATCCGGAAGCCCTTGAAATAATCAAATCGGGTGCGGATCGGATCGTGTCGATATCGGAAGCGGCCATCGCCGAGGCTGTCCGCAGCCTCTACCGTACGACACATAATCTGGCGGAAGGCGCAGGTGCCATCGCCCTTGCGGCGCTGGCAAGTGAGCGCGAAAAACATGCGGGCAAGCGCGTCGGGGTGATCATGTCCGGTGGCAATATCGACATGAGCCGGGCCTCTGCAATCCTCGCGGGCGCGACGCCAGAGCCCTGACGCTAACTAGCGAAAGACCATTGCGCAGCAATGAAGCATCCATTACTAAACACTCATACGTATAACTGCAGGTTTTCTATCTACAGTTGCGAGGCACATGCGTCCGGCGAAGAATTTGGGGGCGAATCTTAAGTTCCTTTGTCAACAACGGGGCTCTATCTCCGAGACTTGCCGCTCGCTCGATTTGAACCGGCAGCAATTCAACAAGTATTTGTCCGGCCAGACGCTTCCCAACCCCAACACGCTACGCAAGATCTGCGCTTATTTCGGCGTTACCGAAGAAAGTCTTTTTCAGAATCCCGCATTGGTGCGGACATCGCTTGGCGAACATGCGGCGGTCGCCAAAGCCCGCACTGGCGACAGCGCGGGCATCTTCAAGCTGCTCGAAGACATCATGGGGACCAAGGAGACAAGCCTCGCCCCCGGGTATTACTTTGCCTATTACCCTTGGACGCGCGACCCCGACAAAGCCATCCGCTCGCTGGTATTCGTGGACAAAAAGGAGGGCCACACGCAATTCCGGCGCTACACGTCGCTACGTGAGCCCGGCGCTACTAGCAAATACTTTCACATCGGTCGCTACCGCGGCATTGTGATTGAAGAACAGAACACGCTCTTCTTTCTAGCCAGGAACCGCACGGGCTTTCGCGACATAAGCCTGATGTCGTTCCAGAAGATCATGCCGAATTCGAACAATCTGATGGTCGGCGTGGCCCTTGTGATGGCGCCCTGGGGGCCGATGTCGAGCCGCGTGACGATGGAATTCGCGGGCAGCAATCTCTCGTTCCGGGAAGCCCTCAACCGCTGCTGTATCCTCGAACTCGACTTTAAGGATATCGACCCGATCGTGCGCGCCTCGATCCTTTCACGCAACGAACTGGCAACGCCGCAGTTGATGCCTTTCAGCCTTTTGCAGAACTGGTCGATGTTCAACGACACAGCCTCGCATTTCTGAGGTCGTGATTCTCAGCCAGCTATTTCCGCAAGAAGCGCCTTCGCCAGGCTTTGCTCTTCCTCGATTTCTGCGCGGCGACGATCGAGCGTCGCGATATGCTGTTCGACAAGCGATTGTGCTTGTTTGCGATTCTCCGGCGAACTGAGTTCCAGGAAGCGGTCGAGGCTCTCCCGAATGAGTGCCACCGGAAATCCCACCGCGCGCAGGCGGCCGATCGCCCGCAACCGCGCCTCGTCGGATTTCCGGTAAACGCGAAAGCGTCCATGCCGCGCCGGGGTGATCAGTCCTTCCTTCTCGTAGAAACGGATGGCGCGGGCAGATATGCCAACTTGACGCGAGAGTTCTCCGATGAAAAGGAAATCGACAATCTCAGCGTCGTGTTGTGGCCCGCTGGCTCGCGCCAGGCTGCGCAGACTTCTCATCGACTAATGCATCCATACGCCGCTCTCCCCCGCGACCAGCGACCGTGTGTTCGCCGTCTGTTGCAAACGACAATAGCGCGAACAAAAGCAGCCTGTGAATTCGCTCACAGCATGCGCAATCGCGCGCATGTGACGCCAACTAGCGTCAGGCACCCCAGCGATGCCGCGCAGCCGACACGGCAGGGCGATGGCCACCAGGAGCCCCGCGCTGCCGGGGCATGGGAACGACGTTGTCGGTGAAGGCGGTGGCATGGCCAAGGCGGAGATGAACCGTATCCCCACGGTCAACCCCAAACTCCGCCGGCAGCGCCACATTAACCCGAAGACCGCCATTGCCGAGTGCGAGATCGGCGCGACGACCGCTGCCGGTACGACGGATTCCAAGAACCGTGGCAGGCAGCGTGTGCAGCCCCTCATCCACAATCTGAAGATCATGGGGGTGAAGGAACAGGCTCGTACTGGTTTCCTGACCGCCGGCATGCAGTGGATAAACGGATTTGCCATCAAACCATGCCTGGCCCTCTGCGATCGTCACGGGAAGCTCGATGGAATTGCCGACGAAGCGATGCACGAAGGCCGAAGCAGGCCGGACATGGAGATCATCACCCGAGCCGATCTGCTCGATCTGGCCCTCATTCAGGATCGCCACGCGATCGGCGAGTTCCAGCGCCTCTTCCTGGTCATGGGTCACGAAGATCGTCGTGTGACCCGTGCGGTCATGAAGTTCGCGCAGCCAGCGCCGCAATTCCTTGCGCACCTTGGCGTCGAGCGCGCCAAACGGCTCATCGAGCAGGAGCACGCGCGGCTCGATGGCGAGCGCACGCGCCAGCGCCACACGTTGCCGCTGTCCACCCGAAAGCTGCGCTGGAAAACGATTTTCCAGACCCGAAAGCTGCACGAGATCGAGGAGCGTCATGACGGTCTTGCGGATTGTTGCCGCGTTGGGGCGCCGATTGCGTGGGCGAGCCCGCAATCCAAAAGCAATATTGTCGAAGACGCGCATATGCCGGAACAGCGCATAATGCTGGAACACAAAGCCGATATTGCGCTCCTGGATCGACAGGGCCGAGGTGTCGAGATCGTCGAACAGCACTTTACCGCTATCGGCGAAATCGAGCCCGGCGATGATGCGAAGCAATGTTGTCTTGCCGGATCCAGAAGGCCCCAGCAGCGCCAGCAATTCCCCCGACGCAATATCGAGGTTCACGCCGCGCAGGGCGGAATGGCCGTTGAAACTCTTGGTGATCTGTTCGGCGCGGACCGACACGGACATGCTCCTGCCCCCCTCAATGCTTGATGCGATTTGCAAGTTCCTCGCCGTATCGCGCTTCCAACAGCGATTTCGCGACGAGCGTGACGAGTGCGAGCAACGCGAGCAGTGACGCGATCGCAAATGCTCCGACAAAATTATACTCATTGTAGAGAATTTCGACATGCAATGGCATGGTGTTGGTAGCACCACGAATATGACCGGAGACGACCGACACCGCGCCGAATTCGCCCATGGCGCGCGCGTTGCAGAGCAACACTCCGTAGAGCAGCGCCCATTTCACATTGGGCAAAGTGACTGTGAAAAACGTGCGCCAGCTCGACGCACCAAGAGACAGGGCCGCTTCTTCCTCGGCACTGCCTTGCGACTGCATCAAGGGAATGAGTTCGCGTGCGACGAAAGGAAAAGTGACGAAGATCGTCGCGAGCACGATTCCAGGCACCGCGAAGATGATCTCGATCCCCTTCGCCTTGAGAATAGGCCCGAGCCAGGAATGGGCGCTGAACAGCAACACATAGACGAGGCCCGAGACAACCGGCGAGACGGAGAATGGCAGATCGATCAGGCTGATCAATAATTGCTTGCCACGAAATTCGAACTTCGAGATCGCCCATGCAGCGCAGAGGCCGATGACGGCATTGAGCGGCACCGCGATCGCCGCGACGAGCAGCGTCAATCTGATAGCGGATAGCGCGTCAGGCTCGACTAGATTTTCGAGATAGACGCCGATCCCCTTCCGGAACGCCTCCACGAAAACCATCACCAAGGGCAGCAAAAGAAATAGAGAGAGGAATAGCAGCGCGACGCCGATCAGAACGCGCCGCACAAATTTCGATTCCGACATGCCGCGCGCCGCCGGCAACGGAGAGGTGATCGCGACGCTAGACATGGCCGAGCCGCCCTCTGCTCCAGGATTGAAGCCCGTTGATCGCAAAGAGCATCACGAAAGAAACCGCGAGCATGATGGTCGCGATGACAGTCGCGCCGCCATAGTCGAATTCCTCGAGCTTGATGACGATGAGGAGCGGCGCGATCTCGGATATGCCGGGGATGTTGCCGGCGATGAAGATGACGGAACCGTATTCGCCGACACCGCGTGCAAAGGCGAGCGCAAAGCCGGTGATCAGCGCCGGCAAGACCGGCGGCAGGATGACCTGGAAAGCGGTGCGCAGGCGCGTGGCGCCGAGCGTCGCCGCTGCCTCTTCGATTTCGCGATCAATCTCCTCGAGCACCGGCTGGACGGTGCGGACGACGAATGGCAGGCCGATGAAGGCGAGCGCGATGATGATGCCGAGCGGCGTGAAGGCGATCTTAAGCCCTAAAGCCTGGGCGACCTGGCCAACCCAGCCATTGGGCGCATAGATCGCGGTGAGAGCAATACCCGCAACCGCGGTCGGCAAGGCAAAGGGCAGATCGACCATCGCATTGATGACGCCCGAGCCGGGAAACCGGTAACGCACCAGGCACCAGGCGACCAGTAATCCGAAGACGACATTGATCGACGCGGCAACGAGGGCGGTCGAGAAGGAAAGCGTCAGCGCGGAAAGCGTGCGCTCTTCCGTCGCCAGCCGCCAGAACTCAAGCGGCCCGACGGATGCGGCGCGCAGCACGAGTGCTGCAAGCGGGATCAGCACGATGAGGCTCAATGCCGTCAACGTGAAGCCGAGCGTCATACCGAAGCCCGGTATGACGCTCCTGCTGCGCTGTGCGATCGCTAAGGACATCTGCCGTGATCACTGGGTCGGCTTGTAGAGTTGGTCGAACAGGCCGCCATCGGCGAAATGCGTCTCCTGCGCTTTCTTCCAGCCGCCGAAGATCGGATCGTCGATGGTGACGAGCTTGATATCCTTGAACTGCTTCAGATCAGCCGGGTCGGCGAGTTCAGGCGAAACCGGGCGGTAATGATTCTTGGCGGCAAGCTTCTGGCCCTCCGGGCCGTAGAGGAATTGAAGGTAGGCCTCCGCCACTTTGCGCGTACCCTTGGCATCGACATTGCCGTCGACAAGCGCCACTGGCGGTTCGGCCAGGATCGAGTTGGCAGGTGTCACCACTTCGAACTTGTCGGCGCCAAATTCCTCAAGAACGAGATAGGCTTCGTTTTCCCAGGTGATCAGCACGTCACCGATTTCGCGCTGCGCGAAAGTGGTGGTCGAACCACGCGCGCCGGTATCGAGCACCGGAACGTTGCGGTAGAGATCGGCGATGTATTCCTTGGCCTTCGCCTCATCGTCATTGGGACCGGCTGCCCAGGCCCAGCCCGCAAGATAGTTCCAGCGTGCGCCGCCCGAGGTCTTGGGATTCGGTGTGATAACCGAGACTCCCTGTTTCGCGAGGTCGCCCCAGTCCTGGATGCCTTTCGGATTGCCGGCACGCACCAGGAAGACGATCGTCGAAGTATAAGGCGCGCTGTTGTGAGGAAGCCGCGCCTGCCAATCGGCGGGGATCTTGCCCGTCTTGGCGGCGACCTGGTCGATGTCATAGGCGAGCGCCAGGGTCACGACATCGGCATCGAGACCGTCGATCACGGCGCGCGCCTGCTTGCCGGAGCCGCCATGCGATTGCTTGATGGCCACATCCTCGCCGGTCTTGGCCTTCCAGTCGGCGGCGAAAGCTTCGTTGAAGGCTTTGTAGAATTCACGGGTCGGATCGTAGGAAACGTTGAGCAGGTCGACGGCGCCGGCGGCTGTCGCGCTCAGGATCAATGATGCACCGGCGACTACGCCGGCCAATCTGCGGATCAGGGATTTTTTGGATTTCATGGGACCGCTCCTTAACTGCATTGCTCACTATGTTGATCGGTTTGGTCAACAAGATCAACAAAGAAATTGACAATCTTTAAGAACTAGCCCAAGCTACTGAAATAATTGAGATTTAGCTGGCGCTACCGGCGGGTACCGGCTGCTTGCGTTGGACGCCTCGCGCCGGCGGAACGGTAACATCACCTGCTCGCATTGCACTCGCCAGGGTTTGGCTTTCAAACACATTGAGCATCTTGCCATAGACCTCGGCAAAGACGCGCTTCAGGTCGCAAGTCGACTCGTTTGCGCAGTCATCACAGCGGCGATAGGCGGTTTTCGACAAGCAGGGCAAAGGCGCGAACGGTCCATCCAGAAGTCGCAACACCGACGCGATGGTGATCTGGGCAGGATCGCGCAAGAGGAAGTAGCCGCCTTCCTTGCCGCGCCGGCTGCCGAGAAACCCGGAGCGCTTCAGTTCGAGAAGGATCTGCTCGAGAAACGGCCGCGGAATTTGGTCGGCCTCGCAGATATCCTTGATCTGCATGGACTCGCCGACGCCAGCCCGCGCCAGGCGGAACAGCGCCTTGAAAGCATAGCGAGCCCGCTGCGAGATCATCCGTTCACCTCGTTAGAATTGCACCGAGATCGTGCCGAGGTGATCGTAATCGGCCTCGACCCGATCACCCAGATTGGAAGTAAATACGCCTACGACAACCCCCGTCGAGACGATATCGCCAGCGCGGAGGTACAGACCCTTGTCGATGAGATCATTGGCAAGCCAGGTGAGCACGATCTCCGGACCGCCAAGCGCCTCGGCGCCGGTCCCTTCGCCGACAATCTTGCCATTCTGCTTCGCCTGTACGCGCAGATTTGCATAGGCATCGCGCGGCAACGGCTTGGCAGGCTTGCCAAGAACGATTGAGTCATTGAGGGCGCCGTCGGCAATATACCATTCGACGACATCGCCGAAGCCTTTCGGCAGGCGCGGATTGACGATTTCGATCGAGGGATGAACTGACTCGACCGCCGCCAGCACTTCGGCCACGTCATAGGCCTTGCCGCGCGCCTTGAGATCGCGCGCCAAGGTGAAGGCGATCTCTGGCTCCGTCACCCGCGAATTGGACTTGTGTGTTGAAATTTGACAGCCGGTCTCGAAGAGACGCTCGCGATAGAGTGAGCCGGGAAACGGCGCATTGGTGCCGAGCGATTCTTGCGCCCGGAGACTTGTGCAACCGACTTTCCAACCGACCCGCTCCCAGCCGAGAAGCTCGCGCGCCATGGTCTGGATGGCGAATGCGTGCGCCTTGTCGCGCGGCGTCGGCCCTGGATAGACGGCAAGCTTTTCGCCGGACTTCCGTCCCGCGGCCAAAGCTTCGGCAATGCGTTGATCGTCACTCATCAGGCAACCTTGAAAAGTCCGTCCGCTGAGTATTTATGCGTTGCGCCGTTGTCGGTAAAGACCGGGTGGCACATGGAGAGCATGGAGCGCGCAACTTCGCGCGCATTCGGCAAGGTGTCGGGATCTTCGCCGGGCATGGCCTGCGCGCGCATCCGGGTCGCCGTGGCGCCGGGACTGAACAAATTGGCCCGCACATTGGTCTTTTCGAGCTCGGCGGCATAGGTCTTGACCATCGCCTCAAGCGCCGCTTTCGAAACCGAATAGGCGCCCCAATAGGCCCAGCAGCGATGCGCGAGGCCCGAAGTGACGAAGATCGCCCTCCCCGCCTCGGCCTGCCGCAACAATGGATCGAGCGACCGGATCAACCGCCAATTGGCGGTGACATTGATCGCCATCACGTCATCCCACACCTTGGGATCGATATGGCCGAGCGGGCTGAGCTTGCCGAGAATGCCGGCATTGCCGACCAGGATGTCGAGCTTCTTCCAGCGATCATAGATCGCAGCGCCGAGCCGATCGATGCCGGCATAGTCCTTGAGGTCGAGCGGAACCAGCGTGGCGCTGCCGCCCGCCTGCTTGATCTCGTCGTCGATTTCTTCAAGGCCGCCTTGCGTGCGCGCGACGGCGATTACATGCGCACCGAGTTCGACCAATCCCAACGCGATTTCGCGACCGATGCCGCGCGATGCGCCGGTGACGACGGCGACTTTATCCTTGAGCGGCTTTTCCACGATGAGTGTCAGCCGGCTTCGGCCAGGAGCGACAATTGCTGCTTCGCCGATTCGCCAACGAGATCGGTGAGATGGGTCGGATAATCGCCGGTAAAGCAATGATCGGTGAATTGCGGGCGATGCGGATCACGGCGGTCGTAACCAACCGACTTGTAGACACCGTCAACCGAGAGGAACGCGAGCGAGGTGACGCCCATGAATTCGCGCATCTCTTCGATCGTGTGCGTCGCGGCGAGCAGCGACTGCCGCTCCGGCGTATCGATGCCGTAATAATCCGGAAACGCGATCGGCGGGCTCGCGACGCGCATATGCACTTCGCGCGCCCCCGCTTCATACATCATGCGCACGATCTTCACCGAGGTCGTGCCACGCACCACGCGAATCATCGACGAGCAGGATGCGCTTGCCCTGCACCACCGCGCGATTGGCATTATGCTTGAGCTTGACTCCGAGCGAACGGATCGTCTGCGTCGGTTCGATGAAGGTGCGTCCAACATAATGGTTGCGGATGATGCCGAGCTCGAAAGGAACATCGAGTTCGCGCGCATAACCAAGCGCCGCGGGCACGCCCGAATCGGGGATCGGCACGATGACATCGACATCGGCCGGGGCTTCCCGCGCCAATTGCCGGCCCATCTGCTTGCGCACCTCATAGACTGAACGCCCGCCCAGTACTGAATCCGGCCGCGAGAAATAGATATACTCGAAGATGCAAGGTCGCGGTGCCATCTTGGGAAACGGCCTGAGAGACTCGACCCCTGCATCCGAAATCACCACGACTTCGCCATTCTCGACCTCGCGCACGAAACGCGCGCCGATGATGTCGAGCGCGCAGGTTTCCGAGCAGAGAATGTAGGCACCGTTCAATTCGCCGAGGATCAAGCGGCCGGATGCCCGAGAGGATCACGCGCGCCGATCAGCTTCTTGTTGGTGAGCGCCACCAGCGAATAGGCGCCTTCGAGCGCCCGCAAGGCATCGATGTAGCGCTCGACGATGCGCGGCTTCTGCGAGCGCGCCACGAGATGCAGGATCACCTCGGTATCGGACGTCGACTGGCAGATCGCACCTTGCGAGACGAGTTCGCGACGCAATGTCAGGCCGTTGGTGAGATTGCCGTTGTGGGCAACCGCAAGGCCGCCCGAATGGAGTTCGGCGAAAAGCGGCTGCACGTTGCGCAATATCGTCTCGCCGGTCGTCGAATAGCGGACATGGCCGAGCGCCATCTTGCCGCGCAGGCGTCCGATGATCTTCTCGCTCGAGAAATGATCGCCGACGAGGCCGAGGCGGCGCTCCGAATGGAATCGCTCGCCGTCATAGGAGACCATGCCGGCGGCTTCCTGGCCGCGATGCTGGAGCGCATGCAGGCCGAGCGCGGTCAGCGCCGCGGCGTCGGGATGCCCGAATATGCCGAAGACTCCGCACTCCTCCCGCAGGAGATCGCCATCGAGGTCGAAATCATCGTCATGTCCGGCTGGATGCATCGCGCGTCTCAATTGGGATTGGTTTGTCCGCCGAAGGACGGCTGCTGGCCGCCATCCGTTTGTCCCCCTTGGCCGCCCTGTATGAGCTGGTCCAACCCTTGTGTTTCGTCACCCTGGTAGCCGGGCTGTTCCGGCTGGTCCGGTTGTCCCGTCTCTCCCGTTGTGGTGGGTTCCGTCTTCTGCCCGCCGCCCGAGCCGACATTGGTGGCGTTGGTGATGGATTCGGCGATGTCGGGCGGGATTACCGATTTCACCATTTCGGCGACCGATAGGATGATCGGCAGTGAATGGGCTTCGCGCACCCCGGCATATTGCCGGTCGGGCGGCACGAGGTAGCTGTAGATCATGTAGGCGATGACCACGAGGACGAGCCCGCGAACGAGCCCATAGGCAAATCCCAATGTGCGGTCGAACACGCCCACGGCTGAATCGACGACAAGGTCGGAAAGCTTCACGCTGATGATCGAGATGATGATCAGCACCACGATGAAGACACCGCCCGCCACCGCGATCTTCGCGGCGATCTCCGGCTTGATGTACTGATTGGCGAGATCGAGCAGGCTCTGCGTGTGGATGGCGAAGAACGCCGCCGCCGCCGCACAACCCCAGGCCACCAGGGACAGGACTTCGCGGGTGAAGCCCCGCATCAGTGCCAGCAGCCCGGATACGAGCATGATGGCAACGAGAATCAAATCGAGAAGCTGAAAAGGCATTGGCCGTCGATCCTGGAAACAGGGGTCCTTATAGGCAGCTTTATGACACGGTACTAGGCGATTCGTGACAGACCCCTGGCCTGGGAAGCGGTCCAGGCGACGAGATCCGCAACACTCTCAACAGTCCTGATTTTGAGGCCTTTGACAGCCGGAACCTCGCTAGACGCCGCGATGACCGCTTCCTTTAGCCCGAGCTTTTGGGCTTCCTTGAGGCGGGATTCGGTTTGCCCGACCGGCCTGATGCCGCCCGACAGCGCTATCTCCCCGAAGATCGCCGTTCCTGCCGGAATGACAGTCCCCGTCAACGAGGAAAGGAGCGCCGCCGCTGCGGCAAGGTCGGCCGCCGGCTCACGCACTTTGAGGCCGCCTGCGACATTGAGATAGACATCCTGCATCCCCGTCTGGACTCCGGCGCGGGCATCGAGCACTGCGAGGATCATTGCCAGACGGTTTGAATCCCAGCCGACCGTCGTGCGGCGCGGTGTACCCAGCACCGATTGCGCGACCAGCGCCTGAACCTCGATCAGAAGCGGCCGCGTGCCTTCCATGCCGGCAAAGATCGCCGCCCCTGGCGTCGCATGCTGGCCGGAGCCCATGAAGAGGCGCGATGGATTGGTGACTTCGGCGAGGCCGCCATCCGACATCTCGAAGACGCCGATCTCATCGGTCGGGCCGAACCGGTTCTTGACCGCCCGCAGGATGCGATACTGATGGCCGCGATCGCCTTCGAAATAGAGCACGGTATCGACCATGTGCTCGATCACTTTCGGCCCGGCGATCTGGCCTTCCTTGGTCACATGGCCGACCAGCAGAACCGCGGTTCCCTTTTGCTTGGCATAACGGATCAGTGCCTCCGATGCCGCCTTGAGCTGTGACACGCTGCCAGGAGCGGCTTCGATGATCGGCGACCACATGGTCTGAACCGAATCGATCACCGTCACCGCGGGCCGGCCATCCGCTTCCAAAGTCGCGAGGATATCGGAGACATTGGTTTCGGTGGCGAGCAGCAATGGCGAATCCTGGAGTTTCAAGCGCTCGGCACGCAGGCGTACCTGGGCGATCGCTTCTTCGCCGGACACATAGATCACCCGATGGCCCTTGCGCGCCATTTGGGCCAGCGCCTGCAGCAGCAATGTCGACTTGCCGATACCTGGATCGCCGCCGATCAAGACCGCCGAGCCCGGCACGAAACCGCCGCCTGCAACACGATCCAGTTCGCCGATGCCGGTGATGAGCCGTGGTGGCTGCGGCTCGCCGCCCGTGAGGCCGACAAGCTTGCTCGAGCGCCCCTTGGGCAGGCTCGCACCCTTGGCGCCCGACGCCGGTATTCCGGCCGCCTCTTCGACGATGCTGTTCCAGGCGCCGCAATTGTCGCAGCGGCCCGACCACTTGGCATGTACAGCACCACAGGACTGGCAGACAAAACTGGATAGGGCCTTGGCCAAAATGCACCTCGTTGCACCCCTGCCTCTACCGGCCGGGCGCGAGTCCGGCAACCTCGACGGGACGTTTCACGCTGGACAAGGTCGATGGCTCGCGCAAACTGGCCATGAAACGGATCGGCTGGCTGTTTGACCTCGCTGCCTAAGGCGATATCCTTACGCCCCCGGAGACTGCATGAGCGTCCTTGAACGATACGGTGATCTTGTAAGGAGCGGCATCGACCCGTTTGCCGTACTCGAAGCCGCGTCCGAAAGCATCCTGATCACCACCGCCGATCTCGAAAAGCCCGGCCCGGTGATCGTGTATGTCAACCCTGCCTTCGAGAAGATGACCGGTTGGACGGCTGCCGAAATCCTCGGCAAGTCGCCGCGATTCCTGCAAGGCGAAAAAACCGACCATGCCAGGTTTGCAGGCATGCGCCAAACCCTGGCGAGCGGCGGTTCCTGGGAAGGCCAGGCAATCAATTATCGCAAGGACGGCACGCAATTCGTCATGGAATGGTCGATAACTCCGCTGCAAGGTCCGGCGGGGCGGATCACGCATTTCGTTGCCGTTCAGCGCGACGTGACCGCGCGGGTCGAAGCGGAAATGCGCATTGCCCAGGCGCAGGCCGCGGCCCGCGAGGCGGATCGCAAGAAGGCCAATCTCGCGCGCTATTTTTCCCCCGTAATGGTCGAGACCCTGGCGCAAACGGATCACCCGCTCGGTCCGGTGCGCCGTCAGGAGATCGCCGTGCTGTTCGTTGACATCGTCGGTTTTGTTGCGATGAGCGAAGCGCTGCCGCCCGAACGCGTCGTTGCGCTGCTTCGCTCATTCTACCGGCGGATGGCGAGAATTGTGTTCAAGCACTCCGGCTCGATCGAAAACTTTTCCGGCAATTCGCTGATGGCGCTGTTTGGCATTCCGACCCCGACGGGCCGCGAGGCGACGCAGGCCTTGGATTGCGCGCTCGACATGATGGACGAACTTGCACTCTGGAACGCAAAGCGCGCCGGACTGGGCCGAAGCGCCATTGAGATTGGCATCAGCGCAGACTACGGCATGGTTGTTCTGGGCGATATCGGCACGCACGAGTCCATGACTTTTACCGCGATCGGCAACACCGTGAATACCGCCAACAGGATGCAGGAGCTCTGCCGGAAACTGAAATCGCGGATCGTCGTAAGCCAGGGCCTGATCGAACGCGCCAAGCAAGAAAGCGGCCCGCAGCTACAGGCACTGGAGCGCCTGACCCAGGCAGGCCAACACGGCTTGCGAGGCGTTTCGCAGCCGATCGCGGTCTGGACATCATCCTGACAGAGCTGACGGGAGCGCCCTCATGTGATGCGGTGATCGCCATCCAATACCTTCGGTCGTCAAGCAAATGTCGAGAGTGGATCACCGACCGATCCGATTTAGTCGGCGTAACGCTTTGCCAAGGCCGACAGCGTCAAGCCCTGCACGACGATCGCGAAAACGGCGACCGAATAGGTTGCCGCCAGAATTATCGGCCTTTCGGGAATATCGGGAATGGAAAGCGCCAGCGCGATCGAGATTCCGCCGCGCACGCCGCCCCAGGTCAAAATCGGAATTGTGCCCCTGACGAAGGTCGTGATCGGGGAGAGGGCCAATACAGGGATCGTTACGGCAGCCAGCCTCGCGGCCAGCACCGCCGGAATGACCGCGAGAGCGAGCCAGATATTGCCCGGCGCGAACGACAATACGAGGACCTCAAGACCGATCAGAAGAAACAGGACCGAATTGAGGATTTCATCTACGAGCGTCCAGAATGCATAGAGGTAGGTCCGTGTCGTCTCGCTCATGGCATCGGCATCACCGCGATTGCCGATCAGCAGCCCGGCGACGACGACAGCGATTGGGCCGCTCAGGTGCAGGCTGCTTGCCAGAACGTACGAGCCCATGACGAGGGCGAGCGAGATGAGCACTTCGATCCCGTAATCATCGATCAATTTCATAGCGCGATAGGCGACGTAGCCGGTCGCCAGCCCCAGTGCAGCACCGCCGATGGCCTCGATGAAGAATGCGCTCGTCACGCCGGCGATGGTAAAATCCGCATCGCCCTGACCCCCGATAGCGGCGGCAAGCAGGATCGCAAACAGCACGACGCCGACGCCGTCATTGAACAGCGATTCACCCGTCATGTCGGTCTCGAGCGTCTGGGGCATCTCCACGTCCTTGAGAGTGCTCAATACCGCTACCGGATCGGTTGGACTGATGAGCGCACCAAACACCAGTGCCCACACGAAGGGGATCGGGGTACCGACGATCTGGCCAATCCACCATGTTGCAATCGCCACTATTGTCGTGGAAATGACGACGCCAACCGTCGCCATTGCTCCCACGACGATGCTTCTTCCGCGCAGTTTCGAGAAATCCACATGCAGCGCGCCCGCAAACAGGAGAAACGCCAGCATTCCATCGAGCAGGGCCCCTGAGAAGTCGATCCCGCGGACGATCATCGCCAGTTCGTGAAACAGGGGAATGGCTGGAAAGACGAACTCCAGGCCGACCAAGACCAGCGATGCGAGCAGGCCCATGACCAGGAGCCCGATCGTGTTCGGCAACCGGATGATCTTGTGATTGGTCCAGGCAAATACTGCCGTGAGGGTCAGCAAGATCGCCGCTATCTGCACGATCGAAAGCAATGTTCACGCTCCGTGGCGCATCACGAATACCGATGTCGCGATCGAGCTATCAGTCAGTGGATTTTATCCGCGAGTGCGCGGGCTGCTTCGGTCTCATACGGCAATTTGAGCTCAAGTTCCGCCCGCGCCATGGCAATCTTAGAGTGACGGGAAGCCGCCGCGCTGATCTCGTCATTTCCAATCGCACAGAGCGACTTGAACGCCTTCTGCAACCTTATGACAACCTCGATTTCTCCAGCCCCGTCGCGTGCGATGGCCGTAAACGCATCGTCGAACATGTCGTCGACCGACAGCAGTGGCACGCGGACCCTATCGAATTGCGGTTTCGAGGGTTTTTCGGCCTCCTGCAAGGGTGAAGCCCAGCAGACAAACAGTCTGACGAATGTGCCGATGATACTGATCGCCGTGCCGGGATCATTTACGCCCGGCGAGAGAGCGCGTGCGGCGATTTCGGAAAGCGTGATCAGTCCGAATCTGGGGTCATCGTCAAAGACCCGCCCGGAACCGATCACGAATGCCTCCGCGAGCTCTGACTGATCGGGTTTTCGCGAATCATCGCGTACGTTGATGTTGACGAAAACGAGGGCGCGGCCAGGGGCAATGAAAGTTCCCGGCAGGGCGGCGACCGTCAGGACGGCATCGTGCTTTTCGGCCCAGGACTGCATGGCTCCGATATTGATATGTTGCACATAACCGACCTCGTCGGAGAAAATCGGCTCGCCCGGGTCGGTGAATTTTTCGATCAGCAACGCACCCAGGCTTGGCGAACGCCGACGACGGTCAAGCGCGGCCGTTGTAGCTTTCTCGACACGGTCGATGGTTGTTTCCAGCCGCCCAAGCCGCGCGATCTGGTCGACCCAGCGCACGAATGAAAAAACGACCCATGCGAGGATAGCGATCGTCATCACAAAAACGGCGAACAGTGCCGTTTGGCGATAGTACCCGGCCTTGATGGCGATCAACGCGACGACGCTGAAAATGAATGCTGCGATAAATGTCGACAGAACAGTTTTCGATACATCGTCGGATATGACGAGCGCGAATGCGCGTGGAGTCGCGTTGCTGCTCACCGACGCATAGGCGGCAACCATCGATGCGACCGCGAACGTCGCGACACCGAGCATGCTCGCCGAGATGATCGAGAGAAGCTTCTCAACCGTGTCGTGCTCGACATTTGGGGTCAGGTCCTCGAGACCAAGGCGATCCGTCGCGCCTGCGGCAAGCAGGGCCAAAATAGCCAGAATGCAAAAAATGACCGGACGGACCCACAGCCTCTCCCTAAGTCGCCGGTAGAGGAAGGGAATTTCTAAGTGCATGGGGGATCGTTCCAGCCGCAGTTATTCCTAAATCCTAACGTCTTCCGAGTTGATCAGTTCAGTCCCACAGCTATTTTGGAGAAACAAAGGGTAAATAGCTCGCAAGATGACGGAAATCGGATCGTCACGACTGTACCCGGCAATCCGCGATAGGCCCCTCCGGGTTCATTGGCGCGCCGAAGCGCCCTGATATGATGGGGTGATCGCCATCCAGCAAATGCGGCATCCATGCATGTCCTGACGGTTATCTGCCATCCCAACCCGCAATCCTTCTCGCATGCGGTTGCGGCACAATTCATTGCCGGCGCGGCCTCCGCCGGCCACACCGTCGATCTTTGCGACCTCTATGCCGAGAAGTTCGATCCGCTTTTGACCACGCGCGATCTCGAGCAGTTCGACGGTGCCAGGATGCCCGACGACGTCCTCGCCCATCAGGCGCGCGTCGAGAAGGCGCAGGCCCTGGGCCTGATCTTCCCGATCTGGTGGTATGGCGCGCCGGCGATGATGAAGGGGTGGTTCGATCGCGTATGGTCGGCGGGTTGGGCCTATAAGTGGAAGCACGATCCCGAAGGCAGCCTCTTGGCGCCGCGCCCTTGCGCCTTCTGATCCCGATGGGCGCCTCGAATAACCAGCTTGATCGCTGGGGCTACGCCAAGGAGATCGAGCATCTCTGGCGCTATGGCATACTTGGATATTGCGGCGTCGATCCCATCCGCATTGAGCTTCTTGTCGACAGCGCCTTCGAGTTCCGGCCTTCACACGCAGCATCTCGAAACAGCCTATGACGCCGGCCGCAAGATCGGTCGCGACCCCAAGGCGAAGCCCGGCATCGCGGAATTCCTCACGCAAGAGGATTAAGCCTTTTCATCTTCTCCCGCCTGCGGGAGAAGAAGGGACACCATGGCGCGCAAGCGGCATGGGGAGATGAGGGGATGGATGTAGACGTGCCCCCTCACCTTTCCCGGTTGCTTCGCTTGAACATGGGCCCCGGTCCTCTCCCGCAAGCGGGCGAGGGCGAGATTACACAAACGGAACCGTGGTCACCGTCGCGCGCGATATCCCGGCTTGATGATGGATCTCGACTTGATCATCGACTTCAAATCCCGCATCCGCCACCGCGATGCCGATATAGCGCTTGAGCGCGAAGGAATAGGCCGCCCAGCGCACCTCGCCTGCCCGGCCCGCGCCATCCCGCATCGGCCAGTACCATTCGAAATGCGGCAATTCTCCATCGATGAGAAGCCCGATCGACTTGCGCGTGGCGCCCTCTGCCTTGATCCGCGCCAGGGCGTCACGCCCGATGAACTCGCCCTTGTCGAGATCGACCAGCCGGCCATGCCCGGCTTCGAACGGATTCATCTCAGAGTTGGAGTAATAGGCCGTGTCCGTCACGCCCTTCTCGACCGCGCGCGAAATGTTCGGTCCCGTCACCATCAATCCGTAAGGCTTCCCGGCGTCGATCAGCGCGTTCCACAATTCCATGGCGCGCTCCGATGAGAACGGGAAAATCTCATAGCCGGCCCCGCCGCTCCACCCGGTGCGCGAAACGACGGCATCGATGCCGCTCACCTTCGTGACGACGCATCTGTAGAAGCCAAGTTCATCCAGCGGTGCCGCCACCATGCCCCGCAGCATGTCGAGCGCCTTGGGGCCCTGGATCTGCAAAGGCCAGACATCGGGTTCGCAGACTTCGACATCGAAGCCGCCATGCATAGCTATGCCTTGCGCCCATAGCGTCAGGTCGGCATCGCCATGCGACAGCCAGATCAAATCCTTGCGCGGATGAATCAACACCGGGTCGCAGATGATCTGGCCGTCGGGATCGCAGGCAAGCGTATATTTGCAATCGCCGACTTTGAGCGATGAAAGATCGCGAGTCGTCAGATACTGGGCAAAGCGCCAGGCGTCAGGTCCGCGGAGCTCGGTCTGCCGCTCGCAGCCGACATCCCACAATGTGACCCGCTCGGTCAGTGCCACATATTCCTCGGCCAGCGAATGATGGAAGATCAGCGGGAAATACGTGTGATTGTAGACCATGAATTCCGAAACGCCGGCCGCCACAGTTCCGTCCCAGTAAGGCGAGCGCCGCGAGATCGGATAGAGATGCGTGCGCTCGCCGGGCTTTAGCGGCTTCGTGTCGAAATATTCAGACCAGCGCGTGACCTTGCCATTGGCGACGGTGACGCTCGCCACGAAGCGGAAATCGAGCCGCATCGGCCTGCCGTCGACATGCGGCGGCAATCCCACATGCTCGGCCTCGAGGATGCCTTCCGCGAAACAAGTGTCACCATCGTCGATCGCGTGTTCGATCACGACCTTGATATTGCGCAAGCCCAATAGCGCGGCGCGGATTTCATCGAGTATCGCCTGCCGGCCGACGATGCGCCCGTCGTGCAAGGGAAGATCGAAGATCGCATCTTCGGCGAAGAGGTTGGAGAACTCCTCGATCGCGCCGCGCTGAAAGGCATCGCAATAGGTCTTGAGCGCCGCGCCCGCCGTAAACGAGGTGTGCATTGCTTGGCCTGTCAATGTACGTGCTGGTCGTGCGGCACCAATATCGGTCCGTCCGCCCACAGGCGATAGGGCCGTGCATCGAGATAGATGGAGAGCCGCACGATCTTCCGGCCCTCGTCCTGCATCGTCATGGCGAGCGGCATCTCGACCGGTCCATTGTCGCGCACCAACTTCGATTCTAGCACCCCTTCCGCGATGATCACCGGTCCCGAACTCTTGATCGCGGAAATATCGATCTCCGCATACTCGCTGAGATCGAAGATGCGCTGGTGGCCGGCGCGGATTTCCGAAGCCCCGACGATCCGCTGCCCAAGCAACGGCATCTCGAACAAGGCATAGGGCCAGAACAGCGCCACCAGCGCGTCGATATTGCGCGCATTGAAATTGTCGCAATAGCCTTTGAAGAGGGATTCGACTGACATTGAAGGCGTCTCCGCGCAGTATCTCTCGGCGGGAGATTGAGCGCGTGCCGGTCTGCTGCCAATGGACCCTTGGGGGTCCACTCAGTATCCGCGCCTCGTCCTGAGGTGGCCGCGCAGCGGCCCTCGAAGGACAGGAAGCGGCCATGCTTCGAGGCCCGCTTTCGCGGGCTCCTCAGCATGAGGGCAGTGCCGGGTCGCCCTACTCCGCCTTCGTCTGCTGGAACACCGAGCCGATGAAATTCAGAAACAGTTCCCGCTCGGTTGTGATATCGAGCTTCTTGTACATGCGCTTCTTGTGGTTCTTGATCGTATGCACGGTGAGCCTGAGGAGTTCCGCTGATTTGGCATTTGGATAGCCGAGCAGGATCAGGCGCATGATGTCGCGTTCGCGCGGCGTGAGCTTGCCGCTCAGGAACGAGTCGAGTGCCGTGCCATAGCTCAGAGGCGGCAGGCCGGGCGGCGGCTCGCGATGCAGTTCCTTGGCAAGCGCGCTGCGGGAACTGAACTTGAGGTGCAGCCGGTGCAGGCCGTCGATCATCGGATAGGCGTGCTTTACCTCCGCCAGTTCCCGCTTCCGGAACCGCACCTTGCGCTCGAAGACGAGCCCCAGCGAAGCGCCGCGATCGGGCAATGGCAGCAGGATCACCATGTCGTCGGCCATGCCGGTCATGCGGAGGAAAATGTCGAAATAGTTCTTGGCTTCATCGATCGGTGCGCTGATTTCGTGGAGGTCGAGCACGCCGCTCGAAACCCCGTCGCGGCACAAGTGATAGATCGGGTCTACCCGGTAGAGACCGTTGAGATAGAAATCCATGTGCTCGCGATTGAGCCCGTCCTCGGTCAAGTACTCCGGCGCATCCTGTGCGGAATAGCGCATGATCATCGACAGGTCGGCTTTGACATGCGCGGCGATCGCATCGCGAAGCTTGCGGTGAAAACCCGCCTGCCCGACTTCCGCCGTGACATCGGCGAGCCTGTCGAGAAGCAAGTCCTTCTCGGTCGCTGCTGATTTCACATTCTCACCCTGGCCCCACCCCCGCTAAGCAGGGTGGATTCCTGCCTACGCCTCGTAGACGATTTTCCCGTCGGATACCGTCGCCACCGGCTTCAATTCGGCGATCTCATGCGGCGGCGTGGTTTCGATATTGCCGTTGAGCACGATGACATCGGCAAGATAGCCCTCGGCAAGCTTGCCCTTCCTGTCCTCGGCGAACTCGGTATAGGCGCCGCCAAGCGTGAAGGCCGTGACTGTATCCATCAATGTCTGGCGCTGTTCTGAGAGACCCGGCAACGCCGGCCGGCGGGTCATCGCCGACTGCATGCCAAGGAAGGGATCGAGCGGCGACACCGGCCAGTCGGAGGAAAAGGCGATTGCCGCCCCGGCCTCGCGCAGGGTCTGCCACGCATAGGCATAGGGCATCTTGTCGCCGATCCGCGACAGGCATGGTTCGAGCGGCGCGCCGGGAACGCCAAGGCCGACGATCGGCTGCAAGGAGGCGACGACGCCGAGTTGCTTCAACCGCGGAATGTCGGCCGGATGGATGACTTCGATATGTTCGATCCTGTGACGTGAATCGCGCGCGCCATTGGCCTTGCGCGCGGCTTCATAAGCATCGAGCGTGCGCCTGACGCCGCCATCGCCGATGGCATGGATGCTGATTTGCAATCCATGCTTGTCGGCCCGCGTCACCAGTGCATTCAGTTCTTCGGCACTGAACAAGGGCTGGCCGCGATTGCCGGGATGGCCCGGATAATCGTCGAGCATCAAGGCCGTCATCGATTCGAGCACGCCGTCGATGAAGATCTTCACGCGGCCCGAATAGAGCATGTCGCCTTGATACTGCGCGCGCATCGCGACCGCTTCGTCGACTTGCTCGAGCGCCATGGTGTTCTTCTGATGCCACGGGATTTGGATGCGGGAGGTCAGCGCCCCTTCCCCGCGCAGCGAGTCGAGCAATTCGAGCTGGTACCAGTTGCCATCCATATTGTGGATCGAGGTGATGCCGAGCGAGGCGCAAAAGCTGAGCCCGCGCTTGAGGGCCACCTTGTCGGCCTCGCGCTGCGCCGCAGTCGCCGGCGGCACCGGCCCCTCGCCCGTCGCCATGCCGAGCCCTTCGCGGCCTTGCGTCGGCGTCATTTCGAACAGCGGTCCGAAAGCGGCGATCTCCTTCAATTCGCCATTTGCGAGCCCATCCGGTCCCATCACGATCTCATTGCCGGGCGGAAGCGACTTGCCGTTGAGCAGCCCCGCCACTTTGAGCGCCGCCGTATTGGCCCATACCGTATGATGGTCGAAGCAGGCCATCATGAACGGCCGGTCGGGGAGGATCTGGTCGAGGTCATGCCGGGTGACCGTCGAATCCGGCCGGATGGCGGTGTAATTCGCGCCATTCGCCACGATGATTGCGTCATCCGGGCGGTCTTTGGCGTAGCTGCGCACCGCCTTTGTGAGCGCATCGATGCCTTCGATGCCCGTGACCATCAGGGAGTCGAGTTCGACACCGCCGGGAAAGAGGTGGATGTGGCTTTCGATGATGCCTGGCATCACCGTATTCCCGGCCGCATCGATCACCCGCGTCGAAGCACCCTTCCAGGCGGCGATCTCTGCCTTGGAACCCACTGCCGCGATCCGGTTTCCATTTACGGCCAAGGCTTCGGCATGCGAGCGCTTGCCGTCGAGTGTAAGGACCCTGGCATTGGTGATGATCAGATCGGCAGTCGTCATGATCGGGATAGGCTCCTTGAAAGCGGGCGACTATGGCCGGGCCGGGCTTTTCGGGCAATGATCCTGCTAAGGTTGCAGTCAAGAACAGACTGGCAACTTATGATTTTATACCTCTAGAATGGACCAGGATGGGCACCAAAGGCCTTCGCGCTAAAGGGCTACCACACCAGCCCTCAAGCCATGAAACCTCTGTACGGGCTTCCTAGGCAGTTTGAGAGGCCATCGGCCAGGACAATGTTCCTTTTTCTGTCCCGTAGGCGGGATCAGGGGCTCGCCGCGGCTATGGTTTTCGCCGTGTCGTAGAGTTCCGAGACCTCCACAATCTGGCCGTGCAGGAACTTGAACACGTCAAGCTTCGGCGTCACGACGGTCTTGCCGGTATGGCGGTTAGTGAAGGAGCACTCGCCCATCGCCACCACCATGTTCCCCTGGGCGACATAACGATCGATCCGGAAGAAGTTCATCGACCAGTCGCGCGCCAGGCCTGCGAAATAACGGTCGAGATCGGCCGGACAGCAGATCCGCGCCGTGAATTCGAGGGGTGGCGCGCCTTGTGCGAGCGAATGCATGAGAAACGCCGGCGCCACGAGCCGCGTCCACACTGAGGGATCGGAGCCTTTGCAGGCGTCCCACGCCGCATAGGCCTCTTTCAGGATCGCAATATTCTGCTGTTCAGCGCCAGGCTTGGGCTTGGCAGGTATCGGCTGCGGGATTTTCGCCAGGCGCTTGCGCGGTGCCAGTCTCATGGCCCTCCCTCCAAAGTTGAGCCTACCAAAAAACCGGTTGCATGACCAGACCTGACGTCAAGATATCACAGTTTCGCACAGCTTTGTGAGACTGCGCGCGCACGGAACTGGTAGATTGCTCGCGTGAGTCGCGTCCCTGCGTGATTTCGGGCCTATCAACCCCGGGGGGAAAATCGTGACGACAGATCTGAAGATGCTCGCCTGGACGGCGGCTTTCACTGCCCTGCTCTGGCTTCCCTATATTCTGGCGCGGATGATGGCGTCGGGCATCATGCCGACGCTCACCTACGCCGCCGACAAGGACCCGCTCCCGCCCTGGGCCGAGCGGGCGAAAAAGGCGCATTACAACGCCATCGAGAATCTGGCGCCCTTCGCCGCCGTGGTGCTCGTCGCCAATCTCGCCGGCGCCGCCAATGCCACGACGGCCAGCGCCGCGGTCATCTTTTTCTGGGCGCGCGTCGTTCATTATTTCGGAGCGATCAGCGGCCTGCCCTTCGTGCGCACCCTTGCCTTCGCGGTCGGCTGGCTCTGCACCCTGGCGATCTTCTGGCAGATCATCACCAAGCCGATGTGAAAGTTCGCTAGAAATTGACGTAACGTATTACCGTCATTTTCACCGATTGCAGGCAGTATGCGCGCCCTGACGGAGGGCGTGCATGGCGTCGACAAATCCAAAATTGGCGATCTTCATCGACTGCGAGAATGCCGACCTCCAATCTGATGCCGCAATTGTTCGCCGAACTGGACCGCACTTGCCAAGGCAAACATTAAGCGCGGTTACGGCGATGCTGCGCGATTGCAAGGCTGGTCCGAAATCTTCAAGCAATCATTGCTTTCAACCTGAGACTAACTCCGCCTTCGGTGAAAACCAGCCAATGCTAGAGACTTCGCACTGGTTATAGATTGTATGGAGTTGCTTCACACGCGACGGTTTCGACGAGGCATGGTTGGTAACAAGTGATTCGGATTTCACACAATTAGCCATGCACACTTGCGTCACTTACGGCGTACAGCGTGGTTGGTGTCGGTGAGGAAAAGACGCGCATTTCGAGACTGCTATTCCGAAAAGTCAATGTAACAATGTTCTCGTAGCGACTACAAAAGCTAAGCCCAAGACCCGACTGTCGCTTCTCCAGCTTTCAAATCCGAAAACCGACAGCGGCTCAACTCCCACTGCTGCTCAGACGCTTCAGAGGTATGGCTCTCCACCTGCAAGCACGGAGGGCTGAATAAGTACTTGACAAGGCAACTAAATGCCGTGTAGTTGACTAGTCAATCAGTGAGACGCCCATGCCGCGAACCAAAACCGCTTCCGACCTCACCACCCATCTCGGCTATTGGCTGCGCTATGTGTCGAACCACGTTTCGCAAGGCTTCGCGCGCAAGGTCGAGGCGCAGGGCGTAACCGTCGCGGAATGGGTGCTGATGCGGCAATTGCTGGATGTCGATGCCCTCGCCCCCAGCAAGCTCGCCGAGCGCATGGGCATGACGCGCGGCGGAGTTACGAAACTCGCCGACCGCCTGATCGCCAAGAAGCTCCTGAAGCGTGCGGCCGATCCCGAGGACGGGCGCGCTCAGACGCTGTCACTGACGCCCGCCGGCCGGGCCATGGTGCCCGGGCTTGCAGCGCTCGCAGATACTAATGACGCGGAATTTTTCGAGCATCTGACAGTGAAAGATCGCGCCGCCCTGCTCCGCATCCTGCGCGGGATCGTCGAGAAACGCGCGCTCAAATCCCTGCCCGTCGACTGACGGCCATCCAACAACCGGCAAGAAAGGACTAAGCCATGGAATGGAAAGACATTGCCCAAACCTGCCTCGAAGGTGCCGAATCCGGCAGCATGACCTTCCCGCAGATCGTCGGCATGCTGATCAATGCCGGCTTCGACGGCTATTCCGTCGATCTGCGATCCGCGACCGCGACCTACTATCTCAAGACCGGAGAGGCCTTGCCCCTCAACGCAACAAAGACCGCGACGCCTGTCGCCGAGCGCTTCGATGCCGAGGCCGTGCGCGCGGCGATCCGCGAGGCCCAGGCCCTCGTGCCGGGCTATACCTACAAGGGCTTCTGCGCCAAGGTCGCAGTCGCCGGCTGTGCGGGATATCTCGTCTCCTTTCCCGGCAAGCGCGTGCTTTATTACGGCCGCACCGGTGAGACGCACACGGAGTATTTCCCGAACTCGCGTTGACCGAATGGTGAGATGCCCGCGCGGCAGGACGCGAACCATGAGTTCATTCACCCCAGCCGCTTCAGTGCCTCGCCGAGCTTGTGCTTGCGCGCTTCGAGATCGGTCTTTCGTTCACGCGCCTCCTCCAGCACCTCCTCCGGCGCCTTCGCAACAAAGCCCGGATTGTCGAGGCGGCCTTTGATGGCGGCGTGATCCTTGGTGATCTTCTCGATCTCCTTGGCAAGCCGCGCGCGCTCGGCGGCGATGTCGATGACGCCCTCAAGCGGCAGGCACACTGTGGCCTCGTCGAGCACGATCTGTGCCGAGGCCTTCGGCACGCGATCCTCGAAGGTCAAGGAGTCGAGCCGTGCCAGCCGCATGATCTCGGCCTCCCAGGCGCCGGCCCGCCGCCGGCTCTCCTTGTTGGCGCCGACGATCACGCACGGAATCTTGGCGCCGGCGGGCACGTTCATCTCGGCGCGCACCGAGCGGACTTCGGAGATGAGCCGGATGACCCAGTCGATCTCTCCCGCCGACTTCTCGTCGCCGAGCTTCGAGTAGGTGGGCCACGGCGCCTCGATCAGCCATGTTTCGCGCTTCGGGCCCTTGCGCGCCCGTCTGCTGCCAGAGCTCCTCGGTGACGAAGGGCATGAAGGGATGCAGCAGCAAGAGGATCTGGTCGATGACCCAGGCCGTGCAATGCCGCGTCTCGGTCCTGGCGGCTTCGTCGGTGCCGGTCAGCATCGGCTTGATGAGTTCGAGATACCAGTCGCAGAAGATGTTCCAGACGAACTGGTAGAGCGCTCCGGCCGCTTCGTTGTATCTGTGCTCCTCGATGGCGCGGGTGACGAGATCGCGGGTGCGCGCCGCCTCGCCGGCAATCCAGCGATTGACGGTGAGCGCGCGAGGCGATCGGATCGAAATCGGCATCGCGGGTGACGCCGTTCATTTCGGCAAAGCGCGCCGCGTTCCACAGCTTGGTGCCGAAATTGCGATAGCCTTCGACGCGCGCCGGCGCGAGCTTGATGTCGCGGCCTTGCGCCGCCATCGCGGCAAGCGTGAAGCGCAAGGAATCCGCGCCGTATTTGTCGATGAGTTCGAGCGGGTCGATGACGTTGCCTTTCGACTTCGACATCTTCTGCCCCTTCTCGTCGCGCACCAGGGCATGGATATAGACGGTGTGGAACGGCACCCTGTGCATGAAGTGCAGTCCCGACATCATCATGCGGGCGACCCAGAAGAAGATGATGTCGAAGCCGGTGACGAGCGACGTCGGTCGGATAATAGCGCCGGACTTCCGGCGTCTGCTCCGGCCAGCCGAGCGTCGAGAACGGCCACAAGGCGGATGAGAACCAGGTATCGAGCACGTCCTCGTCGCGCGTCAGCATGACCCGCGTTTCGTAGTGATGCGCGGCGGCGGCGAGCGCCAGTTCCTCGTTCTCCTCGACGAAGACTTCGCCGTCAGGCCCATACCAGGCCGGAATCTGATGGCCCCACCACAATTGCCGCGAGATGCACCAGGGCTGGATGTTGCGCATCCATTCGAAATAGGTCTTCTCCCAGTTCTTCGGCACGAAGACCGTCTTGCCCGTCTCGACAGCTTCGATCGCGGGCTTCGCCAGCGTCGCGGCATCGACATACCACTGCTCGGTGAGCAATGGCTCGATCACCACGCCCGAGCGATCGCCAAAGGGCTGCGGAATCAGTTTCTCTTCCTTGCCGCGCAGGAAGCCCAACTCCTCGATCTCCTTGAGTACGAGTTCGCGCGCCTTGTAGCGGTCAAGCCCGTCATAGCGCTGCGGCACGTTGTTCTCCAGTGCTTGAGATCATCCGCGCCTTCTTGTCCATCAATACGATCAGCGGAATGTTGTGGCGGCGCGCCACCTCGAAGTCGTTGACGTCATGGGCGCCGGTGATTTTCACCGCACCCGTGCCAAATTCCGGATCTGGATATTCGTCGGCGATGATCGGGATCAGACGCTCCGCAATCGGCAGCCGCACCAGCTTGCCAATGAGGTTCTTGTAGCGGTCATCGGAAGGATGCACCGCCACCGCACCATCGCCCAGCATGGTTTCGGGCCGCGTGGTCGAGATCACCACCTCGCTGACGCCGTCGACGGGGCCATCCGCCAGCGGATAAGCGAAGGACCACATGGCGCCCTTCGTCTCGCGGGTCTCGACTTCGAGATCGGAGATCGCCGTTTCGAGCACCGGGTCCCAATTGACCAGGCGCTTGTCCTTGTAGATCAGGCCTTCCTTGTAGAGCTGCACGAAGACCTTGATGACGGCGCGCGACAGGCCCTCATCCATGGTGAAACGCTCGCGGCTCCAGTCGCAGGAGGCGCCGAGCCGGCGCAATTGCGCGGAGATCGCCCCGCCCGATTCCTCTTTCCACTCCCAGACGCGCTTGAGGAAGGCCTCGCGGCCCATGGTCCGGCGGTCGGTCTTGTTCTCCTTTTTCAGGAGGCGCTCGACCACCATCTGGGTGGCAATGCCGGCATGGTCGGTGCCCGGCTGCCACAGCACGTCACGGCCGCGCATGCGCTCGAAGCGCACCAGGATGTCCTGGATCGTGTTGTTGAGCGCATGCCCCATGTGCAGCGAGCCCGTCACGTTGGGCGGCGGGATCACGATGGTGAAGGGCTTGGCGTCGGGGCGGCGGCCGCATTTGAACAGGCCCTGCTCTTCCCATTGGGCATAGAGCCGGGTTTCGATCTCGGCGGGCGAATAGGTCTTCTCAAGCATTTTGGCAGGTCAATCCGGTGGGGGTCGGCAGCCTTAAACACCACCCCCCGGCGGGTTTCAACCGCCTTCGTCATCCCGGCGAACGCCGGGATCCACCTGGAACATCAGCGCCTGCGTCAGTCATCGAATTCCGGCTTTCGCCGGAATGACGATGAGAAAGCGGAATTTACCGTCCGCCGCGGCGGGCCACGCGGGTGATTTCCTCGCGCACCAGGCGTTCGACCATCTCCGGAAGATTGTCGTCGAGCCACTGCTTGATCATGGTGCGCAGCAATTCCCGCGTCAGGTCTTCGATCGGCCGGTCGTTCAGCGCACGGGTCAATAGCGACTCGCCCAGGCGCCCGAAAGCAGCACTTGCGGCTGCGCTGGTTTCGCCCGACATCATCGGTTCAGGCAAGCCCGGCGGCGGTTCGCGCATCTGCGTCGTCTCAGCCGGCAGGCCATAGGCCTCATGCGGCTGGTGCTGAAGCGGTTGCCGTTCCCAGTCGGCAGGCTGCGCATAGCGGCCGGAAGCCGCGTTCTGATACTCATGCTCGCTCAATGATCCCGTGCTCCCGCGCTGCTGAGGATTGAGGGCATTCTCCCGGATCGGATCGGCAATGCGTCGCATATGTTGCGGCTCGCGCGGCCGGGTCTCGCCGCTCAGGATTCCGGCAAATCCGCCGGGACGCTGGGCTGAGGCCGGTCGCGAAGGCGCGGCATAGCGTTCGGCCGGGTCATGCTGGCTGAGCGATGAGGTGATCTTGCTTCGCAGATCCGACAAATCTCCGGACCCGGCTTGATCTGCCGAGGGCTCTTCGCCCACTCTCACACGCATCTCTCGCATCGACCCACCGAATACAGTACCTGCCAGACTCGCCTCCGGTAATCGTACCCCGTAAGGCGCCGCCCGTCTCTTCGTGAATGGCTTTCTTGATCGAGGCCAGTATGGTCTCCATCTCCGGCTGTGTCGCCAGCTCAACTTTGCCCATCACACCGCCTTACGCAACCGCAAGCCGAAATCACTCCCGCCTGCTAATCCATGAGCATTGCGCAAAGAATGCGGCGACGTAAACTGCTATGCAATCCCGCCCGATGCTTTTCGACAGGCTTTTGCGAGCCTATTCGACGGTTTGCACCCCGGTACCGATCCATTTGTCGCGCACATCGCGGTAATTCTCGATCGGATCATAGTACTGGACGTTGAGTTCGAGATTGCGCGCCGTCAATCGCCCGATCGACGAGACGAGCTGGTAAGCCGCAAGGATTTGGTCGCGCTCGGAATCGGCGAGCAGCACTTGCAATTCGACGAGTTCCGCTTCGGCGTCCAGCACATCGAGGGTGGTGCGCGAGCCGACGAGATATTCCTGCCTGACGCCATCAAGCGCCAATACGTTGGCGGAGACCTGCGACTTGTTGGCGACGATGGTCTGCCGCGCGGCCTCGAGCGCGCTCCAGGCGGTCACGACGACTTCGCGCACCGCACGGGCAACCTCGATCACCTGGATGCGCCGCTGGCTGGCAATCTGCTTCGCCTGGCGGACCTGGGAGTAGACGAGACCCGCTTCATAGAGCGGAACGGTGAGCACGGCACCCACGGTATAGACAGTGGTCCTGACCGGCTTGTCGTCCGACAGATCGTCGACGTCATAGGTTCCGGAGCCTTGCAGCGACAATTCGGGCAGCAAATCGCCGCGCGCCACCTTGACGGCATGCTCCGCTAATTCCTCGACGAAAGCTGCAGCGAGGATGTTCGGATTGGTCTCGTTGGCTATGGCGATCGCCTCGTCGAGGCGCTTGGGAAGCTTGACGATCTTGGGGTAATTAAGCGTCCCCGGTGCCTTGCCGACCACCCTTGTATAGGTCGCGATACTGGCCGCCAGATCGGCGCGGGCGTTGGCGAGCGTAGCTTGCGAGAGAGCATAGCGGGCGCGCGCCTGTTCGACGTCGGTGCGCGTCACCTCGCCCACATCGAAGCGCTCCTGCGCTGCACGCAATTGCTCTTGCAGCACCTGCACATTCTTTTGCCGCAGCGACACAACCCGCCGGTTGCGCCAGACATCCATATAGGCCTGGGTCGCATCGAACAGCACTTGCTGCTCGGTGGCGAGAAGATCCTGGCGCCCGGCCTGTACAGCCGCCTGCGCTTGCTTCGTACCTTCGACGGTCTTGAAGCCGCGGAATATCGGCTGCGACAGACCGATGGAGATTGAGGCCGGGTTGGTCTGATCGGCAGAATCGATGAAATCATCGCCTGCCGGCACATTCTTGCTCTTGACGTGCTCCCAGCCGAGTTCGCCCTGGACGGCGACCTGCGGCCGCCAGCCCGACAGGGCCTGCGGAACATTTTCATCGGTGGCACGCTGGCCGGCACGAGCGGAACGCAATGACGGATTGGTTTCATAGGCGGCCGACCAAGCCTCAGGCAGGGTATCCGCATCAACCTGACTGGATAGGGCCAAAGGCAGGATGGCGAACAGCAATGCCATCGTGGCCCGGGTCAGGTGCCCACGCTGCGTCATCGCCACTCCTCTCTCTTCAAACCAGATCGAATCGCAAGGATTCCCCGGCTTTTGCTTACCAAACGCCTACAGACATAGACGCACAATTCTACCCGGCATGGCAATTATTCCGCCAGCTCCCGCGCCCCGCCGGAAGGCTAGAATTTGGGGAGGACTAAGACAATTAAAAGACGAAGCCCGGCTTAGGCTCAACAATACCCGGCAACTGTTGCACGGAAGCATCAAATGCCGCGTAGGAACCAATGCTGCCATTGCGGCGGTAGAGCATCGCCCGCGCCAGGTCCGCGTTTCCGACCACGGCGACGAGCCGGCCGCCTTCCTTCAACTGTTCGAAGAGCTTCTCAGGGACGATCGGTACCCGGCCTTCAAGGATGATTGCGTCGTAGGGTCCATGAACCGCATCGCCATCGGCATGCGGACGATTTTCGACCGTGACATTGCCGGCACCCTGCTGGCGCAACAATTGCGCCGCCTCCTCGGCGAGCGGCTTGTCCTGGTCGATCGCGACGACCGTCTTGGCCACACGGGCGAGCACGGCGGCGCCATAACCCGTTGCGCAGCCGATATCGAGCACCCGGTCGGAAGGCCCGATCTCGGCAAGCTGCAGCAAGCGCCCGAAGACCATCGGCTCCATGAGATAGCGGCCGCCGGCGACCGCCACGTCGCCATCCATATAGGCGAGGCTGCGGCGCTCGGCGGGCACGAAATCTTCCCGCGCGACCGAAGCCATCGCATCCAGAACGCCTGCATCGGTGATGGCGTTGGGACGCAATTGCAATTCGACCATTCGGGCACGCGCCATTGCGAAATCGAGCATGTTTTGCCTGTTCTGGATGCCTGTTGAACGTGCTCGCGTCTTAGCGAATGGCGACTGCGAAGTCCAATGCGCGCCCTGCCGCCCACGGCCTTGACGCCTAGGCGTCAAAGCGGTCTTGTCCGCGGATGATCCCGAACCCTCCCCTCATCGACGGGCTGCAATACTGCAACTGGTCGGAAAAGATCTTCCGCGAGTTGGCCGCCGGCGGCGTCTCGGCCATCCATGTGACGATCTGCTATCACGAGACCTTCCGCGAAACGGTTCTCAACATGGAGCGCTGGAATCGCTGGTTCGAGCGCTATCCCGAACTCATCTTGCAGGGCCGCACCGGCGAAGATGTCCTCCGCGCCCAAAAAGAGAAGCGCTGCGCGATTTTCTTTGGGGCCCAGAACTGCTCGGTGATCGAAGACGATATCGGGCTTGTCGAAATCATTCACAGCCTCGGCTTGCGCTTCATGCAGCTGAGCTACAATAACCAGTCGCTCCTATGTACCGGCTGCTACGAAGCCGAGGACAGCGGCCTCACGCGCATGGGGCGTCAGGTCGTGCGCGAGATGAACCGCGTTGGCCTGGTGATCGACATGTCGCATTCAGGCGAGCGCTCGACATTGGAAGCGATCGCCGCCTCTGAGCGCCCGATCGCCATCACCCATGCCAATCCCAAAGCCTGGCACCCGGCCTTGCGCAACAAGTCGGACACGGTTCTGAAGGAACTTTCAGCCGCCGGTGGCATGCTCGGTCTATCGCTCTATCCGCATCATTTGCACGGTGGCTCGGATTGCACGCTCGCGGATTTTTGCGCCATGGCGGCGCGAACCGCTGAACTCGTCGGCATCGATCATCTGGGCATCGGCTCCGACCTATGCCAGGACCAGCCGGACTCGATTGTCGAATGGATGCGCACCGGCCGCTGGACCAAGGAGATCGATTTCGGTGAAGGCTCGAAGGATCGCCCCGGTTTCCCGCCGCAACCCGCCTGGTTCAAGGACAACCGTGATCACGCCAAGATCGCAGCCGGCCTCGCGAAGGCAGGCTTCGCGCAAGACGACGTCGCCAAGGTGATGGGTGGCAACTGGCTTGCCTTCTTCGACAAGAGCTTCGGGAAGCTCAAGCCCGCGTGATTGCAGCTAGGGCGGTTTCGGTCGCCTGAGCAACGCCAAAGATGTGCTGGTCGCGCCCGTGCGGCGCCATCAGCATGAGGCCTTTCGGCGGCTCGTCCGGCGCCTGCATCGGCAATGAGATCGAGCATTGGTCGAGGAAATTGCCGACGGCCGTATTGCGCAGGCTCATCGCATTGAGGCGCATATAATCCTCATCGCGCGCCAAGGCCGCGATCGGCGGCGGCACATTGGGCGTCGTCGGCAATACTAGCGCGTCAAAACCTGCCATGAGCTTGGCGTTGTGCTGGATCAACCTTTGCCGAGCCGCGATGATATCTACGAGATCCGCCGCAGTGATCTGGCTGCCGGCGAGGATCCGGCGCGAGACGCGCTGGTCGTAAATTTCGGAGGCATCGTCGAGTTGCTTGCGATGATGCGCAAGAGCCTCCGCAACGACGATGCCGCCCTTGGCATTGATCGTCGGTATATCGCGCAATTCGCGATAATCGATTTCATCGACGCGAATGCCGGCGGCGCGCAGAGCATCGACGGCACGCGCGAATGCACTTGCCACCTCTGGCTCCAAGCCTTCGACGAGGTGCGATAGCGGGATCGCGAGCCGAATGCGATCCGCGCGCAACCCTTGCGGAACATCGCCTTCAATCCCCGCCATGAGCGCGTCCGCAAGCGCGCAGCACGCGACGCTGTTGGCCATTGGCCCGATCGAATCGAAACTTGCCGACAACGGATAAGCGCCGGTGAGCGGCACGCGGCCAGTGCTCGGCTTATAGCCTACGATCCCATTATAGGCGGCCGGAATGCGGCAAGAGCCGCCAGTATCGGACCCAATCGCCAAAGGCACCATGCCATCGGCAACCGAGACTGCCGCCCCGGATGACGATCCGCCGGGAATGCGGCCGGTCTTCCGATCCCAGGGGGAACGTGGCGTGCCGTAATGCGGATTGAGGCCGACGCCCGAATAGGCAAATTCGGTCATGTTGGTGCGCCCGATCGCGATGAAGCCCGCATTCTTCAATCGCGCAATTGCAGGTGCGTCCTTTTTGGCCGGCATCGCCTTGGCGAGCAAGCGCGAGCCTGCCCGCGTCACTTCGCCCGCCTCGTCGAACAGGTCCTTCACCGAAAACGGTATCCCGGCAAATCGCGGCACCGGGTGTCCCGCCTTGCGCGCGCTATCATAGTAATCGGCAAGATGCCGCGCGCGCGCTCCATGGATTTTGAGAAAGGCGACCTTGCCTTCCCCTTGCGGGTCCTCAATTCGCGCCAGCAATTCTTCTACGAGACTTCGTGCCGTGACCGTTCCCTGCGCGAGCTTCGCCTCCAGCTCGGCGAGTAATTGCGGCATCGGCTAACCTCCCATGACATCCTTCACCGCTTCCGCCAGTTGCTTGAGAGAGAATGGCTTGGGCAGGAAGGCAAAATCCTCTTCGCCTTCCAGGTTTTTCTGGAAGGCATCTTCGGCATAGCCCGAAATGAAGATGATCTTGGTCGTCACACCGCGCTTGCGCAACTCCTTCAACAGCGTAGGCCCATCCATTTCCGGCATGACGACATCGGAAATGACGAGATCGAAGCCGCCGGCATGTTCGCCGTAGATTTCGAGCGCGCGGGCACCCAAATCGGCTTCAAGCACCGTGTAGCCCCGCGAAGCCAGCGCCCGCGAAGCGAAGGCGCGGACTGCGTCCTCATCCTCGACGAGCAGGATCGTGCCCTTGCCGGTCAGATCGGCACGGCGCGCTTCCTTCTTCTCCTCCTTGTCTTCGCGCGGGCCAGCTTCGAGAGCCGGGTTCGGGCGATGGCGTGGCAGGAAAATGCTGAACGTCGTGCCTTTTCCGATCTTGCTCTTGCAGAAGACGAAGCCACCCGTCTGCTTGATGATGCCGTAGACCGTCGACAGGCCCAGGCCGGTCCCCTTCCCTACTTCCTTGGTCGAGAAGAACGGCTCCCATATCTTGTCGAGAATCTCCGGTGGAATGCCGGTGCCGGTGTCAATCACTTCGCACAGGATATATTCGGCGGCCGGCAACAGGCTCGGATGAACTGCCTGCGATTCCTCCGCGCTGACATTGGAGGTCCTGACCGTCAAAGTGCCGCCATTGGGCATCGCATCGCGAGCATTGACCGCGAGATTGATGATCACCTGCTCGAACTGATTGATATCGACCTTGACCAGGCCGAGTTCACGGCCATGTACGACCTTCAGCTCGATCTTCTCTCCGAGCAGGCGTCCCAGCAGATTGCCGAGGTCGGAGAGGACGTCGGTAAGCGACAGGACTTCCGGCCGGAGTGTCTGGCGCCGCGAGAACGCCAGCAGCTGCCGGACCAGATTGGCGGCGCGATTGGCGTTCTGCTTGATGTTCATGATGTCGGCGAAGGCCGGATCGGTTGGCCGGTGCTTGGCGAGCAGAAGGTCAGAAAAGCCGATGATCGCGGTCAGCACGTTGTTGAAGTCATGCGCAACGCCGCCGGCCAATTGCCCGATCGCCTGCATCTTCTGGCTTTGCGCAAGCTGGGATTCCAAAGCCTTGTTCTCGGTCGTGTCGACCGCATAGACGGTGAAGCCGCCTTCCCGGCCGGTCGCCTTGGAGATCACGAATTGCACCGAACGCGGAGTCGGACCGGCGATGACAATGTCAGTGTGATGGACTTTGTTTTCAGCCGCGCGCGCCGCCTCGAGCGCCTCGCCCACCGAACGCCGCTGGCTGTCGGATGCGATATTGGCAAGGGCCGCTCCGCGCTGGGCTCGCGCCGACAATGAGATAAAGGCGAGATTGGCGTTGCGGATCACGCCCTTCTCGTCGATATCGGCGATGCCGATCGGCGCATTGTTGAAGAGCCGTGACAACCTGAGATCGCCGGGCGCGGCGGCAGGATCGGCCGTTTCCTCGCCATTGCGCGCGAGCACCAGCGACCGGCTCGGCATCAATGCACCGGCGGCATCGTAATCGACGCGATGGATGATACGCACTGGCACGACACGGCCGTCGCGTGCCGAGAGATCGATGTCGAAGGTTTCGGTAAGCTCCTCGCCTGGCTTTGGCTCGACGCCGGAGAGCAGTTTCATCCCGGCTTCAGAGACGATTTCGCCGAGCGACAGGGTGCCGCCCGTCGTCTCGTCCAGACCGAGACCCAGCCACCCGGCGAGAGTGGCGTTGGCGTAGGCGATGCGGCCGTCGGCACTGGCCGAGAAGAACCCGGCCGGGGCACGGTCGAGATAGCTGATGATATATTGCAGGTGGGCAAAGGCCCGCTCCTGCTTCTCGCGGTCGGCGGTAATGTCCTGATGTCGCCAGAAGCCGTATGTCTGGCCATTGGTATCGGTGATGGGAACGACCGAAACCCTGATCCACACGGGTCGATCGGCCAGCGCGCCTGCAGCCGCCGACCCGGCGCCTAGCCTGAACTCTTCCTGGCGCGACTGGCCTTCACGCGCGGCTTGCGCCAAGCGATAGACGCGCTCGGATGCGTCGGGGTAACCCGCATAGAGATTCTCGACGCCAACCAGGCGGCTGACGCCGGCGCTGGAAATCAGCTTGATGAACTGCGCATTGGCATAAACCGCCCTGCCGCGCGCATCGGTCACCACGCAGGCTTCCGACAGCGAGTCGAGAAGTCCATCAAAGAAGGCTCGTTGCTGCGGATCACTGCCGAAGCTTATGAAACCGGCGATCCACGCAAAACAACTCAAGAGCCCGAAGGCCGCCAGCACGCCCAGTACGCCGATGAGCCAAGGCGGCGCCGCGGCACGCAATGTCCAGGCGAGGCCACCGGCAGCCGCAGCGGCAAGGATGCCAAGCAACACCGAGAGCGCTGGTCGGCTTCGCTTGCCGCGAGCCGGCACAATTACCCCCTTATGCGTCGCCGCATTTGCAGTATCGCTCATAAACCGAGCCGCGCCCCGTTCCCTCAAATCATCGTCAGTATAAGGCAATTGCGATGGCGCGCTGCCACCGCGTCGCCGCGATTGCATGCAAAACGCGAGCGACATATGGTGCGCAAGCCAGGACCGCTGGCTAGACGGAGTCGTGAATGGACTGGTTGACGCCATATTTCAGCTATCTGATTGCCGCCCTTGTCATTCTGGTCGTCGCGATTCTTGCCATAGTAGTGATTAAGGCGGTCGGCGGCCGCGTGCGTGGTCGGCGCGGTTCACGCCTTGGCATCAGCGAGTATCATGAAGTCGACAAGACTCGTCGCCTGGTTCTGGTCAGACGTGACGGCGTTGAGCATCTGCTGATGATCGGCGGTGAGCGCGACCTGGTTATCGAGACCGGTATTTCTGGCCATGCGGCGCTTGCTGCGGATCCCGGCATGGGGCGCCGGCCCGAGCCCGCCGCCGCGATCGGTGCCGGTGGAGGCAGGATTCCGACTCAGTGGCACCGCTTAGAGCAGCGCCCCGCCCTGCCGTATTCGGCGATCGCCTTCCCTCGCTTAGACCGACAGGTCGCGACGAACCGCGGCTGGCGACGGGACGGAAATTCGAAGGTGATGACTCCGGCTGAGCGAACTAGTCGTCGCGATAGACGCGTTCGCGGCGCTCATGCCGCTCCTGCGCCTCGAGCGACAAGGTCGCGATCGGGCGCGCATCAAGTCTGCGCAGGCTGATCGGTTCGCCCGTCTCTTCGCAATAGCCATATGAGCCATTGTCGATGCGATTCAGTGCAGCTTCGATCTTCGAGATCAGCTTGCGCTGACGATCGCGGGTCCTGAGCTCAAGCGACCGATCGGTCTCCGTCGAGGCCCGGTCGGCAAGGTCGGGCAATACGTTATTCTCATCTTGCAGGTGAATGAGCGTTTCCTTGCTCTCGCGAAGGATGTCTTCCTTCCAATTCTGCAGCTTGGTCCGGAAATACTCACGCTGCCGCTCATTCATGAACGGCTCGTCTTCGGTCGGTTTGTAGGCGTCCTCGATCTCGACTGCCATTCTGCGTCCTCTTGGGCGTCTATCCGTGGCGCGGCTATATACCGATCCGCCGGTGCTTCCACAATAGTTTACAAACGGCCCGTCCAAGGCCCCGCCATACCCCTCAGGCTACTGATTCGGCACGGCTTTTCGATATGGCCGGCGTCTTTGCCGAACTTGTGTGACAAGCTTGCAAAGACGGTGCCGCAGCGGCCGTCAGCGCCAGTCGTGGCGTGCGTACCAGCGCATGGCATAGGGCACGAACCAGGGATTGCCGCGATAGAAGGGAATTGCCTCGAAAGGGCGCTGCCAAAAGACGGATTCCGCCCCGGCATGTCCAAGCACCCGACGCGCCAGCAGGCGGCCGAAATGCGTGCCCATCGGTACCCCCGCAAAGCAATAGCCGACAGCGTAATGGATACCGTCTTTGACGCCGATATGCGGGTAGAGATCGCGCGTGCCGGCGCACCGCCCTGTCCAGCTATGGGCGAGCCCGACCTCGCCGAGTTGTGGCAGCATGCGACGCAATTTCTGACGCAACGCCCCTGCCATCTGTGTCAGATCGGCGCCGATCACGCCGGTATTGCCGCCGAACAGGATCCGGCTGTCATCCGGCGAACGCCGGATGAAGTCGACATCGAAATTCCAGTCGATGAAGGTGCGCTTTCCCGGCATGACCGCGTCAAGGAGGGAAGCAGGCAAAGGCTCGGTGGCAATCATATAGGCATCGAAGGGAACGACGCGCCGCTGGAGCCACGGAAACGCCGGCCCGGAATAGCCATTCGTTGCGAAGATGACATCTTTGGCGATGAGCCGGCCGCGCGGTGTCGAGACTTCGAAACCGTCCGCCTCGCGCCTGGTCGCCTGAACCGGCGTAAAGGGCATAATCGTCACCCCGGCCGCGAGCGCACGATTGAGAAGGCCCTGGTGGTAAAGGCCAGGATGCAACCCCGCCATGTCGTCAATGACGACGCCGCCGTGGTAGATGTCGGTGGCGATTTCGCGATGCTGGTCGGCGCGCGAGACCGGTGTGTAGCTGTCACCGAGATGCTTCGCTCTCAGGTCGAATTCCCGGTTGAGCGAATTCGCGCTGGCCGGGCGACGCCGCCAGGATGTAGCGACCCTGCATGGCGAAGCCGCAATCGATCTTTTCATCGCCGATGACCTTCCGCACCGTGTCGAAAGCATGACGCAATTCGCCATAGAGCGCCTTGGCATAGTCGACACCGTGCTTCTCGATGAGTTCGCCGAACGAATATTTGAAGGTGCGGCCGACATAGCCGGCATTGCGCGAACTGGCGCCGATGCCCGGCTCCCCTGCATCGAAGACCACGACGCTCCGGCCGGCGCGCGCAAGGTCCATCCCTGCGACGAGCCCGGTAATGCCTGAGCCAACAATCGCCACATCGGCCTTGGCCGGCGACGGGAAAGCCGGTGGATCGTCAAGCAGGCGCGGCGCGGCCTGCCACCAATAGGGTTCGAGATTCACGATTTACTGGCCGTCTTGTCATGCTTGAGCCAGCGAAAGAGTTCGTCCATCCGCGCCTCAAGCAAAGTCTTCCCGTCCCGCTTCGTCCAGTCATAGACGCCCCGGCCATTGCTCAGGCCATTGGCGCCGGAGGCGGCCAGTTCGGCGACCTTGGCCGCTGGCTCTGGTGACGTGTCGAGTGCGGGTAAGCAGCGACCGGCCGAAGTGATACATGGTCTGAAGGCCGCCGACATCGGCAGACTCGAGGGGCCCCGTCACCGCGACGCGGCGCCCGAAACTGTGCCGCACGACCGAGTCGATCGCCGCCGCACTCGCCGCACCGGAAGCCCACAGGGCCCAGGCCTCGCGCAGCATCGCGAACTGCAAACGGTTGCCGATGAAACCGGGAATTTCCTTGTCGATGATGGCGGGCTCCTTGCCGACCGAGCGCAGCTCCTTGCACACCCAATCGACGACATTGGGCGCGGTCTCGGGTCCGGCACACACTTCGACCAGTGGAATGAGCTGCGGCGGATACCAGAAATGCGTGGCGATCACCCGCTCGCGATGCTTGACCTGGGCCACCAGCGCCGATGCCGGCTGGCCGCTCGATGATGCGAGCATGGCCGGAGGTGGACAGATCGAATCGAGTTTGCCGAACAGATCGAGCTTGAGGCCGAGGTCCTCGGTGACGGCTTCGATGACCAACTGCGCTTTGCGCTGCATGCTTCAATTCCACCGACAGCGTCACGCGATCGAGGATTGCTCCGACATCGTCTCGCTGCGACAAGGCCGTGCCGCACGAAATCGGCAAGGCTTTCGGCGGTCTTCTGCCGCGCCCGGCGAAGGCTGTCGACGTTCCGGCCAACCAGAATGACGGACTTGCCCGCCATGGCGAAGATTTGCGCCACGCCATGGCCGATGATCCCGTTGCCGATCACCGCAACCATCTCAAGCTTGTCAGGTGTCATAGGCGTTCTGTCTCCTCGCGGCGCCGGCGGGATTTCGCTTCATCCAGCCTGTCGCGCAATTGCATCATCCAGTAGGACGACTGGACTCCTACCCGTCCCAACGGCCCGCCGGCCCAACGCGGTGCAAAGGCCGAGAAACGCCGGTATTCGTCATCGCCGTCGGCGATAGCGCGCGCGATCAACAACCCGGCCATCGCCGTGGTATTGAGCCCGTGTCCGCCGAAGGCAGTTGCGTACCACACGCCATCCTCGATCTGTCCGATCAACGGCATTTTGTGGAGCGCATAGCCCATGAGCCCTGCCCATGCATAGTCGATGGCGGGATTGCCAAGCTGCGGATAGACGGAAAGCATGTCGCCCTTCATGCGCATCGCTAGGCGCGAAGGCTCGCCGATCCGCGTCGTGATGCGCCCGCCCCACAGGATGCGGCCGCCATCTATGACCCTGTAGTAATCCCCGGCGCGGCGCGTGTCGGCAATCGCCGAGCTCGTCAGGATTGCATCCTGATGCAAGGGCTCGGTTACCGCGACATAAGTTGCGACCGGCAGCACAGCGCGGCCGACGCGCGGCAGGACACGACGGTCGAGCGCGGACACGCAGAAGACAACGTGGCGTGCACGCACCGATCCGCGCGGTGTTTGCACCACGGATACGTTGCCCTCGCGCGCGATAGAGAGTGCCGGCGTCTCCTCATAGATCTTGGTGCCCGCCTCCTCGGCTTCACGCGCAAGCGCCAGCGAATAACGCAGTGGATGGATGTGAAAAGCTGAGGGATCGCTGACGCCCTGGTAGTAGCGCTGCGATCGCAGGACCAATCGCGTTTGTTCGATCGTGAGCAACGATACCGGATGCCGAAAATCGCGGTTCATCGTCTCTGCCCATCGCGCAGCGCCGTTCGGATCATCGTGCCGGAGAGCCACGATCCAGCCATCACCCATCTTCAGCGAGGGATCGAGCCGCACAATTTCCTGACGGATGAACTCAGTGCCTTCGCTCGAAAGCCTGAACAACGCCTGCGCTGCCTCGAGTCCGACCTGCGCGGTCAGATCGGAAGCGCCCAACGCAAAGCCGCTCGAAACAAACCCGCCATTGCGCCCGGACGCACCCCACGCCAATCGCCGCGCTTCGATGAGAAAGACGCTCTTGCCGGCGCGCGCCAATTGATGTGCGACGCTCAATCCCGCAAGGCCACCGCCGACGACACAGACGTCGCATTCGGCATTTTGCGCCAATTGCGGGTGCGTCGCGCCACGTTCGGCAGTCGCCTCATACCAGGTTTCGAATTTCTTAATTTCCTGTCTCATTTCAAGCCTTAATTCGCCCGTCAACCTTAACCCAAAATTAGCCGAAACACGTCAATTTGAGACAGATTTGTCAGTGGGCGGTTTGGATACGATATGCGCACTCCCTCTCTCTTAGCGATAGCAGCCGTATGCGTGGCGATCGCCGGTTGCAATGGCGGCGAAGACGGCGGCAAACAGCCTCGCTCGATCTTTGCGGTCTTTCTTGCCCCGACAACGGCGGCAGCAGCAGCGGAAGCAGCGGTAGCAGCGGAAGCAGCGGCTCGAGTGGTAAGCAGTGGCTCGCAGTGGTAGCAGCAGTGGCGGCGACGCAGCCGCAGCGGTGGACTGGCGGTAACACCAACTCATGGCGGCGATACCACGATCGCGTTAGAAGGCGGCGCACTTGATTTCTCCGGAAACGGTTCCTTTTCGAGACTTGATCTGCCATGACGATCCGCTCAAGCCAAGTCATCTGACACAAGACGCGACTTTCCAAATCGATACAAAACAAAAGGACGGCGCCGAGTGGCCCGACGGCCAAAGTAATGAGCGAGTACGAATGGGGATCAACCCAACCGATTTCTCCCTCTCAGTCGAGCAATGGATTTCTTGAGAAGGGATATCGACGGAAATGCGCTTAAGCAAGGCGGCGGAATTGCAGCATACTACAATCCACTAACTCGTAGTATTACAAGGATTTCGATGCTCGACTCAACTATTCGAACCCCAGTCAACTTTCTGCATTCCCGCTGACCTAAGCAGACTTCATTGCGCACGCTCATATCCGCAGCAACTCGGCGCTTCCTCATACAAGGAATATCGAATAGATCAGTTCCGGCGCCGATTCGACTGACGAAGTGCTTCAAGTCTGGAACTTTTGCGACAGCTACGCAACGCAGTATCGAAACGTGCCAAATGGCGGAGAGGCCAGCAATCAGGCATTTTCTTTCGGAGGCACCAATACTCCGAGCGGAGGAGATGCCGACCTACTGCGACGGCCACCTACGAGGGAAGCTATGGTTCGACGGCGAAAGCTGGAATTGGCATTGCCCACCGTCTAGACTAACGCGGAACACTAAGGTTGTCGATCCGAACGGCCTATGGATGAGTAATGGCGATGCGACGATCATAACGCCGACTTTGGCGCCGCCAAGTCACTGGATCGCTCACCCCGCAGACATGGAAGTGGTACGATGGGGGCTGGTGGTATTACGAGCGTCAGACAGACACCGTTTATGCGTCCCGATGGCGACAACCTATGCTGGCACCGGAAAATTTTCCCGAATTCTTCACCACGCGGAATGACTGATCCAGGGCGATATCTCCGGATCAACTTACTCTGGCACAACGAAGATCGACGGTCCCTTTTGTTAACACCGACAATCCGATGTATGGCGGATTCTTTGGAAAGAAGCGCGAAGGAAACCACCGGCATATTCAGCGTGCTCGGCGTCGCACCGGATCCAATTGGCGGCCAGTACCCCATCAACGACGATCGCCGAGGATATCTTACACATAGCGGCGTGTTCAATGCCAAGTGCCAGTCCGGTGGCGCGTGCACGCCCTGACACCCCGCTTGCTTGAGACTTCCGGGCGCGTCATCAGGCGCGCCCTTTTCTGCACGGCCTTGGCATTGCCGCTGGTTTGCCACGCTGGCAACCTGGCATTTGCATCCGTCCAGCCGACCGAGGAACAAACCGCCGCATATGAGTCGATGAACGAGGCGCAGCGCGTGAAGCTGCTCATCGAGTTGACGAAGCGCGACAATCCCGATCTCGCCGAATACCTGCTCAAGGCTTATCCCCTCACCGGCGCCTATGCCAAGAATCGCACGCTTTTCGTCGAAGGGATGATCCTGAAATCGCGCCAGCAGTATGGTGCGGCAGCGAGAAAATTCCGCGCCGCACTTGCCGATGATCCATCCTTGACGCTCGTTCGGGCAGAGCTTGCGCAGACGCTCCATCTGATGGGCGACGATGATAGCGCAAAGCACCATCTTGATCTTCTGCTCGGCGTGGCTCCGACAGCCGACCAGGCACGCGACATCGAGAACTTCATCGAGGCGATCGATGCTCAACGGCCTTTCACGTTCAATGCATATGTTTCGCTTGCGCCGTCGACCAACATCAACAACGGCACCAAGAACAACGTCATCTATATCGACGGCTTGCCCTTTGTGATTGATAGCCAGAGCAAGCAGAAGAGCGGCGTCGGCGTTGGTGCCGGTTTCAATGCCGGATATACGAAGCGGCTCGACGAATTCATGACAGCCGTCGTGGCGGGCGGCGCCAATGTGCTGCTTTACGACGAGAGCAAGTACAACCAGTATCTGATCAACCAGATTGCCGAACTGAGAACTCGACACTGATAGCGGCTATCTGGGGATTGGCGCCGTCGCGTCCGAACAGCTCTATGGCGACCTTGTCAGCGAAGAAACTTTCCCGGACCTCACGGGCAGCATCTCATCCTTTTCGGTCGGCCCGCGTGTCAGCCTTTTCCACCGCTTCGCACAGGACCTTGCCTTTAATGGCGATGTCGTCGTGCAGCGTCAGGAATTCGCCGACCGCTCCTATCAGAACGCCTGGAATACGACCGGGGAAGGCAAGCTCTCCAAGATATTCGCAACCGATCTGAGCGGCTATGTCAGTGGCTCCGTGCAGCGCAACCAGACCGCCGATCGCGAGGATCTCGATTACTGGTCCTTCCTCGCCGGCGCCGGTGTCTACAAGGAGATGACCTGGGGCATCACGACAACGGCCGATCTCGACGTCAGCCGGACGCTCTACGATGGCAATTTTCCGCTGATGAACGACCCGCGCCAGGACTGGCAGTTTGACGCCACGATCAGCCTATGGAAGCGCGACTGGAACCTGTGGGGCGTCGCGCCTGTCATCGAATACAACTTCACCTACAACCATTCCAACGTCGCGTTCTACGAATATACTGACAATACGATCGATTTCCGCCTGACCAAACAGTTCTAGCCATTGTTGCTTCTTTCGGCGCCTTTCGGCTATTGAACCGGCCCATGCGTTTCGCCACCGGAAAAGACTTCCTCGCCTGGCCGTCCAAGGCCGTCACCATCTTCGGCATGTCCGGGGTCGGAAAGACGACGCTTGCGCGGCTACTGCAGCGCGGCGACTGGTTCCAGTATTCCGTCGATTACCGTATCGGCACCCGCTACATGGGCGAGCATATCGTCGACAACTTCAAACGCGAGGCGATGAAGGTGCCGTTCCTGCGGCAGCTTCTCCTGTCGGATTCGATCTATATCTGCTCGAACATCACCTTCGAGAATCTGAGCCCTCTCTCGACCTATCTCGGCAAGCCTGGCGATCCGGCCAAGGGCGGAATTCCTTTCGCCGAATACAAGCATCGCCAGAACCAGCACCGCGAGGCCGAGATCGGCGCCCTGCGCGATGTTTCCGAATTCATCGAGAAGTCACGCGAAATCTACCAGTATCAGAATTTCGTCTGCGATTCCGGTGGCAGCCTGTGCGAGGTGGTCAACCCTGACGATCCGAACGACCCGGTCTTGCGCAGCCTCGCCAATGAAACCCTCATGCTGTATATCGAGGGTAATCCCGCGCATACCCGCATGCTGGTCGAGCGGTTCCGTCAGAACCCGAAGCCCATGTACTACCAGCCGGAATTTCTGGACGCCAAATGGGCGGAATATCTCGATCGAAATCGCATCAAGGATCCCGATACCGTCGACCCTGACGACTTTGCGGTGTGGGGCTTCGAGCAGTTGCTGCATCACCGCATTCCGCTCTACCAGGCAATCGCCCGGAACTTCGGTTACAGCGTCAAGATGGAAGAGATACCCGCAATCGACACCGAGGAGGCCTTCCTAGGCCTCGTCTCGCGCGCCATCGAGCGGCGTCAGTAGAAGAGCAGAGCCTATGCCTATCAGAATCCCAAATGATCTCCCCGCACGCACCACGCTTGAACGCGAGGGCGTAATGATCATGGCTGAATCGACCGCCGCGCGTCAGGATATCCGCCCCTTGCGGATCGGCCTTCTCAACCTGATGCCCAACAAGATCAGGACCGAGACGCAGTTCGCACGCCTCATCGGCGCGACGCCGCTGCAGGTCGAACTTGTCTTGATCAAGATCACCAACCACACGCCGAAGAACACCCCGGCCGACCACATGATCGCCTTCTATCGCGATTGGGAAGCCATCAAGCAGGAGAAGTTCGACGGTCTGATCGTGACCGGTGCCCCTGTCGAATTGCTCGAATTCGAAGACGTGACCTATTGGGATGAACTGCGCCGCATCTACGATTGGACGCAGTCAAACGTGCACTCGACCTTCAACATCTGCTGGGGTGCACAGGCAGGCCTCTATCATTTCCGCGGCATTCCCAAATATGCCCTGCCCGCCAAGGCCTTTGGCGTGTTCCGGCATCGCAACCTCAATCCGACGTCGCCGATCCTGCGAGGCTTCTCGGACGACTTTTCGATTCCCGTATCGCGCTGGACCGAGATGCGCCGCGGTGACTTCGCCGGCCAGCGCGATCTTGATATCCTCATGGAATCAGACGAGGCAGGAATTTGTCTCGTCGAAGATCGCGCCCATCGCTCGCTCAACATGTTCAATCACATTGAGTACGATACCTCGACGCTTGGCGAGGAATACTGGCGCGATACCAATGCCGGCAAGCCCATTGCCTTGCCGCGCAACTACTTCCCGGCAGATAATCCAAACGCGCCGCCGGAAAATCGCTGGCGTAGCCATGCACATCTGCTCTTCGGCAACTGGATCAACGAGGTCTACCAGTCGACCCCGTTCGATACGCGCGCCATCGGAAGCGAGACGCGGATCCAACCCGCGCGCATGGCGGTCCCTGCCTCTTGAGCAAGAATTGCTGCATCGCACACGCGCAAGCGTCACACTTGTTTCAAGATTTCGGTTCAACACGAGCGAATTGGCGTTGATCGCCTGATTTGCTCATGAGCCGATCCTCATCATGTTAAAGCTGTTTTTGCTTCGTCACGCGAAGTCGAGTTGGACCGATCCGGGACTTGACGACCTTGATCGTCCATTGAATGCGCGGGGCCTCAGAGCGGCCGGCGACATCGGCCGCTTTATGCGCCAATCGAAACTTTTGCCCGAACTGGTCCTCTGCTCGCCGGCGCGGCGCGCGCGAGAAACCTGGAAACTCGTTGCCGAGGAACTGCGCACCGCGCCCCGCGTCATCATCGATGAGGGCATTTATGATTTCGGCAATGGAGGTCGCCTGCTGGAGGTCGCCCGGAATCTCGCCAATGGCGCCAATCCGCTTTTGATCGTCGGACACAACCCGTCCATGGAACGCCTGGCGGCGCGCCTCGTCGGCAAAGGCGACCCCCGGCTCGTTAAACGCCTTGGGCAAAAATACCCGACGGGCGCCCTAAGCGTTTTCGAGTTCACGGGAACGAAATGGTCCGACATCGCTGATGGCGCCGGTGAACTCTTGAGCTTTACACGCCCTGCCGATCTGGAAGTCGAGGCAAAATAGCCCGAGAACGCGCCGTTACGGCATTCCCGACTTGCCATTTCGACCCGCCCGCCCCAACTATCGGTCGTGAAATTTTCCGATCTGATCGATGGCGGGCGAATTGCGACCGGCGGAATGCGCGATTTCGCCACGGGGCTTGTAAGCCCCGTTCTGCGCCTTGGCGTGACCGGCCTCGCAAGGGCCGGCAAGACGGTTTTCATCACCGCCCTCGTCCACGCATTGCTCAACGGTACGCGCCTACCGGTCTTCGAGGCGATGGCGGGAGGCCGGATCCTGCGCACATATCTGGAGCCGCAGCCTGACGACGATCTGCCGCGCTTTACCTATGAGGACCATGTTGCGGCGCTCACCGGCGAGGACCGCCATTGGCCTGAAGGCACGAAACAGATCAGTCAGTTGCGTCTGACGATCGACTACAATCCACGTGGGCTCATCGCGCGCAACTTCGGCTCCGGCCGGCTCCACCTTGATATCATCGATTATCCCGGAGAATGGCTCCTCGACCTGCCATTGCTGCGCACCGACTATAACGCCTGGTCGCGAACGACGATCGAAGCTAGCCGCAAGCCGCCACGCAGCGAACTTGCAGTGGATTGGCAGGCGCATCTTTCGACGCTCGATCCGAACGCCGCGGCTGACGAGCAGCACGCTTTGACCGCTGCACGTCTCTTCACCGACTATCTCGCCCGCGGCCGTCGCAACGACGTTTCGCTCTCGATGCTGCCGCCGGGCCGGTTCCTGATGCCCGGCGATCTTGCAGGATCGCCCCTGCTGACTTTTGCCCCGCTCGATCTTCCGCCAGGCAACGACATTGCGACTGGTTCGCTCGCCGCGCTGATGGAGCGTCGCTACAATGCCTATGTGTCGAAGGTCGTTCGCCCCTTCTTCTTCGGCCATTTCGCGCGCCTCGACCGCCAGATCGTACTTGTCGATGCGCTGGCCGCGCTCAATGCCGGCAGGCCCGCGGTTGAGGATCTCCGTAACGCGCTCGAGGCCGTACTCTCCTGCTTCCGTCAAGGTCAGAATAGTTGGAGTTCGATCCTCTTCGGTCGGCGCATAGAGCGCATCATGTTTGCCGCCACCAAGGCCGACCACCTCCACCACACGAGCCACGATCGCCTCGAAGCCATCGTGAAGGAAATCGTGACCGATGCCATGGCGCGAGCCGAATTCGCAGGCGCCGATCTTGGCGTTGCGGCGCTTGCGGCGATCCGCGCGACGCGCGAGGCGACGGTGAAGGAAAAGGGCGAGACATTGCCCTGCATCGCGGGGATCCCGGAGGCCGGGGAGACAATCGGCAAGCTCTACTTTCGACGGAAAAACCGAAGCCGCGATTTTCCCGGGCGATCTTCCCGCCGCTCCCGCTGCGGTCTTCACGGAGAATCTCGAGGGCAGCTTGAAATTCGTGAAATTCCGACCGCCGATGCTGGGCCCGCACGGTTTCCCGCAGATTCGCCTTGATCGCGTGCTGGACTTTCTCATCGGAGACCGCCTCGCATGAACGAACATCCGCGCAAACCGGTCGGTTTCGCGCTCGAAACCGACGACGACCAGCAGGCGAGCATCAAAACCGCGTCTGGGCGAGCCCGCGCCTCGATCGAGTTTGCTCCGGACATCATTCAGCCGCCGGCCGTCGTGCCGCCGATGGCGAGCTTGCCGCCTTCGCGCAAATTCCGCTGGGGAGCGATCCTCGTCTCGGCCGTCGGTGCCCTGATCGTCATGTGGGCGGGCCTTGGCATCTCGCAACTCATCGAAGATCTCTTTGCGCGTTCACCGGCACTCGGCTGGTTTGCCAGTGGCCTGGCGGCACTGGCCGGCCTTGCAGCCTTGGCAATTGCCGCGCGCGAAATCTGGGGGTTGATGCGGCTCGAAAAAATCGAGCGCCTTCAGGCCGATGCCGCGCATGCCATCAATTTTGACGACCAGGAATCCGCAAGGCGCGCCATCTCTTCGATCATAACGCTGTATTCCGGTCGGGCTGACACTGCACTTGGCCTCAAAACCTTGGCCGAGCTTGATATGAACGTGATCGATCCTGCCGATCGCATTCGGCTTGCCGACCGTGAACTCCTCAAGCCCCTCGACCTCGAGACCCATCGGATCATTGCGCGCTCTGCCCGCCGCGTGACCATGCTGACGACCCTGACGCCCACCGCGATGCTCGACATACTTTTCGTCGCCGCGCAGAATCTGCGCATGCTGCGCGAGATCGCGACGCTCTATGGCGGCAGGCCTTCGACACTTTCGACATTACGCCTCGCGCGCATGGTCATCAGTCATCTCGCGGTGACCGGCAGCCTCGCGCTTTCCGACTCGCTTATTCAGCACATGATCGGCAAGGGACTGGTCGGCCGTCTCTCGGCCCGGTTCGGCGAAGGCACCGTCAACGGCATCATGACATCGCGTATCGGGCTCGCCGCGGCCGATGTCTGCCGCCCGATCCCCCAGAGCGCCGAGACCAAGGAAACCCTGGCTGGCCTCGCCCGCGAACTGATCACCTTCCGGACCGAAACGGCGCGCGAGGCGGCGGAGCTCGAGGCGCCAAAGTCCGGGCCTTAGCGACGGAAATACCGTGCAGCCCGCGTCTTACTCACGATGACGCAAATAGTGGAGTGAGGAATGATGAGTAGGAAGAAGACACTTCTTTTCGCCGGCGCAGCCGGCCTTGCTGGAATTACCGCTTTGGCTGGAATTGCGATGGCCGACATGGAAGCCGGCGGGCATGGCCGCGGTCGCGATCGCGGCATGTATTGGCAAGGCATGTTCGAACGCTATGACACCAACAAGGACGGCAAGATTACCCAGGAGGAAATCGATAATAACCGCCAGGCCTGGTACGCCGAATTCGATCTCGACAAGGACGGCAAGCTGTCGCTCGTCGAGTTCGAGAAGCTCTGGCTCAAGGCGCGCCATCGCATGATGGTCCGCGAGTTTCAGTTCTTTGACACCGATGGCGACGGCGGTGTCACGATCCTCGAATACAAGGATCCGCTTGGAGATTTGGTCGTCGAGCGCGATCGCAATGGCGACAATGCACTGAGCCGCGAAGATCGCCCGCGCGAGGATCGCAATGATGACGACGGCAAGGGCAAGAAGAAATGGCGCGACCGCGTCAACAAGCAGCTCAACAACCAGAACGGCGATGACAGTTCGGACGACCAGCAAGGGTCGGACGACAACTGACGCACGCACGCACGCAGGCCGGCAGTGATGCCGGCCTTTCGTTTACCTCCGCCGCCAGGCCTGGGCGCGGCGCAGGAACGATCCCGTCGCGATCGTATAGACGATCCGCACGACCGCGGACGTCATGAAGATCATGATCGCCATCGCCGCCGCCGGCGCCACGTCGCCGGCATCGTCCATGTTGAGCACCGCGAGCGAGGCGAGAGTCGTCTTTGGTGAATAGAGGAACACGACGGCCGAAACCGTCGTCATCGCGTTGACAAAGAGATACATGGCGATCTCAAGCACCGCCGGCAGGCACACTGGCAATGTGACGAACACGAAGGTCTTGTAGATCGGCACTTTGAGGCTCGACGACACCGTCTCGAATTCGGGATCGATCTGCTTGAGCGCCGTCGTCGCCGTCAGATGCGCGACCGAATAGAAATGCCCGATCGTGCACAGGACGAGGATCGCCATCGTCCCGTAGATGAAATTGAGCGGATTGTGCTTGTCGTTGAAGAAGAAGATGAAGCCGAGGCCGAGCACCAGGCCGGGCACGGCCAGCGGCAGAAGCGTCAGAAAGCGGACGATCGAGCGCGGCGCCGCGAACCGCGTCGTCTTTTCGAGCAGATAGGCGCCGGTAAAGATGATCGTCGTGCCGAGCACTGCGGTCAGTGTCGACATGGTCAAGCTGTTGCGATAGCTCTCCCAGCCGCCGCCATCCATCATGTCGAAATTGTAGTTCTTGAGCGACGGGGTCAGGTCATAGGGCCAGAACTTGGCGATCGAGGCGATGAAGGCGACGCCTAAAACGATGAGGATCATTGCAGCGATGACGGAGCAGATCGCAAAGAAGGCCCAGTCGACCGTCTGATTAGGCTTCGGGATGAGCGGCACGGCACGCGCCGACAACAGGGCGGTCTGGCGGCGTTGTGCGATGCGATCGATGAAGAAGGCGATCACCGCCGGCGTCAGCAAAACCAGTCCGACCACCGCTCCCATCTGGAAATTCTGCTGGCCGATCACCTGCTTGTAGATATCGGTGGCCAGCACATTATACTGCTCGCCGATGACCTTGGGCACGCCGAAATCGGTGATGACGAGGACGAAGACCACGAGGGTCGCGCTGATCAGGCCGTAGCGAATGCCGGGCAAGGTCACCGTGCGGAAGATCCGCCACTCGCCGGCTTTCAGTGATTGCGCCGCCTCGTAATGCCGGGCGTCCGCAATGGCGAGCGCCGTCGTCACGATGATCAAGGCATGCGGGAAGGTCCAGAACACTTCGCCAATGACGATGCCGATCGGTCCATAGATCGAATGCCCAAACAGCAGCCAGGTCGCAAAGCCCTGATTGCCGAAGAGATAGACAAGACTGATTGCCGGCAATAGCGAGGGCGCGAGCAAGGGGATCTGCGACACGATCCGGAAGAAGCCGCGCCCGCGAAGGCAGGTGCGCGTCAGGCCATATGCATAGACGAAGGCAAGGCCGACGCAGAGCACCGTGCTGATGATGGCGATGAAGATGCTGTTGAATGTCGAGGTCGCCAGCGAAGGCGTGTCGAAGAAAGTAGCGATATTGGCGAGACCGACAAAGGCGCCGGTCTTGTCCTCGAAGGCCTTCTTGAGAAGCGCCCAGATCGGCAGGACCACGGCGAGCAGCAGGAAGCAGCCGAGGACGACGACTCCGATGCGCATGACGAGTTCGTCATGGCTGATCTTCTGGCGTACCGGCGACAGTACGGTTGGGGAAACGGCCGTCATGAGCTCACGCCGCGGTCGGCGGATTGGGGAAGACGCGCAATCGATCCGGCGGCAGACGGATCGGCACCGTCTTGCCCGCCGCAAGGCCGAACTCGCGAACGTCATTCATCGAGAAATCCGCCGAGATATTGAGGTTGGTGTTCTCGGCATGCAGCACGGTCGAGAAATGATTGCCGACGAACTCCATGACGCCAATCTGCGCGTCGAGCCGATTGGGATCGCTGCCATTGCCGCGATGGAGCACGACATCTTCCGGTCGGATGCAGACCGTCACCGCCGCCCCTTGCCCGAGCCCGACCGACTCCACGAAATCGAGTCTTGCGCCTTTTGCATCGACCAGGCGGTCGGTAAGCAGATTGCCCGGGATGAAATTCATCCGGCCCACAAAATCGGCAACGAAGGCGCTTGCAGGCCGTCCATAGATTTCATCAGGCGTGCCGATCTGTTCGATCCGCCCCTTGCTCATCACCACGACGCGATCCGACATGGTGAGCGCTTCTTCCTGGTCATGCGTGACCATGACAGTGGTGATGCCCAACCGGCGCTGCAGGTCGCGGATTTCGCCGCGCAACCGTGCCCGCACCCGCGCATCGAGCGCCGAGAGAGGCTCATCGAGCAGCAACAGCCCCGGCGATAAGTGCGAGCGCGCGCGCCAAGCGCCACGCGCTGCTGCTGGCCGCCGGAAAGCTGGGCGGGATATTTCTTGGCTTGGTCGGAAAGTCCGACAAGACTCAAAAGTTCGGTGACGCGCTTGCTCGATCTCCTGGCTCTTGTAGCCGGAACTTCTCAGCCCATAGCCGACATTGGCCGCGATGGTGAGATTGGGAAACAGCGCATAGGATTGGAACACGATTCCGAAGTCGCGTCCGCTCACCGGCAGGTTGGAAATGTCCCTGCCCGCCTGCTGCACAGTCCCGGAACTCTGCACGTCGAGACCCGCGACGGCGCGCAACAATGTCGTTTTGCCGCAACCGGAAGGCCCAAGGATGGAGACGAATTCACCCTCGGCGATGTCGAGATCGACATTGTCGAGCGCGGTGAACTTTTCGAACCGCTTACTCAGGTTCCGGATGGAAAGATAAGGCTGCTGCGGCTTTGACTTTGCCTCTTCGGTACGGGCTAGAGACAAAGCAACCTCCGCTGCGAATGCTGGCGATGAAGGATGGGTGGCGGCGATACGCACCGCCACCCGGACTTACAGACGCTTACGACTTGGGTTCCGACTTGCCGTCATAGCGCTTCGACCATTCGGCGAGGATGCGCTCGCGGTTGGCGGCCGCCCAGGCGAAGTCGTTCTTGATCAGACGCTGTTCGATATCGGCCGGAACGAATTCCAGCGGCTTGGCGATGCCGGGGATCGCGACGATCGCGTAGGACTTGGCATAGAGCTCGTTGGCTTCCTTGCTCGCGGCCCAATCCATCAGCTTCTTGGCATCATCGACATTCTTGGTCGTGGCCATGATCGAGCCCGCTTCCATGTCCCAACCCACGCCCTCCGAAGGAAGGATCACATCGAGCGGCGCGCCTTCCTTCTTGCTCTTGTTGGCGCGGTATTCGAAGGAAAGCCCCATTGTATACTCGCCGGCCGCCGCCTGCTTACAGGGCTTGGAGCCCGAATGCGTATAGGCCGCGATGTTCTTGTGGAGGGCGTCCATATAGGCCCAGCCCTTCTCCTCGCCCATCATCTGCAGCCAGGCCGAGACCATGAGATAGCCGGTGCCTGAAGAAGCCGGGTTCGGCATGGTGATCTGGCCGGCATATTCCGGCTTGATGAGGTCGGCCCAGGATTGCGGCGCCGTCAATGCCTTCTTGCCGCCCTCGACTGTGTTGAAGCAGAGCGCGGAAGACCACACGTCCATGCCGACCCACTTCGGCGGGTTGGCTGGATCGCGATAGGTGGCGGTCAAGGCTTCGATGCCTTTGGGCTCATAGCCCATCAGCATGCCTTCCTTGTCGAGCAGCATGAGCGACGTCGCGGCAAGGCCGAGGACGACGTCGGCCTGCGGATTGTCCTTCTCGGCAAGGAGCTTGGCGGTCACGATGCCGGTCGAATCGCGAACCCAGTTGATCGTGGTGCCGGGATTGGCGGTCTCGAAGGCTTCCTTATAGTCCTTGAGCTGGTCTGCTTCCAAAGCCGTATAGACGGTGATTTCGCCGGCGGCGGCCGGAATGGCGCACGCAAGCGCGAGGCCGAACAGGGTTGCTGAAGTGCTGATGTGTCGCATGGATCCTCCCGATCTGAAGACTGTCCAGTGACGCCTAGCAATGGCGTATGACAGTTCAATTGCGGCGCCGTTGTTGTGCACAATGGGCGTGCAGCCCTTGCGGCGGCCGCATGACGGCGGCGCGACGAGCCGTGATATAAGGCCATGCAATTGGCTTGGAATTGGTTCCCTTACCCTTGGAGAAACTGTGCGTGACGACGACTCTGATCCGGTCCAACGACCCCTTGCTGCAGCCCTACCAGCTCAAGCATCTGACATTGCGCAACCGGATCATGTCCACCGCGCACGAGCCGAACTACCATGAAGACGGCATGCCGAAGGACCAGTACCGCCTCTATCACGTCGAGAAGGCGAAGGGCGGCATCGCCATGACCATGACCGCGGGCTCGGCCATCGTCTCGCAGGATTCGCCGCCTGCCTTCGGCAATCTCCTTGCCTATAAGGACGAGATCATTCCCTGGCTGAAGCGCTTGACCGACGAATGCCACGACTACGGCACGGCGGTGATGATCCAGCTCACCCATCTCGGCCGCCGCACCAACTGGAACAAGGCCGACTGGCTGCCGATCCTCGCCCCCTCGCAGGTGCGCGAGCCCGCGCATCGCGCCTTTCCCGAAGGAGATGGAAGACTGGGACATCGAGCGCATCGTCAAGGATTATGCTGCCGCGGCCGAGCGCATGAAGGCGGCCGGCCTCGATGGCTTCGAATTCGAATGCTACGGCCATCTTCCCGATCAGTTCTGGTCGCCCGCCACCAACAAGCGCACCGATGAGTATAACGGCTCGCTCGACAATCGCCTGCGCTTCACCATCCGCGTGCTCGAGGCGGTGCGGAAGGCGGTCGGACCTGACTATATTGTGGGCTTGAGGCTCGTTGCCGATGAGGATTGGGAAAAGGGCATCGAGCAAGGAAGATGGCCTCGCCATCTGCCGGAAGCTGAAGGACTCGGGCCTCATCGACTTCCTCAACATCATCCGCGGCCATATCGAACACGACACGCCGCTCTCTCGCGTCATCCCGGTCATGGGCATGCAGGCCTCGCCGCATCTCGATTTCGCCGGCGAAGTGCGCGCCGCGACCAAGTTCCCGATCTTCCATGCCGCGCGCATCAATGATGTCGCGACCGCCCGCCACGCCATCGCCGAGGGCAAGCTCGACATGGTCGGCATGACCCGCGCCCACATCGCCGACCCGCATATCGTCCGGAAGATCGAGGAAGGCCGCGAACACGATATCCGCCCCTGCGTCGGCGCGACCTACTGTCTCGACCGCATCTATGAGGGCCATGGCGCCTTGTGCATCCACAATCCGGCAACCTCGCGCGAAGCGACGATGCCGCATGTCATTGCCAGGACCGCCGGCGCCGCGCAAGAAGATCGCCATTGTCGGCGCCGGGCCCGGCCGGCCTCGAGGCGGCGCGCGTTTCAGCCTCGCGCGGCCATGACGTCATTCTCTTCGAAGCGGCGGGCAATCCCGGCGGCCAGATCCGCGTCGCGACCCAGGTCAAGCGCCGCAAGGAACTGATCGGCATCGCCGACTGGCGCGCCGCTCAATGCGAGCGGCTCGGCGTCGAGACGCGCTACAACACCTATGTCGAGGCCGACGAACTGCGCGGCCTTGATGCCGATATCGTCATTGATCGCGACGGGCGGCCTGCCGCAGAATCTGGCCATCGAGGAAGGCGCCGATCTGGCCGTGTCGAGCTGGGATATCCTGAGCGGCGATGTGAAGCCCGCCGAAGATGTCCTCATGTTCGATGATAACGGCGCGCATCCTGGCATGGCGGCGACGGAATTCATCGCCGATTCCGGCGCGCCAACTCGAACTCGTCAGTCCCGAGCGCTTCTTCGCGCCCGAAATGGGCGGCCTCAATCTCGTGCCCTATATGCAGAACTTCGTCTCGAAGGGCGTCAAGATAACGACCATGACGCGCGTGCGCGCCCTGAAGCGCCAGGGCAACAAGATCAAGGCTGTCTTCTGGAGCGTCTATACCGAGAAGGATGCCGGCGAGCGTATCGTCGATCAGGTCGTCGTCGAGAATGCCACCAGCCCCTTGGCCGATCTCTACTTCGATCTGAAGGAGGAATCGGTCAATCGCGGCGAGGTCGACTATCCTGCCCTGATCGCCGGGCGTCCGCAGGCGATCCGCACCAATCCCGATGGCAAGTTCCAGCTCTTCCGCATCGGCGATGCGGTCGCCTCACCGCAACATCCACGCCGCGATCTACGACGCACTGCGGCTGTGCAAGGACTTCTAAGTCCGCGCTCTGCTGACGGCTTCGATTGCCATTTCTGTGGACAGCGTGTGGATAACGCCCTCGCGATTGGCGACAGCGGAAAATCGCCGACGCATACTCTCACTTGCAAGGTTCGCAAGGACCTCGGAACGGGCCTCTGAAAAGGTCGGTTCTTCGCCGGAAAGCTCCGATGGCGGACGAAAGTCCGACATCGCTCGTGGACCGCGAGGGGCAGGACGATCAGGAGGAAGTTTCGCCCGGATTGCTACGGCTTCATCCCCGCGGCGATCCCGGTGTGCCACTTGGGCCGGGTCCGGGCCTGCTGCCTTGCCGCGAGGTACTGTGCGCGGACTGGACGCGATCAAGCGCAAGCGCGGGGCTGCTTCTGCAGTCCCGCGTTTTCGCTTATGTGGGACGTGAGGCCAGCTACATAAGCAATTCAATCCGCTCGACAATCTCGCGTTCGGAAATCGGCGCCTGCGGGACTTTCACAAGATCGGGGTCGCGCGGCGGTGTCATGATCCCATTGCGCGCCAGGAAGGCGCCAACGCCCGCTTTCGCCTGCCAGGTCACGGCAAAGGGCGATCGATCGAGTTGAAATCGCTCCACCGGTTTGCCGCCGCGCCACGCCTCGGCCAGCATCGAAATGCTGTCGGAGGTCACGATAAAGCGGTCGGCAAGTGCCAATATTGCCTGATGCGGATTCTCTCCACCCCGCGACCAGCGATGCAGGTAGTGCGATCCCTTGAGGCCATTCGCCAGGGCTTCAATCTCAGCAGGCGCGGTACGCGGAGAGGTTGAGATGAGCGCGCTGCCAGTCATCGCCGAGGCTTTCTCCGCGAGCCTGGTTGCCCCCTTCTCGCCGATCACCATCGGGAAGCGCGAGCCGCCCACCAGGACGCCGGTCCAGGGTCGCGGCAAATCCGAAAAGCGCTCTTTCCAGAGCGCGATTTCCGCCTCCGAAACAGGCTTTTCGGATGTCAGTGGAAGCGGCAATTCGACGATATTCGACGCGTTCGGGAGGCCATATTGCGGTGTCGTGATCAGGAGATCGAACCAGGCGGACGGCGCGCGCGGCCGGCCCATATGAACGAGTTTAGTGCGACCGTCCGACTGCTTCTTGATCCATACCGCAGCCGGCACCGTGCGCCGGCCGACGGCGATCACCAAGTCAGGAAAAGGCGGTTCCAGGGCCGCGCTTTTCGCGCGATCGACGCTCGCGAGATTGGCGCGCAAAAACACATTCGGAACGTGGCGAAATGGTGTGAAAAACAGCTGTTTTAGCGTGTAATCGGCGCCCAAAAGATGCGCCAGTGCGCGTGCCTGCGCATTGTCGCCGGCATGCGCGCCCTGCAGCACCCAAACAGACCTGCCCTGCCATATCGCCATAGGCTCCCACATAGCCTAACATCGGAGGCGCTGCTATGTTGCCGCGCATTCCGAGGGCCGCCGCATGACGCAACATCCTGACGTTGAAGGCTTTTTCGACGAGGCGACAAACACCGTCAGCTACATTCTGCGCGATCCCGACAGCAGCGCCTGCGCGATCATCAATTCTGTTTTGGATTATGACATCGCCTCGGGCCGAACCTCGACCGCTTCCGCCGACAAGATCATTGCCGCCATCAAGGAACGAGCAACGCAAGGTCGAATGGATTCTCGAAACCCACGTTCACGCTGATCACCTTTCCGCAGCGCCGTATTTGCAGGAAAAGCTCGGTGGAAAGGTCGGAATTGGCGAGAATATCACCGTCATTCAGAATATTTTCGGCAAGGTTTTCAACGCCGGAACCGAATTCCAGCGCGACGGCAGCCAGTTCGACCGCCTCTTCAAGGATGGCGACACGTTCAAGATCGGAAAGCTCGATGCGCGCGTCATGCACACGCCCGGCCACACGCCGGCCTGCATGACATACGTGATTGGCGACGCCGCATTCGTCGGCGACACCTTGTTCATGCCGGATTATGGAACGGCGCGCGCGGATTTTCCCGGTGGCGACGCCCGCGCGCTTTATCGCTCCATCCGCAAGGTCTTGGCCCTGCCCCCCAAAACGCGGCTGTTCCTCTGCCATGATTACAAGGCGCCGGGCCGCGATCACTTCGCGTGGGAAACGACGGTCGAGGCCGAACGCGCCGGCAATGTTCATGTGAAGGATGGCGTCACCGAAGATGAATTCGTGGAAATGCGAACCGCACGCGACAAGAAGCTGGGCACGCCGAAATTGATCATCCCCTCGATCCAGGTGAACATGAACGCCGGCAATTTTCCGGCAGCGGATGCCGAGGGCAACGTCTTCCTCAAAGTGCCGGTCAATCGGATCTAAAGTCGCCCGTAGTGGCGCATGACGTCGAGCAACTGCGCATGCGGCAGCGCAATCGATGTGTTTCCGTCGCGGCCGACCATGGTCTGATTGGCGATCATCGAATCGAGAATTGCCTCTTCCGTCGTCTCGATCGTCGCTTCGAAAAGGCCGTTGAGATCGGCATTCGCGAGCGCGCGCATTTCGCGCATTTCACCGCGCGGTTTCGCCAATTCGAGCGCATTTGCCGTCGAAAAGGCGAGAAAAATATCGCCTGAACTGTCATGCCCGATGGCGCCTGTGCGCGCCATGCCGAGCGGCACGCGCCGCGCCAACCGCTTCAATTGATGCGCCATTAATGGCGCATCCGTCGCGATGATGACGATGATCGAACCCGCAGGCTTGCCGCGCAGTTCATCGCCGGTCAGATGCTTGCCGACAGGAACGCCCAGGACGGAAAACTGCGGCCGCAAACCGAAATTCGATTGCACGAACGCCCCGACCGTCCAAGTCTCGCCTGCAATCGAGATACGCCGCGATGCGCTGCCGTTCCCGCCCTTGAAATCATAGCAGATCATGCCGGTACCGCCGCCCACGCTGCCCATTGCGACGGGGCCGCTCGCGGCCTTGTCGAAGGCTTGCAAAACATGTTCAGCCCTCAAGTGGAAGCCATTGATATCGTTGAGGTCACCGTCATAGGTCTCGGCCGCGACCGGCAGCCCCCAATCCTGAACGGAACCCACCTGCTGCTTCACCATCCACTGCAATGTCGCGTCGCGCGCCAAGCCGCAGGAATGCGTGTTGGTGATGGTGATCGGGGTCTGCAATTCGCCCAATTCCTCGATCCAGATAGTTCCCGTCATCTCGCCATTGCCGTTGAGTGCATAGAAGCCGGCGGCGCAGGGCACGGTCAGTTTGTCGCGAGTTCGCGGCAGGATGGCCGTGACTCCGGTTCTGACCGGCCCCTTTCCGACCACGAGCTTGCCCTCGCCCGAAATCAGGGTCGTCACCCCGACTTCGACGCCGGCGACATCCGTGATGGCATTGAACGGTCCAGGCGTGCCCGGCATCGGCAAGCCGAGGCTCCGTGCCCGGATGGGATTTGCAGTGTTTGGCACTTGAGCCTCGCAAATTTGCTTTGATGTCGTGGTGCCATGGCACACACTGAACGAACAGCAAAGAGCGAGGAATCGTGGAAGGATCAGTCGATCCCAGTTCCTACAAGGAAATCCTGGTTATTCTGGTCGCCGCCGGCGTGGTCATTCCGGTCTTCCGCAAGCTTGGCATCAGTTCGGTCCTCGGCTTTCTCATCGTCGGCATCCTGATCGGCCCGAGCGTCCTCGGCCAGCTTGTCCAGGCCTATCCCTGGCTCGGCTACCTCACCTTCACGCAGCGCGAAGAAGTCAATGCGCTCGCCGAACTGGGCGTCGTCTTTCTGCTGTTCATGATCGGGATAGAACTCTCATTCGAGAGGTTGATGACCCTGCGACGCTATGTTTTTGGACTTGGCGCGCTTCAGGTCGTTCTTTCCAGCATCGCACTGGCCCTCATTCTCTTCATGCTCGGCCTTGCGCCGGCCGAGTCCGCCGTAATCGGTGCCGCGCTGTCGCTCTCGTCGACCGCCATCATCATCCAGATCCTATCGGACGAGAAGCGCCTTGGCAGCTCGACCGGCCGCAAAGCCTTCTCGATTCTCCTGTTTCAGGACCTCGCTGTCGTACCCATCCTCATCATGGTCGGGATCCTCAGCGCGAAGGACAATGGCAACGTAGCGGCAGGCGTCTTCCAGGCCCTCATTCAGGCGGCCGCAGCTATCGCCATTATCCTGTTGATCGGCCGCTATCTGATGCGGCCACTCCTAAGGCTTGTCGCCCAGGCCCGGAGTTCGGACCTCTTCATGGCGGCAACACTGCTTATCGCGGTTGGAACCGGGCTTCTGGCTAACCTCGCCGGCCTCTCCATGGCACTCGGTGCTTTCATCGCGGGCTTGTTGCTGGCCGAAACCGAATTCCGCCGCGAGATTGAAGCGATCATCGAACCCTTCAAGGGACTTCTGCTCGGCGCCTTCTTCCTGCTTGTCGGCATGGGCATCAACCTTGGCGAGGTCGTGCATAATCCCTTGCTCCTCGTCGGACTCGCAGTCGCCCTTATCGTGATCAAGGGCGTCACGGTACTTGCTGCCGGCGCCATCATGGGCATCGCGCCAAGCGCATTGCTCGAAACCGCGCTTCTCCTGGGGCCTGGCGGTGAGTTCGCCTTTGCCATCCTGGCGACTGCCGAAGGCTCTGGCCTTCTCTCGCCGGTCGGCAACGAGACCGCGCTCATCGTCGTCTCGATTTCCATGCTGGCCATTCCCCTGTTCGCGCGCATCGGGAAGCGCATGTCGAAGAAACTCGTCGTCAAGGGAATGCTGCCCGCGGCAGCCCTCGAAGTACCGCCTGGCGACGGAGCGGATCGTGTGATCGTCGTCGGCTTTGGGCGCGTTGGGAAGCTCATCGGCGCGATGCTGAAAGAAAACGATGTCGCCTATATCGCGGTGGAATCCGATGCCGATATCGTTGCAGCCGAAATCAAGAAAGGCACGCCGATCTATTTCGGCGATGCCTCGCGTCCGGAATTTTTGAGGCGTTGCGGCATCGCCGAGGCGAAGGCGCTGGCCATTACGGTCAATGCGCCGTCAAAGGCCAATTCAATCTTGCAAAGTGCAAGGCGGGAACGCGCTGATCTCAAGATCATCGCCCGCGCCCGCGATGAGAAGCATGCGATGCATTTGTATGAGCTTGGTGTCACCGAGGCTGTCCCCGAGACGATCGAGGCGGCTTTGCAACTGGGTGAAGCCGTTCTGGTCGAATCCGGTATTGCCATGGGTCTGGCGATCGCCTCGGTGCATGAGCGCCGTGACGGATTCAGGAAGCTGCTGGGCCGGCCCAATCGCCGGGAACAGTTACGGGAGCAACTTCGTTCGCGCCGCTCGCGCTCGGTGAAGGCGACGGAGTGACGATCCAGTCGTAGTTCGTATCTTCCTCTTCCGCCTGCGGGAGAGGAAGGGGCCCATTGCGAAGCAATGGGAATGGTGAGGGGCCATCACGCATCCCCTCATCTACCCATGTCGCTCGCGCGACACGGGGCCCCTCTTCTCCCGCAAGCGGGAGAAGACGCGTTCTGGCTCTAAGCCACGCCGAGCTTTTTTTGCAGGCTCGAACTCGACGTCGTGTACTGGAACAGAAGCCGCTCGCCCGGATGGATGTGGTGGAACGCTTCCTGCGCCATCAGCGCGGCTTCGTGAAAGCCTGAAAGGATAAGCTTCAGCTTTCCCGGATAGGTGTTGATGTCGCCGATGGCGAAGATGCCGGGAACTGACGTTTCAAACTTCGCGGTATCGACCGGGATCAGGTTCTCATGAAGGTTGAGTCCCCATTCGGCGACGGGACCGAGCTTCATGGTGAGGCCAAAGAACGGCAGCAAAGCTATTGCAGCCGATCTCATAGGCAGCGCCATCATTGCCTTTGACGACGGCGCCTTCGAGCTCGCCATCGGCGCCTTTGAGCCCGGTGACCTGGCCGAGCTTGAACTGCATCTTGCCCGCCGAGACCAGCTCGCGCATCTTCTTGACGCTGTCCGGCGCGGCACGGAAATCGTCGCGACGATGGAGTAGCGTCATGCTGCGCGCCAGAGGGTGGAGATTGAGCGTCCAGTCGAGCGCTGAATCGCCGCCGCCGACGATGAGGATGTCGCGATCGCGGAATGCATCCATCTTCTTGACGGAATAGAAGACCGACTTGCCCTCATAGGCATCGATCCCCGGAATCGGCGGCTTCTTCGGCTGGAATGAACCGCCGCCCGCCGCGATCACGACGATCTTCGCATGGAAGACGAGGCCGCCATCGGTCTTGAGTTCGAACAGCCCGTCGTCGAGCTTCCGAAGCTCGGTGACCATCTGGTTGAAATGATACTGCGGATTGAACGGCTTCACCTGCTCGAGCAGGCGCTGTGTCAGCTCATGCCCGGTAACGATCGGCAGGGCTGGAATGTCGTAGATCGGCTTCTCGGGATAAAGCTCCGCACATTGGCCGCCAGGGCGGTCGAGAATGTCGATGACATGCGATTTGATGTCGAGCAAGCCCAGCTCGAAAATCGCGAAGAGCCCGCATGGCCCCGCGCCAATGATCACCGCGTCGGTGGAAATCACCTCTTCGCTCATCGCAAATAGCTCCTGAAATCCTAGAACTGCTTTTCGGGGACCTTGACCCGCAGGCCATCCAAAGCATTGGTCAACTTGATCTGGCAGGACAAACGGCTCGAAGTCCTGAACATCAAAGGCGAAATCAAGCATGTCTTCTTCCATCGGATTGCGCGCCCCGACCTTGTCGCGCCACTCTGGTTCCACATAGACATGGCATGTTGCGCAAGCGCACGCGCCGCCACAGTCGGCGTCGATGCCTGGGACCAGGTTCTTGACGGCGGTCTCCATGACCGACATGCCGGGCGTGCCCTCTGCAGTCTGTTCTGCGCCATCATGCTGAATGTAGGTGACTTTAACCATGCGCTCGCGTCGATCTGTTCGGAATTCCGAACGGCTTCTTAAGGGATCAGATCGGCAAAGACAACCGCCTCAGGCGCCGGAATAGTATGCTTTAATTGAGGTCTCGAACGCCTTGGCGGCATCCTCCAGCTGGGCTGCAAGTTTGGCGCGCAAGGGATTTTCCTGATACCCGGTTTGTTCCAGTTCAAGCGCCAGCTCGGCCAGAGCCGGAGCCCCCACGGAGCGCGCTGAGCCCTTGAGCGTATGCGCGGCCAAGTGCCACTCTGACTGGCCTTTTGCGTTCGCAATCTGCGAAAGCAGTACGGGCAACTGTCCGCGGAACAGGTCAATCAGCTCCTTTTCGAGCGCAGGATCTTCGAAATTGTATCGGCGAAGAACCTCAATATCGAACGCTTTCAAGGCCTTATGTCCACTCTTCGACGGCATGTCAGGCTTGAGCACAAGACTGGCCATCGCTGTCGTCCTCGGCTAAGCGCAGCCACAATAGGACCCAGGTGCTAGGCTATCGTAAACGAACATGGTGGAGGAAACCCTCCCATAACTGATTCAATCCGCTTCACAATTTTAACCAAAACTTTAATAATTGATCTTGTCGGGCATAGGGGCGGTTCAAGCGGCAGGACCATTCAGATAAGGTTGACGACAGCGGCCGGAACCCGCGGATTTGACTTGCCCTGGAGAGGTCTTGGTGGAGGCTCTGGCGTTATGCCGGACACCGGACGGATCGTCAGGCCATGTTTGTCCGTGGATGTCGAGCGCCGCCGCGTCCATAATGCCGGACGTGCAACTATATAATAATGCGGTGAGTAACAGGCATGGCGAATAACACGGGTGAATCCAGGCGGTCGCAGCGGCGGACAGCCGCGGCACGTGAAGGTGAGCGCGAACAGCCCGAGGCCGCGTCATCCCGCCGAGAGCCTGAAGTCGTGCAGCCGCGCCGCCCGGAGGGCCCCGTGCGCAGCCGCCCAGCCAATGAAAACGACCCGGTCGCCAGTTCGCTTGTTGCCGGGCTGCGCAAGCACCCGTCCTACACACCCTATTACGTCGCCTTCGTCATTTCCTGCATCTGGGTAACGGCGTGGTTCTATGGCTCCGGCGCCGAGATGGTGGCGCAGTCCGACGCCGTCTCTCCGGCGTTCATGCAGCGCACCTTGATGAGCGTCGCGGTGCTGCTCCTGCCAATCGCACTGGTTTGGACGACGGCCTATTTCCTGTGGCGTGCACAACAGCTTCGCAACGCCTCGGAAGCCCTCGTGCAGTCGGCCATGCGGCTTCTCAAGCCGCAGGAGATCGCGGCTGAGGGCTTGTCGACCATTGCGCAGGCCGTGCGTTCCGAGATCGAACTGCTGGTCGGCGGCGTCGAGCACGCCGTGCATCGTGCCGGTGAACTTGAAGGCATCGTCCACAAGGAAATCTCGGCGATCGAGCGCGCCTTCGGCGGCAATGAAGACCGGATACGCACGCTTCTTGCCGGGCTCGAAAACCAGCGCGCCGCTCTGCAGCAGGCGGGCGTCATTCTGGGTAACGAGACGAGCCCCCTTCTCACGCGTCTTGAGACCAATACCGATTCATTGAGCAATGTCGTCGGCCAGGCCGAAGCGACGCTCGGCCAGCTTGAGCAAGGCCTCAAGAATTCGGCCGTCGAGCTTGCCCGCACCATCGACGAGATCGCCTCGCACGCCTCAGGCGTCAACAACGAGATCATCGGCCAGACGACCCAGATGGAGCGTCTCTCCAGCGCGCTCGTCAATGAATTGCGCACCTTCTCGCAGCATCTCGCCGATCAGATCGAGAGCCTCGCCGAAGCGACCGGCAGTCTCAATACCGAAACCCAGAGCTTCGGCCGCAATGTCGAGGGCATGGAGACCAGCATCGTTCAGCTCCTCAAGTCGAGCGTGAACGAGTTGAGCAGCCTCAATGTCGATCTGACCCGAACCATCGACCGCGTAACCACCTCCTCGATGGAGCAGTTGAAGTCGACCAGCGCCCAGCTCACTGAAGTTCTGCAAACGACGAGCGGCGATGTCAGTTATCAGTTGAAGAGTGCCGCGCAGGATGTCAGCACCCAGCTCGACAAATCCGGCGCCGATGTCTCCGAACGTCTCGAAGCCTCGCGCAGTTTTGTGCTCGACGGGCTGAGCAATGTCGCGACCGATTATTTCGACAAGGTTTCGCGCGCCCGCGCCGAGTTGGTCAATTACATCGACCAGGCCGGCACGCAGATGGCGAGCCGTGTCGATGAAACGACCAACCGGCTCTATTCGAAGCTCGACGAGACGGCCAAGGGCATCCACACCAATCTCGATGAATCCGCTGGCCTTCTTGCGAGCCACCTCACTGAAGCTTCGGCCACCGCCGCCGAACGCATCGAGGCCGCCGAAAGCAAGATCACCGGCCATCTCCATATCGCCGCCGAGCGGATCAGCGATCATCTTGGTGAGATGGGCGGCCATCTGGCCCAGACGATCGATCGCTCTCTCCAGGAAGTCGATGGCATTGCCGACCGGATCGTGCAGCGCTTCACCGACACTGGCACGCAGGTCGTATCAGGCCTCGAACAGTCGGTCGGCCAAGTCGATGCCGCCGCCATGCGCATCATCGAGCGCCTCGGCGACAGCGGCAGCCAGGTCACGTCCGGCCTCGCCCAGTCCGTCGAACAGATGGATGCGGCGGCCGAGCGCATCATCGATCGCTTCAGCACCACGGGCATCCAGTTCATCGAGGGCATGGAGCAGTCGGTCGGCCAGATGGACCAGGCCGCCATCCGCGTCATCGAGCGCCTCAACACCACCGGCTCGCAGATCGTCGAAGGCATGGACAAGTCGGTCGAACAGATCGACCATACGGCGAGCGCCATCGTCGATCGCTTCAGCACGACGGGCATGCAGTTCATCGACGGCATGGAACAGTCGGTTGGCCAGATGGATTCCGCTGCCGGCCGCGTCATCGAACGCCTGAACTCTACCGGAAGTCAGATCGCCGAGGGTATGCAGAAGTCGCTCGAAGGTCTCGACGAGACGAGCGAGCATGTTCTCGAGCGCCTGGATACGACAGCCTCGCGGCTCCTTTCCGGCGTCGAGACTTCAGCGGGCCACATGGATGGCGCAGCGCACCGCTTCGTTACGACCGTCGATGCCGCTTCCGGCCGCATGGCGACCGGCATCGAGGAAACCGCCAACCGGCTTACCGCCCTGCTCGACCAGAGCGGCAGCGACCTCATCGGCAATATCGACGGGACCGGTCAGCGCGTCATCGGCGAGTTCAATGCGACCGGCTCCGACATAACCGGCAAGGTCGAGGATGTCGCGGGCCGGCTCTTCGGCGTCATCAACGATCAGGCCTCGCTCGTCACCATCAAGCTCGACGAGACGGCAGGCCGCTTCAACGCGGTGCTTGGCGATGTCTCGACCCAGATGGTCGGCCGCATCGACGAGGCAGCGACCCGGCTCTTCGGCCACATGAATGCATCGACCAGCGCCATCACAGGCAAGGTCGAGGACGCGACTACGGCGGTATTCTCGCGGCTGCAGGAAACCGCGTCCGGCGTCGCGGTTCAACTCAACACAACTGGCTCAGACCTCAACGATCTTCTCGCCACGACGAGCGGCACGATTGCCGCTCATCTCAAGGAAACCTCCGAGATCGTCACCCGGCAGATGCAGGACTCGGGCCTTGCCCTCTCCGGCAATATCGAAGGTTCGGGTGGTCTTGTGACCGAGCGCCTGATCTCGGTTTCCGCCGAATTTGTCGACAACGTGAACCGGGCTCGCGAAGACCTTTTCAACCTCCTCGATCGCTCCTCCGTCGAAATGACCGGCAAGATGGAGCAGACGACGCATCAGCTTTACGGCCGTCTCGAGCAGACGACCGACAAGGTCACGACAGATCTCGACGAGACTGCGCAACGCGTGTTCTCGCGGCTTGAGCAAACCTCGACCGGCATGGCGAGCCATCTCGAGGCGGCGACCTTAAGGATTTCCAACCACATCGATGGCACCGCCGGCGATGCCGCCGATCGCGTCAACTCCGCAACCGATGCCCTTGCGCAGCAGTTGCAGAGCACCACGGAGACCCTTGGCTCGCTCCTCCACGAAACTTCGGACAAGCTGTCGTCCGGGCTCGAGGGCGCAACCTCGGACCTCGCCACGCTGTTCGCAGAAGGCACCCAGGAACTGTCGCGGAAGCTGGATACGACGGCCGGCCGCATGACGTCGACATTTGCCGATACCGCATCGCGTATGACCGAACAGCTCGAGCGCTCTTCGACCCAGATGACGACCCACCTCGATGAGACCGGTATCCGCCTCTTCGAGACACTGGATCAATCGAACACGTCGATGACCGAGCGCCTCGACAACACCGCTGCCGAAGTCGCCGACCGGCTGGACAAGGCCGGCAACACGATGTTCAGCCGGATCGACACCACAGCGCGCGATCTCGGCCAGCGCTTCGACCTCGCGACCGACCTCCTTGAGCGCGTGACGGGAGAGATCTCCGGTCGCCTCGAGACGACCGGCATGAGCTTCTCGAAGGTCCTCGACACGGCCAGCGCCGCGATCCTGGGTGATCTCAACCGGGCGAGCAGCACCTTCTCCGATGGACTGGGCGACGTCAGTGTGCAGATCACCGGCCGCTTCGAGCAGCAGGCGGCATCTCTTGCCGATACCATTGACCGGGCCGTGCGCAATCTCGACACCACCGCCGAAAGCACGGCGGGACGCATCGTCGAACACCTCGAACAGGCGGCCGGCGCCATCGAACAGACGTCGCTCACCTCCAGCAACCAATTGCTGTCGCAGGCAAGCCAGGTTGCCAAGGATCTGTCCAGCGTGGCGAGCCACTCGGCATCGACGATATCCGACCGGATCGGCGAGGCGGTGTCGAGTATTGAAGCCGCAACAAATGCCGCCACCGACCTCGTCCTTGATCAGTCGCGCAAGACCTCTGCGACGATCGAGGAAAGTGCCCGCAGTGCCAGCGGACTGGTCGCAGCCGACCTCCGCCAGGCGACGTCTGACATTCAAGCCGCGGCCGGCAGTACCGCCGAGATCATTTCGGCTCGGGCCGCCGAGGCATCCGAAGAGATCGATAAGGCGGCGCGCTCCGCAAGCGGTCTTGTCGCGGGTCGAATAGACAAGGCGACACGCGATATCGAGACGACGGCCTCGAACTCATCCAATATTCTGGTTGGCCGTGTCGAGAAGATCGCCAAGGACTTTGAATCGACTGCGTCCGGAACGGCAAGCGCCATCATTGGCCGAATCGAGCGGACCAGCCGCGAATTTGAGTCGGCGACCCTTGGCACCGGCAAACGGTTCGAGGAAGCGACGCAGAAATTCTCCAAGCACGTGGACACCGCGAGCAGCTTCCTCGCCGATCAGCTCGGTTCGACCGCCAACTCGCTCGACGACAAGCTTGAAACCGTCAGCATGCAGCTCACCGGGCGACTTGAGACGACCGGTGCGCGCATCAACGAGCGCCTCGAAGACGTCAGCGGCCTCGTCGAGAAGACCATCGATCGCTTCAATATCGACATGGACCGCATGCTGCACAACCGCGAGGATATGCTGAGCGGTCTCGTGTCCTCGCTTGGCAAGAAGGCACAGGAAGTCGATTCGATGATGCGCAATTACATGGGCATGATCGAAGACTCTCTCGCCGCTGCGGAAAATCGCTCGAAGGATGTCGGGCGTCAGATCGCAGCGCAGTACACCTCGATCGCCAGCGGCCTCGAACAGGAATTGAACAAGGTCGAAAAAGCCTCCGGCATCCAGGTGACGGAGATTGCGCGCATGCTGCGCGAGCAGCATGACCGCACTATCGCGACTATGAACCAGATGCTCGCCGAGACCGCGACGGGCTTCCAGCAGACCGCACAGGACATGCGGGTCACCGCCCAGCAGGTCGTGAAGGATGTCGACTACGTGCGCTCTGAACTGAAGCGCGCCATTCTCGATCTTCCCGACGAGACCCGCGCCAATGCCGATGCGATGCGCCGCGTCGTCGCGGATCAGATCACTGCCCTGAATGCGCTTTCCGATGTCGTGCGACGGCAGACCGGCGTCCTCGATGTTTCAGGACCGCCTCAACACACCTACTCATCACGGGATCTGAACCCGGGAAAATCTGAGGGCGCCGGACCCGCCGCACAGCCAAGCTGGGCGTCCGGTGCCCTGAGAGACTATGACGAACGGCCATCGCGGCCTGCAACTCCGCGCTTCGAAAGTCTGTCGGGAAATGGCGGCACCACCGAGATGCGACGCGTGTCGCGCGATTTCGCGCCCTCACCGCCGCCGCCCGCAAAGGCTCCAGCCGTTCAGCGCGAGGACACGTTGGGTCGAAACGTACCGCGCGAAACTGAAAACCTCGTCCAGAAGCTCAACGCCGCGGCCCGCGATCTGGTCGAGGCGATCGAAGGCTCCTTGCCGATGGATCTCGAGAGCCGCTACGCCAATGGCGAGAGCCACGTCTACATGCTGAATCTCTACGAGAACTTCACCCGCCGGCTCGAACCGAGCGTGCGGCAGCGCTACCGCAGCGAGCGATTGGTGCGCGGCCGGGTCGATTCCTATATCCGCTTGTTCGAGCGCCTGCTCGACACGGTATCGGAAGCGCCCCGCGGCGATCAACTCGCCGATGCCTGCCTCGCATCGGAATCAGGCAAGCTCTATGTGGCGCTCGCCAAGACGACCGGCCGTATCAACTGACAATCAAGATCTGAATGGATATTGCAAAACCTTACTTGCTGTTCCTGGGCGATGTTCGGGACCAGCTAGCCGCCAAGACTGCGTCCGGAATTGTCGACTGGCGTCCGGAATGGTGCGTGGGACAGTTGCGGCTTCCCAATTGCCTGGCCGATTGCGGGCTGCCCGACCTGACGATCTCCGAGGCGCGCACGCGCGGCGCACAGACCATGGTCGTCGGCGCTGTCAATGCCGGCGGCGTCCTGCCCGATCACTGGATCGCCAGCATCGTCGAGGCGCTGAAGGCCGAACTCGATGTCGCGACCGGCCTGCATGTGCGCCTGGCCTCGATCCCGGTCATCGCGGAAGCCGCGAAAGCCAATGGGCGCCAGCTTCATGATGTGCGCTTCAGCGAGTTGACTTTCGCGACAGGCAAGGGAATCAAGCGACCGGGCTTGAGAATCTTGACTGTCGGTACCGATTGCTCGGTCGGCAAGAAGTACACGGCCCTCGCGCTCGAACGCGAGATGCGCAAGCAAGGTCTCGCCGCCGATTTCCGCGCCACAGGACAGACTGGCGTGCTCATTTCCGGGCGCGGCGTTGCCATCGATGCGATCATAGCCGATTTTATTTCAGGTGCTGCCGAGTGGCTGAGCCCCGCCAATGAGCCCGATCATTGGGATGTGGTCGAAGGCCAAGGCTCGCTCTTCCACCCCTCGTTCGCGGGCGTGACGCTCGGGCTTCTTCATGGCGCGCAGCCCGACGCATTCGTCGTCTGCCACGAACCTACGCGCAAGACGATGCGGGGGGTCCAGCATCCGCTGCCTTCGATCGCTCAGGTGATCGAACGCACGATCGCCGAGGGCAGCCTGACCAATCCGGCTATTCGCTGCGTTGGCATCGCGATCAACACGCAGAATCTCGAGGATGAAGCTGCGCAGCGCCTCCTCGAGGAAACGGCCGCGAGCCATAATCTGCCCTGTGTCGATCCGGTCCGTTACACCGTCAAGCCGATCGTGGATCGGCTGGTGGCCGAATATCCCGCGAAGAATGCCTAGGCTTACCCTCGCGCATGAGCGCTGGCCGATCGCCGGCAGCTTCACGATCTCGCGCGGCAGCAAGACCCATGCGGATGTCGTGACCGTCACGCTCGAAGAGGATGGTCATGTCGGCCGCGGCGAATGCGTGCCCTATGGCCGTTACAACGAAACCGTCGAAGCGACACTGGCAGCGCTCGAAAAGGCGCGACCCGCAATCGAAGCCGGCCTGACCCGTGCACAAGTGGCGGCGCATGTCGCCCCTTTGTCGGGGCGCAACGCGCTCGACTGCGCCTTGTGGGATCTCGAAGCAAAACGCAAGGGTACGACGGTCTGGCAATTGGCTGATCTTCAAGCCCCAAAGCCCATCGTCACTGCTTACACGTTGAGCCTCGATACGCCGGAGAAGATGGCGATTGCGGCAGGCGCGGCGTCGACGCGCCCTCTCCTGAAATTGAAGCTTGGTCGCGAAGGCGATGTGGAGCGCCTGCGCCTCATCCGTGCGGCAGCACCGAAAAGCCGGTTGATCATCGACGCGAATGAGGGATGGTCGCCTGAGGACCTGCCGCGCATGCTTGGCGTTTGCGCCGAATGCGGCGTCGAAATGGTGGAGCAGCCCCTGCCCGCTGCCGATGACGACGCGCTGGCGCGGATTGCACGACCCGTGGCTGTTTGCGCCGATGAGTCTGCCCATGACAGCCATGGGCTCGATGCGCTCCTCGGCAAGTATGATGCGGTCAACATCAAGCTCGACAAAACCGGCGGTCTCACCGGTGCTCTCGCCATGCGCAACGACGCCCATGCTGCCGGCTTCCAGATCATGGTTGGCTGCATGCTCGCGACTTCGCTCGCCATGGCGCCGGCCTTCCTGGTGGCGCAAGGCGCCGAGCTCGCCGATCTCGACGGTCCATTGCTGCTGCAGCGCGATCGCGAGCCCGGCATTGCCTTCGAGGGCAGCCTGATGCACGCTCCCAGACCTGAGCTCTGGGGTTAGCGAAAGGAAAAATTCATCCTAAACCAATCGATAACCTGTTTCGGCGATAGTTAGTCAAGGAACCGCCCTGTCGGCGGCTTCTGGAGTGTGAGTAATGTCAGTGTTGCGTGAGTATGAGTCCTCCGACTGTGCCGGGGATTACGAAGAGATCGAGCGTGCCGTTATGGAATCGGCAAGAGGTCGCTGGTTCCTCGCAGAATACGCCAAACGCATACGCACCCAAGATACTGCTTTGATCCTCGATGCCATTCACCGCCTTGAAGTACGCGCTCCCGCATCGGCGGCAGGCGAGGCACTCGTGAAGCCCCTGGTTTCCGAAGCGCTCTACTCGCCCGAAATCGCTGCCGAGGCGCTGCGCTATTATCGCCAGGATGAGGACATCTTTGCGCCGCTCCCCGGTTCGAAGCCCGACAAACCGGTATTGCGCGTGGTCGAAGGCATAAACCCTCGCGTTACCATCCGGCGCATCGCGCCTGATGCGGAAGCAAAACCGACGGAATCCACGGCTGCGCCCGTCGCCGAACCGTCGCGGCCGCGCATCGTACTTGTCCGCAAGGCGACTTCCGACCTGCTCTCGATTCCCCTCGCCGACGAAGCACCCGAGAACGCCGTCGCTTAACTCAAGCGCGGGCTTTTGTCACTCGATCCACGCAATCGAAACGCGCTTCCCGACATACAGCAGCGCCCAATAAGCTTTTCCAACTGCTAAGCCGCTGCGCGGTAAGGCGTCCTAGCCAATGCTCATAGCTTTGGCGCGATTACATGCCATACACAATACTTGGATGTTCATCACTGAACTTGATCCACCTCGACCGTAAGGAATCAAGTGATCGAACTCGATGCGGTCATCCTTTCCAACTTTGTGTGGCTTACGTTTCGCAAACCCAGGGCATTTTCGCCCGTCGCGCTCAAATGCATTCATCGCTGCCTGACGATCTTCGGCGGGAAAGTAGCGAGAATGTTCAATGTCGTTCCGGGAATGGATCACCCTGGGGACGCGGAGCCCTTCTACGAACTGCTCGATGACGGGTAGGCCGGAACCCTGCAGGCGCCATTGATGGTAAGAGTATTGCATGGGCATACGCCTAAACACTTCGGACTTACTCCGATGATGCCGCAAGAGAGTTTGCTGAAGTCGTTGTGCGTCATGGGGGCCATACCGGCTAATGATTACTCGGATAAAGCTTTTCGCAGGAAAAAATTGGAACTGGCGCAAGCCTTTGTAATAAAGCCAAATTCCATCACCCGTCTGGGGGGCAAGTGTGATCCACGAGTTCTTAGACTGCGCCGTATCCATCTCCTTCAAAAAGATCATCGTAGAGCGCGCAAATGCATTTCCCGAACTAGGGTTCTCTTTGCGACCTAGTACTCGCTCAACAAAGTCCGCAATCCGGTATACCGATCCGTGTCGCATAATCACTTCCTCCTAACCCGCATCAACAACTCATTCCCCGGCCAGCAGTGCGCTCTCGCGGGGCGAGGACGGGGAGACGGCATAACTTCCTGCGCGGATGATCTCGGCAAACAGCGCCGGATCGACATTGCCGCCGGTCAGGATCACGGCCGTGCTGCGCCCCTTGGTCTCGACCTTGCCGGCCAGCACTGCGGCAAGCGATACGGCGCCGCCAGGTTCAACGACAAGCTTCAGTTCGCTGAAGGCGAAAGCCACGGCGCGCTTCACTTCCACCTCGCTCACCGCAATCCCGCCCGCCAATCGCGACTGATTGATCGCAAAGGTAAGTTGCCCGGGCTGGGCGCTCAGGAGAGCATCACAGATTGATCCAGTGGCGCGCGCATTCTTCTCGCGCTGGCCGGAGATGAGCGAACGGCGATGATCGTCAAAGCCTTCCGGCTCGACGACCGTGACGCGCGTCGCGGGAGTGAGCTTCTCGAGAGCAAGCGCCGTCCCGGCGATCAGGCCTCCGCCCGATGCACCGCACAGCACGGCGTCAAGCACGGCACCCGCTTCTCGCGCCTGCGCCGCAAGCTCCAGTCCAACCGTGCCCTGCCCGGCGATGATATGCGGATGTTCGAAGGGCGGCACGATGACTGCGCCGCGCTGTTCCGCGATCCGCTTGGCGATGGCCTCGCGATCCTCGGTCGCGCGGTCGTACAGGACGACCTCGGCGCCGAATGCCTTGGTGCGCTCCTGCTTGATGAGCGGCGTGTCGCGCGGCATCACGATCAGTGCCGGCATGCCCCGCAAGCGCGCCGCAGCAGCGACGCCCTGGGCGTGATTGCCGGAGGAATAGGCGACAACCCCGCCCTTCACCTGTTCATCCGGCAATTGCGCGATGCAGTTCCAGGCGCCGCGGAATTTGAACGAGCCGGTACGCTGCAGGGTCTCGGCTTTGAGCAGAACCCGCCCGCCGGCGAGGTCGTTCAGCGCGGAATTTTCGAGAAGCGGCGTGCGCGTAGCGAGGCCCTTGAGGCGGCCAGCGGCAGCTTCGACATCGGCAAAGGTCGGGAGGTCATGTTCCATGGGGCATCGCATAGCCAAAAGCGGACGCCGGGCCAAGCTGGGTTCTTGAAGCGGGCGGCGGGGTTCCCATATCAGCCAAAGTCGTCAAGGAGGACGGAAACGATGAACCAGGCTATTCGGCGCAAGCGTTGGACGCCATTGGCGATTTTCGCGATGATCGTGGGCTTCATCCTGTGGTGGCCGCTCGGCCTCGCCGTGATCGGCTACATCCTGTGGGGCGGCAGCGTCGACCAGCTCGTCGATGACCTCACCGCCAAGGCATCCGAGGCCTTGCGCGGATCGCGAAGCGCTCACAGCGCCAGCCCGGCATTCGATGCCTATCGTGCCGAAACCTTGAGGCGGCTCGAAGACGAGCAGGCTGAATTCGACGGCTTTGTCCGCAAACTGCGTGAAGCCCGCGACCGCGAGGAATTCGATCGCTTCATGAGCGAGCGCGGCCCCCGCTAGCAACCAGCACCACCCCTTGCGGAGGGGGCGGGATCAGTTCGGCGCCGACTGAATGCGCAGAACTCTCCCACCCCAAACCACCGTCAGAGGCCGTAACCTTCCCTGTCGCCCGCTTTGCTGCGACTTGCTGGAGCCAGTCATTCGACGAGTTCGAAATCTCCCGGCTTCCAGCTCTTGTCGAACCAGGGTTCCAGCGGGCCATAGAGCCGCAGAAGCGTGTTCCAGCCCTTGCCGGGCATGGTCTGCACCCAGTTCGCCTCCTGCCCGTCGGGCGCCTTCGGCCCGAACCATACCGTCACCGATCCATCCGCCTCGACCTTCAGTGTCTTGTCGGTGCTGTCTACACCGGCGAGCTTCTGGTCGGTCTCCAGTAGCGAACGTGTCTCATTGTCATAGACGACGAAGGACCAGAAGGCCTTTGCCGGCACCGGGCCGGGCATCGTGATTTTGTAGGTCTTGCCACCGTCCAGATAGTTGCCCTTGGAATCCTTCACGGCCACTGCATAGGCAGAGCCGGACCCCACCTTCGCCATCGACATCGCCGGGGTAATCCCGGTCGCGTAGTAGAAGAACATCGTGCGCCCATCGAGAAGCCGCTCGGCACCGTCAAGGAACTGATAGCTGCCACCGACAAACGGCGTGAACCATTCACGGTCCGAATAGTATTTGGTCGACGGGTCGCGGCTGTCGAACACGATCGTCCGGGCGGTTGCATTCCCGACGGCAACCGCATCGGTCAATATATTCTTCATTCGCTCATCCGGCGCGAAGGGCTGACCCTTCCTGATGCCGACCGAGGCATAGAGGCCCACGATATCCGGATCGACGAAATCCGCCGGCTCCTTCTGAACTACCTCGTTCAACTCCTCATAGAAGCTGAAGTCGTTTGCGCTGATGGTGTTGAACTTCTGGCCCGAAGTATTCACCCACGCCGTCTCGGGCGGCTCGCCTGTCTCGGTGGTCGCGTGCAACGGGTATAGCTTCGCGCCTTCCTTCACATGCTTGACCGCTCCGGCAATGTCGCCGTCCTTCACAAAGGCTCGGAAGAATACCAGGAGCGTATTGGTCGAGGGTTTCGACTCGAAGTATCCGTCCGCCGGCAACGGTTCCTTCCAGCCTGGCGGCACGAACAGGTACTTGCCGCCCTTGCCCGCGTCCGGCCCTGTCAGGCCGATGTCGGTGACCCAGCGGAAATCCGCATCGTCCACGGGTCCGAGCACGCCGGTCGGAACCTCCATCACCATCGGTCCGTTTGTCAGGTCCAGACAGCCGATGACATAGACCGTGGTGGTGTTCGGCGTCAGGAACAGCGTCCGCGCGTCCATCAGATCTTCGGTAATGCCGAAGCCACGGTTAGCCTTCGCGCCCACGCTTTCCATTCCATTGCACACGGCGCGGACCGAAGTAGCCGACATGCCACGCAGGAAAGCCTGCACGCCGCGCATGTGGTCAAGGTTGTCGTAGACCAGCGTTGATGTCGCAGTATCCGGCGCGCCGTTCTTGAAATTCAGTTTGCCGATCTTCGTTTCGACCGTTTCCGGCGTCGTGATCTTGGCCGGCACGTCCGCCGAAAATTTCGGTTCCGCCAGCGCCGCTCCCACCGACCCGAGAAGCGCAATCGCGCCCAAGGCCCCGAGCCCTCTCTTCAGTCGCATCATCGTCTCCCTCCAGTTGCGATGTCCGTACCCTAAGGCTAGCAGCAGGCCCTCGCTGCTGGGAAGACCCATCGCCGCAGGTGATGTCTCGCCGCACCGACACTGGTCAGAGCTTATGCGGCTTGGTACATCCGGGCGAAAGCCAGCCCGGAATGAGCCAGCCACATGCCCCGCGATCCCCGCTATGATATACTCTTCGAACCCGTCCGCATCGGCCCGGTAACGGCGCGCAATCGCTTCTTCCAGGTGCCGCACTGCAACGGCATGGGTTATCGCGACGCCCTGGCGCTCGCCAAGATGCGCGAGACCAAGGCTGAAGGCGGCTGGGCGGTGGTTTGCACCGAGATGACGGAGATCACCTATGGCGCCGACGTCGCGCCCTACGTCGAGCTTCGCCTCTGGAGCGACGAAGACATCCCGCAACTCGCGCGCATCGCGGAGGGCGTCCACGCGCATGGCAGCCTTGCCGGCATCGAGCTTTGCCATTCCGGCTACACCGCTTGCAATCTCTACTCGCGCGAGGCGCCGATCGGCCCGACCGCCATGCCGGCTTCCAGCTATTACTATGATCCGATCCAGGCGCGCGGCATGGACAAGACCGACATCAAGAATTTGCGCCGCGCGCATCGCGCCGCCGCCTTGCGCGCCAAGAAGGCCGGCTACGACCTGATCTATGTCTATGCCGGCCACGGTCTCGGCATCTTCCAGCAATTCCTGTCGCGCGCCACCAATCAGCGCAGCGATGAATATGGCGGCTCGCTCGCCAATCGCGTCCGTTTGCTGAAGGAAGTCATTGAAGAGACAAAGGAAGCCGTCGGCGATACCTGCGCCGTACCGGTGCGCATCGCGATGAACGAGTTCCGCGGTCCCGATGGCCTCGATACGCCGGAGGTGGAGGAAGCGATCAGCATGATCGCCGAACTGCCCGATCTCTGGGACCTGTCGCTTGCAAGCTGGTCTAAGGATTCGCAGACTTCCCGCTTCGCCGAGGAAGGCTTCCAGGAGCCCTATATCTCGAACGTCAAGAAGCTCACGACCAAGCCGGTTGTCGGCGTCGGCCGCTATACCTCTCCCGACACGATGGTGCGGGTGATCCGCCAGGGCATCCTTGACATGATCGGCGCTGCCAGGCCCTCGATTGCCGATCCTTTCCTGCCGAAAAAGATCGAGGAAGGCCGCCTCGACGACATCCGCGAATGCATCGGCTGCAACATCTGCGTCACCGGCGATTACAGCATGACGCCACTCCGCTGCACGCAAAACCCCTCGATGGGCGAGGAATGGCGGCGCGGCTGGCATCCGGAAAAGATCCGCCCCAGCCATTCCGCGGCATCGATCCTGGTCATCGGTGCGGGTCCTGCCGGTCTCGAAGCCGGGCGCGCGCTCGGCCAGCGCGGCTACAAGGTCACGATCTCGGACGCTGCCAGCGAAGCCGGTGGCCGCGTCGCCCGCGAATGCCGCCTGCCTGGTCTTTCCGCCTGGGGCCGCGTTCGCGACTGGCGGCTCCTCCAGATCGGCAAAATGACCAATGTCGATCTCTATCTCGAAAGCAAGCTGACGATGGCGGACGCGCTGGAATTCGGCGCCGATGCGATCGCGGTGGCGACGGGTGCTACATGGCGCCGCGATGGCGTCGGCCGGTTCCACATCCATCCGATGACAATCGCCGGAGATGCCGACGTCCTGACCCCCGACGACCTGATGTCAGGGAAGCGCCCTGCCGGCCGCGACGTGGTGATCTTTGACGACGATCACTACTATCTCGGCGGCGTTTTGGCCGAGCTCCTGGTCAAGGAAGGCCACGCCGTAACGCTGTTGACGCCCGCCTCGCTGGCCTCCTACTACACGCGCGCCTCCCTCGAACAGGCGGCGATCCAATCCCGCCTCCTCAATCTCGGCATCACCATCCGCGCCAATGAAGCGGTCAAAAGCGTCGCGCGCGGCCGTGCAACTATCGAATGCGTCTTCACGCAGAAGCAATCGGACTTGGATGCCGATTGCGTCGTCCTCATCACGTCTCGCACCTCCAACGACACGCTGTATCAAGAGCTTACCGCCAATCATCCCAATGTCCTCGCCATCGGCGATGCCCGCGCACCCGCGACAATTGCCCATGCCGTCCATGCTGGCCGCCGCTATGCCGAGGAATTCGGTTCGCCGCTGCGCGACGTGCTGGACGTACCATTCAAGCGCGAACTCGTCCGCCTCACACCCGCCTGACCTATTGCAGGATTGCCACGGCTTGCGAATTCTTCAATTCGTTAAGCGGCAATTTACCTAGTTCGCTCAATTTCGACGTCTGGTCTTAGTGAGTGCGGAACAATCCCCGTGTCAGTTCGCGTTCTAGTCGCCCGCTTCGGGCTCGCTGCCGCTGTAATTCTAGCCGGCGGCACCACAGCATTCGGTCAGTCGACCGATCAAACCAGTTCGATTACCGCCATCGTCCCGCAGACGGCGCCCGCCGGCAAGCTGGCGACGCGTACCGAGATCATTGCCGATCGCGGCGAAGCAGCGATGATCTCGCTGGGTTCGCTCTCCGCGATGGGCAATGCCATCGGCATGTACCGCCAGATCGCGATTGATGGCGGATGGCCGACGCTTAGTGCCGCGAAGCTCAAAAAAGGCTCGAAAGGCGCTGATGTTGCCGCATTGCGCGAACGCCTGGCGATCGAGGGTTACCTTCCCCCCGATGCCATGGAGGCAAAGCACCTCGACCGGTTCGACCAAACGCTGGAGAAGGCCGTGAAAGCCTTCCAGGCGAACCACGGGCTTGCGCCAACCGGCAAAATGGATCCGCGCACGCTGGCCGAACTGAATGTGCCCGCGGATTTGCGCCTCCAGACTCTCGAAATCAACGCACCGCGCATTGAGGCTTATCTGAAGAAGCTTGGCGCGCGCTATGTCCTGGTCAACATTCCATCCGCCCAGCTCGAGGCGGTGAGCTTTGGAACGGTCTATTCGCGCCATAACGTGGTTGTGGGGAAGCGCGGCAGGCCGTCGCCGACCGTCGCCAGCAGGATCACAGAGATCAATTTCAATCCCTTTTGGAACGCGCCGGTCTCGATCGTCGAGCGCGATCTGATTCCCAAGCTCCTCAAGAACCCCAATGCCATGACCGAGATGCACATTCGCGTCTTCGACAAGCATGGTGGACCCGAGGTCGATCCGAAAAAGATCGACTGGATGACGGCGCGCGCCGATCGCTATGCCTTCCGGCAGGACCCGGGCGAAAACAACGCCATGGCGACAGTCAAGATCAACTTCAGCAACCCTTACGCTGTCTACCTTCATGACTCGCCGGCCAAGCAATTATTCGGCACCAACGCGCGATATGAAAGCTCGGGCTGCGTGCGCGTCGACCGCGTGCAGGAACTCGTGGATTGGATTCTGAGCGGTCAGAACGGTTTCACGCCGCAAAAGATCACCGACCTTGCCGCTTCGAAAGAGCGCGTCGATGTCAAAGTCGCCAACGCGCCTGATTTGCGCATCATGTATCTCACGGCTTGGGCGACCGAAGACGGCCGCATCCAGTTCCGGCCCGATATCTATGCTCTCGACGCCACGGGATTCATCCTCGGCCAGCCGCATCCGCAAGACGGAACTTGATAGCCTTTCTCCATGGCCGCCCTTGACCCTGCCATGGAGAAGAGCCCCTACTTCTCCAACTGCGCGAGCTCCTCAAGCACCGTGCGCGCATAGAAAGGCTTCTCGATAATCGGGCAGCCTTCGAGGTCGGCGACCGCGCGGCCGCGGTCGAGAAGATCGCCTGTGACGAAAATCATTCGCTCCCGATAGATCGGGTGCCGGGCGAGGAGCTGGCGCCGCAATCCCGGTCCATCGAGCCCCGGCATGCGCAGGTCGCAGAATATCGCGTCATAGGTCGTATCTCCGACGCGCGCCAAGGCCTCGAGCCCGTGCTCTGCTTCATCCACTTTATGTCCGGCACGTTCGAGAATATCGCGCAATAGCGAGACGATCTCGGGCTCATCATCGACAACCAGTACATGTTTGCCAGGCGCCGGGCTCTCCGCTTGAGCAACTGCAGCGGCTGTCTCGTTCAACTCGAAACTCACCGGCAGCTTCATGCGGAAACAGGCTCCTCGCCGGTCGCCCTGCGCTACGGCCTCGAGAAGACCGCCATGCGCGGCAACCATCCCGAAACTCACTGCAAGGCCGAGCCCGGTTCCAAGTCCGGCCGGTTTGGTCGTGAAGAACGGTTCAAAGATGCGCGGCAGCACATCGGGCTTGATACCGGGACCGCTATCGCGCACTTCGGCGAAGACCGTATCGCCACCGTCCTCAACCCCAGTCGTGACGGTCAGCATGCGTTCGTCGGAAGTGCGCAGCGCGTGCTCGGCATTGACGAAGAGATTGACGAAGACCTGTACCATCTGGTCCATGTCGGCGACGACTTTGGGCAGGTGATCGGCCAGTTCCAGCCTCACCGCGACGCCGCCGGAGCGCAATTGGTAGGAAACCAGGTCGAGTGCCGAGATGACCGCCTTGTTGAGTACCATGGCCTCGCGCACCGACGGACTTTGCCGCGCCATGGCGAGGAAGGTCTTGGATACTTTGGCGCAACGCTCCGCCGCCTCGCGTAACTTGCCGAGGCGCTCGCGCTGGCGGTCGTCGACCGCTTCTTCCTCGAGCATGATCGCCCGGCCGATCACCACCGAAAGCGGATTATTGATCTCATGCGCCACGCCGGCGAGCAACGAGCCGAGCGCGGTCAATTTTTCACTCTGATGAAGGGCCTCACGCTGCTGCAGGACCTGCGCCTCGGTGCGCTTGCGCTCCGTGAGATCGCGAACATAAGCGACGAAAAGGCGCCGCCCCGTATGTTTGATTTCGGTAATCGCCAGCTCGACGGGAAATCATTCCGCCATCGGCATGCAGCGCCAGTGTTTCGATATGCTGACCCAGCATCGGTCCGGCGCGCCCTTGCTGCAGCCGCCTGAGGAAATACGCAAACCGCCGCTGATCGGCATCCGGCACGACAATGTCGCCGATGCGCTTACCGAATGCGTCGTGAGGCGAACGCCCAAAGATTCGCCCTGCAGCCGGATTGAACTCAAGGATGGCACCAGCTTCATCGACGACCACGATGCCGTCGGGCGCTGAATTCAGCATCGCCATGCGTGTCGCTTCACTCATGACGAGACTGGACACCGAAAGTTCGACCGCATCGCCGATCAGATAGGCGAGCGTACGCAAAACCGATCTTTCCGAGATCGTCCACGCGCGCTCCTGGCGTGTCTCATCGAATCCGACATGGCCCCACCAGGCCCCGTTGACCCAAATCGGAAAGGAGATGAACGATTTCGTTCCCTGCAAGTCGAAAAGGCTGCGCAGATGCCCGGAAAGATTACGCGTATGCCCCTCGATCATCTCGCCGCGCCGCCGGGCTTCCGCCCAGAGTTGCATCGTCTTGTCATTCTCGAGGATGCGCTCTGGTGCCCCGCGCAGCACGCTCTTGAGCGGGGTCTCCTCCGGCGCGAGCCAGACCGCCCGATTGGACTGGCCCAATCCGCCGTCGGGAAGCTCGTGAACCTGAAAGAGATAGGCGCGCGACAAGTCCAGACCGACACCGACCTGCGCTAGCACGACCGAAATATGGTCGTTCCAGTCCCGGCTCATGCGAAACCGGCTCGCGGCATCGGCGATCAGGTAGGCATGATTTTTCAGCTCTGCCGGCGCGGAGGACACAAACGAGCTCCCCATGGCACTATCGCCAGTTGTGGGGTGGTCTAGCGCACCCCTCCTTCGCGTTCAACCTTTGTGCGCTCGGCTTGGCGTTGGCAAACTAGGCTACCAGGAGGAGAAGATCATGAAATTCATTGCAGGCCGCTTCGCAGGCCGACGCGCAGTCGTAACTGGTGCCGGCTCAGGCATTGGTCGCGCCACGGCCCTGCAACTCGCGGCCGAAGGGGCTCGCGTCTGCCTGATTGGGCTCAATGGTGATGCCTTGGAAGAGACGGCTTCCGAAATCACCGCGACGGGCACCGCAGCACTGGCCCTCGTGGCGGATGTCACGATCGAATCCGAAATCCGGACGGCAATGGATACGGCCGCCGGCACATGGGGCGGCCTCGACATCATCATATCCAATGCCGGTATCGAACTGCTCGGCCAGGACGACCGTGTCGACCGTCTCGATCAGGCTATCTGGAACAAGCTGATCACCACCAACCTCACCGGCCAGTTTCTCACCTGCAAACATGGGGCGCGACTACCTGCTCGCGGCGGGCGGCGGCGCGATCGTCTGTCTCGGCTCGAACTGCGCCACTCTCGGCATGGCGACCAATGAGCCCGCCTATAGCGCCAGCAAGGGCGGCGTACTGGCCATGATGAAGGTGATGGCGATCGACTATGCGCGGCTCGGCATCCGCGTGAACATGGTCGTGCCGGGTTTCATCGATACGCCCATGAATGCGCCTGTCATGCGCGATCCTAAGGAACTCGCCTATTGGAGCAACCAGATTCCAATCGGCCGTGCCGGCTCGGCGGAGGAATGCGCCGCCGCAATCCTGTGGCTCGCCTCGGACGAGGCGAGCTATTGCATCGGCACAACCTTGATAGTCGACGGTGGCCAGGCCTCAATTTGAGGAAAGAACGCGGGGTACTTGGATCGCCTGCCAGACGGCGGACAAGCCGACCAGCACATAGACGGCCCGCGCCAATGTGGCGCCGGCACCGAATATGGCGGCGACGAGATCGAAACCGAACAGGCCGATGAGCCCCCAATTCAGGCCGCCGACGATGAGCAGAACCAGCGTGATGATGTTGAGCGCCTTCATTTTCCTCTCCCAGTAAAAGGGCTGGACCGCTGTCAGACCGGCGGCCCAGCCGCAGTGTCAGTTCATCGGCGGCAGGATGACCTTGTCGATGACGTGGATTACGCCGTTCGAGGCTTCCACATCGGCTTTGACGACCGTGGCGTCATTGATCATCACCGTGTCGCCATTGACCATGATCGCGACCGGCGCGCCGTTGACCGTCTTGGCTTCCTTGAGCTTTACGACATCGGCAGCCATCACCTTGCCCGGCACGACATGGTAGGTGAGCACGGCGACGAGCTTGTCCTTGTTCTCGGGCTTGAGAAGCATATCGACAGTACCTGCCGGCAGCTTGGCGAAAGCGTCATCGGTCGGCGCGAAAACCGTGAACGGCCCTGGGCCCTTCAGCGTTTCAACGAGCCCCGCAGCGGTCACCGCAGCGGCCAAGGTATTGAACTGCCCTGCGGCGACGGCGGTGTCGACGATATCCGCGGCGCGGGCCGCGATACCGCCTACGCCCAATGCCGTTAGCATCATAATCCCGGCGGCGGCGGCGTTCATGATCTGAAATTTCATTGCTTCGGTCTCCATATTTTCACATTCAAGGCTCGCCTGGTTGTGCGTGCCCCAACAGCGACGGCTGGTGTGAATTTGATTTAGGAAGAACTGATTTTCATAAATTTCACGTTCTCGTGACATGAACATATGTTTTCATGATAAGAAAATCCGGGTAGCCTTATTCGATCAGCATGAAAGGAGCGAGACAGGCGATGCTCTCGGAAACCCTCACAGACGGGCTCAACGGCTACAAAATCGGCCAAAAGATTCGCAATTTGAGGCTGGACAAGAAACTCGCATTGATCGAACTCGGCAATCACACCGGCCTTTCGACCGCGATGCTCTCCAAGATCGAGCGCGGCCAGCTCTTCCCGACGCTGCCAACCCTGCTCCGCATCGCGCTGGTCTTCGGTGTCGGGCTCGACCATTTCTTCGTCGACCGCCCAACGAGGCGTCTGGTGTCGGTAGTGCGCAAGGCCGAGCGCATCCGCCTGCCGGATCAGGTAAAGGAGTTTCCGCCGTCCTATCTCTTCGAAAGCCTCGACTTCGCCGTCACCGATCGCAAGATGAACGCCTTCCTCGCGACTTTCCCGGCGCAGTCGAAGCGCTCGAAGGCGCACCACCATGACGGCGTGGAGCTGATCTACGTCATCAGTGGACAGATCATCGTCGAAATCGAGGGCGAGGATTACATCCTGAGTGAGGGCGATTCGATCTATTTCGATTCAGCCGCGCCCCACAGCTATCGCCGCGAGGGCCGCATGATCAGCACCGCGATCGTGGTGACCGTGCCAAAGGGGAAATAAAAGTGGCCACCGGCGCGGGTGGGGCGGGCGCCGGTGGCCTAGAACCGCCAAGGAGTGAGGGGATCGGGGGATACCTTGGCTTGGAAACGACCCTAGCGGGGCCCTCTGAAGAGGCTGTGAAGCCGATCGTTAAACTTTGCCCGATCTTGAGGATTTTTGTGCGCCTGTGGCTTCATGGTCATCGCCGGACCACGTCATTCTTGACAAACACTTGTAAATCCCCGAGCAATTTTCGCATGATCTGCCGCACCAAAATCGCGATATCGAAAAAAGCCCCCGCCAGGGGCTGATGATTTTCGCGCGCCGATCAAGCACACGCACAGGAAAATCAAATCACCCCGCCGGTCCGACGGGGTTTTCGCGTGCGCTCCGTCTCCGGCATCGACTGGAGATAGACCAATATGGAAATCGCTCATTCACCGCCGCGGGGCCTGTGGCTGCCGCTTATCACGCCGTTTCGTGACGGCGCGCTCGATACCGCCTCGCTGAAGCGGATTGTGGCGCACTACGCGCAGGAGCCGATCGACGGCCTCATCCTTGCAGCGACAACCGGCGAAGGCATGTGCCTCGACGACAATGAAGTCGAGGAACTCGTTTCGATCGTCGGCACAACGCTCGAAGGTGCGAACAAGCCTTTGCCGATCTATCTCGGGCTTTCGGGAAGCGACACGCGGAAGGTCGTCAAGGCTTTGGGGCAAACTGCATCATGGCCGATCGACGGCTATCTGATTGCCTGCCCCTATTACACGCGGCCGTCGCAGCAGGGCCTCTTCCAGCATTTCTCAAGGCTGGCGGACAGCACCGCGAAGCCGATCGTCATCTACAACATCCCCTATCGCACCGGCGTCAATCTCGGCAACGAAGCGATGCTGCGACTGGCGGAGCGCAGCAATATCTTGGGCGTGAAGGATTGTTGCGCGGATGCGGCACAGTCTTTCGACCTGCTGCGACACCGGCCGGCGGGCTTTTCGGTGCTGATCGGCGACGATCCGCTGTTCTACAGCGCGCAAGCGCATGGCGCCGATGGCGGCATCACCGCGTCCGCCCATGTTCACACCCGAGCCTTCGCGAAAATTCGCAACAGCCTCAATGGCGGCGATCGTCAAACAGCGCCTAGCCGGACTGGAACGTACTTGCCGATCTGCCGCGCCTGCTCTTTCGCCGAGCCGAGCCCTGCTCCGGTCAAGCACTGGCTTTGGCGCTCAGGCCTCATCGACAGTCCCGAGCTTCGCTTGCCCATGGTGCCTGTGACCCCGGAACTGGCGCGCCGGATCGACAGCGCGGCCTTAACAGCCAAACCTCAATAGGTGTTGATGGGCGGCCGGTCCCGCGCCGCAAGGATGCGCACGAACTGGTGCATGTGCCAGTGAACCGCGCATTTGAGCGCATAGACGCGCGCCACCGCCGGCTCGGGCCGCGAGCGGACGAACGCCCAGAATCGCTTCAAATAGATTTTGCGCAGTGCAGGATCTGGAATCTTCGTCGCGAGCCGCGCCATCAGGCCGAAGGCTTCGAGCCATAATCGTGCGTGGTGACGGCGGCGCGCCCATGGGTGAGAAGCCGCGTAGCCCTGCCATCCCTTGTCGATGACGATGCGGCCCTTGCCATAGAGATCGTCGACCCGGTCGAAATAGGCGCGCTCGTCGTAAAGTTCGCTCATCAATGCGATGAAGCCGCGCGACAGCATCTCGCGGCTCATCCTTATCGGCATCACATTCGTCCCGTATTCGGGCTCGTCCGCAAGGTCGAGCCGCCCCGCCTTTTCAAGCCTTTCGAACAAGGGCGTGCGCGGAATGGCCGACAGCATGCCGATCATCGCCGTCGAGATCCGCGCCTCGGCGATGAACCGCGACCTGCGCGTCGAAGATCGCTCTCGTCGTCGTTGTCGAAGCCGAGGATCATCCCGCACCAGACCTCCATGCCCGGCGTCCTGGATGCGGTGGACCTTCTCGACCAGGGTGCCGCCGCGGCCGGACGTTCTGGAACTTCTTGGTCTCGCGCAGCGATTCCTCGTTGGGGCTCTCGATGCCGACGAAGACGGCTGACGATGTTCGCCTCCACCATCAGGTCCATCAGTTCGGCGTCGTCGGCGAGGTCGATCGAGGCCTCGGTGAAGAACGTGATCGGATAGCCGTGCGCCTTCTGCCAGGCGATGACGTCGCGGAGCACCTCCTTGATCGCCTTCTTGTTGCCGATGAGATTGTCGTCGACGATGAACGCCAACGACATGTTCTGGGCGACGCAGCGCGTCGAGTTCGGCGATGACCTGCGCGGCGGTCTTGAGCCGCGGCTTGCGGCCGAACGTGACGATGATGTCGCAGAACTCGCACTGTGAACGGGCAGCCGCGCGAGAACTGGACGCTGCCGAAGGCGTAATGCCGCATCTTGAGCAGGTCGAACCGCGGCGTCGGGACCTTGCGTCATGTCGGTCTTTTCGGCCTGCTCGTAGCGCGCTGGTGCTGCCCCTGCCTCCCAGTCGCTCAGGAACTGCGGCCAGGTCTCCTCGGCCTCGCCGATGAAAATGACGTCGGCGAGATCGTCGAAATAGTCCTCCTTGACCGTGACCCAGGGGCCGCCGACGACGACGAAAACCCCGCGGTGCTTCAGCTCGGCGAGGATCTCCCGCATGCGCTGCCGCTGGACGATCATGCCGGTGACGCCGACGATGTCGGCCTTGGCGCAACGCTCGAAGTCGATCGCCTCGACGTTCTCGTCGATCAGCGTGACGCGATGCTCCGGCGGGGTGAGCGCCGCCAGCAAGGGCAAGCAGGCGACCGGCATGTTGGCCCGCTTGCCGAGCAACGGCAGCGCATGTTCCATGCCCCAGAACGAGACCTCGAATCGCGGGTTGATCAGGACGATGTCGGCCATGCAAATCCCCGCCGTCAGCGCGAAAGTCCGCTCAATTTACGGTGGTATTGTGTCGGGCGCGATCAAGTCTGCTCGCCACTCCTTATCTCGTGCTTGCCCTGCCGACCAGAGATGCTGCCCGCAGCGCCTGAAAAAGAAGTTCCTGAATAGCGGCATTCACAAGGCTCTTTGAGTTTGAGCCGGAGCGCGCGGTGCTCGCTTAAAAGCCGAAGCGGACGCCCGCGAGGCCCTGGTGGCCGGTGATGCCGCTATGCTCAGCGTCGATGTTTATATAGCGGTAGCCGATATCGATCGACATGCGATCGGTTATCTCAAACTCAGCGCCCCCTGTGAAGTCATAAGTGAAGCCGTTGTCTCCGCCCGCGAATGTCGAGCCTGCGCCGCCGCCTACATAAGGCGTTACGAATGTGCCGGTCGGGATGTCGAGATAAACGTTGCCCAGGACGGTCGTGAAATTCGAGAAGCCGTACCAGTAATCAAGATTGTTATAGCTACCGCTATAGTCCGCGGTGACATCGGCGCGAAACCAGTCTCCGAACTGGTACCCGACGCCCCCGCCGCCGACGAATGCGTTTCCGTCCTTGTTCCAGCCTTCAGTCCAGGACCAGCCTGCATCTGCGCGGATGTACAGACCCCAGTTGTCTTCCGCAGGCGCATCCTGGGCGTTTGCGGCCCCGACAATCCCCAAAACGGCGACCCACGTAAAAGCGAATAGCTCAGCAAATTCATGGATTTCCAACCTGTCGAAAAGAACTGGAATCGAACCTAGTTGCTTGGTCAGGTTGAGAATAGGCCAACAACATCGAAGTATAAATAATTTAAACTGGTGTTGCCTGAATCGCACAGCCGCAAATAACCTATTGATTGTTCTAGACAATTTGCGGGTCTCCACTTAGAGCCGATCCAGGAAGTTGTTGAGTCGGATGAATCGGTTGTGATTCTCTTGATGGGCGCTTGATTCGTCGAAGGAGCGCCCGATGTGGACAGCCCGAACACCGCCGCGCAGCCGACCGTACGTGGCCTTCGCTATCCGAGCGATCTGAGCGATGCCGAGTGGGCGCTGATCGAGCCGATGATCCCGCCGGCCAGGCGCGGCGGGCGCCGGCGCTCGGTCAATGTGCGCGAGGTTGCTCAACGCGATCTTCTACGTGCTTTCGACCGGCTGCCAGTGGAAGGCGCTTGCCCAAGGACCTGCCGCCGAAGAGCACGGCGCATTACTACTTCATGCTGTGGGACTGGGACGGCACGCTGGAGCGCATCCATCACGCGCTCTATGTCGCGGTGCGCGAGCAGGCAGGACGCGAAGCGAGCCCGACGGCGGCGATCATCGACAGCCAGAGCGCCAAGGCGCTCAAAAAGGGGGCTCCACGCTCGACCCGCAGGGCTTCGATGCGGGCAAGAAGGTCACGGGCCGCAAGCGGCATATCCTCGTCGACACGCTCGGCCTCCTGCTGAACGTCGTCGATCCTGCCCGCCAACATTCAGGATCGCGACGGCGCCTGCGATCTGCTGCGGCGCACGCGGCGGCTGTTCCCCTTCATCGAACGCATCTTCGCCGATGGCGGCTACCAGGGACCGAAAGATGGCCAAGCCGATCGCTCGCGACCGGCAGCTGGAAGATGGAGATCGTCAAGCGCACCGATCCGCATCGCTTCGATCGTCCTGCCCAAACGCTGGATCGTCGAACGCACCTTCGCCTGGATCAGCCGCTATCGTCGTCTCGCGCGCGACTTCGAGCGCTATGCCACAACCGTCGCCGCCTTCGTCCGCCTCGCAATGATCCGCATCATGCTCGACGCTTGACCAGACCAAACCCTTGCCCTGAATCCATTCTTCTTGGATCGGCTCTTAGGGGAGACATTTGACCGGAAGGCGAACTACGTCAAATATGACGCTCACTTGGCTGCAGTCCTCGTTGACTATTACGGACCGCCCTCGCCCAATACCGAGGCAATTAACTCTTGGGGAGGGTTGTTATGGAAGTCAAGAATGCCGTTGCGATCGAAGCACGCGAAATCTTCTCACGTCGTGGCTGGATGCTCATGGGGGTGGGTATGGGTGCGGCTCTGCTCATCTCAGCCTGCGGAAAGAAGAATAAAAACAAAGATGACGATGAGGACGAAGTAGTCGATCCGGTGACGCAGTAGGTCGCCACCTCTTTATCAACACAACAAGGAAGGCCCGCTATCCAACGGCGGGCCGCTTTCGCAAGTAGTCAACTGAGACAGGGCGGCAATGTCAGTTCGGATTTGGTTGGTCTGCCTTGTCTTCTTTATCACCGGCTGCGCGACCGTGGTGAAGGGGACCGACCAGCAGGTTTCCCTCGACACGCCTGGCTATCCTGGCGCCACGTGCACGCTGACATCGAAAGGCTTCAGTACGCGCCGCGTCGTCACGCCGGCCGTTGTAGAGCTTCCGAAGTCTAAGCACGACGTCACCGTCCAGTGCACCAAGGGCTGCGCCAGGGGCAGAGGCGTCATATCCTCTAACTTGGAGGGCATGACCGCCGGCAACATCGTAGTCGGAGGTGTCGTCGGATTCGGCGTCGATGCCGCGACCGGGGCGATGAACAAGTACAATGACAACAACAAGATCGCCATGAGCCGAGCACCAGGTTGCGGTGCCTGACGTTTGAAGGCCCACAAGACGTGCATTCCCCATTCCGCCGATTAGGACGACAATCGGGAGGATTCAAATGGCTCGTGTACACTTGATCGCAGCGTTCGCCGTCGCGTCGAGCGCTGTTTTGTCAGCTGCGGTTGCGGCGACAACACTCCTTACCCGTGAAACGATCATACCTCTTAGCGAAGTGACCAAGTACTTCCCGGATGTCACCACCGAGGCCGGTACCGGATCGAATGAAACCAAGATTGGTTCGCCCGCTGCTTCATTGGGGTGCTGGACAGCAGGCTCATAATCTCCGCAACCCATGCCGGCGCGATTCCCGTGACACCGGAGAACACGAAGAATCTCATCGACCTTAGCGCTGAGGAACTGAGCATCGCCAAGCAAGTGCTGGGCAATTAGCCTATTGAGCCGAATTCTCTGATTTCATTGGTGGGCGCAGTAGGACTCGAACCTACGACCCGCTGATTAAGAGTCAGCTGCTCTACCACCTGAGCTATGCGCCCGTCCGATAAGGACGTGCCGACCCCAATCGGGTCGGCGGCGGGCTCATTACCAAAGCCCGCCAGCCAAGTCTACCCTCTCTTCAGCGCCCGGTTGACGCTGGAAACCACCGCCTTCATCGAGGCCGTCGCCATGCTCTTGTCGATCCCGACGCCATAGGCCGTGCGACCACCAACTTTGAGCGCGACATAGGCCGCGACATCGGCATTGGCGCCGGTTCCGATGATATGCTCGCGATAATCGGCAAGTTCGAGGGCAAGCCCCGTCTCCTTCGGCCATCGCGGCGATGAAGGCATTGAGCGGGCCGTTGCCGGCGCCGCTGATCGAATGCGGCTTGCCTTGAGCGGTGATTTTGGCGGTTACCATTTGGCCGCCATCAGACGCTTTCGCCACATGCTCGACGTATCGGTAATGGCCGCCATCGAGATATTCCTTCTCGAAAAGCGTCCAGATGCGATCGGCGGTCGTCGCGTCGGCAATCCGTCCGACCGTCTCGGCGAATTCGGCGGCAAATCTCGGCGGCAGTTCGAGGCCGCGCCGGGCTTTCAGCACTTGCTCGGGATGCGACCCTTCCGCACCGCTCGGCTGGGTGAGTTCGATTTCGCGCACCCTGCCCGCCTGGTCGCGTGCATCGCCTTTGGCGACATGCGCCTGCTTCATCATCCGGTTGACGCCCGAGAGCACGGCCTTGAGCGAGGCGATGACGATGTTCTTGTCGATGCCGACGCCGAACAGCATCGCGCCATCCGGCAGGCGCAGTTCGACATAGGCGATGGCCGTGGCATTGGCGCCGGTGCCCATCGCGTGCTCGCGATAATCGGCGAGGTCGAAGGCGATGCCGGTCTCCTTGCGCATCGCATCGACGAAGCCCGCGACCGGGCCGTTGCCGTGGCCCGAGATCGATTTGTCCTTGCCGTCGATGGCGATCTTGGCGAGAGCGTCTGCTCGCCGCTGTGATCGTCATCGGCCCTGCTGCCGTGTGCTCGACGAAATCGTAGCGGCCATTGCCGTCGAGATATTCCGCACCGAAGGCCTTCCACAGCCGGTCGGCGGAAAGTTCGACGCCCTTCGCCGTCGGCGATCGCCTGCACGACCTTGGAGAATTCGATCTGGAGCCGGCGCGGCAGTTCGATGCCGTGCTCCTTTTCGAGGATATAGGCGATGCCGCCCTTGCCCGACTGCGAATTGATGCGGATCACCGCCTCATAGGTGCGGCCGAGATCCATGGGATCGATCGGCAGATAGGGCACCTCCCACAGAGGCGTTGTTCGAGGCCTCCATCGCCTTGAAGCCCTTGTTGATCGCATCCTGGTGCGAGCCGGAAAAGGCGGTGAAGACGAGATCGCCCGAATAGGGATGGCGCGGATGCACCGGGATCTGGTTGCAATATTCCGCCATGCGCACGAGTTCGTTGATGTTGGAAATGTCGAGGCCGGGATCGATGCCCTGGCTGAACATGTTCATCGCCATGGTGACGAGGCAGACATTGCCGGTGCGCTCGCCATTGCCGAACAGCGTGCCCTCGACGCGATCGGCACCGGCCATCAGGCCGAGCTCGGCCGCGGCGACCGCCGAGCCACGATCATTGTGCGGATGCAGCGAGACTTCGACGCAATCGCGATTCTTCACGTCGCCGCGAGAACCATTCGATCTGGTCGGCATGGATATTGGGCGTCGCCACCTCGACCGTGTTGGGCAGGTTGAGGATCAGCTTCTTCTTCGGCGTCGGCTCATAGACATCCATCACCGCCTCGCAGATCTCTTTCGAGAATTCGAGTTCGGTGCCCATGAAGCTCTCCGGCGAATATTCATGGCGCAGCACGTTTTCCATGCCGCGCTCGCGCTCGAGCTGGCGGATGAGCTCGGCACCCTTCACCGCGATATCGACGATGCCCGCCTTGTCGAGGCGGAAGACGACGCGGCGCTGGAGTTCGGAGGTCGAGTTGTAGAGATGCACGATGGCGCTATGGGCGCCCTTCGAGGCTGTCGAAGGTGCGCCGGATCAATTCCTCGCGCGCCTGGGTGAGCACCTGGATCGTGACGTCGGCGGGAATTTTGCGATTGTCGATGAGAGTAGCGGACGAAATCGAAATCGGTCTGCGAGGCGGAGGGAAAGCCGACCTCGATCTGCTTGAAGCCCATCGCGACGAGCGCGTTGAACATGCGGATCTTGCGGTCCGGGCCCATCGGCTCGATCAGCGCCTGGTTGCCGTCGCGCAGATCGACGGAACACCAGACCGGAGCCCTGGTGATGGTTTTATTGGGCCATTGTCGATCGGAGAGATCGATTGGCGGGAACGAACGATACTTTTCGCGTGGATTGATCATCATGGAAGTCGTGCCTTCTGGCCAGTCTTAGGTCTGAGAGTGGGTTCGGCTCAGTGATCCCCGGAAGGCCCAGGCGAAAACGCCCAGCCGGCCCTCAGGGGCTGCTAAGAAGCAGGCCAAGCAATGCAAGTCCGCCGGCGAGGCCGGAGCGGAGGTCGAGCGAATGGCGCATTGCGGACATGGCGCCCTCATAGCCCATGGCGCTTTATTCGCAAAGAGAACATTTATAGAACTTATTTTAGCCCATATTGGGAATTAAGTTCTGCGGCGATGAGGTGGACTGGAAGCATGGACTGGCGATTGCAACTGACCCAACCCGGAGTAGATTGGCGGCGGATTTTTGAGACGGCGCACATGCAATTCATCCTACCGGCATTTCTGGCGATATTCGGCCTCTTCGTGGAGTTCGGCCCCGCTCTGGCTGCCGATGATGCGCCGGTTCAAGGCCCAATGCTGCGGATCGAGGCCGGCATGCACACGGGCGTCGTCATGCGGGTCGATCTCAGCGCCGACGGCAAGCTGATGGTGACCGGCTCGAGCGACAAGACGGTGCGCCTGTGGTCGCTGCCCGACGGAAAGCTGCTGCGAACGCTGCGGGTGCCAATCTCGCCCGACAATGGCGGCAAGGTCCATGCGGTTGCGATTTCGCCCGATGGCAGCCTGATAGCCGCCGGCGGCTGGGATGCGCTGCCCACCGCCAACTACGTCCACATCTTCGACAGTGCCACGGGCAAGCTGATACGCCGCCTGGGGCCGCTCGGGCCATCGATCGGCGAACTCGCCTTCTCGCCCGATGGCAGCCGCCTCGCGGTCGGCCTGATGGGAAAAGGCGGCGTGGAAGTATGGACGGCGCCCTTCGATGGCGAACCGCTCGCCGACGCCCCCTATGTTCCCGAAGGCCAAGGCGCGGTCTATGCCCTGTCCTTCGATCGGGCGAACCGGCTCATCACGACGTCGGAAGATTTCAACCTCAGGCTCTATGATGATCAGTCTTCAATTGATCACGAAGGTCAAGGCGCCGGGCGATTCCGAGCCGAAGGGTATTGCCTTCAATCCGGACGGCACGCTGATCGCAGTCGGACACTACACGGCGCCCAAGGTCGACATTCTCGACGGAAAGACGCTCGATCTCCTTTACGCCGCCGAGACTACCCAGGCGAATAACGGCTCGCTCGCAGCGATCGCCTGGTCCGATGACGGCGCCACGCTCTATGCCTCCGGTACTTTCGACATAGAGGGGACGAGTCCGATACTGGCCTGGGGAGATCATGGTCGTGGCGCCATGCAGGTGCTCCCCGGCCCTCTCAATACGGTTCTCGACCTCACTACGGTGCCAGGCGGGGGCGTTGCGTTTGCGGCGGCAGACCCGGCCTTTGGAATCGTCAAGGCGGATGGCAGCTTGCTGCCAATGCAGAACGGCCAGGAAGGTTACCACGGACCGATCACCGTCGACATGCGAACCAAACGCGGCGGTCACTTCTGGAGCGCGCCTGATGCGACCGGCGTGTGGTTCGGCCTCAAATTTGCAAGCGAACAGCCGTGGCGCTTCGATATCAAGCGCCTCGCCTTCGAAGCGATGGCCGAGCACCCGGCGGACTATATCGAACCGAATATCGACCGTCTGCCGGTCGAAAACTGGATAAACGATTTCCCGACGCTCAACGCGCAGGTTCTCGATCTGCAGACCTACGAGCGCGCGCGAAGCCTTGCGATTGCGCCGGATGGCCAAAGTTTTATCCTTGGCGCCGAATGGGGCCTCTACAGCTTTGACGCGAAGGGGCAGAAACTCTGGCGCACCGAGGTTCCGGGCACCACCTGGGGCGTCAATCTATCCGCCGATGGCCGCTTCATCGTCGCGGCCTTTGGCGACGGCACGATCCGCTGGTTTCGAGCCTCCGACGGGACAGAACTGCTCGCATTCTTCGTCCACGTTCCCGACAAGACATGGATCGCCTGGACGCCGAGCGGCTATTACGCGGCCTCGCCCGGCGGCGAGGACCTCATCGGCTGGCACGTAAACGGCAAGAGCTGGGACGACACGCCCGATTTCTTCCCGGCCTCGCGTTTCCGCCAGCGCTACTACCGGCCCGATATCGTGCAGCTCGTGCTCGACACGGGCGATGAGGCAAAATCGATCGAGCAGGCAAATGCCGCCGCGGATCGCAAGACCGATCAGGAGTCGCTTGAAAGTCTGTTGCCTCCGGTCGTCGAAGTGATTGCCGACCCGCGTGGCGTCAGCGCGAATGACAATGAGCTTGTGCTCAAGTATCGCCTGCGCTCGCCATCGGGGCGTCCGATCACGCGAATCGAGGCGCGCATCGACGGGCAATTGTCGCAGTCTCGCGGGTTCGCCGTCGCGGAGAGCGACTATCCGGTCGACCAGGATCTCAGCATCGATATCCCCATCCCGGCGCGCAATAGCACCATCTCGATCATCGCCTTCAGCGACGACCAGGCGAGCGTGCCGGCGTCCATTCCGATCAAATGGACTGGCAAGTCGGCGCAGGGCCCCAAGCCCAAGCTCTTCGCCCTGCTTGTCGGCGTCAGCGATTACGACGACGACCAGCTCAAATTGCGCTACGCCGCCAAGGACGCGGCCGATCTCGATGCTGCCTTGAAGGAGCAGGAAGGCCGCTTCTTCGAAAGCGTCAACACTGTCCTTCTCCTCGACCACAAGGCGAGCGAAAACAAAATCGAAGTCGAACTCTCGCGCTTGCGCAAGAAAGCCAGTCCTACCGACTATGTCGTCGTGTTCATGGCAGGTCACGGAGTCACGGATGCCCAGGGCGGTTTCCATTTTCTCCCCGCGGACGCAAGTCTTGAGGAGGATGAACTTGCGGCGACATCACTGAACGGAATCGTCATCCGCGAGAGCCTGCGCACGATACAGGCGAAGGTCTTGCTGTTCATGGACGCTTGTCACGCCGGCAACGGGATTGAGGGCGGCGCCCAGGGCCGCGCCGACATGACGGGCTTTGCCAATGATCTGTCGCAGGATGCGAATGGCATCGTGATGTTCGCCTCATCGACCGGCCGCCAAGTCTCCTTCGAGGATTCGCGCTGGCAGAACGGCGCCTTTACCGATGCCCTCATTGCGACGCTCAAAGACCCGGAAGCTTACGGCAAGGACGGCCTGCTCTCGACTTCGGAACTCGACGAACAATTGTCGGAACGCGTCGCAACATTGACGGAGAATCGGCAGAGCGCGGTGATGACAAAGCCCAACGCGATCCCCAGGTTCTTTCTAGCTTCGGTGCATTGAAGCTTCCGTTCCTCTTCTCCCTCCGCCACCGAAGGTGGGAAGAGAAACGCGCAGCAGAAATTTGTAGTACAAATCCCGAGAGCCTGTGCTAGCCTTGCTTGTCAAAATGGGAGATAGGGCCATGCCGACGGGCAAAGCGCGCGGCAAGAGCCTTCACGTCGCGGTGGCGCAGGATATCGGCGCGCGGATTCTCAAAGGAGAATTCGCGCCAGGCACGCTTTTGCCGAATGAGGCGGAATGGTGCCGGATCTACAAGGTAAGTCGCACCGCGGTCCGTGAAGCGATCAAGACATTATCGGGCAAGGGCATGATCGCGTCGCGCCCGAAAATCGGCTCGCGCGTCGAGCCACGCACCTCCTGGAATCTGCTCGATCGCGACGTGCTCACCTGGTACAGCGCCAGCGTCAGTTACGAACATTTCGCGCGCGACGTGCAGCAGATCCGGTTCATGATCGAGCCAGAGGCCGCAGCACTCGCCGCCGCCAATCGCACGCCCGAGCAATTGGCCGAAATCGAATCGGCCATTGCCGGAATGATCGTTTCGCAAGACGCTGTCGCCTGGAATGTCGCTGACGTGCGCTTCCATCTGACCATTCTGAATGCTTCCGGAAACGAACTGATCGTGCCCTTCGGCCGCGCGATTGAATCCATGTTGGCCAAGCTGTTCGAATTCACCGTGGCGCAACGGCTCAATCCCCGCGATGCATTGTCCCTGCATGAGGCAATCGTGAAGGCGATCCGCGCCAAGCGACCCGAAGCCGCCCGAAAAGCCGCGCGCAATCTGATCGCCGACACCCAGAACACCATTAATCGGGCGGCTCGGCGCGAGAAGCAAAAGCGGCGGATTTTGAGCAAGTGACGGCCCCAACTTCGTCGCATTGCCTCTGGAGTGATGCTTGACCCGCAGCTAGGCTGGTCGACCAGAATCATGCGCTTTCGAATTACCATTATCCTGATGCTTGCGCTGGGCGGGTTGACGGCAATCGCCGTCGGCACGGTGCTTTACGTATCCGCCTCGGCGAGCATCAAGAATACGCTCGAACTGACCGACATGCGCGCCCGCCTCGTCATATCGGCGGTCGAACGGGGCGTTTTCGAGCACGTAAAACCTGCCCGCGACTTGATCGCCGACCTGAGCCGCAGGGTTTCAGACGGCGTCCTCGACATCAATGACCGCGACCGCCTGATCCAAACCCTCTCCGGAGCGTTGGCGCCCGCGCCGCAGATCGGCGGCGTAGTGGTATGGCGGCCAAACGGAAGCGGCTTATGGGTAACCCGAGGACCCAAGGGAGAGATCAAGGTCGAGGACACACCCGGCACGCCCGAATTCGAGACCTTTCTCAAGGATATAGCGAGGGTCCAGCAAATTCGCTGGGGCAAACCCTATTATCGTGACGGCGAGACCTTCATCACCATTACCGGCAGTCTGTCGCGCAACGGCGTCCAACTCGGCGCTATCGGCGCCGGCGTATCGCTTGTCGCGCTATCGCAATATGTGAGCGTGCTCGCCAATCGCGACACGACGCCGTTCATCCTCTATGGCGACAGCGATGTCCTGGCGCACCCGATTTTGGCGGACGCGGATATTTCCGGACGGCTTTCGGCCGAAAAGCCACTGCTCAAGCTCAGCGAACTCAACGATCCGGTACTCAGTTCATTCGCCACACTGGAGCACCTGACGGTCCCGGGCTTGAAGGACTTCGACATTCGCGAGGGAGACGTCGACAATAGCGATCACCTCATCCTTTCGCGCGTCAGCCCGGGCTTCGGCGACGTGCCGTGGCGGATTGGAGTTCACGTCCCGTCCGAAGCCGTCAGCCAGCAGATCAGGCGGCTGGCCGGCTCGATAGCAATCAGCCTCGCAACACTCGCCATAGCGGTTATCTTGGCGCTGCTTCTTGCGCGCATGGTGGCCCGCCCGATACGCGCGGTCTCGGCCGCCGCTGAAAAGATCGAACGGCTTGAACTCGACACGATCCAGCCCATGCCGCCTTCAATCATTCGCGAGATTGATGATCAGGCGCGCTCTTTCAACCACATGGTCCAGGGACTGCGATGGCTCCAGGCCTACGTGCCGCGCACGCTTGTGCAGCGATTGATCGGATCGAGCGGCGAGCCCAATACGGAAGCGCGCCTGGCCGAAGTGACCGTGATGTTCACCGACATTGTCGGTTTCACCGCGCAATCGGAAAAAATGCCGCCCGCCAAGGTGGCCGAGATGCTCAACGAGCATTTCGAGATGGTGAATGCCTGCATCGAGGCCGAACTCGGCACGCTCGATAAATATATCGGCGATGCGGTCATGGCATTCTGGGGCGCTCCGGAGCCGATCCCGGATCACGCGGCGCGGGCCTGCCGCACGGCACTTGCGATTGCGGAAGCCACGAGGCGGCGCATCGCCGATGATCCGGCATCCGCCCTCCATCTCAAGATCGCGATCCATACGGGGCCGTTGATCGTCGGCAATATCGGCGCGCGCACCCGCATGAACTACACGGTCATCGGCGATACCGTAAATGTCTGTTCGCGTGTCGAAGAGATTGCCGGCACGCTCGCCGACCATGAGCCGGTCACGATTCTCGTCAGCAGCGAGGTCGTGCGCGCCGCCGGAAACGGCTTCATCTTCGAGCCGCTCGGCGATCATACCGTCAAGGGCCGCACGCAAACGGTGTCGATCTGCCGGCTTCTCGCAGAGAATACACCCTTGAGCGCCAACCCTCCCGATCCCATATGAGCCTTGTGACACATATCGTCTGCCCACATTGCAACGCCGTGAACCGCGTTCCCGCCGACCGGCCCGCCGCGCAGGGCAAATGCGGGCGCTGTCACAAGCCTCTATTCGATGGCCATCCCGCGGCAGCCTCGCTCGCTGGCTTCGATGCGCAGATTGGCAAGAGCGACATCCCGGTGGTTGTCGATTTCTGGGCCGAATGGTGCGGGCCGTGCAAGGCCATGGCGCCGCATTTCGAGCGCGTTGCCTCCGAGCTTGAACCGCAATTCCGCTTTCTGAAAGTGGATACCGAGGCCGAACCAGAACTCGCGGCCCGTTATCAGATCCGCAGCATTCCGACGATCATGGTGCTCAAACATGGCGCGATCATCGCGCAGCAGGCCGGTGCGATGGATTCAGGCAGCCTGCGGAACTGGCTGAAGCAGGTGGTGGGTAGCCAGTTCTCGCTGGCTTGACGGTCACCGTTTACCCCTTCCAATCATATTGCGGCTTGTAGCCGAGCATGCGCTGCGCCTTCTCGATCGAGATCAGTGACTCGTTCGGCTTGAGCGGCCGTTTGCGTTTGGTCCCCGGGAATACTTCATCCACCAGCTTGTCGTTGTGCTGGCTCATCACCGAATTGCTGTTGGCAATGCCGAAGATATGCGCGCCGGTGAGTTTCGATTCGAGCGACAGGCGGATCGCCTGCGCCGCATCACGGGCATCGATATAGGTCCACAGATTGAAGTGGCGTGAGCGGGCGTCTTTCGCATATTCCGCGAAATTCGCATAATCATGCGGCTCCTGCACATTGGAAAAGCGCAAGCCGATGATCTTGGCCTCCTTGTCCCAGCGCGCGAACTGCTCGGCGAGCTTTTCGCCCATCAGCTTCGACAATGAATAGGACCAGTGCGGCAGTTCGATCTCTTCATCGACCGGCACATATTGCGGGCCGCCGACATAGGGAATGCCGTAGACGGTTTCGCTCGACGCCCACACGACATTGCGGATGCCGAGGCGGCGCGCCGCTTCGAAGACATTGTAGGTCGAGACCGTGTTGACCTCGAAGATCACGTGATCGGGCGCCTCTCCGGGCGAGGCGATGGCACCCAGATGCACGATGCCGGTCACCGGTTCCTCGACGCGTCCGTTGATGCCGGAAAAAGCAGCCATCACCTCGCCGAAATCGGTGATGTCGGCACGGGTGAAGTTTACATCCGTCGGCTTGGGCGGATTGGAAAGGCCCGCCGGCCGTGCCAGGTCGATCGAGGCGACCTTGTAGCCATGCTCCATCAAATCCTTGACGCAGGCGCGCCCGACCTTGCCGCTGCCGCCGGTGACGATGATCATGCGAATTCTCCGTTCCTGATGCCGCGGCTGGCTTAGGCCATGGGCCGGAACGGCGCAACGGGTTGCCTCAGGAGGACAGCGTGTGCCTCAACTTGGCGTTCGATTGCTTCATCGAACTGACGGATGCCATCGATGTGAGCCATTCGGACAAGGTCATGAGCATGGCCTCCTCCGTCCGAGATTTCTTGATGCAAAGATTATAGGTTCGTCCCGATGGCGTTAATCTGTCGCTGAACGGGACAAGGGTGCCCGACCGGATATCGCGCGCAGCGAGGAAATCCGGGACCAGCGCCACGCCGTAACCGCGACGTGCTAACTCTAGAGCCAGAAAATAGTGCGTGCAGAGACGGAACGGGCCGTCCTGCAGGGCAGACAACTTGATGCCCGCGGTCCGGCAGAACCTGTTCCAGTCCCGCCCCACTTCACCCCTCTCAACATCGGTTGTTATAAGCCGCCGTTTCCCGTCAGCCCGCCTTGCGGAAGGCGCCTCCACGGCGATCAATATCTCTTCCATGAGCGGCGTCGCGGCGTATCCCGGTCTCAGCTCATCGGCAATGACATAGGCGTCGGCCACTTCATTGGTCAGCAGCGGGTTTCGCGCGAAGAGCCGAAGCTCGAGATCGATTTCCGGATGGGCAGCGTAGAAATCGTCGAGGCGTTCGATGAGCCAACCGGGCCCGAATGTGCTGCACACTGAAAGCTGCAGCGTCTGCCGGTCGTCGCCGGTGATTTCCTTGACCAGCTCGTCGAGGTTCGAAAATGCGCTGACAAGGCGGGCACCAAGCTTCTCACCAAGCGGCGTGAGCACGATTCCGCGTCCCGACTTGACCATCAACTGCTGACCTATCGCCTCCGAGAACCGGCGCAATTGGTGGCTGACGGCGCTCTGCGTGACACCCAGGTCTGTAGCAGCCAGCTTCAGGGATCGATGCCGGACAACGGCCTCGAAGTACTGAAGGCTGCGCAGGATATTCGGGTCCTTCATCTGAAAAATCAAATCCTTCGGGGTCGAGTTGGCCCCCTTATGCGCGCTCGACCGGCGCGATGGCCAGAGGAATGAGAATGATGCCGAATTCTGGAAGTCCCTGTCGTTCGGCCCGGGAGGCGCGACATTTCGTATCAACAAAATTTCTTGCACATACATGACAAATAGTCAATTACGGCGCGAGCGGAGGAACACCAGATGGCAGACAACAAGAGCAAGCGTGGAAAGGCAGACAGGCAAAAAGTGGCGAAGAGCGAAGGCTACGAAGTCGCCTACTTCGCCCGCAAGCACGGCATCACCAGAGAACAAGCCGTCAAGCTGATAGATCGGATTGGGAACGACAGGGAAAAGCTCAACAAGGCGGCATCCAAGTTGAAGTGACTTCAAAAAATGGGGAAAGCTATGAAGAGCATATATTTTGTTCTGGTGTTGATGGCATTTGCGACGACCGCAAGCGCAGCAACAGTTTCAGAGCGTGAATACAAGCGCGGTTATAATGATTGCCTTGCGGGCCGGTATGACCAGGATCAGCACGGCGCTTCCTACAAGCGTGGATGCGCTGCTGCCGAAAACAGCGGCAAGGCGAACAAAGACGCCAGTCACGCCGGACAATCGGTGAACAAGGACCACATGAAGACCGTCTGTCGCGGCGCGGTCATGGGCAAATTCAATCCCCATGCCCAGACCGTGCGAGTCAGCGACATCGAACAGCAGGATTTCGGCTGGGGCATTTACGGCACAGCAGTTCTCGATGATGGCAGCACATCAGACTACGTCTGCAAGTTTAGCGCAGTTGGAGTGTTCAAGCGCGTCAATGCCAGCGAGCCTGTCGGCGCAAGCACCGAGATGAACCACGAGGAGTATTGCCCTCCCGACGTGTCAGAGGCCGATCGCTACAAGTATCCTGCCTGCAATTGATTGCAGGCACTCGCGGTGCCGTTCTGTGCAGACGCCCAGCAGGCTACGGCACCGCTTCCACCACGAGGTGAGGGAATACAAATGTGTAAAGCAAGCGGGCTTTATCGATTGAACTATCGTCGCGCCATGACGGCAGCGCTGATCAGCTGCTGTCTGTTATCGCCAGCGCGGGCAGCCGACAAGACACAGGAAGTAAAGTTTGGCGCCGGACAGAACGCGGCGACCCTCAAGGGCCGCCTCAAGGGGAATGACACAAACACCTATCTGCTTGGCGCCAAGGCTGGGCAGACGATGTCGATCACCTTCAGCCCGAGCAATCTGTCCTGCTACTTCAATCTGCTGGAGCCGGGGGCAGATTCTGCCGTCTTCATTGGCTCAACAAGCGGCAATGAGTTTTCGGGTAGTCTGCAGAAGAGCGGCCAGCATCGGGTCGACGTCTATCTCATGCGAAATGCGGCCCGCCGCAACGAGGTGTGCAGCTATAGCGTCACCTTCGAGGTCACGGACGGTCCCGCCGGCGAAACAACGCAGCAACCCGATTTTGCAGATGGCCTTGCCGGTGGCCCGGATTATTGGGAAGTCGCCGGAGTTGCGACCGGGGACACACTCAACCTGCGCTCCGAACCGTCGGCCAACGGTCGCATTATACTCGAACTCGACAATGGCGCGGTGCTACGGAACAAAGGCTGCCGGATGACCGGTTCGACGCGGTGGTGCCAGGTGCAGCTCACCGGCGATGCCGACGCGCTGGGTTGGGTCGCCGGGCGCTATCTCCGCGAGGCTTCGGGGGCGCTTCAGGACGTGGCAAGCAATGGGCCAGACGCGAAGGTTCCGGGCACGGAATTCCACGCAACGGGCGAGATTGACTGTACCTTCAAGGGTAATTCGGCGGTTAGGACATGCGCCTTTGGCGTTGTCCGCGAAGGGAATGGCACCGCGACGGTGACCGTGACTTTTCCTGATGGCTTCAAGCGTATTCTGAAATTTCACGACCAGATGGTGGGTACGGTCGCCGGCGGCGACAGCGTTTCCTATTCCAGGCAGAGCGATAATACTAACGTCTCCATCAACAATGATGCCGAAACATTCGTCGTTCCCGATGCGGTCGTCTACGGCGACTGAGGATCATGTGGATAGACTCTTCGGCACCATGAGGATCTTGCGCATGCGCTCGCAGATCGCGTCATAGGCGGGAAGCGCATCGCGGTCGAAATCGGCGTGCGGTTGGGGATCGTATCCGAAGTGCTTGTTGCGATCATCGCCCCTCACCAGCATGACGCTGTCTTCGGCACCCTTCGCCTGGCGCACCGAAGGCGCGATAAAGCGGATGGCGAAGCCCTGCCGCGGCCGCGTCGAGAGATTGGCGTTGGACCCGTGCACGATCTTGGTGTGATGCAATGACATCTCGCCGGGCTTGAGCACGATATCGACGGCCTTGGCTTCATCGACGTCGACGGCGACCTCCTGCCCTCGGCTCAGCATGTTGTTGGCCGAATAAGTGTCGCGATGGGCAACGACATCGAGCTTGTGCGTGCCGGGCACGACGCGCATGCAGCCATTGTCGGGCGAGCTGTCGGTTAGAGCGATCCAAGCGGTGACGATCTCCGGCGGCTCGAGGCCCCAATACGCGATGTCCTGGTGCCAGGAGACGAAATCGGGCGACATCGCCTTCTTGCTGAACATGCTCGAGGTCCACACAAGGATATCAGGCCCCAGCACGCCTTCGACCGCATCGAGGACGGCGGGTGGCGCACCAGTTCGTTGAGGCATCCGAAGACCATGTGCGATTTAAGCTTGAGGATCGCTTGCGCGCGGTCGGGATCGCTTGCCGTCGCCCGCTCGAGGCGCTGGCGATATATCTCGGCTTGAGCCTCGGGCATGATGCGGATCGGCGCAACATAGCCTTGGTCACGATACTTCGCGACGGCTTCCGTCGAAAGCGAGGTGGTCATCGATTGCTCCTTATCGCCGGACATATTGCGCATCACCGAAGAGGACTTCCTTGGCGCGCGCTGTCATTACCGTCGGGCCTAGATCCTTGAACATACGCACGCCGCGCATGACGGCGGGACGCTGCTTGATGAGTTCGAACCAGCGCACGACATTTGGATAGTGGGCCGGATCGTGCCCCTGCTTGGCGATCGAATGCGTCCAAGGCCAGGTGGCGATGTCGGCGATCGTATATTCATCGCCGGCTAGGTAGGGGGACTGCGCTAGTCGGGTGTCCATCACGCGGTAGAGCCGCCGCGCCTCGTTGGTGAAGCGCTCGATCACCATTTCGATCTTCACCGGTGCGTCATTGCGGTAGTGAAACGTCTGGCCGAAGATCGGACCGACCGAACTCATCTGGAACATCAGCCATTGCAGCGCCGCATAGCGCACCGGTCCTGCGCCGGGGAGGAACTTCGCTGTCTTCTCAGCGAGATAGATGAGGATCGCGCCGGACTCGAACACCGGCAAGGGCGCACCATCGGGGCCATCGCGATCGATGATGGCCGGGATGCGATTGGCGGGACTGATCGCAAGAAATGCCGGATCGAACTGGTCGCCGGCGCCGATATCGATCGGATGCCGCTTATAGGCGAGACCGCATTCCTCGAGCATGATGTGGACCTTGTGCCCATTGGGCGTGCCCCAGCTATAAAGCTCGATCATGCGTGACGCCCTCATGCGTTCTGGTGCGACTGTGGCAAAGGCTTCGATCCTGTGTCAAACAGAAGCTTGGAGAATGCCCGCACAAATGATCGATCCTTTGACCGAGAATATCATCAAGCGCGTCAATGTCGGCGATCTCCTCACTCGTAGCGCGGCGAAGCAGCCGCAGCATCTGGCGATCGTCGACGGCGATCGCCGTTTCACCTACCGTACCGTCAATGACTGGGTAAATCGCGCCGCGAATGCGTTGACCGGCCTAGGCCTCAGGCGCGGCGATGCACTCGCCATCATGTCGCGCAATCGCGCCGAGTTTCTCGTCACTTATTTCGCCTGTGCCAAGATCGGCGTCGTCTGCGTGCCGGTGAACCTGCTGTGGCGCCCCGACGAACTGGCTTACGTGCTCAATCATTCGGGGGTCGCAGGCGTAGTGCTCGAACTCGAGTTTCGCGCACGCATCGAGGCTATCGCCGACAGATTGCCGAAACTCAAGCATCAGATTGTCATCGAAGCTGAGGATGCGCACCTCTCCTTCGAGAAGCTGGTGGCAGTCACACCCGCGCATGAGCCGCAGCACCTGATCGAGGATCGCGATCCCGTTTCCTACCTCTATACCAGCGGCACGACATCGGCACCCAAGGGCGTGGCGAGCAGCCATCTCGCCATCTATGTCGCGGCACTCTCCATGGCTCTCGAATCCAAACTATCGAGCAGCGATGAAGTCCTGGCGATGCTGCCGCTCTTCCACACGACGCCGCTCAATACGCTCTGCACGCCGGCGATCGCCGCGGGTGCCACGATCCACATCCGCCAGGGCTTCGAAGCGGAGGCAGTTCTCGATTTATTCGAAGCGGAGCGCATCAGCGTGCTCGTCGCGCTCCCGCTCATGTATCGCGCCCTGCTCGACCTGCAATTGTGCAGCCCCCGCAATGTCTCTGCGCTGCGGCTCGCGCTTTACGGCATGGCACCCATGCCGCGCCCCGAGCTCGAAAGGCTGATCGAGACCTTCGACTGCGATTTCGCGCTCGTTTTCGGGCAAACCGAAATGAGTCCGGTCACGACGATGTTCCGCCCCGAGCACCAACTCACCCATTCTGGCGCCGCAGGGACACCCTTAGCGAATGTCGAGGTTGGCATCATGGATCCGCAAGGTGGGCTGCTGCCGCAAGGCGCGGTCGGGGAAATCGTCTATCGCGGACCGCAGGTCCTGATCGGCTATCTGCATGATGAGGCGGCCACCGCCGAAGCCTTCCGTTTCGGCTGGTTCCATTCCGGCGATGCCGGTTATTTCGACGCCGATGGGCTGCTGTGGTTCCAGGACCGCATCAAGGACGTGATCAAGAGCGGCGGCGAGAATGTCGCCTCCGTCGAAGTGGAACAGGCGCTTTACAATGCCGAGCCGCGGCTTGGCGAAGTCGTGGTGATCGGCCTGCCGCATGAGCGTTGGGGCGAAGCGGTAACGGCGATCGCGGTACAGAAGCCGGGTGAAACGCTCGACGCCCAGGACATCCTCAGAAAATTGCGTGACCGGCTTGCCGCGCACAAGTGTCCAAAGGCGATCATCTTCACCGACGTTTTGCCCAAGACCGCAACAGCCAAGGTGCAAAAGGTCGAGTTGCGCAAACGCTTCCAAGACTTTTATCGGGACGCTGAAACATGAGCGAGTTCACACCGATCGAGGGCGGCTGCCTGTGCGGCACCTTCCGCTATCGGATCACCGCTTCGCCTCGCCTGGTGAGCGCCTGTCATTGCAGTATTTGCAGGAAGGCGAGCGGCGCGCCGATGGTCGTGTGGCTGACGGTGAAGAAAGATTTCGTCGAGTTTCTGTCGGGCACGCTGACCTGGTACAAATCCTCCGAACACGGACGGCGCGGCTTCTGCCCGACCTGCGGTGCACAGATCGTATCGACTCACGAAGCCTATGCGAAATACTACGAACTGACCGCCGGCAGCCTGGACAATCCTGATGCGGTCCAGCTCGAGCGCCACGTTTTTGCGCCCGACCGAATCTCATGGCTCAAGCTTTGCGATGACCTGCCCCAGCACACGGCCGACGCACGCTCACCGGTGATTGAAAGTCCTGCTTAACCAGGCGCCGGTATGGCGCGCTGGTTGTAGAGCAACTTGCGGATGCGGGCCTGCTCTTCTTCCGGAAGCTTTGCAGTGTCTGACGAAAGATCCTTACCGGCCGCCATGCCGCGCTCGACCGCCGGGCGCTTGCCGAGTTCTTCAGACCAGCGCTTGAAATACTTGAACTCGTTGATGTCCTGGCCTTGCGCCTGCCAATTGACGGTCCACGGATAGGCGATCATGTCGGCGATCGTGTATTCATCGCCGGCAAGATAGGGCCGGTCGTAGAGCCGGTTGTTGAGCACGCCGTAGAGACGGTGCGCCTCGTCCGTGAAGCGTCGGATCGCATATGACTGATCGCCCTCGCGGCCCTCGAGCCTGCGGAAATGTCCGCATTCCCCGAGCTTCGGCCCCTGATTGGCCATCTGCCAGATGACCCACTGCATCACTTCATACTTGCCGCGCACATCCTGCGGCCAGAAGCGACCTTCCTTCTCGGCGAGATACATCATGATCGCGCCGGATTCGAAAACACTGATTGGCGCGCCGCCGCCCTTCGGAGCGTTGTCGACGATGACTGGCATGCGATGATTGGGATTGAGCTTGAGGAAGCCTTTCTCGAACTGGTCGCCACGCCCGATATTCACGGGGACGATCCTGTACTCGATGCCGAGTTCTTCCAGCAGGATGGTCACCTTTTTCCCGTTGGGTGTTGGCCAAAAATGGACATCAATCATATCATCGGTCCTTGCTGGGTTCAGACGCTCGCCGTTAATTGGTAAGTAGGCTTGCTACAGTTTAGTACAACCCCAAATCGACGCCAAATCCATTGCCAGCCAAGTCAAAACTGCTAACATGCTAGTTCGCGCCGGACGCAACCGGCTCGGTTTCAATGCGACCAAATGGGAGGATTAGAATGTTCAAGAAGACACTCGTCTGCGCCGTCGCGCTCGCCGCACTGTTCGCCGCCGGCCAAGCCTTTGCCGATACCAAAGACAAGAAAATCGCGCTTTCCAACAATTACGCCGGGAATTCCTGGCGCCAGGCCATGCTGCGGAGCTGGGACAAGGTGACAGGTCCGGCAGTCAAAGCCGGGATCGTCGCCGCCGCCGACCCATTCACCACCGCTGAAAACCAGGTGACCGAGCAGGCCGCCCAGATCCAGAATCTTGTGCTGCAGGGCTATAACGCAATCGTTCTCAACGCCGCGTCGCCGGATGCCCTCAACGGCGCCGTCAAGGAAGCCTGCGATGCCGGTGTTACCGTCGTCTCCTTCGACGGCATCGTGACCGAGCCTTGCGCCTGGCGCATCGCGGTCGACTTCAAGCAGATGGGCAAGGACGAGGTCCTCTATCTCAAGGACAAGATGGCGAAGGGCGGCAACCTGCTCGAAATCCGCGGCCTCGCCGGCGTCTTCGTCGATGACGAAATCTCCAAGGGCATCCATGAGGGCGTCGCCGAGAACGCGCAGTTCAAGGTCGTCGGCTCCGTGCATGGCGATTGGGACCAGGCCAAGGCGCAGGCCGCCGTTGCCGGCATCCTGCCGAGCCTGCCCGAAATCGCCGCGGTCGTGACGCAAGGCGGCGATGGCTATGGCGCGGCGCAGGCCTTCAAGGCCGCCGGCCGCCCGACTCCCCTCATCATCATGGGCAACCGCGAAGATGAATTGAAGTGGTGGAAGGAGCAGAAGGACGCCAATGGCTATGAGACCATGTCGGTCTCGATCGCGCCCGGTGTTTCGACGCTCGCCTTCTGGGTGGCCCAGATGATCCTGGACGGCAAGGACGTGCCGAAGGATCTCGTCGTTCCGTTCCTGCGCATCGACCAAGGCAATCTCGAGCAGAACCTCGCCAATACCGAAAAGGGCGGCGTCGCCAATGTCGAGTATTCGGCCGAGGACGCTCAGAAGGTAGTCGACGCGGCGAAGAAGTAGACTATCCTCGATCCTCGGAATCTCTGAGGGACTATCTTCGGGGCGATGAACGGCAAGACTGAAGCCATCGTTAAGCTGGACGGCGTCGAAAAGAGTTTCGGCGCCGTCCGTGCGCTTGATGGCGTCGATCTCATCTCTCGTCCTGGCGAATGCGTCGGCCTCGTCGGCCACAATGGTGCCGGCAAGTCCACCCTGATGCATGTTTTGGCCGGCACGTTGGTTCCCGATCGTGGAACCATCACCGTCGAAGGCGACAATCTGACCGGCGCCTATTCCGTGTCGCTTGCCCAGCAGCGCGGCATCCGCTGCGTGTTCCAGGAACTGTCGCTCTGCCCCAATCTGACGGTGGCCGAGAACGCGCATGTCTTCCACGGCAGTCTCAAGGGCTGGGGCTGGCGCAAGCGTTCCGGCGAGCTGATCATCCGCAAGCTCGACGAGATCTTTCCGAACCACGGCATAAAGGCGGGCGACAATGTCGGCGACCTTTCGATCGCGCGCCGGCAGATGGTCGAGATCGCCCGCGCCTTTACCGTCACCGATATTCCGGTGAAGCTCGTCATCCTCGACGAGCCGACCTCCTCGCTCGATGCCATTGTCGCGGGCCAGCTTCTTGACTTCGTGCGCCGCTTCGTTGCGGGCGGCGGTTCTTGCATCCTGATCTCGCACCTGCTTGGCGAAATCCTCAAAGTCTCCGACCGCATCATCGTGATGCGCGACGGCAAGGTCGTCGCGGAACGGCCGTCAAAGGAATTCACGCGCGATAGCCTCGTCGCCGCCATGGGCAGTGTTGCCAAGGCATTGTCCGCCGAAGACGCGGCAAAGCTCGCCTCGAAGCGTCATACGGGCGAACCCTTGGCGCGCGCGAAAAGCGGCAAGCAGGGCGACGAGAAGGAACTGCGCGCCTATCGTGGCGAAGTGGTGGGGCTCGCAGGCCTAGGCGGCCAGGGCCAGACGGAAATCCTGCGCGATCTCTTTTTTTCAGCGCACCGCCGCAATCGCCATGCCGCAGTCTCGGCTCCCGTCGCGCTTGTCGCCGGCGACCGGCAGAATGACGGCATCTTTCCATTGTGGTCGATCGGCCAGAATATCGGCATCGGATCGATCCGCCGCCTGCTGAAGGGCCTGCTGATCGATCAGGCCCGAGAAGAGACGATGGCCGAGGATTGGCGCAAGCGCATCGCCATCCGCACGCCGGACATGAAGAACAACATCCTCTCGCTCTCGGGCGGCAACCAGCAGAAGGCGCTCTTCGCGCGCGCTTTGGGCTCGGACGCCAAGATCGTTCTCATGGACGATCCGATGCGGGGCGTCGATATCGGCACCAAGCAGGAGGTCTACGGCATCATCCGCGCCGAAGCGGAGAGCGGGCCGCACTTTCATCTGGTACACGACCGAAATGGACGAGTTGAAGAACTGCGACCACGTCTATGTCTTCCGCAATGGCCGCATCGTCGCCGATCTCGCGCGTGACGAACTGACCGAGGAGAAGGTACTGCACTCCTCCTTCGCGGAAGCGCAATGACCGCTATATCGCCCGCACGATTTCTCAGGCGATCCTCCCTGCCCTGTCGCTCGCGATCCTGTTGGTAGCCGTCTATTATCTCAATCCGCGTGCCATTAGCCCGCTCGGCTTCCAGTTGATGTTCAACCTGGCGATCCCGATCGCACTCGCGACGATCGCCCAGATGTGCGTCATCACCGTCAACGATCTCGATTTGTCGATCGGCGCCTATGTCGGCTTCGTCGTCTGCGTCGCGGCCACCTGGCTGCACGATACGCCGTGGCTCGGGATGCTGGCGCTGGCCGGCGGCATCCTCGTCTACATGCTGCTTGGCGCGCTGATCCATTTGCGCAACCTGCCATCGATCGTCGTGACGCTCGGCATGTCCTTCGTTTGGCTCGGGCTTGCCATCCTCGTCCTGCCGACGCCCGGCGGGCAGTCGCCGGCCTGGCTGGCCGCGCTCATGAAATACAAATCGCCCTATGTGCCCTTCCCGATCCTGGCGGCGGTCATCATTGCGGTCATCGCGCATTTTGCGCTGATGCGCACGTCCTATGGTTCGATCCTGCGCGGCTCGGGCGGCAATCCCAAGGCGATCGAACGCGCCGGCTGGTCATTGCTCAAGACCAAGATCACGATGTTTGGGATTGCGGGTTTCTTCGGCATGCTCGCCGGTCTTGCCTTGATCGGATTGACGACCTCGGCACAGGCCAACGTCGCTGACCGCTATACTTTGCTTTCCATCGCCGGTGTCATTCTCGGCGGCGGCAGTTTCGTCGGCGGCCGCGTCTCACCGGTGGGTGCAGTGATCGGTGCGATGACGTTGACGCTTGCGGCCTCGTTCCTTGCCTTCATGCGCATTCCGCCCGATTGGCAGATCGGTGCACAAGGCGCGATCCTGATCATCGTCCTGGCCTTGCGTGCGATCATCGACCGCCTGGAGAAGCCGATATGACGATGCTCCGCCGGATCGCCGACAAGCCCTGGCTGTGGTCGTTCGTGGCAGCGTTCGCGACGTGGCTCGCGACAATCGCCTTTACCGGCGGTCAGGGAGGCGAGCAGCTCCTTACCGCAGCTTTCACCTTTGCCACTTTTTTCGTGATCGTCGGCATCGGCCAAATGTTCGTGATCACGCTCGGCCCCGGCAATGTCGATCTTTCGATACCGGCGACGATTACACTGGCGGGTTCGGTTGCCATGAAGATCGCCGATACGCAGGATTCGCTTGTGCTGCTCGGGCTTGTCGCGGCACTCGGCTGCGGTCTTGCGGTAGGCATCTTCAATTATGCGCTGATCTTGATCCTCCGCATCCCGCCGATCATCGCAACGCTCTCATCCAGCTTTGTCGTACTGTCGACGGCCATCGCTTATGGTCGCGGGCTTCGCATCAAACCTCCTCCGATGCTCGCCGATTTCACAACCGCGCAGATCGCTGGAATTCCGGTCCTCGCTATTTGCGTCGTCCTGCTGGCCGCAGTCATGGGCGTTCTTCTCCATCGTACTGTCTATGGTCGTTCAGTTATTGCCATCGGCCAGAATCAACGTGCCGCTGCCCTGGCCGGCATCAGGGTCGAGCGTATCCGCTTCATGACCTATGTTCTGAGCGCTCTGCTCGCCGCTTTGTGCGGCTACCTCTTTTCCGGATTCTCCGGCGGGTCGTCGCTCTCCATGGGCGAACAATATCTTCTCGCCTCGATAGCAGTGGTGGTGATCGGCGGCACGTCGGTCGCAGGCGGCAATGCAAATCTGCCAGGCCTGTGGGGCGCGGCACTCTTCCTCTTCCTCGTGCAATCGATGCTGAACACGTATCAGCTGTCCGCCGGACTCCGTTACCTTGCGACCGGCCTCATCATCATCGCGGTCATCGTGCTCGCCGGCGGTGAAAAGGCACGCCGCTGACCTGATTTAGCGGCACAGTTCGGACATTATTTTCTGGCAACCCGCGATCCGAAGACGGGGGTTTACGATGAAAAGCTTGTTTGCCGCGCTTTGCGGATTAGCGATGGTGTCAGGCGCTGCCTATGCCGGCCAATGCGAAGACGATATCGCCAAGATCGAACAGGCGCTCGCCTCGACCGAGCTTTCGAGCGAGCAGCGTGCACAACTCGAAGACATGATGGAACAGGCCCAGCAGCTTTGCGCCGAGGGGCATGAGACAGAGGGGCTGGACGTCACCGGCGAAGCCAAGGCGATGCTCAATATCGATTGACCGGCCGCAGCGCCGCTATCCGGACGGCGACCATTTCCTGCAACTCCCACAAATGCGGATCGTGGATGCCGGCCGCTTCAAGCGCGGTCACGGTATGAAGCAGGTATTCGGCCCCGCTTCCCCAATGGCCGGCGGCCAACGTCAACGTCTCGGCCACCTCGTCGAGAGATAACCCGCCGACATAACTGTCCTTCGCCGGATTGGCGGTGAAGGCAATGGCGCGGATCGTATCAGGACCGCTCGTGACATCGATCCAGCGCGGCAGGTTGCCCGCTGGCTTGGCCGTGATTTCCCGCCGCCAGAGCCCGCGCAATTCTTCCCGTTCTCCGCCGGGCGTCAGCCGCATCAACAGCCCTTCGCAAGAGCCGCCACGGTCGAGTTGCATCATCAGTCCGGGCCGTGCCCGCGTTCCGCGGAAGCGCTTGATCCTGAGGCAGAAGGATCGCTGCCAGCCTTGGGCGAAACCGCGGCGGGTTTCCACATGCGCAAAGCTCGGCTTCCAGATCAATGATCCATAGGCGAAGACCCAGACAGGATCACCGGCGACGAGCGGCGCGAGAAATTCGGCCAGATGCTCATCGTAGTCCGCTTCGCTGAAAACTTCGATATGTGCTTCGTATCCCTCATCGGCCTCGATGCGAGCGACACGATCGACAAGGTCCTGCGTCAATCGCATGGGCCGCCCGGTCATTTTTCCACCGCGGCGAGGTGTCGGGCAACCAGTGCCTCGATCCGAAAGAGGTGTTCATCCTCGATGCCGAGTTCGGCACATTTGGCCGCCGTTTCGAGCAGGTACTCGGCGCCTGGTCCGAGATGGCCGCAGGCACTGGCAATCTTGGCGGCGATTTCCTCGTCGGCGAGTTCGCCTGCATAGCGTGGGCCGCCGGTCCACGCGACGAATGCAAGCGCCGGCACCAGGCCGGCCTCGGTTTGCGCCATGACCCAGCGCGCCTCGTAACCATAGGCGATCATCTCGCGCTTCCAGATCGGCGCAATCCTCCGTCTGACATCGCTCCCCTCAAGGCGATAGACCACCCCAGCACAAGATCCTCCCTCCACCAATGCCAGCATCAGATTGGGCCAGTCCTTGCAGCCGCGATAGCGCCGCTGCCACAGACAGAAGCGGCGCTGCCAGCCGTCAACTACAGCATGGCGGACAGCGTCGAAGGCAATCTCGGGTTTCCACATCAAGGAGCCATAGGCGAACAACCATAACCCGCTCGGATCGGGTACATTGGCGAGTTCGTCGGCCAGGAGCGCGGCGAGTTCGACATCGTCGCGCAGCGGGATCGTCCGGCCATCATCCTGCATCGGTGCGGGAAACGCCGCTGCAATGAGCTCTCGGGTAAGGGATACCTGACGCATGACACCTCAATCGAGCGTCAGTATACCTTCGCTCATCCGGACTGCCGAGCCCGCCACGCGCACCGCCGTCAGACGGCCTTTGCTGACATCCGCCTCGAGATGGATATCGGACGGACGGCCCATTTCATAGCCCTGCTCCAGTTCCCAAGCGTGCTTGCCGTCCTTGAGGCTCTCGGTGCGCAGCAGTTGCGCGGCAAGCAGTGCCGTGGCCGAGCCGGTCGCCGGATCTTCGGAAATTCCCGCAGCCGGTGCGAACATCCGCGCCCGGAAAGATGTCTTCGCGCCTTCGCCACCGCGCGTATAGATATAGGCATTGTCGACGCTCATCGACTCCGTGACTTCAGTCCACATGGGCTCGATGACCCGGCATTTTGCGAGCGTCTCGAGCGAGGCTACCGGCACGTAGAAGAAGCGTGGACCGCCCTCGTAAAGGCCGAGATCATGGCGATCGAACCCGATCTCGGCCGCATCGATACCGAGGGCTTTGGCAACTTTCGCTCTGGATGGAATTTCGAGTTCGACCGGATAGGGAACAACGGGTGCCGTGAACATTGCGTGGATGCGGTCGGCGATCCGCGTGACCGTGACGGGAACAAGTCCCGCCATTTCCTCGAGCCTGATCTCGGTCTGGAATGTGCAGGTCGCCTTGTGCTTGAGTTCAGCAAGAAGTATCGCGCAGCCCACAGTTGGGTGACCGGCAAAGGGCATTTCGCCCGTCGGAAAGAAAATCCGCACCGAAGCGCTATTCGCCTTGTCCTTCGGGCTGCACACGAAGATCGTCTCGGAGAGATTGAACTCGCGCGCAACCTTGAGCATCTGTTCGTCACTCAGCGCATCGGCTTCGAGTACCACTGCCAGCGGATTGCCGCCAAAGCGGTGTGTAGTGAAGACGTCGAGTGTGTGAAACTTGACCTGCATCGGTTACACGCAGACCCTACCAGCCGCCGCCGCCGCCACCGCCGCCACCTCCCCCCGAAGAGCCACCGCCCGATGACCCGCCGCCGCCATAGGAGCTGCTGCCGGGCGCAACCGAGGCAGCCGCCGTGGAGGATGCGAGGCTCGAACCAAGGCTAGACGTGAAGCTGCCGGGCCGGCTCGCATCCCAATGGCTTCCCGAGTACCACACGGGCGCGGCGGCAGCGCCCGCCGCGGCCGCCGCCGCGAGAACGGTCGCGAACTTGGCATTCCATTGGTTTTCGCAGTCGAGCGCCAGTGCATAGGGCAGATACTTCTCGAACAACTCCGGCGTCTTTTCCGGCGGATGCAGGACCTTCAGTCTCTCCTCCTCGGCCGTCGAGAGATACATCCGGAAGCCTTCGATCTGGTCGAGGAGCTTGCGACCGGCAACCGTCGGTGCCCGTAGCAAGTAATGAAAGAGCGCATTGAGGAAGACCAGGATAATCGCGGCGATGCCAAGGATGTAGAGCCCCGGAGCCTCTCCCGACGCCATGACCGCGACCGGGGCGGCGACGCCGCCAATGACGAAGGGCACAAGAAACACCGCCCCGAACAACGAGCCTATCTTGCCGAGAATGCCCCGGCTGTTGATGATGCCCTTGATAACCGTCCACCCGATGGCAATCAGCACCGACCACCAGATACCGCCCCACAAGGCGAGGAAAAGCCCGGTACCCGCCGCTTCGGCGGGTAGGAACAGCGCAGAAATCAGCAGTGCGGCCGCCGATGCGGCTATCCCGATCCAGAACCATTTCGCATTTCGGACGAACGCGGCGCCCTCATGCTCCTTCTTCAGGGCGTCTTCCAATGCCTTGCGCATCGCCCGGACTTTGACGTGATTGTCCTTCTTGAGCACTGTCGTGCCCGAAGAGATCGCACGATACAGCGCCGCTTCCGCTTGGGTGAGCGGCTGCCCCTTGTCGCTCAGGCGCGTAATCGCGAAGCCGTCATCATCGTCGCAAATCTTGAGCCAGCCCTTGACCGCAAGGCCAACCAGCGCGGAAGCAAAGCCCCGGTCGTCAAAACCTTGCTTGGTGACATAGCGCGCACCAGCCGGGCCAATGCCGGTCGGCGGGGCAAAGAGCGGTATGATCACGCCCTTTGGTGGATCGCGGCCTACTTTGTTCCAGGCATAAAAATAGTAACCGAGCACGGCGAGGACGCCGAGGATGACTGCGACGATCCCGGCATTATCGGAAACGAAGGCCCCCGCTTCATCCGACGCACTTGGCGGCGTCAGGACGCCTTTCGGAAAGCCGACGGCGATCGTGAAGCCTTCACCCGGTGCAAGCGGACTTGTGGTCTCAGCCTCATAGAGGCCTGGCGCTTCCGTGATGACCCGGAAATCCTTGCCTTGTGCCCCTTGCTGGCCTGTATAAGCCGCGCTCTGCAGGATGCGCGTGCCCGGCGGGAGGTTCACCGCTACGACGGCCTTGTCGATCGGGAACTCCCAGGCATTGCCAGTTACGTTCCAGTAGAGTTCGTCGTAATTCTCGAGAAACGCGATCTGCCGCGTTGTGCGGTAGGTTACCAGATAGCGATGTTGCCCGATCGGGATGAGCACATCGGCACTGCCGATACGAATGCGTTTGCCGTTCGAAATATCGAGTACTGTGAACGGCTCGTCGGTGCCATCCAGCTGGACGCTCTCGACTTCGAGACCAACGCGAAACCGCGTGCCGTGCCCGTTGCTATAGGTCGTGGGAATGTCGCGGAAGATGCCGCGCTTGATGACATTGCCTTCGGAATTGACGTCGATCGTTTCGCGGACAGTCAGCGATAAATCAGGGTTTACCGTCACATCGCTGGCAAAATAAGTGATGCGCTCGTCGGCGACCGCGAGCACGCTCGAGGCCATGAACAGGACGAGCGCCGAAAGCAATCCTGCAATCAGCGCTCGATATTGAGGCAGAGCCATCCGCAAGAGCGGCACCATCAGGCCTTCTTGAAATCCACTTTCGGCACTTGGCGCGCGGCTTCATCACCCAATTCGAAGAAGTCGGCCTTGGTGAATTTGAAGAAGTTGGCGATGACGTTGCCGGGGAAGGATTCAACCGCGGTATTGAGATTGCGCACCGCACCATTGTAGTAGCGGCGCGAGAGCTGCAATTCGTCCTCGACCATCGCAAGCTTGTCCTGAAGATCGCGGAAATTGGCGTCCGCCTTGAGCTCGGGATAGGCTTCCGCTATGGCGAACAATCTACCAAGCGCCGCACTCATTGCCTGCGCTGCGGCCGATGTCTCTGCGACGCTGCCGCCCTGGATGCTCTTTGCCCTCAGCTCTGCGAGATCGCGGAAGATCTTGTCCTCGTGCGCGGCATAGCCCTTCACGGTCTCGATGAGATTTGGAATGAGGTCGGCGCGGCGGCGCAATTGCACATCGATGCCGCTCCAACCTTCGGCCACAAGGTTCTTGAGCGTTACGAAATTATTGTAGGCATAGATGGCATAGACGATCGCCGCGGCAATCACTGCCAGAATTATGTAGCCGATCGACATATGGCCCCTCCCCTTGAGTCGGGCGGGAGTATCGGTCCCCTAGGCCGGGCAATCAAGCGGGGAAAGTTTGAAGCCTCCCCATCGGAATATGACGGGGAGGCCACGTTCGTGCGGTGTTTTAAGCCGGCGGTGCGGGCAAATGGAAATACATATTTGCGACATAGACGACGATTGCTCCCGCTATCAACGCGAGATAGGGCCACATGCCGGCCTTGCGCTCACCCAACTCGCCGTGCCTCACACCCAGTTCGGCAAGCGCGCCCGGCGGGAATTTTCCGCCATCTTGCGCATAGTGCCGGAAGGCAAACACCGGCATGATCAGCGCGGCAAAGATGAAGCCAACCCAGCAGCGCGTTGGAGTAGCCCCAGACCTTCGCGCCGGCGCCAAGGAACAAGGCGTTGACGAAGGCCAGGATGGTGTTGAGCCCGATCAGCCACGTCGGCGCCTTCAAGGGCGCTCGACGTGCCCGGAGTCGATGCGATGGATCCAACCCGCATTGAGGTTCAGGAAGTTGAAGATGATGTAGCCGACATTCGAGACCGCCAGGACGAAGAAATAGCCGGCAGCGTCGGACGCGATGGCGAGCAGGAACGAGTTGAACGCGAAGTCCGTCCACATTGCGCGCGTCGGCGCGCCGTTCTCGTTGACGTGGCTCAGATAGCGCGGCAGCCAGCCGTCCTTCGAGCCCTGGTAGAGGGTGCGCGACGAGCCGGCCATCGCCGTCATGATCGCGAGGAACAGGGCCAGGATCATCAGGATCACGAGGATCTGCGTGACGACCCTGCCGCCGCCGACCATGTTGGCCAGCGCTTCACGCAACGCCTGTGCCATCGACGATCCCGGGTGCCAGCATGCCGGCGTGGCCGAGCACGCCCTGGAAGGTGAACGGGACGACGAAGAAGAACAAGCATGCACAGCAGGCCCGAATAAAAGATCGCCTTGAATGTATCGGTCTTCGGATTCTGAACTCGCGCGTGTAGCAGACCGCCGTTTCGAAGCCGTAGGTCGACCATGCGGCGATGAACAGCCCGCCGAGGAACAGCGTCCAGCCGCCGATTGTTCCAGCGCCGTCGACGCCGGAATAAGCGGCCGTCGGCGGCACGAGGCCGGTGACGTTCATCATGTCGATCTGGCCGGTGACGATCGGCACAGACGCCGATGAGTGCACAATGGCACCAGCACGATGATCGCCAGCCATTTCTGGACACGGCCGTCGAGGAGATGCCGCGATGCTGGATCGCAAATATGATCAGCATCAGGATGGCACCGATGACGAAAGTGGCATTGACGTTGAAATGCGCGAGCGTCGGGAATGTCGAAGCTCAGAACGCTCCAACTCCGGATCGCCGGCGTCAGCGCCGCGACCGCATCGTCCGTGGCAAAAGCGCCTCGATCGCGTCCTGCCGCCGTCTTGCCGGCGATTGGCCGGCAAGCCATTCCACCACGCGCGGCGAATCGGCGGTAATCGACGCCGCATTGGCGGTCACCCAATCGATCACCGCCTGGCGCATCTGCGGCGGGAATGGGGAACAGCGCGTTGAGGATGTAGCCGGCCGCGATGGCGCAGCCGAGCGACAGACCGGCGACCAGGCGAACCAGTTGCACCACACCGAGAGCGGCGCGATGAACTTCGAATAGCGCAGCCAGGCGGTTGCGCCATAGACCGAGGCGCCGCCCGACTTGTTGCCGAACATGCCGGCGATCTCGGCATAGGTGAAGGACTGCAGGAAGCCCATCATCATCGAGATGATCCACACGAGAAATGCGAGCTTTCCCGTGGTGCCGGCGATGCCGCCGATCGAAAACAGGACGAGCGGCGGAACGCCCGCCGCGACCCAGAAAGCACCCTTCCAACTGATCGCCCGGTGCAGTTCCCCGGGGCGATCGGCGCCTTCAGCGACACCTCGTGCGGCATCATTCACCGACATGGCAGTTTCTCCGATTCTGTGATTTCGCTCTTTGCGCGCAAAAAGGGACTGGAGCGCTTCTGTCGCGTCCATGCTGATCCGGAACTCCGCCCGGTCCAAGCCATGTCCTTGTCCCCATGGTGCTTCCCCGAGCACTGCCTAAAATTTGCGCAGACTCGATGAGTCGCGTCAAGTGGTCTGTAATTGGTTGTGAACGGTCTTATTTGGTCGCCGGAATTGGTTCTAACCCGTTCAGCTGTTCCATATCCTGTCATAGGATGCCCGGCGGACGGGGGGCGATCATGGGCGAATCGGAATATCGGGTCAGGCAGCACGCCTTTGAGCAGGAGCGGCTGTGGCGAGTTGGGCCCGATGGCCTGTCCTGGGACGGAGGCGACAAGAAGGGACATTTTCCCTTTTCAGAGATCGTCGCGATCCGCCTGAGCTACACCCCGACACGTTTTGACTTCGCCCGCTACCGGTGCATCGTCACCCGTTTCAATGGCTGGCGGGAGACGATCGTCTCGACGAGCTACGCCGGGATCGGCAGTTTTGAGGATCGCGCGCCAGCCTATGCGAAGTTTGTTCGGAGCCTCGTCACAGAAGCATCGAAAGGCAATCCAGGCATACGTCTCAAGGCCGGCGAATCCAACTTCAGATACTGGGGCAATATCGTACTTCTCGCTGGCGCTTTTACTTTTCTCGCGCTGGTCTTCCTCTCGCTCGGCTTCAACCCCACCTGGCTGATTATCGTCAAGCTTCTGGTGATCGCCTTGTTGTTGCCGGTTTGCCTGAGGTGGATCACCAAGAACCGGCCGCGGAGTTTCGCGCCCGACGCAATTCCCGAGAAGATTCTTCCCGCGGAGGAGTTAGATCATCGGCAGTGAACGTGGCCTGCGGCCAAGCGGGAATGCTTGATCGATCTTGGCAATTTCTTCTTCCGTCAGCATCAGATCACCGGCGGAAGCATTTTGCGCGACATGCGCCTCATTCGCCGCCTTGGGGATCGCAAAGACCGAAGCTCGCCTTGTGAGGAAGGCAAGGGCGACCTGATAGGGCGACGCGCTGTGCCTCTTTGCGATTTCAGCGAGGAGCCGCCCTTCAATAGATTGCGGCGATGGAAAGTCGTCGTGCCCGAACGGGCTGTAGGCCACCACCGCCACGTCATTGCGTTCGCACCAGGGAATTACTGCGTGCTCGATCGCCCTCTCACGCAAATGATAAAGCACCTGGTTGCAGGCAATACGTCCCGGACCGGCGACTTCAAGCACTTCGTCGAGATCGTCGGCATCGAAATTGCTAACGCCCCAGGCGCCGATCTTTCCGGCGCCGACCAGTTCCTCCATCGCGGCGATCGTCTCGCTGAGCGGCACGGATCCGCGCCAATGCAGAAGGTAACAATCCAAATGTGACGTCTTGAGGCGCTTGAGGGACGCCTCGCACGCCTTGATTGTTCCTTTGCGCGACGCATTATGCGGCAATACCTTGGAGACGAGATAGACGTCGTCACGTCGACCGGCGATTGCCTCGCTGACGATCTCCTCTGCGGCGCCCGAGCCATACATCTCGGCCGTGTCGATATGCGTCATGCCGAGGTCGATGCCATGCCGAAGCGCCGCGACGGCATCACTGCGCCGCCCTGCTTCGATGTACCAGGTGCCTTGTCCGATGACGGCAACCTCTCGACCGGTCGAACCGAACTTGTTGACGCGCATACGACCTCCATCGACGAGAATAGACGATAGTAGCACGGTCATTTGCTTGACGGAGCCCGACCGTCGCCGCAACCTGCACATCCAAGACTTTGAAATCAATGGGAGACGCCAATGACCCGCAGTTCGATCTCGCGCCGCACAATGGTTTCGCTGCTCGGCACCGGCGCGCTCATGTCGTCATTCGCCATGCCGGCGCTGGCTGCCACACGGTATCTCGTGATCGGCACGGGCGGCACCGGCGGTGTTTTCTATCCCTATGGTGGCGGCCTGGCGCAGTTGCTTTCCAAGAAACTTCCAGACACCCAGGCCACGGCGGAAGTGACGGGCGGCTCCGTCGATAACGTGAAGCTCCTGGGAGCGGGCGAATCTCAAATCGGATTCTCAACGATGGATTCGGCTTTCGACGGCATGAAGGGCGAGGCGGCTTACAAGGATGCCGGGCCACAAGCCATCGCCTCGCTCGCCATCCTTTATCCGAGCGTGCTCCACGTCGTCGCGACCAAGGCCAGCGGCATCAGGACGATCGCCGACATCAAGGGCAAGCGTGCTTCTGTTGGTTCGGCCGGCTCGTCTACGGAATCGATCGCCGATCGCGTCATGGCGGCCGCCGGGCTCGATCCCATGAACGACGTCACGCGTGACAATCTGGGCGTCGCCGAATCCGTCAACGCGCTGAAAGATGGAAAGATCGACGTGTTCTTCTGGATTGGTGGCGTGCCGACACCGGCGGTGAAGGATCTCGTTTCGACGAATGCCGGCGATATCACCTTCATCGACACTGGTGATCTGGCCGCAAAGCTCGATGCCGCCTACCCCAATGTCTATCTGCCGACGACGTTGAAAGCGGGCGCATATGAAGGTGTGGCCAGTGATCTGCCGGTGTTGGGCGTGGACAACGTGCTCCTTGTGCCCCAATCCCTGGATGGCGCGCTCGTGAAGGAAGTCTTGGCGGCCATCTTCGACAATCTGCCGGAGGTTCAGGCAATCCATCCGGTCGCCAAGCGCCTTGGCCTTGAAACCGCGTCGCGACCGTCCGCCGTTCCCTATCATCCTGCCGCGATCGAGTTCTATGCGAGCCGAGGCGTGAAGATGGAGTGATGCGCGCGGCGTGAGCACCGCCAACGAGAAGGCGCACGAAACGGCCGGGCCTGATCCGGACGAACTCATATTTGATAGCGAGATGGGAAGGCCGCGGGCGCTTCGCGGCTGGCAGGCCTGGCTCGCCGGCGCAATCTGTGCGGCCGTGTCGCTCTACGCGCTCTACTGGACGCAATTTTCGATCAACACCACGATTTACCGCGCAACCTTTCTCGGGTTGATCCTTGCGGCGTCCCTCATCCTTTTTCCGATCTCCAGGGCCGACATACGCCGGGCGCGCATCCACCTTGTGGACTGGGTGCTGGTCGCCATCGCGACCGCCGCGGTCGTCTATCTTTGCACCCATCTTGAAGCCACCAAGACCCGCGCCACTGTGCCGCTTGGCATCGAGGTTTGGCTCGGTGGCGCGCTTATGATTATCGTTCTCGAGGCGACGCGACGTGCGACCGGCTGGGTGCTACCGGCCATCACGACCGGCTTTCTCGTCTATGGCTATTTCGGCCCCTATTTCCCGGCGCCCTTCAATCACCGCGGCTTCTCGATCTCGCGCATCGTCGGGCAGAACTATCTGACGCTCGAAGGCTTGTTCTCGACGCCGTTGGATGTCGCAGCGACCTTCATCATCATCTTCACCGTGTTTGGCGCGGTTCTCGATCGCGGCGGTGCCGGAAAATTCTTCATCGATTGGGCGTTTGCGCTGTTCGGCAAGAAACCGGCTGCCGCAGCACCTGGGCGCGCCGTCGTCGCCTCGGGGTTTCTCCTTGGCACTGTATCCGGTTCGGGAGTAGCGACTACAGTCACGCTCGCCTCGCTGGCCTGGCCAATGCTCAAACGCTCTGGCTATCCCGCCGCCGCGGCGGGTGGCCTCACTTCCGCGGCCGGCATCGGCGCCACTCTGTCGCCGCCAACAATGGGCGCTGCCGCCTTCATCATCGCCGAATATCTCGACATCGATTACTTCGATGTTCTGGTCATGGCCACTATTCCGACAATTCTATACTACCTGTCGTGCTGGTTCATGGTCGAAGCGGACTCGCGCAAGCTCGCGATCAAGCCGGTGCGCACCAGCGAAACACCGGTCTGGCAACTCACGGTCTCCCAAGGCTATCACTTCATTTCGCTCTTCGCGATTGCCGTCTTGCTGTTTACCGGCATGAGCGCATTTCTCGCGGTCTTCTGGTCGATCGTCATCGCGATCATCCTCAGTCTGATCCGCACCGACCAGCGCCTCGTTAGCCTCGAAGGTGCCGCGCTCGGCGTGATCGTGGCGGGCCTGGCGCTCCTCCTCGGCCAGCGCCTGTCCGTTGCGGCCTTCTACGGGATCATCGCCGCAGGATTGTTCACGCTTGGACAATGGTGGATGAACCGCGACAGGCATGGCACGACACGACCGGATGATCGCCTCGCTCGTTGAAGGCGGCAAGGGATGCGTCGGCATTGCCGCCACCTGCGCGACAGCCGGCATAATCGTTTCGATCATCAATCTCACCGGCCTCGGCCTGAAACTCTCCGGCCTCATCGTCGATCTGGGCGGCGGCAGTCTGCTCGTCACGATTCTACTGGCCGCTCTCGCCATGTGGCTGTTGGGCACCGCGGTTCCGGTCACCGCCTCCTATATCATCGCCGCTGTTGTGTTGGTGCCTGCGCTGACCTCGCTCGGCGTGCCCGCGCCGGCGGCGCACATGTTCATGTTCTACTATGCGGTCCTCGCCGATGTTTCGCCGCCGACCGCGCTCGCACCCTTCGCTGCCTCCGCGATCTGCGGCGGCAAGCCGTTCGCAACCATGATGCAGGCGTGGAAATACACCCTTCCCGCCTTCGTCGTGCCGGTCATGATTTGCCTGTCGCCGCAAGGCGAAGGCCTGCTTTTGCTGGGCGATTGGAAATCGATCCTGGAAATCTCGCTAACCTCCACAATAGCGCTTGTCGGCTTCGCCTTGGCTGCCGCCGGTTGGATCATCGCCGCGGCGACGCCGCTTGAGCGCCTGCTTGCCGCGGCAGCGGGCTGCGCCCTCATGGCACCTTATCCTGTCTGGCAGTGGGCCGGCGCGGCACTGCTCGTAGCAGTCATTACGATCCACTGGGCACGGCTGCGCATCCGATCGAAGCCGACCTAGATCAGTCGGGCAGCAGATGCAGGGCCAGCTCCTGCGCGAAGCCCGGCATTCGCGTGTCGATCTGCGATCGGCGCGCAATCACCTCGATGCCGGCCAATTCGGGTTTGTGTTCGCTTGCGAGATAGGCATTCACCTTCTGGGCAAGATGGGCGGATGAATGCGGATACCGCAGGATCTGCGCGATCGCCACGCGGCACCGATCGTCGAAGATTGCGAGCAGCCCTCCCTGCTCCGCGTTCTTCACCTCGAGTCCCGTCTCTTCGGCAAGTTCCCGTTCTATTGACCCGAGAACATCGACATTGCCATCCGCAGTCAGATCAGCTGGCTCGAGGGAGCCGCCCGGCGGATAGATTCGGCCAGCATTCAGGGTATGGCTCGCCATCCGCCCGTAAAGCAATGCACCGTCGTCCGACACAACAACCGCCGAGCCGAAAACATTGAATGCATCGGTCGCCTGCAATCCCCAATCGCGCCATGCGGCAAGGCTCGCAAAGTCGCTGCGAATGAACCGCCCCTCAAGCACGCCGCCGGCGAGATTCACGTGACTGCACATCAACACCTCGCCATTCCACAATCCCGGATTGGCGGTCACAAGCCTCGCCCAATACGCATCGATCCGCTCGCGCTCGGCGAGCGCAAAATCCCAGGGATCGGGGGTGATTTGCAGGTTGAGGCTAAGAATCGGATAGACTGGCATTGAACCTGAGACGTTATCAGTCGGGAGTCCGCCCGTCATGCGCTGGCATTGTATTGCTGCACTGATGTTTCTGGCCCTGGCCGGGCCTGCCAACGCCGATGGCGAACTCGAAGCCAGGATGACGGCCGCCGATAAGGCGCGGCTCGCTGCCTATTCCACAACGCGCGCGGGGGCCATTGCAGAGGCCAGGACTGGCGGTAGCCCCGCCGACCTTGCCGCGCTGGACAAGGTCCTCGAAAAGCAGCCTCTCTCCTTCCGCGACGGTTTCGATCCCACCGGCAAATGGAAATGTCGCACCATCAAGCTTGGCGGGATGCTGCCGCTCACGATTTATGATTGGTTCGACTGCCGCATCAGCGACGACGGCTCGGGCTGGTACTTGGTGAAGACCAGCGGTTCGCAGCGCACATCGGGACGTTTCTACGACGACGGCGAGACGCGTCTGGTCTATCTCGGCGCGCTGCACTATGGCAGCGACAAACCGATCGATTACGGCAAGGACGCGGAACGCGACCAAGTCGCTTATGTGTTTCGCACCGGGCCCCAGGAACTCCGCATGGAGTTTCCCGCGCCGAAATTCGAATCCAAGCTCGATATCCTCGAATTGAAACGATGACGTTCTGGAATCCTCTCAGCTTTCTGCGCACGCACCCCGCCGAATGGCGCCAGGCGTTGCGCGTCGTCATCGCCGTCGCCACGACGCTCATTGCCATCAATCTTCTGAACGTGCCGCAAGGCTATTGGGCCGTCATCACCGCGGTCATCGTGGTCCAGACCAGCATTGGCGGTTCTCTGAAGGCAGCCCTTGACCGCCTCTGGGGCACGCTTGCCGGCGCCGCCGTCGGCGCGCTGGTTGCGATTACATTGCCGCATTCGACACCGATTGAAATCGGCCTTGTCATCATCGTCGCCGTCATTCCGCTGGCCTATCTTGCGGCGGTCAATCCCGCCTTTCGCGTCGCCCCCGTGACGGCCGTCATCATGCTCGTGCCGAGCTATGGTCCGCATGCCGGCGATCCGGTAACGACCGCGCTCGACCGCGTCTTCGAGATCGCTCTCGGTAATGTGGTCGCATTGGTGGTTTCGCTCTTCGTCTTTCCGGCGCGAGCGCACAAACAACTGCGTATCGCCGCGGCGAAGGTTGTGGCCACGAATGCCGAATTGATGGATGCGCTGATCGAAGGTCTACTGGCCGGAACCGGGCGCCAGGGCGTGCAGCCCATCCACGCCCGCATTCGCGCCGGCATCAAGCAGGCCGAAGCCGCAGCCGACGAAGCCTCGCGCGAGCGGCGCATGCGCTTTTCCGACACGAGCGATCCGGAACCGGTCGTCCGCACGCTCTATCGTGTGCGGCACGATCTCGTCATGATTGGTCGCGCCGCGGCGAAACCATTGCCGCAAGCCCTGCTGCCGATGCTGAGCCCTTCTCTCGAAGATGTAAGGAAGGCAACGACCGAAACGCTCAACGGCATCGCCAAAACGCTGAGCGACGATGCGCCACCACCGACAATCGATGCCTATCAAGCCGCGTTGCGAAGCTTCGTTCTGGCGCTCGACGAGTGCTCCCATGCCGGCATGCCCGAAGCGACGACCGAGGCCGAGCGGCTCTTCACGCTCCGCTTTGCGCTCGAGCAATTGGGCGATGATCTTCGCGATCTCGCCAAGCGCAGTGCCGAGGCGGTCCAGCGCCCGTCCCCCTCCCCCAATGTGGGAAGGGGTTAGGAGTGTTGAGAGCCGTCTAGTTGCGGGCCTTGTCGACGAGCTTGTTCTTCGAGATCCACGGCATCATGGCGCGCAGCTTTTCGCCGACGTCCTCGATCGGATGCGAGTCGTTGACCCGCCGCGTCGCCTTGAACTTCGGCTGCCCGGCCCTGCATTCGCGAATCCATTCGGAGGTGAAGGCGCCGGTCTGGATGTCCTTCAGAACCTTCTTCATCTCCGCACGCGTTTCATCGGTGATGATGCGCGGACCGGTGTGATACTCGCCAAACTCGGCTGTGTTGGAGATCGAGTAGTTCATGTTGGCGATGCCGCCTTCATAGATGAGGTCGACGATCAATTTCACTTCGTGCAGGCATTCGAAATAGGCCATCTCCGGCGCATAGCCCGCCTCGACCAGCGTCTCGAAGCCCGCACGGATCAATTCGACGAGACCGCCGCACAAGCACCACCTGTTCGCCGAACAGATCGGTCTCGCACTCTTCCTTGAACGTCGTCTCGATGATGCCGGAACGGCCGCCGCCGATCGCGCTCGCATAGGAGAGTGCCAGATCATGGGCATTGCCCGAGGCATCCTGATGGATGGCGATGAGACAGGGAACGCCACCGCCCTTCTGATACTCGCCGCGCACCGTGTGACCGGGGCCTTTCGGCGCGATCATGAGAACGTCGATCGTCTTCTTCGGCTCGATGAGGTTGAAATGAATGTTGAGGCCATGGGCGAAGGCGATCGCCGCGCCGTCACGGATATTCGGCGCAATCTCGTCGCGCCAGATATCGGCCTGCAATTCGTCCGGTGTTGCCATCATCATGAGATCGGCCCACTTGGCCGCTTCCGGAACCGACATCACCTTGAGACCGTCGGCTTCCGCCTTCTTGGCCGTGGCCGAACCGGGGCGAAGCGCCACCGCTACGTTCTTGGCGCCGGAATCATGCAGGTTGAGGGCATGCGCCCGCCCCTGGCTGCCATAGCCTATGATGCAGACCTTCTTGCCCTTGATCAGGTTAACGTCGGCATCCCGGTCGTAGTAAACGCGCATGTGCTGAAAACCCCGTTGAAATCGTGGCCGGGCATAGCCGCCGCCCGCCCCGAAGGCAAGCCTAATGGGCAGATCGGGACCTATGCCACGGACGCATTTCTGAAGCTGCGCAGGCCCGAAAGCGGGTTCACGGCGAGGCCGGCAACGATCCCGGCCAGGAGCCTGGTGGCACCTGGCAGGCGGCTGACGGGCGACACCAGCTGATCCCGGATCAATGGCAGGATAAGGCTGTCGGACTGGTAGAAGGGCGTGAAGACGACGGAAAGCGCTTGATAGAGCCGCACATGAAGGCGCCGCAATCGGGCGTAGCCCGAAAGCGCGGCTGCCAGATCGTCATTATCCTCGAAGGCTTGCGCGAGCGCGGCGACGTCGAGCAGTGCCATATTCGCTCCTTGGCCGAGCTGCGGGCTCGTCGAATGCGCGCTGTCGCCGATGAAGACGATCCGCTCGCCGAAGGGCAAAGGCAATGTGTGGTGACCGTATGATGCAAGCGTGAGCTGCGCGGGGTCACTGATATGGTCGAGAAGCACTTGCGTTTCCGGCCATAGCCCGCATACGCGATCCTTCCAGCTTTCGAGCCCTCCTTTCAGCCAAGCGGCATGATCATCGCTCTTGAGGCTCCAGAAAAAAGCCGCATGACTTCCTCTCGCCTTCCCCGAGCCGGCCGATCGGCAGTACGCCGATCATTATCGAAGCGTTGCGATAGCGTTGCTCCAGGGCATGCGGATCGAAATTGCCTGACCAGGGCAGGCTCGCCCAGATCGCTCCATAGTCGAGTCTCCGTCGTAATACGGGTGCGGCCGCATGCTCGATCAACGGCGAGCGTGATCCAAGCGCATCGACCACGAGATCGTAGGGACCGAGCTGCGATCCATCATGGGCGAGAAGCAATGGGCGACCGTCGCTTGCGCGGCCGAGCGTGGTGATCCGACGAGATTTGGCGATCGGCAGGCCGGCGGCAAGGACCGCGTCGTGAAGCACGTTGAAAAGTGCCGCGCGATGCACGCCGAGCCCCTGGAGTCCGCGCCCGAGTGCCTTGTATTTCACATCCAGAACGACGCGGTCTGAACCGATGGCGCGCCCATAAAGGCGCTCAAGCGGCTGTCCGAGTTGGCGGAGTGCTGGCCCTGGCCCCAGCCAGTCGAGGACCTCGAGTCCGGGTGGCTGGAGAATGAGACCCGAGCCGAGCGGCCTTGGGATGTCGAACTGATCGAAGAGGCGGATCGCATGACCCTGCCGGGACAAGGCAAGCGCGGCCGCGAGGCCTGCCGGTCCGCATCCGGCAATGGCGATGGAAAGTGGCTGCAAGCGCTGAGAATCCGTCTGATCGATGCCGCAGATTAGAGGCTCGCGACCATCGGCGAAAGCGCGCCCTTCGCGTCCCGCGCCTATTGTCCGCAGGCGTAGCGGAATTGCCGCACCGCCTCCGCCATGCCGACGACCAGCGCATCGGCGGTGATCGCATGTCCGATCGAGACTTCCAAAAGATTGGGCAAGGCCTTGACCAAGGCGGGCAGGTTTTCGCGCGTCAGATCATGCCCGGCATTGAGCCCGACCTTCGCCTGCTCCGCAGCCTTGCCTGTCGCCACCACGCGACCGAATTCCCGCTCGCGCAGTTTCGGCTCGAAAGCGCCGCCATAGGGCCCGGTGAAGATTTCGACGCGATCGGCCCCGACTTCTGCCGCAAGAAACGGCAGATCCGGTTCGGCATCGATGAACAGCGACACCCGCATGCCGCCGGATTTGAGCCGCCCGACCACGTCGCGCAGAAAGCCGCGATGCGCCTGGATGTTCCAGCCATGATCGGACGTCGACTGGCGAATATCGTCGGGCACCAGCGTCACCTGATCGGGCTTCGTCGTTTCGACCAGGGTCACGAAATTGGCGTCGGGATTGCCTTCGATATTATATTCCCGGCCGGGGAAATCCTTGCGGATCAGATCGCGCAATAGCGGCACGTCGCTCTTGCGGATGTGGCGTTCATCGGGGCGCGGATGAACCGTCAAGCCGTGCGCGCCGGCCTCGAGCGCGATCTTGCCGATGCCCTCGACGCTGGGCCACGGCAGGTTCCTCCGGTTGCGCAGAAACGCGATCGCATTCACATTGACGGACAGATTGACGGTCAAGGCACGCCATCCTCATTATCGATAGCCCAGTGACTACCGGCAATGTGGACGGCAAGAAACAGCCAGTCGGAGAGATTTCGAGCAGACCACTTTATCTGGCATTGACGGCGTTACTGAGTCTTGACACCGGACCATTGGCGGCGGGAATACTTCGCAAGGGATAGTGATCTCGGGGGAGCCGGCCATGGCCAATAAGAACGACTTCACGCCGGAAGAATGGACCAAGGTTTTGGAGAGCATCATAGCCGCCGGCATCGCCGTCTCGGCAGTCGCTCCAAGCGGCTGGTGGGGCACTCTCAAAGAAGCCGTAGCGGGGCTCCCTGCGCTCGGTGCGGCCAAGCGCGATCCCAAATCCAACGACCTGATCAAGGCCGCAATTGCTGATTTTGAAAAGTCCCGCGATGGGAACATTCTTGCAATGCGCGATCGTTTTGCACACGCGGAGGCCACCGGGTGCGTAGAACGCTCGTTGGCAAGCCTGCGGGAGGTCACCGTCATCGTCGATGCCAAGGCCCCCGGCGAAGCGACAGCGTTCAAAACCTGGCTGTGCGAGATCAGCCAGAAGGTCGCGGAAGCAACCGTGGAGGGATCTTTTCTGGGCTTTGGCGGTGTCCGGGTAAGCGATGCCGAGAAGGCGACACTTCGCGACATCTCCAGGGCCCTTGGCATGGCGACCTAGCTGACCTCTAATTTTCTCCATGGCCCGGCTTGCACCGACGACGGGCAGGTCGCTTGTGCACGGAAAATGTTTTCGCTTGACTAGGTTCTTTTAATGTTCTAGTCGCGCGATATGGACTAGCTTCCACTATCGAACGCTGGCGATTGCCGCTCTTGAGCGAGGTCTTGAAACTGTGCGCCGAGATCGGACTGACCGAGGGCGGAGTATCGAGAGAGTGTCGAAGCCTCTCCACCGGAGGGTGCTGCGCATCTTGCGGGCGGCGGAATCGGCAGCCAGGCGGCTCATCATCGCAGCAGCCCGCGACATCGTGGTCGAGTATAAGCCCAGGCGTTCCGCAGGGCCGAAGAAGCCAAAGACGTCCGAGCAGGACAAAGACCAAAGCCGATGTCGAAGGAAAGCCCAAACGCAAACGCGGCTTCCTGTTCAACCTGTTCGATCCGCTCAAGCGTATTGGCCGCCGCTTCAAGAAGAAGCGCCGTGGTCGCGAGCCCCACATCCATTCCATCGAGTCATTCCTTGAGCAGAAACAGGCCGAGATCGCCGCTGCTCAGGCAAAGCAGCAGCAAGTCGTCGATGACGGCATGGTCAGTGCCAAGCACCTGGTCCGTCGCCTCGTGGCCGTCATGGATGCGCTGCAAGACATCCCGCGCCACGCCCTGCGGCTCGCACGCTGGGAGGCGCGTCCCAAGGAAGAGCGCCGGCCCGAACGCTGGAGCCCCATGCGCCCTGGGCGCCCTCCCGGTTCCGCCAGCGGGCAAAGCACGAAGTCGACGAGATCCTGAAAGAGTGCCACTGGCTGGTCCGAAGTATGCACCCGCCGCTCGACGACACGTCGTAAGGCACGCGTCGGCTACACCGTCCCCCCGCAAATCCGTCACCCCGGCGCAAGCCGGGGTCCATGGAAAATCATGTCGCGATGGGTGCCAGCTTTCGCTGGCATGACGGTTCGTGTACGGATCAAATCTAGTATCTGTCGGCGGGCTTACCTGTCCTCGGGCTCGCCTCAAGGCCCGCTAGATCTTCATGCCTTCCGGCCCGCGGCTGATCGCGGCAACGCCGGTCCGCGCCACCTCGACCAGCCCAAGCGGGAGCATCAGCGAGATGAACTGCTCGATCTTGTCGGTCTTGCCCGTCAGCTCGAAGACAAAGCTTTCGGTCGTCGCATCGATGACACGCGCCCGGAACGCATCGGCAAGCCGCAAGGCTTCGACCCGCTTGTCGCCCTTCCCCGCCACCTTCACCATCGCCAGCTCACGCGAGATCGCATTGCCCTGCACCGTGAGGTCGGCGACCGAATGGACCGGCACCATGCGCTCAAGCTGATGCCGGATCTGCACGATCACTTCAGGAGTGGCAGTGGTCACGATCGTGATGCGCGAGACATGTGCGTTGTGCTCGGTCTCCGACACGGTCAATGAATCGATGTTGTAGCCGCGGCCTGAAAACAGCCCGATCACGCGGGCCAGGACACCAGGCTCGTTGTCGACGACGACTGCGAGCGTATGCGTCTCCGTCACCTGCTTGCGGTCGTCGAGAAAATAGGCCGAGGCCGGTTGTTGCGCCGTCATGATAATGTTCTCCTTTTCCTCAGCCCACTCACACCAGCATCTTGCCTTCTTCGCCGATCGCCGCCTCGATCTCGGAATCGGGCACGTCCTCGCCGAGCAGCATCTCGTTATGCGCCTTGCCCGAGGGGATCATCGGGAAGCAATTGGCAAGTGCGGCCACGCGGCAATCGAAGATCACCGGCCGCTTGACGGCGATCATTTCCTTGATCGCCGCATCAAGTTCGGCCGGCTTCTCGGCCCGCATGCCGACAGCGCCATAGGCTTCGGCCAGCTTCACGAAATCCGGCAGCGAGTCCATGTAGCTTTCCGACAGGCGATTGCCATGCAGCAATTGCTGCCACTGGCGCACCATGCCCATGTACTGGTTGTTGAGGATGAAGATCTTGACCGGCAGCCGGTACTGAACCGCCGTCGAGATTTCCTGCATCGTCATCAGCACCGAGGCATCGCCGGCAATGTCGACGACCAGCGAGTCCGGATGCGCGAGCTGCACGCCGATCGTCGCCGGCAGTCCATAGCCCATCGTCCCAAGGCCCCCTGACGTCATCCACCGGTTCGGCGCGTCGAACCTGAAGAACTGCGCCGCCCACATCTGGTGCTGGCCGACTTCGGTGGTGATGTAGACGTCCTTGTCGCGGGTCAGCGCATAGAGCCGCTCGATTGCATATTGCGGCATGATGACTTCCTTGCGGTTCTTGTAACGCAGGGAATCGCGCGACCGCCACTTGTCGATCTTGGCCCACCAGTCCTTCATCGCGCCCTTGTCGAGATGATGCTGCTGCGCCTTCCACAGGCGGATCATGTCTTCGAGCGCATGCGCGCAATCGCCGACGATCGGGATATCGACGCGCACCGTCTTGTTGATCGACGACGGATCGATATCGACATGGATCTTCCGCGACCCCGGCGAGAAGGCATCGATCCTGCCGGTGATGCGATCATCGAAGCGCGCTCCGACATTGATCATCACGTCGCAATCATGCATCGCCATGTTGGCTTCGTAGGTGCCGTGCATGCCGAGCATGCCGAGCCAGTTCTTGCCCGATGCGGGATAGGCGCCGAGCCCCATCAAGGTCGAGGTCAATGGAATGCCGGTCATATGCGCGAACTCGCGCAGCAGGTTCGCGGCCGTCGGCCCCGAATTGATGACGCCGCCGCCGGTATAGAGGATCGGCCGCTTCGCCCTGGCGATGAGTTCGACTGCCGCCTTCACCGCATTCTGGTCGGGCTTGACGCGCGGGCGATAGGTCTTGTGCTGGATGTTGGTCGGCCCGATATACTTGCCTTTGGCGAACTGCACATCCTTCGGGATGTCGACCACCACCGGGCCCGGCCGTCCCGGTGGTCGCCACGTAGAAGGCCTCGTGCAGGATGCGGGCGAGATCGTTGACGTCCTTCACCAGGTAATTATGCTTGGTGCAGGGCCGCGTGATGCCGACCGTGTCGCATTCCTGGAACGCGTCATTGCCGATGAGGTGGGTCGGCACCTGCCCGGTGAGGCAGACCAGCGGGATCGAGTCCATCAGTGCATCGGTGAGGCCCGTCACTGCATTGGTCGCGCCCGGCCCCGAGGTGACCAGCACCACGCCGGGTTTGCCGGTCGAGCGGGCATAGCCTTCTGCCGCATGCGTCGCGCCCTGCTCGTGGCGGACGAGAATGTGCTTCACCTTCTCCTGCTGGAAGATCTCGTCATAGATCGGCAGGACAGCACCGCCCGGATAGCCGAATATATGCTCGACCCCTTGGTCGGCCAGTGCCTTCAGCACGATTTCGGCGCCTGTCATCAACTCGCCCGAACTTCCAGCCATCGTTCCGTTCCTTCCTTTTCCCGACTCTCAATCCTCGTCTGGGCAATAAAAAAGGCCCCCGTCTGGGAGCCTTGAGCGCGCACACCTGCTTTCGCGACAGCTTATGCTGCCCCGGTGGCGCGCCCTCCTACTACGAGAATGCTAATCATGCTCATGATGGGCTTTCTATGAAGCCCGAGAACAAAGGTCAAGCCCCCTGCCGGAACAGGGCTAATATTCATCCCCGCCCCGCCACATGTCCCAGGCATTCCTGGCCCTCACCCCGACATCGAGGAATGGCCGCCGCGGCAGGCTTTCCGGCTTCCCCAGGCTGTCCATGTCGGCAATCAAGGGATTGTCGATCCCGCAGGCAAGATCGGCCGCGAGCATCCCGGCGACCGTTGCCTTGGAGATGCCAAGCGCGTTGCAGCACACCGCCGACCAGATGTTGTCCTCGAGCTTGCCGAAGCCTGGCGCATTGTTTCGCGACAGGCAGACATAGCCCGTCCAGGTGTGATCGATCGTCACCTCGGGCAGCATCGGAAAGCGTCCGCGCAACACCTTCTCGTGTTCGGCCCGCACCTCCTCCAGTTCGCCTTCCGGTGCGAGTTGCGACGGACAATAGCGCAGCAGATACCGGATCAGGAGGCGCCTATCGGCTGTGTAGCGCAGGGTCGTCGAAACGAAGGCATTGACCGGCGTCACGCCCCACGGCTCGACGCCGCCCAAGGCCTGGTGTTCTTTTTCGGTGAGAGGCCGCGTCAGGCTTGCATGCGCCGAGAACGGCAAAAGGTGCCGCTTCCAGAAACCGAACTTCGGCGCATGGGCATTCACCGCAAGGATCATGCGCGGCGCCCGGACGATCGCCCGCGGCGTCCGCAAACTGATACCGCCGTCGCGCGTAAATTCGAGGACCGGGCTGTGCTCATGCACGGTCACATTGTCCGGCAATGTGTCGGCAAGCCCGCGTGTCAGCGCGGCAGGATTTACCAGCACATCGCCCGGCGTATAGACCGATGCATGATAATAGGACGTGCCAAGCGCCTTCGCGGTCGCGGCGCGATCGAGAATGCGATGCGGCTCGTGCAGCGTCTTCAGCATGTCGATGAAGGGCGCGAGCATCTCGGTCTCGCCGCGCGGCGTCACCGCTGCATGGTACTTGCCCGCCCGGCTCCAGTCGCAGTCGATGCCGCGCTCTTCGACGATGCCTTCGAGATACTTCAACGCCGCCCGCGACAGGCGCAAATGTGCATGCGCCACCGCGAGGTCGTCCTGCGCGCTCCCCACCACATGCGGCAGGTCGATGCCGAATCCGGAATTGCGGCCGCTCGCATTCTCGCCCGCCTCCAATGCTTCGAGCACGATGATCCTGTCATTGGGCGCATTCTCGGCAAGCCGCCGCGCCGCCGCGAGCCCGGCATAACCGGCGCCGACGACGACCCAGTCGGCATGCTCGTCCTCCTTCAGCGGCATGTGGACTTTGCGCTCGGGGAGGATGCGGCTCCAGCCATTGCTGTGGTCGCGCTTGGGAAGATCGAGAATATGCATCAGGAAGCTGCGCTCACCGGGTGAATGGCATAATGGACGAGCGCATGCTGGGCTTCGTAGATCAATTCCGTACCGCTCGGGATCCACAGTGAATCGCGCGGCTCTAACCGATGGGCCTTGCCGCCGGCATGAACCGTAAGCTCGCCTTCGAACACGGTCAGAACTTCGTCATAGCTTGTCGTCCAGGGAATACGCGCGCCATCCATGCGGGCAAAGCCGGTGCCGAGTTCGGTTCCCTGTCGGGTTCCTACGGTTTCGCCGACCTTGCAGACATCGCCATGCTCGAAGCGTGGCACGAAGGCGATATCCGCGAAGGCAAAGATCTTGACGTCTGCTTTGCTCATGGTGGCTGATCGGAGAACACTCGGCCTTGCCTGTCAACCGTCTCGCCACGATGGCAACTGGTGGCGCCACCAGGTCAGTTGCCGCTTGATGTAGTGCCGCGTCGCTGTCTTCGCCGCGCCAAGTGCCTCAGCGAGGCTTGTTTCGCCGCGCAGATGCGCCGCCAGTTCCGGCACGCCGATCGCCTTCATGGCGGGAACTGCCGGATCGAGCTTGAGCGATAACAGGCTCTTCACCTCGCTGAGCGCGCCCTGCTCCACCATTTGGTCGAACCGACGCTCGGCGCGGGAATAGAGTTCATCGCGCGGCACCTCGATCAGCACGCGCTGCGCAGCCACGCCCGCCAGCGGCGCAACCAATTGCGCCTCCTCCTGCCATTCCGTCGAGCGACCGCCCGGTTGCCTCCAGCACTTCGAGCGCCCGCACGATCCGCTGGCCGTCACCCGGCTTCAGGCGCCGTGCCTCCGCCTGATTTAGTTTTTCGAGAACGCCGTGCAAGTATATGGGGCCCTTGGACAAAAGCTCTTCGCGCCAGCGCTCCCGTATGGCCGGCGCGATCGCCGGTGATCGCGGCGAGCCCTTCTTCCAATGCCCGAAAATAAAGCCCGGTGCCCCCGACGACGATTGGAACCCGTCTCTCCTTCCACGCTGCATCGAGCGCCCGCGGTCGCATCCTCAAGCCAGCGCGCTACCGAATAACTCTCGGCCGCCGGGGCATGCCCGTAGAGCCGGTGCGGCGCGCGGCTTCATCAGTGGCGATGGCCGCGCGTGAGCATGTTGAGTTCGCGGTAGACCTGCATCGCATCGGCATTGATGATGACACCGTTCATCTCGCGCGCGATCTCCAGCGCCCGCGCCGACTTGCCGCTGGCGGTCGCGCCTGCGATAAGCACCGCACGTTTCAAGGGGCCATCCGGTTTTCGATGCAATCCATTCTCGTTCTCATAGCAGCCCCGGATAGCGGCGCAATCGATCAGGACCTGGTGGCGCGGCTTGGCCCGAAAATCGGCAGCGAGCCTCGCTTGGCTTGCGCCGAACGAGGCCGTCGAGTTTCCCGTCGCAACTTCCTTCGACGAAGCCGGCGCCCGACTGCATTGATTGCCGATCGGCCGATCGACGTCGCCGTGATCGATGCAAAAAACCGTCGCAAGCGACTCCTCATCGCCGATATGGACTCGACCATGATCGGCCAGGAATGCATCGATGAGCTCGGCATACTGGCAGGTGTCGGCGATCGCATCAGCGACATCACGGCTCGTGCCATGCGCGGCGAGCTCGACTTCGAGGCAGCCCTCAAGGAACGCGTCGGCTCTGATGCGTGGCTTACCTAGGCAAGCTCTGGCAACCGTGCTGTCCGAGAGGATCACCTTCACGCCGGGCGGGCGCATTCTGATCCAGACTATGCGCGCCCACGGCGCCTATACCGCATTGGTGTCTGGCGGCTTTGTCGAGTTCACCGGCTTTGTCACCGAGCGCCTCGGCTTCCATGAGCATCGCGCCAATGAATTTCTGTGGCATGACGACGCTCGAGCGGCGAAGTCCGCGAGCCGATCCTGGGCCGCGATGCAAAGGTCGCCGCCTTACGCGAATTGAGCGATCGTCTCGGATTGGCACCCGCCGATGCGATCGCGGTCGGTGACGGCGCCAACGACATTCCGATGCTCGCAGCGGCGGGCATGGGGGTTGCGCTTCACGCCAAGCCGAAGGTGCGCGAGGCAGCACCGATCAGGATCGATCACGGCGATCTCACCGCCCTGCTCTATCTCCAGGGCTACTCGCGCGAGGAATTCGTCGGTTAGCTTGCGCGCGAGATCAACCCTTCTTGATCTTCACCGCGATGAAGCGCATCTCGCCCTGCTTGCCGCCCTTGGAGACGAGCAGCAGGACGGAATTCTTCCCGCCCTTCTCCGCCTCTTTGACGCGCGCATCAACGTCGCCCGGCACGTTCACATCCTTCTCGCCAGCCTCGGTAATGACATCGCCGGCCTCGATCCGCTTCTCGGCCGCTGCACCATCGGATTCAACAGCCGTGACCACCGCGCCATCGATATCCTGATCGATGCCGAACTGCCGGCGCGATTCATCGTCAAGCGGCGCCAGCGTCATGCCGAGCGTCTTGATGACGCCGCCGCCGTCCGTCGATGTTTGTGTGGCAACGATCTTCTCGCCGTCCTCGAGGCGTCCGACAACGGCCACGACCGCGACTTCCTTGCCCTTGCGCATGACCTTGACCGGAGCCGTCGATCCGACTGGTGTGTCGGCGACGATCCGCGGCAGATCCTTCATCTCGACCACCGGCTTGCCATTGAACTCGATGATCACGTCGCCTGCCTGGATACCGGCCTTCTCGGCAGGGCCGGTCGGCGTCACGTCGGCGACCAGGGCGCCCCGCTGCTTGCCGATACTGAGGCTTTCCGCGATATCGTCGGTAACCGACTGGATACGCACGCCAAGCCAGCCGCGCCGGGTTTCACCGAATTGCATCAGCTGGTCGATAACGCCCTTGGCGGTCGCGGCGGGCACCGAGAAGCCGATACCGACCGAACCACCCGATGGCGAATAGATGGCGGTGTTGATGCCGACCACGTCGCCGGCGAGATTGAACAACGGCCCGCCGGAATTGCCTTTGTTGATGGCCGCATCTGTCTGGATGAAATCATCATAGGGCCCGGCATTGATGTCGCGATTGCGCGCCGAGACGATTCCGAGCGACACGGATCCTCCGAGCCCGAACGGATTGCCGATCGCCAACACCCAATCTCCAACCCGCAGCGCATCGGAATTGCCGAACTTCACGACCGGCAAAGGTGAGTTCGGCTTGACGCGCAGCACGGCAAGATCGGTCTTGGCATCGCGTCCGACCAGGTCGGCCTTGAGCACCGTGCCATTCTGGAAGTGAACCTCGATGTTCTCGGCCTTCTCGATCACGTGATTGTTCGTCACGATGATCCCGTTGGCGTCGATCACGAAGCCCGAACCCATCGAGTTGATATTGCGCCGCGGCGCCGAAGGTCCTTCGCCGCCCTTTTGGCGCTTCTTGAAGAAATCATCGAAGAATTCGCGGAACGGCGAATTGGGCCCAAGGTCCGGCATTGGTATGCTGTCGGGGCCGGCGTCTCCATCGACTTCCTGCGTAACGGAGATTTCGACCACCGCCGGCAGCAAGCGCTCGGCGAGATTGGCGATTGATGGCAGTTCCTGCGCACCGCCTGGATGGACAGCCACCGGCGAAATCAGGAGCAGGCCGGCGGCCACGGCTCCGAATGCCTGTCGCCTGACCTCTTGAAGCTTTCGTCCTGTCATCTTCGATCTCCTGTCCGTCTTCCGGTCCCGACTCAAGCGCGATGCGGGTCGATACGCAAAAATCTTGGCTTCACAATGTCATGAACTCGCAAGCACGGTCCGTACCAGCCAAACCACGAAAACCCCGATGCCGATGGCCACAACGCCCCCGACACGCAAGGCGTCGTCGGGAATATCCTGCAACTGTAGCATAAGCTGCTTCAGCTTACCCGGCGCGGTCGCATAAAACAGGCCTTCGATGACCAGCACCAGCCCGAGGGCCGTTGCAAGCTCGATCATTGCGGTGTCGGGGACTCGGTAGGCGTCAGTGTCTGTGCGGTCGGCTGGACGGGCGGCGCCGTTCCCACCTTACCCGTCCGATCGCCGCCGAAATACTTGAAGAATTCCGACTTGGGGCTCAGCACCAACGTGGTGCCGGGTCCGGTCATGCTCTTCGCATAAGCCTGCATCGACCGATAGAAAGAGAAGAATTCCGGATCGCGTTGGAAGGCACCTGCGAAAACCTTGTTACGTTCCGCTTCGCCTTCGCCGCGCTGGATCTCGCCTTGGCGGCGCGCTTCGGAAACGACCTCGACGACCTTTCTGTCCGCCTCGGCCATGAGGCGGATCTTCGCTGCCTCACCCTTGCCGCGCAGATCCTTGGCTTCGGCGAGGCGCTCTGATTCCATCCGCTGATACGTGGCGGTCAGCGCGTCTTTCTGCAGTTCCGTGCGCCGGATGCGGATATCCACGATGCGGACCCCGAGATTTTCCGCTTCGGCGCGCACCTGGTCACGGATTTCGCGCATCATGACTGCACGGTCTTTCGACAGGGCGGCATCAAAGGCACGTTTGCCGTAGGTCTGGCGCAGGGCAGAATCGAGCCGCCGCTCGACCTGGGCACGCGCGATTTCATAGTCGGCGCCAACTGTCTCGCGGAACTTCCGCGGATCGACGACCTGCGCGATTGTGAAAGCATCGACATTGTATTGTCGGCTGTCTGCGACCTGGACGACCTTATCGTTCGACTCCCACAGAAGCAGGCGATCGTCGATCGGGATTACCGTATCGGAGATCGGCACCTTGCCGTAGAGGCCGGGCTTTTCGACCGTTCTGTAGATGTCGCCGAACCGCAGGACCAATGCACTCTGGCGTTGATCGACCTGGAAGAGTGCCAAATAGCCGACAAACGCCACGATCGCCAATGCAATGAGGATAACTGTTCTGAACGGGCTCATTGCTGGGTTGCTCCTGCCGCGTCGCCTGTAGACGGAGTTGTCGCGCCACGTTTCTGGAGTTCAGGCAGTGGTAGGTAGGGCACGACGCCGCTGCCGTTTTCGCCCTCGATGAGCACCTTGTTCGACTTGGTCATCACGTCCTCGAGCGTCTCGAGATAGATGCGCTCGCGGGTTACGTCCTTCGCCTTGCTGTATTCGTCATAGACGCTGATGAAACGCTGAGCCTCGCCTTGCGCCTCCAGAACGACCTGCGACTTGTAGGCCTTCGCATCTTCGACGATTTTCGCTGCTTCGCCCTCGGCGCGCCTGATCCTTTGATTGGCGTACTGATCGGCTTCGTTGATGAGCTTTGCCTGGTCCTGCTCGGCGCGCTGAACCTCCGCAAAGGCGTCGCGAACTTCCGGCGGCGGATCAGCCTCATTCAGGCGAATGCCGGTTACGAGAATACCGGCCTGATAACTGTCGAGGGTTTCCTGCGTAATGGAGAATACCTGGTCTTCGGCTTCCTTTCGTCCACCTGTACGGAACTGCTCGGCGGGCGTGCGCCCGACGATTTCGCGCATCGCGCTTTCGGCGACGGCGCGGATCACCGCCTCGGGTTCCTGCACGTTGAAGAGATATTCCTCCGCGTCGCGCACCCTCCAGAATACCGTGAACTTGACGCTGACAATGTTCTGGTCGCCAGCAAGCATCAAGCCTTCCTCGCCACCGCCGATCTCGCTCTGGCGTTGTGAGGCGAAACGGACTTTTTCCATGGTTTCGACGGGCCACAGGGCAAAGTGAAGTCCGGGGTCCGCCGTGCGCGTATAGGCGCCGAATCGCAGGACGACGCCGCGCTCATCCGCCTGAACCTGGTAGACGCTGCGAAAAACGACAAAAAGAATGACAAGGAGGATCGGAAGAATCCAGGCAGCACGACCGCCGCCGGTCGGAAGAATGTTGCGAAGGCTCGCCTGGATGCGACGGATGATTTCGTCGAGATCGGGAGAATTGGGAGACCGATTGCCGCCTCCCGGCCCGCTTGGACCTTGGCCCCAGGGGCCACGGTTGTTGCCGCCGCCACCTTGCCAACCGCCTCCGCCACCGTCCTTATTCCACGGCATTCCGCTCAATCCTCCCTGGTCGCACGTCGCGGCTCATATAGGTAGGCGCTTCGCCCATGTCCATGCGCTGGGGCGATTAATTAGGCAGCAAGCCAAAGCGGATCGGCGGCACGGCCACCATGACCGGCCTTCGCAGCCGCAGCCTGGGCGGCATCTATTCCCGACAGGTAAGCACCATGCGCGGTTGCATTGAAAGTCTGATGCACGTGTTCCCCGGCAAGAAAGACGCGATCATGAACGGGTTCGAGAAAAATCTTGCGTGAGTCGGCCCGTCCGGGTTTCGCGCAGGCATAGGCTCCGTTGATGAACGGATCCGACGACCAGTGGGTTGTCGCGGATTTGATAACCCGCTTGCGGATATCGGACCCGAAAGCCCTTTCCAGCGCCTCCAGCGCAAAAGCCGTCATTTCCGCCTCGCCCTTCCGCTCCAACTCGCGCACCTGCTTGCCGGCGAGATGCGTGACGGCGATCGGCCGGCCGAACGGATGCAGCTCGAAATTGAACGGCTGCGTGGTTGGCGCGACGGGATCGAAAATATCGGCATAAGACGGGTCAAATCCCTTGAAAACATCGCGATCGAAGGACAACGCGATCTTCTCGTACCAGCCCATCGGGACGTCTTGAAACGCCTGCTGCAAATGTGCCGGAAGGCCCGGATCGAAGGCGATCCTGCCGGTCTCGATCATGCGCGAAGGCACCGCCAAAATAGCGCTTTTTGCAGCGATTTTGCCGCCGGAAGTGGCGATTTCGACGCCATTTTTGGTGATCGAAACCGCCGAAACCGGCGTGTTCAGCTTGATCGGCAGGTCTCGCGCCAGCTTCGCAACCAGGGCGCCATAACCATCCTCGACCGGCAAATTGACGCCGGTATCGCGATATCGGCCCGCGTCCAATGTCGAAATATCCTCGGGATCGGCCGAATACATGAGCGCCAGCCAATGCCTGACCATCGGATTCCACGGGTGATTGGGGTCGATCACGTCGGAAGCCGCGATATCTTTGCCCTCCTGACCGACCTCGGCCACTTTCGCGAGATTTTCCCAGACATAATCGTCGCTCAACGGCCGGCAGGTCCAACTGCCGTCCATGAAGGTGTTGGCATAGGCCCGCCGCGGCTTGGGGAGGTATTTATGGCCGAGCTTGTCCGCCATTTCGCGCAGCACGTTCACGTCCGCCGAATGGAACCAGTGGCAGCCATGGTCCCAGAGATAGCCAAGACTCGTGGCCTCGGAATAGGCCCTGCCCCCGATCCTGTTCTTGGCCTCGAGAATGATGAACGGCACGCCCAACTGCTTGAGCGCCCGCCCGGCGCCGATGCCGGCCGCGCCCGCGCCGATGACGACAACTTCAGGATTTGTAGGATTTTGAACCATTATTCAATACTGGCGGGCCGGCCCAACTCGGTCAAGCACACGGAGCGTGAACCCCGCTGCATCGCCTTCCGCGCGCTGATGTGTTTCATGCGAAACCTCTTTCCAGACACCCTTCTCAAGCCCTGGGAAAAAACGATCTCCATCCGCCTCTAGATCGATCTCGCTGAGATAAATCCGGTCGGCAAAGGGAGCGTCTCGTCGAATATCTCCGCCCCTCCGATCACCGCGGCCTCATCCGCTGTGCGTGCCGCCGCCTGCTGAAGCGCTTCCGCGACGGTCCGAACCACGATTGCACCCGGCGCATCATATGCGGCTTGCCGCGTGATCACGATGTTCGGCCTGCCGGGCAATGGCTTGCGCGGCAGGCTTTCCCACGTTTTTCGTCCCATGATGACCGGCTTGCCCATGGTCAGCGCCTTGAAGCGCTTCAGATCGCTCGGCATTCGCCAGGGCAGCGTCCCATTGGCACCAATGACACGATTGCGCGATATCGCCAGCACGAACGCGATGCGGGGCTTACCGCTCACGAATCGGCCAGTCTTTTGAGTGGCTCGCCGGTCAACCGGTAGACCGTCCATTCATCCATCGGCACGGCGCCCAGTGATTTGTAGAAGGCGATCGAAGGCTCGTTCCAGTTGATCACCCACCACTGCAGGCGCGGCAGTCCTTCGTCCCGGCATTTGCGCGCCAGATGGCGCAAAAGCGCCTTCCCGATCCCCTTGCCGCGCTGCCCCGGCTCAACAAATAAATCTTCGAGATAGATCCCGTTGCGGCCCCAGAAGGTCGAGAAATTATAGAACCAGATCGCGAAGCCGACAGGCTCGCCATTCCATTCCGCGACATCGCAAAACGTCCGTGGCGTCGGCCCGAACAGAGCATCCTCGATCTCGGCCTCGCTGGCGACCACCTCATCGAGCCGCTTCTCGTAATCGGCAAGCTTGCGAATGAAATCCAAGACGAGACCGGCCTCGCCGGGCTGTGCTGTACGGATCTTGAGGCTCATGATCAGACGGCGATCGGCGCGGCGATATGAGGGTGAGACTGGTAGTTGACGATCTCGAAGTCGTCGAATTTGAAGGAATCGATATCGGTCACATCACGCTTGATGACGAGCCGCGGCAGCGCCAAGGGCGCGCGCGCGATCTGAGCCTCCGCTTGCGCGATATGATTTGAGTAAAGATGCGCATCGCCAAGCGTATGGACGAATTCGCCCGGTTTGAGCCGCGTCACATGCGCGACCATGTGGGTCAGCAAGGCATAGGACGCGATGTTGAACGGCACTCCGATGAAGATGTCGGCCGACCTTTGGTAAAGCTGGCACGACAGCCGGCCCTCGGCGACATAGAACTGGAACAGGCAGTGGCATGGCGGCAAGGCCATGCGGTCGACATCGGCCGGGTTCCAGGCCGTGACGATCAGCCGGCGCGAATCGGGATTGGTCTTGATCCGCTCGATGACATCGGCGATTTGGTCGATGGTTCCGCCATCGCGGGTCGGCCATGACCGCCATTGTGCGCCATAGACCGGCCCCAACTCGCCATTATCATTCGCCCATTCATCCCAGATCGTGACGCCGTTCTGGTTGAGATAGGCGATGTTGGTGTCGCCCCGCAGGAACCACAGCAATTCATGGACGATAGAGCGCACATGCAGCCGCTTGGTCGTGACCAATGGGAAACCCTGCGCCAAGTCAAACCGCATCTGATGGCCAAAAACCGAAACGGTACCTGTGCCCGTCCTGTCGTCCTTACGGACGCCCTTCGCCAGCACATGGCGCATGAGGTCGAGATATTGGTGCATGGGGCGAGTTTAACCGATTCCCTTTTGCCATCACAAGGAAAGCCGGGCTTTCCATATGCTCTGTGAACCCCTATATTGGGTTTGCCTCCCGCAAGGGCGGCTATGGTGATAAACGGGCGTCATAATAAACCTTTCGGACCCGGGGGCAGTACCCGGCGCCTCCACCACAGACCGCGAATGAGCAAGGCGGCCGGTGATGGGGGCGAACTAGGATCGACGAGGGCGTAAAAGGCGTGCTTTTGCCCGAGATGGTTCCGTCGTAACGGGCCAAATTATAGTTGCCAACGACAACTATGCTCCGGTTGCTCTCGCCGCGTAATGCGGTACGAGTGCCGAAATCTAAGTCCTCAGCCTTAGCAGGTTGAGGCGGGGTTCGCAGGCACCTGGCAACAGAAGCCTGCACTTCTCCACAATTTACAATTTAGCTTGCGCCGATGACGACACGCCTTGAGCTTTGTACTATGAGGCGGGTGATTGAGGGCGATATTGGCAATGGCCGAAGATTTGATGCGTTACGACTTGTTGGCCCAAGAAGCCCTGCGCGGCGTCGTGCGCCAAGCGCTGCGGCGAGTCGAACGTTCCGGATTTCCAGGCGACCATCACTTTTATATCGCCTTCCTGACCCACGCCCCGGGCGTGCAGATTTCCGAACGCCTTCGCCAGCGCTATCCCGCTGAAATGACGATCGTTCTCCAGCACCAGTTTTCCAACCTGGCGGTCAGGGAAGACGAGTTCCAGGTCACGCTGTCGTTCAACGATATCCCTGAGAAGCTTGTCATTCCGTTTCGCGCCGTGAAGGGTTTCCTCGATCCCTCGGTTCAGTTCGGCCTCCAATTCGAGACCGTCTCTGAAGAAACCGCCGCACTCCACGCCGAGGGTCTATCCCCGAAAGACCCGCCAACCCCGCTGAAGCGGCCCGAATCCGAAGCAAAGGCCGCAGAATCCGGCGAAGCCGCGCCGAAAATCGTCTCTCTCGATGCGTTCAGGAAGAAATAACGGGTCTCCTGCACAGTGGTTCTCTGCCCCTCGCCTCCCCGAATCCGATCTGCTAGACGGGGCAAAGTGCAACTCAGGACGAAACGAATGATCCGTCTTTTTGCGGCGCTGATCACGGTCTTGATTGCTTCGGGCAGTGTTGCCGTCGCTCAGGATGTAGGACCGCTCCCGGCGATCGGCGACATAGCTTCGATGCCGATCGACAAAGTGCCGGCAAAGAAGCTTTTTGCTTCCAAGCGCGCGCCCGCCGATCTGAAGGCACGCTCAATTGGCTTCTACTCTCGGGGCTGTCTTGCTGGTGCTCAGGCTCTGCCAATCACCGGACCGGCCTGGCAAGTTATGCGCCTATCGCGCAATCGCAACTGGGGCCATCCCAAACTCATCGCGCTTCTCGAGCAGCTTGCCGACGAGGCACAGCTCTTTGACGGCTGGAACGGGTTGCTCGTCGGCGACATATCGCAGCCTCGCGGTGGCCCGATGCTGACCGGCCACGCCAGTCATCAGATCGGCCTCGACGCCGACATCTGGCTGACCCCGATGCCGAGCCGAATCCTCTCGGCGTCGGAACGCGAGAAGATTAGTGCGGTCTCCATGGTGCTCGACCATAAGACGCTCAATCGCGCCGCGTGGACCGAGGCGGCCGCCAAACTCATCAAGCGCGCGGCATCCTATCCGCAGGTCGAAAGAATCTTCGTTCATCCGCCGATAAAAGCCGAACTCTGTCGCTGGGCCACCGGGGACCGCTCCTGGCTCGCCAAGGTCCGCCCCTATTTCGGGCACGACTACCATTTTCACATCCGCATCGGTTGTCCCAACAACCAAGCAGGCTGCAAGGAGCAACCGACGCCCAAGCCGGCGGACGGAACCGGGTGCGGCACTGAGTTGGCTTATTGGCTGGGGGACAAGCCCTGGCGGAAAGCCCCCCCGCCGAAGAATCCGCCGAAGCCCGCGCCCGCAATGACCTTGAAGGCTTTGCCTGCCGAGTGCCGTAACGTTGTCATGGCGCCCTGATCGGGATGGAGCAAATGGATCCGAACGGTTGAGCCTCGAACCTAATTTCGGAGCTACGATTTATCGGGCGAGTTATGGCACAGCTGAAAGCAGATAACGCCGCGATCGCGGAAACGCCGGAGCGCAGCCAGAACGTCCTGAAGCTGGCGTTCGCATCGCTTGGCGTCGTCTTCGGCGACATCGGCACGAGCCCCCTCTACGCGATGCGCGAAGCGCTTCACCACGTCACCGGCGGAAGTCCAGACGCGTTTCGCCAGAATGTCATCGGTGTGTCATCGCTCTTCATCTGGGCGTTGATCATCATCGTCACGTTCAAATACGTGTTCTTGCTGATGCGTGCCGACAACCGCGGCGAAGGCGGCATTCTTTCACTTGTCGTTCTTGTTGAGACGGTCACCAAGCGAAAGGGCGGCCTCGTACTTTTCCTGGGACTGATCGGGGCAGCGTTCTTCTTTGGCGACGCGATGATCACGCCGGCCATTTCAGTGCTTTCGGCCGTCGAAGGCTTGACCGTCATCAACAGCAGTTTCGAGCCTTACGTTGTTCCATTGACGATTGCCGTCCTGCTCTTTCTCTTTCTCGTGCAGTATCACGGCACTGCTGGCGTTGCCTCGTTCTTTGCACCCGTGACCCTGGTGTGGTTTTTGGTTCTCGGAATTTTGGGGCTGATGCATGTCGGTGATGACCCGGCGATCCTCCAGGCCTTCAATCCGATTTTCGGCGCGCGTGTCCTGGTTCATCAGCCGGGCCTGTCGCTGCTCGTGCTCGGCGGCGTCTTCCTCGCCATCACGGGCGGAGAGGCGCTCTATGCCGACCTCGGACATTTCGGCAAAAAGCCGATCCGCCTTGCCTGGATTTGCGTGGTATTTCCCGGACTGGTTCTGAACTATCTGGGGCAAGGTGCTTTCCTGCACGCCAATCCCGAAGCCATCACCAACCCGTTCTTCCTGATGGCTCCCTCCTGGGCTCTGATCCCGCTGGTCGTGCTGGCGACGGTCGTCACGGTCATTGCAAGCCAGGCGGTCATAACCGGCGCATTCTCGATCGCACAGCAGGCCATATCCCTCGGTCTGCTCCCCCGCATGAACATCACCCATACGAGCGAGAGCGAGTCCGGCCAGATCTACATCGGCCAGATCAACTGGATCCTGCTGGTGGGCGTCATACTGCTTGTTCTGGTGTTCAAGTCTTCGACCAATCTGGCCGCTGCCTACGGCATCGCCGTCAACACCTCGATGCTGATCGACACCTTGCTTGCCGCCATCTTCTTCTGGAAATCGCGCAATCTGCCGCCAGCGCTAGTGCTGCCTGCTCTCGCTGCTATCTTTGCGATCGAAGCGACCTTCTTCGCCGCCAACGCGCTGAAGATCAGCCACGGCGGCTACATGCCAATCCTTATTGGCGGGGCGATCATCATGATAATGCTCACCTGGATGAAAGGACGAGCCGCCCTTGCGACAAAGCTCAGCGGGACTCCGTCGAGTTAGTGGGACTACTGCAGTCGCTCGAACGGCGCCAGCCGACGCGAGTGGCGGGAGCCGCGGTGTTCCTGCAAACCGACCCGATCTATGCGCCAAGCGCGCTTATGCACAACCTCAAGCACAATCGCGTCTTGCATGACATCCTTGTGTTCATCACGGTCGATACCAGCGACGAGCCGCGCGTGCCGCGATCAGAACGGGTGACGGTCAAGCGCTTGCCCTTGGGCGCGTGGCTGGTGGAAGCGCATTTTGGCTACATGGAACAGCCGGATGTGCCGGCTGCATTGCGCGCCTGCGAACCATTCGGTTTGTCCATTGATCCGCGACAGGCGTCATACTTCCTCGGACGCCGCGCGCTTGCGCATGTCGCCGCGCTCGTCGCTTCCCTTCTGGCAGCAACGGCTTTTCATCATGCTCGCCAATCAATCGGCGCGCGCCATCGAGTTCTTCCGGATTCCGCCTGACCGCGTTGTAGAACTCGGAATGCAGTTATCGGTCTAGGAATCGCCCGCAGGGGCTGACGCTCGGGCAGAGACTGTATTCTGCGGCATGGCAGACGCGCGCCGAACCCTATCCCCGCTCGGGCATTGGAGTGTTAAAAGGAACTATCGGCTGGCATGAGGTCAGATGCAGGCAATCGTCACCAAGCCCTACCGACGCCCGTATCAAAATCCGATATCGGTTAGTGCGGGGACGGCGGTCGTGCCGGATTTCGAGAAGTACTCCGAGGTCCCGGGCTGGGTCTGGTGTACAGCCGAGGATACACGCGCCGGGTGGGTACCGCGGGCCTATCTTGCGGGCTCTGGTTGCAATTGGCGTTTGACGCGCGACTACGATGCGATCGAACTCACCATTGAAGCCGGCGAAAGGCTCGCGATCGAGGCAGAAGAGAGTGGGTTCTACCTCGCCACCGCCGCTGACGGGTCACGCGGTTGGGTGCCCCGCGATCATGTGTCACTCCTGACTGAGGGCCAAGTCTAGGCCACAAGCTCAAGCGCTCCATTCCCGCTGAGGCTCCCGATATGACCGACCTCTCGCCCTTTTCCCTTCCAGGCCGCTTCTGGCGTGGCAATCTCCACACCCACTCGACGCTTTCCGACGGCGCACTTGCGCCGGAGAAAGTCGTCGAAGCCTACAAGAATGCCGGCTACGACTTCATGATGCTGTCGGATCATTTCATCGGCAATTACAATTGGCCGATCGCCGACACGCGCGCCATGCGTTCCAACCGCTTCACGACGATACTCGGCTCGGAACTCCACGCGCCAGTGACGCAAGTCGGCGAACTCTGGCACATCGTCGCGGCCGGGCTGCCGCTTGATTTCGAGCCCGCGGCGCCCGAGGAAACCGGCCCCGAGATCGCCGCACGCGCTGCCGCTGCCGGAGCTTTTGTCGGCATTGCGCATCCCGCCTGGTCGCAGCTCACGATCGAAGACGGACGCGCCATCGCCAGCGCGCATGCTGTCGAGATCTACAATCATGGCTGCGCGGTCGAGAATGATCGCGGCGATGGTTGGTATCTGCTGGACCAGCTTCTTAATGAGAACCGCCGGCTCACCGCATTCGCCACCGACGATGCGCATTTCTGGACGCCGGATCACTTCGGCGGCTGGGTGAACGTCAGAGTCGGAAAGCCTCGATCCGGAAGCGTTGCTCGAGGCCTTGAAGGCAGGCCAGTATTATTCGAGCCAGGGACCGCAGATTCATGAACTGTCGATCAGCGGCAACGAACTGACTGTCGCCTGCTCCCCCGTGGATACCATCGTCGTGCTATGCGGAAATTCACGAACCGTCGGGCGCAGCGGCAGGGCGATCACCAGCGCGACCCTCGACCTGACGAAGCTCGACAAGGGCTGGCTTCTGAAGAAACCAAGCGCGTGGTTGCGCGTGGCGGCGATAGACCACTCCGGCAAGCGTGCCTGGACCAATCCGATCTGGCGGGATGAACTCTAAACAAGAGCCCTTATGGTTCGTCGTCACGGCACTGGGTGTCACCCAGATCATCGGCTGGGGGACCACATTTTACGCTCTGGGCGCCCTGTCGCCCGATATTGCGATTGATCGTGGCTGGCCACCGACGCTGATCTTCGGCGCCTTCTCTGGCGCGTTGCTGGTGAGTGGCGCCATATCGCGCAGTGCCGGCCGGTCGATCGATACTCAAGGCGGACGCCGGATGATGTCCGCCGGCTCTCTCCTCGCAGCGTTTGGTTGCGCGATATTGGGGCTGGCGACCTCGCAGTGGATTTATGTCGCGGGCTGGCTCGTGCTCGGAGTGGCGATGCGCTTCATCCTCTATGATGCCGCCTTTCCATCGCTTGCCCAGATCGCCGGCCTCAGGGCAAGGCGCGCCATTTCCTACCTTTCTCTGTTCGGTGGGCTGGCATCCACCGTCTTCTGGCCGGTCAGTCACTATCTTGCACTAGCGATCGGCTGGCGCGGCACGTTCTTGGTCTATGCAGGCCTGCACCTCGCAATCTGCTTACCCCTGCACCTTCTGGTCTTGCGGGGACGACCCAAGCCGGAGCGCCACACGCCGATGGCGGGCGACCTCGTGACTGAGAAGCATCCCTTGCTGGGCGCCGAGCGCGTCCATGCCATGGGGGCCTTCGCCGCGGTCGTGGCACTGAACGGCCTGGTGTTCTCGGCCATCTCCGCCCACATCGTTCCGCTCTTCCAGGGCCTGGGCTTTGCGCCGGCCATCGCCGTGATGCTCGCAACATTGGTTGGCCCATGCCAGGTCGTCAGCCGTATCGGCGATATTCTTCTTGGCCACCGCATTGGCGTCATGCAATTGGGCATTGATCGCCGTTGGGCTCCTGCCCCTGGCGCTTATCGTCTTCATCGGCGGCGGCTTCGCGCTCGCGGCGGGCCTGCTCTTCGCGGTCCTCTACGGGATGTCGAACGGCTTGATGACCATAGCCAAGGGCGCCGTGCCACTCTCGCTTTTCGGCCGGCAAGACTATGGACTGGTGATCGGCACGATCGTGACGCCGCAGCTTATCCTTAACGCCATCGCCCCCACGCTGTTTGTGTTCGTGCTGGCCGGTCTTGGACCGCAATGGTCGCTTGGCGTCTGTCTCGTCTTCGGCATCCTATCCGCTCATTGCCATGGCCTATCTGGCACGCCTCCATCCGCGCTGATGGCTGGCAGGCCGGATGCGCCTGTGATAATCAGCCGGCCAAAATCAGGCGGACAGGACCATGGCAGACAAGCGCATTGAGACGGACACATTCGGACCGATCGACGTGCCAGGCGACCGCTATTGGGGCGCCCAGGCGCAGCGCAGCCTTTTGAACTTCAAGATCGGCTGGGAGAAGCAGCCTTTACCGATCGTCCGCGCGCTCGGTATCGTCAAGCGCGCCGCGGCCGAAACAAATGTCGCTCTCGGCCGGCTCGATCCCACGATCGGCGCGGCAATCATCACCGCCGCCCAGGAAGTCATCGACGGCAAGCTCGACGACCACTTCCCCTTGACCGTCTGGCAGACCGGCTCCGGCACCCAGTCGAACATGAACGCCAATGAGGTGATCTCCAACCGCGCCATCGAAATTCTCGGCGGCCTGCAAGGCTCGAAATCGCCGGTGCATCCGAACGATCACGTGAACATGAGCCAGTCGTCGAATGACACCTACCCGACGGCCATGCACATCGCCTGCGCCGAGCAGGTCTGCAACGACCTGCTGCCGGCGCTGCGCCATCTCCATAAGGCGCTCGACGAGAAGGCAAAGCTGTGGGCCGGCATCATCAAGATCGGCCGCACCCACACGCAGGATGCAACGCCGATCACGCTTGGCCAGGAATTCTCGGGCTACGCCAAGCAGGTGCAGAACGGCATCTTCCGCATCGAGCAGACATTGCCGCTGCTGATGGAACTGGCGCAGGGCGGCACCGCCGTCGGCACCGGTCTCAACGCGCCTTGGGCTTTGCCGAGATGGTGGCTGAGCGCATCGCCGCCTTGACCGGCCTCCCCTTCACCTCCGCGCCCAACAAGTTCGAAGCACTGGCCGCGCATGACGCCATGGTCATGACCCACGGCGCCATCAATACGGTCGCGACGTCCCTTTTCAAGATTGCGAACGACATCCGGCTTCTGGGCTCCGGTCCGCGCTCGGGCCTTGGCGAATTGTCATTGCCTGAAAACGAGCCGGGCTCCTCCATCATGCCGGGCAAGGTCAATCCGACGCAGTGCGAGGCCCTGACGATGGTCTGCGTCCAGGTCTTCGGCAATCAGTCGGCGATCACCTTTGCCAACAGCCAGGGCCATTTCGAATTGAACGTCTACAATCCGGTCATGGCCTACAATTTTCTCCAATCGGCGCGTCTCCTGGCGGATGCGGCGATGAGCTTCACCGACAATTGCGTCGTCGGCATCGTCGCGCGCGAGGACAATATCAAGGCGGCGCTCGACCGTTCCCTCATGCTGGTCACCGCGCTGGCGCCAAAGATCGGCTATGACAAGGCAGCGGAGATTGCCAAGACCGCCCACAAGCGCGGCACGACCTTGCGCGAGGAAGCCGTGCGGCTCGGTCACGTGACGCCCGAGGAGTTTGATCTCATCGTGCGCCCCGAGGAAATGATCGGTCCACGCTGATGACCGACATCGTCAATCTCAAAAATGTCAGGAAGCGCAAGGCTCGCGCCGAGCGCGAGGCCCTCGCCGATTTCGAACCGATTGAAATTCGGGCGCAGCAAATCCGATCGTGCGCTACGAGAGGCAGAAAAGAACTTGGAAACGCAGCGCCTTGACGGGCACAAGCGCGAAGACTGACGTGACTGACCTTAAGCGATCGGTCACCATTGCAGGGCATCGCACCAGCATCTCGCTTGAGTCTGGAATTCTGGGAAGTTCTGCAGAAACTGTCGGCGCAGCGCGGCAAGTCGATCACCGCATTAGTAGCCGAGGTCGACCGTCAACGCGGCGATCGCAATCTGTCGAGCGCCTTGCGAGTCTGGGTCCTCGATCAGGTCAGTCGCGGCTGAACACGCTACCGGCAATAGCAAATTGAATTGTTGATATCGACATAACTCCAGCGGCCGTCCCATTGCCTCACGCCGCACATTTTCGGACACCGGTCCGCGGCCATGATGTCGGTCCAGATCGCCCCTGACTTTATCCCGCCTTTCGTTTTCTTGCCGGCAGGAAGTTTTTGCGGCGTTACGCGACTCTGCGTCTGCTGTGTGGACTTCGAACTTTTCGACACGCCCGAGCAACTGCACACCGACATTTTAGTAGCCTCGGTGGTCTTCCAGTTTCCGTCCCACTTGCCAGGGCTGCAGGTCTGAGGGCATTTCCGCTGCGCATCCATATTATTCCAGATCGGCCCCGCCTTTTCCCAATCGGCGCTTGCTGGTGCCGATATGAGGAAAAACCCCAAGAGCAGAAACGCTACGACGCGCAACGATTTCATTTGACGCCCCCTTCAGCCAAAAACGCATCCAGTCCGCCTGAAGAACGGCCGCACTGCAATGGCTTCACCCTGTCATTTCGTGGCTTCGGTTAATTCGCGCCCGCGAATTCTAGCGCTGCCGATCCTTGAGCCGCCGCATTTGTTCGGAATCGGTCGGCATAAGTCCGCCAAACGGCCAGGGATCGGGTTGTGGCACATAGGTCGGATCGGCCGGCACGAGCACGACAGGATCAAGCGGCGCGGGCTGACTTGCACTCACCTCAGTCGTCGGAGCTTGTTTGGCCTTGCGCGCCTCGTCGCGCTTTTTCTTAGCTTCTTCCTCGCGCTTCTTCTTTGCCTCTTCCTTGGCGCGCTTTTCTTCTTCGATGCGCAGCTTGCGATGGACGTCCAATTCGCGCTGGCGCATCTGCAATTCGCGCCGTTGCGAAAGATAGTCCTGGTAGCGCTCCTCGTCCTCGCGCCGGAAGCGCTCCTCTTCCTCGAGGGCCTTTATCTGCTCCTTCTGCAGCCTTTCGAGTTCGCTCAAGCCTTCGCGCAGCACCTTGATTCCGAGGAATGATTTCAAGCTCGGTCGTATCAACCGTCCGGACCAGTTCGCCCGGCGAGCCGCTATAGACGATCTGCATCGCGGGAAGATCGGCGATCGCCTTGAGGCGCAGGATCGCTTCGATATCAAGCGAAGCCGACGCCAGATCAGCGGTCGGCTTGATCTGGATTTCGGCATCGTCGCCGCTGAAAATGATCGGGAGCAACGCAACTCGACCGTCGGTTGCCGTCACCGTCCCTTGAGCATCAGGCAGGCTCATGGCACGGCCCGTCGTCAGGAGATGCAGCGACAGCCGAACATCATCCGCTGATTTAGCGATCCGTGCGGACGCCCCGAATGCAACCGGATCGATGCGGTCAAGGCTAACGCCGCGAAGTACGTATGTTCCGCCACCGTCAAGATCGGCTAGCGCACTTGCGAGGCTCCGCCCTTGGCCGCGGAAACTTGCGTCGATGAAGACTGATCCGTTGGCGACTGCGGTCCCATCGGTCGTGCGCAGGAGCTTGGCCAGATCGCCTGGCAGCGAAAGCTTGCCTTCAATCGAGCGGCCGTCGCCATTGGGTTTCGACAGCAGCGTCAAAGATACTTTGTCGCCATTGTTGCCGGTTCCAAACACGGCGAATTCGAGCGACGATTCGGTCGCCGTGATGCCGATCTGCGATTCAGGGATCTCAGCGCCCCCGACCAGTGCGAGCGAATGCGGCTTGAGCCAGACCTCGCCGGTGAGCCCCAGCGGCAGTCCCGGGGCAAAGGGGCCTTCGGGGTCGGGCGGTCCACCTGTCCATGGCAACAGTGTTGCGGCGAAAAGATCGCTCAGTGCAAGGGCACCGCCGGTGATTTCGCCCTTCACCACGCGGCCCTTCACGTTGAGATTGCCACTGAGGCGTTCCTTGCCGGCCACGGCCTGAATATCGGCCAGGCCTATCGTGTCCTGCGACGAGGAAATGGTGGCCTCGACCGAAAGCAATCCCGCAACTGGCCATGACAAGCCGACTGCCTTCAGGAGTGCGGCTGGTTGGTCTGAATTGAACCCGCCGCGGCCCTCGGTTACGAAACCTCCATCGACCTCGGTCAGCTTTCCGCGATAGCCGAATTTTGCATTGAAAAGCTCGGCCTGGGCGTCGATGTCGACGCCGGCTTTCAAGTCGCCGCTGGCATTGACGATAAGGCGCCCGGGCGATTCGACTGCCGCAACCGGCTTTAATCCACCCAGGCGCGCGAGGGACGAACTGGTTTCGGTCGCAACATCAAGCGAGCCGCTGACCTTGCTTGCACCTTCTGGCGTCAGCGCCAGTGCAGCCGAGCCCGATATTCCATAGCTTCCCGACTTGCCTTGCACGTCGATCACAAATTGAGAACCGGCCGGGTCCGGCTTCAACTCGCTCAGGATCGTGACATTGGTTTCGCCGAGCGCAGAGAGCCACGGCGGATCGCTATCTGGCGCGACGATACCCAACAACCGCACCATTCCGCGAGGGTCATGCGCGGTCATCTGCGTGGTCACGCGGCCGGTAGGACCGTTGGCGGTTGCATTCAGAACACCCGAAATATCAAGCTTGGCATCGCCAACGCGGCCAAATTCCACATGCCGGATATCCAGGCTCTGGGCCGAGGAGTCGACCTCGACACGCGCGTCATTGGCTTCGGTCCCGTTCAACTTGAGCTTGTCGGCGGTAAGGGCAAGGGACACCCGCGGCCACCCGGCGGACTTCGCTGCCGTCACCGGCTCGGCGAAACTCCGGATCAGCGCCGTACTGGTACCGCCCAGCAGGCCGCCGGAGATGAAGCTGTCGAGATCGAGAACATCTGAATTGAGTATAATGTCGGTCCGGGGCTCGGCGCCCCCGGTGACGGTCAGGGAGCCGGTATGATGCGTGTCGTCGATTTCGAAGGATGTTTCCGTCGCTCGGTACCGGTCATTGAGGAGGTCGATGCGGGTCTGGAGTTTCAAGCGGCCTCGGCTGCCCGTCCAATTGGCGGCAATCCAGTCCGACCCCTCGGGCCAGGCCCATCGCGCGAATTCCCGCAGATTTTGCGAAGCCAGCGCTACATCGCCGGCCAATTGCGGACCGCTGTCAGTGACGAGGAAGATACCGTCAAAGAGCCCTTCCGACTGACCGGGCATGGTCGCCGACAATTCATGAATGCGCAGCGCGCCATCAAGGACAGCCACGTCCAGTCTGACATTTTCCAGAGTCTCGCCCCCGGCGACGAGAGAACGGATCTTGAGCTCCGTCCGGGCCTCGAGGTTTTCCGGCATGCCCTCGACGATCGATTCAAGCAGCGACAGCGAGCGCCCTTCCCTCAACAGCGTCCGCGCCTTTGCCCCGGCGATCGTATCGAGGTCGAAACGCGACGCGGCAAACTGCGCGTCTATGCCGATCACTTCCCCGAGCCGGACCATCGCCTCCCCGGTGACCATGTTGGCACCGGGCTCGCCATCGCGCGGCGCGATCTCGATTTTCTTCAGTTCGAGCGTATCGAAATCCGACAACGCCTGCGCGCGCAGCACCAGCGGTCGGAGGTCTCCTTCCGCATCGGTCTTGCCGCCGACTTGCGGCGCCGGCTCGACCTTGAGCTGCCCGGACACCCGTGAACCATCATTCTCGCCATCGAAGCTGAAGGCGAGGCCCGAACCATCTGCCGGGGCCACGCGAAATCCGAATTTGAACGGCGCGTCCGGTCGATATGACCCTGTGTCGATGCTGAGTTCGATCGGCTGGTCTTTGTAGTTGCCCGTCCCACGCACGCGCCATGGCCCGCCCAAGGCCGGCGACGAGAGGATGAGTTCGATATTGTCGACTTCCGCCATGCCGCCGCGGCGAGCATCGACAAGATTGATTGTCCCGTTTCGAACGGTGATGTGGTCGAGCTTGATGTGTGAAAGCAGGCCCGACTTGAGCAGATTGGGCGACGAAACGACCCGCCAGTTTCCGGTGCCGGAAACCATGCGCTCGATCGCTATTCGCGGTTTAGTGACCTCGATGCCCTCGACGAGAATGCTTCCACTGAGAAATCCCGAGAGCGACATCCGGATGTCGACCCGCTCGGCACTCAGAAATTCCTTAGCCGAGCCCCCCGCGACATTAGCGACGCGGACATCCTGGAGTGTTAGCCGCGGCCACGGGAACACCCTGGCGGAAATAGGTCCCGCAACAACAACCTTCCGGCCGGCAAGATCCGACCCATAAGCCTCGATCGTTGCCCGATAGCGACCCCAATCGACGACGTATGGCGCTGCCAAGGCCGCCACGACGGCGACGACCAAAAGCACGCCGATATACAGAATCGGGGACTTCCACAATTTCATGCCGTCAACCTTAACACCCTTGGGTCGACTCGCAGTCTTTCACGTCAATTCGAGGGCAGAATTTTGCCGGGATTTATGATGTTTTTCGGATCAAGGGCCTGCTTTATTGCCCGCATGAACCCAACGGCCTGCCCGTGTTCTGCCTCGAGGAATTTGACCTTGCCCGTGCCGACGCCATGCTCGCCGGTGCAGGTTCCCTCCATGGCGATCGCGCGATGGATCATGCGCTCGTAAAAGCCGCGCACCCGTTCCACTTCGTCGGGATCGTTGAGATCACAATACAGCACTGTGTGAAAATTGCCGTCGCCGGCATGCCCGACGATCGGCCCGAATAAGCCATTTCTTTCAAGATCTTCCTGGGTTTCCTTGACGCATTCTGCGAGCCTGGAAATGGGCACGCACACGTCCGTCGCGAAGACCTCCTTGCCTGGCATCAGGGCACGTGTCGCCCAGAATGCATCATGCCGCGCCTGCCATAGCCGTTGTCTGTCCTCCTCGCGCGTCGCCCAGTCGAAAGGACCGCCCCCCAATTCTTCGGCAATCGCGCCGAAGCTTTCGGATTGCTCGCGTGTCGATGCGGCCGTGCCATGAAACTCGACGAACAATGTCGGCACTTCTTTGAGGTCGAGCTTCGAATAGACGTTGAAGGCCCGGACATGCAGATGATCGACCAACTCGATGCGGGCCACCGGAATGCCGCTTTGGATCGTCAGGATGACCGCCTTGCAGGCTGCTTCGAGTGTCGGAAACGGGCACACGCCGGCGGCGATCGATTTCAGGAATTCCATAAAGCTTCAGTCCCACCTCGGTGATGACGCCGAGCGTGCCTTCCGACCCGACGAGCAATCGCGTCAGATCGTAGCCGGCGGAAGATTTTCGCGCCCGGCTCGCGGTTCGGATGATGTCGCCGTTGGCCATGACCGCGGTAAGATTGAGGACATTTTCGCGCATGGTGCCGTAACGCACGGCATTGGTACCGGAAGCGCGGGTTGCCGCCATGCCGCCAAGACTTGCATCGGCACCCGGATCGATCGGGAAGAACAAGCCCTGATGCCGCAGCTCGTTGTTAAGCTGTTTGCGCGTGACACCCGCTTCCACCCGGCAATCGAGATCTTCGGCATTGACCTCAAGCACGCGGTTCATGCCCGAGAGGTCGACCGAAACCCCGCCAAACGGCGCGCTAAAATGGCCTTCCAGTGAAGTTCCGGTGCCGTAGGGAATGACCGGGGTCTCATAGCGCCCGCAGATTTGGACGATCTTCTGGACTTCCTGCGTATCGCGAACAAAGGCCACCGCGTCCGGAGGAGCGCCGGGATTCCAGGTTTGGTCCTTGCCATGCTGGTCGCAAACGGCCTGGGCGGTCGATAGCCTGTCGCCCAGGACTTCCTTGATCTCGGCGATTGCCTGGGCGCTGCTGTTGCGTCGTGTTCTTGTCTGTATATTCATCGCGGGGCGGAACTCTGATTTGCCCTCTATCTACGCTAATAATCCGCTCCTGTCATAAGCCAAACCGGGAATCCCTGATGAAGCCGCCAGCCCCTTTCGTCGCCGCCATTCAAAGGGTCGAAGACCAGTGGGTCGACTACAATGGCCATCTCAATATGGCCTACTACAATGTCCTTTTCGATCGTGCGGGCGACGAAGCCTTCGATACGGTCGGGCTCGGCGCGGATTATCTCAAGGACGCCAACTGCTCATTTTTTACCCTCGAGGCGCACATCACCTACTTGCGCGAGATGCATGCCGGCGATCCCGTGCGTGTGAATGTCCAGTTCCTCGACTACGATTTAAAGCGCGTTCACTATGTCGAGGAAATGTACCACGCAGAGGAAGGCTGGCTCGCTTGCGTCTCCGAACACATGATCATCCACGTCGACATGAGTTCAAAACGAACCTCGCCTTTTCCTCCTGAAATACTTGAGAAGATTGCCGCGATGTGTGCGGCGCACAAATCCCTGCCTGTTCCCCCGCAGGTCGGACACAAGATCGGAATTCCGCGAAAATAGACGGCGCGCACAAACTATCGTCGCATTTCGTCTGTAGCTTCCTCCAACAATCACAAACGAAGGGAGCCGGTCATGCATAACCTTGTCGATTTCGCGCGCCAGATCATCTTCGTGCATGGCGGCAAAGCCGTAAGCGAAGCAGCCTACCACGCCGATCTTTGCGAACGCGTCGGCGACGCCAAGACCGCGCACACATGGCGCCTCGTCCAGGCGGCAATCAGCGATATGGAAAAGCCGCGCATTCACTGATGCGGCATGCTTCGCGGCGGCAGGCCTAAGCTGCCGTTGCGGCGCCCCTCTTTCTCAACATCACCCTGATTTGGGGGTGTTAGACTTGCTATATAGACGGGCAAGGATTCGCTGAACCATGCCCGCCAAGCCCATCGATCTTGACGATTTCGACGATGACGCACCGCCGCCAACGGTTGGCGGCAGCATTGCTGCGCGCGCCATGGCCCAGGGCGAGCCGGACTATCTGCGCGGCCTCAACCCCGAACAGCGCGCCGCCGTCGAAATCACCGACGGTCCCCTGCTCGTGCTGGCGGGCGCAGGGACCGGCAAGACTCGTGTTCTCACCACCCGCCTCGCCCACATTCTCGCCACCCGCAAGGCATGGCCGGGCCAAATTCTGTCCGTGACCTTCACCAACAAGGCCGCCCGCGAGATGAAAGAGCGCATCGGCCACCTGATCGGCGGCATCGTCGAGGGCATGACCTGGCTCGGCACGTTCCACGCGGTGGGTGTCAAGATCCTGCGCAAGCATGCCGAGCTTGCCGGACTCAAGTCAGGTTTTGCCATTCTCGACACCGACGACCAGATCCGCCTCCTCAAGCAGTTGATCGAGGTTCACGGCATCGATGAAAAGCGCTGGCCGGCGCGCCAGCTTGCAAGCCACATCGACGGCTGGAAAAACCGCGGGCTTATTCCGTCGCGCGTTCCAGCCGCGGAAGCCGCTAGCTTTGGCAATGGCAAGGGCGGCACGCTTTATGCTGAGTATCAGCAGCGTCTCAAGATCTTGAATGCCGCCGATTTCGGCGATCTGCTGCTCGAAGTCCTGCGCATCTTCCAGGAGCACCCCGACGTGCTCAAGGACTATCAGCGCCGCTTCAAATACATGCTCGTCGACGAATACCAGGACACCAATGTCGCGCAGTATCTCTGGCTCAGGCTCCTCGCCCAGGGCCATAACAATATCTGCTGCGTCGGTGATGACGACCAGTCGATCTATGGCTGGCGCGGTGCCGAGGTCGACAACATCCTGCGCTTCGAAAAGGACTTCCCCGGCGCCCGCGTCATCAGGCTCGAGCGCAACTACCGCTCGACGCCGCATATTCTGGGCGCCGCATCGGGCCTCATCGCCAAGAACGAAGGCCGGCTTGGCAAGACGCTGCACACCGATCGCGACGAAGGCGAAGCGATCACGGTGCGCAGCCATTGGGACGGCGACGAAGAAGCCCGCACGATCGGCGAGGATATCGAGAACCTCCAGCGCAAAGGCGAGAAATTGAACGATATGGCGATCCTGGTCCGCGCTTCCTTCCAGATGCGCGCCTTTGAAGATCGCTTTATCACCTTGGGCGTTCCCTATCGTGTCGTTGGCGGTCCGCGCTTCTACGAACGCGCCGAAATCCGCGACGCCCTCGCCTACTTCAAGGTCACGGTCTCACCCGACAACGATCTCGCCTTCGAACGCATCATCAATCTGCCCAAGCGCGGCATCGGCGATACTTCGGTAAAGCGCATGCACGCCCTCGCCCGCACCCACGGCGTCTCGCTTTATCGTGCTGCCGAAATGCTGGGCCAGACCGACGAGCTCGCGGCCAAGACCCGTAAGGCTCTTGTTGATCTCCTGACAAGTTTTGGTCGCTGGCGACAGACTTTGACGGGCCTGCCCCATACGGAACTGGCCGAGATCGTACTTGATGAATCCGGCTACACGCAGATGTGGCAGAACGACAAGAGTCCGGAAGCCCAGGGCCGGCTCGACAACCTCAAGGAACTTGTCCGCTCGATGGCGGAATTCGAGAACATGACCGGCTTCCTCGAGCACATCGCGCTCGTCATGGATTCAGAGACCGCGCAGGCCGAGGACAAGGTCAACATCATGACCCTCCATTCGGCCAAGGGGCTTGAGTTCGGAACCGTCTTTCTGCCCGGCTGGGAGGAAGGACTGTTCCCGCACCAGCGCGCGCTGGATGAGAAAGGGCGCGCCGGCCTCGAGGAAGAGCGCCGCCTTGCCTATGTCGGCCTCACCCGCGCCAAGCGCCGCGCAACTGTATCCTTCGCGCAGAACCGGCGCGTCCATAACCTTTGGCAATCGGCATTACCCTCACGTTTTGTCGACGAACTACCCGAAAAATTCGTCGAGGTGGCGCCGATGGCAAACAGCTATGGGGGTTACGGGCTCGGCAGTTATGGCGGCAGCCGTTTCGAGGAGCGCCAGCCCTTCTCAAACACTTACGCGACTCCCGGCTGGCAGCGCGCCCAGCAGGCCTATGCCCGCGGTGAAGGCCTGCGCGCGACGCCGCGCATCCTCGAAGGCGAACTCGTAGCGCGCGAGACCGAAGGCAAGGGCTTCATCGAAGGCGAGCGTGTCTTCCATCAGAAATTCGGTTACGGCCGGATCACCCGCGTCGATGGCAACAAACTCACCATCGATTTCGACAAGGCCGGGGAGAAGCGCGTGATCGATAGTTTCGTCGAACGCTCCTGAGCCTTGCAACCGCTGCGATAGCTGTTAAGCACGACTATAAGCGCAAGGCTTACAGCATGAGGGGTTATGATTGAGAGGGTTTCCCGTCCGTCGACGGTCGATTATCGCGGCAACGGCACACGCCCGGCGCCGATTTTTTCCGCAAGTGAAGTTGAAAGCAGGCACGCGGCAGTCCGCGGCGTGATGGCGGCGGAGAAAATCGATGCCGCACTTTTTACTTCCTACCACAACATCTGTTACCTGACCGGCTTCCTCTATTGCTACTTCGGCCGGCGTTACGGACTCGTCCTCGATCAGGACAACGCCACGACCGTCACCTCCGCCATCGACGGCGGCCAGCCTTGGCGCCGCAGTCATTGCGACAATGTCAGCTATACGGATTGGGACAAGCGCAACTATTTCACCGCCGTCCGCAACCTGGCCAAAAAGGCCAGGCGGATCGGCATTGAGTTCGATCATGTGAGCCTCGATTTCCGCAAGCAATTGGAAGACGCGATGCCGGATGTCGAATTCGTCGACATCGCCGCATCGTCCATGCGCCTGCGCATGATCAAGTCGAAGGAAGAAATCGCCCACATCACCGAGATGGCGCGCATTGCCGATATCGGCGGCGAAGCCTGTGCGCAGGCCATAGGCGTCGGCGTACCCGAGCACGAAGTGGCGCTTGCCTCTACCGGCGCCATGGTGCGCGAGATTGCAAAGACTTGGCCTGATGCTGAATTGATGGACACATGGACGTGGTTTCAATCCGGCATCAACACCGACGGCGCGCATAATCCCGTCACCAGTCGTCGTATCGAGGCTGGCGATATTCTCAGCCTCAACTGCTTTCCGATGGTCGGCGGATACTACGTGGCGCTTGAGCGCACGCTCTTCGCCGAAAGCGCTTCGGACACGCATCTCAAATACTGGGAGATCAACTGCCAGGTCCACGACGAAGGCAAGAAGCTTCTCGTGCCGGGCAACAAGTGCTCTGACATTTCCAAGGCGCTGAACGGCATCTACGAGGGTCATCAGCTTCTGCAGTATCGCACCTTCGGTTACGGCCACTCCTTCGGCGTGCTCTGCCACTATTACGGGCGAGAAGCCGGCCTTGAATTGCGCGAGGACTGCGACACGGTACTCGAGCCTGGGATGGTCATCTCCATGGAGCCGATGATCATGGTGCCGGAAAGCCGCAAAGGTGCGGGCGGCTATCGCGAGCACGATATCCTGGTAATCACCGAGAACGGCAATACCAACATAACGCACTTCCCTTATGGTCCGGAGCACAACATCATTCGCGGCAGGTCGTGACCATATACTCGTCATCCCCGGCAGGCAGAGGTGAGTATGAATTCAAAGGCCGCCAGATTTAACATATTGACATAGTTCTCTTTGCGTTCTATGTCGCTCGGATGGACAGAAACTTTGCCATCGAACGCTGGCGGATGCCGCTCTTGGGCATCATCGCGGAGCTGTTCGCCGAGATCGGACTGACCGAAGGCGGCAGCGTCGAGAGGATTGCAAAGCCTCTCCACCGCCATGTGCTTCGCATTCTGCGGACGGCGGAATCGGCAGCCAGGAGGCTCATCATCGCCGCGGCGCGCGATATCGTGGTCGAGTATAAGCCCAGACGTCCGGCGTCAGTTAAGCCCAGAGCCAAAGACCCCGGCAAAGCCAAGGCCGATGCGAAGGAAAGCCCAAACGCAAGCGTGGCTTCCTGTTCAACCTGTTCGATCCGCTCAAGCGTGTTGGCCGCCGTTTCAAAAAGAAGCGCCGTGGCCTGGAGCCCCACGTCCATTCCATCGAGTCATTCCTTGAGCAGAAACAGGCTGAGATCGCCGCCGCTCAGGCAAAGCAGCAAGTCGTCGATGACGGCATGGTCAGTGCGAAGCACCTCGTCCGCCGCCTCGTGGCCGTTGTCGATGCACTCAATGACATCCCCCGCCACGCCATGCGGCTCGCCCGTTGGGAGGCGCGTCCCAAGGAAGAGCGCCGTCCTGAGCGCTGGAGTCCGATGCGACCCGGCCGGCCGCCGGGTTATCGCCAGCGGGCAAAGCATGAAGTCGACGAGATCCTGAAAGAGTGCCACTGGCTCGCCCGCAGCGTGCATCCGCAGATCGACGACACCTCGTAACACCCGCGCCGTCTTGCATGGTCTCCGACTAATCCGTCACCCCGGCGCAAGTTGGGGACCATGGCAAATCATGTCGCGATGGATGCCAGCTTTCGCTGGCATGACGATTTGTGTACGGATCGATCTTACATCTCCACCACAGGCCCACACCTCTCACCCGTCACCCCAGCGCAAGCTGGGGTCCATGGCAAATCATGTCGCGATGGATGCCAGCTTTCGCTGGCATGACGATTTGTGTACGGATCAATCTTACACCTCCACCACAGGCCCACACCTCTCACCCGTCACCCCAGCGCAAGCTGGGGTCCATGGCAAATCATGTCGCGATGGATGCCAGCCTTCGCTGGCATGACGATTTGTGTACGGATCAATATCAGATCTCCATGGCAGGGCCGCCTCAAGGACGGCCATGGAGGATCGCTATTGCCCTCGTCTTGAGTCCGCGCTGCCGCCCTTGATCCACGAGGCGGCCAGCGCTAGCGGATCGCGCGTGTCGCGCGCCGCTCGACCAACTCCTCGCCCGCATCATGCGAAAGTCCCAGGAACGAAAATACCGACAGGGCGCTGACGATCCCCACCGTGAAGAAGGCGAAGCTGAAATCTGCGGCGACGAGCGTCATGTCTCCCCGCACCATCTGCGTCATCTCCAGGACGAACGCCGCGAAAGCGACGCCGGCCGAGAGCGAGAGCTGTTGCGCGACCATATAAAAACTCGTTGCGCGGCTCATGTCGGGATGATCGATATCGCCGTATGCGAGAGCATTCATCGATGTGAATTGCAGCGACCGGAAGAAGCCGCCGCATAGCAGGGAGACTGCGATGATTGCTAACGGCGTCGTGATCGTGAAAAGGCCATTGATGATTATGAAGGTGGCGGAGATCAGGCCGTTGACGATGAGCACCGTGCGAAACCCGTAACGGCGCAACACGCGGTGCACCGTGAATTTCATTGTGAGCGCCCCCGCGACGGAAGCGCAGGTCAGAACGCCCGCCTGGAACGGCGTCATGCCGAAGCCAAGCTGGAGAAGCAGCGGCAAGAGGAATGGCGTGGCTCCTACGCCAACGCGAAAGAGGCTGCCGCCGATCACTCCGGCTCTGAATGTCAGGATACGGAGGAGTTTGAGATCGAGAATCGGCTCCTCTGTCCGCCGCGCATGCAGGACGTAGAGGATGCAAAGCACCGTGCCACCGAGTACGAGCGCGAGTGCCGCCCCGTCCGGGAGCAGGTCGCGACCTATTATCGTCAAGCCGAAGACGAGCGCCGATAGTCCGGCACCCGAGAGCACGAAACCCACAGCGTCCAGGCGCGGCGTACGGTCGGCACGAATATCGGGCATGAGCGCGGTCGCCAGAATCAACCCCGCGATTCCGACCGGAACATTGATCAGGAATATCCAGCGCCAGTGGAAATAGGTCGTGATGAATCCGCCGATCGGTGGGCCGATCAACGGTCCGATCAAGGCCGGGATGGTCAGATACGCGAGCGCATTGACCATTTGGTTCTTCGGTATCGCGCGCAGCAGGATCAGGCGGCCGACGGGAACCATCATCGCGCCGCCGACGCCTTGCAGTGCCCGTGCCGCCACCAAACCTTCAAGGGTCTGCGAGAACCCGCACGCGATGGACCCTAGCGTGAAGACCGCGATCGCAGCGCGAAACACGTTTTTTGCGCCAAAGCGATCGGCCGTCCAGCCGCTGATCGGAATGAATACGGTGAGGCTCAGGAGATAGGTCGTGAAGGCGAGCTTGAGGACGATGGGATCGACCTTCAGGTCGCCGGCGATGGCAGGAAGCGAGGTAGCAATGACCGTCGAGTCCATGTTTTCCATGAACAGCGCGGATGCGACGATCAAGGGCAGAATGCGGGAAAACTCGGCCATGAATGCGGGACGGATAGCATGACGGATGCCGTCGCTCATGCAATTATTGCAGGTGAGACAGGCTGATGATTCTCGCGGAAAAGTGAGGAGCCCGATGCGCACTACGCCGGATACTCGAATATTGATCGTCGGCGCGGGCCCCGTAGGCCTTGCTGCGGCGGTCGAACTGAGACGTCGCGGCATGACCCCACGTATCATCGACGCCAATTCCGGCCCTGCCCCCGAATCGCGTGCCCTTGCCGTCAATCCGCGAACCCTCGAGATCCTTGATCCATCCGGGGCCACGGAGCGCATGCTCGCCCGCGGAAACCGCATCCACCACATGATCGTACGCACGCCGGAACGCGAATTGTTCCGCTTCGAACATGCACAACCTAATCATCGCTTCAACTTTCTGCTCGCACTGGCGCAATCCGAGACCGAGCAGATCTCTGGCCGAAATGTTGAGCGAGGCCGGTCACCCGGTCGAATGGCAAACTCGAACTCACCGGACTTGAAGCCGATGGCCGAGACATTTCATTGCGAGATCGGCGCGCAGAGCGAGCCCTTTGATGTTGTGATCGGTGCGGACGGCGCCCATTCGCTGGTGCGTAAATCCCTGGATATCGGCTTCTCCGGCGAAAGCCTTCCCGAAGCCTGGGGGCTCGCCGATGTCGAACTCGAATCCTGGCCGTTTCCCTGGGATTGCGGCGTAGCCACGCTGTCGGACGACTACGTCTGCGCCTTCTTTCCCTTGCGCGAAGGCTTTGGACGCTTCGTCAGCTCGCGCGCCGACATCATGAACAGCCTTCCGCCCGACACCCGCGTCGGCAAGATCGTGTGGCAGAGCGAGTTTCACATCAGCTACCGTCAGGTCGACACCTATCAGAAGGGCAATGCCTTCCTTGCCGGCGACGCAGCCCACATCCATTCGCCCGTGGGCGGTCGCGGCATGAACCTCGGCATCGAAGACGCGGCCTGGCTCGCTTACCTGCTCTGCGAAGGCCGCGCCGGGGAATACACAAAACTGCGCCATGGGCCGGGCGCGGAGGTTTTGAAGATGACCTCGGCGCCAACCCACTTGCTCGCTTCGCGTTCTGTCTGGGCGCGTTTCCTGCGAACCGTCATCCTGCCGTTGGTGTTCAATCGTCCTGTCGTGCAACGTTTTCTGCTGCCGCGCATGGCTGGGCTCGACAGCCCCGCCCCGCCATGGCTCAGCCACTTCCCTTCCAAGCCCTGACGGCGGTATAAGCACGCCCCGAACCCAACATTTTGGTTTCCGTAACAGGCGGAATGCAAATCGCGTTCCCGCTTCAGGAGTAGACGACCCCCGTGTTTCTGCCGCTCTTCAAATGGTTCGAGACCAGGACCAATTCCTTCCCGGCCCAAGCGCCGGAGAAGCCGGGAACGACTTTGTCCGGATTCGTCTACCACTACTCGAAGCCCTTCATCCCGATGCTCATCGTCTGTTCGCTGGTCGCGACCGCGACGGCGCTGATCGAAGTATCGCTTTTCGCCTTCCTGGGCAGCCTTGTCGACTGGCTGAGCACCGCCGACCGTGCCACTTTCTGGCAGGAACATGGCACCGAGCTTACCTGGCTCGCGGTGGTCGTGCTTTTTGTACTCCCGCTGCTGAAGTTCTTCTACGAAGTCATCGTGCACCAGGGCCTCATGGGCAACTTCGCCATGCGCATTCGCTGGCAAGCGCACCGCTACGTGCTGCGCCAGAGCATGGAATTCTTCCACAACGACTTTGCCGGCCGTGTTGCGACCAAGGTCATGCAGACCGCGCTCGCCGTGCGCGACATGGTGCTGAAGCTCACCGAAGTCCTGCTTTATGTAACCGTCTATTTTACCGGCGCCCTCGTGATGTTCGCATCGAGCGACTGGCGTCTTGCCGTGCCGATGGCGTTTTGGCTCGCCGGCTATACCTGGGCGATGTGGTATTTCGTGCCCAAGCTGCGCAAGCTCTCGGTGGCCCAAGCCGATGCGCGCTCGATTCTTACCGGCCGTGTCGTCGACAGCTACACCAACATCTCGACGGTCAAGCTCTTCGCCCACGCCTCGCGTGAGGACAACTATGCCAGGGAAGGCATGGAGGAGATGCTGCAGACGGTCTACGGCTCCATGCGGATGACGACGCTGATGACCCTCGCTCTCAACGTCCTCAACAGCATGCTTCTCTTCTCCATTTCGGCACTGGCGATCTGGCTGTGGTATCAAAACCAGATTACCACCGGCGCGATTGCCTTCACCATCGGCCTGGTTCTGCGCATGCAGGGCATGGCGCACTGGATCATCTGGGAAGTTGCGGGCCTCTTTGAAAATATCGGCGTTGTCCAGGATGGCATCGAGACCGTTGCGCGCGATCGCAGCCTGGTCGACGCGCCGGCCGCCACCGGTCTCAAGGTCCCGAGCGGCGAAATCCGCTACGAGAATGTCACCTTCAACTACGGCAGGGACAGTATCGACGGCGGCAACATCGTCGACTGCCTGTCGCTGACGATAAAGCCTGGCGAGAAAGTCGGCCTTGTCGGCCGCTCCGGTGCTGGCAAGTCAACATTGGTGAGCCTGCTCCTGCGCTTCTACGACCTCGAACAGGGCCGCATCCTGATCGATGGGCAGGATATTGCGCAGGTGACCCAGGAGTCGCTGCGCGAGCAGATTGGCATGGTGACGCAGGACACCTCGCTGCTGCATCGCTCGGTCATCGACAATATCCGCTATGGCCGTCCCGATGCGACCTTGGCGCAGGTTGAGGCTGCGGCACGCAAGGCGCACGCGGCCGAATTCGTAGCGACCCTCGAAGATCCACAATTCCGTCGCGGCTACGACGCCCATGTCGGCGAGCGCGGCGTGAAATTGTCGGGCGGCCAGCGCCAGCGGGTCGCGATCGCCCGCGTGCTGCTCAAGGACGCGCCCATCCTCATCCTCGATGAAGCGACCAGCGCGCTCGATTCGGAAGTTGAGGCGGCAATCCAGGAGAATCTCTACAGCCTCATGGAAGGCAAGACAGTCATCGCCGTCGCACATCGGCTTTCGACCATTGCCGCGATGGACCGATTGATCGTCATGGACGACGGTCGCGTTGTGGAGGAAGGCAGCCACGACAGCCCTGCTCCGTCGCCGCGGCATCTACGCTAACCTTTGGCAACGCCAGTCGGGCGGGTTCATTGCCTTCGAAGCGGCGGAATAGCCCGTGCTCATGAAGCCCCGTCTCGGGCTCATTCGTTTCTCGCCCCTCAGTCTGCTTGAGGCCGAGGTTCTCTCCGATCGCCTCGAGGACGGCGCAGGCGCTGCCCCGTTGGCCGTTTCGCTGAATGAGGTGGAAGAGGATTCCGGCAGATGGGAGGTCCTCGCTTATTTTCCCGATGCGGCCACGGCTAGCACGGCAGCGAGCGCCATCGGTCGAGCCGACGTGTCGGTCTCGTCGAGTGCCCGAAATCGATTGGGTTCGCCGCTCGCTTGAGGGCCTGCCGCCGGTTTCCGCTGGTCGCTTCCATCTCCACGGCTCGCATGATCGCTCACGCCGGCGCTGGGGAGGGATAAGCCTCGAAATCGACGCCGGTACTGCCTTTGGCACCGGTCATCACGCGACAACGCTTGGCTGCTTGAAGGCGCTGGACGCCCTCCTCAAATCGAAGCGCCCACGCCGGATCCTGGATGTGGGTTGCGGCACCGGGGTCCTCGCTCTCGCCGCCGCCCGGACCCTTCGCCGGCATGTTCTCGCCAGCGACATCGATCCGGAAGCGGTCTTGGTGACGCAACGCAATGCTCGCCTCAATGGCGCAGGACCCTGGGTGACAGCGATAGCCGCTTCCGGCGTGAACGATATCCGGATTGCGGCCCGTGGCCCTTATGACTTGATCTTCGCCAATATCCTGGCCCTGCCGCTGATCCGGCTGGCCGGACCGCTTTCGACGCTCGCAGCGCCCGGTGGACGCGTCGTCCTGTCCGGCCTCACCCGAGACCAGGAAAGGGCCGTCTTTGCCGCCTATCGGGCGCGCGGGCTCGTGCACGAACGGCGCTTTGCTGACGGCAACTGGATGACGCTGGTCCTGCGGCACCCGGAATAAGCAAAACGCCCAGGCGCTGATGCGACCCGGGCGTTGCAAGTTCATCGCGATTAGTTTCGCGATGAGCGGTGTTCCAGTTTAGGCGAGGCTTAGTTGCCCCAGACCATCCGGCGGATGTCGGAACGCTTCATGCCGATATCGAGCAGGAGGCGGTCATCGAGCTGCTCGAGCTGACGCTCGATGCGCGAACGGGCGACGTAATCGCCGAAACGGGTTGAAATCCGATCCAGGAAGCCCGAAGCCGGGCGCGAGCTGGTCGAGGTGGCGGCAGTGTTGCCATAAGTGGTGGTAGTCATAGTTCTTCTCCTTCGTATGTGTCTTCATCCCTTGGCGGCCAGGATGCTGTTGCTTTGGCTCGCTAACGGGGTGTTGATTTGGCGCTTGTGCGACGCACAAACTGATGGGCTCTATATGTGGCGGACTTGCGGCTGCACCAGAGGGGTCCAGGGAGCCCAGCTATGCGGAAACGGCATAGGTCAATTCATCCCTTGTTAAGGCTTCCAAAGGGTACATGGTATGACTAATAAGATGATGATATCGTTCAGTCTTTAGCCGTATATAAAATCTTAATGATTTGCATCGAAGCGAGGCAGGACTTCGTTGCAGGAGGATTTCTGCACGCTGCAAATCCACCCTCTGCACGGTCCGTAAGCGCAGCTTGTGCGTCGCACAATTCGCAGGCACCGCGAGCCCCAAAACAACAATGCCCGGCGTTTCGGCCGGGCATCGCAACCGTCAACATGTGAGGGGTTAGGCGGCCCGAAGATTGTCCGCCGAGTTCTTGCCGAGGCGCCGATCCGTCTGGAGCTCGAAGCTCACTTTCTGGCCCTCGCGCAGCGTCTTCATGCGCGCCCATTCTCGACGGCCGCCCCCTTTTGCATTAGCGGCGCCGGGCGCTATATCATGCACCCATGTTGATCGCAGAACTTGCGCTTATTTTTGTTCTTATTCTCATTAACAGCGCGCTCGCCATGTCTGAATTGGCCGTGGTTTCGGCCCGCCCAGCGCGCCTTAAGGCTATGATCGAGCGCGGTGTCAGCGGCTCACGTCGGGCCTTGGCCTTGGCCTCCGATCCGGGCCGCTTCCTCTCCACCGTCCAGGTTGGAATCACGCTCGTCGGTATCCTCGCCGGCGCTATCTCGGGGGCGACTCTTGGTGCGCGCCTTGCCGGCGGTTTGGAAGCCGCGGGCCTCGACCGCAGCTACGCCGATCCCATCTCTTTCGGTGTCGTCGTCACCGCCATCACTTACTTTTCGCTGATCGTCGGCGAGTTGGTGCCGAAGCAGATTGCGCTGCGCAACCCCGAAGCCATCGCTTGCGCCGTGGCGCCGGCCATGATGTTCCTCTCGAAGATCGCAAGTCCCTTTGTTTGGTTTCTCGACATCTCGGGGCGCTTTGTGCTGGCGCTCCTTGGCCAGCGCCGCACATCGCAGGCGAAGGTCACGGAAGAAGAAATCAAGATGCTGATATCGGAAGCCGAGACCGCTGGCGTGATCGAAAGCGAAGAGCGCTCGATGATCGCCGGTGTCATGCGCCTCAGCGACCGTCCGGTGAGCGCCGTCATGACGCCGCGCCACGACATCGACATGATCGATCTCGCCGATGACGCCAACGAGATTTCCAAGGCGGTGAAGGACAGCATCCATTCGCGCCTTCCCGTCATCGACGGCAATCCCGACGAGGTGATTGGCATCATCCAGGCCAAGGACATTGCCGACATCCTGATCGCCGGCAGGAAGCTCGACTTGAGAAAGCTTGTGACCAAGGCCCCGATTATACCCGATACAATGCCCGCGCTCGATGTCGTCGAACTGCTAAAGGGTTCGTCTATCCATATCGGCCTGGTTCACGACGAATACGGGCATTTTCAGGGAGTCGTCACATCTTCCGACATTCTAGAGGCCATCGTCGGTACCTTCCGCAGCGAGGAGGACGAAGAACCGCACGCGGTGAAGCGTCCGGACGGCTCCTGGCTCATATCGGGCTCCATGCCGGTCGACGAATTCGCGGATCTTTTGGGAATAAGATTGCCGGAGAAGCGCCCCTATCAGACGGTTGGCGGCTTCGTGCTCGAGCGTCTCAAGCACTTGCCGTCGCTCGGCGAAAGCTTCTCCGCAAAGGGATGGAAATTCGAAGTCATCGATCTCGATGGACGCCGTGTCGACAAAGTCCTGGCCGCGAAGCAACCCGTAGTGAGACGGGTGGCTGAGCGCGCATGAATTCGGGCCCATCGCAAAACAAAAAGCTCTCCGACGTTCTGGGACATTTGGCGGCAGAGCAGCGCTCCGAGATGAAAATTTCGGAACTCCTCGATCTTTTGGGCGAGCGCGCTTTCGGTGCCGGTATCCTCGCCTTCGCGGTGCCGAGCCTCATCCCGGGTGCGTCGGCCATTTTCGCCATTCCGCTGTTCTTCATCACTGGCCAATTAATGGTTGGCCGCCCCACCATGTGGCTGCCGGCCTCGGTCACCCGTCGCTCTGTGCCCTGGACAGGATTGCGCAAGGGCTTGCAGCGCGCCACAGACATGATCGCGCGCGCCGAGCGACTGATGAAGCCGCGGCTCGACATCCTGTGCACCCCCTTCGCGGAACGTCTGACCGGTATCGCCTGCTTCGTCTTGACATTGATCCTGTTCCTGCCGATCCCGCTTGCCAATTTTCCGCCAGCACTTGCGCTCATCCTTTTCGCGCTTGGGCTCGCTGAGCAGGATGGCCTTGCCGTTGCGATCGGTTGGTTCCTGAGTATCGTCACCCTCGGGATCGCACTTGGTGTTGGCTATGGAATCATCGCCGGCGGCTTCCTGTTGGGCAAATACATTCTGGGCTATTGACCGCGCCCGCTTTGTTAGACGGTAGAAAGAAGGCAAACATGGACGACCTCAAGATCGATCAAGCCGGCATGGGGCGCCTTGCCAAGGCCCTCGCGTTCATCTGCGGCAAGGACCATGCGACGACAATCGCGCTCCGCAAGGCGAGCGAAAGTGGAAGCGACGCCGACATCAAGAAGGCCCGCGCGCTCTTCCTTAAACTGAAGCCCGGCGAACGTACGGCCGCACTGAACATGCTCGCCGGTTAAACAGACCACGGAGCAATCTCATGACTCATCAAGCATTCGCTTCCGGCAATGTCGCGGTGATAACCGGCGGCGCCTCCGGGATCGGCTATGCCGCGGCAAAGCGCTTTGCCGGTTTGGGACTCAAGGTCTGCATCGCCGACCTGCCGGGCGATGGCTTGCATCACGCTGCGACGCAAATATCGCCGCGCGATGCGATGGCCGTCCCCTGCGACGTCAGCAAGCCCGAAGATCTGCACAGGCTTGAGACCGCTGTGCGCGACCGTTACGGCCGTGTCGACATTCTCATGAACAATGCCGGCATCCAGCCCGGCACCAAGCTCCTCGATCCCGACAACTGGCCGCGCACCCTCGAAGTCAACCTTTGGGGTGTGATCCGCGGCACCCAGGCCTTCGCTCCCGGCATGATCGCGCAAGGTACGCCCGGTCTCATCATCAATACCGGCTCGAAACAGGGCATCACCACGCCGCCCGGCGATCCGGCCTACAATCTCTCCAAGGCCGGCGTGAAGGTCTTCACCGAAGCGCTCCAGCACGAACTGCGCAACACTGCGAATTGCAAAATCGCCGCGCATCTTCTGATACCTGGCTTCGTCTTCACGTCGCTCACCGCGCAAGGTCGAACCGAAAAGCCGGCGGGCGCCTGGACGGCCGATCAGACGGCCGCATTCATGATCGAGCGGATCGAGGCCGGCGACTTCTACATCCTCTGTCCCGACAATGACGTGCCGCGCCAACTCGACGAGAAGCGCATTGCCTGGGCGGCCGGCGACATCATCGAGAACCGCCCGCCTCTGTCGCGCTGGCACAAGGATTGGACGGAGAAATTCACAGCATCGCTCGCGAAGTCTCCGCCTAAGTCGCGATAACGTCTTTACGAGCGGCCTTGCAACGAAATCGAGGCCGGGGTCCAATGACCCCGCGGAACATAATGGAGGTCTGTGATGCGGCGTCTGTCGGCAATCCTGTTCGCGCTTCTCGTCATGTCTTCGATGGCGCTGGCAGAAACTGTCAACATCACATTCGTACTCACCAACGACATCGACAAATTTGCCGGCGACGATAAGCGTGGCGGGATCGGGCGCCTCAATGCCGTCGTCAAGGCCGAGCGCGCCAAGGGCCATGTCGTCTATGTCCATGCCGGCGATACGATCTCGCCCTCGCTGCTGTCGGGCCTCGACAAGGGCGAGCACATGATCGCGCTTTTCAATATGGCGCCGCCCGATGCCTTCACGCCGGGCAATCACGAGTATGATTTCGGGCCGGAAATCTTCCTCAAGCGCATGAGCGAGGCGAAATTCCCGCTCCTCGCCGCCAATCTGCGCGATGCGAGCGGCAAGGAGATCGCCGGATTCACCGACACCACCATGATCGAGCGCGGCGGCGTCAAGATCGGTATCGTCGGTCTCACCAATGACGATAGCCACGTCGTCTCAAGCCCCGGCGATCTCAAGATCACCAACGCGGTCGACACAGGCCTCGCCGCCGCCAAGCAGTTGCGCGACGGCGGTGCCGATCTGGTCGTGGCAGTCACCCATTCTGGTCGCGCCGAAGACAATGAGATGCTGTCAAGCCATGCCTTCGACCTGATCCTGTCGGGCCACGATCAGGATTTGCTCGCCCAGTATGACGGCCGCACCGTGATGGCCGAGTCCTACGAACAGGCCGATTACGTCATCGCCATCGACCTCGCCGTCGACGTCCAGCAGAAGGACGGAACGCGCACGCTCACCTGGCATCCCAATTTCCGCATCATCGATACCGCAACCGTCACACCCGATCCTGAGACGCAAGCCAAGATCGACGAACTTGAACGCCGAACTCGGCAAGGAACTCGCGGTTGCCATCGGTTCGACGGCAACGCCGCTCGACAGCCGCCGCGCCACGGTTCGCACCGGCGAAGCCGCGATCGGCAATCTCATCGCCGATGCCTCGCGCGCCGCGGTCGGCGCCGACATCGCCATCACCAATGGCGGCGGCATTCGCGGCAACAAGGAATATCCGGCCGGCAGCAAGCTCACCCGCGCGCGATGTGCTGACCGAGCTTCCCTTCGGCAACAAGAACGTAAAGGTCGAGATCACCGGTGAGGCAATCCAGAAGGCATTGGAGAATGGCGTGAGCCAGGTGGAAAAGGTCGCCGGCCGCTTCCCGCAAGTCTCGGGTCTCTCCTTCACTTACGATCCCAAGCAGCCTGTCGGGCATCGCATCACCTCCGTATCGATCGCCGGCGCCGCGCTCGATCCGATCAAAACCTACACGCTTGCCACCAATGACTACATGCTGGGCGGCGGCGACGGCTACACCGTGCTGAAGGACGCCAAAGTCATCCTCAATGCCCGGGACGCCAAATTGCTCGCCAATGACGTGATGGTCTATGTCCGCGACAAGAGCGAGATCGCGCCGAAGCTTGAAGGCCGCATCACCGCAAAGTAAATATTGCAACAACGGGGTAACGACAATGTCACGACTGATGACCACCGCGGCGGCCTTGCTCTGCCTTGCCTTGCCACTATCGGCAAGCGCGCAGGTCTCCGAGCAGACTCTGAAATCCATCTCGACGCCCGACCAGGTCGGCTCGCGGATCGGTCCACTGGAGTTCAAGGACGGTGCCCCCAGTGCTGCGACCTCCGCCACGCTCTACGACAACGTCGACTTCATCCATGCCTATGAGGCCATCGTAAACACCTTCCAGGGTGTCAACATGGCGGCAATTCACGAGGGATTCCAAAGCATCGGGGTCAAAGACAATGAACTCGTGGTGTTCTCTAAGCTGATGGACGCCAAGTCGCTGTTTCTCACCGCTAATGCCGATACCGTTTACTTCGTCGGCATGCTCGATCTCTCCAGCGGTCCGATGGTGATTGAGACCCCGCCCAACGCACTTGGCACGCTCGATGATTTCTGGTGGCGCTGGGTAATCGACTTCGGCGCCCCTGGCCCCGATCGCGGATTGGGCGGAAAATACCTGGTCCTGCCGCCCGGCTATGACGGACCGGTACCCGAGGGCGGATTTTTCATCGCCCGATCGCGGACCAACCGCGTGGCGATCCTGGGCCGCTCCTTCATGCAGAAAGACAATCCCGCCCCGACGGTCGAGGTCATCAAGGCCAAGACCAGGATCTATCCCTACGCGCCCGGCGGCGAGGGAACGAGCGTTGCCGAATTTCTCACCGGCAAAACGCCGCTGGGCAAGATTGCGGAACCGCCGGCGACCGTGTTCCACGAAGGCAGTGGCGTTGCCTTCAGCACGATCCCGCCCGGCGATTTTCGCGCCTTCGAACTGCTCGACAAGGTGGTGCAGCAGGAGCCGGCCACCGCGCTTGATCCCGAATTGATGGGCCCCTTGGCGGCGATCGGCATTGTCAAGGGCAAGCCGTTCAATCCCGATGCGCGAATGAAGAAAATCATGACCGATGCGGCGGCCGTCGCAAATGCCGCCGCACGCACCCTCTTTATGAATCCACGCGATCCAACCTGGTATTACTATCCCGACTCGGCATGGATGAATTTTCTGTTCGTGAGCGGTTCGGAATTCGAAACGCCCATTCCGGAAGTCACCAAAGAGGGTGTGAGGCCCTACCCTCCGACCGGCTATCGCACGCTCGATGCGCGCACCGCGTTCTTCTACGGCGTAACCGGCATCACCCCGGCCATGGCGATGCGTCTGCCCGGCCTCGGCTCGCAATACCTGTTCGCATTGCAGGATGCGAATAAGAACTACTTCGACGGCGCGAAAACCTACAAAGTCACCCTGCCGAAAGGCATTCCGGAAGCGAATTTCTGGTCCTTCACCCTCTATGACAATCAGACCCGCTCGATGCTCGACACGCCGCAACGCTATCCGCGCGCCGGCAGCCAGAATTTCCCCTCGCCCGCCGCCGAGGCCGCGTCCGACGGTTCGACGACGGTTTATTTCGGACCGACCCAGCCGGAGGGCGTTGCGCGCGGCAACTGGATTCAGACCATGCCGGGAAAGGGCTGGTTTACCATCCTCAGGCTCTACAGCCCGCTCGAACCTTTCTTCACCAAGGAATGGCGGCCAAGCGAGATCGAAGTCGTCAAGTGATCCGGTAGGTCAATTCCGTCGATCCTCAAAAGACTGTCATTGCCGGGCTCGTCCCGGCAATCCATCGCGCAATCTACTCCGCCTGCGGAGTATCGGCACAGTGGATCCCCGGAACAAGTCCGGGGATGACAAACGGGACTATCCGGCTTTGACACCCGGCCCTCGCGCCCGCTACACGCGCGCCATGTTCGACAGCTACATCATCTGCGGCACGCCGCGCACCGGCAGCACTTTCTTTGCGATCTGCTGGCTTCGACGAAGCGCGCCGGCATCGCCTGATTCCTTTTACGGCCGCAAATTCATGCCCGACTGGGCCGCCGCGTGGCACCTGCCCGATCCCTCAACGATGACCGAGCGCGACTATGCCATCACCTATCTCGATGCGGCGATCCGCGTCGGTAAAGCCGGTACGCCCATCTTCGGCCTTCGTCTGATGCGGGAAAACCTCGACGAACTCTCCGACCCTGCTCGACCTGATCTATCCCGGCCTTCCTTCCGATAGGGCGCGATTCGAGAACGCCTTCGGAAAAACCTCTACATTCATCTCTTTCGCGAGAACAAGCTCGAGCAAGCCATATCCTATGTGAAGGCCGAGCAGACCGGGTTATGGCATGTGGCACCCGACGGAACCGAGATCGAGCGCCTCTCACCGCCACAGGAGCCCCGCTACGATTTCGCGCGATTGAAGTCAGAGGTCGAAAAACTCGAGGCCTTTGATGCGGCTTGGCACGACTGGTTCGCGGCGCAAGGCATTGCTCCGCTTCGTATTCGCTATGAATCGCTCGCCGCCGATCCCGCAGCGAGCCTGATCCGCATCTGCGAAGCGCTCGGCACCCCTGCTCCCAACCCAGCCGACGTGAAGCCGGGCGTCGCCAAGCTCTCCGACGAAACCAGCCGCGACTGGATGCGGCGCTATCGTGACGACGCGGCGGCCATTGATATGGCCTGAGCACGGCTTTGACATCGCCCTCCCCCTCCCGCTACACGACGGCCATGTTCCAGTCCTTCGACGACGTCTCCGAAAAGCACCTCTCCTCAGCCCGCGTTGCGCAATTGCGCGACGAGCTTGCCCGCCGTGGGCTCGACGGCTTCATCATCCCCCGCCAGGACGAGTTCCAGGGCGAGTATGTCGCTCCCTATGCCGAGCGCCTGCGCTGGCTGACCGGCTTTGCCGGTTCCTGGGGCATGGCGATACTGATGAAGGACAAGGGCGCCATCTTCGTCGATGGCCGCTATACGATCCAGGTGAAGCAGCAGGTCGATACCGGCCTCTTTGCGCCGAAGCATCTCATCGAAGAGCCGCCTGCAGAATGGATGGAGAAGGAACTCCGCGCCGGTGAGGTCTTGGGCTACGACCCGTGGCTGTTGACCGCCGATCAGGTGGTGAAGTTCGAGAAAGCCTGCGCCAAGGCCGGCGCCAAGCTCGTCCCCGTCACCGGCAATCCGATCGATGCAGTCTGGCGCGATCACCCGGGCCAGCCCGATGGCACGGTCGAGGTACAGCCCACACAATTTTCCGGCCGGAGTTCCACCGATAAGCTCGCCGATGTGGCGAAGGTCCTGGATAAGGCGGACGCCGATGCGGTGGTCCTCACCATGCCGGACTCGGTCGCCTGGGTTTTCAACATCAGGGGCAGCGATGTTCCCTATACGCCGGTGATCCTCGCCTATGCGATCCTGCACAAGGATGGCCCCGCCGAGCTCTTCATCGATCCCTCGAAGTTGCCCGAGGATACGCAGGCGCATCTGAAGAACGTCGCCATCGTCAAACCGCCGGGCGAGATTGATGCGGCATTGACCGCCTTGGGCGCCGCCAAGGCGCACGTGCAGATCGATCCCGACTGGGCGCCGGAGCGCATCCGCGCCCTGCTAGCGAATTCAGGCGCCGCCATCATTTCCGGCAAGGACCCGTGCGTTCTTCCCAAGGCGCGCAAGAACGCCACCGAACAGGAAGGGGCCCGCGCCGCGCACCGCCGCGATGGCGCTGCCATGTGCCGTTTCCTCTGCTGGCTCGATCAGGCCGCGCCGAAGGGCGACCAGACGGAAGTCACGCGTTGCCAAACAGCTCGCGCAGTTCCGCGTCGAGACCGGCATGCTGAAGGATCTTTCCTTCGATTCGATTTCCGGCGCCGGCCCGCATGCGGCGATCCCGCATTATCGCGTCAGTGATGCCTCGTCATTGCCGCTCAAGCTCGACGAGATCTATTTGATCGATTCCGGCGCTCAGTATCAGGACGGCACCACCGACATCACCCGAACCGTCATTGTCGGCACGCCCACGCCGGAGATGAAGGATCGCTTCACGCGCGTGCTGCAGCGGCATGATCGGCGTCTCTCGCGCGCGCTTTCCGAAAGGCACCTGCGGCAGCCAGATCGACATTCTTGCCCGCTTGCCACTGTGGATGGCGGGGCTCGACTATGATCACGGCACCGGCCATGGCGTCGGCAGCTTCCTTTCGGTGCATGAAGGGCCTGCCCGCATCAACAAGTCCGATCGCACGCCGCTCGAACCCGGCATGATCCTCTCCAACGAACCCGGATTCTACAAGCAGGACCATTTCGGCATTCGCATCGAGAATCTTCTATTGGTGCGCGAAGCCGAGCCGATCGAAGGCGGCGAACGCCCGATGCACTGGTTCGAGACGCTGACCCTCTGCCCCATCGATCGCCGTTTGATCGAACCCGCGATCATGTCGCCAGACGAGATCACCTGGCTCGATGCCTATCATGCCCGGGTGCTGCGGGAGATCGGCCCAGCGCTGGATGGCCCCGAACTCGCGTGGCTGGAAGCGGCCTGCAAGCCACTCGGCGATTAATTCGTCCTCGTCCCCTGTGAGCGGGAGAGGCTTTCAAGCCCAGTTACTGCGAAACCGATTGTAGCCACGACCAGCCAAGAGCTGCGCGGTATTTTCGTTCCATTTGATACTTCCGGAATGTAAGCCCACAACTTCCATCGTCTTCGGCCATGCAAACTCCCTTAATTCATCCAGGTTGAGCGAGACGCGCGAAGCAATGAATTCACGCATCTGACGCTGGTCAACAAGCCCAACGATTGTGGCCAATTCTTACAGTTGAAAAGCATAAGCCGTTCCAAGTTTGCTGCCGTGAGGTCGAGCCGCTCTAGCTGCAATTGATCCTCGATACGCAAATGCCGGAGAATTGGAAATCGGGAGAGGTCGCCTAAAGACCGCAGCCCTCTTACACGTAGGATTTGAAGCGTTTGGAGACTGTGATTGGCAAATTCGAGCGTCTCTTCGCGGCCACCCAAAACCAATGTCAGGTTAGAAAGCTTTGCGAGTTTCCCCAAGAATCCAAGGCCCCGAGCCTTTGCAAAAGCACGCAGCGTGACATGGCTTAGATCGGGCAAATCAGCGATGTGCCCCACGCCTTTCCAGTGTCCTTCCAAATACAGTTCCTTGAGGGACAAGCAACTTGCGAGTGAGGATAGATCGAAATTTCGCTTCCGATTCTCGCTAAGGAAAAGAGACTTAAGCCGCTCAAGATCGAGTGTTTCGAGGAAAGAAGGACGGTCGAATTCAAATACGCCGAATCCAAAATGCGTGAGCTGAGACAGCTTCGAGATTTCATGTTCGTTACGAATGGTCCTCAAGCAATCGAGAGAGAGATTGGTGACATCCGGCAGATAACGAAGCGTTGCCGCATCAAATGATGCGTCGTAATGGCCGTAGAATCGTACCTGCAAACTCTCTGGCATCTTTCGGCAGAGGTTATTCAGTTGTTGCAGAATACGAGGTTCGTAGGCCGCAGACCGAGAGAATTGTATGACGAGCTTTCCACGCTTGGCAAACGTCGCGGCGATTTCAAATTCCGAAATTGTCAGTGGATCATTTAATCGTCCAGAGTCGACAAACATGAACGAGTCCTTCGAACGATCGCATCGCTATTACTATAGGTAACAATCTGGCAATTACTATCTCTGGTCAATGTGCGCAGAGATTGGACGTCGCCGTAGATCTCATCGGATAGGCTGTTCTTCCCGCACGGGTATCAGTTCGCGCTTCTGCTCGTGGCCGCGCATGTGCCGGTAGAGATGCGCTTCGATGCGCTTGAACACCCACAGCGTCGCGTAGGTCAGCAAAAGATAGATCGCGGCGATCGTGATGAATATCTCATAAGGCGAAAAGGTCCGCGCGATGATGACCCGGGCGACGCCGGTCAGGTCGAGCACCGTGACGAGGCTGGCGAGCGAGGTCGACTGCAGGATGAAGATCACCTCGTTGGTGTAGGCGGGGAACATGATGCGCAGCGCACTTGGCAAGTTGATGCGGCGCATGATGGTCCATGGCGACATGCCCATGGCGCGCGCCACTTCGATGTCGGGATGCGGCACGTTGCGGATCGCGCCGGCGATGATCTCGATCGTGTAGGCGGCGGTGTTGAGCGTGAAGGCGAGAAGGCAGCACCAATAGCCCTCGCGCAGGAACGGCCACAGGGATGAGGCGCGTATCGGCTTGAACTGGGCAAGACCGTAATAGATCAGAAACAGCTGGATCAGCATCGGCGTGCCGCGGAAAAAATAGGTGTAGACCCAGATCGGGCCCGCCACCCACCGGGTGGGGGATGCCCGCAGGACGCCAAGCGGCACTGACAGTATGATGCCGCCGAGCACCGTGATCACAGTCAGTTGGATGGTCACGACCAGGCCACCGAGCAATTCCGGAAGCTGCTGAAGGCAAGGGCGAAATCGATCCCGCTGAACATGCTCGGATCAGGCCCGCCGGACGCCGGTTGCCGCCCACCGCTCGGCGCGATGGCGCACACGTCGGACACGGCGGTCATCGCGAGGTACAGCAGGCAGGCATGAAGAAAGTCGTGAAGGGCTTGTGGGTCGGGTTCTTGATCAGGTCGGCCTGGCGGGCGAGTTCGGTCAGGCCGATGACCGAGGTGATCGAGGTCGACTTTGAGAAGGATCAGCCAGAGATTGCCGAGCCCCGGAATGGCAAAGCGCCAGGCCTGGGGCAGTTCGATCCGCAAGAATACCTGGCGTTCGCTCATGCCGAAGGCTTGCGCTGCGTCGATCTGGCCGGGAGCGATGGCAAGGAACGCGCCGCGGAATATCTCGGTGGCATAGGCGCCATAGACGAATCCCAAGCACCAGCGTACCGGCGAAGAAGGCGTTGATGTCCACCCGCACGTCCCCGCCGTTCAGCGACAGGAGCCTCTGCAGCAGCATGGTGCCGCCGTAATAGACCAGCAGCATCAGCACCAGTTCGGGAATGCCGCGGACGACGGTGGCATAGACCGCGCCGATCCGGCGCAGCCAGCGGCGTTGCGACAGCCGGGCCAGCGCCCCGAGGATGCCGAGCGCAAGCGCCACCACCATGGCCGAGATGCCGACCGTCAGGGTGAGGAACGCCCCGTCGAGCAGCAGGTGGCCATAGCCCTTGAGGTCGAGAAATGCCGGAAGGTCCATCGCGCTAGCCTCGCAGCCGCCGGCGCTACCTAATACGGGTGACGCCGACCAGGCTTCGCGCCTTACTGCCCGTAGATGTCGAAGTCGAAATACTTGTCGTTGATCTGCTTGTAGGTGCCGTCGGCGCGCATATCGCAGGATCGCCTTGTTGATGGCGTTGCGCAAGTTCGGCCTCGCCCTTCCGCACCCCGATGCCTTCGCCCTTCGAGCCCATCACGGTCTCGGGGTATATTTTGCCGACGCGCTCGATATCGTCCTTCGATGTCGCCTTCGAACAGGCCCTCCTTCAGCAGGATGTAATCGTCGAAGCGGGCGTCAAGCCGGCCGGCGGTGCATGTCGAGATCGGCGTCTGGGCGAATTTTCGTAGATCACGATCTCGGCCTTGCGGCCAGGTCTTGCGGGCATAGCTCTCGTAACCCGTCGCGCGCTGCACGCCGATCTTCTTGCCGGCAAGGCTTCCGGGATCGACATAGCCATCGGCGCCGGCCTTGATGCCGGAAGTCTTATTGGCCACGAGGGCGGTCGGGCCTGGTAATAGGGGATCGAGAAATCGATCTTCTCCTCGCGCTCCGGCAGGATGCCCATCGAGGCGATGATCACGTCGTACTTCTTGGCGATGAGGCCTGGAATCATGCCGTCCCAATCCTGCTTGATGATCTCGCACTCGGCATTGATCTTGTCGCAGATCGCATGGGCGAAATCGACGTCGAAGCCCTGCAGGATGCCGTCCGCCGCGACGAAATTATAGGGCGGATAAGCACCCTCGGTGGCGACCACCAGCTTTTTCTTCTCTTGGGCCTGAACACCGGTGGCGAGTGCCGCAATGGCCAGCGCGGCAATGATCAATCTCACGAACTTCATTTGCACTTCGTCCTTCCTTGTTGATCAATCTCGAGCCTAACCTCGCCGGCTTTGCGCCATTCCGGAGGCAGCCCATCATTTTAGGATCACGGACTTATGACCGTGGCACGGAGGGCTTTGGGTACTCCGCGCACCGCCTTTATTGATGTTAGGCCGGGCCGATGCGGCGCCACAAGGCCTTAGATGTCGAAGCGGAACAGGAAATGTGATGCAGGAATAGCTTAACTCATGCCGCTCTAATTTTGGGCATTGGGCAACGGATCAGGAGGGCCACTTCCATGCCTGGCTTTACACGGCGCAATCTCCTCGCGGTAGCAGCACCTGCCATGCTCGCCGCCGACGGCACCCTGGTGACCCCGGCGCATGCCCAAACCTCGGACTATGATCCCGGCGCGCTCGCGGACGAGATTTCAGCAAAGCTCTTTGCCGATGACGGCCTGGCGCGACCGATCCCGGAGACGCCGATCGTTTCCGATCTCGCCAAGGGCCTCGACCGAACCTTGGTTTTGGGCGGCGGCGGTCGAATATTACGTTGCCTGGTATTGCGGCTTCTTCCACGGGCTCATGGAGCAGAAAGTCGACCTCAACATCGCCGAGATGGTGATCGGCACGTCCGCCGGCGCCTATGCCGGTTCAGCGCTCACCTCCGGCCATTTCGCGCGCCTGCGCGATGAGTTCGATTTCTTCGGATACTTCCCGTCGCTCTTTGCGAAACTCGCGCCCGTGTCGAGCCCGAACCTGAGCCAGAAGCGCGCGCAGGAAATCAATTTCTCGGTGAAGGACGGAAGCCCTGCTTCCATTCGCGCCATCGGCCATGCCGCGCTGGCCGCCGATAATCATGTCAATGGCAGCGCCGTGGAACGTCTCGCTGGCTTGCTCACCGGCGATAGCCGCACCGATTGGCCAGTCGCCAAGATTTTTACGACTGCCAATGACTGCTACACCGGCGATAGACTTGTTGTCGGCCAAGCGGTCGCGCGCAAGAACAACATTCCTCTTGCAGATGCCGCCGGTGCAAGTTCGTCATTGCCCGGCGTCATCGGGCCGACCTTGCTGGGCCAACGCTTCTGCATGGATGGGGGCATCTCGAAAGTCTGGGCGCATACCGATGTCGTCGCCGGCTCGAAGCGCGCGATCATCATCACGCTGACGAATGGCTATGAGGGAAGCCTGCTCAGCGGCATCCCGCATGACATCTACAAGGAAGTCGCAGCGCTTGAGGCGACCGGGACCAAGGCCATGCTCATCATTGCCGGCACGCCGCCGGGCGTGAACCTTCTCGATCCCAAGCAGATCGAGCCGGCTCTCCATGCCGGCTATGATCGCGCCAAGACCGAAGCCGCCAAAATCACCGAATATTG
>CAWDUC010000019.1:0-63469 GCA_963805405.1 uncultured Alphaproteobacteria bacterium | reverse complement strand
GCCGAGTGCGACATCGCCATCGGCAATGCCTTTGACTTCGAGCTCGTGCAGTTTGCACAGATCGGCGATCTGCTTGAATGTGAGGGCGGTGTTCTCGACCAGCCAGACCGCGGTGGCCTTGGGCATGAGCGGCGCGTTGGACATCAATTTTCTCCTAGGGAACCCGCTTTCAGGCTCCGTCTGAACAGTCGTAAAGTGGGGATGGCGCTATATAAGTCCGCTCCCCTTGCGATGCAACGCGCTTATGCGGCAACCAGTACGATCTTGCCGACATGGGCACTCGACTCCATCAGGGCATGCGCCTGGGCCGCCTCGGCGAGCGGAAAAGTCTTGTAGATCTGGGGCCTTATCTTGCCCTGGGCAATCAAAGGCCAGACCTTTTCCTCGAGCGCCCGCGCGATCTGGGCCTTCTCGGCGATACTGCGGGGCCGGAGCGTAGAGCCCGTCAGCGTCAGCCTTTTCAGCATCATCGGCAGGAAATCGACCTCCGCCTTGGAGCCGCGAAGAAAGGCAATGCTGACGATCCGGCCATGCATCGCCGCTGCCGCGAGGTTTCTGGGGATGTAGTCGCCGCCTACCATGTCGAGAATGACATCGGCGCCCTTCCCGGCCGTCGCGTCCTTGACCGCCTTGACGAAATCCTCCTTGCGGTAGTCGACGGCGAGCGAAGCACCGAGAGAAATGCAGGCGGCACATTTTTCCGGCGATCCGGCGGTGGCAATGACCGTTGCTCCGAAGGCTTTCGCGAGCATGATGGCCGTCGTCCCGATGCCGCTCGAACCGCCATGGACAAGGAAGGTTTCTCCGGCTTTCAGACCGGCACGGTCGAAGACATTCGTCCATACGGTGAAAAAGGTCTCGGGCAGCGCCGCCGCCTCCACGAGGCTAAGTCCCACAGGGACCGGCAAAGCGTTGTCCTCGGCCGCCACGCAATATTCCGCATAGCCGCCGCCGGGCACGAGCGCACAAACCTTGTCTCCTGGCCGATAGCGCTTCACGCCGGGGCCGACTGAGACAACCTCGCCGGCAATCTCAAGCCCGGGCGTCGCCGGCGCACCGGGCGGCGGGGGGTAGCCACCCTGCCGTTGCAGGATATCGGGACGGTTTATACCGGCGGCAGCGACCTTGACCAGGATTTCACCGGTGCCGGGCTCGGGCCGTCTCATGCGATCCGGTTTCAGCACTTCGGGGCCGCCGGGTGTCGTTATGGCGATGGCGGTCATTTCGGTCATGGCGCTTTTCCTTGTTAACTTTTGACCCATCGGGCCGGCTTCGGCACACTACGCCAGGCAGCTGGAGTATCCATAATGGACCTCGACGACGCCCGCCTTGTTAAGAAACCCGATATCGTCATCGGCGAGCCGCTCGATTTGCTTTCGCTTGCCGAATTGGAACACCGAATCAGCATTTTGGAATCCGAGATCGTCCGTATTCGCGACACCCTCACCCGCAAGAGCGCTGGAAAGGCTGCTGCAGACGCGATTTTTCGGCGCTAACCCAATCTTTGGCTTAAGCGGAGGTAACGTTAACCATTTAGTAAGGGATTCGGTTGTATTTTCATTATTGTAATCCAGTCACCTGGATTCTCTGAGTGGCTCCTGTCCACTCTGTTTGACGCCTCCCTGTTATAACTTCAGAGCCGCGCTTGCGCGGCTCTTTTTTCGTCTGGCATCGCATTTGCTCGCAATCAACGAAGGGCAAAAGCCCGCGGCAGTGCTTGACCGGAAATGAGCCAGGTTTCATGATCGAGACGGAACTGACGCATTTAAATCAATTTGCGGCAGAGGGTGGGCTTAGATGGCAAGCAGCGTAAAAAGCGACAGGGAACCAGTTGATTTCCTGGCGCGCTTCACGGCTTCCGAACAATTTGAAAAGGTCTTCCGCGAAGGTATGGGGCTCGTCGAGGAGACGGCCAATTATCTCGATGGCCCCGGCCGCAAGGATGCCCGCCTCCTCGATCGCAATGGCGCCATCGCCTACGCCACCGAAAGCATGCGCCTTACCACGCGGCTGATGCAACTCGCCTCCTGGCTGCTGCTCCAGCGCGCGATCAGTGCCGGCGAACTCACACCCGATGACGCGCGCAAGGAAAAGCACCGCATCAGTCTTGCGGATATTGGCGCTGGACACCCATTGAGCGGTTCCGAGCACCTGCCCGAGAGCCTCACCCAACTGGTCGAGCGCTCACTGCATCTCCACCAGCGCATCCTGAAGCTTGACGCCATGCTCGCCGTCAAGGCCAAGGCGGGAGCGCAATCGGAAAGCCCGCTGACCGAACAGTTGGACCGCCTCGCCCGCGCCTATAAGGCCGCGCGCTAGCCGGAAACGGCAGCCCTTTCAGAAATCACTGCAAATTGTGCGCAGGCCTTCGCGTTGTGTCGAGGTGCGAGGGTTAACTGGAATTGGCCGTGCAATCGTGGTGATCTGCGTCGCTGATGCTCAGATTCCTTTTGCGATTCTCATATCTGTCGCTGCTGCTCTGCGCTTGGGCCAGCACGGGTCTTGCAATGACCGATGCAGATTGGGAGCGCCGCAATGCCGGGCTGTCGCGGTTGCCCGTCCGCGCCGATCATTACGCTGAGGACGTCTGCCGCATCATCGCGCGCGAAGCGCATCGGCGAAATTTGCCGGCCGATTTCCTAGCGCGACTGATCTGGCGTGAAAGTCTGTTCGAGCCTGATGCGGTGAGCCCGAAGGGTGCTCAAGGCATCGCGCAATTCATGCCGGGAACGGCACGTGATCGCGGCCTCGCCGATCCTTTCGTGCCGCACGAAGCATTGCGGGCCTCGGCGCATCTGCTTTCCGATCTGCGTGATCGCTTCGGCAATGTCGGGCTTGCCGCTGCTGCCTACAATGCCGGCCCCGGCGCAGTGGCGAAGTGGCGGGCTGGCAGTTCCGAATTGCCCTTCGAGACGCAAGACTATGTCGTGTTTGTTACCGGCCTCCCGGCCGACGACTGGCAGGAAAGCACGGCTGCCCACGCCGTACCCGCTATCGGACCGGCGGGCGAATTCCCAGACTCCTGTCAGAAACTGGTCCAGCGCCAGTTGAATCCCGAACCAGCAGTGGCGCGGGGCACGTGGAAGAAATGGGGCGTTGTCGTCGCCGGTCATCGCTCGGAAACCCGCGCCCTCAAATCATTCGCGCGGGCACAGAATCGCTTCCCTTCGCTGCTCGGCGGCAAGGAGCCCTTCGTCGTGAAGAAGCGAAATCCGGCGATGGGCCGAAGCCGCATCGCCCTCGTCATGATTGGCGCGGATAACCGGTCGGACGCCGACAAATTCTGCGCGCAGCTACGCGCCCTAGGCGGCGCGTGCCTTGTCCGGCGAAACTAGATCACCGCCAGCGCCAGGCTTACTTGTTGAGGAAGCCGAACTTCTGCTTGAACTTGCTGACGCGGCCGGCGCGATCGACAAGCGTCTGGTTGCCGCCGGTCCATGCCGGGTGCGACTTCGGGTCGATGTCGAGCGACAGCGTGTCGCCGGCTTTGCCCCAGGTGGAGCGGGTCTGGAACTTGGTTCCATCGGTCATTACCACGTTAATGACGTGGTAGCCGGGATGAATCTCTTTCTTCATGGCGTAAACTCGTCTGGGCGCAGGGCTTGCCCCGCGCGGGCATGTCATGTTGTGCGGTTCAGGCGGGCGTCTATACAGGAAGCCCTCACGACCTGCAAGCATCGGCCACAATCATGAATTCCTCGCCGCAAGGCCCTGAAAAAGAAACGAAATCTTCTTCGCGGACGGATCGCCTCAGGCCCCTTCTCCGGCTTATTGCCCTATCTCCTGGCCTATCCCCGGCACCTGGCCCTGGCGACCATTGCGCTGATCGTGGCCGCCGGCGCCACGCTGGTCATTCCCATCGCCGTGCGCCGGGTCATCGACCACGGCTTCGACATGGGCGAAGGCGGCCTGGTCGACCGCTATTTCCTTGCCATGCTGGCTGTTGTCCTGGTCCTCGCCCTTGCATCGGCCGTGCGATTCTACCTCGTCACCTGGCTGGGCGAACGTATCGTCGCCGATGTTCGCAACCGGGTCTTTGCGCATCTTCTCGATCTGAGCCCCGCCTTCTACGAGCGCTCGCGCTCCGGCGAGGTGATCTCGCGTCTCACCGCCGATACCACTCTGGTCAAGACCGCATTCTCGACTTCGGCTTCCATCGCGCTTCGTAACGTCGCGATGTTCATCGGCGCGCTGGTCATGATGGTGGCCACGAGCGCCAAGCTTTCCGGGCTGGTACTTCTCGCCATTCCATTGATCGTGCTGCCGCTCGTCGTCTTCGGCCGTCGGGTCAGGAGCCTGTCGCGCTCGGCCCAGGATACGCTCGCCGACAATGCCGCTTTCGCACAGGAGCGATTGACGGCCGTTACCGCGGTCCAGTCCTTCGTGCAGGAGGATTTCACGCGCCGCGAGTTCGACGCTTCGAGCGAACGCGCCTTCCGATCGGCGGCCAGCCGCACAATGGCGCGCGCCTTTCTCACTGCAGCGATCATCGCCCTGTCGCTGGGCTCCGTGGTCATGGTCCTTTGGTATGGCGCGCAGGAAGTGATCGGCGGCAGCATGAGTCCGGGCGCGCTCGGCCAATTCGTTCTGTATGCGGTGCTTGCGGCGACTTCACTTGGTGAACTCTCTCAGGTCTGGGGAGAAGTCCAGGCCGCGGCCGGCGCGGCCGAACGCCTGTCCGAACTTCTCGACGAGAAACCGGCGATCGCGGCACCTGCATCGCCTGTGAAATTTCCCGAGCCTGCGCATGGGCGCGTTGCCTTCGAGCAGGTGAGCTTTCGCTATCCGACGCGCCAGGACATCCAGGCGCTCCATGATCTTAGTTTCGCCGTCGAACCAGGAGAAACCCTCGCCATTGTCGGCCCGTCGGGGGCGGGCAAGACAACGATCTTCGCTCTCCTTCAGCGCTTTTATGACCCCGATCTCGGAGCCGTGACATTCGACGGCATCGACATCGCCAAGGCCGATCCACAAGCCTTGCGAGAGCGCATGGCAATCGTGCCGCAGGAGACCGTGATCTTTTCGGGAAGCGTGCTCGACAATATTCGTTTCGGCCGGCCTGACGCCGACCGTGATGCAATCATGGCCGCCGCACGCGCGGCCCACGTGGATGAATTCACCGATCGCCTGCCGAAAGGCTACGAGACTGAGGTCGGCGAGCGCGGCGTCACATTGTCGGGCGGGCAGCGCCAACGCATCGCCATTGCCCGCGCAATTCTGCGCGATGCACCCGTTTTGCTACTGGACGAAGCAACGAGTTCGCTCGATGCGGCGAGTGAGGCTTATGTGCAGGAAGCGCTGGCGAAACTTACCGCCAAGCGCACCACACTGGTCATCGCCCATCGTCTCGCTACTGTACGCAATGCCGGCCGCATCCTTGTGCTTGACGGCGGTCGCTGCGTAGCGATCGGCAAGCACGAGGACCTGATCGCCAGCAATCCGCTTTACGCCGAGCTCGCTCGCCTGCAATTTGTTGATGTCGCCTAGCGCAACGGGCCGCCAAGTGTAACCTCCCAAAGTGCTCACACTTTTGGGTCCGATGCGCCAGGAGCGCCGGATCAGCGCTCGGTGAGCTTCAACTCGATACGGCGGTTGCGGGTTTTGGAATCTTCGCTTTCGCCCATCTCGATCGGCTGGAACTCGCCAAAGCCGGCCGCCACAAGATGGCGCGGCGAGATGCCTTGGGAGATCAGATATTTCACGACCGCAATCGCGCGCGCGGCCGACAACTCCCAGTTTGACTTGAAGGCCGACGACTGGATTGGATCGGCATCGGTATGTCCGTCGACCCGCAAGACCCAGGCGATGTCGGTAGGAATCTCGGCTTCGAGGCTCTTCAGTGCCCCAGCCAGCTTCGCCATCTCCTGCTCGCCAGCCGGATTGAGATCGGCCGAACCCTTGGAGAAAAGCACTTCCGACTGGAAAACGAAGCGGTCTCCAACCACAAGAATATCAGAGCGCTGGCTGAGAATCTTGCGCAGGCGCCCGAAGAATTCGGAACGGTAGCGCGACAATTCCTGAACCCGCTGGGCGAGCGCCGAGTTGAGCCTCCGGCCCAAATCGACGATCTGTGCTTGGTCGGACTTGGTTCGCGCTTCGGCATCGCTGAGCAGGCCATTGAGCGCGGCGATCTGGCGCCGCAAGGCGGCAATCTGCTGGTTCAAAAGCTCGACCTTGGCGAGGGCTTCCGAGGAGATCTGCTTCTCTTCGTCGAGTTTGGTCGTCAGGCCGGAAATGGCGCCGCCGGCGTCGGTACCCTTTGCTGCCTCGTCGCTGAGAAGCGCCTGCAACTGGGCATTCTTGGACTTCTCATCCGAGAAGTCATCGGTCAGCGCTGAGAAAGTCGATTCGAGTTCGGCTTTCGCCGACTGTTCGAGCGCGAGCAGATCGGTGAGTTCCGCAATTTGCGCGCGCAGCTTGGTCAAGGCCGAATCCTGGCCAGAAATCTCGCGTGCCAGCAGGAACTGCGCGATCATGAAGACCGAGAGGAGGAAGGTGATGACCAGCAGAAGCTGCGCCATCGCATCGACGAACCCAGGCCAGTAATAATTGTCATCCGCGCGTCGGCGCCTGCTCAAAGACATCGCCATCGGATGTTACTCCTCGTCCTCGACCGCCAGGCGCGGCGCGCCGGGGCGAGGCGGCGCTGCACTCTGCCCGGAGGTGCGCAGGATCAGCCGGTGCAACTCACTCTGCTGCGTCTGCTGGCTCTGCGCCCATTGCCGGACGATCTTTTGCTCCTCGCGCATCTGGTTCACCAGGTTGGCCACCGCACCGGCCAGGCGATCGAGCAATTCGGAATCGGACGAACTGCCACTCTGCGCTGCGGCGGGTTCCGACCCCAACGCTTCGTCCAGCGTCTTGTTGATGCGTTCGATGCCCTTTTGGAGACCCTGCAGATCGAGTCTCAGATAATGCGGGACCGAAAGCTGGCTCTCGCCCGCTTCGATATCGGTGATCGTGGAGAGCCAGTCTTCGAGATCCGTATAGAAGCGATTCTGCGCCTGACTTGCCTGCAGCTCAAGGAACCCGAGAATCAACGAACCAGACAATCCGAACAGCGAGGACGAGAAGGAAAGACCCATGCCGGCAAGCGGCCGCTCCAGCCCGGCTTTGAGACTCTCGAATACGGTCGACGATTCGCTGGCGGTGACATCGAGCGCCTTGATGGCGCTGCCGATCGAAGTGACGGTCTCAAGCAGGCCCCAGAACGTGCCGAGGAGGCCCAAAAAGATCAGCAGTCCAACCAGATAGCGCGAGATGTCGCGCGCTTCATCGAGGCGCGAAGCGATCAAATCGAGCATCGAGCGCATCGACATGGTGCTGAGCACGGTGCGCCCTTGCCGGTCGCGCAGGAGCGACGCCATCGGCGCCAGCAAACGCGGCGTATAGGGTACATCGAGGCTCGGATCGGCGATGCGGAAATGATTGACCCAGTTGATTTCGGGCCAGAGTCGCCAGACCATTCGGAAGGAATAGAGGATGCCCAGCAAAAGCACCCCGATGATCAGCCCATTGAGGCCGACATTCGAGCGGAATGCGTTTTCGATACCCGGATAAAGCACCGCGGCGATGATGCCCACCACCAGCGTGAACACCATCATCCGCACCAGATAGACCTTGGGCAGGTCCAGAACCGTCTTGTCCGTAGTATCCACCATTATCCGTTCGCCGCCGTCCTAGCGAGGCGAGCAATGGCTGCAAATGTAGACGATTGCGTGGCGCGTTTACAGCCCGTTTTGTGCCAGCTTAGCCCTTTGCCCGCCGCTTCAGGCTCTTCGCCGAACCCCAAGCTCTTCATAGATCATGAGGAGATAGCCGTCCGGGTCTTGAACGAGGAATTGTCTTAGTCCCCTTTCGACCTCGCCCGCACGGTACCAAGCCTCCTTGATCGGCTGATAGACTGGCCAATTGCGGACGACGAGCGATGCCGCGACCGTGTCAACATCCTCAACCTGAATCTGCAACATGATGCCGCGTCCATAGGGAGGTTCGAGAGCGCCCGTCTCGTACATGGCGCAGCGTTGGTAGAGCATAACATGGGCGCCGGCTTGGGAGAGATAGACAAACTCGTCCTCAGGCCTTTCATAGGCAATCGAAAAGCCCAGAATGTCGATCCAGAATCTGAGACTCTTCGCCAGATCGCTGACGATCATCGCCGGTGCCAGATGCGCCCAGCCGCCGGCCGGCGGACCTGTCTTCTCCATTGTCGTGCTCCACCCAAAACGCGGTGGATTGAAATAACGAAGGAATTGCAACAAGGCGAGTTCCCTGTCTAAACTTGCCCTAGGGAGAAGCGACAATGGGGTGGCGGGGCGCGATTATCATGATCGCAACTGGGCTAAGTTTTGGCCTGGTCTCATCGCTCTGCCGTGCCGAGGAAGCGCAGTCCGTCAATAAGGCCGATCGTTGGAACGCCTGGACAGGCCTGAGCGCCGGTCCCAACTACCTTTATGGCTATGTCGGAGCCGGATTCTTTGTCACCGGCAATTCCGAGCAGGGCGGCGTCGTCGCTCGCCTCGGCCTTGGCGGCGGCGCGTATCGTACTTCAGGCGATAATCCGCATGACGTCGTCCAATATGACACCAATCTGATGCTTGGTTACCGGACGCGTGGCGACGGCGCCGTATTTGGCATCTATGCTGGCGGCGATTTCAGCCGGCATGACAACAAGGATCGCGGCGCGGAACCACGCGGCACCGAATGGGGAGCCAAGGGACTGATCGAAGCCTACGCGCCGCTTGGCGATTCCGCCTATCTCGCGGGCTACGGCACCTACTCGACGGCGTTTCGAGACATTCTCGACCGATCTCAAGCTTGCCTATCGGATCACCGAAACGCTGAGCATCGGCCCGGAAGGAGGAGCGGTCGGCTCGGCCGGCTTCGCGCAAGCTCGCGCCGGTTTGGCAACAGCCTGGAAGCTGCAGGACCATGCCGAACTGTCCGGCGCGGCCGGCGCCGGCTGGGATCTCGACGATGCCGATATGGGCTTTTACGGGATGATCAATCTCTATGCGGAGTTTTGAGGTGGCGAATATTGTCCGGCCAGCTCCTGCTCGATGCGGCGCAATTCCTCGATTGCCTCGGGGATGTTGCGTTTGTCCGCGATATTGACCGAAACATGCCGGCCGACACGAGTGACCGCCGTGATTTTATCCGCGGTGATCAAACCGTTGAGCTGATAATACTTCACGGGTCGCACGAAGCCCTTCGGCGTTATCTCGCCCATGGGAGTCGTATCGGCAGCGTCGCGGATGAGGAGCCATGTCGATTCCGCGATCAGGATCGTGTCGGCTTCGGCCGTCGTCTGAAGCCTTGCGGCGAGATTCACCGGAACTGCCTAGCACGGTGTAGTCGAGCCGTTGATCGGAACCGAAATTGCCGACCGTGCAATAGCCGGTGGTGATGCCCATGCGCACCCGCAACGGCTTGGAGATGCCGTTCTCGTGCCAGACCTTCTCGAGTTCCAGAACGCGCTCGCGCATGCGCAGCGCCATGCGCGCGCAGCGGAGCGCGTCGTTGCGGTCGCCCTCGGTCTCGGGATCGCCGAAGAAGACGAGGATCGCATCGCCGATGAACTTGTCGATCGTGCCGCCATGTTCGATGGCGATATTCGACATCTCGCTCAGATAGGTGTTGATGAAGAAGGACAAGCCGCTCCGGCTCCATGCCGTCGCTGATATCGGTGAAGCCCTCGATGTCGGAGAAGAAGATCGTCAGATTCTTGCGGGCCAATGCGCCGGGGGCTCGCTCTTGGCCGAGAAGATCGAGCTGTAGATCTGCGGCGAGAGATATTTGGCAAGCCGGTTCGCAACATTCTCGAGCTTGCTGGTCCGTTCGGCAACCAGGCGGTCGAGCGTCTCGGTACGGGTCTGCACCTCGCCCGCCATGCGCGTGAAAGTGCGGGCAAGCTCGCCGAGCTCGTCCTTGCGCTTCCGACGCGTGGCCAGGCTTTCGGGATCGAAACGCTGCTCCTCGAAAGCCGAGGCGGCGTCGGTCAGACGCACCACGGGCGCGGTGATTGCGGCGCCACATAGAGCCAGCCGATCAGCAAGCGCTCCCAGGATGGCGATGCCGTTCAGCATCAAGAGCAGTTTGCCGCCAAGATCGATGGCGCGATTGGAGGCCGATACCGCATCCATGGTCCGCGCCTCGACGCCGGCCACCAGCCGGTCGACATCGCCGGTCAGTCGCGCCGCGATGACCCTTGCCTGCTCTGCAAAATGCTCTCGCTGCCTGCGCCTCGACCAGGAATTCCCGGCGCGGCGCGAAGATGCCGCGCTGGCCATCGCCGAGATTGATCAGCCCGTCAGCGACGAGCCGCAGCGCCGTCCGCCTCTTCACCGGTAACGACGCCAAGTGCCGTCCGAAAGCGGTCGGCGGCGGCATCGAAGCGCTCGCGCAAAGGCGGCAGCAGATTGACGTCCGGCATGTTGGCAGCTTCGGCCAACAGCCCGCCGATCAGGTTGCCCTCGATGCCAAGCTGGGCGATCGCCGCATAGTCGAGCAACGCATCCTGCGACAGCCGTTGGCTCTTCCGCAACCGGAGCGACATCCTCGAGCGCGCGATATCCGGTGACGAGATACATCGTCGCATCGTCGAGCAGCGGCGTCAGCTTCTCGATCAGCCGGCGATGCAGCTCGACCGCCCGATTGCGGCGGTCGGCAAGCTGTAGCCCGAGCGCAAGCTGCCTGCCGACCGATTGATCCAGCCGATCGAGCACACCTGAGAGTTCGCCGGTCGCCTTGCCGGATTTCTCGATCAGTTCATGGGGAATGCCGCGATCGGTAGCGCCGGAGATCTGGCCTTCGAGATCGGCGATGAGTTCGAGCGATGACCTTCTGCTGGTCGCGCAACGCCTCCATGAGGCGGCGCTGCTCGGCTTCATTTGTCGCCGAGACGAGCGCCGGCGTCGTCGCCGCGATCAACGCGCTTTGCTGGGCGAGCCTGAGCGAATCGGTGATCGAAGGAATGTGCTCGCGCGTGATAAGGCGCTGCAATTGCCCAAGCTCGACGAAGGAAATCCACGCGACGAGGCTGGCCGCCAACGTGAAGGTCACCGCGCCCGCTATCGCGATATAGAGCTTGATCGACAGGCCGAGCAGCGGCCGGCGACGGCGGATCTCCGAGTCGGCCCTGTCCTGCTTCATTGCAGACAGCCGCTCGGCGGGAACGACGTCGCCGTCCGGATCACCGTCAGGAACACCTCGTCCGAGCCGCTATTGTCGCCCTTGCCGAATGTAAGCGTGAAGCCGCCGATGTCGAAAGTGCCGGTGTCGACGAGCGCCGTCAGGAAACTCTCGCGGGTCGGATTCTCGCCGGCCCGCCTGAGAACGTCGGCGGTCAGCCGGCCGGCAATATAGCCTTCAAGCGAGCCGAATGAGGGCTGCGCGGTCGCATCATTGGCAACTAGCGCCTGCCGGTACTCGCGCGAGCAGCGGGATTGTCATCGCCTTCGGGAAACGGCACCACCTGCGTGACATAGACGCCGTCGCCGGCCGGCCCAGCGCCTGTGGCGAGCGCGTCGCTGCCGACGAAGGAGACATTGAAGATCGGCGCCTCGACGCCGAGCTTGCGCGCCCATTGGGTGAAGATCGGCACTCGGCAGATAGGCGCCGATAATGATGATCGCCTGGGGATTCTGCCGCTTCAGCCCGAGCAGGCGCGGTTTTCACCGCGGTCGTGTTGCGCATATAGGTGCCGGCCCCGACCAGCTCGAGCGCCGCGCCGTTCGAGCGCCTGCCGAACGCCGGCAAGGCCGCTGCGGCCATAGGAGTCGTCCTGGTAGAGGACGCCGATGCGCGACGATGCCGAGATCGTCGACGAGCCGCTCGACGATCGCCTCGGTCTCCTCGAAATAGGAGGCGCGGATGTTCACGACATTGGTCGAGCGCCGGATCGCGCAGGAACTCGGCGCCCGAGAAGGGCGCGATGAACGGAACGCCCGCGGCGCGGGCGATCGGCTCCGTCGCTGCCGATGTCGGCGTGCCGACCGCGCCGATCAGCGCAAAGACATGATCGTCATCGATCAGTTTCGGGTATTGGCGATCGCCAGCTCGGGCTCGTAGCGGTCGTCATAGGAGCGCAATTCGAGGCGGCGGCCATTGACGCCGCCGGCCCTGTTCACTCTCCTCGAAGGCCGCGAGGATGCCGCGCCGCATCTCCGTGCCGAGATCGGCGGCCGGGCCGCCCAGCGCCGCCGACTGACCAAAGAGAATATTATCGACGAAAACCCCGGGCGACTGCGCATTGGCACCCGTCGCGAACAGCCACAGCATGGCCGCGAGCGCGCCTGTCCGCCATATGTTCATCGCACCTCACGACAAACCGCATGATTTCTGCCCCAAGGGCTGTTCCACTAGCTGACAAGGCAGCCGCCGACAAATTAAGCGGCGTTTATTTACACGACCGCCCGCAAGGACGCGTTAACAGCAGAAAGCAAAAGTTGGGGTGAATTGTTTGGTTAGCGAGATAATAACGCGGAAAGAAAAAGTTAACCGACTACGACATCGCCTTGACGATCTCGTCCGTCATCTTCTTGGCGTCGCCGAACAGCATCATCGTGTTGTCGCGATAGAACAGCGTGTTGTCGATGCCGGCATAGCCCGACGACATGCCGCGCTTGATGAACATGACCGTCTTCGCCTTCCACACTTCGAGCACCGGCATGCCGTAGATCGGCGATTGCGGATCTTCCTTGGCCGCCGGATTGGTCACGTCATTGGCGCCGATGACGAAGGCGATGTCGGCCTGCGCGAATTCGGAATTGATGTCCTCGAGCTCGAAGACCTCGTCATAGGGAACGTTCGCTTCGGCGAGCAGCACGTTCATGTGGCCCGGCATGCGGCCCGCCACCGGATGGATCGCATACTTGACGGTGACGCCCGCCGCCTTCAGCTGATCGGCCATTTCGCGCAGCGCGTGCTGCGCCTGGGCGACCGCCATGCCATAGCCCGGCACGATGATGACCGAGCCGGCATTCTTCATGACGAAGGCTGCATCCTCCGCCGAGCCCTGCTTGACCGAGCGCGTCTCGGCGCCGCCTGCCGCCGCCGTCTCGCCGCCGAAGCCGCCGAGGATGACGCTGATGAAGGAGCGGTTCATCCCCTTGCACATGATGTAGGAGAGGATCGCGCCCGAGGAGCCGACCAGCGCGCCGGTGATGATGAGCGCGGTATTGGCGAGCGTGAAACCGATGCCCGCCGCCGCCCAGCCCGAATAGGAATTGAGCATCGAGATCACGACCGGCATGTCGGCGCCGCCGATCGGGACGATGAGCAATAGCCCGAGCGCCAAGGCGATGATCGACGATCAGCCAGAAATCGATGGCACTCTGGCTCGCATAGAAGCCATAGATGAAGTAGATCAGCGCCAGCGCCAGCACGATATTGATGACATGGCGGAACGGCAAAATGATCGGCTTGCCGCTCATCCGCCCATCGAGCTTGAGGAAGGCGATGATCGAGCCGGTAAAGGTAAGCGCGCCGATCGCCGCGCCGAGCGCCATTTCGATGCGGCTTTGGCCGTGAATTTCGCCGTCGTCGCGATGCCAAAGGCGTCGGGAGCATAGAAGGCCGCCGCAGCCACGAAGACAGCGGCAAGACCGACCAGCGAATGAAAAGCGGCGACGAGTTGCGGCATCGCCGTCATGGCGATGCGCCGCGCGGTCACTGCCCCGATAGCGCCGCCGATACCGAGGCCGGCGATGATGAGTATCCACGGCAACACGCCCTGCGGCGCGGCGAGCGCCAGGGTCGTGACGATGGCAATCGCCATGCCTATCATGGCGTAGAGATTGCCCTGGCGCGACGTGACCGGACTTGACAGCCCGCGCAATGCCATGATGAACAGGCCGCCGGCGATCAGATAGAGAAGTGCAGCGAGATTGGCTGACATCCCACTACTTCCCCTTCTTCTTGTACATCGCGAGCATGCGCTGGGTGACCAGGAACCCGCCGAAGATATTCACCGAGGCGAGGATCAGCGCGAAGAAGCCGAAGATCATTGCAACGACTGAGCCCGAGGCGATGGCCCCTGCCCCGACCGCGAGCAAGTGCGCCAACCACGATCACCGAGGAAATGGCATTGGTCACCGACATCAGCGGAGTGTGCAGTGCCGGCGTCACATTCCACACCACGTAATAGCCCACGAACACCGCCAGGACGAAAATGGCGAGCAGCGAGATGAAGGGATCGATCGAATGCGCCATCTGTTCCATGGGATCCTCAGGCTTTGAAGACGGGATGAACCAGGGCGCCATCCTTGGCGATCAAGGTTCCCTTGATGATCTCGTCGTCCATATCGACTTTGAGCGTGCCGTCTTTGGCGACCAGCAGATCAAGGAAATTGGCGAGGTTCTTGGCAAAGAGCGGCGAGGCATTGCCGGCGAGCTTTCCTGCCAGATTGACCGTTCCGAGGATGCTGACACCATTATGGACGACGATGTCGTCGGGCCGCGACAAGGGACAATTGCCGCCGCGCTCGACCGCAAGATCGACGATCACCGAACCCGGCTTCATGCTCTCGACCATTTCCTGGGTGACGAGCACCGGCGCGGGGCGACCGGGGATCAGCGCGGTGGTGATCACCACGTCCTGCGTCTTCACATGCTGGGCGACGAGGGCCGCCTGCTTCTGCTTGTCCTCGGCTGAGAGTTCCTTCGCATAACCACCGGCGGTCGCGGCATCCGCGACATCTGCAAAGACGAATTTGGCGCCGAGGCTCTTGACTTGTTCCTCGGTCGCCTTGCGCACATCGGTCGCCGAGACGATGGCGCCGAGGCGCCGCGCCGTGGCGATCGCCTGCAATCCCGCAACACCGACACCCATGATGAAGACCTTCGCCGCCGGCACGGTGCCTGCTGCCGTCATCATCATTGGAAAAGCGCGGCCGAAATAGGCGGCGGCATCGATCACCGCCTTGTAGCCGGCAAGATTGGCCTGGCTTGAGAGAATATCCATGGCCTGCGCGCGGCTGATGCGCGGCATGAGTTCCATGGCGAAGAGCATGGCGCCCGATTTGGCGAGGCTGTCGAGCCCGTCGCGTTCGCCATAGGGCTCCAAGCCCCCCGCGATGATGGCGCCCTTCTTGAGCGACTTGACCAGGGCTTCGCTTGGGCGCCGGACAGTAAGGATGATGTCGGCATCACCGAAACTGTCGGAGCCTTGGATGATCTCGGCCCCGGCAGCCGCATAGGCCTCATCGCCGATGAAGGCCTTGGCACCGGCGCCGGATTGCACGGCAACCTTGAGGCCTTTCTTGGCATAGGCCTTGACGGTATCGGGAGAGGCGGCGACGCGGCTCTCGCCCGGATGGCTCTCGGCCGGAATGGCGATCTTCATGAGCGGCGGCTGATTCAGCCGACGCTCATTGCGGTCAGCAAGCCGAAAACGACGAGCGCACCGCCCGACAGGAACCACTTTTCCCCGCCGGTCTTGAGATCGACCAGCACTGTAACGACGCCGACAATCAGGCCCGCGAAGCCGAGGAACACGCCCCACCCGCTTGCAAACCGAAAAGCGACGAGTGCCACCAGTGTGTACAAAACCAGGATCGTCAGCGCGACCGAGCCCTTGATGAAGGCATCATAGGTAGCCTGATGCGCTGCCAAATTGCTCCCGGAAGAACCGCGATGAGCCGAATGATCCGCCATGGTCGCAAATCCCCTGTCGATTTCGTGCGGGCCATACCTAGCCCACCTTGAAGCCGCGCCGCAAGGCGCAGAAACCGACGCAGCGTTGAGTCTCATTTAGTCAAAAACCCGCCTCACTCATCATGTTATGTAGGATTAAATGGTAGCATTCGCCACATCGTTTCAACGCCTGGTCAGGCTCGCCACGTTAGTGGGTTTGGCCGCGCTATTCTCCATGCTGCCCCCGCCCGCTCACGCCTTCGATGACCCCGCCCGGTCTGCATTCGCCGGTGCACAAAGCCTACTCAACCGCAGTGGTGAAGGCGATGTTGAGACAGCTTACAAAATTCTCCAGAGACTCTCCCAGTATACGAAGCGCAGTTTGGCGGCGACAGCATGGCGACAGGCGAGGTTCTCCTCCACCTGGGGCGCGCGGCTTTTCGGCTCTTCAAGTTTGATGAAGCGGTCGAGGCAGGGGAACGCGCCTTGGCGATTGCCGAACGTCATCTGGGCAAACAAGGTCCAGCCGTCGCGACCGTGCTGAACTTGCTCGGCGATGCTTACCACGGCCTCGCCCGGCATAAGCAAGCGCTTGCAGCTTATCAACGATCACTGCTCATATCCTCCAAACTGAATGGTACCAATCATCCACTCGTCGGTTACGCCCACCGTGACATAGCTACCGTTTACGCAAGCATGTCGCGCTTCGAGGAAGCCCGCATAAATTTCAGCAAGGCTATTTCCTTGATGAGCGGGGGGCTCGGCCCTGACAATCTCGATCTTGCGAGAGTTCGCTTAAGTCAAGGCGAGGTGTTGTCCACACTTGGCCAGCCTCAACTTGCGCTTTTCGAATTTGAAGGGGCTGCGGCGGTTTTTGCAAAGACCTACGGTTTCGACAGTGTTGATTTCGCAAGCGCTCGTGCCCGGGCAGCGGTCGCTCATTTTCAACTTGCGCGCTATGATACCGCGCTCCTTATGCTGCGTCAGTCACTGGCTGTTTTTTCTGCAAATCTCAATCCTGACGATGTCCACCTCGCCGATGCGCATGCGAACATAGCGGCCATTCTAGCCGCGCTTGGGAAGCACGAAGCCGCGCTTGTGTCATATGCAGAAGCGCGGCGAATATATGAGGTGAACTTTGGTTCCGACGACATGGACGTCGCGACCGTGCGGATGGCGACCGGACCAGTTCTCTCCTTACTTGGCCGGGATCGCGAGGCGCTAGCGGAATTGCAGGCTGCCTTTCCAGTGCTCTTGAAGACTTTTGGCGAAGACCATATGCGCGTCGCCATCCTCACCAGTAACATCGCCATTGCCTATGACCAACTCGGGCGTGGAGAGGAGGCGCTGACCTACCATGACCAAGCCTTGGGCATCGTCGCAAGGACGCTTGGGCCCGCCTCACCCGAGATCACCCGCCTTCTGATCAACAAGACCAACACGCTCGAACGCATCGGCCGCTACGAGGAGGCGTTCCGTCTCGCTTTGCGTGCACTTATAGTATACAAGGCGAACTCCTCGGAGATTCTCAATCCGCTGCCCGGCATTTACTACGTACTTGCCCGCAATCTCCGTCAACTAGGAGAGGGACGGGCCGCGACACTGTTCGCGAGGCTCACCATCAACACCCAGCAGAGCTTGCGTGTCCGCAATCAGGCATTGAGCAATGAATTGCGCGCCTCTTTCGCGTCCACCGCCCGGGACGCCTATTGGTTTCTCACCGAACGCGAAATCGACGATGGAGCTTTCGCTGGCGCGCAGTTTGCGGGCTCCCTCATGAAGAGCAGCGAACTCGATGAGTATGCCGGGCAAGACGGAATCGCGGCCCCTAGGGTAATCCGGCTTACCAAGACTGAGCAGCGCATCCTGAACGAGTTGGAACTTCTGATACGCGCGCCGGTCAAGGCAGCGAAGGCTCAGCAGGTCCAGTTTCTGAAGCAGAGCGCACAGGAGAAGGCCTCTGCAAAAGTTACCGCGCGAGCACGCCGTCTCGCAGAAGAATTCAACGTGAAGTCACATGACGCGGCGGAGGCCGCGCGGAGGCTCTTCGCCCATGCAGAAGCTGAGCGCCGGTCAAATCAGGGTGAACAACTCGCCCTCAACCTCCGTTACGCCGCAGATCTGCAAAAGCAGCTCGCCGCTTTCAGTGGCGAGGCAGCACTCTACCAGGCAATCGCGACGGACCATACGCTTCATCTCTTTATCAGCTCGGTCGGCCGCGACACCATCCACCGCGAATTAGCGATCGAGCGCACCGAACTCGCACGGCTTGTAAACGACACCGTCATCTCGGTTGAGACGCGCGCCGAAGACGCCGATGCGAAACTCACGCGGCTCTACGATCTGCTGATCCGGCCTGTGGCCGATGATCTTGCTGCCGTAAAGCCGCGCGTGCTGATGCTCAACCTCTCTGGGTTTCTCCGCTACACGCCCTATGCAGCGCTCAAATCTGAACGCGGCTATTTCGTCGAGGATTATGCCCTCGCCCTGGATACGCCGGCTGCGGGAACCAATTTCGATGCACCGGCCGCTGTCCATGCCACCGCCGCAGGTTTCGGCGTCTCTGCGGCTCATGACGGATTTGCGTCACTGCCTGGCGTCGAACGCGAATTAGAGGCGATCTTCACCGGCGCGGATCGTGTCGGCGCAATTCCCGGCTTGCCCCAACTGGATTCCCATTTTACCGTATTAAACCTCAAAGCAGCGCTGCGCGCGAAGCCACGCTATCTCCATATCGCTAGCCACTTCAAGTTCGTACCCGGCAATGAGAACAGTTCCTTTCTGCTGCTCGGCACCGGCGAGCATCTGGATCTCGGCCAACTGCGTTCCGATCCCGAACTGCGTTTCTCGGGCGTCGATCTCCTCACCCTCTCGGCTTGCGAGACGGCGCGGGGTGGCGGTGCGGAAGGCGAGGAGATCGAAAGCTTCGGCGCGCTGGCACAGCAGAACGGCGCGTCGGCCGTCATGGCGACGCTCTGGCAGATCGCCGATAATTCAACCGCAAACCTTATGGCTGACTTTTATCAGGGCCGCGTTGCCGAAGGCCTCGACAAGGCGACGGCGCTTCAGCGCGCTCAGATCACCATGATCAAGGGCAAGCCTGCGACCGAGGTTGCCTCACGCGGCGAACGCGCCATGACTCTGGTCGATGGCGTCGCACCGGCGGCCACCCTCGCTTCTAAGACGTCGCATCCCTATCACTGGTCGGCCTTCATCCTGATGGGGAACTGGCGGTGACAGCGGCGAGTACGACCTCGTCCCCGACGCGCAGGCGCCCAGGCTCGATCACCCTGCAATAGATTCCGAGATTGCCGTCGAGCTTTTGCGAGATCGCATTGTGGACCCGTTTGTCGAACGGCACATCCGGCTCCTGCGCGATCGACGTGAAGGCGCAGCGCACGCATGGCTCGCTTCCTTCAAGCACGGCTCCGCCGATCGAAAACCGCTTGCCAAGCCATCTTTGCTCGATCGTCTCGGCACGCGCCAGCGTCTCAACCACCAGGTTGCAGCGAAACCGCCGCGGATCGATCTTCGCGTCGGGGAGAATTTCACGCAATGCCATCATCGAGTTCGTCGTCAATAAATGGATCGGCGACAAATCATAAAGCGGCAAGGCATTCGCTGTTCCATCGTAAGGCCTGAATTCGACCTCGAATCCGAGATAGGCGGAAAGCGCCAGCGCCCCCTGCTCCGCGCCAATCCACGAATGCTGATCAAGGCTGATTTCCAAACCGCCGTGCCTCAAGCGCGCAAGGACAGTGGGCAGAGGCCGCCAATGCTTGTGCCGGCCCGGCGCTGCTACCTCGCCAGTCTCTCTCGCATAAAGCCCGATCTTGCGATCGCCGGCGAGGCCCGACGCCCCGACTTCGATTTCTTGCAGCAATTCTCCGGCCATCGCGCTGACCGGATAGCGCCTGATCTCGCGCACCCTCCCAACGACCCGCCCGCCCGAAGCATAATCTTGCGCCATTCAATTGACCCTTATAAACGCGAAATCCTTGATCGTCCGCGGTCGCACCATCACTGCATTCTGCGCTCCTTCGGTTAGCGATGTCACCTCGGCGGAAAGATAAAGGTTGATCTCATCCGTAGTGATTTCGCCATCCGCAACGTAATCCGCTTTGCCGCCGAGCCCGGCGATCAACGACTCCGTGAAGGCGCCGTTCTTCCATTCCGGGCGCTCGATCGAAACTTCCCGCCCGTCGAGGACGAGAACATGATGACCCCTGTTTCCGCCCGCGAAAGGCTGTTGACCACTGCCGTTGCATCGAGCGTCGATAACGCGCCGTCGATCGCCTGGCCTGAATGGCAGGCATCGATGAAGAACAGCACCTTCCCCGCAATCGCGCCCACCGCATCGCGCAACTGCGATTCCGATATCGCGCTGGATCTGAGGCGCGAAGCATCCGGCGTCGCCTCAACGGGAAGGAAATAGAATCGCTGCCGTCCATCGGTGAGCCCATGCCCGGCAAAGAACAGGATCGCCGTGTCATCGGGGCCGGCCCTCTGCTCGAGCCAGGTGAGCGCGTCCAGAATATTCGGGGCCGTCGCCTTCTCGTCCACCAGAAGCCGCGTTTCGACGTTGCCATACTGGCGCCCCGCCTGCCTGCGTAACAGCGTATCGAGATCGCGCGCATCGTCATCGGCATAGGCGAGCTTGAGTGCCGGATCGGCATAGTCGCTCACCCCGACGAGCACCGCATAGAGCTTGGCGCTTGGCGATGCAGCGGCGGTACCTACCCAGGTAATTTTGATACTTGCGGGAAGCCCGGTCGTCTTCTCGCCGACCGCGATCAGCGAAATCTCGCAATCGCGCCTTGGCACGGCGACTTCGATAATATTCTCCTCGTCGGGCGCGATCACCATGGCCGCGCGCCCGCGACAGCGGCCGCCCGTCGATCAGCACGTCGATGCGAGTCACCGCCTGCCCGGAAGGCGAGCGCAGGCGATAATGGACGATGAGCTTGGGATCGCTGATCCGAGCGCCGCCCGCCGGATCGGTGATTTCGATCACCGGTGGCAAGAGATCGGCAATCGGCGCATCGGTATCCTTGCGCTTCGCCACACGATTGGCCTCATCAACGGCCTTGGCCTCATCGAGCAAGCCCAGAACCAGTCCGACAACATCGGGACGATAATAGCGATCATGAAAGCGCGCGGCGGGGAAGAAGTCCGGCGTCTCGTGCCAGGAGCGGTTCACATGCCAGCCGATGAGATCTTCACCACCGGGCGAGGCGGCATAGTAACCGGTCGTCGTCCAGGCGATCCAGCGCTTGTCCGGCACATGCACGAAGAAGGAAAGCAGCAACTGCCCGTCGCTCGCCCGGAACCAGCGGATCGTGCCATCACCCATCGCCGCAACCAGGATTTGGTCATCTGCAGATAGTGCGACGCCCCAGGCGGTATTGGGCACCGTCATCCGCCAGATGCGATTGCCTTGGGCATCATAGCGCGAGATCGACCAGTCGGCGCCAAGTACGAAGCTTTGCTTGTCCGGTGCTATCGCCAGTCCGCGTGCCTGTTCCCCTTGTTCGAGCGCCAGGATCTTGTCACCGAGTCGCGCCGGGCCGCCGTCGAGCCAGCCGGCAACCGGCAGGGAGCGCGTGTCGGGCGCAACATAGCCTGCGGGCGCCTGCGGCGATGGCTTGAAGTCGAGCATCGCGAGATTAAAGCGCCACGGCTCCTGCGCACCTTCCTTCAGACCGAAGCGCACGCCCATCGCATCGGGTGTGATCTGGAAAAGATCCACGACCTTGAGCCGCATATCCGCGGTGACTGGACCCTGCACGCTGCGCGCAAGCTCCGGCGCGCCGAGCAGTCCAAAGCCCGGATCTGAACTCGAAAACGCGACGCCGCCTTCCGGCCGGGCTTCGAGATCGGTGATGCTGTCGATCAAGGCGGGAAGCGCCGCCGGGCGCCCGCGTCCACCATCAGGCCAGACCACGACTTGAACCGCGCCGCCGGCACTGACCGTGCCGCCACCATAAAGTTGCCTGCCATCTGAGGACCACGCGACCGCACCGATCATTCCGGGAAGCACGGCGGAATCCGTCCATGCGATATGCTTGAGTGACTTTGCCCAAACAAGTTCGACGCGCGGCGTGCCATATGAGGCAACCGCCAGCACATCCAGCTTTGGCGAGAAGGCAAGATCGAACGGCACGCCATCGGAAGCGCCCAATCGCCGCACAAGCAATTTCAGATTCCGGTCGTAAAGCCTGATCACTCCATCAGCGGCAACGCTTCCCAATCGCCCGGCGCGATCGAAAGCGACGCTATTCACATCGCCGCCATACTGCGTGTCCTCGCGCGATGTGCCGTCGAAGGGCGCCTGCCACATGCGAATGCCATGGCCGCCATTGAGCCCCGCCGCCAAACGCTTGCCGTCATGCGAAAACGCCAGCGCCCCGATGACATCCGGCACCGGCCCGACGATCTTGACCAAGGTCCCTGTCACCGTGTCATAGAGATGCACATAGGCGACCGGCTCATAAGCCGCCGCGTAGACGGCGAGTGTCCGCCCGTCCGGGCTCATCGCCAGCGCATAGATGCGACCGTTGAAGCCCGCGCCGATCGGCATACGGAATACGCGCACCAATTGCATATCGGGCAGCGACCACAATCGCACCGTCTTGTCGGCCGAGCCCGTCGCCAGCAATCGTCCATCGGCACTGATAGCAAGCTTCAGGATTGCTTCGGTATGCATGCCCGCTTCGATCCGCAAAAGCGGATTGCGGTCAGGGCCGTCCTGCGCAAACGATACGGCTATGCCGACCAGTAACCCGGTCAACATCACAAGCACACGAAGAACAGCAAGCGTCATCGCGGGTAAATTATCCGGCAATGATGCTCATTTGAATCAGAGCGATGCCATGATCTTGCGATAGGCATCCTCGGGATAGGCCTTGAGCGTCGTAGTCCTGACGCTTCCCGATGCGGCTGTCGCCAAGGCGAATTTGGCAAGCGCCTCGTCCTTCGGCGCTTCCAGGACCCCAACGGCATCATAGGGTCCGATCGTCATGAAAATGAACCCAATTCGCAACCGATCTGCCTGGCGCGTTCGCGCGCAGCATCCAGCCGCTTGGGCGAGTTCTTGACGTTCTTGACGCCTTTTTCGGTCCAGTTCATCAACACGATGTAGGAGCCAAGGCCTGTCCTCCCCGTGGTCCGACGAGGAGGACGTTAGCACGAACGTTACTTCCGCGAATACCGTTAGGGCGTCCGCTTGATCTGCCAGCAGGAGACAACCTTGTTGGTCGGATAAAGGTGATAGTAGCACATGTCGATGGTGTTCGGGTCGATGAGTGTCAGCATGTACTGGCCGTCATCGTCGAGCATGATGCCGGTACGGTTGTCCGGAGCCAGCATCCCGATGATCGTTTCACCGAACTTGCCACCCGACGATTTGCCCGCGAAGCGTTTGTCGTGCTGCTCGGTAATTTCATAAGTGAATTCGATGGCATTCTCGGGGAACTGCACGCCGGTTCCCTCGGCGACACGGTATGGGTTTGAGCCGATATGTACGGCATAGGTCTTACCTTTCCAGGTGCCGATCATGTTCGGTATGTCGACATCCTGTGCCGTAGCGGTTGCGGCGAATCCAGCACAAAGTACGGCGGCGGAAAGAAGCATCGTAAAGGTTCGCATTGTGATTACCTCTTTGTTGCAAAGCCGACGAAACTAACGCGGGAATTGTGTCGCGGCAATGCCAAGCCCGGCCTTGGTTAAGGCCTGCGTCTGCCTCGCTGTCACTGCGGGAACCGAGAAGTCCCGCAGCGCTTCGTTGAACAGTTGAAAGAAATTCAACTCGGCGCGCAGGTGAATAAAGACTCCGCCCAGGCCAATCGCCGCGCGGTCCATGAAAACGAATTCGCGCGGTATGCGCACCGGACCCTTCTCTTTAAGCGCCTTATGCACCTCGAAAGCCTGTCGGCGCCCATATTCGGCAGGTTTCACGCCATCGGCGATTGCCCGTACGCGATCCTCCATGAGAGGCCCGTAGATGAAGCGCGCCCAGATATTGAGGATGTCGATAAGTTCGTTTGAGAGACCCTTGAAGCCCCAGGTCTCATAGGCGTGAACGACGCGCGTGCGATCATCCTGCCGCAAGCCTTCATAGAGATCGACCACTCCGCCGACGAAGGACGGCGGGAAAATACGAATGCAGCCGTAATCCAGTAGATTGAGTCCCACGGGCACACCATCGCTGCCGAGCGATGCACTGTAATTGCCGAGATGCGGATCGCCGTGGATCACCGCATGCCCGCAGAAGGGATGCCACCATGCCTTGAAGAGCAGCGAGGCAAGGAGATTGCGGCTTTCGAGGGAAGCCTCCTTGAAGTCGAGAAGCCTTTGCCCTTCGAGCCAACTCATGGTGATGAGCCGTCGTGTCGAGAGATCCGATAGCACATCCGGCACATTGATACCTGAGACACCGCCAAGAATATCCCGGTAAAGTTGCATATGCTTCGCTTCGCGCTCGTAATCGAGCTCTTCGCGAAGCCGTGCCCCGATCTCTTCCGCGATCTCGCTCGTGTCGATCACCGGGTCCATGCGCTTGTGGATGGCGAAGATGAGCTGCAATTGCCTGCAGATCCGCTTCAACCGCCGAATCCATGTCGGGATATTGCAGCTTTGCGGCAAGCGGCTTTCCATCGAGGCTCGTGGCACGATGCACCTGGCCAAGCGAAGCCGCATGTGCAGCCTCGTGGCTGAATGCGCCATATTTCGCCTGCCAATCGCGGCCGAGTTCGGCCGCCATGCGCCGCCTGACGAAGGCCCAGCCCATGGGTGGCGCCTGCGACTGCAGTTGCGCAAGCTCCGCCGCATAGGCCGCCGGCAGGAGATCGGGGATCGTCGAGGCAAGCTGGGCTACCTTCATGAGTGGACCCTTGAGCCCGCCCAATGTCGCGGCAAGAAGCTTGGCCTCCGCGTTCGATCCTTTTTCGCCACCCATCAGTCGCCCGGCCGCGATCCGCGCCGCGGCCGTGCCAACCCCGGCGCCGACGCTTGCATAGCGCGCCAGCCTGCCGGTCAGGCGATCGGATTCTGTGTCTCTCTCCTCCGCCAAGCCCGTCACACCAGCGAAAGCTGGGGTCCCCTCAATCGCTGATGAACTCGCAAAAGGCTAAGTGTATACCAGCTTTCGCTGGCGTGACGGCGGGAGCTTATGTAGGTCACTTCCCCTCCATCTTCTCCAACTCATCGATCATGCCGGAAATGATCGACAATCCCTTCTGCCAGAAATCCGGATCCGCCGCGTTGAGCCCGAAAGGCTTCAGCAATTCGCTGTGATGCTTGGTCCCGCCGGCTTTCAGCATCTCGAAGTACTTCTCTTGGAAACCTGCTTCACTCTCGCGATAACGCGCATAAAGCGAGTTCACCAGGCAATCGCCGAAAGCATAGGCATAGACATAGAAGGGTGAGTGTATGAAATGCGGGATATAGGCCCAGTAGGTCTCGTATCCCTCTCCCAGTTCGATGCCCTCGCCCAGGCTTTCGCGCTGCACCTCGAGCCAGATCTCCGAGAGCTGGTCTGGCGTCAGTTCGCCGTCCTTGCGCGCGGTATGCACTTTGCGTTCGAAATTATAGAAGGCGATCTGGCGCACCACCGTGTTGATCATGTCCTCGACCTTTGAGGCGAGCAGCGCCTTGCGCTTCCTCGTTTCCTTGGTCTTCTCCAGCACCGCGCGGAAAGTGAGCATCTCGCCGAACACTGACGCCGTCTCCGCAAGCGTCAGTGGAGTCGACGCCATCAACGCACCCTGGCGCGCAGCAAGCACCTGGTGCACGCCATGGCCAAGTTCATGCGCAAGCGTCATCACATCGCGCGTGCGGCCCATATAATTGAGCAACACGTAAGGATGCGCCGAAGGGACCGTTGGATGCGCAAAGGCGCCCGGCGTCTTGCCCGGCCTCACCGGCGCGTCGATCCAGCGCTTGTCGAAGAATTTGCCCGCAATGCTCGCCATCTCGGGAGCGAAGGCGTGATAGGCATCGAGAACCGTCGCGCGTGCTTCGTCCCACGGCACGTCGCGGTTATCCTCCTGCGGTAGGGGCGCATTGCGGTCCCAATGCTTTAGTTTGTCGAGACCAAGCCACTTCGCCTTCATCTTGTAATAGCGGTGCGAAAGCTTGGGGTAGGCATTGCTCACCGCTTTTACGAGAGCGGCGACAACTTCCGGTTCGACGCGATTGGAAAGATGCCGCGCATCGGCGATATCTTTGAAACCGCGCCAGCGATCGGATATCTCCTTATCCTTGGCGAGCGTATTGGTGATGAGCGTGAAGAGCCTGAGATTTTCCTTGAAAGTCTTGCCCAAAGCTTCAGCCGCCGCTTGACGTTTGCCGCGATCGGCGTCCTGCAACAGATTAAGGGTCGGCTCGAGCGTGAGCTTTTCGCCTTGTACCTCGAAGCGCAGCTCCGCCATCGTCTCGTCGAACAAGCGGTTCCAGGCGGAAAATCCAGTCTGGGATTTTTCGAGAAACAATTCCTCGAGCTTGTCGTCGAGCTGATACGGCTTCTCCATGCGCAGGTTTTCGAGCCACGGACGATAATGGGCGAGCGCCTTCACTTTCATATGCGCTTCGAGCGGCGTATCCTCGATGCGATTTAATTCCAGTTCGAAAAACAAGAGAAGAGACGAGATGTCGGTGAGCTTGGCATTCGTGTCGCCATAGAACTTCGCGCGCTTCGGATCGGTCGTGTCGCCCACATAATAGAGTTGTGAATAGGAACCGACCCGACCGAGCAGATCAGACAGTCCCTCATACTCTTTGATCGCCTTGGCCAATCCCTCGCCCGAGAGCGCACCGAGCGTTCCCTTGTATAATTCGGCGAATGCCCGCGCTTCCTTCTCGCCGCGCTCGATATCAGCCTTGAACTGCGGCGAGTCCGGCGATTCATAAAGATCAGCGAGGTTCCATTCAGGTAGTTTTCCGAGGGCATTGGCCTTGGCGGTCATACGGGCTCCTTGGGGTGAGGTGTTGGCCCTCATATGGCCCAGCATGCTGCTCCCGGCAACCCGTGCCGCCCTCATTACGACTCCGTAACAAATCCGTGCGATCCGTCATGATGTGCGTGGGATTTAAGAGCGGCGACATGACAATTGCAGCGGCAGACTTGCCGGCATCGCAGCCGGGCAAGAGCGTTCAGGACTACATCGACGAAACGCCCAGCTGGGCCGATGGAACGCCCTCCGGCTCTGCACCCCTCACCACCATGCAATGGCGCGTTTGGATGCTCGCCGCGGCGGGAAAGTTCTTCGAGGGGCTTGTCATCTTCACAACCGGCGTCGCGCTGCCCTTGATCGGCCAGGAATTTACCATGTCGCCATTGCAGCACGGCATGGTCGGTGCGGCGAGCCTCTTCGGCATTCTCGTCGGCGCCGTCGCGCTCGGCGGCCTATCCGATATTTTCGGGCGCAAAGTCGTCTTCATTGGCGAAATGGCTATGTTCGCGATTTTCCTTGCTCTCCTTTCGGTCAGCCAGGGCTTTCTGTGGATGATCCTCTGCATGGTCGGTGTCGGACTCGCCTTGGGCTGCGATTATCCGACCGCGCATCTCATCATTTCTGAAAGCATCCCAAGCCGGGCGCGCGGCCGGCTGGTGCTCGGCGCTTTCGGCTTCCAGGCGGTCGGCGCGCTCGCCGGCACGATCATCGGTTTTGTTACGCTGAACAATTTCCCGGAAGTAACGGCCTGGCGCTTCATGTTCGCGGTGGCGTTGGTGCCGGCGCCTGATCGTCCTGGTCGGCCGGTTTTTCATCACCGAGAGCGCCCCTTGGCTTTTCGCGCGTGGCCGTGTCGACGAAGCGACGCGGGCCACTTTGCGATTGCTCCAGCGCCAACCGCCCTATCCGAAGGAAATCACACTGGGCCAGCTCCACCAGGACGATGCCGGTGTAAATGGCTTCGCTGCGGTTTTGGCGCCCGCCAATCGCCGCGCCACGATACTCGCAGCGGTTCCCTGGTTCCTGCAGGACCTTGGCACCTACGGCATCGGACTCTTCACCCCCACCATACTGGCAGCAACCTTTGGGCACGCGGTTCAGGTCCATCACAGCCTGGCATCGGTGATCGACAAGGATTTGTTCGCGGCGAAAGGGGCGGCCTTGGTCGACGTTCTGCTGATCCTGGGCATCCTCGCCGCGACGTTCCTCGCCGACAAGCTTGGCCGAATTTCCTTGCAGATTCTGGGCTTCCTCGGCTGCGCGGCAGGACTGCTGATTTCAGCCGTCGCTCTTGGCTTTGCCGGCACGACCCAGACCATCTTGATCTATCTGGGCTTCATGCTCTTCAACTTCATGACCAATATCGGGCCGAACGCGCAGACCTACCTCATAGCCGGCGAGGTTTTTCCGACCCGGATACGCGCCAAGGGTGCGGGTTTCGCCGCAGGCTTCGCCAAGATCGGCGCCGTGACGACGGCCTTCCTGTTCCCGATTCTGCTCACCGACATCGGAACGCAGAGTTTGCTCTATATACTGGTAGTTACGTCGCTTCTCGGCGCCTTCGTGACATGGCGTTACCGGATCGAGACGACCGGCATCAATCTCGACAGGATCGGCGAGAAGGCCGCTGACCAAGCCTAGTCGTTGAACATCTTGTCGAGTTCTTCCAACGGATCGACCTTGCGGATCCAGCGCGTCGGCTGGATATCCGACGTGTCGATGCTCGACGTCCACCAGTCGAATCCGCCGCCGCGCACGATGACGCGCGTATTGCTCATGCCGACCTTCTGGACGAGCGCAAAGAGAGTCGCTGCGTTATCAGGCGACAGCCGCACGCAGCCATGCGAGGCGCGCGTGCCGAGACGCTTGACATAGGGGCTGCCGTGGATGGCATGGCCTTCGCCCGTAAAGAAAATCGAGTGCGGCATGGGCGCATCGTCCCATTCCTTGGAGAAGTGCTCCGCTTCCATGCGGAAAGGCTTGAACGAGCCGCTCGGCGTCGTGTGCCCTTGGGCTCCCGTGGAAACAAGCCAGTTATACGTCCGACGGCCGCCGACCGTGACCACCATCTTCTGGGAAGACTTGTTGATGGTGATGACGACGTAGGGCTCCTTCGGCTTCGCCGCGACCTTCTTCTTGCTGACCGGCTTGTTGACGTTTGAAACCGTGCTCTTCTTGGTCGGTTTGGCAGCCTTCGCCGTGGTCGTCTTGCTGGTGGTCGCCTTCTTGGTCGTCGCGGTTGTCGCCTTGGCTGCCGGCTTTGCCGGCGTAGTCTTGCTCGTCGTCGCAGGTTTGGCCGGCGTGGTCGACGTAGCCGCGGGCTTTGCCGGCGGCTTGATGATCGGTGCCGTCGCGTCCGAGCTGTCGGTCGTCGTGGCGAAAGCGGCCCCGGTCAGGGACAGGATGAAAACGAATGTCGCAATTATTCCAAGGCGCATGGACGAATCCCCTTCCCCCCGCTTGCCCCATAATCGCCCGATGTGTGGCATTCGTCCATAGGGTCGTGCCCAAGTTACGGGAATTCGTGGTCTTTTCGCGACTACCTCACGAAAAATTGCGAAATTGCCACAGGCTTACGCAAGCGCACCCCCCTCAAAAGTCAGCCCCCTTTTGGGACTGATGCTAGTGCGTGGCAAACAGCACCAGCGCATAGGCCCCGGCTCCGACCACAAAAGCCCGGAAATCGCTGTGCCGGTCAGCCGGAAGCTCATACTTGAGCACATTGAGGATGATGCTGCCCGCCAGGAACGCAAATAGACCCGAGATCGCCACCGGTGGCATCTCCACGACCAGGGCGAGCGTCCACCCGGCGATGGCGGCGGCGGCCAGCACCCAGCGCCCGACTTTGTCGTAGCCAGGATGCGATTGTGCACGCAGGCCCTGGTCGTTGACGACGAAATGCAGGCCCATGGCAACCGCATAGGTCGCAAGATTGACGAGCCCGGTTTCCTCGCGGTCGAGCAGAAGATAGCCGATGATCAGATTGTAGGCGGCATAGGAGGCCAGTTGCAGCCAGAAGACCGGTGTCGAAACCTGCCTGACACCGCTCTCGGTTTCATGGCGGCTCTCCGAGGTCCTGACCGCAAGGTCCAGTCCGTAGAAGCAGACGAGACCGAGCAGCGCCATGAAATAGACGTGCCGTTCGCTGTCGTCGAGCAGCCCGAGAGGGCCGCCATTGCCGAATGACTCCTGGTGGATGGCAAGCTCGGGAAGGATGTGGACGAAAACATAGGCGATCGAGACACCGCCTGCCGCAGAGAGCCAGATGCGCCTTGGCGCGTTCTGCGCGAATTTGATCCGCGAACCGAGAACATGGATCGCTGCGAAAATCAGGATGACCAGGAAGGTGAGGACAGGATATTGCGACTGCGTCACCGTGATCGAGATCATGCCGGCAGCCCCGCCTTGATGAACGCGTCGACAAGATGCTGCGCATCTTCCTCGCGCTTGAACGGCTCCCGCGTCATCGCTCCGCTGATCGAGAACGTGGGTACCAGCCGAAGGACTTCGCGCGCATGGCGGCGGGCCACGTCCATCTGCCCGAGCTGGGCATGGCACGCCGCAAGCTGCGCGTGCTTGCGGTCCCAGCCCTCGCTGGCGTGCTCAAGCGCGGCAATCGCCTCATCATACTTCCGCGCATTGAAGTAGGCACCCCCAAGCGAGGTCCAGTACCATGTCGCCTGATAAAAAGGGTCGAGGAGATGAGCCTCCTTATAGAGCCCGATTGCCCTATCGGGCTCGCCCAGGCAATTATAGAGATAGCCCGCGCTGGCCAGCAGCACTGCACGATTGGGATTGAGGGCGAGCGCACGCAAAAAGTGATGTTCGGCAAGCGCAAAGGACCTACGGTGCAGATGGACAAGGCCTAACGCATTCTGGCAGACGCTGTCATTCTCATCGAGTTCGACCCCGCGCTTGGCAAGTTCGAGCGCCTTCTCGAGCAAACTGTCGGGCGCATCGACATTGCGTTCCCATTCGACAGTATAATTGACGGCTAGCAACGCGTAGGCTCGTGCATAGGCGGGATCGAGCGAGATCGCCGCTTCGTGCAAGCGCCGCGCTTCCTTCCGCGCCCCGGCGTCTATAAACGGCAACGAATTGGCCTGCAATACATACTCATAGGCCACAAGGCTCGACGGATGCTTGCGTGCCGCCACTTCTGCGGAAGCAGCAGACAGCCGTCCGGTTAGCGTCGCAACGATCGTGCGCACCACTTGATCCTGTACGTCGAATATGTCGTCTTGATTGCGATCGAATTTCTCCGCCCAGATATGGTGTCCGCTCTTGGCATCGATGAGCTGTGCGGTAATCCTGATGCGCGGGCCAATCTTGCGTATGCTGCCTTCGACGAGATGGTCGACGCCAAGCTCGCGGCCTATCCGCAGCATATCGAGATTGCTACCGCGATGCGTGAAGGAGGAATTACGCGCCACGACATGAAGATGCCGGAATCGCGCGAGCTCGGTGATAATGTCTTCGGTGATACCATCCGAGAAGTAGTTCTGCTCGGGATCGCCGCTCATATTGGCAAATGGCAGGACGGCGATGGACGGCTTTCCGCGGTTTCTCCCATCTGCCATCGGTGCGGGATGGGTGGTCTCTCCTGTGCTGCGGAACGCGCGGACTGGCCGATCGATATTCTTGAGTTGCTGTTCGCCCATGTCGGCAAAGGCGGTCTGGATCTTGCCACGCACCTCCACCTCGACCTTATTGGAGATCACGATCCCGCCCGGTGCCGCCAGCGCTTCGAGCCGCGCGGCGATATTGACCCCGTCGCCATAAATGTCGGAAGCCTCTCCGATCACGTCGCCAAGATTAATGCCTATCCTGAGTACGATTCTTTTTGTATCCGAGAGTGGCTCGTTGGCAGCCGCCATCTGCGTCTGGATATCGAACGCCGCCTGAACCGAATTCACCGCAGATGCGAACTCGACCAATACCCCGTCGCCCAATAGCTTGACGACGCGACCGCTGAACTTCTGGATGGTGGGCTCGAGAATGCCATGGAAACGTTCCTCCATCGCGGCGAAGGTGCCCGCCTCATCCGCTTCCATCATGCGCGAATAGCCGACCACATCGGCCACCATGATCGCGGCAAGCCGGCGGTTCGAATTCATTCCGGCAGTCCCGCCTTGCGCAATCCCTGGATCATGGTATCGAGGCAATCGGAATTGTGAATTGAGCGGTTTAGATGGGCCTGCAAGGTTTTGAGACTCGTGTCGGGATTGACTTCTATTATGCGACTAACCCATTTGCGCCCTTCCTCCACTTGTCCGAGCAAGCCGCAAAGCGCCGTCTTTAGACGCATGCCCGGCATATAATTCGGCGCCGCACGGAGGGAGCGGTCCACCCAACCCACGGCATCCGAATAACGGGCGTCCGCAAAGTGCGCGAAGGAAGTCCCGTACCAGAAGAGGTATGCCAACGGGTCGAGCGGACTGAGCTGCGTGGCATGCTCCAGGTGCTCGATCGCCACGGCGCTTTCGCCCCTATAGGCATGGGCCATGCCGCTGGCCATCCAGGCGCCGGCAGAGTTCGGATTAAGGATCGTCGATCGTTCGATTAGCCCTAGCCCATTCTCCGACTCACCAGCTAGCATCGCCAGGACAAGCCCGGCCATCCAAAGCGCCTCGGGATCATCTTGTCCTCTCTGGGCGGCCAATCTTGCCGAGCGGATGCCCCTCTCGATATCCGGCACCGCGGAAGCGCCCCAGCCGCGTTGCAACTGCCGCAAGTGGCAATAAGCTGCCAGACCATAGGCCGAGGCATATTCCGGGTCGATGGCGACGGCACGATCGAGCAGACGCAGTGCTTCCCTGTAGCCTTCCACCGTCAAATTATTGTGCAGCGCCAGTGCCCTCAAGAAGAGATCATAGGCACCGATACTCTCGGTTGGTTTGGCGCGGGCACGCTCTATTTCGACTTTGCGCAACTTGGGTCCGATCTCGCCAACGACACTTGCGGTGACGTGATCCTGCAGAACGAAGATGTCGCTGAGCGCGCCGTCGAAGCGGTCGGTCCAGATATGGGCGCCGGTCGCGGCGTCGATCAGTTGGATCGTAATGCGGACGCGATCGCCCGCCTTCCGCACACTGCCCTCGAGAACATAACGTACACCGAGTTGACGGCCAACCTGCTTCACGTCGACCGCCTTGCCCTTGAACGTGAACGAGGAGTTGCGGGCGATTACAAATAACCAGTGCAATCGAGCGAGACCCGAGATGATGTCCTCGGTAATGCCATCAGAAAAATACTCCTGCTCCTGATCGCCGGACATATTGGTGAAGGGCAAGACTGCGATCGAAGGCCGATCCGGCGGCGACCAGTCAGGTCCGCCCCTTGTCGCGGCGCCGTCATGCCGCGCCCGATAGACCTGAACCGGCCTGTCGATATTCTTGAGCGCTTGGGTGCCCGCGTCGCTAAATGCGACGGCAACTTTGCCGTTGACCTCATCATAAACCTTGGCCGAGATGCAAATGCCGCCCGGCTCTGCCAGGGGCTCCAGCCGTGCGGCAATGTTGACGCCCTCGCCGTAAATATCCGAGCCTTCACCAATCACGTCGCCGAGATTGATGCCGATGCGCAGCACGATCCGCTTCGCCTCGGCGATGCTTTCGTTTACAGCCGCCATCTGCTTCTGTAGTTCGATCGCGCCTTGAACGGCATTGACCGCGCTGCCGAACTCGACCAGCACGCCGTCGCCCATCACCTTTACGATCCGCCCGCCATGCGCCTTGACGACCGGCTGCAACACGCCCTTCCGCCGCTCTTTCAGCGCCGCTAGCGTCCCCGCCTCGTCCTGCTCCATCATGCGCGAATAGCCGACCACATCGGCCATCATGATCGCGGCAAGCCGGCGGTTGGTGGTCATGCGAATAATCCGGCACTGCAAAGCGCGAGCTTCGGCATGGCGGAATACTGACCCCCTATTCCTAACCCGACGTATGTCCGAAATATACGCTGCTTTCAGGACAAGAATACCCCCAAACGCCTAGCGCTTGGGGGTATGCTTATCGGCGCTGGGGAATGTCCTGGGCGGCGCCGGTGGCGAGCCAGTTCGCGCAAGGCTCGCCCAGTTCTCTCTTGGCTCTGGCCTCGTAGGCGGCGCATTGCTCCTTGCTGAGCGTGTCGCACCAGCGGCCATTGATTCCCTTGTTGATGAAGGTTTGGGCTCCACCATCCCAGAATGCCCCGCCCATCGGCACGCTCGGCGTCGCATTCGCCTTCATATAGGCGAAGCTGCAATGCTCGACGATCTTGGGCCAAGCCTGCGGCTCGATATCAACCTCGATGAAATCAGCAATGCGCCTGATTTGCCCAGGCAAATCCTCCTTGAGCCGCGAAAAATGCAGGAACATGACATTGGGCAGTTGCCGGATACTCCACCATGTCCTGACGTTCTCCCAGAATGGCCAGAAGGGATGGCCGTCGCGCTCGAGCCAATCATCAAAATACTGGCTGATCGATGCCGGAGGGCGCTCGATCGGCGGGCCGATGCGACCTGGTGTTTCGTTGAGGGCGTCATACCAGAGCTGGTTGGCATTGATGTGGTGATTATACATGCTCCACACCACGTCGCGACCGTCACGTCCGATATAAATATACTTGGCCTCGGGCGAGAACACGAGCGCGTCTACCGGCAGATGCGTCTTAATGAACCGGCGATGGGATTGCTTCTCCACCTCGGGAAGTTTGATCGCCTTCGGTGGAACCCGCAAATCGAGCCACGGCGACATTTTGGCGACCGGAAGTCCCGTCTCGCCTTTGAAGATCAACTGGCTGACGATCTGCTGCACCCAGGTGGTGCCGGATTTGGCATAGGTTGCAACAACGATGTCATCGTCGCGGAATCGGAAATCGTTCCAGATGGTCGAATCGAAGTGGTGATCGTGCATTTCCCTGGTTTTGATGGGCCAGGCTGTCGGAGTTGGTTGCATGAGTATCCTCTCTAGAGATCGGCGCTTTGGCGCCTCTTTGCGCGATCGCTCCTGACTTGGTTATGAACGCAGTCATCGACCCTTGTACATCAGTCGTGCCCATGCGCCTTGCGGCCGCCGCGCTCGAGCGTCTCGGGCGGCGCGGTGGCGATCAGACGCTCGGCGAGTTCAATCGAACGCAGTGCCAGCGCCGCTGCCCCGTCATGGAGGTCCTTGGAATCGCGCACCTGGCGGACATTGTTTTCCATGTCTTCCGCACTCCACCCGCGGCTATGCGCGATATAGGGAAACTGCGGAAAGTGAAATCCGAGTTCGGCGAAAAAGCCGAGCATCTGCCCGGCGACGCCTTGCACGTTGTCCTGGCCGCCGACGATGATGAAGCCCGCGACCTTGTTCTGGATGAGCACGCGATTATGCGTCGTCACCTGGTTCTGCACGCAGTTGAGCCGCTCGGCCATCCGGAAATAGAGCGAGCTCGCCTGGCCCCAGCGGATCGGCGTCGCGACCAGCACCACGTCCGCCCAATGGACGAGCGCCTCGTAAACGACCGTCAATTCGTCCTTCGCATTCATCTGCGTGATCGAGCACGGCCAGGTACAGGCGCGCGCCGCTTTCGAATAATAGCCCTCGCAGGATTGGAACTTGAGGTCGTTGAGCCGAATATGTTGTGTCTCGCAGCCCTTCTCCGCGGCCGCCTTGAGAGCCGCCGACAACAGATCGTCGGACCCCGAATAGCGCGGCGCGCCCTTGGCCATGGCGGTTGTCGAAATCCCGGCCACGCGTACCGGCCCTTCGCCGCGGCTCACCGGCCGCGCCAATGGATGCGGCTCATGCGGAGCACGCTGCCGCTTCGTTGCAGCTTTGACATTGATCAGGACGCGCCCGCCTTCGACTTTGATCGGAAAAGCCGGCACGCGGTCAGCCTCGAAGCCAGGCTCGCCAAGCCCGGTCACGCGATGGAACTTCCATTGGTGCCACGGGCAGACGATGTAATCGCCGTCGAGATGGCCTTCGCCCAAGGGCCCGCCCGCATGATTGCAGTGATTATTGACGGCGCCGAACTGTCCTTGCGCGCATGAAACGGCAAGCTGAATCCGTCCGATCTCAACGCGGCTCAATCCCTTCGCCGCCAGATCGTCTGCCGCAGCCCGCATCTTTCCAATCTTCCGTTTCGCTCATCGATGCCCCCTGCGCGCCGCCGTCCGGAAGCTAGCCGATTGCCGCTCTCGCGTCACTTGCGGACATCACGGTTTGATCGGCGGATTTTGCGAAATCTTAACAGCGCCGGCGCCAATGTCGGCGCCCAACCGGACAGGACCGACGCCTGTCTTTGGAGGCACGCATGGCAGCTGGCACGGACTACATTCTCGATGGCCTGATCCGCGAAGGCATTGACCACATTTTCATGGTCCCAGGCGGCCTGATCGATCCGTTCCTGCCGGCGCTCGGTCGCTTTCCGGCGATCAAGCCGATCGTCGCCACCCAGGAAGGCGGTGCCGCCTATATGGCGGACGGCTATGCACGCGCCTCGGGCAAATTCGGCGTGGCGCTCGGCATTGGCGGACCAGGCCTCGCTAACATGATCACCCCGATGGCGACGGCGCTCACTGACGCCTCGCGTATGATGGTGTTGAGCGGCGAAGTGGCTCTCGCCATGGAAGGTCTCGGCCAGTTCCAGGATGCGAGCGCGGAAACGCTCAACGACCCCGTGATGGCTGCGGCCGTCACCCGCTTCTCGACGTCCGTCGACGCCGCCGTCAATCTCAATCACATTTTTCGCCGCGCGCTGATGGAAATGGCAGGGCCGCCCTCGGGACCGGTACATTTATCGCTGCCGCATGAGGCGCTGGTCGACAATCTTGATGTCGTTCACGAGCCGATTGATCAGGCGTTGTGGCACGCCCATGCCATCGACCGCAGCATGGCCTTGCGGGCGTTACTGCCACTCGCCAACGAGAAGCCGGCACGCATTGCCATTCTGGCCGGCGCCGGCGTCGAACATTCGGCAGCCAACAAGCGCTTGATTACTCTCGCCGAGCGTTTCTCCATCCCGATCGCGACAACATTGCGCGCCAAGGGCGTCGTGCCCGAAGATCATCCGATGTCGCTTGGTGTATTCGGCTATGCCGGTACCCGCCATGCGACAGGGGCCTTGTTCGATCCCGATCTCGACTTGCTGATCGTGCTCGGCTCCGGACTCAACGAGCGCGACACGATGCATTGGTCGACGCGCCTCAAGCCGAAGCATGGCTTGATCAGTGTCAATCTATCGCCGCGCGTGCTGGCCCAGGAGACCGGCGTCGATCACGCGGTAGTTGGCGATGCCGGTGCCTTCATCGAACTCATGTTCGAGCCACAGATTGTGGCAAGTCTCGAGGCCGGTCAGGCAGAGCGAGCCGCGTGGCTCGCGAAGATCCGTTCCGGTCCCCGCCTTTACGATACCGATAATCTCGAAAGCACGGCCATCCCGCTTCACCCGACACGCATAGTCGGCGCATTGCGCAAGGCCCTGCCGCGCGATGGCATCGTCCTGGTCGATTCCGGCGCGCACCGCGCCTTCGCCGGCCACTACTTCGATTCATATATGCCGCGCACCTACCTCTCGGCGACCAATCTTGGTCCCATGGGCTGGGGCGTTCCGGCATCCGTCGGCGCCGCGTGCGCGCGGCCCGGAACACGCGTTGCCCTCGTGACGGGCGATGGCTGTATGCAGATGCACGGCCTCGAAATTGCGGTCGCTGCGCGCTATCGCCTGCCGGTCACTTTCGTGGTTCTCAACAATGCAGCTCTCGGCAATGTCTGGCTGAGGGCACACACGCTTGGGCCGGTTCCAGCCGAGCTCACCAGCATTCCCGATCATGATTGGGCAAGCTTTGCCAAGGGGCTGGGCGTTACCGCGGCGACCGTGCGCAAGCCCGAAGAGATCGAGCCCGCGCTGGTGCGAGCCATGCAGGAAGATGGCCCCTTTCTCATCGACTTCAAAACCGAGCGGAACTGCCCGACTCCGGTCTATGATTTCTCCGCCGAAGTCCATCGTTGGTCCTATCACGAATAATCATGGCTCCGCTTCCCTTCGATCCCGCGAAACTCGACTCCAATGGCCGCGCCATCTACGAGCGGCTGAAGGCGCATCGTTCCGCGCAAGGCGCGCCCTTCTCGGGGCCCTATCTTGCGCTCATGAATAATCCTGAACTTACCGAGAAGATCGAAGCGCTCGGCTATTTCTTGAAGTTCGATGGCGCATTGCCGCGTGAGATCTACCAGTTCACCGTGCTCTGCGTTGCGGTCGCCTGCGGAGCGGCTTTCGAATGGCAGGACCATGTCGTTCATGCGCGCGCAGCCGGGATTCCGGTAGACGTGATCGAGGCCGTCCGTACGCGGAGCACGGTTGTCGTTGAACCTTATGCCACCGCGCTGCCGGTTATCGAGGCGGCGTTCAAATGGCTGGATGTACCGCAGGCAGCCCAGGACGCGGCGATCGCCCGCTTCGGCGTCAAAGCCTATGTCGAACTCGTCGTGGTGACGGGCTTCTACCAGATGTTCTCGTCCATCAACCAGGGATTCGCGGTGAAATAATTCACTCTTCGCTAGCGGGGGAGAAATAGAGACCCTTAATGTCCGCGATGTCTGGCGGGCATTGCCTGGCTCAAGGTAACAAAGCGAAATCCCTTAGCCTTCAGAGCGAGGACGCCTTCCACGACGCCGGCGCCTGCCGGTCGTCTCGGCTGGTTTACATGCGCGAGTATGACGTCGCCGTCGCGCGCATTGGCGATCCTTCGTGCGGTTGCCTTCTCTCCCAGCAGCGCACCCGCATCAGCGGCAAGGCTATAGCCGGCAACCCGCTCATGCAGGGTCCCTATGAGCGCGACACTGGACGGCGTGTACTTGGCCGTGGCGCCGCGAAACCAATGCGGCGCATGTCCCGTCGCGGCGATGATCGCCTTGCTCCCGTCTTCCACTTCCGTGGCGACGGAGGCTGCCGATCCCGCCGCCTTGATACCATAGACATGCATCGGCTCATCGATCGCAGCGAGATGTCGCGCGCCGTGATTTTCGATCTCGAAGAGTTCGGGGTGTGATTTCAGGATTGCGACCGCCGCGGGATTGCGCGCCAGCCACTTCGCGGTGACGAAGATCGTCGCCGGAATATGGTTCTCGACGAGGCCCGCGAGGATGCGAGAATCCGCCTTCCCGCCGCAGGCGTCGAGCGTCAGCGCCACCTCGGGCGCAATTTCCCCATGATGCGCGAATGTTAGCCTCGGCTCGATTAGCGAAGCCTTGGGCATAGCCATCGATCCATTGCTACAGAGCGCCGCGAAAGCGACGCTCGCCAGGATCAGGCTGATCAGTCTCCGGGAAATCACTTAGTCAGGCTTCAGTTGACCGTCGCCTTGCCGCCGCTGATCGTTACTTTCTCCGATCCATTCAGAGCCTCGCGATCGCCATTGGGCATGGTCACGAAACAGCCGGAGGCGCAAAATTCAACCGTTTGCCCGGCTCCAACCGCAAGTTCGCTCTGCTGGCCGCCTTCGGTCACTTTCAGCAACACGGCATCGCCATCGCCATTGGTAACCGTTGCCGCCGCAGCTATGCCGCTCAAGCCCGCCAAAACCACCAGTGCGACCATCAAACGCTTCATCGAACCTCACGGTGTTCCCACCGCCTCCGCGACCCTCTTCAGGCCTTTACACTGCTTTAATGCCAGGAGCCGCCTGAACGCGACATGAACGGCCTTATTCCCTCCCCGGCGCCTCGGGAGGTGGTTCGGGAGTTGTGAAAGGCAGCGCAATTCCCTCCTTGCGGAGGCGGTCGACGGCATCGAGCCGGATATCGCTCGCAACGCCCCCGCCGCGCGTGATGTCGCTCACATAAACGTTGATCTCGAAATCGAGTGAGTTCTGCCCAACCCCCAAAAATGCGACGCTCGGCACAGGCGCCTTGAGCACACCCTGGTGATGCTTGGCGACATCGAGCAGCAATTCGCACACCCGCCGTGGCTCTTCCCAATGCGCAGCGCTCATCTTGATATCGACGCGCCCCGAGGTATTGCGATGCGTCCAGTTGCCGACCGTGCTGTTGATGAGTTCGGAATTAGGCAGGATCACCGTCTGCCTTTGGCCCGTCTCGATTTCGGTCACCCGCACGCTGATCTTGCGCACCGTGCCTTGCGTACCGCCGGCAACGATCCAGTCGCCGACCTTGAACGGCCGCTCGGCAAGCAGGATAAGCCCCGAGACGAAATTGTTGACGATACTCTGCAGGCCGAAACCGATACCGACTGAAAGCGCGCCGGCCACCAATGCAAGGTTGGAGAGATTGAAGCCCGCTGCCGAAAGCCCGATCAATGCCGCAAGGATGATCCCTGCATAGCCCACGATGGTGCGGATCGAATTGCGCACGCCGGCATCGACGCGGCTGCGCGCCATGACGCGCCCGTCGAGCCAGTTCTGGAAGCGTCGCGTCGACAGGAATCCGACGACGAAGATCACCATGCCGAACACGATTCCCAGAAGCGAAATGGTGATCGAACCGATGGTGATGTCGGTCAGGAACGTCGTCAGCCATGCCTGGATGTCGACCCAGTTGAAACCCCATTGCAACAGGATCAATGGCAGGCCGATCAGGAACACGACGGCATATATCAGGAAGCTTGCGAGAAGGCCGAGCTGGTCGAGCGCGGTGTCGTCGAGCGAGAACCAGGCGCGCGCCTGCCGCCCGAAGCGCGAGCGCGGGAAGGCGCCTTCGGCGGCGAGCACGTGTCCGCTCTGGACGCCGATATACATCGTGGCGAGGATGGCGCCGGTCACCACGATCTGTGCCGCCATGAACCGCGCAAGGCCGATATAGCCGAACAGCGCCGCAACGATGATAGCCAAGGCTGCAAAGATGATCGGATAGCGCACATAACCGGGCCAGCCCTTGCGCGCGCCCGTCTCGCGATCGATGAAGGGCTTCACCAGGGCAGCGGCGATCAGCAACCCACCGATGACAAGCGAGGAGACGAAGCTCTTCGCGACAGTGAGCGACAAGGGCGATGAATAAATGGCACTCACGCGGCCGAGGAAATAATCGATGACTTGGATGACCGACATCGCGACGGTGAGGATGACCAATATCCGCGCCGCGCGATCCGATACGAGGATCAATCGTCGCTCCGGCCGCGCCGGCGCAAACAGCGCATGAGCCAGGCGCTGCACGAAGAAGATGGCCGCGCAGGCGATGAGCAGCGCTTCGAACAAGGCCAGCGTCTGGCCGGTGAACACGCCGAAATAGAAGAACAGGCCATAGGTGACGGCCAGCGCCGCCGCCACCGTCATTGACGGAATGACGATCGACCAGAAGGCGAGCGACAATCGGCTGATATAGGAGTTCTTCGTCCTCTTCGGCTTTTTGCGAGCCGACATTGCCGAATAGTCGCCGCACGCCCCAATAGGTCGTGAAGCCGAGCAGGAACGACAATCCGACTGCGGCGATAAGCGAATCGCGTCGGAACGACGCCATGAAGACCAGCCGTGCCGAGACCTGCTGCACGACGGTATTGACCTCATGTCCAAGGTCGCTCAGTACCTGCGCACCGAAGACGGCGCTGATATCGGTGCGACGGAACAGCGTGTTGCTGAAGAGCTCGCGTCGCAATGCCGTGATCTGGTCCCCGACCTTGGCACCGCGTATCGAGAGTCGACTCCGCTTCGCCGAGCAGCCCGTTATTGACCGCCTTCTCCTCGGTGAGCAGGCGGCGCTCTTCCGTGATGACCTGCGGCTCCGCCGGTTCGCCCTCCTTGGGCGGTGTGCCGAGTTCGGCGAGCCGGTTGTTGATCTCGGTCAGCCGCGGTCTGAGCGAGACACCGAATCCGATCAGCGCCTTCGATAGATTTTCGAGTTTGACCCGCAGGGCGACGAGCTTGGCGTCGTCCTCGGCTGCCTCGGGGATCGCGCGTTCGACCGAATTGAGCTCGCGACCGAGGGCTGCGATTTCCTCGCGCTTGGCCTCGTAATCGGCAGCAACTGCGAGCCCCGCCCAGATCAGCGCAAGGGCCAGAAACAGCGTGGCGCGCAATTTCATCATCGGCGCTCCCTACACGAAGCCCTGTCTGCCCGGCAACCTCTCAAACTACCCCTTTCTGCGCAAATCCGGTGCACGCTCCGGCAAGGGAAAGTCCTTGACGAAACGTTGCGCCACCATGGGCTGGCTCAAGCTCCACGACGAATAACGCCAAATCGTCCTGCTGCAGTCTCGCCACCGTCGCATAGACGCATTGCTGCCCCCTCCCCGCGCGCGAGCGGGGAGAGATTGGCGTGAAACGCCGGGGGACCGGCAGTCTGAGTATAGGAAAACGCCCGCTTCAGTCGGGGATGCGCAGAACCTGCCCTGGATAGATCTTGTCGGCGCTCTTGAGCATTGGCCGATTAGCCTCGAAGATCTTCTTATTGTCCTTGCCGTGCCCTTTTCCATAAACGGCTTCGGCTATTTCCCACAATGTGTCGCCCTTCTTCACCGTGTAGAGGCGCGGTTCCTTGGCGGCCGCCGTGGCATCGGCGACTTTGACATTCGTCTCGACTTTGCTGACACCTATCGTATTGCCGATCGCAACGATCGCCTTTTCCAGCGCCTCCTGGCTGCCCACATCTCCGCGCAGCACGACCTTGTCGCCTGCCACTTCCACTTTTACGCCTTCGGTGCCGAGTTGGTGTGAGTTGAGTTCCTTCTTCAGTTCGTCGGCATCGGGCGTGTCATCGCCGATTCCGAGTTTCTTGCCCGCTGATTTGATGAAGTCGAAAAGTCCCATATCCACTGTCTCCCTGACAAATTCGCCGACCGGATCCATTAAACTCCCAGTTGCATCCCTTTGATAGTGCCCACAGCGTGAAATAATGACGACGATTGCCGCGCGGCATCCGCAGCCTAATTCACACCGGCCACACCAGCAGCAGCATTGGCACGGCAACGATCACTACCAAGACCGACAGTGGAGCACCGAGCCTTGCATAATCGCCAAACCGATAGCCGCCCGGCCCCATAACCAGAGTATTGCACTGATGACCTATGGGCGTAAGGAAGTCGCAGCCGGCTCCGATCGCCACTGCCATGAGGAAGGCTTCAGGCTTGTAATGCAGCGCGCCGGCAAATCCTGCGGCGATCGGCGCCATCACCAGCACTGTCGCCGCATTGTTGAGAAACGGGGTCACCGCCATTGCCGCGACGAGGATCAATGCGATTGCCGCGAACGGTGGCAGCCCCGCGCCGATATGCGACAACCAGTCCGCCATGACATCGGTTGCGCCGGTTCGCCGCAGTGAATCGCTGACCGGGATCAAAGCTGCGAGCATGACGAGAATTGGCCCGTCAATCGCCGTATAGGCCTCGCGCATCGGCACCGCCTTGAACAACACCATTGCGACCGCGGCCGCGAAGAAGGCAATCGCTACGGGTACCGTGCCAGTCGCCGTCGCTGTCATTGCTAAAACGAGGATCGCCGCCGGAACCCAGCCCTTGCGCACGCTCCCCAACAGAATTGGCCGCTCGGCCAAGGGCAGACAACCCAATTCGCGCAAAGCCTGCGGCAGCGCCTGGCGCTTGCCTTGCAGCACCACGACATCGCCGAGACGCAGGCGCACTTCGCCGAGCCGTTGCTGTAGTCGTTCGCCCTTGCGGCTCACCGCCAGGAGATTGACGCCATATCGGTCAAAGAGCCAAAGCTGCTTCGCAGATTGCCCAACCAGGCTCGAGGATTCGCCGACCACCGCTTCGATCGCCTCGGCCTCGCCCTCCCCCGGTTCGCCCAATTGCTTGCGCCGCTCACTCGTCACCTCGAGTTTGGCCAACGCCACGAGGCGATCGAGCTGTTCGTGATCGCCCTCGAGCAGCAGCACGTCTCCATCTTGCAGAAGCCCGTCCGGCAAAGGCGTCAAGCGCACGCCATCGGCGCGCAGGATCGACATTACCCGAACGCCGCCTTCCGAAAGCCGCAGCAAATCGCCGACGGTCTTGCCGAGCATATCCGACTCGCCCGTGATCTTCGCCTCGCTCAGGTAATTCTTGATGTCGATTGCCTCATGCAAGGCCGCATCCTGCCGCGCCCGCTCGGGCACAAGGCGATGGAAGAAGACGAGGAAAACCAACCCGCAGAGCGCCAGGACCGCACCGACCGGAGTGAAATCGAACATCGTGAAAGGCGTGCCCGAAAGATCCCCGCGCACCCGCGAAACGATGATGTTGGGCGATGTTCCGATTTGCGTCATCAAGCCGCCAAGCAGCGCCCCGAACGACATCGGCATCAGAAAGCGCGACGGGGAGGTATTGGAGCGGCGCGCGAACTGGAAGGCGATCGGGATCATGATCGCGAGTGCGCCGATGTTCTTGACGAACGCCGACAGGACGGTGACGACACCGACGAGCAGCAGGATCTGCGCGCGCGGCGCCGTGATGTTGGGAGCGAAACGCTGAAGCGCTGCCTCGGTGATGCCCGATCGCGCGATCCCAGCACTCACCAGGAGGGCGCTGCCCACGATGATCACGATATCGTCGCTGAAGCCGCTGAAAGCCGCATCCGGCGGCACGATCCCGACGGCCAGCGCAGCGAGTAGCGCCAGGACCGACACGACGTCATAGCGTAGCCGGCCCCAGATGAACGCCACCATCATCGCCACGATGATGCCGATCGCCAGCCACTGCGCGAATGTCATGCGGAACCCTCTCCCTCGGGGCATGCATCAACGCCCCGAGGGAGAGGAGGTTCCAACCTCATTGTGACCGCGAACTAGGCCGCCTTCGCCATCCGGCCGTCGCTCGCCGCCAGCGCCTGGTCGACATCGGCGATGATGTCATCGACATGCTCGATGCCGACCGAAAGCCGGACATAGCCCGGAGTCACGCCGGTTGCCCTGCTGCTCGGCTTCGGACAATTGCGAATGCGTGGTCGAAGCCGGATGGATGGCCAGTGTCCTGACATCGCCGATATTGGCGACGTGATAGACGAGCTTGAGCGCATCGATGAAACGCTTGCCGGCCTCGACGCCACCCTTGAGTTCGAAGCCGACCAGGCCGCCGCGTCCGCCTTTCAGGTAGCGATCCGCGCGTGCCGCGATTTCCATCGGCTGGTCCATGCCGGGATAGATCACCCGTGTTACCGCCCGATGCTTCTTCAGATACTCAGCGATCATCGCCCCGTTGCGGCAATGCTCGCGCATCCGCAGCGGCAGTGTCTCGAGCCCCTGGATGAACTGAAAGGCGTTGAAAGGACTCATCGACATGCCGAGGTCGCGCAGCAATGTCGTGCGAACCTTCAGGATGTAGGCGATCGGCCCGAGCGGCTTGGCGGCCTCGGTCCAGATCGCGCCATGATAGGAGGGATCGGGCCGCGTCAGCATCGGGAACCGCGCACCGTTCGCTTCCCAGTCGAAATTGCCGCCATCGATGATCATGCCGCCGATCGAGGTGCCATGGCCGCCGATATACTTCGTCGTCGAATAGACGACGATTGCCGCGCCATGCTCGAAGGGCCGGCACAGCACTGGCGCCGCCGTATTGTCCATGATCAAGGGCACTCCCAGCTTGCGCCCGATCTCGGCCACTTCCGCGATCGGGAAGACGGCGAGCTTCGGATTGGGCAAGGTCTCGGCGTAGTAAGCCTTCGTGCGGGAATCCGTCGCTGCCGCAAAGGCCTTGGGATCGGCCGGATCGACGAAACGGGCCTCGATGCCCATTGTCTTGAAGGTGTGGGCAAAGAGGTTCCAAGAGCCGCCGTAGAGATCGGTCGAGCTCACGATATTGTCGCCGGCTTGCGCAATATTCTGGATCGACAGCGCGCTCGCCGCCTGGCCGGAACTCACGGCCATGGCAGCCGCTCCGCCTTCCAAGGCCGCCATGCGCACTTCGAGCGCATCCGTCGTCGGGTTCATGATGCGGCTGTAGATATGTCCAAGCTCCTTCAGCGCGAAGAGATTGGCCGCATGCTCGCTGTCGCGGAACTGATAGGAAGTCGTCTGGTAGATCGGCACCGCCACGGCGCCGTTGGTTGCATCCATCCGCGGTCCGGCATGAATGGCAATGGTTTCTGGTCTCTGCATGGTCGTCATGGGAGTTCTCCTGTTGAATGGAAACTAGGCTGCGCGGGGAAAGCGCATTTGCGTGGCTTCCGCCCGCTGGAAGTGATGCGAGAGGATCTGCGCGACCGCCTGCGCATGCGTGAGCGGCAGCATGTGGCCCGCCTCGGCGAGTTGAACGACTTTGGCGTCGTCGAGCACGCCGGCGATGTATCGCGACAGATGCTGGATTAACACCGGCGACAGGCTGCCGGTGATCGCCAGTGTCGGCACCTTTATCATCGTGCATGACTCGAGCGGCCAGTTCTCGCGCGCCACCGAGGTGAAATTGCCGATGATGGTCTCGGCCGCGGCAATGAGGCTTTGCTGCTTCTCCGGGCGGAATCGGGCGAAACTCCCCTCGCCGCACCAGAAGTCGATGAAACCGCGAACGCCGGGCGTCGCATCGCCCGCGGCGTGCGCCTTGCGCAGGCGCACTTCGACCTCGGCGATATCGGCATACATTTGCCGCTCGAGCGCACCGCCGTCGCGCAGCAGGTGGAACACTGCGGGCTCGATCAGCGTCAGGCTCTTGATGCATTCCGGGAACGCCATCGCGAGCTTGAGCGCCACCGCACCGCCATAGGAATGGCCGACGAGATGAACACGTTGGCCGGGGCCGACCGCGCTCTTCGCAATCGTGTACGCTTCGTCCACGATCAGGCCGCCGGTCGCCTCATGGCAGAGCACGCAATGGCCAGGCAACGACGGCATGCGCACTTCGAAGCCGGCAAGCCCCGCGGCAACGCCCGCCCAATGGGAGGGCTTGCCTGCCGTGCCATGCAGCAGAACGACCGGATGGTTGGAGGGACGCGCGCATGTCATGCCCTCCCCCGGCCGCCATAGACCGAGGCGACGATATTGCCGCGCTGGATGCCGATATCCCGCAAGAGATGATCGGGGAGATCACGCACATGCAGCGCGTCTTGCCGACACTGCCGCTTGTGCATCACCCGGCCAAACTCATCCGCCCGACTGCAATTAACAGTGAAGAAAGCGACGAGGCGCTGTGCCTGTCGCGCGCGCCGGTCGCCCTTTGCGAAAATGAGAACAGTGACATTTCTAACTCCTGAGCGTTGTTTGGGCCGTCGTGTCGGGGGACTCGATCGCCCGCTTCATGTGACCTCGAAATAGAACGGGGAAGCTGACTGCAGAATGACCGGGATGCCGGAATGATTGGACCGAAGCTCCGCAGTACGATTTTCCCATTCATCCTCGGTTCACTTGACCGCCCGCGCAGAAACAATTGAAACAATCGCTGAAATACTTCTCCGCATTTGTTTCAGTTATAGGGGAATAAATCGTCGCGCTCAGGCGTTCTGACACTTACGGCGCTGCGTGCCGCCACGACGCGATGATCGAAAAGCCGGATTGATTGACCAAGACTCCGTCGATGCGACTATTAGGTTCATTCGCGGTTCATCTGGATCGGGTGGAATGACGTGACCATGGATACTTTGTCTGAGATACTTCGCTCCGTTCGGCTCAAGGGCGGCGTCTTCATCGATGGGCGGTTTACATCGCCCTGGAGCGTCGCATCCGGAGTCACTGCTGAGGAGTGCGCACCTTCATGCCTGATCCCGAGGAGATCTGCGGGCTTCACTACGTGATCGAGGGCACGCTTTATTGCGAAGTCGAAGGCGAGCCTCCGCTGGAGGTCAAGGCCGGCGAGCTGCTGCTCCTGCCGCGCAATGACCGATCATGTCCTTTCGAATGCGCCTGGACAGTCGACACCCTTTTTCGCGTCGCGATCTGATAGCCGCCGGGTCGCCGACGGTCTCGCGAGCATGCAGCTTATGGCGGCGGCGGCGTTTCGACCCACATCGTTTGCGGCTATCTCGGCAATGAGGAACGTCGCAATCCGCTGATCTCGACCTTGCCGCGCATGCTGAAAGTCGAACATCGCCGAGGGTGCCTCGCGCGACTGGGTCGAATTATCGGTGCGCTATGGCGCCGAGCAATTGGCGCAGGGCCTCCTCGCATCCTCGGCCGTGATGGCGCGCTTGTCGGAACTTCTCTTTGTCGAAGCCGTGCGCGCTTATGCAGAGGCGCGTGAGCGGCAGGACAACGACTGGCTTCAAGGATTGAAGGATCCGCATGTCGGCCGCGCGCTCGCTGTCATGCATGATCGCCTCTACCACCCCTGGACGGCCGATGAACTGGCGCGCCAGGTTGGCGTGTCGCGCAGCGTTCTGGCCGAGCGTTTCACCGCGACCGTCGGCGAGCCGCCCATGCGCTATCTCACTCTTTCACGCATGCAGCTTGCCAAGGAATTGCTGCGCCAGCGCCGCCGCTCGATCCCGCAGATCGCCGAGGATGTCGGCTACGAAGCGGAGGCCGCCTTCAACCGCGCCTTCAAGCGTGAAGTCGGCGTTCCTCCCGCCGCCTGGCGCGACGCCCACGCCTAACTCATCCTTCCCGCTCCACCCGATTGCGCTATGATCGCGATCCGACATACCAACGGGTCATACAATGCGACGACTTCTGCTGATTTTTTCGATCTGCCTCGCCTCGCTTGGCGCGAACGCCGCCGCTCAGGACTTCCCCGCCGCCGATCGGCAGGCGCTTACCGCCATTATCGAAAAGGGCAAGGTCGACCAGCGCCAGCCCGGCCTCATAGTCGGCATCTGGGCGCCCGGTCGCGGTATCCTGATTCGTGCCCTCGGCAAGAACGATCTCAAGACCGATGCACCAATGGCGCTCGACGATCACATGCGCATCGCCAGCGTCACCAAGACCTTCACGGCGACTGCCATTCTCAAGCTTGTCGATGAAGGCAAGCTCAAGCTCGACGACGCGCTCGGTCAATTCATCACCGGCATCCCGAATGGTGATCGCATCACCATCCGCAACATGCTGGATATGACATCGGGTATCTTCGACTTCACCATCGACCAGACCTTCATGAACAAGGTCAACGCCGATCCATTGATGTCATTCAGCCCCGATGACGTGATCGAGATTCTCCGCCGCAACAAGGCTGATTTCGCGCCGGGTGAGAAGGTCATTTATTGCGACACCAACTTCATCCTGCTGGGGGTCATTCTTGAAAAGGTCGCGAAAACACACGCCATCCCCTACATCATGGAGAACGTCGTCGTGCCGGCGATGCTCGCCCAGACCCGTTTCCCGAATTCACCGGACATGCCCGAACCCTATGCGCATGGCTACTATGCCGGCGAGGACGCAAAAGGCCCGCTCGAGGACTTCACGCGCTCGAACCCGGAACTCCCCTTGGACGGCGGGAGCGATGGTTTCGACGCTGGATGATCTCAGGACATGGGCAAAGGCGCTCGCCACTGGCACGCTCTTGAGTCCGGAGACGCAAGCCCAGCGCCTCACGTTCCATCAGTTCACCAACATGAACCGCCCGCGAGCTACGGTCTCGGCATCATGAACTTCTCAAGGATTCGTCGGCCACTACGGCATGATCTTCGGCTATACGACGGCGATGTTCTATCTTCCCGAAGCCGATGCGACGATCATCGTGCTCGGCAACCAGTCGTCCAATGCCGGAATGTCCGCGACCGAGATCTTCCTCGAAATTGCGAAGTATCTCTATCCGGAAAAATTCATGTAGCGCCGGCTTTGTTCGTGTCCCCACGAACGGTCCCGGCATGTTCTCTTCCGTGATAATGCCTATTCCCGCATCCATTGCTCGCGCAGTTTCTCGCCGATCAGGCAGTCGGTGCGCCGCTCGGGGGTGGTGGCTGCGGCGCGCAGCAAACGCGGTGCAGCGCCCGCGATCTCCAGGATGAGCTTGCGCCTGATCGCCTGGGCGAATTGATCGGCGGATTTAACGACGATGAGAAAGGCTCCCGGTCCGCCGATCACACAGTCTTCGTAGTAGACATCGAGATTGGGAATCGAAGCGAAGCCGCCCGGCTCCTTGATCATGATCGGCAATCCGTTGATCGTCACGCCGGAGCGGATCACCGGCTCGCGCGCCACTTCCACCGGTATGCCCATGTTGTTCGGCCCATCGCCCGACACATCGATCACCCGCCGCAGCCCCGCATACCCGTTATTGTCGAAGCGCGGCGCGGCATAGGCGAGGCTGTTGCCGATCGAGGTACCGCGATAGCGCTCGACCGGCGCTGCGAGAAGTTCAGCTGCGAAGGCGTGGGCTGACGTGGCGCCGTCGACGATGCGCCAGCCCACCGTTGTCCGCTGTTGGTCGATCCCTGCCCATTCGACATAGGAAACAGCGATCCTGCCATGCAGGCCTTGGGCAATCGCGGCAACCACCTCCGGGTGCCTGATCGCCGCGACATAGCCCTGGCGCTGGAGTTGCAATTCGTCAAAATCCATCGATCGCGAAATATCGACCGCCAGGATCAACTCGAGGTCGACAGGTACCTCCTCCGCCTGGGCCGCCGCCAGCATCCCTGCCGGGCAGTAAAGGACACAAGCCAACGCCAACGCGGTTTTCCGCATCGCAAGTCCTCTCTCTCATTGGGATTAAACGCGTTAACCATGCTGGCGGCCAATCACGTCTGCGTTTTTTTCGGTGCCGACGGATACCGGAGCTTAGTATTAAATTGTCGTAAGCTTGAGACTCTCACGCGCCCTGAGGCTTATATGTGCAGTGCCGGTGGCTTTCCCCTCGCCTCCGGCTCGCCCAGCGCTCCCCATCCCCGCTTTAGCGCTGGACCAAGAAGAATAGGCCGCGCTGGATCCCCCGCTCTGGCGCGGCCAATTTCTTTTTACGTGGCGCGTTATCGCGCTTTGTTTCTGACGCTGCGCAAATCCTCACTAGCCTGGCATATTGAGTGACAGAATCCGCTTTTCGGATCAGTTCGCATCCCCGTCATCGTCGCTATCATCCTGGCTGGCACCGGTCTTGGAGTTGCCGCGCATCCATCCGTCGTTCTTGTCGCCATTATAGACCAGCCGGTTGTTGCCCTGCCCGGCGACCAGCCCGTCGAGGCAACGGCCTTTCTGGTTGGTGATGATCCATGCATGCGTGCGATAGGTCTGCTGCTTCGTGCGTGCGCCCGGCTGCACCTTCGCATAAAACACGCGCTGTCCCTTGTAGTCGATCCAGTAAAGACTGATCGGCTGCGTCTTCGCCTTGTTGACGACCTCAAGCACAGCGGCCTTCGTGCCCTTCTCCGAGCGTTTGTTCGTAACGTTGCAGCCGGCCTCGGCGGCTGAAGCAACGAACGCCATTGCGAACATTGCTGTAATCACGCTTGCCGCTCGCCATGGCTTCAATCTATTCGCTTGGGCTGATCTGGTCATCTTCGTCTCCGCATCCTGCGTTCATGGGCTTGCCCGAATCCACGGCAAGTCCGCGCGAATATACATACAACGGCGCTCCCTGCATCTCGTTTATGACGACTCTGCGCCAGATGATCGTTCCAATTCTAAACGTCACATGAACCGCGTATTCACGCACGGTTCCTCCATCGCGAGTCAGAGTGGTTTCGGGACGCTCAAAAGGAGGGATTGCCAATGTTTCGAGTAATCGGCTTCTTCAGATCGTACTTCGCCGGCGCGCCGGCACCGTGCCGCCTGCACGACGACGTCCTCCGTGACATCGGCGTCGGCCGCATCTCCGCCGAATTCCCCTAGAACGATTTGGCCGGAAGTGCCGGCTTTACGCGTCGTGCGACGGATCGCGCGCGGACTGCGGTCCGCGCGTTCACGGCCAAGTCACGCCACTCGTTTTATACTTTCCGTTCGATAAATCGCCGCTCGATCGTTTGTTCGAGAATGCGGACATGCCGGTCCAGGCCGCGCGATTTTAGATCTGTTTTGCCGCGCTTAATTCGTTTCCGAGATCGCACGCTCTTGAAGAGTGGGCGTTCGCGCGGCTGTGGCTGCGCGAGCAAGTCGGTTTTTAGGGGAGGTCGCTCATGTCTACGGAATTCCTGTCGCCGCAAGAGCTGCAAGACACGCTTCGCAAGAAGTCTGTCAAAGAGCCCAAACCCGCATCGTTCATTGTCGCACTCGTAAAGCAGTCGGACACCTCCGACACTCTTTTGGTAAGCCAGACGGGCTGCACCGAATGGATCGAGCTGCCGATGAAGATGGTGGCGAAGATAAAGCTTGTGGGAAAGGCCGACTGCGGCAGCGAGAGATATCCAGTGGCTCTCATCTTCCTGGCGGCAACCGACGATCCCTTCGCACGTGTCGCCTACAAGCTGCTCGAGCAACTCGGGACGGCGACGCGCGGCGGCCGTGGCGCCGGCGGCGGCCAGGGCAGTGGCGGATGCGGCTGCAAGGAGGGATCCGATCCGGCGCCGGGACGGTCGGCGCGCGCCCGCAATGTCGATATCGGCGGCCTGGGCGGGCTTGGCCAGTTCGGCATATCCGGCGGCTGCACGTTCCACTTCGTCTGCTATCCATGCACGCGCTGCATCCCATGGACCGACATATGCTGGAGTTCCACCTGCTGCGATCTCGTGGGCGTCGATTGCGATATCGGATGGTGAGGAGTTGTTACTTCCACGCCGGGGGGTAGGCTGCGACGGCGCGCCCGTTGCAGCTCACCCTTGCTGGTCGACGCGCTCGAGCACCGCGCGGTAACGACTGCTCACCGCGGAATCCTCATAGAAATCGACTTCCGTATCGTTGATTTCATCGATGCGTAGTCCGGGCCAATGGGCCTTGAGCTTCGCCAGGCTGTCGCGCGCTTTTTCGCCCTCGCCCAGTTCGGAGTAACAGATCGCCATGCGAACCAGCGACCAGGACGGCACGCTGGCCATCTTGCCATAGCAGGCGATTGCCTCCTGGTATCGTCCCGCCGTTGTCAGGATGATGCCGCGGAAATCCTCATACCAACCGACGGCGAACGGATCGCGACGCTGCGCTTCGGTGATCTCGATGAGCGCCTGGTCCGGCCTGTCGGTGTAATTGAGGAGGAGCGCGCGCACCGTCAGGATGAAGGGATCATTGGGGTTGAGGGCGACCGCCCGGTCGAGATTGGTCTCGGCCTCCCTGAAGCGACGGAGGTATAAAAGCGCAAAGCCCGCGGCCAGATGCCCATAGGCCTCGTCGGGATCGAGTTGCAGGGCGGTCTTCGCCATGTCCAGGGCGCGCTGCAGGCGATCCGGATTGTAATAGGCCCACAGGAACTGGATGATCTCGACAAAGCCGAGCATGGCATGGGCCGCTGCGAAGCGCGGATCGAGCGTGACCGCCTGGCGCAGCAGCGGTTCGGCTTCGCGCGCGGTATCGGGGTCGTAGATGGCCGCCAGTTGCAGCGCCCTGAGATGAAACTCATAGGCTGACAGGTTGTCGGTGGGTCGCGCCCTGGCGCGCAAGGCAATCGCGGTTCTCGCCTGTCGGGCAAGGCGCGCGGCGATCATCTGGGTAATTTCATCCTGGATCGCAAAGATGTCGTGGAGTTCGCGGTCGTAATGCTCGCCCCACACATGCGCCGTCGAGGCGGCGTCGATCAATCGCACGCTCACCCGCACGCGATTGCCGGTCTTTCGCACGCTGCCTTCGACGACATACTGGACGCCGAGCGTCCTTGCGACATCGGCTGCGTCATGCGCCTTGCCGCGAAACTGGAAGGATGAGTTCCGCGCGATGACCAGGAACTCCTTGAACTTGCCGAGTTCGGCGATGATGTCCTCGGTGATGCCGTCGCTGAAATAGTCCTGCTGCGGATCGCCGCTCATATTGTCGAAGGCGAGGACGACGATCGAGGGTTTGGCTGGCGCCGCGGCATCCGCGGTCTTCGCGAATGGCTTGGGGCCTGCATATTTATAGCCGCGGCCATGGACGGTGACGATCATTTCGGGCGGCAGGATCTTCCGCAGCGCCGAGACATGGACCTGCAGCGTATTCTCTTCCACCACGAGGCCCGGCCAGACGCCGTCGAAGATTTCGGCCTTGGTGATCACCTCGTCCGGCCGCGCCAGCAGCATGGCGAGGATGTCGAACGACCGCGCCGAAATCTCCGCTGGTCCGTTCGGCCCAAGGAGCAGGCGTTCGGCGCGTTTCAGGCGGTAACTCCCAAACTCCAAGTCCATGACCAAGACCTCGTGCCGCAACCGCCACGATAGCCGAAACCGCGCCGGAAGGCGAACCTGCCTATAGTTATGTCAGGGCTTTTCAGGTTCATTCAGGGCTTATCAGGTCGCGGCCAAGGACCTGCGCGCCAGGCAGTGTCACGCTCGGGGTTACAAGGAGGACACGCCATGAAATCGATCGCAGGCCTTCATTCGAGTGTCTATCTCACCGCCATCGGCATCGACGCGCCGCGCCATCCCGCTGATCCATACGACGCGTTTGACGGCGACAGGCCGGTGCGACGTTCGCTTTTCGCCCGCATCATGAACCGGCTGTTCACCGGTCGCCATGCCGCGGCTCAGTCTCCGCCACTTCGCCTTACCGCGTTGCCCCGGACGCGCTAAGCTCGGCCTCGCCCCAATGCGAGACGAGCCCGATGCCGCCAGACCAGATCATCATCATCCGCCATGCCCAGAAGCCGACCAAGGATCCCAAGCACGAGGGCATCAGGGAGGACGGCACGCGCGATCCCGGAATCCCTGATCGTCCGCGGCTGGCAGCATGCCGGCGCGCTCGCCTCGATCTTCGCCATGCCCGGCAACCAGCCGCCTGATGCCCGCTTTGCCGAGCCCCGGCACATCTTCGCTGCGGGAATCGGCAAGAAGGAAGCGACGATCGCCGGCAAGAAGGTCAAGGTCGGCAGCCACAGCCGGCGTCCGCTTGAAACCGTGACGCCGATGGCCGGGCGCTTGCGGCTCAAGCCCGTCACCGATTTCACCAAGGGCGAGGAGGCGCTGCTCGTCAAGGACGTGCTGGCGCGCTCGGCAACCGTGCTCATCTGCTGGCAGCACGAGGACATCCCGGCAATCGGCAATCTGATCACCGGCAATGACAAGACCGTTCCGCAGGAATGGCCTGAAAACCGCTACGACCTGATCTGGGTCTTCGATCGCAAGGGCGCGGATTGGAAGTTCCGGCAATTTTTCCACGAGCGGCTCACCCCGTCATAGCGCTTCCTCGCCTATTTGCTAATTCCGTGTGAGCCCGTAAGACTGGGCACGCGGCGGGATTCTCCCGTTGGTGGTTTATGACGGATCTCCACAGCTGTCCGCTTCTTGCGGTCTTCCTCATCGGGGTTGCCGGCGTCCTCATCGCCACCGAGCTTGGCCGGCGCCTCGGCCGCGGGTCTGGCCCCCGCGATGATGCGCAGATCGGCACGCTCGAGGCGGCCATTCTCGGCATGCTCGCCTTGATGATCGGCTTCACCTTCGCCATGGCGCTTGCCCGTTTCGACAGCCGGCGCGATGCCGTCATGGACGAGGCGAACGCCATCGGCACGACGGCGCTGCGCGCCCGCCTGCTCCCCGCCCCGCATGACCGCCAGTCCCTCGAACTGCTGCGCGATTATGTGGACGCGCGCATCACCCTGACCAGCCGCGACATATCACGCGATGCTCTCGATACGACCATCGCCCACTCCAATGAACTCCAGGAGGCGCTCTGGCAGCAGGCGACGGCCGTCATGGCCGGCGACAAGGCAATGGTTCCGACCGGCCTCTTCATCGAGGCCCTGAACGACATGATCGACAGCCAGGGCGAGCGCCTCGCCGCCGTGCGCAATCACGTCCCCGGCATGGTCGTCGTCGCGCTGTTCGTCGTCGCGGCCTTTGCCAGCGCCTTTTCGGGCTATTCGCGCGGCATGGCCGGACAGCGCAGCATGGTGCCGATCTATATGGTGGCACTCTTGGTCAGTGGCGTCATCCTGCTGATCCTCGATCTCGATCGCCCGAGCGTCGGTTACATCGAGATCAGCCAGCAGCCCATGCTCGACACCGCGGCGAGCATCGCGGGCTATCTCAAGTAACAGAGCCTCCCTCGCCATCGGCGAGGCTGATGCAAAGGCGTAGCATCCCTCTCTCTGCCCTCCTCCGTCATGCGAGCGAAAGCCGGCAACCATCTTCGCTTCTCTTTTAAGTTTGCCTACGCCGCGAAGGGTTCGGTCCGCCCCGGAAAGGCCACACGCCGGAATGGCCAGTCTCGTGCGAGCCAGGCGCGGAAGGCCGCGCCCAGGCGCTCTTCGAGGCCGCCAGCAAGCGTGCTCTGCCGCGTCCAGTAGAAGGCCTCGACGTCGAAGCTGCGATCCGCGCTCGGATACAGATAGCAGCATCCAAGGCAGCGGCTTTCGTCGAGCGACATCACCGTATAGGCGAAGGAGGTGCGGCGCCTGAATTCCTTCTGGTGCCAGCCGAGATCGATCAGGTCGTCTTCGAGCGTCAGGTCCACGGGCCATGGCGAGTTTGGCGACAGGCGGCCCTTGAGATGATCGACGCTTTCCATCACCGCCTCGTAATCCTTGACGAGATCATGGATCGTCAACGGCCTCAGGCGGAACTCCGCCGTTTCGAGCACGAGCGGAACGGCAAAACCTTCGGGCAAGAAAGGCCGATGCGCCATGACTAGCGCCGCCCGCTGATCGCATGCGCGCGCGCAGGACAGATGATGCGCCCGTCCGCCTCCGCCGCAAGGCCGGCGCGCACGCGCTCTTTGAGCGTCGCGCCGATGCCGGGCGCAAGGGCCTTGATCGATGGCCCGAGCGTCGATGCCTTCATGGCGGTCGTCCAGTAGTCGTCGAAATCGGCGAATGTCCGCTCCACCGCGATTTCGGATGTTGCGATCGCCGCGAGCCCGGCGCCCTTCCACAACGCCGTCATCGCATCGAGACGCGATGCTTCGATTTGCGGCGGTCTGAGCCCCGAAATCTCCATCGCGCGCATCGCGACCAGCATCTGGTTGAACGGAAAGCCGCCGCCCAGCATGTCCCACATATAGGCGGCGACGAGCCCGCCCGGCTTCACCACGCGCGCCATCTCGGCCACGCCCTTGGCCGGATCGGGCACAAAGACGAGCACCAGTGCCATCACCGCGGCGTCGAACCGCGCGTCGGGAAAAGGCAGCGCCATGGCGTCGCCAGTGCGGAATTGGGCGTCGGCCAGACCTGGCCTTGCGCGCGCGAAGGCAAGCTGGCCATCCGAAGGATCGATCCCCTGCACTTCCGCCGGCGCGCTGCGCTCGGCGAGCAGCGCGCTGAAGGCGCCGTTGCCGCAGCCGACATCGATCCAGCGCAATCCTGGCGTGGGCTTCAGCCAGTCGAGAAACACCGCGCCCGCCTTGGCGCTCCACACGCCCATCATCTGCTCATAGGCGGCACCGTCGTCGAAGCGGATCGTCTGCTCGGTCATGTCGATCTCCGAAAAAGCGCTTCGACCCTAGCGCAACGCGCCGCGAGGTGAAATCGCCTGGCGCCAACCAACCGCTCTTCCCTTTTCCCTCCCCGACTCCGGGGAGGGTGTCACGCGCAGCGTGACGGGTGGGGCTTGGCCTCTCCGCCCCACCGCCCTCCCAAAACCTGTCATTGCCGGACTTGGTCCGGCAATCCATCGCGCCACATCCTCAGCCTAAGGAGTATCGGCCCAATGGATTCCCGCAATGAATGCGGGGATGACAAAATTGAACGTCATCCAGGCCGAAAGCCGGGACCCAGCTCTCCGCCCCACCGCCCTCCCAAAACCTGTCATTGCCGGACTTGGTCCGGCAATCCATCGCACCACATTCTCAGCCTACGGAGTATCGGCCCAATGGATCCCCGCAATGCATGCGGGGATGACAAAATTGAACGTCATCCCGGCGAAAGCCGGGACCCAGCTCTCCGCCCCACCGCCCTCCCAAAACTTGTCATCGCCGGACTTGGTCCGGCACTCCATCGCGCCACATCCTCAGCCTAAGGAGTATCGGCCCGATGGATCCCCGCAATGAATGCGGGGATGACAAGTGCAAACCAACTTCCTCTCCCCCTTGTGGGGAGGGGTTAGGGGTGGGGGGTCGGGTGACCACGCCCTACCCCTTCAATTCCTTCCGCATCAACATCGCACTCGCCGGACACAATCTCGCAAACTGTTTCGTCCGCGTGATTGCCTTTGGCGCTTCCGCTCGATCGACCGTCTTGTATCCCAATCGCTTGAAGTACTTCTCCGCAGCATTCGTCAACAGCCACACCCGCTGCGCGCCCTCCTCGCGCGCGCGAGCTTCCAGCAATCGCACCAAGGCGCGACCCATCCCCTGACCCTGCGCCGCCGGATGGATGATCAGTGAGCGGAGGAGCTGGTCGGCCCCCGCTCCTTCAAGCCCGCCATATCCGAAAGCCGAGCCGCTTCTGTCCAGCAGCGAGAAATAGCGCTGCCCTTCGCCGCCAAGATCGTCCACCGGCAATTTGTTCTTTTCGAGCGTCGCGCGCATTCCGATGAACCCGGCGCTTTCGCCAGGGACCGGCTGCAAGGCAAAGCCGCTGGTCGTCTCCAACTGCTTTTCCAGACCGGCAATGAAGTCGGCAACTTCCCGCAGGGCGGCGCGCGCTGGGCGATAGACGGAAAGCTTGCCGTGCTTCCTCGCTCCACCAGTCCGGCGAGCCGCAAATGTCTTAGTGGTCCGGACAGCGATGATGACGGCTTGTCGACGGCTGCGGCAATTTCGCCGGCCGATATTCCCTCCTCTCCTGCCCGCAGGACTGTGCCCAGCACCGACAATCGCGTTTCATCCGCTAGAGCGGCGAGACAGGCAATGGCGAGCGCACGGTTCATGTGGCGCCTTAGGCAATCATGTCAACGCAATGTCGCCTCATGCACAATCCATTCAGTGAGGATTGCATGAGGAGCGAGATGATCTATTGGCGCCGTCCACTCAGCCAACCTTTTTACTCGCCTTATGCTTCGTCCTCGTCGCCCTCCTCGTCCAACTCATCTTCGTCAGCATCGAGCGCCATAGATTGTATGTATGCGTTGCGGGCATCTCTAAGTGTCTTGCGAGGCGTTTGGTTCGCTAGAAAGAACGACCAACCGTTCGTCGGCTTGCCAACTATACTTCTTGCGGCGTCCGATGGTCCCGCAAACGCTATTCCGTCGACTTCGACACGGCCATCAGAAAGCAGAGTAGCTGTTATGTGTGAGTATTTTTTCCGGCGCGGAAAGAGAGTCATGCTAGCCTGCAATGCCCCGCCGACAATTAGATCTGATAGCGTGACCTTCTTTTTGGGTTTTGGACTGTCAGGGGCGAACCCAGAGCGGAAGCCTTGAGGCACGGGCCAAATTTTTGTGATCGCGTCGATAAGATTATGTGTTCTTAGGCGGATCGCCTCGTCCGTCCAGTCTTGATCCGCTTCCTTAAGTATTTGCCGGTTTAGAATGAATACGTCATGAAGTTGCAACGACTCTCGCTTTCCACCGACACCTGCCCATGGTCCGTTGGAAATTTTGGAATTCAATTTAGTTGTTAACAGTGTAAGATTTCCGAGTGTTTGAATTATCCGTTCTCGATCCGCTTCAGAATTCGACGATTTAATGGGCCAGTGATCTTGCCACTTTCTTGGCATTATATGCTCTATAGCGTATTTGCCACGCGCTACTCGCTCATCACCGAGACCCGATCGCCCATTCTTCCAGCCACGCAAATTGTCTTTGATCGCCTCTCAGAACCATACAAAGCCTCGCCCTGCTAAGCCGGCGATATGCAAGCAGTTCATTGAGCTCCGAGTTGATTTCAAGATCGTCGGGCCAATAAGAACTCTCGGTCGATTGGGAGGTAGAGATATCCCGAGAATTAGGTCACCAGCCGTGGACCTATCGCTGTGCCTCAATAGGCTTATCAACTCCGCTACTACTCTGTTGTAGTTTTTGGTAGTTGCACGCACCAACATGCGCCGAACCATCCAACTTTCAATAGCGTCAAGCGCCTTGAGCAGTTGGTCGTCTGCTACACGTGGTAATTCGGGATCATAAAGACATAGTATAAGAGGCTTTATGACTTCGCTTTCAAGAACTCCCGTGCGGTAGTTGAATAGACCAAGGTCGGAGATGCGACCCGCCATGCGTTGATGCACTAGTGACAAAGTCCTTATAGATGCGAGCAGCCCTATGAATCTCACGGAGAAGGGATCGCATGGGTTGGCCGGAAATCCTCAGCAAACTTTTTAAATTCTTGTCGAAAACCTCTCGAGCAACGATCTCCTCGCCGGTGCGCGCGACCAACCAATGATTTAAGAAGATTGCCGACCGTGGATATCGTAGTCGGCCGACATTCACCTCTGTCTCCCAAAACCCAGTCTCAAATTCCTTCCAGCTATCCTCGTAGGCTGCTTCGACGTCAGCACCTTCAGCACCTGTCTCGAGAAGTCTCTGAAATATAAAGTTTTTAATCAGATCCGCGGAGGTGAGTTGAGCGCCGCGAGCGTTTAATGTCTCGAAGATCTCCTGTGCGTTTTCATCGGGACCAAGGTCGATTACGACAATCTGGAGCAGGTCACGAACAGCCGTCTCTATGGCCTCCGCCCTCGCTCTTACATCCTCTGCTTTGCCTGATGAGATCCATTCGCGCACGCATCCGGTGAAGTACTCTATGCGCTTCAACTATTCTTTCTCCGGGGTGCCCCAAGCTTGTCGTAGTTTAACGGTGGTTGCGCCCCCATTACTGCATTAAATGAGGGCCGATCACGATTGGTTGGCCAAACCTTAAATTTGTCTACTTCCGTTGTACGGTAGTGCTCGGGGTTGGTGACGAGTGCGTCAAGTTTCAATGCAGATCGGGCATCAACGATCTCAAGTTCAGCTCCGAGGGCATCCATTAGCAGCTGCAGTGTGGTCAAACGTTGCTGACCATCAATGATAATACGTTCCTGCATTTGGCCCGTCTGTTTTTGGACTTGCTGCAGAACCACTGCGCCTAAGAAGTGTGGGTGGTGCTTATGTGTCGGTCGAGCAGATAGTTGCTCGGCTAACCTCATAACATCATTCCACAAAGGCTCCCACTGATTTTCCTCATTCCACACGTACGGTCTCTGAAAAAGTGGCACAATTAGGCGCTGGGGCTGCATAAATATAGTCTGCGGGGCTCCTAGCTTGAGTTTCCACGGGGATGTCCTGTTTGTAGTGCGGGATGGGTCGCCGATATCCGGGATATTCGCATCTTACGCTAGGCGATTTTCGGCAATGCAGGAAGCCGTCGGGCGATAAACGTTTAGAACTGCACTTCGGAACCTAAAGTTGTGACATTCTTTCATCTGGCATAATGACGAAATGAATGCCCGTTCAAAATCTTTTCTGCGCGCGAGTCGAACCAAATCATGTCGCTAAGAACGCGAAAAACAGCCTCTAAAATGCGCCGAAAATCCCTCCACCGGCGCTTAAGCCAACGCGCATTTGTGCACAGCGCGGCACACTCTCTTAAGGCCGCCTTTACCCTTCGAAGCTTAGTCTGGGCATAAGACAGCCGGAGTGGTGGCAGGCCGGAAAGCGGCCCCGTAAGGTTAATGAAACACCAACTTCGGCACCGAGAATGCAGCCCACACAAGCCCAAGCGAGCATGACCCCGCGCGTACTCATCGTTGAAGACGATCCCGCCCAACGGCGGATACTGGAAGAGATGACGAAGCGTTTCGGGCTCGATCCCGTCAGCGCGGACTCAGGGCCCAAGGGCTTGGAAATACTGGGAAATCAGTCAGGCGGCCAGATCGAACTGGTGATCCTCGACCTGGTCATGCCCGGCATGGACGGCCTCGAATTCCTGGAACGGATGGCCGCCATCAGGGGCGACCTGCCGGTCATCGTCGAGACCGCGCAAGGCTCGATCGAGACCGTCATCAAGGCGATGCGCGCCGGCGCGGATGATTTCGTGGTCAAGCCGATCAGCCCCGAGCGATTGCGGATTTCGATCCAAAACCTGTTGAAAGTCAATGCGTTAACGGAAGAAGTGAAGCGCCTCAACAAGAAGGTCGGCGGCGCCCTCAACTTCGATGACCTGATCGCTTCCTCCCCCGCCATGGCCAATGTCCTGCGGCTCGGAAGACGGGGCGCGCAGTCGAATATCCCGATGCTGATCGAAGGCGAATCGGGCGTCGGCAAGGAGATGATCGCCCGCGCCATCCAAGGCGAATCCGAGCGCGCGCGGCCGTCCCTTCGTTGCCGTGAACTGCGGCGCCATCCCGGAAAACCTTGTTGAATCAATCCTCTTCGGCCATGAGAAGGGCTCCTTCACCGGCGCCACGTCAAAGCATATCGGCAAGTTCCAGGAGGCCGATGGCGGCACGCTGTTCCTCGATGAAGTCGCCGAATTGCCGCTCGACATCCAGGTGAAATTGCTGCGCGCCATCCAGGAAGGCGAGATCGACCCCGTCGGCTCGCGGAAGCCGGTGAAGGTCAATATCCGCACTGATTTCCGCCACCAACCGCAACATGATCGAGATGGTCAAGGCCGGGCAGCTTCCGCGAGGATTTATACTACCGACTCAATGTCTTCCCGGTGATGGTGCCGCCCTTGCGCGACCGCAAGGACGACATCCCGGCATTGGTCGATCACTTCATCACCCGCTTCGCGGCCGAGGAAGGCCGCAAGGTTCGCGGCATCGATGCCCGCCGCCCTCGCCATGCTCCAGGCCTATGCCTGGCCCGGCAATGTGCGCCAGCTCGAGAACACCGTTTTTCGCGCTATCGTCTTGTGCGAAGGCGATATTCTGGCGATCGACGATTTCCCGCAGATCGCTTCCCTGGTCGAGGGCTACGAGGTGAAGATCCCGCCGGCCCCCGCACACCAGCCGAAACCCGCGCCCGGTTATTGGTGCCTCCGCCATGATCGGCGTGCCAGGTGTGGGCCGCTCGACCGGCGGTGCTGTCTCCGATGGCATGGCGCTCGGCATTCCGGTCGTCACCGAAGGCGGCCATGTCCGCAAATTGGAGGAAGTGGAGGCCGACATGATCCGTCTCGCGCTTCATCGCTACCGCGGGCCAAATGTCTGAAGTTGCTCGCAAATTAGGTATCGGCCGGTCCACGCTCTATCGCAAGATGCGCGATCTCGGCCTGGACGATCCCAAAGAGGCGAAAATGTAACAGCGGCGCGAATTTCGAACCGCGCTCGCCCTCCTACGTTGAACCCATGCCGGACTGGCACTACCTTAATTCGATCCGGAGGCGTCAATGAAGCTCGTTTCCCGGCTACTCGCCGGTTTGTCTGTCGTTGCGTTCGCCCTGCCCTTCACCGTGATGCCCGCGTCGGCTGAAAAAGGTGAGGGATATAAGAGGCTTATGCATACGGGCAGCAGCCCGGCTTCATTGATTTCTCCTCCAAGCGCCAGAAGCAGTCCTATAAGCGCAACAAGCCGCGCAAGAAGGCCGTTGATCAGCCGTACGAGCAGACGGCAGACGACGACGCCGAGGCGACCGAAGAAATCGTCGTCTATCGGCCGGAAGAGCTCGTAACCCTTAAATTATTGAAATTCGAAGGCGCTTCGCCATCCGAGCCGCTTGCCTAGGCGATCCAGGCCGAATTGCTCGATCCCGCCAACGCGCTGCGCGTGACCTTGGCCGAGCGTAAGGCGATCATTGCCGATTATGAAGCCCGCGGTTTCAAGCCATTGTGGACCGACGCCAGGGGCCTGACCCAGCGTGGTCGCGAAGTGCTTGAAGTGCTTGCCAAATCCGGCGATGACGCCATGCAGCCGGCGGATTATCTGCCGAATGCGCTTGGCTCGTTCGACGACAATGGCGCAAGCCTGGCCATGATCCCGCCCGCCTTGCCCGGCTTGATCTTGGGCTTACCGCCATGGCCCTGAAATACGCCCGCGATGCCTCGGGCGGACGGCTGATCCCGGATCGGCTGACCAATTATAACGACCTGCAGCCGCAGCGGATCGAAGCCGCCAAGGCCATGAAGCTATTGGCTTTTAGCCCCTACGCCGGCGCCTGGTTGAAGCAGCAGCAGCCGCAGCTTGCAGCCTACGCCAAGCTGAAAGAGGCCTATGTCGCGCTTGCGCGATACGGCCGACCTCGATGTGACGCCCGTTCCGGCCGGCAATCGGG
>CAWDUC010000018.1:0-144541 GCA_963805405.1 uncultured Alphaproteobacteria bacterium | reverse complement strand
GACCGGGATCTGTAGCTGGGCTTCGGGACCATAAGCCGTATGCTGGGCGTTGGCCGTGCAGCACGGCGCGGCCGCGAGCAGCATGCAGGCAAGTGCGGGCGTTCCCATCAGCCGGAGTCGATAGGCCTTCACAGCATCGCCTCGTCAGGAAGTTTCGCAGGCTTACGGGCTCGTTTTGACGATTTCGGCTTCTTGACGAGACTCTTGGTGAAGTCCTTCAGGATTATGCCCGCAACTTCCGTGCTCGGGACCGGTCGGCTGAAGAGATAGCCTTGTGCCAATTGACATCCAGCGCGCTCGAGGAAACGCGCCTGCTCGGCGGTCTCTACGCCTTCCGCCGTCATCGGCACGCCGAGATAGCGCCCGAGCGATATGATCGTCTTCAGAATTCCAGGTGCGCTCGGCGTCGCTTCGATGGCGCGGATGAATGACTGGTCGATCTTGATCTTGGAGAACGGGAACTGCCAAAGATAGCTCAAGCTCGAATAGCCGGTGCCGAAATCGTCGAGCGAAACTGCGATGCCCATGTCACGCAGAACGTGCAATTGCTCTTTGACCACATCGACATTGCCGAGCAGCAGGCCTTCGGTGACTTCGAGCTCAAGCCGATATGAGGGGAAGTTGCTCGCATCGAGTGCTCGGCGCAGCACGCTGATGAGCTGGCCCGAATTGAACTGCAACGGCGAGAGATTGACCGACACAGTCAGGTCCGAAGGCCAAAAGCTTGCCGTGTGGCAGGCTTCCTCGAGGCACCAAGCGCCAATTTTCTGGATGTCGCCGGTCTTTTCGGCGACCGGGATGAAGTCGGCGGGGGAGATCATGCCTTTTTCCGGGTGGTTGAGCCGGATAAGCGCCTCAAAACCGCGCAGCTTCTTCGATTTGAGTTCGATGATCGGTTGGTAGTGAAGCTCGAAATAGCCGCGCTCGTAAGCCTCGGTGATCGTCAGTTCGAGGTCGCGCTGCTTCTGGGTCTGGCGTTCGGTCTCGGCGGCGAAGAAGCGATAGCAGTTGCGGCCCGCCTCGATCGCCTCTTCAAGCGCGATGCTGGCCGCTGTCCACAAGCGCGATGCATCTGTTCCGTCATCGGGTATCAACGCAATGCCGACGCTCACCGGCGAGTTCAGCAAGTGATCTTCCCACTGGACGGGCTTCGACAATACTTCCACGAATTTGCGCGCCATGTGCGCCGCATCGATCGTGTCGGCGACACGCGGAAGGAATGCCGCGAACTGTCCGCTGTTGACCCGCGCGACCGTCGCCTGCGAGAACGGCTCCTCGACAATCCGTGCTGCCATCTCCTTCAGAAACGTATCGCCCGCGGTCGGGCCAAAATTGTCGGTCGCGAGCTTGAAGCCGTTGAGGTCAATCTGGAAGACGGTCGCGCGCGGTGCGCTTGCGTCGCGCCCGGCAAGCAGCCCTCCAAGCCGTTCTAACCATGCACCGCGATTGAGCAGGCCGGTCGCCATGTCGAAGTGAGACAGATAGTTGAGTTGGCGTTCGGCGTGTTGCTTCTGGCGGGTACGGTACCAGAAGCCGATAGCCGGCCCGGCGGCCAGGATCGCGCCGATGATCAGTGCAAGGCTCGTCATGGAGGACATGAAGAGACGCTGGCGGCGGGTCTGGTCGACCTTAATCTCAAGCCAGCCGTCGAGATTGCCTTGCGAGCCTATCGGAATTAGCGCGTCAGCAAAAACTTCCGGACCTACCGAGCCACTGCGCTCATTGACAAATATGACGCGCTCGCGCGTGTCGCGCGCCGGCAGGAGTTCGGGCCTGGCCGAGAAGATATTGTAGTTGAAGGTGTGCGTGCGGCCGAGTTCGTCGGATCTGAGTATCAGCCGGCCATCCGGGTCGTAGATCGAGAAATCATAAACCCGGCCCACCTGGCGGGCCTGCTCGAAAAAGATCACCGAGTCCGTTGATGGCGTTTCGCCCTGGGCAATCTCTGAAAGATCCGGGACATTGGAAACGATGTAGTTCGCCCACTCTTCGGTAACCATTTCGGCGTCGGACTCGAGAAGCTTCGCCGTGGCGCGCGTGACGAAGGCCACGCCGATACCGGCGATCAGGGCGCAGAATAGCGCTACGGCCGCAAATGAGCCGTATTTGCTACTCAGGATCGTTTTTACGAAATTTCCCATCTCGCCCGGAATCTCAGCTAACCGCCGTTTCTATCGCCAAGGCCGCAAACCGGCGGTAAAAGCAGGCCCAATTCGCCTCAACAAGCGCGTGGCATAGTTGACGAGGTCTTGTCGTCACTGCCGAAGAAGTGCTGTTAATTGTCTATGAACCAATCAATCCCGCATTCCGGCCTTTGGCCGACCTTGTTTATCGCGCTTTTGTTCCTTTTCGGCACTCCTGCCATGGCGGGGTATCGCGACTATGCACATAGTCTCGTCGATTCGCCTCCCCAGGGGGTTATGCTGCGGACCGACCTCGAGGCGATGCTCGACGAAATGGCCTCTTCCTACCGGACGGCCAAGTCACGCGCGCCGCTTGAAGCTAGCGACCAACTCCGCGAGGCGGCACGAGCCCAGGCGATTGACAATATGCGGCGGGGTAAATCCAGCCATCGATCGGGCAGGGGCGAGGAATTCAGCACCCGCTTTGCCGCCTATGTGGACGATGCAGAGCTCTATCCGGCGCGCGGCGAGAATGCGGCGAGCGACCGGCGCAAGGATGCCGCGAATGATGCCAAGGCGCGGCGGCTATTCAAGTCGTGGCTCGACAGTTCTGGGCATCGTCGCAATCTGATGTCGCGTGACTACGAATTCGTCTCGACCGGCGTCGTCCAGCGTGGCAGCGAGTTATGGGCGGTGCAGATTTTCTGGTCGAAGCCGCGCGAGCCGGGATCGAAATCGATCTTCCAGATACAGTAGATCAGAAGGCGTAGTCGGGTCGTTTCTCCGGCGTCGATTGCTGGACGAAGAAGGAGGCTGCAGACGGTTTCTGCGGCAGGTCCATCGCGTAGCCGATGGAGCGAACGGTATTCGTCTTTTCGCCACGCACGACGAGGCCTTCAAATTTGCTCGGCACCGGATTGGGCGAATAGGGCTGCGCATCTTCAGCGGTGTAGACGGTGATGAAGAGCGTACGCGGCTGTTCAGAGAAGTTCGGTGCCGACCCGTGGAGCAGGCGGGTGTGCATGAAGCAGCAGGCGCCGGCCGGTCCCATGCAGCGCACGGCCTTGCGCCGGCTCGCCTCGGCGACATCATCGCCTACTGCCGCAGTGAACTTGCCATCGTGCCATAATGAATGGATCGGTCCGCGATGGGTGCCGCCCACGACTTCGAGCGGACCATTATCGCCTGTTACTTCGTCGATGAAGAGCAGGGCTGTGACGATGTCGTCATTGGAATGCGGCGTGAAAGGGAAATCCTGATGCCACTTCACCTCGGTCTTGGCGCCGGGTAGTTTCGAATTGATCTTGCAGTGGTGGAACTTCAAATTGGGGCCGATGAGGTCTGCGACCATGTCGGTCATCTGCGAATCCGCCATGCAGTCGTAATAGGCCTGCGAGACTTCGACCGGAGAATTGACCCGCCGCAGGGCAGGCTTCTCTGCCGAATGGCCCCCTTCGAGATCGAAGCGGGGCCGACCGTCGATGATTTCGCCGTAGGCCGCGGTCTTGCCTCGGCTCTCGTCGACCCAGCCGTTGAAGTCATCACGCATGGCTGCAAGCTGCGCCGCATCGACGACATTCTCCACCATCAGATAGCCGTCGAGCCAGAAGGCGTCGATCTGTTCGCGGGACAGGGCGGGCATAGGGATCACCTCCGTTCGCCGACAGGAGACACGGTTTTGGCACCGGTGTCGAGATAACAAAACGGCCGCGCTGGGCGCGGCCGCTAGAGCACTAACTGATAATCTCAATCACGCGGTGGCTTCGCTCACGGCGCGCGGGAGGAGTGACTTCTGGGCGGCATTCTTCACCGCCTTTTGCACCTTTTCGAAGGCTCGTACTTCGATCTGGCGAATACGCTCGCGCGATACACCGAACTCCTGCGACAACTCCTCGAGCGTCGCCGGCTCGTCACGCAATCTGCGCGCCTCGAAGACACGCTTCTCGCGATCATTGAGCGCGTCCATAGCCGAGGTCAGCATGCCCATGCGCTGTTCGCTCTCCTCACTCTTGGCGAGAGCAGTTTCCTGGTCGTCGGATTCATCGACGAGCCAGTCCATCCATTCGCCTTCAGAGTCGGCGCGAACCTGCGAGTTGAGGGATGCGTCACCGGACAATCTCCGGTTCATGGAGATGACGTCTTCTTCCGGCACCGCGAGCCGCCTGGCGATCTCCTTGACATGCTCGGGCTTGAGGTCGCCTTCCTCAAGCGCCTGGATCTGGCCCTTCACCTTGCGAAGGTTGAAGAACAGCTTCTTCTGGCTGGCGGTGGTGCCCATTTTGACGAGCGACCACGAGCGCAGGATGAATTCCTGGATCGAAGCCTTGATCCACCACATGGCATAGGTCGCCAGCCTGAAGCCCTTGTCGGGCTCGAAGCGCTTGACGGCGTGCATGAGACCGACATTGCCCTCGGAAATCACTTCCGAAATCGGCAAGCCATAGCCGCGATAGCCCATGGCGAGCTTGGCCACGAGCCGCAAATGGCTGGTGATCAGCTTGTGAGCGGCTTCCTTGTCGCCATGCTCTTTCCAGGCCTTGGCAAGCATGTATTCTTCGCTCGGCTCCAGCATCGGAAACTGCCGAATCTGCTGGAGGTAGCGCGAGAGTCCGGCCTCTCCCGAAGCAATTGCCGGCAAGCTTTTGACTGTCTGGGCCATTTTTAACCCCTTCTGGCGCTGATAGCTGCGCCTAGCATAACTCGAATAACGCCCGATATTAACATAATTGTAACTTCGTCGATTTCAATTCCCTGTCACTGTCTCGTTATCAATTCCGCTGACCTCCTTCGGGTTCACTTCCAGCTTCAGTGTCCGGAGCCTCCTGCGGCCGATTTTGACTTTTGCATCAAAGGGGTAAGCAGCACGATCGCGGCGAATAGTAGCGTCAGCAAAAAGAAGACGTCGCCGATCGCCATAACCGTCGCCTCGCGCCGGACAATCTTGGCCAATTGAGCCACGGCGGCGTTCGAGGCATCGGAGCCGAGCGGGCTGAAGGCCTGCGTCATGGTATTGAGGGTCTCGACGGCGACATTGCTGCCCCAGGAGATCTGCTCGCGCAGACGCTGGAGATGCAGGTCCATACGATCATTCAGCACCGTATTGATCAAGGCGAGACCGACGGCGCCGCCAAGATTACGGGTCAAATTGAAAAGGCCGGATGCGTTTTTGATGCGATTGGGTGCGAGCGTGCCCAAGGCGGCATTGGTGATCGGTACCATGCAGAGCATCAGGCAGAAGCCGCGCAGAATCTGCGGAACGAGAAGCTCGTTGAACGACCAATCCTTGGTGATGAAGGAGGCCTGCCAGGTGCCGAGCGCGAAGCCGCCGAAGCCCAGCGCCATGAGTATGCGCGGATCCACCTTTGTCGATAGACGGCCGACGATCGGTGCGGCGAAGAACATGGTGATGCCGGTGACGAACATCGTCTCGCCGATCATCATCGAGGAATAGCCGCGCACCCGGCTGAGGAACACCGGGTAGAGATAGGTTAGACCGTAGAGACCGATGCCCATGACGAAGGAGAAAAACGCGCCGGTTGCGAAGTTGCGATTGCCGAAAGCAGAAAGATCGACGATCGGCTGGCGTGCTGTCACGGTGCGCCAGAAGAACAAGGCCATGCCAACGACGAAGGCGATCGCTGCATAGCGCACCGCGGCATCGTCGAACCAGTCATTGGAAGGACCTTCCTCCAGCACATACTCGGCCGTGCCCAGAAAAATCGCCATGGCCGCAAGCCCCAGCCAGTCGAAGCCCTTGAACAATGACCAGTCCGGCTCGTCGAAATCGACGAGGAACCAGACCAGCGTCGCCACGATGATGCCGGGGCCGACATTGATCAGAAACAGCCAGTGCCAGGAGAAGAGGTCGGTCAGATAGCCGCCGATGGTTGGGCCGATGGTCGGCGCCAAGGTGGCGATGAGGCCGATGAGCGGCGTAATGATCGGGCGCTTGCTTGCCGGGAAGATCGTGAAAGAAGCGGCAAACACCGTCGGGATCATCGCGCCGCCGATAAATCCCTGGAAGGCGCGGAAGAAGATCATCTCGTTGATCGAGGTCGCCTGCGCGCAGAGCAGGCTCGCAAGCGTGAAGCCCGAAGCCGACAGCGTGAAAAGAATGCGCGTCGACATCATGCGCGAGAGCGTGCCCGACAATGGGATCATGATGACTTCGGCGATCAGATAGGCGGTCTGAACCCAGGATATTTCATCGACGCTCGCCGAGAGGCCGGCCTGGATGTCGGATAGCGACGCCGAGACGATCTGAATGTCGAGGATCGCCATGAACATGCCGAAGACCATGGCGATGAACGCCACCAGCTTCCGGGTTTCGAAGCCGGTGTTGGCGCGCGGGGCAGAGGTCGCGATGGTTGTCGTGGCAGCGGCCATGATGGCGGCCTAGTCGAGCGCGGCGGTCGCGCTCCCCTTGGGTTGACGGGTGTCGATATCGACGACGACAGAGAGGCCTGCGCGCAGGCGCGCGGCATCGTGGCTGTCGATCTTGATGCGGACCGGGACGCGCTGGGTAATCTTGGTGAAATTGCCGGTCGCGTTTTCAGGCGGAAGCAGCGAGAATTCCGCGCCCGATGCCGGCGAAATACTCTCGACGGTGCCGGTGATCGTGGCGCCGTCCCAGGCGTCGATCGAAATCTCCGCCTTCTGGCCGGGATGTACATCGGCCAATTGCGTTTCCTTCAGATTGGCTTCGACGTAGGAACTCGAGACGGGAACAAGCGCCATCAAGCGCTGGCCGGTCTGCACGAACTGGCCTGGCTCGACCGCGCGATTGGCGATGATGCCGTCGAAAGGCGCCTTGATCTCGGTGAAGCCAAGATCGCGCTCGGCACGGGCGAGCTCGGTATTTAGCTGCGCGAGCGTCGCGCGGGCTTCCTGGCCTTCCGCCTGGATGACCTGATAGTCGGCCTCGGCTGCGGCAAGATCGGCCTTCGCGGAAGCTACGCCGGCCGTCGCGCGGTCATTGTTGGCGCGCGCCTGGTCGACAGCCTGCGTGCTGGCAAAGTCTTTCTTGGCGAGCGTCTTCTGACGGTCGAGGATCGAGGCATAGTTCTGCGCGTCAGCCTGGGCCATGGTGACCTTGGCGCGCGCCGAGTCGATGTCCGCCTGCTGGGCCTCGGCCTGGCGGGCGATGCGGTCGATCGTCGCCTGCTGAAGGGTGATGCGATCCTTGGCCGAGGCGACAGCCAGACTGAAATCCCCATCATCGATCTTAAGGATCGTCGTTCCGGCCGAGACGAGGGTATTCTCCGCAACCGGGATGGCTGCGACGTAACCCGAAACCTTCGCGCTCAAGGCTGAGGTATCGGCGCGGATATAGGCGTCGTCGGTCGAAATGATGAAGCGGCCGATCGTGTACCAATTTTCGCCGTACCAGCCGGCAGCGGCGAGCGCGGCCAGTAGGCCCACGCCGAGCAGGAGCTTGCGGTAGGGAGAGCGCCCCCGCCGGCGCACAGCGGCGGGAGCTGCCGGCGCCGGAACGGGGGCCTCTGGCCGAGCCGAGGGCTCAGCTAGTTTCAACTGCGGGCGCAGATCCTGGACCGGGGAGGGAGGCAGTTCGGACTGCTTTGCTTCGCTTATAGCCATTGGGTGTTCCCGATAAACAAGACTGAACCGTTCAGTTCGATCTTGATTTACGTGTGCAGCCTCCTTAAGTCAATACCGAACCGTTCGGTTCAATCCAAAAACACGATTGAGAATTGCGAAGCACGCATAGCGGCGTTAGACCAAGCGAAGGCGTTGGGAGGATGAGATGACGGCACTTCCCGTGGAAGTTGAGAGTAGCGCGGAGCACTCAGCCAAGCGCAGGCAGATCATGGACGGCGCCCGGCGCGTGTTCATGGAGCACGGCTTCGACGGCGCCAGCGTCAATGATATCGTTAAGGCAACCGGGGTCTCCAAGGGGACTGTTTACGCCTATTTTCCCAGCAAAGAGAAACTCTTCGAAACCATGATCTTCGAAGATCGCCGCAGCCAGGCCGAACGGCTGTTCGAGATCCTGGACGACAGCCGGCCGGTTGGGGAGATGTTGCGCGAAATCGGTCTGCGCTTCGGCAAGATGCTGATCGACCCCCAGCAGGTTGCCTATTTCCGGATGATCATCGCTGCCTCGGCCAAATTCCCGCAGGCCGGCAGGGCCTTCTATGAGGCTGGGCCCCGCTACGGTATCTCGCGCGTGGCGGCTTATATCGAAGAGAAAATCCGCCAGGGCGAGTTGAAGGCCTCAGACCCCGAAATGGCGGCCAGGCAATTGATGGAACTCATCCATTGCGGAACCAGCAAGCCATTGCTTTTTGGTGTCAGCGATTCGATCGCCCCGCAAGAACTCAACCGCGTCGTGAATGCCGGCGTTGCGACGTTCCTCGCGGCGTATGGAAGTCGGACGTGATGTTGTTCCCTCCCCGCACAGCGGCGCGAGGAGGGACACGACGTCAGTTCATCTTAAATGCCGAGACCCAACCGTTCTGTACCGTGCATTTCGCAAAGTGCACATTCACGCCTGAGCGGTAGACGGCCTTCATTCGCAAACCGACCTTGAACTGACCGCCGCCGCGATTGTTGAGATAGTCGAGTTTATCGGCGATGATGCGATAGGCGCCTCTTTTCGAAGCGGTCTTGGCGGCCTTGTGCATGCAGGCTGCGATCGCATTCTGCGATTTGTCGTAGTTCCAGCTGTAATCATAGTAATCGGAATCCCAATCGGCATTGGCAGCCGATGCAGCGGCTGCAAGAACAGCGCCGGCCGCGACCCCGACCGCGATACCGGCGGCCACATTGCCCGCCTTGGCGTTGAGCTGGGTCGTGCCGAGGACGAGCAGCGCGCTCGCCAACGCAACCTTCGCAAAACCAATTTTGTTACTCATCACTTCCCCCATGTGCCTCAAGAATCGCTCCACTAACAGCCTCGGCGCGCTAGCTTGTCAAGCGCGCCTCGATGTTTGTTGGCGCAAACTTTCCAAGAGATGCCGCATGTCGGCGGGCGGTGAACGCTCGAACCGCAAATGCTTGCCCGTCACCGGATGATCGAAACCGAGCACCGTGGCATGCAAGGCCTGGCGATTGAGTGCTGAAAGTGCAGTGCGCGCTTCCTCCGTCAATCCGCTGCGCGAGGCAGAGAAGCCCTTGCCATAAGCAGGATCGCCAAGCACCGGATGACCGATATGGGAAAGATGGACGCGAATCTGATGCGTACGTCCGGTCTCCAGCCGGCAGCGAAGGAGCGTAGCGACGTCGCCGAACTGCTCTTCGATATTGTAATGCGTGATCGCCGTCCGCGCCGCGACGCTCCGGGAGACGGCGATCTTCTGGCGGTTGTGCGATGAGCGCGCGAGCGGCGCATCGATCGTGCCGTGCCGCCTTTCGGGCACGCGCCACACCGCCGCGAGATACTCGCGTTCAAGCCGGCCGTCGCGGCCATGGTTTGCGAACTGTTCGCTCAAGCCCTGATGTGCGCGATCCGTCTTGGCGACGACCATGAGACCGCTTGTCTCCTTGTCGAGGCGATGCACGATGCCCGGTCGCTTGATGCCGCCGATGCCGGACAGGCTCGCGCCGCAATGGGCGAGCAAAGCGTTGACAAGGGTGCCGCTGTCATGCCCGGCGGCCGGGTGCACAACGAGTCCCGCCGGCTTGTCGATGACAATAAGATCGTCATCCTCGTAGACGACATCGAGTTCGATGGCTTGCGCGACCGGCTCGGCAGGCTTGGCGGCGGGCAGTTCGACAGTGATCCGCTCGCCATCCTTGAGCTTTCGCCGTGCTTCGCGAACCGACTCCCCCTCGACAGAGACGTAGCCCTCCGCAATAAGAGCCTGAAAGCGGGCACGGCTCGTCGCCGGAAAAGTGCCGGCTAGGAAACGATCAAGCCGCCCGCCCGAATTTTCGGCGTCGACGGTCGCGGTGAGCAGTTGCGGCGGAGGAGATTTCATGGGCGACAATGCAGGCGGGGAGGGCGGTGGTCCGGCCCTTGAAGTCAAGCAGCCGGGTCTCAAGTTTCTCGAAGCGGCAGTCTATATCATGGGCGGCCTGCTCGTGCTCATGCTTATCGGGCTTATTGGCGGCATCGTCTGGAAGGCGACGCACAAGGCTCCGATCGATCCGAACATTCCGGCCCTGGTCGACATTCAGGCGGCAGCCGGAACGCGGGTTACGCAGACCACGATCGAGGGCGATCGCGCGGTGATCCAGCTTACACTGAACGGGACGGACGAATTGGTCGTGGTCGATGTGAAGAAGGGGCTTATCCTTTCCCGGATCAGGCTCACGCCCGGCGTGCCATCGCCCTAGCGACCGGCCGCCAGCATCGGCTTGCGCTTTCGGCCGCCCGCCGATATAGGAAGGCTGTTCCTGATCAGTGCTCCCTTCGTCTAGCGGCCCAGGACGCGGCCCTCTCACGGCTGAAACACGGGTTCGATTCCCGTAGGGAGCGCCAATTGTTTCAAAGGGCTATCTGACCTTTATGGGCCGCCGGCGCTCACCGACTGGCTGAACCAGCCTCAGTGCGATTGGCTGAGGAGTTAATTGGGATAGCCGGAAAAAACGGCTCAGCCGCGAGCCCCTCTATTCTGCAGCCAACCGCATCCCGCCATGGTTCAGGGCTTCAAGCTCGCCAAGAAGTTTTTCGCGATGTTCGAGATGCTTGTTTTGCAGGGTCTGGAAGGTCGCCAAAAGACGGCGTGCCTCGATTGCATACGTCGCCAGACCGCGATTTGTTAGGTCGGCGACGATCCGCTTCTGAAGAGCCATGTTCTCTGCTCCTCGTTCCAGAAGACGATTTACCTGTTTGACGTCCCTAAGGAGTTGATCCGGCGTCACAGCCATACTGATACCCATACTCACAACTAACCACCTCCGCCCAACACGGCGGCTCTGATATGATTGCAGTCTTATCATCCCTCGGCAACATTCGAGCCTCCCTTTTAAACGGGATCTGAAAACGCAGTCGCTTCTTCGCCACAGTAACGCTGGGACAGCGGCGACAGCCGAGTAGCCAAGGAGGCGGCCAGGCAGGCCTGCCCGGACTGATGCCGCTCTTGCCAACAGAATGGACTGCAGCGCCCTACGCTCCGCCCAAGGCGCCGTTCATTCCAAGTTCAGCCCGAAAGTTGTTTCTTCACCCAACATCGGAGCTCAGGACTTGCGATGCTTAAGAACACGATTTATTTCGTTGGGATTGTCGGCGTCGACATCAGCGCGACCTTGCTTCTGTTCCACTACGCGTGGATGTGGCTGGGGGAGTGACCTCGCCGAGGCGTAGTTCAGTTACTCACCGACCAGGGAGCCAACCGACTCAGTCGGTGTTGCCAGAAGAGCAACACCCGGCACGGCCCAGCCGCGACGTTGTGTGTTGGGAGGGGCGGAAAGTCGAATGCGCCCCGCCGTCAAAACATCCCGAGCAGGGGAATGGAGGGACGGGTGCGACAGGACGGTCTTCGCCTCCTACAGCCCAGTAGCCACACAAATGAGAGCAGATCAGTCGATTGCCGTGCTGGGACAACCAGCACGGCAGCGAATTGCGAATTCGCTATTTGCAGGCCTTGCCCATTTTGGGTGTGAGTTCAACGCGACCGCCCGCGACAGTGACGTTCTCCATATAGCAAAGAACACCTTCATCCGGCGCAGAGATTCGCAGATCAAAGGTTCCATTCTCGAGACCCGCAATCACTACTTTCTTCCCAGAGTCCAGAGCACCTTCCGGGATTTTCTCCATCAAGTTGCTGCTCCAATGCTTTGCGCCGGGTGCCGAAACGAACAACTCGTCGATCGGCAAACCACTATTGTTGACGACTAACGTCTGGGCCGCGAATGCCGGGGTTGCCAGGAAAAGCACAGGCACCATAACTGCTAGATACTTCATCATAAACCTCATTTGGTGAACCACCGCCTCTTATGGTGGTGACCTGACAGCCGGCTTACGATCAGGAACGAAATGGCCGAGTGCGGCAGAATGCGCATTTGCGAAGGCGCGTTTACGCCTTCTCTTCTTTCCCCTAACGCGCGAAGAGCAAGTATCCGGGCTCGTCGCCAACAACGGTGATGTGTCCCTTGCAGGGTGCGATGTCTTCGAGGTGAACGACCTCACCGGGGTGCAATTGGCGCATCTCGCCATTTGTGGCCGTCACCGAGAAGTCTCCGCGGAGCACGGTGAAGAACTGCACGGCCGGTGTCGGGTGATTGAGTTTGGTCTTCAGATCGGAAGCGCCCCAATGCGGCTCAAAACCGGCGACGAACACGCGTGAGACCTGTTGATTGCCACCGATCGCGATGGGGGATGCTGGAGGCGCGAAATTCTCCTGGGTGAGATCGACCGTTACATCGGCGAAATGGGATTCATTGTCCGGGGTACAAAACAGGCGAACATAGGTGAGTTGCGAAGGGTTGTCTGCCGCGCCCGCAGCCGAACTCACCAGGCTCATGCCGAGAGCGACAATCTGCGATTTCGCCCGGGCAGTGAAAATGCGTTTCATATCTTTGCTCCGAAAAGTTCAGCTTTCGGTTCGCAACATGGATGCTTCGCGTTGAAATATGCTTAGCGAACCAGCTTCTTCGCCTTCAGCGTACGCTTTGAAATGCACTTGCCGTAATTCGCGCCGGGCTGGATAACGCGCAAGAAGCAGTTGCTGGTGCCGGGAAAAATCACTCTCACCCTGCCGGACGGTAACTTGGTCGCGCCCGCAAAAGCGAAGGTCGGTTTCGGTACCTTGCCGGTCACCGGATAGCCGGCCGCTTTGAGCTTCGCGCGCACCCGCACGCAATAGGCGACTGATTTCTCGGAGAAGCGGGTCTCGCCATGGCCTGCCCTGTACTTCATCACGGTCGTGCAGATGTCGCCGTCCGCCCGTCGCCACGCGCCCGCGAGATATTGCGTGCCGTACTGGATGTTAGTTGCGGGAACGGCCAGCGCTTCGAGACCTCCCTTATAGCCGAGCATCGTCGCGGTGGATGGAAGGACCTGCATGAGCCCGACTTCGCCCGAATCTCCGATGGCTTCCGGCTTGTAGCCGCTTTCCACATTCATCACGGCATCGACGATTGCGAAGGGTATGCGGTTTGCGGTTGCGTGCTGTTGCGCGAGGCGACGATAGAGTTCGCGGCCCGAATAGAGGTCGCTCAATTCGGGACGCGCCACGGCCAGTCCGCCGCAGCCTGCGAGGACCGCCATCGCCAATGAGAGTTCTCAAGACATGCGTCACGCTGCCAGCCTTGACCAGCATCGTGACGGAGTAAAGGCTTTGCAGGACGGCAATGTGGAAACGAGTTGTTAAGCACGGTGAGAAGCGTCGCAATTCAGACTCGGAACGGCCACATGCGGTGATCATCCCTTATCCGCGGCGCAAGGGGAGTATACGTGATGCGGGATGAAGTAATGCCACTCTGGCTGGCCATCGGTGTTTGCCTGGTGTTGTTCTGGAGCGGGTTTGCGCGGGCCCTATTTCGAATGTTGAGTTAGGTCTTCGCCATAGAGGCTTATGGGCGGCTGCCCGCTGAAACCGACAAAGGCGCCGAAAGTCCTGGCCTCGGCGAGGAGCAGGCCGGCTTGGTAACCATTTGTTAACCATCATGGCCAAACCATCGTCAAAACAACAATTGATTCCAGGGGACATCGAACAATGGCACTTTCGCTCCGTGCGGCCGCCCAGCACACTGGCGCCAAGCCCTCAACCATCCTGCGCGCAATTCTTTCCGGAAAACTTTCGGTCGATAGGGATGGGGAGGGCGCTTACAGGCTTGATCCCGACGAGCTCGAACGCCTCTTTTCGGCGGACCGCAAGGTCGACCCCAGCCAAGTGCCCTTGGCCCGGCTGAGAGTCGTGCCCGCGGACTCCCGGGAAGCCTAGCCGGGTCCCCTCAGCCCACCTTCATCATCGGGTGCGAACAACCGCCGCGCGCATTCCTCGGCAGCCTATTAAGCCCCTCGACTGGCATTGACGTAAGGATCGCTTGCCGTCAAACTAGGGTTGCACATTCCAACGAGGGATTCCAACGTGCCGACGGGAAAAGTGAAGTGGTTCAATCCGCAAAAGGGCTATGGCTTCATCCAACCGGATGACGGTTCCAAGGATGTATTCGTTCACATCAGCGCGGTCGAACGCGCCGGTCTGTCGGGGCTGAACGAAGGCCAGAAAGTGGGCTTCGATCTTGCAACCGAGCGTGGCAAGGCCAATGCGGCGAATTTGAAGATGCTCTAGATCAGGGCTGCTCCGGCGGTCCTTCGACATGCGGGACGGAGTTTGCGTCAGCGAGACGATCCCGTCCACCGAGCACCTGACCGGCCCCCAATGCGAAAGGGGCGGCGGGTGGACTTTGGCTCAGATAAATTGAACGCCGACGGATGCGCCGCGGCGCCAGACCAGGCGGACCGGCAGGCTCTGTCCTTCCGAAGGGATCGACAGCGTGAAGCGTTGCGGCAAGGAGACACGCATCGGAAGATGAAGCTTGAAGCCGTGCTCGCTACGATTGCGAATCGTGCAGTCGACCTCGCACCAGATCGCATCGGTGACAATTTTGGCTTCCACGTTCACGGGATAGCGGCGGCTCGTGCGCCGGTTCGGCTGATGCGCAAGACCGAGCAATGCCGACATATAATGTTCTCCCCCGATAAACTCCTTACATAAGCGTACTTCCCGTTAAACAAGCGTTGATGCGCTCGCGAACCGCTGGTGAAACGCCGTTCGCCAGCGCGAGAAATCCGAAGAGGCCGAAGCTTGCCAGCATCCGTCCGGAAAACGGCTTATCCTCACGATCATCCGTAAGCTGACGATCGAACAAGAGCATGCCGGCGCCGGCAAAGCCTATTTTCAGTTGCCGAGGAATCTGAACAAGGCGTCGATCTTATCGTGGCCGCCGCGCCGAATCTCGGCGACGAATTTGGCACGCATCTGATTTGCAAGCCAGATGCCGCTTGCCTGCACATCCCGAATGCGTCCGCCGCTGACACGCCATACAAGCTTGCTCGAGCCAGCGGACGTCTTGACCAGGTCCCCGGCGCAGCTATCGATATTGAGGTTGGACTGGCCGACGAGGCTGGCGTGACGCAGCAGGAAGCGTCCGATATAGGCCTTTGTCTTCTCTACATATTCGCCCTGCCGATCGGCCGGCAACTCTTTTCGGTAGGGTCCGAGGGCCGCAAGCGCCAACGCAGTGATATCGGCATACTTGGCGACGGCATTGGCGAAGGCATCTGCAGTGCCCGCTTGCTTTGCGGCAACGAACGAGGCCGCTGCCGCTTTCACCACACCTTCGCCGCCGCACGCGGCATGGGCCGCGCCGGACGCGAGCGATATGGCGAGAGTAAGCAGGAACATGCACGTAAACAGGGAACGCTTTGCCGCGTCGATAGGAGAGCCAAGCATTGCAATCTTTCCGATGAGCCGTCTGACGTCTGGCAGATCCTAGCCGGTTCGCTCGTCCGATGCTACCGCTACGCGTATTTTGAGCGCGGAGTGTCACGCAATTGCAGAGGAAGCGTCACCTGCCCAACTCATTCTCGCCGCCATCGCTGGTTAAAGATTCCGACGGCGGCGAGTTGATAAAACCCCACATTCAGGAGGCTCGCATGTTCCAGAACCCGACACACAGCTTGGAACCAGCGATGATCGAGACGCTGGCGGCAGCTTTCGATATGGCCTGTTCACGTTTCGCCATAGACCATGGTGGTTGCATCCCCAACGAGACCATGCGGAATGCCATTGCCCAGCGCATGATCAATTGCGCCGGGGAAGGCGAGATCGATATTGAAAGGATCATCGCCTCCGGGCTTCGTGGAACGTGGCGTAGGGCGGCCTAGCGGGCATTTAACCAGCGTTACTGGACGGCGCCGGCTTCAAGTGAAAATAGGCCGGGTCGCCAGTCAATTCCGTCGCCAGCGCATCGACGGCGGTGTGTAAAACTTCGCATTTCCTGCGCAGTTCGGAATCGTGGTGTTCGGAATGGGCGCATTGCAGCGCAAGTTCGCGGGCCTCGCCAAGTGCGCGTAATAGTTCATGACGGGCGGAATAGCTGAATGTAGGACGCAAGGGTCGGCGGATCATGGGTCACCTCTGAGGGAAGGGCTTCAAGCCACCGCAGTTTAGGAACATATAGCGAACATAGCAAGAGGTGGTCTTCGATGCCGCGTGTCCGCATGCTACCCATCGCCTTCTTCCCTGACGATGCGAGGATTACATGCGCGTTCGATTGCTCCTCTTTCCGTGCCTGGCTTTGATGATTACGACGCGCGGGGGAGGCCTTGGCGCATTCCAAGCTCAGATCCTCGATACCGGCGAATAATTCGACGGTCGCCGACAACCTGAAGGAAGCGCGGCTCGATTTTCTTGAGCCGGTCGAGGCGGCGATGTCCTACTTCACGCTCTTCGGTGCCGATGAAGCGACTGTTCTGCGGGTCGAGGGGGTGCAGGCCTGCGCGGCAAAGACGTGCCGTTTTGCGATCGGACCGATGCAGGCCGGGAAGTATCACATCGACTACCATATTCTCTCGGCCGACGGGCATGTGGTCGAAGGCAATATCCGCTTCACGGTGAAGGCCGATCAGTGACGCTTGCTATTGCGCTCATGCGGCTGCTCGCGCTGATCGCCCTCGGCGCAATTGGTGCGAATCTCATTCTTGCCGGGCGCCAGGCGGTTTCGCGGAGGTTGATACTAGCCGGAACGCTGATCGCTCTTTCGGCAACCGCCTTGCAGGTCATGCTTCAAGCGGCGCTTGCCGGCGGCGATGCCGGATTGACATGGGGATTGCTCGAGATCTTTCTTCTCAAGACGTGGGGCGGCAAGGTCGCCCTAGTTCGTCTCGTGTTGATCTCTGCTATCCTTGCGGTCGGCCTGCGCAGAGCTGGAGCTTGCGCTCGCGCTTGTTGTGGCGGCCTTGCTGACTGCACCGCTGGGCGGGCATGCGAGTACCGCAACTCCTGCAATCATATCCTTCATCTTCCACGCACTTGCATGTAACGGCGGCGTCCCTGTGGATCGGCGGGTTGTTTATACTTGCGGTTCGGGCTTTCTCAGGGCGCGATGCTGCTGGCTTGCGATCCGCGCTTGCTTCCTTCTCGCCCTGGGCCCTCGGCTTTGTTTTGATCGCGATTGCCGCTGGCATCGGCGCGGCGATGCTGCAAGTGGAACGTTGGGCGGCCTTATTCGGAACGCTTTACGGACAATTGCTGCTTGTCAAGATTTTATTACTGCTACTTCCGGCAGTGCTTCTGGCGGCATGGCTGAGGCAGCGCTTTCTTGCCGGCGTCGGAGATGGAGCTACGGCCAGACATGTTCTGATTGTCGAAGCGCTATTTGGACTGGGTATCATGGCGCTGGGCGTATATCTCGCGCAGACGATTCCCGGCCGGCACGATACGATCGAATGGCCCTTCACCTTCCGCTTCGCGCCCGAAACCATCTGGAAGCAGGAGGGCGTCCCTCAGGACATCCTTGCCACGCTCGTCGGCGGCACGGCGTCGCTCGTTCTGGCCGGTATCCTCTTTTTCAAGGGCGGAATTTTTCGGCAGACGGCGGCAATATGCGCAGGTGTTGGCGTCGCGCTGCTCGGTATGCTGGCCTATGTCGTTGCAGTTCCGGCCTATCCAACGACGTTCGCGGCGACGACCGAGCCCTATACCGCCGATGTCATCATGCGGGGGCGGCAAGTATATCTTGGCAATTGTGTCGTGTGTCACGGCGAGACGGGACATGGCGACGGGCCGGGGGCGGGAGTGCTGCCGATCGCGCCCGCCGATCTTTCCGCTCCGCATACGGAGGATCATACGGCGGGTGACATGTTCTGGTGGATCAGCAACGGCATGCCTTCTGGCGCGATGCCGGGTGTTGGCGACGCGATCTCGGATGAGGACAAATGGGCCGTCATCAATTACGTCCGCGCGCTGTCATCCGGCTATACCGGACGATACGTGCCGAAGCGGGTGATCCCTCGCCTGCCGTGGCTTGGCGCGATCGATTTCAGTTACCAGACCAAGGCAGGCGAGATCGTTACCCTCAACGACTGGCGGGAGGAGGCGGTTTTGCTGCTCATCCTCATCCGCGATCCCGCAGAGGCCTCGCGGGTGAAGGAACTGCTGGCGATGGCGCCGGATCTAGAGAAGGCGCGAACCCAGATCCTGATTGTTAGTTCGGGAAGGCTAGACGAGGCATTGGGGTCGTTGCCCGCTAACGCGACGCTGATTGAAACCGACAATGCCGATATCCTCGAGGCGTGGAGCCTGTACCGGCGCACTTTCTGGGACATGGACCCGGCGGATGAACGGCCGGCCCCACCTTACATGGAATTCCTCATCGACCGTTTCGGCTATGTGAGACTGCGGGGGAAGAGCGATGATGAGACATTGTCGCCGGCTAAAGTGCTGCTCGTCCAGGCGGCCTATCTCGCCGAAGAACCGCAGTTGCGGCCTCCGCCGGACGAGCACGTGCATTAGATCCACAAATGTAGGCGCGAAAGGAGGGCGTCGTGGATTCGGTCCGGAGCTAAACCAGGAATGGATTGGTGTGGCGTTCTTCGCCGATGCGGCCGGGCTGGCCGTGGCCGGGGAGGAAGACGACATCATCGCCGAGCGGGAAGAGCTTGTCGCGGATCGAGGCCAGCAGCGTCGCATGATCGCCGCGCGGAAAATCAGTGCGCCCGATCGAGCCCTTGAATAACACGTCGCCACCGAGCAGGAAGCGGTTCGGCTTGTTGAAGAAGACGATCGAACCCGGCGTGTGTCCTGGTGTTTGAAGGATGTCGAAGACGAGACCGCCCACGGTCACCGTGTCGCCTTCCTTGAGCCAGCGGTCCGGCGTGACGGAACGGACGCCGGTCATGCCGTATTGCGCGCCGGAGCGCGGCAAGTCCTCGAGCAGGAAGAGATCTTCTGTGTGCGGACCTTCGATCTTGACACCGAGGCGCTCGCCCAGTTCGGCGGCGCCGCCCGCATGATCAATGTGGCCGTGGGTGAGAAGGATCTTCTCGATCTTGACGCCGGACTTCTCGATCTCCTTGAGTATCACGTCGACATCGCCGCCGGGATCGCTCACCGCGCCGCGCTTCGTTTCCTCCTCCCACAGAATTGCGCAGTTCTGCTGAAAGGGAGTGACAGGAACGATCATTGCCTGGAGTGTGCTCATGGCGGCGCTCTTAGCGGCAGCTGGGAAAGGGTGCAATGCCGGTGGCAGCCCCGCTGCGATATTGCGTCTCCCGCATGAACGCCCTGCCCGGGGGCCATGGACGGCGCGGGGCGGCGCGGCTAGAGGTGGCCGCTAGACTTATGGCAATCCGGGATTCTCAACGCGATGTCCGCAGCAGCGCCAGCGCTTCAGCGCCGTGGCAATCTTGTCGCCGCGATCGCGACAGTTGCAGCCTGCGATATCGCGATGGGCTTGAGCTTCACGCTTATGCCGCTCATCCTCGAATCGCGCGGCGTTTCTGCATCCATTATCGGCCTTAATGCCGCGATGGGGCCGCTCGGCATCCTGATTGCCGGGCCATTCCTTCCGCAGATCGTGGCGCGCGTCGGCTCGAAGAAGGTCGTGTGGATCGTCATCGGGGTGATCATCGCCTCGCTGCTCGCATTCAACCTCACGGACAGTCTCGCCCTGTGGTTCGGGCTGCGGCTGATCTTCGGCATGGCTGTCGGAACGCTGTTCACGGTGAGCGAAGCCTGGGTGCTGACCTTTGCGGATGCGAGCAATCGCGGGCGCGTCATGGCGATCTATACGAGCGTCCTGTCTATCACCTTCGCGGTCGGCCCGCTGATCATCCCGTTTACCGGCATCGAAGGCTGGCTGCCGTGGTTGATCGGCATCGCATGCCTCGCGATCAGCGTTTTGCCGCTGCTTTTCGTCAAAGCCGACGAGGCGGTGTTCCAGAGGGAGGAGGGGGGCGGTTTCTTCAGCTTCGTCAGGCGCGCACCATTGCTGCTTTTCGCGGTGGCGTCAGTGACGATCTGCGATCAGGTGATCCTGTCCTTCTTCCAGATCTGGGGATTGCGTAACGGCCTGACGCTCGAGGCGGCGAGCTGGCTTCTCGGTTTCGGCATTCTCGGCAACGCGCTCCTGCAATATCCGGTCGGTGTGATTGCCGATCGTTGGTCGAAGATCGGCGTTGTCATAATCGCCGCCGCGATCACGATGGTTCTTGCCCTGGCGCTCGCCTTCGTCGTCGGAAGCTGGCTCATCTGGCCGGTGATGTTGATCCTTGGCACCGCCTATTTCGCAATCTACACAGTGGCGCTCGCGATCATGGGCGACAACTTCAAGGGATCCGATCTCGTGGCCGGATCGGCGGCGTTTTCGGTAATGTGGGGGATTGGCGGCATCGTAGGACCGGCGCTGACCGGCGCCGCCGTCGATGCCTTCGGGATAGGCGCCTTCCCGATCTCGGTCGCGGTGCCCTATGCGATCCTCCTCGTCGGCTTGGCAATAACCGGTGGCGTGCTGATCAGGACGCAGCCGCGTGTTTAGCCAGCGCTTCATCAATCTGTCAGCGGCGATCGCCGCCATCGTCGTCTTCGGCTTCGCGCTAGGATTGATGTTTCCCTTGCTTTCGCTGCTCATGGAGCGGGCTGGCGTTTCGGCGGAAATGATCGGCTATAACACGGCGATGGCACCGCTTGGCATTTTGATAGCCGGCTTCATCGTGCCGCGCCTTGTGAAGCGGTTTGGCGCGAAGCTCGTGGCGATTACCGCTGCGTGGATCGCGGCTTCGATCGTGCTCTCCTATTACTTCACGGCGATCTCCTGGTGGTTTGCATTGCGCATTTTGCACGGGCTAGCAGTCTCCACATTGTTCTCGATCAGCGAAGCCTGGATCGTCAGGTTTGCGGCGGGAGCTTACCGCACGCGGATCCTCGCCATCTATACGAGCATGCTGGCCTTAAGCTTCGGCGGCGGCCCGGCGCTCATCGCCTATGTCGGCATTGACGGCATCCTGCCCTTCGCGATTGGTGCCGCCGTTCTGGTCGCGGCCACCATTCCGATGTATCTGGTTCGCGAGCCCCCGACCTTGGAGGATCCCAAGGCGGCACTCTCGGCGCTTGCCTTCGCGCCCAAGGCGCCAATTCTGCTTCTTGCGGTCGGGCTATTCGCAATCATCGATGCCGCCAATCTCGGCTTCCTGCCGGTCTATGGCGTCAAGAAGGGCATGGACCGCGAGACCGCGGCATTGGTCCTCACCGCCTTCATCGTGGGCAACACCATCTTCCAATTGCCGATCGGATGGCTTGCCGACCACTATCCAAAGCGCAAAGTGATGGCGGGATGTGCCATCGTCACGGCGCTAATGAGCGCGCTGATTCCGTTAGCCTTCGGCACCATCATGCTCTGGCCGGTGCTGCTTGTTTGCGGCGCGGCCTCGGCGGGGATTTACACGGTGGCTTTGTCGGAACTGGGCGAACGATTTTCAGGCAATGAACTGGTGGCGGGGACCTCTTCCTTTGCGACGGTCTGGGGGCTGGGGGCGATCGTCGGCGCGCTCTCGGGCGGTTGGGCCTTTCAACGCTTCGGGCCTGATGGACTGCCGCTTTCGATTGCGGCGATCTTTGCCCTCTTCATCGCAGCGGTGATCTGGCGGCAAAGGATGCGGCGCCTGTGAGCCACGCCTGGCGGATCACTTACGGCACGGGCGTAATGCTCGCGGCGATCGGGGCCTTGTGCTGGAGTTTTGGCGGCGCGCTGGTAAGGGTCACCGACAGGCTCGATGCCTGGCAGATCATCTTCTATCGCTCGACGACGCTCCTCGTCTGCATGATGGGATGGCTCCTCATCCAGCATAAGGGCCATCTCATCACCGCGTTCCGGCAGGCCGGTGTGAACGCAATGATTGCCGGGCTCGCGGTCGGGACCGCGGGGCTCACCTTCATCGTCTCGCTGTTCTATACCACCGTGGCGCAGTCGATCTTCATGACCGGACTTTCGCCCTTCATGTCGGCGCTGCTGGGCCTCTGGATCCTTCGCGAGCGGGTAGCGCCGATCACCTGGATCGCCATGGCGGTCGCATTGATCGGCATGCTGATCATCCTTAGCGCTGGTGGCGGACAGGGATCGCTCATCGGTACCGCGCTCGCCATCTATTCGGCTTTCTGCTTCTCCTGCTATGCCGTGCTGCTGCGCTGGGGTCACAACACCGAGATGACGGTGGCGCTGGTGTGGAATGCCCTGTTCCTCATCGCGGTCAGTACCATCGTCCTGCTGGTGCCGACCGGATTGCGAGAGATGACGCCGCAGCCGTTCCTGATCGGATGGAAGAACTTCGCGGCCTGCGTGGCGCTCGGATCGGTGCAGGTGACGTTGGGGCTCGCGCTCTTCACCTTCGGGTCGCGCGCGGTGCCGGCAGCGCAATTGTCGTTGATCGCGCTTATTGAGCCGACCTTCTCGCCATTGTGGGCTTGGCTCGTCGCCGGCGAAGTGCCGCCGGTCATGACCTTTATAGGCGGTGCTGTAATACTTGCTGCGATTGCCTTCCAGGCGCTGATGCGGGTGCGGCAGCCGAGATTGGCGTGAGCAGCTAGGCCGCTTTCTTGAGACCGGTTGCCTGCATGAGATTGTCGTAGATGCGCCGCGTCATGGCGCCCATGCGCGGCATCAAAGGATAGGCTTCTCGCGACACGCGGTCGTACGAACCGGTGCCGAGGCTGCGATCGAGAGCTTCAATGTAGTTGGACAACGATGCCCATGACGCAACGCTTTGTGGCGTGAACTCGGCATGGAACTGAAGGCCGAGCGCATGATTGCCGACAGCCATGGCCTGAACCTTCGTGGCGGCTGAATGCGCGAGTATCTTCGCGCCGGGCGGTGGCGCCGTGACTTCAGCCATATGCCATTGCATGACCGGATGCGTTCCGGTGAGGCCGGAAAAAAGCGGATGGTGCGAACCCTGATCATTTATCGTGACAGCATGGACGCCGACTTCGCTTTTCGCCGCGAGTTCAACCTTGCCCCCCATGGCGTCGGCAAGAAGCTGGTGACCGAGGCAAAGTCCCAGATAGGGTCGCGCGCACTCGCTGACCCATTCGCGGATTGCCTGCTTCTCCGCGATGAGCCACGGGAATTCATCGACCTGCCACACATCCATGGCGCCGCCGAGAACGACGAGCAGGTCGTAAGGCTTGAGATCGGGGATAGCTTCGCCTTCCCAAAGGCGAACCGTGTCGGGATGGACGCCGTCCTCGGCAAAAAAGTCCAAGAACCGACCGGCATTGTCGTGGTCCATATGCTGGAAAATGAGGGCGCGTTTCATGAGGCCCTCGCTTGGGCGGTGTTCAGTGTTTGCGGGGTGGGGCGGGCGACGCGGCTGCCATATTCACGGGCGTCGACCAAAGATTTGCCTCCGGGCAGGTCGGGACAATAATTTTCCAACTCGAATTGTTGAGGTTCATGTCGCATTTTGCGAGTTTGCCGCGAATGCAGATAATCTGTCCCTGTTTGTAGCTCTGGCCGTTCGCGCGACACGTACAATTGTGCGCTGCCGCCGGTTCGGGAACCGTGGCCACCAAGACCGCAAGTGTTAGAATCTTGCAAGCTACCCCATGGCGCTAAGTCTGACATATGCAGTCGCGCAGTCAAACCCTATCCGGCAAGCTGGAGATCAACCGCCTGCGGCCCACGACCACGCTTGTCGGGCTGCACTTCAAAACTGATCCGCATGCCTTCGCTGAGTTCCGGTATTCCTGATCGTTGCACAGCGGTGATATGGACGAATACATCCTTGCCGCCGCCCTCTGGTGAAATAAATCCATAACCCTTGGCCTGGTTGAAGAATTTCACCGTGCCGTTCTGGCGCATTTCAAGCCCGCTCCCTGTCTCCCCATCTTGCTGCGCGCGAAACCAGGCCCTCTACCTCCCGGTGCCGCGAGACGGCGACGCCATCGAATTCCGATGTGGACGGAGAGCAAATTCAGGTTGCCGCGCCGCCGCATCGCTATCAATAGTCATAGCCACGGAGCGCGTTGCCGCGCTCCGGCTGCGCAATAATGCGCTAACGCCCTAATCACGGCAAGATGTTTTGCCGTGGCCTTGCCGGCTGGCGCGATTTGCGCCTAAATTTGAAATCGAGGATCGAAACCATTGGGGGGCGGGATGCGCGCACTGAGCGCAATTGCAATAGCCGTGGCTTTGGCTGCGGGCTTGACTTCGGTGGCCGTGGCGAAGCCCAAATCGACCACGCAGTACAAGTACTATCCTGTGTCGGGCGGCTCGGCGGTCGAACTCTATATTGCAATGATGAAGCGCGGGCCGCATGTGAATGGCGACCAGGCCTATGCTTCGACGACCGCGACGCAGACCCTCGACGGCCGCTTCATCCGGACCAGCAGTTGCCGGCTGAATGACATGAACCTCAGTTTCCAGTTCACGATCCGCTTGCCGAAGCTTGCCAGCACCAAGGGATTGTCGAAGGCTACGCGTGATCGCTGGCAGGAATTCTCACAGTTCCTGCGCAAGCACGAGGAAACACACCGGTCGATCTGGCTTGCCTGCGCGGGCGAATTCGAGAAGCGGGCAATGTCGGTGAAAGCCTCGAGCTGCGAAGCAGCCGATGCGGAGATTGCGCGACTTGCTGACGAAGCGCGGGTCGCCTGCAACAAGAAGCACGATGCCTTCGACGCCGCAGAGCAGAAGCGGGTGGCGAAGCATCCCTTCGTGAAGCAGGTGCTGGCGCCGCAGAAAAAGCAGACGGCCGCGCTTTCGGCTCAAAAGCCCGTCAAGAAGAAGCGCAAAAGTATCTTCTGACGAGGCTTACTCGACCTTCATTTCGATCAGGCGGCCGCTCTTGCCGACCTGGTAGGCATCGCCGGTGCTCTTGAACTGGGCGCAATCTTCAGCACCCGAACCGAAGCGCATGCATAATTGCCCCTCTGCGGCCATCCAGGTTCCAGTGCCTTCGCCCTTGGCGTCATCCTGGAAGGAGAATTTGCCCGCGGCCGCGTAAGAGACGATGCCGTTGCCAGTCGGCAACGTGTATTGGAATGTGCGCCCAGTGAGAACCTCGCCAATTTCGGATTGGGACAAAATCCGAATCGGTTGGGGTTTCGCTCCGACATTGCTGTCTTTGCCACTGACGATCGAGACATCCTTTGTGTTGGGCCCGGTACAGGCTGCAATCACCAGCAAACCAACCGCCAGCGTAAGCGGCCTCGTCCATCGCAATGCCATCCCGAGCGTCCCCTTCCTGTCGGGCTTCTTCCACAGACACGGTGTTTCCGCAAGAATGTGGGTGATTTGCGGCGAGAGGAATAAGCGATGAATGCCTATGACTTTACCTTCGAAACCCTGGGTGGTGGCGCTCTGCCCTTGTCGGGCTTCAAGAATCGGGTGTTGTTGATCGTCAATACGGCGTCGGAATGCGGCTTCACGCCGCAATATGCGGGGCTCGAGGCAGCCTGGCAACGCGATCGCGACAAGGGCCTGACCGTGATCGGGGTACCCTGCAACCAGTTCGGCAAGCAGGAGCCAGGGACGGCGATGGAGATCGGCGTATTCTGCGAGAAAAACTACGGGGTTACATTCCCGATGACAGCGAAGGTCGACGTCAAGGGAAGGGCGGCGCACCCCTTCTATGTGTGGGTAGGCGGCAAAGCGGGCGTCGTCGGCCAGCCAGTGTGGAACTTCCATAAGTATCTGATTGGCCGCGATGGCGAATTCATCGACTGGTTTTCGAGCGCGACAAAGCCGACCGGACCGAAGATCACCCGCGCCGTCAAGGCGGCGCTTGGGTGAAGCTTTCAGTGCACGGAGGAAGTGTGGTCTACTTGTAACGCACCTTGACGATCTCGTAGCTCTTGCCGCCGCCGGGGGTGCTGACCTCAACTGAGTCGCCCTTGCGCTTGCCGATGATGGCCCGCGCGATCGGCGAGGATACGGAGATCTTGCCTTTCTTTACGTCGGCCTCGAATTCACCGACTATCTGATAGGCGGATTCCTCTTCGCTATCCTCGTCGACAAGCGTGACCTTGGCGCCGAATTTCACGGTGTCGCCCGAGAGCTTGGTGATGTCGATAATGTCGGCGCGGCTGAGCTTGTCCTCAAGCTCGGCAACGCGCGCCTCTACCCAGCCCTGCTGCTCCTTGGCGGCATGATATTCGGCATTCTCAGAGAGATCGCCATGCGAGCGCGCTTCCTCGATCGCTTTGATAATGCGCGGGCGCTCAACAGATTTGAGATGCTTGATCTCATCCACCATCGCGGTGTGACCATCGGTGGTCATCGGCACTTTTTCCATAGTTCGTCCAATATCCGTCAGTTAAAATCTGTCCACGCAGCCAGCGGGCGGCGCGGCAATCGGCAACCTTCCGTTCAAGCGAAGAGCAATCCCGGAGCAGCGGCTTCAAGGTTCCCCAGCGGAGCCTCAGACGGGACATCAATAATGATGGCCGAAGGAGGCGAAAATTTCAAGGGCGACAGGAGATTCCGTCCGCTACTATCCCATTCTGTGAATCTAATGATAGTCCTGCAATGGTCGAACTTCAAGCGTCCCGGCACGCTGCGCGGCAATCGCCTTGGTGACCGCCAGAATGCCGGGAAGGGTGGTGTAGTAGGGGACTTTTTGGAGAAGTGCCGCTTGGCGAAGCGACTTTGAATCTGACTCGGACGACTTGCCGTCGGTCGTGTTCAGGACCAACTGGATCTCGCCGTTCTTGATCGAATCGACGACGTGTGGGCGACCTTCCAGAACTTTGTTGATCTTGGTCGAGGGCACGCCCTGGGCGTCGAGATAACGCTGGGTGCCGCCGGTCGCGACGATGCTGAAGCCAAGCTCGATCAACCGTTTCACAGCGGGCAAAACGCGCCCCTTGTCCTGGTCCTTCACCGAGATGAAAACCGTACCGGCAACAGGAATGCGCATGCCGGCGCCGAGTTGGCTCTTGGCGAAAGCCATGTCGTAACGCTGATCGAGGCCCATCACCTCGCCGGTCGAGCGCATTTCCGGACCGAGAAGAATGTCGACACCGGGAAAGCGGTTGAAGGGGAAAACGGCTTCCTTGACGCCGGTGTGCTTGAGCTTCGTCGTCTTGAGCTTGAACGAAGCAAGTTTCTCCCCGGCCATGACGCGAGCGGCGATCTTGGCGACCGGCTTGCCAATCACCTTGGCGACGAAAGGTACGGTGCGCGAAGCGCGCGGGTTCACTTCCAGGATGTAGACAGTGTCGTCCTTGATCGCGAATTGCACGTTCATCAGGCCGACGACGCCAAGGGCAAGCGCTAGTTCGCGGGTCTGGCGATGCAATTCGGCAATGATCGGCTCCTTGAGCGAATAGGGAGGGAGTGCGCAGGCGCTGTCGCCAGAATGGATGCCGGCTTCCTCAATATGCTCCATGACGCCGGCGACGAAGACATCCGTGCCGTCGCAGATCGCGTCGACATCGACCTCGATGGCGTTGGCGAGATAGCTGTCGATGAGGACAGGACTTGTGCCCGACACGACGACAGCCTGCGTGATGTAGCGTCCCAGCTGTTCGTCGTTGCGCACGATCTCCATGGCGCGGCCGCCAAGCACATAGGATGGCCGTATGACAATCGGATAGCCGATCTTGGCGGCGATTTTTCTAGCTTCTGTCGCGGAGCGCGCGACGCCGTTCTCGGGCTGGCGAAGTTTCAGCCTCTTTACAAGCTTGGCAAAAAGGTCGCGATCTTCCGCAAGATCAATGGCATCGGGCGTGGTGCCGAGTATCGGCACGCCGGCCGCCTCCAACGACTTGGCCAGATTGAGCGGCGTCTGGCCGCCGAACTGGACAATCACCCCGGCGAGGATGCCATTCTTTTGTTCAGCATGGATGATTTCGAGAACATCCTCGGCGGTAAGCGACTCGAAATAAAGACGGTCGGAGGTGTCATAGTCGGTCGATACCGTTTCCGGGTTGCAGTTGACCATGATCGATTCATAGCCCGCGTCATGCAGCGCAAAGCAGGCATGGCAGCAGCAGTAGTCGAATTCGATACCCTGGCCGATACGGTTGGGACCGCCGCCCAAGATAATGATCTTCTTGCGGTCGGAAACGCGCGCCTCGTTGCCGTCATCGCCGGGGATGCCCGTCTCGTAGGTCGAGTACATGTAGGCAGTCGGCGCGGAGAATTCGGCGGCACATGTATCTATGCGCTTGAAGACCGGACGGACGCCAAGCTTCACGCGATGAGCGCGCACCTTTTCCTCTGACAGACCCGTGAGCTTCCCAAGACGACGATCGGAAAAGCCCATGGCCTTGAGGCGCCGGAGATTGACTGGATCCTTCGGAAGGCCGCGGGCCTTGATCGTCTCTTCGGTTTCGACGATCTCGGCAATCTGGTTGATGAACCAGGGATCATAGCGGCAGGAGGCATGCACATCCTTGACGGTGGCGCCGAGGCGCAGCGCTTGTGCCACTTTGAGGATGCGATCAGGAGTCGGCGTGCCAAGCGCGGCACGCACCGCGTTCTTGTCGTCGCCCTCGCCGGCACCTTCAATGAGAATCTCATCGAGGCCCGAAAGCCCGGTCTCGAGACCACGCAGAGCCTTTTGAAGTGATTCCTGAAAAGTGCGGCCTATCGCCATGACTTCGCCCACGGATTTCATCGCCGTGGTCAGTGTTGGATCGGCGCCGGGAAACTTCTCGAAGGCAAAGCGCGGGATCTTGGTCACGACATAATCGATGGTCGGCTCGAAGGCGGCGGGCGTGGCGCCGCCGGTGATGTCGTTGGCCAGTTCGTCAAGCGTGTAGCCGACGGCCAGACGCGCCGCGACCTTGGCGATCGGGAAGCCGGTCGCCTTGGAGGCGAGAGCCGAGGAGCGCGAGACGCGAGGGTTCATCTCGATCACGACGAGGCGCCCGGACTGCGGATCGACGGCGAACTGGACGTTCGATCCGCCGGTTTCGACCCCGATCTCGCGCAATACCGCGATCGAGGCATTGCGCATGATCTGGTATTCCTTGTCGGTCAATGTCAGCGCCGGCGCGACGGTGATCGAATCGCCGGTATGGACGCCCATCGCGTCGATATTTTCGATCGAGCAGATGATGATGCAGTTGTCGTCCTTGTCGCGGACGACTTCCATCTCATATTCCTTCCAGCCAAGCACCGACTCTTCAATCAGCACTTCGGCGGTCGGCGAGGCATCGAGGCCGCGCTCGACGATGTCGAAGAATTCTTCGCGATTATAGGCAATGCCGCCGCCGGTGCCGCCCAGCGTGAATGACGGGCGGATGATGCAGGGCAGGCCGATGTCGAGCATCGCCTCGAAGGCTTCGACGAGCGCGCGGTTGCGATATTTCTTGAGCCGCTCCGGCTCGCCGGCCGCCCACTCTGCTTCGAATTTTGCGGTGTCGACGCCTTGCGAATTGAGGCGGCCGAGTTCGGCGGCAAAGGCCTCACGGTCGTCTTCCTTGGCGGCTGAAGCATTGGCCAGCATCGAGCGCGGCGTCTCGAGGCCGATCGTCTTCATGGCGTCGCGAAAAAGCTCGCGGTCCTCGGCCTTGTCGATGACATCGGCCTTGGCGCCGATCATCTCGACCCCGAATTTGTCCAAAACGCCCATGCGATTGAGCGTCAATGCCGTGTTGAGCGCCGTCTGGCCGCCCATGGTCGGAAGGAGCGCGTCCGGCCGCTCTTTCTCGATGATGCGAGCGACGATTTCAGGCGTGATCGGTTCGATATAGGTGGCGTCGGCAAGATCGGGATCGGTCATGATCGTGGCCGGATTGGAATTGACCAGGATGATCCGATAGCCCTCGGCCTTGAGGGCCTTGCAGGCCTGGGTTCCGGAATAGTCGAATTCGCAGGCTTGGCCGATGATGATCGGTCCCGCCCCGATAATGAGGATGGATTTTATATCAGTCCGTTTCGGCATTTGCGGCAGGGTACTCGCGGATTTCGGGTTCCCTACACGATTGGCCCCGATGAAGCCAAGCGATTCTGACCGGCAGTTTTACGGGCGTGCAAAAGTTCTTGCCGCAACCCGCAAGGGCTCCGACGTAAGGTCGGGGATGAGCAGAACGTCAGATGTCGAAGCAGGCGTTGAGCTTGCAAGTCTCGACTGTGAGCTGACCCCGTACAGGCCAGCTTTGGTTCTTGGATACGACGGTCGAATTGAAGGTCTTGAGAATGGACGACCCGACGCTCAGGTCACGGGCACCGGCAAACGCGCCGGCACTCAGGAAAGCGACCGCGAGCGTAAGCGTTGCGATCTTGGTGAACATTTGATTACGCAGTCCCTGTGGAAGTTTTTTTGTTTCGACGTTCCCCACACACTGCACGATAGGCTGCTAATAAGTGCTGAATGGGCCGTTCATCCGGCGTTTAAGTGGCGAAGTCTTGAAAGAAAAAGGGCCCCGGTGGGGGGCCCTTGGAGTTTGAGTGACCTTGAGGGGATCGGGGGGAGGTCACTCGCGGGAACGAGAAGAAGAAAAGAAGGTCCGGGAAGCGTCCGTCTCGTCTGCGAGAGGGGGCGGGATGATCAGAGCGAAATCAGCCGCTTCCCGGATTTGCTAGGCTTCCTGCAGGGGTGGAAGCCTCAATTCAGTGTCTGGCGTCGTCTCCAGTTGTCATGTTGGGAGCAAATTACATCCGCCGTGCCGAACCTTCCCTGAATGGCCTGTTCATAATCCGTTTAGCTTCCGGTAATGTTTGGCGGTCGCTAGGAGGTGCCAGAAGGTCGCCAGGCGGCCTGGAAGGCGGGGTTACGCGCCTTTCCAGACACTCATTTTCCTGATTTTGGTGCCAGCCTATTCACGCCAGCGACCGCAGCCCATAGAGTTGCGACAAAACGGCTCCCGGAACGGAAATCACTCTCGCATGCATCACGAGCCCACCCTCATAGCAACCTTATCGGCGGCTTTCGTGATTGCCTGCGCCTTCGGCCTCCTCGCCGATCGGCTGAGATTGCCGCCATTGCTCGGCTATCTGGTCGCCGGGATCTTCATCGGGCCGTATACGGCCGGCTTCGTCGCCGATCCGGAGATGTCCGGCCAATTGGCCGAAATCGGCGTGATTCTCCTCATGTTCGGGGTGGGATTGCATTTCTCGTTCTCCGACCTCATCGCGGTGCAGTGGGTGGCGGTCCCGGGCGCACTGGCGCAAATCATTCTCGCCACCCTCATGGCCGCGGGTCTTGGGCATCTTTGGGGATGGAGCTTCGGTTCGAGCCTTGTCTTCGGCATCTGCCTGTCGGTTGCGAGTACGGTGGTGCTCTTGCGCGCACTCGAACACCGTAACGAGATCGACACGCCCTATGGCCGAATCGCGGTCGGCTGGCTGATCGTCGAGGATATTGCCATGGTCGGCGTGCTGGTGTTGTTGCCGGCGCTTGCCGAGATGCTCGGTCCGGAGCAGGCGGCCGGCCAAGCGAATGGCAATTTGGCCCTCACGCTCGCCTTTACCATCGCCAAGGTGGGGGGCTTCATCGCGGTTGCGGTATTCCTCGGGCCGCGCGTCGTGCCATGGTTCCTGACCCAGGTCGCTCGCACGGGATCGCGCGAACTCTTCACGCTGGCGGTGCTCGCGCTTGCACTTGGCATCGCCTACGGCTCAGCCATGGGTTTCGGCGTTTCCTTTGCGCTCGGTGCCTTCTTCGCCGGCGTCATCTTGAGCGAATCGCGCTTCAGCCACCGCGCCGCGGCCGATTCGCTGCCGCTTCAGGATGCCTTCGCGGTGCTGTTTTTCGTCTCCGTCGGCATGCTGTTCGATCCATCGATCCTGTGGCGCGAGCCGATCCATGTCCTGATGACGGTCGTTTTGATCATCGTCGGCAAGTCGCTCGCGGCATTTGCCATCGTGCTGCTGCTTCGGTTCCCCTTTACTACGGCGGTTCGAGTCTCGGCGAGCCTGGCGCAGATCGGCGAATTCTCGTTCATCCTTGCCGCGCTGGCGATGTCGCTCGGATTGTTCGAAAAGCACGTCAGCGATCTCATTCTTGCCGGCGCCTTGCTGTCGATCACGATCAACCCCGGCGCCCTCGGTATTGCGGAATGGGCCTGCTCGCGCTTCTCCCATTCGCTCAGACTGCCGCACTGGATGAAGGAGCATGGGCAGGACAATCTCGAGAGACTGACATCGCGCCTCGACGTTTTGCGCAAGCGCAACGAAGCCCGCCAGCAGCAGCGCGCACTGGAGGAGAAAGAACTCCTCGACCGGTTCCCGATCTTCGCGGCGATCGAGCCCGACAAGCGCGAGGAATTCCTGCTGCTGTTTCGGCCGCGCAGCGCCACGCCGGGGACGCGGATCATTCGCAAGGGCGATCGCGCCGACGGCATCTACTTCATTTCGTCCGGCAGCGTCGAAGTGTCGGTCAATGATCACAAGATCAAGCTCGGACCGGGCGAGTTCATCGGCGAAATGGCCCTGCTCACCGGGGCGCGGCGTTCCGCAGATGTCACCGCGATCGATTATTGCCAGTTGCTCGTCATGAGCGCACGCGACTTCCAGATTTTCGTACGGCGCAATCCGGTCCTCATTGCCGAAATCGACCGGCTTGCGAATGAGCGGTCGGAAATGAACAGGCGGCTGTCCAACGTCGCCGAAGCGGCGAAATAAAGTATCGGGGAACAAAATGGCAGATGAACTCAACTGGCTGAGTGCAGCCCAACTCGGCAAGGCCTATCGCAAGAAGAAGGTTTCGCCTGTCGATGTTGCGAAGGCATGCCTCAAACAAATCGCAACGCTCGAACCCAAGCTCAATGCCATGTGCCTCGTCGACGAAGGATCGGCGCTGAAGCAGGCAAAGGCCAGCGAAAAGCGCTGGGCCAAGGGCGACGCAATTGGGCCTCTCGATGGCATGCCGGTGTTGATCAAAGATCTGCTGCTGGTGAAGGGCTGGCCCACCTTGCGCGGGTCGAAGACCGTCGATCGCGATCAGAACTGGGACTTGGATGCGCCGTCGGTGGCGCGCCTGCGCGAGGCCGGCGCGGTGTTCCTTGGTCTCTCCACGACACCGGAATTCGGCTGGAAGGGCGTCACCGACTCGCCGCTTACCGGTATCACGCGCAATCCCTGGGATGTGACGAAGACACCCGGTGGTTCATCGGGCGGTTCGTCTGCAGGCGCCGCCGCCGGCTATGCGCCGTTGACGCTCGGCACCGATGGCGGTGGCTCGATCCGCATCCCCGCGGGTTTCTCCGGAATCTTCGGCCACAAGCCATCTTTCGGCCGAGTGCCAGCCTATCCCTTGTCGCCATTCGGGACGGTCGCGCATGTCGGGCCGATGACCCGCACGGTCGAGGATGCAGCATTGATGATGAATGCCATCACGCAGTTCGATGCGCGCGACTGGTATGCTTTGCCACCCGACGGCACCGACTATGTGAAGAAGCTCGGCAAGGGCGTGAAGGGGCTCAAAATCGCCTATAGCCAGACGCTTGGCTATGTCGATGTCGATCCCGAGATCGCCGCCGCTGTCGACGAGGCCGTTTCCGTCTTGGAAGCATTGGGTGCGAAGATCGAGCGCGTCGATCCCGGTTTCGCGGATCCGGGGCCGACCATCTTCCGCACTTTGTGGTGGTCCGGCGCGCGTTTGCTACTCAACAAATTGCCGAAGGCCAAGCGCTCATTGCTCGATCCGGGCCTCAATGACGTCGTCGAGCAATCGAAGTCGATGACGATCGATGATTACCTCGAAGCGCAACGCTTGCGCGGACTGCTCGGCTCACAGATGCGGCAGTTCATGGAGAAGTATGATCTGCTTGTGACGCCGACCTTGCCGATCCCGGCCTTTGAGGTCGGAAAGCTGTCGCCCATCGACGATGGCACCGGCAAGTGGGTGAACTGGACGCCTTACAGCTACCCCTTCAACCTGACACAGCAGCCGGCGGCGAGCGTGCCTTGCGGCTTCACCAAGGCGGGATTGCCCGCCGGCTTGCATATCGTCGGGCGCATGTTCGACGATGTAACGGTGCTGAGGGCGTCGCATGCCTATGAACAGGCGACCGACTGGCACAAGAAACGGCCTAAGCTCGCTACAGCCTGACCATCAGTTCCGGCCGATTATCCTGACGGCAATCAACACCGCCAGCGACGAGACGATGCAGAGCGCAACCGCGACTAGGAAACCGTAAGGGGTGTTCTGCCAGGGAAGCCAGGCAAAGTTCATGCCGAAGAGGCCGGCGACGAGTGCCGGCGGCAGGAAGGCGGCAGTCAGTGCGGAGAGCGCATAGAGCTGGCGGTTTGTCTCAGCGGTGAGCTTGGCGTCGATCTCGTCATGGAAGAAGCGGGCGCGCGCCTCGAGCATCTCGAAATCCTGATCGAGATTGTGAAGCCTCGATGTCAATCCGTGAAAGCCTTCCGGAAAATCCGGAATGGTGCGGTCTGCGAGAAGCAAGGCGCGACGCATGGCGCGCATATGCCGATGCAGCATTGCGGCCTTGCGTCGCAATAGCATGAGGCGGCGACGCTCGCCGCGGTGACGTTCGTCGAGAATGTGGTCCTCGATGATTTCCATCTCATCAAGGAGTTCATGCATGGTTGTGTCGAGCTTGTCGGCGAATTGCGAGACGAGAGCGATGAGAAAATCGCTGGGCGTTGCATAGGTCGCGCCGCGGGTGATGAGACCGCGCAATTGTTCGGCCGACTGTACCGCCCGATTGCGGCCCGTGATGGCAAAGCGATGACCAAGGATAAAACTCAGCGAGGCCGGTTCGGAAGGATCGGTATCGAATTCGCGACGAAAGTCGGCAAGGAAGCCGAGAAGTACATTATCCCTGCTGAGTATGACCTGGCGCGGCGAAGGCTCGCTGAAATCGACTGCAACTGCCGGATCAATATGCGCCGCCTGCGCGAGCCAGCGTGGGCAGCGCCGGTCGGCAAGATTGAGATGCAGCCAGATCCAGCCCTTCCCCCGAGCAAATGCCTCGGCCAGATCGACGTCGTGGAGAAGGGATGCCTTGCCGGTTTCGTCGAACAGATAAGCGCCGATGAAGCCCGGCACGGCGGCGTCGAGCCTGGGCGTGGGATTGTCGATTCGGTCGTTGAACCGGCGGACTTGGGGAGCACAATCTCCGCCGCGTATGGAGGCTGTGTAACAGTTTGATGACAGCCGGCGATCCTGAGAGCCGCAGCGGTGGTGGTCAGCTCTCGACCGGACGGATATCACCAGGCCCAGCCGCGCGCTTGCGGCCGGTAATCATCCCCAGGATAAGATTTTCCCGGTGTCGCCAGCTCGCCAGCAGGACGCCCGCAACATGCGCCGCGATGAGGATGAGCAAGCCATCCGCAAGGAATTCGTGGACGTCCTCAAGCCACTCATCGCCCCAGAAGCGATCGAGCGTCTGCATCCAGCCGGTGAGGCCGAGCATGATGACCGTTGCAAGGAGCGCCATGATCATCGCGCCCCCTGCCGGGTTGTGGCCGAGATAGCGCTTCTCGCGACCGGATGCGATCGCCGCCATGTATCGCGCGACGCTCACGGGCGAGCACAGGAAAGAGCGAAATCTCGCGAAAGGAGTGCCGGCAAAGCCCCAGACAATCCGCAGTGCCACGAGTGCGGTCGCCATGTAGCCCACCCAGATATGACCGCTCTTCCACTCGTCTGAAGTGAGCCAGGCGGCGAGGATGCTCGTCGCCAGGCCCCAGTGGAAGGCGCGCACTCCGGGATCCCAGACCCGGACAGTCCGCACCTGAGCCATGTCAGTCTTCCTCGTCGCCGACGAATACGAAAGTCTTGGGATTGAAATAGGCCTCTTTCTTGGCTCCCTTGTTGTCGAAACCATAGACCTCGTAGCAGCCGTCCGTGGTCTTGATGCGCTTGATCTTCCAGCCTTGATTCTCGAGTTCGAGCTTGAGTGCTTCCTTTGGCTTCCATTCCGATTGCGCCACGTTGCAGCGATCGGTAGCGGCGTAAGCGGCCGACGAGAGCAGGGTGGCGAGCAGGACGGCAAATACGAGTTTCATTTCCAACCTCACGGGTGTTGTTGTCTAACACGCTCCCTATGAAGCGCCGGGCTGACCGGTTCCTGACCAGCTATCGTCGAATTCGTCAGCTTGCTGTAAGGTTGATCGTCGAATGCGAACCCCACAATCATGAGACTGCTTCTCATCGAAGACGAACCGATGCTCGGAGATGCCGTACGCGAGCGCATCTCGCGGGATGGCCATGCCGTCGATTGGGTGACACGGCTCGATGAGGCGGATGCCGCTCTTGCCGGCGTCGACTATGAGGTTGTCCTCCTCGATCTTCATCTGCCGGATGGGCGTGGGCTTGATCTGCTGCGCGCCATGCGCCAGCGCGGAGACACGCGGCCTGTCCTTATATTGACGGCACGCGATCAGGTGCATGATCGCATCGAAGGCTTGAACGCAGGCGCGGATGATTATCTCGTCAAGCCGTTCGATCTCGATGAGCTTGTCGCGCGCATCGGCGCCATCGGGCGACGCGCCGCGGGCGACCCAAATCCTTCGCTTGTCCTGGGGGTCTATGAGATCGAACGTGCACAACGCCGCATCCGCAAGTCCGGACGCGAAATCCAACTGACCGCGCGCGAATGGGCGCTGGTTGATCGCCTGGCCAAGCGGCCAGGCACCGTGGTGCCGAAGCCGCAACTCGAAGACGCCCTTTATGAATTCGGCGAAGAAGTCGAGAGCAATGCCGTGGAAGTGCATGTCAGCCGCCTACGCAAGAAGCTTGGCGCCGAATTCATCGAGACCGTTCGCGGATTTGGATATCGACTTTATGGTGGATGATGAGCGCGCCCGCTGATCGAGCATGGAGCCTCGAGCGCCACCTTGTTTTCACGCTTGGAGCGGTGCTGGGCGGTCTCTGGCTGCTGTCCGCAGTAACCACGGCGATCTTGCTTCAGCACCGCATTGGCGAGGTGTTCGACAGTTCGCTCCAGGAGACTGCGCAGCGCCTGCTTCCGCTTGCTGTCCATGATCTTCACGAAATTGCTGACGGCGATCATGACAAGGACGATACGGGAGAGTCGCTCAGCGAGGAAATCGACGATAGCGATGGTCACCTTGTCTATCAGGTACGCGATGCTGAGGGCAGGGTCCTGCTGCGCTCGCATGATGCGCCGGCCATGGGATTTGCAGCCGCCCTCGAGCGCGGATTCAGCAATGCAGATGGTTTGCGCATCTACACCGAATCCTCCAGAAACGGACAGGTGGTGGTGCAGGTCGCGGACCGGGAGGAACGGCGTGCACTCGCTGTACGCCAGATCTTGGTGTTGCTCGCTCTACCCCTCTTAGCCTTGTTCGTGGCTTCGGTCGTGGCGGTCAAGCTTCTCTTGCACAACGCCACACGGCCTTTGCAGAAACTGAGGGACGATCTTCTGAAATCGTGGAGGGGCCAACCTATCGCCGCTGCCGCCCGGCGGCCTCCCTGCCGAGTTGCGACCCATCGTCGAGGCCGTCAACAGGCTGATGGCGAGATTGGATCGCCTGTTGCAGTCGGAACGGGCCTTCGCCGCCAACAGCGCGCATGAATTGCGGACGCCCCTGGCCGCAGCGCGGGCGCAGGCGCAGTTGCTGGCCGACGATCTGAAAGAGCGGCGCGAGGGAGCCCGCGCCGTGAACATCCTTGGGCTGCTCGACCGGCTGTCGCAACTCGTCGAAAAATTGCTGCAACTGTCACGCGCAGAGGCGGGCGTTGGAATGTCCGGGCAATGCAACCCGCAGGAGGTCGCCCGTATCGTCGCCGATGGGTATCGATACCATCTGCGCAATAATGCAGGCTCGATCCAGATCACGATTGATCCACGGGCAGAACACGAGGTGGCAATCGATCAGGATGCGCTCGGTATAGTCCTGCACAACCTGATCGACAATGCATTGGCGCATGGAGCGGCAGGCGCACCCGTGCAGATCGCGATCGGTGCTGGCGCGACGCTATCGGTCGTCAATCGCGGGCCGGTCATACCGTCCGAGGACATGCCCAAACTTCGCGAGCGGTTTTCTCGCGGCGATACGACCGGCGAAGGATCAGGACTAGGATTATCGATCGTCGATACGATCATGCGGCAATCGGGAGGGAGAATGGATCTCTACTCGCCGGCGCGCGACAGCGCCGATGGATTTGAAGTCGCGCTAACGTTCCGCCCTATCCCCTGACGGCCACGCCTTACCGCGCGGACTTCGCCTTCTTCTTAGTCGTCTCCATCGCCTCGACGAAGCGGGCGAAAAGATAGTGGCTGTCCATCGGGCCGGGCGAAGCTTCGGGATGATACTGCACGGAGAAGACTGGCCGGCCTTCAAGCGCAAGTCCGCAATTCGAGCCGTCGAACAACGAAACATGGGTTTCGACGATGCCCTTGGGCAGGCTTTCGCGATCGACCGCGAAGCCGTGATTCATCGAAACGATCTCGACCTTGCCGGTGGTGAAGTCCTTCACCGGATGATTGGCGCCGTGATGGCCCTGATGCATCTTGAGCGTCTTCGCACCTAGCGCCAGCGCCAGCATCTGATGGCCAAGGCAGATGCCGAAGACCGGCGTTCCGGAATCGACAAGGCGCCTGATCTCCGGCACCGCATATTCGCCGGTCGCCGCGGGATCGCCGGGGCCGTTGGAAAGGAACACGCCGTCGGGCTTGAGCGCCAGCACATCCTGAGCGCTGGCGGTCGCCGGCAGGACCGTGACATCGCAGCCGGCGCTTGAAAGGCAGCGCAGGATATTACGCTTCAGGCCGTAATCGATGGCGACGACCTTCCAGGCAGGCTTGGCCTGGCGCTGATAGCCTTCCGCCCAGTCCCAGGTTTTCTCGTCCCAGCCCATGCGCTGGGTCAGCGACACGTCCTTGGCGAGGTCCATGCCGAGTAGCCCCGGCCAGTCGCGCGCCATCGCCTTGAGCTTGGCGAGATCGAACTTGCCCTTGGCATTATGCGCGATGACGCCGTTCGGCATGCCCTTGTCGCGGATGAGATTGGTGAGCGCGCGGGTATCGATGCCGGCGAGACCGACGATGCCACGCGCTTTCAGCCACTGATCGAGATGGCGGTGCGAGCGGTAATTGGCAGGCTCGGTCACCGGTGCCCGGACGATGCAGCCGCGGACGCCGGAGGCGGCGGCGAGGTTCACGGTTTCGATGTCGTCCTCATTGGTGCCGACATTGCCGATATGCGGGAAGGTGAAGGTGATGATCTGGCCGGCATAGGAAGGATCGGTGAGGATTTCCTGGTAGCCGGTCATCGCCGTGTTGAAGCAAACCTCGCCCACCGCCTCGCCCTCGGCGCCAAAACCCTGGCCCTCGATCACCATTCCGTCGGCCAGAACCAGAAGGCCCGTGGTGCGTGGAACCTCCCAATCGGAAAAGGCCTTGGAGGCCGCAGGCTTGGCGGCACGGGACCTGGCGGCGTTGGCCGGTGGTTTCGTCTTGGGCATGGGGGGACTCCTTGGCCGCGGACACATATGGGCCGAGCGCAAAGGCGTCAAGGTTGCGCGCGGACGACCTTGGGGCTATTGGCAGCGCTTCACCCCTTTTTCGGCAAGGTTTCTGAACATGAGCGATGGATTGCGCGCAAAGATATCGGACGAGCTGAAGACAGCGATGAAGGCCGGCGACAAGCTCCGCGTTTCGACGCTTCGGCTTGTCAACTCGGCGATCAAAGACCGCGACATCCAGAACCGCACCGCAGGTCCTGAATTCGGGCGTCAACGACGCACAGATCGTCGAGGTTCTCGCCAAGATGGTGAAGCAGCGCCAGGAAAGCGTTGCGATGTATCAGCAGGGCGGACGCCCGGAACTCGCCCAGCAGGAGAGCACCGAGATCGAGATCATCCAGAGCTTCATGCCGAAGCAGCTTTCGGACGCTGAGGTGAAGTCGGTGGTTGCAGCCCTCATCCAGGAAACCGGTGCCCAGTCGGTCAAGGATATGGGCAAGGTCATGGCCGCGCTCAAGGCAAAATATGCCGGCCAGATGGACATGGCCAAGGCCGGCGCTGCGGTCAAAGGCCAGTTGGGCGGGTAGGTCTGCTCAGTCCTCCATGGCAGAGCCTGACCCTGCCATGGAGCTCAAAATCGTCAAACCACCTTCGTCGTGACCTCGACATTGCCCTTGATCGAGTGACTATAGGGGCACACGACATGGGCCATCTTGACGAGTTCCTCGGCCTTTGCCTTGTCGACGCCGGGCAGGCTCACTTCGAGAGCGACGACCAGGCCGAAGCCCTGCTTGTCGTCACGCTCGCCGATGCCGACATTGGCCGAGACCTTGGCGTCATCGGAAATCTTGATCTTCTCCTTGCCTGCGACGTGCTTAAGCGCGCCCAGGTAGCAGGCTGAATAGCCGACCGAGAAAAGCTGCTCGGGATTTGTCCCGGTGCCGGACCCGCCCATTTCCTTCGGCAAGGTCAATTTGACGTCGACCTTGCCGTCATCGGTGCGGCCTTGCCCATCGCGGCCGCCGGTGGCGCTTCCATGCGCTGTGTAGACTGCTTTCATCAAAACCTCCTGTTTTGGGATGATGGGTGACTATCTCATGCCCGCATGCGGCTCGCAATCCAAACACCCAGCGCCGCCAATGCCATGCCGGCCCAGGCAAGGGGCGGCATGTGTTCGCCAAGCAGTGGCCAGGCCATGAGCGCGCTCAAGGGCGGCACCAGATAGAAAAGGGCCGAGACGCGCGACACTTCGCCGGCGCGGATCATGGCGATGAGAAGCGTCATGGCGATGAGCGAGTTGCCGATCACGAGATAGGCAAGAGCGGCGATGAAATCTCTCGTCCAGTCGATCTTGAGCGTTTCGAGTGCCAGCGCGAAGGGCAAGGTCGTGACGAGGCCAGCGGCGAACTGGATCAGGTTCGAGACAACCGGATGGAGGGAGATGCCGAAACGCTTCTCCCATAAGGTGCCACCGGTGATCCCGGCAAGCGCGCCGATTGCGCAGACGATCCCGAAAACTGACTTCTGCAGCGATCGTCGAGCGTGCAAGGATCACAGTCGCAGCACCACCAAGGCCGAGCATGAGCCCGATCCAGCGCCGCAAGCCAACGCGCTCGCCCGCAAAATGCGGGGCTATCAAGCCGACAAGGATCGGCTGCAGGCAGACGATGATTGCCACGCCGCCGGCCGAGACGCCGGCTTTGAAGGCGATGTAGCACAAGCCGAAATAGACGGTCTGGATGAGGAAGCCGACGATCGCCACATTGATCCAGGCGGCGGGCGTCGGCGGGAGAGGCGGCCGCAGAACCGCATAAACGGGAAGCAGGATTGCGATCACGATCGCATAGCGCAAGGCGAGGAAGGTCAAGGGCTCGGCATGCGCAACGCCGAATTTCGCGATGCTGAATCCGCCCGACCAAAGGATAAGGAATATGACCGGGGCGGCTAAGAGCCAAAGTGGTCTGGATTTGGGATTGAGCGGCATGCGAATTCGCCGAGACTATCGGCCAATCCATCTCCTGGGCAATGTGACATGCCGGGCGGCCCAATGTGAAAAACGCATGACGGCGTCGGAGGGTCTTCATTGCAACGCGATCGTCACACGAGCTGGCTAACCCTGTCCTTGTTTAGAGTCATTCAGGACAACAGCCATGAACCCACGCTCATTTCTCCTCGTGCTGGGCGCCGCGACGGCGCTCATTCCAAGCTCCGTTCTAGCCGACAGTGTCAAGCTCACCACGGTGCCGGCCGGCATGCCCAGAGTCGAAGGCATGGCGATGCCGAGCGCCCTTTCCCCGGAATTGATTCAGATCATTGCCGCTCAAGGCGCAATGCCGCTGGAGAACCCGACCGCTATCCTGACCCATTACGGCTACGCATCCGACGGGCCGATGCTGCCTGCCGCCAATTCAATTCAGGCGAAGGACAACAAGGTCGAAGCGACCAAGACCGAGCCCGACAAGAACACCTATCTGGTCCTCGAAGGCCAGCACGGTCCCGACCAGAATTACAATTACGGCACGCACTTCCTTTTCCAGGGCCATGAATATGGCGCCAATGCCGAGGACGGAAAGCCGCAAGGATCCCTGACCCGGATCAACCTCGATGCCGATGTCGCACATCGCGTGACGCTCATGGCTGATGACGTGACCGACGGCTGGCCGGTGCCGTTCATCGACGGCAGCGCATGGAACCCCTTCGCCAACCGCCTCATGCTGACCAGCGAGGAAGGCGACAAGGGCGGCCTCTGGCAGGCGACCATCGATTTCCCGTCCAAAGTCGACAACCTGACCGGCGTTTCCGGTAACGGCTCCTATGAAGGCGTGCAGGTCGATCCCAATGGTGCGATCTGGCTTGTCGAGGACGAAGACGACAAGAAGGGCACCGTCAACAAGAATGCCAAGCAGCCGAACAGCTTCGTCTATCGGCTTACGCCGAAGGACAAGAGCGATCTCAGCAAGGGCGGCAAGCTTGAGGCTCTCCAGATCATGGATTCCACCGGCCAGCCGATCACCTTCCATGACGGCGAGGCCGACGCCGACATCCTGTCGCAAGGCATGAAGGATCTTCACACTTACGGCACGACGCTCAAGACCAAGTGGGTGTTGGTGCACGATACGGACACCGATGGCATCAAGCCGTTCGCGGCCAATGCGATCGCCAAGGCGAAGGGCGCCAGCCCGCTGAAGCGTCCGGAAAATGGCATGTTTCGGCCCGGCACAAACTTTACCGAGTTTGTATTCACCGAGACCGGCGATACCAATGCCAAGACCGAAGCCGGTGCCGAATATGGCGGCTTTGGCGCGGTGCTGAAGCTCAAGCAGGCTGCGCCTGATGCTTCCGAAGGCGAGATCGTCATGGTGTTTCGCGGTTCCCCGGCGGTCACCGGGCTCGACAACATGGCATTCTGGTCGGCGGATGAAGGTCTGTTCACCGAAGATGCCGGCGACAAGCTGCATGGTCAGCGCAATGCGCTCGATTCGGGCTATGTGATCGACCTCACCGCCGATTATTCCAAGCCCGACGCCATGCCGGTACGCTTCCTTGCCGAAGGCCGCGATACTTCCGCGACCATCGATGCTGGCCTGAGCGGGCTCGAAGATACGGACTACCAGAATGAGGGCGACAACGAGATCACTGGCATCCATGTCTCCGACGGCGATGCCAGCGTCGAGGGCCTGCTGGGCGTCAAGATGCCGACGCCGTTCGAGGGCGGCTGGCGGGTCTTTTATACCCAGCAGCACGGCGACAACACGACGTGGGAATTGATGAAGAAGCCAGCAATGATGAAGACGGCTGGCCAATAAGATCGCTGCGATATTCCGGCGGGCGCCCCCTCTGGGGCGCCTGTTTTTTTATGCCCTCTCCCCGCCGGTTCAGAAGGCGCTCGTTCTTTTTTTGTCCACGAGAAACCTGTAGATACCCTGTTTGTTGAATTGCTGGCTGATTTGCCTTACTCGCGGCGAAGGTCCATAGAACTTGAATGAAATTCTCGCCGACATTTCTGGATGAGATTCGCGCGCGCGTGTCGATCTCGTCCGTGGTCGGTCGCCGCGTCGCCTGGGACCGCCGCAAATCCAATCCCGGGCGCGGGGATCTGTGGGGTTGCTGCCCGTTTCATAATGAGAAGACGGCGTCCTTCCATGTGGAAGACCGCAAGGGCCGCTACCACTGCTTCGGTTGCAAGGCGTCGGGCGACATCTTCACCTTCCTCGTCGAAAAGGACGGTTTGAATTTTCCCGAAGCGGTCGAGCGTCTCGCTGCCGAGGCCGGACTGCCGATGCCGACTTCCACGCCTGAAGACGAGGCGCGCGAGAAGCAGCGGTCCTCGCTTTACGACGTCATGGAAATGGCGACCGCCTTTTTCGAAGGCGAGCTTCAGGCAGCGCGGGGCGCGCGGGCGCGCGGCTATCTTTCGGATCGAGGGCTTCCCGGCGCGGTCCAGCGCGAATTCCGCATCGGCTATGCGCCCGACGACAGGTCGGCCCTGCGGAGCCATCTCGCCGCCAAGAACGTGACGCTCGAGCAGATGGCCGATGCTGGCCTCGTTATTACCGGCGATGACATTCCCGTTGCCTATGACCGCTTCCGCGACCGCATCGTCTTTCCCATTCGCGACGGACGCGGTCGCGTCGTTGCCTTTGGCGGCCGGGCGCTCTCCAAGGATGCCCTCGCCAAATATCTGAATTCGCCGGAGACGCCGCTCTTCCACAAGGGCCGGATGCTCTACAACATGGACAAGGCGCGCGGTCCCGCGCACGAGGCCGGGCAGATCATCGCGGTCGAAGGCTACATGGACGTGATCGCCATGCATCGCGCCGGGCTTCGACACTGCGTCGCGCCACTCGGAACCGCTTTGACCGCCGACCAGCTTGGGCTGTTGTGGCGGACCGCGCCCGAGCCACTGCTGTGCTTCGATGGCGATGAAGCAGGGGTCAAGGCCGCACACCGGGCGATGGATCTTGCGCTCCCGATGCTTGCCCCTGGTCACTCGCTCGCCTTCGTACTTCTGCCGGAAGGCCAGGACCCGGACGATCTTTTGAAGAGCGAAGGCGCCGAGGCGGTTCGCGAGGCGGTGGCCCGGTCGCGGCCCCTGGCCGATCTGCTATGGGCGCGTGAATTCGGCCAAAACCGGATCGACACCCCGGACGGCCGCGCGCTGCTCGAAACCAGGCTCTCCTCGCTTGTCGCGCAGATCGGCGATGACACGGTGCGGAAATATTATGCCGAGGACTTCAGGCGCCGCCTCACCCAGCAACTGGCTCCGGCTGGCGCGCAAGTCCGCAGCTTCACGCCGGGCGGGCGGCCGGCGCGGGCCGTTGCGCGGCCCGTTACCCATGCCCGCCGGCGCCCGGGCAGCCGGCCGATGGCGCATGATTTCGTTTCGCGGCCGGGCGAAAGCCTCAAAGGCTCGGCGCTTGCCCAGCCTGGCCAAGGCCGGAAGGCCGATCACGAGCGCCGGGAACGCCTGATCATCCATGGCATCGTCAATCACCCCGACATTCTGGACGATTTTTTCGACGATTTTACCGAGGTGGAGTTCGCCTCGCGCGCGCTTGACTCGCTCCGGCGGGAAATTCTAGATATCGCTGCCTCGCAGGAGGGCCTTGACGGGCCAGCCTTGCGGGGCCATTTGCGTGACCGGGGCCATGAGTCCATGTTGGACCGCCTCGAAAACCAGGCGATGCGTCTGAATGAGTGGTTCCTTGGGCCCGGTGCAGCGTCTGCGGACGCCCGGACAGGACTGCGACAGATCATCGCCCTGCACAGGAAATGCGTTACCTTGGAACGCGAGCTCAAGGCGGCTGAATCCGCGTGGGCGGACGATCCGAGCGAGGAGAACCTAGCCCGGCTTAATGAAATCCGTGAAGAGCTCCACGCCCATGCGGGTGCGGAAGCCCAGATCGAGGGCTTCGGTGCGGCATCGGGTCGGGCGGTCGATCCGGTTTCCTGAGCGGTAGATTTTTATGTTTAACGGCGGGTTAAGCGCCGGGAGTTTAGCTGCGGCAGGGATGACCCCCGATTCGCCCATGCAGGCTGGGTGATGCGGAGGCCGCGAGAAGAAAAAGGAACGAGTTTGATGGCACGAGCCCAAATGCGCGAACCGCAGTCGGACGAACCGCAGGCCCAGGACGCCGCCGAAGAGCAGGACGCGCCCGAGACCCCGGCAGACGGCCAGGACTTGCCCGTCCTTGATCTTTCCGATGCCGCCGTAAAGCGGATGATTAAGCAGGCGAAGGCGCGCGGCTATGTGACCTTGGACGAGCTCAATGCCGTGATGCCGTCGGAAGAAGTCACCTCCGACCAGATCGAGGACATCTACGCGATGCTCGCCGATATGGGCATCACCGTCGTCGAGAGCGAGGAAGAGACCGAGACCACGACTAAGACCGAGGAAGTGGTCGAGAGCACCGAGACCGCGGTCATCAAGGTCGAGGCCGAGAAGGCACCGTCGGATCGTACCGACGATCCGGTGCGCATGTACTTGCGCGAAATGGGCCAGGTCGAGCTTTTGTCGCGCGAGGGCGAAATCGCCATTGCCAAGCGCATCGAGGCTGGCCGCGAAGCGATGATCCAGGGCTTGTGCGAAAGCCCGCTGACTTTCCAGGCGATCATCATCTGGCGCGACGAACTTAACGAAGCCAAGATCCTGCTGCGCGACATCATCGACCTCGAAGCGACCTATGCGGGCCCCGAAGCCAAGTCGGCTGCGTCGGCGCCGCCGATGTCGGTGCTCACCGAGCCCAAGAAGCCTGAATGCCGCAAGATCGAGCCGCGCCGCGAAGAGCGCCGGCCGCCGGTGCGCCGGCCTGGCGATGATGAGTATGGCGACGTTCTCTCGCCTGAAGATTTCGACAAGCCGCAGGTCGAGGAAGAAGACGACGACGAGGGTGACGATCCCGGCGTTTCGCTCTCGGCGATGGAAGCCGAGCTCAAGCCGAAAGTGCTCGAGACCTTCGACCGCATCGCCAAGACCTACAAATCGTTGCGCAAGCTTCAGGACCAGGAAGTCGGCGACAAGACCGCGCTCTCGCCCTCGCAGGAGCGGCGCTACAAGAAATTGCGTGATGAAATCATCACCGACGTGAAGTCGCTGTCGCTCAACAATGCGCGCATCGAGGCACTGGTCGAGCAACTTTATGACATCAACAAGCGGCTCAACTCGCTTGAAGGCCGGCTTATGCGGCTCGCCGAAACCTACAAGATTCCGCGCGAAGTATTCCTGAAAGAGTATCAGGGCGAGGAACTGAACCAAGAATGGCTGCGCCGCGTCGCGCGTCTTGCGAAGTACGGCTGGAAGAAGTTTGCCAATGACGAGCGCGATTCGATCAAGGTGATCCGTGACGAGATCCACGAACTCGCCTCGCTCACCGGGCTTCAGATTCCGGAATATCGCCGCATCGTCGCCATGGTGCAGAAGGGCGAGCGCGAAGCACGGCAAGCCAAGAAGGAAATGGTCGAGGCCAATCTCCGCCTCGTGATCTCGATCGCCAAGAAATACACCAATCGCGGCCTGCAGTTCCTGGACCTCATCCAGGAAGGCAATATCGGCCTGATGAAGGCCGTCGATAAGTTCGAATATCGCCGCGGCTACAAGTTTTCGACCTACGCGACATGGTGGATCAGGCAGGCGATCACCCGTTCGATCGCCGACCAGGCGCGCACCATCCGCATCCCCGTGCACATGATCGAGACGATCAACAAGATCGTGCGCTCGTCGCGCCAGATGATGCACGAGATCGGCCGCGAGCCGACGCCGGAAGAACTCGCCGAGAAGCTCTCCATGCCGCTCGAAAAAGTGCGCAAGGTGATGAAGATCGCCAAGGAGCCGATCTCGCTTGAAACGCCGGTCGGCGATGAAGAGGATTTGCATCTCGGCGATTTCATCGAGGACAAGAACGCGATCCTGCCCATCGATGCGGCGATCCAGGCGAACCTGCGCGAGACCACGACGCGCGTGCTCGCCTCGCTGACGCCGCGCGAAGAGCGTGTCCTGCGCATGCGCTTCGGCATCGGCATGAACACCGATCACACGCTCGAAGAGGTCGGCCAGCAGTTCTCGGTGACGCGCGAACGCATCCGCCAGATCGAGGCGAAGGCCTTGCGCAAGCTCAAGCATCCGAGCCGCTCGCGTAAGCTCCGGAGCTTCCTCGACAACTAGGCGCTATGCCGACGCGGCGGGTCGTTACCGGTGAAGTCGGCGGAAAGGCCGTCTTCACCGTCGACGAGACGATCGACGACATTCATATCGGCCTGATGCCGGGCGCTGCGATCGCGCGCGTCTACGGCAATAATCACCTCGCCTTGCCGAGCGATGGCCGCCACGACGACAGCCATAATTACTTTCCCGAAGCGGGCGGCGCGGCGGTCTACATCATCACATTGCCGCCCGATCCGAAATCGCCGCCTGCCAAGCCTGAAGCCATGGCGCCGCTCATCGCCGAAATGAACGCCAAGCTTCCCGGCATGCTCGAAGCCATGGCGGATGACGGCTCTTTCACGCATCGCACCGATACGGTCGATGTCGTCACCATCCTTTCGGGCCGCATCGTGGTCGAGCTTGCGGATGGTGCCAGCAAATCGCTCGGCCCCGGCGATGTCGTCATCCAGAACGGCACGCGCCATCGCTGGCGCAACCCTTACGATGCTCCGTGCACGTTGCACACGGTATCAATCGGCGTGAAGCGCGGCGAAGTTTGAGTGCCGGCCATCTCAGGCCTTCGCCGCCATGGCCTCGGTGATGAGTTCGAACTGCACCCTGATCGAACTCACGCTGCGAAAGAAGGCAATGAGCTGGCGCGACGGATCGACGATCTTGTCGAAGCCGGAGAGGAACGCCACCACGATGCCGATCTCGGTCTTGCCCTGCAGCACCATCCAGCCACCGGCGAAGAGGATGGTCGCGACCGCCAGGGAATTGAAGCCGTTGATCAGGGCGCGCGAGCCAAATTTCAATCGGTACACGCCGATCTGAAGGTTCATCACCCTGGCGAAGACGGGTTTGACATGCGGCACCTCGGCTTCGTCGTCGCGCAGGGATTTAACCACCATGTCGTTTGCCTGGCGCAGCGTCTTCACGCGCTCGGTGGTGAGCAGGTTGATCTTCTTCTGCACCATCGGGACGAGGATCACCTGCGGAATGGCGAGCAGCAGGACGATCGATCCGAGTGCCGGTTCGGTAAAGAGCATGTAGCCGAGCACGCTCAACAGCGTTCCCGCCTCGACGAGCGGGCCCGAGAAGGCCTCCCCCGTAAAGCGCCCGACTTTTTCGGCCTCCGATGAAATCATCGTCAAGAGTGTGCCGGCCTTGCGCTGCTGGGGGCTTGCGTCGGTGTCGGAGCGGGCGATGGCGATGCGATTGTCGAAGAGGTCGGCGCGCATGCCGCGCACGCAGTCCTCGCCCAGGCAGTTGCTGCGCAGGTTGAGAACCCATTTGAGGGCGCTGACGCAAAGCGACACGGCCAGATAGCCGCCGCAGAACAGAGCGAGGTTGGTGACGGTGTCATGGCCGGCAAGGCCATTGATGATGTGGCGCTGGAATTCGAGCGGCACCATCGCGAGCAGGGATATCACGAGCGCCAGCGCGACGAGGACGATCTGCTGGCGCCCGGTCGTCGACCAGATATGGCGATAGAAATGAAGCATGGGTTCTCCTCCAGCAGAGGATTACTCGATAACCAGTTAGTCTGCTTGTCCAGAGTCGGCAAAGCTTCGGCGCGAGTCGGCCATGGTAATTCCGCTGCGCATCCGCCACACTTGCGTGCTGCGATGACGAGACGCCCATGAACAACCGAGACTATTCGCCCGAGGATATCGTTGCATTCTGGTTCCCTGAAGGCGACAAACCGAGCCCGGAGGAGCATCTGCGCCTGTGGAGTTGGCGCATGCGCGGCGGGGCGCATGACGAGGTGATCGCGCGGTTCTCGAACCTCACGACACGCGCCGCGACGGGCGATCTCGACGATTGGGCCATCTCGCCTACGGGAAGGCTTGCGTTGATCGTCGTCTTCGACCAGTTCAGCCGCTCGGTCTGGGCCGGCACGCCGCGCGCCTATTCCTGCGATAAGAAGGCGCGCGACCTCCGCCTCGAGGGGCTGGCGAACGGGCATTTCGACGCGCTGCCGAATGCTTGGCAGAAAAGCGCCTTCAGTCCCGCTTGAGCATTGCGAATTGCCGATCGGGCCGACCACCTCGCCAATCTCGATATTGCCATTGCCATCGCCGACCGCATGATCGTCGACGCGCCGGAGAATCTGCGGCAGGTCAACGATCTGGGCGCCAGCCAGCCGCGAAGGCATCGCGCTGTGATAGCCCGCTTTGGCCGCCATCCGCATCGCAATGCAATCCTCGGGCGCGACAGCACGCCCGAGGAACTGGCCTCTCTCGCTACGGGCGACTTCCCGCACACGACGAAGTTTCAAATGCCCCAAGAAGGTGTGCAATAAACTCCACGCCCAGGGTGTCTTGAGGGCTTTCAGCTAGCCTACTTCTTCATCTCCGCCATCAACTTGTCGTCGATCTCGCTTGCCCTGATCCATGCCGGGCGCGCGGCGAGGCGTTGCCAGTAGCGTTCGAAGGCCGGGCGTTTTTCGATGGTGCCGAACTGCATGCCCCAGCCGAGCTGGCAGCCGAGATAGAGATCGGCGGCGGTGAAGTGATCGCCCGCCAGATACTCGCTCTTTGAAACCGCGCCCTCGATCGCTGAGAGCACATGATCGAAAGTGCCATAGCCCGCCATGCGTTCGCGCTCATGCGGCACGACGAAGCCCAACGCCTTGTTGGTGGTCGCGGCTTCGAGCGGGCCTGCTGCAAAGAACAGCCAGCGATAATAAGGCCCGCGCAGGCGGTCGCCGGGCGGCGGCGCGAGACGCTTTCCCGGAAATGCGTCGGCGAGATAGGCGCAGATGGCGGCCACTTCGGTGATGATCGTGTCGCCATGCCTGAGGGCAGGGACCTTGCCCATCGGATTGATCGCCAGATAGGCTTGAGCCTTCATGGTCGTGCCATAGTCGAGTATCTCGGTGCGATAGGGTTCGCCCACTTCCTCCAGCATCCAGCGCACGATGCGGGCGCGCGACATCGGGTTGGCATAGAAGACTAGTTCATCGGCCATGGGCGATCTCCTCGGCAGGTTGCATAATCAAGCATAGAGCCAGATTGTTTCTATTGACAATGTTCTTTTTATGTTTCATAGAGCTCTCATGGATTGGAACTTGGCCGTCGAAAGCAAGCGTGAACCGCTCCTGGGCGTCGTGTTGGCGCTGTTCGCCGAGATCGGGCTCGCCGAGGGCGTTTCTGTCGAAAGGCTCTCGAAGCCTCTCTACCGGTATATCTTGCGCAGATTGCGGACGGCGGAATCGGCGGTCAGGCGGCTCATCATCGCCGCGGCACGCGACATCGTGGTGGAGTATAGGCCCAGGCCCGCGGCGGCGCCGAAGAAACAAGACGCTTCGAGCAACGACAAAGGCAAGGCCGATGTCGAAGGCAAAGCCAAGCGTAAGCGCAGGCTACTCTTCAGCTTGTTCGATCCCATCAAGCGTTTTGGCCGTCGCATTAAAAAGATGCGCAGGCCCGAGCCTCGCATCCACTTCTTTGGTGAACCCGATCCGCGGGCTCCGATACTCCGCCTGTTCAGACAGCCGGAGCCACCTCCACCGCCACCAGCACCTGTGGTCGAGGATAAGGTCGAGGACGACACCGTCGACGCCAGGCACCTGATCCGCCGCATGTTCGCCGTCAAGGACGCGCTCGAAGACCTGCCGCGCCACGCGATGCGCTATGCAACCTGGCGGGACAAGCCCTATGAGGAGCGCCACCCGCAGCGCGTGTCAGCGATGCGCCCCGGCCGGCCGCCGGGATTCCGAAAGCGGCCCATCCACGAGGTCGACGGGATCCTGAATGAATGCCACTGGCTCGCGCGCAATGCGATGCCGGCGCTCGACACGTCGTGATCCGCAAAAGCGGCCATGCTTTTGCGGATCTTTTGCGGTGCCAAGCTCAGCCTGCGCCGGCTTCAGCTTGCGGGTACGTATTTGAACGCGGCGCCATCGCGCTCGGCATAGCCCACGCCCGGATAGACCCAGTGATAGCCGATGAGTTTCACCTTGTCGGTCGCGGCGCGATCGAGCATCGCCTTGCGCGTCGCAACCGCCTGGTCCTTGTCGGCGTCGAAGCCGAAATACCATTCGGGATGCGCGAAATAGACCGCTGGATTGTTGAAGACATCGCCCAGGATGATGAGGCCGCCGCCTTCGCCCGGAACCGCGAAGGAAGCGTGGCCCGGGGTGTGCCCGGGCGTGTCGAGCACGGTGATGCCGGCGGCGATCTCTTGGCCGGGCTTCACCAGCACGAGCTTCTCCTTTGCGGCGCCGAAATGCTTCTGCGCGCCGAGCGCCATCGGCCGCATCGCTTCGGGCAATTTGCCGGGCGTTTCGGGGTTGGTCCAGAAATCCCATTCACCCTTGACGACGTAATGCGCCGCATTGGGGAAGGCCAAAGCGCCGTCGACCGATGTGCCGAAGAGATGGTCGGGATGGCCATGCGTGTAAACGACCTTGGTGATGGCCGTCGGATCGGTGCCGGCGGCGGCGAGGCTTTCCTTGAGCTTGCCCGAGCTTTCCTGAAAGCCGGGGCCGGAGCCGGTGTCGAACAGGATCAGGTCACTGCCGGCCTTGATCAGCACCGGGCTTGCGGCAGGCGTCATGGTCTCGCCGGTGATGCCGATTGCGGTGAGGATCGCCTTCAATTCTTCCGGCGGCGCATTCGGCGCCAGGATGCTCGTCGGCAAGGTCAGAAAGCCGTCGCTCAGGACCATCACCGTCACGTCGCCATGCTTGAAGCTGTGCGGGCCGGCGAGCGCCAGCACATCGCGCGGCAGCAGGCCGGCAGCGATAAGCGCGCTGGCGCCGAGCAGGAACTTGCGGCGGTCGACGGTGATGTGGGTCGGGAGACGCGTTGGTTTCATTATTTCACCTCTGTTGATGGACGGTTATTATACGCGAGCCGCGCGGCGCTCATCCCGGTTGACCGAAAAGTGATCGGACGGGCGTCGCGGATAGAGGAAATGAAGGAAATTCAAGGCTCTACGGAAGTTCGCTGGAGCTGTGATATAAGGCTCAACCATGACAATCGAGACAATGCGAGGCACACATGTCGTTCCTTAAATCGCTGTTCGGGCTGGGCGGAAAAGGCGATGCCGATGCGGCGCCCGCGGCTGTCAGCCAGGTCGAACACAAGGGCTTCACCATTCGCGCCACGCCCTTCAAGGAGGCTGGCCAGTACCAGACCTGCGGGATCATTTCGAAGGACGTCGGCGGCGTTCTGAAGGAACACAAATTCATTCGGGCCGATCGTTTTCCGGCGCTGGAGACCGCGGCCGAGATCGCAATCTCCAAAGGCAAGCAGATCGTCGATGAACAGGGCGAAAGAATTTTCGGCTGAGGCAGAGCGCGATGTGGGGCCTGTCTGATTTCGAACGCAGGTGCGAACGTCTGGCGCCCGCCAACGTCTATTACGCGCGGCTTGCGCGCAGTGTCGCCACGGCGTTGCTCATTACCGGCATCGCGCTTGTCGGCGGCATCATCGGCTTCATTTTCTTTGCTCATCTGACGCCGCTCGATGCGTTTCTAAACGCAGCCATGCTGCTCTCCGGCATGGGGCCGACCGAAGACTATCCCGGCGTTGCCGGAAAGATCTTCGGCGGACTCTACGCCCTGTTCTCCGGGCTATTCATGCTGGTGATCGTCGGCCTGGTACTGACGCCGGTTTTCCACCGCATGCTGCATCAGTTCCATCTCGATGAGGACGAAACCGGCACCGAGAAATAGATTCAGGCGGTGGGCCGCGGCGCGTAAGTGCCGAAGCACCAGACCTGACCTTCGGGATCGCGGCAGATGAAATCGCGGCTGCCATAGGGCTGGTCGGTCAGGCCCATCAGTATTTCCGCGCCGGCCGCCTTGGCCTTGGCAAAGGCAGCGTCGGCGTCGGGCACGGCGATATAAACGGATTGCGTCGCACCGCCGACATCGCCGGGCGGCTTCACCAATTTTCCGAAGAAATCATCGCGCGCCGATCCCATCATGATGAGGCCCGACCCGCATTTGAGTTCGGCATGGGCGATGCCGCCGTCCTCGGCTTCATGGACGACATGGCGTTCGAAGCCGAATGCGCTTTCGAGCCAGGCGATCATCGCCTTGGCATCGCGATAGCGCATGGTGGGGTAGAAAATGGGCTGTGTGGTCGTGGGCATGGCGGTCATCGGGGTGGTCCCTGGTTCGATAGCCGGATGCTAACCGCGCCGACGCTGACGGTCTTGAACAAATGGAACCATGAAGCGGGCGATTGTGGCGGCAATGCCTGAGGCCGTAGACTATGCCGCATGCAGACGAGACGGGTCATCAGATCAACATGTTGTTTGGCTCTCGCTTGCGCCTTCATGGCCTCTGGCCCATTTGCTCTCGCCACCGATCGTGCCGCCGGCGGGCTCATCGCTTACGAACCGGTGGCTGTCACCCTGGTGAGCCAGGACCTCTCCGTCTCGCCCGAGCAAATCACCGTGACCTATCTCCTTCGCTCCTCCGCACCCCAGCAAGCTCGTCTTGCCTTCCCGATGCCGCCCGTCCCGATTGAGAGCGGTCCGGATTTTCTTGGCGGCGCGGAGATCAACGATGCCGATCCGCGCAACTACATGGAGTTCTCAGCCAGGGCTGATGGAATTGAGGTTCAACCGCAGATCATTGAAACGGCTTATGTCGGCGAGGTGGATGTAAGTGATATGCTTCGCGCCGCCGGATTGCCCTTGCTGCCGCCGCCTGATTCAATTTCTGATCTGATTGCCGGGCTTGCCGGCGAGCAGTTCTATCCCCTCGAGGAGAACCACATCGTTTCGCGGGGAGGCGATGATCCGCCTCACTTCTCGCCATTGTGGTCTTATCAGGCCACGCTTGCGTGGCAGCAGTCATTCCCGCCCGGTGAGACGAAGATCGAGATCAACTATCGGCCCTTTGCGAATGCGGTCAGCGATCCCCTCGAATTCCTGAACGCCCCGGCGATGGCTTCGAAATACTGTTTCGGCAATGATGTGGCGAAACGCGCTGGCGAAAGGGCCGAGGTCGTTACGGTTGGCTATCTTCTCGCAATGACGCCGTTCGCGCCCGGGCAGTCTGACCAACTCAAGCTGGGTGTTCAGGGAAGCGGGGATCGCGCCATTCCGGCCTATTGCTCGCCGGCGCCGGGGCCGGGTTCCAGGGTCGATGTTGCTTTCATTTATCCTGATGGACTGCCGTGAATCGCATCGTTCTCACGCGGTGAATCATGAAGGCCTATCAAGCGGCTGTTATTGCGGAACTTTTTTCTGTCGTGCAATCGTCATTCAACCTACATGCGGAGGGTCAATCGTAGGCTCAAATCATAACTTGCGCATGATGGTTGCGCCGGACTGCGTATCTTCCGGAGTACATGCGCTAGAGAGCCCTCACTCCTCGAGCCTGCGTATCAGGCCTAAGGGGTGAGGGGCAGGTTCAGCGCGCGGGTGCTTGCAGCACTCGCGCGCTTTCATTTAATAGCGGCCGACCAGATTGGGAGGCCTTGATGATCCTCGAGCACGCCTTATTGACTGTCAGGATCGGCCAGCAAGCCGCGTTCGAGGAAACGATGCGCGCTGCTGTGCCTTTCATTTCCGCGACGCCCGGTTTCATAGGGCTTAGCGTCAGACCGTGCATCGAAAAGCCGGGTGTTTATCTCCTGCTTGTCGAGTGGGATACGATCGAGGCGCACGAGGTCGGCTTCCGCAAATCCGATCGTTACAGCGAGTGGTCCAGGCTACTCCATCGCTTTTATGAGCCATTCCCGGAAGTTCTGCATTTCGGCGCTGCCATCGCTCAGGATTGAGCGACGGCCACCCTAAGCGCCGTCCAGGATTGCTTCGGCGGGCCATGCATCAGAGAGGCGTCGCCGCGCGGCATTGCCTGTCTCGAGATCGAAAGCATTCACGATGCCCAGTCGAAACCCGCCGGGCGGCATGGCGTGCTGCTCCGGCTTCTTATCTTCATGAAATGTGATCTGGACGCTTGAAACCCCCGGCATCGCGCGTACGCGGGCCAGTATTTCAGGGTCGGGGTGTTTATACGCCCGACCGTGACGGCCGAAGAGCGGCATGGAGTATCCGGTGCGCCTGCCGGCATCGTCGAAATGCCATTCGTGTTCGGCATAGAGTCTGATGAGAGCCTTTACCCAGCCGTCGCCGTAGAGATCGGGCCATTGATCGGCAAAGCGAAGATGACCCTCGATGATGCGACCGCCGATCGTTTCGAAATTGACCATGCCGGTGTAGCCGGGAAGGTGTGTTGCGATCCAATCTCCGAGGTAGCTCTCAAGCTTAGGGCGTTGCCCGGCGTGGACGGCCCAAGCTGAAAACATTCCCTCGCCAAAGGGGGTGCCGGTCGTATGTCGGGACCATTTCATTTCGCCCTTTGCCACCGCGCAATCGGTCGAAATGTGCTCGCCTTCCAACAACTCCATCCAGAAATGTCCGGGTGCGTAATGTTCTTCCATCTCGGCAGGGCTGGCGATCGTCCTGCTGCCGACACCCATGCCCTTCAGATTGAAGACCGGTTTGGAGAAGACGGGATAATGTTTGGGAGGAACGCCATGCGGGCCGCAATCCAGCCCTTGCGAAGCAGCGACCCTCAGCTTGTCATAAATCCAGCGGTGCGCCGCGTTCCATTCCCACGCATCGGCATCCTCGGTGGGAATCCGGACAGTGTCGGGGCACTGTATGTTCTCGAAATACTGGAGGCGCCAGGGATCGGCTTCGCAGATGGGCATGGGGCACACAACGCCGGAGGGAGCGTCGAGTTTCTAGCATGTCTCTTGACAAACCGTGTCAGTAGACTGGTTCAGTTGTCCCAAAGCCGGAACGAACGGCCATATTTATCGCAACCGACCGGCATGCGCCCATAGACATTGTACCAATAGGCGCAATCGTCGGTCATGCCCGCCTGATTGGGCTCTCCAGGCGGGGTCGCCTGATAGTTCTTCTTCACCGTCTGGTTCGCCTGCTTCTTTTTTTTCTTCACTTGCGGCTGGGTATCGGCCGCGGCCGGGTTGAAGGAGGGCAGCGTGAAGGCTCCACCTAAACCGAGCACCATGGCAACGGCAGCAATTTTAGCGAGGTTCCTCATGACCAAGTCTCCAATCAGCGGCGCGAACGCCGGCTAGTCGATCTCCCAGACGATGTTAACGTCGACGGCGATGGTTTGTTCGCCTTGCGCGATCGGAACGGAGGAAGCCGCATCGGCCTGCATTGTCTTGCGGTAGGTCGGCACCGGTTGCGGGTTTGAAATGACCTCTGACAGCGAAACTATATCGCCAAGACGAATGCCCGCCGCGTCCGCGAAAAGCTTGGCCTTGCGCTGTGCATCAACGACCGCGGCCTTGCGCGCTTCATCTTGGGACGGGCCCGGTTCCGAGGCCGAGAACATGATACCGTTGATCTGGTTAGAGCCCTGGCTAACCGTCTGATCGAGGACCGCCCCCAGCGAATCGAGCTTTCGGACAGTGATCGTAACGGTATTCGAGACGTCATAGGCGACGACCCGCGGCGGCTGGCGATTGTCCTGGCCGAAATCATAGCGCGGCGAAATCGTGAAATTCGAGGTTTGCATATCATTCGGAGATATGCCGGCCGATTTAAGCCCCGCCATGACGCTGTTCATGGCCGCATTATTGGCGTCGAGCGCCTCGCGTGCGGTTGCGGCCGAGTTCATGACGCCCAAGGTGATGACCGCGAGGTCGGGAACCAGCCTCGCCTCGCCATGGCCGACAATGGTGATCGTGCGTGGTGGGTTACTATGCTCTTGAGCCGATGCCGGGGAGACAGCGGGAAAGGCGGCGAGGGCAGCGAACATCAAGGCAGCGAGGCTTGAGCGCAACATGGGAACTCCAACGAAAAGTGCTCGGACAAAACACGGTCCGGCGATTGATGGCAGAACCAGTATTCTTCTGAATCTGAATGCAGGATGACCGAAATCTGGCAAAATTCAGCGGAAAGGTGGCTCGTCAAAACTTCTGAGCTTGCGCGAGTGGAGCTGCGTGAGGTCGCTCCGAAGCCGCTCGATCGCCGCAAGTCCGATCATCAGGTGCTCGCCCACGGCGCGATCATAGAAAGCGTTTGCAGCGCCGGGCAGCTTTATCTCGCCGTGCAGAGGCTTATCGGACACGCAAAGCAGGGTGCCGTAGGGCACGCGCAAGCGATAGCCCTGGGCCGCAACCGTCCCTGATTCCATGTCGACGGCGATCGCCCGGGAAAGATTGATACGTCTGCGCTCCTGCGACCAGCGCAGTTCCCAGTTGCGGTCATCATTGGTCATGACGGTGCCGGTGCGCAGGCGCGACTTTAATGCCTCTCCGCGCTCGCCGGTGATGGTGGCCGCGGCCTCCTGAAGGGCAACCTGCACTTCGGCAAGTGCCGGAATCGGGATGTCGGGCGGGATCAGTTCATCGAGGATACGATCTTGCCGCAGATAGCCATGCGCCAAGACGTAATCACCGATACGCTGGGTTTGTCGAAGGCCGCCGCAGTGCCCGATCATCAGCCAGCAATGCGGCCGCAGTACCGCCAAATGATCGGTGATCGTCTTGGCGTTGGAAGGTCCTACGCCGATATTCACGAGGCTGACGCCGCCATCGGGCCTTGCCAAGTGGTAGGCCGGCATCTGGTAGCGGTGCCAGGCCGTGCGCCCGACGATCGAAGCTATTTCCGCATCGGTTTCCTTTGCGGTTACTGTTCCGCCACCAGGCAGATGCAGCGCGGTGAAGCCGACATTGTCGCGAAGGCGACTGACGCTCCAAGCGACGAACTGGTCGACATAGCGATGGTAATTCGTGAGCAAGATCCAGGGCTGGACGGAGCGCCAATCCGTGCCCGTGTAGTGGACGAGACGGCGGAGCGAATAATCCGTCCGAATTGCGTCGAATAGGGCAAGCGGCATGGGCTCTCCGGGCTTTTGCTCCCACAGCCCGTCGGCGATCTCGTCGCCCACCGAGGTTAAGAGGGGCGGCGGAAAATAACGGGCAATTTCGGCCGCGGTGATGCCTTCGCCGCCGAATTCATCGCCCGATTCCAATACGTAAGGGTAGGGTATCTCTTGAGCGCTGGGCGATACTTCGACCTCGGCGCCATAGTCGCGCACCAGATGCCTGAGCTGATCAAGAAGGTATGCTCGAAAGGCTCGTGGCTGCGTGATCGTCGTCTCATAGACGCCCGGACCCTGGAACTTGCCATAGGCGCGCGACAAGACCGGTGGCGGCCCGGCGGCGTCATAAGTAAGCGTCAATTGCGGGTAGCGAAATCGACTGCGCTCGGAGGGTGTCGGAACTGTTCGATTGAGCAGGAACCGCTCGAGACTGGCGCGCAATGCCGTCGTCGCCTCGTCGTGCAGGGCGATCAGGGCATCGACGGCTCTTTCTGGCGTTGCGCTCACGATTGTCTCCGCTTGAGCCTGAGGGTATAGCACCGACCGCCGGATTGCTGTAGCCAACCGGTTGGTGGGGCCTGTAGCTCAATGGTTAGAGCTGACGGCTCATAACCGTCTGGTTGCAGGTTCGAGTCCTGCCGGGCCCACCAACAAATTGTCCTGCGATATCAATATCTTAGAAATTTCTAAATAGTCGGGCAAGTTCCGTATTTTAGCGCGCCACCTTCCGAGTTCGTCTGGTCCACAGACTGGCGTTTGGGCCGCGCATAGTCGCGAGTTTTCTAAATATCTGTCGGCCGCGCTTCCACAGCCAGACGTTTGAAAGGCGATAGTCCGACAACGCTTGAGAAAGCCACAGCGTCAGGCATGACGTTCCAGACCGGCACTCCTAAGCAATAAGGTTTGTTCGATCAGCGACCTCATCGAAAGACGCCTGGCCCGTCAGAGGTTTCTCCCAACGGAATCACCGAACTGACGTAAAAAGCTAGGGCGACGGTGCTTTAGGCAAAATACGATGTCATAAGGGCGTCTGAAACGCCCTTCCACAACAAGTCGGACAATGAATTCACCTGGCCTGAATGCGCAGCGCCCACTTGTTGGCATTGCGATAATGCTCTTCGCCATGGCCCTGCTGCCATACATGGATGTTGCAGCGAAATATCTTGGCGAGATGGGTGTGCCGGTCGTGCAGCTTGTGTGGGCGCGCACGTGTTTTGGCGCGCTCATGACCCTTCCATTCGTTGTGGCGAAATTCGATTTGAAAACCATCGTCACCCCAGACAGCCCCAAAATTCTGGTGCTGCGCAGCTTTTTTCTACTCAGTTCAAACGGACTATATTTTTGGAGCCTAAAGTATCTCCCTATAGCCGATGTACTGGCGATCTCTTTTGTGCAGCCGCTCGCCATTACGCTCCTGTCGCCAGTGATGCTCGCTGAGCAGGTGGGGGTCAGGCGTTGGATCGCCACGATCACAGGGTTTGTCGGCACGCTCATTATTATCCGTCCGGGATTTCAAGCTTTCAATCTTGGGATCGTGCTCGCACTTGGTTCGGGCTTTGCCATGGCGATGTACATGATCTTGACCCGTAAGATTGCGGGGCGGACTAACGCACTTCTCACGACGCTTCATACCAATGCCTTCGGCACGGTAGTGGTCAGCATCGCTGCGCTTTTCTTCTGGCAAACGCCCACGCTTGAGCAATGGGGTTTGTTCGTATTGCTCGCCTTTTTCGCGACCTTCGCACACTACTTGATCGTGCGCGCCTACGATCACGCAGAGGCGTCAACATTGGCACCGTTCTCCTATACGGAGATAATTATGGCGGTGATCGCTGGGTATTGGTTCTTTGGAGATTTCCCGGATCGCTGGACTTTCATTGGTGTGGGGATTTTGATCGCCAGCGCAATCTACATTTCTCATCGCGAACGACTGCGTCATAGGGGCCAAGGCTGAGTCTTTGAACTAGCTTTTACCTTTTAGGCCACTGATGCCGCCGAGCGCGTTCCATAATGGCAGAGCGAATGTGCTCGCTGACGCGTTGCGCAATGGTGGGTTTGGAGAATGTCCATGATTCGTTGAGGCCACGATCACGTGGAGGCAAATTGCCGTCGTCAAAGCCGTGACGGCGCGGCTCTCTGTGGGTTCGTGTAGCAACCCATGATGATCCTCTGGCAGCGAGAAGGTCAGCCGTCATCAATTCGATTATCGCGCTCTCGGGCGCGGGATACGGTTTGTGACATCCTCGCACGGAAGGTGGGGCCGCATTTCTGACGTCCTTAGCGATCAGAGTTTTGGCGCATACCAAGCCAGTACCGCGGGATGCTTAGCAATTCCGCGGGCCAACATCTTCAATCGGGCATAAGGCTCGAGGACTGTAGTCGGGATATCGTCATAGATGCCGCCGCTCAGCGCTTTTTCAATCACGTAGATCTTGATGTCGGCGACTGCAGGCTGCGCCCCGCCAACGAAGGGACCTTGGCCGATCAGCCGCTCAATTCCTTGCGCCCAGACCGGGATATATTCGGCAGCCAGCGCCTGTCGCGCCGCTTTCTTTTGCGCTGCATCGGCAATCCGCGAGGTGGCCGAGAGACGCTGGCGCAACTCCTCACACGAATCCATTACGGCATCGTGCCGCGCCGCATCCCAGGGGTCATCTGGGTATAGGCGGTGGAGACGCCCGATCAGCCGCAGTATCGCGTTCGTTTCAGCAAAGACACCGTGTCCTGGAACTTCGAAGACGGGCAGCGAACCGAACGGCAAGTCGGATTTGATCGGGGCAAAATCGTCGTCCTTGACCCGGTTGTCGTCAAAAGCGATACCGGCGATCACCAGTGCCAGCCGCACCTCCTCGCCGCGGCTGCCGGCAAAATCGAAATAGGTGACCTTAGGCATCGGCATCATTTGAAACTCCCCGCGCGAGCGCCGCGTCATGCGCGCCACACCCCCTCTAGACACCATCTTGGTCAGCAGGTCGAGGTCCGTCTCACGACCCCGACTCAAATTTGGAGCCCTAACCGCCGCTGACGGCAGGCATCACCCCCGGTCTTACTAATGCCAGCGGGTAAGGCGCTGGCCCGCCAATTCGATTCAAATCACTTATGTCGTCGCTGCGTTCCCTTCGGGGACTGATCGCCGGAGAAGCCTTGCGCCTTGCGAGATCGTGCAAAGCTCTTTCGTCCGTGACTGGATTGCGACGTTGAACACCGCCTCCGCAAACTCCACCGTGCTGCATGCCGCCAGCACGTCGTAACGCTTGCCTCCGTCCGCACTCCAGCGCTCGACCACGAACCGCAAATTGTCTGTCATCCCCGCCTCCGTTAATGAGGGTGAGGCTATAGAACGAATAAAGAACATGCAAGAGGCTTAGAAAAGTCGCGTTTGGAGAGCCCGATCCCTGGCCAATAGCCTTGGTGAAGTTACAGGGACGCGGGAAACCGGAGGGATTATGGCTGTCAAAAAAGAACCACCTCGCGAGCCGAGAGGCGGCGCAACGCTCCTTTTTGCTGTTGGTTTGATGGTTGTGCTCTCAGTCGCTATTGGAGTTTCCAAGATGGCGCGGGACCCCGCTCAGAAGGGTTCCTACTTTCAAACGGCCAAGGAGATGTTAGGAATAACGCTCGACTGAAGGCCGCGCTGAAGTGGCCTCGGCTATTTCGGAGGCGCCGCCCATGTTCAGAAAAATCCTGGTCGCATCAACGTGCTGTTTTTTCGTTTCGATCGCTGCACCGGTTGTCGCAGGAAATGCCGCGCCATCGGATCTGGAGAAGATGCGTAAAGCATTTAGCGTCGCTGTTGGCAAAAAGGACATCAAGGCCGTGGCGGCAATGAGTCATTTTCCTCTGGCCTTCAGCGGATACGAACACCCCGACAAAGTTTCCGCCAACGAGTTCGCGGACGAGTTTCAGGGCATGTTCTTTGGCGGTGATGCACAGCTTGTAGGCTGCCTCCGCGCGGGGAAACTGAAAGCCGCCCAGTCGACGTTCGCCGATAGTCCGTGGGTGATCGACTGCGATGGCAACGAATATTACTTCGGCAAACGTGCCGGTGCATGGAAGTTTACGGCATACGAGAACATCAACGAGTAGTGCGACAAGTAACCCCGGCCATTGCCGACCGGGTCTGGGCACGTCTATTGAAGTAGGTGAGTTGCGAGGCGGGCTGACCAATCGCCAGCTCGCAGGATTGCCCGGCAACATCTCGCTGCTTTGGAGAGTACGCCGCCGATTCTCTGCGATCAGGAGCTTTTGCAGGGAAATGGCGAAATTCCGCCGACACTGTCGGGAGAGCCGGCCTCAAACCCAATGACACTACGGCTTTCGCGTCGAATTCCCTAATCAACGCAGCAGGCAATTTCTGACCCATAGCAAGGAAAGCGCAAATTCTTGGAACCTTTCTGCACGAGGTTCCTTGAAAACCTGTTTGAGGAGAAAACTATGGCCATCAATCCAACGCCTCCAGCTGCCAAGCCTAACCCGCCGGGTGCTGTACCGCCCCAACCCAACCCAACCGATCCGATGCGTGGCGACCATATGAACCCCTACGGTGCAACCAGGGGCGCCAGCACGATGTATTGGGTAATCGGAGTGATCGTCGTTGCTCTTCTGGTGATTGGCTTCTTCCTTATGAGGCAACCGCCGGCGACGGTTCCTCCAGCGTCACAGACCACCGGTGAGACCGTCCCAACACCGCCAGCCACGACCACGCCGACCGTCCCGGTAACGCCCACGCAACCTGAGCCAACGGCACCCACACAGCCTTAGCATAACGACCCAGGATGATCCTGTGAAAGCGGGGGGCGCATTCATCGAAGGGTGGCATCGCCCTCAAGGGCGACGGTCATCAATGCGGTTTAGCTCACGCCAAAACGCGGAATTCGATCTGCTTCGGTAGGCTTGTTTGCAAATTCTGAACGAATACGCGTCGAACGCACAGTGAATTTGCTTGCCCGTGTTTAAGTTCGCTTACGACTTTGAAGAACTTGTATCTCGAATGGTTGCGCCTGCAAGGAACGATTCCTCAAATTACCTCGTCGCCGAAATTCCGATAGATCCCTGCCTCAGCTGGCAGGGGCATGCCGAGGCTGCGACGGCATGAGAGAAGCTCAATGTCCTCGTATGACCGGCATCCCCAGACCGCTATGGCCTCGAAATCCGGACCCAGGAATCCCACCCTATCGAGAAGATAAACAAGTGCTTGTCGTGGCAAATCCGCTGCGAGCGCGGGAGAAAATGACTCATAGAATTCGACATAGTAAAGCGGGTAGCTCTTCGGGTCGCCGCTGATCAGCGCATTGTAGAGCCCGGCCCGCTCTATCGTGATAGCCCGATGCATCGCTTGGCTTCGACGGTTCATCATCGATTCCGAAGAATGAAAATATGCTTCCCATTCATCGAGGCGGCGAATGTTCGGGATGTCCCAGAGCGCGATATAACCGGGCTCAGGACCCAGGCGAAGCGTGCGGCCGAGTTGCAGTACGAGTCGATCCGGTGAGTCTTCCTTCCAGGCAGAGGATTGCTGGCCCAGAAACCGGAATATTTCGATTGGGACAGAGCGATCCCAATGGATGAATTCTACATAGAACATATGTTGGATCAGAACATCGACTTTACGGGGATGATACCGGCGCGCGCTTCATCTTCAGCATAAACACTTTTGTCGCCGCCGCTACGATAGGCCTCCGCGGCGATCGCAAATCGCTCGGGATCGAGCGCGACACCAAGGCCTGCGCCGTCGGGAACCCGCATGGTTGCTTGTGCCGTCAACTGGCTGGGATTTTTCACGACATCGCCGGCCAATTCGGTCGCATGGGTGTCGAGCGCGTGCGGTAGAGATTGGCATGATGCCGCGACGTGGAGATATGCCGCGGTTGCGATTCCAAGCTCGGCGGCACTATGAAAGTTCAGGTTTTTCTGAAACATTTCGCAGGCGCCCTTGAGCTTTTGAATGACGGCAATCCCGCCCCACTCGAAAATGTCGCCTAGGATGACGTCGACCGAATTAAGGGCGATGCTTTCGGCCGCGCTATCAAGATCGATGACAGCCATGTTACTGGCCAGGGGAATATCGACCGCCCCGCGAACCCGCGCCATCGCGATATTTCCCCAGCAAGGGTCCTCGTAATATTCGAGTTCGAGAGGTTCGAGCTTCTTGCCGATCCGTATGGCGGTCGCCGGCGTGTAGATCGCCTGGGGATCATAGCGCAATCTTGCAGTCGGGAAGGCCCCGCGTAGCGCAGTCAATATCTCAATTTCTTCGTCGGGCGTCTTGACGCCGCCTTTATACTTTATTGTCGAGAAGCCGTAACGATCCACGAGTTCGCGAGCGCGTGCAATCACATCTTCGCAGGTATCGACCTTGCCTTCGCCTTGAACGTTGGCATTGCGGTGATAGACATAGGCGGCGAAAGGTATTTCATCGCGAAGCTTTCCACCCAAAAGCCGGCATAGAGGCAAATTTGCTGCTTTGCCCATGAGGTCCCAGCAGGCGAGTTCAAGAGCGGCAAAGGCGCAATAGCCGCATTTTCCATAATAGAGAGGAACGAAGGTGGCTTTCGCACGCATGCGTTCGATGTCGTAGGGGTTCTCGCCCATGAACATCGGTGCGATCTCGGTGTCGATGAGCGCCTTCGTGACACTCGATCCCAGGGTTTCGCCGAGCCCGATCAGGCCGTCGTCGGTTTCCATTTCGACGACGATCCGGGTCCAGTCGGCGTTGGCTCCCCCGGACCATCGGATCGGCGCGAAGAACGGTACATTGACCAGCGTGATGGTGATTTTGGAGATTTTCATTGCCGGATATCCGCAGCTACCAAAGTGCGCCTCCCGAGACTGTAACCGTCTGACCGGTTATCCCTAAGGACTCGTCGCTGCAAAGATAAAGAGCCGTTGCGGCGATTTCCTCGACGCTTATCAGGCGCTTCTGCGGCATGCCCTCGGCAACGATCTTGAAATTCTCCTCAACAGTTGTTCCTTGGCCGCCCTGTGCGATGCGCCGCAGCGAGCCGAGCTCCATCATCCCCGTCCCGACGGAGCCGGGATTGATCGCATTGCAACTGATGCCAAATTCGGCACCCTCGAGTGCCACACAGCGCGTGAGGCCGAGCAGGGCGGACTTCGAGGCGCAGTAAGCCGCGTAGCGCGGAAAGCCGACCTCGGCCGCAGTCGAGGAAATGTTCACGATGCGCCCGAAGCGGATTTCGAGCATTGCCGGCCAGCAACGCTTGATGGTTCGGTAGGCGCCGTTCAGGTTGATATCGAGGACCTGGTTCCAGGTCTCGTCGCTGTGGCCGACCAAGGCTTCCTGAGCGGATACCCCGGCCGCGTTCACGAGAATATCGACGGCGCCAAGCGCAGCGGTGGCGCTGTTGTAGAATTCGTTGACGCTATGATTGTCGCGAACGTCGAGAGCGGCTCCGAAGCCGGCGACGCCTTCTGATCTTATAGCCTCAACTGTTTGCTCGATCGATGAAAGCGAGGGTAACGCCGCGTAGGCCGAATTCGGGATGCGTCCCCCTTCCGGCAGTGAGCCGATCGCAACCTTGGCGCCGGCTTTCGCAAGACCGAGCGCGATCGCCCGGCCCATGCCTGTAGCGCCACCGGTTACCCAAGCGACGCGGCCGTTCAGATCACGCGATCGGGCTTCTGTCATCGGCTGCGCTCCTTCTACCACAGAGATCCCATCGCCATGGTGACGTCCTCGGCATTGATCCCTTGCGCTTCGGGGCGACACAGAAAGAGCGCCAAGCCTGCGACTTCATCCGGGGCGAGAAAGCGTTTCTGGGGCAGGTCCGCTGCGACCTTCGCGCGATATTGTTCGACGGTAAGGTCAAGTCCTGCGATGGCAATTTCCTGAATGCATGCGGAGTAATTACTGTCAGTTGCGACCCACCCCGGGTTGATCGCATTGCAGGTGACGCCGAACTCCGCTCCCTCGAGTGCCGTGCAGCGCGTGAGACCGAGCAGGCCCGATTTCGACGAACAATAAGCGGAGTGACGAACATAGCCGACGTTCGCAGCAGTCGATGCAATATTGATGATCCGGCCAAATCGCCGCTCGATCATTCCGGCAAGGCATAGTCGAGTCGTCCGGAAGGGGCCGGTCAGATTGGTATCGATCATGCGATGCCAGATTTCGTCAGGATGATCGAGCATCAACTTGCGCGCCGAGCTGCCGGCCGCATTGACCAGAATGTCGATCGGCCCGAGTTCGGCAACCGCTGCCGCATGGAACCCGTCGACAGAGTCCTGAGAACAAACATCCAGGGGCAACGCTACAGCAGCGACGCCTTTCGCCATAATTGCCTCTGCAGTTTCCGCCAATCTTGCATCGTCAGGCGTGTGGACGTTTTGATCGGGGAGGGCGACCGAGCGTTGGCTCTGGACTAGCGAGCCAATGGCGACATTGGCGCCGGCCTCAGCGAGCCTCAACGCCGTTGCGCGTCCCATTCCTGATGCGCCTCCGGTTACCCAGGCGGTTTTGCCTTTGAGCCATTGCTTTGCCGTCACGCTACCCCCTGGAAAAATACTGCAAGGCACTTTCATCAACGACTATGCCGAGACCTGGAGCTTCTGGAATTTGCATCCATCCGTCGTTTGGTCGCAACTGGCCCTGATTGATCGCACTGCGAATTTCATTGTCACGAGCCTGGCATTCGAAGAGCGATATGCCCGAAGTGGCGGCCATCAATTGAGCGGAGGCCGCTGCGTTGGCGATATAGCTATAGGTGTGATTGACGATCGCAATGCCGTGGTTATTTGCGTGGCGGGCGATCTGTGCGGCCTGGGTGATCCCTGTCCGCGACACGTCGATCTGCAGAATGTCAACGCAGCGGTTATCAACCAGACGCTTGAGCTCGCTCGCGCTGGCAGCCATTTCACCCGCCGCGAGCGGTATTCCGGCCTCGGCTCGGAATCGCCCGTATGAATCGATATCATAGGCAGAGAATGGTTCCTCGAGCCAAAACAGGTCGTACTTCCGCAGACGTTCCGCGCGTGCGCGTGCGGCCGTCAGATCCCATGCCATGCCTGCGTCGAGAAGCAGGTCAACCGACGGGCCGACCGCGTCGCGCAGCGTCCTGACAATCGCCTCGTCGCGATCAGGGTCGAGACCGAATGGCGGCCAACCGAGTTTGACAGCGGAGAACCCTTGCGCGACCACGTATTGCGCATTCTCCGCATTCTCCGCGAGGGTTTCACCTAACGCTTGTGTTCCATAGCATCGCAGGCGGGGATGTCTGATGCCGCCCAGCAGAGCGGCGACCGGCTTGCCGGCGCGCTTTCCGGCAATATCCCACAAGGCGATGTCGAGTGCCGCCATCGCATGCAGGACAACACCGTCGCGGCCATATTGGGCGACGGCATCGCGCATGCGCTCCCATGCGGAAAGCGGTTCGGTCGACGATCCCAGCAAAAGTTCGCGAAGTCCGGTCACCAGAGAATTGATCGCGCGGGCATTGACGACGGCCTGCGCCATATCCGGCATGGTATCGCTCTCGCCAAACCCGACGATGCCCTCACTTGTCGTGACTTTGACAAAAAAACCGTAGGGCGGCCCCCATCGATCGGGGGATGTCTTGCCGACGAGACAGTAGCTTTCAATATCGGCAATCGAGTTAGGCAAGACCGAGCGCCCTTCTACGAGATTCTGCCCAGGCTTGCAGTGTACGATCAGTGACTATCGCGATCAGTGAAAGGCAAAGGCCGGCCACCAGACCTTTTCCGGTGTCGGCTCGGCTCAAAGCAATCATGACGTCAGAGCCCAATCCTTGCGCACCGACCAATGCAGCGACAATTACCATCGACAAGGCCATCATGATGGTCTGGTTGAGACCAAGTGCAATCTCGGGCAGGGCAACCGGGAACCGTACTTGCCATAAGACTTGCCAGCGCGAGGCTCCCATCATGCGGGAGGCTTCCAGGATTTCTGCCGGGACGTTACGCAATCCATGCTCGGCGTAGCGGATGGAAGGAACGATCGCATACATGACCACCGCGATCAGAGCGGTGAATTCGCCGACCAGGAACACCATGACAGCAGGAATAAGAAAGACGAAGATCGGCATCGTCTGGAGCGTATCGCAGATCGGCGCGACAACGGCCGAGACACGAACATTCAGCGCCGCCCACGCTCCGATCGCCGTTCCGAGCAGAAACGAGATCAAGACGCCGACCAAGGTCAATTCGATGGAGATCATGGAATTTGTCCATGAGCCGGTGATCAGGATGAAGATTATGCTCAAGCCCGCGAGCGTCGCGATATTTCTCCCGCCCACATAGTAGGTGATGCCCAAGACAAGCGCCGCCATGGCCGGCCAAGGCACCCCCGTCGTCCCCGAATAATAGAGCGTGGCGGCAATCGCGACAGCCAATGCGAGCTTGGGGCCGGAGACAAGCCAGGCAGCCGCGGTGAGCACCACCCCCAGCACTGCGAAGACCAAAGTCACATGTGGCGACATCTCGAAGCCCCAGAAGTTTGGCCGAACGCTGTCGGCGAATCCGATCTTGAGCGGCAGCATCACGACAAACACGATCCAGGTCTTGAGCGCGGATGTTACCGGAAAGGCAACCACCGTGAACCATTCGAGCGCTACGTTGAGTGCCTTCGTGGGGCGGAATGTCCAGGCTTCCGGAAAATTGGCGAGCGATGGGACGACCAATGCCAGGAGCTGCAGCGCGACCGCGGCCACCGCGACTACAATATAGAAGCGAGTGCCGGCGCGATGCGCGGCTCGCTCGCCACCTCGTTCCGCGAACCCGCGCGAGACGCGGTCCATCACCATCGCAATCAGGGCGACGACCAGGCCCGACAGCAGACTCTCGCCGAAGCGAGCCAGTTTCATGGACTGGAAGATCTCGATTCCGATATCGTCCACACCCCCCACCATCGAGGCGATCACCACCATGCTCAAGCTCGCCATGACGGTCTGATTCACGCCGATGAGGATGGTTGGCATGCTAGAGGGTATCAACACCCACCAGAGCAATTGGCGTTCCGTCGAGCCAGACATTTTGGCCGACTCGATGATCTCTGGATGAACGCGCTGCAATCCGAGCATCACGTTCCGTACCATCGGTGGTATCGCGTAGATGGCGCTGGCGATCATGCCAACCACCGGACCGATACCGAATAAAACGAGAATCGGAATCAGATAGGCAAAGGTGGGGATCGTTTGCATCAAGTCGAGCATGGGCTCGATGATGCGGCGGGCAGTATTTGATCTGTAGGCAAGAATGCCGCCGAAGAGGCCGATCGCGACGGAAACCGGTACCGCGACGGCGACCAGCGCCAGCGTTACAGCGGTCTTGTCCCAGTATCCGGTTACGACGATGTAGAGGAAGGCCAATCCACAGAAAACAGCGAGGCGCCTTCCATTCGCGACATAACCAAGCGCTGCGACAAGGACGATGACCGTCGGCCAAGCAAGGGTGTCGAAAACCACCCGCACAAGTTTCATAGGGCCTGTCAGTGCCCAAGTAATCGATCGGAAGAGAAAACGAAAATTTGCGGTGAACCATTCTGTGGCGATCGTGATCCAAGCAGCGATAGGCACCAAGGGTCCTGGCGGCTTGATCTCGGCGATTTGCAGCGCAGAAAAGGCAAAAGCAGCGCCGACGGCCAACAGTGCGATCATCCATGGCCAAGCGGGATCGGCTTGGCGCGTACTTCCCGACTGAATATTTAAGCTGCCGACGCTAGTCATCTCCGGGACGGCGCAGCCGGGGCTAGCGCTGCGAGGATGCGCTCACTGCTGACCAATCCTAGTATCCTGTTCTGTTCGCTGCGCACGGCCACCGGACCCTTTCTGCCCACTAGGTGCGGGATGATATCCTCGATCACCGTGCTCGCCAGCACTGATCCCTGGAGATCGAACTGTTCGTGAGTGGGCAACATGATATCGCCGGCGGTTAAGACCCGTTCGCGAGGGACATCGTGGGTAAACTCGGCGACATAAGAGTCGACGGGGCGCAGCACGACGTCGGAGGGCGTGCCGACTTGTATCACTCGGCCATCGCGCATGATGGCAATCCGATCAGCCAATCGAAGGGCCTCAAGGAAATCGTGAGTGATGAATACGATGGTCTTTTTGAGCGACGCCTGAAGGCGGAGAAACTCATCCTGCATCTGGCGCCTGATCAAGGGGTCAAGAGCGCTGAAGGGTTCGTCCAAAAACCAGATGGCCGGCTTTACCGCGAGACTTCGGGCGATACCTACGCGCTGTTGCATGCCGCCGGAAAGTTCACGCGGATAGGCTCGCTCGCGCCCGTTCAAGCCAACGAGCTCGATGACCTCCAAAGCGCGGCTTCGGCGCTCGGCAGGGGACATGCCCTGGACGCGCAAGGGATAGGCAACATTTTCGAGGACCGTCATATGGGGCAGGAGGCCGAAATGCTGGAACACCATTCCCATTTTTTGCCGCCGCAGCGCGATGAGTTCGGTTTCGGTCAGTTTCAGGAGGTCCTCACCGTCGATGCGCACTTCGCCAGCGCTTGGCTCAACGAGACGCGAAAGACAGCGTACCAGGGTCGATTTTCCCGAACCGGATAGACCCATGATCACGAAGGTCTCGCCGGGCTCGATCGTCAATGTGACGTCGGATACGGCAACAACCGCGCCCTTGCGGCGTAGATCTGCAGCGAGGGCGGCGGGGCCATTTCCGCCTGTATAATGAGCGGTTTCGCCTAGCGAGGCACCGTAGACCCTCCACAGATTTCGGCATTCAAGGCTGGCGCCGCCAATCATGTGATAAGCTCTTGCGTGGAAATTTGGGTGCGGGCCGCATATTGAATGCCAGCCCGCACCGGGTAAGTGGAGTGATTACTGATTTGCCTGGTCGACCCAGGGCTTCCAAATGGCTTCGTTGTCATCGACCCATTTCTTGGCGACGTCCTCGACCTTCTGACCATCAACCTCGACGGCTTTGGCCATTGGTCCCTGGGCGTCGTTGGTCATTTGATAGGCCTGCAGGAACTTGTAGGCCGCAGGCCATTTGTCCTTGGTGCCAGGCCAAGAATACTTGACGATGCCGATTGCTTTGCCGGCGCAATCGAACATTTTGGTGGTTTCGATTTTGGCCTCGGTGCCTTTGCCGCAAGCAATACCTTCGCCATCAAGCTTGACAATATTGAGCTTGAATTCGCTCGCAAGCCACGTCGGCTCCCACCACTGCAAGAGGATGGGTTCCTGGCGGGCAATGGCGGATTTCAGTTCGGCGGCTGTTGCGCCTTCGCCGCCTGATGGCACGGCGACGAAATCAAGACCGAGCGCGTCGATCCATTTCTGGGCATCCGGATTCCACTCTGCCGGATAGTCAAGAACGCGCCCTTTTGGTGCGGTTTCCGGCGTCGCAAAAACTTCGGCACATTTCTGCAATGCGCGCCAATCGGGGAGGCCGGGACATTTCTCAGCCACATATGCTGGATAATACCACCCTTCCGATCCGACCAGACCGGTCGATCCAAGCGGATCGATCTTCTTTTCCTCGACAGCCTTGTCGTAAAGCGGTTTGTTGGCTTGGTTCCACCATTCGAGCGAAGCCGTTATCTCGCCGTCGGTGATCGCCTGCAAAGAAGGGACTTGCGTCGTTTGAACAATTTCGACCTTGTAGCCCATCCGACGGAGGATTTCAGCGGCGACCTCCGTCGTAACGTATTGTCCGGTCCAGTCATACTTGGCGAGTTTGATGGGATCCGGAGATTTAGGGGCGGCGGCCTGCGCCGACGCCAGGCATCCGACAACAGCAAGTACCGAGAGCCCGTCAAGCACACGCCGAGCAAGGCTTGTAAAGTGCATTGTAGTCCTCCCTTGATGCGGCACCTTTGTTGAGTGAGGTGCGCTATTGCCGAAAGGCTATCACCGGGACTGCTCAGTCATTGCCCAGATCCGTCCCCACATTGCCTGAATTCGTCGAGCCAAGATTCCTGGCGACAAGGCTGATGTCGAGTTTACGGTCACCGCCGGGTGCTGTTCCGTAGTGCGCCTTATAGGCCCGGCAGAAATAGGGAATGGAAGTGAAGCCGCACGAGACGGCGATATCTCTCACCGTAAGATCGCTGTGACGCAGTACTTGACGCGCTCGTTCCAAGCGCACATCAAGATAAAGCTGCGCAGGCGTACGTCCAAAGGCGTGACGACACTTCCTTTCAAGGCTTCGTTGGGAAAGTGCGGCACGCTCGGCCAAGGTGGCAATCCGAATAGGCTCTTCGACGTGCGTTTCCATCATCTGCAATACATGAGCCAAGTCTACATCTCGGCTTGTGGGCTGGGCAATGGCACGGTGTTCAGGCAATGGCTCATCTTTACGCCGCTTGTGCATCAGCCTGCTTTCGATGCCCGCACATAGTCCGGCGCCGTGCTCGCGCTCAAGGAGTTCGAGCATCATATCGACTGCTGCAGATCCACCGGGGCATAGCCAACGTCGCGGATGCAGGATGAACAGGCGATCGGAAAGGGGGATGTCGGGGAATAATTCGGTAAACGCGACAGCGCTCTCCCAGTGGAGCGCTGTGGCTATACCGTCGAGCAGCCCGGCAGACGCCAAAAGAAACGCGCCGGTATCGACTGCTCCCAGAACAGTGCCGCGGCGGTCCAAACCTCTCAGCCAGGACTTCAGATGTCCATCAGTTTGCGGCCAAGGATCGAATCCAGCAACAACGAAAACACAGCCTGGAGTGATCCTGGAACTGGCACATGATTCAGTTGCGACCGTCATGCCGCAACTCGCCCTGATGGGTCCTCCCGCCCCGCTATAGGTTGTCCAGCGATAGAGCGGTTGGCCGATTAACTGGTTCGCGAGACGGATCGGCTCGATGATCGCGAAATAGGCCAACATCGAGAAGCCTGGTGTCAACAGGATGCCGATGTCGCTCGGCAGTGTCGATTTTTCAGCTGGCCTCACGTCAAGTTACCTCGTCGGATCAGCAACTTAAGCTGTTGGTGATTTCCTTCGTTGTCAACGATATCCTGGTGTCACGCAAAATGCGGCGGTGGCAAGCTTGGCGCCATTATTCGCATATTGGTGGCGCGTTCCCTCCGGAAGATAGAGGCAATCGAGATGGTGAAGCTCGAACCACTCATAACTATCCGGCAGATAGACATGGACAGTGCCCTCAAGCACAAACAGAGTCTCGTCGCCGCGGTGCACTTCCGGATCGCTCATGACGGATGGCCGAAGGTCGACGACGCCGGCAGTGAGATTTTCGCTTGATGCGAAGATGTCCATACGCACGGGGGTTATATCGCCGTGGACAATGGGAAGTGCGTCCGCGCGCCTCAAGGTCATGACGCGACCTTCCTTTTGCCGCATGCCCTTGTCGTCCGAAGCAAGCTTGGGCCACTTTGTCAGGAGATCGAAACGGCCATCGACGCGTTCCTTGAGTTGGCGCTTCGTCGGAGAGGCGGCGATCTCCGGTATATGGGATGGGCGCTCTTGCGGAGCGTACCAATCCAACACAAGCGTTTCTTCGAAGTTGAAGTTGTAGCCGAAGTGGTATCGCGCTCCTCGCCAGTAGATGGCTTCACCTGGCTTGGCAACAGCGACGTCCCCGGTTTCCGGATCCTGGATCGTTAATTCACCGCAGACGACATAGTAATATCTGTCCTGGTCATACACCGTGCGCCAGGTATCGGATGTGCGAAAATATTCACCAGGCGCCAGCTTAAAGATCAATCCGGCAATGCGCTCGCCCCTTCCATAGATGAGGTCGGGTACGAAATGGGCTTTCGGATCGCCCCATAGAAACCGCACTGCATTCTCGCGGCGTACGAGCGTGGGCTTATCGAATTTGATTACGTTTTTCGGCGCCTGGATGGCTTCGGTCTTACCTGACACTCTCGTGCTCCCTTTTAGCGCTGGCCTTGGCATTCTTGCCAGAAGACGGAGTGCCGGGTTGACCGCGAGACGCCTTAACTATTGTCGAATTTGGGCAAGGCGGATTCAGGAAGGAGGGACCTGCAGGCAATAGAGGCACCATCCCAAATGTCCGGTCGAAGCCAGCCGATACTGTCGATCGATGCGGAATTCTGCCTGTCTAACGGCCTCCTCGCCAACCATTGTGACGAGGTGATCGCGCTTGGCCTGAATATTCTGGGCCACCGACTTGAATGTGCGCGCGGCGTGCGGTCCCCATTCGTGCCTGGCAACAAGTGGCATTTCCAGGCGGCCAACAAACGCATCATACTGTGCCATGGACCACAAATGCGGAGCTTTGATATCCGTCATCAAGGATTCGCGCTCCGATTGGGGAAGCGCGTGCGAAAGGGTCAAATCAGTAAATACGATGCGGCCCCCTGGCCTTACGACACGGCGTGCTTCGGCAAACACCTGCTGGCGGTCATGCGCGTAGAGGAGGGCCTCCTGACATAACCACCCATCATATGATTGAGCGGCCGCATCGAGTTGATGGTAGTCGCCAAAGGTGAAGTTCACCCGGTTCGACAAGCCCTGCGCCGATGCACGCTCTCGCGCTTCGGCGAGCTGGGTTTCCGATATGTTGGTTGCATCAACCGAGGCGCCCGTCGTTTCGGCGAGGTGAATTGCTGTCGTGCCGACACCGCAAGCGACTTCAATCAGCCGGCGGCCGGTCCTGAGTTCAAGAAGCTCCGCTATACTCTGCTTCACCCGCATCTGCGCCCCGGCCAACGGCTCGTCAGGTGCCTCGAAGAAACCCATGTGCAGGTTGCCGCCCCACATTTGCGACATGAGCGTCGAGACCCCACCATCGAAATGCGCACGATAGGCAGACTGGTCCGATTGAATTGACGTCTGCTGGTCTGCCATCATATGCGTCCCCTGGGCGGTCAGCCGGCGCGAGCATCACGGGATGCTGTGCGGCTGTCAACCGGTGAACGTCTGTCGCGACGAGGTGGAAATTGACTCTTTCCGATACTGACTTGGTCTATTACTCGGCACAGCAGCTTATGCATCTGTTTGGGCAGCGTGCGATATCGCCCGTCGAAGTCGTGAAAACCCAGATCGCGCGTGCTGAAAAATTCAATTCCGAGTTTGTGGCTTTCGGCGATTGCCATTTCGATTCTGCGTTGCGTTCCGCTGCGCAGGCAGAAGCACGCTGGTTCCGCGGAGAGGCGCGACCGCTCGAGGGCATTTCGCTTGCGGTCAAGGATGCGCAGAATATTGCTGGGCAACGGACGACCTACGGATCGCTTGCGTTCAAGAATAATGTTCCCGACATAACCGATCCGATGATCGAGCGCCTGCAAGAGGCGGGCGCGATCATTCTCGCGCGAACGACGACCTCCGAACTGTGCCTATCGGGCGTAAACCGGTCATCCGTCTGGGGATTGGGGCGGAATCCATGGAACACGGCGCGCAGTCCCGGTGGATCATCCGGTGGCTCTGCCGCTGCCTTGGCTGGCGGATTCACAACGCTCGCGACAGGGACCGATATGGGGGGATCGATCCGCGTGCCAGCATCGGCCTGTGGCCTTGTCGGTTTCAAGCCACCGCATGGGCGAAATGCCGATGCCTATCCCAATTCTCTCGACATGTTTTGCGTTTGCGGGCCGATGGCTCGCCATGTTGGCGATATCATTGCCATGCAGAACATCACTGCCGGCAGCCATTGGCGTGATCCGCATTCATTGCCGAAACCACCGGCAATTGCATCTGTGCCCCGTACATTCAAAGGATTGAGAGTTGCTTACTCTCTCGATCTCTCCTACCGAAAGGTCGACCCCGAAGTCAGAAAGAACACGCTGGTGGCGATCGACCTGTTCAAGGCTCTCGGCAGTGAGGTCAATGAAGTCGATCTCGGATGGACCTCGGATATTGATCGGATCTGCGTCCACTGGTTCAACATGATGTGGTCGGGCCGAACGCTGGTCAGTCTCCTTCATCATAGCCCGGATCTTCTACCGGATTTCTTGAAAGGCGCGGCGCTTGATGCACAGGCGAGTGTACCCGGCGATCTTGCGATGGTTTATGAGATGATCGATCGAATGAACCACTCCTTCGGGCGCGTAATGGCGGATCACGAACTATTCCTTTGTCCGACAATGACGGTCCCGGCTGTGCGTGCCGATCAAGATTGTCTGCCAGATGGATTGACTATCGATGGCGCGGAGGTCGATCCGGAATTCGGTTATTCCACGACGCATCAGTTCAACATGCTGGGAACGTGCCCGGTGGTGAGCGTGCCGAGCGGGTTTTCCGCAATGGGAGTACCGACGGGACTGCAGATCGTGGGCCGACCATTTGACGATGCAACTGTGTTGGGGTCGGCGCTTGCCTATGAAGAAGCCCGCGGTCCCTGGTATCTCACACAGCAGACCCGGCCGCACCTGTCATAGAAGCGCGCGAACTTCTGTTGCGAGTGCCTTAGCAGCATTGGCGAAGTCTCGCGTCCGGTAATAAACCATGATGTCGGCGGGCGGCAGGCGCGGCAAATTGAGTTCGTTGCCGACTGCCCGCAAGCCTTCTCCGATTTCGGAGTCTCCCATGATCGACAGCCCAAGTCCGGCGATGACCGTGGCGCGGATTCCCGTCATGGTTGTGCTGAGACACGACTGGATCCATTGCATGCGAGCTTGATCGAGGGCATGGATCGCCGATCGGCGATACCAACATGGCTCTGGTAGGAGTACCAAGGGGAGGGGTTGGCGCAGCGGCCAAGGGCACTGCTGAAGAGGCAACCCAGGTCACTGTCTCTGACCACGCCATAACGCCTTGAGGATAGTTCCGGTCCCCTGCAACGACAGCCAAATCAAGCCGGTTCTGCAGAAGATCGTTCACAAGTTGGTTGCTTAAACTGACCTGAATCTGTGGGGTTCCGCGCGGGTTTGCGCGGTTAAAGGCCCGCAATATCTGCGGAAGCCGCGTATGCCCAAGCTCTTCCAGAATTCCCAGGCGCACCCGGCTTTTCATTGCAGGCGCTGCTAAAGTTGCAAGCGCGTCATCATGAAGGGCAAGGATTTCGTGGGCGTAGCGGACTAAAGTGGCCCCGGCGGGAGTTAATCGCACCTCCCCGCTGCGCGAACGATCGAACAGAGCGACCCCCGCGCGATGCTCCAGCCGCTTGATCTGCAGGCTTATTGCCGGCTGGCTGCGGCCCAGAATCTCGCCAGCGCGAGAGAAGCTGCCGGTTTGTTCAACCGAGAGAAAGGAGCGGAGCAGATCAACTTCAAGTGGTGGGCGCTGAGCCATCGCTTATTTATAATCGAAATATCTCTGCCCATACTTATAAATTTGAGTTGTAGCAGCGAGCCTTGCTAGCCTCCGTCCAGGGAAACGGGAGGAATCGATGGGAAAAAGCCGCTTCGGCCTTGCCGTTGTCCTCCTGCCGCCGCTCATCACGCTAATCGTTTTATTCCTGCTGCCGATCATGTCGATGGCCGCTTACAGCTTTTGGTCCGTCGACAATGATTATCAACTCGTGACGGAACCGACGCTTGGCCAGTATCGGAAGGTCTTCACCTCCGGCATCTATTGGGACACGCTCTTCAATTCGGCCGTAATGGCCTTTTTCACGACGCTCGCCTGCGCCGCGATTGCCATTCCGCTCGCCTGGGCCATCGTCCGGAATTTCTCCATGCGCACGCGGATCCTGCTGATCGTCGGCTTGATCCTGCCAGGCTGGATCAGCGTTCTCATCCGAACCTATTCGATGAACCTGGTGATTGGTGAAACGGGAATGCTCAACTGGGCCCTGATATCGGCCGGCATCATCGAGACACCATTGCGTATCCTATTCACCAAGCCCGCGGTCGTCCTTGGGCTCGTTTACATCTATCTCCCTTACATGCTCGTGCCGATCTACGCCGCGGCCGAGCGCATCGACCCGATCATTCTCGAGGCCGCGGAAAATCTCGGCGCAAGTCCGCTCAAGCGCTTTCAGCGTATCGTTCTGCCGCTCCTCGCCCCGGGCATCATCGCCGGCTGCATCATCACCTTCATCCCGGCACTTGGAGAATATCTCGTCCCCAACCTGCTTGGCGGCCTCGAGGGCATCATGTTCGGCAATCTCATCGTGACGGCATTCCAGAGTTTCGACTGGCCGCTTGGCTCGGCGCTTTCCGTCATCCTGATCGTGAGCATCGCCCTGGTGCTGCTGCCGTTACTCCGACTTGCCAATCTAAACCGCGGTCTGGTGGGAGGGTAGGCATGGGCGAGCGCAACGCGACCTCGATCCTGCTTGTCGGCCTCGTCTATATACTGGTCTATCTGCCGGTCGCGCTTGTCGTCATCACGAGTTTCAACGCTCAGACGATCGCTACCTTTCCCATCGAGGCTTACAGTCTGGAGTGGTTCCACGAGCTTTTTGCGAATACCCGTACGCTCGCCTCGCTTTGGGTCAGCATCAAGCTTGGCGTCGCATCGAGCATCGTTGCGACCATACTTGGACTTTGCGCTGCGCTGGCCATAACGCGATATGAGTTTACAGGCCGGCAAGCGTTCCTTGTGCTCATGACATTTCCGATGGTCGCCCCAGGCATTGTGCTGGGCGTCAGTCTGTTGATCTTTGCGCGGCAGATAGGTCTTAAAACAGGCTTTGGCGCCTTGATGCTGGGTCATACTTTGCTGTCTTTGCCCTATTGCACATTCATCATTATCTCCAGCCTCGCGCGCTTCGATCGGAATCTCGAAGATGCTGCCCGCGGGCTGGGCGCGAGCGAGCTTTCGGTGCTGCGCCGCATTACCTTGCCGGGCATCGCATCGGGCATCCTCGGTGCGCTACTCTTCGGATTTACGATCTCTATCGGGGAGTTCGTAGTCAGTTTCTTCCTGACGTCCGCGGGAGTAACGACACTCCCGATCCGCATCTACTCTATCGTGAAAGTTGGCATCACGCCGGAGATCAATGCCGTATCGACACTTATCTTGGTTGCTACTGCCGTGCTTACCGTGGCCGCGTTGAGACTGACGTGGACCCGAAATAAATCCATAGGGAGGATACCATGAAGAGACGTTCACTCTTACTTTCACTTTCGATACTCGGCCTGATGGCTGTTCCGCAGTCCGCAGTGAAAGCCGATGACCAGATCGGCGGCGAGATCAATGTTCTGAGTTGGGGCAACTATATCGATTTCGCACTGCCAGACTTCGAGAAAAAATACGGCGTCAAAGTCAATATCGACTATTACGCCGACGAACAGGAAGCGATGAACAAGATTTGCGCGGCCGGCGTTGGCACGCATGATATTGTTTTTCTTGGTGCGGGTTTCGAGGATGTTGCAATCAAGCAAAAGCTGATCCAGCCGCTTGATGAAACGCAGATCCCGGCTCTCGCCGACGTGTTCCCGCAAGTAAAAAAAGTAAAGGACGACGGAAAGCTCTATTGCGGTACTTATTCCTTCGGCCTGAACAGCCTGATCGCCTATGATCCGGCGAAGACCGGGGGCAAAATCACATCTTGGAAAGATGTTTATTCCGGCAAGTACAAAGATCGCGTCGGGAAGATCGACAAGTCGAGCGAACAGGTATGGCGCACGGCCTTGAGCCTTGGCTACAAATTCGGGCCATTGACGGATGAGCAATGGAAGGCCGTCGAGGCGAAGCTGCTTGAGAATATGCAGCAGGTGCGCACGGTCTTTGCTCACAATGATCAAATGGCCCAATTGCTCGGCAGCGGCGAAATCTGGATTGCCGATTCTGACGACGGCAGTTTCCGACAGGCCAAGGCCAAAGGCCTGCCGATTGAACTAGCCTATCCGGAGGAAGGGATGACGGCTTGGTATGACGGGCCATGCATCGTCTCTGAAGCTCCGCACGAAAAGGCCGCCTATGCTTTCATCAATCATATGCTGAGCCCAGAAGTTCAGGCGCGATTGCCGAAGGAACTCGGTTATGCGCCTGCAAACAGCAAGGCCATTCCGATGCTGGACGAGCAGACCAAGAAGGACATGGATATCGATGCTCTTGTCGCCAACCTCGACAAGATCCAGTTCCAGTACAATCTTGGCGCGGATTTCGAGAAACGCGGAATCGAATTGTGGGAAAAGGCGAAGACCACCAAGGTTCAATAACATAAAGACAAGGTCATCCTCCGGCACCGCACTGCGGTGCCGGAATGATCTTGCAAGATCGAATCCATGAGCCTCGCTCTAAAACAACTAAGCAAGAGTTTCGGCCCCTTTGTTGCGGTCGACGATGTCAATATCACGCTCGCTGAGGGCCAAGTCCTCAGTCTTCTTGGGCCATCCGGATGCGGTAAGACGACGACGCTGCGGATGATTGCAGGGTTCGAAGAGCCGACTTCGGGGCACATCACGGTTAAAGGCCGCGATATCACGCGCGTTGCTGCGCGCCGCCGCGGTATCGGGATGGTGTTTCAGTCCTACGCTTTGTTCCCGCATCTGACCGTCGCGGAGAATGTGAGTTTTGGGCTTGAAATGCGCGGACTGGGGAGGGCCGAGCGGGACGAACGACTGGCAAGGGCGCTGGCTGTCGTTCGCATGGAAGGTTTTGCAGACCGCAGACCGCGCCAGCTTTCAGGCGGACAGCAGCAGAGGGTTGCACTGGCGCGCGCATTGGTCATCGAGCCCAATCTATTGTTGCTCGATGAGCCGCTTTCCGCGCTTGATCTCAAACTTCGCGAAGAGATGCGCGACGAGATCCATCGGATCGTGCGCGAGCTCGGCATCACGACGGTTTTTGTTACGCACGATCAAGGCGAGGCGCTTGTTCTGTCCGACGTCGTTGCCGTCATGAATGCTGGCCGCGTCGAGCAACTGGGCTCACCGCGGTCGATTTACAAGGAACCGCGGACGAGCTTTGTTGCGCGCTTTATCGGCAACGCGAATGTCCTGACTGGTCAAACCGATCGTCCGACAGGTCGTTTTCAGGCAGCGATTGGCTTCGGTCTGCCGCTCACAGCAGGATGCAACAGCGACTACCGAAGCGTCGCACTTAGACCCGAAGAGATTGACCTTACCGACCCGGGCGGCGCAGCCGACGCGATCATCACGCGCGCGCGTTTCCTTGGCGACGTCGTCGAATACACTGTGATGCTCGGCGGCGGCAGCCTCACCGTCCGAACGGCATCCGACCGCTTTTATTCCGAGGGCGCGACCGTCGGCCTCAGTTTCGCACGTGCCACGCCCGTCTTTTTACGCGAGTAGACAATGAATCTTGTTCCTCCACCGCAAATACATTTCGATGACCCGAAGGCGACCGCTGATGAACGGTCGCCGATGGAGACATTCAGGCCCGATCTGTTCAAGGGAAGGACAGCGTTGGTCACCGGCGCGGCTCGGGGTATCGGCCGGGGTATAGCCGAGGGCTTTGCCGCACTGGGAGCTACAGTCGTCCTGCAGGACGTATTGCGCGCAGAACTGGACGAAGCTGCAAGCGCTCTCAAATCTCAAGGCGTGCAAGTGCATCCTGTTCGCGGCGACCTTGCAAAGAGCGGTGTTGCTAGCGAAGTCTTCGCGCAGGCGCTTTCCGCCGCGGGAAGTGTGGATTTCCTGGTCAACAATGCCGGCCGGTCGTGGGCTGTCGATACCGGCGATATCGATGAAGAGCGTTGCGATGAGCTTATCGCCTTGAACTTCAAAGCGGTCATGATGTTATCGCGTGATTACGTTCGGCATGCGCGTGCGCGCGGCGGCGGCGGCTCGATCGTTCAGATATCATCCACGGCCGGTGTAATCGGGTTCCAGAACAGGGCCGTATACAGCGGAACAAAATTCGGAGTCGTCGGGCTCGGCAAGGTTCTCGCTCTCGATCACGCTCGCGAAGGGATCAGGGTCAATACCGTGCTTCCGCATGTCGTCGAGACCGACATGTTTCGTACCGTTGCGAAGCCTCATGAAATAGCATTGTGGAGTTCGAGTATACCCATGGGGCGCTTTGCGGCGATCCAGGAAGTGGCCGCGTTGGTGATGTTTCTATGCTCGCCTGCCGCAAGCTATCTGACGGGCGGGGTCTATCCGGTTGACGGTGGTTTTATGGCTGGAAGCTTTGGTGATAGCGCATGACCGTCATCCATATGAGCGGCGCTCATCCGGAGATCGCCTTCTGGCTCATGTCTCCGAACGATGATGCCTGCGAGATCGCAGCCTTGCTTGGTTATGGTACCGTCATCATCGACATGGAGCACGGCGCCTTCGACATGGCGAGCGCGTCGCGCAGCATCACAGTCGGCAGAGCGCTGGCTCTTCGCGTGTATACCCGCGTGGACAGTGCGGAGCGCGTCCCAATCCAGCATGCGCTCGATTTCGGAAGCGACGGCGTTATTCTTCCGCAGATCGCCGATCTTGCGCATGCCGAGCGCGCGACAGGCTATGCCAAATACCCGCCGATCGGTACACGCGGATTTGGGGGCGGCCGGACGGTGCGGTATCTACCGGCGCCCGATCATTTCGTTGCCGAAGAAAATGAGCGCGTTAAGTGTTGGGTCATGATCGAGACGACCGGTGCGCTCGAGGACGTCGAGAAAATCTCCAACCTGCCGAGCGTCGATGGACTTTTCATCGGGCCAAACGACCTTTCGCTGGCGCGAGGACGTGGCGAATTTCGTGCCGATGGCGGCGATCACGCCGATATATCCCGTATCGCTGCCGCGGCGCATGCAGCAGGGAAACCGTGGGCGATGCCGGTAGCTTCGGTTGGTGATCGCGAATATGCCACCGGGCTTGGTGTTGCTTTCATGGCAATTGGCGACGATCTGACGGCTTTGCGCGATGGACTCGAAGCGGCGCTCCACCGCATGGGTCTTCCGTGATCTCATGGAGGAGTTCGACTACATCATCGTCGGTGCAGGGTCCGCCGGGTGTGTCCTGGCAAACCGATTAAGCGCTGATCCCCGTACGCGCGTACTTCTGCTTGAAGCCGGCGGCAGCGACCGGTCTCTCACCATCAAGATGCCGGCTGCCACCGACCTCTATGGCATCGGCAATCCGCGCTATGACTGGCGCTACATGACCGAGCCCGATCCGACACGGAATGGCAGGCGCGACCTGTGGCCGCGCGGCAAGGTGTTAGGTGGCAGCAGCTCGATCAATGCCATGGTCTATATGCGCGGGCAGCCCAGCGATTATGATAGCTGGGCGCGGCTTGGCAACTTCGGATGGAGCTATCGCGACGTCCTTCCATATTTCCGGATATGCGAGACCAACGAGGGTGGCGGCGATGAATATCGCGGTGACAAGGGGCCTTTGCATGTCGAGAATCTCCGTACCTCACATGCGTCTTCTGATTTGTTCATCGCGGCGGCCGAGGCGACTGGGATTCCACGAAACGTCGATTTCGCTGGCGCGCGGCTGGAAGGAGTAGGACCGATCCAGGCGACGCAGCGGCGCGGCTGGCGGCACAGCGCGGCAGATGCATACCTCCGGCCGGCGATGAGGCGGCCGAACCTCGCTGTCCGGACCGGTGTCGTGGCAAGTTCTGTTCTCTTCGAAGGGCGCGAGGCAAAAGGCGTCCGCTATGAATTCGCTGATCGTAAGGCAAAAACGGCATTGGCCCGCGCGGAAGTCATCCTCAGTGCTGGCGCCGTCGCCTCGCCGCAGCTCCTGCTTCTTTCGGGCGTAGGGCCGGGCTCGCAGCTCAGCAGCATGGGCATCGACTGCGTCGCGGATGTTCCAGGCGTCGGCGAGAATCTACGCGATCATGTCGGCGCCTATCTCAACTATCGTATCGACATGCCGACCTATAATTCTGAACAAACATTGCTGCGAAAGGCTCTCCACGGTGCGAACTGGATGTTTCGCGGCCGCGGGCCAGGCACAACGCCTGGTGCACTTTCCATGGCCTTCGTGCGATCAGCACCGGAGGTAGAGGATCCCGATCTGCAGCTGCACTTCACGCCTGTGGGCTACAAGCTTACTCCGGATGAACTGATCGTCCTCGACGAGCCAGTGGTGACGGCGATACCGAATGTTAACCGTCCCAAGAGCCGCGGACGTCTATGCCTGGCTGGGCCTGATCATCGTATTCCCCCTCGTATTTTCCCGCGTCTACTCGATCACCAGGACGACCTTATCGTGCTGCGGAGGGGCGGCAGGATCATCAGGAACATCTTCGCGACCCAACCGCTTGCCGCTCATATCAAAGGCGAGCTGGCGCCAGGTCCCGAGGTTGAATCCGATGCGGAGTGGGAAGACTATTTGCGCCGCGACAGCATCACAATCTTCCATCCGTGCGGCACCTGCAAGATGGGTGTCGACGACATGGCGGTTGTCGATCCGGCCTTGCGCGTGCGTGGTGTTTCGCGGCTCCGTGTTATCGATGCATCGATCATGCCGCATCTGGTGAGCGGCAACATCAACGCCCCGACGATCATGATCGGCGAAAAGGGCGCGGATCTCCTGAAAAGAGGGGCGAACGGTGGCACAGCAATTTCCAACTTATGACTATCGCGGAAAAGTTGCCCTTGTTACGGGCGCAGCCCGGGGCATTGGGCAGGGCTTGCGCGCTCGCCTTGGCGGAATCAGGGGCGGATATTGTCCTCGGTCTCCTAGACGTGCAGCGATCGGCGGAGATCGTCGCTGACATAGAGCGGCTCGGTCGTCGTGCACTGGCGCTTCAGATGGATGTGCGTGATGTCGCCCAAATCCGTGCGGCCGTCGCGGAGATCGGCCGAAAATTCGGCCAGCTCGACATATGCGTAAACAATGCCGGTCTCGGCCCTGAGAATCCCGCGGAAGTGGCAACCGAAGAGGATTTCGACCTGACGATCGACGTCAATGTCAAAGGCACTTTCTTCGTGAGCCAAGCTGCCGCGCAGATGATGATCAAGCAGGGCCATGGCGTAATCGTCAATCTCAGCTCTCAGGCCGGAAGCAATGTGCTCGTCAATGAATCGATCTACTGTACAAGCAAGGCTGCGATCGATCACATGACGCGTTGCTTGGCAAAGGAATGGGCGCGCCACGGAATCCGGGTCAACGCCATCGCGCCAACGTTTGTCCTGACCGATGCGACCCGGCCGGCTTTGTCGGATACGAAGGCCTTTGGCGATATTATCGGGCATATTCCACTCGGTCGCATTGGCGAGCCGGAAGAGATAGCGCAATGCGTGCTCTTCCTTGCGTCGCCTGCCGCTAGCCTCATTACCGGTACGGTGCTGATGGTTGATGGCGGCTGGAGCGTTCATTGAAGAGAGCAGGGTAGGCGATATGGATCTGGGCCTTGAAGGAAAAACAGCGATCGTCTGCGCGTCCTCGCGCGGCCTGGGGCGCGCTTGTGCCGAGGCCTTGGGCCGCGAGGGCGTGCGAGTTGTCATCAATGGAACCAACCCGGCGACTTTGGAGAAGACGGCTGCGGAGCTGCGGAAGTTTGGCATCGCGGTCGAAGCGGTCTGCGCGGACGTGACGGCGGAGGAGGGGCGGCGCCAGCTATTAGCTGTACTGCCGGAGCCCGACATTCTCATCAATAATGCAGGAGGTCCGCCTGCCGGAAATTTCCGCAATTGGACCCGTGACGACTGGATCAAGGCGCTCGATGCCAACATGCTTTCGGCAATCGAGATGATGAAACAGACGATCGATCCGATGATCAAGCGGCGTTTTGGCCGGATCGTCAACATCACGTCTGGTGCGGTGAAGGCGCCCTTTCCCTATCTCGGCCTTTCCAACGGCGCGCGCAGTGGGCTTACTGGTTTTGTAGCGGGTCTGGCACGGGAGGTGTCACCGCACAATGTGACCATCAACAATCTGCTTCCGGGCTCGTTCGCAACGGACCGGCTCACCGAAACGGCACGTGCAGTCGCTGGATCGGCAGGTATCAGCGTCGATGTGCAATTGGAGCAATGGCGCGAAGCCGAGGGGTCGAAGCGCTTTGGCACGCCGGCGGAATTCGGAGCCGCATGCGCGTTTCTTTGCAGCGTGCAGGCCGGCTACATCACGGGGCAGAATCTCCTGCTCGACGGCGGTACCTATCCCGGCACGTTCTGAGGAAATCAGTTGCGAACGATCCAGCACTTCATTGCAGTTTCATCGATGTCGATGCCCAGTCCTGGCCGGTCCAAGGGCACGGCCATGCCGTCGTCCAAGGTGTAAAAGGGGCCGGCGACAAACCCATCGCGCAGATCGTTGGGATCCTGATCGCACTCGAAATAATCACCATTCGGCAGCGCATAGAGGAGCTGCAGCGTCGCCGCCGTGCTGACGGCGGTGGAGTAGTTCTTTGCTGTAAACGGAAGATGATGCATCTGCGCATAGCTCGCGATCTTCCTTCCTTCGGTGAATCCGCCGACCTGGACGACATCGAACTGGACCACCTGAATTGCACCGGCGTCGATCAAACGCGCAAACTGGTATTTGCTGCTTTCGGTCTCAAACCCGGCAATCGGAATACGCGTGTGTCGTGCAAGTTCGGCGCAACCATCGACGTCCTCCGGCTGCGTAGGCTCCTCGAACCATCTTATATTGAGCGGCAACACCGCGTCGGCATAGCGCATGGCCATTCGCGAAGAGAGCGACGTGTTGGCATCGATCATGAGATTGTGCTTGGGACCGAGCGCTTCTCTTGCCGCGCGAATACGCGCGATGTCGTCGTCAAAGGAACCGCGCAAGTCGGCCGGCCAAAGCACATTGCCATGGATGGTTTGCGGAATATTGCCGACCTTCATCTTGTAACCGCGATAGCCGGATTTTCGCGCGCGCTCGACATCGGCGGCAAAATTCTCAAGGCTATAGTCCTGGCGATAATAGCCGGCGGACGCATAGGCTGTGAGGGGACGGCCAAAGCCTCCGAAAATTCGCCAGAGGGGCTGATTGGCGGCCTTACCGACAATATCCCACAATGCGATATCCACCCCGGACAGTGCGGCGAGGAGGATGCCCTTGCGCCCATGATAGTAGGTCGATTGGTAGACCTTTTCCCAGAGATATTCCGGCCTTCGCGGATCCTCACCGATAATGAGCGGTGCAATTTCCTTTTCAATGACAGCTGCGGTCACGGCATGCGGTCCACCCCACATGGCCGCCTCGCCCCAACCAAAGATTCCCGGCTCGCTGGTGTGAACTTTCAGAAGCAGGGCTTCTCTCGTTTGATAGGTGCCGCGCGCATAGGTGAGCGGGTACGGCATTTCATAGAGGAGAGGGAAAGTTTCGATGCCAGTAATCTTCATATGCTGTCCTGACGAACTGCCGAACCGGTACGGTTGCAGTCACTTCTTGTAATTCTTGGCAACCTGCAGCCCAGCTTCGAATCCCAGGCGCAAGGCCGTGATGTCGTCGCAAACCGTCACGAACGTAGCACCTTCCTCGGCCGCCAATGCAAATGGTCCAGCGCCAGGCGCAGGTAACCCAAAGCCCTTGCCATTGGTTTTCGCCGCGGCAGCAACTGTTCTGAAGTCCTCGGCATCGGCCTTTGAGAATTTAAAGGAACCGCGCCCACGAGACATCGAGAGATCGGAAGGGCCAACGAACAAGCCGTCGACCGTATCCAGCCCGGCAATCGCGGCAACATCGGTAAACGCGCCTGCCGTTTCGATCATGGGATAACAAAGGGTTCGCTTATTCTCTGAGGCGAAGAAACCATCATCGATATTGGTATAGGCACCGTACTTCATGATCCTGCTGTAGCCCACACCCCGTGTGCCCAGTGGAGGAAATTTGGCAAAGGCGCATGCCTCACGCGCGTGCGCCAAACTCTCGAGCTGCGGCAACATCACGCCATCGGCACCATAGTCCAATGCCTGTTGAATAAGCAGACGCGTGGGTGCCGCTACACGAACAATGCATTTGAGCCCCATCGCGCAACTCATCGCTACGGTGGCGTCACATGCTTCATCGCCGATTGCGCCATGCTCCATGTCGAGGACGACGATCTTGTAGCCCATCAACTGAGCAATTTCGCAAGCCGCGAGATTTGGCCTTTCGAGCCAGAACGCCATTTCAGGGAGGGTCATGATTGAATCCTGCAAGTTTCGGGAGCGAAACTAGCAGCGCCAAACGCCTCGACAAATGCCTAAATTCGCCTTTCGCCTCGTCGGAAATCAGTCATCGTTTCAGGATTTCGGCCGGTTTGTCGGCAGGGGGCGGCGATCGCTACAAGCGGTCGGTTCGACTTCCCAAATCACTGTAACAATGTTTTCGCCTTTCCAGGTCTCATGCGCGCGGCGCTCGATACCAAAGCTCTTCGCATCTCGCGAGAATGTGCATCGCAGCCGCTCAATCGGTTGCGGACCTCGCTGGAGGGAATGCGCGAGACTTGCTGCCGCGAGCAGTTTCGTAACTTGCAATGTTATCGAATTAGCGAAGGCCCTCGCCAGCCGACAAGCCGGCTCTTGCGCTTCATGAAGCCATTCTGGCTGTCGTGAGTTTCCCGGCGTTCGGCATTTCCTATTGACATAGTTCTTTTTATGTTCTAAGTCGTCCGCATGGACTGGAATTCTGCCATCGAACGCTTCCGGGTGCCGCTGTTGGGCCACGTCGCGGAGCTGTTCGCCCGGATCGGGCTCAGCGAGGGGATCACGATCGAGCGCGTGTCGAAGCCTGTCTACCGTGAGGTGCTTCGCATTCTACGGACAGCGGAATCGGCAGCCCGGCGGCTCATCATTGCCGCGGCGCGCGATATCGTAGTCGAGTATAAGCCCAGACGTCCGGCGTCGGTTAAGCCCAGAGCCAAAGGCTCCGGTAAAGACAAAGCCGATATCGAAGGAAAGCCCAAACGCAAACGCGGCTTCCTGTTCAGCCTATTCGATCCGCTCAAGCGTATTGGCCGCCGTTTCAAAAAGAAGCGCCGTGGTCCCGAGCCCCACATCCACTCCATCGAGTCATTCCTTGAGCAGAAACAGGCCGAGATCGCCGCCGCTCAGGCAAAGCAGCAGCAAGTCGTCGATGACGGCAAGGTCAGTGCCAAGCACCTGATCCGTCGTCTGGTGGCCGTTGTAGATGCGTTGCAAGACATCCCGCGGCATGCCTTGCGGCTCGCACGCTGGGAGGCGCGTCCCAAGGAAGAGCGCCGTCCGGAGCGCTGGAGCCCCATGCGCCCAGGGAGGCCACCAGGATTCCGCCAGCGAACCATCCACGAGGTCGACGAGATCCTCAAAGAGTGCCACTGGCTGGTCCGAAGCATGCACCCGCCGCTCGACGACACGTCGTAAGGCACGCGCCGGCTTGCAGAAGTCTCCCACAAATCCGTCGCCCCGGCGCAAGCCGGGGTCCATGAAATCATGTCGCGATGCATGCCGGCCTTCGCTGGCATGGCGATCTTTGTACGGATCAATTTCAGATCTCCATGGCAAGGCTTGAGCCTGCCATCCAGGCTGGATGTGCGCCTCACACGCGCCCCGCAGGCAAGTTTCACGACATGAGGGAGATTTCGAATTCAGCAGCGGGCGGACGATGTTTCGCGAAAGTCGCCTGGATTTCCGGACATCCACGAAAAACCATCAGTGAAGTAGATATCTGTTGATCGTCTCTATTTGCACATCGATGCCAAGCCCTGGAGTGTCGAACACGTCAACATAGCCGTCGACCTGCGTGATCGGCCTTCTGACAAGCTCGGTCTGCATCGGGGATGGGTTGGGCTTCAGTTCAAAGACGACCCCATTATCCGCGCTTGCAAACAGGTGCATGGCCGCGGCGGTATTAATCGCGCTCGACCAGGAGTGCGGCGTGAACCTCACTCCATGAGCCGCCGCGAAGTCGATAATCTTCTTGAAGCCGGTCACGCCTTCGGCCTTGCCTGCGTCGGGCATCACGATGTCCACGGCGCCAGCTTCTATGAGCCGCTTGAAGTCGCGCAACGCCCATTCTTTCTCACCGGTTGCGACGGAGGTTTGCGTTGCTTCGCGCAGTCTCGCATAGCCCGCGATATCATCCTGAGGCAGCGGTTCTTCGATCCACAGGAGACCAAACCTCTCCATCGCCTTGGTCATCTTGATCGCGTGTGCAATCGTCCATTTCACGTGCGTGCCGACATCGACGACAAGATCGATATCTGGACCGATCGCATCTCTTATGGTCGATACGACCGCAAGGTCTCGCTTGGCATCGAGGCCGAACGCGGCTTCGGGCCGCTTGCCCCATCCGCCTTTTACCGCGGTGTATCCGCGGGCAACGTAGTCGGCAAATTCGGCATGCGTCGCCGCGAGATCTTCCGTGTCGAAGATAACGCTGGCGCAGGCGCGCAGTCTGGACAGGCGCTTGCCGCCCAGCAAATCATAGACCGGCACCTGCAGTATCCGGCCCTTGAGGTCCCACAGCGCCATGTCGATCGCGCTCAGCGCGAAATTCGCAACGCCGCCATTGCCGTACCACCATGAGCGATCGCGCATCGCTTGCCAGAGGCGTTCGACTTCGCGGGGATCCTGTCCCTTGAGCAGAGGAGCAAATCCACGATCGATGATGACTTTTGTGGCTAGAGCAGCTTCCGGAAACTGGCAAATGCATTCGCCCCAGCCGATGTTTCCATCCGACGCCGTGACCTTGGCGATGGTTATGTAGCGGCTCTTGCCGCTATCATGCGGCTCCGGATAGTGCAGGGGAAACGCCTCAATCAGATTTGATCTGCACTTGACACCCGCATGTTGTCGCGCATTTGCGCGCTTGTTGGCCGTAGCGTAGGGTTTAGCGCTTGGAGACGCAATAATGCGGGGGCGGAATTGACTTGGTCTGTTGGGGCGGGGCTCGAGGGCAAGGGCGTCATCGTCACTGGTGCTGCGCGCGGGATAGGCAAGGCTGTGGCCGAAGCATTTGCAGCGGCCGGTGCTAAAGTGATGGCCGCAGATATTGACCGCGATGCACTCGAGAAGGTTCTGTCGGACCTGGGGGTACGGCTCATGCCGCCACGGCAATCGACCTTCGCAATATCGATGACGCAGCGTGAAATGGTGGCACGCAGCGCGAAGCGAATTCGGCAATCTCTATGCCTTGGCCCATGTCGCCGGCGTGCTGCAGCGCAGGCCGTCGATCAATGACATCACCGAAGAGGATTGGGATCGCCAGATCGACGTCAATCTGAAGGCGACTTTCTTTCTCTGCCGGTCGGCGGCCGAAGCCATGAAAGAGCAGGGCGAAGGCGGCCGTATCATTGCCTTCACATCTCAGGCGTGGTGGACGGGCAGTTTTGGCGGCGGTGCCGTCTATGCGGCGTCGAAGGGCGGTGTGGTATCGATGCTACGCAGTTTCGCCAGAAGCTATGGCGCCTACAACATTACCGTGAACACCGTTGCGCCCGGTCAAGTCAACACGCCGATGCTGATGACCGGCCTCGATCCGGCCGTGCTCAAGGCCATGACGGATGCCACACCACTGAAGCGCGTGGCCGAGCCGGAAGAAATGGCCGGTACGGTCGTATTCCTGGCGAGCCGGCATGCGGCCTTCATCACGGGTGCCACCATCAACACGACCGGTGGTTTCCTGATGTACTGACCCTGGCAATCACTTTTCACAATCGAGCCAACGCATGTCTCCGCGCCGCACCGCCTTCACCACCGTTGATCTTGACAAGCCCGGCAAGCAGATCGGTTTCTGATGATTCCGCACTCGCCGCATGATGATGCGTGGGGCGTGACACGCGTTCCCATCGGGGTGATCAGCAATGGCAAAGGACCAACCGTGATCCTGGAAGGGGGAAATCACGGCGATGAGTATGAAGGTCCGATCACGATTTGCGAATTGATCCGCAACCTCGATCCGGGCGAGGTCCAGGGGCGACTGATCCTGATGCCTGCCAACAATGTGCATGCCGTCATGTCGGGTACCCGGACTTCACCGGTCGACGGATTGAATTTCAACCGCACATTTCCGGGCGACGCAAAGGGCACGATCACGCAGCAGATCTCGGAGTTCGTTGCGAATGAGATTTTTCCGCGCGGAGACGCGTTTCTCGATCTCCATTCGGGCGGCTCGTCGCTCGATATCCTGCCGAGTACTGTCATTGAGCCGACGGATGATGCGGAATTGCACAGGCGCAATGTCGCCGCCGTGCGGGCCTTTGATGCTCCGCTCATCGTTGTCGTGAGCAACTATGGCGATGCTCGTACCGCGACCGCCTCCGCGTGCAAGGCTGGTCTCACGACCGTCGGTACCGAAATGGGGGGCGGCGGCACCGTGCGCCCGGAGGTTCTGGCGATCTGCCGTCGCGGCGTGGGCAACGTTCTTGCCCATCTTGGCGTTCTTGGGCGGCCGCCGGAAGCGGCAGCCACGCATAGAAAGGCTCCTCTGTTTGAACTGCCGGGTTCAAGCGCATTCGTTTATGCGACGGGCGATGGCATATTCGAGCCTTTCCATCCCAATGGCCAAGCCGTCCGAGCTGGCGAGGCTGCTGGCCGTATCCATTATACTTGGGATCCGGCCCGCGAGCCGGATATCCTGAACTATCAAGCCGACGGCATCCTTTACGGCCGTCGTCAGCCCGGGCGGGTCAAGGCGGGCAATTGCTGCCTTGTCGTCGCAGCGCCCTATCAAGGCGATATCGAGTAGCTCTCAGGCAAATCTTCGCACGGTTTTGCTCGAGCCGCGCCCGCCAGGCTGGATGCGATACGACGCGCCGTTGCACGATTGCCTTGGGCTCGCGCCCGTGCATGACGTCCAGGACCGACTGTATCGTCAAAGCACCGCAATCGCGGATCAGTTCGTCGGTCATCGCAAGACTGTGGGGCGCGCAAAACGACATTGTCGAGTTTCAGCAAGGGGTCGTCGGCTTCAGGCGGCTCCGGCGAAAAGACGTCCAATCCCGCACCGGCGAGGCGTCCGCTGCGAGGGCTGCTGTAAGCGCCGACTGATCGACGATCGGCCCGCGCGCGGTATTGATGAGGATGGCGTTCGCTTCATGAAGGCGAGGCGTTCGGCATTGACAAACCTCGCGTCTCCGAGGTCAGCGGACAATTGACGGTTACGATGTCGCTGTCGCGAAATACGGTGTCGAGGTCGACAAGTGCTACGCCCAGTTCGCGCGCACGTTCGGGCGACGACCGGATCATGCGCGATGAACTCGAGGCCCAAGGGCCGCATGATATTCACCATGTCGGCGCCAATATTGCCCAGCCCTATCGTGCCGAGCCGCTTGCCGGTCAGGCCCGTTCCAATCGGGGCCGAGGGATCGGCAAAGCCATCGATGCCGCGGCGTGCCAGCCGATCCTTTGCCAGATAGCTTGTTTGAAAGTGCGAGGATCAGAGGCGAGAATCGCGACAGCTACCGGCCGCTGCACTCCCCCCGGCGTGATGGTTGTCGCAACGCCTGCGTCTGCAAGCGCCTCGACATCGACGGAGTCGTAGCCGACGCCGAAGCGGGCAACGACGCCCAGGCGGCCATTGGCGGGTAGGCTTGCCTGTCGCATCTGATGGGCAAACAGGATCAGGGCGTCATAGGATTCAACTCCGAAGCGGGAATGATGTCATCGACCGCATTGACATACCCAATCTCAACATTCGGCTCAGCCTTGAGTGGCCCCAGATCGAAGTCAGCGAGCGCCGAAGCGCCTTCCGGCGTTAGAAAGTCTGCGCTCAGCGCAACGCGATAAGCCTTCACCGGTGTCCTCCGTTCAATATGTGAAATGCTTCAATTCGACGGCGTCGCGATTGAGCCGTAAGCCCCATCCGGGGCTTCGTCGGAGAGCGTGATCGTGCCATCGAGAGCGAGAGGCTCGCCATCAAACATGTCGCCGAACACCGGCATGATCTCGTTGCCTTTCGGACTGGTGTTGCAATATTCGACGAACGGAATGTCGGGTTGTGTCATGGCGTAATGGTAGCTGTAGATGCCGCCAGCATGCGGCACCACGGTTACGTCGAAAGCAGAGGCAAGTGAAGCAATACGCAGTGCTTCGCTGAAACCGCCAGCCCACATGAGATCGGGCTGCATAATGTCGACCGCACGGTGCCGGATGAGTTCTCGGAAACCCCACCGGGTGTATTCATGCTCGCCGGTCACCCATCTGACCCATGGCGCCGCAGCCTTGAGCTGTTTGTATCCCTCCCAGTCGTCGGGGTGCAGAGCTTCTTCGATCCAGTAGAGCCCGTAGGGTTCGACCGCGCGGGCGAATTCCACAGCATATGTGACGTCAAGAGACATGTAACAGTCGACCATCAGCGGAAAGCCAATGCCAACGGCTTCTCGATGCATCGCGATGGCGCGGACATTCGCCTCGAATCCGGTTCGGCCATCAGCGGGACCATAAGGGAAGGGAACCTTGGCGCCGAAAAATCCGCGCGACTTGTGGTAGAGAGGATCGGGACCGGTGCCGTAAACTGGTATTCGCTCCTTTGTCGCGCCACCCGCCAGTCGATAAACTGGCTCACTGTGCAGTTTGCCGAGTAAATCCCATAAGGCGAGGTCAACTGTACTTATGGCCTGCAGGGCTACTCCTTTGCGGCCGTAGTGCAAAGTTCCGCGATACATCTGGTCCCACAATCTCGCGATATCGCGGACATCGGACCCGACCAGAAAGCCTGCCAGTCCTCCTTCGATGATAGAGCAAGCGGCGAGGCCGCCCGTGCCTGTGGCAAATCCGATCGTGCCATCGGTAGTCTCTATCTCAACGAATGTACCGGCATCAGCCGAGACTGTTCCGCTGCGCAAAGTCGTGCGAGCCGGATAGTGCGACATCGGATTTGCCTGGCGTTCGTCGACAATCCAGTGCCCCGGATCACGCGAGCCGTAATTGCCACCGACCCCGGGCGTTTGAATGATGTAAGGGCGGATGCTCTTTATTTGCCACCTGCTCAAATCATTCCCCCGCGCAACGATGCTAATTGTATTCCGAATATAGACGTTGAGAGAGCGGTTAGTATATGCTCACCGCGCACGCAGTAGGTGTCGGCGTGTCATAGGGAGGAAATATAAACATGAAAAGCATGAGATACGGCGTCGCGCTTTGCGATGCTGCTCATGGCGGGCGTCGCGCTAGACCCCCGCCGTAAATGCCGCCGATTGCCCCGTTCTGATCGGCCCCGACTGGAGTGGAGAAACGCTTTCGCCCGATCCGGCGCGACTGCTCAGCATTTCGGACGTCTATCACGCGCGCATGGTCTATGAGCCGTTTGTTGGCGCCGATTCCGCGATGCAACCTATTCCGTGGCTGGCGGAATCATGGACGTCCAACGACAAGGCCACCGAATGGACCTTCAAATTGCGCGAAGGCGTGAAGTTTCACGACGGTTCGCCGCTGACCGCGGATGACGTCGTCTACACGTTCCAGCGCTTGCTCGATCCGAAGACTGCATCGCCGGCGGCGAGTGAACTCGGCGCAATCAAGCCTGAGGCGTTCAAAGCAACGGACGCCAACACCGTTGTCGTCACACTTGATTCACCGATCGCCGAACTGCCCTCAATCCTCGCCACGAAGCACGGCATGGTGGTCAAGGCGGGCGCTTCTTCCGACGACATTCGGTTCAAGCCGAACGGCACTGGTCCCTTCATGTTGAAGGAACTCAAGCTTGGCGAGCTCAAGACCACCTTCAACAAGAACCCGAACTACTGGCGCGCCGGATTCCCGAAGTCGGACTGCCTGACGGTTACGGCGATCACGGAGCCGATCAGCCGCGTCGCCGCACTCAAGTCGGGTGAGGCCGATGTCGTTCTCGTCGTCGATCCCGCGACGATCGGCACGTTGAAGGAAGATCCAGATATCACGCTGACGAAGGCGCCAGGCGGTACTGCCGTGACCATGGGCTTTTTCATCGACAAGCCGCCTTTCGACAATCCGAAGGTCCGCGAAGCGATGAAGCTGGTTATCGATCGCCAAGCAATCGTTGATACGGCGCTTCTCGGTTTCGGAATTCCGGGCAACGACAATCCCATTCTGCCGTCCTCTCCGGATGCCTATCGGACCGATATCAAACAGCGCGATGTTGCCAAGGCCAAGCAGTTGCTGGCGGAAGCCGGCCATCCTGATGGCATCTCTGTCGACATGCATGCATCCGACCTGATGCCCGGCACGATGGCGATGGTGCAGGCCTATCAGCAGATGGCATCGGAAGCCGGTATCAAGGTGAACATCATCAACGAACCGGCTGGCGAATATTGGGACACGGTATGGCTGAAGCAGCCTTTCGCGGTTTCCAACTGGGGCATGCGGACGACGCCGGCCGCACTTGCGGTCGCTTACCGCAAGAGCTCAGCGTGGAACGAGACGCATTTCTTCCGCGACGATTATGATGCTCTTCTCGACAAGGCGGCAACGACGCTCAATGCAGATGAGCGCCGCAAAGTCTATCAGGAAGCGCAGCGGATGATCTCGGAAGAAGGTGGCGTCCTCATTCCGATGTTCGCCAATATCGTTGCGGCTACTCGGAAAGGCTGCACGGGCTATACGCCGGCATCAGACCACAACCGGCCGGACTTTACCGAGATCGTTTGCGAGAATTAGTCGCAGCACATCGTTCTGAGAGGGGCGCATGATTTGCGCCCCTTTCTCATTTTGTGCCGGCGTAGCGCGTCCGCGCCTCGGTGAAGGCTGCGGATGCCGCGTCTCTCAAAGTGATCGTGTCTGCGCCACACATGATGACATTGGCGCCGATCTTCACCATGTCCTCAAGCTTGCCCGGCGCGCCCATATCCCAGATGAAGTGCTTGCCATGCTTGCGGCAGGCCGCCGCCAGCGCGTGGGTGGCCTCCATAATTCGGGGATCGTCATACTGGCCCGGAATGCCGAGATCTGTCGTAAGATCGACCTGGCCGAGATAGAGGCAGTCGACACCGTCAATTGCGGCTATCGCATCGGCGTTCTCAACGCCACGCTTCGATTCAATCAGCGCGATCATCGTTGTCGTGCGATCTTCCTCGGCGAGTTTCGGCGCCAGCTCACCACCCTGAAAGCGATCATAGAGGTATTGGGTCGTAACCCCCCTGATGCCTTTGGGGCGGAATTTCATACAGGATACAATCTCGCGCGCTTCCTCAGGGGTATCGACCATCTGGAACATCAACGACTTCGATCCGATATCAAGTGCCCGCGCGATGTCATGATAAAGCTTCGAGGGCGGTCGCACGATGGTCGCCAGTCCAGCCGCCTCGGCGATCCGCAGTGCGGTACGGATCGTGTCGTAGCCATAGCCGGAGTGTTCCATATCAAATACGACGACGTCGCACTTCGCAGCGGCGAGGATATGGCCGATTGCCGGTGTCATGAATTCGTTGACCCAAAAGCCGACCTTGATGCCGGATTTGTCCAGAAGATCGCGAAAGGTTGGGTGCGTCATGACAAGTCTCTCTTGGCTTCGGTTGTGAAATTACCGTTGTTGACCACGATCTCGCCAGCCTTAATCACGCTATCGATGTCACGCAGGGCGGACAGATCAATGAGCGGGTCGCTGTTGAGAATGACGATGTCGGCGCGCAGGCCCTGGCGGAGCGCTCCGCAAACGTCCTTTAGACCAAGAGCAGAAGCGTTTGCCGATGTTGCCGTGACTATCACGTCCATGCGGGACAATCCCAAGGCTTCGAGGTTATGCAATTCACGGTGCAGCATTATTCCGCCGAACTGCATGTCAGTGCCAGCCAGCAAAACGCCGCCCAGCGCCCGAAAGCGCTGCATCCATTCCATGCGCTTGTCGTTGGCGCGGCGCGCCTGGTCGAGATCGTCCGCATTCCAGCCGCCTTGAAGGCGCTGCGAAAAGTCGCGGAAGGCCTGTCTTTCGCTATCTCCATAGAGCGCCTCGAAATCCTCATCCGCCTCGAGAAAACTAACGCCGTCGCCGGTCTGATACTGAGTGATGACCTGCATCCCGCAATATTTCACCCGCTTGTCGACCATCCTTTCCATGATCGGCAACGTCAAATCCCAATCGAGGGCCGCCCATGCGCGCGAGGTTAGTGCGAGCCTCTCAGGGATGCTGGAATAGTTGACCAATCGCTCCGCGGGATAGGCTCTGCTGCGATAGACTCTCGAACTGGTGTGCAATTCATCTATGCCGAGTTCCGCAGCCTCTTCACCATCGATCGCCCATATCTGGCCGACAACGGGGCAGCGGCGCGCATGGGCTGCATCGATGATTGCGCGCATGACCGATGCCGTAACGCGTTGCGTGACGATGAGGGCGTCTAGGCTATACTTGGCGATGAGGCGGTCGGCCAAGACAGAGGCTTCTGCGGGTGCAGAGACCGTCATGCTCCATTCCGGATAGGCGGGTGGCGCTTCATCGATCATGGGGCCGCAAGAGAGAATATGAGGGCCGGCGACGTCGCCTGCCACAATTCGCCCATTGAGATGCACAACGTCGTCTTGATTGAGGCCAGCGAAGCGGATCGCCGTTACTCCGTTCTTCAGATAGCACCTCATGTCGGCATCAAACGCGGCATGCGTGTGCGCCTCGATCAGCCCCGGGATAATTGTCTTGCCTTGTACATTCCTGACTGTTGCGTCCGGGCGGTCATATTCCGTTGTGTGCCGACCTGCGTATTGGATGTTCTTGCCATCGACGACAATAGTCGAATTACTGATCGGCTGCGCGCCGCTGCCATCGATCAGCGCCGCGCCATGAAAGATCGCTCTGCGCGCGCTCATTCAGTCACCGCACTGCGGCCTCGGTGGCAAGGGGATGGTCCTCAAGATGCCCAAGACCGCTGGCGCGTTCCACCAGGTCGGTCAGGGGAATGTGACAACTGATGGCATGGCCGGGGGAAGCCTCCTGCCAGGGCGGCGCTTGCGTTTCGCAGATCGATCCCAATTGCCACTGGCAGCGTCCGGCGAATGCGCAGCCGTGCACCCCTTTGGCGACGCGGTCCGCATCGCGACGCATACGGGCAGCGCCGATGCGATTGATACTGGGAACCGCCATGAGCAATTCGTAGGTATAGGGATGGAAGGGCGGCTTAAACATCTCCTCAACAGGGCCGATTTCCATCAGCCGTCCGCGGAAAAGCACGCCGACCCTGTCCGCAAGCGATCGCACGACCGCGAGATCGTGAGAAATAAACAGCATCGACAGGTTATGTTCGCTTCGCAGGCGCTGCAGCAAAGAAATCACATTGGCCTGAACGGAAACATCGAGGGCCGAAAGTATTTCATCGCAAAGCAGTAGCTTCGGTTCGGCCACAAGGGCGCGTGCGATCGCCACGCGTTGCCTTTCGCCTCCTGATAGCTGATCGGGGAAACGTGCGGCATAGCTCGCATCAAGCCGCACGTCCTCGAGTGCAGCCGCCACCTTCGCTTCGATCTCAGCGCGGCCGAGATCGGTGAAAAGCTCCAGTGGGCGCGCCAGAATACTGGCGATCCGCGCTCGCGGGTTAAGCGATGCATCCGGGTTCTGGAAGATGTACTGCACGCGCCGCCGCAGGTCTGGCGCTCGCTCCTGCACCGTCGGCGCGAGTTCCTTGCTCTCGAAGCGCATAGTGCCGTCTTTCGGCGCGAGCAAACCACTTACAGCGCGTGCAACCGTAGATTTGCCACTGCCGGACTCGCCTACGAGCGCGAAAGTCTCGCCTTCCAGTATCGAGAAGGAAAGATCGGCGACGACGTCCGCGAGCGGTTTCGAGCCGGCCCGCAGCCAGGTCTGACGCAAGCCGTAGCCAAGTCGAACGTGATCGAGCCGCAAGAGAGGCTCAGGGCTGAACGAACGATTATCGTCAGCTTGTTCCGCTCGGGTGTGGCCAGGCAGATCTGCAATTTCGCGCCACCGCTGGCAGGCTACTTCATGGTGAGCGCCCGGCGATTTCAAGAACCTGCGGATTTGCTGCACAGCTTGCTTCGGCATAATCGCATCTTGGTTGGAACGGGCAACCGGGCGGCAACTGATCCCGCTGCAATAGGCCACGTAGAACGACACCGGTTTTGCGCCGCACGCGGTCGATCTGCGGAATGGAGGCAATGAGCCCACGCGTATAGGGATGTTGCGGATGCGCAAAGAGTTCCCGTGTTGGCGCAATCTCCACCATCCGCCCGGCATACATGACGCCGACCCGGTCGGCGATCTGGGCGAGCAAGCCGAGATCGTGAGTCACGTAGAGCATCGACATGCCGAGCCGTGCTCTCAAATCGGAGAGAAGCTCGACGATCTGCTCTTGCGTCGTAACGTCGAGACCTGTCGTTGGCTCGTCCAAAACCAGCAGGTCGGGTTTGCACGCAAGCGCCATCGCGATGCAGACGCGCTGTTGCTGGCCGCCGGAAAGCTGGTGCGGATACCGATTGCCAATGTTCGCGGGGTCCGGCAGACCGACGACACGGAACAATTCCTTGCAGCGCTCCACCTCTTTGCCCGCATAGGCCTTGTGAAATTGCAGGACTTCAATCAATTGCCGTCCGACACGCATGCCCGGACTAAGAGCGGTCGTCGGGTTCTGCGGGACAAGACTGATCCGGTTCCCGCGCAGTCGGTCGAGTTCGGCGCGATCGCAGGTTGCCAGATCAACGCCTTCAAAGAAGGCGGAGCCGCGCAGAATGCGAAAATTCTCGCGACGGTAGCCCATGAGCTGGTAGGCGACCGTCGATTTTCCGCAGCCAGACTCACCGACAAGCCCAAAGGCCTCGCCGCGCGCGATCGAGAAGCTGACTTTATAAAGGACCTGCAGCCACTCATCACCCTGGCGATAGGCGAAATCGAGACCACGCACGTCGACAAGTGGTGCCGTGCTCATTTTTCCGCCAGGCGAACCGTGCGCCCGAGAATGCGGGCGAGACCCTCTGTGAAGAGGTTGAGTCCCACGACCAGCGATGCCAGCATAAATCCAGGGCCGAGGACCGTAATGGGCGAGAATGTGATGAGCGAACGGTTTTCGCTCATGATCAGGCCCCATTCCGGCGTGGGCGGCCGGACCCCGAAGCCGAGAAAGCCCAGCGACCCGATAAGCACCGGAGCGTAGCCGGCCCGAAGTGCGAACTCGACCAGAAGGACACTTGTCGCGTTGGGCAAGAGTTCGCGCCGCATTACGGACCAGGCGCTCTCGCCGCGCAATTTTGCGACCGTCACGAAGTCGCGTGTGACGATATCGAGCGCTGCCGCTCGTGCCATGCGCGCAATACGCGGTGCATAGATGAGGGCGATAACCAGGACGAGAAGTATTGGATTTCCGGACAGGGCGGGGCCAGCTGCGACGATGGCTATGAGCGCCAGGACAAGAAAAGGGATGCTGATCATCGCCTCGAGAATGCGCTGCAACACTTCATCCACCCAGCCACCCATGTAGCCGGACATGAGGCCGACGACCGCGCCAATGGCCGTTCCCAGCAATGTCCCGGTGAGCGAAAGAAGAATGACGATGTGGCCGCCATAGATGGCGCGGCTAAAAACGTCGCGCCCGAGCTGGTCGACGCCGAACGGGTGTTTCCAACTCATTCCCGATAGCGGTGGCCCAGTGCCGATTTGCGAAGGGTTGTACGGCACCCAGAAGGGACCGGTGATAGCCAAAACGAGGTGGATCAAGAGAATGACCATGCCGATCCGCAGGCTCATAGGCAGGCTACGCCACAACGCGCCGTAGGACCGTCGCTTCGCTCTTACTTCCGCCGCCACCATCGACATGTGCAGATCCTACCCGTTCCGCAGGCGAGGATTGAGGAGGATGGCGCCGAGATCAGCCAGCAGATTGGCGGCAACATAGACCGACGCCGCGATCAACACTGTCGCTTCGATCAATGGTATATCGCGATATTGAAGCGCGTCGACGAGAAGGCTCCCAAAGCCCGGATAGGAGAACACTTTTTCGACTATCACCACGCCCCCAATAAGATAGCCGAGATTGATGGCGGTTACGTTCAAGGTCGGGACCAGTGCATTGGGCAAGGCGTGACGCAGCAGGACGGCGCGCGGCGGCAAGCCCTTCAGCTCCGCCATGCGCACATATTCAGAATCGAGGACCTCGATGAGATTGTCGCGCAACATCCGAACGGCCGCTATGGCCATGGCGATGGCAAGGGTGATGGCAGGCAGGGTCATTGCGCGCAGATATTGCAGGGCCGAGGAATCGCCGTCGACCCGTGAGACCGCCGGAAGGAAGGGAAGGGCAACGCTGAAGAGCACCAGGAGAAGCGTTCCCAAGAGGAAGTCGGGTATCGACAAGAAGACGAGGTTCACCACCGAGATGGCGTGGTCGATATTGCGGTCGCGACGTGAGGCTTGGATCAATGCGGGTATGAGCGATAGCGGAATATAGATGATGAATGCATAGACGGATAGAAGTAGAGTGTTGTAGAGCCGGGGCGCCAATATTTCACTGATGGGCCGCGAACTTGTAAGCGCGCTGCCGAAGTCTCCTTGGATCATTCCGACGAGCCAGGTGAAGTAGCGGACAATGGCAGGGTCATTGAGATTGAGCTTCTCGCGCAAGGCCGCGATGGCTTCCGGCGTTGCGTCGCGCCCCAATACGCGCGTGGCGACGTCACCGGGCAGCACTTCGATTATCGCAAAAATGATGATGGAAACGAGGAGGAGTGTCAGTAGCGACAGCAAGATTCGCGCGATAAGCATCCGCACTATCGACACGCTCTATTGCCCCGCCTTCATTATTTAGCTGTAGCGAAAGTTCCGGGGCAAATCCACATGATCATGCGAGGGAGGTTATCGTTCGCGAGATCGATCAATTGCTCAATCCGAACAGGAACGGCGGCGTTGCCGGATGTCCAGAAACGCCGCCGTGTCGAGGGCCGTTTGACTATCAGTTCAAATCGAAGCGATCTGCATTCATGACCTTGGTCCAAGCCGCGACGAAATCCTTGACGAACTTCTGCTTGGAGTTGGCAGCACGCATAGACTTCCGCGATGGCGCGCAGCTGCGAGTGCGACCCGAAGAAAAGGTCGACCCGTGTGCCGGTCCACTTCACCTCATTCGTCTTCCGGTCCCGCGCTTCATAGACGCCTTCAGAACCCGCAAGCGGACTCCACATCGTCTCCATGCTCAGAAGGTTGAGGAAGAAGTCGTTGGTGAGCTTGCCGGGCTGCTTGGTGAAGACGCCATGCTTCGAACCGCCGGCATTGGCTCCAAGCACGCGCAGGCCGCCAAGGAGGACCGTCATCTCCGGCGCGGTCAGCGTCAGGAGCTCCGCGCGATCGACCATGTTCTCTTCCGGCTTCATAAACTGCACCTTTTTGGCATTGGTGTAGTTGCGGAATGCGTCGGCACGGGGCTCAAGCGGGGCAAAGGAGCCGGCGTCCGTCTGCTCTTGGGAAGCATCCATGCGACCGGGTGTGAACGGCACTTTCACATCGACGCCTGCATCATTTGCCGCCTTCTCGACGGCGGCCGCACCACCGAGAACGATCAAATCGGCAATCGACACTTTCTTGCCGCCGCCGTTGGCCCCGGAGTTGAATGCCTTTTGGATCGCTTCGAGCGTCTGCAGAACCTTTGCAAGCTGCTTCGGCTCATTCGCCTCCCAGTCCTTTTGCGGACTGAGGCGGACACGCGCGCCATTGGCGCCGCCGCGCTTGTCGGAGCCGCGGAAAGTCGATGCGGAAGCCCATGCGGCAGATACAAGCTCGGACACGGTCAAACCCGAGGCAAGAATCTTCGCTTTGAGGTCCGCGACGTCCTTGTTCATCGACCAGCTTGTGGTCGACAGCCGGGATCGGGTCCTGCCAGATCAGTATCTCACTGGGAACGAGAGGTCCCAGGTAGCGGACCCGCGGGCCCATATCGCGGTGGGTCAGCTTGAACCACGCGCGGGCGAAGGCATCCGCGAACTGATCCGGGTGCTCGTAGAACCGCCGAGAAATCTTCTCGTATGCTGGGTCAAAGCGCAGCGCCAGGTCGGTGGTGAGCATGGTCGGCACATGCTTCTTGGATGGGTCGTGCGCATCGGGGACGCTCGCCTCGGCGTTTTTTGCACGCCATTGCTTGGCACCGGCGGGGCTCTTCGTCAGTTCCCATTCGTTTTCGAACAAGTTCTTGAAGAAGAGATTGCTCCACTTGGTCGGTGTCTGTGTCCACGTTACTTCCGGGCCGCCAGTGATCGTATCGCCGCCGAAACCCGATCCGTGGCTACTCTTCCAGCCGAGGCCCTGATCCTCGATGGCCGCACCCTCCGGGTCGGCGCCGATAAGCGACGGATCACCGGCACCATGGGTTTTGCCAAAGCTGTGGCCGCCGGCAATCAATGCCACGGTCTCCTCGTCATTCATTGCCATGCGGCTGAAGGTTTCGCGAATGTCCCTTGCGGAAGCTACCGGGTCTGGGTTGCCGTTTGGTCCTTCGGGATTAACGTAGATCAAACCCATCTGAACCGCGCCCAGAGCATCGTGCAACTCGCGCTCGCCACTGTAGCGCTCATCACCAAGCCAGGTGCCTTCCGGTCCCCAGAACAGCTCTTCCGGCTCCCAAACATCGGCACGGCCACCTGCGAAGCCAAAGGTTTTGAAGCCCATTGATTCGAGCGCGACATTGCCTGCGAGGATCATGAGGTCGGCCCAGGAAATCTTGCGGCCGTATTTCTGCTTGATCGGCCATAGCAGCCGGCGTGCCTTGTCAAGGTTCGCGTTATCGGGCCACGAGTTGAGCGGTGCAAATCGCTGCTGCCCGCCGCCGGCGCCGCCGCGGCCGTCGGTCGTCCGGTAAGTCCCGGCGCTGTGCCACGCCATGCGGATCATCAGACCGCCGTAATGACCGAAATCCGCCGGCCACCAATCCTGCGATTCCGTCATAAGGGCGTGGAGATCCTTGGTGACAGCTTCGAGGTCGAGGCTCTCGAACTCCTTAGCGTAGTTGAAGCCTTTGCCCATCGGATCGGATGCAGGGGATTTCGCATGCAGACCCTTGAGGTCCAGCATATGTGGCCACCAGTCGCGATTTGTCGGCACCTTTGATCCGTGCATCACAGGGCATTTGCTGTCGTCAGCCATTACAGTCTCCCAATTGTTTTCAGAGGAACTCTAAGAACCCTTCTAGCCCAAATGAGCCATCAGGTAAAATTGACTTTAGTGATTGCAGTGATAAGATAAACTTATGTCTGATATTTCGCTTCGGCAACTTCGCTATTTTGACGCGCTCGCCACACATAACCATTTTGGCCGTGCGGCTGCGATCTGTGCGGTCACGCAGCCGGCCTTGTCGATGCAGATCAAGGAACTCGAGGGGGCCCTCGGTGCATTGCTCATAGAGCGCAGTGCGCGCCAGGTTCGCCTTACCCGGTTTGGTGAACACGCCATTGAGCGAACCCGGGAGATTCTGCGATTTGTGGATGAACTTGGGGATGCCGCGCGCGCGTCACGTGATCAGTTTGCGGGGCGATTGCGCATAGGCATGATCCCGACGATAGCGCCATATCTTCTTCCCAGCCTGATGACCCGCGTCGCGAAGACCTATCCGCAACTGGAAGTCCATGTCCGGGAAGCGCTCACCTCCAAATTGATCCAGGAAGTCATGGACGGACGCCTGGATGCCGCAATCGTCGCACTGCCTGTTTCCTTACCGGCACTCGCGGAAACGGCGCTGTTTTCCGAGAACTTCCTTCTTGTCCGTGCCGGTCAAGATGATGCGACCCCTGTTCCCAGCAGCGAAAAGCTTCGCGAGATGCGATTGCTGTTGCTGGAGGAGGGGCACTGCTTCCGCGATCAGGCCCTGTCGTTCTGCAATATGAGATCGGCCCCACCTCGCGAGATTCTGGACGCAAGCTCGCTGTCGACCCTTGTTCAGATGGTTGGCGCCGGCATGGGCGTCACGCTCATACCAGAAATGGCGGTCGCCGTTGAAACACGATCGGCTACAGTCTCGGTCGCACGCTTCAAGGATCCGCAACCGTCCCGCACGATCGGCATGATTTGGCGAAAGACCAGTCCCCTTTCGCCGCACCTTGTCCGGCTGTCTGAACTGGTGCGGCGCGCCGGCAAGGCATTCCGTCAGCGCGGGCGATGAATTCGCTCGCGACCCTTGAATTTTGCTTCGCGATAGGCTGGTAATCTCAGTCACGCCGTTAGAAGGGTCCTCAGACGAAATCATGGCATATGTCCAACTTGAACGGCTGGCAAAACGATTTGACGAGGTCGAAGTCATCCGGAATGTCGATCTCAATATCGAGAAAGAAGAGTTCACCGTCTTCGTAGGACCCTCCGGTTGTGGGAAGACAACTCTGCTTCGTCTGATCGCAGGCCTTGAAGAGGTTAATGGCGGTGAAATCCATATCGATGGACAACGGGTCGACCAGGCGCCGCCGGCAAAGCGCGGAATCGCAATGGTATTCCAGAATTATGCGCTCTATCCACACATGTCAGTCTACGAGAACATGTCGTTCGGGCTGCGTATATCCAAGTTCGACCCAGCAGTGATCCGGCAACGAGTCGAACACGCGGCCGATATCCTTCAAATTCGCGAGTATCTCCAGCGCAAGCCACGCGCGCTGTCGGGCGGCCAGCGTCAGCGTGTTGCTATCGGGAGAGCCATCGTGCGAGAGCCGAAGGTCTTTCTCTTTGATGAACCACTGTCCAATCTCGACGCAAAATTACGCGTCCAGATGCGCGTCGAGCTGACGACGCTTCATCGACAGCTCAAGGCGACGATGATTTATGTTACGCATGACCAGGTCGAAGCCATGACCATGGCCGACAAGATCGTGGTTATGAACAAAGGCAATATCGAGCAGGTTGGTAAACCTCTCGGATCTTTACCATCATCCGAAGAACAAGTTCGTTGCGAGCTTTATTGGGTCACCGGCAATGAATTTCCTCGAAGGCCGGGTCAGCAAGCAGACAGGGCAGGAAGTCGAGGTTGTGCTTGACAGCGGCAGCATCGGACTTATTCCCTGCAAGCCCGCACGAGACCTTACAGGCCAACCCGTCAGTCTCGGCATTCGACCAGAAGACCTTCGCCTCGGCGGCTCGGGACATTCGGCCGTCTCAGGGAAAGTCTTCAATGTCGAGCGCCTGGGCGGCGACACCTATCTCTATGTGAAGCAGGGTGGTGGAAATGATCTGACCGTCCATGCTTCGGGCGATGTTGCGGTTCGCATCGCCGATGAAGTTTCCTTCGCCTTTGACAACAGCAAATGCCATCTCTTTATGGCGAATGGTGAGGCGCTTGAACGCGCATCCAACCGGGCCAGCGCCTGAACTACTTTATCGAGCCGGCCATGAGCCCCTGGATGAAGTATTTCTGAAAGGCGATATAAAGGACGATCATCGGCGCGCTGGCGAATACCATTCCGGCCATCGTCAGAGGAATCTGGTCGCCATAGCGACCCTGAAATATATTGATGCCGGCCATCAGCGTTCGCTTGGCATCGTCCTGCAGGAAAATGATGGCGATGAGCAGATCGTTCCAAACGTAAAGAGCGTTCACCACCACAAGCGTCAGGAGCGGGGGCAGGGACAGGGGAATCACGATTTTCCACAATATCAATAAGTCCCCGGCACCGTCGATGCGCGCCGACTCGAAAAGCTCCTGCGGCATCGTGCGGAAGAAGCTTGTCAGCAGATAAACAGAAAAGGGCGTAATCAGCCCGGCATAGATAACGATTGCCCCTTGATAGGTGCTGATTAGCGAAAGCTGCGTGTAAAGCACGAAGAGAGGAACGATCATGACTATCGGGGGCACCGCCATGAGCGCGGTGCTTACGGCGAAAAGCGCTCCTCGACCGGCGAATTTCATGCGCGCAATCGCATATGCACCGAGGCATGAGACGACTGTGCTAAGGGCAACCGCCCCAAGGACAAGTATCGTACTATTGACCATCCAGCCAAGGAAGCCGCTGTCAAACAGGACAGTATGAAAGTGTTCGAGGACGGGATGGTCGGGCGGACCCACTTTGTTGAAGGTATATTCCTCCGGCGTCTTCAGCGACGTGAGGATCATGAAAACGGTCGGAGCCAGTGCAATCAGAGTCGCAGAGATCAAAATTGCGTGCTTGAACGCTTGATCAGGACTTGGACGTTCCAGTGCGGCCATGAGCTAACGCACCTCTTCTTCATTTGCGCGCCTGCGGATCGCAAAGAGCGGAACGATCAACAGCAACGATACGAGAAAGAGCATGACTGAAACCGCTGATGCGATGCCAGGGAGGCTCGATCGTATCAGTGCATTGAAGATGTAAAATTCGACGACCATGGTCGAGGTGCCGGGGCCGCCACGACCGCCGCCAATGACAAAGACATAGGCAAACACGGCCGATAGGATCGTAATGACGCTCACTACAGTATAGAATTCGATTACGATCTTCATCTGCGGCACGATCACGTACCAGAGACGCTGCCACCAATTGGCGCCTTCGATCTTTGCAGATTCGATCAAGGATTCATCGAGGCTCAGCAGTCGCGCGAGGAAGAGAATGATGCCCAGCGCCGATTCACGCCAGATGATGAGAAGCATCACCGTCCAAAGGGCCACGTCGGACGATCCAATCCAATCGAGGGCAAGAAAGTCGAGCCCGACCCAGCGCAGCACCTCGTTCACCGGGCCATTGAACTGGAACATCTTCTTCACGATTACCGCGATGATCGGAATCGCGAGGATGTAGGGAAGGAAGAGAACTATGCGGTAGAGTTTCCAGCCTTTCAGCCGTTCATAGAGGATGACCGAAATGATGAGAGACCAGCCAACCATGAAGGGCACGGCAAGCAGCAGATAGATATTGTGCAGCACCGACTCCCAGAAGAGAGACTGGGAGAGCACCAGTTGATAGTTTCTGAAGCCGATCCACGGGCCATCGATGCCACGCACCATCTTGAAGCTGAATTCGAAGATGCGAACGAGCGGGTAGCCAAAAACAAAGAGCAGCAGCGCAACGAGCGGCGCTACGTAAAGATAGGGAGTAAGCCTGGAGGATTGCATTACCGGCTTCGTTCCGTGTCACGCGCCATTACGAAACCGCGAATAGGTAAGGATAAGGGCGAGGCCGAACTGGATGGTTCGGCCTCGTCTTGTCACAAGGTCAGCCGAGATCGGCAGCCCACTTCTTATAGTTCTCGACCACATCTGGATTGAAGTCGCGCCACTGCTTGGCGACATCTGCCGCAAGATCGCCGGCCTGTGCGCCAGTGATCTTGCCGCCAACGACCTGCTGCGCGGTCGGCAGAAGCGCCTGCTCGTAGAATTGGCCGGGCACCAAATTGGAGAGATAGGGGATGTTCGGCGAAAGCCCCCATTTCTGCCACATGTCGCGAACCACAGGATCCTGGATAACCGAGACATCGAAATTCGTGCTCGAGGGAATCCAGCCGGTCTTCTCGTGCATCGCCTTCAGGCGATCGGCGGACTGGAGATATTCGAGGAACTTTGCCGCGGCTTCGGGATTGGTCGACCCCGGCGGAAATCCCGAGCCCCTGAGAGTCGAAGATCGGCTGTCCGGCGAGCTTGCCTTTGCCATACACCGGCATGACCATCGTGCCGATACGGCCGTTGGTCGTCTTGCTATCCTTCGGCAGGCGCGAGGCGATCGAAAGACCCGCTCCAACCTTGCCGGCAACGATCAGGTCGATGCCGGAATAAAGATCGGTCGATGGCATTTCTGCATTGAGGAAGCCCTTGTTCTTCAACTCTTCGAGCTTTACCCAATGCTCGTGGTATTTCGGATCGCGGAAGTCTTTCTCGCCGGTGAAGAGCTGGATCACTTCGCCGGCACTGTCGACATTCTGCGCCAGTGCATGACCGAAATACCATTCGCCCCAGTAGCCGTCCTGGATGCCGCCGCCGACCGGCGCAATGCCCGCGGCTTTCATCTTGTCACAGGCATTCAGGAACTCGTCCCAGGTCTTTGGCGGATTGTCGGCGTCGAGCCCCGCTTTGTCGAAGAGATCCTTGTTGTAAATCCAGATCATCGGCAGGGGATACCAGCCGACCCGATAGGTCTTGCCGCCGAAACGGCTGAGCAATGTCGGGTTGGAGGCCTTGATGATGTCGTCGGGGATCAAGCCGTCGAGCGGGCGCAGATATCCCAACCAAACGCTTTCCATGTGGTAGATGCCGTTCCAGAGAAACTGAATGTCCGGCGCCTTGCCCGCAGCGGCGGCGGTCTGGAATTGCGAGATTACAACGGCCGTGTCCTGCAGCATCGGCTTCACGGCTGCTGCCGTGTAACCCTTGACCGAATCGTCGACATAGGCCTGAAGACCCGGGCAGTTCCTGCTCGCCCCACCACCACATATTGAGGTCAGGTGTCTGCGCCTGCGCCATGCCCGGCGCAAGTTTCATCGTCGCGGCGCCAGCCGCCACGCTTGCCGTGGTTTTCAGGACCTGGCGGCGCGAAAAGCCCGTTCTGTGTTTGTCATGGCCGTCTCGTAACTCCCTGTTGGATTATCGATTTTCCGCATTAAGCGCGGTTTGGGCCGGCCGCGCAAGCGCGCAAGCCATTCAGAAGGTGCTCATCAGCCCACCGTCTACGACAAGCAACTGGCCCGTCATATACCTGCAGTAGCCTGAAGCCAGGAACACAACCGTGCCCGAAACGTCCTCCGGATAGCCCGTCCGACGCGAGGGGAATTTTGCCTCTTTCGGACGTACCATTCGAGAAATTCCGGCGTCTCCGTTTCGTTGACGCCATTGATCGACCGACATTGGCGTCGACATGAAGCCGGGCGCGACGGCGTTGACGAGGATGTTGTGCGGCCCCAACTCCACAGCCATCGATTTGGTGAGCGCGAGGATGCCGCCTTTTGCAGCATTGTAGGCACCGACTTCGCCGCTCGATGCAAATCCCTGGATCGAGGCGATGTGGATGATCCTGCCATCGCGCTGCTTCACCATGTGCGGCGCTACGAGTTTCGATCCCATATAGACGGATTCGAGATTGATGCGGATCGTCCGCTGCCAGTCTTCCGAGCTTATCATCGAGGATTGTTCGGGCCGGCGGGTTGATGGCGGCGTTGTTGACCAGAACATCGATCGTGCCGAATGTTGCGACAATGTCGTCGACCGCAGCGCGATAAGCCGCATAATCGGTGATATCGAGCTGGTATCCCTTGGCAGTTCCGCCCGCCGCCGCGATCTCCGACGTCACCGATTCCAGCGATTTCGGATTGAGTTCGAGGAGCGCGACCTTGGCACCCTCAGCCGCCATCTCGAGTGAAACTGCCCGCCCAAGCCCTTGGCCGGCGCCGGTGACGATGCAAAGCTTTCCGGTCAGCAAACCCATTTGTTTCCCATCGGTATTTTCGTACAGCGCGCGAGACCCTATGCTGGCCCGCAGAAGAATCGTCAAGGATCAGGCCGGGAGTGCGTTGAGATGGAAAATGACGGCAGAGTCGCTCGCCTTAACAAACCTGGGCCACATCCTGGATCATCCTGAGGCAGTCGCCTGGGGCCCCGATGGTCGCATCTATGCAGGGGGCGAGGATGGCCAGCTTTATCGTATCGGGTTGACTGACAATATTTGTGAGACAGTGGCGCGGGTGCCTGGCGGATTCCTGCTCGGCCTCGCCCACGACGCACGAGGAAATGTCTACGCGTGCGATGAACGCAAGGCGTGCGTTCACAAGATCACCCCGGTTGGTGAGGTGTCCACCTATGCTTCCGGGAATGGCGCGCAACGTATGCGATTGCCGAACTATCCGGTCTTTGACGATCAAGGAAACCTCTACGTCTCGGACTCGGGCGATTTCGGGCACAGCAACGGTTTCATCTGGCGGATTGGCACCGACGGCCATGCCGAAATCTGGGATCGAGAAGGCCAATGGCTTCACCAATGGAATGTGCCTTTCCGCGGATGGTCGTTGGCTCTATGTCGCAGAATCGTCACCGCCGCTGATCTCCCGCGTCGCCGTCAATGAAGATGGCACGCCAGGCGAGCGGGAAGTCGTGGTGCATCTCCCACGCCAGGTGCCGGATGGGGTTGCGCTCGATATTGCCGGCGATCTTTATATTTCGCTATACAATCCCAATATCGTCTATCGCTTCACGCGTGATGGCCAACTCATCACGCTTTACGACGACTGGGAGCAACTGAAACTCGTCGCGCCAACCAACATCGCATTCGGTGGCGACGACATGTCCACTTTGATCATCGCAAGCCTCTGCGGGTGGTCGATTCACACTGCACCCATGGCTGTCCCCGGCCTCCGCGTCCGCTATCCCAATATTTGAGACGGCACCGTGCCTCAGCTTATTCTTATTCGGCGGCGTTCCCAGCAGAGCAGATAGATACCGCTTAAGACGATGATCGCGCCCCCGACCCACACATTGTGTGGCGGGATATCTCCCCAGATGATCGCGCCGAGCGCAAACGCCCAGATCAGGGAGGAATATTCCATCGTCGCCGTAACCGATGCGGGCGCGCGCCCCGCGGCCTCCACCATCAGATACTGACCCAAGCCACCGAACAAGCCAACGCCTGCCATGAGCACCAATTTGTCCCAGGAAACCGATGTCCAGCTCCAAGGAAGCACCGCGCCGCAGGCTACGAGCAGGATGAAGTTCTGCGCGAGCATCTGGAAGTGGGAGGGGACCTTCGTTGCCATGGACCGCATGAGGGTGATGGATACCGACCATAGGATGGCGGCAAGCAAAGCAAGGCCGATTGCCGTTGTTTGCGATGCGTCGCGCGGCATGCACGCAATGATGACGCCGACAAAGCCTGCTCCCGCCACTGCCCAGCGTGTCTTTGGCACCTTCTCGCCTAAAAAAACGATCGCGAAAAATGTTACGAGGATCGGGGATGCATAATAAATCGTAGTCATCTCGGAGAGCTGGAGCTGGCGAGATGCCGTGTAGTAAGAAACCCATGCGCCAAGCAGCAGCACACCTCTGAGCAGCAGCTGCAAGCGATAGGGCGAAGTCCACAGCCTAAGCCACAGGTCGGGTCCGAATCGGAGAGTCAGGACAGTCGTGATGACCGCGCTTCTTACAAAGAGCACTTGCACGACGGCAATCCCAGCAACGAGCCATTTTACCGAGGCGTCCTGGAGGGAAAAACAGAAAAAGGCACCGAGTGCCAGATAGGCGCCAGTCAGGATGGTGTGGGGAGCGGTCCGCATGAATCGAATTAAGCCTGGCAGGATTTAGTCTAAGAAAGCCAGTAATAAATGCGAAAGGGAGCCGTATATCAGCTCCCTTTGACGATCCTACAAAGAGGATTTGAAAATTCGCTAAGCCGGTATCAACGCTTGGACTTCTTAGCGGCCTTCTTCGTCGACTTGGCGGCCTTCTTTGCCGGCGTTGCGGTCTTTTTCGCGGCCTTTGAAGGGCGCTTGAAGGAGAGACCAAGATCGAAGCCCTTCTTGCGGATTGCCGCTTCCGTGCGCGAGAGCGTCTTCGCAATCGCCTTTACCGGATGCCTATCTTTTACCATCCGCTTCAGGTCCGCGATGATTGCATTCGTCCACTCGGCACGATGCTTCGTTGGGTTTTTCGCCATACTGTCTCTCAAGCTCCTGTTCAGTTGATTGATACTAGCAGAGTAATACGACTAAAATCGTCAACTCTCGCTGCGGTCGGTGTCTTACCGAATGCTCTAATACCTCATTGTGATCCGGATTCAATAACGAATTGGCCTCGCGCGCGAAAAAAATGGCCTCAAGTGAACTAATTGCAGTACTGGCCGCTGTTGGTAGTTTTGAGCCGCTGATGGTTCTCGCGATCAGTTTGCGTACTTCGATACGAAGTAATTTCTTCACGCACATCATCTGAGGTCATGAACGCGAGTAAGTAGTTCATTCTCTAAGAGATGCCAGCAACTCAAGCCCTTGGCGCTCAAAATCCTCAATGCCTCGGAAAAGGTTCTGGAGGTGCGACCCAGGTGGGCGCCATTGCAGATGATGCGATGCAACATCGTCGCGTTCATTTTTCTCTCGAAACGGGGCAAAACACCTTGAAGTCACGGATTGTATGTGATTTGATGTTAAAAATAACAAGTTTAGGTGTGATAAATTTCAATGGGAGAGGCGCGGCGGAGCCGTATTCTGGAATTGTTGCGGGCTCGCGAAGCCGCAACTGTCGAGGAGCTGTCCGAGCTTCTTGCCGTCAGCAAGATGACAGTCCATCGCGATCTCGATCGTCTCGCGGATCTCAAGCTCGTCCGGCGTATTCGTGGCGGTGCGACGCTGCAGCCCAGCGTTGTCTTTGAAAGCGATGTCGGTTACCGCGCGCGTCAACATCTTGCTGAAAAGCAAGCACTGGCCCGGCGCGTATCTGAACTCATCGAGCCTGGCATGGCGCTCATCCTGGATGACAGTACGACAACTTCGGCGATACTTCCGTTTCTATTGGAGCGTCTTCCGCTCACCGTCATTACCAATTGCGTTTCCCTGATGAATTCCCTGGGACGACAAGAGGGGATCACGTTGATCTCGCTGGGCGGGCGCTATGATCCCATCAGTGATGCATTCTTTGGTATCGTCTGCGAGACATCGGTGGCGCGGTTGCGTGCGGATATCGGTATCTTCTCGACAGCTGCGGTTCACGGCGCCTCCGCTTATCTGCACGATCAGGATATCGCCAGGGCGAAGCTCGCCATGATGGCCTCGTCCGATCGCAGCGTAATCGCCTTCGATCAGAGCAAGTTCGGGAAATCCGCGCTCAATCTGTTCTCGTCGCTAACGACATTCGATCACTGCTTCATCCCCGACAGCACCGATCCGCGCCTCGTTTCGGAATTGAAAGATGCGCAGGTCCGCGTCGAAGTCGTGCCGGTCAATGGGGCTATCGGCCAATCCGCAAGTGTTGTTCAAGGAAGGTTTTAGATGAGCGGTTCAGTCGGCAAGGCCATTCGGCTTGCGCGCATATTATCAGGCAAGCAAGGCCGCAGCGCCTGTCTTGCCTTCGATCATGGGTTGCATGTCGGTCCGATCGCCGGGGTGGGAGATTTGCGCGCGGGCATCAAGAATGCGGTCGATGCAGGCTTTGACGGGATCATCCTTACCCCCGGCGCAGTTGCGCGGAACGTCGATTTGCTTTCCGGCCGTGACAAGCCTTCGGTCGTGATGCGGATCGATCAGACCACGATGTGGCGGCTGGGTTCGTTCACGGGATACGCCGAAGGGGATGTTCGCGCCATCACCAGCGTCGAGGAAGCGGCGGCCATGGGTGCTGACGCGGTTCTCAGCTACATCTTCATTGCACATAAGGATCCGGCGCTCGAGACGCGCTCCGCCGAACGCGCTGCTGAAACGGCCATGCAGGCGCGTCGCTTTGGCCTTGCCTATGTTGCCGAGCCAATGGCCGCGCGAAACGGAATGCTGCGCTCGCCATTCGACCCCAAGGTGATCGCCATTCACACGCGCATGGCTGTCGAATTCGGAGCCGATATCATCAAGGCCGACTGGCCCGGTAGCGTCAAAGCCTGCCAGCAGGTTCTGTCCAGTTGCGCCGGTACGCCGATGCTGGTCGCCGGGGGCGAGCGCGGGAAGTCCGATGCCGATACGCTGCGCCTTGTTTCGGAACTTCTTGAGGGCGGCGCCAACGGCATCATGTTCGGCCGCGCGCTATTCCAATCGCCCGATCCGTTGAAGATCATGCGGATTGCGCGCGAGATGATCCATGATGATTTGCCCTTGCCGCAGGCACTGAAGAAACTCGGAACCGCCCCGGCAAGAAAACGTGCCTGAGCTCGTTGAACTACTAATGGGAGGATTGCAGCGATGAACGTGCCTCGGAAATATCTGAAATCTAGCATATTGGCCAGCGTAGCGGTGGTTGGTATCCTTACTGTCCCGCGTCTTGCAGCCGCGGAAGAAACGCTCACTTTCGTGTGGCATGCAGGCACCTGCGCCGACGCGATCGTCGATATCGCCAAGGACTATCCGGACAAGAACGTCAAGATCGTCCCGGCGCTCGTGCCGTACGGCCCCGAATGGCACAACAAGATCGCGTCAGAATTCGCGATCAAGGGCGACGCATTTGACTTTGCAATGTGGGACAGCCAGTCGACCGCAGAATTCGCGGGTGGCGGCCATGCCTATTCTATCAATGACGTCTTCGCCAAGTCGGCGGTCCTGAAGCCCGAACTCTTCAATCCCGCCTCGCTGTCACGATATGGCGAATATCCGGACGGCTCCGGCAAGTATTGGGGCCTGCCGGTGAACCAGGATGCCTATGGCTTCATGTACCGGAAGGACCTCTTTGAGGATCCGAAGGAAAAAGAAGCCTTCAAGGCGAAATACGGCAAGGACCTGGCACCACCGCAAACCTATCAGGACGCCAAGGAGATCGCAGAGTTCTTCACGCGGCCTGATCAGGGTCTTTATGGCTGGGGCCAGATGGGCGGCCGCGATTACGACTTCGCAACCACCGCTTCCAACAGCTTCCTCTGGTCGTTTGGCGGCGAGCTTTACAATCCAGCCACCAACGAAGTGAAAGGGTATCTGAACTCCCCGGCTTCGGTCGACGGCGTCCAGGCCTATGTCGACATGTTCAAATTCGGCCCTCCGGGCAGCGGGAATTGGGGCTGGGACGAAGTCAACGCGGCCTTCCAGCAGGGCAAACTCGCGATGGCCATGCAATGGTACTATTTCAACGGCTCAAACGCCGATGAAAAAGTGAACAAGTTTGCCACCTCGACCGGCTTTGGAAACCTTCCCGGGGCCGTCGGGCGCGACGGCAAGTTCCGCCGCCAGTTCAGCGTCGGCGGACAGGGCATGGGCATCAACGCCTATTCCAAGAAGATCGATACGCTGGTCAAGTTCATGGAATGGTATTTCCAACCCGAACAGCAGAAGCGCTATGCAGCAGTCTGCCAGACCGGCCTGAAGTCGGTTCTCGACAGCCCGGAATGGCAGAGCCTGAACAGCTACAACAAGCACTTTGCCCAGGCTCTGGCTTACACCAACGATTATTGGCATCTGCCGGAATATGCCGTCCTGCTCGACCAATTGCAGGAAGAGGTTTCCAACGCGATTTCCGGCAAGAAGACCGTTCAGCAAGCGCTTGACGATGCAGCCGAACGCAACGAGCAAACACTCCAGGCGGCCGGTTACGAGATCAAGCGGGGCGAAAGCACGCCTGAGATTCCAGACACGGTCGTAGCGCCAGTCGGCAAGGATACGGTCGAGCCATTGTCGTTCGACTAGTCGGGCTTGATGCTTGACCGGGCCGGAGCATCCGTGACGATGCTCCGGCTCTCACCTTGAAACAGCTCTCTGGGCGGGGCGATGAAACAATCACGTTCGGCATTGCTGGTACCGGCGATCGCGATCGGACTGTATATGATCTACAGCCTCGGTCCGATCTTCTGGCTCGTAATGTCGTCACTTAAGAGCCGGCAGGATCTCTTCACGCTGCCGCCCAAGCTCATCTTCACACCTGACTTTTCTGGGTATGAGGCCGTTTTCGGCGTCGGTGCCGCCAAGGATAGCGCCTCGGCGATCGGACTTACGCAATCGCTCGTCAACAGCGTCGTTGTTTCGGTATCGGGCACATTGCTCGCGACATTGCTCGGAACGCTGGCTGGCTACGCCGCATCGCGATTCAAATTCTGGGGCCGCGACGACTTCATGTTCTTCGCATTGTCGACACGCATGATACCGGCTGCCGCGGTTCTCGTCTTTTATCACGTGATGTTCGCCAGGCTGGGATTAACGGACACGCTTACCGGTCTCATCATCGTCGTCACTTTCATCAATCTCGGCCTTGCGACCTGGATCATGAAGGGCTTCTTCGATGGCGTACCAATGGAAGTCGAAAACATCGCGTTGATCAACGGGTATTCTCGCTTCTACGCATTCAGGAAGCTGGTCATTCCGATGGTGCGTGGCGGAATCGCTGCGACGGCAGGCTTCTGCTTCATCTTCGCCTGGAATGAGTTCGCGTTCTCGTCCATCCTGTCGACGACGCAGGCCAAGACGCTACCTGTCCGTCTTTCCTCGGCAATGGGTGCCACCGGAATCGAGTGGACGCAGATCTGCGCCGCTGGCGTCGTACTGGTCGTGCCTGTCGCGATCTTCTTCTATCTTATTCGCAAGCATCTTCTCATGGGCATGACCTTCGGTGTGCTCGGCAAGTCAGCCGGCTAGCCGATGGCCGAAGTACGCACGCTCCCGCGCGAAATGTCTGACCGCACTTTGTGCGGACTCTTCGTGCTGCCGGCGCTCAGCCTGCTACTGATGATGGTCGCCTATCCCTTCATCTCGCTGCTCTATTACAGCACTCTTTCCTTCTCCGTCTTGCGGCCATTGCAGCCGGCAAAGCCGATGGGCTTGCGCAATTATGAAATCCTGCTGAGCGATACGTCGCTGTGGGACCGCTTCATATTCACCGGCAAGTTCGTGTTCCTTACGGTGCTTGTCCAGTTTCTGCTTGGCATTGCCATTGCCTATTTCCTGCAGCGCGATTTCCGCGGTCGCGACCTGATCTTCACCTTGTTCATGTTGCCGATGATGCTGTGCCCGATCGTCGTCGGCTTTCTGTGGCGCTACATGTTCAACTCCGAATGGGGAATCGTGAACGTGCTGATCGCCGCATTCGGGGGAACGAAGGTCGACTGGCTCGGCAATTCCACGAATGCTCTTATCGCCGTCGTCATTGCAGATGCCTGGATGTGGACGCCCTTCGTCATCCTGCTCGCGACTGCGGCGTTCCGGGGAATTCCCCGGAACATCCAGGAAGCCGCCGACATCGACGGTGCCTCAGCCGCCTTTCGCTTCTTCCGTGTGACCTTGCCACTTTCGGCTCCCATCCTTTTCATTGCCTTGCTGCTGCGTCTCATCGATGCTTTTAAGCAGTATGATCTCTTCTTTGCATTGACCGGCGGGGGTCCGGGCAATGAAACGATGACGGTCTCCTTCCAGCTCGGCAAGATCGCCTTCAGCTATTTTTATACAGGGCTCGCTTCCGCGCTGGCGGTGATCATGCTGATCATCATTACCGGCCTGTCGATGATCTTCGTGCGCTATCTGAACGCAGTCGGGAAGAGCTGATCATGGCGGCGATTAGCCTTCGCGATCTGGTCGTCCGCTTCGGTGATTTCGCTGCCGTCGACGGCATCAATCTCGATATCGCGGATGGTGAATTCGTCGTCTTCCTCGGGCCTTCAGGATGCGGCAAGACCACCACCTTGCGCTGCATAGCGGGGCTGGAGGCGCCGACTTCCGGTCAGATCCTTTTCGATGGCAAACCTGTGCAGCATCTTCCTGCGGCCGAGCGCAATGTCTCGATGGTCTTCCAGTTCGTGTCGCTCTATCCGCATCTGAAGATACGCGGCAATATTGCGTTCCCTTTGCAGGCGAGAGGCGTGCCTCGCGCGGAGATCGATCGCAAGATCGAATGGGTGACGAAGATATTCGATCTTGGCGGCATACTCGACAAGCGCCCATCCAGCCTTCCGCCCGGCGCCCGGCAGAAGGCGGCGCTGGCGCGCGCCGTCGTTCGGGAGCCGAATGTTCTGCTTCTCGATGAACCACTGTCGGCAATCGACGAACAGTTCCGCGAAGAAATGCGCTGGGAATTGCGGCATCTGCAAAAGCGGCTCGGCGTCACCGCGGTTTACGTAACACATGACCAGCGCGAGGCGATGTCGCTTGCCGATCGTGTCGTCCTCATGCGCGACGGCAAGCTTGTGCAGGTCGGCAAACCAGCGGAGTTCTTTACCGACCCGGCCGATGCTTTCGCTGGCTTCTTTGTCGGATCACCGGCCATGAATTTCATCACGGCGCGGCGCGATAATGGCGGCCTGCGGCTCGCGAAGACGGGTCCGGTGGTCAAGCTTCCGGAATCCATGGCGGCGCGATTGCCGGCCAATACGATGATGCAGGTCGGAATCAGGCCGCAGCATGTGACGCTCGGCAAGAATCCCGACGACATAGGTTGCTTTCCGGCCCGCGCCGTCAGCCACTATGCGATCGGGCGCGAACACTGGTTCGATTTCGATGTCGACGGGAAGGTGTTCAAGGGAACCGCGCATCGCAAGGATGTTCGGAGCGACGACATCATTGTTCGCCTCGAAACAGAGCATATGCATTTCTTCGCCGAGAATGGCGACCGGATCGGGTTGAACTGAAGCATGGCGGTCCTCGAACTCGAGAATGTCACCAAGGCTTATGATCACAAGCCGGCTCTGCGTGGCGTCGAGCTCAAGGTCGAAAAGGGCGAGATCCTTGCGTTGCTCGGGCCGACCGGGGCGGGCAAGACCTCGACATTGCTGAGCGTAGCAGGATTGGTGTCACCCGACAGCGGGCGTATTCTCATCGGCGGTGAGGATGTGACGAAGTCGGATCCGCGGTTGCGCGATGTCGCCATCGTCTTTGAGGGCTTTAATCTACTTCCGGTTCTCTCCGTCTACGAAAATATCGCCTTTCCACTTCGCTCGCCGATCTATCGCGAAACCGCGTCCGAAATCGACGCGCGGGTGCGCAAGGCCGCGCAGGACCTCAAGATCGCCCATCTGCTTGACCGGCAGATCGATCAATTAAGTGGCGGCGAACGTCAGCGCGTCGCGGTGGCGCGCGCCCTGGTGCGCAATCCGCGGCTCTATCTCCTCGACGAACCGCTCAGCGCACTGGATCTCAAACTGCGCGAAAGCCTGCGGTTGGAACTGCGCGAATTGCAGCAGCGCCACGACGCGACGATCCTTTACGCAACGCATGACTATCATGGTGCCGCGGCAATCGCCGACCGGATCGCGTTGCTCGACGGCGGCCGGATCATCCAGGTCGGCACGCTCTCCGAATTGCTCGACAACCCTAGCCATGTCTCCGTCGGCCGTCTGATCGGAAGCCCGTCAATGGCGCTGTTCGGCGGCCGGATCGCGCGCAATGGCATAGAAGTGAAAGGGTTCTCCCATCCAGTGCCGGGGGCCGAACTGGAGCTTCAGGATGCCTTGAGCGATCGAGACGTCACTCTTGGTATCTGGCCGGAAGATATCGCGCTGAGCGCCATGGAGAAGCAAGGCTGGCATCGCGGCGATATCTACGCCACCGATTTTCGCGGCCTTGATCGGGCCATACAGGTGAAATTCGGCGACCATTCCTTCCGCAAGGTGGTCCCGCTCGATGTCGATTTGAAGCAGGGCGATGCTTGCTGGTTCGATGTTCCAGCCGGTTCTGCCTTCGTGTTCGACAAGGAAAGTGGTGCGCGCTTGAATTCCGGATCGGCGGTCGGGAGAGGATGATGCCCAGCAGATCGACGCTCTACAGGATTTGTACCGCCATCATCCTGATCGGCTTCGTGATGCTCATCCAGCCGGTTTCGATGCTGGCGTTCACATGGGGCTTGCCGGTCCTGCTGGCAGGCGTCATCCTCCACGCCGTGCTCGATCATCTCAATGACTGGGGCACCAAACCAAAAGAGCAGGGCGTCGAAGGCGGGAGGACTGGGTCATGAGTAAGGTCAAGAAGATCATCAATGATCCAGAGAATATCGTTCCCGAAGTCATTGACGGCCTCGTGCTCGCCTCGCATGGCAAACTGAAGAAGGTCGACGGCGTCAATGCCTTGATGCGCACCGACATGCCGGTGGACAAGGTTGCGCTGCTCATCGGCGGCGGCTCGGGACATGAGCCGATGTACACGGCCTTTGTCGGCGATGGCTGGGCGGATGCATCCGTATGCGGCAACATCTTTGCCGCGCCGAGCCCCGACATCGTCTATGAGACCGTCAAGGCGATCGATCGCGGCAAGGGCGTTCTCTTCGTCTATGGCAATTATGCCGGCGACAACATGAATTTCGGCATGGGCGCCGAACTCGCCGAGGGCGATGGCATTGCGGTGCGCACCGTGCTTGTCGCGGACGACATCGCGGTCAAGGCGCACAAGGAGCGCCGCGGCATCGCCGGCGCCTTCTACATGTGCAAGATCGCGGGCTCGGTTTGCGCCGAGGCAAAGTCGCTCGAAGAGGCCGAGAAAGCCGTCAAGCACGCGCAGGACAATATCCGCTCGATCGGTGTTGCGGTTCGTGCCGGATCGCTTGCCTGAGACCGGCGAACTCACTTTCGAACTCGCCGATGACGAGATCGAAATCGGCATGGGTGCGCATGGCGAGCCCGGCGTCGAGCGCCGCAAGCTCATGCCCGCCGATGAATTGGCCGAGGAAATGACGCGCCTCCTGCTGGCTGATCTCCCGTTCAAAAGAGGCGATCGGATTGCGCTGCTCCTCAACAATCTCGGCGCCACGACGAACATGGAATTGATGATCGTCAACCGGCATGTCCGCGACATCCTCAAGCGTGAAGGCATCGAAGTGGCACGCACCGATTTCGGGCCCTATCTCACCTGCCAGGAAATGGCCGGCTTTCTCGCTCACCTTCGTCCGTCTCGATCGCGATCTCGAGCGCTGGATCAACCGGCCGTGCTGGTCGCTCGGCTTTTCGCAAGGCCAGTGAATGTCAGCCGGTTTGACGTTGGCTGAAACGAAGGCGCGCCTCGAAGCCGCCTGCGATGCCGTCATCGCAAACCAGGACCGCCTGACCAAGGCCGACCAGGCGATCGGCGATGGCGATCACGGCGTCGGCATGGCGCGCGGTTTCAAGGCGGCGCGCGAAGCATTGGCGACGAAGCCTGCTTCGACGCCTGCCGATCTGTTCAAGACCGTCGGCATGGCGATCATGGGCAAGAGCGGCGGCGCATCCGGCGCCGTCTTCGGTACATTCTTCATTGGCATGGCTAAAGGCGCGCCTGGTGATGTCCTCGATGCAGCAGGCTATGTCGCAGCACTCAAGGAAGGATTGAAGGCTGTCCAGGCGAGGGGTGGCGCAAAGCCCGGCGACAAGACCATGATCGATGGGCTTGTGCCGGCGATTGAAGGTGCCGAATCCGGAGCCGACATCAACGATGTGCTTAGCAAAGCCGCAGCCGGTTCGATCAAAGGTGCCGAGTCCACGGCCGACATGATCGCCACCACCGGCAAGGCCAAGGCGCTGGGGGAGCGATCGCGCGGCCACATAGATCCGGGCGCCATCACGCTCTCGATCGTGCTCGGCGCATTGGCAGAAGCGCCCAAGGCCTGATCGCCTTCCGCCATTGACGCATCGCCAAAGCGTCCATAGCCTTCCAAGACCACAGATTCGCGACTTGCGATTTCGGGCCGTTGGCGGGGGAGGCGGCCGCGATCATGACCGGCAGCGAGCCAAATCGTCCGATCGTAACGCGACTGATCGCCTACACGGTCAAGCCCGGCCGCGATGGCGAGTTTGAGTCCTGGCAGAAGGGCGTATCCGAAAAGCTCCAAAAGTTTCCCGGAGCATTGCAGGCCGACATCCTGCCTGCCGCAATGACCGAACTCGGGCACGAGTGGATCGTCATCAACCGCTTCGCAACCGAGGCGCAGCTCAAGGCTTGGCTCGATTCGCGCGAGCGCGCCGAAGCGCTCTCCAAGGTTCCCGATATTTTGGTCGGGCAGGAGACGCAATACACGCTCGCCGGTGCTGAATCCAAGGACGCCGGCGAGACCATCGTCACGTCGAACGAAGTCATCCCTGGCAAGGAAGCCGAGTATGAGGCGGCGGATGGCGCGCTCAACGAGGCGGCGGCGCGATTTCCGGGCTTCGTCTCTGCAAAATTGTACAGGCCGGGAGCTGCGGGCGATCGCTGGTCGACCATCATTCGTTTCAACAGCAAGGCGAATATGGACCGCTGGCTGACCTCGCCCGAGCGCGCTGCAGGGCGAAAGACCATGTATCGCTTCACCGCCAGTCACGAGGCCAGTGTGATTCCGACGGGGTTCGGAAGCTGGTTCGCCGTCAATGCCGAGGATTCGATCGCCGCTCCGGCCTGGAAGCAGGCGATGGTCGTGCTTGCCGCGCTTTATCCGTTCGTCATGTTCCTCAACCTCACCATCGGCAGTTTTCTTTCCGGCGGGGGCTGCCCTTCGCAGCCGACGTATTCGTTGGAAACGCGATTAGTACGGCAGCGCTCGCATGGATTTTGATGCCGTTCGCAACGCGCATGATGGCCTGGTGGCTCTCGCCACGCTGCAACAAAACCAACACGCTCCTTGGTGCCGGCCTCCTTCTCGTTGTCTACGCGGCTGAAATCGCGATCTTCCTTTCCCTCCATGCTACGATCTGATTCGATCCCGCGGAGGCAATCCCGTGTTCCTTGATACGCCGGGTCTGGCTGTGGTGGAGACGGTCGAGGAGGGGCTCGATGCGAAGCTTCGTCGCCCCGGCTCAGTCTTCGTAGGCGGGGGCACCGAAGTCATCGCGGATCAAAATCTCGAACTGCGCGAGCCGGCTCCCTATGTGAGCCTGCGCCGCGTCTCGGAATTGCAGCAAGTTCACATACGCGAAAACCATGTTGCGATCGGCGCCGGCGTTGTCATCGCACGCCTCCTGGATGAGCCGCTCAGATCCGCAGTGCCGCTGCTCGCAAAGGCTGCCCGTTCCTTTGGCACACGCCAGGTTCGCAATCGCGCGACGGTCGGCGGGAACATTGCCAGCGGCCTGCCTGATCGCACGCTGCTACCGTGTCTGCTCGTGTTCGATGCCGAGGTTGAGCTGCGATCGCAGTCTACGACGCGACGATTGCGGCTCGACGAATTCCTGAATGACGACGGTCACACCGCCCTTGCTTCTGATGAACTTCTCGTCAGCGCATCCATGCAGCCCGTATGTGGGTATCAAGACTATGTCATGGTCGGACCGCGCAATGCGCAATTCTATCCGACGGTGAGCGTCGCGCTCGTCGCCGATGAGCGAAACCGAAATATCCGGCTCGGGCTCGGCAATGCTGGCCCAAAGGCGATGCGCGCGCGTGAGGCCGAGGCCTTCGCCAATCAGTCCATCGCTTGGGATCGCCGCGAAATTTCATCGAAGGTCGCGGATGAATTCGGCTCAGTCGCGGCGGAACATTGCGCGCCGGTTTCGGATGTTACCGCAGGCGCGGACTATCGCCGGCATGCGGTGAAGGTCATGGCGCGGCGGCTGTTGTCGCGCATTTTCGAGGGGCCGCCATCATGACCGGCGAGCGCATCAGCTATCAGCTGCAGGTCAACGGCGCGACGCGCGAAGTCAGCGACGCGTGGCCGCATGAAACGCTTCTCCATGTTTTGCGCTTCCGCCTCGGCCTGACCGGCACGAAATATGGCTGCGCGCATGGCCAGTGCGGCGCCTGTACGGTTCACATCGATGGCGAACCGGTCTGCTCCTGTCTCGAGCTTGCGGCGGCAACGCGTTGGATCAGCGATCACGACGATCGAAGGCTACAATAACAACGATGGCAGCCTCACGCCGCTGCAGCGCGCTTTCGTCAAGCATGGCGCGCTGCAATGCGGCTATTGCACGCCGGGCTTCATCATGTCGGCCGCTGCGCTCATCGCTGGCAATCCGGACCTGTCCGAAGACGACATCCGCGAAGGCATGGTCGGCAATCTGTGCCGTTGCACGGGCTATGGTCGGATCATCGCGGCCATCAAGGAAGCGGCGGGTGATGGTAGCGAGTGAGGACATCACGAGCGCCGCCGTGAGTGGCGTCGGCACGAGCCGGCAACGCCCCGACGCCGACTGCCAAGGTTCGCGGTTCTTTCGAATATGCGACCGATCTCCAGGAAGACGGCATGCTGTGGGGCGCGACCTTGCGCTCGCCGCATCCCCTCGCGCGTATCCTCAATGTCGACCTCAAATCCCGCCAAGGCGATGCCAGGCGTAGCCGCCGTGCTTGGCGCGTGGGACGTGCCCGACAATCGCTTCGGCGCGATCAATCGCGACCAGCCGGTGCTCGCCGATGATCATGTGCGCTATGTCGGCGAGCCGATCGCGATCGTCGCCGCTTCCGACCCCGAGACGGCGCGGCGTGCCGTGCGCGCGATCACAGTCTCGTATCGAGCCGCTCGCGCCCGTCACCGATCCCTTGGATGCTCTGGCAAGGGGCCATATCCACCGCCATGTCAAATACACCCATGGCGATCCGTCGATCCGTCGGCGAGGTCGAAGTCGAGGGCGAATATTTCACCGCCCGTCAGGATCATTCCTTCATGGCGCCCGACGCCGGGCTTGCGCGGCCCGACGGCCATGGCGGTGTCGAAGTCATCGGCGCCACGCAATGGGTCCATGCCGATCGCGCCCAGATCGCCTTTGCGCTTGGATTGCCGGAAGAGAAAGTGCTGGTGCGCAATGCGGGCGTCGGCGGCTCGTTCGGCGGCCGCGTGTCGATGACCTGGCAAATCCATGGCGCGCTGCTCGCCCTCCACACCAACCGGCCGGTCAAGTTCCTCTATTCGCGTCAGGAGACGTTCCACGCGCGCTATCATCGCCATCCCTCGCGCATCTGGATCAGGCATCACGCCAATCGCGATGGCACGCTCGTCAAGCTCGAAGCGCGCATTCTCTATGAGGGCGGCCCCTACAGCCACACCTCGGCTGCGGGCATCGGCAATGGCAGCACGCTCATCCAGGGGCCGTATCACATCCCCAACGCCTCGATCGAAGGCTGGGCGGTCGCCACCAATAACGGCATGTGCGGCCCATTGCGTGGCTTCGGCGTCGTGCAGGCGATCTATGCGTGCGAATCCAATCTGGACAAGCTCGCGCGCGAATTGAACCTCGATCCGGTCGCGCTGCGCTTGCGCAACGCGCTTAGCCAAGGCGATCGCTGGATCTTCAATCAGGTGCAGGACCGTCCCACGCCGGTTCGCGAGCTCATCGAGAAATGCCAGGCGCAGCCGCTACCCGAGCCATTGCCTGCAAGGCCGGACAAGATTCACCCCGTCCGCCTTCCGGGCGGCATCGCGTCGCCTTCTCGGCCTGAGAATATCAGGCGCGGCGTCGCAATGGCAGCGGCGGTGAAAAACGTGTGCCTGTCGGAAGGCGCACCGGTCAACTCCACCGCCATGGTCAGTCTGCGCGATGGCGTCGCGACGGTCGATTGTGCGGCGGCGGAAGTGGGCAAGGCTTTGTCGCCATTGCCGAACAGATCGTCCAGAGTGTGCTGGGCGTCACCGAGATTCATCTCAATCCAGCAGATACCAGCATGCCGCCGGCGGCCACGACCGATGGCAGCCAGCAGACGGTGACCTCCGGAACCGCCGTGCATCATGCCGCACTCCAGGTGAAGGAGCGCTTCCTCCATTTCTTCGCGCGCGAACACGCTCTCGACATCAACACGCTCGACCTGTTCGAGGGCCATGTGGTCGACAAGGAACGGCGTAGGCTCGCTTCCATCGTGGAAGCGGGACAGGGCCTCATCTTCCGCGCTACCGAGCGCTTCGACCAGCGCACGACGCGACCCGTCGATGATCTCGATTCGGATGAGCCGGTCCATGTGACTTTCGGCTTCTCCGCCAATCGCTGCGTCGTCGATGTCGATGTCGAGCTTGGCCTCGTCAAGGTCGTGCAGATGGATGTTGCCCAGGATATCGGTTTTGCGGTCAACCCGGTGCAGGCCCACGGACAGATCGAAGGCGGCGCGGTGCAGGGCATGGGGCTTGCGCTCATGGAGCACCTCAAGGCCGAGGACGGTCATCTCCTCAATCCCGATTGGCGCAGTTATCACATCCCCACAATCGTCGATGCGCCGGAGATCAAGTCCGAACTCGTCTGCCATCCTGAGCCCGATTTTCCATTCGGCTGCAAGGGCATGGCCGAGCTCCCGCATGTCCAGGCGCCGCCGGCGGTGCTCGCGGCCGTGCGCGCCGCGACCGGGCGTGAGCTTCCCGCCGCGCCTGCGACACCCGAACAGGTTTCCGGCATCACATGCGAAAGCCAGCCCATGGCGCTTCACGACGCGCGTGAGGATGAACGGCGTGGGCCCTGGAAAGTGGCGCCCGGTCCGCGCAAGACCGGTCCCTGGTCGCCTTCCTGATGGGAGCGCTCGATCTCATTCTTGCCATCCTTGCCGCGCTGGGCGCCTGGGCGCTGATGGCGGGCAATTTTCTCGATGCGATGCGTCGCACGAAGAAAAACGACAAGCCGAAGGAGCCGCCGCCCGATCAATAAGAGCGCGGCAGTCCGAGTTCGTGTTCGGCCAGGAACGAGAGGATGAGGTTGGTCGAGATCGGCGCCACCTGATAAAGCCGGGTTTCGCGAAATTTGCGCTCGATATCGAATTCCTCGGCAAAGCCAAAGCCGCCATGCGTCTGGATGCAGACATTCGCCGCCTCGTTGGAGGCATCCGCTGCGAGGAGCTTGGCCATGTTCGCTTCCGCGCCGCAATCCTCGCCGACCTCGAAGCGGCGAGTCGCGTCCTGCACCATGAGTTCTGCCGCGCGCATATTGGCGTAAGCCCGCGCGATCGGAAACTGGATGCCCTGGTTCTGGCCGATCGGCCGGCCGAATACCACACGCTCCTTGGCATAGGCGGTCGCCTTGGCGATGAACCACTTGGCATCGCCGATGCACTCGGCAGCGATCAGGATGCGCTCGGCATTCATGCCGGAGAGCACATAGCGAAACCCCTTGCCTTCCTCGCCGATCAGGTTCTCTGCAGGGATCGCCGCATTGTCGAAGAAAACTTCCGTCGTTGCGTGATTCATCATGGTGCGGATCGGCCGGATGGTGATGCCGGGCGTCGCACTGCCGCGCAGGTCGACGATGAACAGTGACAATCCGTCAGAGCGCCTTGCCACCTGGTCGCGCGGCGTGGTGCGCGCCAGAAGCAGCATCAGATCGGAGTGTTCGGCGCGAGCTCGTCCAGATCTTCTGGCCGTTGACGATGTAGCGATCGCCGTCCCTCTTTGCGAAGGTTTTGATCGAGTCGTATCGGTGCCGCTTCCCGGTTCGGTCACGCCGAAAGCCTGGAGACGCAGTTTGCCGGCCCGCAATCTCCGGCAAATAGCGCTTCTTCTGCGCCTCGCTTCCATGCCGCAGCAGGCTCCCATCATATACATCTGGGCGTGGCAGGCAGCGCCATTGGCGCCCGAGGCCTGGATTTCCTCAAGGATCGCCACGGCGGCTGAAAGCGGCAGTCCCGCGCCGCCATATTCCTCGGGGATCAGGCTTCCGAGAAAGCCGGCTTCGGTCAGCGCGGCCACGAATTCAGTCGGATAGGTGCGCTCGCGATCGAGCTTCCGCCAATATTCGCCCGGGAAGCGCTCGCACAACTTGCGCACCGAGGCGCGGATTTCGGCATAATCGCCGTTCTCGCTCATGAAGCGAACTCCTTGCGCAAAGCGGCATCATGCTCGCCCAAGCGCCGGGACGCGGCCAAGGCTCGCGCGCTTTCCATCGACGATGGCCGGAGGCGCGAGTACTTCCGCAATCCCTTCGGGCGTCTCCACAGGCAATGTGTGCGCGCTTGCATGGTTCATGAGATCGCCCACCGTTGAAATCCGGCCATAGGCGATGCGTGCCTTGTCGAGCCGCACGGTGATTTCATCCATGGTCTTGCCGTCGAACTTCGCCTGCAATGTCGTATCGAGCGCCTCGCGATTGTGCGTGCGCTTCACATTGCTGTCGAAGCGCGGGTCGCTGCGCCAATGCCTCGTCCTTCAGAACCTCTTTACACAGAATCTTCCATTCGCCTTCGCTCTGGACAGCGATGACGATATCGCCATCGGCGAAATGGAAGACGCCATAGGGCGCGATGGAAGGATGGGCGAGCCCGAGCCGGCGCGGTTCCCGCCCGCCATAACGGCGGGTGAGATAGGGCACATTCATGAAATCGGCGATCGTATCGAAAAGCGAAATCTGGATATGCGAACCCTTGCCGGTGCGCGCACGCAAGAGCAGGGCTTCGAGGATTGATTCATAGGCGGCGTGGCCGGTCGCCACATCGGAGATCGATATGCCGACGCGATTGGCGCCGGAGCCTTCCGAACCCGTCACGAATGCAAGCCCCGTCTCGGCCTGGATCAGCAAGTCATAGGCCTTGCGGTCATGCATGTCGTTCCGGCGGTATAGCCGCTGATATCGCAGACGATGAGGCGGGGATAGCGGGCGCGCAGTTCGGCGCTTCCCAGTCCCAATCGTGAGTTGCACCCGGGCGCGAGATTCTGGACGAAGATGTCGGCCTTCGCCAGCATGCGCTCTACCAGGGCGCGGTCTTCGTGCTTCTTCAGATCGACGCGGCAGGATTCCTTGCCGCGATTGATCCACACGAAGTAGGTCGACTGGCCGAAGACGCAGTCGTCATAGCTCCGCGCGAAATCGCCTTCCGGTCGCTCTAGTTTGATGACGCGCGCGCCGGCATCGGCAAGCCGCACTGTCGCCACGGGTGCCGCCACCGCCTGTTCCAGGGCGACCACCATTATGCCTTCCAGCGCGCCAGCCATGTTCTCTGCCGAAGGTTTCGGGGAGGGAAACTCGAACTGATTGGGCCCGGCAAGTCAATGAGATTTGCTGCCGGGCCTGCATGCCTGAAATGCGATGGTATCGTGGCGGGAGTGCTTGCCTTATCGCCCCTTGACGCCAAACCTATGCGCCAAATGGGGGAAGCGCATGAAGATTGAATCCGTTGATTTCTTTTATCTGTCGATGCCGGAAGTGACGGATGCCGGCGATGGCAGCCAGGATGCCCTGGTGGTGCGCGTCGAAGCCGGCGGCTATGTCGGCTGGGGGGAGTGCGAGGCTTCGCCACTGGTCTCGATCGCCGCCTATGTGACGCCGATGTCGCATGGCGCCTGCAAGCCGCTCAGCGCCGTGTTCTGGGAAAGCCCCTCGACGGACCGGCCGATATCGAGCGCCTCGCCGGCGATATCGAAATGGAATGCATGGATCTTCTCCAGGCCGCTCACACCTGGTCGGGCATCGAGATGGCTTTATGGGATCTCCTCGGCAAGAAGCGCAACGAACCCGTCTATCGCGTGCTTGGCTATAAAGAGGCCTTCCCAAAATTCCTTATGCCTCGCAGCTTTTCGGCGACACGCCGCAAGAGACGCTTGAAGGCTGCCGAAGCGCGCGCAAATCCGGCTTTCGCGCCGTCAAATGCGGCTGGGGTCCGTTTGGCCGCGCCGGTCTCAAGGAAGACCGCGATCAACTGGTCGCGCGCGCGTGAAGGGCTTGGTGCAGATGGCATGCTGTTGATCGATGCCGGCCAGATCTGGCGCGAGGATGTCGATCAGGCCGCCGCGCGCCTGCCGATGCTCGAAGAAGTCAACGCCACCTGGCTCGAGGAGCCCTTCCATGGGGGCGCCTATGACGCCTATGCGCAGCTCGCGGCGCGCAGCAAGAAGGTCAAGACCGCCGGTGGCGAGGCCTCGCATAATTACAGCATGGCGCGGCAGTTGATCGATTACGGCAAGGTTGCCTTCGTCCAGATCGATTGCGGACGCATCGGCGGCATTGGCCCCGCCAAGCGCGTCGCCGATTATGCGAAAGGGAAGGGGGTCACCTATGTCAATCACACCTTCACATCGCATCTCGCCTTGTGCGCCTCGCTCCAGCCCTATGCCGGATTGAAGGATGATGTGATCTGCGAATATCCCTTCACGCCCAAGTCGGTCGCCTGGGATTTGTGCGCAAATCACATTTCGCCCGACGCCAATGGGGAGGTCCGGGTGCCGGAACGTCCGGGCCTCGGTATCGATGCCAGCCCCGAAGGCATGAAGCGCTACCTCGTCGATGTCGAAATCGCAGCCAAGGGCAAGGTTCTCTACCGCACGCCGAAGCTGTAACTTCGCCGAATGAGCGAGTTCTCCTATCTCGTCGGTGAGTTCGAAGGCTTCGTCCAGGGCTATGGTGTCCTCGCGGTCACCGTCATCCTGTTGCTCGAAGCCGTCGGCTTTCCGGTCCCGGGCGAGAGCCTCCTCATCTTTTCGGCACTGATGGCGAGCCGGCATGAAATGTCATTGCCGGCGCTTCTCATATCCGCCTGGGCTGGCTCTGTCATGGGCGACAATATCGGCTATCTCATCGGACGGAAGCTCGGTCGCGCTGCGGTCACGCGCTATGGTTCCAAGATTGGGCTGACCCCGGCGCGCTTCGACAAGATCGAAGCCATATTCACGAAGTTTGGACCGCTCACCGTCGTCTTCGCGCGATTTGTGAACGTTCTGCGGCAACTCAATGGAGTCGTTGCCGGAACCCTCGGCATGCACTGGCTCCGTTTCCTAACCTACAACGCAATCGGCGCAGCACTCTGGGTCGGTTTCTGGGTGCTGGTTCCTTATTATCTCGGCGGCCACCATGTCTTCGCGGCCATCGCGCAAAAGCTCGGCTGGGCAGGTGCCATTGCGGCGATCCTCGCCTTCATCGCGCTCGCCTTTGCCGGTTTTCGCTACTTCAAGGCACGATCAAGCTCTTGATCACGCCCGGCGCGCCTTCAGCATGAAACCTGAAGGCCTTGGGCGCCTCGTCGAGCGCGAACTCGTTCGTCACCATAGAGACGACGTCAACCTTGCCTTGCGCGACGAGGTCGATCGCACGCGGATAGACATGACCCATGCGCCGCGAGAACTTGATCTTGAGCCCGCGCCTTCGCGCCTGCGCGGCATCGAGCGTATATGAATTGCCATCGGGAATGCCGACGAGCACGACGCGGCCGCCGATCTTTGCCGCCAGGACCGCGTCGTTGAAGCCGTTCGGCGAATTGGTCGCCTCGATTACCAGCGAATAGCCGGTGCTGTTGCCCCATTGGGCAATGTCTTTGACCGAACTACCGGCGCGCTTGGCGCCGAGCTTCAAGGCGAAGTCGCGCCGTGTCTCGATTGGATCGATCGCGAAAATATCGCCGGCGCCCGCTGCCTTCAGTACTTCGAGAATCAGCAAGCCGATCGGCCCGCAGCCGATCAAGGCCACGCTCTCACCGAGCCGCGGCTTGGCAAGATCGATCGCATGGATGGCGACCCCCAGAGGCTCCAGCATCACCGCCTGAAGGGCTGTGAAGCTCTTGCGGGATCGGCACTACGAGTTCGGATGGCACCGCGATCGTCTCCGTCATCGCGCCGTCGAATGGCGGGGCGCCGATGAATTCGACCTTGGGACACAGATTGGCGTGGCCAGCGAGGCAATACTCGCACTTGCCACAGGCGCGATTGGGATCGACCGCCACCAGCGTGCCGCGCTTGAGACCAAGCCGTTCCTCGTCATTGACGAGATAGCCCGCAAATTCATGTCCTGGCACGAAGGGCTTGGCGATGACAGCCGCGCCGATGCCGCCGTCCTTGTAATAGTGGAGATCGCTGCCGCACAGACCGACGGCGGCGACCTTGAGCATGACGGTGTCATTGCGCGGCGGGGGCGGTGTGTAGGGCCCGACGCGTACGTCATAGGCTCCGTGGATGAAAACGGCTTTGCTCATGTCGGTCTCCGCAGCCGTGTTTGGCGCGCGCCGCGGCCGGTTGCAAGCGCCATTACCGCATTTGCAGCAGGGCTTGCAGCTGCGGCGGCAATTCTATTCCCGGATAGCGTTCGGACAATTCCTGCACGGTTTTTCGGGCCGCGACGACATTGCCGGTCAGTAATTGCTGGAAAGCATGCAGCATCAGGACATTCGCATCGGTCGGCGCTACGGCCAGAAGTTTGTCGATCTCGATTCTGGCTTCGGTCAGTTGATTGGTGCGGAGCAGGGCGGCGGCCAGGGTCACGCGAACGTCGCGCTCGTCGGGATAGGCGGCGAGGACTTGGCGGAGCAGCGGGATCGCCGCATCGTCTTGGCCTTGCGATACGAGGAGGCCAGCGAGTTCATTGGCGACCTGCACATTGCCGGGATTGCTCGCATGGCCTGCGGCCAGAATTTGCGTCGCGCCCGGCACATCGCCGAGCGCAGCACGAATTCGGGCGCGGGCCAGCCAGGCTTCCGCCAGTTGCGGATCCATGGTCGAGGCCTGCTGGAACGCCGCCTCCGCCGCCTGCCAGTTGCGATTGGTCATGGCAAGGCCGCCCATCGCCATTTGCGTCTCGGGAAAGTCAGCACGCGCCTCATAAGTCGCGCGCAATTCGTCGAGGACCTTCACGAGCAGCGGCAGGTCGGCTTTCGGCATGGCTTCGCCGATCGTCGTTAATTCAAGCACGGCCGCAAGTCGCACCGATTTGATGGGATCGCTGAGCAAGGGTGCCAAGGCCTTGGCGCGATCGGGCGGATTGGCCTGGCGCTGCAACCGCGCGCCTGCCGCACGCACCAGATCGCTCTTGTCCGACAGCAGCGCGCCAAGCTTGACAAGGTCGGCTGGCGATGACTGATCGGCAATCTCGCGCGCTGCCGTTGCCCGCACGATCGCCGGCTGGCCGGGATCGAGCGCGATCGCGACGAGCTGGTCCTTTGTTTGGGGATCAAGCCCCGTTCCGCGCGCCTTTGCAAAAGCCTCGCCATAAGCAGTCGCCATCGTTACATGCGGCGGAGCCCAATTGGCGATGTGTTCTGCCGCCCAGGCGGCTTTCTCCTTGTCGTGGCAGGTGAGGCAGGCATCCGGCGATCCGGCCTTCTCCGAGAGCAGAGGGTCGGGCACACGGAAGAAGTGGTCGCGGCGTCCGTCGACGATCATGTAATTGCGAACCGGCATATGGCAATTCACGCATTGCGCCGCCTCGCTGCCCGCCTTGTGATGTGTGTGCTCGGGCGAATCATAGAGCCGCTTCTTGAGCGTCGGGAATTCGGCGCGGCCCGTTTCGTTGTGACACTGCGTGCATACCGCATTGCCCTCGAACAGCAGTTTCGCTGAATGCGGATCGTGACAATTCGAGCAGGTTACGCCTTTCTCATGCATCTTCGATTGGAGAAAAGAGCCGAGGATATAGACCTCGTCATGCTGCTGGCCATCGGCGAAATAGAGACCGTTGCTCAATGTCGAGAGATTGAAGTGATCGCCCATATGAGATTGCGGCAAGGTTGAATTGGCATCGAGCGGCTCGCGGCGGGAATGACAAGGCCCGCACATATTCTCCTCGATCGCCTGCTTCGTCGTGGCCTTGGGCTTCGAAAAACCTAGCGCATCGATAGCGAGAAAGGCGGATGCATCGAACCTGTCACGCTCCTTCGCCCAGGCGACATGCGCCTCGCCCGGCCCGTGACAGGCTTCGCAGGCAACCGTCAAATCTTTCCACGTCGTGTGATAGCTCGCGTCTTTCTCACTGTAGTTTTTCTTGAAATCCGTCTGGTGGCAGACGGCGCAGCGCGCCTGCCAGTTCTTGTAAGGCCCGGTCCAATGCAGGCCGTTGCCGGCGGTCACATCCTCATTGGGGTAGAGATGGTACCAATGTTTCGCCACGGTATCCCAGGCGATGTCGAGCGCCTGCAGATGCCCCTTTCCGGTATCAACGAGATACTGCTGCAATGGCGTCACACCGACCGTATACTTGATCTCGAAAACTTGCAGCTTGCCATCGGCACCGTCGGTCTCGACGAAATACTTGCCGTCCTTGGTGAAGAAGCGCGAGGTGATGCCCTTGAACTCGAACTTCGCGTCCTTGAAATCGCCAAGCACGTTTTCGGGCGTCGGCAAGCGCAAGGCCCAGCCGTGATGCGAATCTTGCCAGGCCTCGACCTCGCCCGCATGGCATGAGCGACAGGTCTCGGCTCCCACATAATGAGGCTCGGACGCCGCCTGCGCCGCGCCCAGCGAGAGCAGGAGCGCGAACAGGGCTGCTGAGAACAGATGCGATCACCGTGGTAAACTTCATGTCCCGATCCTAGCAAATGCCGGCATATTGTGCGGCAAGAGTTTTTCCTTCACTATGCGCACTGGTTAAGCGGGTGAGCCACATGGACTATCGCAAGAAGCTGATCGTCGAGCCCGGCGCAAAAGTCCGGCTCAAGGACATCGACCCCGCCTGGCACGGCCAGCACGAGGACCGAGGCGGAGGCCGCCGAGGAGACTCGCCAAGAATGTCGCCAGGCTCACCCAGCTCCAGTATCTTCTCTATGCCGAGAAGAAGCATTCGCTGCTGATCGTCGTGCAGGGCATCGATGCGGCCGGCAAGGACGGCACCTGCTGGCATGTGATCACCGCGATGAACCCGCAAGGCACCACGTCACCGGCTTCAAGCAGCCGACGGCCGGAAGATCTCGCTCATGATTTCCTCTGGCGGGTTCATCCGCATGTGCCCGGTCTCGGCAACGTCGCGGTATTCAACCGCTCGCATTATGAGGACGTCCTTGTCGCGCGTGTTCACAATCTCGTGCCCGAAAGCGTGTGGTCGAAGCGCTACAAGGAAATCAACCAGTTCGAGAAGCTTCTGCCCGCAAGGGCACGACCATTTCAAATTCTTCCTCTACATCTCGCCCGGAGGAACAGCTCGAGCGCTTCCGCCAGCGTCTCGACGACCCCAATCGCCAATGGAAGATCAGCGAGTCAGATTACAAAGAGCGCGCCTCTGGGACGACTACGTCAGGCCTACGAGGCCATGCTCGAGCAATGCTCGACCGACACGCGCCATGGTACGTCATCCCGTCGAACCACAAATGGTTCCGCAATCTCGCCGTCTCGCAGATCATCGCCGCGACGCTCGAAGGACCTCAAATGAAGCTGCCGCCGCCGACCGTCGATCTTGCCCAGATCCGCAAGGCCTATCACGCGGCATCAAAAGCCCGACCAATCGAGAAGCGAAATCGAGCGGGAGAGATAGGTTGATTCTGCCACGCGTGTGAGGTGGCGCCCTTCGGTTCCCATGGACATCACTCATCTCATCTTCTTCGTCGTCTATCTGGCCATGGGCTCGGCCACATCTCCCGGGCTTCAAGGTCGACCGCACCGGGCGCCGCGCTCATCGGCGGATCGCCATGATCCTTGCCGGCAAGCTCGCGCCGGAAGGCGCCTGGAATGCCATCGACTATCGGACCATCGGCATGCTGTTCGGGTTGATGGTCGTCTCCGCCGCTTTCGTCGTCTCCGGGCTTCTATGCCTTTGTCGCGAACCGCATCGCGATGCTCCCCGTGAAGCCGCCGGTGTTGCTCGCCATTCTGGTCGTGTGTCGCGGGCTTTCTCTCCTCGCTCCTCACCAATGACGTCGTGGTCGTCGCGATGACGCCCTTGCTGGTCCAGATTTCGCTGGCGCGCGGCTTCAACCCATCCCTTCCTGCTCGCCTTCTGCTTTGCCGCCAATACGGCTGCTGCCGGCACGATCATCGGCAGCCCGCAGAACATGATCGCCGCCCAGGCGTTGCATCTTTCCTTTCTCGGTTTCCTCAAGACCGCCGGCATACCGGCGCTGCTGTCGCTGCCGATCGTCTGGTCGATCGTCCTTCCTCTATCGCGGCAGATGGCATCTTGCTGGCGCCGAGCAATCGGGCGGTCTCCGGCACCGGCCGTGACGCCCACAAACGGGAGACGATCAAGGCCGCCGTGGTGACGTTCGGGGTCTGCCGCCTTCATGTTCACCGACTGGCCGCGCGCGCTGGTGGCGCTTGCGGCTGCCGGCCTGCTGCTCCTCAATCGCCGCATCGCATCGGTCGACATGATGAAGCATGTCGACGGCAATCTGCTGCTGATGCTGATGGGGCTTTTCATCGTCAACGCCGCCCTGGCCCGACCGGCACGCCGCAACAGCTGCTCGCCGAATTGCGGTCCATGGGTCTCGACACGCATGCGCCGGTTTGGCTCTTCGTCATCACCTCGATCCTATGCAATCTCGTCGGCAACAACCCGGCGGTGATGTTGCTGGTGCCCTATCTCGATCCGCGCCGTCGATCCCAACGTCATCGGCGCGGCGCTCGCGCTGGGCACCGGCTTTTCCTGCAACCTGATCCTGTTCGGCAGCCTCGCCGGCATCATCGTGGTCGAGCAGGCGGCGGGCGCGGGGTTAAAATCTCCTTCGGCGAATTCGCCCGCGCGGGCGTGCCGGTGGCGCTTGCCTGTATGGCGTTGGCGCTCGGCTGGTTAATGGCAATCACTTAGTCCGGGCTAATTACTTCAGCTCGCTGCGCGATACAGCCTCGGCTATGGCCTCTTTTGGTATCCTGATGACGTTCGATTGAACCCGATGCCAAGGATATTTCCGCCTCGTAGCTGAACGGCTTTCCTATCTTGCTTTTAGCACAAGCAGCGGCTCGACAAAATGTGGACGCGTGCTCGAGAGGCCTATCTCACAGCAGACGAAGTCATGATGGTTCGCGTCCATGAAGCACGTGCTGCAAACGGAGCGCCTTTTTCAGTTCAAGAAACAGCTTGGTATAACGAGCTAAAAATGCACGCGGTGAACGAATATGCGTTTCAATCACGAGAAGGATATCTTCCAAGGAGAGAGAACGCTCCAAATGATCCTGAATCGATCGTGGCTAGCGGCAGACTTCGATGGTCCTATCTTGATCCCAAGAGCGAACCACCGCGCTATTGCACCGTTATGCCGAGATATGTGCCAAAACAACGTACGGCGACATCGAACGTTCAGGAAAAAGAGTAACAATAAGAGGCGGTCTCGGCGAATTAGTCACTTTGATAATCGTGATCGTAATAATCCGCGCCCTCGTCGCCGCTGTGGCCGTTGATAAATGCGCCATAGCCCTGCACCACCATAAGAAACGCAGCGAGGCAGATCGAGGAGCGACTGGCCTGCCGTTTTCCATTCTTCCCACCGCTTACGCGATTTCTTGGGCCTGTGAGTGATTTCCGGTTCTCCAAAGAACTTCAGGTCTGACAAGTAGTGTACCGGCGGTCGCTCAACATGCAAGCGCCCGGCAGAGTGCTCCGCAGATACATGTACTTTGCTTTCGATCGATTTGACCGCTGGTTCTGCCGATTGGTCCTCCTCGATCATCAGGTGGAAGTCATCAAACGCAAATAAATGAAATGCTCACTTGCTCAACCTCACACCAATTCCTCCGCCATGGTCTTGATCGAGAAAGTCTATCCCAGCTTCCTCGAGCGCGGATTGAACGCGCACTAGGAGTTCTACTGTTCCTCGTACAACGCCAAATCCTGCTTCCAATCTTCTGATCGTCATATGAGCCACGCCAGCCTTCGTGGCGAGCTGAGCCTGGCTCCACCCCAGCATGCTTCTTGCAGCGCGAATCTGCTCTGCATGTAAGACCATTCTCAAAGCGCCTTGACATTTGTTCTATATAGAACTAAAAACGTTCTATTAGCGACACAAAAGGTGCTCACATGAACAGACCTTCCATTTCTCCGGAGCTATCCCGCTTTACCGAACTCCGCCGCCGCCTGATCGAAGCGGATCCGGAGATCGACGACACCACGCTGCTCGACACGCTGGAGGGAGCAACCAACCTGCATGAGGCAATCGGCGAGGTCGTCCGCGCTGCGCTGGAAGACGAGGCGCTTGCTGACGGCCTCAAGATCCGTCTTGGAAAAATGAAGGAGCGCCTCGATCGCATGGAAGCGACCTCGGCCAAGAAACGCCAGGTGGCTTTGGATGTCATGGAAGAGTCGGGCATTGAAAAGGTGCTCGAGCCAGACTTCACGGTTTCGTTGCGCACCGCACCCCCCAGTGTTGTGGTCACCGACCCCGCTGTCATACCGGAATTCTGCTGGATTCCACAACCGCCAAAGCTTGATCGCAGACGCGTCCTCGATGCGCTGAAGGCAGGCACGGCCATTTCAGGCGCTGAGCTCTCCAATTCCAAAGTCTGTCTTTCCATCAGGACGAAGTGACCCGCCATGGCCTTCACCGATAGCCAAATTCGCAAGCTCAAGTCCAAACTCAAACCGCAGCATGTCCGCGTCAGGGAGACCGAAGGGCAAACGCTGCATTATCTGGAAGGCTGGCATGTTGTCGCCGAGGCCAATCGCATCTTTGGCTTCGATGCGTGGGACCGGGAGACCGTCTCGAACGCGTGTGTGTGGACCAAGCAAGTGTCCGGTCGCTACTGCGCTGCCTATGTGGCGCGGGTGCGGATCACGGTCAGGGCAGGGGAGGGCGTGATCATCCGGGAGGGATCAGGCGCCGGTGAGTCGAACGAGGCGACGCCCGGGCAAGCGCATGATCGAGCATCTAAGGCCGCCGAGACCGATGCCACCAAACGGGCCCTGACGACCTTTGGCAACTCCTTTGGACTTAACCTCTATGCTAGCCTGCCGGAGTCCGAACGTCGCGCAAAGGTAACACAAAACGGCTCGGCCCATTCGCCACTTGCAAAACCCTGCCTGCACAAACCTCGCCTGCACAAACCTCTCTCCCTGGTGGTCCTAACAATGGCCACCACTCTGATCCTGATGTGAACGGACTTTCCAGTGCCGCGGTCATTAAAGACGAAACACCGCCACTGGTGGATGCCACCGACCGAGAGCACGCCCACCACGACCGACACGGTGCGGTCCAGCCGCGCACCGGTCGATAAAGTTGCAAATCCGATGGCCCCGGAAAGATCGACAAAAGCCAGCTCGCCATTTCGGAACCTCGCCGTATCCGGGATCCTCAACATCTAAAGTTTGTAGCCGAGCAACCCTGCCTGATCTGCGGCCGGCAACCCTGTGAAGCCCATCATTTGCGGCACGCTCAGCCACGGGCTCTGGGCCGCAAAGCCTCCGATGCCTACACCGTCCCGCTTTGCGCGCTTCATCATCGCGAATTGCACACACGAGGCGACGAGAATGCCTGGTGGCTAGCGAAGGCCGCGACCCCCTTCCTGTGGCAGATGATCTCTGGCGACAAAATAGGCCTGGCTAATGTCGATCGACAGTTACCCCTGCCACCTCCCATCGTTCACACAGGCCGCGCGTTATCCCGCGCCACATGTCCCATGCTCGATAAGCTTCACCCATTATTGGCCTATTCGCTCGGTGTGGCGATCTCGGCACTGCTGTTTGCCGCACGATGCTTGTCTCGGGCCCGAGACGTACTGTTGTGGGGGGTGTGATCGTCCTTGCCGGCGTCTTTTGGGCGAGTTTGACACCGCTCGTCTTGTGGTGGGCGCTCACAACACTCGAGATGCGATGCCCCGCCGAGACGGTCGAGACTGCCGTGTTGGCTGAGTTCAGTTTCACATCCAGGACCCTACGCGCCCTGCTCCCGCGACGATTGAGCGATGTTGGCAAATGGAGACGCCTGTGATCGAATCTTGAAAGCACCATCATTTCCGCGAGCCCATTCCCCTCTGAGGGTCGACAGGGTCTTCCCGCGTTCCACAATGCACTCCGCATCCTCTTAAACATCGATTTCCGCGATTTGGTGCAGGCCGGTATTCTGCAGGCCCATGACGACGCGCATTGGGAGCAATTCCAGCGCGACCCGTTCCGATACTTCATTCGTGCAGACGATAGCACTGCAGAAAGGCTGTGGAACCTAATTAAAAGTCGACATCCGTGCGGACGATACTGTGCGCCCATCTGAGTTGGAAGCCCAGTGCGAGGACTCAAGGCGCATAGCGTCCTAACATTCAACCGGCGGGCCAAAACCGCCGGAGTTGCAATTCTTCCGCAATCTGGGCGCTTTACCGCCGGGCGGTAAACGCGCGTGGCATCCGAAGGCCAGGCGATGGGTGAACGGATGGGACCCTCAAACTTTTTACGATCGGATTGCCGTGAGGTCTCGGTGCAAGAAGTCAGTAAAGTTTGTTCACGATTGTCTGGTTAAGCGGAGCGAACGTGCGGGCGTCCGCAGACGGTTGAAGACCCTCAAGGGTCTCACGCCATACGAGTTCGTCTGCAAAATCTGGACAACTAAACCCAAATGGCGCACCTTCAATCCAATCCATCAAATGCCGGGACTGAACACCTAATTGCTTCCTTGCCGATTTCCTCGACGAGCGCGTTGAATTCTTGGTGTCGATGAAGGCAAGCGCGCGCTTTTCGGCGACCGGGCGGCGGTAGCGCCCGGTCAGGAGATGGAAAAGGGTGCGCCCACCCCCAGGCGCCGCGCGGCGATCGAGGTAGAATTCCTCGATGCTTCCGAGCGCCATGCCGAATATCAGCAGGCCGGTGAACATGCGATCCTGGTCGGCTCCGCGCAGAACGAAGAGCGGCGTGCCGATCGCGGTCAGAATTATCGCCGAGATGGCGATCTTGACGAGTTTGCGACGCAGGCTGCGCGAAGTCATGACACGGTCTCGCTAGCGCGGAACGCTTGTTGGCAGCAAGCCAGCTACGTTGACGTTGGCCGAAAAACCGCCATAGATCATAACTGCGGGTAATTTGAGATTCGCGCGTAAGCGGATTAGGACGGGCGCGCAGGCTGCCGAATCAATGAGCGCAACCTCAGGGGCTTCACATGGCAACCGATATCAAGGCGACGGGTCTTTACCACAGCCACTGCTGCTTCACGGCTTGGCAAAAAATTGGTGGCTGCTTCTGCTGCGCGGCATCGCGGCGATCATTTTCGGCATTCTGGCTTTCGCTTGGCCGGGAATCACATTGCTCAGCCTGGTCATCATCTATGGCGCCTATGCGTTGGTCGACGGAGTGCTCTCCATCGCAGCGGCGGTCGGCGGCGGAAGCGGCGCGACACCGCGCTGGTGGCTGATCGTTGTCGGGTTGCTAGGCATCGCTGCAGGCCTCCTGACTTTCTTCTGGCCGCAAATCACGGCGTTGGTCCTGCTCATGTTCATCGGCGCCTGGGCGCTGATCCATGGCGTGTTCGAAATCATCGGCGCGATCCGGCTGCGCAAGGAAATCGACAACGAGTGGATGCTCATCCTGAGCGGCGCATTGTCGGTATTGTTCGGGGCAGCGATGCTCATCATGCCGGGTGCGGGCGCTCTGGCGCTCATCTGGGTGATCGGCGCCTATTCGATCATCTTTGGTATTCTCTTTGTCGGATTTGCATTCCGGCTGAAGAAGCACGCTCATTGATCGCCTGGCAGGTTAGGGCAATTAGGTAGAATCCGTGTCCGGGGGGTGGGTACGGCAGATTGCTGCGGCGCTTGTCGCGCTGATCCTCCTTTCCTTCATAGGCGTATCGGCACAGGCGCAGACCGAAACCGCCAAACCACCGCAAAAAGTTGAGGAGCTGCTGAAGCTCCTCAGCGACCCGGAAGTCCAGAAATGGATCGACGCGCAAAAGGCCGCGAATGCCACGCCTCAGGTGACCGCGCAGGCGCAGCCACATGACGATATCGCGCTCGATGCCGCCATTGATCGGATGCGGGCGCATCTTGTTTCACTCGTATCCGCCATCCCTGCATTACCGGCGAGATCGCGCAGGCTGCCAGCCAGATTGGCGGCGAGTTGCAAGGCTATGGCCCGATGCGGCTGTTGTTCATCTTCCTCGTCTTCTTGGCCGCAGGTTTTGCTGCGGAATGGATCTTCCGGCGGCTGACCGGGGAATTCGCGCCTGGATTGCATCGGCAGCCTCGATTCGTATCGCCGACCGGCTGATCGCTATGGTCGAGCGGCTTGTTTATAGCGCGGCATCGCTTGCCTCCTTCGCTGCCGGTAGTATCGGTGTCTTCCTTGCCTTTGCCTGGCCGCAACTCCTGCATCCGATCATCATTGGCTATCTCGTCGCTGTTTTGATTTTCCGCGCATCGCGGCTTCTTTTCGAGTTCATCCTGTCGCCCCCCGAATATACCGGCTTTGGCGACCCGACGCGCTATCGCGTGCTGCCGGTCAGCGATGATTCGGCCTCGTTCTGGGTCAAGCGCATTTCCTACGCGATCGGCTGGTACGCCTTTGGCTGGACGACCGTCAGCCTGATGGGGATCCTGGGGTTTTCCATCCCGATCCGGCTTCTCGTCGCCTATGCGCTTGGCATCGTCCTTCTTGCGATGGGCATCGAAGCGGTTTGGCACCGCCCGGGCCAGGTCGAAGGCCGATCCGTCGGACCCTTCGAAGGGAAGGCTCGGCGCGAACGCCAAGAACTGGCTGATCACCATTTACTTCATTTGCTTTGGCTCTTGTGGGTGGCGTCAGTGCGTGGCGCCTCTTCTGGCTTTTCGTGGTGCTGGTCGGACTGCCCTTCGCGGTCAGCGCGGTCAGGCGCGCCGTCAATAATGTCCTGCGCCCGCCGGGGCGTGAGCAGGGAGGCAAGGAAATACCGAGCGTGCTTGCCGCGGTCATCGAGCGCGGCGTGCGCGCCATCCTGGTCATCGCCGCGGTGTTTTCCTGGGCCACAAGCTCGGCATCGATTTCACCGCCATCACCGCCCAGGACACGGTTCTGACGCGTATCATGCGCGGCGTGTTCAGCGCGATCGTCATACTGCTCGCGGCTGATTTCCTCTGGCATGTCGCCAAGACGGTGATCGACCGCAAGATGGTGGAGGCTTCCGCGCTCGGCGAGCCGGGCACCGAAGTCGCGCGCCGCAGGCCCGCATCCGGACTCTGCTGCCAATCATACGCAATGTGCTGATGATCATCGTCGCGGTTGTCGCCATTCTCATGGCGCTGTCATCGCTCGGGGTCGAGATCGGCCCCCTGGTCGCCGGCGCCGGCATTGTCGGCGTGGCCGTGGGCTTCGGCGCCCAGACGGTGGTCAAGGACGTCATCAGCGGCGTCTTCTACCTGCTCGACGATGCCTTTCGGGTGGGCGAATACATTCAAAGCAAGTCCTACAAGGGAACGGTCGAGGCATTCAGTTTGAGATCGGTCAAGCTGCGGCATCATCGCGGCTATGTTTATACCGTGCCGTTCAGCGAACTTGGCGCGGTCCAGAACATGAGCCGCGACTGGGTGATCGAGAAGATCACCATGACGGTCACCTATGATTCCGATGTCGAGAAGGCGCGCAAGATCGTCAAGAAAATCGGCCTTGACCTTGCGCAGGATCCGGAATTCGCGGCCAGCATTATCGAGCCTTTGAAGATGCAGGGTGTCGACGAATTCGGCGAATTGGGCTTCGTCCTGCGCATGAAGCTCAAGACCAGGCCTGGCGAGCAGTTCACCATCAAGCGCCGCGCGCTCATGCTGATTAAGAAGGCCTTCGATGAGAAC
>CAWDUC010000017.1:0-59138 GCA_963805405.1 uncultured Alphaproteobacteria bacterium | reverse complement strand
CGCCATAATGATCGCCAGTGGGTTCATATCGGCGCCTTGCGGCTTTTCGCCGGTTTGGTGCGCTCTGAACCCCGCTTCGCCATTCGCCTTCCGGCCAATTCCACAAGCCGCCTGAAAGTCGGGCATTCCATATGCGATGGAGCCGGGCAGTCGGCGACATGGCGCAACGTGTCCCGCAGCACATTCAACTCGCCGATATGTCGGGAAAGCTCATCCGCCTTTTGATGCAACGCCGCCCGCGGCAGTTTTGGTGCGCCGGTATTGCTGAACATACCGGAGATCTCTTTCAGCGAGAAACCCGCTGACTGCCCCATCGCAATTAGCTTGAGCTGCAACAGCACCTCGGGCGGGAACTGGCGGCGAAGCCCATGTCGCGAGATCGATGAAATAAGCCCGATCGCCTCATAGTAGCGCAGCGCCGAAGGCCGAATTCCGGACTTTTCGGAGACTTCGCCAATATCCAGAAATTTCACGCTTGACCTCAAGTTGACTTGAATTCGTATGATGCCCTCCAAGCACAACCGACGCAAGTGGTGATCGACATGGAACAGGCAGCGACGACCTTAAAGGAACAGACGAATTGGAGCGCGATGGCCGCCCTTGCGCTCTCGATGCTGCTCGCATCACTCGGCACAAGCATTGCCAATATCGCGCTGCCGACCCTGTCGCAGGCGTTTTCCGCGCCGTTTCACGACGTTCAATGGGTTGTAGTCGCCTATCTTGCGACATTGACCATCTCGGTCGTCATCGCCGGTCGGCTCGGAGATAAATACGGCCTGAAGCCGATGCACATCGCTGGCCTTGGCCTGTTTTCGCTGGCTTCCTTGTTCTGCGGCTTGGCGCCGAATCTGTGGTTCCTGATCGGCGCACGCGCCATCCAAGGGGTAGGGGCCGCGTTCCTCACAGCTCTAGCCATGGCGCTGATGCGCGAGACCGCAGGCGAACAGCGTCTTGGCCGCGCAATGGGATTGCTCGGCACTGTTTCAGCTCTTGGAACCGCGCTTGGCCCGTCGCTCGGCGGTTTCCTGATCGAGAGCTTTGGGTGGCGGAGCATCTTCCTAGCGCAATTGCCGCTTGCGGGGGTTGCGATGGCCCTTGCTGTGACTTCGCTGCCTGCGGGAGCGGGGAAGCGAGAATTACCGCGGTCAAGCTTCTGGACGGCGGCGGACGCAAGGCTCCTACCCGGTTTGCTCGTCAATACGCTCGTCGCCGCCGTTATGATGACGACGCTAGTGGTCGGCCCTTTCTATCTGGGTCGCGGCCTTGGATTGATGGAGACCATGGTTGGCCTCGTGATGTCGGTCGGTCCGATGGTTTCGATCTTCAGCGGGGTTCCATCCGGACGCATCGTCGATGCGTGGGGCCCGAAGCTGGTGCTCGGCATGGGGCTGGGCATGCTCACCATAGGCGCGTTCCTGATGGCGGTCCTGCCACCATTGTTCGGGGTGGCCGGCTATGTCCTCGCCATCGTCGTCCTGACGCCCGGCTACCAACTCTTCCAGGCTGCCAACAATACGGTGTGCTGACGGATATCTCGAAGGACCGCCGCGGTACGGTGTCGGGGCTCTTGAACTTGTCGCGCAACGTCGGGCTGATCGTCGGCGCATCGGCCATGAGTTCGGTCTTTGCTTCGACTGTCGGGACCAGCGATTTCGGAGAGGCATCCTCGATGGCGATTGCCGAGGGAATGCGGGTGACCTTCCTGCTGGCCGGCGGCCTGATGGTGCTGGCGCTCGGGATTGCGGTCGCGCGACGGTGATCTTTGCGCTCCCGCGGCGAAGGTCAATGCCGCGAGGAGCGCCGGTCGCGCCGATTCTGCAATTTTTCTGGCAAAATTCATCAACCGCGCTTTGTCGCGCCGCGTAGAATTGGGCATCGACAAGCGCGTAGGTGATAAGTGCAGAATGACAGGCTGAAATCACTCCTCGAAGGGTGCTACGTGACGGTTCCGACACCCTTTTCCGATGAGCCAGACCTGCCCGTCAACGAGGCGGCATTGCGCGCCTATGTACGTTTCCTGATCGCCGGCGGCCTCAATGCCGACAACGCAACTTTCCTGGCGGGCGGTGCCGCCGGTGATTTTTCCACGATGACGTTTGACGAGCGCGCGCGCGTGGCAGGCATCGTCATCGACGAAGTGGCGGGCCGCGTACCCGTAGCCATGGGCGCCCAGACCACGAGCACGCTGGAACTCCAGAAGATCGCCAAGACTGCGAAGAAACTTGGCGCGCAATTCATCCAGGTGTCTTGCCCTTTCTATTTCACGCATACGGAAGGTGATTTCGAAGATTATCGTCCGCGCCGCGGCGGAAGCCGAACCTGATATCGGCATCATCATCTACAACACCTTCTGGACGAGCCAGAATCTCTCCTTCGGCATGATCGAGAGGCTCGCAAAGATACCGAATATCGTCGGCCTCAAATGGGCGACGCCGCGCACCGATGCGATGGAATTCGAGGATGTGACGTCGCACTTCTCGAAACGCTTCACGATCATCGACAATAATCTCTATTTTGCCCATTCAGCCATGCCGGCCTTGGGTGTTCGCGCCTTTGAGGTCCACAATTGCAATTTCTGGCCCGAATGGGGGATCAAGCTCGTGAGCGAGGCACGCGCCGGCAACTACGCCGAGATCGCCCGCATGCTCGTCGAGGAGGCCATGCCTTTCTACAAATTGTGGGTCGAGATCGAGAAGAGCTATACGAGCGGCGACGGCTATCTCGACAAGCTGTGCATGGAGTTGGTTGGTTTGCCGTCGAGCCGCTGCCGGCCGCCGACTTGCGACATCCGCAACCTCTACCGCGAAAAGACGCGCGACATGTTGATCAAGATCGGCGCGCCGCGCGTGAAATGATGACGCTTCAACACGAGAAGGCACACGACCCCACGGGTGAAGTGCACGCACTCTGACCAGAACGCGGCATCTGCCGTCAAACAACAAGGAATTGAAGGGAGAGAGAACATGACAACACTCACCAGACTGCTCGCCGGCGGCGCGCTGGCACTTGCGCTGGCGCTGCCGACATTGGCGCATGCCGAAGACGACGTGCGCTTGCGCCTTAACTGGATGTATTACGGGTCACATGCGGGCTTTGCCTATGGCAAGGACAAGGGCATGTACAAGGATGCCGGGATCGATCTCGATATACGTTCGGGCAACGGCTCCGGCTCGGCGCACCGCCTGGTCGCCAATGGCGACAGCACTTTTTCTTACGGATCCTGCGGTTCCATGATCAAGCTCGCCTCCGAGGGCGCGCCCTTGATCTCGGTCGGCGTGATCGATGCGATGGGAACCGAGGCGATTCTGGTGCGCCCGGATTCCGGCGTGAAGGAGATCAAGGACCTCAAAGGCAAAACGCTGCTCACCACGGCGAATGCCGGCGTCAACACCTTCTTCCCGATCGTGCTCGCCAATGCCGGGTTGACGACGGATGACGTCAAGATCGTCAATGTACCGGATGGCGCGCTGGTCTCGAGCTATCTCCAGAAGGCGGGCGACGCCGTCGGCATGCTGGGCGGCCTCGACGATAAGCCGGCGGAAATCAAGGCCAATGGCGGCGAACAGCCGATCGCCTTTCCCTATTCCGACTTCGGCGTCGACCAGGTCGGTTATTGCATCGTCACCACGAAGGATCTCGTGAAGAACAATCCCGACCTCGTGAAGCGCTTCATGCAGGCGACCATCAAGGCCTATAAGGAGACCGAGAAGAACCCCGATGCAGCGGTGGCCGCGATGGCGGACATTGTCGGCGGCACGATGAATGAGGATGCCGGCAAGAAGCAGGCCCGCGATGTGCTCGACGTTACGCTCGGCATTCTCTATTCGGGTGGCAACAAGGACAAGGTGCTTGGCCTTAATGTCGATTCGGACTGGGTCAGCATGGTGGACCTCATGAAGAAGTACAATAACCTCGATCCCAACGCCGATCCGAAGTCGTTCTATACGAACGAATTCATCACGAATTGAGCTTGACGCAGCCGGCGAGGCGGCACTTGCGCCGTCTCGCCATTTTGCGCTGATGATTGCCGATGCCTGACCTTATTGAAATCAGCCAGGTCACCAAGGTCTTCGGTAAGGGCGCTTCCGAGGTCCATGCCTTTGGGCCGGTCGATCTTTCCATCGCCACCGGACAATTCGTATCGCTGCTCGGGCCATCGGGCTGCGGGAAGTCGACCCTGATGCTGATGCTCGCCGGCCTGCTCGAAAGCAGTGCGGGGAGGATCCGTATGAATGGCGAGGAGGTGACCGGTCCGCAAACCGATATCGGCATCATGTTTCAGGACAACACGCTTGTCCCGTGGCGCAACGTACGCGGCAATGTCGAATTGCAGCTGGAATTGCGTGGACTTGCGCCGAAGCTTCATGCCGAGCGGGTCATGGGCTTGTTGCGCGCCGTCCATCTCGAGGACTTTGCCGAACGCTATCCGCATGAATTATCGGGCGGCATGCAGCAGCGCGCCGCCTTTTGCCAGGCCATGGTTCACGATCCCAAGATCATGCTTCTGGACGAGCCATTGGGAAAGCTTGATGCCATGACGCGCGAGCGGATCAGAACCGACCTGCAACAATTATGGATGCAGCAAAGGCCGACCGTGATCTTCGTCACCCATTCGATCGAAGAGGCGGTACAACTCTCGACCCAGGTCGCGGTAATCACCCCAAGGCCCGGCCGCATCGATCGGCTTATCCCGATCGATCTGCCTTTTCCGCGCGATACCAGCGTCAAGAACAGCCCCGCCTTCGTCGGCTATGTGCGGGAGATACAGGAGATATTCCGTGGCTTCGGTGTTATCTGAAGAGCCCAGTCTCGTCGCGGCCATCCAGGGTGCGATCAAGCAATCATGGATGTTCATCGCCTTCTTCATTGGGTTCTTTCTCTTCTGGGAATATTCGGTCGTCATTTTCGACATTCCCCGCTACATCCTGACGCCGCCCTCTGAAGTCGTGCGCAACGGCTGGGCCGATCTCGACCGGCTGCTCTATTATACCTGGATCACCGGCATTGAATCGTTGCTGGGCTACATCGTCGCCGTCGTCATAGCTTTACCGCTCGGCCTGGCGATCGCTTTCTCGTCGATCTTGCGGCGCACGGTCTATCCCTTCTTCGTCTGCCTGGAGATGACGCCGAAGATCGCCTTCGCGCCGCTCTTCATTTCATGGCTTGGCTTCGGTTTGTTGCCGAAGGTGATTATTGTCTTTCTCGTCTGTTTCTTCCCGATCGTGCTCAATGCGATCCTCGCCTTCAATTCTTTGAGCGAGGAACTGACGCGGTTCTGCCGTTCGACTGGGGCCGGCGCGTGGCGAACATTCATCAAGGTACGATTGCCGGCCGCCATGCCGCAGTGTTTCGTCGGATTCAAATATGCTGCGATCAATGCGACCGTCGGCGCCGCGATTGCCGAATTCATTGGTTCCGACCAGGGACTGGGTTTCTATATCCAGATCGTCACCGGCAATATGCGGCCTGATCTAGCCTTTGCCGGGATTTTCTTTCTGACGCTCCTCGGGCTTTCGCTTTTCGGGGCCGTCTCCTTGGCGGAACGCTTTCTCATTCCATGGCATATCTCGGTGCGGCGGGCTGCCGGAAGATGAAGATATTCGTCACTGTGAGTTTGACGAAGGTCCAGCGTGCCCGCCTCGAAGCGGCACTCGCCCAGGATGAAGTTCATTATTATCCCGACGCGGAAACTCCTCCCCCGGCTTTCGCCGAATGCGACGTCGCTTTCGGAAATCCTCCCGCCGCATGGCTTCCGGATGGAGGAGCGCTGCGCTGGATTCAACTCGAATCCGTGGGCTTTGGAGAGTATGGCGAACTCGACTGGGCCGATATCGGCAAAAGACTTAAAATATCGAACCTCGCCGGCTTCTTCGCGGAGCCCGTGGCGGAATTGATCCTGGCCGGCGTGCTGTCGCATTATCGCGGCATCGGAACGCTCGCCTCGCTGCAGGAGCATCGCGAGTGGGTCGGCGAAGCGTTGCGGCCATCCCTCAAGTTGCTGAAAGATGCAGACGTCGTTCTGTTCGGCGCCGGCGCGATCAATGGCCGCGTTCACGAACTGCTTCAACCATTCGGCTGCCGGATCACCCGCTTCGGTCGCGGCTTCAACCAGGACGCTCTGCAGACCGCCCTGCGCGAAGCCGATATCGTCATCTGCACTGTGCCGCATACACCTGAAACCGCAGGGCTGTTCAACCGTCGCCTCATCGGTCTCCTCAAGCGGGACAACCTCTTCGTGAACTTTGGTCGCGGTTCGCTGATCGATGAAACAGCGCTGGCGGACGCCCTGGACACAGGCGCGATCGGCGGGGCGATCATCGATGTGACGCAGGACGAGCCCTTGCCGCCGGACCATCGCTTCTGGACGTGCCGGAACATGCTGCTCACGCAGCATACGGGCGGCGGCACGGCCGATGAGGTCGATCGCAAGATCGATTTCTTCCTCACCAATCTCGATCGATACCGGCGCGGCCAGAATCCGTTGAACCTTGTCGATTTCAAGCGAGGTTATTGATGGCGAGTATCGAGAAGGTTCGCTGCGTTCTCTTGAGTTCGCCCTATGCCGATGCCGACGATCCCGAGATCAAGGAATGCTTCCCGAACGGACCGAAGCGCACCATAGGCATGGTCGAGGTCACGCTCGACAATGGCGTCACCGGATTGGGGGAAGGCTATCTTGCCGTCTTCGCGCCACTCGTCTTCAAGTCGATCGTCGAGTTGTGCGCGCCGCAAGTGCTTGGCAAGGATGGATTCGATATCGAACGAAGAGTACGCGACTTGCGCAGCCTGTGCGACTACTGGTCGCTTCAAGGTGCGGCGCGCCACGTCATCAGCGCGTTCGAAATCGCGCTGCAGGACGCCAAGGGCAAGTCGCTTGGCAGGCCGGTCTATGACCTTCTGGGCGGTGCCAGAGCGGAGAGCATCCAGATCTATGGCTCGGGCGGCTGCTGCGATGCCAAGCACCAATTCATCCGCGAACTTGATCTGCTCGATTTAAAAGGGATCGGGCTTTACAAAATACGCGCGGTGAAGCGCGATCTCTACCGCACGGCGTGGATTCTTGAAGAAGCCGCCAAGCGCAGCATCAAGATCGGCATCGACATGTGCCAGAACCTCGCGGACCCGCCGCAGGCGGTCGATGACGTCGTCGCCTATGTCAAAAGCGTGCGGGCCTTGACCAACCAACCGATCCTCTTTCTCGAGGAAGCCATCGGACCCGACGCACCGGAGGATTTCAAGGAATTGCGCCGCCGCATCGACATCCCGGTCTATGGCGGCGAGATCATTACGACGCCGAAGGAAATGATCACCCGCATGCGCGACGGCGTCTATGACGGCGTCCAACCGGACGCATCCGTCATGGGCGGCATCTCGGCCGTCATGGATATCTTTGCCGCTGCGCGCGATACCGGAACCCGTGTCGTGGTTCATGCCTGGGGCGGTGCGGCGGCCATCATGGCGAGCTATCACGCGGCCTTCGCGGCCGATGGCGATCTGGTCGAATATCCGATGCTCGATTTTCCGCTGGGCGCCGAAATGATCGGCGATCAGGGCCGTATCGTGAATGGTAGGCTGCTGCGGCCGACGGCGCCGGGCATTGGCGTGACGCTGACGCCGGAAATGGAAGCGCGCTATCCCTTTGATGAGACCGCGGTCTATAGCTGCGCGCTCATCGATTTTGGGCCCCCGCCCGATGAATACTGGCGGAGGTGACGTCTCGCTGGAATATTGACAATGACAACCGCCAGTATTTGATTTCCTCGGACGGATCTGGTCGATGCAAAGAGTGGTTTCCAACAGTAGATCAAATTCCCCGAAGTGCGACGATTTCAGACGTCATCCGCTTTGGTTTCCTGCTGTTGCCCGAGTTCCCGCTCTATGCCCTGGTGCCGGCCATGGAGGCCCTGCGCATCGCCAACCAGAACCACGGCCGCAAGCTTTATGACTGGTTGCTGATCTCGGAAAGCGGCACGTCGGTACGCTCCGGCAATGGCATGTCGCTCAGTGTCGACGCGACCATCGCAGACGTAACCTCATTGCCGACCGTGCTCGTCTTTGGCGGCAATCACCCGATGCAGCATCTCTCCAAGCGTCTCCTCAATTGGCTACGACGCCTGGCGCGCCATGGCTGCGCTATGGGTGGGATCGATACCGGAACTTTTGCGCTGGCCGAAGCGGGTCTCCTTGATGATCACGAAGTCACCATGCATTGGGAGTCGGTTTCGACCTTCAAGGAACACTATCCGGAGATCGAGGTTTGCGAGCGCCTCTACAAGATCGACGATGATCGCCTCACATGCGCCGGTGGCCATGCGACGCTCGACCTCATGCTCGATCTGATCGGCAGGCGGCATGGGGCGGCGCTTGCCCAAATCGTTGCCAATGCCTTCGTCGCACACCGGCCGCGCGTTGAATCCGAGCCGCAGCGTCCCGAACCGCGCTTGCTCGCCAGAGATAACAACTCGCCATTGACGCGCGTCTTCCAGGACATGGAAGAAAATATCCAGACACCGCTCTCCGCCGAGGCGCTTGCCAAGCGCGCCGGCGTCTCGGTCCGCGCATTGAGTCGCCTCTTGCAGGATCGGATCGGAGAATTGCCGATGAGCTATTATCGCAAGATCAGGCTCCAGGCGGCGCGCAACGCACTCTTCTATAGCGATATTGCCATCCAAGAAATTGCCGCTTCCTGCGGCTTTGCCTCGCCGGAAGTTTTCTCTCGTACTTTCAGAGATCATTTCGGACTTTCTCCACGCGAATTCCGACAGCGCGTCAGTAGTGATGAGCTGAAACGCTTTCGTCCCGAGTTGGATCAGCAACTGATGACGTTCAAGAAACCTGGCGGCCCCGCACGAGCCCCAGTTTCTTAATCGAACATGAGATTATAAGAACATATAGGGGCTTAAAAAGCTAGAATGACGCTCCGGGAACGGCATGGCTGGTGCCTGAAACCGGGGTATTGCCTTCCCGGCTAGCCTCTGCGAGCCTCCCCTTAGCCGACCGTGACTTGGTGGGTTGGGGGTGAGTAAGTGAGTATTGACCGGAAGAAGGAGCGCCGCTTGGCCGCGTTCCACGAGGCAGGCCACGTCGTCATGGCGCTATCCTGCGGCCTGCGGTTCAGGCGGGTCTTCGTGGACCTCAATCACACGCAATTTGTGGGTTTCGTCGAAGGTGCCGATGACCGCCGCGCCAGTAGCTATACGCATGCGCTGGTGGATGCGGCAGGGCCTGTCGCCGACATGCTCGCCTTGCGCGGGCGCCGGGCCGATCTCGGGAAAATCGCCAGCGTGATCAACCGAAGCCACGCTCATTCAAGTCCGTTCTATTACGATCTCCTCTATGCCAAGCAGAATGCGCGCTCCGCCGGCATCGTCGAAGGTTCCGCAGGCGTGCGGACCCAGCAGCGGCAATTCCGAAAATTCCTGATCGACGTGGCGGAAGTCGTGCGAACGCTTTGGCCGCTCATCAACCGCCTGGCGCAGGCCCTATTGGCAAGCGGCTCGCTCACCTACAGCCAATGCAAGAATGTCCTCTTCCCGCGCCGGGCACGCGCGTTCCGGATTGTGAGAACCAAGCCCGCGCGCCGTGAAATGGTGCTTCAGCTCGCCGCCTGAAGGATCGACACGAGGCTTGCGACATCGAGCTTGCGCGGATTGGTGCCGGCATTGAAATCCGGCAATGCCATTATCGCAAGGCGCTCGAAGTCCTGCCGTTTGACGCCAATATCAGTAATCCGCGTTGGAATTCCGACTGTCCGGCTCAAGTCCTTCACATGCGCGAGATAGGCATCGAAGCTCGGCTCGAGTTCGAGATAGGCAGCCAGGGCCGCCGCGGGTTGCTCGATCGCCGGCCGGTTGAATTCCAGCACATAAGGCATGAGCACCGCATTGGTGAGGCCATGCTGGCTGCCGACCAGCGCGCCGATCGCATGGCTCAAGGCATGCATGGCCCCGAGGCCTTTGACGAATGATGTCGCGCCCATGATCGCCGCCGCCATCATGTAGCTTCTCGCTTTGAGATCGCGGCCATTGGCCACCGCGAGCGGCAACCAATCGTGGCACATCTTCACGCCGACGGCGCCGATCGCATCGGCCATCGGATGGAATTGCCTGACGAGCAAGGCTTCAAGATTGTGCGATAGCGCGTCCATGCCAGTCCACGCCGTGAGATTGGCAGGAAGCCCGAGCGTGAGTTCAGGATCGGCGATCACCACGCGCGGCAACATCGATAAATTGACGATGCCCGCCTTAACAGGGATAGCCTCATTGGTGATGATCGAGCTGGCCTCGACTTCGGCTCCCGTTCCCGCGGTCGTAGGGATCGCAATGATCGGCACATTGCTGCGTTCGGCCTGGACTTCGAGACTACGCGGATAGGCAAAGCGCCACAGATCGCCGCCGAGGCCGGCCAGGAGCGCGACCGCCTTTCCGCAATCAAGCCCGCTGCCGCCGCCCAGCGCGATCACGCCGTCGGCATGATGATCGTGAAAGGCTTTGGTGCCCGCGACAACCTGCGAGCCGGTCGGGTTCTGGTCGGCCTCGGCCCAAAGCAATGGCGTGGAGCTTTGCGCGGCGCTTGAACGCACGAGTTCCGGGAGTGGTGTTGCCATCAACCCGCGATCCGTGACGATCAGCGGGCGCGAAATCTTCAAGGATGCGAGGATGGATGGCAGTTCCTTGATCCGTCCGGCGCCAAACCGAGTCTCGGTTGGAAAGAACCAATCACCCTTCAGGTCTTCGCTTGTGTCGAATTGCCAAAACGTCATGGCTGCCTTTCATTGACTCGATGATTTCCAAAGGCTTAGCTCACACAAAAGAGATGGGGAGGCAATATGCCGGTAAAGGGCGCTAAGATCCGCGACTGTCGCGACGTCGTGGAAAACATCGAGATCGCCTGGATTCCGATGAAGGATGGAAGGAAGCTCGCGGCGCGCTTGCTCCTTCCCAAGGACGAGAAGAAACGGCCGGTTCCCGCCATTCTCGAATACATCCCGTATCGCCGTCGCGACGGAACGCGTCCGCGCGATGACGAAACGCACTACTGGTTCGCCGCCAATGGCTATGGTGTGGCGCGCGTCGACATTGCGGGATCCGGCGATTCCGACGGCCTCGTGCAGGACGAATACCACAAGCGCGAGCAGGACGACGCGCTGGAGATCATCGATTGGCTGTCAAAGCAGCCCTGGTGCACCGGCAGCGTCGGCATGATCGGCATCTCGTGGGGCGGCTTTAATGGATTGCAGGTAGCAGCGCGGCGCCCGCCCGCCCTGAAGGCGGTCATTTCACTCTGCTCGACCGTCGATCGCTATGCCGATGATGTGCATTTCATGGGCGGCTGCGTGTTGAACGACACGCTCGACTGGGGCGGCTATTTCTTCACCATCGGCGCCTTGCCGCCCGATCCTGAAATTGTCGGCAAGGATCGCTGGCGGGAATTATGGAAGTACCGCATCGACAACATGGATTGCTACCCGATCCTGTGGATGGAACATCAGCGCCGCGATGCGTTCTGGAAGCATGGTTCCGTCTGCGAGAATTATGACGCGATCCAATGTCCGGTTCTCACCGTCAGCGGCTGGGTTGACGGCTATACCGCGGCCGTCTTCCGCAATGTCGAGAACCTGAATGTTCCGGCCAAGGGCATCGCCGGTCCCTGGGGCCACAAATATCCCCATGTCGGCGTCCCCGGTCCGGCAATCGGCTTTCTCCAGGAGTGCAAGCGCTGGTGGGATCATTGGCTCAAGGGCAAGGATACGGGCGTCGAGAACGATCCGGCGTTGCGGCTTTGGCTTCAGGATTCGGAAAAACCGAAGCCGCATTTCGATAGCCGCAAAGGACACTGGATTGGCTTGCCGCAATGGCCAAGCAAGAACATCAAGACCGAGAAACTCTATCTCGGCGACGGGACTCTTGAAGCAAAGCGCGGCAAGGCGAAGCCGCGTTCGATCTCTTCGCCACTGACGACCGGCCTTGGCTCTGGCGAATGGTGTGCCTATGCCCTGGGCAAGATCGCACCGGAACTGCCCCTTAGATCAACGCGAGGACGATGCCGGCTCCCTCACCTTTGATGGCGCGCCGCTCAAGAAGCCGTTGGCGATCGTCGGGCGTAGCCATGTCCGCCTGCGCATCGCGGCGGACAAGCGGCAAGGGCAAATCGCGGTTCGCCTCAACGCCATTCACCCCGATGGCACGGTCGAGCGCATAACCTACGGCCTGCTTAACCTCGCCCATCGCGACAGTCACGAGAAGCCCGCACCGCTCAAGCCCGGTCAATATTACGACGTTACAGTCGGATTGAACGAAATCGCGCAAACAATACCGGCCGGCCATCGCCTGCGTGTCGCCGTCTCAACCAGTTATTGGCCGATCGCCTGGCCGTCACCGGAAGCGACGACCGTCACTATCGATCCGGCGAAGTCCTCGATCGAAATTCCGGTCTTGAGCTCCGAGCGAGGCTTGGCCAAGGTCCATTTCGCAGCCCAGGAACAATCGCAGCCGGCGCCTATGACCATAAAAGATGCAGGCGCGGAGACCCGGCATGTCATCCGCGATATCGAGAACGAGCGCACCAACTTCATCATCAAGCGCAATGATGGAACTTATGTCATCGACGAAATCGGCACCGAGATCAGCTACACCAAGCTCAAGGATTACGGCATCGGTTGGCGCAACCCGGACGGGGTGCGTTCCATGGTAGGCTGCACGGCGCATTACCGGCGGGGCGATTGGGATGCGCGCGTCGAAACCGAACTCGTCATGACATCGGATAAGACCCATTTCCATATCGAAGGTAAGGTCAGGACCTTCGACAAGGGCAAGCCCTTTATAGCGCGCGATTTCAAGCGCTCGATCAGGCGGGATAATGTCTGAATTAAAGAGAGTTTAGGCAAACAAATTTGACAGGTTTCCAACTCCGGTCCAGTGTTCCGGCCCAGTATTTGCTTCAGACAAGAAAATCCCAGGGAGGGTAAGTATGGTTAAACATGGTCTGAGCAGGCGCACCCTGCTCAAAAGCGCCGCTGTGGTCTCCGCGGCAGGTCTGCTTGGTATCAAGCCCGAGCAGGTCCTGTCGGCCGACGGCGACCTGCTCAAAGTACGCATGGAAGCCGATATCCAGGTTCTCGATCCAGGCTACATGATCGGCGGCGCCGAAACCTCGATTCAGTATGCCTGCCTGCCGCGATTGGCGGTTCCGATCAAGAAAGGCGATGCCTGGGACTGGGCGCCGTCGGACTATGTCGAAAAGATTACCCAGGACGACCCGACCCACATTTCATTCACCCTGAAGCCCGGCTTCAAATGGAGCGGCGACAGCGGCGAAGTAACCGCCGAGGACGTCAAGTTCTCGCTTGAGCGCATGTTGAAATCGGATTGGGCGGCGCGCTATCCGACGCTCGATAAGGTCGACGTCAAGGACAAGCTGAGTGGCGTCATCGTCCTGAAATCGCCCTTCGCCGCGACCTTCCTCATGGGCGTCGCCTCGGAGTCCGGCTCGATCGTTCCGAAGGCTGCCGTTGAAAAGCTGACGGATCAGAAATTCACCACCGAGCTGCCGGGCCAGTGCGGCCCCTACACGATGGTTGAATGGACGCCCAAGCAGCGCGTCGTACTTAAAGCCAATCCCGATTGGACGGGAACGCCGATCGCATTCCAGGAAGTGCAGTTCATCAACGTTGAAGACACCAAGGCAGCGGAACTCGCCTTCGAGGCGGGCGAAGTCGACATCACCGGCATCCTGCCGGAAACTGCCGCGCGCTATGGAAAGGGCATGCCTGCGGGCACAAAGCTCACGCCAGTGCCGGGCCCATATTTCACCTGGATCGGCCTCAATACGCAGCATGAGAAGCTCAAGGATATTAGGGTTCGCAAGGCCATCCAGCGGGCCATAGACGTTAAATCGCTGCTCGATGCGGCCTATGGTGGTGTCGCGTCGGTGTCGCATGGCATCGTTACAGAGGGCGTCACCGGTCATCGCACCACATCGAAATACTCTTACAACCCTGATGAGGCCCGCGCCCTCCTCAAGGAAGCGGGTGTCAGCGACCTCTCGATTGAATTCAAGACATTGAACGAGGCGTATCGCGTCACGGCGGCACAGGTGGTTCAGGCCAACCTTGCCGATGTCGGCATCAAGGTCGACATCGTCCCGCTCGATTCGGGGCCATTCTGGAATCTGGGACTCGAATCGAAGGGCGACGAGTGGAAGACGCTCCAGATGTGGTGGATGCGCTACCGCATGTCGCCAGATCCCTCAGACGGCATCCAATGGTTCCTCAAGAACCAGGTCGGCGTGTGGAACTGGGAACGTTGGTCGGATCCCGAATTTGAGGAGCTTTGGATCAAAGGCTTGGGCGAGACTGATGCCGCCAAGCGCAACGAAATCTATCTGCGCATGCAGGAGATCATGGAGGATACCGGCGCTTATGTCTGGATCACCAATGATCCATTGAACTACGCGCAGAAGAATACCATCGTGCCGGGCTTCGATACCGGTGGCGAAGTGCTCGTCGAAATCACCAAAAAAGCGTGAGGTTGATGGCAGGCTGGAGAAATCCAGCCTGCTCCCTTTTGCGAGATGCTGCTTTACGCCCTCCAGCGCACCGGCCTTGCAATACTGATCTGCCTCACCTCGATGGTGATGCTGTTTTCGGCGTTGAAGCTCATTCCGGGCGACCCAGCGACGATCATGCTTGGCGCGCGCGCCAGCGTCGAAATGAAGGCCCGCATTACTGAAGAGCTCGGCCTCAACGATCCGATACCCGTGCAGCTTGCGACCTTCTTCGGTCGCATCCTCCAGGGCAATCTCGGTACCGACATGTGGAGCCAGCGTCCGGTCACGCAGATCGTTCTCGACAACCTGCCCTACACGATGGTTCTGATTGCTGCCGGATTGGGCTGGGCAGCCTTGATCGGCATACCCTTGGGTTGTTACTCGGCGGTCAGACGTAATTCCTTCATGGACAAGTTCACCGCTGTCATTTCGGTCGGGACGATTTCCATTCCCTCTTTCGTCGTCGCGATCTACGTCATTCTCTTCTTTGCGATCGAACTGGGTTGGCTACCGGTGATCGGAGCTGGCGAGAGAGGCGACTATCTCGATCAGGCGGTCCATCTGATCATGCCGGCCTTCGCATTGGGGCTGGGCTGGGTCGGGTACCTCGCGCGCATCGTGCGTGCCTCCATGCTGGAAGTCATGGGCGAGAACCACATCCGCACGGCCCGCGCCTTCGGGCTTCCCGAATATCAAATCGTCAAGTCTTATGCCTTGCGTATTGCCATATTGCCGACGATTACGCTGCTAGCGGTAGCTATTGGAGGTTTGCTGTCGAGCGCTGTGTTTGTCGAGTCGATCTTTGCGCGGCCCGGCATCGGCAAGTTGATTGTCGATGCCGCGAACATGCGAAATTTTCCTGTCGTCCAGGGCGGCGTGCTGACGACGGTGGCACTTTTCGCGTTCGCCATGCCTGTTTCCGACATTCTCATCGCCTGGCTCGACCCCCGTGTCCGCGCAACTCTCTGAGGCCGCGAGCCCCGCTACACCTGGCGCGCTGACGCTGTTGCGGCGCCGGCTTGCCCGCGACCCGCTGGCCATGCTCGGCCTGACGTTGGTTTTGATCGTGGTCTTTTGCGGCATATTCGCGCCATGGATCGTCCCCTACGATCCATTCAAGCTGAACATCCCCGACAAACTCCAGCCGCCCTCGCTCGCGCATTGGTTCGGCACCGACAATCTTGGCCGCGACATCTTCAGCCGGATCATCATGGGCAGTCGCATCGCCTTGAGCGTCGGCATTACGACCATCGGCGTTGCCCTGTGCATAGGCATCAGCCTTGGTCTTATTGCCGGGTACGGTCCGCGTTGGCTCGACAATCTTCTGATGCTGCTCTTCGATTCGGTCTATTCTTTTCCGACCGTCATCATGGGCTTGACGGTTGCGACACTGCTCGGCGCCAGTGTCACGACATTGATGTTCGTTGTCATTCTCGTGCAGACGCCGGCCTATGGCCGCCTCACCCGCACCGCCACGCTCTCGCTCAAGAACTCGGAATATGTGCAGGCGATCCGATCCTTGGGCGCCTCGCCCTTGCGCATCATCGCAATTCACATTCTCCCCAACGTGGTAGGGCCTTTGCTCATCATTGCCAGCATGGACATCCCCTCCGTCGTGGCGCTGGAAGCGGGCTTGACCTATCTCGGCATGGGCATACCGCCGCCGGCGCCGAGTTGGGGCCGCATTCTTCAGGAAGGCTACAACCTCATCCGCGAGGCGCCGTGGATCGTCATTGCCGGCGGCATACCGCTCATCATCACGACATTGGGCTTCACGTTCCTCGGTGAAGCCTTGCGTGACATGCTCGATCCTCGATTGCGACGGATCGTATGAGCGAGAACGTTGCCGATATCAAGGATCTGTCGATCCGCTTCGACACCCAGCAAGGACCGGTCTACCCGCTGCGTAATGTCACTATCGAAGTGCCGCGCGGCCAGATCGTCGGCATTGTCGGCGAAAGCGGCTCGGGCAAATCGACGCTTGCGCTCGCCTTGATGCGTCTGCTGCCCGGCAATGCCGTCGTGACCGGCGGCGAAATCGATTTGCTTGGCAAGAATCTTCTCGCGATTCCGGCTGAGGACATGCGCGATCTTCGCGGCACCCGGCTCGCGATGATCTTCCAGGACCCGATGACGTCGCTCAACCCGGTGCGCGGCATCGGCCAGCAGATGCTCGACATTCAGTATCGGAGCAGGTCTTCGCGCGCCGACAAGCTTGCCAGGGCGGCGGATGCATTGAAGCGCGTGGGTATTCCCGATGCGCGCGAACAACTATCCCGCTACCCGGCCGAATTTTCGGGCGGAATGCGCCAGCGCATCTGCATTGCCATGAGCCTGCTTCAGAAGCCCGAGCTTCTCATCGCCGATGAAATTACCACCGCACTCGACGTGACATTGGAGGCGCAGGTCCTGCACCTGTTGCGCGAATTGCGTGCCGAACTCAATGGCTCGATACTGTTCATTTCGCACAATCTTGGTGCGGTTGCGGAAGTTTGCGACAGCGTCGTCGTGCTCTATGCCGGCGAGGTCGTGGAGCAGGGACCGGTCTTCGAAATCTTCGATCGCCCGCAGCATCCCTACACGCGCGCCCTCGTCGAATGCGATCCCGCCCGCATCGAGAACATCACGCGTGAACTGCCGGTGATTCCGGGCGACGTACCCAATCTTCGCTCCATCCCGCATTCTTGCATCTTCGCGCCACGCTGCTCGCAGGTGATGGATGTGTGCCGACGCGAGCGGCCTCAGCCGACCGCCATTGGAAAGGGCCACAGCGCACGCTGCCACCTGCTTGGAAGTGCGGCGCGATGAATCTGCTATCGGTTCGCGATCTCAATGTCCGCTACGCAATTGCCGGGCCGGTAAAGGCTTGGCTCTCCGGCCTGTCGCCGCGCTTCATCAATGCTGTGCTCGATGTGTCATACGACGTTGCGCAAGGCACGACATTGGCGATCGTTGGGGAGAGCGGGTCGGGCAAGTCGACTTTGGCGCGGGCCATAGTCGGCCTGACGCCGATCGCTTCCGGTGAAATTACCTTCGCCGGCAAGAACCCGTTTGCCGATGGCGCTCCCGATCGGGCCTATCATCGCGAAGTCTCGATGATGTTTCAGGATCCGGTGTCGAGCCTTTCGCCGCGCCGCAATGTCCAGTCGCTGGTCGCTGAGCCTTTCGTCGTCCACGGACTAAAGGAAAAGGATCTCGCGTCCGAGGCGCGTCGCCTGCTCGCATTGGTCGGACTGCCGAAGGATTTTGCCAGCCGCTATCCGCATCAATTATCCGGTGGCCAGGCGCGCCGCGTCGGGGTTGCCCGCGCCATTGCGCTCAATCCGAAATTGATCGTAGCGGATGAGCCGACCGCCGGGCTCGATGTTTCGGTGCAGGGCGAAATCCTCAATCTTCTGGCGCGGCTTCAGGGCGAATTCGGCCTCACTTATGTAATCATCACGCATAATCTCGCCGTGGTCCGCCATGTGAGCGACGAAACGGCGATCATGTATATGGGGCGGTTCGTCGAGAAGGGCCGTACCGCCGCGATCTTTTCCGATCCTGCCCATCCTTACACGCAAGGCCTGATTGCCGCACAGCCGCATCCCGATCCCGCCAAGCGTCGCACCGGTATCGTGCTCACCGGCGAAGTTGCGAGCCTTCGCAACAGGCCGTCAGGCTGCGAATTTCATCCGCGCTGTCCGAAGGTACAGGATTATTGCCGGACCCATGCACCGCTGCTTGTTTCCGAATCGCCGGACCGGTTCTACCGCTGCCATTATCCGTTGAATCGGCCTGCTCAATTGACCCGGCCGTAAAATCCCACGCGCTCTTCTTCGGTGAAAGCAACCCCGGCTTTCTCGTAATAGGAGAAGACGGCGATGATGCGCGAGTGAGGGCCCTGCGTGGTCGTCACCCGATGCGCAGTGTTGCGGCCGCGAAAGACGTTGAGCGTCCCGGGTGACAGTTTCAGAATTCGCGCCTCTGGATCGGCACCGAGAAGCAGGCGTGCCACGCCATCGTAATTCGGATCATTGTCACTGCGCAGATCGGTACGGTATTCGAACTCGCCGCCCGCTTCCGGTTTTTGCAAGAGTAGCGTCGTGGTGAATTCCGAACGGTCGAAATGCCAGTTGAGCGCTTCGCCGGCGCGATACTCCATGACATTGGCGCCGGCGAGCGGGTCGGCCATGATATGGAGCTTGGGCTTTCCCATGACCTCGGCGAGGAAGCTCGCCATCGCCGGGTACTCATAGACCGATCGCACCAGGCTTCCCGCCAGTTGGTCGGTGCAGATTGTATGATTGGTCGTTTTGACCTTTTTCAGCGCCGGATGATCTGCCGGCAAACCGTCGATCGTGGATTTGAAATAGATATTGTGCTCGCGCGTATGCACGAACGCCTCGCGGTCAAGCACCGGCTTGACCTGTGACACGCCAAGGGTGACCGCGGCCGGTTTAACGAATCCAACGAGATTGAACATCCCATCTCCGGCAAGCTCGTCCCGACAGGATGCAACCAGGGCGTGGTAAGCCTTGCTGTCCGCCCGGTCGATCGGATAGCGCTCAAGATCAATGGCCTCTTCCGCGAGCATGAGTTACGCTCCATTGCGCGTATGGGGAGTAGGAAGAGTGGGGGCGGCCAGCAATTTCGTCAACCGGTCAGCGGCCCCTCTGCATCTCATTCCATGACACGCGGTGTGTTCCTCGCAGCGCTTGCCGCCGTCGTGATCTGGAGCGCGGGGCCGGTTGCGACCAAGCTGGCGGTCAATGAACTGCCGGTCTGGACTGTTGCGATACTCCGTACCGTCCTTGGCGGTGTCATTGCCCTTCCGCTTGTGCTCGCTCTCGGCATTCCATTGCCGCGCGAGAAGCGTCAACTTGGGCTCCTTCTTGCTTCCGGCTTCTCGAGCTATGTCGCCTTCCCGCTTCTGTTCTGCCTTGGCATGACGCAGACAAGCGGCACACATGGCGTAATGATCCTCGCTTTCCTGCCGGTGCTGACCGGCCTTATGGCGAATTTGTCGCATCGCCGCTTGCCGCATGGCCAATGGTGGCTCGGCTGCATCATCGCCCTTTTCGGAGAACTGTTGCTGTTATCAACCTCAAATGCCACGGCGCAGTCTCGATCGCTGCTTGGCGATCCCTTGGTATTTACGGCCGCCTTTTTTCTGGCGCTGGGCTATGTGACCGGCGGCCATCTGACGCGTAGCGGCTATTCCGCCCGTGGAACGGCCTACTGGACGGTCGCGGTCGGAAGCCTCGTGTTGGCACCGTTCATCCCGCTTGCCTTCTCGGGATATGACCTTGCGTCGGCGAGTCCCATCGCGTGGGCCAGCGTTCTCTATCTTGCCATCGGTGTGACGGTTGTTGGCTACATTCTCTGGTTCTGGGCCATGGCGCGCGGCGGCATCAGCCAGGTCGGGCTCGTTCAATTCCTTCAGCCCATCTCCGGCGTTCTTATCGCCCATGTCCTTCTCAAAGAGCCCTTATCGCTGTTGCTGCTTGTCTCCGGAGCATTGCGTGGTCGGCGGTATCGCCATTGCTAACCGCACGAAGGCTGGCTAAGTCCAGCCGGGGTTGCTTGAGTGAGATGGGGGCGTTGCTGCAATGAATATGATCACCAAATTTCCGCGCGAAGTGCGCGAAATGCAAAATGTCTTTATCCCCATGAGCGACGGCGTGAAGCTTGCAGCCCGCATCTGGCTACCGGCCGACGCCGAGGCTCATCCGGTTCCCGCCATTCTTGAATATGTTCCCTATCGCAAGAGCGACGGCACCATCGAACGCGATGCGCTGACTCATCCCTATGTTGCAGGCCATGGCTATGCCGGTGTGCGCGTTGATATTCGCGGCTCGGGCGATTCCGAGGGCGTTCTGCGTGGCGAATACCTCAAGCAGGAACAGGACGACGCGCTTGAAATCATCGCCTGGCTCTGCGCCCAGCCCTGGTGTTCGGGCGCCGTCGGCATGATCGGCATCTCCTGGGGCGGCTTCAACGGATTGCAGGTTGCCGCCCGCAAGCCCAAGGCCTTGAAGGCGGTGATCTCGCTGTGCTCGACCGATGATCGCTACAATGACGATATTCATTTCATGGGTGGCTGCCTGTTGCTCGACAAGTTCGCATGGTTCTCCACCATGTTCTCGCTCAACACCGCACCACCCGATCCGACCCATGTCGGCGACAAGTGGCGCGAGATGTGGATGGAGCGGCTTGAGAAGAGCGGCTTCTGGATCGAAGACTGGCTGAAGCACCAACATCGCGACGACTTCTATAAGCACGGATCGGTTTGCGAGAATTGGGATGCGATCGAATGCCCGGTCTATGCCGTCGGCGGCTGGGCCGATGGTTATTCCAATGCTATCTTCCGCATGCTCTCAAATCTCAAAGGCCCGAAGAAGGGCTTGATCGGACCGTGGGCGCACAAATACCCGCATTTTGCGAAACCCGGCCCGCAGATAGGCTTCTTGCAGGAATGCATCCGCTGGTGGGATCAATGGCTCAAGGGCAAGGAAACCGGGATCATGGACGAGCCGATGCTGCGCGTCTGGATGCAGGATCCGGCGCCACCGGCACCATTCTATGAATCGCGCGATGGACGCTGGGTGGCTGAGAAATCGTGGCCGTCACCGCGCATCATCGAAACTTCCTATCCGCTGCACAACGGACGTCTCGGTGAAGCCGGAGGCCCGGCAGGTGAGGGTATGGCACGGATCTCATCGCATCAGACGACAGGCATCGCGGCCGGCAAGTGGTGTCCCTATGGCATGTTTCCGGACCAGCCTCTCGACCAGCGCCGCGAAGAGGGCGGTCAGCTTGTATTCGATTCCGCACCGCTCAACGACGATGTCGAGTTTCTGGGCGCGCCGGTCGTCGAGCTTTCCGTCTCCGTCGACAGGCCCGACGCCCTTCTCGCCGCCACGCTCTGCGAAATCCTTCCCGACGGCGCGGCCTCGCGCATTAGCTACGGCATGCTCAATCTAACTCACCGCGACAGCCACGAAACGCCGCGGCCGGTTGTGCCGGGCGAGAAGATGCGGATCAGGATTCGCCTCAATGAGGCAGCGCATCGTTTCGCTAAGGGCAATCGCATCCGGGTCGCTGTCTCGACGGCCTATTGGCCAGTGGCCTGGCCGTCGCCGGCAACTGTGACGGCTGCGATCGATCTCTCCAAAAGTGCGCTTCGCCTTCCGCTGCGCCCGCCGAGCGCCGATGATGCGGTGCTCGCGGAGTTCCTCCCCGCCGAACATTCAAGCCCCGTGCGCCAGACTTACTTGCGCGAAGCCGTCAATGCCTGGACCATCAATTTTGATGCTTTCACCGGCGAAACCGTCGTGTCGCGCATTGGCGATGAAGGCGTGCGGATCGTTGAGGATCTTGGACTTGAAGTCGAGATCGATCGTCAACATGATTACCGGATAAAGGCCGACGATCCGACTTCCGCCAGTGCCTATTTCACCTGGAAGCGCAAGTATCAGCGCGCCGAGTGGCGCGTCTGGAGCGATACCATGATGAAGGTCTCGTGCACGGCGCAGGACTTCGCGTTGGAAGCGACGCTCGACGCCTATGAAGGCGACAAGAAGGTTGCCTCGAAGCGATGGAACATGACCATTCCGCGAAATCTGGTTTGACAGGCTCCGTCAGTCGGAGGCCGCGGCGCCGTCCGGCAGAGGTCGCGGACTGCGCTGCCACGGCCAGCGCCCTTCGATTTCGAGCATCAGCGACCAGCTCAAGAAGGTGCGTATGACGACGAGGCCGGCCAGCAGCCCGATACTGGTGAACGTCAATTCGATGGCGACCGTCTTCACGATGTCGGCCGCAACGAGGATCTCGAGTCCGAGCAGCAATGTGCGGCCGATGCGGATGCGATACTCGTCATAGCGGCGCGGTCCCGAAGTCCGAAACGCATAGACTAGGGTTGCCCACACGATTCCGAGGACGAGCGTTAGAACGCCGAACGACTCGATCAGCACGCCGATCAGATGGATCCAGGGTGTGATGCCAACCTCGAATGCGAATGCCTGCTCGATCTGGCGCTCCTTTGGTTTCGCTATGACGCTTTATGCTGGCGCACAATGTTGCACTTGGCAACGCCTAGCGCGGCACGGTGGCAATACGCGCCACGTTTCGACGCAGCGTGCGACGGCGGTCGAGAGAATAGAGCGTGCCCGCAGCAAGCAGCGCCGCAAAGAGCCACGGCAATACGTTCAAGGGAGGCGCGGGTATCGGATAGACTGATCCGAACAGCACGAAGCCCAGGAGCGCCAGCGCGCCGACGGCGATGATGACGTGGTGGAGCCGCAATCGGCCGCTGCGATGCAGATACACAGGGGCGCCCGCGCACACCATGGCATAGGCTATGACGCAACCGAATGTGCCGAATGTTCCAAGCCAGTCATAGATGTCGAGTGGCTTGGCGAAGCTCGCAAGTGTCACCGTCAATACCACAACGAGAAATGCCGCAACACCGACGCCGATGAACGGTCGTGAATGTTGATCGAGCCGGGAGAAAACGGGGGTAAATCGCCCTGGCGCGCCAAGGCGAAGGCGATACGCGAGGCCGCGAGCATCGTGGCGACGACGCAGGTGAAGAGACTGACGGCCGTGCCGAGCGAGACGAGAATGCCAAGTCCGGGCAGGTTCATGGCGCGCGCGAGGTCGTCGAGCGGCGCGTTGCTAGTCGCGACCGCAATGTTGTAGCGATTGAAGCCGAGGACGATGACGTAGGCCGCAAAGACAAAGAATATTCCGGCAAGGAGCGGAGTAAGCACAAGCGCTCGCGGGATATCCCGCAATGGTTTCTTGGCTCTCATCGCCCAAGGTTGCCGCGGCTTCGAACCCGGCAAAGCTCAACACCGCGATGAGAAGCGCATTGCCAAGGCCGCCTGATGCGAAGCTTTCGGTCTTGAACTGTGAAAGATCGACGGCCAGCCCTTGCCGATGCAGGATTGCCAGCCCGAGCAATATCACGAGAAGGATGGAGAAACATTCCAGCGCCAGCATGGCGAGTGTCGAAAGACGGATATCGCGCAAGGCGAATATTACCGCGATCGATCCTTCGACGGCGACCCAGAAGAGGATCGGCAGCGAGACACCTGCTGATGTGAAGAGGGCCGAGAGATAGGCCGCACTGCCGGCTAGTGTTGCAGCCGAGACGGTAACATAGGCCAGAAGCAGGGCCCAGGCGGTAATGAGTTGCCCAAACGTGCCGAAGCTATGTCCGGCAAAGTCCGACAATGATCCAGCGCCGGCAAATCGCCGTCCGAACTGCCGCATGTTCAAGGCAACGAGCAGAATCCCGAACGTGGCGATGAGATAGGCGAACCATGAACCGCTGCCGGCCACCACGAAAACGAGGGCGACATTGATCGTGGGCGTCGTCGTCGGCGCGACGCCCGCCACCGACTGGCCAAGCACGCCGAAGAATCCCACTTCACGCTTGAGACTCGGATTACTTGTTGCCGTGCTGCCCACCATGCCGCCCTCCGTGACGAGCCGGGAAGTTTAGGCGGGATCGATAACCAAACTCCTACGCGGAGAGGTTACTTTTTCTTCTTTGTCTTGAGACCGGCGGCTTCGAGAAGCCCTTTGCGCTTCGCCTCGTAGTAGTAGCCGCTGCGATAGAGGCGCGCTGCACGCTCCGGATTTCCGTCGGCGACGATGAAGGCGCCGGCGAGATACTTGCCGCCATATTTGAGGTTGGTCGCGGCATCGAGCAGGCCTTTGGGGTCGCCCCGGTAGCCCATGCCCTTGGCTGTCGCGTATTTGATCTGCATCAGGCCCCAATGCCCACGGAACAGCGCTGCGGGATTGTAGTTGCTCTCCCGTTTGATGATTTTATGGAGCAGCGCTGAGGGCAGCTTGTATTCGGCGGCCGTCGCCTCGATCATTGCTTCGAGTGCGGGGCCTGGCTCGGCCGCGCGTCCGGGTCCCCCGGACAAGCCGAACAGGATCGCCATCAAAATAGCCAGATGCCTTGCCATATGGTCTCCTTAGATGTGGAGCGGGTAGCCCCTTTCGCCGGGTTTTTCAATGGCATGCGAAGTCAGGAGGCGCGTGGATTGGCCACTGCGGACCGTGTCCCAAGGGGTTGCTCCTCCGTTCAAGCAGGACTACAAGCCCGCCTCACCCCGACCCGCGGCACGTCAGCACCCATGCCCAACACGAGGATTATCGAATGCGCTTACTTAAACTCGCGATGATCGCCGCAGGCTTTACGCTGGCGGGCCTGTCCTCTGCCGCCTATAGCCAGGAAGCGGTGCAGAAGAATTTCGGCGAGTGGCGGGTCGAGTGCAATCCCAAGGCGAAGGACAGTCCGTGCGTCCTTGCCTTCGCGCTGATTCATCCCAAGGACAAGAAGATCGCTTTCGCCTGGTCGATCGTTCCCGACAAGGAAGCCGGCAAGCAGAAGGCCATAGTCCGCACGCTGAATGGTACGCGTCTCGCCGACGGAATCACCGTGAAGTTCGCTAAAGGTGAGCCGTTAAAGCTCGCTTATTTCACCTGCGGCCCGCGTTTCTGCTTCGTGGAATTGCCGTTTAGCGAATCGTGGCTCAAGACCTTCAAGGCACAGAAAGGCTTTGAAGTTAGCTATGTCGCGGTCGATGGCAAGCCGGTCAAACACGAGGTCAGCCTCGACCAATTTGGTCAGGCCTATGATTTCTATTTGGCCAATCTGCCGAAAACCAATTAGTAACCGCGCTTCCGCGTTAGGCCGACAACGCCTGCGGCGCGAATCGGAAAATTAAGTCCTCTCTGTCAAGGCTGGGCTGGGGCGCTTGCACCCGGGCGGCGCACGCTCCTGTTTGCACGAGGGGAGTGTATATCGATGCCTGCCGGCTTGGACGTAATCTTAAACCCATGGCGGTGGCTGCGTCCATTCGCCTTGCTGGTGTTTATCGTCGGCCTCGTCCTCGTATGCGGGCCGAGCCTCTCTGTCGCACACGCTGAAAAAGCACCAGCGCCGACGCAATCGCCCGATGTAAAGAGTTTCCTCGAACTCCTGGCCAAGCCCGACGTCCAGAAGTGGCTGACGGAGCAGGGCGCCTCCGAGAAGGCTGCCGACGAGGCGAATGGCCGGCCGACCGATGGCAGCCTTTTCACCACGCAGATCAGCGACATGCGTCGCCATATCGCCGCTGTTATTGAAGCCGCTCCACAATTGCCGAGAGATCTGGCGCTCGCGGCACAGCTCATTAAGGTCGAGCTGGCCGGCTACGGCGCGCTCAAGGTGCTTGGACTGTTCGCACTATTTGCGGGTTTGGGCCTGTTGCTCAACTGGCTCTACCTGCGCGCCACAGCGGGACTTGGCCGCAGGATTTCCGAGATCGATCTCGCGGCGCCGCGCGGCCGGCTTCGGGCATTGCTCGCGCGGGTGACCTGGCAACTCGGGGCGCTCGTGGCTTTTGCCGCCGGCAGCATCGGCGGCTTCCTCGCCTTTGAATGGCCCCCGCTCTTGAAGGAAATCGTCGTCGGTTACTTGGTCGCGGCCTTGGCCATCTGGGCCGCTGCGGTGATCCTCGACGTGTTGTTGGCGCCGCCGCGCAACGGCACCGCAAGTGATTGCGCGCGTCGCCGCGCCGTTCCCGTGGGCGATGAGACGGCGCGTTTTTGGTATGGGCGCATCCTGCTCGCCTTCGCCATCTTCAGCCTCGGTTGGGTAACGGTCGAGCTGCTCGAATTGCTCGGCATTCCGATCATGTCGTTGCTGATCATCTCCTACGGGCTCGGAATACTTCTCCTCATCCTCGCGCTCGACATGGTCTGGCGTTCTCCGGCCTCGGCACGCCCGGTCTTTGGGACCGCCTTCATGCCGCCGCGCGTGCGCAAGTCGCTCGCGTCGATTCTGCTCGTTCTCTTGTGGTTGAGCTGGGCGGCGGGCGCCATGCACATATTCTGGCTCATCGCCGTGCTTGTTCTGGTGCCGCTTGGCTCGAACTTGGCCGAGCGAACGGTCAATCATCTCCTGCGCCCAGCAGGCGAAGCCGTTGGTAGCGACGCGCCGCCAAGCGTCGCCGCCGCCGTCATCGAGCGCGGCATCCGCGCCGGCTTGCTCGTCGTCGGTATCCTCATCGTGGCGCGGGCCTGGGATCTCGACTTGCGGCAATTGACGGCAACCGAGAGCGTCGAGACGCGATTGATCCGGGGCGTCTTCAGCGCCGCGGTGGTGCTACTCGTTGCCGACTTCCTCTGGCATCTGCTCAGCACCATCATCGACCTGAAGATCGCGCAGGCCGACACGGCGGGTCCTGGAACGGAAGAAGAGGTAAGCCGGCGCGCGCGCATCCGCACCTTGCTTCCCATTACCCGCAACATTCTCATGGCAACCATAGCCGTGGTCGCGTTGCTGATGGCTCTTGCGGCATTGGGTGTGGAAATCGGGCCTTTGATCGCCGGCGCCGGCGTACTTGGCGTGGCGATCGGTTTCGGCGCGCAAACCGTCGTCAAGGACATCATTTCCGGGATGTTCTATCTCATGGATGATGCCTTCCGGGTGGGTGAATACATCCAGAGCGGCAATCATGCCGGCAACGTTGAATCCTTCAGCATCCGTTCGGTGAAATTGCGCGGCTCACGTGGCTCTCTGTTCACGGTTCCTTTCGGCGAATTGGGATCCGTTGAGAATCAGAGCCGCGACTGGGCGATCGACAAGTTCACGATCGGCATCACCTATGATTCGAACATCGTCAAGGCGAAGAAACTCATAAAGCAGGTCGGCATCGATCTCATGGGCGATCCGGATATCGGGCCCGATATCATGCAGCCCTTGAAGATGCAGGGTGTCGATTCCTTCTCCGACAATGCGGTGAAGATCAGGCTCAAGATCATGACCAGGCCCGGTACCCAGACGACGATCAGGCGTGCTGCCTACTATCTGATCAAAAAGGCTTTCGACGAAAACGGCATCAAATTTGCCTTCCCGCAGGTGCGTGTCGCCGGTGAAGGCGGGTTCGCTGCGGCAGCGGCGCAGACCGCGACCGGGGAAAAGCCGGCGGCGTGAGCGTCGCCCAGAATGCCATCGCTTAATCGCGATGCTGCTCAGCTCTTGTCGCTATCGGCCTTGGGCGGATCGCTCGGACTGATCTCCTCGTTGCCCGCCAATGCCTGCTCGGCTTCCGGATCGTAGGAAGCGATCTCGGCAAAGGCGAAGAGGAACAATACGACACCCGCGATGATCTCGAGCGCCGCGAGCGTGCGTGCCGCACTCGTCGTCGCGACGATATCGCCATAGCCGATGGTGCTGATCGTCACGATCGAGAAATAGATCGCATCGGCGAGGCCGAGCGCTTGCTGTGTTCCGTTCAGCGAAAAATGCGGTCGCCCCGTGATCTCGTCGAGGATGGAATAAAGCGCGCCGAAGATCATGGTGAGAAAGATATAGACGAGCAGGAAGGAGAAGACCGGCACGGCGCGCTTCACCATGCGGTTGACGAACTTCTTGAAGAGATGCCCGGTCACCGCGAGCAGCACGACGAGATCGCTGATCACCAGGCTGACGCCGATCGAAACGGCGGCCATCCCGGCAAGCAGGCCGACCGCATGGACGGTCTTCTCCTGGCCCTCGAGCGCAATCTCGCCTGCAATCGAGATTACCGCCCCGGCGAGAAGCACCCAGGCAATCCCGCGCGCGAGCAAACGGGCATCGACCCGGCGATGCTTGAGTTGGTGGTCGAGTGTGACGCGATTACGCCAGACGCTCCAGGTGAAACTCGCAAGCGGCAACAGGCAGCCGATATAGGCAAGGACCGGGCTGCCGCCTTCGAAAGCCTCGATCGCGATCAGCGCGTAGAGGCACATGTAGACGGGGATGCCGACCGCCAGCGTGGTCGTTATGAAGGGCGCGCTTGGCAGGCATTTGCGCACCACCAGGACCACGACGACGCACGCTGATGAACAAGATGGGCACGAGGAGCGGACGGTGCGCGCCCAGCGCCGAGCCGATGAGCGCGAGCGTGACGAGGGAGAGCCCAAGTTCGGTTAGAAGTTCCTTGCGGCGTGAAGCTTTGTTGTCGCTCATGCAGCTTTCTCCCCGCCCGGCCGCGCGAGGTTCGGCCGGGGCTGATGATTCGCTCTAACCCAAGAATCATTAGGCGAACTCTGCCCGAGGCTCCAGCGAGTTGACTTGCGCAAGGCCGTTGCGCGAAATGGCGCCAATGCAACCGAAGCTTTGGAATATCGGCCTTACTGCCCGTGACTTGGAGCGCGAACTGGAATTCCTTACCGGGCTCGGGGCAAAATTGATTCTGCGCGAGAAGTTTTCAGGACCCGATGGCGAATCCGAATATGCCCTTCTTGAGTTTGGCGGCACCCGGCTCTTCGTGACGCCAAAGCCCGTATTTGAAGATCGCCTCGACCAGCCTTTGGCGCCGGGGCTCAGCCATGCGGTGTTCGAAGTCGCGGATGTCGATGCCGAATTGGAGAAAGTGACGGCGCAAGGTGCGACGCTGCTGCTTGGCCCCTCGGAAATCACTGCCGGCTTCGGTTCACGGCGTATTGCCTTCCTGCGATCGCCCGGTGGCTTCATCTTCGAATTGCTGCAAATCCGAGAGTCTAAGGTGTGAATGTTGGCGCGGCTTGACGGCATGGGCCGATACCCCTCAATTGCGCATCCCGCCATTGCTGGCCGCCTGGCGCGGCATGGCACTGATCGAACTCAAGTGACGCGGAGTCGCAACGGAGCCTCCTGATGGAGTATAAGGACTACTATAAGATCTTGGGCGTCGAGCGCACCGCCGCAGCCGATGACATCAAGGCCGCCTATCGCAAGCTGGCGCGCCAGAACCATCCCGACATCAACAAGGAGAAGGGCGCGGAAGCCCGTTTCAAGGAGATCGCCGAGGCTTATGAAGTCCTGAAAGATCCCGAAAAGCGCGCCGCCTATGATCAGGTCGGCCAGGGCTTCCGGCCTGGCCAGGATTTCCGCCCGCCGCCGGGTTGGGATCAGGGGTTCGAATTCAGCGGCGGCGGCGATCCGGGCGAAAGCCAGGATTTCAGCGACTTTTTCGAATCGCTTTTCGGCCGCGCCCAGCAAGGGCGGCCACGGCGCGGCGGAGGCGGGGCCGAATTCCGCGCCCGCGGCCAGGATCACCACGCCAAGATCTTCATCGATCTCCCCGATTCCTATCAGGGCGCAACGCGCGCCATTTCACTGCGCGGGGCCGAACTCGACGAGAATGGCCAGGTCCGCATGCGCGAACGCCAGGTCAATGTGTCGATTCCCAAGGGTGTTGTGCCCGGCCAATTGATCAGGCTCACGGGACAGGGCAGCCCCGGCATGGGCGGCGCGGCGGCGGGCGATCTTTATCTCGAGGTCGAGTTCAATCCCAATTCCGCCTATCGGGTCGAGGGCAAGGACGTCTATCTCGACTTGCCCGTGGCGCCTTGGGAAGCAGCCCTCGGCGGCAAGGTGAAATCGCCGACCCCCTCGGGCGTTGTCGATCTCAGCATTCCTGCCAATTCTGCCCAAGGCCGCAAACTGCGCCTCAAGGGGCGAGGCATTCCGGCGCGCGAACCGGGCGATCTCTACGTGGTGCTTCAGATCGCGTTGCCGCCCGGAAACTCCCCTGAGGCGCAGCGCATTTATCGCGAAATGGAACAAAAACTCGCCTTCAATCCACGCCAGCATTTGGGAGTGTGACGAACATGGCCGAGACCAAGCACGAAATCCTCACTGGCTGGGTGGTCGACGAATACACCGAGGTGACGATCGACGATATCACCCGCTTCTGCTCAGTCCGCCGCGAGAAAATCGTCGAGCTTGTCAGCGAAGGCATCATCGAGCCCGTCGATCGCGCCGAGCACGACTGGCGATTCTCGAGCCGGTCGCTGTCGCGCGCCGGCCGGGCTGTCCGGCTGGAAAGCGACCTGGAGATCAATCTTCATGCAGTTGCGGTCATTTTGGACCTGCTCGAGCAGATCGACCGTTTGCAACGCGTCCGAATCCCGCAACGCGAGTCTTGATGGCATTGTCTGCGACGGGGTTTGCTTTCGGGCTGGAAAATCGTGTTGGAACGTGTGAATTTGGCGCCGGGCGGAGGAAGGTTCTGGGACGTATGAAACGCGTTTTGACTGGCGCGGCGGCAGTTTTGCTGGCCAGCCTCGCTACTCTTTCGGCCGCCACTGCAGGTTGCAAAGATGTCGCAGGTCCCGCTGTCGACTGGCAGGGGTGTAACAAGCAGATGCTGCAACTTGAGAGCAGCGATCTGACGGGCGCAAATCTCGAAGGCGCCTTTCTGTCGGGCACGGCTTTTCACGAGGCCAATCTCACGAATGCCAATTTGCGGCGCAGCGAATTGCTGCGGACCTCCTTCATCGGCGCCGATCTGAGCGGCGCCGATTTCGAGAAGGCACTGGCCAGTCGTGCCCTCTTCGAGCAGAGCAAACTCAAGGGTGCGCGTCTGGTCAAGGCGGAGTTCCAGCGTGTGAGCTTCGATGAATCCGATCTCACCGGCGCCGACATGGAAGAAGGCGACTTCGTCCGCAACAGTTTCAGAAAATCGAATCTGTCAGGCGTGAACTTCACCGGCGCTCTTATGCCGCGCTCGATTTTTCACGATTCCAATCTCAAGGGCGTGAACTTCAGCCGCGCCTATCTCTATTGGGCGCGTTTCGAAGGCGTCGATATGAGCGGGGTCACCGGCCTCACCCAGATGCAACTCGACATGACATGCGGCGACGACAAGACCAAATTGCCGACGGGACTTACCGTTCCGGCGCGCTGGCCCTGCGGGGAAGATTAAATCTGAAGCCACACTGCCGCTGTCGTGCTGGCGCCCCTTGCATGCAACATGGCGTGGTGGCAGGAGACGGCAAGCGGCGCTTCGCCCGCTTCAAGACAATTCGCCATTTAATGTCTTTTCATGAGGAGGTCTGACGATGATGCGACTAAACCGTGTCGCCGGTCTTGCGCTGTTTGCAGGTCTGGCTTTGGCTATTGGCGCCGGGCCGTCATCGGCCGGCGAGAAGCACGTACCGGGAGCCAAGACGATTGGCCAGCCGAGCAACCAGGGTCCGATCCCGTCACTTGCGGTTCTCAATTCCAAGGGGGCGACGCTTGAAGGCAACAAGCTCACGCTGACCGGCGTTTTGCCCAACTCGATCATTTTCGCCGACCGTCCCTATCGCTCGGCCGGCCATGTTCTGACCTCGCGCTTCATCGAGGACGAGTGGGGTGAGGGCAGCGACAGCTTTGCCAAGGATCCGCCCAACGCCACGATCTCGGTGCTCGGTGCCGATGGCACGACCGTCGACGATGCCGTGGTCGTCCTGAAATCGCCCAAGCTCGAAGGCGACAATCTCACCTTCGACGTGACCGTGCTCGAGGGCGATCTCGCGGGCGCCAAGGGCTCGGCTGCCCTGTTCATTGACTGGTTCGCCGTTCACGGCGGGGGCTACGGCTACCACCATGGCGCCTGGTACGGCGCCGGTGCGGTCGCGGGCGCTGCGATTGCTGGTGCTGCGGTGGGCGCTGCGGTTGCCTCGTCGCATCCCTATTACCCGCCGCCTTGCGGCTATTACCCTTATCCGCCCTGCTACTAAGAGCGGCTTGAAAATTCCTTCTCCCCGCTTATGCGGGGAGAAGGCGGCAGTACCCGTAACCACCCTCGCTACGCGCTGGCCCTCACGCGGCACGGGCGCCACCCTCTCCCCGCTATCGCGTCGCGAGCGAATAACGATCACATCTCTCCCGACAATCCCGCCCGATAGATCGATGGCGCGAGCCCCGTCCATTTGCGAAAGGCGCGGGTGAAATTGGCGGCATCCGAATAGCCAAGCTCCTGAGCGATATCGGTCACTGCGATCTTGCGATCGTCGAGAAGCTTGCGCGCCAGCGAAAGCCGGGTTGCCGCGACAAGTTCGGAATACTCCATCCCCCGTTCATGCAGTCGCCGCTGCAAGGTTCGCGATCCGAGTCCGACCACTGCTGAGATATGATCGATGCCGATCAGGTCGTTGCGCATATACGTGGTGATGACCTGACGGATCGAGGAGACGAAATCGTCGGGCGGCGCCCCGAGTGCAAAATTCGTAGTGTCCTCGGCGCGCATCGCGGCTTGCAATGAACCGAGCAGCGGCCGGCTGAGGAGATGCTCGTCGCAGATGATCGCGGCGACGGGACATTCACGCAATCTCACCCCAAGGCTTTCATAGACCGCCGGATCATCGACGCCGATCTCGAGATGGATTTCCGAAGGCTGCCACTGCGTGCCCGCCGCCTGCCGCATCAGATCGATGATCATCAGCATTGTGAACTGGTTGCCGTATCTGCGTCCCTCGCCGGCCATGCGCGGCAAATGATGACAGATGCGCGCTTGGCCTTGCCAGCGGTCGACCCAGATGCGCTGCCCGGAATTAAAGAGCGGTATCAGCCGCGACGCCTTGTCGAGTGCGATATTGAGGCTCGCCGACTGGATGAGGATTTTTCCGAAGAGGCCGAGCCCCGAGACATTCGACCGCGCAGCAGCGCGTAACCCAAGATCGCTGATACCTTCGGCCTTGGCATTGAGGTCGAGGAAGTTGAGCAGATGCGCGAGCGGCAGCAGGCTTTCGGGATCATCGAGGAGCGCTGATGGAATATGCGACTCATCCAGGCGTCGCTCGATCGGTGTTCCGATCTGGCCGAGCACATTCAAAAAAGGCACAAACGCACTGACCCGTACCAGAGGAATCGGGTTCACGCCAAACTCCGGGAAATTTCGTTAAATCTACGCTGCTGTCGTGAAATGACAAGCGGGCTTTGCCGTCAAGTGATATGCGCCCCGGAGTGTAGGGAGGACCATTGTCATGAACCTGCGGCATTCTCTGTTTGCCTTAGTCTCGATGCTGGCGATGGGCGCCGGCATTGCCTACGCCCAGGAAATCACCGGCACGCCCGGCGCTCCCGATGCCACGATCACGATCGACGGCAGCTACATTCCGAACCCGGCGCAGCGGTTCGGCGGCAATATCCAGCTCAACGCCGCCCAGTCGACGCCGTTCTGGCCGGCGCGGGTTGTTCCGCCCAAGGGTTCGCCCAACATTCTGCTCGTCCTGACCGACGACACCGGATACGGCGCCGGCTCGACATTCGGTGGCGTGATCCCGATGCCGGTGCTCGACCAACTCGCAAACCGTGGCCTGCGCTACACGAATATCAATTCGACCGCGCTGTGCTCGCCGTCGCGTGCCGCACTCATCACCGGACGAAATCATCACAATGTCGGCTTCGGCAATGTCGCGGAAGCGTCCACCGGCTTCCCGGGTTACGATGCGAATATCGGCAGGGATTCGGTTTCGGTCGCGGCGATCCTGCGCGCCAATGGCTACAACACGTCCTGGTACGGCAAGAACCACAACACCCAGCCATACGCCGAAAGCCAGATCGGCCCGTTCGACCAGTGGCCGACGGGCGAGATTCTGGGATTCGATCACTTCTATGGATTCATGGGCGGCGACGCCAACCAGTGGCAGCCGAATCTCTACGACAACACGACCGCGATCTATCCCTTCCTGAATAATCCGGGCTGGAACCTGATCACCGCTGAGGCCGACGACGCGATCCGCCAGATCAATATGGTCAACTCCGTCGATCCCAACCAGCCGTTCTTCGTCTATCTGGCGCCGGGGGCGACGCATGCGCCGCATCATCCGACGAAGGAATGGGTGGACAAGATCAGCGCCATGCATCTCTTCGATGATGGCTGGAACAAGCTGCGCGAGACTATCTTCGCGAACCAGAAGAAGCTCGGCGTGCTTCCGCAATCTGCCGAACTCACCCCCTGGCCCGACGCGCTGAAGAAATGGGACGAGCTCTCGGCCGACGAAAAGAAGCTGTTCATCAAGCAGGCCGATGTCTACGCCGCCTATCTCGCCTATGCCGATAATGAGACCGGCCGGGTCATCCAGGCCATCGAGGACATGGGCAAGCTCGACAACACGCTGATCATTTATATCGTAGGCGACAATGGCTCGAGCGCCGAAGGCTCGCTTATCGGCACGCCCAATGAAGTGGCGCAGTTCAATGGCGTGACCCCGCCGGTCGAAGCCCAGCTCAAGTATTTCTATGATGTCTGGGGCACCGATCAGACCTACAATCACATGGCGGTCGGCTGGACATGGGCGTTCGGAACTCCGTTCAAATGGACCAAGCAGATCGCCTCGCATTTCGGCGGCGTCCGCCAGGGTACCGTCATGTCCTGGCCGAACCGCATCAAGGATGTGGGCGGCGTGCGCAACCAGTTCGGCCACTTCATCGATATCGCTCCGACCATCCTCGAAGCCACGGGTGTACCGGCGCCGCGCTTTGCCTATGGCATCGAGCAGAAGCCGATCGACGGAACCAGCATGGTTTATACTTGGGACGCCAAGCCCGATGAGGCGACGCGCCATAAGGTTCAATATTTCGAGATGTTCGGCAATCGCGGCATCTACAATGACGGATGGTATGCCAACACCACGCCGATCGTCGATCCTTGGGCGCTGTTCTCTGTCCCACCCCAGGATGTGATGAACAGCTACAAATGGGAGCTCTACGACCTCACCAAGGACTGGACCCAGAACAACGATCTCGCCGCCAAGATGCCCGACAAGCTGAAGGAGATGCAGCAATTGTGGGTGGCCGAAGCGTCGAAGTATCACGTGTTCCCGCTCGACAATTCGGTGGCGACGCGGATGGTCACGCCGCGGCCCAGCGTCTCTGCCGGTCGCTCCCACTTCGTTTATACCACCCCCATTACCGGCATTCCGAACGGTGTGGAGCCGAACCTTCTGGCGACGTCGTACAAGATCTCCGCCGAGATCGAGGTGCCGGAAGGCGGCGGTGACGGCATGCTCTTCACCCAGGGCGGCAAGTTCGCCGGCCACGGGCTCTATATCGTGAAGGGAAAGCCGGTCTACACGTGGAACTTGCTCGATCTCGAACGCGTCAGATGGGAATCATCGGATACGCTCACCGCAGGCAAGCACACGGTGGAATTCGAGTTTGACTATGACGGACTCGGCTTTGCGACATTTGCCTTTAACAATCTGAGCGGCGTCGGCCGCCCGGGCGAGGGCATCATGCGCATCGACGGAAAGGAGGTCGCCCGCAAGAAGATGGAGAAGACCATCCCGATTACGCTCGCCTGGGACGAGAGCCAGGACATCGGCTCGGACACGCTGACCGGCGTGAACGATGCCGATTACATGGTACCCTTCACCTTCACCGGCAAGATCGACAGGATCACGCTTGACATCAACCGGCCTCAGCTGACGCCTGACGACATTCAGACGCTGAAAGAGGGCCAGCAAAAGGCGAATGACAACAACTGACCGGCGATGACCGGGGCGTTGCAGGTCTTGGGGAGTGCCGATGTCCGGTCAGCGCTATTTGGTCTGGGTGATGACGGTGCTCGAATTGCTGGCGGGGCTGAGCTTGCTTCTGCTGCCGGGCTTTGCGCTTAATGTTTTGCTTGGTACGCCCGATCCTTCGCCCGAGGCCGTTGGCATCAGCCGTCTGGCCGGCGTGGCGCTCATCGCGATTGGCGTGATGTGCCATTCGGGCGCGGCCGCCACGGTGTCGTGGTGGGTTCTCGCTGGCATGCTCGTTTACAATGTCGGGGCGACGGCGGCTCTTGCCTATATCGGCGCGGGGCAGGGGCTTTCCGGGCCGTTGCTGTGGCCGGCCGTGCTTCTGCACGCCGCGCTGACGCTGTGGGTATTGCTCTGCCTACAGACTGTCCTCTATCCTTCGAACGATAAACGTTGAGATATCAAACGGGAGAAATCAAACGATGACTGGCAAATTTATGGCAAGCGTGGCGGGCGGCGTCCTCGCCCTTGTGCTGATGGGGAACATGGCCCGGGCCGACAATGTCCAGGCGGGCTTCCTGCACTGCGACGTCTCGGCGGGAGTCGGGCTTTTCTTCACCGAGAAGCAGGCGATGAAATGCGTCTTCAAGCCCTTGGGCGGCGGCCAGGAGGATTTTTACTCGGGCACGATCCAGGAAGTCGGAATCGCGCTCGGAGGCACCGAGAAGGGTGTCCTGATCTGGTCGGTGCTCTCCGCCCAGAAGGGCGTCCCGACCGGAGCCTTGGCCGGCAAGTATACGGGCCTCGGCGCCAATGCCTCGGTCGGCGTTGGCGGCGGCGAAAACATTCTGCTGGGCGGCAACAACCAGGCGTTCATGCTGCAGCCTTCGTCCTATGAAGGTCAGGTCGGGCTCAATCTGGCGGTCGGCGTGACGACCATTACCCTCGACGCGGCCGAGTAGGCGATCGCGCGAAGGCGGATGTTCGACTCGCTTTCAGCCGACCGGCTTTCGCAGGCCATCACCCACGCGATCGCGCCGGCCTTTGTGCTGGGCGCGGTCGCGGGCTTCTCCTCGATCCTGTCGTCGCGGCTCGAAATCATCATGGCGCGGTTGCGCGCTTTGAACGCGCTTCCGGACACGCATGCCAAAGCGCATCTGAAGGCCGATCTTCCGCGTCTCAAGCGTCGCGCCAAATTGACCAACCAGGCGATCTTCTTCGCGGTGATCAGCGGCGCGATTGTTGCCAGCCTGCTACTGATCGCCTTCGCCTCGGTCTATCTCGGGATCGAGCACATCTATGGCGCCGCGGTCATGTTCATGATCGCGCTTGTGTATCTCGTCGCGGCTTTGGTCACCTTTGCCGTCGAAGTGCGGATCGCGCTTACCGAATATGACCAGCACGATCCGAGTCACGACTGAAATTATGCTTTTTAATGGGAGAAACTGATGAACAGACGTAGCTTTACATTTCTCATGGCACTCGCCGGCACGACCTTGCTCGCGCCGCACTCATGGGCGGACGCAGCGACGTTCACCCCCGAGGAAGCCCAATCGATCGCCAATGAGGCCTATGTCTATTTCTATCCATTGATCACCATGGATATTACCCGCAAGCAGCTCACCAACATGGCGCCGTCGCCCGGTGGGATCGGCGGTCCGATGAACCGGTTCGCGAATATCGCGACATTCCCGACGGCCGATATGCGCGTCGTCGTCAGGCCCAATTTCGATACGCTCTATTCGAGCGGCTGGGTCGATCTTACAAAGGAGCCGATGATCGTCTCGGCGCCCGATACCGATGGTCGCTACTATCTTCTCCCCATGCTCGACATGTGGACGGATGTCTTCGCCTCGCCCGGCTGGCGCACGACCGGCACTGCCGCGGGCGACTTCCTGGTGACACCCCCCGGCTGGACGGGAACGGTGCCGGACGGCATGAGCCACATCCCGGCGCCGACGCCCTATATCTGGATCATCGGCCGCACCAAGACCGACGGGCCCGCCGATTATGACGCGGTTCACAAGATCCAGGACGGCTACAAGATCACGCCCTTGTCGCAATGGGGCAAGACGCCCGTGGCGCCTGAGGTGAAGACCGATCCGTCGACCGACATGAAGACGCCGCCCAAAGTGCAGGTCGATACGATGTCGGGCGAGAAGTACTTTGCCTATGCGGCGGAACTATTGAAGCTGCATCCGCCGCACATCACCGACCAGCCGATAATCGCGCGTCTGAAGCAGATCGGCTTTGAGGCCGGCAAGGGCTTCGATCCCGCGGCTGCCGACGTTGCCGTGCAAAAGGCAATCCAGGATGCCCCGGCCGCAGGTCAGCAATTGATGAAATGGAAAGTTCCGACACTGGCGCGTATCGCCAATGGCTGGTCCATGAATACCGACACCATGGGCGTCTATGGCAATTACTACTTGAAGCGCGCCATCGTTTCGCAAGTGGGGCTCGGCGCCAATCTGCCGGAGGATGCGATCTACCCGCTGAACCTTGCCGACAGCACGGGCCAGCCGCTTGACGGTACGAGCAAATACACATTGCACTTTGACAAGGGTGCGACCCCGCCGGTCGACGCCTTCTGGTCGGTCACCCTTTACGACACCGACGGCTTCCAGGTCGCCAATCCCTTGAACCGTTTTGCGGTCTCAAGCTGGATGCCCTTCGCCTACAATCCGGACGGCTCGCTCGATCTCTATTTCCAGAATGAGAGCCCCGGCGCGGATAAGGAAGCAAACTGGCTGCCGGCACCGAAAGGTCCGTTCAACCTGACCATGCGGCTCTACGCGCCACGCTCCGATGCGCTTACCGGCAAATGGAATCCGCCGCCGGTTGCGAAGGAGACTGTTCCGGTCATCCAGCCGACACAATAAGTATCCAGCGGCGGCTAACCCGGACAATTCAACTTGAATGGTCCGGGTTAGTCATCCGCGGACATCGAAGTCGGACAGTTATTGCAAATGGCCACCAAAGGTAGCAATCTCGCGAGCGACGAAGCCGTCATCTGATCGATGACGGAACCGGGGGCGGCGCACTTCTCCAGGAGGCGCTCATGAGCTTCGTACTTGCTGCAGCTAAGAACCCGATTTTTGCGACGACCGCGACCTCGCTTCACGCGACGATCGTCAAATATGAGGCGACAGAGGCGATTGTCCTTTGGCGTCGCCTGAATGGCACGACGTGGACGAGGGAGAATCTGATCGAAGGCGCAACCTCCGCCGCGCAGGCCGCGGAGCTTGAAAAGACCGGCAAGCGAACCACGCCCGATCTGAAGGCCGGCGAGTTTGTCGAGTATGGAATTGTTGCCGAGCAGTCGCTCGACCCGAACGCCCCGGATTTTCAGTTCGAGCGGTTCCTTGCCTATGTTCTCATCGACGTTCTTCTCACGCCCAGCATCTTGGTCGCGGCAGGTCCCGACACCGGACTTTTTCCCGGAGGCACTTTCGTGCGAAGCCGGGTGGCGTCGGCTGGTCAAAACCCGGCTCAGGATGCAGGTTGGTCGCGAATCGCCCTTGGCGGCAGGCCCGAACGGATTTCTGCAGTTGCCGAATCCGGTTGGCGAACGAACCTCGAGCCTCGCGATGCTTCACGATGTCGAGATCACCCCGCTGGTTCCCGGCACCGCTCACGTCGCCCTGACACTGCTCATTGCGGAGACCGGCGCTTGGCAGATGATCGTCGATGATTTCAAGACCAAACGGCGCAAGGTTACCGTCCAGTTCAAGAAGTTCAAGGTCCTGAACGACGGCGACGAGGACCCGTGGGGCGAAGGCGACGAGGCCGAAATATGGTTCCGCGCCTATAATGGCAGCGAGAAGGTGAACGAGTTCAAATGGGGTCCGGGCCAGATCTCGGATGTAGGCGCGGCGAGCGAGGTCTTCGTCAATTTTTCAGATGTCGTCATTGGTCCCGATGACCTCAACGGCGTCGATCCGGGCGTCGGGCTCGGCGTATATGCGCTGGAGCGAGACTATTTCTTCTGGATCCCGTCGACCGACGAGGCGGAGTATCAGCGCAGTTACCGAGGCTCCGGGCCGCACGACCCGACCGATCCTCTGGGAGTTCTCGACGGTCAAGCCGTTCAACTTCCCGACCGGCAGGGGCAAGGAGAATGTCAGTCCGGCGTCCTCAGACACCAACTTCGAAGTCACGGCGACACGCAAGGATGGCGATGGCAATCTCAAGCTCAGCGCCAAGGTACGCCATGTCGTGGAATACCTATAAGTTGCTTTCATAAGAAATTAAATCTAAGATAGAAATCGACGCCAGGGCCCCTAGCAGGGTCCTGGAGCGTTTTCGTCCCTCCCAGGCTGGGAGGGGTGCCCCCGCGCTAGGAAGGCCTTCAGCGGCGTCCTGCGCGCCACTGAGCGCCTATTGGGAGATAGACGTACTTCATACGTTCTAGTTTGCCCGATTTTGCTATCTTGGATTTCGCAGATCGTATGTGTCAATCTCAGGGTGCTTCCATCGCGAAAAAGTTGATCCAGCCCTGCTGCATGAGCTGTGCCTGAGAAGCGGGATCGAGCGTGATCGTTTCGCTGCCGCCGGGCGGAAGCTGAAGCACCGATTCTGCATAGGACGGGTCGGCATCGGCCGCGACATTGCTCAGATAGAACTTCGCCGTATTGGGAAGATCGTTGGTGATGGCGACCGACAGGGTCACCTGCATCGTGCCGGTATCGCCACCCTCCTGGAACACCGGCAACTTCATGAGTTCTGCCTTCGCCGCTTCGAACTTCGCAAGATTGAGGAACAGGCCGACCGAGAGGACACCCTTTCGCTTGCCATGCGGGAAGACCGCGAAGCGTGCGAGGTCGTCGTTCAGCACTTCCTGCAAGACCGTCTGCGGATTGGCCGCTCCCGCGGTCTTGACGAGCGTCGTGTTCAATTGAAACACCCCGGTCGATTCCCCGCCTGCCGTGTCACGCTTGGTGCAGCTTACCGGCCGGATCGGAACATCGGCGCTGCCGAGGGCGCTGATCGCCATGGCGCCTTCATCCTGGCACCAGGCCTTGGACGCGAAAGTCGCGGTGATCGTCGCCGTCACCGGGACTGGTACACCAGTTTGGGCGGCGTTCTTGATGTCGAAGGCGCGCATCGGCGTGTCGGCCTCGATCTGGCAGGCGGCAAGCAGGCTGGTGCTTGCAATGACCAGCGCAAGGCGGCGAAGAAGGGGCAAGTTCATAGGGTATCTCCGAGTATGGGAAGGAAATGCATATAGCCGTAAGTTATCGGGAATATTGCAGTTCGCGGGCATGCAATCGCGCCGACTGGTTAGCAACACTTTTCAAAATTCTGCAAGCGCCTATGGCGATTGAATTGCTCGTTCCCCGCGCATTGTCCTAGAAAAGTAAACGCAAAAATATTCGAGAGTGTCGGGGGATGCGTATGTTCAAGACTGTGGCAGCATCAGTGGTGGCCATGTTGGCTTTCGCGGTAATGGCGAAGGCTGCCGATATTGCGCCGCCGCCTGAAATGGAAAGCGGCTGGCAGTTCGAAGTCGCGCCCTATGGCTGGCTTTCCGGCATTGAAGGGGTCATCCGCGCAATTCGGACTTCCCGGAACAGGATTTCGACGTCAGCATCAGGCAGGTTCTCGAAAATCTCGACATTGCCTTGATGGGCCTCGTTCAGGCCCGCAATGAGCGCTTCTCCGCCTTCAGCGATCTCGTCTATGCCAATTTGAGCTGCCGACATCGGCACGCCGAAGGGAATCCTCGCCGAGAAGATCGAAGTCTCGGTCGAAACGCTGATGTGGACGGTCGGCGCGCGCCTACAGCATCTATTACGATCCCGATGTAGCCAATTTCGATCTGGTCGTCGGCGGCCGTCTCTGGTCGCTCGATACCGAGGCCAAGCTCAAGGGTGGCCTCTTCGGCGGCAACAGTTTCAGCGACGGCGAAACCTGGGTCGATCCCTTGGTCGGCGCCAAGGGCCGCGTTTCCCTGAGCCCGGATTTCTTCCTGACCGGCTGGGGCTTGATCGGCGGTTTCGGCATCACCAACGACAAGCTGATGTGGGATCTCTTCGGCGGCGTCGGTTATGAAATCTGGCCCGGCACCGCGCTTATCGCCGGCTATCGCGCGGTCAGCGTCGACTATGAGAAGGGCGATTTCAGCTATGATGCCGTCCAGCAGGGCCCCTTGCTCGGCATCGATTTCCGCTTTTGATACTTGACGTCGATGGGCTGCGGTTACTGATCCGCCTACGGACTTTCGGACTGGATTCGCCGGCAAGACTCTTCAATTCACCGTGCTGTCGTCGCGGGCAAATTCGATATAGGCTTGGTGTTCACGTGATAGACGGCAGGCCGACTCGACATCGCCGGCCTTGATCGCATCGACGATGGGCTGGTGGCTTTCGGCCACCGCCATGAAATCGATCGACCGGCCGAGCAGGGTCATGCGGGTATGGGTCTCCACATGCAGCGATTCCCACAATTTGAGCAGGAGATCATTGCCGGCCGCGGCGACGATCATGCGGTGGAAGGCGACGCTGTGAGTTGCAAGGCCCTCGATGTCGCCGCGTTTCGCCGCTTCGCGCATGCCGTCGACATGCACTTGCAATGGCGCGATATCGCGCGCGATCCTTGGCGTCGCGATCCTTGCCGCGGATTCCTCAAGTGCCCCACGCACCAGGAAGATGTCTCTTTGCGCCGCGGCCTCATAGGCATTCACGAAGCTGCCGCGACGTGGCTTGATGGTGACGAGCCCGGACATCTCGAGGCCGCGAAGCGCCTCTCGGACCGGAACCTGGCTGGTGCCGAATTCGGCGGCGAGTTTCAGTTCGAGGAGACGCTCGCCCGGCAGGTAGTGCCCGTTGACAATGCGACTCATCAGGATGTCGCGAATTCGGGAACCGAGGGGCGGTATATTGGGCATGGGGCAAAAATCTATTGATTATTGATAACGTGCAACTTAGCATCGTTCCAAATGATAAGCCAGATGCCACTGGTGAACATAAAAGAATGGGGGGGTGGAATGAGTTTAGCCCTGCACGCGGCACAGAGTCCGCGTGAGGCCTGCAGCCGCATCGCCAGGCGCGATGCGCGATTGATCGCCGGCGGCACGCTGGTGATGAACGAAATCAACAATGACGAGACCGTTACGACGTCATTGGTCGATCTGGCCCCGTTGAAGCTGCGCAGCATCAAGGTCGCAAATTCACAAGTGACGCTCGGTGCCATGGCCAGCATGGCCGACATTGCTGCCCACCCGAAACTCAAATTTCTCAAATCCGTGGTCGAGGCGATCGGCGGTCCCGCGGTGCGAAACATGGCGACCGTCGGCGGCAATCTCCACGCCGAGGCTCCATATGGCGATCTCGGCGTCGCGCTCCTGGCGCTCGACGCCAAGGTAACGCTTGAGATGGTCAAGCAGCGCAAGACGATCGCTCTCGAGGATTTCTTCGCCCAGCGTCCCAAGCTCGCGCCCTATGTCTTGACCAGCGTCAGCTTCAAGCTTCCCGCCGCCAATGGTTTCTTCTTCACCAAGGCCATCCGCCGCAAGCCGGTGAGCGCATCCGTGGTGGCGATAGCCGCCCATCTGCCGCGCAAGGGGCAGAAGCTTGCCGCACCGCGCATCGCCTTCGGAGCCATGGCGCCGCATCCGGTCCGCGCCAAGTCTGCGGAAGCAGCGCTCGACGGCAAGGCGCTGGACGAAGCAACGATTGCGGCGGCAGCCGCGGTGGCGACCAGGGATTGCACACCGGCCACCGATGCCTATGCCAGCGCCTGGTATCGCCGCGAGATCGCACCGGTCCATCTCGCAAGACTGCTCGCGCAAGCGGCGAGGAAAAAATCATGAGCAAGATTCCGGTCAGCTTCGACCTCAATGGCGCCGAAATCGGCGAATTCGTCGAGAGCGGCACGACGCTGCTAAGTCTTTTGCGCGACAAGCTGGCACTCACCGCGACCAAGGGCGGCTGCAACCAGGGTACCTGTGGCGCCTGCACCGTGCTTGTCGACGGAGCACCGCAGCTTTCCTGTCTCGTACTTGCCGCGCGCTGCGAAGGAAAATCGGTGACCACGCTCGAAGGCGTGATCGACAATGGCGCGCTCCATCCTCTCCAGCGCGCCTTCATGGATGGTTTCGCCGCCCAATGCGGCTTCTGTACGCCCGGCATGATCATGGCGGCCAAGGCGCTTCTCGATCGCAAGCCCGATCCCGATCGCGCCGAGGTCATCGATGCCATCTCCGGCAATATCTGCCGCTGCACCGGCTACGAACCGATCATCGACGCCATTCTCACCGCCGCAGCCGAGATGCGCGGCGGCAAACGCAAATCGGCGTGAGGCCAATCATGCTTGAATATCGCTCCAATTACTTCACCGAAGAACGCACTGAGGCCTTGCACGAAGTCGGCGTCGACCGCCCGCGCTCCGATGCCCAGGGCCATGTCACCGGCCGCACACAATTCTATGCAGACCGCAACTTCCCGGGCCTTCTGCATCTGAAAATGGTCCGCAGCCCGCATCATCACGCGAAGATCAAGTCGATCGACGTGTCGAAGGCCTTGAAAGTGCCCGGTGTCGTGCGCGTGCTCACCGCCGCCGACATTCCGAGCAATATCTATACGATCCTCTGCCTCATCCAGGTCGAACCCAATGACGAGCCGGTGCTCGCCTTCGACAAGGTTCGCTTCAAGGGCGAGCAGATCGTCGCCGTGCTTGCCGATAGCGAACGCGCCGCGCGCGAAGGCGTTGCCAAGGTCAAGGTGATCTATGAGCCGTTGCCGGCCGTCTTCGATGTCGAGGAGGCGTTGAAGCCGGGCGCGCCGCTCGTCAACGAGTATCACGGCAACAACTTTTTCACCTATGAAGGCCATCACTGCCGCCGCGTGCGCCATGGCGATGTCGAGAAGGCCTTCGCCAAGGCCGATCACGTGATCGAGGAAATGTACCAGTCCTCGCCGATCGAACACGCGCCGACCGAGACGACCGGATGCATCGTCGTCCCCGACAATAACGACCGCTTTACCTGCTATTCCAATACGCAGGCGCTCTATTTCACCCTCGACAATGCGGCGCTCATCCTCAAATCGCCCTTCCATAAATTGCGACTGATCGGCGGCACCGTCGGCGGCGGTTTCGGCGGCAAGGTCGATGTCATCGTCGAGCCCATCTCTTTCCTTGCAGCGATGCTCACCCAGCGCCCGGTCAAGTACGCCTATACACGCGAAGAAGAGATGCAGGTTTCTTCTCCGCGCGCCGCCGAACGCATCTATATCAAGGACGGCGTGATGAATGACGGGCGCATCATCGCGCGAAAGGTGCGGCTCTATGTCGATGCCGGCGCCTATTCGCGCCATTCGCCCTATGGCACGACCAAGGCCGCGGCACACATGCCGGGCCCCTATACGATCCCCAATGTCTGGGTCGAATGCCATTGCGTCTATACCAATCGCACGCCCTCATCCGCCATGCGCGGCTTCGGCGTGACGATCGGCGATTTTGCGCTCGAAGTGCAGATGGACAAGCTTTCGCGGCTCATCAAAATGGATCCGATGGAATTCCGCATACTCAACGCCTATCGCGACGGCGATCTGAAGGCCCATGGCCAGGAGGCGCACGGCGCCGCCCTCGTAGAATGCGTGCAGGCCGCAGCCCAGCTTGCCGACTGGCCGATCGGCGAAAAATACAAAGCCGCGTCGTCCACGAAGAAGGAGGCTTGAGCGATGGCGAAGAAGCGCGGCCGCGGCATGGCTTCCGTCAATTATCCGACCGGCATGAACCTGGGCGGCGATCCCTCGCAGGCCTTGATCCACGCAACGACGACAGGGAGTTTCGTCGTTACATTGTCGAGCGTCGATCTGGGACAGGGCCTCAAGACCATCATGGCGCAGATCTGCGCCGAGACGCTGGGCATCCCGACCGATAACGTGATCGTCGATACAGCCGACACCGATACCGGGCCGCATTGCATGGGCACTTTCGCCTCGCGCGGCACGCACCGCATCGGCAATGCCATCATCATGGCGGCGAAGGAAGCCAAGGCCGTGTTACTCGAAGTCGCGGCCGAGGAACTGGAGGTCAACGCCACCGATCTCGAGACCGACGGCAAGGGCAATATCCAGATCAAGGGCAGCCCCGGCAAATCGATCTCGGTGCAGGAGACCGCGCTCGCTGCGCATTTCAAGCACGGCAAGACGATCTCGGGCCGCGGCATCTTCCTGCAGCCGCGCTCCTATCCCGAGCCCGAGACCGGCAAGATGACGCCTGCCACATGCTATGCCCATGCCTGCACGGTTGCCGAAGTCGAAGTCGATACCGAGACGGGCGAAATCGCGGTGCTGACGCTCAAGAGCGCCTATGAAGTCGGCCGCGCGCTCAATCCGCGCATGGTCGAGCAACAGATCGTCGGCGGCGCCTGGATGGGCATCTCGCATGCGCTCTACGAGACGACCGAGCCATACTACCCCGATCGCGCCCATGGCCCCGTCGACTTCAACGAGTACCTGATGCCGGGTCCGGGCGATCTTCCGAAATTCGAAAATGTCGTCATCGAGCGCCCGGCCTCCGACGGGCCTTATGGCGCCAAGGGCGTCGGCGAGATGACCGCCAATTCGCCGATCCCGGCGATCGCCAATGCGATCTATGACGCGGTGGGGGTCAGGATCGACTCGCTTCCCATCACGCCCGAGAAAGTCCTGCGCGCAATCAGAGCGCAGGCTGCCTGATCAATCCTCAACGAGTGGAGTACCAATGCACAAGGTCATGATTTTTCTGAAGCGCCGCCAGGATTTGAGCTTCACCGATTTCAAGAATTGGGCCGAGAACCAGCACACCAAGATTGCAGCAAAGCTTCCCGGCATTCGTGGCTATCGCATGAACGTGCCGCCGGCCGAGACTCAGGGCGCGCCCTATGACGCGGTGAGCGAAATCTGGTTCGACTCAGCCGAAGCACGCGCCGCCGCCATGGCGAGCGATCAAGGCAAGGCAGCGGGCGATGATGCCGCCGCCCATTGCGCGAGCCGCACGCCCTTCGCGGTTGATGAGAAAGTCGTCGTCTGACGTGTTCGATACGCCCGAAGCATTGGCGGCGGCATTGGCGGAGCAAGCCTATGTCGCCGATGAGGGCTTGAGCACAGCTGCATTCCTCGCCTTGAAGCTCGGCAAGCCCTTGTTGATCGAGGGCGTGCCGGGCGTCGGCAAGACGGAAGCGGCCAAGGCGCTTGCCTCGTCGCTGGGCCGCAAGCTCATCCGATTGCAATGCTATGAAGGCATCGATGCCGCGCATGCGCTTTACGAGTGGAATTACCCGAAGCAATTATTGGCAATCCGCAAGGAGAAGTCGGGCATCGCTCGATCTTTATACGGATGATTATCTGATCGAGCGGCCTTTGCTCTCAGCCTTGCGTGCGCCGGAGAATGAGCGTGCTCTTGATCGACGAGATCGACCGTGCCGATCATGAATTCGAAGCGCTGTTGCTCGAATTCCTCTCCGACTTCCAGATCTCGATCCCCGAGCGCGGCACGATGAAGGCCAAGGCGCCGCCCGTCGTGGTCTTGACCTCGAACCGCACGCGCGATCTCCACGAGGCCTTGCGCCGACGCTGCGTCTATCACTGGATCAACTATCCCGATCGCGAGACCGAAGCCCGCATCGTCATGTTGCGGGCGCCGCATGTTGCCAAGGCCGCGGCGCATGCGGCGGTCAATGCCGTGCAGGCCTTGCGCAATCTTGCGCTCGTCAAGCGGCCGGGCATTTCCGAAGCGGTTGAATGGGCGACCGCCGCCGATCTCCTGCAGGCGCAGGGAGCATCGCTCGATGCGGCCTTGCGCCGCTCGATCGGCGTTGCACTGAAGGAAGAGGACGATCTGGCGCTGGTGCGCGAGAATCTTGGCGGCCTCATTGCCGAGTCGGTGCGGTGACCCCGGAGGTCTTTCCGCAATCCGCGCGGGCCTTCATCGAATTCCCGGAAGTCCTGCGCGAAAGCCGCTTTGCGATTGCCGGCGACCAGGCCCTCGCCTTCATGGCGGCCGCGCCTTTGCTTGCGCCCTTGAACCTTCGCCGATTGCATAGCGCCGCGCGTGCCACCTTGGCCCCGCCGCCTGAACGCCATGCGGAATTCGACGCATTGTTTCACGCCTATTTTACCGGTGGCGGAGCCGGCGTGGCCGCGGCAAAGAGCCTTCCCGAGCGCGATGCCCCGGTGAGCGAGGGCTTGGGCGCGCGGCAGGCCTTGGCGGAAGTCCGCCAGCTCACTGAATCCGGCAAGAGCGCCACGCAGAGCGAAGGACTGGGCATCCGCCATTTGCGCGGTCGAAGCGAGAAATCCCTCTCGCGAGTGCTGCGCTCGAAGCTGCCTCGTCGCCTGCGCTTGCGCCAGCAGCGCATGCCGCATGGCAAGCGTCTCGATTTGCGCCGCTCGCTGTCCGATCTCGTCGCCAATGATGGCGATCTCATCACGCTTGCCAGGAGCGGCCGCAAAGCCGTTCCGCGCCGGATCGTCCTGTTGATCGACATTTCGGGATCGATGAAGGCTAAGACCGACTCCTATCTCGACCTTGCCTATGAACTCACGCCGCGAATTTCGCGACACCGAGACCTTCGCCTTCGGCACGCGCCTGACCCGCCTCACCCACGCCATGCGCATCAGGAGCCGGAAGGCGGCGCTCGCCCGCGCCTCCGATCTCGTGGCCGATTGGGATGGCGGCACCCGTATCGGCGCGGCGCTTGAGGCTTTTCTTGGCCATCCGCGTTTTGCCGGCCTCGCCCATGGTGCGATCGTCGTGGTGATTTCCGATGGCCTCGAACGCGGCGATCACACCCGCATGACCGAAGCGGTGCGCCGGCTCGACCGCCGCGCCCGGCATCTGCTGTGGCTCTCGCCCTTGGCCGGCGATCCGCGCTACAAGCCCGAAACCGCTGCCATCAAGGCGATCCTGCCGATTGTCGGCCATATCGGCGACGGCAGTTCGGCGGATAGCGTGGTCGATGTTCTCCTGAAAGGCCTTCCATGACGACCCCCATCATCGACGCGCATCATCACATCTGGCGCAAGGACGATCTCCCTTGGCTCAAAGGGCCCGATGCAGCCGCGTATCTTCGGGCCTTATGAATTGATCCGCCGCGATTATCCGATCGCGGAGTATCGCGCCGATATTGAAGGCACGGGCGTCGAGCGCTCCGTCTATGTGCAGACCAATTGGGCGCCGGCCGATTTCGCCAAGGAAGCGGCCTGGGTGCAGGCGACCGCAGATGAAACCGGCTGGCCGCATGGGATCGTCGCTTACTGCGATCTCCTTGTCGACGATGCCCGCGCCGCTCTCGATCAGTTGGCGGCCTTTCCCTTGATGCGCGGCGTACGCATGCAATTGCACTGGCATGAAAACCCGATGTACCGCTTTGCGCCGCGCGCCGATCTCATGAATGACGAGCGCTTCCGGCTCAACCTCGCTTACTTGAGCGATTACGACTGGAGCTTTGATCTTCAGGTCTTTGCAAGTCAGATGCGCGATGCCGCGTCGCTCGCACATGAATACCCGCGCACCACCTTCGTATTGCAGCATGCCGGCATGTTGGAGGATTTGAGCGGCGAGGGGCGTGCGCAATGGCGTGACGGCATGGCGCTACTGGCGCGCGAGACGAATATCGTTTCCAAGATGTCGGGCCTTGGCACCTTTATTCATGCGAATGACAAGGACCACATCGCCGCCATCTACCGCGATACGGTGGCGCTCTTCGGCGCGTCGCGCTGCCTGTTCGGTTCGAATTTCCCGATCGAGAAATTGTGGACGAGCTATCCGGCGCTCATCGCGGCCCACAAGGCGGCCGCCGCGCAATTCACAGCGCCCGAGCAGCGCGACATCTTCTGGAACACCGCCGCCCGCGTCTATCGCATCGCCGCGTAACCGCCTATAAAGCCGCCCGCCAATCCCGGGGAGAGATCATGCCGCGCTTCGAACGCCGCCAATTGCTCGAAAAATTCAATGCCATGAAAGCAAAGCGCGAGCCGATCATCGGCGGCGGCGCCGGCACGGGCTTGTCCGCCAAATGCGAAGAGGCGGGCGGCATTGATCTGATCGTCATCTATAACTCCGGCCGTTATCGCATGGCGGGCCGCGGTTCGCTTGCCGGCATGATGGCCTACGGCAATGCCAATGACATTGTCCTCGACATGGCGCGGGAGGTCTTGCCGGTGACAAAGAAGACGCCGGTGCTCGCCGGCGTCAATGGCACCGATCCCTTCTGCATCTTCGATCCCTTCCTCGATCAGCTCAAGGCACTGGGCTTCTCGGGCGTGCAGAACTTCCCGACCGTCGGACTGTTCGATGGCTTGATGCGCGCCAATCTTGAGGAAACCGGCATGGGCTACGGGCTCGAAGTCGACATGATCGGGCTCGCGCATGAGAAGGACATGCTGACCACGCCTTATGTCTTTTCCGCCGACGAGGCGACGGCGATGGCGAAGGCCGGCGCCGATATCATCGTATGCCACCTGGGACTTACGACCGGCGGCGCGATCGGCGCCGGGACGGCGACGAAACTCTCCGATGCGCCGCGCCTTGTCGAGGAATGGGCCGATGCGGCATTGAAAATACGCAAGGACGCGATCATCCTGGTGCATGGAGGCCCGGTCGCCGAGCCGGCCGATGCCGAGTTCGTGCTGAAGAACACGAAGAACTGTCACGGCTTCTATGGCGCAAGCTCGATGGAGCGGCTTCCGACCGAGCGCGCACTCGTCGAACAGACGAAGAGGTTCAAGGCGATCAGGGGGAAGTAATAATCGCCCTCCCCCTTGTGGGGAGGGCAGGGGTGGGGGTCTGGTGATACTGCCTCGTGCCCCCCACCCTTAATCCCTCCCCACGAGGGGGAGGGAAATCTAATTACTCAATCTTTGGCGGTTCGAGTTCGAGCGGCGGCGCGTCGTCGATGCCGGGTATGTCGAGCTGCTGGATCGTATTCGGATCGACATTGAGAGGCTTGTCGACAAAGCTCGTCACGATTTCCGGAAAGAAGATCAGGATCGCGACCAACAGCAGTTGCAATCCGACCCATGGGATCGCGCCATAATAGATGTCGCTGGACTTGATTTGCGGCGGCGCAACGCCGCGCAGATAGAACAATGCAAATCCAAAGGGCGGATGCATGAAGGACGTCTGCATATTCGCCCCGATCAGCACCCCGAACCAGATGAGATCGATGCCAAGCTTGCTCGCGACCGGCGCCAGCAAGGGAATGACGATGAAGGCGATCTCGAAGAAATCGAGGAAGAAGGCGAGGATGAAAATGAATATGTTGACGACGATGAGAAAGCCGATCGGCCCGCCCGGAAGCCCGGTCAGCAGATGCTCGATCCATTGCCCGCCATAATAGCCCTGGAAGATCGAGGAAAAGGTCGTCGAGCCGACTACGATGAAGATCACCATGGTCGAAAGCCGCGTGGTCGAATCCATCGCATGCCACAGCATCGACCAGGAAAGCCTGCCGTTGAACCAGGCAAGTAGTATCGCACCCGCTGCGCCCATGGCGCCCGACTCGGTCGGTGTCGCAAGCCCCATCAGGATGGTCCCGAGCACGATGAAGATGAGGGCGAGTGAGGGCAGCATCCCGCGGATGAGCTTTTCCGCAAGCTTCCAGCCATGCAATGTGCGCGCTTCCGGCGGCAGGGCCGGCATCGTCTTCGGAGCGAGAATGCTCAAGGCAAAAACATAGAGGCAGAACAGCAGTATCTGGACGATCGAAGGGCCGATCGCGCCGCGATACATGTCGCCGACCGGCTTGCCGAGCTGATCGGCAAGTACGATGAGTACGAGCGCCGGCGGGATGAGCTGTGTGATGGTGCCCGACGCGGCGATGACGCCGGTGCCAAGCTTCATGTCGTAGCCGTAGCGCAACATCACCGGCAATGCGATGATCGCCATGGCGATGACCGAGGCAGCGACCGTTCCGGTGACCGCGCCAAGAATTGCGCCGACGAAAATCACCGCATAGGCAAGCCCGCCGCGCACCGGCCCGAAGAGTTCGCCGAAACCTTCGAGCATGTCTTCGGCGAGCCGCGATTTCTCGAGCACAGCGCCCATGAAGGTGAAGAAGGGAACCGCGAGCAGCAATTCCTTCGACATGATATTGCCGAACAGCCGCAACGGAATGGTATTGAGGAAGCTCGCATCGAGAAGGCCTGTCGCGATGCCGAACGCGGCAAAGGCGATGCCGACGGAAGCGAGCGAGAAGGCGACCGGATAACCGATGAGCAGAAAGATGATGAGCCCCAGGAACATGTATGGGGCGACGTCGATCGGCTGCATTACTACTGCACCGGCATTTCGTAATGCGTGTCGAGGTTGATACTGCCGCGCAATGCGGCGATCCTTTTGATGAGTTCGGAGACGCCTTGCAGGATCAGGAGTGCAAAGCCGACCGGAAACATCAGCAGCGCCGGCCATAAGGGCAGGCCCGCGGAATTGGCCGATTCCTCATGCGTCAGGAACGCCTTCCAGAACATTTCGAATGTCAGCCAGCCGAGCAGGATGCAGGTCGGGAGGAGAAACAGCACGGTGCCGCCGATATCGACCCAGATGCGGCCGCGCGCTGGAAGTTTGGCGTAGAAGAGGTCGACGCGAACATGCTCATTAAGCCTCAGCACATAGGCCGCCCCCAGCATGAACATGGCGCCGAAGAAATACCATTGGATCTCGAGCCAGAAATTCGAGCTGCGGCTGAGGCTGTAGCGCACAAGCGCATTGCCGCAGGAGACCGTGCAGGAGGCGAGCATGGCAAAGCTCGCGACATAGCCGACCCACGTCGTAAGCCGGTCTATTGCGCGGCTCGCCTTGAGCAACGCGGCCATGCGTCTTCTCCCCTTTTGAGCAGCTTGAATTGGCTTGCCTGTTGCGTCAGAGATTAGAGGCAAATCGCATTTGGCAATAGGGTGATCGCATGGCCTCGGGGGCCGTCATTTCGATCCGGCCGGATGGCCGTCAGTCAGAAACCGCCGCCGCCCTCCAGAAGGGTGTGTGCCGGCGTTTCCGTGCGCAAGGCTTTGCGACCTTGTGCGAATTCACGCTCGCCTCGGGGCGGCGCGCCGATGTCATTGCCTTGGGGCCGAAGGGCGATGTCTGGATCGTCGAGATCAAGTCGTCGCCGGAGGATTTCCGCGCCGATCGCAAATGGCCCGATTATCGGGATTTCTGCGACAGGCTCTATTTCGCGGTGGCCTCCAGCATGGATCAGGCCCTGCTTCCGGCCGAGGCCGGCCTCATCATTGCCGATGCTTTTGGCGCGGAGATACTCCGCGATCCGGCCGAGACGCCGCTCAATGCCGCGCGCCGCAAGGCGATGACCATCAGCTTCGCCCGTGCCGCCGCCATGCGCCTGCACGGCCTTTATGACCCGGAGATACTGTAGCGCAGATCTCTCCCTCCGCCGCGCGTCAGCGCGGGGAGGGTGTCGCGCGCCAGCGTGACGGGTGGGGTGTCTCCACCAATTGGATGTTATGTTTTGTATACGCAGGCTATGCCCCACCCGGCGCTTCGCGCCACCCTCCCCATGCTCCGCACGGGGAGGGAGATCGTTTGTGGAGAAAAATTACTTCGGAGCCCGCTTGGCGAGGATGCGCTGCAAGGTGCGCCGGTGCATGTTGAGGCGCCGCGCCGTTTCCGAGACATTGCGGTTGCACAATTCGAACACGCGCTGGATATGCTCCCAGCGCACGCGGTCCGCCGACATCGGGTTTTCCGGCAATGCGGTGCGTGGATCGGCATCGGCGACAAGCGCGCCGTAGACGGCATCGGCATCGGCAGGCTTTGCAAGATAGTCGATGGCGCCGAGCTTCACCGCGGTGACGGCGGTGGCGATATTGCCATAGCCGGTGAGCACCACCGCGCGGGCCTCCGGTCGCGCCTGATGCAGCGCCTGGATGACGTCGAGCCCGGTGCCGTCCCCGAGCCTCAGATCGACCACCGCATAGCCGGGGGCGCTGCGTCGCACCTGCTCGACGCCTTCGGCGACCGATTCGGCGGTTCGGACCTCGAAGCCTCGCGCCTCCATGGCGCGCGCCAGGCGGGTCAGGAACGGCTTGTCGTCGTCAACCACCAGCAAGGTTTTGTCGGGTGGCATGAGTTCGTCGGTCATTGAAGTCACCAGTCGGTCCCGGTTTTGGGCTTTATGACAGCCTATATACGTCGCCCGGAGGCCTTTGGACACCCTTCGGGCCCAAAGGTTAAGCGGGTTTTACGGGGTCTTTTCCATCGAGATCGATGACGGCGCGGGGCCAGGTGATCCTGACCATCGCGCCATGATCTGGAACCGGCTTGTTGGCAAGCGACACTGTAGCGCCAGAGCGTTCGAGAAGCGTCTTCGCAATGAAGAAACCGAGCCCCATCCCGGAATGAAGTTCGGCATCGCTGTCATCGCCGCCTCCTGGCCCATAGCCGGGGCGTGTCGTGACGAAGGGGTCGCCGAGGCGATCGAAAATCTCCTGCGCGAAGCCCGGTCCGTCGTCGCTGATGGCGATCGATACCACGCTATCGCTCCACTGCGCTTCGATCGAAACTTCGATTCTCGGCGAAGTCGATGGCGTTTTCGATCAGATTGCCAAGCCCGTATGTGATCGCCGGATTGCGCGGCAGCACCGGCTCGGCCGGTTCCTCGCTGCTCTTGGCGGTGAGCGCGCGTGTATCGACGAGGATCTTGATGCCGGCCTCGCGCAACGGCGCGACGATATCCTCGATCATGACGGTGAGCTTGACGCGCGCGAACATTGCATCGGCCTGCGCTTCGCGATTGGCGAGGCGCGAGAGAATTTCGCGGCAGCGTGCCGCCTGGCCGATGAGCAGGTCGACATCGTCCGCATACGGACCTTCGGCCGGCATTTCGCGTTTTAGCTCTTTCGCAACCAGCGCGATCGTCGCCAGCGGCGTGCCGAGCTCATGTGCCGCGGCGGCGGCAAGTCCATCGAGGGCGGATAATCTTTGCTCGCGCGCGAGAATCTGCTCGGCCGCGGTCAGCGCGGTCGACATCTGGCGCGCTTCCTCGGCGATGTGGCGCGCATAGATCGCCGAGAAGACGACGCCGCACAGGATCGCCGACCACAGGCCGCCGACATAAAGCTGCGGCAGTTGCAATGTCTGACCAGCAAACCATGGCAAGGGCAGGTGATAGAACGGCGAGGAATGTCGCGCAGCCAAAGGCGATGACGCCGAGCGCCGACGTCCAGCGCAGCGATAGCGTAGTCGCCGAGACGGTGACCGGTACCAGGAAAAGGAAAGCGAAGGGGTTTTCCAACCCGCCGGTGAGGTAGAGGAGCACGGCAAGCTGGAGGATGTCATAGGCCAGCAGCAATCCGGCGAACTGCCCGGAAAGCCGCATGCTGGAGCGCCAGCGCAGTGTGAAGAAGATGTTGAGCCAGGCCGACAGCGCGATGACGGCCAGGCACCAGCCCAAGGGCAGCGGGAAGCCGAAAACCAGGTTGACGCTGAGGACCGCGGCCGTCTGCCCGGCGACCGCCAGCCAGCGCAGCCTGACCAGCGTGCGCAGGCGCAGGACCTGGCCGCGGTCAAGCGGTAGATCCGCGGAGCTTCCCGTGAGGAGCGGCCTTTCCCATACCAGCGCCATTGCGCCCGGAGCATAGTCGATTCACGCTGGGCGCAGCTACCGCGTATTGGAAAAGCCGGCAGGAACGCCTAGTTAGCTGGTATGACAAGTTTGGCCTGTGAGCCTCGATGCCGTCCCGCCGCAGCCTGATCTTTGCGCTTGGCGTGCTTGTGGTTGCGCTCCTCGTGGGTGGTGGGGCACTCTTTTTCGGAAGTGACGGCCGCCTGGGTCCGATCGCCACCGGCAAAGCCCTGGTCGGCGGCCCCTTCGAACTCACCAATCAGGACGGAAAGCGGGTCAAATCCGCCGATTTTGCCGGCAAATACATGCTGATGGTGTTCGGTTACACTACTTGCCCGGATATTTGCCCGAGCGAATTGCAGGTGGTTTCGGCCGCCCTGGACGAGTTGGGACCGGCGGCAGACCGCATCCAGCCGGTTTTCGTGACCATCGACCCGACCCGCGACACCCCGGAAGTCATGAAGGACTATGTCGCCAATTTCCGTCCGGGTTTCGTCGGCCTGACCGGCAGCGAGGAAGATATTGCTGGGATCGCCAAGGCCTACCGGGTCTATTACCGCAAGGCGGAACCGACCGATCCCTCGATCCCTTACCTGATGGATCACACCACCCTGGTCTATCTCATGGGACCCGACGGCCAGTACGTAACCCATTTTGCCTACGGTACAAATGTTGCAAACCTCGCCGAGGGCTTGCGAAAGGCTGTCAGCGGTTGAAGCTAGGACGATACATCCAAACGGCCGGGTTGCTGGCCTCCCTTAAGCTTGTTAGGTTTGATTCGGGTGGTTCGCCCGGATTGGGCGGAAATGGGGCGTAATAGGCGTGCTTTATCAGCTTTATGAAATGAATCATGCGGCCGTCGCGCCGTGGCGGGCAGCGGCTGGCTTGAGCCGTGCCTTCTGGCGTCTTCCGCTCAACCCCTTTTCCGGCACCAGCATTGGTCGCAGCATGGAAGCCTCGCTCGAGGTTTTCGAGCGCGCCACGCGGCGCTATGGCAAGCCGGTCTTCGCTATCGACGAGGTTATCCTCGCAGGCGAACCGGTGCCGGTCGCCGAACGCGTCGTCTGGCACAAGCCCTTCTGCAACCTGCTCCACTTTTCCAAGGCCAAGTCGCCGATCGACGAGCCGACGATCCTGATCGTCGCGCCGATGTCGGGCCATTACGCGACGCTGCTGCGCGGTACGGTCGAAGCCATGCTGCCGCATGCCGATGTCTACATCACCGACTGGGTCGATGCCCGCGAAGTGCCGGTCATCCAGGGCGGTTTCGATCTCGACGACTATATCGATTACGTCATCGAGATGCTGCGCGTGCTCGGGCCCAAGACGCATGTCATGGGTGTCTGCCAGCCTTCGGTCCCGGTACTTGCCGCCGTCTCGATCCTCTCCGCGCAGAATGATCCGGTGGTTCCAGCCTCGATGATCCTGATGGGCGGCCCGATCGATACCCGCCGCAACCCGACCGCCGTCAATGCTCTCGCCGTATCGAAAGGCATCGACTGGTTCCGCAAGAATGCGGTCGAGCGCGTGCCCTTCCCCAATCCGGGCGCGATGCGCGAAGTCTATCCGGGCTTCATGCAATTGACCGGTTTCATGACGATGAATCTCGATCGCCATATCGATGCGCATCGCGATCTCTACTGGCATCTGGTGCGCGGTGATGGCGATTCGGCCGAGAAGCACCGCGAATTCTATGACGAGTACCTGTCCGTCATGGATTTGACCTCTGAATTCTATTTGCAGACGGTCGAGAAAGTCTTCATCCGGCATGACCTGCCGAAAGGCACCTTCACCCATCGCGGCGTACCGGTGAACCCCAAGGCCATCACCAGGACCGCCTTGATGACGGTCGAGGGCGAGAAGGACGATATCTCCGGCGTCGGCCAGACGCAGGCCGCGCATGATCTCGCCGTCAACATTCCGCCCGAGAAGAAGCGCCATCACTTGCAGCTCAATGTCGGCCATTATGGCGTCTTCAATGGCGGCCGCTTCCGCAGCGAGATCGTGCCGCGTCTCGTCGACTTCGTTCGCGCCAACAATTGAGGTGTGATGGTCTCGCTCTTGCGGCGATGGCGGTCTGAGCGGCGCCAGGAGCTGCTGGAGCCGGAGATGATCGCGATCGACGGTCGCGATATCGAAGTCAGGTTCAAACGGCACGATCGCGCCCGTCGCCTCATTGTCAGGCTCGATCGCAAGGGCGAAGCTGTCACCGTCACGCTCCCGCCGCGTGCCAGTCGCAAGGAGGCGCTGGCCTTCGTCGATAGGTCGCGCGCCTGGATTGTCGCGCGCCTGGCGAAGCAGCCGCAGGCCGTCGCCTTCGCGCCCGGCGCCGAGATCATCCTGCGCGGCATGACGCATGTGATCACGCACGAGCCGGATAGGCGCGGACTCATCCGCATCGCTTCCGATCCTGCTCGCATTGTCGTTCCAGGCGAAGCGGCCCATCTCAAGCGGCGCGTGACGGACTGGCTCAAGCGCGAGGCCAAGCGCGATCTCCTGACAGCATCCGAACTTCATGCACGCGCGATCGGCGTGACATTCCGCAAGCTCAGTGTCCGCGACCAGGCGAGTCGCTGGGGCTCATGCTCGGCCGATGGCGGCCTCAGCTATTCCTGGCGCCTGATCCTCGCGCCTGCACATGTCCTCGATTACGTCGCCGTGCATGAAGTGGCACATCTGAAGCACATGAATCACGGCATGCGCTTCTGGCGGCTGGTGCTCACGCATTGCCCGCAGGCTGGCGAAGCGCGGAACTGGCTCAGGCGCCATGGCGCGAGCTTGCATCGCTACGGGGGCTAGGTAAGTCCGCATGGTGAGGTGCCCGCGCGGTGGGCCTCGAACCATGGGCATCCTTCGAGGCATCGCGTCTCGCGATTCCTCCGATGGTCCTCAGCGATTTGTCGAGCGGTCTTTCACCGTGCTGTAGGACGAGCCGAAATTGGTCGACTTTCTCTCCTGCCGCTTTTCCCTCTTCTTCGAAGAGCCGAATATGCTTTCGAAGAACCCGCGCGGTTCCTCGGAGCGTTGCTCCGGCTCCTCTGAACTCGTAGCCGTAATTCTCGGCTACGGCGTCGTAGCCGTTATCCTGATAGTCGTTGTCGCCCGGCAGGGGCATGGCCATCAGGCCGGAATGGGCCGGCTCCATGACGTCTTTCCAGACCGCCGTCGGAATCGAGCCGCCGGTAACCTTCTTGGTCGGCGAATTGTCGTCATTGCCGATCCAAACGCCGGTCACGAGATAGGACGTGTAACCGATGAACCAGGCATCGCGGTAGTCCTGGGACGTACCGGTCTTGCCGGCGATTTCGAATTCACCAAACTGTGCCCCTCGCGCGGTGCCCTCGGTGACCACGGCACGCATCATGTGATTGAGCGCGCCTAGATCGAAACTGGTAATTGCCTGGCCGAGGCCGCTTCCGCTGCGCTCGTAAAGCGTCTGGCCGGAACGCGTGGTGATGCGTGAAATGAGGTAAGGCTCGACCGGCGTTCCGCCATTGGCGAAGGGCACGAAGGCGGAGGTCAATTCGAGGGGCGTTACTTCGGAGGTGCCGAGCGAGATCGAGGCATTGTTGACGAGTTCGGAATGGATGCCGAGGCGATGCGCGACCGAGATCACGGCCTCCGGCGTCACCTTCATGACGAGCCGCGCCGCAACCGTATTGAGCGAAAGCGCCAGCGCCTTGGTCAATGTCACCTGGCCTAGATACTTCTGCCCGTAATTTTCAGGCTCCCAATCGCCGATCTTGATCGGCCCGTCGATTTCCGTCGAAGTCGGGCT
>CAWDUC010000016.1:0-101806 GCA_963805405.1 uncultured Alphaproteobacteria bacterium | reverse complement strand
AGTACTTCGACAGCGGCAGCCCACGCGTGGCCGGCAGCTCGCACGCGCGATCGCCTTGACCTCGGCGACCTGCTGCGGTAAAACGGTGCGGGCGACCGTGCGCGGTTGTCCTCTTGAGCCCCTCGAGCCGATCATGGAAAAACCGTCTTCGCCACTTCCCCACGATCCCCGCGGTGCTATCCAGTCTGGCCGCGATCTCCGTGTCCGCCATCCCCTCCGCCGCGTAGAGGACGATCCTCGCGCGGTGCACATCCTGGAAGGGAAGCTTCTCCGCCCGGGCACGCCGAACCAACTCAGCGCGTTCCTCCTCGGTGAGCTCGATCCGGTGCTGGGCCGGGCGTGCCATCGCGATACATAACTTCGCCACCACCCGCCCGGCTCCTTCAACCGAGTTCTAACGCGTACTTACGGACGGCTCTACTAGTTGTAGACGTGCCGGAGGTGATGCTCGATGAGCGGTGCCCCGATCAAGGGCCGTGTGACGCGGGGTGTTGCGCTTGTCGCGAGCCTGCTCGCGGCGCTCTGGTATGCGGGTCCGGCGGACGCGGCGGTGACCGATGCGCGGGTAAGCGTCGGCACGCCGTCGGGGAGCACGCCGCAGAACCATCAGAACGAGCCGGCGGCGGCGATCGATGCCCACAACCCGGACGTGGTTGTCGCGGGCGCGATCGATCAGGGCGATCAGCAGCCGTGCCCTCAGGTGCTTGCGGTTGAGCAGGCGACGTGTACGACCGACAACGGTGTAGGGGTGTCGGGCGTGTACTTCTCGTTTGACCGGGGGCCGCACTGGGCGCAGCCGACCTACACCGGGCTGACCGCGCGGCACTGCGCGAGCGACAGTCCATGCCGGCCGCACGTCGGTCCGATCGGCCGTGTCCCCTGGTACTACGAGAGCGGGCTGGTCGATGCGGGCGACGCCGCGGTCGCGATCGGGCCCAAGGCGGTGAACGGGAGGTTCTCGTGGGCCAACGGCTCGCGCGTCTACTATTCGAACCTCGCCCCGAGTCTGTCTGACAGCGCGCCGGACCTGGCTGACCAGGCAGCCATCAAGGGCTTCATGTCGATCGCCGTCTCGCGGCTTGACGATCCAACGCCTGCCAGCGTCGTGCGGAAGAGCAGTTGGAAGCCGCCGGTGGTCGTCTCCAAGCAGAACCAGGCCGTGTTCAGCGACAAGGACCAGGTCTGGGCAGACAACGCGTCCTCGAGCCCGTACTTCGGGCGCGTAGACCACTGCTACAGCCAGTTCCGCGGCAACGGCCAACACGCTGGCACGAACAACGTGCCGCTGCCGATGATGGTCTCGACCTCCGCCGACGGCGGGGATACGTGGACCCAGCACCAGTTATCCGCGGCGGACGGCACCGGGAACGGCCCGAGCGGGTGGGGCATCTCCGGATGCACGGTGCGCACCGACAGCCACGGGACCGCATACGTCTTCGGCCTGTTGTCCAACAACCAGGCGATCACCGGTGCTTCGCCGCCGAAAAGGCAGACGAATTCCCTCCCCGGGCAGGGCTCCACGTGATGTGGACGTCGACCGATGGTGGAGCGACCTGGAGCAAGCCGCAGACGCTGTTCGCGATCACCGACGTGTGCGAGTTCGTCGATCCTCTCTCGCAGCGCTGCATCATGGACGGCCAAACCGGCGCACGGATGGATCTCGGCGCGATCCCCAGCGTCGACATCGCCAACGGCGCGCCGACGGGGGCCGGCGCCACGAACCTCATCGTCGACGCTTGGTCCGACGCGCTGGCCGGCGTCACCATGAGCGGGCGCTGGTCCGCGCATCGACCGACGGAGGTCGTAACTGGTCCTCGCCGAGCTCCGTCCCTACGCTAGCGACCGGCCGATGTACACGGCGGTGGCCGTCTCGCCGAACGGCGACCGAGCGTACGTGGTCTACGAGGCCGTCACGTCAGCGTGGGCGGGGAGCGACATCTCCTCGCCGCGCCCCTACCACGGCGTGTTCATGACCGCACCGGCGTCAGCCTCAGGGCCTGGGGCCTGGTCGGCCGCCTACAACGGTCCGCTCGGTGACCTGCGCGCCACCTTCCCAGGACACGTGCTGTGGCAGGAGCGCGTCGGCGACTACGTCTACGCCGCCGCCAGCCGCGCGTACGGCATCGGAACATGGATCGATACCCGCAATGCCGCGGTGTGCTCGCCGGTCCAGGACTGGCGAGGCCAATCGCTCGCCGCCGGCCAGCCGATCATCCCGCCCCGTGGCCGCTCGCCAACTGCCCCACGACGTTCGGGAACAGCGACGTATGGGCCGCCACAACCGGCTAGGGTTCGGGATATCAGGGCGATGGAGGATTCCGTGCGGGGAGTTGCGGCGCTCGCACCGGCAGGCCGTGACGGTCGTGCGGGCGGTCCGCGCCGGACGTGCGCTCGTGAAACCCGACAACGTCTCGGATGCCACAGGGTTACGGGGCAACGCTGCGCGACCTTGTCGGCGACATGGCGCTGGGGGCGCAGAGCCTAGACATCCCCGTCTACCGGCTGCCGTGGACGGCGACCGGCATCGGCGGTGCCGCCAGCGCGGTCCCGTCGGATCTACACGCCCTGAGAGCAGGGGCCACCGCCCACGTTCGCGAGTCCGTCGGGATCGTGCGCCGGCCGGCGGAGATGCCACTGACTCCGGGCCGCGGCGGCGCTGATCTTGGCGACTCGACGCACTTCCGCCGGCGCTTCCCGAAGACACGGCGCTCACGCACGACAGCTCAACGTCGCCTCGGAGTTCCACGACGCCAAGACCTCGCGTGACACTGGCACTGTGAGCTCCCCCAAGGGTTCGCCTATCGCTGCCCGCTCGACCACCTGGCGCCACCGCGGGACGCACATCGTCGTGCGCAACGGGACCGCGGAACTCGACCGCTGGGTAGACCAGGAGCGCGTACAACCAGGTGGCGATCCATGGACGGGCCCCGGCGCGCATCGTTCGGGCGTGGCTGATCTCGGGCAGCTTCTTCCAAGCCGTCGAGGGCCGCGACGAGGTCGGGTGCATCCAACCCGTGGACGGAGACGATGCCTTCCGCGTACTTTGACCCGCCAGCCCGCGAGTTCCACCGGCAGAGCGACCATCTCGACCTAGGTAGCCAAGCCGCCTGCTGCCTTCTCGCGGTTGCGAGAGCCCCGCCAATGGTGGGGGACGTGCCGACCGCCAACCGCCGAATTGGGCGCTTCTACAACCGGAGGGCACCGCGACGCGACCGCCGGTTCGCCCAAGACGCTCCCCCCAAAGGACGAGGCAGAAGAGCGGCCGCGCGGGGCCGATCGATGGCCGGTCCTGAGGATGCGGACGAGTTCGTGTTGGCGCTGAGAGCGACGGCTTTGCTTGGCCCCACTGCGACGCAATCGGGCCAATTCAGACCGTCGTTCTCGGCGGCATACCCGCGCCAACACGAACGCAGGGCTGGCCCGGGTTATCAACAACTGACCCCCTCCTCGCCAAAGGTGCGCATCTCGGCGGCGTCGACCGAGCCGAACCCGCGACGGTCCCACTAGAAGCCCCGCTCTTCTACGAAGCGAGGTCGCCGTGCTTGCTCGACGCTGGCTAACGACGACTGCCGCGGACGTCCAAGAGCGGCTCCGCTCGACCTCGGCCGCCGCCGCCATCTGCCTATGCACGATCCCAACGTCGGCCAAGCGGCTGACGCCGATGCCCGAACCGGCGCTGGCGATCGCTTCGACCCGCAACCGGCCGGAATCCTGCTTCTGCTCGGCGACATTTCGCGTCCGCGGCAGGGGTGGGCCGGCATTGTCGCGTGCCGCGGGGAGCAGCCACGCGGGCGTCGGGCAGTCGCGTGGCCGAGGTTGTCCGGAAAGGGGCAGTCTCCGAGCCCGGGTTTGTTGTTGCCGCCGACGCTGCTCCTTCTGCCTCAAGGCAGCGGCGTCCAACGCGGCGCCGTTCAGAGTGAGAGCGGGAGCGTCCGTGCCGGCCACCTTACGCCAGGCCCGCGGTTGCGCGAAGGTGACCTCCATGTAAGCCATCCCGCAGACCGGGGGCCGGCGTTCAGTTAGACCTGTCGTCTACGAGCTCGTAGACGGACCCATCCGGAGCGCGGAAATGCAACCACGACCTCGACTCACCCCTCTGTAGCGGCAACACGATCTCGATCCCCGCCGCTTGCAATTCCGCGGCCGCGCTTTCGAGGTGTGCCACGCGGAAGCCCGCAACGGGATGGGTGAGGTGCCGGTTGTACGGGCTCGCCGGTCCAAACACCTCGACCGTCGCGCCGTCGGGCACATCGAGCACGGTGAAGTCGGGCTCTGACGCGCGCACGGGGAGACTGAGCACGTCTTTGAAGAAGGCGACCGTGGCCGTGTACTCGGTCGTTCGCGTCCCGACTCACACCAGCGACAGCACACGCATGATTATCCCTCCTGAGGCCCTCGACGTTAAGCCGCCCGAATCGCAGCTTGAGCGGAGCGGACATATTGGCGCCACGTCGCAACACGCTCCTCATCGGCGCGATGTGGTTCGAGTCCCCGGCGGACCGAGTGCTCCCTTCGCGTCCGTTGCGAAAGCGGGCGCGACCCATCCATGTCGCGCGTTGTCCTGCTCTCGTTGCGGTAGTCCGGTTGACGGCGCGGCCTCGCTCGGCGGTAGCAGCCAGACGGCGTGACACGTCCGAGAATTGCCCTTCTCGGACCCCTTCATTCACCGGTAGAGTTGCCGGCCGTTGGGGAAGGGCGGTCTCAGTCAGAAGGATCTGGAGGCGCGAAGGAACGTTGCTCAGGCGTTCGCGGCGGTGTTTACGGCGGTCGGCACTGCGATCTTTGCCGCGCACCTGCTGCCGAGCGCTGTCGGGGTGGTCGCCGTCGCTGCCGCGGCGTCGACTCGGCTAGGTGCGGCCGAACCATCGGATCTCAGATCACACGGGGGAGATCTCGTGCCGAGCTATCTGCCGCCAAGTGTTAGCGCAACAGAGTCGTATTTGAAGTAGCGCTTGCATGGGCCCTCGAGCCGGGACGATCGCGTTGGGGATGCCCCCCATCCCGTGCGCTCCTTCAAGCCCTGGATCTCGGCTTGCGGTGGGTGGCGGTTTGGGGTAGCGTCGGCCATCGGGCGCGCGGTCCGGTACCCCGGTCCGCGTCGAGGCTGCTTGTCCGGTTCCCAGCGGCGTCGCATCCGCGAGAGGAGGCCACGTGTTCAGGTTGCAGGCACTCGAGTCCGAGTCACCGGTCGTTCATCGGTTGTCGGCGGCGATCGCCGGTGCGGTGGTAGTGATCGCGGTTCTCGTGCTCGCCGCGCCGGCACGCGCGGCGATACCGCAGTTCACGCCCATCAGCGCATCGGTGCTTGCAGTACCCGACCCGGTGATCGCGACCGACGGGCGGCGGCACGTTCTCTACGAGATACTCGTGCAGAACACGACCGACGCGTCCGTCAACGTGCTATCGCTGAGGGTGAGCGCGAACGGCCGCGTCGTGCGGGTATTCACTGGCGCGCAGCTCACAGCCCTGATGACCACCGCTCGGAGCCACACGACGACGCTGGCGTCGGGTGAGGGTGCGACGATCTGGATGGACCTCATGCTGCGACGCGGCCGCCGGGTACCGCGCGCGCTCGTCCACCGCCTCACGGTGCGCGCAACCTTGCCGAGCGGCCAGTCGCGCATGCTGACCTTCGACGGGGCACGCACCGCTGTGAGCGAGCGGCCGCGCTGGCACTCGGCCCGCCGCTCCATGGTGGCCCATACCTCAACTTCAACGGCTGCTGCGGCCTCAGCCCTCACCGGACCGCGCTGATCCCCGTCGACGGCACTCCCCGCGACCTTCAACGCTTTGCCGTCGACTTCATCAAGATCGACAACCAAGGTCGAGGAGCGACCGGAGACCTCACCCGCAATGAGAGCTTCTTCACGTTCGGCGAACCCGTGTATGCCGTCGCGGACGGGCGCGTCGCGCGCGCGCGCAACGATCCGCTGGACATTCCGCCGCTGAACGAGCCGTCAGGCAGCAGTTTCACGACGGAAACCACGCTCGGCAACAACATCGAACTGAAGCTCGGCGGCCAGCGGTATGCGCTGTATGCACACCTGAAACGCGGCAGCATCCGTGTGCGCCCCGGCCAGCGTGTCCGACGCGGCCAGATGCTCGGCCGAGTGGGAAACTCCGGCCAGACCGGTGGCTCGCACCTGCACTTCCAACTCAGCGACGGGCCGAACCCGGTCACGTCGGACAGTCCGCCCTTCGTACTTCGATACTTCACGCTCATCGGCATGGTCACCAACGTCGACGAGTTTCTGACCGGCGCCGCCAATGCCGACATCCACCGGTTACGTCCGCCATCGCCGCGGCGCAGCCAACTCCCACTCCAGGCCACGGTCGTGCGCTTCCCGCGCTAACCGGCCGGCTGTCGAGCCACTTGGAGGCGGGAGAGCGTTACTGCCGTCGGCGTGCGACCTGGGCACCGCAGCGCCGGTAGACCAGGCGTGCGCCCGGGGTACCGCTCCCGACGCGAACGAGCACCATTTGGCGTCCGCGGGCTCCTAGCTGGCCACGTCGAGTCGAGTGGTCCATGGATGGCTTCCCACGGTGGGTGTGCCTGCCCACGCAATGACGTCCCGCTCAGCGCCGACGGTGCCGGCGACGGACGCTTTTGCAATAGGCGTCAGGCAGTAACAACGGCCAGGGCGCCTCCGGTGGCTCCATTCGACGGACGGCAGTCGTGCTGGCGGACGATCGCTTCGATCGCGGTCACGGTCCCGAGCCTGCTTGCGCTCATAGGACATCCTCTGGTTGCCTCGACCGCCGTCGGGAGAGGGCCACTTTTGCTTGCCCTTTAGCGGAAGGGCCTGCCAAAGACCAGCCCGTCCCGACGGTGGTGAGGTGCCGCGAGCGGCAACAGGACGTAGCCCCTGAACTGAGGGCCTTGTCTATGAGCATCCGCAACGGTACCTCCAGGTCGGGGCGCTGTGAAGGCGATCCGAGGAGAGGTGGAGATGGCGTGTCGGTATGCCGGGATCGACTGGGCTACTGAGAAGCACGATGTGCTCGTGGCCGACGAGACGGGTGCGGAGGTCGTGGCTGCGACGTTCGCGCACGACGAGAAGGGACTCACGGCGTTGTGCCGGACACTCGTGCGGCTCGAGGTCGAGCTGGGTGGTGATCGAGCGACCCGACGGGCTGCTGGTCGAGCGGTTGTTGGATGCGGGGCTGCGGGTGTTGGCGTTGCACCCGACGCCTTGATGGCGCTGCCGACCTTGTCGACGCAGTGATTGTCGATCAGCGCCATGATCTTGGCGACATGCGGGGTAACCAACGGTTCGAGCGGGACGCCATAGAGCCGCGACCACGACAACAGGGCCATGGCACCCAGAATCTTGCCGTCGGTCGTGGAAACATCATCGTCGAGGAGCACACCGAGTTCGGTAGCGGGGGCAGCGACCGCAACGCCGACCAGAGCGTGTTCCGGCGCATAGCGCTTGGCAAGAGCTGCTGCAAAGAGCGCTGCATGTCCGCCTTGCGAATAGCCATAAAGCGCGAAATGATGCCCGGCTTGGAAGACGTCGACATCAGCGATAGCCCTCACCGAATCGAGCACCGCATGGGCTTCACCGATGCCGGACAGATAGGGCGTCACGCCAGCGGTCCCGAGGCCTGGATAATCAGTGGCTACGACCGTCACGCCCTCGACAATCAGATCGGTGATTCCGGCGATATCGTCGATCGGGCTTTCGCGCAGGCTCGGCGCGCAATGGCGCGTGACACCGGTGGTTGGATGCGCCCAGGCGACGATCGCTTTCTTCGCGGGACCGAAATCGGAAACAACCACCATGCCGGACGAGGCGATGGTGCGGCCGTGCATGTCGGAGGTGCGATAGAGGATGCGATAGGCCTTGGCACGATAGACCGAGAAGAGATGCAAGGGTTCGTAGCGGATCAAAGTACCGGGCTTGCCGGCGAGGTCGGCGGCGCTGACTTCGTAAAAGGAGAGGTCCTTCTTCTCTTCCTGGGCTCGCGCCGCGATACCTGCGAGCATAAGTGCGAAGGCAAAACAAACGGCAAATTTTATGTATTTCACTGTGCATCCCCCAAGATTTGTCGCGGGCAATCTGCCTTTACTTTCATCACAAAACAACGACTGAGATCACGTCACGGCCGGCAGCTTCATGATCGCCGCGAGACCACCGAGCTTGGCGGCGCCAAGCCGCAATGTTCCGCCGTACATCTGCGCCGTCTCGGTGACGATCGAGAGGCCGAGGCCCGAACCGGGCTTGGTCTCGTCAAGCCTGCGTCCGCGCTTCATCGCTTCGGCACGCTTGTCCTCCGGCAGGCCTGGACCATCGTCGCCAACAGCGATCTCAATCCACGTCCGGCCGTCAGCCGCGTCGGGTTTCAGCGATGTCACTTCGACTGCGATATTCTTGCGCGCCCATTTGGAGGCATTGTCGAGGAGATTGCCGGCCATTTCCTCGAGATCCTGCTTCTCGCCCCTGAACTTGAGGCCGGCGCGGCAATCAATGGTGATCGTAATGCCGCGATCCTGATGGATGCGCATCAAGGTTCGCGCGAGACCCGCGAGCACCGGCTCGACTTCGGTGACGGCACCCAGGGTCTGGGCTCGCGCGGCGCGGCGCGCGCGATCGAGATAGAGGCTCATCTGGTCGCGCATGGTGCGCGATTGTTCGATCACCTTGTCGGCCAATGGTCCGGGATTGAGTTGCGCTTCATTGCCGAGAACCGACAGCGGCGTCTTCAGCGCATGGGCGAGATTGCCGACCTGGGTTCGGGCGCGATCGACGATCTCGCTGTTGGATTGGATCAATAGGTTGAGTTCATCCGCCACCGGCTGAATCTCGGTGGGGAAGTATCCCTCCAGGCGCTCGGCCTTTCCTTCGCGGATCGACGTCAGGCGCTGACGCAGTGTCCGTAGCGGCCGCAAGCCGAAATGCACCTGGACGAGAATGGCAAGCACCAAACCAAGTCCAAGAAGGCCGAGGATGATGGCCAATGTCTGCCGAAACGCGTCGGCTTCGGCCTTGAGCTCGTCGAAGTTGCCGGCGACCAGAAAAGAGAATTCGTCGTTGCCACCGAAGAGCTTGAAACCCTGCTCGATCGCCCTGAGCCGCGCGCCGTTCGTGTCGGTCAGATAGAAACGCGCAATGCCGTCCTCGCCTCGGTCCGCCAAATCCGGCAAGGTCGGTCTCAATCGCTGTTCGAGCAGCGACGCCGAGGCCAGATCGCTAAGATTTTTCCCGGGCGGCGGCGTCACCTGCCAGTACCAGCCGGACAAGGGCAACGTGAAGCGCGTATCGGCCAGCTCGCTCTGGATGATCGGCGAGCCGTCTTCAGCTACCTCGACTGTCGCCAGCAAGCCATCGAGCACCGCCCGTAGCCGCGCTTCGAAATTTCTCTCGAGCGCCGCCTGGAAGAGCTGGTTGAGAAGGATGCCGGCGCTGACGAGAAGAACAAGGCAGAGGACGGCGGCGGCGCCGACGAGGCGAACCCAAAGTGCGTTGAGGCGACCGTGCCCGAGTAGCGCCGTCGTCACCGACATGGACTGGCCACGTGCCGCTTGATCAGGATCAGCCCTTCCCCGCCTCGTCCGGCTCCGTAACGCAATAGCCCATGCCGCGTACCGTATGCAGCACATCGACGCCGAGCTTCTTCCGCAAGCGCCCGACAAAGACTTCGATCGTGTTCGAATCGCGATCGAAATCCTGATCGTAGAGATGCTCGACCAGTTCGGTGCGCGAGACGACCTTGCCCTTGTGATGCATGAGATAGGAGAGGAGGCGGAATTCGAGCGAAGTGAGCTTGATGGCGCGGCCATCGACTGTCACGCGAGCGCCGGCGGTGTCGAGCATCAGAGGTCCGCAGGCGATTTCGTTCGAGGCATGGCCGGCGCTACGGCGCACCAGCGCGCGGATGCGAGCCAGCACCTCCTCCATATGGAAGGGCTTGGCGACATAATCATCCGCACCGGCATCGAAGCCCGCCACCTTGTCGCTCCAGCGATCGCGGGCGGTGAGGATCAGCACCGGCATTTTGCGACCGGAGCGGCGCCATTTTTCAAGAACGCTCACGCCATCGAGCACCGGCAGGCCAAGATCGAGCACCACCGCGTCGTAGGGCTCGGTATCGCCGAGGAAATGGCCTTCCTCGCCATCCGAGGCCTTGTCGACGGCATAGCCCGCGTCGGTCAGCGCGGTGACCAATTGCCGGTTCAGATCGGGATCGTCTTCTACGACAAGCAAGCGCATGGCTTCGTGCTCCTCAATCGTGACAGCGGGTAGGATGGGGAGTGGCGTTCCGTCAAGGCGTATTCGGGATGGCAACGCGCTTGAGCTCGCCGGGCGTCTTGAGAGTGACGATATACTTATTGCCGGCCTCCTTGACTTCGAGGACGGTGCTGCCGGGATGCATCTGTTGTGCACGAACCGCGGCGGCGGATGGCGTGATCTTCTTTTTCGATGGTTTTCCCTGCTGCCCGGCGGGCTGCTCATCGGCAATAACGGGCGCGGCAGCCGGGATAGCACCCAGCATCATCGCCGCCAAAGCGGCTATGTGCACATACCGGCTATTCATGGTCACGCCCTTGCCTATGCCCGTCATAATGCCTCTTGCCTGAACCCATGATGAATGTCCGGCTGGTCGGCTGCCAACGATATTATCGTGTGATTTCAGTATTTTGAACAACCCACCGCAAGTTGTGGTGGAAGACTTTCCTGGAGGCCCCTGTTCCGGAATCGAATTCCCCTTGTCCTAAGCCCTTCGCTCCGAGGTGTCTGGATGGGTGGTCGTTTCCGCCGCATAGCTTGATCTGAATCAAGGTTGTTCGGCTCTTTTCGCTTCATGCTTAGAGAAGATATTGGAGGCGATCATGGCAGAACATAGCAGCATCCATGCTTACCTGAATTGGACCAAGCAGCGAATTGACGAAATGGACGCCACGCTGGCGTCTTTCGAAGCAAAGGGTGGCCAGCTCAAAGCCGATAAGAAAGCAAAAGCCGAGCAAGTTATTGCCGATTTAAAGAAACGACGCGACGAGTTTCAAGCAAAAGCCAAGATTCAGGCTCAGGCGGGCGCGGCGGTCCTTCAGGCGAACAAGGCGCAATTAGAAGGCCAGTGGCGCGACTTCGAGGCAGAGGTCAATACTCACTTCGACACGGTCGGTAAGCAGGTCGAACAGCAGCAGGCCACGTTCAAGGAGGTTGCGGCTGCGCAAGCCAAGGCTTGGCGCGAGGCGGTCGACACCCTCCACGGCGAAGCCGCTAAAGTCGCGGCTGCGCGGCGTGCCGATGTCGACGTCGCCGTGAAGCAGCTGAAGACAGATGCGGCGGAGGCCGAAGTTCGATTGCAGAAGCTGAAGCAGGCGGGCGGCGAATCTTGGGCGGCCATGAGTACTGCTTTGGCAGAGTCGCGCAAAGCCTTCGACCAGGCCAATCAGAAGGCGTGGGACGCACTCAGGCAGGCCAGCTCTCCGGCCGCCTGAGTTGATCCGATAATCAACAGTTCCACGTTTTCGAAATGGCAAAATGGGACTGAGCGATTAGCGACTCCCTATCCGCTTGGATTTTGCCAAGGCGCGGTGGGCCCGCTTCACATGCTCGACATAGGCCAGGGCCGGTTCGGCGCAGTCGATGGCCAGGCCGCCGCGGCGGGCGATGAGCGCCGCTGTTTCCGCCTCGGTAAGGTCGCGCTTCAATTCCGGGAGCTTCCGCTCCTTCAGAACCCGCGTGCAATTCGCCCTGGTCTTCGCCGCCAGGGCCTTGGCGTTCGGCGTCTCGAGGTCAGCGAGATAGAGCCCGGTTGATGGCGCGCACGACATCAGGACCAAGGCAGCCGCGCTTGAGGCGAGGCAGTTTCTCCATTTTCGCAACCAGTTCGGCAATGCGGACATCGCGTTTCTCCTTGTCGCGGTTGAGGCGTTCGAGGACGACGAACAGACGCGCATCGGCTTCGCGCAGCGCCTGCTCCTGCAGGGCGCGCTCCTTGGCGATCATCGCGCGCCAGGCGCGGTCGCGATAATCGTCGCCCTTGCAGAAGCCGAGGCCGAAGACGAGCGCGAGCGCCGGCCAGGTGAATGGATTGGCGAAGGGCCTGACACAGGCCGCGAGGCCCGCGCCGATCAAGGCGAAAGGCAGTGGCATCAGAACATCCGCGCCGCTTTATAGGCGGCGAGCCGCTGCCTCTCGGAATGGCGCGAAAGCAGCCAGGTCGCGACAAGCGCGAGGACGGCCGGCAACCAAAGCCAGTGAACGGCAAAGCGGGCGATGTCGGCGAATGGAGCCGCCAGCATCCGCAGTCGCTCCCAGAGTCCCAAGGCATCGGAGGCGCGATCGAAGAAGGACGTGCCATCGCCCGCCCCTTCAATAGCCGTCGCTCCGCCGCCAAGGCCGAACAGGCCGAGAAGCGAGGCGACGCCGGCCTTGACGCGCGCGGTGAAGGCCATGCCAGGATCGCCTTCGCGCTTCAGATCCTTCGCGGTCTTGTGCTGGCGATCGGCGATGATCCATGGTTTCGCCGCCGCGACGGTGCTCAATCGGATCGAAGGCGAATTCGTCTCGAGCCCCTCATTGGCTTTCAGCGCCAGCACGGCGGCGCGCGTCAGCCCGCCGAAATGACCATCCTCGGCACCGCAATCGTAATTGCGCCTGTTCAATTCGCTCTGCAGCAAGCGCACCAGAGCGGATGGAGAGTCAGGGCCGATGAGCGGATCGCTATCGGCGCTTTCGGGAGGAAGTGCGTTCGTCTGTACGCGCCCCGGCATGAGCGCGAGCTTGGCGCGGGTGAGGTAGCGCTGGCGGTCGGCCAGGCCGTTGAGGCCGCCATTGATGCGCCGTGTGATGACACGCAAGTCATCGGCGTCCGCGGCTTCGTTGAGTTTTCGGCTCGTCCAGTATTGCGCGGCAATCCGCACCGCATGATGCGGGTCAGCCGCGAGTCTGGGTTCGGTCTCGAGCGGCAGGCCAAGCGTCTCGCCGATCACGCGGTAATTGGCACGGCCAGTAAGCTGGAAGATGCCGCGCCCGCGATAGAGGCGGCCGTCACCGCGCTTTGCATTGCCGAGGTCCTTGCGCCCTTCATAGGCCTTCTGCGCCGGCGTCGGACCCCAATATTCGACCAGCGTCCTGAAGCCATCGCTCTCATGGGCGGCCTGCGCCAGAAAATGCGAAAGCCGCAAGGGTGTCGCAATAGCCGCGGCGGGCAGGATTTCCGCCATCGCCGCGGCGAGTTTGTCGAGAAGCTTCGGATCAGCCTTGGGCGCGATGGCGCGCAGTATCGTAGCGGTGATCATGACGATCTCCTTCGATGTTGATCAGTGATGTGAGTTGAAAGCGGGGTAGCGATCAGCCGATCGCTATGATCTGCACTTCGCCACGGCCGCCATTGCCGCCGGAGCCGGAAGTCGCGGTATCGCGCGATGCACCGCCGCCACCCCCGCCGCCGCCCGGCAGGCCACCTGCTCCACCGGACCCGCCATTGCCGGCCGCATTGGCGCCGCCCGCGCCCGCCGCCGGCACCGAAGCCGCGATCGAAATTCTTGCTCTGGCCCGCGCTTCCGGCATTGCCGCCAGAAGCGCCGCCGGTGCCGCGTTCGGCACGCCGTCCGATGCCGCCGATGAAGTAGCCGAAGCTGCCATCGCCACCGGAATTGGCGACGCCCGAGGTCTGAAGCGCGCCACCTGGACCTCCTGCGCCGGGGCAGTCGCCCTGCGAAGTATTGGCTGGCGTCACCGAGGTCAGCACCGAGGGCTGGCCGGCATTGCCGGGCTTCATGCCGAGGCCGCCGGTTGCGATCCCTGCGACCTGCGCACTGGTGCCGCCGACGCCGCCGGTGCCGCCGCCGGCATAAAGTATGTCGGTGCTTCCGCTCGCGACCTTCGTGTCGCCGCCCGCCGTTCCGGCATTGCCACTGCTGTTGCCGGTGACGCCGGCACCGCCAGTGCCGCCTGCGCCAATGGTGATGGTGAGCGTTGTGTCGAGTCCATCGACATCGAAGATCTCATCGGAGCGTCCGCCCGAACCGCCGCCCTGGCCGCCCAAGCGCGCCGATGCACTGGATGCCCGCGGCGGCGGCACCGCCACCGGCGCCGCCACCGATGCAAACGATGCGTAATTGCCTCGCCCAGGAGGGAACGTCGTAAGTATCATTCGCGGTAAGGACGTCGAGCTGCAGGCGTTCGGGCGAGAGCGTGAAGGTGGCGCGGCCGTTCGTGCGGTCTATGACCAGGGCTTCGGTCCAGGCAGCACCATCGGGCGAAACCTTGAGATGGAAGTCATCATCACCGGCAAGTCCCAGTTCTGCACGCCCTGAAAATCCCGTCTGGAACAGGAGCGAAGCGGTATCGCCTGCCGCTTCCTTGTTGAGCTTCGCCTGCATGTCACCGGTGCCGCCATCGCCTGCAGTGATCGCAGTCAGCAGCACGGCATTGCTCCTGACCGCGAGCTTGTTGGAGGCATCGGCCATGGTGTTGATACCGAGCAAGGCAAGTTCGTCCAGAGTCTGAAGATCGCGCCATAGCGTTCCGTCGAAGACGAAAAACCTCTCCTCGGCCATCGACCATAAGCGCCAGCCCGCTTGCGGCTCGGCAAAGCGCCAGACGCCGTCCTGGTAAAAACCAAGTTCGCCATCATGCTCGGCCCAGGCGCCGGTCGCCGAAGCAGCGATCAGATAGCGGTCGCCCTCCGCGGGGACGCCCGGTGGCGTCGCGATCTCCCGTGAGATCACTGCCAGCTGAACCATGTGATCGAGGAGGATCAGAGCCTCGTTATGCGTCACATGCTTCTGCGCCTGGTCGGCGGAAAGCAGCGGTAATGATAGATGCGTAGAGTCAGACATGAATGATGGCCTCCAGGAATGTTCCGGGTCCGAGGATCGCGCTCAGTTGCGCGAGACGAATCGAGAGTGATGATTGGGGTGCGCCGAAATCGACGAGTTCGTCGGCGACCGCGTAGCGGTAATGCGGCTCCGAAAGTGTCAGGCTGCGGAGGACGGCTGGCCCCGAGAGGATGTCGAGCCTGTAGCCCTCGCCCTCTTCTCCGAGCGGCACCTCGACGATGCTCCAGCCATCGCCGTCGATCCGCGTGCGGCGAATCCAGGTGATGACGATATCGCCGCCGTCACGGCGCGCCCTTATCTCGCACGGTGCGAAAGGCTTGAGCCCGAGGCCCGTCAAACCATGCGCAAATTCGACATAGGCCGGGTCGCCATGATCGCTATCGGCAGGCCCGATGCGAAAGACGGGTGCCGTGCCGATCGCCGCGACCTGCTTATCTGCCTGGACTACGGCGGCGTCGAGGAAGACAAAGCGGCTCCCCGCCGCGCAGCCCAATGCCGCCACGCTCTCTGTGCCCCGCTGGCCGCGCAACAGCCACGAAATCTCATAGAGCCCTGCGCCGATGAGTTCGGCATCGCGAAACTGGACGATTTCCCAACCTGCTTCACCTGAGCCGATCGCCGCGGCGTTGCCGCCCGCCAAAAGTTCGGCTTCACTGACCGAACTCAAAGCGCCGGAATGCAGTTTCACGGCCACGCGCGATCTGCGGTCGTAACGTCCAGCCGCACCAGGCGGCAGAACGCTCGTCAATGTGCCGATGCAGGCCGGCGCTTCAATCGTGCGATTGAGCGCGAAGCTCGATGGTCCGATGCGTTCAAGAAGATTGAGCGCACCAGGCCACGGCTTGGCGCTCGCGGCGATCCACGGCGCATGCGCGACGATGCCTTCGCCTGCCAAAGGCAAATCCATCATGACGAAAAGCGGCGGACCGGCGACTGCCGGCACGCTCATGCGAAGATTACGCGCCGGCTTGCCGGCGGGCTCATAGACCGCCGCATCATGGCTCACCGCGCGCATGTCGCGGCGTTCGCCGTCGCTGACCTCGGTGATCCGGACGACATGCCGGCGTGCCGCGAGATCGAGCGTCACGACATCGCCCGGTTCAAGCGAAAGGCGGCTGCGCGGCAACGCGAATGCAAATGTCTCGCGCCAAGCCCAAGCCTCGCGCAGCATGATTTCGGCGCGCTCTGCCGCCAATTGCTGGTTCATCGCACAGGCGAGATCGAGTCCGGTCTCGCGCCGGCTCACGCCGGTCAGGTCCTGGCTTTCAACCGCGCCGCGGCGATAGTCGAGACCGGGATCCATATAGGCGAGCGTCAGACTCTGCGGCAGCAGGGCCTCGTCCTCGCGCGTAACCGCAATGTCCGGTTTGTCGGCGCCCAGCCGCACCAGGTCGCCGGCCGGGATCACCGCAACTTCATGCTGATCGCGCGAGCGGAATTTCACCCCGTCACCCGCCTCTATGGCATCGAAGGCGAAGGCCTGGCTCAAGGGCTCGAGCGCATCGCGCGCCGCCATGATGCGGTCAAGCGCATAGCCCTCGATCACCGCATCGATGCGCTCCTCGCTATGCTGAGCAAACCCGTAGGCTTCGCAGATCGCGCCGACCAGGCGATCGAGCGTGACACTGCCGATGCGCCCGTTCAGCCAATGGCCGCGCGCGTGATTGGCGCCATCGGCCCAGATCTCGTCGAGCGCCGGAAAGGCCGGATAGGGCCGCGCATCCCAAGCCCAGAGGTGGATATCGGCCGCGTCGACCATCGGGCCGTCATAGAGAGACGACAGCGGATTGTGCGCGCCGGTGCCGCTCCAATGGCCCAGCACCGCTTCGAAGAAACGATGCAGCATCATATCGTCAGGCCGCCCGCTGGAAAAATGGGGCAATGCGCTTTCAGAAGATTTCGGATCGAAAAAGACGTTGGGCTGGTTCGCGCCCTTGTCGACCGCAGGACAACCGAGTTCGGTGAAGCGGATCGGCTTCGATTGCGGCAGCCATGCCGTCGGCGTTGCCGATTCGACCCCGCCCGGCCGGTCGTAATGTGGCTCGCTCCACCACGAAACGAGGTCCTTGGCGCGGTAGACCCAGGGCTTGCCATGGGCGCCGTCGGTGATCGGCGTCCGCGTCTGCGCCTGCCGATCGGCGAGGCTTGCGTAGTACCAGTCGAAATATTCTCCGCCCGCGATATTTGCCCTAAGATAATTGGCATCGTAGATCGACCGCGCGCCGGCGAGGTAATCCGCGTGCCTCGTGCCGTCGCGCCAATCGGCGATAGGGAGATAGTTGTCGATGCCGACGAAATCGATAGCCGGCGACGACCAGAGCGGATCGAGGTGGAAGTAGAGGTCGCCCGATCCATCCTGCGGATGATGCCCCGCATATTCCGACCAGTCGGCGGCGTATGAAATCTTGGCGCCGGGCAAGATCGTCGCGACATCTGCGGCAAGCGCTGCCAATGCCGCGACAAACGGATAGCTGCCCGGCGCATCGCGCAAAGTGGTGAGACCCGGCAGTTCACTTGCAATCAGGAACGTATCGACGCCGCCTGCCAGCGCGCAGAGCTTGGCATAGTGCAGCACCATGCGGCGCAGGCTCCATTCTTCCGGGCCTGAATAGACAATGGCACTGCCCGAGCTTGCGAAGTCGCTCGGCGCGGCCGTGCCGACAAGGCCGTCGATCTGCGCATTGACCGCTGGCGTTTTGTCGGGCGAGCCGGGAAGCCCCGGCGCCGGCATGCAGGTGATGCGGCCCCGCCATGGAAAGGCCGGCTGGCCCGCTTCCTCCGTATAAGGATCAATCCTATCATTGCCGACCGCGACATCCATCATGATGAAGGGATAGAAAGTCACCTTCAATCCGCGTGCCTTCAGATCCTCGATCGCGTTCATGACCGAATGATCCGATGGCGTGCCGCCATAGGCCGGGCGCCCCTCATGCCGCTCGACCTCGCGCGCATCTTCACGTTCGAGCCCGGCGACACGCCAGGTTGCGCCCGATGTCTTCTTTTCAGCGCTCTCGACGCGCGGCGCGACAGTGCACATGCCGCAGCGCAGATCGTCGCCGAACCAGCTCACCGTCAATGCCGCGGCGCTCAGGTTCGGGCAGGTGCGCTGCAAATCATCGAGCGACAGCGACCAGTCGGTCGTCCGCGCGAATAGGTGCGTGTTTTCCGGTGCGGTCTCGCCTTCGTCGAGCTTGCGCGTGACGATGCGGGTGTCATAGCCGAACTCGGTCGCGCCCGGGATGATGTTGACGGCGCGCACCAGATCGGCCGCGCCCGGCACATGCCGGAAGACTTCGAAGGATAATTGCGGCAAGCGATTGCCGAAACGTGCCAATGCCAATCGCTCGAAGACGACATAGGCCGTGCCGCGATAGGCAGGCGCGGTGTCGGCACCTTCCTTCGCAACGATCAGGCTGTCAGGCTCCTGCTCCTCATTGCCCGGATACCAGCGCCAGAGCGTGCGGCCGGGATCGAAAGCTTTGCCGTCGGCCCAGATCCGGCCGATGCCGGCGATCGGTCCTTCGCACAAGGCGACGGCGAAATTCGCGTAATAGAGATACTCCGTCGTCTTGGTCTTGGGCTGGCTCGAAGCACCCTTGCCGCCCGCCTTCTCGGTTGATGTGTTCACGACCTCGTCGAAATCGGTCGCCCAGATCACTTCGCCCGACAGCCGCATGGCGCCGAAGACGCGCGGGATCGGCGCGCCTTCGGTCGAGCCCATGACGCGCAGATCATCGAGGCGCGGACCTTCGCGACGGCGCGGTTTCGGCGCGAACAAGGCCCGATCGATGAAGCTGCCGGCAATCGCACCGACAGCGCGTCCGATCGTCGATCCGACCGGCCCGCCGATCGCGCCGCCCGCCGCCGCGCCGGCATATTGCAGAACCAGTGTTGCCATGGATCACCCATATGATACTTCAGCGCGCTCCCCCGGACGAAGGCGGCTCACTTCAGCGTAGTTGTCGGAAACCCGAACGCGCGTACGAGGTGCCTGCGCCACCAGGCGGTGATTGCTACTTCGCAGACGGCCGCCCCTTCCTGCGCATGCACCATGCGGGTATGAGATACCGCGATGGCTGCATGTTTGGCCGGCAGATGTGCGCGCCAGCGGAACAGCAGAACATCACCAGCTTCCAGACATCCGTCTTGCCGCGCGATCATGTGTCGATCGGCCGCCCCGAGCAGGTCCTCGCTCAAACCCGCCTCGGCCCAGTCCGGCGAATAGGCGGGCACGGCCTGCGGCTCAGGCCCTAGGCACTCACGCCACACGCCGCGCACGAGCCCCAAGCAATCGCAGCCGATGCCTTTCAGGCTCGCCTGGTGGCGATAAGGCGTGCCGATCCAGCTTCGCGCCAGCACGGCAATCGCATTCCCATTCATTGCCGGCTGCCCCCGTCATTCTTGGGATCGTCGCGATTGGGATAGGAAGCGACGAAATCATTGCCCGGCATGTGCGGAAAGCCGCGGAAGTTCGCGGCATTTGCAAATTTCGTGCGGCAGGTTGCGAATTGCTTGTCGCATCCAGCGGTCACCGCGAACATATCACCTGCCACAATCGCAGCGCCCATCGCTTGCCAGAAGGAAAGTGTCACCACGCCGCCCAAGGTTCGGTGCTGCTTCACCGCGCGCCGCTGACCTTCATTGGCGCCGCTCTGCCAGGTGACCACGCCGCCCGAAAACCAGCCGTCCAAGAACCCGGAAAGACCATCGGCAGCGAAGCGGCTGGAACCGTCGACCTCCGTCACGATTCCTTCGCCGCGGAATTCCGCCCTTGCGAGATCGACAGCACAGCGTTCGTCGCCCAGCACAGCGTCGCAGCCATATTGGAAGACGCGGCCTTTCGGCTCGTCGAGCCTCTGCGCGAGCCCGCGCAACTCGGCGGTGAAGCCAATTCCGCCATGGCTCACTTCGCCCAAATGACCGGCGCGCAGGAGAAACCGCTGCGATGTATCCTGCCAGTTGACGAGGAATAGCGTAAAACCGGCGTGGTCATAGGCGCCGGCCCGCAATCGCGCCTCGCTCAGGCGGTCGGAGGTCAATGCGCCGGCGATTTCGAAATTGCCCGGTACATAGCCTGCTTCCGATTGCAGCCGGCTCGCATCGAAGCCCGACTGCGCCTCATAGGTGACGCCTTCGAACGTAAGATCGCGATCATGATCGGTGAAGCCGAGTATCTCGCCGTCACGCGCCTCGATCTTCAGACACTGGCACAGGCTCGTCGCGCCTGCGTCGAGATGCGCCTGCAAGGCTGGATCAATCGTCCTCATGGGACGATCTCCACGACCGGAATGTCTGGAATTTCGCCGGCCCGAAAGGCCGCCAGATTGATAACGAGCGCATCGGTATCGAAACGCACCGGTACGTCGAATTCGAACCCCGCCGTCACCGTGGCGTCTACCGCGGGAACGGAGAGCAACGTCACGAGACCCGTCGCATGGTCGACGGTGAAATCGCTCCCCACTGACTTCTCGACACCCGCAATCGCGATGCGGACAGTGCCATTGACCGGCTTGGTGATCGCACGGGCATAGTCACGAAGGCCGTTGCCATAGATCTTGATGAGTTGAAATGCAGCGGTGGCGCCATCGCCGATGCCGATCTGCTGGTCACCGGCCGCGATCGTTTCTGCGCTGGCACAGGATTTGAAGTCGGCATGATCCTTCCAGCGAAAGCCATGCAATCGGCCGCGCCGTTCCTCGAAGAAGGCGACGATCGCATGGATATCGTCGAGTGTCGCTACACCGAAGCCGGCATTGTAGCGGCGCTTCGAAAGCGCGTGGCGGCTGTTGCGCTCTTCGCGGCCCGAAGCGAGTGCCACGATCTCGCTCTGCCGCTCCGGGCCACCGGAGCTCCCGCGCGATATCGCCGGCGGAAATCGAACTTCGTCGAAGGTGGGCATGGGTGCTCCTCACAAATTCCTCTGTCCGCGCTCGAGCGCGCGCAGCAAAGTCGCGGCGACTTGCGATTGCGACTGGCGGAAGCTCTCGGCATCGCGCGTCGTGATATTGACGGTGACATTGACGGTCCGCCCGCCATCGGCGCTGACGCCGAGCCGCCCGTCGGGTCCGCGCGTCAAGGGCATGATGGCCTCGGCGCCCTTCTCGCCCATGATGCCCGTGCCGCCTGCGAGCGCGAAGTAGGTCGGGCTCGACACGATCCCGCCTTGCGCGAACGGTACCGCCTGGCTCATCGCCGCGCCGACCGCATCGCCCAAAGGCTTCAATGCCGCCGAGAGCGCCTGCGATGACAATGACAGCGCCAGCGAGCGCAGCACATCTGAGAGCTTTCGCCCGTCGACGACGGCCGATGCGAATGCCCGCGTCAATGTATTGCCGAATGTGCGACCCAGGCGATCGAGATCGGCAAGATCGGATTTAAGCCGCTCGGCCTCGATGGTCAGCGTGCCGATGTCTGTGTCGAATTCCTGCGCCATCACCCGTGCTCCTCAATCCGGAAACCGTTGCATCAGTCGTTCGAGATCGTCGCGCTGCATCGGACTGACAGGCGGCCCGAAGCGTACGGCAATCGCTGCCGCCAATTCGCGCGGTGTCATCCGCCAGAATTCAGACGGCGAAAGCCTAAGCGCACCGAGCCCCGCTTCCATCACGCGCCGCCAGGGAAATCCCTCTCCGGCGGCGCGCGTCAGTTTCCCGCTGCATCCTCCGCCGGTGCGAATGTGGCATTGAGCAAGCGCGCCACGATGCGCATGAGGCCCGCCGCGCCGCCTTCGCAGCGCATGCGCGCGACCTCCGCATTGGCTATCTCATGCCCTGCCCCACGCAGGCCGGCACCGAGGATGCGGATGGCATCGCTCGCCGCGATCCGGCCCTTGGCGAAGCGCTCGGCAAGCTGCAGCAGGTCGGCGCCGTCATAGGCGGATTCGAGTTCGGCAAGAGCGCCGAGCGTCAGGCAGAGCGTCCATGGCCGGCCGTCGAGTTCGGCCGATATCTCGCCGCGATGATGATTTGCCATGTCAAACGCCTGCAAAGCTGAGTTCGCCCGCCGATTGCAGCGCAACCTCGAAGGCAAGCTCGCCGTCATGGCGGCCTGAGAATTCGAGATGGGCGATCTGGAAGGGCCCTTCGATGACGCCGAAATCGGGAATGATCACCTGGTAATCGCGGATCGTTCCGGCGAAGAAGTACTGTCGCAGTTTCGCGTCCGATGCCTGGTCGCGGAATATGCCGGCGCCCCTGAGGCTCGCCGTCTTGAGTCCACCGCCATCGAGCAATTCGCGCCATTGGCCAGCCGATTCCTGGTGCGTGATATCGACGGTCTCCGCATTGAGCGCGAGCGCCTGGTTGCGCAGGCCTGCAATGGTGGCGAAGCTCCCCGACCCTGTCTCGTCGAGCTTGAGCAACAAGTCGCGCCCCTTTTGTGCTGTCATGTGTTTTCTCCTTGTTGGTTCAGGCCGCCGCTTCCGTCACTGCGCGGAAGGTCAGCGCGCCGCGGTAGCGATCCTTGTCGAGACGCGAAACCTGCCACCCTGTCGCTGCAAGATTGACGAGAACCGCGCCATTGAGTGTCAATGACGCGGCCAGTGCCGTCTCGATCGCCGCGGCAATCTCGTGCGCCTGCGCGCGGCCTTGCGCTTCCGGCCAGACATGCAGCGTAAAGCGATGTTCCGCACCTTCAGCGCCGCTCGAACTCAGATCGCCACTCTCGAAGCGGGCGAGCGCGACATAGGGTGGCGATGTACCGCGGGGCACATGATCATGCACATGCGCACCGCCGAGTAACGCCGCAAGCGCCGCATCATCGCGCAGCCGGGCGATCACCGCCTTCTGCACGGCCAAGGCATGATCGATGGTCATGACGCTTCCTCCTCCGCACAGTCGCAAAAGAGGAAACGCTTTCGTCCGTCGCGATCGACAACGCTCTCGATCGCATATCTGCGACCCTCGGACAGGAACCGGCAGGCCGGCGTCACATCGGAGCGATAGCGCAAGGTGATGCGCCAGCGACTTGTCGCCATCTCGCGATCCCGCACCAGCGTCTCGCCCGCGGCTAGCGGCGTCATTCGCGCCCATGCCGCGCCGATCGGCGCCCAGATCACCGTCACGCCGCCTGCGCCATCATCGCTTTCCTCCGGCGCCTCGATGGTAAGAAAATGCCGCAAGCGCCCGATCACAGGCGCAGCTCCCGCCAGGGCTGGAGAAGAGCGCCCACCGTCACCGGCTCGCGCGGCGCCTCGTCGCCCCGCCATTCATACCAATGGGCGAGCGTCTTCAGCACGGCCTCCCGCAAATCCTCGGGCACCGTCCCGGCGCTCGCGCCAAAGCCCGCAGTGAATGTAATCTCGATGCCATGAGCGATACGCCCCGGCTTCTGCCAGACCCGCCATGGCCTAAGCACGAGCCGCGCCGGCCTGGAGACGAGATCGCAGAAATAATGCGCGGGATCGATCTCCTGCACTTCTTCTTCCTCGCCATGCACCTTAAGCGTGGCGATCTCGATCACCGGCCAGAGCGGCAAATGAAACGTTCCCTCACGCGGCCAGTCATCCGCGAAGCCCGACCAACCCTGCTCGATCAAGGCAAGGCCGGTGCGCCTCTCGACAGCCTTCCGCGCTGCCGTAACAAGCCCAGCGATCTGCGCATCCTCTTCGATGTGCGTCACGCGCAAATGCGCCTTCGCTTCGGCAAGGCTCACCGGCTCGACCGCCGGTGGCGATGTCAAGACTGCATGCATATTTGCTTTCCTTATGCTTCTGGTAAATTCGCAGCGATGCTGGTGATTCCCCGCTCGCGCATGGAGGCCCTGACCGACGGCATCTTCGCCACGTCGATGACGATTCTCGTCATCGACCTCGCCATGCCGAAGGATCTCAAGTTCAATACTTCCGCCGAATTGCTCGATGCGATCGTCGGGCTCTCCGATCCGCTGCTCGCCTATCTCATCAGCTTCTTCGTCCTGGCGCTGTTCTGGCGCGGAGTCGTGTCGATGCGCGGCAAGGACGATCCGGCCGGGGCGCATGTCTCGGCCTGGATGCTCTATCTCTTCACCATGACCGGCATTCCGATCTCGACGCGGATCGTCGCCGATCACGGCCACCTTGCGCCGGCCATCTGGGTCTATGCCGGCAACATTTTCTTATGCGCGCTGGCAAGTTTGCTGATGGCGATGACCGCCCCCGGCAAGGAAGCGCATCGCCATATCGGCCATGCCAGCATCAGGCTCGGCCTCTTGATGCTGACCGCGATCCTGTCGATCGCGATCAGCTTTTCTGACGCCGATGATGCGATGTGGCCCTATCTTCTCAACTTCGCCGCCCCCGCTCTCACTGCCTGGTGGGACAAGAACCGCGTTGCAGCGGCTTAGCTCGTTCATTTCCCTCTCCCCCGGTGGGAGAGGGGCGGCGGCCCGCACTCCTCACGCAGTGCCGAACTTCAACAGCTTGAGCGCCTCGAAATTCTGCACCCCGCCGCCGACGCGCTTCACCGTGTAGAACAGCACATAGGGCTTCGACGAATAGGGATCGCGCAGGATACGCACGCCGACGCGATCGATGATGAGATAGCCCTGGCGGAAATCGCCGAAGGTGGCGGAGATGAATCCGCCGCGATATCCGGCATGGTCTCGGCCTCGGTGATCGGAAAACTCATCAGGCTCGCCTTCCCCGATGCGGTCGCCGCGGGCTGCCACAGGTAATTTCCGTCGGTGTCCTTGAACTTCCTGATCACGGCCTGGGTTTTGCGGTTCATCACCCATTGCGCATTCTGGCGATAACCGCTCTTCAGGGCATAGACGAGATCGATGAGCTTGTCGGACGGGTTCGAGGCCGCGAAGGCGCCCGAAGCGCCGGTCACGATGTAGCCGAGCTTCGCCCATTCCCAGCTTGCATCGGCGACTTTCGTGTAGTCGAGGAAGCCTTTGGGCTTGTTGGTGCCGTTGCCCGAGACGAAGGCTTGCGTCTCCTGCTCGGCAAAGGCCGCCTGCACTTCCTCGGCGATCCAGCGATCCATGTCGACGACGGAGTCATCGAGCAAAGCCTGCGTCGCCGCCGGCATGGCGTAGAGTTCGGCCGCGGGAAACTGCAATTCACTCAAGGTCGGCATGTTGGTCTCGGGCCGTGCCGCCGTCTCGCCGGCCCAGCCGGTCGCAGCACCGGTGATCGCGAAAGGCTTCTTGTAGAGCGCCGACGAGACCTGTCTGACGCCCGCGATGGCGCGGATCGGCGAATTCTGAGCGAGCAGTCGGCCGATCTCGGCTTCCGTCTCGTCGGGCACCAGATAGCCGCCATCGGCGTCGCTGGCGATCGACATCGATTTGCGCTCCAGTGCCGCAAGCGCGCCAGTCTCGCCCTTCCGCACATAGGCCTCGAAGGCCACTTTGCGCTCGTCGGGTGCGGCCTGTTCGTCGCGGGCGAGGGCCGGGCGGCGCGCTTTCAAGGTCAGTTCGTCCAGTCGCGCCTTGGCGCGGTCGAGCGTCGCGCCGATGCGATCGACCTTCTCCTCGATCAAGACGTCTGCGCTCATGCGCCGCTCGATCTCCGAGAGCCGCTCGTCATTCGTCTCCTTGAAGGCCTCGAAGGCCCGCATCATCTCGTCCTGCAGGGCGCTCCCACCGGCGCGCGCCACCTTCGTCTCAAGTCCGGTCTCGATGTCCATGCTTCAATGCTCCTTGTGCTGATGAAGTGGCGAAGAGCCTCTGCCAATCGGCAAGGGCCTTCGCCTTGTTGACGCGGGCGCCTTCCTGCATGGGGAAGGTCACCAGCGAGATTTCCCAAAGATCCACGCGTTCGAGCCGGCGCAGTCCGGAAACGCGGTCGCGACGCGCGGCGAGCGCCTTGAAGCCGATCGACAGTCCGTCGAGCCCGCGGCCTTCGATGAGCGCCGCCACTTCGCGGCCGCGCTGCACTTCCATGTTGAGCCTTCCACGCACCGCGAGGCCTTTCGCCGTCTCGGTGAGATCGATCCAGGCGCCGATCGGTTCGGCAGGATCGTGCTGGAACAGCATGCGGACATTGTCGGCGCCGCGGCGTTTCAGGCTTTCCGAAAATGCGCCGGGCATGATGATGTCGCCCGTCGCGTCGGCGCGGTTGAAGAGTGCCGCATAGCCGACAAAGACGCCGCAATCGTTCAACACGGCAAGCGGGCGCGTGCCCTTCGGTCCCAGCCGGGCATGATGCATCACAGATATCTCCAGTGAAATTCCTCCTCCACCTTGTGAGGAGGGAGAATGTTACTTGCCTAGAACCCCATACCCGACAGCCGCGCGCTTCTCGTCGAGGGTGAGGAATTCCGCCGCGCCGACGCGCGACCACAGAGCCTCGCGTTCGGGCGACAGCGCTTCGACCTGATCGAAATCGAAACCGAGCCGCGGTTCACCTTCAAAGCCCGGCGCCAGCCAATTCCCCATGGCCTCGGCTACACGCAAGGCGAGTGGAATCACCGTCATGCGCCAGAAGCTGCGATTGGCCTCCGCGTAATTGGCAAAGGTATTGTCGCCGGGAATGCCGAGCAGCATCGGCGGCACCCCGAAGGCGAGTGCCACATCGCGCGCCGCTGAGTTCTTCGCCTCGATGAAGTCCATCTCGCGCGGCGAAAGGCTCATCTCCTTCCACTCGAGGCCGCCTTCGAGCACCAGCGGACGTCCGGCGCGAAGCGCACCCTGATGGTTCTCGTCCAATTCGATTTTCAATCGCTCGTACTGTTCGGGCGTCAGGCCTTCCGCACCATCGACCCCTTTGAACATCAAGGCGCCGGATGGTCTCGCGCCATTGTCGAGCATCGCCTTGTTCCAGGTGCCGGCAGCATTATGCGTGTCGATCGCCTTCTGCGCGGCTTCGAAAGGCGAAAGCCCATAGTGATCGTCGAGCGGGTTGAAGAGCTTGAGATGCAGGATCGGCGGCACCTTGCCGTCCTGGCGATAGCGCAGGGATGATCCGTTGACGGAGTATTCATAGGCTTCTGGCCAGCCCTGCGATGACGGCACGGCGCGCATGCGGTCGGGACGCAATGCATGGAGTTCGTGGATCTCGCCGTCGATCGCCACTGCTTCGACATAGCCATTGCCGGCGGTCTCGATGAAGCCGTAGAGGCTTTCCATCAGGTCGCGGCCCGACTGTGCCGGGTTGGGCCGGCGCAACAGGCGCAGCAAAGGATGATCGTCGCGCTCGGCCTCGCCTTCATAGATGAGCCAGGGCAGCGACGCGGCGGCCTCGGCGATCATGCGCACGCAGCGATAGCCGACCGCATTACCGGCGAAACCTTCGCGCGCCAACGAAGTATAATTGCGCGGGGTCCAGGCCGCGTGTCCCGCGCTATGGAGTGCTACCAGCGCGCCGGCGCGCGAGCGCTTTTCTTCCGGCGGCATGAGCAACCGGCGAAGGGAATTGAACATGAAGTATCTCCATTGAATCCCTCTCCCCTCGTGGGGAGGGGTTATGGGTGAGGGTCGTCGTCCGGCATCTGCGCAAGATCGCTATCGAGCGGCAGGGCGAGTCGGATCTGATCCATGACCGCGGAGGTGTTCTTCAAAACGTCGTAGTTCCAAAACCGCACAACAGCGTAGCCGTGATGGCGTAGGTTCGCCGTTCGCGCCGCATCGCAGATTGGTGCGTCACCCTCATTGTGCTGCCCGCCATCGAGTTCGATGACGAGTCGTGCCCGATGGCAGGCGAAGTCGGCAATGTAACCAGCGAGCGGAACCTGGCGGCGAAAGTGGAAACCTTCCGATTTCAGCAATCGCAGCGCGCGCCACAGCTTCCGCTCGGCAGGCGTCGCATTGCGGCGAAGTTCCCTTGCAAATTTATCGGCGATCCTGCCCCCACCCTTGATCCCCTCCCCACGAGGGGGAGGGAGAAGCGTAGCTCAAGAAGCCTGCGCCAAGTTTCCCCCTCCCCCTCGTGGGGAGGGGCTAGGGGTGGGGGACTACTTCAAATCACCCTGACCCTCGGCTCTGCCTGTTTCGGGCGGAGCATCAGGTCGCTTACCGCCCAGACCAGCGCATCCAACCTATCGGGGCTCTGTTCGGCCGCACCGGTCCAGGTACATAATTCATCCTCGAGTTCCGGGAAGGCACCCACATGCGCGACGCGTCCCTGTTCGTACAAGGCTGCGACCGGCTCCGCCCGCGCCGCCTTGCCGCGCGAGGCATAGACACCGCGAAAGGCGATCCCCGGATCGACCTCTCGCAAGACGGCTTCCACCATGGCGCCCCCCTGGTTCACTTCGGCGACGACACGGCACGCCTCGCGGCGCCGATAAAGTGCGGCGACCTTCGCTGCCCATTGCGCCGGCGAGCGGCGCGCCACGCTTTTGTCGTCGAGCACATAGCAGCGCCCATCGCGACCAAGACCGGCTGCAACAATTCCACAGCGGCTCGCCCGTCCCTGCCCGGCCGGCGGATCAACCGCCACCACGATGCGCCGCAAGTCGGGCACGCTCTGCACCCGCGATGCCTCGATCCAGTCGCGCCGGAACAATGCATCGGGATCATCGGCGATCACCTCGCCGTCCAATTCCTGGCGCCCGAGCCGCGTCCCGCCATAGCGACGCAGGACATCGCGCAGGAAACTCTGCGCGAGGTTCTTCTCGTTGGCAAAAGTCGCGGCGCGCGTGACGCCGACCATCGGATCGACGAGCATGCGCTTGATCAGCGGGATCGGCCTTGGCGTCGTCGAGATCAAGGTCAATGGCCGCTCGCTCAGGCGCATCGAGAATTTCAGCATGTCGAAGACGGCGTCCGCATGTTTCCACTTGGCAAGCTCGTCGCACCACGCAAGATCGAATTGCGGACCTCGCAGCGAGTCCGGCTCCTCGGCGGAAAAGATCTGCGCCACCGTGCCATTGGACCAGGTCAGCAATCGCTTCGAAGGTTCGTAATGCGGGCGAAACTCCGGCTCGCTCCAATGATAGACGCTCATCAGGCCGGAGACGCCTTCGACCATCACGTGGCGCGCTTCATCGAGGGTCGGCGCGACAAGAGCGATGCGCCCGGCCGGCTTCAGGCCGACATCGAAATTGCCACTGACTCGCGCCTTCACCCATTCGGCACCGGTCCGCGTCTTGCCGGCGCCGCGACCGCCCAGCACCAGCCAGATTTCCCAGTCGCGTGAAGCTGGCGGCCGCTGATCCTCCCTCCCCCATTGCGGCCAGTCGTCGAGCAGGTTTTCGAGGATTTCGCCGTCAAGCTTCTTGACGATCCGCCTGATCGCCCGGTCGTCCGTGCAGGACTTCAAGGCGTCGAACAATCTCGTCGCGCCGGGCGTCATCCAATTGCCGGCGTTGACCGCGGCGGCGCAAGCGTCCGGCCCGTTCCTTGGCTTCGAGTTCAAGGACCTTCTCCAGGGTTCTGACCAACATGTTGATCGAGCGGATCTCGCGCTCATTGTCGCTTGCCGAAACATCGGCGCCGAGGCGGCCGAGCGTCGTTTCAAGTTCGGCGAGGCGTTGCTGCACCAGCGATTTCAATCGCCTTATGGTCGCCGCCGGGCTGGCGGTGGCCTTTTTCGATTTCCTGCGCGTAGTTGTCTGTTCGGCCGAATGCGGCGCGCTCTCCTCCGTGACCGGGATCACGGGCAAGGGCGCGGGCACCGGCCCATCCGAGCCGTTGTCCATCCAATTTCTTTCCCATGTGTGGAAGCGTGACCAGATTCGTACTAACAGCTGCGCAGTTGGTCAAGGATTATTTTGCGGCTTTCTTGTTTTTTTCCTATGTGATTGAATTCATTAGAACATTTACCGAACACTGCCGACTACGGCGGCGATTGCTCCGTGTACAAACGATTCTGAAAATGAGGTCTTTTTCCCTGTCCCCGAATTTCTCGACCCCACCTGCCTCGTGGAAGAGCGTTATGGGGACTTCTTCCTCGCCTTCGCCAGCGGCTTGACGTGATCTTCAAGCTCGGTGTCGGGAACTTCGGTTTCGGAAATCGTGCCGCCGCGCATCGAAATCCCCGCGGCGAATACCGTGTCCGGCGATCCCGATACGAGCGGATGCCACCAGGGCAAGCCCTTGCCTTCCGAAAGCAGGCGATAGGCGCAGCTGCGCGGCAGCCAGCCGAGGGTGCCGACATTCTCGGCATCGAGCCTCACGCAATCGGGTACGCGGCTGCTGCGATTTTCATAATCGCCGCAGCGACAACTCTCGCCATCGAAGAGATGGCAGGCAATGTCGGTGAAGTAATAGCGCCCGCTATCTTCGTCCTCGAGCTTGACGAGACAGCAGCGCCCGCAGCCGTCGCACAGCGATTCCCATTCCTGCGCGCTCATCTCGAGCAGCGTCTTGGTTTTCCAGAATGGTTTCTCGCGCGCCATTGTGACTTCGCTACCACGCTCCTAGCGCCACTCGCAATCCGCGACGGCGCATTAGCCGATTGTTAACCATAGCATCCGCTAAATGGCCGCAATGAGCCGCGGATGACGATGCGGCGGAGGAATTGGGCCATGTGCACCTTGTTGAGATTTCCGATTGAGCAATGCCGGCCGGTGAGCGTCATGCGGGGAAAGCGTCCCGGCGAGATCGTGATTTTCCCCGGCGTTCGAATCGAGCGAGACGCCACTCCCGCAACCGGGATTGTCAAGAGTGGCAAGAAGGCCGACCGCCGCGAAGGCTAGCCTTCAACGCCTTCGCCATTGGGGTCGGGCTCGGGTGGCGTGATCTCTTCCGGCGGCTGCACTTCGGGTGCGACTTCCGGCGCGACAACCGGTTCGGGACGTGGCGCGACGATGCATTTCGAGCGTGCAAGGTCGGCCTTGAGGCGCTCGCTCACCACCGGATCGGCATCCGACATCCACAAGACCGCGATGCCGCGGCGCTCCTTGACCTCGACCGACCAGCCATCGCCGATCTCGGGCGGAGCATGGTCGTTCAGCAAATCCCAGATATTGCCGCCGAGCTTTACTTCGAGCGTCACCTTGTCAACGCCAGCCTGCTTGTCGTTGACCGAGAACAATCGCGCCCCTGATATTCCGTAGACGGACAAAGTCCAGGGCCGTATCGGGAACTCGGCATCGATGGTGAGATCGCCGGTGCGCAGATTATAGGGGCATGCAGCATAAATGGACCCCGCCGTCGACAGGCCGATGAGACTGCGCGCCTCGGCCGGCGTCAACACCGCCAGGGCATTGATGCCCGATTTGGCGACGGTGCGATCGAATTTCGCGTCCATCGCGCGGCTCGGCGTGAAAAGCACGTAGGACAAGTGCACGACGACGGCGAGCACCAGGGCCACCGAAATCCAGAATACCGGCACCTTGAACTTCAGTCGCATGCGATCCTCGCGACTGTCGGCGGCTCGGCGTCGCCGGCCGTAGTGGGATCTTCGCGGCGCACGGTCATCACCAGGCGGAAGTCGTCGCGATTGCCGGGCGAGATCCAGTTTCCGGAAGCCGCATGGCGCGAAATATTGAGGCGGTATCGTCCGTCGCCCTCGGCAATGATGCTTTCGGAACTGATCGCGTCGGGCCGCGCACGCGGGTCGTTGTCGGCGCCCTCCTCGTCGTTGCCCACGACGGCAAGCTGCCACCAGCGCACGCGCGGCAATTTTCCGGAGACGACATAACGGCAATCGCCATCGAGCGCGGACGCGTTCGAGTCGGTGCTGGCCTCGATCAACTGGTCCTCGCCCTGCGCCGGCAGGAGCCAGCCCAGCGAAGCGTAGCTGGCGCGCAGGTAGGGATCGATGTTTTCATCGGCGCTGTTGGAAATGTCTTGCCAGATGCCGGCCTTCGGCTCGACCGACGAGGCGGCGCGCTCGGAGATCGCCATGAATGCCGACACGAAACCGATGATCACCCCGGCGATGATGAGGATGACGGACTTCATGTCAGCTCGCCAATCCCGCCATGGCCGCCCTTGAGGCGGCCATCAAGATTGGAGGGGCCCGTCGAGCCCGCCCATGGAGAATTGATGATAATCCGCCGGCGGATCATTTCGGCCTAGCGATCATAACGGCTCTTGAGCCGCTTCATCGTGGTCGACGGGCTGTTCTTGGCGTCGTTCCAGTCTTGCGCCTTCTTCTTCTTTTTCTTTTTCGGCTTGTCCTCGTCGTCATCGCCCCAGCCGAACATATCGCGCAAGACGCCGACGACCGGATCGGAATTGCGCTTCGGCCGGATGATCGCTGCTTCCTCATCGCTTGGATCAACGAGCGACGCGCGCGACTTTCGGCTTCGGCTTTTTGGGCTGCGCCGCGGCGACGTCGGCCTGCGGCTTCGTCGGCGCGACATTGGCGACGGCCACCGGCGAAACCGCACGCCAGCTCGGCGGCTCGCGATTGGGCTCGGTCGGCGGGGGCGCGGGCGCCGGATGTTCGGCCACCCAGATCGCATATTCCTGCGTCAACGGAATGCCGGGAAGCGCGACCGCAGCTTTCGAACTCCTCGGCGACATCCATCACCTTCTTCCAGGTCATGGCCGGCAACGACACCGCCGGTCATCTTGTTCATCGAGGTGAAGTCGTCATTGCCGAACCACACGCCCGTCACATAATGGCCGGTGAAGCCGACGAACCAGGCATCGCGATAGGCCTGGTTGGTGCCGGTCTTGCCGCCTTGCGGCGTATAGCCGAGGAATGCCCGCCGGCCGGTTCCCTTGACCACCACCGCATTCAGCATCTCGTTGAGTTCGGCAACCTTCTCTTCCGGAAAAGCGCGCTCGCGTGGCGGCGCCACTTTCCAGCGATCATAGAGGATGTCGCCATTGGGCCGCTTGATCTCGAGGACGGCATAGGGCGCAGCGACAAGGCCGCCGGCCGCAAATGTCGCATAGCCGGTGGTCAGATCGATGAGCGGCATTGCGCTCGCGCCAAGCGACGGTCGGCGCCCAGTTTTCAAGTTCGGTCTGGATGCCGGCGGCGTGCGCCGTCTCGAGGATCGCCTTGCGGCCGATCTCGATCATGATCTTCACCGGGATGCTATTGTAGGACTGCGCGAGCGCATTGGTGAGCGTGGTGCGGCCGGCATATTTGCTCGGTGTAGTTCCTGGGCGACCAGCCGCCGATCGAGACCGGGCCGTCGACGACGGCGGAAGTCGGCGTGAAGCCGTTGAGCAGCGCCGCCATGTAGACGAAGGGCTTGAAGGATGATCCCGGCTGGCGCTCGGCATCGGTGGCGCGATTGAACTTGCTTTCTTCGTAATTGCGCCCGCCGACCAACGCCTTCACCGCGCCGTCGGGCTCCATGGTGACGACCGCCGCCTGCGTCGCGTTGTAGGGCGGCGCCTCGATATCGATCATCTCGTTGACGATCGACTGGGCATTGCGCTGGATGCGGCGATCGATGGTCGTCTTCACCTCGATCACGTAGTCGCCGGTGATGTGCTGCTCCTCGAGAGTGGAGAGCGTCTCGCGATAGGCGTAGTCGAGGAACCAGTCGGGGCTGTCGAAGATATCCTTGCGGGCCACGCGGGCCGGCTCGCGCCTCGCTTTCAGATACTCGCCCTGCGTGATGAAGCGGGCATCGAGCATGCGGTAGAGCACGGTGTTGGCGCGCGCCTGTGCGGCCTCCGCGATTGACATGCGGGGCATATTTCGACGGCGCCTTGAACAGGCCGGCCAGCATCGCCGCTTCCGAAAGGTTCACGTCGCGGATCGATTTGCCGAAGTAATACTGCGCCGCCGCCTCGACGCCATAGGTGCCGCCGCCCAGATAGGAGCGGTCGAGATAGAGCTTGAGGATCTGGTCCTTGCTCAGCCGCGCCTCGATCCACAAGGCGAAGAAGGCTTCGTGGATCTTGCGCTTCATCGAGCGCTCGGGCGAGAGGAAGAGGTTCTTCGCCACCTGCTGGGTGATCGATGAGCCGCCCTGCACCACGGCATTGGCGCGGGCGTTTTCGCGCATGGCGCGCAAGGTGCCGATGATGTCGACGCCGAAATGCTCGTAGAAGCGGGCATCCTCGGTGGCGAGTGCGGCGTTCATCACGTATGGATCGGAATTTCCGAGAGCGGGATGTTGTCGTCCTGCAGGATGCCGCGCCGGCCGATGATATTGCCGTAGCATCGGTGAATGTCACCGCATAGGAGCGGCCCCTGTTCCAGATATCGACCGTCTCGCTGATCGGCGGGATCGCCAGGGCGAGCACGCCGGCGAGCGCAATGGTGCCGAAGGTCAAGCCGTCATCGAGAAGATCGACGACGATGCGCTTGAAGCCGGAAAGGCGGAACCGGTAGAGGGTCGAGGAATAGGCCGAGAAGCCGCGACGCAAGGCGGCAAAGGTCTCATAGACAGCCGAACTCACATAGGAGTTGAGCTTCCAGATGTAGCGCCATATGGCGCTCTGCTTTTTGAATGTGGACAAGGCGTTACAAACCCAGCCCGGCTCTCCAGAGCTTCCCTAAAAGGCGATTATGACCAAACATTGCCGCCTTTGCAGCATTATACGGGTTTGAGGGCGAGGCTGCCATCGCGATCCTCGATTTCCACCACCCAAATGTCGGGATCGATGCGGGCAAGGCTCGTTATCGCCGCCTGGAGCGCCAGGGGATCGAGCGGGTCGGGTCGCGCCAGTTCCCAGCGCTTCTCGCCGATCTCGTCATAGGCCGGCCCCGGCGGCGGGCCATAGAGGAAATTCCGCCCATCGAGGCGGTTGATCACGACATAGATGGCACCGGCTTCCGGGGCGCCTTTGCGCAACACCGCGCCGTAATGGCCCTGCCCAAAACAGCGGCGTAGGAATGCCTGGACCCAGATTTCGGACTTTAGGCTCATGCCTGCCCTCGTGCTGAGGCGAGAAGCGATACTTACTGCCCGCCGGCCTGGCTCGTCCCCGAGGTCTTGGCCAGTTCCGCCATCAGTGCTTCGGACACATTGCCGGTGATCGGCAAATTCCGGTCACGCTCGAACTGGCGGATCGCATCGCGGGTCTGCTCGCCAAGGAAGCCATCGATCGTCCCCGGAAGATAGCCAAGTTCAGCCAGGACGGTCTGCACGCGCCTGATCGGATCGCTGCTTTGCGGCACGCCCTTCTCGTCTGTCATCCCGGATGCCGCGACGATCTCCCGGGTCAATCTTATTTGATCGACCAGTTCCTCGCTCGCCTCGCCGGTCGCATCGAGCCCATTGGCCTTCTGATAGGCGGCAATCGAGATCTTGGTCCGCCGGCCGGGCAAGCCGTCGACCGGGCCCGTATAGAAGCCGGACAATGCCAATTCACGCTGGACCGCCTCGACGATGGGGTCGACCCTCACGACAATTGCGGTCGATGCCGCGTCGCTCGGCGCCTCGACGGTCAGCCGGGTCGCTCCAAACGTAGCGGCCGACTCGCCGGATCCGCGGGCACCTTGCTGGAGATAAAGGACGTTGTAGAGGATAGCGCCCCACAGGGCTGCGACCAGAGCCGACGTCAGAAAAGCGGATGCGCTGATCCGCGACGGCACATCGTCAATTACGCCCTCGACGCTATCCGAAACCACCGTCTACCGCCTCACACACACCAGAGCAGCAGCCCCGCGCCGCCCAATCCAGGATCAGCACCATGCCAGAGAGATGATTAACAGGGGCTTTCCGGTTAATGATCCGTTCCACATCTTTGATATCGTTGACGTATTACGAGCCTGAAATTCGCTAAAATTTGAGACAAATTCGATTCAAAACGAAGTGTCGCACGCAAACCAGGGGCAATCTTTGTCGGCTAGCGTCCCACGAAAGACGCAAGGGGACTCAAGGGATGCGTATCGTTCGAACAATCATATTGCTGTCGGCCATCGTTATTCTGATGCCGTCGCCGCCCGAATCCGTGAAGAAGGACGTGGGCCTCATTGCTGCCAACGACGTGTCGGCACCGGAAATTCTGGTCGCCGCTACCCGGGCGGCTTCCGACATCGGCGGCTTCTGCTCGCGTGAGCCACAGGTCTGCGTGACCGCTTCCTATGTCGCGGGAATGCTCGAGGCGAAGGCGAAGTACAGTGTCCGGTTGATCTACAACTGGGCCAATGAGGCCAGCACCAACGATTCCACCGGCCCCGAACAAGCCGACGGCGTCGATCCGATGGTCACCAGTTCCACGAAGCTCGCCGTCGATGACGCAGTCTCGCAGAACACGCTCAAGGTCGAAGACCGGATTCCGGTCTGGCGGGTTCCGACGATCGGCGCGAACGCCAACAGCTAAGCCTCTCCTATCCAACTTTGACGCCAAGGGACTAAACTTGGGCTGAAATTGCGCTATGTGAGCCTCCATATGGCAATGTCGGGAGGCGCTGCAGCGTGGAAACTACGACCATCGAGAGCATCAAGGACGATTTCGCCTTCCTGGACGACTGGGAAGATCGCTATCGCTATGTGATCGAGCTTGGCCGCAAGCTTGAGCCGCTCGGTGAGTTCGCCCATAACGCCGCCAACAAGGTGCAGGGCTGTGCCAGCCAAGTGTGGATCGACACCAAGGTCAGCGGGCCATCTGACAATCCCCGGCTCGATTTTGTCGGCGACAGCGACGCACTGATCGTCAAGGGCCTCATTGCCATCGTCTTTGCATTGCTGTCGGGACGACCGGCGAAGGAGATCCTCGCGACCGACGCTCAAGGGGTGCTCAATTCACTCGGGTTGAAGGACCATCTGACGCCGCAGCGTTCGAACGGCCTCGCCTCGATGGTCACGCGCATCCGCACGGACGCGATGCGGGCTTTGGTGAAGTAGTGGACACCCCGCCCGGCGACGGGTGGGGTAATTTCAACGTTTCGCGTACTGATCGACCGGCAGGCGCGGGCGATAATCGGACACGCCCCATCGCCGAAGTGCCAAGGGGTGGCGTGGTTTGCCGAAGTCGCCAAGACCGTAATGGCGGGCAAGCCGGGTGAGCGCGACCTTCAGCAAGGCGCCGCCGGAGCGCGCGGCAAGGCCAAGGCGGCGCTCCGCCTGTTCGACACCGGCGCTCAGGCAGCAGACTTCGCAAAGCAGGCCCGAGAGTTCCGGCCCTACGGCTTCCAAGGCGGCATGCACGCGGGCGCGCGCCGAGAGTGCTGCGTCCGAGACTTCTTTCTCACCTGCGGTGCGCTTCCTGCCAGCGGGCAGCAAGGCCTGGTCCCAGAGCGCCGTTACGCGCGCATCGAGTTGGGCACGCTCATAATCCTGGGCGAGGCGTTCCGATGCCTCGACGAGTGTCCCGTCGAGCTGATCGGTCCAGCGAGCCTGCTGAACCTTGCCGGCCCCCTCCTCCCGCGCCATGAGCCCGCCACCCGGGCGTTTCCCCAACATCTGCGCGCGCAGCATCGCCGCGACGAAATCCGCATCGAGTTCGGCGACGGCACGCACAAACCCCGTCCGCTTGGTGAAAAGGTGCCATGCACCGCCTGCCGGCGCCGGCATCAGGTAGCCGCGGCCTGCAGCCAATCGGCGCAGCAAAAGATTGGATTCGCGGCGAAAATTATAGTCGGAAAGAGAAGATTGCATGACTCGCCTCCTGAATTTGGGGCGATCCTAGAATTTAGTTCCTTAGGAATCAAGTGCGATTCGTAGGTTCCAAATCATTAGGCGCTGATAGCCCGAATCTCCGCGTGATGGTCTGCCATATCGGTTGCCGCGATAAACGCGTCGTAGCAAAGCACCATCCCGCATTGACGGCCTTCGAGACCGAGCGGGAGTTTCAGCCAGTATTGGACGAGATGCTCCTTCTGGACGCGCGGCCCGCGCACCACGCCTTGCGCGGGCTTTCCTGCCTCGAAGACATGGCGATAGGCAGCGAGCCAGTAGTCGCGCTTGTCGCCCCAATCGAGTTCATCAAGGTAGCGCCCCGTGGTCTCGCAATCGTAGATGTCGCGCAATCGCGTGCCGGCCAGACGAATGCGGCAGCGCCCGGTATCGGGCTCGTAGCTGACAAGGCTGACATTGGGCAGGAGACGCGGAAAATGCCCAGGGCTGATTTCGCCGCGATCCGGCATCGGGCGACCGGCGGCGCGCTCAAGCCAGTAGTCGTAGAGCTGACGCTGTTCCGGGATCACCAATTGCGCGCGAAACGCCGTATTGGCCACGTCCTGTGCCATCCCCGCCCTGCCCTTTGCGAATTGCCGTCCCCATGGCGCTCAAGGCGTTTATGAATCGCGCCGCAACACGGCGCAAGAGTCCGGGGCCAACTCTCCAAATCCAGTCAGGCGGCGTTGCGTTCTTGCCGCGGCTCAAACAGTGCAGCGACGGTCTCCGGCGTCACGCGGTCGCGGCGCATGACCAACTGGACAATCGGATCAGCCAGCATTTCGCCAAGCGTGAGTTCGCGATCGACAAAACGGTGGCGCGAAGTTTCGCGCTGTGGCGCTGCGGGCAAATCGGGCATGTTGGGGCCTTGTCAAAAGCCGGCGGCGGCACCGGACATTCGAAAACCGCGCTGAAGGCGCTGAGGTTCCCGGACTAGCTACAGAGCGAACGGAGTATCGCCAGATCGCCGTCGCGCTTGCGTGTCTCGATATCGCCAAGGAATATCTCGTCGCTGTCATGCGCGTGCGGTGCCATCACAGGCATGGCTTTGCCGGCCGACTTCAAGGCTTTCATCACATTTTCGAGGAGGGGCATGACGGCCTCCGTTGACTACACACCCATATTCTTGACTGACTTAGTAAACAAAGTCAACAATAGAAGCCTAAGCGAGCGAAGGCCTTCGCGCAAAATGATTGAGGGCACCGCAGTGCCCTCAAACTCGCTTGAACTTGCTGAGCCCGGTTACTTGCGCCGGCGGCGCTGGCCCAAACCCATTTTCTTGGCGAGGCTCGATCGCGCGCGAGCATAATTCGGAGCCACCATAGGGTAATCCTTCGGCAAGCCCCATTTTTCACGGTATTGTTCGGGCGACGTGTTGTGATGCGTACGCAGATGGCGCTTCAGCGACTTGAACTTCTGTCCGTCCTCAAGACAGGTGATGAAATCATCGCCCACGGACCGTCGAATCGGTACAGCCGGCTTGAGTTCTTCGGGTGGTTGCTTAGCTTCTTCTTCACCGCCAGCGACCGCGCCAGAAAGGGACTTGTATACTTCAGATATCAACCGCGGCAAGTCTGCCTGCGGAACGGGATTATTACCCACATAAGCAGCAACGATCTCAGCCGTCAGCTCGACGAGCTCGTTTTTACCTTCCACCATAGCCTCCCCAACGTAAAATTTATGCGTGCAGCCGGGTCCGCGGCGATGGATGCTTGTTCAATACGAGAGATATACACAGTTTCGCCCCCAGCAATGCGAGCGATATACTTTAAGTGCCCACGTGGCAAGGATAAATGAGGACCATGCACACGTCTGCGGGGTCGTCGATATCGGGCGCCTATGGCTCTGGGCTCTGTGCCGCCCAATCCCAATAGGTGAGCAGGACGCGCGTCTTGGTGAGCGAGAGCGTGTCGAAAATGGCCTGCAATTCCGAAATAACACGGTTGCCGGCAATGCGGGGCGGACTGCAAACTTGCAGGCGTTCGAGGACACCCTGGAGGCGCCCCCGCGGCAGGCCCAGGGCCTTGAGCATCACGACAAGCGGTTCGCCCTGCCGATCCGCCAGGATGCGGCGCGCAGTCGCTTCACCGATGCTGCCGATCTCGCAGACGAGCCGGGTCGCAGCGTCTTCATCGCCTGCCTCGATAAGATCGATGAGTTCCTCGACCTTCTGCTTGGGAGGAATCTTCGCTTCCGTCATGCCCTCTCCACCCACAGTTAAAGTGAGCTTGAGGATTTGGCCAAGCGTCTCGGAATCAGTCAGGAAGCGTGACAAGACGAGCCGGCGCAGATCGGGTGAGGCGACCCAGAAGAGTTCGAAGGCAATGGGCGGGGGGGTATCGGCGCGCGTAGCGAGCGGAGCCTGCAAAGCAGGAGCGTCGCGTGCCAGCGCGCAGAGCCGCGTAAAGGCATCCTGCGAGAAGGTCGCGCCCGGCATTTCGCACGAGGTTCATCAGAACGGTCGGCTCTTCGGTCACGATCAGGGCGTCGGCGAGGGCCGGCGATATTGCGCGCCGCCGAGCAATCATGCGCTGCTTGGCGGAATTGCCTTCGGCGATGACGCTCATCAGATCCTGGTCGGAAACGAGGCTTGCGCGTTCGAGCAGCGGGCGGGCAACTTCCTCGCGCGCATCGCGCAAAAGAAGGCCCACCAGCAGCGGCGGCGGGCTCTCCATGACGCTCACGCGCTCGGCGATCATTATCAGCGTCCGCGAGGCCAATCGCGGCGCGAGGCGGAGCAAAGTATCAGCCGCAAGCGCACGCTCATGCGGCTGCGAGACCCCCGAAGGCGCCGACATGATGCCGAGCAGCGAGCGCGCCACGTCCTCCGAGCCTGTATCGGGCTCGGTAAAATCAACAGGCCGGCGCTCGTTAAATTCCGGCGCGGGTCTTGCGAAGGGATCCGTCGAGGTCTCGGCGCGACGCAGCAGGGTAGAGGCTGCGCCAAGCCTCTCGCTCAGTGAATCAACGAGTTCGGACCCTTCAAGCTCGGGCGCGTTCAGCACCGCATCCAAATCGATTGTAATGACCGGCAGCGGGGATTCATCTTCGCCGGGCTCGGGGGGCGTTTCATCGTCATGGAATGGAGCGTCAGGCTCGGGCTGAGGCTCCGGCGCAAACCCCGCCGGCTCGACCGCTTCCGCGGGCGGCTCTGCTTCCGCGGGCGGCTCTGCCTCCACGACCGGGTTCCAGAAAACCGGCGACGGCGCGGACTCCTCAGCTTCATCGAGGGATTGTGGCAGGATCTCGCCAGGCGATTGGAAAAGTTTGCCCCAGTCGTAACCCGCGGGTTGCCCGCCGGACGGCGGCTGTTCGGGAACCGCTGACTCCGCCGATATCCCGATCTCCGCCGGCTGCAGTTTGGTCCTTGCGTCGCTTCGACGAGCGGCGCCGGCTCGCTTGCGACAAGTCGCCAGGACCGGACCGCCCGCCTTCCGCGGCCCAAGCTTTGCCATGAGATCGCGAAAGCTGTCGGCAGTGATCGGGCGCGCAGGATCGACCGGACGCGCGCTCATCACGCCTTCCGCCGCCTCGTCTCTCATGTGCGCCGCCTGTCCGCGCATCCACACCCCGCAGCCGACCTCATAACCTGTGCATTTGAAACCAGTGAAGCTTCTAAACTTGCTTAAATCACTGAGATTGGCTCGATTTCTTCCCCTCAAGGGTGCAGCCATGGTTAATCAAATGTGTAAAGACAATCATAAATTGTGGCGGCGACACTTCCGTGTGATGGTCTTGCGCCCGGCGCCGTCAGGCGACACATAGGGCACCATCACGAGAACAAGCATCGCCTCAAGCTCGGACTTCAAGGATCAGACATGACTGCAGTGACGAAAATCGCGCCGCCGCGCGCCGCCAAGCGCCCGCGCGTCGAGACGTGGCACAATCGCGTAAAAACCGACGACTATGCCTGGCTCAGGGCGGATAACTGGCAAGACGTGATGCACGATCCGTCCGTGCTCGGCGCCGGAAATCCGCGCGTCATCTCGAATGCCGAGAATGCCTATCTCGAGGCCGAACTCGCCGACACCAAGGTGCTGCAGGAGAAGCTCTTTGCCGAGATGAAGGGGCGTATCAAGGAGGATGACAGCTCGGTGCCGGCCGCCGACGGCGCTTTCGCCTATTACACGAGCTTCGTGACCGGCGGGCAGCAGCCGCGGTTTTGCCGCAAGCCGCGCGATCTCACGGGCCCGGAGCAGATCATGCTCGACGGCAATGCGCTTTCGGCCGGCAAGCCTTCTTCCGTTTCGGCGATGTCAGCATTTCGCCCGACCATAGCCTTGCCGCGTGGTCCTTCGACGACAAGGGTTCGGAATTCTACCAACTGCAAATCCGCGAACTGGCAACGGGCAATGATCGCGCCGAGACAGTCGACAATACCACCGGCGATGCGAGCTGGACTTCGGACGGCAAGAGCTTCTTCTACACATTGCAGGACGACAACCACCGGCCCTTGAAGGTGTTCCGGCATGTCCTGGGCACTGCGCAAGCCGATGACGTGCTCGTCTACGAGGAGAAAGATACCGGGTTCTTCACCGGCGTCGGCAAGACGCAGTCGGAACGCTACATCGTCATCGATACGCATGATCATGAGACATCGGAAGTGTATCTGATCGATGCGGCAACGCCGACGGTGGCGCCGAAGCTCGTGGCGCAAAGAAAGCCCAATGTCGAATATGATGTCGATCACTGGGAAGACCGGCTCATCATCCGCACCAATGCCGACGGCGCGGAAGATTACAAGATCGCCTGGGCGCCGATCGCCGATCCGGGGCCGGAAAACTGGAGCGATCTCGTTCCGCACCGGCCGGGCACGCTGATACTTGGCGTCATGGCGCTTCAAGAACTGGCTGGTGCGACTCGAACGCGAGAACGGCCTGCCGCGGATCGTGATCCGCGACATGTCGAATGGCGAAGAGCATGCGATCGCCTTCGACGAAGAAGCCTATTCGCTCGGCCTCGGCGAGATGCGCGAATATGACACCGACAATTTGCGGTTTTCGTATTCGTCGATGACGACGCCAGCGCAGGTCTATGACTACGACATGCGTCAACGTACGCGCGCGTTGCGCAAGACGCAGGAGGTGCCGTCCGGCCACAACCCGGCCGATTATGTGACGAAGCGCATCCAGGCCGAGGCGGCGGATGGCGAGACGGTGCCGGTGACATTGCTCTATCGCAAGGACACGAAACTCGACGGCTCCGCGCCTCTGTGGCTTTACGGCTATGGCTCATACGGGATCACCATTCCCGCCGGCTTCAACACCAATATCCTCTCGCTGGTCGATCGCGGCTTCATCTATGCGGTCGCGCATATCCGCGGCGGCAAGGACAAGGGATATCGCTGGTACAAGGACGGCAAGCGCGAGAAGAAGATCAATAGCTTCACCGATTTCGTGGCGGCCGCCACGGCGCTGATCAGGCGCGGCTATACACGCGAAGGCAATATCGTCGCCCAGGGCGGCAGCGCCGGAGGATTGCTGATGGGCGCTTCGGTCAATCTTGCGCCGCATCTCTTCAAGGGCGTCGTCGCCGAAGTTCCCTTCGTCGATGTGCTCACCACCATGCTCGATGATACTTTGCCGCTGACCCCGCCCGAATGGCAGGAATGGGGCAATCCCATCGCCAATCCGGAAGCCTATGACGTGATCGCCGCCTATTCGCCCTATGACCGCGTTGAAGCCAAGGACTATCCGCATATCTTGGCGGTCGGCGGATTGACCGATCCCAGGGTGACTTACTGGGAACCGGCGAAATGGGTCGCGCGATTGCGCGAACTCAAGACCGACAGCAATCTTCTGCTGCTGAAGACCAATATGGAAGCAGGCCATGCCGGCGCCTCCGGCCGGTTCGACAGGCTGAAGGAAGTGGCATTGGTCTATGCCTTCGGGATCAAGGTGGCCGGGAAGGCATAGACCGTTTCCACGGTTAAATTAACCTTGCGCAAACCTCCGCTGGCTTAATGCTCGGCAAGCGGAGGTGGAAGATGCGGATCGCGGTCTTTGTCGATGCTGGGTATCTCTACGCGCAAGGGTCAATCGCGCTTACGAGGGCGAAGAAGCCAAAGCCGCGAGAAGAGCTTGATCTGAACATTCAAGTGCTATTGGCCAAACTCAAGGAGTTGACGAAAGAAATAGCTCCGAACAAGGGCCTTCTGCGCGTCTACTGGTATGACGGTGCACCGCCCGGCAAGCTCAATGACCATCAGATGAAATTGGCGATGACCGATGACATCAAGCTGCGTCTCGGACGCCTACATGAGGACGGTCAGCAGAAGGGCGTCGACTCGCTGATCGTCACGGATCTCATAGAACTGGCCCGCAATCGGTCTATCACCGATGCACTTCTCATCTCCGGCGATGAAGATGTCCGAGTAGGCGTCGAGATTGCACAAACCCACGGTATCAGAGTGCATCTTCTCGGCATCCATCCCGCCAACGAGTCAGCAATCGGAGCTGCTGAGACGCGAAGCCGACACGCGAAGAGTGTGGGCTGCGGAGACTGTCAGATCATTTCTGGAACATCACGCAAGGACAAAGGCGCCTGCGAGTTCGGATCAGAGGGTCGGTGCCATAAACGTTTCGCCCGAGAAAATCACGCCTCAGCCCGCACCGCATGTCGTGTCATCGCCGCAGGTTGCAGGGATAGTAAGACGAGCGATCGACCGGGCCGAGCCGCAGCTTCTTGCGAAGGCGCGCGACTGTATCACAAAAAGCAAGGATCTGCCTGGGTCGATCGTGTCACTGGTCTACGCTGCAGCGGAAGAAGTACATGGCCGCAAGCCAAAGCCTGCCGAAAGTAACGTACTCAGGCAAGCGCTAACGGAAGCATTGTCGAAATCCTCTTAAATCTCTTGGAAGACGCAATGGTGTTCTCGTAAGTTCTCCTCTGACGAGGGAGAAGGAAGAGTGCCTCGAATGCTAATCGATCGTGCCAAAGCCCAGCTCCTTCTCATCGACATGCAGGATCGCTTGCTGCCCGCCATGGCGGCGCCAGAGCGAGTATTGAAGCAGGCGATCATCCTTGCGAGGGCGGCGCGGGTGCTCGACCTGCCAATCACCGTATCTGAACAATATCCAAAGGGTCTCGGTCATACGGTTGCGCCGCTGAAAGCGGAAATCGGCAATACGCCCGTGCAGGAAAAGGTCGAATTCTCCTGCTGGAAGAATGCGGCACTTCGCGAGCGGATCACGCAGCACGAGCGCCGACACGTGATCATTGCGGGCATCGAGGCGCATGTCTGCGTCTTGCAGACCGCGATGGATCTCCAGGGTGCCGGCCATGAAGTCTATGCCGTCGCCGATGCCATGTCATCGCGCGCGGAGGCTTCAGCCGAACTTGCCTTCCACCGGATGCGGCAAGCCTCTATCGCGATCGTCACGACGGAGATGCTGCTTTTCGAAACGCTGGGCACCGCCGGGACGCCCGAATTCAAGCAGTTGTCGGCCTTGATCCGCTAAGTCAGGCGGCAGCCGCCGGCGTCACGATCGCCGGCTTCTTGCCGGAGAGTTCTTCCAGAAATCGCTGACACCAAGCGGCAGCCGAATCCCGGTTGACGGTCGCATAAAGTGCGTCCCAGCGGGCGCGACGCTCTTCGCCCGGCATGTGCAATGCGTCATTGATCGCTTCGGCAACCTCGTCCGGGTCGTAAGGATTGACGATGATCGCTTCCTTCATATGCGCTGCCGCACCGGCGAAGCGTGACAGTATCAAAACGCCCGGGTCCAGTGGCTCCTGCGCGGCGATATATTCCTTGGCCACGAGGTTCATGCCGTCGCGCAATGGCGTCACCAAGCCAACGGCGGCTGCGCGGTAGAAGCCGGCCAAGGTCGTTCGCGGCAGGCCGCGGGTCATGTAGCGCAATGGCACCCAATCGAACTCCGCGAATTTGCCATTGATCTTGCCGATCTGGCGATCGAGATTGCGCTTAAGCACCTGATACTCGCCGACATCGCCGCGCGAGCGCGGGGTCACCTGCAAGTACGATACTTTAAGCCGATGCTCCGGAAACTGCTCGAGCAAGCGCGAATAGGCCTCGAGGCGATTGGGCAGACCCTTGGAGTAATCGAGCCGGTCGACGCCGACGATCAATCGCCGGCCACTCAGGCTCTCGCGCATGCGCCGGGCGTTCTCGCTATTGGACGCGCGCTCCGCCTGCCGCGCGAAACGCCCCGGGTCGATGCCAACGGGAATGGCGGTCGCGCGCGATTCAATTCCATCGAGCGAGAAGCGTCCCTCGCCGAGAAGCGATGCGCCAGACAATCGCACCGCACAAGACAGGAAGTTGCTGCAGTCCTCTTCGCTCTGGAAACCGATGAGATCGCAGGCGGTGAGGTCGCGCACAAGCGCGCGCGCGCAAGGAAGCGCATCGAACACGCTCGCCGGCGGGAAAGGAATATGCAGGAAGAAACCCAGGCGATTGGCGTGTCCAAGCTCGCGCAACTCGCGTGCCAGCGGCATGAGATGATAATCGTGAATCCAGACGATATCGTCAGGCCTGAGCAAGGGTGAAAGCGCTGCTGCAAAGTCGCGATTTACTTTGCGGTAGCCCTGATAGTCCTCGCGCGAATATTCCATGATGCCGAGGCGATAGTGGAGCAGCGGCCAAAGTGAACTGTTGGCGAAACCGACATAGAAGCGCTGGTAATCCTCAGCGCCGAGGTCGACGGTAGCGAGCGTCACAACGCGGCGCTGGATGAGTGTGGGCTTACGGCCTGTCTCCGAAGCCGTCTGACCCGACCAGCCGAACCACAAGGTCTCCTGCTTCAACGCCTCGTCGAGGGCAACCGCGAGACCGCCAGACTGTTCCTTGCGATCGCCATAGGCCGGGACGCGATTGGAAACGATTACGAGGCGCGCCACGGCCCCTCCTCCCAGCTTACGCTGAGTTTCAGCGCCGAATGAATGAGCCCGACCATGGAATAGGTTTGCGGGAAATTGCCCCACAATTCGCCCGTCTTGGGCGACACGTCTTCGCTCAGCAATCCGACATGATTGCGCAAGGACAATACGCGTTCGAAGAGTGCAAGCGCCTCATCGCGGCGTCCGCAGCCGACGAGCGCGTCAATATACCAGAAGGTGCAAATGAGAAAGGCCGTCTCGGGCTCGCCGAAATCATCGGCGTCGGTGTAGCGCATCATCAATCCGTCGCGCAGCAGGCCGCGTTCAAGCGCTTCCAATGTCTGGCAGAAGCGCGGGTCGTCATAGCGGACAATGCCGATCTCCGGCATCAGCAACAGTGCGGCATCGAGTTCGCTGCCGCCGAGGCTGCCCGCGAAGTGATTACCCTTGGCGTTCCAGGCCTGATCGAGGATCTTCGCTTGCAGATCATCGGCAAGAGCGAGCCAATGCGCTCCCTCCTCCGTTTCGCCCACCTTGATCGCGATATAGCCGAGCCGATGCACGGCCGCCCAGCACATGGCGGCGGAAAATGTGTGCGCGCGGGTACGGCCGCGATATTCCCAGATGCCGGCATCGGGCTCGAGCGCTCCTTCGGCGGCAAGCGTGCCGATCCGCTTGATGCGATGATAGAGATCGGCATCGGCGATCTGCGGCAATCGACGATCCCAGAACATCTGTGCCGCGGCCATGATCACAGAACCATAGATGTCATTTTGGCGTTGGCCATGGGCAGCGTTGCCTATGCGCACCGGCCCCATGCCGCGAAATCCCGAAAGTGCCGGTGCTGTGTGCTCGTCGAGCGAGACGGCAGGCACGATCGGATAAAGCGGAGCCAGGATCTTGCTGTCGGTCAAGAGCACGCAATCGAGCAGATAGGTGATGAAATTCTCCATCGTGGTCGTGGCACTCAGGCGATTGAGCGAGTTCACGGTGAAGAAAGCGTCGCGCAGCCAGCAGAAGCGATAGTCCCAATTGCGGCCGCTGCCGGCGCAATTCGGGCAGCGATGTCGTGAGCGCCGCCATGATGGCGCCGGTATCCTCATAGCTGCAGAGCTTGAGCGTGATGGCAGCGCGGATCACCGCATCCTGCCAGTTGAAGGGAATGGCGAGATCGCGAACCCAATCGCGCCAATAGCCGACCGTGTCGTCGTAATAATCGCGCATCACGCGATCGATGCGATCGGGCAATCGCTCATCGGTTCCGAAGGCAAGGCAGACTGTCCGGTCCAGCAGGAACGATACTTCCTCGCTGATATAGGAGACCGGGACGTCGGTGTTGAGCCGCACGACGCCGCCATCACTGGCATAACGCAAATGGTAGCTGCCGAAGGTGATCTCCGGTTTCTCCGCGCCGTAGTTGAAAGTGGGCCTGACCCTGATCCTGATCCGGCAGCGCCCGTCGAGCGGTTCGATGCGGCGCATGATCAAGGGCGGGCGCACGATGCGGCCGTCACGCTTGAAGCGCGGCGCGAAATCGGTGATGCGGATGCCGGAGCCGTCGGCGCAGGAGAGAACGGTTTCGACGATAGCGGTATTGCGGAAATACTTCTGCCGCGACTCGGTCATGTTCTCGAGTTCGACATCCATGAATCCGGCGATGGGAGCATCGCCGTTCAACAGCGCGTTGAAGACCGGATCGCTGTCGAGGCGCGGAAAGCAGAACCATACATGGCGGCCGACGGCGTTGACGATGCTCGCCACCGAGCAATTGCCGATCACGGCAAGATCCATCTGCCTCATTGCAGACCCTGCTGATCGAGCGTCATGAAACTTTTCAGCCACTCGCGTACGCGCACGGTGCGATTGGCGAACGCGTGAGCCATGTGAAGCCCATGGCCGCCCATGCGGCTGACCGCAGCGATTGCCGCCTCATCGGCAAGATCATCGCCGATGAAGACCGGAACGCGGCCGGTGAATGGCGGCTGTGCCATCAGGTATTTGACGGCACTCGCCTTGCCGATGTCGCGATGGCGTATTTCCCAGGCCATCTTGGCGGGGAAGATCGCATAGTCGGGATGAGCGGCGGTGAGTTGGCCGGCGAAGCTGCGCGCCATGTCAGACTGTTCAGGCGCGAGGCGGTAGTGAATGGTGATGCCCGAGAGCTTGCGCTCGACGACGAGGGATGGATTTTCAGTGGCGAAGAGATCGAGCGCAACATTCCATTCCGACGGCCACATGGAAGTTTCGAGCGAGGGCCGGTCGCCCGGACGACGGTGAATGGCGCCATGTTCGCCGACAAAGATCAGTCCTGCCGGTCCGAGATAGCGATCGAGTGCGGCAAGCGGCCGCCCGGAAACGATCGCCAACGCGCCGCCCAGAAAATCCCGCACGCGCCTGAGATCAACCGGCAGATCGGGCGGAACCAGCACCGCATCAGGCGCTTGGGCAATATCGACAAGGGTTCCGTCAAAGTCGAGAAAGAGGGCCATGTCGCGGCTTGGCGCCGGAACGGCTTCGGCTGCTACATTCCCCGTATCGGCAATTCTCGCCGTTCCACTAGCTTCAGCCACGCGACCTCCCGGATAGGCCGAATAAAACGTGGAAGCGGCGCATTGGTTCCGCTGCGCGCGGACCTATTTGACAAGCCCGGCCGCTCCGCGCAGTTAAGGAGCAAATCCAGGGAGATACCCCATGAGCCAAGCCATCCGGAAGGCGCACGGACCCGCGCCGGTCAGCGATTTCAACTGGCAGGACCCGCTCGATCTCGAATCGCACCTCACCGAGGACGAACGCATGATCCGCGATTCGGCACGCGCTTTTGCTGAGGACAAGCTCCAGCCGCGCGTCCAGGAGGCGTTCCGCAAGGAGCATTTCCACCGCGAGATCATGAACGAGCTGGGTGAGATGGGCTTTCTCGGCGTGATGACGGCGGAGGCCTATGGTGGCTCGGGGCTCGGCTATGTCGCCTATGGTCTTGTGGCGCGCGAGATCGAGCGCGTCGATTCCGGCTATCGGTCGGCGATGAGCGTGCAGAACTCGCTCGTCATGCATCCGATCGAGGCCTATGGCTCGGAAGCGCAGCGCAAGAAGTATCTCCCCAAGCTTGCAACCGCCGAACTCATCGGCTGCTTCGGCCTGACCGAGCCCGATGCAGGCTCCGATCCCGGCGGCATGAAGACGCGCGCCCAAAAGGTCCAGGGCGGGTATGTGCTCAATGGCGCCAAGATGTGGATCACCAATTCACCGATCGCCGATCTCGCTGTGATCTGGGCCAAGACCGAAGACGATCGAAATCCGCGGCTTCGTCGTCGAGCGCGGCGCCAAGGGCTTCTCGACGCCGAAGATCGAGGGCAAGGTTTCGCTGCGCGCCTCGCGTCACCGGCGAAATCGTGCTCGACAATGTCGAAATTCCGGAAGACGCGCTGCTGCCCAACGCTCGCGGGCTTGGCGGCCCCTTCGGCTGCCTCAACAAGGCGCGCTTCGGCATTGCCTGGGGCGTGATGGGTGCGGCGGAAGACTGCTGGCACCGGGCGCGGCAATATACGCTCGATCGCAAGCAGTTCGGCCGGCCGCTCGCCGCCAATCAATTGATCCAGAAAAAGCTCGCCGACATGCAGACGGAAATCGCGCTCGGCCTGCATGGCGCATTGGCGCTCGGCCGCGGGCTCGAGAGCGGCACGCTTGCGCCGCCGGCGATCTCGCTGATGAAGCGCAATAATTGCGGCAAGGCACTCGACATCGCCCGGATGGCGCGCGACATGCACGGCGGCAATGGCATTTCGGACGAGTTCCAGGTCATTCGCCACATGGTCAATCTTGAGACGGTGAATACCTATGAGGGCACGCATGACGTGCATGCGCTGATCCTCGGACGCGCCCAGACCGGCATCCAGGCCTTCTCCTGATCGCGATCGTGGCCGAAAGTATTACGATCGCGCGAGAGGATCCGCGCCAGCCCGACGTCGTGAAACTCGTGCGCGATCTCGACGCGATGTTCCATGATCTCTACCCCGCCGAGAGCAATCATCTTGTCGATATCGAGACGCTGGCCAAGCCTGACATTCATTTCTTCGTGGTGCGGCGGGCAGGCAAGGCGATCGGCACCGGCGCGCTCTGGCATCGCGATCCCGCATATGGCGAAATCAAGCGCATCTATGTGACGCCGCAAGCGCGCGGATTGAAACTCGGCAAGGTCATTCTTGGCGCGCTCGAAGACAATGCCCGGGCGCATGGCATCAACCTAGTCAAGCTCGAGACCGGGACGTTGCAGCCCGAGGCCCTTGGCCTTTTTGCCAAATGTGGCTTCGTGTCCTGCGGACCTTATGCCGATTATCCGACGGATGATCCCTATTCGGTTTTCATGGAAAAGCGGCTCGGATGAGGGCAGCCTTTCCGTTTGTCGAGATTTCCGGAAGCCCAATGGCGCGCGGCCGGGCCTATGGCGAGGCGATGCGCGAGCGCGTCGCGATAAGCGCCGATCTCTATCGCAAACGGCTTGCAAATCTCGGACTCGGCAACCCCTCCACATTGATCCATCGCTTCATCCCCGAGATCGAAAAATTCGGCGCGCATTATCTCGAGGAGATGAAGGGCCTCGCGGAGGGCGCGCGTTTACCGCTCGACGATATCGTGCTTATCAATTGCCGTACCGAGATCGTCGCCATGGCCCGCCTGCATGAGCCCAAGCCCGATGGCTGCACCGGACTCGTGGTCATGCCGGAGCGCAGTTCCAGCGGCGAACTCATCCATGCACAGAACTGGGACTGGCTCGCCGAATGCGCCGACACCGCAATCGTGCTCGCCATTCGCCGCGATGATGGACCCGACATTCTCACCTTCACGGAAGCCGGCGGCCTCGCACGGTCGGGCTTCAATGCGAATGGAATAGCGATCTCGGCGAACTATCTCGAGAGCGATCGCGACTACAAGCAGAGCGGTATCCCCCTGCCCCTCATCCGCCGCCAAGTTCTCGAACAGCAGCATCTCGCACTTGCCATGCGCGTGATCGCCACGACTCCCAAGGCCTGCTCGAACAACATGATCCTCAGCTGGGCGCAAGGCTTTGCTGTTGATTTCGAATGCGCGCCCGATGAGGTTTTTCCGCTCTATCCCGAAAACGGATTACTGGTTCACGCCAATCATTGGGTCAGCCCTGTCGCGCTATCAAAGCTGAAAGAGGCCGGCCTGCATGATGTGCCGGAGAGCCTCTATCGCGATTGGCGGGTGAAGAAATTGCTGCCCGAAGGCGCGATCGGCATCGACGACGTCAAGCGGGCGCTCGCCGATGATTTCGGAACGCCCTTTGCCGTGTGCCGGCCGCCCTTCGATCCCGATTCAGGATCATTGTCGGCAACGGTCGCGACGATCATCATGGAGCCGGCGCAGCGCCAAATGCACATCGCGCCGATGCCGGCCGAGGGCGCACAATATACACGCTATGCGCTCTAGAAAGCGACCCGGGCCGCCGCCGCGCCCGGCAAAGGCGCTCGAACCCGTTCAAGAGACATTATCTCCTCAATCCAATGAACTCGAGATTTTTCTGGTTGCTACGCCAGGCCTTGAGGCCGCCTTGTGTGCGGAGGCGCGCGCCAAAGGATTCACGCAAGCGACCGTCGTTCCCGGCGGCGTCACGGTCAAAGGCGGTTGGGCCGAGGTCTGGCGCGCCAATCTTGAAATCCGTGGCGCAACGCGCGTCCTCGCGCGGATCGGTTCATTTCGGGCGATGCATCTCGCGCAACTCGACAAGCGCGCGCGGAAATTTCCGTGGGGCGACATCTTGCGTGCCGATGTGCCGGTCAAGGTCGAGGCGACCTGCCGGGCTTCGCGCATCTATCATTCGGGTGCAGCCGCACAGCGCGTCAAGACGGCTATCCACGAAGGGCTCGGCGCGCCGATATCGGCGGAGGCAGTGCTCGCGGTGAAAGTGCGCATCGAGGACGATCTGTGCACGATCAGCATCGATACTTCGGGAGAGTCGCTTCACAAGCGTGGCCATAAGCAGGAAATCGGCAAGGCGCCGATGCGCGAGACGATGGCGTCCTTGTTTCTTGGGGCTTGCGGCTATGACGGGCAGGAACCGGTTCTCGATCCCATGTGCGGTTCTGGCACCTTCGTGATCGAGGCCGCCGAGATCGCGATGGGGCTCAAGCCCGGCCGGTCGCGGGAGTTTCCATTCCAGTTTCTGAAGAGTTTCGATCAAAAGGCTTGGCAGCGTATGCGCGAGAATGGCGCACCGGTCGTACCAGCGTCGCGATATTTTGGCAGCGATCATGATGCGGGCGCCATTCGCATGAGTAAGGCCAATGCCGAACGCGCGGCGGTTTCCCAGTATACGGAGTTTCAACAGCTCGATATCCGTGAAATCGCGCCGCCCGAAGGCAAGCCGGGACTGGTAATCGTCAATCCGCCTTATGGCACGCGCATAGGCGATAAAAAGCCGTTGATGGATTTGCATGCCACATTGGGCGAACTGCTGCTTGCGCGGTTCTCCGGCTGGCGGGTTGGCCTCATTACCACCGATGCCGGGCTTGCCAAGGCAACGGGCCTGCCATTCGCGGCACCGAGCGCGCCCATCTCGCATGGCGGCCTGAGCGTACAGCTATTTCAGACTGGAAAGTTAAAATAGGTTAGTCAGGAGCCGCAACCTTCGTCTGTATTTCAAGCAATGTGGCCGGTCCCGATTGACAGGAAAAAGAGGGCGATGCCAGAGTGAAGTTTATCCGAACTGGGGAACCCTGAAGTGTTGCTGATTCTCGTCGCGCTGCTTGTGCTCGACACTCTCCTGCACGCATTGGTCATTGCCCGCTTCGGCGTCAGGGGAAACGAGCCATTCCTGATATTCGCGTTCGTCGATGCCGCACTGGCGATCATGGTCTATTTTGCGGTGCCCTATGCCCTGTGGGCGACCTTGGCCCTTTCTCTCTTCGGCATCATTGGCCTGACCATTACTTTCAGAAAGGTCCCTCGCGACAAAACGGTGGACCGGGTGATCTGGGTAGTCGATGCGGCCATTATTCTCTCTGCCGCCTATCTGCTTTTCGCGCATTGACCGGGGCGATTGCTACTCCGCCGCCTTTATCGCCGCGGCGACTTTCGGCTGGAAGATGCAATAGATCTTCTTCAGGTAGCCATCGCATTTCCAGGCATTGCGATTGCCGAGTGGCACGAAGAACGTATCGCCGGCGCTTAAAGGTCTGTGCGTTGCCCTCATCATCGAGAAGCGTGACCGAGCCTTCATAGAGGTGCATCAATTCATGCCGCGGGAAGTCGATGACCTTGCGATGATAGGCCGTCGTATCCCAAATGCCGACCGTCCACTGGCCGGATGCGTCCTCGAAATATTCATGCGCGTGCTGGCTGGGCTTGCCGGAGATCAGCATGTCGGCGCCGGGCGGCGTCGACGGCGCCAGATCAATCTTGGGATCGAGCTTGATGCAACTCAATCCATCGCGCTTCGGGCGCTCGATTGAATCTTCGAGGATAACGAAAAACTTCTTCATATAGCCCTGCTGCTTCCAGATGCAGCGCAGGCCCTTCGGCAGTATGAAGCTCTCGCCGGCCCTGATCGTCGTCTCGCGCGTCGGCTCGACGATCGTCACTTCGCCCTCAAGCACGATCATGAATTCATTGACCGGATAATCCATCCAGGGGCTCACCATGGCCGTGCAGTCCCAGATACCGGCGGTGAGGCCCCGCGCCTTATCGTCGAACCACATTTGGCCCCGCTGGACAGGCGAACCTTCTGCCACCTCTTCAGGCGGGATATCGGGCCAGCGTTCCAGCGTGGCCCTCGGGTCAAAGCGGACGATATCGGTCTTTGTCATGGCAGCTCCTCAAAGGTTAAGCAGGATAGCCATGTTTCTTGCGCCAGGGAACCCAAGCGACTAGATAGGGTTCCCTTTCGAAACTGGCCGCATATGGAGGTCTCCTATGGCTCTCGAACTCCCACCCCTTCCTTACGCTTATGATGCGCTTCAGCCCTATATGTCTAAGGAGACGCTCGAATATCACCATGACAAGCATCATCAGGCCTATGTCACCAACGGCAACAATCTGCTGAAGGATTCCCCGCTTGCCTCGAAGAGCGTCGAGGAGATCTGCAAGATTGCCTATGCCGAGAAGAATGCCGGCCTCGTGAACAATGTCGGCCAGCATTACAACCATGTGCATTTCTGGCAGTGGATGAAGAAGGACGGCGGCGGCAAGAGTCTGCCCGCCAAGCTGCAGAAGGCGATCGACAGCGACCTTGGCGGCTATGACAAGATGAAGGCCGACTTCATCAATGCCGGCGTCACGCAATTCGGTTCGGGCTGGGCCTGGATCGCCGTCAAGGACGGCAAGCTCGCGATCATGAAAACGCCCAATGGCGAGAACCCGTTGATGCATGGCGCCAAGCCCATCCTCGGCGTCGATGTCTGGGAGCACAGCTATTACATCGATTATCGCAACCTGCGGCCGAAGTATCTCGAGGCCTTCGTCGACAATCTGATCAATTGGGATCACGTCGAGGAATTGTTCTCGAAGGCGTGACAAGCACATAAATTTTCTAAAGAATGGCCGGGTCACTCTCGGCCATTTTGTTTTAGCCAGCTTCAATGAGGCGTTCCCCATGCCCCTTCTCAATGACGCGCTCGAAATGCAGCCCGAGATCGCCGGCTGGCGGCGGCAGTTGCACATGCAGCCGGAATTGCTGTTCGACGTTCAGCAGACGGCTGCATTCGTCACCGAGAAGCTTAAGAACTTCGGCTGCGATGAGGTCGTGACCGGCATCGGCCGAACCGGCGTCGTGGGGCTCATCAAGGGGCGGCAGGGCGACGGGCAGACCGTCGGGCTTCGCGCCGATATGGACGCCTTGCCGATCACCGAAGTGACAGGACTTCCTTACGCATCGAAGGTTCCCGGGCGCATGCATGCCTGTGGGCATGACGGGCACACCGCGATGCTGCTCGGCGCGGCGCGCCAGCTTTGCCAGACGCGGAACTTTGCGGGCTCCGTTGCCGTCATCTTCCAGCCGGCCGAAGAAGGCGGCGGCGGCGGGCATGAGATGGTGAAGGACGGCATGATGGAGCGTTTCGGCATCAGCCAAGTCTACGGCATGCATAACGAGCCAGGTCTGCCCGTCGGCCAGTTCGGCATTCGGGAGGGTGCATTCCTGGCCTCGATGGATACCTTCTCCATCGTCATCAAAGGCAAGGGCGGACACGCCGCGATGCCGCATCTTGCCGTCGATCCGATCTTCATTGGCGCCCAGATCGTCACGGCGCTCCAGGGCATCGCCTCGCGCAATGCCGATCCGGTCGAGGCGGTCGTCGTCTCGATCACGCAGTTCAACGGCGGCGAAATCCACAATGTCATTTCGCCGACCGCGACGCTCATCGGAACGGTGCGAACGCTCAACAAGGCCATGCGGCAGATGGCGCGTGAGAACCTGTTCCGCACCGTGACCGGTATCGCCACGGCGCTTGGCGGGGCAGCGGAGATCGATTACGGCTACCTCAATGGCTATCCGGTGACGGTCAATACACCGCGCGAAACGGATGTCATGGTGAAGGTCGCCAAGGATGTATCGGGGGCCGGGAGCGTCAATCGCGATTATCCGCCCACCATGGGCTGCGAGGATTTCGCCTTCATGCTGGAGCGCTGCCCTGGCGCCATGATCCTGATCGGCAATGGCGACAGCGCCTATGTGCATAATCCCGAATATGATTTTGCTGACGACGCCATCCCTTATGGCGTGAGCTTTTGGGTTCGGCTGGCCGAGACGGCTCTAGCTCAAATCGCTAATGCTTGAACCATGTTATTAGCATCGCTAATAACATGGTTATGAAGCTCGCAGCCTGGCTTGACCACAGTCGTACCTCCCAATCCGACCTTGCCCGCCTCCTCGGCGTGACCCAAGGCCGGATTTCCCAACTCGTCGGCTGGCGCCAAACCGTCGCTCGAGCTTGCGGTCAAGATTGCGGCAGCGACGGACCAGCAGGTCCGGCCGCAGGATTTCGGCGACGGAGAAACGACTGAAACCCTGAAACTCGATCCGGTCGAGGACGCCATCGCCGCAATCGCGCGCGGCGAAATGGTAATCGTCGTCGATGATGACGACCGCGAAAACGAAGGCGACCTGATCGCCGCCGCGGCCAAGATCACGTCGGAACAGATGGCGTTCATGATCCGCCACTGCTGCGGCATCGTCTGCGCGCCGATTACGCCCGAGGATGCGCGTCGCCTGCGTCTTGAACCCATGGTTGCGCAGAACGAGGCGCCGCTCGGAACCGCCTTCACGGTCTCCGTCGATTATCGCGTCGGGCTGACGACCGGGATTTCTTCGAAGGAGCGCACGGCTACCGTGCATGCGCTCGCCAATGGCAATGTGCAGGCGAGTGACTTCGTGCGGCCCGGGACATATCTTTCCATTGGTTGCGAAGTCGGGCGGCGTACTCATGCGCTCGGGTCATACCGAGGCTGCCGTCGATCTCTGCCGGCTCGCGGGACTGCGTCCGGCGGGCGTCATCTGCGAGCTCGTCAATGACGACGGAACGGTCAAAAGAGGGGCCGAAAACCTCGCATTTGCCCGCGAATTTGGCCTCAAAATCATCTCGGTCGCCGATCTCATCGCCTATCGCCAGTCGCGCGAGCGTCTGGTCGAGCAGGAGAAATCCTTCGACGTCACAACACCCATCGGCCAAGCGCGCGGCATCGCCTACTCCACGCCCTACGACAGCGTGCGCCATCTGGCGCTCATTTTCGGCGATATTTCAGGTGGAAAAAACATTCCCGTGCGGCTTCATCGCGAGGATGTGGTGGCCGATGTCTTCGGCGGCCCGCAAGCCCTTGGCAGTGTCTATGATGTATTCAAGCGAGAGGGGCGCGGCATTCTCGTGTACTTGCGCGAAGGGACAGCCGGCGTACCTGCCGGCGAGATGGGTCCGGAACGTTCGGAAACCGCTGCGTCTCGTGCCGATAATTGGCGCGATGTCGGCCTTGGAGCGCAGATTTTGCGTGACCTGAACGTCCATTCCATCCGTTTGATCACCGCCAGCAATCGCCATTATGTCGGGCTTTCGGGCTTCGGAATCGCGATTTCCGATACGATCCGCATCGAGAATTGCTAGCCTTGTCCGCATGGCCGGGAAAATCAGCAGGTTTGCCAAGCGCCCGGTCATCGGCTGGCGCGAATATGTGAAGCTGCCGCAGCTCGGCATCGGCACGTTCGTCGCCAAGGTCGATACCGGTGCCAGATCTGCGGCCTTGCATGCCGAAAATATCGAAATAAGCGGCTCCGGACAGCGAAAAACCGTCAGTTTCGTCGTCACCATCAATGGCCGCCACCATCATTGCGAAGCCCCGTTGATGGGTGAGCGACGGGTGAAAAACTCAAGCGGTGCCAGTGAGTTAAGGGCTGTGGTTGAGACGGAGATTTAACTTGGCAAGCGCAAGATAAATGCAGAAGTGACGCTAACCAATCGCACCGATATGGGCGTGCCAATGCTGCTCGGACGTGCGACGGTACGGGACCATTTCCTTGTTCACCCCGGACGGTCTTTCCTCATTTCCGCCCCGAAGACGGCAAAGAAGCCGCGGCCATGAAAATCGCCCTGCTCACGCGCAATCCGAAACTTTTTTCGCATCGTCGCCTGATCGAAGCCGCCGAGCACCGCGGGCACGAGATCGTGCCCATCGACTATCTGCGCTGCTATATGAACATCACGTCCAAGAAGCCGGAATTGCGCTATCTCGGCGAGAAGCTCACCGGCTTCGATGCCGCCATTCCGCGCATCGCCGCGTCGCATACTTTCTTCGGCCTGGCGGTGCTGCGGCAATTCGAGGTGATGGGCGTCTATCCGCTCAATGAGTCGGTGGCGATCGGGCGATCACGCGACAAATTACGGTCCTTGCAAATCCTGGCTCGCGACGGGATCAACCTGCCTGTCACCGCATTCGCCAATGACACCAAGCGCACCGACGATTTGCTCGATATTGTCGGCGGCGCGCCGGTGGTGATCAAGCTTTTGGAAGGGACGCAAGGCATCGGCGTCGTGCTCGGCGAGACGCCGAAATCGGCTAAGTCGGTCATCGATGCCTTTCATGGCGCTAATATCGCGATCCTCGTCCAGCAGTTCGTCAAAGAGGCAGAGGGGAGCGATATCCGCGCCTTCGTGGTGGGCGGCAAGGTCGTCGCCGCCATGGAACGGCGCGGGGCGGACGGTGAGTTCCGCTCCAACCTGCATCGCGGCGGCACCGCACGATCGATCGAGATCACGGCGGAAGAACGCGGCATCGCCCTCAAGGCGGCCCGCTCCATGGGCCTGAACGTCGCCGGCGTCGACATGCTGCGCGCGGCATCCGGCACGATGGTCGTCGAGGTCAATTCCTCGCCCGGCCTCGAAGGCGTCGAGATTGCCACCGGCGTAGACGTCGCCGGGGCGGTCATCGGTTTCCTCGAGAAGAACGCCAAGCCCGGGCGAACCCGAACCAAGGGAAAGGGATGAACCCCCGACCATTCGAGATCGGCGGCGAGCATGTCCTGCCCGGCGAGAGGCGGACAGTCGACCTGCCGGTCAGTGTGCTTTCCAACCACACGCCAATGTCGCTTGCGATCCACGCGATCCACGGTGCGAAGCCTGGGCCGGTGCTGTTTCTTTCGGGCGCGGTGCATGGCGATGAGATTCTGGGCGTCGAGATCATCCGGCGGGTGGTGAACCATGCCGCGCTCGGCAATCTCGCCGGCACACTACTGGCTGTGCCGATCGTCAATGCCTTCGGGTTTCTCAGCCATTCGCGCTACATGCCGGACCGCCGCGATCTCAATCGCTCGTTCCCCGGCAGCGATCACGGCTCGCTCGCGAGCCTGCTGGCCGATCTTTTCCTGCGGGAAGTGGTGTTGCGCGCCAATTACGGCATCGATCTCCACACCGCAGGGCTGCATCGCAGCAACCTGCCGCAAATCCGCATTGCGCCGGACGAGCCTGAACTGCTGGCGCTGGCCGAGGCTTTCCGGCCGCCCGTGGTGCTGATTTCGCGCCTGCGCGAAGGCACCTTGCGGCACAGCGCGCGCGAACACGGGGTGAAAATGCTGCTCTATGAAGGCGGCGAAGCCCTGCGTTTCGACGAGGCTGCGATCCGCACGGCAGTGTCGGGCGTGCTGCGAGTGATGCGGGTGCTCGGCATGATCGCGGCGACGGAGAGCCAGCGACAGCCGGCGGCAGCAGTGATCTCGCATGCAAGTACCTGGCTTCGCGCACCGGAAGGCGGAATACTACGAGCCGGACGGGTGATCGGCGATCGGGTCACGAAGGGCGAGAAGATTGCCGAGATTTCCGATCCGCTGGGGATCAAGAGCGCGCCGTTGATTTCGAGTGAGACGGGAATCGTGATCGGACGCACCAACTTGCCGATCGTTCATCGCGGCGAGGCCCTGTTCCACATTGCGCGGATCAAGGATACGGATCGCCTCGACCAGTTCGGGAGCGATCTCGCCGCGCCGCTCTATGACGAGGACGAGATTATTTGAGTTCGGCACCCTCCTCACAAGGGGGAGGGATGGCGCTGTCTACTCCGCGATGATCCGCTCCGGCACCGCCTGGTAGGGATCGGCATGGGCCACCTCGGTCAGCGCCTTGGTGCCCGGCATGATCTCGAAGCGCGGATCGAAATCGACCATCGCCGCCGCGAGCTTGCCGAGGAGCGTGGCATCGCCGTCGACCTTGGCGGTGCCCTCGGCGATCTGGCCTCGAGCGTCTTCGACCCCATCATCGTCAGTTCCAGGTCCGAGCGGTTGATGGTCAAGGTCAGGTCGGGTTCGATGCGCCTGGAAGCCGGCTATGTTGGTCAGCGTCGCGTTCTCCAATTCGATGACGAATTTCTCGCCATTGTCGGGCGTGACGAGATTGATGGTGAACGCAACCCTCGACCTTGCGGCTGTCCATGCGGATGGCGAGGAAGTTGAGGAACAGCTCCGTCGACATGGCGCGGATGACGTCCGGGCTGCTCGAATTCGCCGTCTCGCCCTGCGGAATGCCGGTGCGGAGTTCGTAGGCGCCGGCGAGGAAGCTGTTTCGGAGACCCGGATTCTCCTGCTGGTAGCCGATCTGCTCGAAGATGTCGGCAAGCAGGTCCTTGGCGCTCCGTATTGTTGGGCTCCGCCTGCACAAGCTTGTTCACGATCTCGCTGGCAAGCAGATACTGGCCCGCGTCATGAAGCTCGCGGCCGCGCGCGAGGATCTTCTGCCGATCCGCCCATCATCTCGACATAGAGCGGCGCCGAGTCTTCCGGCGACAATGGAATCAGCGTCGCGGGTTGCAGTCCCAGAAACCGAGATAGCGCTGGATGACGCCACGCGCATTGTGCTCGGCAGAGCCGTGATAGCCGCGGCAATGCCACTTCTGGAGGATGCTCGGCGGCAGCGCATAGACATTATGGATCTGGTTGATGGTGACGCCCTGGTTGGCGAGGTGCAGCACCTGGTTGTTCATATGGGCGTAGAGATCGCGCTGGTCGCGGAAGCACTTCCTGGATGCGCGCATTGCCCCAGCGCGGCCAATGATGCGAGGCGAACATCACCTCCGCCTCGAAGCCGAAACGATAGAGCGACTCGAGATATATTTGGACCAGCGCAGCGGATCGCGGACCGGCGCGCCGCGGAGAGTGTAAATATTGTGGAGAGAGGCGATGACGTTCTCCGCCATCCACAGCGCCTTCATGTCGGGGATGTATGTGTTCATCTCCCGCGGCGCTTCGGTATTGGGCGTGTTCTGGAAAATCATCCGCACGCCATCGACCTCGAATTCCTCGATCGCCTCGGAGACGATGGCGGTTCGGGGCAATCAAACCGGTCGCACCCGCCGATACGCCCTGGCCCAGACCCTGGCCGACATAGCCATAGGGGCTTGCCGGCAGCAGCAGGCCATATTGGTAGAACAGCCGCCGGTTCATGGCATTGCCGGCATAGACGTTCTCGGAAATGGTGAAGTCCATGAAATCGACCGGCGCGATCAGCGTGACCTTGCCGGAGCGCACATCGGCTTCGTCGATAAGACCGCGGACGCCGCCCCAGTGATCGCCATGGGTATGCGAGTAAATTACGGCGGTGATCGGCAGGCCCTCGCCGACATGCTGCTGAAACAGTTTCCAGGCGGCGCGCACCGGCTCGGCGCTGACGAGCGGATCGAACACGATCCATCCGGTCTTGCCGCGCACGATACGTGATGTCGGAGAGATCTATGCCGCGAACCTGGTAGATGCCCGGGCATCACCTCATAGAGGCCGTAGTTGTTGTTGAGGCGCGATTGCCGAAGCAATGAAGGATGGATCGAATGTCGAACTCGCGATCCTCGTTGAGGAACTGGAAGCGCTCCATGTCCCAGGCGACATGGCCCGCATCCGCCATGATCTTGAGATCCGGCATGGGCGCGATGAAGCCGCGCTTCAATTCATCGAAGTCACGCGCATCGGAGAATGGAAGATCCGTCCGCGATTGCTTCAAAACATCAAGCGTGAAAGATGATGGCGCCTTGCCCTTGGGATGAAAATGAGTCGCAAGCGGTGCTGGTGCATCCTGCGCAAGAGCCGGCGCCTCATTCAGCATAAGATTGCCGCCAACTGCGAATGCGGCGCTGGCAACCGAAACCTGACTGAGCAGTTCCCGTCGTGTCGTCATGTGTTCTCCCATTCAGTCTCAAAAAAAATGAGGCGCACGTTCGTCGATCCATATAGCCTGAGGCAATCGACGATAACCCTTCCTCATGTAATTTCGATTTGAGATTGGTTCAGGTAATCAGGCTTGTCCAGTTAAACTGTGTATGTGCGACGATCAGTGTAACCGCGCCGTCGGATATTCGTCTGCCTACGGATGATATTCACTGCAACGGCGTTTCGCTCGACGCAGAGCGTCATCGGCAGCTTTATTTCGAGGCTCTTCGCTGCACGATGACGCGGATCTCGAGCAGCGTGCCCTCCGTCATCAGCGCCGACACGCCGATCGCCGTCCAAGCCGGGTAAGGCGCAAAGATGAACTCGTCCTTGATCCTCAGGAAAAGCGGCATGTGGCCGCGCATGTCGATGTGATAGCTGGTCATCTCGACGAGATCGGCGAACGTAAGACCGGCGGCCTTCAGGTTGGACTGAAGAAACCTAAAGACATCGCGGAACTGCCTCTCGGGATCGGGATCGACGAAGCCACCGGGATGAAACCCGGTCTGGCCGGAGAAGAACAGGAACTCGCCGGTATCGACGATCGGCGAGAGATGCCAGTCCTGCGGGTAATGCGCAAATTCGGGCGCCGAAATAATGCGCTTCATCGTGCTTTATTTGCGCGTCAGACCGCCGAGTATACCGCGGATCAAGGCATTGCCGAGCTGACGCGCGACGGATGTGCCGAGCGTGCGGCCGACGCTACCGGCGACATTCTTCACAAAGCGGTCGGTGGCGGATTCGCGCTGACTGCCCGAGACCGAAGCACGCACCGTTTTGGATTCCACCTTCTCGGCTGCGGCCTGCTCCTTTGCCTCGGCCGCTTTCCTGGCCTTGGCCTGCAAGATCTCAAAAGCAGATTCGCGATCGACGACCTTCTCATACTCGCCATAGACGGGCGAATTGGCGATCAGGACTTTGCGCTCTTCAGGCGTAATCGTACCCATGCGGCCCGACGGAGGCCGGATCCAAGTACGCTCGACCATGGTCGGCACGCCCTTGGGATCGAGAACCGACACCAATGCTTCGCCCTTGCCGAGTTCGGTGATGGCGGTCTGCGTGTCGAATTGCGGGTTGGGCCTGAAGGTTTCGGCAGCGGTCTTCACCGCCTTCTGTTCGCGCGGCGTATACGCACGGAGCGCGTGCTGTAGGCGATTGCCCATCTGCGCGAGCACGCTTTCGGGAACATCGAGCGGATTTTGCGTTACGAAGTAAACCCCGACGCCCTTGGAACGGATGAGCTTCACCGTCTGCTCTATCTTCTGCAACAGTCCCGGCGGCGCATCGGCAAACAGAAGGTGAGCTTCGTCGAAAAAGAAGACGAGTTTCGGCTTATCGATATCCCCGACCTCCGGCATCACCTCGAACAGTTCGGAGAGCAGCCAAAGCAGGAAGGTCGCATAAAGCTGCGGCGATGAAATGAGCTTGTCGGCTGCGAGGATATTCATGTAGCCGCGGCCGTCGCGGGTGGTGCGCATGAGATCCTTGATGTTGAGCGCCGGTTCCCCGAAGAACTTGTCGCCGCCTTGCTCTTCGATCACCACGAGGCGGCGCTGGATCGAGCCGATGGTCGCGGCGTTCACATTGCCGTATTCGGTGCGGATTTCCTTGCCGCGGTCGGCAAGATCGGTGAGGAGCGCACGCAGATCCTTGAGATCGAGGATGGCGAGGCCTTCCTGGTCGGCGATCTTGAACCCGATATTGAGCGCGCCTTCCTGCGCATCGGACAACCCCATCAGGCGCGAGAGCAGCAAAGGCCCCATCTCGGTAACGGTCGTGCGGATCGGGTGACCTTCAGTGCCGAAGAGATCCCAAAAGATGGTCGGCGTCGCCTCGAAGCCGTAATCCTCGAGATGCACCTGCTTGGCTCGCTCGAGCAGGAAGTCCTTGGGCTCGCCCGGCTCCGAGATGCCGGAGAGATCACCCTTGACGTCTGCGGCAAAGACCGGGACCCCTGCCTTCGAGAAGGCCTCGGCCATGATCTGCAATGTGACGGTCTTGCCGGTGCCGGTGGCGCCGGTGACGAGGCCGTGACGGTTGGCCATGGCGAGGTAGAGGTCTTCGGGCTTGCCGCTCCAACCCAGAAAAATATTGTCATCGGACATGAAATACGCCTCCAGGCTCGCCGCATGGCTTTCTTTGCACACAGCCTTATCGCCAGAGCACACACACTTTGGCAGGCTATGCGTCCGCACTGTGCTATAAAACGTACAGTAGTTCAAACGCGATGGAGTTGCCGGTGGAAGAACTCGTCACATTGGTCACGCAGAAGACTGGGCTCGATGCGGCGCGCGCCGAAAAGGCTTTGGGCATCATGCTGTCGTTGGTCAAGAATCAGGGCGACAAGACAAAAGTCGAAGAGCTTTTCGCCAAATTGCCCGGCTCGGCGGATCTCATGGCCAAGCATGGCGGCGACGGCGCGGCCAAGGGCGGGCTCCTTGGCATGCTGGGCGGTGGCTTGATGGGCGGACCATTGGCGGCGATCGGCAAATTGCAAGCGGCGGGGCTCAGCATGGAGCAGATCAAAGTGCTTGGCGCGACGACGCTCGATTACGCCAAGCAGAAAGCCGGCGCCGATCTCGTACGGCAGGTCGCGGGATCGATCCCCGGCTTGAGCGGGTATGTGTGACGCTGCCCTTTAAGCCGGCGTCTCGCGGTACGCTTTTGCCGCACGGGCCACTGCGTCGGGATCGAGTTCGAAGCCCAGCCCCGGTGCATCGACGATCGGCAACGCGCCGTCCTTCGGCACCAGATTGGGGCTCTTGACGATATCCTCGCCCAGAAGCTGCCACATGATCTGATTGCCATCGTCCATGTTGGGGATGGTCGCGGCAACCTGGTTCGAGGCACAGGTGGTGATGCCGGTCTCGAAGACGCCGTGCAGGCAGATATTGACGGCAGCAGCTTCAGCCACCGCGGCGGCCTTGCGGAAGCGTACGACGCCGCAGGTTTCATGCAAACCCAGCACGATCACATCGGCGGCGCGGTTACGGCAAATGTCGAACGCGTCATCGGCCGAATAAACGGTCTGATCGGCGGCAATCGGAATATTCGTAACGGCGCGCAGGCGCGCGAGACCCTCCGAACCGGTGCGGCCCGGAATCGGCTGCTCGATGAATTCAATGTCGAAGGGCTCGAGCTTCTCAAACATGCGGCGCGCCATGAGTTGATCCCAGACTTCATTGGCATCGAGCCTAAGCCGCGCCTTGGGTCCGACCTTCTTGCGGATGGCCGAGACGATGGCGACGTCGAGTTCGGCACCGCGGCCGACCTTGATGTAGAGAACCTTGAAACCGGAATCGGAAAGTTCCTTGGCATGGGAGGCAAGTTCATCCGGGCGTATCGCCCTGGACGAAGCCGAAATACTCGACCTTGTCGCGCACCGCACCGCCGAGAAGCTTGTGCAAGGGCAGTTTCGCCGCCTTGCCGATCGCGTCCCATAGCGCGAGTTCTATGCCGGCTAGGGCTTGCGAGAAATAGCGCGGCGCGCTCCCCGTTCCGCGCGCATTGAAGCCGGCCTGATAGTAGTTCCAGATGATGCGATTGCCGTCATAGACCGACTGGCCGATGAAGCGCGGGATCGCGTCCTGAAGAATGGCAAGGACGGGTGCAATGACCGGGCTCGCCGTTGCCTCGCCGATGCCGACAATCCCCTTGTCGGTTTCGACCTCTATGAGGATGATGGGCGCGCCGTAATTGATGCCCTGCGACCAGTGATAAGGCTGCTTGAACTTGCACAGCAGCGGCGTCGTCTTGATGGCGGTGATTTTCATCTTCTGGCCTCCTATTGCGCCATGCTTGCGACTTTGCCCGCATAGGTCGGGAAGTCGCCAAGCTTCCGATAGGCTTCGTGATAACGGCCGACCTTGTCTTCATCGACAGTGACGCCGAGGCCGGGCTTGTCGATGCGGCCCCAATTCGGCCCGTCGGCAATCGGGATACGCTCGACGAGGATGTCGTCCGCCATCATCTGCGCGGTCTGCTGGCTGCCGAGCGCGGCATTGGGTGCGGCGAGCATGACATGCTGGCCGGCCGCAGCGGTGAGGCCCAGTTCGCCGTGCGTATGCTTCAGCATCTGCCAGCCCTCGAGATGGCTCATCTGGTTGAGCATGTGCCAGCGGCCCAATGAGCCGACCCAATACTGGCTGAAGCAGAGATAATCGCCGCAGCGGCTCTTGATGATGCGATAGGCGTCGGCCTCGCGCCACAAACCCTCGTTGACGCACAAGGCGACATCGACGCGGGCGCGCAGGTCGAGCATGTTCTCGACGGGATCGATCCGCACCGGCGCCTCGGCGAAATCGAGATCGTATTTCTTGTTCCAGCGCGACGAGCAATGCGCGCCGCTTGCGGGATGGATCCAGGCCTGGTTGACGTCGATCCTGATCTTGCCTTCCGGCCCGATCGCGCCGCGCAAGGCTTCGAGCATTTCCTCTTCCTTGCGCTCGTCGACGCCCGCCTTGATGTAGTAGGCGCGATAGCCGCGCTGCACGCCATCACGGCCCTGCCGGTCGATCTCGGCAGCCGTTCCCCATTCCATGTAATAGAAATAATCGACCTCGTCGCGCATGGCGCCGCCCAGCATGCGGTAAAGCGGCTGGCCGCATTCCTTGCCGCACAGATCCCAAAGCGCCATGTCGATGCCGGCGAAGGCGAAGTTGCCGGTCATCGGCTGGAAAGCCCAGACGGCATAGATGCCGAGATCGCGGTGGATCGCCTCCTTGTCCCAAGGGTCGCGGCCAACGACGAGCGGCGCCATGTTCTTGACCGCCGTCTCGATGCCGGCCGTATCGGCGGCGCGGGTGCATTCGCCCCAGCCGACGAGGCCGTTATCGGCGGTGAGCTTCACCAAGCACGTCGGTGATGCCGCCGCGGTTGATGAGCGAGCTTGCCTCGACATGCTTGTAGGCGACGCGAACCGGAAATGTTTCGAGCTTGACGACTTTCATGATGGGACCCTGGACTAGCGGGAAACGGCGAGCCGCCCTTCCATGTAGCGAACGGCCATGGACAAGGGAAAACTCATGACGAAATAGATGACGGCGACGAGAACGAAGACCGCCATTGGCTGATAGTCGGAAAAGGCGATGCTCTTGGCACCGTTCATCAGTTCATTGACGCCGATGAGCGAGCAGAGCGAGGTGTCCTTGAGTAGGCCGATCGCGTAGTTGGCGACCGGCGGCAGGATGATGCGGGTCGCCTGCGGCATGATGATGTAGGTCATCGACTTCGCCGGCGTCATGCCGAGCGATATCGCCGCCTCGCGCTGGCCTTTATGCAGGGCCTCGATGCCGGATCGGAAGACCTCGGCGAGAATTGCGCCGCCATGAATGCCCAGACCCACAACGGCACCGGTGAAATCGGTGAACCAGCGCCAGTTCAGGTCCGGAAACAGTTGCGGAGGCACGAAATAGACGATGTAAAGCACGACAACGATCGGCAGTCCGCGCCATACTTCGATAAAGGTCACGGCGAATGCACGAATCAAGCGGTTCTGCGAAATGCGCAGCAGCGCGAGGAGCAATCCGACCGCAACCGCAAGGATAAATGAAGCCGCGGCAATCTTCAGGGTCGCCAGCGAATAGTAGAGCAGCTCCGGCAGCCAGCGGTGGATATTTTCGGCGTAGATTTCGGGAAGCTGAAGCATGCCTTCGCTCCTACTGCCAAGCCTGGCGCTGGCGCTCGAGCCGCGCGGCAAGGCGTGACAGCGGGATCGTCACGCAGAGATAGAGCGCGCCGGCAATCAGATAGACCGCGGCACTCTGCAAAGTCTCGGTCACGAGATTGCGCGCCAACGCCATGATTTCCACGACGCCAACGGCAAATACAATTGATGTGTCCTTCAACAGGACGATCGCAAAATTGGTAATCGGCGGCAGCATGGTGCGCATCGCCTGCGGCAGGATGATGTGCTGCATGGCGCGAGACGGGGTCATGCCGAGTGAGAGCGCTGCCTCCATCTGGCCACGGTGAATCGACTCGATACCGGCGCGATAGATTTCGGCCATGTAGGCCGCGCCGTTCAACCCCAGGCCAACGATCGCTGCCTGGAACGGTGACGGCTGGAAGCCGATGTCGGGGAAACCGAAATAGATGACGAAAAGCTGCACCAGCGCCGGCGTGCCGCGGAAGAATTCGATATAGGAGATTGCGAACCAGCGCGGCAGGCGCCAGCGCGACAGGCGCATCAGCGCAATGACGAGACCAATGACCATCGCGAAAACAAAGGAGCCCACGGCGACGGCAAGCGGTCTCCGGCCAGCCGCCCAGGAGAGTGGTGAAGAAGTACCAGCCCTTTTGTTCCATGACCTGGAAGAAGTTCATGTCGCGCTAGCGCTCCTGCAGGTGCTTTAGGAATTCGCGTGTGCGCGGCTGCTGAGGGTTGAAGAGCACGGATTTGGGAGGCCCCTGCTCTACGATCTTGCCTTGATCCATGAACACGACACGGTCGGAGACCTCGCCGGAAAACTGAATCTCATGCGTCACGATCACCATCGTGCGGCCCTCGTCGGCAAGCTGGCGCATGACACGCAGCACTTCACCGATAAGTTCGGGGTCAAGCGCCGAGGTCGCCTCGTCGAAAAGCATCAGTTTAGGCTGCATGGCGAGAACGCGAGCGATGGCGACGCGCTGCTGCTGGCCGCCGGAGAGTCGTTCGGGATATTCATTGAACTTGTGTCCGAGACCAACCTTCTCGAGCATCTGGCGGCCGCTCGCTTCAGCTTCCTCGCGCGACAAGCCCAGAACCTTGATCGGGGCTATCGTGACGTTGCCCAATGCCGTCAAATGCGGAAACAGATTGAAGCGCTGGAAGACGAAGCCGATCTCGCGACGCTCCTTGGCGAGTTCGCGGTCGCTCAGATGAACGAATTTGCCGCCAGTTTCCTTCTCGCCGATCAACGTGCCATCGATGTAGATGTGGCCGCCGGTCGGCTTCTCGAGATAATTGATGCAGCGAAGCAGAGTCGTCTTGCCCGATCCGCTGGGGCCGATGATCGAGACCTTCTCACCGCGCTTTACGTCGATACTAACCCCGGCCAGAACTTCCAGTTCGCCAAACTTCTTATGCAAATCCACAATGCGAAGAAGCGGATCCATCTGCCCCCATCACGCCCCGACAGAAAGGGACGGGGCTAACCCCGTCCCATCTTTTTGACTACGTGCGATTGATTCTCAGAAGCAATGATCGGCGTTCGGCGACTTGAAGTCCGCCGGACGGTCGACATTCACACGCGGATCCGGGCTTGGTGGTACGAACCACGCCTTGTCGCCCATGCCGTAAGTCGCCATGGTCTTCACGTTGACGCAGTTCTTCCAGATGTCTTCGGAAATGACCTTGCTCATCGCATCAGCCAAGGCCTTCTCGTCCTTGTTGACGCCGAAGATCACGCTGTATTTGGTCGACATGATCGGATACTTGTCGGGCTCCGGCGCAACCGGCACCTGCTTCAGTTTCCATTCCGGATGCTGGACGATGCCCCACTGTACCAGCGGCGGATCGAGGATCGCCATGTCGAGACGGCCAGCAACCAGATCCTGCATGACGCCGTCCGAGGTATCGTAGAGCTTCACTTCGCCGATACCTTCCACGCCCTTCAACTCGGGGACAAGCGTGAAGCCGGTGACGGTACCGACCGACTTGCCCTTCATGTCGGCGAAGGTCGAATAGTTGTTCTCTTCCTTCTGCGCCAGCAAGGTGCCGAAATAGTAGATCGGATCGGTGAGGTTCATGATCTTGGTGCGCGGCTCGATCCAGCCCATGGCACCATGCATCACGTCGACCTTGCCCTGCTTGGTCGCCTCGATGAGCGCCGCCCAGTCCATCTGCACGACCTTCGGCTCGAGACCGAGCTGCTTGGCCACGTAGACCATGAGTTCGCCATCGGTTCCGCTGAGCACGCCGTCCTTGACCTGAGTCATCGGCATGTCGCCATTCATTCCGATGGTGAGCTTGCCAGGCTCGATCGTCTTGATGTCGTCGGCCGAAGCCTGGGTCACAGAAATCAACATACCGGTCGCAATCGCAAAACCCGCAAACCACACGGATTTTCCGCTTCCGCCGACACTTCCCTTGAGCGCGGTTGTCATCAACCTCTCCCTGTTTAAAGCGTTTCTTCTCGTCACAAGAGGGAAGCGCAGCTCCGCGGAGAGCGCTTGCCCACCAAACAGTTCTCAGCCTATCATCCTATGAATCAAATTTTCAAGAGAGGAATCGGTCTCCCTCGATTTCAACCGAGCAGACCGCGATCTTCGGGATGCAATCTATCGTTCAAATCCTGGTAGGGCATGTTCACCAGCAACCGGGAGTAGGTCTCGGCGCGTTTGGGATCGCGCTTCGCGATCGCGTCGGTCACCTTGCGATGAAGCGGCAGGCCCTTCTCAAAGGAGCCCGGCTGATCGGTCGTAATCACGACCTGCGTTTGCATCAAAGGCGTGATCAGCGACCCCAGATGCTGCAGCACGATGTTGTGGGAAGCGTTGTAGATGCTGCGATGGAAGACAATATCGGCGGCGGGAACTTTCTCGGGCTGACCAATGCATGCGAAGAGCGCTTCGAAGGCCGCCTTGATCTCCACGATTTCCTTCTCGGTGGCGCGCAAGGCCGCCAAGTATGAAGCTTTCGGTTCGATGATGCGGCGAAACTCGACGAAATCATGGGCATTGCGCAATTCGCTGCCGTCGATCGAGAACCATTCCAACACATCCGGGTCGAGTACATTCCAGTCCTCAGGAGTACGGAGGCGGGTCCCGATCTTGGGGCGCACTTCGATCATGCCCTTGGATGCGAGGACTTTGATTGCCTCTCGCAATACATTGCGGCTGATACCCAACTCGGCGCTGAGTTCAGGTTCGGTCGGCAGGCCGCCGCGATCGGAAAAGTCGCCGCGCACGATGCGCTGGCCAAGTTCGTCGACAACCTGCTCCGGCAGAGTACGGCGCCTGATCCGGCGCCCGTCACTCTGCTGCATTTTGAGTTTCAACATCGATCCGTCTTTCGCCGTCTACCGAGAAGTATTGGACTACACCTAAATCAACGAGGGAGCAAAGAATGATACGGCCCGTCAAAACCGGTTTACCGACCCCGAGCGCACCCATCGAGTGGGCAACGATCGCCGATGGCGTCTTCTATACCGCGCAAATTCCGATCAAGCTCGATGGCAAGATCGAAACTGGCGATATCGCCACGCAGACTACGTTAACTTTCGACAATTTGAAACGGAGCCTCAAGGCCGCAGGCGGAACGCTCGCCGATGTCGCGCAAGTTTTGATCTACTTGCCGGATCCTGCGGATTTTCCCGGCATGAATGCGGTCTATGCGAAGTATTTCAAGGCACCCTACCCCAATCGCGCAACCATCGTGGCCCAGCTCATGGTGCCGGGAGCCAGGATCGAGATCGTCGCCTACGCACATATCCGCAAGACGTCGAAGGCGAAGGCCGCGTCGACCAAAGCACCGGCCAAGAAAGCTGCGAAGAAGCCTGCAAAGAAGCGCGGGCGGCGGTAGCTCTGCTTCAATCGCGATCGAGCCAGCGGCCGAGCGACACCACGTCGTTCGGCTCGTAGCCGAGCGCTTCGTAGAAGCCGATTACTTTCGCATTCTCGCGGCGTATGAGGAGATTGATCTTCCATACGCCGCGCGCTCTAAGCCAAGCCTCAGCGGCGGCAACTGCAAGGCGCCCCAGCCCATTGCCCTGCTTGGCAGGCTCGACCGCCAAGTAATAGATGGTCCCGCGATGGCCATCATGGCCCGCCATGACTGTCGCGACTATGCGATCATTCTCCTCTGCAACCAGGATCTCGGAACTGGCCTTGCCGCGCGCAAAATCGAGATCGCGCCGGGGTTCGTTCCACGGGCGCGTCAAGCCCGCAAGATTCCCACAGGCCAATGACGGCGGCCTCTTCGCCGTCGCGCATGGGGCGGAAGTCGTTCACTCCGGCAACACCCGCCCGGGGTTGAGGATGTTCTTGGGGTCGAACAGGCCTTTCAACTGCCGCATCATCTGCAATTCGACAGGCGATTTGATGCGGCTCATCATGTCGGCCTTGAGAAGGCCGATCCCGTGTTCGGCGCTGATAGAACCGCCGAGCCGCAACACGACGTCATAGATGCAATCGGCGATTTCGTGTGCGCGATCGAGGAAAGCCTGCTTGTCCATGCCGACCGGCTGGTTGACATTAAAATGGATATTTCCATCGCCGAGATGGCCAAAGGGCAAAGGGCGGATATCCGGCATGTAGCGCAACAGAGCCGTCGTTCCTTGTTCGATCAGTTCCGGCACGTGCGAGATCGGCACCGCCACGTCGTGTTTGAGGTGCACGCCTTCGAGCCGCTGCGATTCCACGATCGCCTCGCGGATGTACCAAATCTCCTGACGCTGCGCTTCCGATTGCGCGATGGTCGCGTCATGGACGATGCCTTTTTCCGCCGCCTCGCCCAGGGCTTCCGTCATGGTCTCATCGAGGACCGGGGCGCCGGACATCTCGGCGATGACGTACCATGGGGCACCTTCCGAGAAGAATTCGCGCACCTTGTAATGCTTCATCGTGAATTCGATGCCGCGCCGCGGCATGAGTTCGAAGGCGGTGACGCGATTGCCGCTGCGGGCCTGCATCAGCGCCAGCAGGTCGATCGCGGCCTGCGGCGAGGGAAGTGCGATAAAGGCTGTCGCATGATGAGCGGGCCTTGGAAACAGCTTCAGCACGGCAGCGGTGATGACGCCCAAGGTTCCTTCCGAGCCGATGAAGAGATTGCGCATGTCATAGCCGGTATTGTCCTTGCGCAGGCGCTTGAGCCCATTCCAGACGCGCCCGCCCGGCAAAACCACCTCGATGCCGAGGCAGAGATCGCGGGCATTGCCATAGGCGAGCACATTGATGCCGCCGGCATTGGTCGCAAGATTGCCGCCGATCCGGCAGGAGCCTTCGGACGCAATATGCAAGGGAAACAGGCGGTCGACCCTGTCGGCTTCGTCCTGGACGGTCTTGAGTATCACGCCCGCTTCGACGGTCATGGTGTTGTCGGCGGGATCGATCTCGCGGATCGCCGTCATGCGGTCTAGTACCATCAGGACTTCCTGCTTGCCGGGCACCGGGATCTGGCCGCCGACAAGTCCGGTATTGCCGCTCTGCGTGACGATCGCGGTGCCGGTTTCATCGGCGATGGCGAGGATGCGCGAAACCTCTTCCGTCGAGCCCGGGCGTAGGACCAATGGCGTCGCACCATCCCAGAGCCCGCGCCATTCGTGGAGATAAGGCTGCATCGCAGCAGCATCGCGCAAGGCATAGCGCTCGCCGACTACGCCCGCCAAATGCTGCAAGGTCTCGGGAGACGGTATCCTGCTCATCATTGGCTCCGCGGCGCAGCAGCGCGCCGTAAACGGTCGTTGATCGCTTCGCCCAAGCCCCGCTGCGGGATCGGCGCCACGGCAATAGACTTCGCACCGGTTTCGTCAAGCTCATGCAGCATGCGGAAGAGATTGGCCGCGGCCTCGACAAGATCGCCGGAGGCGGAGAGATTGCGATCGCCATCGCGGGCGCCGAAGCCCAGATAAATTTCGCCGGCGAGCGGTGTCTCCGCATCGAGGCGCAGCGCAGCATGTGGCGCGTAATGACTCTCGAGCTGGCCCGGTGCCACCGGCGCATCGCCTGCAGCGGCGTTCGCAAGGCTTCTTCCCATGACGCGCTCGATCTCTTCGCGAGCAAGGCCGCCGGGCCGCAGGAGTCCCGGCTCGCGCGTTAGAAATCCGACGATGGTCGATTCAACACCGACCGCGCAAGCGCCGCCATCGAGAATGAGATCGACCTTGCGGCCGAGCCCCGCCCGCACATGAGCCGCCGTAGTCGGGCTCATGCGGCCTGAAGGATTGGCACTCGGTGCCACGACCGGGCGATCCACGGCTTTCAACAGTGCCTGTGCGATCGAGTGCGCAGGGACACGCAATGCAAGGCTCGGCAATCCGGCGGAGGCGAGCATCGATACCGCGCAGTCCGCGCGGCGCGGCACGACGATGGTCAGCGGCCCCGGCCAGAACGCTTCTGCGAGACGCCGCGCCAAGCCCGGAAATTCGCCAAGTTTCTCCGCGGCAGCGAGGTCGGGAACATGCACGATCAAAGGGTTGAAGGATGGGCGCCCCTTGGCCTCATAGACCCGCGCCACGGCGCGATCGGACGTCGCATCGGCACCCAAGCCATAGACCGTCTCGGTCGGGAAAGCGACGAGGCCGCCATCGCGCAGGACCCGGGCGGCATTGGCGATTTCGGCGGCGTTGACGACAAAGCTCATGCGGGCTCTATAGCAGCATGGAAAGGCCGCCGTCACTCAAGGGCAAGACCCTGTTCATCACCGGTGCGTCGCGCGGCATCGGGCTTGCCATCGCGCTCAAGGCGGCGCGCGACGGTGCCAATATCGCCATCGCCGCCAAGACGACCGAACCGCATCCCAAGCTCGAAGGCACGATCCACACGGCCGCCGCGGCGATCGAAGCCGCGGGCGGGAAGGCACTGGCTTTGGCCTGCGATATCCGCGATGAGACGCAGATCGCTGCTGCGGTTGCGAAGACTGTCGCGGCTTTTGGCGGCATCGATATCTGCATCAACAATGCCTCGGCGATCTCCCTGACCGCAACCCTCGATACGCCGGCCAAGCGCTACGACCTGATGCAGGCGGTGAATGGGCGCGGCACTTTTCTCGTCTCGCAAGCCTGCCTGCCACACCTGCTCAAGGCCCCGAACGGGCATATCCTGACGCTGGCGCCGCCGCTCGATCTCGATCCCAAATGGTTCGCGCCGCATGTCGCCTATACGACGGCGAAGTATCAGATGAGCCTCGTCTCGCTGGGGCTCGCCGCCGAGTTCGAGGGCCGCGTCGCGGTCAATTGCCTGTGGCCGCGCACGCTTATCGCAACCGCGGCGGTGCGCAATGTGGTCGGCGGTGAGGATGCGATGCGGCGGGCGCGCAAGCCGGAGATCATGGCCGATGCGGCGCATGCGATCCTGGCGAAGGACAAATCCTTCACCGGCAATTTCCTGATCGATGACAGTTTTCTAGCCAGCGAAGGTGACACTCGACTTCGAACACTATCGCGTCGATCCCGCTTGCGATCTCATGGCTGATTTCTTCGTTCCCCCGTCTCCACCCGCTCCCGCCAGCCTGAAAGCCACACGATGACTACGCTGCTCTACCATCACCCTGCCGCGCTCGCGCATGAGACGCCGCCGGGGCACCCGGAACGCTCCGATCGCATCCGCGCCGTGATGAAGGCCTTGTCAGCACCCGCGTTTGCCAGCCTCGTCCGCCGCGAAGCGCCGATCGGCAGCGAGGCCGATATTCTCCATGCGCATGCGCCCGAGCATCTGGCGCGCGTCAAGGCGGCGTCGCCCCAGGAAGGCTGGTCAAGTCTCGACGCCGATACGTATATGTCGCCTCCCACGCTCGAGGCAGCCTTGCGCTGCGTCGGCGGCGCGGTCGCGGCGACCGATGCGGTATTCGCGAAGGAGGCCGACAATGCCTTCGTCGCGATGCGCCCGCCCGGCCATCATGCCGAGCGCCGCCGCGCCATGGGCTTCTGTTTCTTCAACGCCGTGGCGATCGCCGCCTATCGCGCGCGCCTCAAGCACGGGGCCGAGCGCGTCGCGGTCGTCGATTTCGACGTGCATCACGGCAATGGCACGCAGGATATATTCTGGGACGATGCCTCGCTGTTCTATGGCTCGACGCATCAGTTTCCCTTCTACCCCGGCACGGGCGCGCGCTCCGAAACCGGTGTCGGCAATATCGTCAACGCGCCCTTGCCTGCCGGCGCCGGCTCGAAGGAATTCCGCCAGGCGATGGAGGGGCTGATCCTGCCGGCGCTCAAGCGCTTCGCGCCCGATTTCCTCATAATTTCAGCCGGCTTCGATGCGCATCGCAATGATCTGCTCGGCGGTCTTGCATTGTCTGAACCGGATTTCGCCTGGTCGACGCTCAAGCTCCTCGAACAGGCCGATGCCACCTGCGGCGGGCGCGTTGTCTCGGTGCTCGAAGGCGGCTATGACTTGGCTTCGCTTGCCTCCTCCACCGCCGTGCATGTCCAGGCGCTGATGCGCGGCAATGATGCGAGCCCATGAGAGACAAAAATGAGCGATGATATTTCCAAGATGAGTTTCGAGAAGGCGCTTGCCGAATTGGAGGGCATCGTCGAGAAGCTCGATTCCGGCAAGGTCGATCTCGATGCCTCGATCGCCATCTATGAGCGCGGTGAGGCCTTGAAGAAGCATTGCGAGAAATTGCTCAAGGATGCCGAAGCGCGGATCGAGAAGATTACGCTCAAATCGGACGGCACGCCGTCGGGAACCGAGCCTCTGGATGTGGAGTGACGCGCCGCAGGCTCGATGACGAATTGGTTGCGCGCGGCCTCTATCCGTCGCGCGCGCGGGCCAGCGATGCCATCCGTCGCGGCGCGGTCAAAGTTTCCGGAAAAGTCGCCGCCAAGGCAGGCCAACCGGTCGCAGCGGATGCGGTCATCAGCCTCCACGACGCGGCACAAGCCTATGTTTCGCGCGCGGCGCTCAAGCTCATCCATGCGCTCGACCATTTCGGACTTTCGCCGCAAGGCCGCCACTGCCTCGATATCGGCGCATCGACGGGGGGCTTCACGCAGGTGCTTCTGGAGCGCGGTGCCTCGCATGTCACGGCCATCGATGTCGGACATGATCAGATGGCACAAAGCCTGCGGGACGACCGGCGCGTAACCCTGATCGAAGGGCTCAATGCGCGCGAGCTGAGCGCCGAAAGTCTCCAGATTGCATCCCGATTTCATCGTCGCCGATGTCAGTTTCATCTCGCTCAAGCTTGTGCTGCCGCCAGCGCTGGCGTCTGGCCAAGCCGGGTGCGCGGCTTGTGGCATTGATCAAGCCGCAATTCGAAGCCGGCCGCGATCGCATCGGCAAGCGCGGCGTCGTCACGTCCGATGCTATTCACGCCACAATCTGTGCAGATATTGCGGATTGGATAAAGAGCCAGGGCTGGGCTGTAACCGGCCTCACGCCATCGCCCATCGAGGGCGGCGGCGGCAATCGCGAATTCCTGATCGCTGCGGAGAAGCCATGTTGAGACCGATCGATCGCGTTGACTACACCATGCGCCAGATGGCGCGTGTCGGCTGGTATCTCGGGCATTATTTTGCCTCGCAGCGCTTTCGCGAAGCACCCGCGCCGGAAGCGGACAGGCAGCAAACATCACGCCGCTCTGGCCCTGGCCTCGCACGCATTCTCGAAGACATGGGAGCCCTCTTCGCCCGCGACCTCGCCAATGCCGATCGCGGGCTCTATCCAGCGCCGCGCGACCATGATGGCACGCTTGCCGCGATCCTGAAGCGGAGCCGGCGCTATTTCGCCGATCTTCCGGTCGCCGCGCAACGCAAGGCGGAAGGCCGCGGTGAGGAAGTCTATTCGCCGGAACTCGCCAAAGATCTTCCTGCCTATTACCTGCAGAATTTCCATTTCCAGACCGGCGGCTATCTCACCGAAGAATCGGCCGAACTCTATGACATGCAGGTCGAGATACTGTTCTCGGGCACGGCCAACGCCATGAGGCGCCAATGCCTGGTGCCGATCGCCGATTTCATCCGCGGCAAGGACCAACGCAAACTGACGCTTCTCGATGTCGCCTGCGGCACGGGTCGCTTCGTCCGTTTCGTGAAGCAGGCCTTCCCGCGCCTTGCCGTCACTGCATCCGATCTATCGGAAGCCTATCTCGCCGAGGCGCGCGCGCATCTGAAGCCATATCGCGATATCGAATACAAGGTCGCGAAGGCAGAGGCCTTGCCTTTCGCGGATGCGAGCTTCGACATTGTCACTTCGATCTATCTCTTTCACGAAGTGCCGCAGCCGATCCGCCTGGAGATCGCGCGCGAATTCGCGCGCGTGTTGAAGCCGGGTGGGCTTCTCGTTTTCATGGATTCGCTGCAGACCGGCGACACGCCGGAATTCGACGCGATGCTCGAATCCTTTCCGGCCAATTTCCACGAGCCCTATTACAAGGGCTACTTGCGCGAAGATCTGCGTGAAATCTTTACCGAGGCCGGACTGCAAGTCGTCGCGAGCGAGCCGGTGTTTCTGTCGAAACGCGTGGTGGCAGTGAAGGCCTAATAGTGGCATGAAAGACGGTCCTCACGCAGTTCCGAAGTCTCCTTGCATCGGACTGCGATGTGTCGAACCTTTGCCTCGCTTTAACCGAATCTATCAGCAGTTCGAGGGTTTCTACACGGCGGAAGCGTGTAAAGGCATCCTGGACGCGCTCCTAAGCCAAATTCGGTATCTGGAGTTAATTCCGTCGACCGATCGGTCACCCTATGTATCACATTTTATTGCCTAATCTTTCGTCAAGGCCTTTGGAGAGATTACCGAGATTTATGTGAGTTCTGAATAGGTTCAGGACGGTGTCTGAGCGCTTTACAAGCCGCCTCGATTTCGACGACGCTCCCGCAAGTCGCTATAGGCCGGCGTGTTCGAGAAGAGCTTCCCAAAAACCTGGTTTTCTACCACCGACAAAGACATTGGGGCTGCGCTAGCGGTGGTCGCTTATTACATAGGTCCGGAGCTCGCCGGCGAACTGTTCCGAGTGGGAGATAATGTTCCGATAGCTCACACCGGTGTTACCTTATTTGAAATGCGGAATGCCAAAGGCTTCGGCGAATTTTGCAACCGTATGCGGAAGCGCCCTGGGGTATCAGCATTCTTTGAGTTGTATTCCGCGAGAGTGTTTCTAGAAGCCGGCTTTCAAATTGAATGCTGGCCGGAGCGAGAGCACCGTGTGAAGGGCGAGGATTTTGACTTTTCAGCACGGCTTGGCGAAATCATCGTCAATGTCGAGGTTACTTCGTTGGATCGTGAAGTCTATGCGCTTAAGCCTGTTGTGAACACGCTTAAAAAGAAGAAGAATCAACTTCCGAGCGGGGCGCCTGCGGTGATTTTCTGCAAGTTTCCTGCGTCCTGGTTTGACAGGGCAGATTTTCAACCCAACATCGACCTATTCTTTGCCGCCTGCCGCTTTTTCGGTGGGACCGAGCGAATAAATGCAGTCGTTTTTCTCTGCGATGTTGTGCGCGATACACCGGATGGCGGTGCATTCTTTAGCTCGGCATACTGGGTGTTCACACACCCATTACCCCGGCATAGCTTTGATACTACTTTCTTTTATCGCGAAGTTGCATGGGCGGATGAGGCGAGATTGGTTGTGAATAAGGGCGACGGCTGGAGTTCACTACATGAAAAGTCAAGAGATTCCGATTTTCACCGTTGGGTTGATATCATCACTTCGCCCCCCGATTGCCATTGATAACTCCTATGCTGACTGTATTACCCTCCCAACCAATCAAAGCAGCGCTGCGTCTGTGAAGAATATCGGGCAGGAACCCGATGATTTTCTCGGCATGTCGAGCGCGGACGCGACCAAGAAATTGCTTTGAGTCCGCCAGAAGCCGATGAGCAATACAGGCGTCCCTAGTGGCTCTGAAGGAAGGCGGCACCGGGTTCACGCCATTCGATCCATTGGTTACGGTCAGTACCGCCGCGCAAACTGCGTTCAAGACGCGAACCGATAGTGAAAGATATGCTTGGCCGTGCCGGTTTTTTTGCCGCAACCGGACTATCGTTTAGCCAATCTGGCCGCGATGCATGAGGAAGTGATCGGCGAGCACGATCGCCAGCATGGCTTCGCCGACCGGCACGGCACGGATGCCGACGCATGGATCGTGCCGGCCCTTGGTCGAGATGTCGGTGTCCTCGCCTTGCGCGGTCACCGTCTGGCGACTCGCCAGGATCGAGGATGTCGGCTTCACCGCGAAACGAGTGACGATTTCCTGGCCCGTCGAGATACCGCCGAGGATTCCGCCGGCATGGTTGCTGAGGAATTCCGGCTTGCCGTGGCGCATGCGGATCTGATCGGCATTGTCCTCGCCGGAGGCAGCAGCAGCTCCGAATCCCAGGCCGATCTCGACTCCCTTGACCGCGTTGATACTCATCATGGCCGAGGCAATATCCTGGTCGAGTTTGGCATAGATCGGCGCGCCCCAGCCGGCGGGTACGCCGGAGGCCACGACCTCGATCACTGCGCCGCAGCTCGATCCACGCTTGCGCACGCCATCGAGATAGACTTCCCATTCGGCGGCAGCGCGGGCATCGGGGGTGAAGAAAGGATTGCGGTCGACCTCGGCCCAGTCCCAATTGGTGCGATCAATCTTGTGCGGCCCAAGCTGCACGAGCGCGCCGCGCACCGCGACGTCGGGGATCACCTTGCGCGCAATGGCGCCCGCAGCCACGCGCGCTGCCGTCTCGCGCGCCGATGAACGACCGCCGCCGCGATAGTCGCGAAGGCCATATTTCGCCTGATAGGTATAATCGGCGTGGCCGGGGCGGAACTTGTCGCGGATGTCGGCATAGTCCTTCGAACGCTGATCGACATTCTCGATGAGGAGCGCGATCGGCGTACCGGTCGTTACCTGGCCATTGGTGCGCTCGTCCTCGAACACGCCTGACAGGATCTTTACCGTGTCAGGCTCGCGCCGCTGGGTCGTAAAACGCGACTGGCCGGGGCGCCGCTTGTCGAGAAAAGCCTGGATTTCCTCGGCTTTCAGCGGAATGCCGGGCGGGCAGCCATCGACGACGCAGCCGATCGCCACCCCATGGCTCTCGCCGAAGGTGGTCATGCGGAACATATGGCCGAAGCTGTTGTAAGACATTTGCCTAGATGATTATGCGGCGATGACTCCCGCGTCAAATGTTCAAGCTATGTTCGAGCCGCGAGAAGCCTAGATCGCGATCATGACGACGCGATTGCGGCCTTCGCGTTTCGCTCCATAGAGGGCTTTGTCGGCCCGGGAGATTGCCGCATCGAACGCTTCGCCAACCGCGCAGCAAGTGCCTCCGATGCTGGTGGTTACGGACAATTTCTCCTTGCCTATCCGAAAAGGATGCTTCGAAACAGCCACACGCAACCTGTCCGCGATCGCCGCCGTGGCTTCCAGCCCGGTTGCGGGTAGAAGCACGGCAAACTCCTCGCCGCCCAGACGGGCCAATCGATCGCTCTGTCGCAGCACTGCCTCCACACATTGCGTGAACTCGCGGAGCACTTCATCGCCCTGCCCGTGGCCATAAGCATCGTTGATCTCTTTGAAGCGATCGAGATCGAGCATGAGCACGCCGACCGGAGCCCCTGATTGGAGAGACAGAAGCGCTTCTGCTTCCTCGAAGAATCGCCGCCGGTTCATCGTGCCCGTCAAAGAGTCTGTCTCTGCCAGCGCTCTCAATTCGCGCTCATAGGCGCGCTCGCGAGTCACGTCCAAGAACAGATTGATATTGAAACTGCCGATCGTGCGGTGGCGGAACTGGACCGTTCGTATTTCGCCGGAGGCCGTCGCCACATCGAGGTCGAAGGGTGTCATTTCGCGATTTTCGGCGCGCGCGGTGCGGATTTCGGTATCCCATTTCTGCTTCGCGAATTGCCGGTATTCGGGATCGGGATAAGCAAGACGCCACCAGTCGTCCGGGGAGCCAAGGTCGTACTGTCCATAGCCAAAGAGCTTCAGGGTCTCCGCATTGGCAAACTGGACTTCATCGCGGTTGTCGGCAATTTCGAGTGCGCAGGGAAGCCAGTTGAGAACCTCCACCACGTTATGCTGCCAGCCTGGACGCTCGACCCTCTCCTCGGCCGGGGCATCGATGAACGTGAACAAACGGAACATTTCGCCCGCGGCGATGATCTTGGTGGCCCGCACGATCAACCGGCGACGTTGACCGGCGATGACGCTGCGGACAAGAAACGGTTGCCCGACTGTGCCTACTGCAGCGTTGTTCCACACCTGCGCAAGCATGAGTTCAGCATCGCCGCCAACGATATCGCCGATGTTGGCGCCGGCGAAGTTGCCATGGTCGTGGAAAAAGAAGGCCGCCGCGCATTCATTGGCATGGTGGATCGTCAGCGTGTTCTTATCGACCACCAGCACCGGTGCGCCAATGCAGTTGATCCAGAACAGGAGTTCAGCGATCGATCTCGCTTCCGTGCGAAAAGCATCGTGAGTGCCCACGGCAGAAGAGCCCGCGACAGCCGCACCGTGCGGTCGGTTCGATGCCTTCCTACTCACGTGAGTTTCCTGAGCCCTAAGGTTTCACCCAAGGCTCAATGATAGCTTTAACTCATAAAGATTTCAGCCCGGCCGAATGAAAGCAATTGAATCAAATTTTCAGTATCAATCGTCATCCGCATAGGCGTCGATCCAGTCGATCTGCCCGTTTTCAAGGCGGCAGAAGCAGCCTTGCGGCGTCTTCGACGAAACCATGTCGACCGGGCTCAGATCCGATACCAGCCCGATGAGACAGCGGCCGATCGCACCATGGGCGACGATGACTGTCGGTCCGGTGATCCTGCCGATCCATTGGCGCACGCGCTCAAGGCCGTCCTCGTAGCTCTCGCCATCGCGCGGGCGCCAGTGATAGCGCTCGAGCGGTGTCTTGGGGCAATCGGGGTCGGCGTGGAATTCACCGAAAGTTTCGCCCTTCCCAAACGCCGAAGGCGAATTCCAGCATCGCAGGCTCGACCTCGATGCGATGCTCGGGAAGTTCGAACTCGCGTGCGAGATAGGTCATGGTCTGGCGTGCGCGCGTCAGGGGGCTCACGACGAAACGGTCGACCGGAGTATCGCCCAAATGCTGGCGGAGCGCGCGCGCCACGCGTTCCGATTGCAAATGGCCGGTGCCGTTCAGCGGGATGTCGATCTGGCCCTGGATGCGGAATTCGCGATTCCAGTCGGTCTCGCCGTGGCGAACGAAATAGATCGGCGGATTGGGCTCAATCACCGTTGGACGCGACAGTCAGGTCGGGCGCTTCCGGGTTCTTCATCCCGACAATGTGGTAGCCGGCATCGACGTGGAGGATTTCGCCGGTCACCGCGCGGCCGAGATCGCTCAGGAGGTAAAGCCCTGAATCGCCGACCTCATCGATTGTGACCGTGCGGCGCAAGGGCGAGTTGTACTCGTTCCACTTCAAGATGTAGCGAAAATCGCCAATCCCGGAGGCGGCGCAGGGTCTTGATCGGACCTGCGGAGATCGCGTTCACACGGATGTTTTTGGGGCCCAGATCCGCCGCCATATAGCGCACCGAGGCTTCCAGGGCGGCCTTGGCGACGCCCATGACGTTGTAATGCGGCATCCATTTTTCGGCGCCGTAATAGGTCAAAGTGAGGAGCGATCCGCCATTGTTCATCAGTTTTTCGGCGCGCTGCGCGACGGCGGTAAAGCTGTAGCAGGAGATGAACATGGTACGCGTGAAATTGTCGGCGCTGGTGTCGACATAGCGACCGGTCAGTTCATCCTTGTCGGAAAAGGCGATAGCGTGAACGAGGAAATCGAGACCGCCCCAAACCTTGCCGATCTCGGCAGAAAACGGCTATCGAGCGAGGCCATGTCGGTCACATCGCAGGGCAAAACGACCTTCGAGCCGATCTCGGCGGCCAGTGGCTCGGCGCGCTTCTTGATCGCATCGCCCTGATAAGTCAGAGCGATTTCCGCACCCTGGCGGCTCAAGGCCTTGGCGATTCCCCAGGCAATCGAGCGATTATTCGCAACCCCCATGATGAGGCCGCGTTTGCCCGCCATTAAAGCCTTGTTTTCGCTCATGAAATCCACATGCGGACACGCCCGACACGGCTGCCGTTGCGGGCTTTCTGGCACAGTTAAGGGTTAAAGAAAAGGGCCCTGGGCGGCTTGGATACCGCCATTTACCCCACAATACGCCAGCTTCCGTCAGCCATTTCGCAAGCCGTGCCTTCGATCATTTCCGGCTCGCCTCGAACCCAGATCGTATGTTCGAAATCGCGGCACATGCCATAGCCGTTGCGGGCATAGGATCGGCGCGGCACGAACTCGCCGCGATGGCCGGTCTTGGGGTTGTCCCAATACTGCCGGCGGCCGGTCTCGAATGAGCGCTGGGCGGCATAATAGGCGCGCTGGCGGTCGACATCGTCGAGGTTGCGGCCCACCGCACCGCCGACCACGGCGCCCAAAGCCGCGCCCAGAAGCGTCGCCGCAGCCCTGCCCTGGCCGTGGCCGACCGTATTGCCGAGCAACCCGCCGGCGACGCCGCCGATGACGGCGCCGGATGTTTCCTTCGGGCCGGCATATTCAGAGCAGCCGCCGAGCAGTGCGGCGATACACGCCACTGCCGCAAAACCCTTCAAATTCATGCGAAAATCCCCTGATCCCCATCAGTTTCGCGCGTCCCACCTTGCTGAATAACCCCTCGCAGTGGCAGGATCACGGACCAATTGTGGATAGACTGCGGCACCGGCAGACAGGGTTAACCATATGTCAATGCAGGATTTTTCGACTCTGACGGCGGTCTTGGGATTCGCCGATGCGGACGATCCGTTCGGGCTCTTCAAGGATTGGCTGGCGCATGCCGAAAAGTCCGAGCCCAATGACCCCAATGCCATGGCGCTCGCCAGCGTCGATGAGGAAGGACTGCCGGATGTCCGCATGGTGCTCTTGAAAGGCTTCGATGACCGCGGCTTCGTTTTCTATACGAATTTCGAGAGCCAGAAGGGCCAGGAGCTGTTGGCGACGCACAAGGCGGCCCTGTGTTTCCACTGGAAGTCACTGCGCCGGCAGGTTCGGGTGCGCGGCCTGGTTGAGGTGGTGACGGATGCGGAGGCCGATGCCTATTTCGCCTCGCGCGCCGCGCGACAGCCGGATCGGCGCCTGGGCATCGAAGCAATCGCGCCCGGTCGAAAGCCGCTTCGCGCTTGAAACGGCGGTCGCCATGTATGCGGCGCGCTATGCGATCGGCGAGGTGCCGCGGCCGGCCTATTGGTCGGGCTTCAGGGTCAAGCCACTCAGCATCGAATTCTGGCACGACCGGCCGTTCCGCCTGCATGAACGCATCGGTATTCCGCCGCGCCGCGCCCGACGGCAAATGGGACAAGACGCGGTTGTATCCTTGATCAAGATGGCAGCACGGCGAGAGAGAGATCGCGGTTCATGGTGAGTATCCTTGCGACTTAAATGCCAAACCAGTTAGCAGGAGAGGAGAGCCCTTAGACGTCCTTCCGCCTGACAAGTATTTTCCATCAATCCCGGCAAGCCAACTCAAACGCCGATCGATTGTGTCCGTGATTTCTTCATCTGTGATTACAATGGTTGCCTTGGCGACCCGCACTCCCGGGCCGTACGCTGCTTCGAACTGGTCCGGTCGCACAAGCTCCACGCTCATCGGATCGGCGGGATCTCGGACTGTCACGAGCGTAGGCAACATCTCTGGCGGCACATCTCTGGTGCCTTGCGCCGGAGGGGTTCCCCACGAATTCATCCGATTCGTATCGAGTTCGAACAAGATGAGCGGAAGTTCGGTTGGGCTTCGAGCGGTCCTGCGACCACCATTCGATCCTGTAAGCGTAACCACCAGATTGCCGCGCTGACCGAGATCGACATAGACCGCCTCGCCCCAGATCCTCGACTGGAAGCCGCTGACATCGCCGAGCGCCATGCCCTGGCTGTAGCGCACCTCAATCACGCTCGACCCCGCCTTGATGCCTTCGGGTGTCTCGACCTCGACGGTGAGCCGGTAGCGCAGCGATTGGGCCGGGAAAGCGCGTTCCCAAAGCACGTACCCGATCAGCGTCGCGATGAGGGCGGCGAGCAACCAATGGCGGTATCTCCGCAGCGGGGAGAGAGGGGAAGAAGGGTTCAAAGTGGAATTCACAGGCTGCCTGCATGAACGCATCGTCTTCCGCCGCGCCGCGCCCGACGGCAAATGGGACAAGACGCGGTTGTATCCTTGATCAAGATGGCAGCACGGCGAGATAGAGATCGCGGTTCATGGCATGCCCTCCGATTTGAAGTTGTATCCATAGAGCAAATGAGCGAGACCCGGCTTCGCGTAACGCTGGCCCGAGATCGTCAATTCATTACGAAGGAGCGCAGATAGCCAAGGCAGTTTGCTTTCGATTCGAGGTGTAGCGCGATCATCCGTCATCTGAATGCTGGATCGCGCAATTCGCACGCCGGTTCCAAGTGAGGATTTAAGCTGGTCCGGTTGCACAAGCTCCACACTCATCGGATCGGCGGGATCGCGGAATGTCACGAGGGTGGGCAACATCTCTGGCGGCACATCTCTGCTGCCTTGCGCCGGAGGGTTTCCCCAAGAGCCGAGCCGTTTCGTGTCGAGGTCGAAGAGGATGTGTGGCAGTTCGGAGGGACCGCGGGCCGTGTTGCGGCCGCTTTCCGATCGCGTGAGCGTAACCACCAGATTGCCGCGCTGACCGAGATCGACATAGACCGCCTCGCCCCAGATCCGCGACTGGAAGCCGCTGACATCGCCGAGCGCCGTGCCCTGGCTGTAGCGCACCTCAATCACGCTCGACCCTGTCTTGATGCCTTCGGGTGTCTCGACCTCGACGGTGAGCCGGTAGCGCAGCGATTGGGCCGGGAAAGCGCGTTCCCAAAGCACGTACCCGATGAGCGTCGCGATGAGGGCGGCGAGCAACCAATAGCGGTATCTCCGCAGCGGGGAGCGAGGGGAAGAAGGGTTCAAAGTGGAATTCACAGGCTGCCTGCATGAACGGATCGTCTTCCGCCGCGCCGCGCCCGCCGGCAAATGGGACAAGACGCGGTTGTATCCTTGATCAAGATGGCAGCACGGCGAGATAGAGATCGCGGTTCATGGCATGCCCTCCGATTTGAAGTTGTATCCATAGAGCAAATTAGCGAGACCCGGCTTTGCGTAGCGCTGGCCCGACAAAGTCAATTCATTGGGCAGGAGCGAAGATAGCCAAGGCAGTTTGCTTTCGATTAGAGGTGTAGTGCTATCATCCGTGATCTAATGCTGGATCGCGCAATTCGCACGCCGATTCCAAATGACAATTCAAGCTGGTCCGGTTGCACAAGCTCCACACTCATCGGATCGGCGGGATCGCGGAATGTCACGAGCGTGGGCAACATCGCCGGTGGCACATCTCTGCTGCCTTGCGCCGGAGGGTTTCCCCAAGAGCCGAGCCGGTTCCTGTCGAGCTCGAAGAGGATGTGTGGCAGTTCGGAGGGACCGCGGGCGGTGTTGCGGCCGCTTTCCGATCGCGTGAGGGTAACCACCAGATTGCCGCGCTGGCCCAGGTCGATATAGACCGCCTCGCCCCAAATCCGCGATTGGAAGCCGCTGACATCACCGAGCGCCATGCCCTGGCTGTAGCGCACCTCAATCACGCTCGACCCCGTCCTGATGCCTTCGGGTGTCTCGACCTCGACGGTGAGCCGATAGCGCAGCGAATGGGACGGGAAGGTTCGTTCCCACCAGAAGAGCCCGATTAACATCGCGATGAGCGCGGCGAGCAACCAATAGGACCCGCGCCGCAATCTCGGCTTCAATCGCTGCTCGTGTGCCGACGCGGCGCTCATTCTCGCATGCTGTTATCCTTACGTAAAGATAGTGTGAATTCCTTCTCCCGCCGGTATGGAAGAAAGCGAGACTATACCCAACCGGTTGTATTGACATTCGATGTACAGCGCTTATCTTCAGACATGCGCGGCGCTGTAATCGCCTGGGATGAGGAGAAAAGTCGCTGGCTTAAGGCGGAGCGCGGACTTTCCTTTGAGGCGGTGCTCGCCGCGATTGAAGATGGGCGCATCCTCGCCGATCTGGCTCATCCCGACAGCGAGCGCTTCGGTCATCAGCGCGTCCTTGTTGTCCTGATCGACGGCTATGCCTGTGCGGTGCCTTACGTCGTCGATGGCGAAACGAGGTTCTTGAAGACGATCTATCGCAGCCGGGCGCTGCAAAGAAAGTATGTGGCCTTCCATGGGCAAACCTAAGAATGAAAAGTTCGACGCGCCCTTCGCCGATCCGGAGGAAGCCGAAATCATGAGCGCTGTGGAAGCCGGAGCGTTCTCGGAGGAGATGCCCCTTTCGCGCGCCAAGGAGGAATGGCAGGACGCCGCTCAAGCGACTCTGCGCAAAAAACCGATCACCATCAGGATCCAGGAGCAGGACATTGCGGCCATCAAGGCCTTGGCGCTGGAACGCGGCATTCCCTATCAGACGCTTGTCGCTTCCATTCTGCACCGGTTTGCGCGCGGTACGCTGCGGGAGGATGCCTGATAAGCCTTGGCAGGCCAGGGCAGCGCGACAGGCTGACAATCCGCTGCCCATCGCCTATAGGCTAGCCCATGACCCAAACCCCTGACAGCGAGCGCAAGACGCTGATCCTGACCGGCGCCTCGCGCGGCATCGGCCATGCGACGGTGAAGCGCTTTTCGACCGCCGGCTGGCGGGTGATCTCCTGCTCGCGCCATCCTTTCCCCGAGGATTGCCCGTGGGATGCGGGGCCCGAAGACCACATCCAGGTCGATCTGGCCAACATCGCCGATCTCGAGGTGGCGATCGGCGAAATGAAGGAAAAGCTGAAAGAGCAAGGCTCGAAGCTTCACGCCCTGGTCAACAACGCGGCGATCAGCCCGAAAAAGCCGGGCGGCGCCAGGCTCAACACGATCGAGACAGCGGCGGAGGACTGGAAGACGGTGTTCCAGGTCAATTTCTTCGCGCCCGATCATGCTGGCTCGCGGGTTGAAGAACGAACTCGCCGCCGCCAAAGGCGCGGTGGTCAATGTCACCTCGATCGCTGGCTCGCGCGTGCACCCCTTTGCGGGCGCCGGCCTATTCGACATCGAAAGCCGCACTTGCCGCGCTGACCCGCGAGATGGCGGCCGATTTCGGGCCCTCTCGACGTGCGCGTCAACGCGATTTCGCCGGGCGAAATCGAAACCTCGATCCTTTCGCCCGGAACAGAGAAGATCATCCCGCAGATTCCGTTGCATCGCCTCGGCCAGCCGGAGGAAGTGGCAAAGGCGATCTATTTCCTGTGCACCGATGCGTCGAGCTATGTGACGGGCGCCGAACTTGCACATCAATGGCGGCCAGCATGTCTAACTCGCGCGCTGCGGCCGGAGACGATCGCCGCGCATGCGCTGAAATCAACCGATGAAGCGACAGGCGCCGTGGCGCCGCCGATCTATCCCTCCTCGACCTATGCGCGCGATGAGAACTACAAGCCGAAACTGCGCGAAAACTACATCCGCAATGGCAATCCGACCTTGTGGCACGCCGAAGACGCGATCGCGGCGCTTGGAGAACGGCAAGGGCTGCCTGCTGTTTGCCTCCGGCATGGCGGCGATCACCACCTTGCTCGAGACAGTGCCGCAAGGCGCCCATGTCGTTGCCCCCGATGTCATGTATTACGGCACGCGCGACTGGCTCAAGATACTCGAGCGGCGCGGGCCGCATTGCGCTTACCTTGTTCGATGCGACGAAGCCCGGCGCGCTTGAAGCGCAGTATCATATCGGGCAAGACCGATCTCGTGTGGATCGAGACGCCGCTTAATCCGACATGGGATGTGATCGACATCGCAGCGGCGGCGAAAGCAGCGCATGAGGCGGGCGCCATCCTCGCCGTCGATGCGACGGCGACCGGCGCGGTTACGACGCGCCCGCTCGATCTTGGCGCCGATATCGTCTTCCATTCAGCGACCAAGTATTTGAACGGCCATTCCGACGTGCTGGCCGGCGCGCTCATCACCGGGCGCATTCACCCGCGCTGGGCCGAGATCGCAACCTTGCGCACCAAGATCGGCACGCCGCTCGCACCCTTCGAAGCATGGCTGTCTCACGCGGGGCTTGCGCACCGTGTTCCTGCGCTACCGCCAGGCTTCAGCCAATGCGATGGCGATTGCCAAGCATTTCGAGCGACACCCAAGAATTGAAGCGCGTGCTCTATCCGGGGCTCGCCAGCCATCACGGCCATGCGATCGCCGCGAAGCAGATGACCGATGGCTTCGGCGGCATGCTGTCGCTCCTCATCAAGGGCAGTCTCGAGGATGCGCGGCGCTTCTGCACATTGCTGAAGGTCATCGTGCCGGCGACGTCGCTCGGCGGCGTCGAGACATTGGCCGAGCATCGCAAGACCGTGGAAGGGCCGCAAAGCCCGGTGCCCGACAATCTGGTGCGCATTTCGGCGGGGATCGAACATCCCGACGACCTCATCGCCGATATCGAGCAGGCGCTCACCAAGGTCTGAGCCATGAGCCTCGATTATTTCCTCGCCTATGCCGTCACCGTATTCGTCGTGGTGCTCATTCCCGGGCCGGTGGTGATGATGATCGTCTCCTATGGCCTGTCGCGCGGGCGCGAGACGGCGTTGCGCGCGGTCGCCGGCGTCACGCTCGGCGATTTCACGGCGATGACATTATCGCTCTCGGGGCTCGGCGCGGTGCTGGCCGCCTCGGCCACGCTCTTCACGGTCCTGAAGGTCGGCGGCGCGCTTTATCTCATCTGGCTGGGCATCGGGCTGCTGCGCAGCAAACCGACGCTGGATGCCGAGAAGCTGCAGTCATCTTCGCGCAGCATCTTCTGGACGGCCTATTGGGTGACGGCGCTCAACCCCAAGAGCATCACCTTCTTCGTCGCCTTCCTGCCGCAGTTCATCGACCCGACGCGGCCGGTATTCCAGCAGCTCGTGATCATGGAAATCGTGTTCCTGGTGCTCGGCACGCTCAATGCGCTCGCCTATGCATTGGTCGCAAGCCAGGCCCGCAAGGCGGTGTCGCGGCCTTCGGTTCTCGCCTGGGTCAACCGCACCGGCGGCGCCATCCTGGTGATGGCGGGGCTCGCGACATTGGCGCTGAGAGCGAAATAGCCAGCGCCTGACTTCGCCCCCTTGGCGAGACGCCAATCCAATTCCCATATCTGTCGCAACCGGCGGGGGGCCGGAGGACAGAATGCTCGATTTCGAAACGGCCAATATCCCAGAGGCCGAAAACATTGTTCAGACGGCGACCAGTGACGGCGACTTGCTGGACGCCTATTCGCGCGCGGTGATCGGCGCGGTCGAAAAGGCCGGGCCGGGTGTCGTTCATATCGCCATCCGCAAGCAGGCCGGGCGCGGCGGAACCGGCTCCGGTTTCGTCGTCGCGTCCGACGGATTGATCTTCACCAACAGCCATGTCGTCAATGGCGCCAAGGCAATCGAGGTCTCATTGCCCGACGGGCAGCGGGCGGCGGCGCGTATCGTCGGCGAGGATCCCGACACCGATATCGCGGTGATCCGAACTGACGGGCATTTGTCGGCGCCGGCGCTGGAGCTGCACGATTCGAAGACCATCAGGCCGGGGCAAATGGCGATCGCCATCGGCAACCCTTTGGGTTTCGAACAAACGGTCACGGCAGGCGTGGTCAGCGCCACCGGGCGGTCCTTGCGTTCGCAGAGCGGCCGGTTGATCGACGACGTCATCCAGACCGATGCCGCGCTCAATCCGGGCAATTCGGGCGGGCCCCTGGTCGATTCCAAGGGCCGGGTGATCGGCGTCAATACGGCGGTCATTCTGGGCGCGCAGGGCATCTGCTTTTCGGTGGCGAGCAATACCGCGCTCTATGTGCTCACCCAGATCCTGCAGCATGGGCGCGTCAGGCGCGCGGCGATCGGCGTCGAAGGCCAGCAGACGCGGATACCGCGCCATCTCGCGCGGCATGCCGGCATCGAGCAGGCCTCGGGCGTCCGCGTCATGCGGGTGATCGAAGGCAGCCCGGCGGAGACGGCGGGCATCAGGTCGGGCGATCTCCTCGTCTCGATCGACGGCGAGCCGGTCGGCGGCGTCGACGATCTGTTGCGATTGCTCAACCACTCTCGCGTCAATCGCGACGTGAAGGTGACGGTGGTGCGCAAGGGTGAGGTGCGCGAACGCTATGTCGTGCCGGTGGAAAGGCATTGAGTGACTTGTCTTCTCCCGCGCGCGGGAGAAGAAGGGGACCCAAGACGCGAAGTGGCTTGGGGGAGATGAGGGGCTCTCCCCTCACCTTTCCCATTGCTGCGCAATGGGCCCCTTTCCTCTCCCGCAAGCGGGAGAGGACGTGCTATGCTCCCGCTCATGAAATACGGCGTTCTCGCGATAGCGATCGTGGCTTGGGCATGGGCTGCCACACCCGCCTCGGCGGCGGCGCGGTGTCCCGGCTATCTGCTCAAAAGTTCGATCAAGGAATTGTGCTGGGAGGGCGCATGGCGGCCCTATGAGCGCGATAACTGGCGCAACAACAAATACGACAAGAACAAGTACAAGCCCGGAAATCCCAACCCGAACAAGCCCAAATGGCGCTTCAAGAGCGGCCAGGGCGGGGGGATGAGCAACGACTCCTAGTAAAGATTTGTCCGGTAGGCTTCCTGGATATCCTCTTCGACCTTCTCGGCTTCTTCTTCCTCGACCTCGCAGGCACGCGCCTGTTCCATCACCATGCGGGCAAGGCTCGGCAAAATAGCGCGATCCTGCTGCGCGGCCGGATCCCACAATTTCGAGCGCCGGAAAGCCTTGGCGCAATGGAAGAAGACCTCATCGATCGTGACCTTGATGCCGAGCTTCGGCGGCTTGCCGTTGACCGCGGCCGGCGCCAGCGCTTCGGGGTCGTCGATGATCTCGGCCTTGCCGTTCAGGCGCAAAGTATCCTCGATGCCGGGGATCAGAAACAGGATGCCGACATTGGGGTTGGCAAGGATGTTCTGCATCGTATCGGCGCGGTTATTGCCGGGACGATCGGGAATGATGATCGTCTTGTCGTCGATGATGCGCACGAAGCCCATCGGATCGCCGCGCGGCGAAACATCGGCATTGCCCTCGGCATCGGCCGTACCGATGCACAGGAAGGGCGAACGCTCGATGAAGGTGCGGGCGTATTTGTCGATCTTGCGGATCGTCTTGCCGGCGGCGAGGACCCCAACCTCGCCGAGCTTGTCGCGGAGTTCCTGGCGTTGCCTGATGCCGCTCATGCCGCCCTCAGATCTTCCTTGCGGACGCGCTCTTCCATGCGGTCGAGGCCCTTCTCCACGATGTCGAACATCTCGTTGATCTCGGTCCGCGGTGATGATGAGCGGCGGACAGAAGGCAACGCTGTCGCCCATGGAGCGCAGGATCACGCCCATCTCCTGAAGGAGATCTGCGGTTGCTGCACCAACGCCCTTCTTGGGATCGAAGGCGCGCTTGGTCTTCTTGTCGGCGACCAGTTCCATCGCGCCGATGAGGCCGACGGCGCGGGGATTGCCGACGAGCGGATGATCGCCGAGCTTCTTGATGCGGCCCTCGAAAACCGGCGCCACTTTCTTGACGTGATCGACGATGCGCTCGCGCTGATAAATCTCGATCGTCTTGAGCGCCACCGCACAGGCGACGGGATGGGCGGTATAGGTGAAGCCGTGACCGAAGGTGCCGAGCTTGCGGCTTTCATCGAGCATCGCCTGGTAGAGATCTTCCTCGATGGTGATCGCACCCATCGGGAAATAGGCCGAGGTGATCGCCTTGGCCATCGTGATCGATTGCGGCTTCATGCCCATGGTCTCGGTGCCGAACCAGTTGCCGGTGCGCCCGAAGCCGCAGATCACTTCATCGGAGATGAAGCGGATGTCGTATTTCTCGAGTACCTTGTTGATGTGGCCGAAATAGCCCTTGGGCGGCACGATGACGCCGCCTGCTCCCATGATGGGCTCGGCAATGAAGGCGCCGATCGTATCGGGGCCGTGTTCGAGGATCATGTCCTCGAGTTCCTGCGCCATGCGCGCCGAGAACTGCTCTTCGGTCTCGCCCTCCTGGCCGAAGCGATAGTAATGCGGGCACGAGGTGTGGAGGATGCCGGCGATCGGCAGGTCGAAATCGTTATGCACCCAGGGCAGGCCGGTGAGCGAGGCGGTGGCGATGGTCACGCCGTGATAGGCGCGCACGCGCGAGATGATCTTCTTCTTCTTCGTCCGCCCCTTGGCATTGTTGTAATACCAGGTGAGCTTGATCTGCATGTCATTGGCTTCGGAGCCGCCTGAGCCGAAGAGGATCTTGGAGGCCGGGCACGGGCGCGATCTCTTTCAGCTTTTCGGAGAGCTCGATGGCGCCGTCATGCGACTTGCCGGAAAACATGCTGGTGTAAGGGAGCTTGCGCATTGCGGCGGCAGCCGCCTCGACCAATTCCTCGTTGCTATAATCCGAGCGAGGTACACCACAAGCCGGCCAGGCCCTCGATGTAGCGCCTGCCCTTGTCGTCATAGAGATAGATGCCGCTCGCCCTCATTCAGGATGAGCGGGCCGACTTCGCGATGCCTGGCGAGATTGGTATAGGGATGGATGACCGTTTCGATATCGCGGACGGCCATGTTGGACAGTGGTTTGTTCATGTGGGGTTCGCTCTGATGTCAGGCGCGCATAGTGTCACCGGATCGAGGCCCAGCGCAAGCTTCGCCCATGCATGCGGGGCATCCTCCCCGCGCTGAGGCGCGAGGAGGGAGAAGTACAATCAGTTCCCGACGATCGCGGCTTCGAGAATGTCGAGGCCTTCGTTCAGGATTTCCTTGGAGGCCGTCAACGGGGTCAGCAGGCGGATCGTGTCGCCATAGACGCCGCAGGTGAGGATCAAGAGACCGCGCTCGAGGCATTTGGCGGCGAGCGCCTTGGCACCGGCTGCATCGGGCTTCGTTGCCGCCATGCTCGGTCACGACTTCGAAAGCAACCATGGCGCCGAGGCCGCGAATATCGCCGATCGGCATGCCGCGGCCCTTGGCCTTGATCGCCTTGAGACGCTCCACCATCATCTTGCCCTGGGCTTCGGCCTTTTCCAGGAGCTTGTCCTGCTCGAAGGCATCGAAGACGCCCAGGGCCGCGGCGCAGGCGACCGGATTGCCCGCGTAAGTGCCGCCGAGGCCGCCCGGATCGGGCGCGTCCATCATCTTCGCGCGGCCAACGACGCCAGCCAGCGGGAAACCGCCGGCGAGCGATTTCGCAACGGTCACGAGATCGGGCTCGACGCCCATATGCTCCATGGCGAACCATTTGCCGGTGCGCCCGAAGCCCGACTGGATTTCATCGGCGATGAAGACGATGCCGTGCTCGTCGCACAATTTGCGCAGGCGCTGCATCAGTTCCTTGGGCGCGACATAGAAGCCGCCCTCGCCCTGCACCGGCTCGATGACGATCGCGGCAACGCGCGATGCCTCGACATCGGATTTGAACAGCCATTCGATGGCATGCATCGTGTCGTCGACGGAGATGCCGTGATGGGCGACCGGGAACGGCACATGCCAGACGCCGCCTGGGAACGGGCCGAACTTGTTCTTGTAGGGCGTGACCTTGCCGGTCATCGCCATGGTCAGCAATGTGCGGCCGTGGAAAGCCGCCCTGGAAGCAGATGATATCGGACTTGCCGGTATAGGCGCGGGCGATCTTGATGGCGTTCTCGACCGCTTCGGCGCCGGTCGTCACGAAAAGGCTCTTCTTGTCGCCGGAGATCGGCGCCACCTCATTGAGCTTTTCGGCAAGCTCGATGAAGGGCGCGTAGGGCGTGACCATGAAGCAGGTATGGGTGAAGGCGTTGAGCTGCTCCTGGACGCGCTTCATCACCGCGGGATGGCGGTGGCCGGTATTGACGACGGCAATGCCGCCGCCGAAATCGATGAAGCGGCGGCCTTCGATGTCCCACATTTCGGAATCTTCGGCGCGCGCGGCAATGATCGGCGCAGCCATGCCGACGCCCCGCGAAACCGCCTTGGCACGCCGTTCGACCCAGGCTTCGTTGAGGCCCTTAGGCGATGTCTGGACGTTCATGATCCTTCTCCTCTAGAGAATACGTGCTTTAAAATTGGGCACATAATCGTTTGTTAAAGCGCTGAATTTGCTAATTTTCTGCGTTTCAGCTAGGATTGAGGACAGAATTATAGGACAGAGACAAGCCGACAATGCCAGAAGCTATTAACGCCCGGAAAAGCAAAGACCCGCGAATGCAAGGTCTACAGTGGAACGGCACCAAGCTCCGCGTTCGCAGGCCCGTGCCTCTACCAGCCCAACGAATAATCGGCAAGGCTGTGCTTCTGCAATCATTGGGACACGGCGACCTTGGGCGGGCTCAAAAAGAGAAGCTCACAATTCTTCGCCAATTCGATAACGTTATCGAAGCCGCGCTGAAACCCGGCGCCATACCTCAGAACCCAGTAATCGCTGAGGCACTTAGGATTCGACAACTACCCGATGCAAGGCGAAGCAAGGAAAAAGTCCGATTTCTGTTTGCCGAACTCGAACGCGAAACAAGGAAAGAGAAGACACTTTTATCAACCGACCAAGACCACGACGATTTTGAGGAGATCTCCGCAGGGAATCGGACGCCCATACTCCTGCACTACGAAGATTGGATTTTGTCTCGTCATCTTGCCCAGCGCACCGAGAAAAAGCAGCGCCAAGCTATCGAATGGTTGATTGAATGGCTTCGTGTTCAAAAGTTGCCGCTGAACATAGAGACTATAGATCGACGAATCGCGGCCCAGTACAACTTGGAGCGGTTTGTAAAACTTGGAGTTGGTTATGGCGTCCATCAACCCTTAATCTTCTGGTTGAAATCTTATTGGGAATGGCTTTTTGATTTCGGCCATTACGAAGGCGAAAACCCATGGATGCGAATTCGAATAAAGGCCGAAAAACTTACGCGCCAAGAGCGACCTAGGGCTTTTCGAACTGACGAAATCGAACGTCTTTTCTCTAGTGACCCAACAAATGAGGAGGTTGAAAGGTATCGCCGAAGCCTTCTACCTGCGATGGCGATAGCTGCGGTGACCGGTGCTCGTATCGGGTCAATTTACCAAATCCGGGCGAGAGACGTAGTATTTGACCAAAAGCACATCGACGAACTGTGTGACGAATTCGAAATCGTTCGCGGCGCAGCCCCGAACGGCGTTATCGTATGGGCATTTCAAAAATCGGCGGCGACCGAACGAATATCCCCTATTCACCCAGCTATCGAACCATTGCTGCGACAACTGGTCAGTCGAGCGAATAGTCCAGATTCCTACTTGCTCAAAGATGGAATTGGAAAACCACACAAACCGAATCGCGATGGCCGAAAACGGGGAAGTTTAGCCACTCAGAACTTTATGAGTTTTCGCCGAGACCTTGGGGTCGACGACCGACCCCCGGGGAAACGTCAAAGTCGTGTCCGGTTCCACAGTTTTCGCAACTGGGCCGCGCAACAGTGCATAAATTCACTAAACGACGGAGCGAAGGGCTTTAATTTGTATACCGTAGAGAAGGTCATTGGCCACAAAACCAACGCACCAAAATCAGAAACGATGGACTATGCTTGGCAGACAGGACTGGGCGCCTTTGTTGCTTGCGTAGATGCAATCAAACTTCCTGCATCCGTCTTCGAAGCAGTCAGCGAATTCGGTTCCAATCGGTAAGTTAAAAATCCCGATGGACGCCTAGCGCAGATTACGGAGCGCAAAATCCGTTCAAAGCGACACTATCGCCAGCACGAGACCGAAGACAGCAGAATGAGCGATGAAATCCCTAAGACCGACTTGTTGTCGGTCAATAAACCTATGGCCGCAACGATCAGCATCGAGAATGTTTAGCACCAATCGGTATAAAGATGCAGGCCAGAATGAACCAAAAGCGCACTGGGTACCTGCGAGGTTCTGTTATTACATAGTTGGGTATGTTAACGGGTGGGCTTGAGGGTTAACTAGCTACCGATTGGCATGTCGGCTATGGCGTGTGGGTCTTGCGGAGCAACATCCAGATTTGCCAATTTCTCGCAGGTCGCAACCTTCTGCACTTCATCGGCATCCCATCCGCCGAGCGCCACCTGCTTCCCATACATCTGGCGGAGTTTCTCCTGTATCCGCGATTCCATGTAGTATCCGCCATTCAGGGGTCCGCCCGGTTGCCAGTTTGGGTCGGCACGTTCACGACGAATTCTCGGCAAGGACCTCCGCTGTTACTTCTGTGCGTATTCCCTTCGTTTCGCAGAAGCGCTGATACCGGTCCTGCTCAAAGGCTTTTTCCATTCGTACAATCTCTTTGTTGACCGAAACCGGCGGCAAAAATGCATCCGCACGAAGACGGTTTCGCTCTTCAATCTCTATACGCGCAGCGGTTTTGTCGAACATGCGTCCCTTTGACTACCTCTTCAGTAAAATGCACGAAGCTATCAAGCACCCGCGGTAACGTCAGGCGAATGGCTCGTTGTTGTCTTCCTCGTATCCGCCGAGCGAATCTTCAGGCGCGTAGTATGTGGCCGCATCATACACATGGGTCCGCTTAAACCTTTGTCCTAAACCAGCAGCATTTAGGGCAGCCAGACCAACCATCTTCAGACCACATGCGAAACACTCGAAACGCCTTGGTAAGCATTCCTGTGCCTCCGTTATCGTGTCACCTTTTATAGTCTTTCGGGGAGCTGAAACAGGATCTCCAAGGACAAGAGCCATGCTGCCGCAAGCAGGACAATCCACACGATGGCCTAGTTGCCTACTCGCCCAAGCGATAGCACCCTGTGATAACGCCTGCTTCTCATCGCCATTCTTCTGACCCAGACTACCTTGTGCGCTTCTCGTCCCCCAATACAACTCGAGCGGCTTTGTCCCCTGCGGCAGCCATTATCTCGTTCGCCAATCTCGCACGGTCGTCGGGCACAAAGTCTGTGAGTTTGAGGTCCATGATACTCAGCAAAGCCTCGCAAGCCCGATAATAATCAGCTTCCCAATGGGAATTTTTCATGCCGTCGAATGGCGTTTGGCCCGAGTGCAATTCTGAGTTTCTGTGCTCAAAATGCGCTTTGCAGAACGCAGCGAGTTCCCCGTCGAACGCGGGGGCCACCTCGTATCCGCGAAACTACATCAGTTGCAGAAATAGACTTGGGAATAAATCTTGGCTCGCTGGGTACATGGCCGAGCGCGTGCAGAATATTTCCCGACGTTCGGCCTGATGTGTCCGCGAGGAGGACAGGACTGATGCTTGCCAAGGCTGCACGAGCCAGCATCTCCAATGAAAGGCAAGACCATAACGCGCATTCCCAACTATCGACCTCCGCTTCGATCATTCGTTCAGCATATCTTTGAGCCTTTGCAAGAAGCGAGTCTGCATCGAATGTTGTCGGCGTTTTTGTCATGCTAGATGATCCAGATAGGCACGTTCCAAGACCCGCCCCTGGCATTCGACAGGGACTGCCGCCCTGCCATGGAGCATACGCCAATTGTCGATTACCAACGTTGAACCCTTGTCAGCCAAGGCGATGGAGATCACTTTGCTGCCGTTTAACGCAGTGGTGAACTTATCAAAACCCTCTTGGCCACCGCGGCTGGCTGGCCTGATATACTCCCGGTCCCAACGAACAACGCTAAAAAAGTACGTTCGCTGATAGAGGCGCATTAAGGGGAGTTCGCCAGCAAATGGCCTTCTCGGTTGAACCAAAGCGCGCAAAAGAGTTCCCTGTCCAACGCTTTTGACAATCTCCCAGCCATCAATAAGCAGCGTCGGGACTTGCTCGAAGCCTTTGACGCATCGAAGCACAAGAAAACGCGGAGGATTGCGCCAATGTGCCATATCGGTATGGAACGGGAATGTTCCTGTTCCGTAGATACCCGAATATGTGTTGGGTGGCCTTAGTTCTTTGTCGGCTGGCGTCACAGTGTGCACTGAACTTTTTGGCATACTGGTTGACAGACTGCCCAAAAGATTGACCACATCGCTGCCTCTCAATTCTGGATAGAAGTTCGGCAGATAGGCATATCCTTGTGCTGCGACCACCTTAGATGTGGCGGAGGTCCCGGTCGACTGTGGATGGCGAGCAATATTCATGCGAGGGAGTCTTCAGCAGGGATCGGTTCGAGCGCTTCAATCTCTTGCAATGCGCGACCGGCAATGCCTTGCAGGTCACCATACATACCGGTGGTAGCCGCCAATACACCTGCAATCTGCGTCTCTCGCTTCGCCCATAGACTTGTTCATCATCGCCTTTTTCTCGGGTCAAGTCGGCCTGCATATCAGTGAATTTTTCTACGATGGCTTCGATGCGATGACGGAACCGAGGACCTGTCAGATAATCGTAGACCATTTCCATCTTGGTGGCTTGGCCTTGGCGCATCTGACGGGCGGCGGTCAGTTCAAGCAGTGTGTGGCGGACGGCGATGGCGAGCGGAACCATGCACCGGCTTTCTGTCACCCAAATCCGATCGACGTGCCCAAAGTTCTCGACAGTCTTGGGAAGCGCAGTCGAGACGATAATTGCCATTTCGGCCCCTGCCCGCCTCTGGTCGTCACGGAGTTTAGCCAACCATCCATCGTCCCAGTTTTTCGTGCGCTTGGTCTCCCAGAGAATAGTGCCACAAGGCTGACCGCCGGGACTCGTGACACGCTGAATAATATCGCCGCCATGCTCGCCCTTGCCGACGGGTTCTATGGTGTCGAAAGGAAATCGTTCTCGGAGGATGGCCTCCAACTGAAGTTCTAGGACCTCACCTTGGAGCTGTTGCGGAACCTGTTCCGACTTCCGCTTCAGCTCCTCAATTTGTCGCTGCATCGAGGCGATTTGTTCTTCCTTCTCGGCGACTTTGAGCTTGAGAACACCCTCAACCTCGGTCTTCGCTTTCTCTCTAACTTGCGCGATAGAGGCCTGACGGCGTGTCTCGATGGTGAGGTCGAGCGCTCGTTTCTCATCGTCGAGTTCCCGCTGCTTGCGCAATACCTCCGCCTGGAGTTTTTGCGCTTCGGCGACTTTGGCATTCTTCTCGTCGATGGTTTGGCGTAGTTCGGCTAGTTCTTGGACCTTCTCACTCATCGCCAAGGCAGCGACAGTCTTGGCCTTCCTCGACTCCTCGGCGGCTATGGTGAGACGCTCGGCCTGGACCCGTTCGTTTATCTGGTCCTCGCTGGCCTTCTTGGCCTTGGCGATTTCCTTTCGCTGCGTCTCGACGGCTTCTTCGCGCTTTTGAATTTCCCCTTCTTTCTGAGCCAATTGCTGTTCAAAGCGCTCCTGTGAACTTGCTTCCAAGGATGACCCCCACCTGAAAACGTCGTAAGCAGCTCATCTTGAATGCTTATCTACTTTCCAGGCGGGGTCATGTTTCGCGCGAAACGTGACCCCTCTGGAATCGCCGTTTGCTCAATGAACGTGATAGGTTAGAAAACTTCTTGCTGGGTCATTGTTCGGGGCGTTTTCACATATAAACGGAGAATGAACACGCGTGCGACGGCCGCCAGAGGCGTTGCCAGGGCCAAACCGTATAGCCCGAACAGCAGCCCGAGCGTGATTTGGCTGGCAAAAAGGAAAGCGGGAGGCACTGAAATCGCTCTCCTTTGTACGAGCGGTGTCAGAAGATAGCTCTCCAGCATCTGGACTGCGAGATAAACCGCAAGGGCTCCAACTACACTCCCAAAGCCGAAGGCGAGGCTGGCGAGCATTATCGCGATGCCAGCGAGCAGCGGACCGAGTGTCGGAACGAATGCGAGCAGGCCCGCCTGCAGGCCGAGCAGAAATGCAGGCCCAACGCCAACGAGTGTCAGTCCTAGCCACACAAACACGGCGATCACAGACATTGTCAAAAACTGCCCCAGCAGCCACTGCTGGAGAGTTCGCCGGATTCGTCGAGTACTTCACGATAGCGAGTGCGTTGGGCCGACGGCGCCAGTAACAGGATGGCGTCGCGATAAACAACCGGCTGAGTGGCGAGAAACAATCCCAGAAATATGATGATGAGCGCGTCACCGAGCCCCCCTAGCAACATGGAAACAGCGGTCCACGCTGGTCCGAACAAGCCACCGACGTCTGGCAATATCGATCGAAGCGTCGGTGTCGCGATTTGCTCGTGCGAATGCTGCAATCCTTGATCCGTCGGCATATTGACGCTGTCCGGCGGGAATTCAATGCCGCGTTGACTCAGCCAGCTCAGAACATGGTTTATCTGCTCGCGCAAAGTCGCAGCGAGTTCGGTTGCCTGCATTGCGAGTGCCGTTGCACCCCAGACCAGTGCGGCGATCAAGATGATAGCCAGCATAATGCACACGATTGCGAGGCGGGTTCCGCGAGCCCACGGCACGATGTGGCCGAGCAGGCCGGTGACCCCGTCTAAAAAGGCGGCGAATAGTACACCCGCAAATATGAGCCGAAGTGCATCGCTGATTTGCCAAGAGACAAAGAGCGCGCATGCGACGAATGCCGCGAGAATCGCGAGCGGGATCTCATAGCCGGTCACCGTTTTGGAGAGCGACAAGACGATGAAGACCCCGAACGCAGCGGCGGCCCATTTTCGTTTATCGACCCGAATATTTGC